>NZ_CP127174.1:0-2400000 GCF_030273315.1 Natrialbaceae archaeon AArc-T1-2 | reverse complement strand
TTTCGTCGGGTTGATGGCAAGCGGTATCGCAATGAGAAAAACCGCCCACCTGCTCGAGGACAAGTGGGACGATCCGGCGATCGTCGTGGTCGACGAGGAACTGACCTGGGCGATCCCGATCACGGGTGGCCACCACGGCGCAAACCAGGTCGCACAGGACCTGGCGACGATGGGCGCGATCCCGGCGATGACCACCGCGAGCGAGGCGGCGGGCAAGCAGGGCGTCGAAGCCCGTGCGAAGGCGATGGATCTCCACGTCGTCAACGGCGATTCGACCGTGGCGACGAACCTCGCCGTGCTCGACGACGAACTCGGCCCCGTGGCCCGCCTCGACGGCCCGAAGGCGGTGCTGGTCGGCGACGACGTGACTGTCCTCAAGCGCAACTCCGAGGACGGCGTCGTCATCGGCACCGGCAGCGTCTCCGGGGCGGACAAGGAGACGTTCCTCGCAGCCTGGGAAACGGCCCTCGAGCAGACCGACTACGACAGAGCAGACGTCGAGTTCGTCGCGACGGCGACCCGGAAGGAAGACGAGGAGGGGCTGCTCGCCGCGGCCGAGGAACTCGGGCTGGGCGTCGTCGCCTTCGAGAAGGAGACCCTGCTCGAGCACGAGGGGCCGACCCCCTCGAAGTCCAAGGAGCTGATCGGCTGGCCGGGCGTCTCGGAGGCCTCGGCGATCGCCGGCGGCCGTGAGAACGAACTCGTCCTCGAGAAGATCGGCTACGAGGACGAGGTAACGGTGGCGATCGGCCGATGAGCGGCGCTGACGACGCTGGACAGGTCGACGAGACGGCCGATAGCGCCGACGCGACGGGGACACCGGAGGAGTACGGCACCCTCTACGTCGTCGGCATCGGCCCCGGCCTGCCCGATCACATGACCAAGCGCGCGAAAGACGTTATCGAGACGGCCGACTGCGTGATCGTCTCGAATCTCTACCAGGAGTTCCTGCGCGAGGACGGCACGCTGCCACCCGAGGAGGCGGTCGACGAGGACGGGTTCGTGACTCGAAACGAGGGTCACGAACAGCAGATCGTCCGCTCGTCGATGGGACGCCAGATCGAGCTGGCGAAGGAGGCCTTCGAGCGCGTTCGCGCGGGCGAAGACGTCGCCCACGTCTCCGGCGGCGACCCCTCGGTCTACGGCAAGTCCGACCTCCTCTTCCTGATGGCCGACGAGGAGGAAGCGACGGACATCCCCATCGAGATCGTTCCCGGCGTGACCGCCGCACTCGGCGGGTCGGCGATGGTCGGTGCACCCCTGTGTAACGACTTCTGTACCGTCTCGCTGTCCGACAAGTGGCGTGGCTGGGACGAGATCGAGGAGAAACTGCGTGCCGCGGCAATCAGCGACTTCGTGATCGTCCTCTACAACTGCTGGCGCAACTACGAGAAGGCCGTCGAGATCGTCCGCGAGGAACGGACCGACGACGCCTACGTGGCCATCGTCAACGACGCCGGCCGAGAGGACGCCGGGCGAAACGGCGAGGGCCACTTCGTCACGACGCTTGGCGACGCTGTGAACCACGACGAGAAGGTCTCGGGGATGGGCACCTCGCTCATCATCGGCAACCACGAGACCGACACCTGGAGCAACGACGATCGAACGTACCTCGTCACCCCGCGTGGCGGGCGTGACGTCGACGACTTCTGACCATGAGCACCGATACCGACCCCGAATCCACCGACGCTGACGAATCGACTTCCAACTGTGGCGCGAGCACCGACACCGAGGCCGAGACTGCGAGCGATTCCGGCTCGAAATGCGGGGCCTCGAGCAGCGACTCGACGTCCTCGGAATCCAAATGCGGGGGCTCGAGTTCGAGTTCCAGCGACTCGACATCCTCCTGTGGGGCCTCGAGCGACGACGATTCGACCGAGAAAGAAGTCGGCGCGACCGTCGAGGACTTCGACGCCGACCCCGGCCAACTGATGGCCGTCGGCCTCGGCCCCGGCCATCCCGAGGGGATGACCCAGCGGGCGAGAGAGGCCCTGCTCGAGGCCGATCACATCGTCGGCTACACGACCTACATCGAACTGATCCCCGACGAGATCACCGAGCAGGCCGAGGAGATCTACGACACGCCGATGTGTGGCGAAGTGTCGCGAACCGAGGAGTCGGTCGACCGCACGCTCGCGGGCAACGACGTGGCGATCGTCGGCAGCGGCGACCCGAACGTCTACGCGCTGGCGGGACTCGCACTCGAGATCATAGAGTCGAAGGGCGCGACGGCCTCGATGGTCGACTTCGAGGTCGTGCCGGGTGTCCCCGCCGCACAGTCCTGTGGGGCCCGCCTGGGTGCTCCCCTCGTGAACGACACCGTCTCGATCTCGCTGTCCGATCACCTCGTGCCGATGCCCGAGATCGAGTCCCGGCTCCACGCCGCGGCCAAGGAGAGTTTCACGATCACGATCTACAACCCCTGGAGCCGCAAGCGCCGCGACAACTTCCAGAAGTGCTGTGAGATTCTTCTCACGCATCGTGATCCCGACACGCCCGTCGGCATCGTCCACGCTGCCGGCCGCGAGGACGAGCAGGTGATGATCACCGAACTCGGCGAACTCGAAGAGCTCGGCGAAAGCGAGATCATCGACATGACGACCACCATCGTCGTCGGCAACGAGGAGACCTACGTCTGGGACGACCGGATGGTCACCCCGCGTGGCTACGAGACGAAGTACGACTACTGACGTCCCGATACGAGCACACCACACCATGCCCAAATACGAAGTCACCCTCGAGAAGGACGCCTGTGACGGCATCTTCGCCTGCCTGACCCGGGACCCGCGCTTTATCGAGGACGACGACGGCCTGGCGACGATCGACCCCGACGCCGACCCGGTCTACGACGCGACGGGCGAGGAGACTGTCACCGTCGAGGATGGTCGGATCGTCGCCACCTTCGACGACGACCGGATCGAGGACACCAAACAGGCCGCCCAGGCCTGTCCGGTGGACGCGATCGAGGTTCGGGAGGTGGGGCAATGACCGACGGGACTCTCGAGATCGAGCGTCCCGCCGATCTCCTCGCCGGCCACCCGGCGACTGCCTACCTCTGGGGCCACGTCGCCGGCAGCGGCGAGGTCACGGCGGATGGCCTCGAGGTCGTCGCGAACGACGAGCCCTCGGCGGAAGTGCTCGCGGCGATCGCCGGCGGTGCGGCGGCCGACCCCGAACGGGAGACGACGACCCGCGAGTACGCCCACGACACCTCGATCACCCGGACCGACGAGGAGTACACCGTCGCGATCGACGGCTCGGAACTCTACGGCCAGAGCGGCCCGCTCGGTCTCCCGGTCGACGGCCGCGGGAACTACCGCTTTAGCGCCTTTTCGGCCCACAAGCGGGAACTCCTCCGGGGCCTGCTCGAGGGCTGTGGGACGGTCTGTTTCAAGTCCTCGAGCGGGACGGTCGGCATCTCGTTCGTCGCCGACGACCGGGAACTGCTCGAGGCGATCGACGACCTGCTCGCGTCCTGTCCCGTCGAGGCCCCCACGGGCGAAATAAGCGAGACCTCCTCGGGCGGCTACTGGTTCGGCCTCGCAGACGATGCCGCCCCCGCCTTCGGGGAGTGGTGTTACGAGACCTGCGAGGAGACGGGGCTGTACGCACCGAGCCGGAAACGGAAACTCGAGCGCAGTCTCGAACAGGCCGAGAACGTATGAGTGTCGACGGCCCGGAGCTTGCAGACGACGTGCTCGCGGACGACGCCGTCCTCGTCGTCGGCCACGGCTCCCGGCGGGAGAAGTCGAACGAACAGGTCCGCAAGCTGGCGGCGATGCTCGAAGAGCGCGTCGGCGTGCCGGCAGACGTCGCCTACCTCGAGCTCGCAGAGCCCGCTATCCCCGAGGCGATCGAAGAGCTCGCGCCGACGTGTGAGCACCTCTCGGTCGTCCCGCTGTCGCTGTTCGGGGCGAGCCACGTCAAAAACGACGTGCCCCTGGCCGTCCAGACCGCGCGAGCACAGTACGACGACCTGTCGCTTCACTGTGGCTCCCATCTCGGAGTCCACCCCGCACTCGTCGAACTGCTCGACGAACGCGCTCGAGCGGTGGAGGACGAGCTCGGCGTCGACCGCGAGGACGACGACGTCGCGGTCGTCGTCTGTGCCCGGGGCTCGAGCGATCCGGACGCCAACGCCGACGCCCACAAGCTCTCGCGGCTGCTCTACGAGGGGCGGGCGTTTACGCGGGTGGAGACGGCCTTCATCGGGGTGACCGAACCCCGACTCGAGGACGCCTTACACACCGTCGCGAAGGGACGACCCGACGCGGTGGTCGTCTTACCGTACATGCTGGGCGACGGCGTCCTGACGGGACGGATCCGGGACCGCACGGACGAGTTCGACGCGGAGTATCCCTACGTGGCCGCAGGGGCCGGCGAACCGCTCGGGACGGACGAACGCATCGTGAAAGTGCTGGCGGATCGCTTCCGTGAGGCCCGCACCGGCGGCGTCGAGATGTCCTGTGACACCTGCAAGTACAAGGTCGAACTCGACGGCTACGAGGACGACCAGGGTGGTGCCCGGGCAATGCTGCGCTCGCTCGTCCACCAGGCCGAACACGCAGACCGCGAGGACGTCGGCGACGACCCACACGTCCACGACGCCCCCGAAAACCACGTCGCGGTCTGTACGAACCAGACCTGTGCGGGAAGCGGCGCGACGACAGTCCTCGAGCGACTCCGCCAGGAGGCCCGCGACGCCGAGGCGTGTGACGTCCACATCACCCGTAGCTCCTGTCTCGGCCAGTGTGGCGAGGGCCCGATGGTCGCCGTCTACCCCGACGGGATCTGGTACGGCGGGGTCACCCCCGAGGACACCGAACGCATCGTTTCGTCCCACTTCGAACGGGACCGCATCGTTTCCGACCTGGTCCAGCAGACGCTGTAGGACCACGACAGACCAACACAACAACACACCCATGGCTTGCGCAGAACTCGAAGCACTGAGACTCGCACTGATGAACGTCACTGGCAGCGTCGACGAGAGCGTCAAACAACACGCCGAGGCCGAGATCGGCGACGCCTTAGAGGAATCGGGCCCGATCGCGGCCCTGGCAGACGCCGAAACGCTCGAGGAGATTCAACGCCACCTCGACGCGGCGCTGGTCGACCTCGAAGAGAAGGCCTCCGCGGCCGACGCGACCGACCCACACGGGGCCTACCTCCGTGGCCGGGTCGTCGCGGTCCGGGACGCCGAACAGCGGATCCGCCGGCTCCGGGAGCGAACCGACGGCCTGCTCGAGGACTTCGGCGAGACCCACCACACGCTCCACGAGGCGTTCCCGGTCGAGGAATGACCGACGCGAACACCGATCCAGCGGTCGTCCGGGACGAGGCCGGGTGGTCGCTGGGCGACCTCGAGCCGGCGGCGAGTCGCCACAACTGGACCCGCTCCGGCGTCACCGTCCACGACGGGTCGATCGTCGTCGGCACGGCGGACGGCCGGGTCCGCAGCTACGATCCCGACGGCGAGTGTCGCTGGGAGGCAGGCGGCGAGGAGTACGCCGTCTCGCTTGCGGCCGACGACGAGCTGGTCGTCGTCGGGGGGCGCGGGCCGACGGGACGGCTCCGGGTCCTCTCGCGGGAGACCGGTGAACAGCAGTGGACGTATCTCACCGCCGAGGACGTCGGCTCGCCCGCACGGGAGACGTTCTTCGCCCAGCCGTACGTCGTCGACGTCGCCATCGCTGGTGACCGGATCGTCGTCGTCGCACGCCGGTACGAACGCGACGGCGACGTCCAGCACTGGTCGAGCGTCGTCTACGGCTTCGATCGGGCGGGCGAGCTCCAGTGGAGCTACGACGCGCGGGCGTCGCCCATCGCCGCCGACGTCGCCGACGGCCGGGTCGCCGTCGCGTACAACCGCTGTCCGGCCAACCACGACCACGATCACGGACTGGTCGTCCTCGAGACCGAGACCGGCACGGAGCTGACGACCTGGGATCCCGGCACGCCGGGTGAGCGCCGCGTCGGCGACGTGGCTATCACCGACGAGAGGATCGCTGTCGCCAGCCACGGCGACAAACACGGTTACCTCCTCGAAGACGACGGCGCGGAGGCGTGGTGCGTCGACCTGGCGAGCGAGTGCGAGACCGACGACGAGACGCTGTATGCCTACCCGAACCACGTCGCCGTCGTCGACGGGACGGCGATTTTCGTCACTGGCAACACCTACGCCGCGGAGACGAGAGACCCCGACGGCCGCCACCCGAACGAGCACACGGCCGTCGCGGTCGACCTCGAGAGCGGGGAAACGATCTGGAGTCACGACGTCCGCGGGTTCGCCCGCTGTCTCTCGGCCGATGACGGCCTCGTCGCCGTCCCCTCGGCACAGAACTTCCGCGAGCGCGACGCCGACACCCACGCCGTCCACCTGCTCGAGGCCGGGACGGGACCGCTCGAGACCCGTTCGATCGAGGGAATCTCGACGGCCGTCTCGCTTTCGGGCGACCGTCTCGCCGTGATCGAGGAACCGGTCGAGTACCACGACGAGGGCGTCACGCGAGGTGCCTACCGGCTGCACACGTGGCGACTCGAGGGCTGATCGAGCCGGCAGCCACAGCCATATATCGGTTTCGTTGTCGGAGCGTACATTCGTGTCGAGAAAAAGGTCACAAAACATTATCAGTTTCTGCTCCCTCGAGCAACGTGCAGATGGTAACCGCTCTTAGCAACGTTGGGTTGACGCGGCGACAGCAGATCGCCGCCGTCGTGCTCGTCGCTCTCGCTGTCGGATTGTGGACTGCACCACACGCCGCCGATCGGGTCGGTGGCCCGGACGGGACCGTCGCCGTGGTCTCGGTCGAGGGATCGATCCACTCCGGCATGGCCGAGGACGTCGAGGACGAGCTCAGGGAGGTACGACAGAACGAATCGATCGACGCGGTCGTCTTGCAGGTCGACAGCCCCGGCGGCACACCCGCCGGCAGCGAACAGATCTACACGTCGGCAAAACGCACCGGCGAGGAGAAACCGCTCGTCGCGAGCGTCCACGGCATGGGCGCGTCGGGCGGGTACTACGCGATGTTGCCTGCGGAGGAGATCTACGTGTTGCCGACCTCGACCGTCGGCAGCGTCGGCGTCGCGGGTGTCGGCCCGAGTCCGACCGCGCCGAATCCGGGCAACAGCGCTCCGGACAAGGGCGCAGCCCACCCCGACGACGACCGCGAACAACAGGAGTTGCTCAAGGAAACGTTTCTCAACTCCGTGATGGAAGAACGCGGCGACAGGATCGAACTCGACCGCGAGGAAGTCGCCCACGCACGGGTCTACCAGGGAACCGAGGCAGTCGAGAACGGCTTCGCCGACGAGATCGGCTCGACCGAAGACGCCGTCCACGACGCGGCCCAGCGGGCAGGTCTCGACAGCTACGAGGTCGTCGAACGAGACGTCGGCACGGCAGACGGGTTGTTGCTGCTCGAGGCCGACGACGACGGTGACACAGTCGTCGTCGTCGAGGAGAGCCCGTTCGGCTACGACGGGGTCGACACCCACCAGTACCTCTACATCGTCGGCGACGTCCAGACCGAACACGAGGCCGTCGACGCGATCGAGATCTCCGACGGTGACGGCGTCGCCGACGCGTCTGCCGACGAGATCGGAGGTGAGAAACCGTGAGCCGACTCGGAACGCTGGTCGGCATCTTCGTGCTGGTCGTCGTCGCGACCGTCGGACTCGCCACCGTGGGTACACTGGTCGCCGACGACGCGACCGAACCCCCGGCGCTCGAGACGGCCCAGTACGACTACGACGAACTCGCCCCCGAGGCCACGCCCGACGGTGGCGAGATCGAAATGGACAGCCTCGAGCGTGACAACACCGTGCTCGTGCTCGGCGACGTCTCGGAACGCGACGTCGGCCCACTCACGCGGACGCTCACGGCGAACGGCCACGATGTCCGGTTCGTCGACGCCTCGGCTCCCGGCGGACTCGAGGACGAACTCGAGGACGCCGACGGCGTGGTGATCGCCGGCTCGAGTCCAGCCGTCGCCGCCGACGACGTCGAGCACGTCGAGGAATTCGTCGCGGCGGGCGGACGCGTCGTCGTGGCGGCCGACGCCGGTAGTGGTGCTGTGCCCGGTGGGCTTTTCGTACCGCCCGCCGCGGCGGGCGACGACTCCGCGACGTTGACCTCCTCGCTCGGGATCTACACCTACGAGGGCTACCTCTACAACCTCGTGGAGAACGACAACAACTACCTGAGCGTCTACGCAGTGCCCGACGACTCGTCGCCGGTGACCGACGGCGTCGACGAGGTCGTCCTCCGTGGCGCCGTCGCCGTCGGTGCCGACACCGACACCATCGCGTTGCGAACGACCGAGGAGACTCGCCTGTCGACGAGCCGCGAGGCCGGCACCTACCCGGTCGCGGCCGACGCCGGCGACGTGTTCGTGATCGGTGACGCGAGCTTCCTCGAGCCCGAAAACGCCTACCGCGGGGATAACGACGTCCTCGTCGGCAACGTCGCGGACTACCTCGTCAGCGGTCAGGTCGGAGACGTCCCGTCGGACGACGACGTCGGTGACGAACCGCCCGAGCGGCCTCCTGTCGACGAGGACGTCGCCGACGTCGAAAGCGAAGACGCCGACGTACCCGAGTGACGCCGCCGGGTGAGGACGGGCCGAGTCTTTTTCACGGCTGCAGACTCACCACCAGGCATGAACGCGAGCGAGTCGTTTGCGGTCGACATCGTCCTCACCCCGGTCGACGGAAGCGAAGAGTCCGCCACCGCCGTCGAGTACGCCGTCGCCGTCGCCGACCGATACGACGCGTCGGTCCACGCGCTGTACGTCCTCGGTCGTGGCGTCGTCGAGGGGATGAACGCAGGTGCGCTCGACGAAGACCAGGTCGCCGAAAACGCCCGAGAATTTCTCGCAGACGTCGAGGCCGTCAGCGCCGACCACGCCGTCCCGTCGACCACCTCGATGGCGCAAGGGTTCTCGCCGACCCGGAAGACGCGCCATCCCGGCAGCGTCGTCTTAGACGCCGCCGAAGCGGTCAGCGCCGACTTCATCGTCGTCCCTCGCGAGTCGACGACCGACGCCTCTCCCGACGTGCTCGAGCGCGCCGCGGAGTACGTCCTCGCGTACGCGAGCCAGCCCGTGCTCTCTGTCTGATCACTCGAGACGGATCGCCATCTCCTGTTCGAAGCTCTCGGTACTGCAGGTCTCGAAGCCGACTCTCTCGTACAGCGCGATGGCGGGATCGTTCCACCGTTCGACGGTGAGCCAGATGCGGTCGATCCCCCGGTCGCTTGCGTGTCCCAGCAGATGCTCGAGCAGTTTCGTACCGATGCCGGCGCGCTGGTAGGTCTGGTGGACGAAGATGGCGAGTTCCCACTCGATCGCCCCGTAGTCGTCGGCCGTGTCGGGGTCGTCGATCTCGGGGACGAGCGTGGCGTGTCCGGCGACAGTCTCGTCGTGCCAGGCGACGACGTTGACCCCGCCCGCGAAGATCGGCTCGAGCCAGTCCCGTATCCGCTTCTCGCCGGACGGCGGGATCCCCTGGGCGCGGTCGGCGGCGTCGAAGTCGTCGTACATCTCGACGAGGGCGTCGATCTGATCCTCGTCGTCTTCCTCGAGCGCCTGGACGTCGATCGTCCGACCTTCGCCGTCCTCGAACTCCGAGGGCGGCGACGGGAACGGGCCGGCGGGCTCGTCGGGATAGACACGGGAGCCAGTCATCGTTATCGGATCAGCTTCACCGTCGTCGTGGCATTCAACAGGACGAACTCGGTGATCGGTCCAATCCTGATTTTCCCCATTGGGCTCTCGGTGCCGCCGCCGATGACCAGCTGGTCGAAGTCGCCGCGTTCTGCCTCTTCGACGAGCGTACTGCCGGGGTCGCCCTCGAGCGTTCGGATCTCGGCGTCGAGGTCGGCGCTTCGGACCAGCTCTCTGGCCTGGTGGGCCATCTCCTCCGGCGTCCGTTTCGCTTCGGGTTTTTCGACGACGGCGATCGTCAGGTCGTCGTCTACCTCTTTCGTTCGCTCGATCGTCGCCCGCAACGCCTTCATCGACTCGTCGCTGCCCACGATCCCGAGTAACACGTCCATGAGAACCCCTGCGTTCTGCCGGACGAAAATAATTGTGCCGCCTGCCGCCGGTGGGCAGAGCGTAGCGGAGGCGTGGGTAGCACTGTCGCGGCACTGACCCCCACACGTCCCGCCGGACGACGACATTAAGACCGTGTGGGCTCAACGTCCGAAGAATGAGTGACGCGGCGCTCGACGTCGTCGAGTTCCTGCTCACGACGAGGGTCTACTCGGACGACCGATCGCTAGACGAAAACGACCTGCCGCCCGAATACCGTCGCGTATTCTGGACCGGTGGCGCAGGCGACGATACGGGAGACGATCGTGGCGGTATCCAGCGACCGCTCTCGGTCACGAACAGCACCGCACGCGCGGCGACGGGAATCGACCGTCCCTGGGAGGCCGTCTCCGAACTCATGTTCACCGACAGAGACGAGTTCTCGGGCTCGATCTCGCTCACCGAGTCTGAGATGGCAGAACGCTGGCTCGTCGAACGCGCAAGCGAGAAGCGACTGATGAAAAATCCGACGCTCGCGAAACACTTCGAGGACCACGACGACCTCGAACTCGACTACGAGGCCGCCCGGGAGATGAACCGGCCGATCCAGGCCGACCGCGTCTGGATCGACGGCCTGCTCGAGGAGTACTTCGACGAGGAAGACGACGAGGACATGCTCGATCTCGTCGAGATCCGCGCGCCCGAAGAGATCGAGGTCTCGCTCGAGGAGATCGTCCTCACGGAAGACCAGGAAGGCGAGATCGAGAAGATCTCGAAGGCGATCGAACACCGTGACTACCTCGCCGAGATCGGCCTGCGAGAGATCGGCAAACTGCTGTTCGTCGGGCCGCCCGGCACCGGCAAGACCTCGACGGCACGGGCGCTGGCCCGTGACATGGACCTGCCGTTCGTCGAGGTCAAGCTCTCGATGATCACCTCCCAGTATCTCGGCGAGACGGCGAAAAACGTCGACAAGACCTTCGAGGTCGCCAAACGACTCTCGCCGTGTATCCTCTTCATCGACGAGTTCGACTTCGTCGCGAAGACCCGCCGCAGCGACGAACACGCCGCCCTGAAACGCGCCGTCAACACCCTGCTCAAGAGCATCGACGACGTCTCGCTGATCCAAAACGACGTCTTGCTGATCGGCGCGACGAACCACCCCGACCAGCTCGATGCCGCCGCCTGGCGACGGTTCGACGAGATCGTCAACTTCCCGAAACCCGACGACAGCATGCGGGCGGACATCCTTCGGGTCATCACGCGGGCAATGGATATCGAAGAGTTCGATCCCAAGACCGTCGCCGAGGCCACCGAGGGGCTGACCGGCAGCGATCTCCGGATGGTGCTTCGCGAGGCCGTCCTCGACGCCCTCACCGAGAACCGGACGACGCTCACCCAGGACGATCTGCTCGAGGCCGTCGAGGGCTTCGAGGAACGGGACAACCTGAAGAACATGGACATGATCGAGGGCGACCACGACGCGCTCGTCGCGGGCGGGGACGTCGGCAAGGCCGGCGACGGGGGTCATTCCCACGATCACGACCACGACCACGACCACAATCACTCACACTGACCGATGCGAGAGCGACGGTCACGATCTCGAGTAACACCCTTATAGGCCGCCCGACAATCGGGATCCAATGACCGAGTCGCGACCTGACGATACGGTCGAACCGATGCTCGAAGTGTCAACTCTGACGCGTCGGAGTCGGGCGTGAACATGCACGTCACCCTGCTCGGCACCGGCGACACGACAGGCACGCCCACCGTCGGCTGTGACTGTGACACCTGCGAGTACGCTCGAGCGCACGGCCTAGAGCGGACCCGATTTTCGGTCCACGTCGAGAACGAGCGTACGGGAGAGGTGTTGCTCGTCGACGCCAGCCCCGACTTTCGCTACCAGTTCCTCCGGGACGATCTCGCGTTGCCCGACGCCTGCGTGATCACACACGTCCACTTCGACCACCTCGACGGGTTGGGCAACGCCTACCGGCTGCTGGATACGCTCGAGGTGATCGCCGCCGATGAGAAAGACCCCGAGACGGGAAACAGCGTCGCCGAGACGGTCGCCGCGGACTATCACTACCTCGACGCCGTCACCGTCCACCCGACGACGCCGCTCGAGTCGGTCCGGCTCTGTGGGTTCGACGTCACGCTCGTCCCCGTCGATCACCCGCCGCTGGTCTGCTACGGCCTCGCGATCGAGGACCCCGAGACGGGCGCGAAGCTGTCGATCACGGGCGATACGAGCTACGCGATCCCCGAACCCTCACGCGAGGTACTCGCCGATCCCGACCTGTTGCTCGCCGACGCCATCGTTCCCGCGGCCCTCTGTGAGTACCACCCGGCCGGCGGTCGCCACGCGGGTCCCGACGGCGTTGCCCGCACGTTCGGGACGAAACACATGACTCGAGAGGGTGCGATCGCGATCGCAGACGAGCTAGACGCCACCGAGACGCGGCTGGTCCACGTCGCTCACTACTACCCCGTCGAGGAGGCGTTCGAGGAGCCGCTGGCCGTCGACGGCGAGCAGTATCGACTGTGAGGGTGGACGTGAACCGGAGACCGTAGGCGACTATTCGACGTCGATCTCGCCTTGCATGTTAGGGTGCGGAGTACAGCGATAGTAGGCGAGTTCGTCGGTCGCAGTGAACTCGAGCAGTTGCTCACCGTCCGGATCGGGTTCCTGCGTCGGGGGGGTTTCGTAGTCCTCGACGACCTCCTCGTCTTCGTCCCAGAGGACGAGATCGTGGTTCGTCCCATCGCCCTGTTGCCACGCGATCTCGTACTCTTCATCCTCCTCGAGGACGAGTGTCGGATTTTGCTCATCTTCAAGCTCGGACGGTTCGACAACCTCCCAGCCATCGATATACGCCTCGAGGAGGATCGTCTCACCGGGCTCGATAGCATCCAGCTGTTCGTCGTCTGTTTCCTCGCTATCACCCAGATATCCTGCAGCGGCGGCAACCAGCATCGATGCACCGGCGGCTTCTAACAGCGTTCGTCGGGCCAGATCGGTCATACTGTTTGTCACCTCTCTATCAGTTACCGGCTCACTGGCTGATAAAGCCTTTCGGCTGCGCTCGCAAGCGTGAGCGCGCTCGTTTGCTCCCGACTGGGATGAAGAAAGAAGCACGTCGTTGGGCTGTCAGGGACGGGTGACAAAATATCGAACCATCCGTTTCGAACGGAACTCTCCGTGTGGAATGTATATTGCCATATGAGCAACTGTAACCGAGACACCCTGGTTCGGCAGGACAGTTATCCGGTGGCCGGCTGCCACGGCCTGACGGCCGGAGAGGCAAGTCACACGTTCTGCAGCGACACGGCCTCCTCGATCGTGGACTCGATGTACGTCGTTACTGACGGGTTGTCCAACGTGAACCGGTCGAAGTCCTCCTCGGTGGCGAAGACGCTGGTCGTCGCCACGTCGACGCCGAGATAGACGAGCGTCGAGCGAAGTTGTCTCTCTATGACGAACTGATGGCGGTCGTCGCGACCGGTTGCGAGTATCCCTGCGGCGCGAGAGGTCTCCGTGAACGACTCGTACGGAATGTGATCGACGAGGTTTTTCAGCGCGCCGGACATTCCGCCGAAGTAGACCGGCGACGCGACGAGATAGATCTCCGCGTCGAGGACCATCGAAATCGCTTCGGTCGTGACCCCGTCGTACGCGTCGGGTTCGCGACCGTCGAATAGTTCCATCGGATACTCACGGAGGTCGAGCATCCGCACGGACAGACCCATCTCGGTACCGACCTCCGCGGCGACGCGTGCTAGCTCTTTGGTCCGTGACGGTTCGCGTCGACTTCCGCAGACGACGAGCACCGTCGGCGCTTCGCTCATGCACCGGGTTCGGTCGTCGTCCATCATAAACCCGCAGGGAGAACGGTGACGAATAGACGCGGTGCTTGAACGTCATCTCGAGTCGAAAGTGAACCACAGACGTCGCGTTCGGCTCCCGGACGCTCACGAGAACCGATCGAGACCGGACTGTCGCGGCGTTCGGCTCCCGGGCTCGGCGACCCACGGCGTTCGACGTTCGCGTTCCGTCTCGAGGTCGACGGCCGGACGCTCGGCTGGCTCGTAGCCCGCACACGAGGGACCACACTCCGTCGCCGCGTCGACGATCCGTCCCGTCCACGTACAGTACGGCAGCGTTGGCTCCGTCGTCGCCGGATCACACGCTCTACAGGCCGGCAGCTCGAACGTTCGCCACCCCTTTCCGTAGGCGCGTTCGGCCAGCCGGCGGCGTGCTCGAGCCTTGTCGGTCGGCGAGACGACCGCGACGTCCGTTCGGCCGGGGCGAGCCGCGATCGGTTCGATGCCCGGCTCCTCGACCGGCAACGGGGCGGGTTCGCGAACGACTTCGATCTCGAGGGAGTCGCCCTCGCGGTGGACGCGCCAGATGCCGACCGCGTCGGGGATGCGGTTGCGGTGGGCTCTCGTGACGTAGCTCTCGGTGGCGAGAATCGCCGCGTCGACGAGTGCGAGAGAGACGTCGGTTCGCAACTGGGCAGTGAGTTCTCCCGGTCGGCCGAGATCGGGCTTGTTCTCGATCCCGACGATCCGGCCGATCCAGTCCGGATAGCGGGTGACCTGTCGGACGTACTCCTGTCCGTTCCGGCGTTCGCGCTCGAAGAATCCGACCTCGAGGGCGCGCTCGAGTGCCCGGCGTGCGCGCTCGGGATGGTAGTCGAAGGCGTCCTTCCAGTGTCGGGCCCGCTCGGTGTCGACGGCCGACTCGATCGCAGCCGGCGGGATCGACTCGCCGGTGACGGCGACGCGCTCGTCGAATTCGGGGCCGGGTTCGACGTGGACGACGTCGACGATGCGCCCGCCCGGATCGGCCACGCTCGCGCCGAGTTGGCGCGCGAGGATCCCGTCGCTGCGTCGCTCGAGGTGGGCACACAGCTCGAGTTCGAACGCAAACTCGCTCACGGCCCTACCCAGGGACGGACGGTGCAAAAGGACGCGGGTTCGGGTTCGGTTTGTGCTGTTCCGCGTGTCCGTCTCACCTAGTGTATCCGCACGGTTCCGACGGCCGATCCGTCTGCGTGCGTGGATTTTCGACGGATGGACGCCGGCAGAACAGTAGGTTTATCAAGCGCACCGCGGAAGACTCATCCAAGATTACTCATCGTCTTATGGCAGGAAATCGACAACCGGAGGTGAACATCGGACTCGTCGGCCACGTCGACCACGGCAAGACGACGCTGGTGCAGGCACTTAGCGGGTCGTGGACGGACCAGCACTCAGAGGAGATGAAACGCGGCATCTCCATCCGGCTGGGCTACGCCGACGCGACGTTTCGGGAGTGCCCGGAGCTCGACGAGCCCGAGTGTTACACCGTAACGGAGGAGTGTCCGGACGGCAGCGAAAGTGAGCCGATCCGGACCGTCTCGTTCGTCGACGCCCCTGGTCACGAGACCCTGATGGCGACGATGCTGTCGGGGGCTGCGATCATGGACGGAGCCGTACTGGTCGTCAGTGCCAACGAGCCCGTCCCACAGCCCCAGACCGAGGAACACCTGATGGCGCTAGACATCATCGGGATCGACAACATCGTCGTCGCCCAGAACAAGGTCGACCTCGTCGACGCCGACCAGGCCCGACGGAACTACGAACAGATTCAGGAGTTCGTCGAGGGGACCGTCGCCGAAGATGCCCCCGTCGTCCCCATCTCGGCGGGTCAGAACGTCAACATGGACCTGCTCATCGGCGCGCTCGAGGAGGAGATCCCCACGCCCGGACGCGACCCCGACGTGGATCCGCGCATGCACGTCGCCCGGAGTTTCGACATCAACAAGCCCGGCACGACGTGGGAAGACCTCGCCGGCGGCGTCCTCGGGGGCAGCCTCGCCGAGGGCCAGCTCGAGGTCGGCGACGAGATCGAGATCCGGCCCGGCCGGGAGATCGACCGCGGTGGCCAGACCGAGTACGAGCCGATTCGGACGACCGTTCGCTCGCTGCAAGCCGGCGGGACGGACGTCGAGACGGCGACCCCCGGCGGGTTGCTCGGCGTCGGAACCGCACTCGATCCCGCGCTCACGAAAGGTGACGCGCTCGCGGGCCGGCTGGCGGGGCCGGCCGACACGCTGCCCCCGACCTGGCAGCAGTTTACGATGGACGTCGACCTGCTCGATCGCGTCGTCGGGACCGACGGTGGCGGGGAGATCGACGAGATCTCGACCGGCGAACCCCTGATGATGACGATCGGGACGGCGACGACCGTCGGCGCGGTTACGAGCGCTCGAGAGAACGAGTGTGAGGTCAATCTCAAACGACCCGTCTGTGCCGAGCCGGGCGCGAAGATTGCGATCAATCGCCGCATCGGTGCGCGCTGGCGGCTGATCGGCGTCGGTACCCTGAAAGCGTAAGGCGATGGAGCGGGTCGCCATCGACACCAGTGCGCTCATGATGCCGGTCGAACTCGACGTCAGGCTGTTCGACGAACTCGAGCGACTCCTCGAGTCGTTCGAGCCGGTCACGCCACAGCCGGTGTTGGAGGAGTTGCGCCGGCTCGCCGAGAAAGGTGGCACCGAGGGCACCGCAGCGAACGTGGGCCACGATCTGGCGACCGAACGCTGTCTCGCCGTCGACACGGAGGCATCGTACGCCGACGACGCGCTCGTCGAACTCGCCCGCCAGGGCCACGCCGACTACGTCGTCACGAACGACCGACCGCTTCGGGACCGCGTGCTCGAGGCGGGTGTACCGGTAATTGCATTACGCGGGAGAAACAAACTAGCGATCACTCGACCATAGATGTACAAACGGGTCAGATTGAAAGACACGGTGGAGGTACCGCCGAAGGAGCTGGGCGACGTCTCGCCCGGGCTGGTCAAGCGACTGCTCCAGGACAAACTCGAAGGACGGATGGACGAGGAAGTAGGCAGCGTCGTCTCGGTCACCGAAGTTCACGATATCGGCAAGGGTGCGGTCTTGCCCAATCGGCCGGGCGTCTACTACGAGGCGGAGTTCGACGCTGTCACCTTCGATCCGCAGATGCAAGAGGTCGTCGACGGCACCGTCGTCGAGGTCGTCGAGTTCGGTGCGTTCGTCGGGATCGGCCCGGTCGACGGCCTGTTGCACGTCTCCCAGATCTCCGACGAATACCTCGCCTTCGACGGCGAGAACCAGCGCCTCTCCTCGAACGAGTCCGACCGCGCACTCGGCGTCGACGACGCCGTCCGGGCCCGCATCGTCACCAAGAGCATCGACGAGCGCAACCCGCGGGACTCGAAGATCGGGCTCACGGCCAAACAGCCCGGACTGGGCAAACACGGCTGGCTCAAAGAGGACCGGGACGCACAAGAAGCCACCACGGGTGAGTAACGATGGCATCCAACCGCCTCGCCTGCCGGGAGTGTCACACGATAAACGATCCCGACGCCGAAACCTGCGAGAACTGTAGCTCCTCGTCGCTGACCGAGGACTGGGCCGGCTACGTCTCGATCTCCCATCCCGAGGACAGCGAGATCGCCACGGAGATGCAGGTCACCGAGCCGGGCGCGTACGCACTCAAGGTCCGCTGACGTGACTCGCGATACGGACGACGCGACGGCCGCGTCCGACGAGCCGTTGCTCACTCTCCCCGAGTCGCTTCGGAGCGAACTCAAAGATCCTCTGGGTCCGATCGAAACCGACGCGTCCGACCTGCTCGCCCAAGCTGACGGGCCGATCGTCGCCGTCGGCGACGTCGTCACCTACCACCTCCGCGAAGCCGGCCACGAACCCGCCATCGCCCTCGTCGACGGACGTACCAAACGCAGTGCCGTCGACGAGGAGATCCGTGAAGCGGTGACGACCGGCGCGACGCTCGAGGTCGTCAACCCGCCCGCCGCGATCACCGTCGACCTGCTCGAGGCCCTCTGTGCGGCTCTCGAGGCCCCCGAGCCGACCACGATCCTCGTCGACGGTGAGGAAGACCTCGCGACGCTGCCGGCGATCGTCGCCGCCCCCGAGGGTGCACACGTCGTCTACGGCCAGCCAGACGAGGGGATGGTCCTCGTCGAGGTCGACGAGGAGGTCCGCGAGGAGGTCCGGTCGCTGCTCGAGCGCTTCGAGGGCGACCACGAGCGGCTGTGGACGCTGCTCGAGTGAGGTACCGATCTCGAGAAACTATTTATCGCCGGACGAGAACGTGACGGACATGTACGACTTCGTGACCGTGGGCGTCGGTCCGCCGGGGGCCCGATTCGCACGACGGGCAGCCGAGCAAGGGTACGACGTGCTGGCACTCGAGTCGGGAACGATCGGCGATCCGCTCGCGTGCTCCGGACACGTCAGCACGGACGTCTGGGCGTTTACGGGCGAGGATGCACGCACGGAGCTGTTGCAAAACGAGGTCTACGGCGCACGCTTTCACGTCGGCGGTCCCGACAGCAGCGCCTACCCGTTCTACAAGCCCGAGGCCGTTTCGAACGTCATCGATCGGGTCGGGCTCGACCGTCACCTCGCCGAACTCGCGGGCGAGGCGGGTGCGGACGTCCGCGACGGTCACACCGTCACCGCGGTCACGGAGTATTCCGACCGGGTCGAACTCGAGGTCCAGGGGCCGGGCGGCACCGAGACCGTCGCGGCGAAGATGGTCGCGGGCTGTGACGGACCGCGCTCGAAGGTTCGGTCAGAACTCGCCTTACCCGAGCCCGACGAACTGCTCCACGGCGTGCTCGCGTTCGCGACGGATCCGGACCACGGGAACTTCGTCGACGTCCACCTCACCGCGCCGCGGTTTTTCGCCTGGCGGATCCCACGCGGCGAGGCGGGCGTCGAGTACGGCCTCGCCGCGCCGCCGGGTGTCCAGGTCGGCAAACACTTCGAGGAGCTGATCGACGGCTACGAGGTCGCGGTCACGGACCGCTGTTCGGGCGTGATCCCTATTGGACCGCCAGACCGCGTGACGACCCGTCGAGGGTTCCTGATCGGCGACGCCGCCGCCCAGACCAAGCCGTTTACTGGCGGCGGAATCCTCTATGGAATGACAAGCGCCGACCACGCCGCAGGCGAGATCGATCCCGATCGGCCGACCACGCTCGCCGCCTACGAACGGGCCTGGCGCGAGGAGCTCGAGCGAGAGATCGAACTCGGTCACCTGATCCGGCGGGCCTACTCGCTCCCGGAGCCGCTCCAGCGGATCGGTCTCCGGGCGCTCTCGGGCGAGATCGGCGTTCACATGGATCGGCCGAGCTCCGTCCTCTCGCTCGAGCACCTGAAAGCGACGTTCTCTCTCCCCCGCTAAGGACAGTCGCGTGCGATACGCCGGTCACCCGGTGATACGAAGTTATCAGAATGGGATCATGTATCGAAAATGGTCATCGATACAAACCTATTAGGGAGTAGTATTTCACTCCCCCGTCACAGTTCTCGTAAACTGGCTGCCACACTCCGAGGCGGACATCGCGGGTGGAATGATGATTATCGGTGGGTTTCTCGCGGGAGTGATAGCTGTCATTCACTCGGCAGACCCGAATGCCGCCGGACTTCGTGTCGGTTTTCTCGGTGGAGTCATAGCAATACTCACACCTATCGTAGCGGCGGACGGTCCCACTACCGATACCGTGATAGCGTGGCCACCACCGTTCAGCGTGGTGTTTTTCGTCGTGATAGTGCTTGTTCTCGCCTCACTATTCGGCTTGGTGTTCGGTCGAATCGGTGGCTGGGTGGTGACTACTGTTACTACTCGATGGACAGCGACCTCGTCGTAACAACGTTACCGCCGATATCAGACGTGTACGTCTGTGATCGCACTGGCACTGGAGTACGCAGGGCCGTTCCGACGGGGACACACCGTGCTCCCGCCGAGCAGAGCCGAACACGAAGATGACCCGTGTCAGGCGAGGAAGACGTGCCGGGGCCGGTCTGCGAGCACGTCCCGGCCGTACTCGACAGTCTCGGCGAACTCGTCGCTGCGGAAAAATGCCATCGCGTCCTCGCGGGAATCCCAGCGGCTGGCGATGAACATGTCGTTTTCGTCCTCGTGGTTGACGAGCAGGTCGCTCTTTCGGTGACCGTCCATTCCCGACAGGACGGTACCGACGTCCTCGAACGTGCCGACGAAGTCCTCGCGGTGGTCGGGTTTGACCGTGTAGAACATGCCCATCGTCCCCCACGAATCCGTTTCGTCGTCGCCGGCTTGACGGACGACGTCGGGCAATTCGGCGAGGAAACCGGCAGCCGTCTCCGCCGCACGCTCGGTCTCCCAGAGGCTCACGACGGCGTTTTCGTCGCCTCCGTCGTGTGACCCGTAGACTGCGGTCTTGACGTGTGTGTCGTAGTGATCGAAGTTCGTCCGGAGGCCGTCGACCTCCTCGAAGAGCTCGTCGACGTCGGCCGTCGAGTAGAGCACGACCGCGTGGACGTCCTCGCCGTGGGGCGAGCCCGCGTAGACGCCCTGGTCCTCGAGTTCGCTTCTGACGGCCTCGCCTTCGTCCGTCCCCTCGTCCGACTCGCCGTGTGGGCGGCCCTCACCGTGTGGCGAGTCGCCCGCACCCGCATGGGGGTGTCCGCGTTCTCCCTCGTCGTGACCTTCGGCCGGCTCCTGGGAGACAGCCTCGCCGGCGAGGAACGCATCGAGGTTCTCCGGGGCGAACCGGCGGCCGACGTAGAACGATCCGAACTCGGCGTACCTCGAGGTCGAGGGATCGAAGCGCATCTCGTACAGCAGGTCTTTGATATCCGTCGGATCGTCGGCGAACAGGGTCACGCCCCACTCGTAATCGTCGAAGCCGATGCTGCTCGAGATGACCTGGGTGACCTTCCCCGCGTAGGCCTTGCCGATCTCGCCGTGGGCCTCGAGGTGCTCGGCGCGTTCATCGTAGGGCAGATCGTACCAGTTGTCGGTCTCGCCGCGGCGTTTGTCCATCGGGTAGAAGTTGACGTACTCGGCGTCCGGGATCGACGGGTGCAGCCGCATCCGGATGTAGTTCTCGATGCCGGCGTCGACCTCGCCGTCCTCGAAGTACTCGCTCGAGACGTACCCCGAGACCTCGGTCACCGAGACGTAGGAGTCGGTTCGATCGGTGAACTCGGCTACTGCGGTCTGTTCGAACTGCCGTTCTAGCTCGTCGAGAGCCGCCATCGACGGCCGGAGGTGGAGCACCAGGAGGTCCGCTTCGTGGCCGAGCACCGTAAACGTCGCCGAGTCGCCCTCCTCGGCGTCGTCGAGGCGTTCACAGGAAGCGAGAAACTCGCTACCGTCCTCGATGGCTCGCTCGCGGCGGTGGTCAGGAGCGTCTCGCCAGGCGTCCCAGTCGATCGACCGGAAGTCGTGAAGGACGTACCATCCCTCGTCGGTCGGTGGCGCTTCGCGTCGTTCCATATCGTCGGGTTAGGATGGGGACGATAAGAAAGGTCCGTTTGTGTTTGTCCAGCGCGACGTCCGATCGATCATCCGGCAAACAGGGACGGACCGAACACCATGAGGAGGAAACTCACGAGCATCGTCAGTCCGATCATCGTCGTCACGGACCGCACCATGCCACGGGTCGTCTCGATCGGCAGCCGCGAGAGAATCGCTTCGGTGCTGGTCCGCAAGATGTGTCCGCCGTCGAGCGGGAAGGCCGGAATGCAGTTGAAAAACCCGAGCTGGACGTTGATCCACCCGGTCCAGAAAAGCAGGTTCGCGACCGCGAAGACGGTGCCGTCACCGAACAGAGAAAGCGCACCTCGCGTCTCGTAGAAGTTCTCGATACCACCGGTGAAGCCGGCGAAGTTAAACGGCAACAGCTCGAGGAAGCCGACGATCGGCAACCCGAGCGCGATGACGATCTTCCCGAGGAACGAGTCGACGAACGTGTCGCTGACGCTGCTGTCGCCGCCGCCGCCGAGTAAGGCGAGGTACTCGTCGGCCGGATAGAGCTGGATGCCGATGTCGTTTACGGAGAGTCCGGAGACGCCTGCGATCCCTCTGATACCGAGAAAGCCGCTGTCCTCGCGGGGGTTCTCATCGAGCGTGACGTCGTACTCGACGGTGTCACCGTCGTGATAGCCCGTGACAGTAACGTCTTCGTCAGGCTCCGTCTCGGCCAAGACCACCTCGAGGTCGTCGTAGGTCGTCAGCTCCTGATCGTCGATCTCGGTGATTACGAACAGTTCGCCCGCGGGACCGCCGGCAGTCGCGAGAGGGCCGTCCGGGGCGACCTGGACGGCCGCACCGATCGGCACGTCACGGTCCTCGCGATCGCCATCTTCGTCCTCGACGGTCAAGGTGGCGACCGACTCGTTCTCGACGGTCTCGAGGAAGCCGCGCTCGGTCGCGACGGGTTCGTCCTCGACGGCGACGATGGTGTCACCTGTGACGACGCCGACGGTGTCGTCCCCGGCCGAGGCGGTCACAAGCACCGACCGTTCGACGGTCGTCGTGCGCTCCCCGTCGTTGAGCTCGACCGCCACCTCGTCGGCGTCGGTCTCTTGGAGTGTCGCCGCGAGGTCGTCGTTGGTCTCGAGGTCGGTGCCGTCGACGGCCGTGATCCGGTCGTTCGGTTCGATCTCGGCCGCCTCGGCGGGCGATCCCGGGGCGACGCCGCCGACGGCGGCGCCGGGTGCGACGCTGATCGCGCCGACGATCGGACCGAAGAGCAACGCGAACGCGACGATCGTGACCGCGAAGTTGAACGTGACGCCGGCGGCGAACATCCGGGTCTGACCGCCACGATCGGTCTCGCGCTGATCTCTCTCGTCGGGTTCGACGAACGCGCCGATCGGGAGGATCGCCAACATTGCGACACCCATCGACTCGATGTCGATGTCCTCGACCCGACAGAGCAGACCGTGGCCACCCTCGTGGACGACGAGTCCGACGAGCAGTCCGAAGACGATCCCCGGGGCCGCAGAAAGCGGCAGGAAGTCGTTGACGCCCGGGATGACGAGGACGTTCTGTGGCTGTTGAACCTCCGTCGTCTCCGGGGCCTGAAGCGCAGAGAGCGCCGCGATCAGCAACATCGCGAACATGCCGACCATCACGACGATCGCGATTCCGACGCCGAGGTTGGCCCAGGCTCGCCAGAACCGCTTCGGACCGGCGAGGCGATCGAGGAACGCGCGGCCGCGTTTCGTGTGTATCGTCATAATCGGTCCCTGCGCGCCGACGTAGCCGGGGAGCAGGCCACCCTTGCGCAGGGCCACGAGCGCGAGCCAGTAGGCCGCGACGCCAACGAGAATCCAGGTGAGCGTGCTCGAGCCGAACACCTCGGGGACCGAGAGGAAGGCGGGCGAGGAGAGGCCGTAGTCCATCACTCCTATCTCGGAGGCCAGTTCTCAAATGGCTTTTGTCTCTCCAGCTATCGCTCGCGGCGCAGCCGTGCGACGACGAACTCCCGATCGACCTTCGCGAGGAAGGTGCCGAGTTTCGGTCCCTGCTGTTCGTCGAAAAAGAGCCGGTAACCGGCGGCGAAGAAGTCGCCGACGTCGACGTCGTGGCGCTTTGCCGTCTCGTAGATCTCGCCTTGGATCTCCTCGGGCTCGTGGCCTTCCTCGATGAAGTCAGCGAGTTCGTCGAGCGCCGTCTCGGTCGCCTCGTCGAACTCGTGGTCGGGTATTTCGGATCGTTTGAGCTCGTAGTCGAACTCGTTGCCCGTCCGTCGAGCCCAGTTGCGCGCTCGCTCGACCCGTGCCAGCGCATCCTCGATTGCCCACTCGGGAGCGTCCGCTGGAATGTGTCCCTCCCGGCGAGCGATCTCCTCGCGCAAGTCGGGATCGTCGGTCATGCCGAGCACCGCGGCGAAAGTGTAAGGCAGTCGGATTCGCTCCTCGCGAGACTCCTCTGCGTGCCGGTCGACACGCTCCGGATCGGCGGCGGCAGCCGCCCCATCGACCACGAACGGATAGACGCGGTCGGCGAACTCGCGTTCGTCTTCGCTGGCTTCGACCTCGTCGAAGTAGATCCGCTCGAAGCGGTCGAACTCGTCGACCAGCTGATCGAGTCGTTCGATGCTGAAGTCGCGTGCCTTCGAGGGGTCTTTCGCGAAGAAGTACCGCAGGACTTCGGGCTCTAACAGCTCGAGCACCTCCGAGACGAGGATCACGTTGCCCGCCGACGAGGAGAATGGCTCGCCGTCGAGGGTGAACCACTCGTAGACCATCGGCACGGGCGGTTCGATCTCGAGGACGTTGCGGGCGACGTCCTGGCCGCTCGGCCAGGAGCCCTCGGCGTGGTCCTTGCCGAACGGCTCGAAGTCGACGCCAAGGACTTGCCACTGGGCGGGCCACTCGAAGCGCCAGGGCAGTTTCCCCTCCCGGAACGTCGCTTCCCCCTCGTGACCACAGCCCTCGATAGTCCGATCGCCAGCTTCCATGTCGGTACAGCGGTACTCGACGGTGCCGGCCGTCTCTCGGGTCTCGTCGCTCCCCGCTCGACCGTCCGAGGCGCTAGACGCCTCGCCACCGACGTCGACGTCGGTCACCGTTTCGGTGATCTTCCCACACTCCGCACAGATCGGGTTGAACGGGACGTAGTCGTCGTCGACCTTGTCCTGGTAGGAAGCGAGGACCTCTCGGGCGCGATCCTCGTTTTCGAGGACGTGGGAGACGACGTCCTCGAGTTCGCCCGACTCGTACAGTTCCGTCGTCGAGACGAACTCGATGGGGACGTCGACGGCGTCGGCGCTGTCCTCGATGATGGTCGCGAAGTGGTCACCATAGGAGTCACAGCAGCCAAACGGATCGGGAACGTCGGTGTAGGGCACGCCGAGGTTCCGACCGAGCGCGCCGGCGTCGACCTCGCCTAAGTCGACGAGGTTCCCCTCGAGGTCACACAGCGTTCGGGGGAGCTTCCGGAGCGGGTCGCGGTCGTCGGCGGTGAACACCTGCTCGACCTCGTAGCCGCGATCGCGAAGCACCTCGGCGACGAAGTAGCCCCGCAGGATCTCGTTGACGTTGCCGAGGTGGGGGACGCCGGAGGGCGAGATGCCGCCTTTGACGACGATCGGCTCGTCCGGCTCCCGGGAGACGATCCGATCCGCCACTTCATCAGCCCAGAAGGCGTGGTGGTCGTCTCCGTCCTCGGCCTGGAGGGTGTACGGACGTTCGGAGTCGTTCTCAATTGTCATCGCTGGCCCAGTAGGTCGGTTCTTCGCCGACGTTTTCGGGAATGACGTCGGTGCCGTCGTGTTTCCCGTGACGGACCGCCCGTGCAATCCGGTCGGGATCGGTACCGTCGAGGACGATGGTCCGCATCCCCGAGCGCTGGATGATCTTCGCCGCGAGCAGGTCGACGGGCGCTGAAGAGCCGGCGGTCATCTCGATGGAGGCGATGACGTCGACGAGTTCGGCAGCTGCGAGTTCGTCGTGTTTGGTCGCTCCGTCGACCTCGTTGGGGTCGGCGTCGTAGACGCCGGGAACGCTCGTCGCGTAGACGAGCAGATCGGCGTCGACGTACTCCGCGAGTGCAGCGGCGACGGCGTCGGTCGTCTGGCCGGGGGCGACGCCACCCATGACACAGATCTCGCCCTGCCTGAGTGCCTCGCCTCCTTCCTCGTAGTCGAGTGCGGGCGCGGTCACCGCGTCCTCGCCGAGTCCGGCGATGAGCAGCCGGGCATTGAGCCGGGTGACGTCGATTCCAAGCTGGTCGAGCTCGATCTCGTTCGCACCGAGATTTCGAGCGGCCCCGATGTACGTGCGTGCGACGCCGCCGCCGCCGACGACGGCACCGACCCGACAGCCGTCTGCGACCAGCTCGTCGATGACGGCGGCGTACTCGCCAGCCCGATTCGTACCCGGATCGGGCACGAGCACGCTCCCGCCGATAGAAACGACCACTTTCATGCTATCGCGGTGTAACCGGGATGCGTTCTTAAGGGTTGCCAACCACCCCGACCATAGACTGGACGACAGATGCGACCGACGGCGACAGCTACAAACCCTAACCGAACCACGGTTGACGTATGCACGTGCTTGGTGTACTCGACCGTGGTACACGCGACGGCGCTCTCGAGCGAGCCGTCGACAGAATCGTCGATCGACTCTCCCAGGACGGACGCGTCGGCGTCGTCTGGTACGACGCCACGATCGCCGACGGCACGTCGGCGCTACGGGACGAGACGCTCACCGTCGGCGGCGACGTCACCTACGACCTCGGTGCCGACGGCGACTGGACCGCAAACGGCACCGGCCTATCGGTCGCCGACGCGATCGATACGCTCGCGACCGACTGCGAGTACGCTGTCGTCGCCGGCGTCGAGTCGCTTCGGTATCCGACCGTCGTCGTCGGCGACGACGAGGACGTTCCCGACTCGACTATCGCAACCGCTCGAACGCCCGCTGACCTCGACCTTGAGGCCGTCGTCGCCGATCTCGAGGCGACCGAACCCCACAGGACTCTCGAATCGCTGGTGGCCAGAATCAAGCGGTCGCCTGACGCGGACAAGGCGGGCGCGATTGCGACCTTCACCGGACGCGTCCGGGCGAGAGACGACCCGGACGACGAGCGAACGGAGTACCTCGAGTTTGAGAAGTACGAGGGCGTCGCCGAACAGCGCCTCGCCTCGCTGCAGGCCGACCTCGAGTCCCGCGACGGCGTCTACGCCGTCGAACTGTTCCATCGGACTGGCGTCGTTCGCGACGGCGAGGACATCGTCTTCGTCGTCGTGCTCGCCGGCCACCGCGAGGAGGCGTTCCGGACCGTCGAGGACGGCATCAACCGGCTGAAAGACGAGGTACCACTGTTCAAAAAGGAAGTGACGGTCGACGACGAGTTCTGGGTCCACGAACGCTCCTGATCGTCGCTTCGGACTTCCGGACGATGTCGACCGGATTCCAACCGCACCCTCCCCTCAGTCGGAGATAACGAACTAGAAGCGGCTATAAAATTTCTAAAGAGATATGAGAGTGTCGTAAAACGTCCTGTAACGTTCGGTGAAAGCTTCGAAGACGCTCGAATTTCTAAACGTAGTCGAAACGTGACTAACCGACCAGCCGTTATATCATCTGCTGGGCGAAAGGGATATCTGTCGATGAGCACGACAGCCCAAACCTCCACGGAAAGCAAAGAACACCGCCTGAAGCGGTACCTGCGCGAGCGCGCCGAAGACGGTGAACTCTACTTCAAGGGCAAGTTCATCGCGGACGACGTCGGCCTCTCCCCGAAGGAGATCGGCGCGCTCATGGTGAAACTCTCGGAGTCGGCCTCCGACCTCGAGATCGAGAAGTGGTCGTACACGGGTGCGACCACGTGGCGCGTCGAACCCGCTTGATCCCCATCGAACCTGCCTTCCCCGCATCCCCGCCGAGAACTGATCGCCGGCGCCGACTTACAACGGCCGTACGACGACCGGTTGCAGTCGATTTATACTTGACGACGAGTAACAACTGCTAATGGACGACGCCGACGAGTTCGATCCAGGCCCTCCTCTCGAGACGATCGGATCGGTGTTTGCCGTCTACGAGACGCGAACCGACGGCGAACGGTTGTTCTACTACGGCGATCCGCTGGTCGACCCCGAGTCGATGATGCGAGAGCTATGGCCCGCGTTCCGTGATGCGGGTTACGAGGCGCAGTTTACCCGACGACACGGCGAGTACGTCATCGTTGCCGAGCCGACGAACACCGGTATCGACGGCATTCCGTGGACGAACGTCGTGTTGTTTCTCGCGACGGTCGCCTCGACGCTGTTCGCTGGCGCGATGTGGTATCACATCGATCCGTTCGCGGAACCGCTCGAGATCTGGCGGGCCTGGCCGTTCTCGGTTGCGATCTTGCTCGTACTCGGCGTCCACGAGATGGGCCACTACGTGATGAGTCGGTACCACGACGTCGACGCATCGTTGCCGTACTTCCTTCCGGTCCCGACGATCATCGGCACGATGGGAGCAGTCATCAAGATGAAAGGTAGAATGCCCGACCGGAAGGCGCTGTTCGACATCGGCGTCGCCGGCCCCCTTGCCGGGCTAGTCGCGACGGTCGTCGTCACCGTCGTCGGACTTCACCTTCCACCCGTAATCGCGCCGGCGGAGCTGGCAAACGATCCCGACGCGATCCGGTTACAGCTAGGGTATCCACCCCTGCTCGAGTTGCTCGCGGCGGCGTTCGACCAGCCGCTGTATCGCGACGATCCGACGACGTCGGTCAATCCGGTCGTCATCGGCGGCTGGGTCGGAATGTTCGTCACGTTCTTGAACCTGATCCCCGTCGGCCAACTCGACGGCGGACACATCCTCCGGGCGATGGTCGGCGACCGCCAGGAGACGGTCGCTGCGCTCGTTCCCGGCGTTCTCTTCGCGCTGGCGGGCTATCTCTACTACGTCGGCGGCTACGACGGAAACTCGGTGCTCATCTGGGTCTTCTGGGGGTTTTTCGCCACCCTCATCGCCGCGGCGGGACCGGCAAAGCCGGTCGTCGACGACCGACTGGGGGCTGAACGGATCCTTCTTGGAATCGTGACCTTCGTCCTTGGCGTGCTCTGTTTCATGCCGGTGCCGATCGAGATCGTAAGCTAAAACCAGTGACGAGTGACGACCGACGTTCATACTGCCGGGCAAAACAGTTCACACACCGACCGCACTCGAGACGCGATCGGGTGTTCACTGACTTTTGTCTGGTAGTATCAGGCGTCGGTATAGAGGTAGATGGCACAGACAGCCAGAATCGCCTCGGCGGCTTTCGTGATCACCGCGAGCGGATTGAGGTCCCCGCCCATGTAGAATGCCTCGATGCCCCAGCCCTGAACGGGGAACAACGCGAGGATCGTCACGATCGAGTACGCGGCCGCGACGAGAAACAGCGGCCGCCGCCAGAACCGGGTCAGATAGATAGCTGCCCCGCCGAGAAAGCCGAGCCCGTTGAGGATAAACAGGATGCCGAGCGTCTGGCTGAACTGGATGGCGTTCGTCGATGCTACGAGGTGTAACACACCCGTGACGACCGCCATCAGGATCGCGACGTACCCGACCGGGTTGGACGGGGGGTCGAATAGCGATTCCGTACCAGTTGTGGAATTTGCGCACATAGTCGTGCAGATTGTTCCGACGGCACGCGAAAAAGAAGTATGGTTCGCTCGTCGAAAGTGTGGGACTGCGACGGGGTTGTGGCGCGGATCCGGTCGCTACCGGGTTTCGGTCTTCGAGCGGATCTCGTCGCCTTCTCGCCACTGGTAGTACAGGTACTCCGTCCCGTCGATCTCGGTCACCGTAACGCTTGCGCGGTCGGGAACGTCGGCCGGATACTCGAGGTCCTCGAGGTCGTCTCCCTGCGTGTGTTCTTTCCACGACGCGAGCTCGTCGACGTACCGGCCGACGGCACGGAGCGTCTCCGGGTCGTGGGACTCGAGTGCCTCGAGCAACTCGGGATCGAGCTCGCGTTCGAGGTCATCGGGCGGTGCTGGTCGGTCTGCGGTCATCGGCCGATTAGAACGTCGTCAACTCGCCGTCGATGACCTGCCGCGTCACGCCGGTCACGTTCGCGAGACGGTCGTCGACGATCGCTTCGATCTCGCCTTCGACGTCTCCCAGCGAGACGCCGTCGTCGGTGACGACGTGGACGTCGGCGACGTGAGGCTGGTCGATCGGACGACCGATCTGAGAGAGCAGGCGCACGCGCAGATCGCGGATGTCGTCGACCTCTGCGACGACGTCTTCGGCGATGTGCGTCGAGAGCAGATTGTAGATCTTGCCGATGTGATTGACCGGGTTCTTGCCGCTTGTCGCCTCCATCGACATCGAGCGGTTGGGCGTGATGAGTCCGTTCGCGCGGTTGCCCCGGCCGACGGAGCCGTCGTCACCCTGCTCGGCGGAGGTGCCGGTGACCGTGAGATAGATCGATCCCTCCTCGTAGTCGTCGGCCGTGTTGACGTGAACCGATACCTCGCGATCGGTGTACTCGCCGGCGACCTCGTGGACGTACTCGCGGACGGACTCGACGGCGGCTTTGTACGCTTCCATGTCCGGGACGTGCTCGTCGATCATCGCGGCGGCGACGGTGACGTCGATGTGATCGCCCTCTCGTTTGCCCATGATCTTCACGTCCGGGCCGAGCACGGGGTTTCGTTCGGCGTACTCCCCGTTGAGTCGACGTTCGGCGTTATAGACGATCCGTTCGGTCTCCGTCAGGGGGGCGTGTCCGACGCCGAAGCTCGTGTCGTTTGCCATCGGGACGGTCGCGCCGTCTTCGCCGAAGACTTCCTGTAAGTCGCCACTTCCCTCGCCGAGGCGAACGTCGACGACGACGTCCGTCCCGAACTCGAGTTTCGGGATCTCTTCCTCGAGGTACTCGCGGGCGGCCCGGAGCGCGATCGTTTCGGTCGGAATCGTCTGGCCTCCGTAGCGTTTCGTCGCGCGGCCGACGATCAACAGGTAGATGGGATCGACGACCTCGCCGCCGCCGAATGCGGGTGCTGCCTCGCCGGCGACCAGCTGAGTTTCGTCGGTGTTGAAGTGCAACACCTTTCCGACGCGGTCGATGTATTCGCGTGCGAGCGCACTCGCGACGCTCTCTGCGATGCCGTCACAGATCGAATCAGGGTGACCGATACCCTTTCGTTCGACGATCTCGACTTCCTGGTCCTCGACCGCCCGTCGGTCGATCGGCTCGATTCGAATGTTCCGCTCGGTCATTGGCGAACGTTGCGTCGGTGTGGTTCTATAACTTGCGAAAAGCAGACCCGCCTGAAAGATGCCTCCGGGTTATTTCTCGAGTGCGAGCTCGAGATACGACGTCCGGATGCTCGCGTCGGGATCGAGTCCGAGTTGGTCGAGTACGCCGAATGCGCCTTCGCGAGCGGACTCGAGGTCGGCTTTCTCGGCTTCGGTTTCGACCTCGACGAACGTTCCGACGTCGTCGACGCGGTCGAGGGTGACGGTGTAGCCTTCGAGTGCGAATCGCTCGCGTTCTTTGCGAACCGTCGCGGCCGGTTCGAACCCGAGATTCGTGAGGATCGCGTCCATCTCGGCGGCGTCCTCGAGGCGCGTTTCGACCTCCTCGCGGGTCTTCGACTCGTCGTCGACCAGCGGCCCCTTGTACGTGAGCCGACTCCCGTCGGTATCGTTCGTGTCGTTGCTCGAGTCGGCGTCACCGATACGACCCTCGCGGACCGTCTCGCGTCTGATTCGCAACGCTTCGTCGGTCTCCGGGAACGACCGGTGTGGCGCGTCGTAGTAGGTGTCTTCCTGGACGACGGTCGCGAGCGCATCGGCCTCGAGGTCGCCGAGTCGGTCGCGGACGGCCTCGAGATCTGCAGGGACCTTCACTTCGACTTCGTACATGGGGCGGATCACGGTCGGGACCCGTAAGTATCGGTCGTTCCGGCCGGCTCAAAACGTCGTCCTTTTATGCAGACGGCTGGACGTACTACGTATGACCGAGGAACAGGCCGAGCAGGCCGACGACGTCGACGAAGACGTCGAAGACGGCACGACCGACGACGAAGCGAGCGGGCTCCAGGCTGGCGACTTCGTCAAGCTCGGGTACACTGCACGTACCGTCGAGGAGGAACAGCTGGTCGATACGACCGATCCCGACGTCGCCGAAGAGGAAGGCGTCGACGATCAGCAAACCGAGTTCAAACCGCGGACCATCGTCCTCGGAGAGGGACACATCTTCGAGGCCGTCGAAGACGAGATCGTCGGCGCCGAAGCCGGGGACTCGGGCACGGTCACGATTCCCGCCGAAGAGGCCTTCGGCGAGCACGATCCCGACGACGTCGAGACGATCAGCGCCGAGAAGATCGACGAGGACGACCGCTACCCCGGTGCACACGTCCAGATCGAGGGCCGGACCGGTCACATCACGACGATCATCGGCGGTCGCGCTCGCGTCGACTTCAACCATCCGCTCGCCGGCGAGGACGTCGAGTACGACTACGAGATCGTCGACGTCGTCGACGACCGCGAGGAACGCGCCGCCGGCCTCTTCGAGATGTACCTCGACGTCTCGCCCGAACTCGAGATCGAGGTCGACGAGGTCGAGGAAGAGGTTCCCGTCGAGCCCGACGACGAAGACGAAGACGCCGAACCCGAGTTCGAGACCGAAGTCGTCGAGAAAGAGACGCTGTACGTCGAGTCCACCCCACAGCTGACGATGAACCAGCAGTGGATGTTCTCGAAACAACAGATCGCCCAGGACGTCATCGACAAAGTCGGCGTCGACCGCGTCATCGTCCAGGAGATCATCGACGGTGCCGGCGGCATGATGGGCGGCATGGGCGGTATGATGAGCGGGATGGGCGCTGGCGGTGGCGACATCGAGGACGCACTCGAGGACGCAGACGTCGACGCCGACGAGATCGTCGACGAACTCGAGGCCGACGCCGACGAGTAACGTTCACGAAAGCTCGAGGCGAAACGCTACGATCGGGAGATCAAGCGATGTCGCGGCTCGTGTCGATCTCGACCCGTTCTGAGAGTTCGAGTTTGATCGTCTCGGAGGGGGCACCACCGCGGCGGTACTTGGGAATCGTCAGGAAGTTCTCGAGTTCGGTCGCCCCGACGGTCGTCCGGAGATCGAAGACCGCGTCGGCGACGTGTGTCGTCGTCGGCCGGTTCTCGGGTTCGGCGTCGCTTTTCAGACAGTGCAAGAACGCGAGACTCCCGGTCTCGAGCATGCGATCTTTGAGCGTATTGAGAAAGTCGACGTACTCGTGTCGGTCCGTCCGTTCGAGGACGTCGACCGGGTCGATGATGAGGTTCGCACCGTCGGGAAGTGCACCGATCAGGCGCGTCGCTTCCGAAAGTGGCTCGTCGCTGTCGAGGTGACGGACGGTCGGGCTGCCGACGCGTGCCATCGACGAGTCGATCGCGTGACGAACGGCGTCGTCGGACCGTTGTGTCGTGACGTAAAGCGTTCCGCGTGCGGCGGTGAGCTCGTACAACAGGAGTTCCGACTGGCTGGCCGGATCGGCGGTGTAGGCCACGATACACCCGGGTGGGATCCCCCCATCGAGTTTTCGGTCTAACACGTTGATACCAGTCTGCAGCCGACCCTCCATGCGGATGTGAGTATTTCCCTATCCGACTGATAACTCTTTGCCTTAGCTTCGGCCGCCGAACAAATCCTCGTCGAACCGGGGATAGCTCCGCACCAGCGACGTTCGAACTCGACGTCAATCGCGGTCGAGACGGTAAAAAATGTCACCGTAGCATCATTCTGATTTCGAAACGACGCGAGCGGATGGAGAGATTCAAGGGGTCGGCGAGTGCCATGACGAACAGATGCGCCACGATCACCTCATCACGAGCAAACAACTCTCTCGCGAGGACATAACGCGGGTCCTCGATCGCGCGGCCGAGATCGACGACGATCCGGACGCCGTCGCGAAAGCACACGCCGGGTCGTTGCTCGGGTTGCTCTTTTTCGAGCCGAGCACCCGCACGAAGATGAGCTTCGAGACGGCGATCAAGCGACTGGGTGGTGACGTCGTCGACATGGGATCGATCGAGTCCTCGAGCGTCCAGAAAGGCGAAACGCTCGCGGATACGGTCCGCGTCATCGAGGGGTACGTCGACGCACTCGTCCTCCGTCACCCACTCGAGGGGGCGCCGAAGATGGCAAGTGAGTACGTCGACGTCCCGCTCATCAACGCCGGCGACGGCGCGGGCCATCACCCGACCCAGACGCTGCTCGATCTGTACACGATCCGAGAAAACGCCGGACTCGACGATCTCTCGATCGGGATCATGGGCGACCTGAAGTACGGCCGAACCGTCCACTCGCTTTCGTACGCACTGACGAACTTCGATACGCAACAACACTTCATCAGTCCCGAGAGCCTACAGCTTCCTCGAGACGTCGTCTACGATCTCCACCAGCAGGGCGCGACGGTCCGGGAACACGAGAGTCTCGAGTCGGTCCTTCCCTCGCTCGACGTGCTCTACGTCACGCGTATCCAGCAGGAACGGTTCCCCGACGAAGACGAGTACCGGAAAGTCGCAGGCGAGTACCGGATCGACCTCGAGACCCTCGAGGCGGCACGCGACGACCTGACGGTGTTACATCCGCTTCCCCGCGTCGACGAGATCGCCGCAGACGTCGATACGACCGAGCACGCGTCGTACTTCGAGCAGGCTCACAACGGCGTTCCGGTCCGGATGGCCCTGCTCGATCTCCTCGTGGGTGATTCCGCATGAGTTCCGACGATCACGCACTCCGCGTCAGCAAGATCCGTGACGGCACTGTCATCGACCACGTCCGCGGCGGGCAGGCGCTCAACGTCCTCGCTATTCTCGGCATCGACGGCAGCGATGGAGAAGAGGTTTCGGTGGGGATAAACGTCCCCTCCGATCGGCTCGGACGCAAAGACATCGTCAAGGTCGAGGGTCGCGAGCTCAGCCAGGACGAGGTCGACGTTCTCTCGTTGATCGCCCCCGACGCGACGATCAACATCGTCCGTGACTACGACGTCGAGCGAAAACATCGCGTCGAACGCCCCGAGATCGTCGAAGGCGTCCTCGAGTGTCCCAACGATAGCTGTATCACGACCGCGAACGAGCCGGCCACCTCCCGCTTCGAGGTGCTCAGAGACGGCGTTCGCTGTGAGTACTGTGGGCGGATCGTCAGAGAGGACATCGCCGACCTGATCTGTGAGTGAGCCGGGACGCGGTCGGGTCGCTCTCCGGCCGTTTTGGATCGACCTCTAGAAAAATCTAAGTGCGCGTCTCACGTAGCCACAGATACATGTCCCGGACAGTCAAGGTCTTGATCGCGCTGGTCGTCATCGTTCTCGTGTGGAAACTCGTCTCCGGCCGTTCCTCCGAGGTCGAAGTCGAGTACGAACCGACCGAGTAGGATTCCGAACGTCTTACCCGCTGCGTTTCGTACGTCCCCGTATGTATGGCGTCGTCACGCGCAACGCCGACGAAGTGAACTGGGAGGAGTTCGATCGCGGGTTCTACGAGGTCAAAGACGTAACTGGTCGATCCGCCGAGCCGATCGCCGACGCCGTCAACATGGTCTCGTGTTTCGGGGACAACGCTGCCGCCGACGCCGACCCGTCGCTCGTTCCCGTCGACGACATGGGACGGCCAGCGACGCGTGAGCGTCCGTACTTCGACTGGGCGTACATCTGTCCCTCCCGCGAGGAGTACCGGGAGGGGCTGTTCGAGGTCATCGACGACTGCGTCGAGGCGAACGAGGACGTCCGACTCGACGACGTCGGCTTCCCGCGAGCCGAGTACTGCCGCTGTGGCGTCTGCGAGGAGGCATTCGCCGCGAGCGAGTTCGACGATCGCTTCGAGTGGCGGGCAGACGTCATCACGGAGTTCGTCGCGGACGCCGTCGACCGGATTCCGGGTCGGGTGTACCTGACGCTGTATCCCGACCCGTATCCGGGTCACCTCTACGAACGGTCCGGTCTCGACCTCGAAGCGCTCGAAGCGGTCGTCGACGAGTTCGTCGTTCCGCTGTATGACATGGCCTACACGACGACCTACTGGCTCGAGACGATCGCGAAGGGATTCGAGAGCGCGCTCGAGGAGACGCCGTTTAGCGTCGAACTGTACGCGGTCGACGTCGACGTCGACAACCTGATCCACGCGACCGAGGTGGCAGCCGCGTACGGAACCGACGTCTACTTCGGCTACGAGGCGAGCAACGCCCGGGCGGCGTTGCGACGGATGCGCGCCGACGAGCGCGACGGCGCTTCCTACGGCGACCCCGACAGCTGATCGGCTCGGGGAGAAAGCACGTTCAGCCGGTGCTGTGTCGGCGTGGCGTAACTACCAAGGTAGAGTACGACCGACACCAGCTATGTCAGTGGTGCAGTGGGGGACGTGGGTACTCGTAGCCGGCGCAGCCGTCGTGGTCCTCTCGACGTATCCGTACGTTGCGACCGCGATCTCGTATCGCGGCAGCGACAACGGACTGGCGTACATTCTCCTCGTGATGGGCGCGGGCGTCTGGAACGCCATGTTCGCCGCGCAGGTGCTCGATCCGGACCCACTCGTGAAGGGGTTTTTTCTCGCGTTGAGTTTCGTCGGCTCGTCCCTGGCCGGACTCGGGTGGTTTTTGTTCGCCGCCACCGCCAGCAGCACGGTGGGCGTGCCACAGCGACGACTGGTCTACGGGATCACGGCCGTCCTCACCGGTCTCAACATCGTCTGTATCGCCACGACGCCTGCACACGATCTGTACTGGTCGCTGTCGTCGGAGCCGACCGGGACGGTCGCGTTCGTCGCAATCTCCCCACAGCTCGGCTACTGGATCCACACGACGCTGCTCGTGGTGTTGTTCGCCGCGGGAACGTCGTTGTTCGCCGACGCGTGGGACGCCGGCATCAGCGTCCGCTACACGCGAGCCTACACGTGCGCCGGAATCGTAACCGTTCTTGCAGTCCTCACCACCGACGTCCTGGTTCCAGGCGGCGCGTCGGCCACGCCGCTTGTCGCCGCCGGCTTGACGACGGTCGGCTGGCTCCAGGCCGACGACGGGCGGTTTCGACTGTGGCTTCGCACGATGAGACCGTCGTAGCGGCTCCGATGTCGACCGTCGAAAATCGAGTCGGCGTTACGCTTCGGCCAGGACGTCGTCGAATTCGCCGTCGTCGACCTTCTCTTTGAACTCGCGTGCGTCCTCGCCTTCGATGGTGACGCCGAGAGAGGCACACGTGCCGACGACCTCCTTCGCGGCGTTTTTCGCGTCGTAGGCCAGCAGATCGGGTTTTTTCTGCTCGGCGATCTGTTTGACCTGATCGATCGAGAGGTCCGCGACGAAGTCCTTCTGGGGCTCGCCGCTGCCGGTATCGAAACCGGCCTCGTCTTTGATGAGTTCTGCCGTCGGCGGCACGCCGACCTCGATCTCGAAGGAGCCGTCGTCTTCGTACTCGACCGTTACCGGGACTTCAGTCCCGTCGAACGCTTCGGTCTGGTCGTTGATCTCCTGTACGACGGCCTGGACGTCGACCGGCGTCGGTCCGAGCTCGGGACCAAGCGGCGGGCCGGGATCGGCCTGGCCACCCGGAACGAGCACTTCGATGGTTCCAGCCATACCCGAACGAACCCGTGCGCGAGTTTTAAGGATTGCTTTTTGGGGCAGTCTACTCGATCACGTCCTCGCGCCACGTCGCGAACGACTCGAGGACGTCGTCCTCGTCGAATCGCTCGATGCAGGGAACGTCGTGAGGGTGAAGCTCCTGGACGCGGGAAACGAGGTCGTCGTAGGCGTCGTCGGTCGTCTTCGCGAGCAACAATGCCTCTTCCTCGCGGTGGATCTCGCCCTCCCAGCGGTAGGTCGACCTGATCGGCAGGTGATTGACACAGGCGACGAGTCGCTCCTCGAGCACCGTTTCGACGATCTCGTCTGCGGCGGAAAGCGGTGCGGTGATGTACACCGTTGGCATGGATACGTCTACGGCGGAAGCCGACAAAAGCGTACGCGAACGTGGGTCCGTCGGGGACGTCTCCGGAGTCGCGATCAGCTCTCGTCGATCGGGTTGAACGTGCCGGTGATGTCCCACTCGTGGATGCAGTGTGGATTGCCGACCCGCTTCTCGCCGTCCTCGCGGACGAGTTGCCATGCCTCGAGGTCGTCGTCCCATCGCTCCTGCCGACCGCACAGTTCGCATTCGCGGACGGTTGGTTTCCGTAGCTGCGCGCTCATTGTCGGGTATGGAAACCGGACGCATATAATCGTATCTGTGTGTGATAGCCGCTGAATCTGCGATCTGTGACACCTCGAGCGACGTTTGCCGAGTATACGATCAGCTGTGGGTTCGCGTTCGGGGCTTCGATCACTCGCGGGCCGATCGAATGTTCGAATACGGAGCGTGCACGTGGCGGGATCGACGAGACACCGATGATATTCAAAATCGTGTCCGTACGGACGCGGTAATGTCCGTCTCGATCCGGAGCTGGAGGGACGATCGGAACGTCAGGGGTTCGTCGACCTCGAGGTCGAGATCGGCGCGATCGACCATCGTCGCGAGCGCCAGCACCAGTTCCAGCCGGGCGAAGTCGGCACCGATACAGCGGCGCGGGCCGCCGCTGAACGGGAAGTAGGCGAACTCCGGCCGGTCGGCATCTCGCTTCCACCTCGAGGGGTCGAACGTCTCCGGCTCGTCCCAGAACCGTTCGTCGCGGTGGGGGACCCACTGGGGAATCAGAAACTGGGTGCCGGCGTCGAACTCGTACTCGCCGACGGTCACGGGTTCGATCGCCTGCCGGCTGACGCCCGTCGTCGGCGGGTACAGTCGGAGCGTCTCGTCGATCACGCGACGGGTCAGCTCGAGGTCGTCGTACTCCCCGGCCGTCGGCCAGTCGCCGTCGACGACCCGGTCGTACTCCGCCCGGAGCCGGTCGGTCACCTCGGGGTGGTTCGCGAGCAGATACCAGGCCCGGATGAGCGTCCCCGCGGGGGACTCGTGGCCGGCGAGCACGAACGCGACCAGGTTGTGTCGAACCTCCGCCATCGTTAGCTTCCCGCGATCGTGTGCCTCGAGCAGAATCGAGCACACGTCCTCGCGGGCGTCGGCGTCGGCTCGCCGCCGCTCGAGGAGGTCGTCGACGACGGCGTCGAGCCGTCCCACCGCACGCCGAAACCGAAACTCCGTCGGCGTCGGGATCGCGTTCGGGAGCAACTGACCGGGGCGGCTGAAGTCGGCCCGGTCGAGGAAGGCGTCGGTGGCCTCGAGGACGACGTCCTCCCGGCCGCGGAGGTCCGCCTCCAGCAGGGTCTCCCCGAGGAGTTGGACCGTCAGCCGACGCATCTCGGCGGCGAGGTCGATCCGGTCGCCGTCGTTCCAGTCCTCGAGAAAGCGGGCCGTGACGGATCCGAAGCGGTCGCCGTACTGTGTGACGCGCTCGCGGGTAACGGCCGGGTGGGCCCCGCGACGGAGCCGCTTCCAGCGCTCACCTGTCGCCGTCGTCATGGCGTGGTCCTCGATCCCCTGGAATGTCGCCTGCTGCTCGGTACCGATGGTGAACGCGTGCTGGTCGTCGACGAGGATCGTCTCGATTTCGTCGGGACCGGTGACAAGGTATATCGACTCGCCGAGGAGCCGGAGCCGAACGACATCGCCGTGGGCGGCCCACTGCTCCAGCGCCGCGGTCGGGTTCCGGGCGAACGCCAGCCCGTGCCCCAGAAGCGCCATCCCGTCCGGGGTTGGGGGTGTACCGGATTCGCTCATACCCGTTCTTCGTGTGGAAGCGAGTTAGTGGTACTCGCTCGCATACGGCTTCCAGCCGACTCAGTACGTCGCGTCTTTGATCTCTGGAGCGAGTGCTTCGAAGCTCTCGAGGTACTCGCGTCGTTCCTCGCGGAGTTCGGCGGCGGCGTCCTCGTAGTCCTCGACGTGGTCGGGGACGTAGAACTCCTCGACGTCGATGCCAGGGATCTCGGCGGGAATCGTCATGTCCATGCGGTCGTCGTGGGTCCACTCGACGGTGTCCCGCGCGAGTTCGGTGAGAATCGTCACCGACTCCGTGACGCCGACGTCTTTGGATTCGTTGCCGAGGTAGCCGGTGTTGATGACGTAACAGTCGACGTCGAGGTCGGCGATGAGGTCACGGAAGAGGTTGCCCTCTTCACCTTCGGAGCCGACGATGAAGGGGTTAGTGCCGACGACGCGGATCGATTCGCCGGCCCGGTCGGGGTCGCCCGCGCTCGTCTCGATCGACTCGCCGAGCATGAACGCGACGGCGGCTTCCTCCTCGTCGAGTTTCGTGACCGGAGGCATCAGCGGGTTCCGGGTGATGAAAAACACCTGGTCGACCCGGTCGAGGTCGATCTCCTCGTCCGCGCTCGCGAGGTGTTCGCGCTGGACGACGGCCCGGGAGTTTGCGGTGTACCGGTCCTCCTCGAAGTGGACCGTGCCGTCGTCGTCGACCGCGACGTTCTCGAGCACCGCGGACTCGTCGGTCGCCGCGTCGTACAGCGCCGGCTGTTCGTCCTCCTCGAGGCCGATGGTCTTGATGTACAGCCCCTGACCCTCGCTGCCAGCGACGGAGCCGTCCGGCAGGAGTGCACAGACGTCGTCCTGGAGCATGACGGCGTCTTCGGGCTCCTCGAGCCAGCAGCCATGCGAGGTCAGCGTCGATTTGCCGGTCGCGGAGAGGCCGAGGAACACCTGGCCGACGATGCGCATGTCGCCGTCGGCGTCGCGGACGCGGACGCGTTTGCTTCCGGCATGAAGCCCGAGGCCACCGCGTTGTTTCGTGCGGTACATGAGCAACCGGAGGAACGACTTCTTGGCCTCGCCGGTGTAGTCGCTGCCGAGTACGGCCGTGAACCCCTCCTCGGGACGGATGCGGATCGCGGTCTCGTCGTGGTCGGGGATCTGGACGGTGTGGAGATCGGGTTCACGACCGTCCGTCGGTTCGAACAGCTTCGCCCACGCGAGCGCGATCCGTGCGTACTCCGTCGGCACGAAGAGCCGACAGCAAAACGTCGCGTCGGGGTGGCGGCCCATGATCCGATCGACACAGACCATCTCGCGCTCGCCGGCGAGGTCGGCGGCGTCCTCGAGCAGCTCGTAGTCCTCGTCGCCGAACTCGTCGTCGACGGCGTTTTTCGTCCGTTCGGAGCTTCGCGATCGGTATTCGCTGACGTACGACGGCGATCCGTACTCGGTCGTCGTCTCGTCGGGTTCTGCGAGCTCGCGGAGCTCCTCGAGCGAGGGATTGTAGATGACGTTCGACGCTGTGTTCGGATCGGGAAGCCGTCTGGACAGCGGCCGGCGCTCCGTCCCGGTTTCGGACATACTAGAACGAGACGTATCCTGACGCATAAACGTAGAGGATATTCGTTCCCGTGTGCGACAACGTAACCCGTGTGTCGTTGCCATACAGCAGTTCGTACGGTCGAGTACGCACGCCGTACGAGTAAACAAGGGTCTGACATTCGGTGAACTCGAGACCGACGAAATCGGAGACTCCGCTCGTAAGCGATCGCTACGGTTCGGTAGGCCCCGTCGATAGACACGCCTTTTCCCGACCGGCACGACGTGTCGATCGATGGCACACCTCGAGAAGATCCTCGTCTACCCGATCAAGTCGCTCGACGGGACGGCCGTCGAGTCGGCGGCGATCGTCGAAAACGGCGGTCTGGAGTGGGACCGACGGTACGCGATCGTGGACTCGAGTGGCGAGTACGTAACCGGGAAACGCGAGCAGGTGATCCACCGGCTGCAAGCCGAGTTCGATCTCGAGCAGGAGGTGGTGACCGTCGGCGAGTACGACGGTGACGGAAAGCGCCATACGTCTGTCGACCGGCGGACGTTTCACCTCAAGGACGACCGCGACGCACTCGCGTCCTGGCTCACCGCCTTCTTCGACCGGCCGGTCGAGCTCGTCCGTGACGACGAGGGCGGCTTTCCGGACGACGAAGACGCTTCGGGACCGACGGTGATCGGGACGACGACGCTCGAGGCCGTCGCCTCGTGGTACGAGGGAATCGACGCCGCGGAGCTGCGTCGTCGCCTGCGGCCGAACCTCGAGGTCGGCGACGTCCCGGCGTTCTGGGAGGATCGACTCTACGATCGGCCCGGACGAGTCGTCCCGTTCGAGATCGGATCCGCGAGCCTTCGCGGGGTCAACCCGTGTCAACGGTGCGTCGTCCCGACGCGTCACCCCGATACCGGCGAGCCGACGCCGGGATTTCGGGAGACGTTCGTCGACCGGCGTCGGGCCACGCTGCCGCCGTGGGCGCACGAGACGCAGTTCGATCACTACTTCAGGCTGATGGTCAACACACGAGTTCCCGAGTCGACGTGGGGGGAGTCGATCGCGGTCGGCGACCCGGTGATGATCGAGAGTCCGGAGTCAGCGTGAGCGACGGACCCTGCCTCACGGCGAGAAATCGAACCGCGGCCGGTCGTACGCCGGTCGTCGGTGTTCGACCTCGGTGCCGTCCTCGTATTTGACGTAGCTCAGGTAAAACGTTCGACCGCAGCCGTCCCTGTCGGCCGCCGGTCCGTCGACGTCGGCGTTGGGGCCGTCTGCGATTCGAACGCCGTTGTCGTCCTCGACGTCTTCGGATTCGTCGCCCTCGACGTAGATGTCGCCGCCGGCGTCGCCCAGGCAGACGAACTCGATGCCGTCTGCAGCCTCGACGTCGTCCGTCGTGGCGGCGTACTCCCAGCCCGCGAGTGGTTCCCGGGTGACGCACTTGTCCCGGAGGTAGCCCTCGCGCTCGACGCCGGTGACGGCTCCACAGTACGGACAGTAGTAGGTGACCTCGACCATGTGAGAGCGTGGGTCCGCACCGGTATAGGATTCTCGGCGGTGCGACGGCTCGAAGACGGGATCATCGAAGTCGTCACGGACGTCAAATCGAGATGAACGACGCGCTGATTGCGACGCCGTCGAAGTCGAGCCCGCAGCGAGCTCGCCGGCCCGTCGGAACGCGGTTCCGCTCACTCTCCGGGAACGCCGTCTCGCGTGCCCGACAGAGCGGTCGGCACGGAGTGACACCCGTCGGTGTCCGATTCGTCGGCGGTCACAGCGGCGGGCGAACACTGACTGCGCTCGAGTCGATAGTATCCGTTACTCTCCGAGGTGAGAGCGATATCCCTTGGGTTCGAAGCCGCGACGGCAGATGACGCGTTTTCGACCGACGGTGACCGCGCTGATCTGATCGTCCGCTTCCATCGTGTCGACAACGCGCTCGAGGTGGTCTTCCGACCAGCCGGTTTGCTCGATGATCGTCGTTTCGTCGACGCGCCCGCCGCGTTTGACGAGCAGGCGGAGGATCTTGTCCTCGTCCGAGAGGTCGCGGTCGTCGACGCCGTACTCGACCTGTTCGGCGTAGCTCAACGTCGCGTCCGTCTCGCTCTCTTCGATCGCGTCGGGCTCGTCTGTCGGCGGTTCCTCGTCCGTAGTGTCGGACCGCCAGAGAGACGAGAGACGGGTCCAGAGTGTGCGAAATACCATGTGTGTGTATCACCGTCCGATGGGACGATATGTCCGATTGTACGGCCTCCTACCTTGGTGTTATGCTCATCGGACTATATGTCGGTTCCGCCACCAGCCGGGATGGCTTGCCGTGACGGGGACAACCGACAGAGAGGACAGCCGCGACGAATAACATCGGCCTTGGGAACGCAAGGTCGTTACTCCTCGACGGTCATCTCGAGTTCGAGCACGCCGAGGTAGTCGGGCGCGCCGCCGCCGTGTAAGCGGAACTCGACGACCGTCGAGTCGACCTCCTCGTAGAACTCCCCTTGGGTCTCGGGGACGAGGGTGCGCCCGTCCTCGAGCTGGATGAGCGCCGGCGTTTCGGTCCGTTCCATGAGTTCGCGTCGCTGTGCCCACTCCTCGCCCGTCCGGAGGAAGACCCCGAGAGAGAACCGTCCCGCGGCGACCGCCTCGCGTTTCGAGTCGAACCGCCCCGCCTCCTCGGCTTCGAACTCCTCGTCACTCATCCAGGCGAGCACCGTCGCGTCAGCGGTCCGGACGAGGTAGACGTCCCAGCCGAGTGTCGCGTCGAACACTGCCCACGTGTTCCGGGGTCCGATCGTGTCGACCTCGAGGCTGAACGCCGGGACGTCGCGGGCGTCAGATCTCTCGTGGACGAACGTGGCGTCGTAGCCTGGAACCCGGACGCCCCGGTAGTGGAAGACGACGCCCGCCCGTTCGACGGGTCCCTCGTGAGCGATCTGGACCTCGGGCGCTAGCGCCTCGAGGACGCCCTCGACCGCGAGACCGCCGGCGTCCTCGAGACGGTCGAAAAACGACGGCACCCGGGTGACGTCGGGACCGGGGTCGGTCGTGTCCGCGCTCATCGTCGCCGAGCCACCTCGTCCGATCGATCGGGGTCGGGATCGAGGGTGAGGGTGCGGTTTACCGCAGCCCGGCAACCCTCGACAGCGTCGGTCATGGGTCAGTGCAGGGCGCTCGAGCCGATTAGTCTTTTCAAAGTGTGCCGACGAACGGCCATCATGAACGAATCGATCGACAAGCGACGACGCGTTCAGGATCGACCATGACCGACGCCGACGCCGTCACCGAGGTGATCGCCGACGCGACCGTCACCGTCGAGGTCCCGATCGAGCGAGGCGACGAGCTCGCCGCGGGGGTGACGGACGCCCTCGAGGCCGTTCCCGTCGTCCGGTACGCAGGCGTCGAGACCGTCGGCGAGGTCGACGCAGGCGAGGACGGGCTCGCGGTCGCGGTCGGCTGTCGGCTGACGTTCCACGTCGACGAGCGTCTCGCAACCGTCGGGGAAGTCCGCGATCGGCTCGCGGCCGCCCCCGGCGTCCACGCCGTCGAGGACTTCGACGCCATCGACGGCCCCTACCGCGTCGCGGCGTGGTGAGTACGAACTGACGTCGGCTACGAGCAGTTGCTGCGGCCGGGAGCGACACGTCTTTTTGACCTGGCCGGACAGTGTGTTGTATGGATCCAAAGCGGGAGCTTACAAGCGTCGACCTCGCCGCCCTCGTCGAGGAACTCGGGGCCTACGAGGGCGCGAAGGTCGACAAGGCCTACCTCTACGGTGACGACCTCGTCCGGCTGAAGATGCGTGACTTCGACCGGGGCCGGGTCGAGCTACTGATCGAGGTCGGCGACGTCAAACGCGCCCACACGGTCGCCCAGGAACGAGTGCCCGACGCGCCGGGACGACCGCCACAGTTCGCGATGATGCTTCGCAACCGATTACAGGGAGCGGACTTCGCCGGCGTCTCCCAGTACGAGTTCGACCGCATCCTCGAGTTCGTCTTCGAGCGCGAGGACGGCACCACGCGGATCATCGTCGAGCTGTTCGGCCAGGGCAACGTCGCCGTCACGGACGGCGAGTACGAGGTGATCGACTGCCTCGAGACAGTCCGGCTGAAGTCCCGTACCGTGGTGCCGGGCTCGCGCTACGAGTTCCCCGAATCCCGCATCAACCCGCTTGCGGTCTCCCGGGAGGCATTCGACCGGGAGATGGAGGAGTCGGACACCGACGTCGTCCGGACGCTCGCGACCCAGCTCAACTTCGGAGGGCTGTACGCCGAGGAGCTGTGTACCCGCGCCGGCGTCGAGAAGGGGCTCGACATCGACGACGCCGATTCGGAGGTCTACGACCGGCTCTACCGGGAGATCGAACGGCTCGCGATCGACCTCCGGACCGGGCACGTCGATCCCCGGCTCTACGTCGCGGACGGCGCGGACGACGCGGACGACGCGAACGACGCGGACGAGGAACGCGACGGCGACGACCGCGTCGTCGACGTCACGCCGTTCCCGCTCGAGGAGCACGACGACCTCGCGAGCGAGCCCTACGACAGCTTCCTCGAGGCGCTCGACGACTACTTCTACCGGCTCGAACTCGAAGACGAGGAGCCAGCCGAGCCGACCGACCAGCGCCCGGACTTCGAGGCCGAGATCGAGAAACACGAACGGATCATCGAACAACAGCAGGGTGCGATCGAGGGGTTCGAGCAGGAGGCCGAACGGAAACGCGAGCAGGCCGAGTCGCTGTACGCGAACTACGGGCTGGTCGACGAGATCCTCTCGACGATCCAGACGGCACGCGAGCAGGACCGTCCCTGGGACGAGATCGAGGAGCGCTTCGAGGAGGGGAAAGAACGCGGCATCGCGGCCGCCGAGGCGGTCGCCGACGTCGACGGCCGCGAGGGGACGGTGACGGTCGCACTCGAGGACGAACACATCGACCTCGTCGCCAGCGACGGCGTCGAGAAAAACGCCGACAGGCTCTACACGGAGGCCAAACGCGTCGCCGAGAAGAAAGAGGGCGCACTCGCGGCGATCGAGGACACCCGCGAGGACCTCGAGGCGGTCAAACGTCGCCGCGAGGAGTGGGAACAGGCCGACGACGAGGACGACGCCGACGAGGGAGGCGAGGACGACCCGGAACGCGATTGGCTCGCCGAGCCCTCCGTACCGGTACGGAAGAGCGAGGAGTGGTACGAGCGGTTCCGGTGGGTCCACACGAGCGACGACTTCCTCGTCATCGGCGGGCGAAACGCCGACCAGAACGAAGAACTGGTCAAGAAGTACCTCGAGCCGGGTGACAGGGTCTTTCACACCCAGGCCCACGGCGGCCCCGTCACCGTCCTCAAGGCGACCGACCCGAGCGAGGCCTCGAGTCCCGACGTCGACATCCCCGACGCGAGTCTCGAGGAGGCCGCCCAGTTCGCCGTCTCCTACTCCTCGGTCTGGAAGGACGGCCGCTTCGCCGGCGACGTCTACATGGTCGACGCCGACCAGGTGACGAAGACGCCCGAAAGCGGCGAGTACTTAGAGAAGGGCGGCTTCGCGATCCGTGGCGATCGCACCTACTTCGACGACACGCCGGTCGGCGTCGCCGTCGGGATCCAGTGTGAACCGTACACCCGCGTGATCGGCGGTCCGCCGTCGGCGATCGAGGAGCGGGCGGTGACGACACTCGAGGTCGAACCCGGCCGGTTCGCACAGGGTGACGTCGCGAAGCGGATCTACCGGCGGCTGCGCGAACGGTTCGAGGACGAGTCGTTCGTGCGCACGGTCGCCAGTCCGGACCTGATCCAGCACTTCCTGCCACCCGGCGGGAGTCGCATCCTCGAGGAGTAAAGCCGTCGTCATCCGGGCGGCGTCGACCGGATACACGCGACGGCGACCCGGTCGGAGACACCGCCGTCACGTCCAGCGATCCAGCCCCGTCTGTGTCACGCTCTCCTCGATGCGCTCGAACCCACGTTCGACCTCGTCGGGATCGACGGCCCACTCCTCGGTGACGTAGGCCCGTGCGGCCTCGAGGTCGGGCTCGAGGCTCGTCGCGACGTCGTAGTCGTCGGTGACGGTCGGCTCGCGGAACAGCTGGCGGACCCGGTCGCCGTGCTCGACGCTGTCACCGCGAGCCTCGAGGACGCTCCAGAGGTCGCCGTGCTCGGTGATCTCTGCGATCGCGGTCTTGGGGCCGATCCCGGAGACGCCCTCGTTGAAGTCCGTCCCGATGAGAATGGCGGCGTCGATCAACTGCTCGAGCGTGAGCTCGTGTTTCGCAAGCGTCGCCTCGAGGTCCATCAGTTCGGGATCGCCCTTGCTCGTGAGCTGGCGCAACGTCTGGGGTGCGCCAAAGAGCAGGGCGTCGTAGTCCTCGGTGCCGACGTAGTCGGCGTCACCCCGGCGGGCCATGTGTGCGGCCTGGGCCTCGCCCTCCGCGGGGGCTTCGACGACCGGCACGTCGAGGAGGGAGAGCAGTTCGCGGCTGGTCTCCTGGATCGTCGGCGTCAGGCGCTGGGTGCGTGACTCCAGCCGGGCGATCGCGACCGCGTCGCCCTCCTCGCGGGCGCGCTCGAGTTGTTCCTCGTAGCTCTCGCGCTGTTTGCGACGGGACTCGATCTCGTCTGCCTTGAGTTCGGAGGGGCCGCCGTCGAAGACCATCACGGGCGTGATGTCGTGTTCGAAGAACTTCGGCAGGCCCTGGACGATGCCGACGAGGTTGGCGACCTCGGTCCCGTCGGGGGTCGTGTAGACGTCGCTGTTCGTCCACTTGACCGTCGTCGTCAGGTACCGGTAGAGCCAGTTGTGGGCGTCGACGGCGACGACCGACCCCTCGAGGTCGGCGAAGGATACCTCCTCGATGACGGCGATCTCCCGGAGTGCTGCGTTTCCCATTGCCGGCTCTAGGGCCGGCCGGAATTTGAAATCGTGGGTTCGGCTCCGGGAGATCACACTGACTGCTGCCGTCCTGTCCGGCAGCGTGTCATAGAAGCCCTCACACACCATGCCTATCGGAGTCTTGTCAAGTGTCGCGTGCAAGATACAGGGCGCAAACTGCTCGCTTCGCTCGCAGTTTCTATCGGCATAGACCGCGGTCCGAGACGCGCGTCAGCGCGTCTCTCTGCGATGTGACGAATGAACCGTGAGCGAAGCGAACGGTGAATTCATCCTCTAAGTCTTGCACTGCCTTCTGCAACCATTCCTATTCCAACACTTCTATGTCACGCACCCTGGCAACCGCGACACGTCTGGCGGTTGCCCCGATACACAGTTACAGCTATCCGTATCAGTCGTCCGCCGGCACCCGCTTCTCGTCCTCGAGCAGCGGCGTGCCGTCGGCCTGCGGGCCGAGCCGTGGGCCGAAGGGCGGATCGTCGGGGTCGATCACGCGGCGTTCGGTGTAGTCGGTCGAGCGCTCGACCGGCACCCGCCCGATCGAGCTGATCAGCTCGACGTAGTCGGCGACCGAGCGGAACTCGCCGTACTCCCCGCCCGCACGCTTTGTGATCTCCTCGGAGAGGATCGTCCCCATGAAGTCGTCGGCCCCGCAGTTCAACATCTTCAGCCCGCCCTCGTTGCCGTACTTGACCCAGGAGGACTGGATGTGCTCGACGTTGTCGAGAAAGAGCCGCGAGACGGCGATCATCAGTTCGTCCTCGTCGGGGCTCGCGCCGCCGGAGACGACGCCGTGGCGGTACAGTGGGGTGTTCTCGTGGACGAACGACAGCGGGACGAACTCGGTGATCGCGCCGTCGACTCGCTCCTGGAGCTCGCGGACGCGCTCGAGGTGTAACACCCGGTGGGCCTCGTTTTCGACGTGGCCGTACATGATCGTCGCCGTCAGTCCCAGGCCGACGTCGGCGGCGGCTTCCATCGCCGCGAGCCACTCGTCGGAGCCGATCTTGCCGGGACAGATCACCTCCCGGACCTCGTCGACGAGGATCTCGGCGGCGGTGCCCGGCACCGTATCGAGACCCGCCGCTTTCAGGCGGCGGTAGACCTCCTCGTAGCTCCAGTCGGTGCCCCGGCGGGCGTGGTAGGCCTCCTCGGGGGTCATCGAGTGGACGTGGACGCCGTCGACGTCCATCGCTTCGATCTGCTCGACGTAGGTGCCGGGATCGGTCTCGTAGGCCGCCGGCGGCTTGTAGTTGACCGCCGTCGGGTCCTCGTGGGCCTCGAGAATCTCGCGGTGTTCGGCGTCGAGGGCGAAGGCCGGGTGGAGCCCGGAGACCGAACAGACCTCGTAGATGCCACGGGAGACGGCGTCGCTGACGATCTCGCGTGACTCTGCGGGCGTCTTCGTGAAGCCGGCCGTTGCCCCCTCGTGGTCGGTCTCGAAGGTGGACGCGGCGTCTTTGAAGTTACAGAACAGACAGCCGACGTTACAGGCCGTCGTGACGTTGTTGTTCAGGTTCGCGACGAAGGTGACCTCCTCGCCGACGACCTCCCGGCGTCGCCGGTCTGCGACCTCGAGCACCCGCTCTTTGCGTCGTCGATCGATCCCCTCCACGTCGGTCCCGGTCGTCAGCAGCTCGATCCCGTCCGCGACCGTCAGCCGCTCGCCGTCGCGGGCCTTCGCGAGTGCGTTCTCGAACGACTGGTCGGTTCGAGGGACGTGCTCGAACTCGAGGTCCGTCTCGGTCACCGATCGATCCATCGTGGAGACGAACCGAGCACAGGGACAAAAGCGTGATGGATCGCTCGTCGGTTCGACCGCGACGCGGTCTCGTCCGATCGAACACCTTCTTCGACCCGATCGCACGCTCGATCTTAGAAAAGTCACTCGACTCGAGGTAAATCTTTAGTCCGTTGCCGCCGTCAGATCGAGCATGGACGCCATCGCAGTCGAGCCCGGGGCGGGAGAGCCGGCGCTGTTCGAAGTGCCCGTCCCCGAACCGGGCCCCGGCGAGGCCCTCGTGCGGACGCTTCGCGTCGGCGTCGATGGCACCGACCACGAGGTCATCGCGGGCCACCACGGCGACGTCCCCGCGGGCGAGGATCGGCTCGTGCTCGGCCACGAGGCCGTCGGCGTCGTCGCCGACGCGAACGACACCGACCTCGAGGAGGGAACCGTCGTCGTGCCGACGGTGCGACGACCGCCGAACGGACCGACCGACCACTTCGAGCGCGGCCAGCCCGACATGGCTCCCGACGGCGAGTACGTCGAACGCGGCATCGTCGGGGCCCACGGCTTCATGGCCGAGTTCTTCACGAGCCCCGCCGGGTTCCTCGTTCCGATCCCCGAGGAGCTCGCGCCGGCCGGGTTCCTGATCGAGCCGATCAGCATCACGGCGAAGGCCCTCGAACACGCCCGCGCCTCGCGGTCGGCGTTCGACTGGCGACCCGAATCCGCGCTCGTACTGGGAAACGGATCGCTCGGACTTCTAACACTTTCGATCGTCACGGAGCGACTCGAGTACGACCGCGCTTACTGTCTCGGTCGTCGTGACAGGCCCGACCCCACGATCGACCTGATCGAAGGCCTGGGGGCGACCTACGTCGACTCACGGGAGACGCCGATTCCCGAGATTCCCGCCGAATACGAGCCGGTAGACGTCGTCTTCGAGACGACGGGCTATGCGAAACACGCCTTCGAGACGATCGACGCGCTCGCCCCGAACGGCATCGGCGCGTTGCTCGGCGTTCCCGACGACTGGACGTTCGAGATCGACGGCGGCAGGCTTCACCGGGAGCTCGTCTTGCACAACAAGGCGCTGATCGGCAGCGTCAACTCGAGTCGTGAGCACTTCGAGTCGGCCGCCGAGACGCTCGCGGCGTTGCCGGCGTGGATCGCGGACGATCTCGTGACAGGCGTCTACGGACTCGACGAGTTCGAGCGTGCGTTTGTGGACGACGACACGACTATAAAAACAGCGGTCGAATTCGATCGTATATGAAAAACGTCGACGACCTGATCGAGAGCGCGGCCGAGCTGGCGGATCGGGGGCTCTCGAAAGGCGAGATCGCAGACGAGTTGAACGTCTCCCGGGAAACGGCGAGCTGGCTCGTCGAGCGCAGCGACACGGCGACACAGGCAACGAGCACACCGGCGACGACGGTGGCCGGCGGTCCCCAGGACATCCACGTCGACTGGTCCGCGATCGGCAGAGACAGCAAGCGGATGAGCGCGATCGCGGAGGCGATGGCCGACCTGCTGGTGAAACACGGCGAGGACGTCGATCTCACGGTCGGCATCGAGAAGGCAGGCGGCCCGATCGCCACCCTCGTCGCCCGTGAACTCGAGACCGACCTCGCCACCTACACCCCATCGAAACACCAGTGGGAGGAAGAAGGCGACGTCGAACAGGATGGCGGCACGTTTTCCCGGAACTTCGCGACTATCCGCGACCGGGAGTGTTACATCGTCGACGACACTATCACGAGCGGTACGACGATGCGCGAGACGATCGGAGCGATCCGTGCCAGAGGCGGTGAGCCGCTCGCCTGTGTCGTCCTCGCCGACAAACAGGGCGTCGACGAACTCGAGGGCGTCCCCATCTACTCGCTGTTACAGGTCATAAGCGTCGGTAAAGACGAGTAGCGGGAGAGTTCGTCACTGTCGCGCTCCGGACTCGACTGCGAGAGACAGGCCAGCCGTGACGTCTACCGGTTCGGGGACGCACCCATCGTGTCAATAAACCATTCACACACCCAACTATCTGCAATTATTGTTGGGAAGTATCGGACAGTATTGCCTACTTCGGTGCCATTATGAATTCTGTATATTGAAGTGAACGTGGATGGCAGACGACGGTCATAGCCGGAGACGGTACTTGAAGTATGTCGGACTAACCGGAGCAGTCGGGTTTGCAGGTTGTCTCGAGGGAGACGACGGATCGAACGGCGACAACCAAGGTACCGAGGCGGCCGACGATGGTCGGGACGACTCGGAATCGAACGACGATTCGGGAGAGGAAGACGGCAACGGCGACGACGAGAACCGAGTCATCGTCGCGCCAGACGGCGACTGGACGTTCGAGCCCGAGGAACTCACGATCTCGGTCGGCGAAACGGTGACGTGGTACTTCGATGCACCGGGCCACAACGTGTCGTCCCATCCTGATGCATCGGACGTAAACGAGAACCCGGACGGTGCAGAGCCGTTCGCCTCCTACGAGGGGGAAGATCACTTCGATCTGGACGACCCAGATACAGAGTTCGAACACACGTTCGAGGTTCCGGGAGAATACACGTACGTGTGCACCCCCCACGACGGAAGTATGATTGGCACAATAATTGTCGAAGAGTGAACAACCCCTTACGATAAACCAACATGTCTACCAACGATTCACCAACCGAAACGACCGACGTATCGAGCCGAGAAACCGAACTGTCCGACGCGAAGCGCTTCCTGAACCGGCGTCGATTTATGGCGGCAGCAGGCGTTTCCGCGGGCGTCGCCCTCGCCGGCTGTGCCGGCGGCGATAACGGTGCAGACGACACCGGCGCAGACGACACCGGCGCAGACGACGACGGCGACGATCCCGAGCCTACCGACGACGAGCCAGAGCAGGGGACGATGGAGTACCTCGAGAACAAGTACCCCGGCCTCGAGGTCCACTCCGCCGATCCGGAAAACGCGGAAGCCGCCGAGCGAGGGACGTACATCAACTTCGTCACACCGGCAGAAGAGCACTTCATGCGGAACCGGTATCTCTCGCCCGCCATCGACGAAGACGACCACACGGTCGAGCTCCGACTTGCCGACGAGACGATCGACCTCTCGGTCGAGGAGATCAAACACGGCTACAGCACCGAGTCGGTCGCCCACACGATGCAGTGTACGGGTAACGGCCGATCCTACTTCGAACCGCAGGTCGGTGGCAACCCGTGGGCGTTCGGCGCGGTCGGTAACGCGGTCTGGACGGGGACTCCGGTCAGCGAAGTCCTCGAGGAGTACGGTGCCGATACCAGCGACGACATGTGGCTGATGGCCGCCGGTGACGAGGTCCCCAGCGAGGACGACCGGGTGTTCGCGCGGTCGATCCCCATGCAGAAGGTGATGGAGGACTGTCTGCTCGTCTACCAGATGAACGGACACGACCTGACCATCGAACACGGCCACCCGGTCCGACTCCTCGTCCCCGGCTGGTACGGCTGTAACAGCATCAAGTGGCTCGGCGAGCTGGAAGTCATGGACACGATGATGTACGGCGACGAGTGGGAGCGATACTACAACTGGCAGCAAAACTCCTACCGATTCGAGGTCGCCGGTCAGGACGCCGAACACCACGAGGAAGTGGACGTGTTCGACACGTGGCAGATGATGGACAACGCCGCAGCAGATGACGAGCCACTCGCGTACGCGTGGGACATGCTCGCGAAGTCCGTGATCGGCTATCCGGGCGAAGGTGACACCGTTACCCCACGAACGTCCGACGGGCAGGTCGAAATCACTGGCGTCGCGTGGGCCGGCGACAACGAGATCGAACAGGTCGAAGTGTCGACCGACGGCGGCGAGACGTGGGACACTGCCGAACTCTTCGGTCCCGCGATGCCAGGCGTCGACACCACGGCATCGTGGGTCCAGTTCCGGTACATGTGGACTCCGGACGACGACGGCGAGTACACGATCGTCTCGCGCGCAACCGACGATCAGGGACGTTCCCAGCCGCGAGACGTCGCTCACCAAGACGACGAACTCGAGACAGTCGAAGACGACGCCTTCCCGTGGGAGGCCGGTGGCTACGGAAACAACGCGTACTGGCCCCACCGCGTCGAAGTCGACGTCGAGTAGAACGCCCGACGACCACTCCGCGACAGCCGTGTTTTTATCGTCGTACCCCGACAGCTACTCCTGTCGACGGCCGTACTTTTTCTCCCAGTTTCGTCCCGATTCCTCGCCCGGCTTGCCGTGTACGTCGAGCAGCTCGACCTCGAGTTCGAGACGTTTCCCCGCTAGCTCGTGGTTGAAATCGACGACGACGCGGTCGGCATCGACAGCCGTCACCCAGCCGTACCGGCCGTCTCGTACCGTGACCATCGAATCGGGTTCGGGCTCGCCGCCGGCGAGTTCGTCGAACGTCTCGCGGTCGAACTCCTCGACCTTCGACTCGTCGTGTTCGCCGAATGCCCGCTCGGGTTCGACGATCTCGGTCGCCGTTTCGCCTCGCTCGAGCGTCTTGACGATCTCCTCGAGGGCGGGCACGACGTTACCCTCGCCGACCCGAAACTCGAGCGGTTTGTAATCCCCCTCGTCGTGATAGATCCCGCTCTCTTTGGCGACGTCGACGTCTGTCGTGTCGACGACCTCGCCTGCGTCTGGCCCGTCGACCAAGCGAGTGGTGTATCGCACCGTCGCGATCTGTCCGTCTTCGACCATGGTTGAGGCGTTGTGACACGACAGTAAAAGTCCTCCGCACCCCGAACTGCGGACGGATTCCCTGCCGTGTCGTCTCCGTCTTCGACGCTTCCGAGGGCACAAAGGCTATCCGGACGCATTGCCAACCCACGCACATGGACTTCCCACCCGACCCTGGACTCGAACAGGAAGACGTCAACGAGCTCGTCGACGAGGCGATCGAAGAGAACGAGATCGTCCTCTTCATGAAAGGTAACGAGCTCATGCCCCAGTGTGGCTACTCCAAGCGCGCACTCGGGTTGATCGCCGCCCACCGCGAGGAGTTCGAGACGGTCGACGTGCTCGACTCGCTCGAGGAGTACCGGGTCGCACTCGAGCGACACAGCGGCTGGGAGACGATTCCCCAGACGTTCGTCGACGGCGAGTTCGTCGGCGGTTCGGACATCCTCGTCGAACTCGAGGAACGGGGCGAACTCGGCGAGACGCTCGGTGCCGAGTAGCGAGTACGGTTACTCGAGTCCGAGCAACGAGCGTAACGTCCGCGTGGTGACGCCACAGTCGCTGGCGTACGCACAGGACTCACACTTCGATCGATTTCTCACGCGGGCAGGTGGTCCGTCGAGTGCTCTGACTGTCCGGAGCGTCCGTCGGTACAGCGCCTTTCGACGGGTCGTGAGCTCGATCCGACGGATCACGCCGTAGGCCGGATACTCGAGGACGGCGGTCTCGACAGCCGTCTCGTGTTCCCAGGCGAGTGCTTTCGCGGCCGCGACGGCCTGGACGGTGTGGGGCTCCCAGACGCCACGTTCTGGTGGCCGACCAGGCGAGACCACAGACGGCTCGAGTGGATCGGCGAGCACCTTGTGGACGATTCCCCGACAGTGACGGCCCGTCACCAGCCGGTCCCGGGCGACGGGGTCGCGAATCGACTCCCAGCGGCCGGTCCGCTCGAGACGCGTCCGGGTTCGCTCGAGGCGATCGCGGTAGCTCGCAGGCGAAACGGCGATCGGTTCGGCCGAAAGCGCGGCGTTGCTCGCCTCGAGTACGTCGTCGTATCGGTAGGCGAGATCGCGAACGCGCTCGACCTCCTCGGGTGGCTCACGATCGTCGTCGCGCCGGCGGTAGTACAGTTTTCGTGGACAGTACGCCGCTGTGCGTAGATCGCTGAACGAGACGAACGACACGGGGCGTCTCGCCGGTTCATCCCGTAAAAAGCCACGTCAGAACTCGACGTCGGTCTCCATCCCCTCGGTGGCGTCCTCGAGGCCGTCCTCGCGAACGTCTTTGGCCATCCGCTTGGAGAGGTCGGCGTCGGCCAGAATGGCGTCGAACTCGTCGCGGTAGCGGTCGTTCGCCGCCCGCGATTCGTCCACGGCGGCGGCGACGCGGCGGTAACGACGGATCTGACCTTCGTCGACGCCGTACTCGGCTGCGAGCGTCGCATCGTCTTCCTCCCGGCTTCGGATCGCGGCGAGGTCTACCTCGTCGGCATCGTCGTCGCGGACGAGGTGTACGGCGAGTCGTCCCTCGAAGACGTCCTCCTCGTCGACGCCGAGTTCGTCGGCGATCGCCTCGTCGGTGTCGTCCTCGTAGAACCGCTTTGCGAGGATGACGAGTTCCGCATCCGAAAGCGGCGTCTCGAACTCGTAGCGGTCGCGCATTCGGGCGACGAGCCCTTCGAGTCGCTCTTCGACGGTCCGTTCGTCCTGCTCGAGCGAGCCGCGCGTGTCCTCCTGGGATTCGGTGACTGTCTCTTCGTCGGTGACGCTTGTGAAGATGTTCCGAAGCTCTTCGGTTTTCTCGTTCATGACTGGACACTGGTGACGGGTGGCTATATAAGCCTGTTGCCAGATGACGTCGGGCAAAACCACGCGGTATTCGATGGAAGAAACTGTCGGTCGCGACCTATGACAGAACGCGATATATTCTACCTGTGGGAATAATTGCCGGAAGAAGGCGTGATATGTGTGAAAGAGTGTAACAAGAATTAAGTTACTTCTCTTCCGGTTGTAGTACATGTTCGGCGTAGCCCAGACGGAGGTGACGAGAGAAACCTACTGGGGCATCACCAGCACCGGTACGGCGGTCTTTTACTATCTCGCAGCTGTGACCATCCTCGTATTTCTGTACGGCGTATATCGGCGGTTCGCACGATACACAGCGGGCGAGGAAGAGTGGTTCGATCGACTCGACGACCTCGGATCCCGGGTCCGTACGGCGGCGACGATCGCGCTCTCGAACGAGAAGCAGTTCAACCGCGACCTCTACGGCGGGGTGATGCACGCCTTCATCCTCTGGGGCTTTCTGACGCTTTTGATCGCGACGGCGATCATCGGGTTCGAGCAGTACGCCACCGAGATGGTTCTCAATATGACGTTCTGGGAGGGTGATTTCTATCTCGCCTACCAGTTCATGGTCGACGCGATGGGACTGCTGTTCGTCGTCGGGATCGGGATGGCCATGTACCGTCGGTACTGGGTACGCAACGGGCGGCTGTGGGGGAGACACACCTCCCGCGAGGACGATATCTTCATCTGGACGCTGTTTCTGCTCGGCGTCGGTGGCTTCGTCCTCGAGGGACTGCGTATCTACGCGACCGGCATGCCCGACCACGAGGTCGTCAGTTTCGTCGGCTACGGGCTGGCGATGGTCTTCGATGCGATCGGACTCCCCGTGGCCGGAGAGGCGGGCCTGGGACTGTCTGCGGGGCTGCTCACCGCCGAGAACCTCCACTGGCTCTCCTGGTGGTCGCACTCGATTCTCGCGTTCTTTTTCATCGCGTGGATCCCCTACGCCAAACCGTTTCACATGCTCTCGTCGTTCGCGAACGTCGTCACGCGCGATGAGAAAGCAGGGGCGCGACTGCCCGGCGTGCCAGCCGACTTAGACGCCACGAACGCCGAATCGATCGACGACTTCACCTGGAAGGAACTGCTCGACCAGGACGCCTGTACCAAGTGCGGTCGCTGTTCGTCGGTCTGTCCCGCGAAGGCCTCCGACCGGCCGCTCGATCCGCGTGACGTCATCCTCGATCTGAAAGCCTACCGCGAGGAACGTGACGCCGGTGGCGAGGAGGTTCCCATCGTCGCCGACGGCGGCGGTGTCATCGACACCGAGACGATGGAGTCCTGTATGGCCTGTATGGCCTGCATGGACGCCTGTCCGGTCGAGATCGAACACCTCAACTCGTTCACCCGACTCAACCGCCAGATGGCAGATCAGGGCGACGTCGCTCCCAGCATGCAAGACGTCTTCCAGAACGTCATGCAAAACGGCAACACCTTCGGCGACTCGCCCCGGTCGCGTGCGGACTGGGCCGACGACCTCGAGTTCGACCTCACCGACGCCCGCGAGGAGGAGGTCGAGTACCTCTGGTACGTCGGCGACTACCCGAGCTACGACGAGCGCAACAAGCAGGTCGCCCGCTCGCTTGCACGAATCCTCGAGGCGGCCGACGTCTCCTTTGGCATCCTCTTCGAGGACGAGAAGTACGACGGCAACGACATCCGCCGGGTCGGCGAGGAGTTCCTCTACGTCGAGCTCGCGGGCCATCACGTCGAGTCCTTCGAGGATTGTGAGTTCGAGAAGATCGTCTGTACGGACCCTCACTCCTACAACACGTTCAAAAACGAGTATCCAGAGGTCGACTTCGAGGAGTTCGCTGACGACCCGATGATGCCGTTCGAGTACGACGAGTACTGGAACGCAGACGGCGAGATCGAGGTCTACCACTGGAGTCAGGCCGTCGAAGAACTCGTCGCCGAGGGCAGCCTCGAGTTAGACGGCGACGAACTCGAGTACACCGTCACCTACCACGACCCCTGTCACCTGGGTCGGTACAACGACGAGTACGAGGCTCCACGGGAGCTCATCCGGGCCACGGGTGCCGACCTCCACGAGATGCCACGGTCCCATGCCGATTCGTTCTGCTGTGGCGGCGGCGGTGGCGGTCTCTGGATGGACTTCGAGGAAGAGCCGAAACCGAGCGAGGAACGCCTGCGGGAGGCACTCGAGGACACCGACGCCGGCTCCGCGATCGAGAAGTTCGTCGTCGCCTGTCCGATGTGTATGACGATGTACGAGGACGGGCGCAAGACCGGCGACTTCGAAGACGAGATCGAGATCGTCGACGTCGCCGAACTGATCGTCGAGGCGATCGACGCACGCGAGCGGAACGCAGTCGAGGCGGCTGCCGACTAGTCCCCGTCGCGATCCGCCGCCGACTCGAAGCCGAGTTCGTCCAGTTCGCGACCGCGACGCTCCTCGAGCGTGGCGACCGCCTCGGGATCGGGCGCGACGTCGTCGGTGATCCGGGCCCACGAGTCGTGGACCTTCGCGTGACACCACCGACAGAGATAGATCGTGATCTCGTGAGAGTGTGAGACGGTTTCGCCGTCGCTCGCGTACGAGAGGTGATGTTCCTCGAGCAGCGGTCGCTCGTCGCCGTGGGCCATCCGTTTCTCCGCGAGGCCACAGCGGCGACACTCCCGGTCGCGGGTGCGTGAGCGAAAGTGTGGGCAGTCGGCCCAGCAGGGGTCGTCGTCACCGACCGTCCCTTCGGCATCGGGCTCGCGATCGACGGCGAGACACCTGTAGTCGGCGTCGGCTCGCTCCCGGGCGAACGCGGGGTCGTGCTCGGCGTGGTCGGAGGCGTACCGACACCGTCCCTCGCTCGTGAGGTGATCACAGCGTCCGGCGAACGCGTAGGGGTCGTCGACGCCGACTGCGGTTCCACGCGGCGTTTTCTCCATTCTACGCGCGGGTTGGACGGGAGATGGGTTGAATCCTGCGCTGTGTACGGCCACCCCACTCCGTTGACACCCCCCGGTGTGAACGCCGTGGAATTTCGAGTCACGAAAATCGAAGATTTGCGTCCGGAGCAAGCGGCGTCATACTCGTCGAAATTTTCGCTACGATTGTCGGCATTGGATATAACTTCATTAACAATTGCCTCCTACACAGTTGTAGAAAATTGTGATGATTGAACAATGCTATATATTAAATTTACTAATATGGGATAGAAACCAACCATCATCATTATATCACTTGTGTGTATTGTATTCATTGCCAACGCATGACAAACCCAAAATACCTCCTGGAAGTGTCGGGCTTCCTTGGAATCGCCGTGACAATGGTCATCGGATACACGCTGATGCTCGAGCTGAACCCGGCGGGCATCGTCAATACGGACGTCATCGGACGGCTAATGTATACCAACGCCCACGTCCACCTCGGTATGTGGAGCTTACTCGTGCTCTTTTATTCGATCTTCCTCGATAAAGCCTTCACGAGCAGGCAACTGGAATTCTCAATCCTGGCAGTCATCGGTCAATGGGCGCCGCCATTTAACGGGTTCGTGCTGATCACCCTTCGTGCCGATACGAGTACGGCCATCTTTCAGACGGTCACAACGGCATTCACCGTGATCGTATCCTTTATTTTCATCATCGGCTTGCTCCGGAACTGGAGTGCGGACGCATAGCACTCCGGGCGACCGCTCTACGGTCTGCTGTAACGATTTATCGGCGAAACCACAGATGGGCGTGGTTTCGCTGGCACTGACGTACAGCTGTCCGTATCGCCACTGTTACCACAGATACTTGCCAGTGCCATCAGTACCGCACGCAGGGAGATCGGACAGTCACGGCAAACGACGGGTACCGACCGACTCGCCTGCTGGTCTCCGCTCGGACTGACCGACGCGAACCACAGTACTGCAGTCAGCAGCTTCCGGGCCGTCGCGAGACAACGACCGTCCACTCGCCGGCATCGAGATCATACGAGATGTTCGCTTGCTCTTCGATTTCCATCTCGCTACCCGGCTCGTGCAGGGTCGGTTCGTTCCACGAGACAAACTCCTCCTCGTATTGGGTCTGCGTCATCGTCGGCACGTTGATGGCCTCCCCTTCGTGAACGTCGGTCGACAGTTCGATAGTCGCCGGTTCGTCCAGCTCGAAGTGATAGGCTTCGTACTCGTCGTCGGGAACGCTGCTCTCGTCGTCGTGGAGTACTTCACCATCGGCTTCGATCGTGATGTGATACTCCGTCGGGTCGTCCTCGAGGCACCCTGCCAGGGCAGTAATACCGACGATGCTCCAGGTTCCAAGGAACGCTCTGCGGGTAGTCATCGTTATTGGATCAACCGTACATTTGTATCTATTGAACAATAAGGTACTGTAAAATATCACTTCGATTAGTGTCGAACCGAATACATATTTCTTTCGCCGATGGCTGATTGGCGAGTGCTTGGTGACTCCGGTGATGATCGTCGTCGTGGATGAAGTCCATCAGCCAGCGCTCGGTGCTGGCCTGACTGGCGTTACAGGTTTCGTGGGACCGATTAATCCACACTGGGTTGTCCTGAAACAGTTTCCCGACGGTGTTCTGCCGAAATAATTGAGTTTGCCGTCGAAATCTGTTCGAGCAAGGGCGCTGAGATCGGCCTCGGCGACGATCGGGGTGGGTAAGCCACTGTATTTCCCCACGTTCGACAAGTTCGGTTTCCTTGGCGAATGCATCCGGATCGTTCGTCACCAGATCGAACAGGTACGACGAGTCGACGATCACCTCTCCGAACCCCCGTGCTCAAAGGCGTCACGTGCCTCAGTGAACTCCTTGCAGTATGTCCGGATATATCATCGTGTTCAGATAAGCTGATTCCATGCGAAGGCGAACGGTCTAAGCCACTGATCAGCAGTTTCTGCGTAGGCGTTGCTAAAGCAGTTTGAGAAGGATGAAATCCGACGTTTTATTTCACGAAAAACACGTTCGACACTGTTCCGATTTCCATGTCGTTCGTATCTGAAATCGAGGCCATGTCGTTGACAAGCATGGTTCAGTGACTTATCTCCATTGACGAGAAACACGGCGTCGTCGACATCGTGTTTCCCGCGTAATAGAACACTAGCGATAACTTTGTTATAGTTGGTTCAAGCTTTGTATGGAGTAATTCGTTTTAACGTGTCGGCGGGCGTGCGTGACCCGAGCAGTCGCCGTCTCCTTATCGGTCGCTTGCAGTCTGTGTGTCGACGTCGACTGCGTCCGTGCTCCGGTCCAGTTCGGCGATCCGACGTTTCTCTGTCGCGTCGTAGGACGCGCCGACCGCGATCAGGAACCCGATGATGGCGGTCACGACCGCGATCGCGCCGACGGCCACGACGGCGATCGAGAGGACCGCCCCCGGCAGGGCCTGCGCCGAGGTCAGAAGCGACACCGCGGTCACGGCCGCGATGAGCGTGAGCAGGCGACCGAAACGACCGACATCGAGTCCGTCACCGGGTTCGTCGTTTTCGGTCTCGAACAGCTCGTTCAGGACGCCCGCGTACTCGTCGCCAGCGACGGCGGTGCCAAGCGAGTGAATCGAGTGTGCAACCCACAGCCCGGCAGTGAAGCTGAGCAGTGCAACGAACGAGACGAGGCCGAGCTGTCCCTGGACGAACAGCCCCACCAACACGGCGTTTGCAAACGCGAGGACCATGATTCCGTGGACCGCGAGTGACCGTGTGCCGAAATCTTCCAGAGCTGCTATGTGTGCAATTCTCATGGTTCTGGTTGGCTTCCAGCAGCAATGCTGTTGCTCCCTTCCTATGCAGATCGCTCGAGTCGGGAGCTTTTTCGCCCCGGCCTGCCGACTCGAGGTCGTGCGAGTGGTTACGGATCCGGACGGCGACGCCGAGGTGCTGGCGACCGACGTCGACACCGCCGACTCGATCCCCAGCCAGCTCCGGGGGCTGACGTTCCGCCGATCGATTCCCGACGACTACGCGCTCGCGTTCCGGTTCGACCGGGCGAAGATCCGATACGTCCACATGCTGTTCGTCCCCTTCCCCATCGACGTCGTCTGGGTCGTCGACGACACCGTCCGCCGGGTCGAACGGCTCCGTCCCTGGCTCGGGTTCGCCCGCGCGGAGGCCGATCTGCTCGTCGAACTTCCCGCCGACGCGGCTGCGGACGTCGGCGTCGGGGATCGGCTCGTCCTCGAGACCTGATACGGATTGCTGTAACGATTTACCGGCGCAACCGCGACCGTTCTGCGGTTGCACCGGTACAGACTTACAACGGTCCGTATGACTCATTCGACGACGACCGCGCCCTCTTCGATGCGAACCTCGAGCAGGCTCGTCACCGTGACCGGCAGCTCTGGCGGGTCGGTGTCGGTCCGGCGGAGGACGACGACGACGTCGACCAGTTCGGCGTCGGCCTCCTCGAGGGCGGCGTAGACGGCCCGGATCGTTCCGCCGGAAGAGAAGACGTCATCGACGAGCAACACCCGATCGCCGGCTTCGACGCCGTTGAGGTGGAGTTCGCTCTCGCCGTAACTCGTTTCCTGGTGGACGGCAACCTCGTCCTCGAAGCCGTAGGAGCGTTTGCGCACGACGACGAACGGCGTGTCGGTCGCAAGCGACAGCGCCGTCGCGTGGTGGATACCCATCGCCTCCGGTGCGACGATGGTGTCGATCGCGTCCATGTCGACCCGCTCGCGGATGCCGTCGGCGACCGCCCGGAGTACGTCGGGTTCGATCGGCGGGACCCCATCGGTGACGCCGTGGACGAAGTACTCGTAGCCGTCCCGATCGACGACGGGTGCCTCTCGGAGCGAGCGCGCGAGCGGTCGGAGGGTATCGTCCATGCTCGTGTGAGACCCACGACCGGAACCGGCAAGGGTGTTCCGGCGGCGCAGGTCAGGACAGTCGCTCGGCGACCTCCTCGGCGAAGTAGGTGAGAATCAGGTCCGCGCCAGCGCGTTTGATCGACAGCAGCGACTCGAGGGCTGTCTCCTCTGCGTCGAGCCAGCCCTTCTCGGCGGCGGCGTAGAGCATGGCGTACTCACCGGAGACGTTGTAGGCGGCGATGGGGTGATCGAACTCCCGCCGGAGCGAGGCGACGATGTCGAGATACGGCAGCGCGGGCTTGACCATTAACACGTCCGCACCCTGCTCGACGTCGAGGCGGACCTCCCGGAGCGCCTCGCGGGCGTTCGCGGGATCCATCTGGTAGTGTCGCCGGTCGCCGAAGGCGGGCGCGCCGTCGGCGGCGTCCCGGAACGGGCCGTAGAACGCGCTCTCGTATTTCGCCGCGTAACTCATCACGGGCACGTTCTCGAATCCCTCGCGATCGAGCGCGCCCCGGATCGTCCCGACCATCCCGTCCATCATCCCGCTGGGTGCGACCATGTCCGCGCCTGCCTCGGCGTGGGAAACGGCGATTCGCTCGAGGCTCGACAGCGTCGCGTCGTTGTCGACGGTGTGAGTAGCACAGCCCGGGTCCTCACGGAGGCTCGCCTCGAGGGTTCCACAGTGGCCGTGGTCGGTGTACTCACAGAGACAGACGTCGGTGACCACGTAGGCGTCGGTTGCGGCAGTGATCCGGCGGGTCGCCTCCTGGATCACGCCGTCGTCGGCCCACGCCCGGGTTCCCTCGGCGTCTTTCGACGCCGGGATGCCAAAGAGCATGACGGCCTCGACGCCCGTCTCGAGCACCTCCTCGACGCGGGCGACGCTTTCCTCGAGTGGTACCCGTTCGTGGCCGGGCATCGACTCGATCTCGAGACGCTCGTCTGCCGTCGCGTCGACGAAGACGGGTGCGATGAAGTCCGTCGGCTCGAGACTCGTCTCGGTGACGAGCTCGCGGATGCGATCCTGGCGAAGCCGCCGGGGACGATGGGTGAGATCCATGTCCGGTGCTATCGGTGGCGGGCGAAAAAACCTCGCGTTCGTCTGGCCCGGCAGCGTGACGATCTCGAGCGAACGAGGAATCGCCCCGTCGGGCCGACGAAACGGGTGCCTCTGGAGGGGGAGACGGCTCATACGGATTGCTGTAACGATTGACCGGTGCAACCGCAGAACGGTCGCGGTTGCGCCGGTACAGACGTACAACGGTCCGTATCAGGCCGCGTCCGGCGTGAGGTCGCCGACGCCGCCTTCGCCGCCGATGTAGCGTTCGATTCTGGCAAGCAGCAGGTCGGCCCCGATCGCGAGAAAGGCACCGGGGAGCGCGCCGGCGATGATCATCGGCACGTTGTAGCCCTGGATGCCGGCGACGACCCAGTAACCGAGGCCACCGCCGCCGATGAACACGGCCAGATAGGCGGTGCCGATGACGAGGACGATGCTCGTCCGTATGCCGGCGAAGATAACCGGTAGTGCGAGCGGGAGCTGTATCGACCGGAGGATCTCCCAGTCGGTCATCCCCATCCCGCGGGCGGCCTCGACGGTCCCCTCGTCGACGTTCTCGATCCCCTTGATCGTGTTGACGATGATCGGCAGGATAGCGTAGGCCCACAGCCCCACGATCGACGGCCAGAAGCCGAGCCCGATCAACGGGAACGCGAGAAAGAGAATCGCAATCGTCGGGATCGTCTGGGCGGCGTTTCCGAAACCGAGGACGATCGATCTGGCCCGGTCGTTGCGGACGGCCAGTATCGCCGCCGGGATCGCGACTGCGAGTGCAGCAAACTCCGAGACGGCGACCAACACGAGGTGTTCCCAAAACTGGACCATCGCCTCGTCGCTGTTCTCGACGAGAAACCGGATTCCCTCGAGGAGCTCGCTCACGGACGGGCACCCTCGTTAGAGCGGCTGATCTCCTCGTTTGAGACCGTCCCGACGACCTCACCGTCCTCGACGACCGGCAGTCGTCCGACGTCACTCGCGACGAGTCTAGAGAGCGCAGAGAGGGCGGTGTCGGTGGGCTCGAGGGCGTCGACCGTGCTCCCGCCGTTGCCCTGGACGGTCGCAGTGGTCCCCGTTCCACCGTCGGCCGCGGCAGTGAACCCCTCGGTCGTCGCGCTCATCACGTCCTCGACGCGAGTTACCTTGAGCTTCTTCAGCGGCCGGTCCGAGCCGATGAAGTCCTCGACGAACTCGCTTTTCGGTTCGTCGAGAATCGTCTGTGGCGTGTCGTACTGGACGACCTCGCCGACGTCGAAGATGGCGATCCGATCGCCCATCTTCAACGCCTCGTCGATGCTGTGGGTGACAAAGAGGATGGTCGTCTCGAGTTCGTCCTGAATCTTCAGGAACTCGTCTTGCAGACTCTCGCGGGTGATCGGATCGAGCGCGCCGAAGGGTTCGTCCATCAACAGGACGTCGGGATCCGAAGCGAGCGCGCGGGCGACGCCGACGCGCTGGCGCTGGCCGCCCGAGAGCTCCGTCGGGTGCTGGTTGCGGTACTTCGCCGGCGGCAGGTCCATCAACTCGAGCAGCTCGTCGACACGAGCGTCGATCGCTTCCTCGTCCCAGTCGTTGAGTTTCGGGACGGTCGCGACGTTATCGCCGACGGTCATGTGATCGAACAGGCCGATCTCCTGGATGACGTAGCCCGTGTTGCGTCTGAGTTCGATCGGGTCGAACTCCGAGATTGGCGTCCCGTCCCGGTAGACCGTCCCCTCGGTCGGGTCCTCGAGGCGGTTGACGAGTTTCATCGTCGTCGTCTTTCCACAGCCAGAGGGGCCGACGAGGACGGTCGTCGTTCCCTCTTCGACCGTAAAGGAGACGTCTTCGATCGCGACGGTACCGTCCGCGTACTGTTTCGTCACGTGTTCGAACGTAATCATGCTATCACCCGCTGGAGGAGTCGTGTCCCGGCCGAGGGCTCGATCCGTTCGCCGTTGTTGAGTCGGAACAGCTGTTCGCTGACGCCGAAGGCGTAGTCGACGACCAGCGCGAGTAGGGCCAGGACGAGCGTCGAGACGACGAGCATCTCCTGGTTGTTCCACCCGACGCCGTCGAAGAGGAACTGGCCGAGTCCCCCGGCACCGATGAACGCGCCGATCGCCGCGATGCCGATGAGGATGACGACGGCGTTTCTGACGCCAGCCATGATGACCGGCAGCGCCGACGGCAGCTGGACTTTCAGGAGTAGCTGCAGTTTCGTCATCCCCATCGCCCTGCCGGCCTCGAGCGCCGCCGGATCGACGTCGTTCAGCCCGACGTAGGTGTTCCGGATGACCGGAAGCTGGCTGTACAGGATGAGCGCGACGATAACAGACGGTGCACCGATGCCGAAGTAGGGGATCAACAGTCCGAACAGGGCGAGGCTTGGGATCGTCATCATGATGCCGGCGAGCCAGATGACGACCGTCGCGAGTCGCTCGTCGAACGTGATCAGAAAGCCCAGCCCGACGCCGATCGGGACCGCAAGCGCGATCGCGAAGGCGATGATCTCGACGTGCTCGAGGGTCCGAAACACCAGCTGGTCGGCGTGGCCCGTCGCGAAGTCGACGTATGCGACCAGACGGAAGACGTCAGCCAGCAGGGCGTTCGTCGTCGCGGCAGTGCCGATCGAGAGGGTCATCGTCAGATGAGATCGTGTTCGTCGAGGAACTCCGTCGCGACGGCACTGGCACTGCGACCCTCCTCGGCGACTTCCATGTTCAGCTCCGAGATCGTGTCGTTGTCAAGCAGTGGCGGAATTTCCTCGAGGGCATCGGCGATCTCGGGGTGGTCATCGAGCGTGTCGTTTCGGACCATCGGTGCAGCGTTGTACGTGGGGAAGAAACTCTCGTCGTCTTCCAGTATCTGGAGGTCGTACAGGGGAATCCGGGGGTCGGTCGCAAAGCCCATGCCGATGTCGCCCTGGTCTTCCTCCCCGATAGCCGCGTAGACGACGTCTTCGTTGACGGTCTCCGTGTTGTCATCGAGCGTTTCGATCGCCGCCTCGGAGAAGTCGTAGTGCTCGATGAGTCCGGGCCAGCCGTCGTCCTCCCGTTCCTGGAACTCGGGGCCGAGCACGAGATCCGTGTCCTCGACGTCGCCGTCGTCTGCGAACTCGGCGAACTCGCTCAACGTTTCGACGCCGTGTTCGTCGTGCCACTCCGAAGTGGCGAGGATCTGGTAGGTGTTGTTAAGCGGTGCCTTCTCGAGGACGGCGACGTCGTGTTGTTCGTCCATGATCTCGCTGGCCTCCTCGTAGAGTTCGTCGGGATCTTCGATGATACCGTCTTGCTCCGGCGGAATCGCGAGCCACATCGTCCCCGTGTACTCCCAGTAGAGGTCGATCTCCCCCGCATCGAGTGCCTCGAAGTTGGGAATCGTCCCGCCGAGACCCGTTTCGTCGGCGACCCCGAGATCGGTGTTGGCCTCGATAGCCTCGATAGCGAGCTGTCCGAGGACGTGCTGTTCCGTGAAGTCTTTCGAGCCGATGGCGACGTCACCACCGCCGAGCATACCGGTACAGCCGGCGAGGCCGGTGAGACCCGCCGTCCCGATGGCAGCACCGGTCGTCTTCAGTAAGGTCCGTCGTGACGTGTGTCCCGTCATCACAGAGTGTTGGTCGGAGAGTGCGACATTAACGACTAGCTCCAACTAGTAGCAGGGTTTATAACGGTTTAAGCTGTAGGTTTTTCGAATCTTCCGATTGGCGAAGCGAACTGTCAGTTATGCCGACCTGTGTCGAACGCACGTCGACAGCTGTCGACGACGTCGGATTCGGTATACGACGCCGGATTCGTGTCCATGTTGACATTCTCGATGGCCGAGTCGGCGACCGCCTCGAGCGCCCAGGCGTCGGGCGTTCCGGGCGGGTCCTCGTCCAGTCCGACGTCGCGTCGCAGCCGCGTCAGTCGAGCGGCGACGGCCTCGTGAGCGGGCTCTGTCGTCTCGACGAGGGTGGCGTATCGCTCGCGTGCCTGCGGCGAGCGCTCGCCGTTGTGACGGACGACGGCGGGAAGCAGGCGGGCGTTCGTGTGTCCGTGTGGAAGGTCGTACCGACCGCTGATCGCGTGGCTGATCGCGTGGACGGCTCCGAGGCCCGCGTTGTTCATCGCCACGCCGGCGAGATAGCTGGCCTCGAGCAGCCGTTCCCGTGTCTCGAGGTTCTCGCCGTCTGTCGTCGCCGTTCGAAGCGACGACGCGGCGAGGGCGTACGCCTGACGGCTGTACGGGATCGTCAACGCCGTCGCCCCGTCGGCGACGAGCGACTCGACCGCGTGTGTGATTACGTCGAATCCCGTCCCGGCCGTCAGAGTCGGTGGCAACGACGTCGTGAGTTCGGGGTCGAGGACGGCGGCCTCGGCGAGCATCGCCGGGTGACCGACGCTGACTTTCTCGCTTCGGTCGTGATCGGAGATAACCGCCCAGTAGCCGGTCTCCGTCCCCGTACCAGCCGTCGTCGGTACGAGGACGAACGGCACCGCACGGTCGGGATGTGCGAGTGGCGTTTCCGCGGTGATCGCGAGGTCGCTCGCGACGTCGGCGTGGAAGGCAGGCAGCGTACACGCGGCTTTCGTGGCGTCCATCGGGCTTCCGCCCCCGACGCCGACGACGAGGTCTGCGTCCCCGACTCGAGCGGCGAGTGCCGCGACGGTCTCCCGGTCGGGGTTTTCCGACACCGTAGCGTGGACCGTCGGCTCGGCGGGGAGGTGATCGAGTACGGCCTCGAGAACGCCGGCGTCGACGACGCCCTCGTCGGTGACGACGTGGACGTTCCCGTCGTCGACGACGCGTGAGAGCGCCGACCGGGATCCCGGACCCGCGTACGTCCGTGGCGGCGGGACGAACTCCTGCATGGTTAGGCGTGTCCTCCTATTGCGCTCCCGGCCACGGCGTTCCCGTCGGGTCGGGACGTGCGTCGCTCCATCGTACCGACGACCTCGAGCGGGACGTCTGTAAGCGATGACACCAACGAGTCCCGGAGTATATACGTCAGCGTGCCCCGTACGGGAGCACGACGACGGGACACGACGCCGAGAGGAGCACGCGCTGTACCGTACTCCCGAACACCGCTTTCCCTGCCGGGCTGCGCTTTCGACTGTAGAGGTAGATCCGGTCTACGCCCGCTCGCTCCGCGGCCGAAACGATCGCATCGCCCGGTTCGTCACCGGCCCGAACGCCGCGGACGCGAGCGTCGATACCTGCATCCTCGAGTTCGGCGACCGTCGTGGAGACGCCCGACTTTCGGGCAGCGAGTTCGTCGAGCGTGGCCGTCTCGTCGGCTGGTAACTCCAGATTCGACCGCGTCGACTCGACCTCGCCGTCCTCGAAGACGTGGGCGACGATCCCTTCCGCGTCTTCGGGCGATTCGATCTCCGTCGCGGCGGTCGCGACGTCACGCGCCCAGCCGGGATGGCTCGTCACCGGAACGAGAAACGTATCCATACTCGAGTATCGGGATTGCTCCGTGGTAGCTGTACGGGAGTACATGTGGCGTGTTTTTCACTCCCCCGCAGCCGCGAGGTTGAGGTACGTGACGAGAAATTCGATGACCCGTCGCTCGGCCTTCCGGAGGTGATTCGAGGCCGTCGTCTTGGTGATGCCAACGTCGTCTGCGATCTCTTCGAGGGTCGTCTCCCGTGGAATTTCGTAGTAGCCACGTTCGTACGCGGTGTTCAACACCTCCCGCTGGCGCGACGGAACGGAAGCGAGCAGCTCCTGCCAGCCCGCCGCACTCGGCATCACCTGTCGGCTGAAGTCCCGCGAGATGCGTTCGATCGAGACCGGCCCGAACTCCTCGAGCAACTCGACCGCCTGTGAGAGCTCTTCGCGGTCTGCAAGCAGGAGGTCGAAACACTCCCGTCCGTCCTCGAGCGCCGTTGGCCCGATCGGGAGATATCCCTCGTACAGCAGCGTCTGCAAGGGAGTGAATTCGCTGAGACGGCCCTCGATGAAAAGCGTCGCTGCCATCTTCCCGCTGGCGTTTGGCGAGTACCGTTCGACGACCTCGACGGACTCGACCATGTGGTGCTCGCGGATGATCTCGAGCGTCGCCTCGAGGTCCCGGGTCTCGAGCGCCATGATCCCGATGTACTCCCGGTTGCGAAACGTCGACGCGAGAAACTCACCGAACACGTCGTATTTCACGAGTTCGGCCGTCCAGTCCCCCTCGTAGCGAACGCACAGTTCCGCGGTGAGCATATGATCGTAACTCTTTCACACGGGTACAAGTAGCCTGCAGTTGCCGCCCCGCTCGCTGTACCACGAAAGCAAGAGTTACGTTCCCCATCTCCGAACGCAGGAACAGTACCCAATGGCGGACAACCAGGATGTCGTCGTCGTCGGGGGCGGGGTAGCGGGCTGCTTTGCGGCGGCGACGGCAGCGGCCGACGGGCTCGACGTGGTCCAACTGGAGCGCAAACCACGCGAACAGGGCGGGTTCATCGCCTGTGGCGACGCGATCAAGAGCCCGCGAGATCCGAACAACTACCCGGGACCGATCGACATGGACGCGGTCGCACGCGACGAGTCCGTCCTCGTCGACAACAACATCGATCAGATCGAGTTCTGGGACGAGGACGTCGGCGTGCGGAAAGTACTGCCCTACGAGACGGGCAGCAACGTCGTCGACCGCTACGAGTTCGGCCAGCGCCTGCTCGAGCAGGCCGCCGACTGCGGCGTGGACCAGCACTTCGACACGGTGGTCACCGAGGTACGCCAGGACGGTCGCGTCACCGGCGTCGACGCGGTTCGAGACGGCGAGCCGGTTAGCTACGAGTGTGACGTGGTGATCGACGCCGCGGGCGCACAGTCGATCCTGCAGGAGATGGTCGACTTCGAGGACCTCGAGACGCCCGGCGAGCCGACGTTCGAGGTGCCCCACTACACCCACTTCGGGTCGGCCTACCGCGAGATTATCGAGACCGAGGAGCCGGTCGAGTACCACAACGCCATCGTCGGGAAACCCCTCGAGGAGATGGGCTACATCTGGTACTTCCCGCGAACGCCGACGGTGATCAACGTCGGCCTGGGCTTTCAGATGAACAAGGAGCCGATCCCGCTCGCCGACCGCGTGCGTCGGGACATCGAGAACCGACCGGAGTACCAGGGCGCGACCGTCACAGAGAGGTTCGGCAAAAAGAACAAGCTCGGGTCGGCAATCGCGCTCCGTCGCCCCCTGGATTCGATGGTCGCACCCGGCTACCTGGCCGCCGGCGGCGCGGCGGGGACGACACATCCGATCACGGGCAAAGGTATCCGCGGGGCGGCCTACTCCGGCTACTCCGCCGGACGCGCCGCCGCCGAGGCTGTCGCAGACGGCGACGTCTCCGAGGCGGGACTCTGGGAGCACAACCGCTGGCTCTACCGCGAGCACGGCGAGGCCGCGAAACTCGCCTCGTGGGACGCCTACAACGTCGCCGCGAGTTCTCTCGAGGTGAACCTGCTCCGGGCGCTCGCCGCGTTGCTTCCCGAACAGGAACTCCGGGAGATCGTCGGCACCTCGACGGAGGTGGACAGCCTCACGAGCAAGATTCTCGTGGGCACCGGCGTCCTCACGAATTTCGTCGCGGCGTATCGTACGGACACGTTCGAGACGCTCGGCGTGAGCGTCGGGGAGCTGTACGACGCCATCCGCGCCGTCAGGAAAACGCGGGACTACGTCGCCGCGTACGACCGGCAGTACGAGGCCTATCCGGAAGACCCCTCGACGTTCGACCGGTGGCTCGCCGACCGCGACCGCATCGACGAGGAGTTTTACGACGACCTCGACCTGGCCCCCGAAGACCGGAAGTACTGAACGTGTATAGGCGACCGTCGCGAGACACTCGAGGGGGCTCAAAGCGGTGTTGCTGTGGCCGTTCACGGCCGGAAAACGAGGGTCGGGCGCTCATACGGAATGCGGTACCGATGTCCCGGTGCGACCGCCGGACGGGTCGCGGTCGCGCCGGAAATGACGTACAGCAGTCAGTATCAGTCGTCGGCGGGAACCTGTTCCTCGAAGGACTGTTTCTCGACGTCGAGGTCGTAGAGGTCGATGGCGTTGCCGCCGAGGATCTTCGCTTTCTGTTCCTCGCTCGCGCCGATGCAGTCGACTTTCGTGAGCGCGACGGGGATGTTCGAGGAGTGTTCGGCCGCCATCAGGAGCCGATCAGCACCGACGGCTTCCATCGCGCGCTTGAGGTACATGTTGAGCACGAGCGTGGTGTCGAGGTAGATGTTGTCGTAGCGTTCGGCCATGAAGATCGCCTCTTGGGTGAGCGTGTAAGCGCCGCCCATGTGCGCGAAGATGATCGGCAGGTCGGGGTAGTCCTCGGCGACGGGCATGTACATCCCGGGGACCGAGAACGGCATCCCGTGGGGGCCGGTGTGGACCATCACGGGAACGTCGTTCTCTTCGCAGGCGTCGAAGACGTCGTAGGCGATGTCCGAGGTCGGGTCGACGCCCCACGCGAGCGTGTGCAGTTTCACGAACTTGAAGTCCAGTTCCTGCACACAGCGCGTGATCTCGTCGTGGACGAAGTCGGTGCCGAGGTGGGGGTTGACTGCGGCGGTACCGAAGATGCGCCCCTCGTACTCCTGGGAGGCCTCGTAGATCTGGTCGTGGACCTCGGTCACGGAGCGGTCGTTCTCGCCGCCGAGTGGCTGGAGGATGGTCGCGTCCACGCCGTTCTCGTCCATCGCCTCGATCACCGACTCGACACTCTCGGACCACTCGAAGGTCCGATCCTGTTCAGCGTTGTCGTTGCCAATGTGGTGGTGTCCATTGACGACCGGATAGTCCGTCATTTCCATCCTGTCGTAGAGCAAACCTGGGCATGAGCGTTCACAGAGACATGTTGTAGGGTATAAGTGAGGGGCCGAATCAGCGCTCGAGCAGTTCCGACGGCGTCTCCGTGAGACACGTCCGGACCGTCGACTCGGGAACGCCCCCCTCGTAGACGGCCTGGCCGAAGGACGCGAGTCCGGGAACCGCCGGATTGTCGGCCTGGCCGTAGTCGGTCGCCAGCACACAGCTGTCGGGGCCGAGCCGCTCTATCGCCTCGGCGACGCGCTCGACGGTGTGTCCCGGTGTGCTCTCGATCGCGTAGGCACAGTACTCCATCACGGCCCCGCTGTCGGCGAGGTCGGCCTGCCGGTCGATCGAGAGGTCGGTCACCCGGAAGAACGGGTGGTTGATCATCGGCGTCGCGCCCGCGTCCACACAGGCGTCGACGACGGCCTCGATCTCGGCCGGCGAGACGTGGCCGGTCGCCACCACGGCGTCGTACTCGGCGACGAGGTCGATCACGGCTCGCATTTCGGGGACGACCTCGCCGTCGCGGGCGACGACCAGTTCCTCGTCCGCGCTCGGCACCCGCTGGCCGACGAAGTGGGTCTCGCCGGCGGCACGCGCCCGCGAGGCGTGATTCGCCGCCCACAGCGTCGGCAGCCAGACGATCGCCGCGCCCAGTTCCAGCGCCGTCTCGACCGCATCGGGATTGATGCCGCCGACCGTGCCGTTGAGCGCGATGCCGCCGGCGAGAACGTCCTCGCCGACGGCCCGGTTGACCGCGGCCACGCGGTCGGCCGTCGGCAGGACGTGGCTCTTGACGACGACGCCGTCCATCCCGGCCGCGAGCGCGTCGCGAGCGAGTGCGAGGTCGTCCTGGGCGCGCTCGACCAGGTCGGGGGCGGTGTGGACGTGGACGTCGATTGCGTCCTCGAGCCAGTCGCGGGTTCCCGCTCCGTCGGCGGTCATTCGAGCACCTCCGCGAGCAACACCAGCGGATGGACCGTCTCTCGACCGAGGTCGGCGAGTTGCTGACTGCAGGACGCGCCGGTCGTCGCCACGACGTCGGGCCCGAGGGCCGTGATCTTCGACGCGAGGTCCTCACCGAGCGACCGCGAGAGATCGTAGTGGTCGGCCTCGTAGCCGAACGCTCCGGCCATCCCACAGCAGGTGGCCTCGACGACGTCGACCTCGTAACCGGCCGCACGGAGCAGCGCCGGCGCGGCCTCGTCGAACCCCTTCGCCGTCGCGTGACAGTGGGTGTGGACGGCGACGTGGTCGTCGGGTCGGCCCGGGACGGGAAGCTCGAGTTCGCCCGCCCGAATCTCCGCGAGCAGGAAACTGGCGACGGTCGCGGCGGCGTCGGGCACCCCGCCAGGGTCCTCGAGCAGGTCGCCGTACTCCCGGAAGGCGCTGACACAGGAGGGTTCGCCCGAGAGGATCGGGACGTCGTCGTCGGCGTAGGGCGAAAGCGTCGCGGCGTTCTCGGCGGCGTCCGCGCGGGCGTGCTCGACCATCCCCTGGGAGAGCGCCGGCCGGCCACAGCAGGCCACGTCGGGGACCGCGACGGCGTAGCCACAGCGCTCGAGAAGGGAGACGGCGGCCCGGCCGACCTCGGGGTGGTTGTAGGCCATGTAACAGTCCGGCACGAGGACGACCCGGCCACGGTCGCCGGCCCGCGGGTGGGCGTCGTGGCGCTCGACCCACTCGAGGAACGACTCCGCGGCGAATTCGGGGAGCGAGCGACGACGGTCGATTCCGAGGGTCCGCTCGAGGGCGGCCCGTCCGGGACCGAACGAGGCGAGACGGTTCGCCACGGGAGCCAGCGCGCTGCCGAGGCGGTTGAGCGTCCGGACGTTCGCGAACAGCCGCGAGCGAAGCGGCGTGCCGTCAGCCTGGTGTTTGCGGTGTTTCGCCTCGGTCTTGAGCTTCGCTAAGTCGACGCCGGTCGGACACTCCGTCTCGCAGGCCTTGCAGCCGAGACAGAGGTCGAGCACCTCCGCCTGGAACCAGTCGCTCGTGATCGCGTCCTCGCCGAGGCGGCCGTCGAGTGCCGCCCGGAGGGCGTTCGCCCGGCCGCGGGTGCTCGTCACCTCCGCCTCGAGCCCGCGGTAGGACGGACACATCACGCCGTCGCCGGTCGTCCGACAGTTCGAACAGCCGTTGCACTGCTCGACGAGCGACCCGAAGCCGCCCTCGTCCTCGAACGAGAGCGCGGTCTCGAGCCGTTCCGGATCGTAGCCCTCGAACCGGAGGTCGTCGTCGACGGCCGCCAGCCGCCCCTCCGAGTCGGGGACGACCTTCGCCGGGTTGAAGACGTCGTCCGGATCGGCCGCCCGCTTGACCCGCTGGAACGCCCCGTACAGCGTCTCGCCGTACATCTCCTCGAGGTAGGCCGAGCGGAGCCGGCCGTCGCCGTGTTCGCCGCTGACACAGCCGCCGAGGTCGAGGACGACCTCGTGGATCGCCTCGCTGACGGCCCGGAGGCGCTCGCGGTCGCGTTCGGACTTGAGGTTCAGGAACGGCTTGACGTGCAAGACGCCCTGGCCGGCGTGGCCGAAGACGCTCGCCTCGAGGTCGTGGTCGCGGAGGATGTCTGCGACGCGCTCGAGGTACTCGGGCAGCCGTGCTGGCGGGACCGCGGCGTCCTCGACGAACGAGAGGGCCTGTTCGTCGCCCGGCCGGCGGTTGAGCAAGGGGTTCGACGCTTTCCGGATCGTCCAGAGCCCCTCCCGGGCGTCGTCGTCGACCGCCCGCTCGAGGTCGACCGTTGCGTCCGTCCGCGCCGCCGTGATCGCTTCCTCGAGCCGTTCGTCGATCGCGTCGGCGTCGCCCTCGACCTCGACGAGCAGTGCCGCCCCCGCCGTCTCCGGGACGAGGTCGAACCCCCACGCATCACGGGCGTAGCCGAGCACGTCCGCGTCGACGAGTTCGACCGCGCTCGGGTCGGCCGACAGCGTCGACTCGACCGCCGCCGCGGCCGCGATCACGTCCTCGTAGAAGACCAGCGCGGCGGCCCGGCGCTCGGGGCGTTCGGTCAGCTCGAGCGTGACCTCCGTGATCACCCCGAGGGTTCCCTCGCTGCCGACGACGAGCCTCGAGAGGTCGAGCCAGGAGCCGTCCGCGGCGGCGCTGCCCGCGAGGTCGTAGCCGCTGGAGTTGCGCTCGAGGCCGGGGTAGCGGGCGTCGATCTCGTCGGCGTGGTCCCGGGCGACTGCTCGAACTGTTCGGTGGAGTTCACCGGCCCGATCGTCGCGTTCGCAGGCCCGCTCGAGAGCCTCGCCCTCGACCCGTTCGAGCGTCGTGACCGTCCCGTCGGCGAGGACGCACTCGAGGCTCCGGACGTTGTCCCGGGTCGTGCCGTGGCGAACGGAGTGTGCGCCCGCCGCGTCGTTTGCGACCATCCCGCCGATCGTGCAGGTGCTCGACGTGCTCGGGTCGGGCGGGAAGTAGCGGTCGTGTTCGGCGAGACGGTCGTTGAGGTCCTCGAGGACGACGCCCGGCTGGACCGTTGCGGTCTTTCCCTCGGGGTCGACGGCGAGGACGTCGTCCATGTGACGTTCGCAGTCGAGGACGATCCCCTCGCCGACGGCGTTGCCCGTCAAACTGCTGCCCGCCCCGCGGGGCGTGATGCTGACGCCGTGGTCGCGTGCGTAGGCGACGACCCGGCGGACGTCCTCGCGGTCGGCGGGGGCGACGACGCCCGCCGGTTTCACCTCGTAGATGCTGGCGTCGGTCGCGTACAGCGTCCGCGCCGGCTCGCCGAAGTCGACCTCGCCCGCAAGGCCGGCGAGTGGGTCCGACGTGGGGTCCGTGTTCGTGGCCATTCGTAGGCGTCCGTTCGCACGCGAGTCCGTTAACCCTCGAGTCACACATAGACCAGCCTTGATAAAGCCCGGAACGAGTCCGGCGGAACCGTCAAGGCGCGTCGGCCGACATCTCGAGACATGACCGACGATTCCGGGACCGAGACGAGGACCGCCCACGTCGCCGCCTGCCAGTTCGAACCGACGATCGGCGATGTCGACGCGAACCTCGCGGCCGTCCGGGACCTCGCCGGCGACCTCGAGGCGGGGGTCGCCCTCGCGGTCTTCCCGGAGCTGTCGCTCACCGGCTACGACCTCGAGGTCGTCGCCGACCTCGCCGAGCCGATCCCGGGTCCGCTGACGGATCGAGCCGTCTCGCTCGCCCGCGAGGTCGACACGACGCTCGTCCTCGGACTGCCCGAGCGAGTCGGCGACGCCGTCTACAACGCGACGGCGGTGGTCTCGCCGGACGGTCTCGAGGGCGTCTACCGCAAGCAGTACGCCTGGGGCGACGAGCGGGACGTGTTCGACGCCGGCGAGGGGCCGGTGACGGTCGAGACGTCGGCCGGAACGATCGGACTCCTCTGTTGTTACGACCTCAACTTCCCGGAGGCCGCACTCGAGTACGCACGCCGTGGCTGTGACGTTCTCGCGGTGACTGCCGCCTGGCGGACGTCGTTTCTCGCGGACTGGCGGCTCTTCTCGCGGACTCGCGCCCGCGACGGCCCCTGTTACGTCGTCGCGTCGAACCACACGGGTGACCAGCAGGGCCGTGACCACGCCGGCCACAGCCTGGTCGCCGGCCCCGACGGGACGGTCCGTGCCGAAGCCGACGAGCGCCAGGGCGTCGTGACTGCAGCCGTCCCGGCGGACGACCTCGAGTGCGAACGCGAACGGAATCCGGTTCGAGAGACTCGACGAGCGCGTGGTGACTGGTAACTCTCAGGCCATCGCCTCGTCATCCACGTCGGGGTTATCCTGGACGAACGCGACCAGGTCGTCGACGTAGGACGAAAACGGTGGACACGCGATGCCGGTCCCGGCGAGTGCCCGCCGCGTGTTTGGACAGGCGTATCGCGTCGGGTGATCGAGGTACGCGAGCGTCTCGGGCTCGAGGAGAACCTCGCGGGCCTCGAGTGCGGCCATCACGGGTTCGGCGAGTGTCCGCGTCGTCGGCACGGTGATCGTCCGGTGGCCGGCCGCCTCGGCGAGTGCGTCGACGAACCGGGGAACGGTGAGGGGTGCGGGATCGCAGAGCTGGAAGACCTCGCCGACCGTGTCCGCGCGCCCACTCAGGTGCGCGATGGCGTCGACGACGAAGTCCCGTGGGACGACGTTGAGTTCGGCCTCGCTCGAGCCCGGAAGCGCGAACGTCACCGAGAGCCGTGTCGGCTGGGATAGCAGCAGTCGAAGCAGGTAGTACGGGCCGTCGTACTTGTCGGTCTCGCCGGTCTCGCTGTCGCCAACGACGATCGCCGGTCGGTAGATCGTCGCGGGAAGCCCCGCGGCCATCCGTTCCTGGACGGCGACCTCGGCGAGGTACTTCGTGCGTTCGTAGTGGTTGTTGAACGACTGGCCCTCCCGGAGGTGATCGGCGGTGAAGACGCCGTCGTAGCGGCCGCTGACGTAGCACGTGCTGACGTACTGGAACCGGTCGACGTCCAGCTCCTCGGCGACGTCGAGCACGTGGTCGGTCCCCTGGACGTTGACTATCTCGGCGAGGTCGGCGTCGACGCCGAGGTCGTAGACCGCCGCGAGGTGGTACAGCTCCGTGACGGACGCGAGGTCGGCGAGGCCGTCGAGCCCCAGGTCGGGCTCGGTGATGTCGCCCTCGTACAGCCGGATGGCCTCTCCCGTGGCCCCGACGTCCTCGACGATCCGGGCCGCCCGTCGCTCGGCGACTTCGCGATAGGCGGGCTGGACGAGACAGGCGACGGGGCCGTCGCCGCGGGCGAGCAGGCGCTCGAGCAGCGCCGAGCCGAGGAAGCCGGGAAAGCCCGTCAGCACGATTTCGGGATCGGTCACCGCGACCACCGCAGGAGCCGTCGCTGCAGCGCGGTCAGTCCCGACAGGGCGCGGACGAACCAGCGCGTCGGCACCCCGGAAGGTGGCTCGAGCGGACCGATCCGCGACGTTGCGATCGTCTGTGCCTCGACGTAGCGGCGGATCCCCTCGGGACCGTGCCGGCGGCCGAGCCCCGAGTCGCCGACGCCACCCATCGGGGCGTCGACGGCCGCCCAGCCGGCCATGTAGGCGTCGTTGACACAGACGGTGCCACAGTCGATCTCGCGGGCGACCTCGCGGCCGCGCTCTCGATCCCGGGTCCAGACGCTCGCGTTCAGCCCGTACGGCGAGTCGTTCGCCCGCTCGATCGCCTCGTCGGTCCCCGAGACGGGGGTCACCGAGACGACCGGGCCGAACGTCTCCTCGCAAGCGATTTGCGAGTCGGGGTCGACCTCCGTCAGGATCGTCGGCTCGTAACAGAACGGGCCGACGTCGGGACGACGGCGACCGCCCGAGACGACCGACGCGCCGTCGTCGACGGCCGCCTCGACGGCTGCGGCGACGCGTTCCGTGTGGTCGCCGTCGATCAGCGAGCCGACGTCCGGGCCGTACTCGAACGCGAGGCCGAGCGTGAGCCCCCGGGTTGCGCCGACGAAGGCGTCGAGGAACGCGTCGTACCGGGCGTCGTCGACGTAGATCCGTTCGGGCGCGAGACAGAGCTGGCCCGCGTTCGTGAACGCGCCCTGGACGGCCCCGCGGGCGGCGGTCTCGACGTCGGCGTCGGCCAGCACGAGCATTGGGTTCTTCCCGCCGAGTTCGAGCGAGCAGTCGATCAGGTTCTGGCCGGCCTGCTCGGCGACGGCCCGGCCCGTCTCGGTGCTGCCGGTGAAGGCGACGTAGTCGACCCGGTCGATCAACGCCGGGCCGATCGTCGGGCCGTCGCCGGTGACGATCTGGAAGACGTCCGGGGGGAGCCCGGCCGCCTCGAGCAGTTCCGCGAGCGCGAGTGCGACGTAGGGCGTCTTCTCGTCGGGTTTGCAAACGACGGCGTTGCCCGCGAGCAAGGCGGGGATGGCGTCGGTCATCGAAAGCGTCAGCGGGTAGTTCCACGGCGAGATGATCCCGACGACGCCGACGGGATCGTAGCTGACACGGGCGTCGGCGGCGAGTGGGATCGCGCCGCGGCGGCCCTCCTCGGCGATCGCGTCGGGACCGTACGCGGCGTAGTACGAACAGGTAAGTGACACGTCCAGCACCTCCTCGACGGCGTGGCGACGCGACTTGCCCGTCTCGAGTTGCACGAGGTCGAGCAACGCCTCCCGACGCTCGGAGACCAGGTCGCCGAACCGCCGGAGAATCGACGCCCGCTGCTCGACCGGCGTCTCCGCCCACGCGGACTGGGCGGACCGGGCACGGGAGGCGGCGACCTCGACGTCGGTCGCGGTGCAGGCCGGGATCGTACCGATCTCGTCGTCCGTCGCGGGGGCACAGACGGAGATCGACTCGCGACCGCCGGTCGTCTCGACGCGGGCAGAAAGGTTCTCGAGGCGACCGGACGACAGACGGGTCTCGTCGAGAATCGGAGGCACCGACACGTGTGACATACGTTCGAGGTCGACCTCGAGTCACCTGTAGCTTTGGCAACGGTTCGATCGGCGAACGCGCCGGGAGGGCGGTTCGCCGGCCGACGGCGACCGGGGCGAGCGCTCAGTCGAGAATATCTCCGATCCGTCGCGGCTCGCCTTTCAGGTTCGGCTGTTCGGCGACCATCTTCAACACCTCGTGGTCGGTTACCTCGTAGTAGGGTTTGTCGATCGCTTCCTCGACGAGATCTCGCTCGAGGCGGAACTCGGTTCCTTCGTAGACGACGTCGACGCCGTCCTCGTCGAACGCGAGCGTAGTCATGGCGAGTTCTAGACGGTGGGGGGTCAAAAGGGGGGCGGATGCGATCGTCGGTCGCCGTCTGCCGTCCGTCAGACGTCGCGCGGGGTTTATTACGGCCGCGTCGCATCGATTGGAGTGTGGCGTTCAGCAGGGATCCGTTCACCGAACTCGTCGTTCCGTCGGGCACCGAAGCCCAGGAGCGCGATCTCGTGACCGACGGGGACGTCCTCGTCGGCGCGCGCTCGAGCGTCGACTTCGGCGTTCGCGGGCGAAACGTGATCGCGGGAGAAGGAGCGCGCTTCGCGGGCGACATCGAGGCAGACGGCGACTGCCGGCTCGACATGTGGTGTGAAGCCGACGGGAACGTTCTCGTCGGCGAGGATGCCTACATCGGCGAACGGGTCCACGTCGGCGGCGAGTTGAAAGTCGCCGGCGATTTGGACATCGGCGACGACGTCGAGGTCGAGGAGGGATTCGAGGCAAACGGCTGGATCGTCATCCGCAACCCGATGCCGACGATCGTCTTTCTGTTCGTCTACCTGAAACACCTGCTTCTGGTCGGCGACGAAGACACCGCCCGACAGCTCGTCTCGGAGCTACTCGAGGACGACGCAGACGACGACGTCGACCCGCTCGTGATCCCTCGGAACGCGACGGTCAGCGACGACGCCTGGCGCGTCTCGACGCCGGCGACGATCGGCGACGACTGTCGGCTCTACGGGAACGTCCGCGCCGAGACGGTCGACGTTGGTGCGGGCTGTAACATCTTCGGTAGCCTGCGAGCCCGCGGCGACGTCGCCATCGGTTCCGAAACCAGAATCCACGGCGACGTGACGACCCGCGACGGATCGGTCACCGTCGCCGAGGGAGCCCGCGTCCTCGGCGACGTCTCTGCCGTCGACCTCGAGCTCGGGCCCGGTGCCGAGGTCGACGGGACGATTCGGGCAGACGGCGAGATCACGATGGCGACGGGCGAACGCGACATCGAGTGACAGCGGTGGCCGGAGCGGTCCAATCGTCTTTTACGGTCACGGCGTGTACGAGACGGTATGAACGAGACACAGGACCGCATTCCGACGCCCTGTCCGGCCTGTTCGCCGGAGCTCGAGACGGTCCACGAGGTTCTCTCGACCGGCGGCGCGGTGACGGTCCGCTGTAGCGAGTGTGGCCACGTCCACAAGGTACAGCCCGAACCCGAACGCGAGGTGACCGTCGACGTCGTCATCTCCCAGGACGGGGAGTCCGTGACCGCGAACGTGACGACGCCCGAAGGCGAGACGATCGCGGTCGGCGACGAGTTCATCGTCGAGACCGAGGAGATGCTCGCGACCGTTCGAGTGACGAGCGTCCAGGTCGGCGACGAGAAACGCGTCGAGGAGGCCACCGCAGACGACGTCGTCACCGTCTGGAGCCGCGAGGTCGACAACGTCGGCGTCAACGTGACGATCCACCCACAGGACGGCTCGCGAGAGGACAGCCGGAGCACGACGGTGTACGTCCCCGGCGACGACGAGTTCGAGGTCGGATCGGTCGAGGCGTTCGGCGACGACGAGTTCGAGATCGACGCCGTCGTCGTCCGCGACGACGCGGCCGGTTACGATCGCGACCGGTACGAACTCGAGGGTGACGCCGTCCTCGCGAAGGACGCGAAACGGGTCTACGCCTACGACCAGCAGACCTCCGCCTGGTCCGCCTGGTAGTGGTCCCATGCCCGTTCCCGGACCCGGACCCGACCCCGACCCCGAGGTCGACCTCGAGCGCGCCCGCGAGCGGCTGGTCGCCGGCCTCGAGCGGCGCGTCGACGACGAGCGCGTGCTCGAGGCGATGGCCGCCGTCCCACGACACGCGTTCGTCCCCGACGAGCGCCGAGATAGCGCCTACGCGGATCGGCCGCTGCCGATCGGCGACGGCCAGACGATCAGCGCGCCGCACATGGTCGCCGTCATGGCCGAGCTGCTCGCGCTCGAGCCCGGCGAGGACGTCCTCGAGGTCGGCACCGGCTGTGGCTACCACGCCGCGGTGACGGCCGAACTCGTCGGTCCGGACCACGTCTACACCGTCGAGTACGGCGAGGAACTCGCCGAGGGGGCACGCGACCGGCTCGCGGAGCTCGGATACGAGGACGTCTCGGTGCGGATCGGAGACGGTCGCGAGGGGTGGGCCGAACACGCACCCTACGACGCCGCCTACGTCACCTGTGCGACGGCCGACCTCCCCGACCCCGTCGTCGACCAGGTCCGGACCGGCGGGCGACTGCTCGCGCCGGTCGGGAGGGTTCAGCAGACGCTCGTCCACGCCCGCAAACGCGAGGACGGGACGCTCGAGCGAACCGACCACGGCGCGGTCCGGTTCGTCCGGATGCGGGGGTAGCTCGCACCAGCACCAAGACCATTATATTTACAATGTCTGTGAGTTCTGCCACTGGGTTGGACGTCCGTTCACACCTTCTCGGAAAAATGGCCCGTAAAACGACGGTCGGGCGGAGCTATCTCAGAACTATTAAGACCGCTGGACAGAACGATTCGGCTATGAAACCGGCTCCAATCGTCGCTCGAGTGGCAACGGTCGCGTTCGACGACACCGTTCGATCGAGACCGTTCGGATTCGTATGACTGTCCGATATCATCATCCACCGACGACGCGTATCGATCGCGGACGCTCGAGGTGGACTCTCCCAAGCGGCTGTCCGACGCCGTGGCGAGGTGAGCGTCGATGAGCGAGGAGGAACTCGCGAAAGACCTCGGACTGCTCTCGGCGTTGACGATCGGTATCGGGACGATGATCGGCGCGGGTATCTTCGTGTTGCCGGGCGTCGCGGCCCAGGAGGCGGGACCGATCGTCGTCGTCTCGTTTCTCATCGGTGGGCTGATCGCCATGATCAACGCCTTGGCGGTCAGCGAACTCGGGACCGCGATGCCGAAAGCCGGCGGCGGCTACTACTACATCAACCGCGCGCTCGGGCCGGCGTTCGGCTCGATCTCCGGACTCGGCGACTGGATGGGACTGGCTTTCGCATCCGCGTTCTACTGCATCGGCTTCGGTGGCTACCTCGTCGGTATGCTCGAGGGGACGGCCTTCGCACTCCCGACGCTCGAACTCTGGCTGTTCGTGGTGACGGACATTCAACTCGGGGCGTTGATTGCCGGCGTCATCTTCGTCGGAGTCAATTACATCGGCGCCAAAGAGACCGGCGGCATCCAGACCGTCATCGTGTTGCTGTTACTCGGTATCCTCACCGTCTTCGCCGCGTCGGGACTGTTGCACTTCGACTGGGGGACGCTGACTACCGACGGTTTCGCTCCCACGGAAGACGGCTACGGCGCCGTTCTTCCCGCGACGGCGCTCGTGTTCGTCTCCTTTCTGGGTTACGCAAAGATCGCCACCGTCGCAGAGGAGCTGAAAAACCCTGGGCGGAACTTGCCGCTCGCCGTGATCGGCAGCGTCGCCATCGTCACGGTCATCTACGCCATCCTCGTCGGGTTGATGGTCGGAATCGTTCCCTGGGACATCCTCGACGACGAGACGCCCGTCTCCCAGGTCGCCGAGCGTACGTTCGCCGGACTGCCCGTCCTCGAGGTGATCGGCGTTGGTGCCATCTCCTTTGCGGCGTTGCTCGCAACGGCCTCGAGCGCGAACGCCTCGATCCTCTCGTCGGCCCGGATCAACTTCGCGATGGGTCGGGATCGAATCGTCACCGACTGGCTCAACGAGATCCACCCCAGCTTCGCAACGCCGTATCGGTCGATCGCACTCACCGGCGGACTCATCATCGCCTTCATCGTCGCTCTGGGACAGGATCTCGAGGTGCTGGCGACGGCCGCGAGCATCCTCCACCTGATCGTCTACGCGCTGATGAACGCCGCGTTGATCGTCTTCAGAGAGGCCGACGTGCCCGAGTACGATCCCGACTTCCGGGTGCCGCTGTATCCGATCACGCCGATCCTCGGGGCGACCCTGTCGATCGGGTTGATCGCGTTCATGGAGCCACACGTCATCCTGTTGAGCTTCGCGTTCGTCGTCGGCTCGTTGCTCTGGTACGGGCTATACGGCCGTCAGACCACGACCGATTCGGGCGTCTTGAGCCGGTACGTCTTAGAGCGCACCGAAGCGATGCCCGACGCCGCCGTCTCGGCCGTCGAGGTCGCCAGCCCGGAGCAGGGCGGCCCCGACCGGATCATGGTCCCGGTCGCGAACCCCCGCACTGAGGGGGCGTTGATCGACGTCGCGAGCACGCTCGCGGACGAACGCGACGGCGTGGTCCACGCCGTCCACATCGTCGAGGTCCCCGACCAGACCGCCCTCGAGCGGGCCAAGGCCGCCGGAGCCATCGACGCCGAATCCGAACGGCTCCTCGAGCAGGCACGCGAACGCGTCACAGATCGTGGCGTCGAGATCGAGACCACCACGATCCTCTCGCATCGCTCCTTCGAGGAGGTCTTCGACGCCGCCCGTCGGTACGACGCCGACACCGTCGTGATGGGCTGGGGCGAGGACCGACCGTGGAGCGCGGGACGTGCCGAGCGCCCGCTCGACGAGCTCGCGATGGACTTGCCCTGTGATTTCCTCGTCTTGCGAGACCGGGACTTCGACGCCTCCCGCATCCTGTTGCCGACCGCCGGCGGTCCGGACTCGGATCTGGGCGCGGAGGTCGTCCGGTCGCTGCAGTCGGCGGTCGGCGCCGACGTCCGCCTGCTCCACGTCGTCGACGACGAGCACGAGCAGGCGGCCGGCGAGACGTTCCTCGCGGAGTGGGCCGACGACCACGACCTCGCCGACGCCGACCTGACCGTGGACACCACCGGCGACGTCGAGGGAGCGATCGCCCGCGAAGCCGACGACCGGACGCTGGTCGTGATCGGGGCGACCGAACGCGGGCTGCTCTCACGACTCGTCAAGCGTTCACTCGTGTTCGACGTCGTCGACGAGGTCGACTGTTCGGTGTTGCTGACCGAGCGACCGACCGAGCGGACGCTCTGGGAACGGCTGTTCCGACGCGAGTAGTCCTGCTCATCTCATACTGTCGGGCGAAAATCTGTGAGATTTTCGCCCGCCAGTATTGACCGCGGTTTTTCAGTGTCCGGGCGCTCATCACGGGACAGCGGTCCCGTTCTTCGCGCCCTCTGTTTCGTCGACAGTCTGGATATCCGTCTCTTTCGTTCACGTACTTCCGTCCGACAGTATCACCCCACGCTTTTTATCGATCACGACGTGGCTTTCCTATGGATACCAGGGAGTTCCCCGGTGCTGTCCGAGGCCGATCGGCCGTTCGTCGATCGCCTCGCCGCGGGACTCGGCGACGAGCCCGCCCGGGTGCTGGCGTTCCTGGTCTTGCGTTCGGAACAGTATCCGGACGCCGATCCGCCGACTGAGACGGTCGTCCAGATCGGGACGGGGCTCAACCGGAGTCGGGTCGGGGACGCGCTCGACACCCTGGACGAGAGAAATCTGGTGGTCGAGACGACCGTCCGGACCGAGACGCCCGGCCGGCCGCCCACCGCCTGGCACGCGTCGGAATCGGGAGACCGGCAGGAGGTGGTCCGCCGGGTCCACGACGGACACGCCGAGCGATTACTCGCCCAGGGACGGCGGCTCTGTGGCGATGCAGACGACAGCGAAAACGGACGCGAGGGCGACGAGCGAGAAGTCGACGATCTGGGAGTCGACGATGGCGATTCCGACGACTCCACTGTCGACGTCACGATCGGGCTCAACTGGCAGCCAAACGGTCTCCAGCTCCCGATTTATGCTGCGATGACGGCCGGGAGCTACACGACGCGGGAGACGTTCGGCGACGCGTTCGAGCGCGTCGGTCAACTCGAGGGTCGTCGCGTCGGCATGCCGGCCGCCTCGGAGACCAGCCTGCTCGGTCGGCTCTTTCTCACGCAGGCGGGCGTTCTCGAGGACGTCGAGTGCGTCGACCTGGCGGGCGAGGAACTCGCGGCGCTCGAATCGGAGTCGGTCGACGCCGTCACGGGCATGTTCTTCGATCCGCTCCGGCTCGAAGAGGCGGGCGCGACCGTCGACGTCGTCCACGTCGCCGACCGGTTCCCGGTCTACGGCCCGGCGCTCGTCACGCGCGAGGACGCGGTACCGAACCGCCGTCGGCTCCTCCGGGCGATCGTCGGCGGAACGGTCGAAGGCTGGACCGTCGCCACCCAGTCGCCGGCCGACGCCATCGAGTGCGTCGCGGCGCGAACGGACGCCGCCGCGGCGTGGATCGAACGCGTCTTCGACCGTGCGGTCGCGAGGTTCGGCTCGACGGAGGCGGTCAGAAAACACGGCTGGGGGTGGCACGACCGCGAGACGTGGACCCGACTGGAGACCGCCCTCGCACAGGTCGATCTGCTCGAGTCCGAGCCCTGACCGGGTTCCCCGTATCAGTCGTCGACCGCACCGCGTCGGATCCGTTCTTCTGCCTCCGCGAGCGCGTCGTCGGGGTCGAACGACTCGACGACGGCCTCGAGGTCGGCCGGATCGGCGTCGGCCAGCTCGCGAGCGTGGTCGGTGACGTTCGGCACCGCCCGGACGATGTTGTCGACGATCGGTACGTCGGCGACCTGGGGCGAGCGCGAGAGTGGGTTGAGGTCGATGACGATCTCGGTTTTGCCCAGTTCGTCGAGCGCCTCCGCGCGATCGCCGTCCTCGAGTGGCACCATCACGACGTCGGCTGCGTAGATGCCGTCGGCGTCGACTTTCGCGCGTTCGTGCTCGAGGTTCGGGAGTCGGGCGTCCGCCTCGAGGCCCTTGATCTCCCCGGCGTCGGCACCGTGCTCGCGGAGGTGGTCGGCGATCGCCTCGATCCGTTCGGGCGTTCGGTTGAAGAGGTTGATCTCGAGGTCGGCCTCAACGGTCTCGGCGAGGATGACGATCTCCCCGGGGACGAGCGCCGCGACGTTGCCGTTGATCGAGAGGACGGGATGGTCCGCTAACAGCAGGTGGGCGGCTGCCGCCCGTTCCGCCTCATCGGCCGTCGGGAGCGTCTGTTCGCCGAGCAGGTAATCGAACGCGCTGCCCCGTCCCTCGGCGTGCATCCCCTGGAGGTGGGTGATCCCCTTCTCGACGCCAGCCTCGATCCGGTGGCGGGTGAGCAGGTCGGTGTACCGGGGATGATCCGCCGGAATCTCGTCCTCGTGGTCGACCTCTGGCGGGGCGGTCTCGTGGTCGCTCATGAGTCATCGTCCGTGTGGCCGAGGAAAAACCTCGTGATTCGCTCGAGTGACCCCCCGACGGGAGCCGACGGCGGTCACTCGGTAAACGTGATCCAGCCGTCGGGTGCGTGAGACTTGACGTCGTTCATCGCTTCCCGTGCGTCCGTCCGGGTCTCGTATACCCGGGTGCTCTCGGCCATCGTCGCGCCGTGTTCGTCCACCAGTTTCCAGATCCAGCCGTCGTCGTCCGTGGCGTGTAACTCGAAGGCAGCACCGTCGATCTCGAGGATGCTCGCGTGGTCGATCAACTCCCGAACGTTCTCGAGGTCGTCTCTGAGCTTCTCGCCCGTCGCGTAGCGTTCGACGCCCGTCGCGACCGTCGTCCCGTTCGCGTCGATGAGCCGCCAGCGCCACCCGTCGTCGCTCTCGTACAACTCGAACGACGCCACGTCGAACTCGACCCGGCCGGCTGCGGGTGCGAGTCGGCGGATTCGATCGATCTCGTCGACTGCAGCCTCGCGGCCGGCGTACGTTTCGCCACAGACGCCGAGGGTCTCGCGGTCGGCTTCGATCAGTTCCCACGCCCAGCCGTCGCGATCGGAGAGCCGGATGGCTGCCGTCTCGATGGTGAAGATTGGGGCGTCCGCGGCGTGGCGCGTGACTCGTTCGACGGCGTCGAGGGTGACGTCCCGGCCGGCGTAGGCGTCGGCCGACTCCGCGACGACGGACCGATCGCGTTCGAGCAGCCGCCAGCGCCACTCGTCGTCGCCGTAGAGCTGGACGGTCACGTCGCCGATCGTGTGCCGACTCCCGTTTTCGGCCGTCTCGCGGACGCGACCGAGGCTCTCGAGGAGTTCGTCCCGCGTCGGGTGCGTGCCCTCGCCTCTCGCGACGGTGTCGTTGGTGGGAAGGACGAACCGCCAGTGCCAGCCTTCTTCGTCGCTTTCGAGCTGGAAGATCGCACGCTCCATCGTTCGCACGTCCGCCTCGAGGTGGTCGACCAGCCGGTCCATCGCCTGCTTTGCGGCCCCGCGGGTCGGGTGCGTGGTCGGGTCCTCGGCGACCAGCTTGCCGCCCTCGTCGATGAGCCGCCACCCCCAGCGGTCGTCCTCGTCTCTGAACAGCTCGAAGGCGGCCGTATCGATCTCGAGCAGTTCGGCGTCGGGGGCCTGTTCTTTCAGCGTCATCATCGCCTGGGCGGCTTCGTCTCGCGAGGTGTGTTCCTCGCCGCTGTCGGCGAGGACGGTGCCGTCCTCGTCGATGAGCCGCCAGCGCCACTCGCCGTCGTCGGCCTCGTAGACCTGGAACGCGGCGTTTTCGAACTCGATGAGGTCCGCCTCGCTCGCCTGGCGTCGCATCCGGTCGATCGCGTCCCGGGCGTCCGCCGGATCGGCGTGGGGGGTCGTGCTGTCGGCGACGACGTCGCGACCGTCCGTCACCAGCCGCCAGCGCCATTGCGTGTCGCCCTCGTCGTCTTCATCCCCGCTCGCGCGGCTCTTCTCGCCCATCTCCGGGTACACCTCGTACTCCGCACCGTCGATCTCGACGACGTCCGCGTCGGCGGCGCTCGAGCCGAACCGGTCGATCTGGCGTTCACCGTGGCGGTCGGACTCGAGGTCGGACGGGGATCGGGCAACCACCTGTTCGCCGGCGTCGACGAGCCGCCAGCGCCAGTTCTCGCCGCGTTCGTACAGCTCGAACGTCGGCTCGCCGGCGACCGTGACCGACGCCGACCCGAGAGCGGACAGCAACGCCTCGGTGGCGTCCTCGGCGTCCCGACGCGTCTCGAAGGTGACGGTGCTCTCGGCGACGACGTCGTCCCGTTCGTCGACGAACCGCCAGTGCCAGCCCTCCCCGCGTTCGCGGAGTTCGACGCCGAGGTGTGAGATGGTGAGCAGCCGGGCCTCGTCGAACTGATCGGCGAACGCGGACGCGGCGTCTTCGGCCCCGGCCTGGGTTCGATAGCCGGACTCGTCGGTCGCGAGCACCGATCGGTCGTCGTCGAGCAGCCGCCAGCGCCACTCGCCGTCGTCCTCGTAGTAGTTGAACGCGGCACCGTCGATGTCGACGACGTCGGCTTCGGGGCCGCGATCCTTGAGAAAGCTCACCGACTCCTCGACGCCGTCGCGGTCGTCGAACTCGCGTGTGGCGTCGGCGACGACGCTGCCGTCCTCTCGCATGAGCAGCCACCGCCAGCGACCGGTCTCGTCTTCGTACAGCCGAAACGCCGACGTCGTGATCTCCATCAAACCGGCGCTTCCGATCTTCGATCTGACGTCGTCGATGTCCGACTCGGCCGCCGGCCTGTTTATCGCGCGCTCTTCGCTTCGGGCAAGCGCCTCGAGGTGGAGCACGTGCCAGACCCAGTCGCCGTTCTCGTCACGAAAGACCGCGAACTGGGCGCCCTCGAGGGCGTCGCCCGTGAGGATCGGCGGATCGTCCGTGACGCCTTCTTCCTCGACGAACATCCCCTTTCGGCCGGTCACGACGGGCACGAGCGCGGTGACGCCCGCGATGATCACGAGACCGGTCGTGTAGATCATGATCACCTCCACGCTGTAGTCCGCGCCGTGGCCTCGCCAGTCGCTGGGATAGACGACGCCGAACGAGCCGACGCCGACGAGCGCGACGAGGAGGCCGACGACGCCCGCCTGGATGCCGCGTCGACGTACCGGCAACATGAGGACGATCCCGAACAGTCCGATCGACAGCCCTGCCGCTGCCGTGACGGCGGAGACCCTGATGTGAAAGAACGAATCGACCTCGGCGGCGTAGCCGACGACGAACGTGAACACGCCCGCCGCTCCGACGACGTAGCCGACGATGAACAGCCAGTAGCCGTAGACGTCTTTCGCGGAGTCGGGCTCGCCGACGTAGTGTTCGTACAACCGAAACAGCTTGTCGTGAGCGTCCGAAAGTCCTGACATTCCCTAACCCGAACCGATAACTAGAACGACGGATAATAAGCTTCTGGCCAAATATAAACTAATATTTGTATCGAATCTATCTATTCCTGCTTGGAGTCACGTCATTACCCTCGATGACACACCATCCGATCGGACTGCACCGGCCGTGATCGGCGGCGATCGAGCGACCGAGCGCGCCTTTCCGGGTTTTCCGGTCGTGGCCTCGAGCGTTCTCTTGGGCAGGATCTCTCGTATCAGGGTGCGGTCTCGGACTCGTCGGTTGCAGTATGTCAACTGAAAAATGTGCCGGTAGCTACTTCAATCCGCCCCGGCTCCCCCCCGACGGCCGTCGGCTCACTTCAGCGTCGCGCCAGCCGGATGAGTCGCACACACCGACGGCTCGTAGCCCGCATCCGACAGCCCCATCCCGAGCGCGAAGACCGTCTCGCCGAGCATCGCCATCGACGCGTGACCGTCGACCGCGGCGACGTCCTCGAGCGCCTCGCGAACGCGCGGGGTCAACAGCTCTGCCTCCCGAGCGAACCGCCGCGAGGCGTAGATGAACGACGGCAGCGTCGGCTCCTCGACGATCCGCGACAGCGCCTGTCGTCCCGCCGCCGTCAGCTGGTCGGTGTCACCCGAGAGCACGTCGGCCGTCGAGAGCTCGCCGAAGGAGACGTACTCGACGCGCGCTCGCGCCGGGACCGCATCGAGAGCGTTGTGCTGTGGACCGCCCGGCTCGAGACGAATCGGCACCCCGCCGTGGGCCTGTGCGACGACGTCGCCGAGTCCCGTTCCCGCCTTCACCTCCGCGCCGTGGGCGATCGTCACCAGTTCGTTCGCCGAGAGCTTCCGGTCGAAGACGCGATTCGCCGCCAGCGCCGTTCCAAGCGCCATCGCCCCAGAGACGCCAAAGCCTGCCCCGAGTGGCAGCTCCGACTCGACGGCTACCCGTGCCCGGACCTCGAGGGTCTCCAGTACCGTCCACACCGGCTCGACGTCGATCGGCTCGCCCTCGAGCAGTAGTTCGCTTTTCTCTGCCGGTCGCACCGTCACCGTTACCCCGTCCGTGAGCGTGAGTCCGGCCCCTCGAGAGCCGGCTTTCGTCGGGTCGTCGGCGTGGTGAGCACTGAAAAACCCCGTGATGTGCCCGGGAACGAACGCCGTCGCCTCGTCGGTCATTACACCCGTCGTTTCGGCCGCGGCGATATAACCTTGAAGATTTGTGGTGTCGACCAGCCTGCAGGGGAACGACGCTCTCGGCACAGGTCACACGCCGATCGCACTCGAGACGCCGTCGTCCGCTCTCCGTTCCCCGACCTTGATTTTCCCATCGAACCCAGTAGCCGTATGGCTCACGAGTGTGACGACTGCGGCAGCGTTTCGAGACGTTGAGCAGCCTCCGACTGCACGACTGTCCCGGCGATGACGCCGCCGACGAAGAGTCGATCGGCAACGACTGGCTCGAAGATCGCGGCCGATCGCGTCGCCGGGAACGCGAGCGGATGGCCGCACGCGTCGTCGACGACGAGTTCGAGGAGGCCCTCGAGCGAACACGATCGCCCGATCCGGCCGCCGCCGTCACGGCACTGGCTCGATACGAGCGCGAACTCGAGGCCGCGCTGGAACGCGACGACGGCGGGGAGTCCTACCGCGCCGTCTTCTGGACGTACTACGAACCAGTTGTCGAGTCCATCGACGCCGTCGCCCGGGAAGATGGCTGGCCGTTCCTGCTCGAGGTCGCCGAAGCCTACGACCACCGCGAGGACGGGACGCTCTCGGACGCGACCGCGGTCGTCGCCAACGTCGTCGCCCGGAGCGTGATCCGCGCTCGTCTCACCGAGGGCGTCGACGCAATTCCCGTCGCGGCCCTGACCTACCTCGGATCGATCCCGACGTTCGACGACGGCTCGTTCGAAATCGCCTGGGAAGAGTCCCAGCACGTCGGCTGGGCGATCGGTCATCCCGAGTACTCGCTGGAGGAGACCGTTCTCGAGGCCGTCGAAGACGACGACATCTGGGCAGGGGCGGCCACGTTCAGGGCACTCCACACCGACCAGGAAGCTGCAGCGCCGCTTTACGCCGAAGTCATCCGGCGCGCCGACGACGTCGGATTCGTGCTCGATCGACTCGCACATCTCGAAGGAATACCCAACTGGAGCGTGTTCCCGCGTGGCTGGGACGTCGACGCCGAATTCGACCGTCACTTCACCCTCTCGCTCGAGGAGTCAACCGAGAACCAGCTCCGGGAAGCGATCACCGAAATCGGCTACGACGAACGGCTGCCCGAGGACTGGACGCTCGAGGACCTCGAGCTCCGGTGGTGATAGCACTGCTTTGATGCTTTTGGAGAGCAACGTCGTACGAAACTCGAGTCCGGGTCTATTCGCCGCTCGAGCGATTCCTACCACGAATGAAAGCATATCCATCGATTCCACGCGTCGAAAACGCTCCCGACCGACTCTTCGACTCGGGCCACCTGTGGCTCCTCGAGAAAGTCGACGGGGCGAACTTTCGTTTCCAGCTTCAGGAGTCGGGGCTGATTCGCTTCGGCGATCGAAGCCGCGTCTACGATGATCCCGACGACGTCCCGGAGCCATACCAGCATGCCGTCCGCCACGTCCAGGAGAACCTCGAGCGCGACGCGCTCCGCAGTGCCGTCGACGACGTGGAGGACGTCGTCTTCTTCGGCGAGGCCATGCATCGTCACACGATCGAGTACGACTGGGAGCGCACGCCGTCGTTTCTGGGCTTCGATGTCTGGTCGGCCGAGGTGGGCGCGTTCCGCCCACCGGATGCCGTCGAAGGGATCTTCGAGGGGATCGGCCTCGAGGCCGTAAACGCCGTCGAACGGGAACTCCACACGCGGGATTTCGATCCGGACTCGTACACGATTCCGGACTCTGCGTGGTACAACGGGCCTGCCAAGGGAGTGGTGATTCGGAACAAACAGGGCGATCGCGCGAAGTTGCTCCATCCTGACTTCCAGGACGTCGACGAGACCACTCCCGTGGATGCGTCGGCCGAAGAGCTAGCGGCGACGTACGCGACGCGACGGCGGTTCGAGACGGTCGCAGCGACACTCGAGGACCGTGGCCAGCCCGTGACCTTCGAGACGCTGTATGAACGTGTCCTCGAGGACATCGTCCGTGAAGAGCACAAGCAGTTGTACGACGGTGAGGGGTCACTCGAGATGGGGACGTTTCGGTCTGAAGTCTCTGCGTTAACGCGGGAGTTTCTCGAGGAGTGGAGAGACGGCGAGTAGTGGTGGTCGTCGAAACCGTTCTCGTCTAATTCGTATCTTTTGAGATATGTATCGGAGGTGTGGGATGCGAACGAGCGATGTTTGCTGCTTGTCCACGAAGAGTTCCCGACGTATTATCACCAACCGGTAGAAGTTCGCCAAACTCGTGAATTCGATTCGTAAGGGTCCTTTCACAGCGCTTTGACGACGTCATCGACAGTAAATAGACGCAGGTCATCTCGTTGGGTGGCTGCCTCTTTGATAGATGAAGTGAAACCGCTCCGTGAAAACAGCGCATACTCGTGGTCTCGGCTTCCGCCCGCTGGTGGAGTCCATCGTAGTTCCTCGACGTGGTCTTGCAGCTTCGAGAACGCCTCGTAGTTCAGCGGCGACTCCTGGAATTTACATTCACCGACGAGCAGCGTCTCGCTGTTTGTCAGTCCAACGACGTCGATTTCGTGGTCTTGGTACCACCACTTCCCTGTATCCGTAATCGTATACTCGGGATAGAGCGTTCGCAGGGCAGCACAACACAGCTCTTCGAACGCCGGACTTACGAAGTCAGCGAGTTCGGGCTCAATAAGCACCTCATAGGCCTCTGTGCCGAGTTCGTCGTACCTGTCCCCAGTTCCATAGACGAAGTGGAACCAGAACCGGAAGAAGTGATCGCGAATTCGATACTTGCTTCGCTTGGTTCGTTCTTTCCGCTCGGTAATCGGTACGTGCTGGTCGATCAGCCGAAGCCGCTCGAGGCGGTTCAGATATTTCGACAGTTGATTGTAATCGATTCCGGTCGCACCGGCGATCTCGTTTCGGCTCGTCTTCCCGCCGGCAATCGCCTCGAGTATCGAGAAGTACCGCGTCGGTTCGGTGAGTTCCATCCGGAGGACGTAGTCAGGTTCGTTGTGCAGGGATCCGTGTCGTGAGAGGATTGTCCGATGGATGTTTTCTCCCAGGCTCGCGTCCGGTGATACGTCTTCGAGGTAGTACGGGACACCGCCAAAGACACCCCACGTGAAAACGTGATCTTCTGGAGCGTAGCTATCGGAGAAAAACTCCACTGCAGCGTCAAACGGGAGTTGTCTGATATCCAGTTTCAAAGACGACCGGCCGTACAGTGGGCTATTCCCGAGTAAGGCAGCCTCCTCCATCATGCTAATCGAAGAGCCGACGAGGACGATGGTTGCCTGGGACCCCTCGAGTTCGTGGTCGAACATCGCCTGTAGTACTGACGGGAGACTCTCGTCTTGTTCGACGAGATACGGGAATTCGTCGAGGACGACGATCGAATCCTGGTCAGCGAGATAGCCGAGAACAGCTTCCCAGTCTTCGCGGATCCGGGTAATTCCAGGATACGTGTCTGCTGCGACCTCGATGAACTGCTGGAGTTGTAACGCGCTCGTTTTCTGCTTTGCCTGGTAAATTATCGCCTCGTCATATTCTGTGAGCGATTGCTTGACGAGTTCTGTCTTGCCGAGACGCCGCCGGCCAAATATTACTGCAAGCTCTGGCTCGTCGGACTCATAGAGTTCGTGGAGTCGACGAAGCTCCTCCGTTCGATTAACGAATTTGGCCATAGACTCAGTACGGAAATCACGATTATAGTACTTTGGATGATCATACTCTGAAGTATCATACTCTAAAGTATCATAATTGGTATCCGGTATAATCTCGGTTTCAATCTGGATCGTACGGATTTGTGGCTGTGTTGAGCCGGTATACGTCCTCGGCCGCATCGAAGTCACCGTCAAATGCGTAGAGGTAGCCGAGCCCTTCGGTCTGCATATACGCAACGATGCACGCGTCGACGAACGAGAACGGTTCGTGCTGTCTGAACAAGGCCTTTCCAGTTGCGAGAGCGTCGGCAGTGAGTGACTCGATGTGGAAGTGTGTATTCTCCTCGATCCGATCGAGGAAATCAACAGACGCATCATGGCCGGCATGGGTCGTCAGACCATTGAGTGTCTCTGCAAGAACGTAATCGAGGACGACAGCTTCTGGGAGCAATCCATCATCAACTCCCTGGAGAATTGGGAGCGCAGCATCGTGAGCAGTGTCCCGCCGGTATGCTGCTGCAAAGAGAACGGACGTATCGAGTAGTGCGCGTGGCATTCACGTGTCGTCGACGCCCCATGCGTCGTGTTCGGTAGTCACATCCGTCGTCTCTTCGCCGTCGTAGCCATCGAAATCGGCGAATGTCCCCGTTTGTTGTCGGACAACTTGGACACGAAGACTCCCATCATCTTCGAGTTGCCACTGAAGTTGGTCGCCGTCGTCGATTCCAAGTTCACGTCGAATTCGGGCGGGTATGTTCGCTTGATTTCCTGAAACTTTACTTTCGGCGTCGATCCGTTCGCTACTCATATCAACCGGTAGGTTCCCCGGCTCCAAAAGCCTAGTGTGCAGCCACACTACCGATCGACGAGGACCGTCGACGAAACTGGTGGGTTTTCCATGGACACCTGTCGTCTCCAGACGTTCCGTCGAACCCTGTCCGTCGTGATGACCACCGACGACCACTCGAGCGACATACCCACGGCGGCCCACTACAGCGCCCCCGACGAACTCGCCGCACTCTACGAGTCCGACGCCGACGAGCTACGGAGACTGTTTCGCCGGGAGGATCGAACGAACGGTCGCACGGTCAGACTCGAGTCGGTCTCGTCGGAGCGGGTCGAGCTGTCGACGACGGCGTACTATCGCAGCTTCCTGACGAACTTCTGCCCGGGCTACGAGCTGAGTGGCGGGACGACGCTTCGAGCGCTGTCCGAGCCGCTTCTGTTCGACGGGGAGACGGCCTCGAGTCGCCGCTCGGACCAGTCAAGACGAGACGCTACCAGTTCGGGGAGTCCGGACGTGTGAGACTTGGATCGAGCTCGAGCTGACGTCTGGAGAACGGTGGATGGCTAGCGTGAGACCACGAGAGGGTGCGTTTCGAGATGACAGAAATTATATAGGACTTGCTCGTACCACCGACCAACACACGTGACCGCTTGCCTGCCGGAACCGACGGTTCCTCGTGCACCACTTCTCGAGTATCTCGAACACAGTGACTGTGCATTCTGTTCGGACGGTTCGCTCAATCAGATGATGTTCGACGGAAACGACGCCGTCGTCTGTGACAATTGTGGAACGCCCGCCGCACAGGTCTGGTAAGCCTACTGCGCGAAGGGCACGTCGAAGGGGAGATTTCTCGAGACCGTGGTTCGGAACGTCCTCGAGATGGCGAGCAACGCGAGGAAGTAGACTACGGCCCCGAGACCGACCAGGGCCACAACGAAGACCTCGTTGTAGGTCGCGATCCAGTGGGTCTCGCCGAGTTCGCGGGCACCGTAGACGATCGCACCCATGAACCCGGCGGCGAGCCACTGGCGGGCGATTTCGGCGTAAGGGACAGTGAACTGCACGAGTTCGCGCGCGTAATAGAAGCCGAAGACGAGCCCGATTCCGGCCGACAACGCCGTCGCGATCGCGGCACCGAGCCAGCCGATGGCGTAGACGAACGCGACGTTGAGCACGAGGTTCGCGGCGATGAAGATGGCGTTCGCCCGGAAAGCGAGATCCGGCCTGTCGATCCCGTTGAGGGTGTTGAGCAGCTGTTTGTTGTACGAGTACGCGAGGATGCCCACGAGCAGGATGGGAAGCACCTGCTCGCCGATCTCGAAGCCGTCCCCGTAAATGAGCATCAGGCGATCGCCGAGGATCGTCGCACCGACGATGCCGGGGATCAGGAACAATCCGGCGTAGGTGATCGCGTCGGTCGTTAGCGTCCGGACCATCTCGGCGTCGCCGGCGGCGGATCGCTTGCTTAGTTCGGGAAACAGCGTCGTCTGGATTGCGCTGCCGAAGATGTCGAGGAACTTCGCGAGCGTGTACGCAACCGCGTAGATCCCGGTGAGGCCTGCCGGGACGAACACACCGAGGACGACGATGTCCATGTCGCTGAAAGTTTTCTTGCGCATACTCCCGAGCCAGGAGAACTTCGCGAAGTCGAACAACTCGCGGACGTGTCGCCATCGGGGGATCGTAATCGTCGGCCGCACGATAGCGAGACCGATTGCGGCGATCACGGCAGTCCCGACGGCGTGGCCGAGAAGCATCCCGGACAGTTCCCAGCCGACGAAGACGAGCGCGACCATGGCGATGCTTCGTGCACCCTGTTTGACCGTGCTCAGTGGAGCGTAGACGTGGACCCGGTGACTCCCTTTAAGCGCGGAGTTGACCAGGCCGCTGAAAATCGAGACGACGAGCAACAGGACGACGAACTCGGCGACGGGCTGGCCGACGTAGGCGTTCACCTGCTCGCGAAACACGAGGACGCCGACCGCCACGACTCCCGTGAGCACGGCCTTGACCGTCGTTCCAGCCGCGAGGTAGGCGTCGGGTTGCTCGTCCTCGCTCATCCGCTTGACGATCGCCTGCCCGAAGCCAACGCTCTTGACGATCCCCAGCCACGAGACGAGCGCGAGCGTGATCGCGTAGAAGCCGTAGATCTCCTCACCGAGGGTTCGAGTGAAGTAGATGGTGGCAAGAAACCCAAGAAGGGAGGCAACGATTTTTGAGACGAGGTAGATGACGGAGGTTTGACCGAGGCGCATACGGATACTGGGAAGCTTTGGAGTGGTGGGTTAAGGGTATTATCACTCCCGAGGGAGCTACTGACTCCCGAGAACGTCCGTCAAGTCCGGGTGATCACGAAGCTCTTCGGGGATGTCCTCACCTCGGCGTGCGCGGTCCCGTACTGCCTGCCAGTCCGCATGTCGACGGAAGACTTGTACAGGAATTCGGTCAATATCGAGGACCTTTGCAATAGCGAGTCGATGTTGACCACACATATTCCATAATAGTTCTCCATCTCGACCGATATCGACGGCTATTTCGTTGGCTAGTGGGTGCATCGCGTCATTGAGTCCACTCCAAGCCACGTCTGAGTTCTTGTCGAGTAACTGACGCTGTGACTTGTATTCATCATCACGGATTTGCTTGTAGAGTTGTTCGATTTCGGAAGTCCGTTCTTCAAATTTCGACCTGTCGTATTTATCGGAGAGATCTGTCTCACCCCACTCAACACCCTCAACAAAGCGTTGTTCAATCGCTTTGGGACAGGTCCGGTGCATAAACGGAGTTCCACCTTCATCCCATTCTCCGTCAACAACCCATCCACGTCGTCTCGAAGCACCACTTGTAAATTCGATTGCCGATGGATCGACGAATATCAATTTGTACGGGTCAGCATCGGTATATTTGTGTTGGAAAATTAGATTAAGAATCCGAAAAGCGCGGCGTGCTACCCCTCTTATAAGCAGGTAGATCGTCGTTGCTATTGGATGCGGTAACGATCGAACAAGACGATGAAATTGAAACTTCCAGCTCAGATACCGTATTCCGTATAAAAGAAGCCGATCTATGCCCTGATTGCGGAGCGTCGTCAACGAACGCTTTGCCAGACATAGAAACCCAGAATTTCTCTTCATGTGATTCACCACCACTTCTCACATTGACTTACGTGGAACTCTGGTAATGATACTTTATGAATTTTGTACGGTAAAACACGTTTCGATCATATTTTGGATCAGCTACTGTTGAGAAACCTGTGTACTTAAGAGCCACGAACGGAAGTCTCGACTAGATGTGGGCCCCGAGAGACTTTTCGTATCGGAAATTTAGGCGGAAAATAGATCAAGAAGGAGGTGCTAGTGCTGTCAAAGCGTCGTTCGAACTGGTATCGAGAAGCGTCCTTGCTCCACCCGTGTTTCGTCGTCTATTCAAACAGGGGGATCTCCGGTCAGTCTCCCGTCAGGAATTACTCGAGCGGGCAAGCGTTGTGGCTCATCTCGATGGGGCGAACACTGTGTCGACCCCCTTTGCTGCGAACATCAATCAGGGATACGTTTTTCCGACAACTGGACTTGTGTTGACCAACGCGGGGAATCCTGTCGACGAGTCAGTCGGGCCTGCTGACGATGACAAAAACGGCGTGATCAAATCACTCGTCCGACACGGATTCGTCGATGGTGTCGACCTGGCCAGAAACGTCGTCACCGGGAACACGGATGCACTCGAGGAGCGAGCGAGAACGCTGGATACGATCTGTCCACTTTCCTACCGCTATATCAATTACTATCACTGGACGATAGAGACACTGCCGCGGATTCGATACGCCCGAGCATACGAGGAACAGACGAACGACGAAGTAACGTATATCGTCTGGTCGGACGCCCCAGCCTACGTCGACGAAACGCTCGAGCTGCTCGGAGTCCCGGAACGGAAAATCGAACGGGCGACGAGTACGGTATACCGAGGGTCGAACGTCATCGTGCCGTCCTTTCCGGAACAGACCACGGCGGACTACCGCTGGATCCGTGAAACGATTCTCGAGAACGCCGATCCGGATACGGACTCGATCGACACCGGGAGTAACGTCTACATTTCCCGTTCGAACGCGATCGAACGGCAGGTCGTCAACGAGCAGGAGGTTGTTGACGCACTTTCACGGTATGACTTCGAGCCTTACGTCCTCGAGAACCAGAGCGTCGCACAGAACGTCCAACTGTTCCACGAGGCCGACGCCGTCGTCGGTGCACATGGGGCCGGACTGACCGACCTGATCTACTGTGACGACGCAACCGTGTTCGAACTGTTCGGGTCAAAGGTCAAAGACCCGTACGAACGGCTGGCCGACACCGTGGGTGTCGACTACCAACCGATTCAGTGCCAGCCCGACTCGACCGATATCGTCGTCGACATCGGTCATCTCGAGCGAACGCTCGAGAACGTACTCGAGACGTGATATACGTCGTCAGCTGGAACACTCTCTCTCGAGAAGATTTTCCAAGTCGGGATGGTCGAGATGCTGTTCGACCTCTCCAGAGAGTTCGGACCGCGGCGTTTCGGCGACTGTTTCCCGTATTTGCTGCCACTGCTCGTGTCGAGCCGAGATTCGAACTGGTATCTCCTCGAGCTCGAGAATCTTCGCGATCGCGAGCCGGTGCCGTCCGTCGACGAAGAGAAACTGACCGTCGCGACCGACGTCGACGACGACCTCGTCGTAGCAGTTGAACCGGTCGCCATCGGCGTACTTGTCTGGGGACAGTCCCTCCTGCTGGACGAGTTCCTGCTTGCTTCGGTATCCCTGGTCTCGGATGCGCTCGTAGAGGCGGTCGACTCGAGCACACGCCTCCCACACGTCGTCCTCGTTCGCACAGCCTCGCCAGATGACGTGTCCGCGCTCGGCTTGCTCGAGGACGTGCTGGATGAACTCGATGTCCTCCCAGTCCGTACCGTCCTCGAAGCGCTGCCGGAGTGCCTGGACGACAGGCAGGTCTTCGACGCGTTCGTCGCTTTGGTCCCAGTCACCTCCCTGGACGTTTCCGAGATCCTGCCACTGGAATCGGCCCGGGTTCGGTCCTCGACCGGTGACGTGGGTGATCTCGGTCGGATCGACGCGGACGATTTTGAAGGGGTCGGCGACGGCGGAGTAGGGACGGGAGTTCCACCAAATCAGCAGCCATCGATATCGTGGGCTTCCGTACATTCCGTTCTCCCCGAGTACGTGTCGAGCATATCGGGGAACGAAACGAGCCGTTTTCTCGACTGTCGGAACAAGCCCTTCCTCGCGGTAAACCCGTCGTGCCCTGCGAGTGAGTCCTTTCATCGTCGTAATCGTCGCTGACGCCTCCGTTCGTTCACAAATCGGAATCAGTACAGATTTGAACTCCTATCCGTGACTCTACTATCGTGTGACCAGTCCGTTCGAACGCGCCAAAGAAGTGTATTCCGAACGCGGCCCGCGAGAACTACTGTTCAGAGCCGCGGACCAGATCTCGTATCAGTGTTCGGAACGGGTGTTCGGCTCCCGTGCGTGGCTACGAATCCGCTCGTTCGTCAATGGGCACCGATACGAGACGGTTCCGGAACCCTACGAGATCGAGTACGTAGATCCGGCCGACATTCGATATCGATCCGCTCGCCACGAACGAACCAACCGCAGTCGATGGAAGGATGTCGGCCGGATCGTCGGCGGAGACTGAGATCTCGAGTCGAAGTCACCAGAACACCGTATTGCCGACGAACTGCTTTACCAGGCGATCGAAGGCCACTTCGAGCGCGACGTTCCGTGGAAAGAGACGGAGTACGTCGAGAAATCACTCGAGCGACTCCGCCAAGATGGACACGACGAGACGTGGCGGGCGGTCGTTCGAAGCGAAGAGGACCTCTGGGAGCGTTGCGAACAGCTCGACGAGTTGTGCGAGCGAATCGAAACAGACGGATACAAGAGCAAACGAGAGGTCTTCGATTCACAACCGAACGACCCAATGGGATACTACCCGCGGACGTACAAGTACACACTCGACGAGGTGATGATCGATCGAGGACGTGACGGCGAACCCCTGCTGGTCGACGGACAACACCGGCTGTTCATCGCCAAGGTGTGTGGCGTCAAGGAGATTCCCGTGCTGGTCGTCGTTCGTCACCGGGAGTACGTCGACCGCGGGTGACTCGAGGCCGCGGGGTCTGGGCTCAGGGATGGCCTCAAAGTCGGTCCCGAGGAACTTATATCGGCGTCGCCTCGAGTCTATTACCACGACGGATGTCAGAGCCCGATTCGGATACGGAGGGGGAGACGATCACGCTCCACGAGCTGCTGGAACGGAGCGCGCGGGCGGCGCTCGAGCTCCAGCGCGAGGACGGGTCGTTTCCACCGGGGCGAAACGGGGTCTACGACGAGCCGGAGACGCCCGTGCGGACGACCTCACACTGGCTGACGACGCTGTCGAAGGTGTACGAGATCACCGGCGACGAGGTGTTCGCCGAGGCGGCCAACGACGCGGCCGACTATTTGCTCAGCGACGAAGCACGGCCGTATGGGTATACGTTTCACTCGAGAACGGTCGAGGGAAAAGATCACTGCGATGGCTTGGTCGGACAGGCAGCTCCAGTCCGTGGATTAGCGCACGCTGGACCGACACTCGGCCGGCCGGAATTACTCGAGACGGCAAAAGACGTGGTTTTGCTCCACCCTTTCGACGAGGGCCTCGGCCTCTGGGAACGGGTCGAAATCGACGGTTCGGTGTTATCATTCGATCGAACGTTAAACCATCAGATTCTGTTTGCTGGTGCGGCATCTCACCTTGCGGAGGAGCATGAAGAGGTCGAAAACACGGTCACTAAGTTTACTGCTCAACTTGAGTCCAACATATGTCTCCATGATGATGGAATTATCAAGCATTATATTCGACCCCCATTCGGTCGAATAGTTCGAACAGTGCTTCAGGAACCGCGTCACTGGCGTTTATTGGCTAATGATGTACTCTCCCGGCTCTATTCATACTCACCTAGTAGAAAGCAAAAGGAAATTGGCTATCATCCCGTGAATCTACTCGGGTTAGCACAACTCAAGTTGAATCTGGCTGTGATGGGATTATGGTCGGATCTAGATACAGAACTACCCATTGAAGAAATCTGTGCAACAGATACTACTTCACAGGTAGCCGAGTACGATGGGCATTATGGTGCTATGACACCAGGAATAGACATTGCCCTTGCGCTTCAGGTTTTATGTGATGCGGATACTAAGCGAGTACAGCAGTGGCTTGAGCGAGACTTTCAGGAGAAGTTTGATGTGATGTCGAACCTTCTATCGGCTGGAACCACGAACTCTGTTTTCCAGGCCGCAGCGATTACGTATGTTGTTAATCTTTCCGATTACAATATCAGGTTATGAATTCGCATTCCGAATTTACCGAAACAATTTTCCGTAACAGAAAGATACAGGTACAACCATGGATATATACTTTGTGAACGACACTTCTAGTGGGCTGAATTGGGGATCACAAGCAACCACTAGGGCTCTCCGAACACTTATTAGGAAAGAAGGTGGGAATATAGTAGAAACATCATATAAAAGGAGTTTACGTATTCCTAACAAGAGGATTAATAATCGAACAATAAGATATTCAGGACGCCAAATTATTGACACAATCGCTAATTTAATGAACCGAGATCCAGTATCTGCTTATCGATCTTTTAATACAATCGGTGATATTATACCTCGGTCCTATGAAAAGTTCGGCAAATATGCAAATATGGTAATTGAAGAGGATTTATTCCAAAAAGAAGTAGAAAATATTCGATCAGCAGATGTTGTCGTCATAAATGGAGAAGGATTGACATATTCCAGCCATGACCGATGTACTAGGGGGCTATTCTTTATTGCTTATTTAGCAAAAAAGTATTTGAATACCAAATGTATTATGACAAACCATACACTAGATATCACTGATAATGATCTTTATCATATGGTCGAGAATATCTATCCGATGTTGGATGGCGTTGTGTTTAGAGAGCCAGTGTCGGCTAAAAAACACAAAGAACTATGTTCTAACTATCGAGTCAGTGCTGATCCAGGTTTCTATTATGATAAACAAGTTGGTGAAGAGGAATTATATGAAGACATACAATCAGACAAAGTGAATATTCGACCATATTCAAGCCAGTGCTTTGATCCTAGACGCCAGTACATATGTGTAGCTGGCAACTCTATATATCCAACTAAATCCAGATATGATGTTGAATCATACATTCATCTGTGTAAACGGCTTCAGAAAGTCGTTCCAAATATCCTATTAGTGGTATCTGCAGAGTCAGACGAAGAGTTACTGACACCGGTTGCGGAACAGTTAGGTATAGATATAGTTGGTTTGAATACATCAATCCCACATACAATTTCGCTCGTGTCGAACGCTTCTGTGTATATCGGTGGAAGATATCACCCAACTATATTCGCAGCCAAAGGGGGAGTTCCGATAATACCGTTCCGTGCAAATACGCATAAGATAGAAGGTGTTTTGGAATTATTAAACCTAGATATAGACATATTCGACCCATTCAAAATTAAAGATGACCTTGATTCGATCATCGATCTTTCAGAGAAATACATTTGTGACAAATCGGATTTCAATCATGTGGGCCCCCGATCAAAGGAACTTGCAAATCTTTCCAAAGAGAACACTTCGTACTTGAATGAATTGACGTGATTATAATTCGAAACTATGTGTTTTACATGATTGTTGGCGTCAGTTAAGTAGCCATAAATAATCTTCCAAGATCTTTTTCCTTGGTATAGATGTCGTATGTTTCTTCTATAGTTTTTCTAGACTTCCGTCTGATTTTATTTATTTCTTCATCCCCACGTAGTACAGTATAAATCTTCGAAGATATAGCATGAGTATCTCTCGGATTAACAAGGAAGCCATTTTCAGAGTCACTAACTAGTTCAGGAATTCCTGAAACGTTCGTCGTGATCGGGGGTGTCTTCATAGCCATTGCTTCCATAAGCACAACCGGGATCCCATCTCGGTCACCGTCCTTGGCAACGATACAAGGGAGGAGAAATGCCTTTGCCCGGTCAAGCTCGTCGATTAACTGGTCATCACTCACCGAGCCGAGAAATGTCACGTTGTCCTCAATTCCCTCTTCCGCGATAATCTCCTGGTATCGCTGCTTTCGAGGACCCGAGCCGATGATTCGGTAGTCTAGTTCCGGGTAGTCATCAACGACGGCGGCGACCGCGTAGAGCGCGTACTCGATTCCCTTCTTTTCCACGAACCGTGCGATTGTCAGGAGTCGGGGTTCGTCCGGCGTCTCTGTCGGCTGGAACTTTTCGGTTCGAATTCCCATTCGGACGACTTCGACAGTGGCGTCTGGATCAATTTCAGCGTCAATAAATTGTTTGTTGTATTCAGAGATCGTGAAAACTGAGTCGAACGCGTCACACGTGAACTTCAATGCCTCCTCGTCCGGCGAGGCGTAAAGGTCGTACGCGTGCGTCGTAAGACTCGAGGTTGCGCCGCCGGCGTCGGCAACCAGTGCGGCAGGAATCTTGTTCCACCGAGCGAAGTGCGAGTGGACGTGATCGATGTCGTACGGAAGTGTCTCGATGAAGTCCAGACACTGCTTCGTGAGATATCGAGTTCCGAACCGTCGCCGCGGACGGCGAAAGAACGGTTCGTACGAGACACGATCGTCGACGATGCTCCGGGAGAGCGTCTTGGGAACGGACGTTACCGACGGTTCGTCAGCGTACACAACCTCGATATCAATGTCGTTCAACTCGTCGTGTTCGACGTCTGTGTCGGGTTCGTTTAGCGAGAATACGGCGACGTTGTGTCCATTCTGGACGAGGTAGTGGATCTCGTTGAGGACAAAACTCTGCGAGAGCTTGGGAAACCAGTCGAGATAGTACAATACGTTCACGGCTTCGTTCTCTCCACTCTGGGTTACCGATTTGACTCCGGGGATATAATAACTGTTTTCTCAATCGCAATAGTTCGCTTTGCTATCGTAGTGGTGAGAAAGATCGTATGAAACATAAACGCATACTTGTAACCGGTGGGGCGGGGTTCGTCGGCTCACACCTCGTTGAACGGCTGGTCAAATCGAACGAGGTCACTGTCGTCGATGACTGCTCGTCTGGACAGGCGAACTGGGTTTCCGACGACGCGACTCTGGTCCGGGGTGATCTCCGTGATCAAACTGTTGTGTCGGATGTCCTCTCGTCGGGATTCGACGTCGTCTTCCACCTGGCCGCATCGAAGGCAGTCAATTCAGATCAGCCGCGCAAACAATTCGAATTCAACACGAAGATCACGTACAACATCCTCGAAGCTATGCGGGAACATGACGTCGGTGAACTCGTTTATACCTCTTCTTCGACGGTATACGGCGAAGCGCCTCGACCGACGCCCGAAGATTATGCCCCGCTCGAACCGATCAGTTTGTACGGTTCCTCGAAACTGGCTAACGAGGGACTGTGTTCGGCGTATGGCCACTCCCACGACCTATCCGTCTACGCATTCCGGTTCGCTAACGTCGTCGGCCCTCGGCTTCGTGGCGCGGTCATCCCAGACTTTATCGAGAAACTCACACGGGACCCCGAGCAACTAGAGATACTTGGGAACGGTCGACAGAAAAAGTCGTATTTGCACATCGACGACTGTATTGAGGGAATGCTCACTGTCTTTGAACAAGCGGACGAGCCGATGAATATATATAACCTCGGGACGCGAACGACGACTTCTGTAAACAGAATCGCCGATATCGTCAGTGAGGAACTGGATTGTGATCCCGAGTATCAATATACAGGGGGAGACCGAGGATGGACAGGTGACGTGCCGAAAATGCGCCTCTCGATTGAGAAGGCCTCTGCGCTCGGCTGGTCACCGTCCTTGACCAGTGATCAGGCGGTGCGGACGGCCACGCGAGAGCTGATTGAAGAGTTCGAATGAGCCGGCCGACTGTTGAAATAGTCGTCCCCGTCTACAACGACCCCGAGGGCATCCAGACCACCCTCGAGTCCCTCCTCACTCAAACCGCCACCAACCACCAGATAGTCGTCGTCGACAACGACTCCACCGACCGCACCCCGGAGATCGTCCGTTCCTACGAAAAAGACCACGACCACCTCACCCTCGTCCACGAACGCGAGATCCAGTCCTCCTACGCGGCCCGCAACACCGGCATCCGCAACACCGACAGCGACCTCCTCGCGTTCGTCGACGCCGACATGACCGTCCCCGAGGACTGGCTCGAGTCCGCCCTCCAGACCCTCCAGTCCACAGATGCCGACTACGTGGGCTGTAACGTCGAGCTCACCCTCCCCGAGAACCCGCCGCTCCCGGCCCGCTACGATCACCACACGGGCTTTCCCGTCGAAGGCTACCTCGAGTCCCACCACTTCGCCCCCACGTGCTGTCTGTTCGTCCGACGAACCGTCTTCGAACGCCGCTCTCAGAGCGGAGTGCGACTGGACCGACGGCGGCGGGAAGTCGAGACCATCGACCCGCCAAAGGCCTTTATATCGACTCCGCGAATCAGTACCTATGGGAACGATCGATCTCCCGACGGACGTCTACGAGGCGCTGAACGTCCCCGAGGGCGAACGAGAGGACGTGGTGCGTCGCGAGTTGGCCGTGGCGCTGTATCGCGAGGGTATCCTCTCGGTTGGCAAAGCACGGGAACTCTCGGGGCTGTCGCGTCGCGAGTTCCATCGCCTGCTCGGAGACCGCGAGGTCGATCGCCACTACACCGCGGCGGAACTCGACGAAGACCTCGAGTATGCCCGACGGTGAACTCGTCGTCGCGGACACGTCGCCGCTTCTCAATTTGGCGTTGATCGGCCGACTCGATCTCCTTCGAGAGCAGTTCGACGGCGTCACCGCCCCCGAACAGGTCTGGAACGAACTCGATCGGCTTCGAGCCGAAGGGTTCTGGATCAGCGACGAACTGTATCACGACGTGCTAGACGCCGCCGACGCCACCTGATCCGTCGAATCAGGTATATCAACGGATTTATTCATCCAACTCCCGTCGTTGCCAGCGATGGCTCACCCGGCGGTCTCGATCGTCATCCCCGTTTACAACGACCCCGACGGTATCCGAGCCACCATCGACTCCCTCGTCGCTCAGTCCACCGATCATCCCCACCAGATAGTCGTCGTCGACAACGACTCCACCGACCGCACCCCGGAGATAGTTCGCACCTACGACAAAGACCACGACCATCTCACCCTCGTCCACGAACGCGAGATCCAGTCCTCCTACGCGGCCCGCAACACCGGCATCCGAAACACCGACGGCGAAATCCTCGCGTTCGTCGACGCCGACATGACCGTCCCCGAGGACTGGCTCGAGTCCGCCCTCGACACCCTCCAGTCCACAGATGCCGACTACGTGGGCTGTAACGTCGAGCTCACCCTCCCCGAGAACCCGCCGCTCCCGGCCCGCTACGATCACCACACGGGCTTTCCCGTCGAAGGCTACCTCGAGTCCCAGCAGTTCGCCCCGACCTGCTGTCTGTTCGTCCGCCGAGCCGTCTTCGAGGACGTGGGCCTGTTCGATCACCGCCTCGAGTCCGGCGGCGACAAGGAGTTCGGCAACCGGGTTCACGATGCGGGGTACGATCTCCACTTCGCCGCGGACGTGACGATGTACCACCCGACGAGAAACAGCCTCCGGGCGCACGTCAAAAAGGATCGCCGCGTCGGCCGCGGGCTCTGTCAGCTCCAGCGCTTTCACCCCGACCGCTACGGTACGCCCGGCGTCCCACCGAGACCCAGCGGGATCAAACGCCCCGAGCGGGACCTCCCGACGAGAGACCGCCTCGCCTTCGGCGCGCTCTCGAGACTGCTCACCGCCGTTCGCGGGCTGGGCTACTACGAGGAGTACCTCGCCGGAGATCGGCGCGGCGATCTCGAGGGTGTGCCGCGACTCCTGGATTGAGACGATCTTTCGGGACGAGTTCGCCGCACATCCGCGACGACGGGTAACACTATTGGTGTTTCGCGGCCACGTCTCGAGTATGACCGATAGCGATCCGACGGACGGCGTCGCGGATTCGATCCGGCGGACGCTTCGGAGCGTGCTCGACGGCCATCCCGTCTCGTTTGCGATGGTGTTCGGATCGGCCGCACGCGGCTCGATGGACGACCGAAGCGACGTCGACGTGGCCGTCGAGTTCGACGATCACCGTCCCGGGGACGACGGATACAGCGACGTATACCTTCGGCTCGTGTCCGACGTCGACGGGGTACTCCCGACCGACGTGGACGTCGTCGACGTCCACTCGATGCCACCCCAGTTCGCATGGGTCGCGTTCGACGATGGGGACGTGATCGTCGGTTCGGACAGTCGCCGAAGGGAACTCGAGCGGGAGGTGGCGGGAGACTCACCATCACGGAGAGACGCACGTGCTCGCATCGCTGCTGCCGCCGAACGGCTTCGAGAGGGGCCGTCCTGACATGGGTGATGCCGATGGCCCGCCAGCCGAGCTGGTCCACCGGATCGCAGACGCCGTCGAAGACATCGAACGGAACGTGTCCGATCTGCGCGAACTCCAGAACATGTCGCGGTCGGAGTATCGTTCGGACGCGAACAGGTTCCGTCGAGACGCAGTCGAACGGAAGTTCGAGAAGCTCACCGCAGCGACGCTCGACATCGCGAAAACGATCCTTCGAATCGAACAGAATACGGTTCCCGAGCGACGGAAACGAGTGATCTCGGAGCTACACGCATCCGGCGTTATCGACGATGAACTCGATCGAAAGTTGCGAGAGGCGGTCGGGTTTCGTGACGTTCTCGCACACTCGTATGGAACTCCGGGACCGGTTCATCGAGGAGGTCGAACACCATGACTGAAAACACGCTCAAAATCACGTTCCGGCAGGCCGACGAACATCGCGATACCGCTCGAGAGCGGTTGCGTCGTGCTGAAGCCGGCGAGAGTGGCGAGGCGATCGAACAGGACGTGCGCCGGGTTCTGAACTTCGAGGAGTTCGACGACGTCGAGCGTCTTATGCGGACGTCGAACCTCGAGCTCGTCGAGGCGATCGCCGAGCACGAACCCGAGAGTATTCGAGACGCTGCCTCGGTCGTTGGTCGGGACTACCGCGAAGTCCACCGGAATCTCGAAGAACTCGAGTCGTTAGGCGTCGTCGAGTTCGAAATCAGTGGTCGGAGCAAGAAGCCGATTCTCCGCGGCGACGTCGATACGATTGACGTCTCGATTCAATTTCCCCCGACGAAAGACGGTGAACGACAGGGTGCATCTGCGTGACTCCTGTTCGGAACCCTGCAAATCGTATCCACCGGTAGCTTCAGCTACTCCGGAACATAACGGCACGCCCGACATTTCACCGAGACCCAGCGGAATCAAACGTCCCGAGCGAGACCTCCTCAGTAACGACCGACTCGCCTTCGGGGCGCTCTCTCGCTTTCTCACCGTCGTCGCGGGCTGGGCTACGACGAGGAGTACCTGGCGGGAACGCACCGCGAAGACCTCGAGGTCGTTCCCCGACTCGAGACGTGACCGCAACCGCCGACGAATTTTTGCACACACAGCACACACAGTCGAATATGGGGAGCAAGAACATCTCGATCCCGGAGGACGTCTACGAGAAACTCCGGGAGGAACGACGGGCCGACGAGAGCTTCGGCGAGGCGATCGACCGCTTGCTCGGACGACGCCAACTCGCGGAGTTCTGGGGCGCGTGGGACGAGAAGACGGCCGACCGTGCTCGAGCGGCGATCGAAACGAGTCGGGAGCGAACTGACGACCGCCTCGAGCGGCTGTACGACTGATGGCCTGTCTGGACACGTCGTTCCTGATCGACGTCCTCGACGGAGCGGCGGCCGCTCGAGAGACGATGGAAGAACTCGATCGAGAGGGCGAACGACACGGCGTCACCCCAGTAGCGGCGGCCGAGCTCTGGATCGGTGCGAACCTCGGATCGGCACGGGAGTTTCGCCGAACCGAGGAGTTGCTCGAGTCGTTGCTGTGGCTCGAGGTCGACCGCTCGGTTGCGCGTCGGGCAGGGCGGATCCAGGCCGAGTTGATCGAGTCGGGTTCGGAACTCGGGTTCAACGATTGTCTGATCGCCGCGACCGCGATCGAGCACGGGCAGGAACTCGTCACCGGCGATTCCGATTTCGACCGCGTACCGGAGCTTCGCGTTCGAACGTACTGAGACCAGAAAACGCGTGCCACGACTCGAGGCTCGAGCGGGTACGGTGAGGCGCTGAAGCCAGAAGAGGGCCGTCAGTCACCAGCCACAGCGTCTCGACTGTCGACGAGTTCGGACCGATCGACCTCAAGCAACCCGTACAGATACCCGAACCCGACGGCCGCCGTAAAGAGGAAAATCGTCACGAGCTGTTTCGCCTTCGCCGACGACGGTTCACGCACGAGCTCTTTCAGTCGCATCGGGACGAACTCGAGCAGCAGCTGTCCCAGGTACTCGTTCTTGTCACCCGCGGCCTCGGGCAACAGGATGTCCATGATTCGCTTCGAGTAGCCCTGCCAGAACGACCGGAATACCAGCCACCTGAAGTCCCCACGATAGTCGAATAACTTGTGATGAACCACGGCATCGGTGTTGTAGATCACACCCTTGCCGTACTTGTTGGCCATGCGAATACAGACGGGCGCTTCGTGGGCCTGGATGTGGCGGTCCCCTTTTCGGCCGGTGTTCTCGTCGTAGCCACCGACGTTCAAGAAGACGTCCCGGCGAAAGGAGATGTTCGAGCCGTAGGTGTTCCGGAGCTCTTCCATGTGCTCGCCCATTCCGCGTTCGTCACAGCCGACGAGCCAGTAGAACTCCGCGGGGAAGAAGTCCGGTTTCTCGGTCACCCAGTCTGGTTTCGCGTGGCCACCGACGGCGATTGCATCGCTCTCCTCGTAGACTCGAGCTAGCTCCTCGATCCAGTCCTCCTCGGCGACGGCGTCGTCGTCGATAAACGCCACGACCTCACCGGTCGCGATCTCGGCCCCCTTCGTCCGGCTGTAGGAGATGCCCTGGTTTTCCTCGTTGCAGTGGAGCACGACGTTCTCGAGGCCGCCGAAATCCTCCCGCACGCGCTCGAAGACGGCGTCGTTTCCGTCGACGACGAGGACGACCTCGAGCGGCTCGTACGTCTGTGCGAGCACGCTCTCGACGCACTCGGTGAAGACGTCGTATCGCTCCATCGCGTAGGTACAGACGACGACGGAGATCTTCATCGCGTTCCGGTTTCCGTGATCGGTCAATAAGCCTTGTCGTTTCCCACAGGCGGCGTCGACCATCGAGCGAGACGTCACGCACGCTCGCCATCGAACGTGAAAGCGACGCGACCAGATGACAAGGCTTATTCTTGGCTTGGGACTGGTGGAACCTAATGAGTACCGACACCGAGCGTCTCGAGGAGGACGTCGAGGCGACCTTCCTCGAGCGGTGGGACGAGTGGTATCACATCCCCGTACTCGGGGTCGTGATACTGTTCATGTTCCTCGCACGGATCCGGGCGTACGACCGGTTCGCCATGGAAGAGGGCGCGCCCGCCCTGGCAGCGGTCGACTCGTGGTATCACTGGCGAACGGTGCAGTGGACGGCGGAGAACTTCCCCTACACGATGCCGTATGAGGTCTGGACCAGCTTTCCCGACGGCCGGTACGTCGGCCAGTTCGGGACGCTGTTCGACCAGCTCATCGTGATCGCAGCGATGATCGTCGGGCTCGGCGACCCCTCCACCGAGACGCTGTATACGGTCGCGTTGCTCGCCGTTCCGGTGATGGGAGCGCTGGTCGCGATTCCGGTGTTTTACATGGGACGACGTCTCGGCGGAACGATCGGCGGTATCGTCTCGATCGTCCTGCTCGCGCTCGCACCGGGAACGTTCTTCTATCGAACCACGACAGGACAGCTCCAGCACCACGTCGCCGAGGTGTTGTTCATGGCGATCGCCGTGCTCGCGATGATGGCTGCACTGCGGGTAGCCGAACGCGAGAAGCCGATCTGGGAACTGGTCGCCGACAAAGACGTCGACGCGCTTCGCGAACCCGCCCTCTACAGCGTTCTCGCCGGGATCGCCCTGACGCTGTATATCTGGTCGTGGCCGCCAGGCGTCGTCCTGATCGGCATCTTCGGCGTCTTCTTCGCGGTGCAGCTCTGTCTCGATTACGTCCGTGGCGTCTCGCCCGACCACGTCGCCTTCGTCGGCGCGATCAGTCTCGGCCTGACCGCGGTGCTGACGGCGCTTTTGATCGAGGAGCCAGGAACGAGTGTGACGAGTTTCGGCTACCTCCAACCGGTGTCGGCCGCACTCGTCGCCGTCGGCTCCGTCTTCATGGCCTGGCTGGCCCGACAGTGGAACGAGTACGGGGCCGACCGCCGGTACTATCCCGTGGCGATCGGCGGACTCGTCGTCGTCGCGTTCGGCCTGATGGCGCTCGTCCTCCCGGACTTCTACAGCACGTTCGTCTCGAACCTGCAGGGACGGGTCCTGCCGATCGGTGAGCGTGGCGCGGGACTCACCATCGCCGAGGCCCAGCCCCCACCTGACTACACCGGCCACGTCTTCGAAGAGTTCGGCACGGCGTTTTACACGATGCTCGCCGGGCTTGCCTTCCTCGTCGCCCGGCCGTTTTTCGGACGCGAGTACCGTGCCGAATACACGCTGGTCGTCGTCTGGTCGCTGTTTCTGATCAGCATGTCGATGACCCAGATGCGATTCGCCTACTACCTCGTGCTCGCGGTCGCGATCGTCAACGCGGTCTTCGTCGCCGACGTCGTTCGGCTGTTCGATCTCGACGTCGACCTCCGGAGCGGGTACGAGTCGCTCCGGGAGGTCGAGGCCTACCAGATCATCGTCCTCGTGATGGTCGTCATGCTCCTGTTTGCACCGTTGCTCCCGCCGGTCGCGGCCAGCGGGGACACGGCGTGGGAGCGGGGCAACCACGTCGGACCCAGCGAGGACGCGACGACCTGGGAGGAAGCGACCCACTGGCTGAACGCGAACACGCCCGAGCCGGGTGACTGGGGCGAGGAAGAAAACGCCGACCGCCTCGAGTACTACGGCAGCTACGATTACCCCGAGGACGGCAGCTACGACTATCCACCGGGTACCTACGGCGTGTTGTCGTGGTGGGACTACGGCCACCTCATCACGGTCCAGGGCGAACGGATCCCTCACTCGAACCCGTTCCAGTCGAACGCCCGCTCCTCGGCGGCGTTCTTTACGGCCCAGGACGAAGGGCAAGGCGAGCTCTACCTCGACGCGGTCGCAGCCGGCGAGTCGCCGGACCACGAGGCAGACGAGGCCGCCCTCGAGGCGGCCGTCGCCGAGAGCGACCTCGAGGAGGAGCTGCGATACGTGATGATCGATCACGAGATGGCCGGCGGGAAGTTCAGCGCGATCACCGAGTGGACCGGACCGGAGTACGAGACGTACGTCGAACAGCGGGAGTACCAGGGCGAGCCCGTTCCGGCCTCGAGCGAGGCTTACCACGACACGATGCTCGCCTCGCTGTATCTCGAGGACGCGAGCGAACTGGAACACTACCGGCTGGTCCACGAGAACGACGACTACGCGGTCGTCGGCGGGATGGTAAACCCACGAACCGGGATGCCAACCGCACAGTACTCGCTGCCGTTCCGTCATCTCGGGCTGGAGTCGGCGTGGGGCAACGAGACCCAAGGTGTCCAGTCCGCACTCGAACAGGCGGAAGCCGACGACGAGCTGTTCCAGCAGCTTGGAATCCCGATCTGGGACGGAGAGGTGATCTCGACGGTGAAGACGTTCGAACGCGTCGAGGGCGCGGCGCTTACGGGCACCGTCGACCCTGACGAGATCGACGAGAACGCCACGGTGACTGCGATGGTCGAACTCGAGACGGCACCCGGTCGAACGTTCGTCTACGAGCAGACGGGCGAACTCGAGGACGACGGCTCGTTCGAACTCACCGTCCCGTACGCGACGGACGACGAACTCGGCGTCGACGACGGCTACACGGACAGTAGCGTCGAGGCGACCGGTGAGTACACGATCGTCGTCGACGGCGACGAGCAGCAACTCGTCGACGAAACCGCGGTGAGCGAAACCGACGTCGTCGAGGGCGAGTCGGTTTCGATCGAACCCGAGGAGATCGACATCGTCGACGCTCCCGAGGAGGGAGACGGTGATGGCGGCACAGAAGCCGGAGATGACGACGAAGATGACGGAGCAGCCGAGGATGACGACGACGAAGACGATGGTGGTACCGACGTTGCGGAATCGATCGCGGGCTAACGACTGATACCGACGAGTGCGAGCCGTTCGAGTTCCGGCGGCGGCCGACGCAGGCCAACAGTGAAATGTTCTGCCTCGAAGAAAGGCACATGAACGTCGACTCAGCGACGACCGAGCAGTTCGCGTCGTCGCTCGCCGAACTGGACGTCCCGCTCACGCGGACCGATGCCAAGGAGATTGGGGACGTCCTCGAGACGGTCGTCCGCGACCCTGCAGTCGGCACGGCACTCCCGTTCGAGGGCGTCTCGCTGCCCGAGTGGATCGACGACGCGCCGACCCCGGCGACCCTCGAGGCGGCGACCACGGGCGTCACTGCCGCCTCGCTCGGAATCGCCGACTACGGCAGCGTCGTCCTCCCTGCGAGGCCCGACGGGAGCGAACAGGTCAGTCTCTTTCCGGAGCGACACGTCGCCGTCTTGCACGAACGGGATCTCGTCGCGGACGTGCCGACGGCGATCGAACGGCTCGCACCGCTGTTGCGCGACGGTGAGAGCGCGATCGTCGCGACCGGACCGAGCGCGACCGCCGACATGGGCGCGCTCGTCCGGGGCGCACACGGTCCGAAGACGGTCCACGTCGTCTTGCTCGAGGACGGGGGCGAATCATGAGCGGCGACGCACGCGAAGCGAGCGCCGAACGCATCCGACACCTGCTCGAGACCGAGGGCGAGGCTGTCGAGGAAAACACTCAGGCGTTCAACCGACGGCGATACGAGGCGGTAGCCGACCTCGAGGACTACGAGGAACTGAAAGACGAAGCCAGAGCGATCAAGGAGGATGCCATCGAGCGACTGCCGGAGCTGATCGAGGAGGTCACCGAAACCGTCGAGGCAAACGGCGGGACGGTGTATCTCGCCGACGATGCGGCAGACGCCAATCGCTACATTCGGGCGGTCGCGAGCGAAAAAGACGCCGACCGCGTCGTCAAGTCGAAATCGATGACCAGCGAGGAACTCGAGGTCAACGCGGCACTCGAGGGAGACGGCGTCGAAGTCGTCGAGACGGATCTCGGAGAGTGGGTGATCCAGGTCGCCGAGGAGTCGCCCTCACACATCATCGCACCGGCGATCCACAGGTCCGAAGCCGAGATCGCCCGCCTGTTCAACGCCGAGTTCGACCCCGAGGAGCCACTCGAGACCGCCCAGGAGCTGACCGCCTTCGCCCGGGAGAAACTGGGCGAGCAGATCCGGGAGGCCGACGTCGGGATGACCGGTGCGAACTTCGTCACGGCCGATTCGGGGACGATCGCGCTGGTCACGAGCGAGGGCAACGCCCGCAAAACTGCCGTTGTCCCCGACACCCACGTCGCGGTCGCCGGCGTCGAGAAGATCATTCCCTCGGTCGAGGATCTCACACCGTTTCTCGAGTTGCTCGCCCGGTCGGGGACGGGCCAGGAGATGACCTCCTACGTCTCCTTGCTGACACCGCCGGTCGACTCGCCCGTCGTCGACGTCTCCGAGCCCAACCGTCCCTTCACAGACCGCGAGGACGAGCGGGACGTTCACCTCGTGTTGATCGACAACGGCCGCATGGCGATGCGCGAAGACGACGAACTCCGGGAGACGCTGTACTGCATCCGGTGTTCGGCGTGTGCGAACTCGTGTGCGAACTTCCAGTCCGTCGGCGGTCACGCCTTCGGCGGGGAGACCTACACCGGCGGCATCGCGACCGGCTGGGAGGCCGGCGTCTACGGCTACGACTCCGCAGCCGAGTTCAACGACCTCTGTACGGGCTGTAGTCGGTGTGTCGAGGCCTGCCCGGTGAAGATCGACGTCCCCTGGATCAACACCGTCGTGCGCGACCGGCTCAACCGAGCGGGTGACGCCGGCCAGTTCGAGTTCGTCTACGACGAGCTGGTTCCCGACGCCGAGCCTGGCGGGATCGACCTCGAGAAACGGCTGTTCGGCAACTACGAGACGCTCGCGAAACTCGCAAGCGCGACCGCGCCCGTCTCTAACTGGCTCGCCGACCTGGGTCCCGTCCGACGCGGCCTCGAGCGCGTCGTCGGAATCGATAGCCGTCGGCCGCTTCCCGAGTTCGAACGCGAGACGCTGCGAGACTGGTTCCGGTCCCGGGGTGGCTCTCGAATCTCGCCGGCCGACGCCGACCGTCAGGTCGTGCTTTATCCGGACGTCTACACCAACTACGTCGACGTCGACCGCGGGAGAGCCGCCGTCCGCGTTCTCGAGGCACTCGGCGTCCACGTCCGGATTCCTGCCGTTCCCGAGAGCGGTCGCGCCCCACTCTCCCAGGGGATGATCGCCACCGCCGACGACCGGGCGAGTGACGTCTACGCCGCACTCGCCGAACACCTCGACGCGGGTCGTGACGTCGTCGTAATCGAACCCTCTGACCTCGCGGCCTTCCACCGGGAGTACGAGAAACTGCTCCCCGAACGCTCGTACGAACGGCTCCGGGACGGCAGCTACGAGGTCCTCGAGTACGTCTACGGCCTGCTCGAAAACGGGGCCGATCCGTCGACGCTCCGAACCGGCAGCGAGGATCTCGCATATCACGCCCACTGCCAGCAGCGAACGCTCGGACTCGAGGTCTATACGACTGCCGTCCTCGAACGGCTCGGCTACGACGTGATAGCGAGCGACGTCGAGTGCTGTGGGATGGCCGGCAGCTTCGGCTACAAGCGAGCGTACTACGAGTTGAGCATGGACGTCGGCGAGCGCCTTCGCGAGCAGCTCACCGCACCCGAGGCCGGGGATCGGCTCGTCGTCGCCAGCGGCACCTCCTGTGAGGACCAGCTCGCGGCGCTGCTCGAGCGAACGCCACGACACCCGCTCGAGGTGATCGATCCGGCCGCACCGGCGACGCTCGAGAGCTAGTTCCAGGGAGCCTCGTCGGGATCGACCAGACGCTCGCCTCGCTCGAGCGAGTCGATCCGCTCGAGGTCGTCGGCCGAGAGCTCGAGGTCGCATCCAGCGAGGTTCTCTTCGACGTGTTCGCCCGTCGCCTTCGGGATCGCGACGACGTCCTCGCGCCCTGCGAACCACGCCATCGTCACCTGTGCCGGCGTCGCGTCGTGTGCGGCGGCGATCGCCTGGAGTTCGGGGACGTCGGTCACGTCACCTTTCATCAGCGGGCAGTAGGCGACGGTCGCGACGTCGTGGTCTCGCGCGTACGAGATCAGGTCTCGCTGCTGGAGCCGGGGGTGGACCTCGACCTGGTTGGCGACGATCGGCGACTCGAGGATCTCGTCGGCCTGCTCGAGCAACTCGCGTGTGAAGTTGCTCACGCCGACGTGTCTCGTCAGGCCGCGTTCGCGGACCTCGTCGAACGCCGGGAGCGTTTCGGTCGGCTCGTAGGCATGGGTCGGCCAGTGGACGTACAGCAGGTCGACGGCGTCGACGCCGAGCCGTTCCAGACTCGCTTCGGTCGTCTCGAGGACGCCCTCGGGCGCGAGGTTCTGGGGGTGGACTTTCGTCGCGAGAAAGATCTCCTCGCGGGGGACGTCGGCGCGCTCGAGCGCCCGTCCGACCGCGGTCTCGTTGTCGTACATCTGGGCGGTGTCGACGTGGCGATAGCCCGCCTCGAGTGCTCTGACGACGGTTTCGGTACAGCTTTCGCCCTCGTGTCCGACGGTCCCGAAGCCGGGCTGGGGAATCGGCACGCGCATACATGGTTCCTGGATCGGCAGACGGACGTGTCTCCGGAAAGCGGCAAGGTAGCGTCTCGAATCGGCGGATGGCTTTTTGCAGTGTGTCTCGTATCATGCCCCATGGCAGACACCGACGCCGTCGAACTCGACGCCGACGAACGGGACGACTTCCTCGGGAACGGGGGGACGGGCGTCATCTCGTTCTCCACGCCAGAGGGCACCTCGCCACACTCGATCCCCGTCTCCTACGGCTACGACGCGGCCACGACGGACTTTTATTTCCGGCTCTCTGTCGGCCCCGATCGGGAGAAAGGCGATCTCGACGGTCGCGAGGTCTCGTTCGTGGTCTACGGACGCGACGGCGACGAAGATGAGAAGTGGAAAAGCGTCCTCGCCAAGGGACGACTCGAGGACGTCGACGCGGATCCGATCGCGACCGAGACGCTCGAGGAACTCGACCGGGTGCACATCCCGCTTCACGACGTCTTCGGCGAGCATCCGCGGGCGGTCTCGTTCGAGTTCTTCCGGCTCGATCCGGAGGTGCTGACCGCCCACACGGAGTCGTCGACCGAGATCTGATGCGGCCGATCGGGCCGTCGCGTGATCATCGATCGACGCTTCCGAGCACGATGTCGAGACTGCCGAGCGAGGCGATCAGGTCTGCGACGTAACCGCCTTCTGCCATCTCGGGTAGTGCCGAGAGGTTGTGAAAGCACGGACTGCGGATCTTGAACCGGGCCGGCGTCTCCGTTCCGTCGGATCGGATGTAGATCCCGAGTTCGCCTTTCGCCGACTCGACGGCCCGGTAGGTCTCCGTATCCGCGTCCGGTTTGAGCGTTCGCGGGACGTTGCTCTGGAGGTCGCGTTCGTCTTCGGGCCAGGACTCGAGCAGGTCGAGACACTGCTCGACGATCTTCGCGGACTCTTCGACTTCGCTCATCCGGACGAGCACGCGGCTGTAGTTGTCACAGCCGTCCTCGGTGACGACGTTCCACTCCAGATTCTCGTAGTAGCCGTAGGGGTCGTCTCGCCGGAGGTCGTAATCGATTCCGGAGGCGCGGGCGACGGGGCCCGTACAGCCGTACTGTTTGGCGACATCGGGTTCGAGAACGCCGGTGTCGACACATCTGATCTGGAAGACCTCGTTGGTGACGAGCAGGTCGTGGTACTCCTCGAGTTTCGCGGGCAGGTCGTCGAGGAAGTCACGGACCTTCTCGAAGAACTCCTCGCGCGGTTCCGGCAGGTCCCAGGCCACCCCACCCAGTCGAAAGTAGTAGAACATCATTCGCTGGCCCGTGAGATCCTCCAGGATGTTCTGGACGACCTCTCGATCTCGGAAGGCGTACTGGAAGATGGCGGTGAAGTCGCCGTAGACGTCTAACGCGAACGTCCCGAGCGCCAGGAAGTGTCCCAACATCCGACCGAGTTCGGTCGACATCGTCCGCAACACCTGGGCGTACGCAGGGACTTCGATGTCGGCGATGTCCTCGATCGCACGGGCGACCGCCCACTCGTTGGGCAGGTTCGCCGTGTAGTCCCAGCGGTTCGAGTACGGGATGATCTGGTAGCGATACGAGCCTTCCTGGCATATCTGCTCCTCGCAGCGATGCAGGTACCCGACGTCGGGGTCGACGTCGACGACTGTCTCACCGTCGAGCGTCGCCTTCAGGTGGAGGACGCCGTGGGTCGCCGGATGGTGTGGCCCGATGTTGATGAACATCGTGTCCGACTCGGCTTCCCTCTGGGTCGCCTCGAGGGGGTTTTCGTGTGCTGCGAATCTGACGACCTGCGGTTTGTCCTGGTCGTACTCGAGCGAGAGGGGATGGCCCTGCCAGGTCTCGGGGAGCAAAATGCGTCGTAGATCGGGGTTCCCCTCGTACTCGATACCCACGAGATCGTAGGCCTCGCGTTCGTGCCACTCGGCCGTACGAAAGACCGGCTCGGCGCTCTCACAGACCGGATCGTCGCTGGGTAACGGAACGACGAGCGTGACCTCCTCGCGCCGGTCGTCGAACCTCGTCAGATGGTAGATCGATTCGTAGCGGTCGGGGTACTCCTGGGGAGTCAGACACGAGAGGTGGTCGAACCCTGCCTCGTCGTGCAACGTCTCGAGGACCTCCTGGACGTCGTTCGGCCGGATCACGAACGCCGGTGCGTTCTCGTGGTCGTCCCGACCGACCGCGTAGGGCTCGAGCAACTCCTCGAGGGCGTCCTCGTCTGCAGTCGTCTCTCGCAGGTGGTCGTACTCGGGATCGATACTGTCGTACTCCGGTCGTGGTGGTTCACTCATCGAGTCTCACGAGGGGTTGCCAGTAGCTAGCCTACCGCAACCGGTCAAATGAGAATTTTCCCGGCTGGAAGAGACAGTCAGCGAACGACGACAGACGCCTTCGGCCGGACGTTTATAAGTGAACCCCCGGCCATCCCCACCATGTGGGACGAAAGCCACTACTCGAGACGAACCGTCATCGGAACGCTCTGTGCGATCGTCGTCGCCACCGTCACGGCCTTGCCCGTCGCCGGCTCCAACCCTGGAACCGAGTCGGGCCGTGACGACCGTCAGAACCGATCTTCGCCTGCAGGGAACGGCCGGCCGATGGGTCGATCGGAGACGTACGTCGGCGTCGTCGACCGTATCGTCGACGGCGAGCACGTCGTCATCCTGCTCGAGGACGGCGACGAGATTGTCGATCAGGTCGTCGTCGCTCACGAGGCGTACCCGTTCCTCGAAGAACGCGACGTCGTCTGTGTCATCCTCGTCGACGGCGACGTCCACCGGATCCGCCCGCTCGAGGAGCGGACGTAGAACGTAGACCTGGTACCTTAGTCCTGGCGCGGTCTACGTCGGTCTATGGAGGTTCGAGCACTCGCAACGGACGCGGTAATCGTCGACGACGGCGAGGTCCTGCTCATGGAACGGGCCCATCCACCGTTCGAAGGGCAGTGGGTGTTGCCCGGCGGACTGGTCGAACGCGATGAGACGGCCCGCGAGGCCTGCATTCGCGAGGTTCGCGAGGAAGTCGGCCTCGAGGTCGAAGTCGAGACGTTCGTCGGCCTCTACGACGATCCCGACCGCGACGACCGCGGGAACGTGAGCGCAGCGTACCGTTGCAGCCCACGGGGAGATCCGACGCCCGACCCCCGCGAAGAGGCACGCCGGGTGGCGACGTTCGACCTCGCTTCCCTCCCGGGTATGGGCTTCGACCACGATCGAATCGTCGCCGACGCCCTCGAACCATGAGCGCGATCACCTCACTCGAGGACTGCTTCGCGTACGACTCGGCGCTCGTCTTCGGCGTCGGCGGCAGTGGCGACGTGCTCGCACGCGGCGACGAACCGGGCGTCCGGAGCCCGGTGACCGACGGGATCGGGCTGGTCGCACTCGAGGAACTTGAGACGCTCCTCGAGATCGTCGAGACCGAAGCGAGCCGGATTCCGGTCGAAGCCGCACGCGGCGAGTTCGGCCCGCGGACGATCCGCGGCGGCGAGGTATCGCTTCGAACGACGCCCGCCAGTGCGGTGACGTTCTACCTCGACCCGACGGCCGTCGCTGCGACGTCGTCGATCGCCGACTGCGTTCGCGGGAGCGACACGCTCGAGGAAGCCACCGAAGCGCTTCGGGATGCGGGCTTGCAGATGGAGTTCGAGACCGAACGACGACGACTCGAGTCGACCTGAACGATGGACTCATACGGATTGCTGTGCCGACGTACAACGGTCCGTATCACGTCGAGAACACGCCGATGAGGTCACGTTGTGTCTCGAGGACGCTCGAGTCGATCTCGGTGACGAGCGTTCGTTCCTGGCGATCGAGCCCACAGTGGACGCCGCCGTCCGGTCGCGCCACGAGGGAGCGACCGCCGTACGTGAGCCGTCGCGAGCCGGGGATGTCCCGTTCACCCGTACGGTTCGCGCCGATCGCCCAGCGAACGCCGTCGAGTGCTCTCGCCCGGAGGAGAAGCTGCCAGTTCTCGGTGTACGCGGCCGGCCACGCCCCAGCTACCAGCAGCGCCGTGACGTCGGCGCGGGTGAGTGCTGCACTCTCGGCGACGAAGTTGAGATCGTAACAGGTCAACAGCCCCGCGTTCCCGATCGGCGTCTCGACCGTGACCAGCTCGGAACCGGGTGTGAGAATGCTCGTCTCGCCCTCCCAGAGGTGTCGCTTCCGGTACACCGTGACGTCGCCGGCCGGATCGACGTACGCGGTCGCATTGTACAGCTCGTCGGCCGTCGCCTCGACGAAACCGACGACGAGTGCGACGTCTCGGCGGTCGGCGAGCGATCGCAGCTCTTCGATCGGCTCGCTGTCCCGTGCGAGTGCCACAGCCTCGATGCGGCCGTCGGCGACGAATCCGGTCAGCGTGTGCTCGGGGAAGACGGCGAGGTCGACGTCGTCATCGAGGCACTCGACACGCTCTCGGACGGTCGCGAGGTTCGTCTCGACGGCCAGCTCCTCGAGTTCGAGCTGACACACTGCAACCGTCGATTGCATACGGGGGCCACTCACACGAGGGCAAATAAACGCCCGGTATCAGGTGATATCACGGATGGTTTGCCACGAGAACACGGCCGGCTCGGATTCCAGACTCACGACCCGCGATGTTACACGTCGCAAAAAGTATGGGCCAACTCGGATTTGAACCACGGTCGGAGCAAGCTCCTCTCTGCTGCAAATCCGAGTCAGATACAGAATTTACGGCTCGCGAGTTTGCTCGCCGTAGAAGTATGGGCCAACTCGGATTTGAACCGAGAGCCTCCACCTTATCAGAGTGGCGCTCAACCTGATTGAGCTATTGGCCCAGGCGTGCTTCGCATTACCCTGTTGCCGGGTGGAACGTTTAAACGTTTCTTTCCGATAGTGGGGTGAGAATCGCTACCGAGCGCGGCGGTCGTCCGAATCGTCGGAGCGATCTTCGTCGCCGAACTCGATCGTATAGCTGTCGTCGTCGCGCTTGGAGTCGACCGTGTAAGCGTCCTCGGAGAGGTCGTACGTCCCACTCGAGGGGTCGTGACCGGCCGAGCCGTCGGTTGGCGATCCGCCGGACCCCTGTGCGTCGTCGGGGAAGCCGTACGTCCAGACGGTTCCGGAGGCGAAACCGCCGGTCTTCTTGTCGGCGTAGGGAACGACGACGTAGCGTTTGATCACCATCCGGATCGGGATGCGCGTCGGCGGAACGACGAGCAGGAGGCCGACGACGTCGGTCACGAGCCCCGGTGTGAGCAGGAACGCCCCGGCGGCGATCAACAAGGCGCCGTCGAGCAACTGGTCGGTCGGCGCTTCGCCCTGGACGAGCGAGCGTTGCATCTTGCGGATGGTCCGGCGGCCTTCCGCACGAACCAGCAGCATACCGATCAGTCCCGTTAGGACGACGAGCAGTACCATCCCCACCCAGCCGATCCAGGGCGTCTGGCTGACGACGATCGCGAGAACTACCGCGTCCAGGAAGGGAATAAGCAACAGCGCCAGGAGCCACCGGAGCATACCTCGAGGTAGCCGCCGAAGGATGAAAACGCTTTACTCTCCCGACCCCAGTTAGTATTGTTTGGTATTGTCAATATTATACAATAGAAGAGAGGGACGAGAAAGGCACGCGTCGCAGACGCGAGTGGATCAGGTCGATCGACGGCCGAATCCGTCTCTCCAATTACACCGGTGCAGAGACGGTGGTGTGGTCGTCGTGACGAACCGCCGGGGTGACGCCGGTCCGTCGTCGGGACGTCGTCAGTCGTCGGCTTCGGCTTCCGGACGGGCGTCGGGTTCGCCCGTGTCGAGCTCGCTGGCGAACTGATAGAGGATCATCAGCCCGACGAAAAACGACGAGCCGACCAGCAAGACCACACTTAGCACGTCGAGTGTGCCGATCTCCAGCCAGTCTGCGAGTTCGCTGACGGCGATGCCGGCACTGGCAAACAGCATCATGAGCGCGAAGTAGATGATGACGTCGTCTTCCTCGACGGCAGTCGTCGCCGCCGAGCCGATGCGAGCACCGAGTGCGCTCCCGACGAGCAGCGTTCCGACGACCGCGAGGTCGACGCTGCCCTGCATGCCGTAGGTGAACGCACCGTACGCGCCCGAGAACAGCCCGGCGAAGAGGCTGGTCCCGACTGCGGCAGTAAGCGGCGTCCCGATCAGGTAGTAGATCGCCGGCATCCGGATGAATCCGCCGCCGACGCCGATCAGTCCCGAGACGAGGCCGACACCCCCGCCGGCACCCGTGACCGTCCACAGCGACGTCCGGCCGCCGGAGACGAGCGAGATCATCGGCGGAATTCGGTACGACTGGATCTTCTGAGCGATCGGCGGAATCTCGTCGTCGTCGATCTCGTCTTCGTCGTCAGCGTCGTCCTCGTCGTCGATGGCGTACGCACGCCGGAGGAACAACAGGCCGATGCCGGCGAGCAAGAGGACGTAGGCGGCACCAGTGACGAGTTCGGCGATCCCTAGCGCCTCGAGGGCGAAGACGAGCCGACTGCCGAGTTCGATCCCGATCGAGAGGACGACGAACAACGCCGCGCCGAGTTTGTAATCGACCTGGCCGACGTCGTAGTGTTTCATCACGGCGATGACCGACGTCCCGAAGTAAAACGCCAGCCCGCTCCCGATGGCGACGGAGGCGGGGTAGCCGAGGATCAACAGCGTCGGCGTGATCAGGAACGAACCCCCCATTCCGAAGAATCCGAACAGTACTCCGACCATGAAGCCGAAGACGACGAACAACACCAGGAGTTCGATGCCGAGCCCGAACACCATGTTAGTTCGCTATCGACTCGATGAGCGGTGAGGCGGCTCGCTCGAGCGCTCCGTAGCCGACGTAGAGCGCGACCGCTTCGAGGAGGATGATACTGACGAGGACCGTCGCTTGCACGGGCGGGGAAAGCGACGCAAGTTCGATCATGCGTCGTCACCTCGCGCGTTCCGTGGGTGGGTGTACTCCATCGTTACTCGAGTTGATCTAGCTCTTCGAGCCGTAATAACGGTTTTGGGAGACTCGTACAATATAACTCTGAGTATTACACGGCTATCCAACGAGGATATGCCGATAACGTATGGGAATATACTCGTCGGGCGAACGGCCGTCTGACGACGTTGCACGCGACGGGTTGCCGCTCGGGCGCGCACCTTCCGATCTCGACGGCGAGCCGGGAAGCGGTGTACCGTGGTAACACTAACAATATTATCCGTCGAGCCATACGACGGTCCATGAAAGCGATCTGTGCGACGGACCTCTCGGCCGCCAGCGAGGCGGCGATCGAGAATCAGATCTGTCTCGACTGTCTCGAGCGAATCGGTATCGAGGAGCTCCATCTCGTCACGGTGATTCCGTCGAACGTTCACGGGGGAATGCCCGGCATCGGGTTCGAAGAGCGACGCGAACGCGCACTCTCGGAGTATCGACGTACCATCGAGGACGCCGGCTTCGACGTCGGAACACACGTCGTTCGCGGGACGCCCTACCGGCGAATCAACGGCATCGCGGAGGCGGAAGGTGCCAGTCTGACGGTGGTCGGCTCGCGAGGCAAGAGCCCGCTCGAGAACCGGGTCATCGGCTCGACCGCCCGTAACCTCGCTCGAACGACCGTCGTGCCGTTGCTCGTCAACCGGGTCGAACGCGGGGCAGACGACCCCGACGTGGTACACGAACGGCTGTTCAGCCGACTGCTGTTCGCGACGGATTTCTCCGAGAACGCCGAGCGGGCGTTCGAGGCGTTCTCGTATCTCCGCCACGCTGTCCGGGAGGCGACACTCGTCCACGTCGAGACGCCCAAAGATCCCGGCTCGGAGGCAGGCGTGGACCCACACGAGCGGCTCGCGGAACGGGCGGACCAACTCGAGAACTGGAACATCGAGACCCGAACCGACGTCAGACAGGGCGATCCGGCGGACGAACTCCTGGCCGCGGAAGCGGAGTACGAACCCACGACGATTCTCGTCGGCTCGCGGGGTCACAGCCGGTTGCGCCGGCTCCTGATCGGAAGCGTCTCCGAGGAGATCGTCTCGAGGGCGACTGGAAACGTGTTTCTCGTGCCGCCGTCACGAACGGCGTAGCTCGAGCCGTTACTCGAGTGTCGTCCTGAGGTTGCGAAGTTCGCCGCCACACTCGGGGCACCGTTCTGCACTCGCCGTGACGATGACGTTCCCGCACTCGAAACACTCGTACTCTCCCTCCTCTTTCGGATCGTATGCGACGTCGCGCATGCTGTACTTGAGAACGTCTTTGGACGTCTCCTCGTCGAGGGCCTCGATGACGTCTTCCGCCCGGACGACGCCGACGAACCGACCCTCGTCGCCGACGACGGGGAGCACGGGATACCCGTGGTTCGTAATCGTCCTGGCGATATCGCCGAGGGAGTTGCGTTCCTCGACGGTAACGACGGACTCGACCATCACGTCCGCAAGCGACGCGTCGTCGGGCGCGTTCAGCAGTTCTCGCATTGAGACGACACCCGCAAGGCGCTCGTTTTCGCCGAGGACGTACGTGTAGTAGATCGTCGTTTCGGAGCCGGTCGAAGTCGTTCGGATGTCGTCGATAGCTGACGCGACGGACGTCGTCGCGTCGAGAGCCGGTACTCGCTCGTCGATCAGATTCTGGACGGTCTCACTGGGCATATGGTGTCCTTTGAGACGGACCTACCTATCAGTTGTGCCAAAACCATCACGCCGGCGGTCGATCTCTCGTTCGGATCGCCGTTTGTCGCCCGGGGAGACGTTTTTGGACCGTCGGGCGAAACGACGGGTATGAAACTGCCGCTCGGGGAGCGGACGATCGAGGTACAACTGCCGACCTGTACGACCACGGTCGCCGAACCGCCCGGCGGGACGACAGTCGACGTTCGTGAAGCCGCACGGGCGGCCCTCGAAACCCTGCACGGGCCGTCGCTCGACGATCGGGTCGATGCCGACGACGAAGTCGTGATCGTCGTCACCGACCTCACGCGTACCGTTCCCGACGACGTCCTGCTCGAGGTCTTGCTCGCCGATCTCGATCGGATCGGCGTCGGTCGAGGACAGATTACCGTCGTCGTGGGGCTCGGCCTCCACCGACCGATGACCGACGAGGAACTCGAGGCGATGCTCGGTTCCCACGCCGACCTGGCAGTGAACCACGATCCGGAGGCCGTCGTCGAGGTCGGCACGGTCGATGGCGTCCCGATCGAGATCGGCGAGCCCGTGGCCACGGCCGATACGGTGCTGTCGACGGGCGTCGTCGAACCCCACCAGTACGCCGGCTTCTCCGGCGGGGCGAAGACGGTCGTCATCGGCGCGGGCGGCGAGTCCCAGATCCGGTACACCCACGGTCCCGACGTCCTCGCCGAGGAGGGGGTTCGACTGGGTCGTCTCGAGGACAACCCGTTTCGCTCGTTTCTCGACCGGGCCGGCGATCGGATCGGAATCGATTGCTGTCTCAATCTGACCCACGGACCCGAAGGGGTCCTCGGGGTGAGCGCCGGCGACGGCCGGTCCGTCGTTCGTGAACTCGCCGACGTCGCCCGGAACGCTCTCTCGGTGCCTGTCGATCGGGAGTACGACGCTGTCGTCTGCGGCGTCGGCGCACCGAAAGACGCCACCCTCTATCAGGCGACCCGGGCGGCGACCTACGTCGCACTCGGGGACCGGAACCCGCTCGCGGAGGGCGGTCGGCTCGTCGTCCCGGCCGAACTGCCGGAAGGGGCGGGCGAGGGAACCGGCGAGCAGCGGTTTTACGACCGGCTCGTGGCCGCCAACGACGCCGACGCGCTCTACCGGGAGCTTCGCGAGGGATACGAGCCCGGCGCACAGCGGGCGTTCGTCGTCGCGCGGGTGCTTCGTGACCACGACGTGGTCGTGACGAACAGCCGGACACCCGAGGTCGTCGAGGCGTGTCTGATGGAGACGGCAGACGACGTCGCAGACGCACTCGAGTCGGGTAGCGACGTCCTCGTCGTGCCGGATGCGTTGAACACGCTGCTCGTCGAGGGGTGAGTCGGATGATCGGTCTTTTGTACCACGCCTTCGAATCTCAAGGCGAATGCTCGAGGGAGTCAACGTCGCGCTCGGGGTGACGGGATCGATCGCGGCCGTAAAGACGGTCGAACTCGCCCACGAGCTCCGCCGGCGGGGCGCGACCGTACGAGCCGTCATGACCGACAGTGCTCGCGGGATCGTCCACCCGTGGGCGCTCGAGTTCGCCACCGAGACAGAGGTCGTCACGGAGATCACGGGTCGGGTCGAACACGTCGAACTCTGCGGGACGGAGGGGTGGGCGGACGTCTACTTGATCGCGCCGGCGACGGCGAACACGGTCGGCAAGATCGCGAGTGCCGTCGACGACACGCCCGTGACGACGACGGCGACGACCGCGCTGGGATCGGGGACGCCGGTCGTGATCGCCCCCGCGATGCACGAGCCGATGTACGACCACCCCGGCGTCCTCGAGACGATCGCACGCGTCGAGTCCTGGGGGGTCGAGTTCGTCGACCCGCGCGTCGAGGAGGGCAAAGCGAAGATCGCGACCGAGGAGGCGATCGCCTGTGCCGTCGCCCGGGAGGCGGGCGATCGGCCGCTCGCAGGCGAGCACGTGGTGATCACGAGTGGTGCGACCACCGAGGAGATCGATCCCGTCCGCGTCCTGACGAACCGCTCGAGCGGCACGATGGGCCGGGAGATCGCCCGGGCGTGTTACGTTCGCGGCGCAGACGTGACGCTCGTCCACGGCGACGTCGGTCCCCAGCCGGTCACCAGTGACGTCTCGCCCGCTGGCGACGTACCCTACGCCGACGTTCGCCAGGTCGAAAGCGCCGCCGAAATGCTCGAGGCGACGACCGACGCCTGCGCGGACGCAGACGCGTTAGTGTCCGCCGCTGCCATCAGCGACTACACGGTCCCCGCACGCGACGAGAAAATCCGCTCCGGCGCCGACTTGACCCTCGAGTTCGAGCCGACGCCGAAGCTCATCGACTCGATCCGAAAGCGCCAGCCCGAGTTGCCGATCGTCGGGTTCAAAGCCGAGACGGGAAGCGACGACGCGGCGATGGTCGAGGCGGCCAGAGAGACCTTAGCGCGGGTCGGGCTCGCGTTCGTCGTCGCCAACGACGCCGGCGTGATGGGTGCGACCCGGACGCGGGGCTTGCTCGTCCACGCGAGCGACGTTGCCGCGTACGAGGGAACGAAAGCCGGACTTGCCGACGAGATCGCCGCTTCGCTCGCGGTCGTCCTCGAGTAGCCCTCGGGTGAATTTCGATCGACACGAGTGTCAATTCTCGCTGACTGTCCAGCGTTCAGGAAAGTTATATACGAGGCGTTCGTTCGAGGAGACAATGACACGTGAACGGTGGGGACGAGGGCAGTGTGAGGGAGCCTGCACGGGGTGATCGGGATGCGAAGTGGCGAGACGCTCTCGAAAGGTGAAATTTTCGAGGTGTTGCGAAACCAGCGACGACGGTACGTGTTACACTATCTCAAACGGGACGAGGGGCCTGTCGAGATCGGCGATCTGGCCCAGCAGGTCGCTGCCTGGGAGTACGAGACGACCCTCGAGGCGGTCACGCCTGCACAACGAAAGCGCGTCTACACGACGCTCCAGCAGACCCATCTCCCGAAGATGGACGAGGCGGGCATTCTTGCGTTCGACTCGGACGAAGGGGTGATCGAGTCCACCGATCGGACCAGGGAGGTCACCATCTACCTCGAGATCGTGCCGGGACGGGAGTTCGCCTGGCGCGAACTCTATCTCGCACTGGGTGCAGTGAGCTGTGCGCTGGTCGCTGCGCTGTGGGGCGACGTCTATCCGCTCACCGAACTCGGAGACCTGGCCTGGGGAGCGATCATCGCCGCGACGTTTACCCTGACCGCGGCGGCACACATCTATCACGAACGACATATGAAAGTCGGAGGTGGCGAACAGCCGCCGGAACTCAGCTACGGTACCGACGACTAAGCGTGTGGTCGGGCCGACTGAACGGCTTTTGTACCACGACCGCCAAGCGACGGTATGCGCGAACTCGTCTTCGCCCTCGAGTACGATCCCGGCACCAACCCGGTGGCCGACGTCCTCGCGGCCAACCCGGAGACGACGGTCCGGTCGTTGTCGTGTCACGTCACCACGGATAGCCTCTGGCGTGTCGACCTCGCCGAGGGGCCACCCGACGCGCTCGAGGCCCTCGAGGCCGCCTACAGCGAGGCGAGCTACTGTGCGGACTGTCTCGTGAAAGACGACTGCGGGGCCGACTGTGAGACCCAGGTGCTGGATCGCGCCGCGGAGACGCTCGTCGTCTACACCTACTGGGACCGAACGGACGTCTGTACGTCGGTGCCTCACATCGCACTCGAGACCCTCGGCGAGGGACTGCTGTTCGAGACCTACCGCGAGGGCCGGCGTTACCGGTGGCGGATCGTCCTCGGCAACGGCGCGACGGTCGCGACGTTCTTCGAGGCCCTGGACGGGGAGGTCGACGACTGTACGGGCATCGAGATGCTCCGGCTGGCCGACGTCGACCCGGAGCCCGGCGAGGACGGGCTCCCGCGGGAACAGCGCGACGCCCTCCGGGCTGCCGTCGAGTCCGGCTACTACGAGACGCCACGCCGGATCGACCTCTCGGAACTCGCCGAGGAGCTCGGGGTGCCGCGGTCGACGCTCTCCTACCGGCTGCGCCGGGCCGAGGCCGAACTCGCGACGGCGTTCGTCGAGACGGGGTCGCTTGCGGACCTCGTTCCCGAGCTTCGGTCCTGACCGACAGCATGACCTCAGTAAACTACCCCACCCTACTCGCTCACGGCTTCTTCTCGCGGGCCGCAGGCCCGCTCGAATGGTCCGCGGAACTTCGTTCCGCGCTATCGCCGTTCGCTTCGTTGAGGGTGGGGCTTTCGCGTGGACTCCCGCTCTGGCCGGAATCCCCGGGCCACGCGGACGCCGGCCGGGCGGTTGGCGTGTGCCAAACAACCCGTATGGGCGAGGCGTCCCTACTCGACACCGATGAGCGAGGAGGCTCGGCCCACGGACTCGAGGCGAACGCTCGAGCTCCGGGTGCCGGAGATGGACTGTCCGTCGTGTGCAGGAAAGGTGACGAACAGCGTCGAGGTCCTCGAGGGGATCGAGGAACTCGAGCCACGCGTGACGAGTGGCACGCTCGTCGTCGCGTACGACCCGACGGTCGTCGACGAGGCGGCGGTCCGTGACCGCGTCGAGGCAGCGGGGTACACCGTCGAACCCGCCGGAAGCGAACTGGAACTGTCCCTCTCGGTGCCGGAGATGGACTGTCCCTCCTGTGCGAGCAAGGTCGAGGCCGCACTCGAGGACGTCGACGGCGTCGAGGGGATCGAGACACAACCGGCCGCGGGACGGGTGACGATTACGGGGTCGACAGACGCCGAGGAAGCCGTCGACGCCGTCGAGAGGGCGGGCTACGAGGCGACGCCCGTCGACGGCGACGGCGGCGACCGCTTCCGTGACCCGCATGCGGTCTTCCGGGGTCGCCGGGCCGCCGGGACGGCGGTCGGTGCCGTCTTCGTGACCGTCGGGATGGCGCTTGCCTTCGTCTTCCCGGCGTCGAACCCGGCGCTGTTCGAGGTCGTCGGCCGGACGTTCGCCGTCTCACACGTCCTCTTCATCGTCGCGGCCGCAGTCGCCGGCGCGCCGATCGTCCGCAACGGCTACTACTCCGCGCGCAACCGGAGCCTCGACATCGACCTGCTGATGTCGATCGGCATCCTCGCCTCCGTCGGCGCACACCACCCCTTCGAGGGGGCGATGCTCGCCGTCCTCTTCAGCATTGCCGAGTTGCTCGAGCGGTTCTCGATGGACCGGGCCCGAAGCTCCCTGCAGGAGCTGATCGACCTCTCGCCGGAGACGGCGACGGTCAAACGCGCGGACGGCTCCGAGGAGACGGTGCCGGCCGACGCCCTCGAGGTCGGCGACACGGTCGTCGTCCGGCCGGGCGAGAAGCTCCCGGCCGACGGCGTCGTCCGCGAGGGCCAGAGCGCGATCGACCAGTCCCCGATCACCGGCGAGAGCGTCCCCGTCGACAGGACCGCCGGCGAGGAGGTCTACGCCGGCACGATCGCGGAGTCGGGCTACCTCGAGGTCGAGGTCACGAGCCCGGCCGGCGACTCGACGCTGTCCCGGATCGTCGAACTGGTCGAGGACGCCGAACGGGAAAAGACCGACCGCGAGCAGTTCGTCGACCGGTTCGCGAGCGTCTACACGCCGATCGTGGTCGTCGCGGCGGTCGCCCTCGCCGCCGGCCCGCCGCTTGCCGTCGGGGCATCCTGGAACACCTGGTTCCTCCGGGGGCTGACGCTGCTCGTGATCGCCTGTCCCTGTGCGTTCGTCATCTCGACGCCAGTCAGCGTCGTCTCGGGGATCACGAGCGCCGCCAAAAACGGCGTGTTGATCAAGGGCGGTCGCCACCTCGAGGCCGCCGGCGAGAGCGACGTCGTCGCGATCGACAAGACGGGGACGCTCACGACCGGCGACCTCTCGGTGACCGACGTGGTCGCCCTCGAGGGGATCGGCGAGGACGAACTGCTCGCACGGGCGAGCGCCGTCGAACGCCGGAGCGAACACCCGCTTGGCGAGGCGATCGTCGGCTACGCGGACGAACAGGGTGTCGATCCCGACCGCGACGTCTCCCGGTTCGAGGCACTCGCCGGCACGGGCGTCCGGGCCGACCTCGACGGCGAGACGCACTACGTCGGCAAGCCCGACCTCTTCGAGGGGCTCGGACTCGACCTCCGGCACGCCCACGCCACCGACGGCGGCGAACTCCTCGACGACGCCGACCCCCAGTGCGATCGGGAGGACTGTCTCGACGTCCTCGCGGAGGCGGTCGCTGACCTCGAGCGCGACGGGAAGACGGCGGTGCTCGTCGGCACCGAGGATCGGCTGCTCGGCGTGATCGGCATCGCCGACCGGGTGCGTCCCGAGGCCGCCTGGGCCGTCGAGCGACTCCAGGACCAGGACGTCCGCGTCGTGATGCTCACCGGCGACAACGAGGGGACGGCGCGAGCGATCGCCGAGGAGGTCGGCATCGAGGAGTACCACGCCGAACTGCTCCCCGACGAGAAACTCGAGCAGATCCGCCGGCTCGAGGACGAGGCCGGCCACGTCGTCATGGTCGGCGACGGGATCAACGACGCGCCCGCGCTCGCGACGGCCACCGTCGGCGTCGCGATGGGGGCAGCCGGGACCGACACCGCACTCGAGACGGCCGACGTGGCGCTGATGGGTGACGACCTCACGCGGTTGCCCTACCTCTATCGCCTCTCGCGGTCGGCAAACGGCGTGATTCGACAGAACATCTGGGCGAGCCTCGCGGTGAAGGCCGTCCTCGCGGCCGGCGCGCCGTTTGGCGTCGTGACGGTGATCCACGCGGTCGTCATCGGCGACATGGGAATGAGTCTGGGCGTGACCGGCAACGCGATGCGGCTATCGGGGGTCGAACCGGAGACGCCAGAGGAGTGATCTCGGCTGGCGGTCGTCGTCCCCGTTTTCTCGGTGGTCCTTTATTGGGATCACCGTGGTCAGTTCGGTCGGGTTCGAGTAGCCCGGAGTCCACATGGAAGACGAACGAAACACGAACCAGTCCGACGACGCTTCACGAGATACCGAGACGTTCTCGGTCGAGGTCACCGACCAGCGCGACGACATTCTCGTGGGTGCCGAACTGCCCGGGTTCGACAAACAACACATCGACGTCAGTGTGAGCGAGAACAGCGTTACGATCGAGGCCGAACGGGGCTCCGATGCAGTCGCCCGGACCGTCGATCTCCCCGACCCCGTCGTCCCGAAACGCGTCGACGCGAGCTACGACGACGGGATCCTCTGGGTCACGCTGGGAAAGCAGACGTGACGTCTACCCCCGGGAGACACTCCTCCCGAGACTCAGGCGGGTGCCGCCGGCGCATCCGTCTCGCGGAGTCGTCCGATCACGTCCCGGAGTGTCTCGCGGTCGGAGCCGTAGGCCCCGTAGACGACGCTGTCGACGTCGACGGCGGCCTCGAGGCGGTGCGTGAGATCGACGAGCCGGTCGATCTCGACGCCGTCGGTCGAGAGCTGGATCGCAAACTCCGCATCGAGACCGGCGAGTTCGCGGTCGAACCCGCTCGCGAGCGATTCGACCCAGTAGGTCGTCCCGTAGCCGGCCCCACACAGCGGCACGAGAAAGCCGTCGACGTGGGAAGCGAGTGCGCCCGGATCGAGGCCGGTCCGCTCGCGGAGTGCCCCCGGATAGGGGTCGGGATACAGCGTCGCGATCAACTCGCCCGCGACCCGGTCGGCCGCCTCGGCGACGAACCCGGTGATCACGTCGGCCCGCCAGTCCTCGCGGTCGTCGTGGGCGCTGTCGGCGAACAGCCGATCGCAACGCTGGCAGTGACAGAACTCCGCGCCCGGGAACCCGAGCGTGGTGAGCCGGACGTCGCCCGTGGCACCGGCCTCGGCGATGCGCTCGAGCAGATCGGCGCGGTAGTCGGGGTCCGTCGGACAGACGGTGCCCCAGTCCTGGCCGCGGGCGGCGGGGGTCGCCCGCGTGCCGTCGGCGGCGACGGCGGCCCGGTCCGGGTTCTCGCGGACCGTTTCCGTATCGCCCCAGCAGGCCACCGAGCTGACCGCGCCCTCGAGTGGCTCCTCGCGGCTCCCGTCGACCTGATCGGTGAAGTAGTACGTGACGTCGCCGAGGTCCGCTCGAGCGAGGTCGGCGTCGTCCGTGAGGATGCCGTACGCGTCCATACCCGGGACGTCGATTTGGAACGAGTTAATAGTACACGTTACCACGAATTGTCGCTCGAGGTTATACTACCGGCTGTAACTGTGACAATTCTCGCTATCCCGTGGCGGCGAGAATCTTCCACGACGTACAGCCGGCAGTATTAGAGCCAGGATCGGATCGTCTCGAGTCCGGGCCGGCCGTCGTGCCACCAGAGCGCGATGCCGGCGACGGCGATCACGGCCTCGAGCCACAGCGTCGTGATCTCGAGGCCGGCGACGGTGCCGAGAGGTTTGACGCCTGAGTACTGTGGCATCTGCGTCAGCGGCCAGAGCAGAAAGCCGAGTTCGTCATAATCGCCGGCGAGGACGTGCCAGGGGACGTCCGTCGCGACGTGAGAGAGATAGCCGACCGCGAAGGCGACGCCGAGTGTGGGTCGGCCGCGACGACGGGAGAGGAGCCAGACGGCGACGACGACGGGAACGGCGAACAGAAGCGAGTGTGCGATTGTTCGCCCGACGGGCGTGGCGCTGGCGAGCCACAGCGGCTGGTCGACGACGTCGGGAATCGTCGCGGCGACGACCGCGACCAGCGCCGGCTCCCCGGCAGGAGCGTCGCCGCGGCTGGCGCGCGTGTACGCAGCATAACAGAGGTAGCCGACGATGGGATGGACGACCGGCTGCATTCGTCGTTTCGTTCGGTCGTGACCGGGATAACTGTATCATACGGATCGTTGTAACGTGTTGCCGGTGATCGATCGAACGGGGCAGCGATCACCGGTAACGAATCACAACAGACCGTATCAGTCGTCCGCCTCGTAGGCCGCCCAGACGTACCGGGTCCCCAGGCTTCGGTACGGACGCCACGGCTCGGCGGTCTCGCGCATCTCCACCCGGGTGAGCGTCTCGCCGTCGTTGTACAACTGCTCGATCCCCCGTCGGATCGCGAGATCACCGAGCGGAAGCACGTCGGGACGCTCGAGGACGAAGATGAGGTACATCCTGGCGGTCCACTCGCCGACGCCGCGGATGCGGGTCAGTTCGTCGACGACCGCCGCGTTCGAGCGGTCGGCGAGTCCCTCGCGGGTGAGATCGCGCTCGCGGAAGGCGCGGGCGGCGTTTCTGACGTACTCGAGTTTCTGCCCGCTAAGGCCGGCTTCGAGTAAGGCCTCGTCGTCGGCGGCCAGCACCGTCTCGGGCCGGACGTCGCCCTCGAGGACGTCGAAGACGCGTTCGCGGACGGCCCTGGCGGAGGCAGTCGAGAGCTGCTGGTTGACGATCGAGACACAGAGACGCTCGTACTCGCAGTCGAACGGTTCGAGCGGGTGGGGCTCCAGTCTGTCGATCACCGCGGCCAGCACGGGATCGCGACGCAGGACGGTTTCGGGGTCGCCCATTGTCGACTGTGGATGTGGTCGACGACGGAAAAGGCCGTCGGCCGGTGAGAGACGATTGGACCGTCCGTCGAGGCACGGACGGAACGGGGGCGACCGACGGCGAACGGCTCGAGTCGTCGTCACGAACGAGCCGCGCCGCCACACCGCGTGTCCGGACCCCAACATGCACCACGTACTTTATCGATTGGCTGCCTCTGGTTCCGGTATGGACTCTCGTCCGTCGACCATCCTCTTCGACCTCGACGGCACGCTCTGTACGTACGATCGCCCGGGATCGGCGGTGCTGTCGGCTGCGTTCGACCGGCTCGGTATCGATCCCTGTTTCAGCATGCACCAGTTTCACGATCGGTACGTGGAACTGTTGCCCGACTGCGCGGACGGCTTCGAGCTCTACGAACGGACGTTCGCGGCGTTGCTCGAGGACCACGGCGGTGATCCGGACCTGGCCGCGGACCTCACCCGGGCGTTCTACGACGAACGCGACCCCGGCGACCTCGAGGCGATCGAGGGAGCAGAAAGCGTACTCCCGTCGCTCGCGACGGAGTATCGGCTCGGGCTGGTGACGAACGGACATCCCGAGTTACAGCGACGAAAGCTCCGTGCCATCGGACTCTCCGATGCGTTCGAGACGGTCGTATTCGCCGGCTACGAGACCGCACCGAAGCCCGATCCGGAGCCGTTCGACCGGGCGCTTTCGGCCATCGACGCGACCCCAGACGAGGCGGTGTACGTGGGCAACCGTCCGGCGATCGACGTCGCCGGCGCACGCGCAGCCGGCGTTCGGGCCGCGTGGCTCGCGACCGGTGACCGTCGTCCCGAGCCACGCCCCGACTACGTTCTCGAGTCGATACGGGATCTCGAGCGTCCACCCTGGTGACACGGAGATCGGGAGTCGGTTTCCGCGTCACTCGAGCGAGACCAGTTCCTCGAGCATCTCCTCGAGCGGCGTCGACGTGGTGGCAAGCGAGTAGCCGTCGATGCGTGCGAGGTCGGCAGCGTGGTTCCAGAGGTCCGCGTCGTCGATGCCATGGAGGACGACCGCGTTCGGGGTGGGGTTGACGACGCGCAACGCCACGAGCGGAGACTCTCCGCGGGTGACGCCGGTGAACACGAGCGCGCGGTTCGTGCTCTGTCCGTAGAGCCGGAAGAACTCCTCACTCGAGAGGCGGGTGATCGCCTCGATGCTGTCGATGACGGTGTGGCCGCTGATCCGGTCGACGCCGCCGGTGGCGACCTCGGTCGCGCCGATGTTGCCGTAGAACCGCGAGAGTGGGATCGACGTGGCGTACTCCCGGAGGTCCAACACGACGTCGCTCTCGAAGCCGGCCGAGAGCACTCGACCGTACTGACGGATCCGGTCGCCGCCACGGCGCTCGTCGATCGCGAGCAGTCCGTCGACGAGGCGTTTGACGACGCCGATGCCGGGACTCTCCCGGCGACCGCTCTCGTAGTCGGAGATGACAGAGGAGGAGACCTCGAGTTCGCTCGCGAGATCGGTCTGGGAGACGTCGAAGTCCGTACGCCACTTCCGGAGTGTCGCGCCCGGATCGTCGCTTAGCGTGATCTCCCCGGCGATCTTCTCCGCGAGTTGTCGTTTCGGCCCACGTCCGCCCATGCTCGTTGGCTCGGACGGTCGACTCAAGTAGCTACCGGAGACGCTCGAGGTGCCGGCAGGCGTAAACGGTAGAGAAGATGCCGTCGATTCCGACAGTATCACTCGTCTTCGACGGTTATCGTACCGACCATACTCCCGTCGTGTGGGGTACACACGTACGTGTACTCACCTGGGACCTCGAACGTGTGTTCGAACTCCGTACCTGGCTCGTCCAGGTCGAAGTGATCCTCTCCCTCGTAGGAAGCGAACGGCTCCGCATCGTCTGGGTTTTCGTTCACGTCCGATGCGTCAGGATGGGACGACACGTTGTGGCCCTCTTCATCGAAGTACCACGTCAGCGTTTCGCCGACCGAGATCGTGAGTTCCTCCGGTTCGAACGTCCAGTCGCCATCCGGCGCAACGATGACTCTGTTCTCGTCGCCGCCGTCGTCCTCCTCTCCTGCACCGTCGTCGCTCGATCCCGAGTCGTCCGGCCCATCGTCGGACGATTCGGAACCTTGACCGTCGCCGTTCGATCCGTCCTCTCCCTCGAGACAGCCTGCAAATCCGACCGCTCCGACCAATCCTGCGTATTTCAGGAACCGTCTCCGGCCGTGTTTGCTGGTTACCATATATTCATTCGAAGTGCAAATTGTATAATGACAACTAATGATACAGTAATCACCACTTCCATAATATTAATAAGATGATTATAGTACTGATACTGTCGATACGCACCGAGTTCGATCGAATCGACCCGCGTCACAGGCGTTTGACGTCCGACACGCTACGACCGATACACCACGACGGCCGGGCGAACAGTCAAGTTCTCTCACTCCCAGACCGTGTGACATGCCATCGACCGTCGTCCACGTGGCGCTTGCCGGCCTGATGGGCGCTGCCTTGCTCGGCGAGGAGTTCGACACGAGAGCGATCCTCGTCGTGATGGCTGCGACCGCGATCATCGACCTCGATACGCTGATCGGGATCTACGTCCCGGGAACCCACCGCGCTGCGCTCCACAACGTCTGGGTCGTCCTGATACCCGGAACGTTCCTCCTGTGGGACGTCACACTTCGCGACGAGTCGTACGTTCTCCGGCGGTGGGGTGCCTACGGCTATCGGGTCGCCTGGGTCACACTCGTCACCGTCTTGGTCGCACACATCCTGCTCGATGCGTTCTACAACGGCGTCAACCTTTTCTGGCCGCTGCACGACCGGTTCTACGACCTCTCGGGCAAGCTCGCCGTCACCGACCAGCGCGGCCTCGTCCAGACGTTCGTCGAACTCGAGGCCGGCGACGACGGGGCGACAGTCGCCGACTCGACGGTCCGCGGGACGACCGAGGATACGCACTACTCGACGGGGTTCGACCCGACGCGGGGCGAGACGCCCGGTGACGTCGAGCGGACGTTCCCGATCGCCTCTTCGGGGGAGCTGTTCGTCGTCACGATCGCCGGCTACGCGACGGTGGCGTACCGGATCTTCGAAGAGCGCCGGCGCGACTGATCGGAGAGCCCGCGGCCGGTTCGGCTCAGGCGACCAGGCGGCGATGCTCGGGTTTCATACACCGGTCCTGAACGACTTTGCGGCCGTCGGTTTCGGCTCGGGAAACGGCCTCGTCGTCGTGGATACCCAGCTGGAGCCAGACGACGTCGACGTCCTCGCGCGCTATGACCTCGTCGACGACGTCCGCGACTTCCTCGCTCGGCCGGAAGACGTCGACGACGTCGACGGTCTCCTCGACCTCGGACAGCGAGTCGTACGCGGGTCGGCCGAGTACCTCCTCGGCGTTGGGGTTGACGGGAATCACCTCGTAGCCCACGTCCTGGAGGTACCGGGGGATCTCGTGAGCGGCCTTCCCGGGCGTGCTCGAGCAGCCGACCACGGCGATCGCCTCGAGGTCGAAGACGGCCCTGACCTCCTCGTCGGATTCGACTGGCATTACTTCGAGAAAGGGACCCCGCCTCCTAAAGCCGTGTGCCGTCTCGAGCGTACCGACGGTCTCGACTCCGGGGCCGTCTTCCCGAAAGGCAGGATGGACGTCACGATTCGCCCCTACGACCGGGTCTCGGCTTCGAGGGCTGGGGCGAGACGGTGACACGCCCCCTGACTGAGGACGACGGTCGGTGACGAGTTCGACGACGTCGAGGCGTCGGCCGACGACTTCCTCGAGCGAGTTCGCGACGTGGCCGGAGACGAGGCCGGTCGGTGAGTCGGGACGAGCCCGCCGGAGGGAATCGGCGACCGCCGGGCTCCGGAACCACTAAACGCCGCTCACCCCAACCACGTCATAATGAGTGACTGGACCGAGAAGCACCGCCCGTCGACGCTGTCGGAGGTCCGGGGCAACAACAAGGCTCGCGACCAGCTCGAGGAGTGGGCCGAGAGCTGGGACGATCACCGGCAGGCGGTCATCGTCCACGGCAGCCCCGGCGTCGGCAAGACCTCCGCTGCCCACGCGCTTGCGAACGACATGGGCTGGCCGGTGATGGAACTCAACGCGAGCGACGACCGAAAGGCCGACGTCATCGAGCGCGTCGCCGGCGAGGCGTCCAAAAGCGGCACGTTGACCGGCGGGGAGGCGGGCCGACGGCTCGTGATCTTAGACGAGGCGGACAACTTCCACGGTTCGGCCGACTACGGCGGCTCCCGGAAAGTAACCGAGGTCGTCAAAAGTGCGAACCAGCCGATCGTGCTCGTGGCGAACGATTTCTACGAGATGAGCCAGTCGCTGCGAAACACCTGCGAGACGATCGAGTTTCGCGACGTCTCGAAGCGATCGATCGTCCCCGTCCTGCGGGACATCTGCCGACGAGAGGACATCGAGTACGACGAGGCCGCACTCGAGACGATCGCCGACGAGACCGCCGGCGACTTGCGCTCTGCGGTCAACGACCTGCAGGCAATCGCCGAGGAGACAGACCGGCTGACCGTCGACGACGTCGTCACCGGGCAGCGAGACACCACGGAGGGGATCTTCGACTTCCTCGACGCCCTGATCAAAGAGAAAGACGCCGAGGGGGCGCTGCGAGCGTCCTACGACGTCGACGAGACGCCCGACGACCTGCTCAACTGGATCGAGGACAACGTCCCCAAAGACTACGCGGGAGCGGAACTGGCCGACGCCTACGACTTTCTCGCCAACGCCGACCGCTGGCTCGGCCGGGTGCGTGCCACTCAGGAGTACTCGTTCTGGCGGTACGCAACCGACAACATGACCGCCGGCGTCGCCGCCTCTCGCCGGGAGCCAAAAGGCGGCTGGACCCGCTACGGGCCGCCGAGCTACTGGTCGAAACTCGGCCGGACCAAAGGGACGCGAACCACCCGCGATGCGATCGCCGAACGGATCGCCGAACGCGAGGGGACGAGCGTCGCGACGGCTCGCCGGGAGATCCTGCCCTTTCTCGCCGAGATGACCCATCACTGCCGGGACCGAGAACTCACCGTTCGAATGGCCGCCGCCTACGAGCTAGACGAAGGCGACGTCTCCTTTGTTACTGGCAGCGGAAAGGACACCAACAAGGTCGCCTCGATCGTCGACGAGGCCGAAGAGCGCCGGGCAGAACAGGCCGTCGAGGGGACCGGCGACGCCTTTCTCGAGGCCTCCCGGTCGCGCGAGGATGACAGCGACGGCGGTGGGGGTGAGAGAGAGGGGTCGAACGACCAGGCGACACTTTCGACCTCGAGCGATGAACCTTCACCGACCGACGAGGATGAAGACGCCGAGGATCGAGACGATCCGGACGAAACCGGCGGTCGAGACGGTTCCAACGCCGACCTCGACGACGACCAGTCTGGCCTATCGGATTTCGTCTGAATACCACCTCCCCCGACGTGTAACTGAAGTTACTGATCGATACCATTACGTCGGCGAGCAGTGTCAGTATACGACGGTAGGTGCCCATGTCAGTCAACTACGAGTGCCCTCTCTGTGCCGACGAGTACGAGGCAGAGACGGATCTACGCGTTCATCTCGAGGTCGAACACCGGAAGTCGGAGCTCGCGACGCACATCGTTTCGAACGAATCGACGACGGATTCGACGGTGAAACGAGACGAACTCACGCCGTCGGCACGAGGCTGAGGGTTTCGACGGTCGACAGCGCGTCGCGAACCGCCGCGATAACGTGTTCCGTATCGAGCGCTGCAAGCGGTGGCACCGTCACCACCGGCTGGTCGGTCATTCGCTCGAGTTCGGCCGGGTTCGTCCGTTCGGCGACGGTCTCGCCGGCGTACTCGTTGAGAACGACGGCACGAACGTCGACGCCACGGGCCGCGAGCGCGTCGACCGACAGCGCCGTGTGATTGAGCGTTCCAAGCCCCGAGCGTGCGACCACGACGGCGTCACACTCGAGGTCGGCCACGAGGTCGATCACCTCGCGGTCGCCGGCGATGGGAACGCGCAGGCCGCCGATACCCTCGAGGATGCCGACCTCGCATTCTTCGAGTGCGCGCTCACAGTCCGCCAGGAGATCGTCGTAGGACAGAGAGACGTCCTCGCGCTCGGCGGCGACCCGGGGAGCAAGCGGGGGCTCGAGATACCGGAGACACGTTGCGGCGTCGGGGTCGGCACAGACGTCGGCGACGAACGCCGCGTCGTCGTCGGGCGGATGACCGGTCTGGGCGGGTTTCACCGCCCGTGCGTCGACTCCGGCCTCGCACAGCCACGCCGTCAGCCCGGCGGTGATCACGGTCTTGCCGACGCCGGTGCCGGTGCCGACGACGGCGAGTCGATCCGGGCTCACAGCAGTCCCACCTCCTCGCCGGCCGCACGAAACGCCTCGAGGCAGGTCACCACGTCCTCCTGATCGTGGGTCGCCATGGGAACGACCCGGATCCGGCTGGTCCCCTCCGGGACCGTCGGCGGGCGGATCGCGGGGGCGACGACGCCGCGTTCGCGGACGCCTTCTGCGAGTGCGAGTGCGTCCTGGCGGTCGCCGATCACCACTGGGAGGATCTGGGACTCACCAAGCACCGCAAAGCCCATCGCCTCGAGGCCGTCCCGGAGGTGGGCGACGTTCTCCCAGAGTCGCTCGCGGGCGTCGCTGTGGCGGGCAACGTGTAACGCTTCGCTCGCGGCGGCGGCCGCAGTGGGGGCGAGTCCGGTCGAGAAGACGAACGAGCGGGCGTCGTTGACGAGACACTCGATCAACGCGTCGCTACCCGCGACGTAGCCGCCCTGGCTGGCGAGCGCCTTCGAGAGAGTCCCCAGCTGGACGTGGACCCGGTCCTCGAGCCCTTCGGCCTGGACGATTCCGCCGCCGTCCGTGTAGAGGCCGGTGGCGTGGGCCTCGTCGGCCATCACCCACGCGCCGACCGACTCGGCAGCGTCACAGATCGAACCCAGCGGCGCGACGGTGCCGTCCATGCTGAAGACGGTGTCGGTGACGATCAGCCAGGACTCCTCGGTCGCCCCGTCGCGTGCCGTCTGCGTTTCCATCTTCGAACGCAAGTCGTCGACGTCACAGTGGTCGTAGACGACGACGTCGGCACCCGACAGCCGGCAGCCGTCGACGATGCTCGCGTGATTCAACTCGTCCGAGAAGACGACGTCGGGTTGAAGCGCCGCGATCGTTCCGACGTTCGCGGCGTATCCCGACGAGAACGCGAGCGCGCGCTCTGTCCGTTTGGTCTCTGCGAGCTGGCGCTCTAAGTCGTGGTGGACGATCGTATCGCCGGTTACGAGCCGGCTCGCCCCGGCACCGGTTCCGACCGTTGCGGCGGCCTGGCGAGCGGCGTTTTGGACGCGGTCGTCGTCGGTCAGCCCGAGGTAGTTGTTCGACGCGAAGACGATCGCTTCCTCGGCGTCGAGAACCGGGAGTCCACCACCCGGTGGCGCGGCGAAGTATCCTCGGTCGGCGACGCGATCGGCAGGCGCGAGCGATCGCTTGAGAGCGGCGGACTCGAGGTCGGCGACTCGGTCCTCGAGGTCGAACCCACGGTCTTCCATCCGGTTCGTTCGTCGCAGGCCCACGATTTGACTCTCACGGTTCGGCTCGGTCTCCTACCACACTAGAATCCGGGCATCAACTCGGCGGGACCGACGACGCCGTACTCGCCCGCCCGATTTCGCCGGACGCCGGCTTTCAGATAGCCGAGTGCGGGCCCGTTGACGTTTGCCTCCATACTCGTCTCGTCGCCGAGCTGGAAGGTGTTCGTCGCCCGCTCGCCGTCGAAGGTCCGGCCCGTGACCGAGACGGTCGTTGTCGTCGGCTTCTCGTCGCTGCGGACGTCCAAGATCCCGCCGACGGTGACGTCTTCGGCGTCACAGATCCCGGCGCGCTCGAGGAGGACGTCGTCTGCGTGTTCCATCTCCGTAAACTCGATGACGCCGCCGTGGTCGTCGATGATTGCTTCGATCTCCTCGTCGCTCAACTCGCGGGCGGTCTCGATGTCGTACTCGGGGAGGTGAGCGATGTCCTCGCGGACGGTGCCGCGGTTGTCCTCGTAGCCCGACTTGAGCCCGACACCCCAGTGGATGTCGACCTCCTCGACCTCGACGAACGACTGGGCGGCGAGTGCGGCCGCGCCGGTCAGGAAGCCGGGGGTCGCGCCGGCACCACAGACGAAGGTGATGCCTGACTCCTCGAGTCGTTCCCGTTTCTCGTCGAGCATCCCGATCACGCGCGAGCGCTTGAGCACGTCGACGAGGACGCCCTCGTACGCTGCCTCGAGGAAGCGATCCGCCACGCGGGGGATGAAGTCGTGCTCGTAGTTCGGCAGGGCGATGAGCACGGCGTCTACCTCCTCGCTTACCGCGATCACGTCGTCGATCGCGTCCTCGGTGGGGTCGGCCTGTGCGGAGGCGACGACGCCTCGCTGCTCGCCGTGTTGTTTGACCGCGGCCGCGCCGCCGTCGGTCGCGACCTCGTTCTCTATATTGCCCTCCGTCGCCTCGAGCAGTTCGTCGACGTCCAGCCCGTCGAAGTCGATCGCGACGCCGTGGCGATCACACGCCGCGACGGGGGTGAGGTGCTCCTTGTGCGTGCTGACCTCGAGCGTTCGTCGTCCGATACCGCCGGTGCCGAGTACTGCGAAGTTGACGTCGTCCATGTGTCCTGAAGTTCCGTTTTGGTCGCTGTCAGTCGTCTCCCGATTCCACACTCGCCGTGCTCTCGACGGTGTCGACGGCGGGACTGTGCGGCGTCTCGTCCTCGCTGCGGGATTTCACGGCCTCGGGGTCGAAGTCGTTGACCTCGCGGTTGGGCTCGAGGCCGGCCCGCTCGATGATCTCGATGTCCTCGCCCGGCGACTGGCCGCCGGTTGTGAGATAATCCCCGGTGAGCAGTCCGTCCGCACCCGCCTCGAGAGGGAGGTGCTGTTCGTCGGGCGCGAGGTTCGCCTCCCGTCCGCCGGTGAGCCGGACCCGGGCCTCGGGGTGAAGCAGTCGGTAGACCGCGATCGTCGTGACGATCTCCTCGGTCGTGATCTCCGGGCACTCCTCGCCGAGTTCGGTGCCCTCGATCGGGTTGAGCACGTTCACCGGCAGCGATTCGATCCCGATCTCCTGTAATGCCATTGCGGCGTCGACCCGGTCGGTGGGCGTCTCGCCCATCCCGAGGATGACGCCCGCACAGAGATCCATGCCGGCTTCCTTTGCCACCTCGAGCGTTCGTACCCGATCCTCGAACTCGTGGGTGCCGACGATCTCGGGGAAGTAGTTCGGAGAGGTCTCGATGTTGTGATTGTAGTGGTTGATCCCCTCCTCGACCAAGATCGCGGCTTCCTCCTCGGTCAGAATGCCGAGCGAGGCGTCGATCTCGAGGTCACACTGCTCGCGCACGAGCCGAATCGCCTCGAGGACCTCCGCCCACTCCTCGGGGCGGTGTTCCTTCGAGACGCCGCGCTCGGCGACGACAATGCCAAAGCGCTGGGCACCGTCTGCCTCGGCCCGTTTCGCGGCCTCGAGAACCGCTTCGGGGCCGATGAAGTCGTAGTTGTCGATGCCGGTGTCGAAGTGGACCGACTGTGCACAGAACCCACAGTCTTCCGCGCAGTTGCCCGCCTTCGCATTGACGATCGAACAGGCGTCGACCGTGCCGTCGCCGAAGCGATCGCGGACGACGGCCCCGGCCTCGGCAAGCGGTTCGACCGGCTGGGCCATCAACGCCAGCCCGTCGGTGCGGTCGAGCCGCTCGCCGGCGAGTACCCGCTCGAGTGCGTCGTCGACCATCTTGTTGCCCGTCTCGTAAACCACACGCTAGAACTCAGTTGACGATACGATAAGTGTTGTGGTAACTCACAAGTTTCGTCACGACGCGATCGACGGGACGCCGGCCCGCGGTGACCGCGCTACGGCTTCGAGACCGGTTCGGGCCGCGATCGGTTCCCGACGTCGGGGACGTCGTCTGCCGACTCGAGTTCGCGTTCGAAGAAGCCTCGGTTCGCCCGTATCGTCTCCTCGTCCCAGTTCCACCACGCGAGATCCTGTAGCGCCTCCCTAACCTCACGGGGGAAACGCCACTTGAGCCGCTCGGCGGGAACGCCGCCGACGACCGCGTACGGCTCGACGTCGTCGGTGACGACCGAGCCGGCGGCCACGACGGCGCCGTCCCCGATCGTCACGCCCGAGAGGACGATACACCGGGCCCCGATCCAGACGTCGTTGCCGACCGTGATCGGCCCGTCGGTCACGTACTCGAGGTCGCTGTCGAGAACGGTCTCGTAGAGTCGTCGCTGCATCGAGGGTTTTGCGGTCTCGTGGTTCGTCTGCTGGAAGGTGTTCTCCCTGGCGATGGCACAGTAGTTTCCGATCTCGACGTCGCCGATCAGCGTGCACGCGGGCTCGAAGTTCGTTCCGCGTCCCACGGTGATCGTCCCGTTGAGTACACAGCGCGTGCTTAGTCGTGCGTTCGACTCGAGCGTGACGTCACCCCGGAGCAGACAGCCCGGCGCGATCCCGGCGGACGCCGCGGCCTCGAGTGTCGTCCCGTCGTCGAGTCGATCGACGAGTGGACGTGCGATCCGTGGATACCCCAGCAGTGACAGCATCCGTTCCGCGACGGCCGTTACGTCCATCGGTGTCGGCAGGACGACCGCCGGCCGAAAAGACTCTGTCGATCGTTTCGCCCTGTTGGATCAGAATACCATTTCGACCCGATCGGAAAGGATTTCGTACGTCTATCTTTCTGCGAGGAGGCGGTCACGCAGTCGCGGACGATCCGTCAACTGCCGATCCGAACGAGCGTCGATTCGACTCGATTCGATAACCTCACCGTACACCGGGCTGACGGCACCGCTCTCACCGCGGCGTCTCCGCCCCCCACGTCTCGAGTGCAGCCGCGAGCTCCGGGTGGCTCTCGGCGTACGCCTCGAGCGGGCGGCCGGTCATCGCGGCCTCGACCGACTGGCGAAGCGCCTTCGCGCCCGCGTTAGTCCCATTGGGATGACCGTGGATGCCGCCACCGGCCTGGACGACGATGTCGGTGCCGAGCGTCTCGAGCAACTGGTCGATCACGCCCGGATGCAGGCCGCCGGAAGCGACCGGCAGAACCGGATTCACGCCGTATAGCTCCGAGGTGAGCCACTCGTTGATCCCCGGCGTGTCCTCGTTCTCGAGTTTGCCGAGGCCTGCGGTGCCGGTGTGGATGTGATCGACGCCACAGAGGCGGGCGATCTGGGCGAGGACGCGCATCGAGACGCCGTGATGGTCGAGACGATCGAAGGCGGCGTGCATCGCGCGATGGGCATGGATCGCGAGGTCGTGTCTCTCACACCGCTCGCGGACGGACTGGACGGCCGACCAGCCACACGTGATGACGTCGACCATGACGAAGCCGCCGCCGTGTTCGGCGACGAGGTCCACTCGCTCTAACATGTCGGTCGTCTCGGCGGTGACGTTGACGAGGTAGTCTTTGCGTTCGCCGGTCAACTCCTGGGCGCGATCGCGGGCGGCGAGACTCTCCGACAGCCGATCGGCGAAGGGGTTGAAGGCCTGATCCGTGAGGTTCTCGTCGTCTTTCAGCAGGTCGATGCCCCCGGTCCAGGCCTCTTCGCCGATCCGGACGTGGGCGTCCGTCGAGAGCCCGACTTTCGGCTTCGGCACCGTCGCGAGCACCGGTCGATCGCCAGCGTCGAGTTTCTCGGTCGCAACGCTCGTGCCGTACAGTGGACCGGGAAACTCCTCGACGATCGTCTCGGGCCAGCGACAGTCCTCGAGGCGGATCGTGTCGACGGCTTTCATCCCCATGATATTGCCCGCGATACACGAGAGGATCTGGGGCATGCTCCCGGGTTCGAAGAGCGCGTCGGGGTAGGCGACCGTGATCTCGTTTCCGTCGATCCCGCAGGCGACCGCGCCGAGGCGGGTGAGCTCGTCCTCGTCGACGTGGAGGGCCGCCCAGGTGCCGTTCGACGATTCCGAGGCGACGCGACTCGCTGCCGCCTCCGTCGTCACGTCCTCGGCGGGATCGATCCGGAACTCACAGACCAGATCCGTCTCCGCGGGCTCGTACTCGAGATCGAGGAAGTCGTCGTACTCGATGCCGGTCATACCTGCGCCGACATCGCCCGGCATAATAGCAGTTGTGCCCGCCGAGAGCGGTCGCGAACTCGGACCGTCTCGGCCAGAAGAGTATAATAATACACCCGATCTCCATTCCCAAAATTTAAAGGTTGTGGCCGAACGACACCAGTCAAGCTAGCCCATGACCAACAGCACGACCGACGAGACCACCGGGGACGGGGCGCTCGAGGTCGGTCCCAGCGCCGACGAACTCTTCGGCGATATCGAGAACCCGTACCCGTCGACAGAACGCGTCGACGGGCTTGGGAGCGGCGGGACGGGGACGAGTACCGATCGAACCGGTGGCGTCACGGACCGGACGGCAAACGAGGTGTTCTCGAGGCTTCGCGACGAGTCCGACAGTCGCCGCGATCCCGACGCGGTCCTCGAAGGCGAGAGTCCGGCGGAGATCATGAACCGGACCGACGACGGCCCCGTCGTGACCGAGATCGACGACGCGTTGACCGACGACGACGGCGTCGAAGCGCTGTTGCTCACCGGGCGACGGAAAGCGGACGGATTCCTCTGGGTCGAGTGCGAGGACGACGACCTCGAACGTGCAAACGATGCCGACGACGCCGATTCCGGCGAGGCGACGTCCGGAGAGGCCGAACCCCCATCCAAAGCCGAAGCCGACGAGTCGAACGATACAGACTCCGTCACTTCCCGACTCCGTTCGACGCTCGACTCGCTTCTGTGAGTCCGGAACCGTTTTTTCCTCCGCTCGGGTATATTCACGTATGGACGACGAACTCGATCGAATCAGGGAACGAAAACGCGAGCAACTGCGCGAGCGGGCCGAACGCGAACAGCAACTCGCCGCCAGTCCCGAGGAGCCACTCGAGGTCACGGGGGCGGGTCACTTCGAGCAGGTCCTCGAGAACTACCCCGTCGTTCTCGTCGACTTCTACGCCGACTGGTGTGGCCCCTGCCAGATGCTCGCGCCGATCCTCGAGACGGTCGCCGCGGAGACGGCGGCGACGGTGGCGAAAGTCGACACGGACAGCCACCAGCGTCTCGCCCAGCAACACGGCGTCCAGGGCCTGCCGACGCTCGTGGTGTTCGTCGACGGTGAGCCGGTTGAGCGTCTCGTCGGAATGCAAGACGAGACGACGCTTCGGAACGTGATCGCCGAGCACGATCCTGCGAGCGACTAGGAGACGGCTCTCTCGCCGTCCAACGAACGTAGGCGATCGAAAACGCGAAAGCTGCGATCTCAGATTAGAGCAGATCTTCGACGTTGTCGGCGACTTCCTCGGGGGTATCGCCGACGGGGACGCCCGCGTCGTTCAGCGCCGAGATCTTGCTCTCTGCGGTGCCGGTTCCGGAGCCGGAGACGATCGCGCCAGCGTGGCCCATGCGCTTGCCCGGCGGAGCCGTACGACCGGCAATGAAGCCAGCGACCGGCGTGTCGACGTGTTCGTCGATGTAGGCGGCGGCTTCTTCCTCGTCCTCGCCACCGATTTCGCCACACATGACGATCGCGTCGGTGTCGGGATCGTTCTCGAAGACCTCGAGGGCGTCGATGAAGCTCGTGCCGATGATCGGGTCGCCACCGATGCCGATCGCGGTGGTCTGGCCGATGCCACGGCTGGTGAGGCTGTCGACGACCTGGTAGGTCAGCGTCCCCGAGCGGGAGACGAGTCCGACGTTGCCGGCCTCGAAGATGTTGCCGGGCAGGATGCCGAGTTTTGCCTCGCCAGGCGTGATGATGCCGGGACAGTTCGGTCCGATGAGACGGGTGTCGGTCTCGGAGAGGCGTTTGTTCACCCGGGCCATGTCCTGGGTCGGGATGCCTTCGGTGATCGCGACCGCGAGATCGAGGTCGGTGTCGAGCGCCTCGAAGATCGCGTCACCGGCAAAGGCCGGCGGGACGAAGATCACGGAGGCGTCGGCGTCTTCTGCCGCGACGGCTCCGGACACGGTGTCGTAGACGGGGACGCCGTGTACCTCCTCGCCGCCCTTGCCGGGGACGGCACCGGCGACCACGTTGGTCCCGTACTCGATCATCTGTTCGGCGTGGAACTTGCCTTCCCCACCGGTGATACCCTGTACCACGACGCGGGTGTCGTCGTCGACTAGGACGCTCATTGTTCGTTCACCTCGTCAGCGTATTCGACGGACCGCTGGACTGCATCCTCTAAGGTCTGTTCGACCGTCACGAGGTCTTCGTTCAGAATCTCCATGCCTTCCTCCCAGTTCGTCCCGGCCAGTCGGACGACGACCGGCTTGGGAATCTCCTCGAACCCCTCGAGCGCTTCGTTGATCCCGCGGGCGACCTCGTCGCCACGGGTGATGCCGCCGAAGATGTTGAAGACGACGCTATCGACGTTGTCGTCGGAGAACACCATGTCCAGGGCGTTCGCGATGCGTTCTGCTTTCGCACCGCCACCGACGTCTAAGAAGTTCGCGGGCTCGCCACCGTAGTAGTCGACGAGGTCGAGCGTGGTCATGACGAGGCCGGCACCGTTGCCGATGATGCCGACGTTACCCGACAGGCGGACGTAGTCGAAGCCGTACTCGTCTGCTTTCTGCTCGAGGTCGTCGCCACCGGCGGCTTCCGCTTCCATCTCGGCCAGTTCGGGCTGGCGAAAGAGGGCGTCTTCGTCGATGTTCATCACGGCGTCGGCCGCGATGACCTCGTCGTCGGCCGTGACCATCAGCGGGTTGATCTCGGCGTCGGAGCCGTCTTTCTCGCTCCAGAGCTCATACAGCGTCGAGAGAACGCTCGAGACGTCACGGGCGACGGCCGGATCGACGCCGGCGTCGTAGACGGCCTTTCGGGCCTGGTACGGCATCATCCCGAAGGAGGGATCGACGTGCTCGCGGGCGATCGCGTCGGGATCTTCCTCGGCGACCTCTTCGATGTTGACGCCGCCTTTCGTCGAGACCATCGCGACGGGTTTGCCCTCGCCGCGATCCATCGTGATGCCGACGTACAGTTCGTCGGTGAAGTCGACGGCTTCCTCGACCAACACCCGGTCGACGTGATAGCCCTTGAGGTCCATCCCGAGAATCGACTCGGCCGCCTCGCGGGCTTCGGTTTCGTCTTCGGCGAGTTTGATTCCGCCGGCCTTGCCGCGGCCGCCGACCTGTACCTGCGCTTTGATCGCGACCGGATAGCCGATCTCCTCGGCCGCGTCGACGGCGTCGTCGACGTCCGACGCCAGCTGGGAGTCGGGCGTCGGAACTCCGGCATCGGCGAAGACGTGCTTCGCCTGATACTCGTGCAATTTCATTGAATACCCTCACCGGAGTCTGCTCTCCCGCTGGAGTTATATTCATCGAAATGTGCTACGAGTGCGTACCACGGCCTGTGGCATCATTCGCCGGAATACGGCTGTGACGAACCGACGATGCCAGTCAACTCGCGATACGCTGGGCGCTATCACCACCAACTACACTCAGTGGTACTACGTGGTGGTATATTAATGTACTCCACAGACAGTGTGCATGCCGTACACGAGTGAAGCCGGACGATCTGGCCCGGCGAGGCCAGGACTCGAGGGTAGCGTTATCGGTCGACCGTGACCGTCGCATAACAGTTGCCACTCGAGAGCTCCCACTCGAGGATCTCGAGGCCGCTGTCTTCGAGGTCGGTCTCGAACTCGTCGGGATCGTAGATGTGATAGAAGCGGTCGACGGTCTCGCCGTCGGGGAGGGTCCACTCGATCGTGGTGTCAAAGCCCGCGTCGGCGTCGAACCGGTCGTGGGCGGTCGACCAGGCGCTGACGAGGGCACGCCCGTCGGGCGCGAGTACGCGGGCGAGCTCGTCGAGACTTGCCAGCCGTGCCGGCCGGGACGGGAGGTGATGCAGCGTCGCGACGTAAACCGCGACGTCGACGACGCCGTCCCGGAGCGGGAGCGTCGCGGCGTCGCCCTGGACCAGATCGACGTCGAACGTGCGGTCGTGAGCTCGCTCGCGGCCGGTCTCGAGCAGTCCGCGACTGACGTCGAGGCCGACGACGCGGTCGACGCGATCGGCGAGCCCCTCGGCGTGTCGACAGTTCCCACAGCCGAGATCGAGACCGACCACGCCGTGGGGGACGGACTCGAGAAACGACTCGACTTCGGGCCAGGCGTACTCGCGGGTGGCCGCGAAGTGAGTCGCGATGCGGTCGTACGTATCGCGGACGTCGGCCCGTCGCTCCATAGCGGTCGTGGTCGGGGCTCGCCCAAAAGCGTTCCCACGTCGAGCCGTCGTCGACCGGAGCGCCGGTCGATCATCCGACGAACCCATCACCTGGCCGAACGGTACCGTCGTCGCGTCTTGCCGTCGAGGGCGTTACGTTCATACCGGGGGAGACCCAAACCACGGGTACGGAATGAGGCGCGAGCACTTCACGCTGGACGTCAGCAACGTCGACTGGATCGATACCGACGGGGAACCACGAAAGCCGTCGGTATCGATCGACTTTACGGGCCCGGAGTCGATGCTTCGCGAGCGCCTCACAGGCAGCGACGGCGAGGTTCTCGAGGCTGCCGAGACGGACGTCGCGTTGCGTCTGCAAGAGCCGCTGGACGAGGACGCGTCGGGTGTCGTTAGCGTCACCGACCGGATCACGGGCGAGTTCATCCTCGAGCTCAACGAAGACGCCGAGAACGTCCTGCAGTTCATTCGTGCGGCGCGAAGTTACGGTGAGGCTGCGTCCGAAGACGACGGCCGCTACGTGGTGACGATCACCCTCGATGGCGAGGAGTTCGTCACCTACGACAAGCGGACGTTTCTGGTCTACGACGACGAGGGCGATCTCTTGCGCCAACACAGCCTGATCCCAAGCGGCGTCGAGCTCTAGCCGGCGCGGACGACACAGGGTTTTTCGCGGTGGTACCACCACCGTGCTGGGATCGGAACCTATAAGTTCTTTAGGCCCACCTAAAACTAAGCAAGAGACGAACCGGCAGGTGCCGGAGTCAACGATGGCAAACGGGAACCTCCTCACGACGGCTGCCGACGAACCGGTCGAGACGAGTTCGCCGGAGATCGAGACCGTCCTCGAGCTCGACGGTGTCGAGAAACGCTACGGCGGCGAACGAGTCATCACGGAGCTTTCGCTGTCGGTCCGTGACGGAGAGATTCTCACCCTGCTCGGGCCGTCCGGCTGTGGAAAGACCACGACGTTGCGTCTCATCTCCGGACTCGAGCGGCCAAACGGCGGCGAGGTTCGGCTCCGCGGGACCTCAGTCGCCGGCAACGGCACGTTCGTCCCGCCGGAGGACCGCGGCGTTGGCGTCGTCTTCCAGGAGTTCGCGCTGTTTCCTCACCTCACCGCCCGCGAGAACGTCGCGTTCGGGCTCAAAGAGTGGGACGAGACCGATCGCGAGGATCGCGTCGACGAACTGCTCGAGCTGGTCGGGCTGGCCGACCACGGCGAGCAGTATCCCGACGAACTCTCCGGCGGCCAGCAACAGCGGGTCGCACTCGCCCGCTCGCTCGCGCCCGAACCGGAGATGCTGTTGCTCGACGAACCGTTCTCGAACTTGGACGTCGACCTCCGGGTGGAGATGCGCGAGGAAGTGCGCCGCATCATCAAAGAAGCCGGCGTCACCGCGATCTCGGTCACCCACGACCAGGAGGAAGCGCTGTCGATCTCCGACCGCGTCGCCGTCATGTGCGACGGCGAGATCGAGCAGATCGACCGTCCGGAACAGGTCTTTCAACAGCCCGAATCCCGGTTCGTCGCCGGCTTTCTCGGCCACGCGAGCTTTCTCTCCGGGCGGGTCCACGGCGATCACGTCGACACGTCGCTTGGACGGGTGCTTCGCGAGAAGGTCCACGGCCTCACCGCGGAGTACGACGGTACGGCCGTCGACTTGCTCGTCCGCCCCGACGACGTGACGGCGTACCCTGCAACTGGCGAGGAGGCCGACGGCACGGTCGTCTACCGGCGCTATCTCGGTCCGACGGTCCTCTATCGGGTCGAACTCGACTCCGGCGACGTCATCGAGTGTATGCACAACCACTCGGACCGACTCGAACTCGACGAACGCGTCGCCGTCCGGGTCACCGCCGATCACGAACTCGCCTGGTTCCCCGCCGGGCAACGCGACGGGACCGAGTCGGTCGGTGCGGACTGACCGCGCCGACGGCCGTCGATGCGGTTGCAGGCCGGATGTCGTGTCGGTGGATTTATTTCACCAGAGTTACACCTCCGTGGCATGAATCGCGTCGCGGTCGCGGCAGTCCTTGCAGTAGTCGTCCTCGCCGGCTGTGTCGCTCCTGCGGTCGACGCTCCCGGCGAACCCGCCGAGGACGAGACGGCCGAACCCGTCGTCGACGACCGCGAAGAGCCACCCCTCGAGGTCCGTGGCGGGACGCTCCCGTTCGAGGAGAACCGGACTCTCGAGCGCGTCGAGACGATGCTCGAGGCCGAACTGCGTCCGCCGGTCGTCTACGTCGAGGAGAAACCCGACACGTCCCGAGTTCCGAGAGATCCGACGAGTTTCTACGCGGTCATGGGAATCGACCGGCCAGATCCGGCCGATTCGGACGGCGAGTTGCGCGTCGGCGGCGTCGCGAGTCCGATGCAGGCGGTCTACGTGATGCCCGAGGACGGCGCCCCACCCGCGGAGATCGAACGGGTGTTCGTCCACGAACTGGTCCACGTGACGCAGTTCCAGCAGGATGCACCACAGCGCCTGCGAGCGAACGTTCCCGACTATCATCGGGGGACGACCGACGCGGACCTCGCCCGTCTTAGCGTGATGGAAGGGGCTGCGGTCTATGGCTCCTCCGCTTACACCGATCGGTACGACGCGCCCGTCGAACCGGAAGACGAACTCGTAGAACGACTCTACGACGGCGCTGCACCCGGGACGAAGCTGGTCTGGGGACCGTACCACCACGGCCACGCGTACGTCGACGAACGGTTCGACGACCCGGCGGACCACTGGACGCTGTACGACGATCCTCCCGTAACGATGCGGGGCGTGCTCGAGGGGTCGCCGGCGACGGACGCTCTCGAGCCGTTCGACGCGCGCCTGTCGGCGGCCGACTCGGGATGGGAGCGAGCCGACGCCGACGTGATGGGCGAGTACGTCCTCCGGCAGGTGCTCGAGACGGAACTCGAGACGGACCGAAGCGCCGACGCGGCGAGTGGCTGGACGTACGATCGGAAACTCCGGGCCGAACACGACGAGGCCGACCTCGACGGCTACGCCTGGGCGATCCGGTTCGAGGGAGCCGACGAGGCAGACGCCTTCGAGGCCGCCGCTCGCGAGTACCTCACAGAGCGAAGCGAACGCGAGCTGACAGACGGCGACGCGGCGTGGACCGACGGACCGTACGCGTTCAGTCTCGAGTCCGTCGACGACCGAACGGTCGCGATCGTCGCCGGGAACGAGTCGTTCGTCACTGCGGCGACCGTCGACGCCGTCGGATCGGACGTCCGGGTCGATCTCGAGGGCGACGCCGGGACGGGAGCCGACGGTTCGCTCGCGGATCGCCCCGGTCCAACAGCCGTCGTCGCCGGGTGAACTCGCAGGTCCGTAGACGGGATCGACCCGTACCGGCTGACCGGCTCGTAGACCGCGTGAAACACCGAATTCTGGGAGGTCAACCCACACAAACCTTAACTTCGAACCGCCCCTACGCGTCGGTATGCATAAGGACGAACTTCTGGAGCTACACGAGGAACTGGTGGTCATCATGGAGTACTTCGCCGAGCGCGAGGAGGTCGACGAGGAGTTATTCGAACCCTACCGCGAACTCGAGGTCGACCCGTCGCACGTCCACAAATCAAAAAGCGAGCACAAACACGCCGTCTTCGTGCTCGGGAACGCCCTGGCGAGTGCGATGAGCGAAGACGAGTTCTCGAGCGCCGGACGGATCGGCAAGCGGATGAAAGAGCTCGCCGAGGACGCCGAATCGAAGATCTAGCGGTCGTATCTGTCGCTCTCATCACCTGTTTAGACGAAACGAAAAGACAGGCGAAACGTATTTGGTACAGATCCCACTTGTTGGGATATGGAATCGCGCACGCAGGAACGCGTCGAGCGGTGGGATTCTCGCTCGTTCGGAGGGGGTCGAGACGAACTCGCCAGCCTCGCCGCCGCCGAGTTCTCGGGTGCCGTCACTGCCGTCGGAACGTGGCTGTTCATGCTCAACGGCCGCATCGTCGGCGTCGACGGCGGCGACCTCGAGGACTTCGAGACGTCCGGGACGGTCTACGACGCGCCCGATCCGGCCTTGCCGTTGCTCGCTGCGATGAAGACCCACGACGGTGAGACGCAGGCGAAGTACTACACGAACGAGACCCCGATGTCGGCGGTCGACGAGACGCTCAAATCGGGATCGTTCACCGGATACGTCGAACTGAGCGAACAGGTGCTAAGTGGCGACTACTATCTCGTTTACTACGGCGGCCGGCGGATGGCGGCCGCCTACGTTGGCAACGCAGAGCGGCTGTTCACCGGTGAGGAGGCGTTCGAACGCGCCGAAGACGAGGTCGGCATCTACGAGGTCGTCGACGTTGACGTCGACGTGATCGACCTCCGGGACGAAGCGGGACCGACGGACGCGGACGACGAACGACAGGCCGACGACTCGACGTCGTCTGCCGCGTCGGTCAGCGACGGGAGAGACGACTCGAGGACGCCCTCGAGTGCGCCGGAGGCCGGCTCCACGCCCGATGAACGCTCGAACGAGACGGGCGGAACGTCGGTGACGTTCTCGGCAGACCCCGATCGCGTTCCGGACGAGTCCACGGCGAGTGCCGATGCCGGTCGCACCCCGGCCGAGCCCGCGACGGACGACGTGGTGGACGAGATCACGTCAGACGTCGACGGCCTCGCCGAAGACGCCTCGGAGATCACGGCCGGGACCGACGCCGGCACCGAATCGACGACCGAGCCGGCAACCGACGCCACAGGGCCGACTGAGCCGACGACGGAAGGCGAACGCGACGACGCGCGGGTCGACGACCACACTCCGGCAGACGACGAGTCGGAAGCCCCCTCGAGCGCGACCCAGATCCCTGGGGCTCTCGAGACGGAGCCACACGACGGGACGGCCGACGACGACTGTACGACCGATGCGACGGCCGTATCCGGGACCGGGGCGACTTCCGACGTCGATTCGACCGTCGTGACCGACGAACCCGATACGGCTACGACGTCTGCGACCGAGGTAGATCCCGATACCGACGCGTCCGCGGATACCGACGATGAGAACGCGGACGACGAGCCGAAAGCGGAAGAAGAGAAAGACCCCTCCGAACTCAAACAGCGATTCGAGCAGGAAAAGCGCTGGCGAAAAACCCGACGAATTCCGTCGATCGATCCGGACAACACGGACGAGCCCGAATCGAGTGCCTCCCCGCGTGCTGTGTCCGAGCAGCCACCGTCCACAGGAGAGGGACGTCGCTCGAATCAGCCGACAGAGCAACGCGATACCGACGCGGGTAACCCGACCGGAACGCAACCTCTTTCCGACGCGAAACCGACCCGAGGCCGCGGCGACGTCGACTCCAGCGGAGACGCCTCGTCGGGTACTGGCACCGACGCGTCGGAACCCGTCCGGACGCTCCGTGCGCGCATCGAACGGCTCGAGCAGCGCCACGAGGCGATCGAGTCCCAGCGCGACGAACTCGCGGCCGAACGGGATCGGCTCCGGTCGGAGAACCAGGAGCTGTCCGCGACGATCGAACGCCTCGAGTCCCGGATCGACGACCTCGAGGCAGAACTCGAGCGGGCGCGATCCGCGAGCGAGGACGCGACCGCGACGGCCGACGGTCCCCGACTCTCACCGGCCGAGGCGCTCGCGGAGACGAACCTCTTCGTCAGGTACGAGTCGAAGGGGGAGCCAACCCTCGAGACGGCACACGCGGGTGACGCCGATGCGAGCGAGGTGTCCACGAACCTCCGACTCGACAGACACACCTCGTTCGACGACTCGGGTGCCGTCGTCGACGGGGACGCCTACGAGGAGTTTCTGGCGACGACGATGGAGTACCGGTTCGTCGACTGGCTCGTCGACGAACTCCTCTACGAGATCCGTGACACCGGTCGGTCGGGAGGTCTGCAGGATCTCTACGATGCGATCCCGCGAATCGACCGGGCGGAACTGGACGCGACGATTTCGCTCGCGGACGACGACACCGAAGACGTCCCCGACGAGGTGACCTTCGACGTCGTCGCCTTCGACAAGATGGGGAACCCGTTGATCGTCGCCGCCCTCGACGACGCCCGCGATCCGGCCTCGCGGGACCTGCTTGCAGGCCTCGAGGAGGCGGCTTCGGCCGTCAAAGCGAACTATCCGGACCTCGCAGCGGCGTTTGCCGTCACTGCGAGTTACTTCGAGCCGGGCGCACTCGAGGTCTCCGAACGGGCCACGAGTGGCGGACTTCTGAGTCGGTCCTCGAAGCTCAACTACGTCAACCTCTCGCGGAAAGCAGGCTACCACCTGTGTCTCGCCGAGGCGCGCTCGGGCGGTTTTCACGTGACCGTTCCGGAGCTGTGAGGACACGTCCGTATCGAGAGACGAGCAGCTCTCGCGTCAAAAAGTCGGTCTCGCCTTCGGTAGTCGTCAGCCTTCGATTTCGGCGACGTCTTCGATCTTCATACCCTCGAGCTTGTCGACGATTTCGTCGATCTTGCCGTCTAGGTCGTCGACGAACTCGGCGGTGCGTTCGGTTTTGATCGCGCCCTGGCTGGAGGGTTCGATGAGGTTTTCTTCCTCGAGAACGCGGAGGGAGTATCGGACCTTGTGATGCGGGTAGCCCGTCTCGTTAGACATCTTGACGATACCGATAGGCTCGTTCTCGATGACCATCTTCAGGACCTGCAGATGACGTTCCAGCATGTCAACTTCCTTCTCAAGTCGATCTATCATGGCATTTGTTAACTTGTCTTTGCGCCCTTTAAAGGTTACTCTCGAGGAACGACAGAAGACGATGTCGGGCCGAACTACGACGTGAGGGTAGTTAACGGTTCTGACCGTCGAGTCGCAGAGGTACCGAGCGTCGACGACGTTGGGCGGTTGCAGGCGCGCGCACTTGTATTAGCCGAAAGCCGGCGAACGTTAGGATTCTGCAACGCTTATCTGGGGCAACCGCAAGACGAGTCGCGGTTTCCCCGGAACGGACGTACAGCAGTCGGTAGTGATACTGTCGGTCATACCGACGTGAACACGGCTGGTGACAGCACGGCCAGACACACGTTCAACGGCCGGATCACCCGGACACCAGTTCACAGGTCTATGACCGACAGTATGAACAGCCGCCAGCAGCGGGACCGTAATCGGTTTATCGGCCGGGGAAGAACCGAACGCTGTTATGACTGTCACCATCGTCGGGTCGCAACTCGGCGACGAAGGCAAAGGCGGCGTCGTCGACATCTACGGCGACGCTGCCGACGTCGTCGTCCGGTATCAGGGCGGCGACAACGCCGGCCACACCGTCGTCCACGACGGTGAGAAGTACAAGCTCTCTCTCGTCCCCTCCGGAGCCGTCCGGGACAAAGTCGGCGTCCTGGGTAACGGCTGTGTCGTCAACCCCGAGACGCTGTTCGAGGAGATCGATACGCTTCGCGACCGCGGCCTCGAGCCGGACGTCCGCGTCGCAGAGCGTGCCCACACTATCTTTCCCTACCACCGCGTGCTCGACGGCATCGAAGAAGACGAGAAAGACGACCTCGCCGCGGGCACGACCAAACGCGGCATCGGACCGACCTACGAGGACAAAGCGGGCCGTCGCGGTGTGCGCATCGGCGATCTGCTCGATCCCGACACGCTGCGTGAACGCCTCGAGTACGTCGTCCCACAGAAGCGAGCCCTCGCCGAGGACGTCTTCGGCGCGGAGACGGGTGAGGCATTCGACGTCGATCACCTCTTCGAGACCTACCGCGAGTACGGGAAGCGACTCGCCGAAGAGGAGATGACCGTCGACTGTGGCACCTACCTCGCCGAACGGATCGACGCGGGTGACGAGGTCATGCTCGAGGGAGCCCAGGGAACCTCGATCGACATCGACCACGGCATCTACCCCTACGTCACCTCCTCGAACCCAACCGCGGGCGGGGCCTGCGTCGGCACCGGCCTCGGCCCGACGGTCGTCGGCCAGGGCGAGGTCATCGGCGTCGTCAAGGCCTACCTCTCGCGGGTCGGCACCGGCCCGCTGCCGACGGAACTGGGTGGCGTCGAGGGACAGACCCCCGGCTACGATGCCGACGATGCCGACGAGGACGAGGAGGAACTCGCGACCTACATCCGCGACGAAGGCGGCGAGTACGGTACCGTCACCGGCCGCCCCCGCCGCGTCGGCTGGCTCGACGTCCCGATGCTTCGCCACGCCGCGCGAGCGAGCGGCTTCACCGGCCTCGCGGTCAACCACATCGACGTGCTGGCCGGTCTCGAGGAGGTCAAGGTCGGTCACGCCTACGAACGCGACGGTGAGGAGCTGCTGACGATGCCCCCAACGACCGAGCAGTGGGGCGAGTGTGAGGCTACGTTCCGCACGTTCGACGGCTGGCCCGAGGTCGACTGGGAAGCAGTCGCCGCCGAGGGCTACGAGGCGATTCCCGAGAACGCACAGACCTACCTCGAGTACTTGGAGGACGAACTCGAGGTGCCGGTCTACGCCGTCGGCGTCGGTCCCGGCCGCGAGGAGACCGTCATCGTCGAAGACCCCTACGAGTAGCGCGCCGAGTGACTGCCGTCGACTCTAGTCCTGCCAGCTCGGATTCTCCCGCGGCGGGCTGAAAATATCGATACCGCGGACCGTCTCCTCGCCGCGGTTTTCAGCGGCGTGGGGGCAGTCGCCGGGAATCGCGTAGGAGTCGCCCGGACCGACGACGATCTCCTCGCCGTCGACCAGAAACGTCAACTCGCCCTCGTAGAGAAAGCCCGTCTGCTCGTGTGGGTGGCTGTGTTCGTCGATGACCGCGCCGGGTTCGACCGCCACGTGTTGAATGTTCATCGATTCGCCGCCGGCCATCATCGCCAGGTGGACGCCGTCCATGGCTTCTGCAGGATCGAGGTCATCGAGTGAGACACGTTCCATGCGCCCTGGGACGCGCTCCCGGCACCTAAATCCCCACGTCGGACCGGGCACTCACTCGTTGCGCGCGATCGTCAGATAGCCCGTGTGACCGACGGGGGCCGTCGACGGCCGCGAGCCTCGATCGTCGAAGTCCATCTCGCGTTGAATCGTCTCGCGGGTCCGAACGTCCACCAGGTCGGCCTCACGGGCCGCTGCGACGACCTCGCGGCTGTCCTCGACGAACGGGCTGTAGACCGCGAGAAAGCCGCCGTCGACGAGCAGTCCCGGCGTGTGGGCGACCACATCGGGCGCGTCGGCCGTATCCAACGTCACCACGTCGAACGGCTCGTGTTCGGAAAGGGTCTCGAGGTCGTCGGTGACGTCGCCGGTTCGGACCTCGACGGCGTCGTCGATGCCTGCAAGCGTCATGTTTTCGCGCGCGACGGCCGCAAACTCGGGGTCGCGTTCGTAGGTCGTGACGTCGGCGCCGGCGCGGGCCATCGACGCCGCGAGCACGCCCGTCCCGGTGCCGGCGTCGAGCACCCGATCGCCCATCGCGACGCCGGTTTCGCCGATCACGAGGCCGACGTCGCGGGGCACCATCGGCGCACCCGTCCGTTCGAAGTGATGAAAGAGATCCGGACCGCGCAGTCGGCGCACCCGGAACTGCTCACCCAGGTGGGTTTCGAGCGTCTGGCCGGGTTCGGGATCGGGGGGCACCTCGAGGACGCCGAGGTCGGTGCCGAACTCCTCGCCGGGTTCGACGAGGTGCTCGCGATCCTCGCGAACGAGCAGGACGCGTTGCACGTTACTCGAGTGCTTCGACGGCCGCCGCGAGGTCGCCGTCGTTTGCCTCGAGCGCCTCGCGTGCCGTCTCCTCGTCGACGTCCGCCCGCATGGCGACGATCTCGACGTCGTCGTCGGGGATGTCGGGGCCGGCGTCCGTCTCGGCCTCGCCTGCGCCGCGTTCGCGTTCCTCGGGCGAACCGATGACCTGGTAGGTCTCCTGTCCGCGGGCGTCCATCTTGGTGACCTCGGGATCGCCGAAGTAGAGTTCGGCGTCCTCGGTGCGGATGATGACCTCCTCGGCGTCGAGTTCGTCGACGTCGATGCCCATCTGTTGCATCATCTGTTCCATCTTGCGCGGATTGAGTCCGCCGCCGCCTCCTCCAAACATACCCGGTAGGTTGCTATCCGTGGGGAAAAGGCTACCGAACGATTCGCATCGCACGTCGCTGCGGACTCATACCGACGGCTGCGAGTCGGTACTGGTGCAACCGCGACCCGTCTCGCGGTCCCGCCGGAACACAGCCACAGCCACAGCCACAGCCACAGCCGTCAGTATCACGGCGTGGCGCTTGCGATCACGTGCTGAATGTGAACGAACTCCTCGAACGACATCGGTGCACGGCGTTCGATCTTCTGTTGGACCTCCTTCGGATCGAGATCGAGCTCGAGGTCGGCCGCGACCGCCTCGACGTCGAGCACCGCGGTGGTCATCCCGAGCAGGAGGTTGTCACACGCCATCTCGACGATCGTCTCCGCATCCGGCTCGCCGTCTGCGAGTGCCTGTATCTCGGCGACCTCCTCGAGCTCGAGGTCGGGTGACTCGTCCTCGAGCAGCGCCTCGAGTCGGTCCCGGTCGATCCCGGTCTCTGCAGCGGCGGTCTCGAGGTCGATCCCCTCGAGGATAGCCGCGAGCTTCTCCGTATACTCCGTCTGCAACGCTGTCGGCGTTTCCGGAGCCGACAGGCGCTGTTCGTAGAACATGTCCGGGCAAACGGCTGGTTACCTGATAGGGGTTACCATCGTCGTCGATCGTCGGCCGACGGCGACAGGCGTTTTCGGGGTCGTGGTTCGCTCGAGTCGGTGTCGGGAGACGAGTCCACGGGGCGACTCGCCGTGCCTTCCCGGATAAATCCCGGGACGTCGGATCGTGATTTTCGGCTGACAGTCGCAACGTTCAACTGGTTCGGAGTCCGGGTATCCGTATGAAAGTATCTCTCGTCGGCGTCGGCCAGGCGGGTGGGAAGATCACCGAACGGCTCGCCAGGTTCGACGCGGAACGGGGATTCGACGCGGTGCAGGGTGCCCTCGCAGTGAACTCCGCGACGGCCGACCTCCAGTCGCTGTCGGTCGCTGAGACCCTCCTCGTCGGACAGGATCGCGTCAACGGCCACGGCGTCGGTGGCGACAACGAGCTCGGAGCCGAGGTGATGGACGCCGACGTCGACAGCGTCGTCGACGCGTTCGACCGACAGATGTCCTCGCGGACGGAAGCGATCTGGATCGTCGCCGGACTCGGCGGCGGGACGGGCTCCGGCGGCGCACCGGTACTCGCCTCGACGCTCGAGCGCATCTACGACGTCCCCGTCTACGCGCTCGGGATCCTCCCCGGCCGCAACGAGGGGTCGCTGTACCAGGCCAACGCCGGTCGCTCGCTGAAGACCCTCGTCCGGGAGGCCGACTCGACGCTGCTGATCGACAACGACGCCTGGCACGAACAAGGCGAGAGCATCGAGGGTGCCTTCGAGACGATCAACGACCGGATCGCCAGACGCGTCGGCCTCCTGTTTGCCTCGGGCGAGGTCTTCGACCGCGGGGGTGGCGGACTGACCGGACGTGGCTCGAGCGATCGCGGTGCCATCGCGGCCGAGAGCGTCGTCGACTCGAGCGAGGTCATCAACACGCTTCGCAACGGCGGCGTCTCCGCGCTCGGCTACGCGAGCGAACTCGCCGCCGAAGACAGCGCGGAGAACGTCCACACCGTCGTGACCGTCGCCAGGCAGGCGCTTCTGACCGGCACCAGCCTTCCCGACGCGACCGACGCCGAGGCGGCACTGCTCGTCGTTATCGGCGACCCCGACCGGATTCCCCGCAAGGGCGTCGAACGCGCCCGTCGCTGGCTCGAGGACGAAACCGAGAGCATGCAGGTCCGAGGCGGTGACTTCCCACTCGAGAGTGACCGTCTCGCCGCCCTGGTCTTGCTCGGCGGTGCCGAACGCTCCGAGCGACTCGAGTCGTTTCTGGAGCGAGCACGAAAGGCACAGACCGAAGAGGAGCAGACGTCGGAGGCAGACCCTGCTGCGGCGTTTGCGAACGACGATCTCGAGGATCTGTTCTAGCTTCGCTCTCCAATCGAGGATCAGCGACGCGCGCAAACGAGAGCGACGGCGAGTGCAACGAGCGCAGCGAGAACGCCAAGCCCGGGAACCTCGTCGTCGCCTGCGTCCGGGGACGTATCGTCGGTGCTCGCGGTGCCTGTGGCGACGTCGTGGTCGGCACGTTCGTCGTCTTCTCCGTCAGCTGTGTCGTCGTCGCCTGCGTCATCGTCCGTCCCGGCGTCGTCGGAGGCGTCGGTCGGCGGATCGAGCTGGAGGACGACGACCGCCTGGCCGTGCGAGCCGTCGGTTCGGTACGTCCAGCCACCACCTGCCTCCTCGTAGGAGACGGCGTCCTCGATCGGATCGACGTCGCTGTCCCAGGAATCGTGTGCCTGCTGGTGGTAGCCGACGACGTCGATGTACTCCTCGTACTCGCCGTCGATCTCGACCTCGCCGTAGGAGACGGTTTCGTCCTCGGGGAGACCGTGCCACTCGATGCAATGACTGTCCATGTAGCCGTCACCCTGTGGTAGATCCGGGGTAGTCCCGAACTGGTCGGCATCGAGCGGGCGGACGTGGTGGTCCGTGAGCGGATACTCGACGGTGAAGGGATCGGCCGAGGTATGCCAGGCGAGCGAGTCGCCGGTCGGTACCGTAACGGTCGTGTTGGGCACGCTCTCGCCGACGATCACGTCGCCGTCTTCGTTGAGCAGCGTGACACAGAGCTTCCCGGAGCCGTCGCCGAGATACGGATCCCGGTACTCGTCACGGGGGTTGACGTAACTGACCCAGCTGCCGTCGCGTGCGGCCGCTTCGTAGTAGGGGTCGTCTTCTTCGGGCACCGGTTCGACGTACTCGGGTTCGATCGGTTCCTCGGACTGGTCTTCGCGTTCGGTCTGGAAGACAACGCTGGCGTCGGACGAGTGGGTGCCGACGGTCGTGGAATCGTCAGTAGGCGGTGGACCGGCGAGGACGACGCCTGCGACGGCGACTGCGGTAACGAGACCACAGACGAGTACTCCGAGGGCGATCGCAGTGGGGATTCTAGCTGTAAGCGGTTGATCGAGCATGGGTACCGACCGTGGTCGATCCGTCGAACCGTTCTCGGACGACGTGACCACGAACCCGACTGTCACACTCACCTACATTTGTATGTGGTCGCTACCCGGACCCATCGTCCGGTTAGGTGGCCGGTTCCCGACAGTAGGCAATACTTGGAACGTCCCGTCCAGCACAACGAACGGGCGTAACACGGCGTGGTTACCAGTGTGACCGGTACGTTTTTATCCAACGCAGTGGTATTGTACATCATACCCAATACAAATAATCATGAGCACGGAATACGACGTTACGGAGACACTCGACGTGAAAGGACAGTCCTGCCCGATGCCGGTCGTCAAGACGAAACAGGCGATCGACGACCTAGCAGAGGGTGACGTCCTCGAGGTGGTGGCGACGGATTCGGGGAGCATGAGCGACATCGACGGCTGGGCAGCGGGCACCGACGGCGTCGATCTCCTCGAGCAGGTCGAGGGCGACGGCGTCTACAAACACTACGTACAGAAGACTGACTGAGATGAGTACGGACAACCCCACACCGGCCGACGACGCCGATCCCGCGGTCGACGCCGCCGACTTCCAGGCGCTTCGTGAACGCGTCGACGAGCTCGAGTCGTCGCTGGCCGACCTCGAGACGGCCGACGGCGGGAAGAAGATGACGATCGTCGCCACGCAGGGGACACTCGACATGGCGTACCCGCCGCTTATCCTCGGGAGTACGGCCGCCGCCTTCGGCTGGGACGTCGTCGTCTTCCACACGTTCTGGGGACTCGACATCCTCCACGAGGAAAAGGCCAGAGAGCTCAAACTCAGCGCCGTCGGCAACCCGAACATGCCGGTGCCAAACGCCGTGGCGGCCCTGCCCGGCATGGACGCGATGGCCACCAAGATGATGCGAAAGAAGATCGCCGACAACGAGACCGCCACTATCGAGGAGCTGATCGAGCTCTCGCTGGATCAGGGCGTCGATCTGCAGGCCTGTCAGATGACGATCGAGCTGATGGATTACGACGAAGACGACTTCTACGACGGCGTCACCACCGGTGTCGGCGCGGCCACCGCGATCCAGCACATGGCCGAGTCGGACATCCAGCTGCTCGTCTAGCCGTCTGCTGGGCGGACTCGTCGCCAGTATCGGCTAGCGTTACGTTCGTATATCACCCGTCGTTGACACCGTCGGCGTCGACGTTGCTCTCCCCCTATTACGTAGCCGGTCATGTAAAATGCCTGATTTGGCCTTGGCCAGACGCGTTCGATATATTGTACGTCGTTGTGACGGCTGAGGAACGCTTTAGAAACGAGAGCGTCTACACGGCTGCATGGACGAACGGTTCGTGATCGTCGGTGGCGACGCAGCGGGGATGAGCGCGGCGAGCAAGGCGAAACGGGACGAACCGGGACTCGATGTGACCGTCTTCGAGCGCGGCGAGTGGGTCTCCTACGCCGCCTGCGGGATGCCCTACTACGTCAAAGGCGAGATCGAGGACCTCGAGGACCTCGTCAGCGTGACGCCCGAAACGTTTCGCGAGGAACGCGACATCGATCTCCGGACGGGCCACGAGGTCGTCGAGGTCGACCCCGACGCCGAGACGGTCACAGTCGAGAGAGACGGCGAGCGGTTCGAACAGTCCTACGATCACCTGCTGATCGGGACCGGCGCGCGGGCGATCGAGCCGCCGTTTGACGGCATCGACCTCGAGGGCGTGTTCACGATCCACGACATGGACGCGGCGGACGCGATCGAGGACGACGTGAGCGACGATCTCGAACGGGCGGCGATCGTCGGCGGCGGCTACGTCGGCGTCGAGATGGCCGAGGCACTGGCCGGACGTGGCCTCGAGGTCTCGATGTTCGAGATGTTGCCCACCATCCTCGCGCCCTTCGGCGAGACGGCCGCCGGCGTCGTCGAGAACCACCTCCGCGAGCAGGGCGTCTCCCTCCACCTCGAGACGGCCGTCGAGGGCTTTACCGGCGACGGGCGGGTCGAGGCGGTCGAACTCGAGGACGAGGAGTCCGTCCCGGCGGACGTCGTGATCGTCGGCGTCGGCGTCGCGCCGAACGTCTCGCTGGCCGAAGACGCAGGCATCGAGATCGGCGAGACCGGAGCCATCGCGACCGACGAGTACGGCCGGACGAACGACGAGAACGTCTACGCCGCCGGTGACTGCGCCGAGGAGCGCCACGTCGTCACCGGCGAGCCCGCCCACGTCCCGCTCGGACTGACGGCGAATCGCGCGGGTCGGGCGATCGGCCAGACGGTGGCCGGCTCACCGACCGAGACCGGCGACATCGCCGGTACGGCGATCGTGAAGGCGTTCGAACTCGGGGCATCGCGGACGGGTATCGTCGACGAGGACGAAGCCAGAGAGGCCGGCTTCGACCCCGTCTCGGTCACGATCGACGCCGCGTCACGAGCCAACTACTACCCTGGCGCGAGCGAACTCACCGTGACGCTCGTGGCCGACCGCGAGAGCGAGCGCGTTCTCGGAGCGAGTCTCGTCGGGCAGGAGGGTGTCAAGCGAATCGACACCGTCGCGACGGCCTTGCACGCGGAACTGACGGTCTCGGAACTCGAGAATCTCGATCTCGCGTACGCGCCACCGTTTAGCCCCGTCTGGGACCCGATCCTCACGGCCGCGAAGGTGCTCAACGGACAGCTAGAATAGGCCGTGGACGGTGCCGTCGTCCTCGAGTTCGATCGCTTCGGCTGCAGGGTCGGCCGGCAGGCCGGGCATGGTAAGCACGTCGCCGGTGAGTGCAACGACGAAGCCCGCTCCCGCGGAAGGATACAGTTCCCGGACCGTCAGCGTCCAGTCCTCGGGTGCACCCTTCTTCGCGGGGTCGTCGGTCAGGGAGTGCTGGGTCTTCGAGACACAGACCGGGAGTTCCCCGAAGCCGTCGCGCTCGAGTCGCTCGAGGTCGGCGCGGGCGTCGTCGGTGAACGCGACGTCTGCAGCGCCGTAGACCTCGCGGGCGACGGTCTCGAGTTTCGTCTCCAGTGACTCCTCGAGGTCGTACAGCGGTGAAAACGAGCCGGTCCCGGCCAGCTCGCGAACGATCTCGGCGAGTTCGATCCCGCCCTCGCCGCCGCGGGCGTGGACCGCCGAGACGGCGACCGGCATCCCCCGCTCCTCGCAGGCCTCGAGGACGGCCTCGAGTTCGGCGACGGTGTCGTCGGCGAAGCGGTTGATCGCGACGACGTAGGGGACGCCGAAGCGCTCGAGCACGCCGGCGTGGTGAGCGAGGTTCTCGAAGCCAGCCCGGACGGCGTCGACGTCCTCCGCGGCGAGTCGCTCCTCCTCTATCGGCCACAGCTCGAGCCCGTGGTGTTTCAGCCCCCGGACCGTGGCCACGAGGACGGCGACGTCGGGGACGACGCCCTCGCGGGCGACGACGTTGGCGAACTTCTCGAAGCCGAGATCGGCGGCGAACCCGCCCTCGGTGACGACGTAGTCCGCAAGTGCGAGACCGACGCGGTCGGCGACGAGCGTGTTGGTGCCGTGGGCGATGTTCGCGAACGGGCCGCCGTGGACGAACGCGGGCGTCCCCTCGACGGTGCCGACGAGGTTGGGCCGGAGCGCGTCGGAAAGCAGGGTCGCGACCGCGTCGGTGACCGCGAGGTCGTCGACGGTGACCGGCTCGCCTTCGCTGTCTGCGGCGACGACGATCCGGCCGATTCGGCGTTTGAGGTCCGGCAGATCGCTCGCCAGACAGAGTACGGCCATCACCTCCGAGGCGGCGGTGATCAGGAAGCCGTCCTCGCGAGGGACGCCGTTGCTCGAGCCGCCAAGTCCGACCACGGTCTCCCGAAGCGCGCGGTCGTTGACGTCCAGCGCACGCTTCCAGTCGACGTTGCGGACGTCGATCCCGAGGTCGTTTCCGTGGTGAACGTGGGCGTCGAGCGTCGCCGCGATCAGGTTGTGAGCGGCGGTCACGGCGTGGATGTCGCCGGTGAAATGCAGGTTGATCTCCTCCATCGGGAGAACCTGCGAGTAGCCGCCGCCGGCTGCGCCGCCTTTGATGCCGAAGACTGGCCCCTGGGACGGTTCCCGGATCGCCACGACGACGCGCTCGCCGAGTCGCTCGAGCGCCTGTCCGAGGCCGACGCCGGTGACCGTCTTGCCCGCACCTGCGGGCGTCGCCGTCATCGCCGTCAGGAACACGAGCGTGCCGTCGGCCTCGCTTGCGAGGGCGTCGTCGACCGCCTCGCTCGTGAGTTTCGCCTTGTGGTCGCCGTAGCGTTCGAGGTCGTCGCTCGAGAGTCCAAGCGTCGTGGCGACGTCTTCGATCGGTGTGAGGTCGATCGAGCGGGCAATCTCGAGATCGGACGGCACCGACGGTACGGAGTCACGAATCGGCATGCCGAACGACTACTGCCGTCGCGGTGAAATATCTACGCCCGCTCGGACGACGATCCGCCCGCGAGAGCGCCTCGAACCGAGCGTCGAGCGGACCGCCATCGTGTCCAATCATAAGTTCTATAAGCCGATTCCCGCATTGTCATAGCAGACGCCGACGTGTACAGGGGGATAGAGTCGACGATGGATGTGAACGTCTGCTATGTATGATCTCGCCACGGTGGTCCCGACCGCCGATCTCGATCCCGGGACGAACGTGCTCCTTACCGGCGAGCCGTTGACGGGAAAACGCAACCTCGGACTGGACGTACTCGCCAGTGGGGCCACGCGAGGGGAGGGATCGATCGTCGTCACTACGAAAGACAGCGCGGATAAGGTCCTCTCGACGTTCGACGGCCGTCTCGGCCCCGACACCACGATCGCAGACGTCGACGTCGGGATCGTCGACTGCGTCTCGAGACAGCGAGGCGTGGAGACGACCGAGGCCGATCCCCGGATCAAGTACGCCTCCTCTCCGGTCGACATGACCGGAGTCGGGATCGGCGTCTCGGAGTTCCTCCAGGAGTTCTACGAGAGCCGCGGACTGTCCAGAAACCGGATCCTGTTGCACTCGATCTCGACGCTGCTTATGTACACCGATCTCAAGACCGTCTTTCGGTTCCTGCACGTCTTCACCGGACGGGTCCAAAGCGCCGACGCACTCGGAATCTACGTGATCGACTCGACGGCCCACGACGACGAGACGATGAACACGCTCAAACAGCTGTTCGACGGTCTCATCGAGGTTTCGGAGGGCGACGGTGTAGAGCCGGACGTTCGGACGGCCGGCATCAGCTGAGACGGTCATCCTGTCCACTCCTCGAACGACCGATAGATCCCCTTCGAGAGGTATCGCTCGCTCGAGTCGGGAAATACGGTCACGACCGTCTCGTGGGGAACTGCGAGCTCGCCTGCGTCGATCCGACGAGCGACCCGTTTGGCGGCGACGCTCGCCGCGGCGGCACTCGAGGCGACCAGGTGGCCCTCCTCGCGTGCGAGCCGGGTCAGCTCCTTGTGGGTCTCCCGATCGCCGATCGCGTACACGTCGTCGACCAGCTCGGGTTCGAACAGGTCGTTGGTCGACGGCTCGTGGGTGCCGATCCCCTCGATCTTGTACTCGCCTTCCTCGCAGTCTTCGCCGAGAAACTCGCCGAACAGCGACCCTTCGGGTTCGACGGCGGCGACGTAGGTGGCGGGTTCGCGCTCGAACGCGTAGCGCGCCATCCCCACGAGCGTGCCCGCGGTCCCACAGCCGACGACGATCGCGCCGACCTCGCCCTCGAGCGCCTCATAGACCTCGGGTGCGGTCGTCTCGTAGTGAGCGTCGGCGTTCAGCGGATTCGAGAACTGCTGGGGAACGACCGCGTCGTCGAACTCCTCGGCGAGGTCGTGAGCGCGGGAAATCGCACCGCCCATGCCGTCCTCGGTCGGCGTGTTGATCACTTCTGCACCCAGTGCGGCCATCAGCTGTTGTTTCTCGACGCTGAACTTCTCCGGGACGACGAAAACCGCATTCAGACCGAGCTGGCCGGCCGCGATCGCCAGCCCGATACCCGTGTTTCCCGCCGTCGGCTCGATGACCGTCCCGCCGGGCTCGAGGTCGCCCCGTTCGAGTAGCCGCTCGAGCATGTAGACGCCGATGCGATCCTTGACGCTGGCACCGGGGTTGAACGACTCGAGTTTCGCGTAGACGGGAACGTCCTCGGGGGCGTCGTGTATCCGGACGAGGGGCGTCTCGCCGACGGTCTCGAGGACGGAGTCCAACGGTCGCTCGTGGGTCGTCATCGTGCTGGCAAATGTTGCCCCAGCTGTTAGCTCTTGTGTCGCCACTGGTTTCGAGTCGCTACGGTCGACGTGGCCGGACAACAGTCAGCGAACGCGCGATCGTGTCACGATCGATGTGTATCGATCTGGTCGGTCGTGCCTTATACTGTCGGTCATGGACCGGTGAGCTGGTGTCCGGGTGATCCGGCCGTTGAACGTGTGTCTGGCCGTGCTGTCACCAGCCGTGTTCACGTCGGTATGACCGACAGTATTACTCGCCGGACTCTGCGGCTGGTGCGTCCTCGACGGTCGCCTCGTCGTCGGCGTCGGCTGCGTCGTCGTCTTCTGCTTCCTCGATCGCCGCCTCCGCGAGAATCGCCTCGGCGTCGAGCCCTTGCTCTTCGGCCATCGCGACGAGTAACGCCCGCTGTTCGGCCAGCTCGTGATCGAGGGTCGTCACCGTCTCGTGGGTCTCGTCGACTTCTTCCTCGAGGCGGGTGATCCGACCCTGGAGTTCCTGTACCTGCTTGTACATCTGCTCGGCGTGATCCGACAGCGCCTGGATCTTCTTTGCAGTACTGCCAAGTCCCATGTACGATACCCGGAGCTCCAGCTAATTGGGCTTTTCTTCTGGTCGCAACGATCGAGCGCGGCAGGCTGTCCTCGATCGCGTTCGGTGGCGGTCTCACTCCGCCATCGAGGCGATCCGTTCGGCGTCGCGCAGATCGAGACTACCCTCGAGCGTACGAACGGGATAGGGGATGTCGACCCCTTCCTCGTCGAACCGCTCTTTCACGCTCGTGACGTACTCGCCTCTGATCCGAACGACGTCGGCGCGGGACGGCTGGGGAATCCAGAACCGCGACTGCAGACCGACGTCGGAGTCGCCGAGTTCGGTGAGTCGCACGCTCGGGGCGGGCTCGTCCATGATCTCCGGGTGCCGTTCTGCCTCCTCGACGATGATCTCGCTTGCCCGCTCGATGTCGTCGCCGTAGCCGATGCCGAAGACGAACTTCAGGCGCAGTTTCTCCCCGTCGACGGGGTTTTTGATGACGCCGCCGGTGAGGTCGCCGTTCGGAACGGTGAGCAACTCGTTGTCGAAGGTCCGGACCCGTGTGACACGGAGACTGATGTCCTCGACGACGCCAGCGTACTCGCCGCCGTCCCACTCGATCCAGTCGCCGATCCGAAACGGTTTGTCGGTGTAGATGAAGACGCCCGCGACGAAGTTCGCGATGACGTTTTGCATCGCCAGCCCAACCGCCAACGCCCCGGCTGCGGCGATGCCGGCCATCGAGACGAGGAAGTTACCGTAATCTGCAAACCCGAAGGCGACAGCGACGGCGACGAAGACGACACCGAATCGGCCGATCAACAACAGCGGTTTCTGGGCGTGTTCGTCGAGGTCGCGTCGGTCGAACGTCCGGCTGAGAACAGGTAACACGACCGTCCGCCCGAGGCCGTAGACGACGACGAACGCGGCGATGAAGAGGACCACTCCCTCGAGTGTGTTCGCGACCGTCGCGTCGAGACCGGCGTCCTCGAGGGCAGATCCGACCGGACCGAGTTCCGTCTCGAGAACCGGAGCACTCATCGGTACAACACTGCGGTGTGGCCCCGGACGTCGACGAGGTCCGCGTCCACCCGGTCTGCCAGCTCGGCCGCCTTCTCGTCCGTCGAACTCCCCGCTCTCGCGGCTCTGAGGAACTTCACCTTCACGAGTTCTCGGTCTGTAAGCTGGTCGTCGAGTTCGTCGACGACCGCCTCGAGACCGCTTTTGCCGACCCAGACGGTCACGTCGAGATCGTGTGCGCGCCGTCTTAGTTCTTGATCGTCCATGCGAGGTGAGAAGTCCGCGAGCGGTTTCAATCTTCGCGAATCGAAACGTCACAGCGACCGCCGGAGTCCGCAGTCGCTAGCCGTCGTCGTACGGATACCGGGCCTGGGAGCCACAGTCACACGTGACGACGACGTGGCCGTCTCCGAGTCTGACGCGGGCGTTCTTTCCGGGTCGGAGGTACCGGTCGCACTCATCACACGTGAATCGCTTGAACCGCTTCGGCAGCGACAGCCGATTCCGTTCCGCGATCCGGCGGGCCAGTCGAACGTAGTATCGTGCCCGCTGTTCGTGACAGTCAGTGGCAGCCGCTCGAGCGAGGTCCTCGAGGCGCTCGATCCGTTCTTCGGCGACAGTCACGGTGGTTCGATTCGGTTTGGATCGTCGTTTCTATCGTCCCTGTGATTTCCGACGATCGGCTCACTCGAGTGTGACCGTTCCGTCGGAGTCGACGGTGACGTCGTAGCCACAGAACGTGAACGAGACGCGACCCGACGACCGCGGCGTCCCGTCCGCCCTGGGTTCGAAAAGGGCGTCGAGCGCCTGCGGATCGATCACGCTGTGTAACGGGTCGTACTCCGGCGGGCACAGCGATTCGGGTGGAACGCTCTCGGCGTCGGCGACGGCCTCGACGACGGCCTGGCTCGGAGTCATGTGCTGGGATTGTTCGACTCCGTTGTTCCCCTCTTTCATCATGTGGTCTATCCGTCAAGGAGGAGTGGAAGAACTTGTCTTTGCCGGTTCGATCACATATCGTGTCCTGTCTCGTTGCCGATGTGTATCGCTGGCTTGCCCGGACTGGCTTTCGCCGACAGTGCGTCGTCTTCGGTCGCTTTGCGAACGGTCACCGTCGCGTCGAACTCGTCTTCGAGGAGCCAGCCGGCACGCTCGAGAACGGACAGTTCGCGCTCACACGACAGCACCGGATCGACCGTCGCCCGTTCGGCGAGGTCGGCGGCGTACGCGGCGGCTTCGGCCTCGCGATCGATCGCGTCGTCGCCACGAACCCGTTCGACGACGGCGGCGGCGTCGGCGTCGGCCTCGCGGACGAGTTCGTGGACGCGATGCTGCCAGGCCGGGGCGACAACCAGCTCGATCCGTTCGGGATCGTCGATGTCCGCGACGCCGACGATGTCCCGGACGTCCTCGCGGGTTCGTTCGACGAGGCGTCGCTCGAGTCTGTACGTCGACACGTCGCCGGTGGGCTCCGGCCAGTCGGCCTGGACGACGAGTCCGTCGCCGCCGAGGCGGTTCCAGAGCTCCTCGGCGAGATGTGGTGCCGCAGGCGAGAGTACGGCTGCGACGGTCAACAGCCCCCGGCGGTAGACGTCGTCGTGTGGCCGGCCGTACTCCCGGTAGCGGCGTAACAGCCGGGCCAGCTCCTGGATCTCGGTGATGGCCCGGTGGAACCGGAATCGATCGTACTCCGTCTCGACGGCGGCGATCGTTCGATCGATCTCCCGCTCGAGGTGCTCGTCCCGGCGCGTTCGTTCGTCTCGACCGAGCGGTCCCTCGACGAACTCGGCCACCATCCCGTACAGCGTCTGCTGGAGGTCGTAGACGCCACGGACGTCGTTCGCCGTCCACTCGAAGTCCTGTTCGGGATGGGCAGCCGAGAGGACGAACAGCCGCGTCGTCTCCGCGCCGTACTCCTGGGGGGCGACGACGTTGCCTTTCGAGGCAGACATCTTCTCGCCGTCGTACAGCACCGTTCCCTGGCTGACGAGCCGTTCGATCGGTTCGCGAACCTCGAGCAGGCCGAGATCCGCAAGCGCCTTCGTGAAAAAGCGCACGTACAGCAGGTGTAAGGTGGCGTGTTCCTCGCCGCCGACGTAGACGTCGACGGGGAGGGTCTCCTCGGCGACCTCGGCGTCGAACGGTGCCTCGGCGAGGTCGGGCGAGAGATAGCGCAGGAAGTACCACGAGGAGTCGACGAAGGTGTCCATCGTGTCGGTCTCGCGTTCGGCCGGTCCGCCACAGTCGGGACAGGTCGTCTCGACGAACGACTCCTGTGCTGCGAGCGGGTTGCCCGTCGTGTGGACGAACTCGGGGAGTTCGACCGGCAACTGGTCGTCGGGAACAGGGACGTGACCACACGCCTCGCAGTGGACGATCGGGATCGGCGTCCCCCAGTATCGTTGCCGGGAGATGAGCCAGTCCCGCAAGCGATACGTCGTCGCAGGTTCGATCGCGTCGACCTCCTCGCACAGGCGGTCAGCGGCGACGGCGCTCTCGAGGCCGTCGTAGTCGTCGCTTTCCCGGAGCGTGCCCTCGCCGGTGTAGGGCTCCTCGGGGCAGGACATCTCGCCGTCGTCGGGTTCGATCACCGCCTCGATCGGAAGGCCCTGCTCTCGTGCGAAGGCGTGGTCGCGTTCGTTGTGTGCCGGAACGCCCATCACCGCGCCGGTGCCGACGTCCTCTAAGACGTAGGGGGCGACGTAGACCGGCAGCTTCTCGTCGGTCAGGGGATGGGTCGCCCGGACGCCGGTGTCGACGCCGTCGTAGCCGGCCTCGCCGGGTTGGCCCTCCCGGAGGTCGTCGACGGCTACCGCGAGGTCGTCCTCGCCGTCAGCGAGTTCCTCGACGAGGTCGTGACTGGGCGAGAGCGCGAGGAAGGTCGCGCCGTAGACCGTCTCCGGGCGCGTGGTGAACACCTCGACGTCGCCTGCAGGGGTCGAAAAGGTGACCTCGGCGCCCTCCTGGCGCCCGATCCAGTTACGCTGGATCTCACAGACGCCGTCGGGCCAGCTCTCGAGGTCGTCTAACCCCGCGTACAGCTCCTCGGCGTAGTCGGTGATCGTGAAGAACCACTGGTCGAGTTCGCGTCGCTGGACGGACGTCTCACACCGCCAGCAGCGACGGCTGTCGCCGTCGGTCTCGACCTGGGCGTCGGCGAGTACCGTCTCACAGTCGGGACACCAGTTGACCATCGCCGCCTCGTACTCGACGAGGTCGTTCTCGTAGAAGCGGGTGAACAGCCACTGGTTCCAGCGGTAGTAGTCGGGTTCGCAGGTGGTGATCTCGCGGGACCAGTCGTAGCCGAAACCGAGTTCCTCGAGCTGTTCGCGCATCCGGGAGATACACACTTGAGTCCACGACTCGGGATCCGTGTACCGCTCGAGGGCGGCGTTTTCTGCGGGCAGTCCGAACGCGTCCCACCCCATCGGGTGGAGTACGTCGTCACCGCGCATTCGCCGGTAGCGGGCGTAGGCGTCCGTGATCGCGTAGTTTCTGACGTGGCCCATGTGGACGTCGCCGGACGTGTACGGAAACATTCCGAGCACGTACGTCGGGTCCTCGGCGTCCTCGGGGAGGGCGTAGACGTCGTCTCGATCCCAGACGTACTGCCAGAACTCCTGGACTTCCTCGTGATCGTAGTGTCTCGTCATCTTCGGTACGCTCTTATCTCCCCTCCGGAGGCGAACTATATGATTGTTCGGCCACGGCCGCCGGCGGTCGGTTCGACCGCTCACCACGTCTCGATCCGGCCCTCGTGAACGTCCTCGACGCAGCCCTCGCAGTCCGGATGGTCCGCCTCGTAACACGCCGGCCGGTACTGCTCGTCCAGCTGGGCCGCACGCCGTTCGGCGTGGCGGCGACAGACGATCTTCGCTCGTCCCTCCTCGTCGGTCGGCAACTGCCGTGCGCGTTTTGCCACCTGGTAGGCCTCTCTGGCCTCCTCGAGTTGTTCGTCGGTCGAGCGGCGCAGCTCCTCGTACTGTTCGCCCGCCTCCTCGAGTTTCGACCGGAGGAATCGCCCGAGTCGCCGTTTGTCGGCCATCCGTCTCTGGCCGGGGTTTCGTGGGCGAGTCACATAGTCCCGTCGGCGGCGGGTCCGGACCGCTCGTGAGTCACTCCTCGTCGGCGTGGACGATCTCCGCGACGGGGCGACGGTCGGCGTCGTCGACGTCGTAGTCGTAGACGGCGTCGGCGTCTTCGTCTTCGGTCCGTCGGTGGCTGCCGTCACAGAACGGATAGGAGTCGGCGAGCCCGCACTGACAGATCGCGACGTCGCCTTTCTCCGGATCGATGTCGTCTTCGGTCAGTTTTCGCGGTCCCTGGGCGTCGTGTTCGACCAGTCGACTCATGCTCGAGTCATCACACGGGAGAGACAAGTGTGTTCGGGCGAACGAGAACGGGATCACGGCTTCGTCGAGGCAGGGGAGACGACGCGGTCGCCGTCGTTGGCACAGAACACCGTTACGCTCTGTGCGGGAACCTCGACGGCGACCTCGTCGCCAGTGTTCGGCGGGTTCGTGGTCCGTTCGACGACGAGCTGTTCGCCGGTCTCGAGCCGGATGGTCGCCTCGTACCGGCGACCGACGTCGGCAACGCGGACGACCTCGGCCGGCACCGAGGTATCCGGATCGGCGGCCTCTGGCGGGGAAAGCGAGAGGTCGTCCGGTCGGACGTGACACGTGACGGGGTCGGCTTCCGAGACGTCGGCGTCGACGCCCTCGAGTCGTAGCTCCTGCGTGTCCACCGCGACGGTGAGTGGGTCGCAACCGACGACGGTCGCCGAGAGTGCGTTCGACCGGCCGAGAAACGACGCCACGAACGGGGTCGGCGGAGACTCATAGAGCGACCGCGGCGTGCCCACCGCGGAGACGCTGCCGTCGTTCATCACGACGAGGCGATCGGCGAGCGCCATCGCCTCCTCCTGGTCGTGGGTGACGAACAGCGTCGTGACGCCGGTCTCGCGCTGGATGCGTGCGACCTCCCCTCGCAACCGTTCGCGAAGCGTCCGGTCGAGCGCCGACAGCGGCTCGTCGAGCAACAGCAGGTCCGGCTGTGGCGCGAGTGCCCGCGCGAGTTCGACGCGGCGTCGCTGGCCACCGCTTAGCTCCCCGGGGTAGGCCTCGCGCTGTTCGGAGAGATCGACGAGCTCGAGGTAGTCGGTCACGATCTCGTCTCGCCGGCCAGGTTCGACGTCGCGTGCTGCGAGTCCGTACGCGACGTTCTCGCCGACGGTCATGTGTGGATACAGCGTCGATTCCTGGAAGACCAGCCCGACGTGGCGCGCTTCGGGCGGAGCGTCGGTGACGTCCTCGCCGCGAAGCCGTATCCGGCCCGCGGTCGGAGAGACGTGGCCGGCAATCGCCTGGACGAGCGTCGTCTTCCCACAGCCGCTCGGACCGAGCACGGCGACGAGTTCGCCGGCCTCGAGACCGAAGGAGACGTCCTCGAGGGCCGACTCGGTCCCGTAGCGGTGGGTGAGTTCCTCGAGTTCGAGGATCATCGGTCGATCACCGTCGGCACCCGACCGAACCGCTGGACGGCCGCGAGGACGAGTAGCGTGATAGCGAGCAACGCGAGCGCGAGCGGGACGATCGCGTCGATGCCGCCGGCGATGAAATCGACCCAGATTCGGGTGGGCATCGTTCGCGGGTTGTACGCGACCATCATCGTCGCGCCGAACTCTCCGATCGCCCGGGCGAAGGTGAGGACGATCCCCGCGAGGATCGCACCGCGAGAAAGCGGCACTGAGACGTTCCAGAACGTCGCGAGCGGCCCGTAGCCCAGCGACCTGGAGGCCTGCTCTAACCGTTCGTCGACGGCCCCAAAGCCCGCTCGAGCGGTGATGACGACGAACGGGGCGGAGACGAACGTCTGGGCGAGGATGACGCCGAGCAGGCTGTCGGTGAGCGAGATGCCGACGGCAGCCGCGGCCGAGCCGATCGGGGTGAACCGGCCGACAGCCGTGAGGATCATCGCCCCGCCGACGACGGGTGGCACGATAAGCGGCAGGACGACCAGCGCCTCGACGAGCCGTTTCCCGACGAAGGTGCTGCGAGCGAGGACGTACGCCAGCGGAACGCCGAAGACGGTCGCGATCGCCGTCGAGACAGGCGCGGTGAGCAACGAGTTACGAATCGCCACCTGGGCCTCCGGCGAGGAGAGTCCGGCGAGGAGATCCGCCGTCCCGGTTCGGGCGAGGAAGGCGACAAATGGGAGTGCGAAGTAGACGAGGATGAGTCCGCCGAGGACGACCGGGACGAGCAGTTCCGGCAGCCGACTCGACTCACGTGTGGACGTCGACCTGGCGAGACTCATACGTCGATCGCCTCCGGGACGTCTCCAGTCGGCCGCGGGAGCGCGTCGCCGACGGTCAGTCCGGCGTCCTCGAGCAGGCCGGGGTTGTCCGCGAGAAATTCGACGAGCTGGCGGCCCGCCTCCGGGGCGTCGGCCGTCTCGTGGACCGTCGCGTTGTACAGCACCGGCCGTCCCTCGGCCGTGTATCCCTCCTCGTCGGTGGTGTACTCGACGGTCGCGTAGTGGTCGGCTAGCTCGGGGTCGGCGAAGTTGTACTCGTCGGGAAACTCGTGGAAGGGCATGCCGTGATCGACCGCCATGTTCCGATAGACGACCGCACCGGCACGGGAGCCGCTCTCGACGCCGGCCATCATCTGGGGCTCTTCGGGCTCCTCGTAGACCAGCTCGAGCAGCTCGTCGCGGAATCCCTCGAGGTCGTGTTCGCGTTCGGCGAGTTCGAACGCCTGAACCGCACGGTAACCGAGCGGATCGAGGTCGGGATCGCCGATCGCGAGGTCGCCTTCCTCAGTCGCTCTCGCGAGGTCGTACCACGGCTCGCCGTCCTCGAGGCCCCGTCCGAACGACGTCTCGTCGTTGTAGCCGATGCCGACGCTGTTTGCCGCGAACTCGACGTCCCAGTCGGTGAACTCGCCGTAGAGTCGATCGCGAAGGAGGGTTGCGTCGGCGCTTACGATCACGTCGGGGTGTTTGGTTCGATCCTCGACCATCCGCATCACCGCGTTCGCTCCGTAGTACTCGCCGTGGACGGCGATCCCCGTCTCGTCCTCGAACGCCGGGCCGACGTGGTCCTCGAACGTCTGTGCGAGACTCCCGGCCGACAGCACGCTCACCGTGTCGGTGTTACCCCCGAGACAGCCGGCGACGCAGACGCCTGTGGCGCTCCCGACTGCGGTGAGAACCGCACGACGGCTCGCATAGCCGCCGTCGTGATCGCCGCTGTGAGTCATACGATACTGATTACTCTCGCCCAGCACTATAACCATTTCTAATTCCGAAATACGTAGAAAATAACCTAATGTAGTTTCGCCATCGCGTCAATTCGGCATCGAACGGCCGTCTTCGCTAGCGGTCGTAATTGACTTTCATTTACAGCCAGTCGTCACCGTCTTCATCGATCGATTCCACGTAGACCTCGAGCGCCCGCTCGAGCCGTTCGATGGCGTCGGCTCTGGTCTCGCCCTGGCTCGAGACGCCGGTCTCCTCGTCTTTCGCGACGTAGAAGCCGCCTTCGTCGGTGACCGTGATCGAGTCCTCCTCGGTGACGGTAATCGAACCGTCCGGATCGCGTTCGACGTCGTCACGCGAATCGGTGCCCATACGCGGTGGCTAGGTCCGCGAGCCGAAATATCTGCTGACAGCGTGGAGAAAAAGCCTTTAACGCCGTCGCCTCCTATCTCCGTCAAATGGTACTCGACGATCTCGGAAGTTCTCTCCGCGGCACCCTCGACAAACTCCGCGGGAAGTCCCGCATTTCGGAGGAGGACGTCGAGGAGGTCGTCAAGGAGATTCAACGGTCGCTGTTGCAGGCCGACGTCGACGTCTCGCTCGTGATGGAGCTGTCGGACTCGATCAAAGAACGCGCCCTCGAGGAAGAGCCCCCGGCGGGGACGCCGGCGCGCGATTTCGTCTTGCACATCGTCTATGAGGAGCTGGTCGACCTCATCGGCAAGTCGACCGAACTGCCACTCGAGGAACAGACGATCCTGCTCGCAGGGCTGCAGGGGTCGGGGAAGACGACCACGTCCGCGAAGATGGCGTGGTGGTTTTCGACGAAAGGGCTCCGGCCTGCCGTGATCCAGACGGACACCTTCCGCCCGGGCGCGTACGACCAGGCCAAACAGATGTGCGAACGGGCGGAGGTCGACTTCTACGGCGATCCCGACGCCGACGATCCCGTCGAGATCGCTCGCGACGGCCTCGCGGAGACAAGCGAGGCCGACGTCCACATCGTGGACACGGCCGGTCGCCACGCCTTAGAGGACGAGCTGATCGAGGAGATCGAAGAGATCGAGTCGGTCGTCGACCCCGACACCTCACTCCTGGTACTCGACGCTGCCATCGGCCAGGGCGCGAAAGACCAGGCAAAGCAGTTCGACGAGTCCGTCGGCATCGACGGCGTCGCCATCACCAAGCTCGACGGGACCGCGAAAGGTGGTGGCGCACTGACCGCCGTCGACCAGACCGATTCCTCGATCGCCTTCCTCGGCACCGGCGAGGAGGTCGAGGACGTCGAACGCTTCGAGCCCGAGGGCTTCATCTCGCGGCTGCTCGGCATGGGCGATCTCGGCCAGCTCGCCGAGCGCGTCGAACGCGCCATGCAGCAGACGGAGATCGAAGAGGAAGACTGGGATCCCGAGGACATGCTTCAGGGCCAGTTCACCTTGAACGACATGCAAAAACAGATGGAGGCGATGAACAACATGGGGCCACTGGATCAGGTGATGGACATGATCCCCGGCTTCGGCGGCGGGATCAAAGACCAGCTGCCCGACGACGCGATGGACGTCACCCAGGACCGACTGCGGACGTTCAGCGTCATCATGGACTCGATGACCGAAGCCGAAAAGGAGTATCCGAAAGCGATCGGCGCGAGCCAGATCGAGCGCATCGCCCGCGGTTCGGGCACGAGCGAAGAGCGCGTCCGGGAGCTGTTAGAGCAGTACAAGATGATGGAAAAGACGATCAAGCAGTTCCAGGGAATGGGCTCCGAACAGGAGATGCAACGGATGATGCAAAAGATGCAACAGCAAGGCGGCGGTGGCGGTGGTGGCGGCATGGGCGGTATGGGTCCGTTCTGATCTCCGCCCGGTCGATCGAAGCCGTCGACGCCAGACGCCACGTGCGATTCCGACTCCAAACCGTATTTACCGTCTCGCCCGAAACGGCGACACGATGGAACGCGGGTCGCCGGAATCGTTCACGCGGATGGGCACGCTGGGAATCGAAGAGGAGTGTTTCGTCGTCGACGAACGCGGCCGTCCGACAAGCGGCACCGACGAACTCGTCTACGAACACGATCCGCCCGAAATCCTCGAGGGTCGACTCGACCACGAACTGTTCAAGTTCGTCATCGAGACTCAGACGCCGCTGATCGAAGCGCCGGAGGAGGCTCGAGACGCGCTCCTCTCGATTCGGCGGGCGCTCGTCGACCACGCCCGCGAGCACGGCTTCGAGATCGCCGCCGCCGGCCTCCACCCGCTGGCGACGTGGCGCGAGCTCGAACACGCCGAGAAACCCCGCTATCGCTCACAACTCGAGCGCATCCAGTACCCCCAACACCGAAACACGACGGCTGGGTTGCACGTCCACGTCGGGGTCGACGACGCGGACAAGGCGGTCTGGATCGCAAACGAGTTGCGCTGGTACGTCCCCGTCATGCTCGCGCTGTCTGTGAACTCCCCGTACTGGAACGGCTTCGACACCGGCCTCGCCTCCGCCCGCGCGAAGATCTTCGAGGGGCTGCCCAACACCGGGATGCCGACGTACTTCGAGGACTACGAGGCGTTCGATCGCTTCGAACGACGGATGCTCGAGACCGGTGCGATCGGCGACCGGGGCGAACTCTGGTACGACGTCCGGCCACACACCGGACACGGTTCCGTCGAGATCCGCACTCCCGACGGCCAGGCAGATCCCGACGTCGTGATGGCCTTCGTCGAATACTCACACGCACTCGTCGAGGCGCTGGCAGAGGCCTACGAGGACGGAGCCTCGAGTCACGAACACCGCCGGGAGTTACTCGACGAGAACAAGTGGCGGGCGATCCGGTACGGCCACGACGCGACGTTCATCGACCAGGACTGTGAGAGCACCGTCGAACTCGGCGACCTCGTCGATCGGGAGTGTGAACGACTCGGGATCGACGGCATCAAAACGGTCTACGAGCGAGAAAGCGGCGCGAGCAAACAGCGTCGGCTCCGCAACACGAACGGCGTCGACGCGCTCTGTGAGTCGTTGCTCTTGCGATCCGGCCGCGACTTGCGGTAGTCGACGCACTAGGATGGGTGTTGGTGTCTGAGTTTCTCTGCAATCTTGCCGGGGACCGGCGTCCCACAGTCTTTGCACTTCCAGGTCGGATAAATTCCCTGCTGTTCTTTCCGAAGGTCCTGTCGAAACCGAAGCGTCGCCCCACAGATACACCGGTGGGTCGTAGCGGCCATACTCGAGGGTTCTCGCGAGAGGGTATAAACCGTCTGTCGTCTCCCCGGCAGCCTCGTGGCGACGGGGTGTGTCGGAAAGAGAGACTCGATGGGGTTGGGTTTGGGGTGGGGAGGGGTTCGGCCTGTGGTGGGGGAGGCCAGGTGCCTGCTCCCACGACGGGAGCGTGTGTTGAGACACTACCGACAGCAATAAGTGACATTCCTAGCTACTTGGGATATATTTTCTGACAGGGTTAACAGGCCGCTACACTCGGCCTGAAATCCCGTGGTGGGATTCCTCCGCGTTCACGCGGAGGAGGAGGTCAATAGCTAAAGCCGATGGGCTTTCGCCTCGCTATCGCTGTAAGCATTAAGTCGTCTTAGATCGCGGGTTCGTCGCGGTCGTAGAAGAAATAGCCCGCGACTCCTGCCAGTCCGATCGCCAGCGTCAGGTACGGCCAGTTACCAGCCTCGCGGCCGGTCACGTAGGCGTGGGCGGTCACGAAGATTGCAAATCCGACGTGTGCGGCCAGCGTCGCTACGAGAAACGCCTGCAGGTCCATTACTCGAGTGCTGTTTCGTCACCCCCAAATCGGTTTCGGACTGCCCCGGCTCCCGAACCGCGAGCGAACGCCGACGTTGCAGCCCGATACGAGGTGATGCCGACGGGCGGCGTTCGATTTCGCCGTCGCGAGACGTCCGGACGACGGTCAGAGGTCGTGGTCCGGGTCGTCCTCGACGGCGCGTTTCATCGAGTCGCGACGGGATTTCGCGTCCCGGCCGGTCGCCTCGAGCAAGAAGTCGTTTTTCGCATCGACGGCATCCTCCGCGGCCTCGAGCTCGTCGGGGCCAAGCTCCGTGGGATCGCGTTCATGGAACTCGACGCCGAGTTTGTCCTTCTTGCCGGAGTATTCGACGGTCCCGACGACGATCCTCTCGAAGACGGGATTGTCCGGCTCTCCGATCACGTAGAGGTCGCTTCCTTTGTACTCCTGTGTGTCCGTGATGGATCCGAAATACTCCTCGACTGTCGATTCCATATCCGGAATCCGTTCCTCAAGATATTCACCGCGACGCATCTTGTACTCTTTCATGGGTTTTGGATACACGGGGGAGTGTTTACCTCTTTTCATAGCTCTCGGGTGTGGTTACTCGTCTCTCGAGTCCCGATGGGGCATACGGCGAGTACGATACCGTCTGTCGGTCGATCACCGAGTCGCTGACGGTTCGCTCGTGAACTCGTCGTCAAACCGTGTCGGCTGCGTCAGCGCCGGTCACGTTCTCCGAGGTAGCCGTTCCGACACTCGGGACAGATGTCGCCGACGCGTAACGAGGCGCGGTCCTCGGGAGCGACGAACGAACACTCCGGACAGAAGAATTCGGTGGGATCGCCTCCACGGACGACGGCTTCGCCGGGCGCTGGAGCGGATTGAGCACTCGCAATGCCGGTTCCCGATTCCGCGTCGTCCTCGACGCCCGAATCGCCGCGGCCGACGGTGTCGGTGTCGGCATCGACGAAGACGGCGTCGTCGTCCTCGCCGGCCGACCCGGTGGCGTCAGCAGTCGTCGACGACGCCGGATTCACGCGCTCTCCCGACTCTTGTGCGGCGTCGGCGTCTGGCCACGTCGACGGCTCGGCTTCCGCTACCGGGGGGCCGACGTCGTCTGATTTCGGCCACTCGCCGTGTTCTCGGTCCGTGGGCGAATCCGGCTCGTCCTCGAGGATTTCGGCGTCGTCGGTGATCGGCTCGCCGTTCTCGTCGGTTGGGATCGAATCGTCGTCCGTCGCGTCTCCGTCGGACGGCGGGGTCTCGAGAGTCGCCCCCTGCTCCGTGTCGTCGCCGTCGTCGATCACCTCGGCACTGGTGGTTTCGAGATTGCCAGCGTGCTCGGGCTTGGACTCGGCCTCGACCGTCGGGTCGGACCCGGAGACGTCGCCGACCGGATCGGCCCCCTGCGTGTCGACGGCCGTCGCTTCGGGGCCGTCGAACTCGGCGTCGATCGACTCCGGGGTCGTGCTCGTTACCTCGGTGCTTTCGGTGACGACGCGGCGTTCGGAACACCGGGTACACTCCTGGTACTCGCGGACGGTTACCACGACCTCGCTGCCTTGTTCGTCGCGCTCGCGCTCGACCTCGGTCTCACCGAAGTCGTGCCCGAGCAGCGAACATCGCAGGCCCATTGAATACTACACCCGCCCGCAAAGGCAAAAACGTACCGCATACCATATCGAAGAAAAGACTGTCGTACCGCCGTGGACGTATCGGCTGTCGAGAGTGGAACGATAAACGTCAAATCCTGGCTTGTCGAATACCCACATGGATGAGAGCAAAGCGTGAGTACCGAAACCGCAGCGATACCGAGGTGGCGGTACTCGACGCGCTCGTGAATCGGGCGGACGACGGGATGACCGTCTTCGAACTCCGGGCCGCCGTCTCGACGGAGATCGACGATCTCGAGACGGCACTCGAGCGCCTGAAAGACGACGGCCTCATCGAAGTCGAGTCCAACGACGGGCGCACGGTGATCAAACCCGACGAGCGCGTGATTCCAGACGCGCCGGCTACCGACGAGGACGAATCCCTGGTCGAGTGGCTCCGGGAACGGATCCCGTTTTGACGCTCCGTCGCCGCATCGATCGAAACTCCTGATACCGTCCGGAGTCTTGCCTACAGCATGACCGTCATCGAGTCTATCCACGCCGACCACGGCGCGACGTTCGACAAGCGAGACGGGAGGCGAGTCGTCGAACACTACGGACGACCCGAGCGAGCCCACCGCGCCGTCAGAAACGGCGTCGGGCTGTTCGAACCCGCCTACGGCGTGGTCGTCGTCGAGGGCGACGATCGCCGCGAGTACGTCGACAACGTCGTCTCGAACCGCGTCCCCGACGCGGACGGCGAAGGGTGTTACGCGCTCGTTCTCGATCCCCAGGGAGGGATCGAACTCGAGTTGTACGTCTACAACGCGGGCGAGCGGCTCTTGCTTTTCACCCCTCCGGATCGGGCCGAAGAACTCGCTACCGAGTGGCGGGAGAAAGTCTTCATTCAGGACGTCGAGATCCACGTTGCGACCGACGAGTTCGCAGTCTTCGGCGTCCACGGCCCCCAGGCGACCGAGAAGGTCGCGAGCGTCCTCAACGGCGCGGCCTCCCCCGACCGGCGCTACTCGTTCGTCCGTGGCTCGATGGGAGACGTCGGCGTGACCGTCGTCAGGACTGACGCCCTGACTGGCGAGGAGAGCTACGAGGTGATCTGTGCGGCCGAAAGCGCCGACGCGGTCTACGATACCCTCGAGACGCAGGGACTCAACGCCGCTCCGTTCGGCTATCGCACCTGGGACACGCTCACTCTCGAGGCCGGCTCGCCGCTTTTTGTGACCGAACTCGAAGGGACGATTCCAAACGTGCTGGGGCTGCGAAACGCCCTGGACTTCGAGAAGGGCTGTTACGTCGGCCAGGAGGTCGTCTCCCGGGTCGAAAACCGGGGCCAGCCGAGCCGACAGCTGATCGGACTCGAGTGCAAGAGCGAGGCGGTCCCCGAACCGGGTGCCGCCGTCTTCGACGGCGACGCGAGCGTCGGCGAGGTGACCCGCGCCGAGGCGAGTCCGCTGCTCGAGACGCCGATCGCACTCGCGATCGTCGAGTGGGGGCTCGATGCGGACGAGCTAACGGTTCGCGTCGACGGCGAGGAGGTACCGGCGAGGAGAGCGTCGCTGCCGTTCGTCGACGGCTCCGACCGATCGGATCGGCTCCCGGAGTACTGACGATCGCGTCCGATTCCACCTCGAGTGGGTTCTCGTGCCAGCGAAGCGTCTGTGTTAAGCCCGGTCGTTACAGCGGCGGGGACGAGCCCTGCGAATCCGACACGGCGACCGGCCGTTCGATCGTCGACGCGAGCTCGTCCAGACGTGACGTGGCCGAGACGGTACCACGTTCCGCGTCGTACTCGATTACACCGTGGTCGGCGAGTCGCGGGAGGTGATTGTGGTGCAACGAGATCTCGACCCGCTGCCGACGGTCGTCCGTATTCGGCTGTGTCGGTTCCGCTTCTCGCGTCGCGATTCGGCTCGAGAGCTCTTCGACGTCGACGGCATCTCTCTCGTGGAGTATCCACAGCAGATACCGGCGACGACGGTCGGCTAGCAACGAGTGGACGACGTCCGTCTCGAGTGTGGACATTAGGTTTCCATATACGAGATGATGCCATCCCGGTTATCCCAAACCATTTAGGCTGGCATGGTACTCGCCATACAAACCAGAAAACGAACCGGTCGTTACTCGTCGGTTTCGGGCGAATCGTCGTCCGTACCGTCGTCGATCCGAACCGTCCGATCGTCGCGAACGGTGACGCGGTATCCGTTGTACGCAAACGCCACCTCGACGCTTCCGGCGCGTTGTTTGTCCTCGAAGCTTCGAACCAGCGCATCGAGCGCAGCCGGATTGATCGCCCGGTACAACGGTGGCCCGAGCTCGGTCATGGGGACGCCTTCTCGGTCCGCGACTTTCGTAACGACCTTCTCGGTGATCGCCGTCTCCGCCATGTCGTGACGTCGTTCGACTACCGGTGATAGAGACGCATACTGAGCGGTGATCCAAAGGTAAATGCCTGAAAAATGGAGTCGTTGTGCTGACTACACGCTCTGAGTCGGTCACGCCACTCCTGACAGAAGCTGAATAGTTCAAGCAAGTCGTGCTGAACTCAGCGCGAGTGCGGCATCGACTGAGAGTCGATCTACGTGGTAGTGACCGATCAGGACAGGGAAAGTACCTGTATGTTAAGGCGCAACACACATGCGTGAGTAGCTCAAAATAACAGAGGGTATGGACGAGTATTTCGAGGCGTTATCGAACGTTCATCGCCGCAGACTGCTCGTCGCCTTACTCGTCCACAATCCACAACAAGATACCGTAGACGTGCCAGAGGACGTTCACGAGGGGGAGAAGACGTTAGAGGGTCTTCAGACAGAATTCAAAGAAAACCAAGGCGGATTCCCCGCCCTTCCGAAAACCTTCGGTTTTCGGCTTTCGCAAATCTCCGATTTGCGTCAACACCGTGGGCGGGGTTGAAGCCGACACTTGCCGCCACATACCACGAAACATTAAGTACCTCTATCATCTATTGAAACTCGTGGCAGACGACTACCTGAGACGTACCGCAATCACCCGACCCATCCTCACCGACGAGCAACAGGACTTGCTCGACGCCACCATCACTGAGTGGAAAACTGCCTGTAACATCAGTAGCCGCATCGGATGGGACGTTGGTGAGACGCGGAAAACCTACCTCCAGGACCTCGCCTACGACACGGTGTTGGAGGAAACACGTCTCGGGAGCCAGCACGCAATCCTCGCCACCCATCAGGCCGCAGCCGCACTCGATGGTGTCGAAGCAATCGAAGACCTTGACGAACACTACAAAACGTCTCGACCGGAGTTTACCAGTAACACGGTGAAATACGACACCCGGACGATGACGCTGTTTGATGACGGGTCTGTATCGCTCTCCACCGTCGATGGGCGGATTCGGTGTGACCTGAACCTCCCCGACGAAGAAGGCGGGTATCAATACGAATACCTCACCGATGACGAGTGGGAAGTAACGGAGTCTACGCTGTCAAAACGTGGTGGTGACTACTACCTCCACCTCGGATTTCGCAAGCCGAAGCCCGAGAAGCAGGTCGAAAAACAGGATGACGACGAGGACAGGACAGTTCTCGGCGTTGACCTCGGCATCGTCAACATCGCCACCACCAGCACTGCGTACTTCGCATCGGGGAGAGAACTCAGGCACCGCCACCGGGAGTTCGAACGGATCCGTGGGAACCTTCAGCAGACTGGGACACAATCTGCCCATCGGACGATCCAGCAGATGAGTGGGAGAGAATCACGGTATCTCCGTGACCAACTTCATCAGGTCGCTAATCAGATTCTCGAAGAAGCACGCACACACGACTGCGAATACATCGCCTTCGAGAACCTGAAGCACATTCGAGAGCGTGCGCCACCTGTCAAGGAGTTCCACCAGTGGGCACACCGGCAACTCGTTGACCTTGTGGAGTACAAGGCTGAAGCCCACGGGATTCGTGTCGAGCTTGTCAGTCCGAAGAACACGAGTCGTCGGTGTCCCGAGTGTGGGCATACGAGCGAAGGGAATAGGGTGCAACAGGCGGAGTTTGAGTGTGAATCCTGCGGTGCAACACAGAATGCGGATTACGTGGGTGCAAAGAATGTTGGGTGGCGGTTTGTCCGTCGGGGCCTACAGTCGTCTCGGCGGACGGGCGACAGTCAACTCGCCCTGAAGTCAGGAACGGTGACGTCCTCAGGTTTCTGCGAAACCTGATGTGCGAACGAGACGCGACGCGTCTCGTCAACGCCGAACCGGGGATTTGTCTCGTCCGACTAACTACGGTCGGCAGAGGCGGAGTTCACTGACACTGACAAGCCCCGCGCCACCGTGCGCGGGGCAGTTGACTCGTCTCACTAGAATCCCCCATGAATGGTGTTATCCACAGAGGGTGGTTGTTTGTTCTGGTGCAACCATAGAACGCGGGGCATTAATCACTGTGACACGCTCGTCGGAGTCGTACCCGAGCGACAGACCGAAAACCCCTCGCGTCTCACTTCCACGTGGGGCGGCTATGACGAAGAGTTACCCCCACCGAGCCCCGTGTGACGATGGTTTTCACCCGAGCCGCCCGTCTTCGACCGAAGATTGAACCCCGACTCGTTCGTAGCGACGCGTATGCCACCGACTCTCGAGCTGTCGCGACTGGGCGTCCACGAGTCCGTCGAAGCCGTCTTTCCGCCCGACCAGCTCGTCACAGAGCTTTCGGACCTGTCAGTCGACGTCTGCGTGATCGACGACGACCGAATCGACGACTGTGACGCCGTCGTCACCCTCGAGCACCGCGACGCATTCTGGGATCTCGAGTGGGTTCACTCGATCCAGGCTGGCGTCGACCGCTTTCCGTTCGACGCGTTCGAAGAACACGGCACCGTCCTCACGAACAGCACGGGGATTCACGGCCGGACGGTCGGTGAGACCGTCGCAGGCTACCTGCTTGCCTTTTCCCGTCGGCTCCACGTCCACGTCACGAATCAAACCGAGCGGACCTGGGACCGCCCCGCATGGGACGAGGCGTTTACGCTCCCCGGGACGACGGCCTGCGTCGTCGGTACCGGGACGCTCGGACGCGGCGTCGCCGAGGTCGTCGGCTCGCTGGGCGTCCGGACGACCGGCGTCCGTCGCTCCGGCGATCCCGTCCCCGGCTTCGAGGAGGTCTACCCGACCGACGCGTTGCTCGAGGCGGTCGCCGACGCCGCGTTCGTCGTCGTCACGCTGCCGCTTTCTGAGACGACACGCGACCTGATCGACGCCGAGGTCTTCGAGGCGATGCGCGAGGACGCCTACGTCGTCAACGTCGGTCGCGGCGACGTCGTCGACGAGTCCGCGTTGATCGACGCCCTCGAGGCGGGCGCGATCGCGGGCGCGGCACTGGACGTCTTCGAGACCGAACCACTCCCCGATTCCTCGCCGCTGTGGGAGCTAGACGAAGTGATCGTCACGCCTCACTGTGCGGCCTACACGAAAGACTACTACCGCGATGTCGGCGAGCTCGTCCGCGAGAACGTCGAGCGACTCGAGGCCGGCGAGGAGTTGCACAACCGAGTCGTGTGATGAAGAGACGCTAGAAGAACGTGAACAGATCGTCCCGATTCTGCTCGTGGAGGTGCGTTCGTACGGCCTCGGTCAGGGGTTCGATCTGTCCACGCTTGGCGCTGATGGGGGCGATGGTGTCTTGCCACTGTTGCCACGGCGGGTAGAGACCGAGTCGCTCACAGAGTTCGTCCAGGCGCTCGTCCTCGTCGTCGACCTTGTCCATCTTGTTGACCGCGACGACGACGGGGACCTCGAGGTCTCGCAGGAAGTGAAACATCTCGACGTCGTAGGGGACTTCCTCGGGGCCGGAGTGACGGTCGATGATGTCGATCACGCTCTTGCCGTCGACGACGAGAATCGCGACGAGGACGTTCTCGGCGTACGCCTCGAGGTAGTGGACGATGTCGGTCTTGATCTGTTCGCGACGGCCCTCCTCGACGCCGCTCATGAAGCCAAAGCCGGGCAGATCGGTGATGACGAAGTCCTCGGCCGTCCAGTCGTAGTGATTCGGCTCGCGGGTGACGCCCGGTTTCCCGCCGGTGTCGAAGCTGTGACCGGTCAGTTCCCGCATGAGCGTCGACTTGCCGACGTTCGAGCGGCCGACGAGGACGACCTCCGCCTCGCGGTCCGGGCGCGTATCGAACATGCCCGAGGCTACGCCGTCGGCCGGCATAAGGGCCGCGAGACGGATCGGAGCGGCAAGCGGTCGACGACCTCGTCTCACACGTAACCCCGGAATTATGACCCCCGCCTCCGTCATCCTCGACCGTGCGTCTCGTACAGTTGACGATTCCGACGGGCAAACGAGAGACGATCCTCGAGGTGCTCGAAGACGAGGGCATCGACTACGTCGTCACCGACGAGACGAGCGGCCGGGAGTACACGGCGGTCGTCTACTTTCCGTTGCCCTCCCAGGCGGTCGAGTCGGTGCTTGATGCGATCCACGACGAGGGAATCGGGGAGGACTCCTACACGGTCGTCGTCGACGCCGAGACGGTCGTCTCCCGGAAGTTCGAGGCGTTGCGCGAGGAGTACGCAGAGGGCAGCGTCGGCGAGGATCGGATCTCGCGCCAGGAACTGCAGACACACGCCGAGGACCTGACGCCAACCTTTGGCATCTACGTGACGCTGACGGTCGTCAGCGCGCTGGTGGCCACGGCCGGCCTGTTGCTCGACTCGCCGGCGGTCGTCGTCGGCTCGATGGTGATTGCGCCGCTGATCGGTCCCGCACTGGGGGCGGGCATCGGAACGGTGCTCGACGAACCGGACCTGCTGTACCGCGGCGCGAAGTACCAGATACTCGGTGTCTGTCTCGCGATCGGTTCCGCAGCCATCTTCGCGTGGCTGGTCAGGATGGGCAACATCGTCCCACCCGGAATGAACATCGCGGCCGTCGACGAGATCGCCGAGCGACTCGCGCCGGATCTGCTCTCGCTCGTGATCGCGCTGGGCGCTGGCGTCGCCGGCATCCTGAGCATCTCGACCGGCGTCTCGGTCGCGCTCGTGGGCGTCATGATCGCCGCGGCGCTCATCCCGCCCGCCGCAGCAGCGGGCATCGCGATCGCGTTCGGCCAACCGACGGCCGCGATCGGCTCGACGGTACTCGTGTTCGTCAACGTGCTCTCGGTCAACCTCGCGGGGCTGGCCACGCTGTGGTACGCCGGCTATCGCCCCGAGAGCCTGTTCGACCTCGACGTGACCCAGCGGCGGGTTCGACGACAGATCGGCGCGCTCGCGCTCGTCGTCTTGATCCTCTCTGCGTTTCTCGCCGGGATCACCTACACCTCGTATCTCGCCGGCACCTTCGAGGAGGACGCCCGCGAGGACGTCGAGGACCTCCTCGAGGCGGAAGACGAGGAGCTACAGCTCATCGACCTCCAGGTCACCCTCGGCGACGACTACCCGTTCCAGAGTCCCGAGCGCGTCGTGGTCACGATCGGTGGGCCACCCGGCGAACAGTATCCCGACCTCACCGAACGGATACACGACCGGGTCGACCAGCACACTGACGAATCCGTCGAAGTCGAGGTGCGATACGTCGAGGTCGTCGGTCGGTGATTTTCAATCACCGGTGGATTCCTCGAGACGTCCACGTCTCGCTTCGTGGAGGCCGCTACAGATCCCGGCCTGACCGGACATGTTCACCTTCGCGAGTCGTCCCCGGCGGTGGACGACCTCGAACCCGCCGGGGTCGACGACCTCTCCCTCGGGCGTCCTGAACAGCACGTCGTCGGCGTCCGTGGCGACGCCGGTCTCGCGCGCTTTCTCGAGGTAGGACACGAGCGGGGCTGCGGGGACGGTCACTGCCACGGCCCGGTCGTGGAGGTACACCGTCGCTTTCTCACCGTCGCCGATCCCCTCGAGGTCACCGAGTCGGAGGTCGACGACCTGTGCCGGCTCGAGACCGGCCTCGAGCAGCGCCTCGACGGCGTCGTACTGGCGGGCGATCCGGGCCTTGCGGTCCAGTTCCGCCCGGACGGCCTCGACGCCGCCGTCGGCGTCGGGAAACGTCTCTTCGAAGGAACGTCGCTCGTTGACGCCGCGGGTGATCTCCGTTTCGTGCATGTGATCTTCGAGGACGACCGTCGCCGTTTCGACCGACGGCAGCGCCTCGAGTGCGTCGCGGGCGTCGACGGTCATCATCCAGGCAAAGGCCGGCGAACACCACGCCGTCGGGAGCGTGATCGTCACCGTCACCGCCTCGCCGTCGACGTCGATCTCCTCGACGTACTCCAGTTCGACGATCGAGCGATCCAGCTCCGGGTCCGTTACGGGCTCGAGGGCCTCGAGCACCGTGTCTCGCCGCGGTCCCGCCATCAGTCGTCGGCCGCCGCGGGTTCGCCGTAGTGATCCTCGAGTCCGAACTCGGTGCTGATTTCGTCTTCTTGGAACTGGCGTTTCTTCTCCTCGACGTCGATGTCGTACAGTTCGGCGGCGTTTTCGCCCATCACCTTCTTTTTCGTCTCCACGTCCCATTCGACGCCGTACTCCGCGCGGTGTTCCGCGGTGAGTTCGGCCTCCATCACTTCCTCGACGAGCCAGTCGGGGTTCCAGAGTGCGTAGTCCGAGCCAAAGAGCAGGCGGTCCTCGCCGAGCCACCACAGCAGTTCGGACATGATCTCCGAGAACTTGCCCGGTCGATTCTGGGCGAACGGCGCAGCGACCGCGAGGCCGCCGTAGACGTTGGTCTCCTGGGCGGCGATCCAGCAGAAGTCATCGAGCCTGGGAAGCCCGACGTGTTCGACGATAAAGTTGAGTTCGGGGAACGACGACGCGGCATCGTCGACGTCTTTCACGTCGAAGGCGTCGCGGTTCAGCGGCCGGATCGTCGGCCCCTTGTGCGGGTGGATGTTCTCGATGCCGAGTTCGGCACACTTCTCTAAGAACTCGAAGGCCTCCTCGTCGTCGAGTCGCCACCCCTTCGAGTCGTCTCGCCACTCGGCGGTGTACAGTTTCACGCCCGGGATGTCGTAGGTGTCGTGGAGCTGCTCTAAGTACTCGAGGCCCTCCTCGCCGTCCCGGGGATCGAAGGTACCGTTGAGGACGAACCGCTCGGGATACTCGGTCGCGAGTTCGGCGTTTTGTTCGGTTGTGTTGAACCCCTCCTCGTAGAAATCGGTGAGGTACGTCGGCTGGAAGATGGCCATGTCGGCGGCGGCGTTGCCGAAGAGGTCCTCGACCATCCGATCGGGGCCATAGTATCGATACTCCGACATCTCCCACTCGCGCTCTTCCGGCGTGAACGTTGTGTGGTAGTCATAGAAGCACTGGATGAACTCCTCGCCCCCGTTGTGTGTGATGTTCTCTTCGGTCGCATCCCACAGGTGGACGTGTGCGTCGACGACGAACACGTCCTCGCCGTTCTGGTGGTACATTGTGGCATGCGAATACACACCATAGTCCATCACTCTTTCCCTGGCTCTCAGCGAGCGTGACCCTCGCCAAGTCCGTACAATTCCACCAATACGACGTTACTCGTGGCCGTCTCGAGGACGCCGTCGCCTCGCGAGGAAACGACGGCTTGATCGGGACCGGTCGGGCGTACCGCCCCGCGAAATCGGCGGGAACGGCCTGCCGGGCGCGAGGATTTTTATTGCCGTGTGTTGACTCGCAACGTGGACCCATGCACGCCGCGAGACTCCACGAGTACACCGACGACATGAGCGACGCCCTCTCGATCGACGAGGTCGACCGGCCGACGGCCGAGCGGTCCGACGACGTCGTCGTCGAGGTCGAGGGCGCGGGCTGGTGCCAGACGGACAACCACATCATCGAGGGGATGTGGACCGACTACGCCCCACAGGAGCTACCGATGACGCTGGGCCACGAGAATGCGGGAATCGTCGCCAAGATCGGCGACGAAGTCACCCTCGTCGAAGAGGGCGACCCGGTCATCTGTCACCCCGTCCAAACGTGTGGTATCTGTCGACCCTGCCGGCTGGGTGAGGACATGTACTGCGAGAACATGGCCTTCAACGGGCTCACCACCGACGGGGGTTTCGCCGAGTACCTGCTGACCAACGAACGGGCGGTCATTCCGCTTCCCGATGGCGTCGACCCGACCGAGATCGCCCCCCACGCCGACGCCGGCATCACCGCCTACCACGCCGCCAAGAAGGCCGTCGACGAGCTGAACCCCGGCGACACCGCCGTCGCCATCGGCATCGGTGGACTCGGACACATCGGGATCCAGTGTCTCGAGGCGATGAGCGCCGCCGACGTCGTCGCCGTCGACGTCAAAGACGAGGCCCTCGAACTGGCCGAGAACTTCGGTGTCACCGAGACCGTCGACTCGAGCGAGCAGGACCTCCCCGACGTCATCGCCGACCTCACCGACGACGAGGGCGCCCAGCAGGTGCTCGACTTCGTCGGCACCGACGAGACGGCCGGCTACGCACCCGAGATCGTCGCCGCCGGCGGCGACCACCACGTGATCGGCTACGGCGGCCACATCCACGAACCCTGCCAGGCGCTGGTCGACGGCGAGTTCTCCTACCGGGGAACGCTCGTGGGTCAGTACACCGAACTCCAGGAACTGGTCGCGCTGGTCGAACGCGGCGACGTCGAGTTACACACCGACCGGTACGATCTCGAGGAGATAAACACCGTCGCCGAGCGGCTCGAGCACGGCGAGATCGAGGGCCGGGCGGTCGTCACGCCTTGAGAATCGAGGTCGGGAGCGGATCGGGTCGGATCGGGTCGGGTCGGGTCGACGGCGATCGGAATACACGAACGACTCCCTCGAGGTCGGGGTGAGAGACGTCGAGGGAGTCGGTCGTTGAACCAGAATACTATTATTTCCCATACCTTCGACTCCAGATAATAAGACGTAACGCACATTATCGACCCGCTCGTGATAGGCGGTAGTGGACTCGTTGAAACGGCTTCTCTCACGGGCGGGTCGAGACGCACCATCGTCGTTCTCGGCGGGCTGTATATTATGCTTGCCGTCGGTCGCGCTTTCGCTCAGCTAAGTCAGGGCGAACCGGCCGGCAACGTTTTCGTTGTCACCCTGCTGGTCGTCGTTCCTGGCGGGATCCTCGTAGGAAGTGGTTACTGGCTGTCGCGCTCCGGCGTTGCCCACCGGTTCTATCCCGACGTCGCCAGCTGGTGTCTCGGCGGATTCGGCGCGATGACGACGGTGCTCGTCGTCTATCACCTCCAGCCCGAAGGCGGCGTTTCGGATCCCGCGACGTCGGTGCCGATCCTGACGGCGCTAAGCAGCGCCGCGGGCTTTGCCGTGGGCGTCCACGACGGCAAAGCCAAGACGAGAACGCACCAGCTCGAGCAGCGCAACCGGGAGCTGCACGACACACAGGAGACCCTAGAGGACGCGGTCGATCGCCTCGAACGCTACAAACTGTACACCGACGAGGTGCTCGACGCCGTGACCGACGTCTTCTACGTGCTCGAGGCGGACGGGACGCTACAGCGCTGGAACGAGAGCCTCGTCGAGGTGACGGGATACACGGACGCAGAAATCGAGTCGATGAGCGCCATGGGATTTTTCGACGAGGACGAACGCGATCGGATCGAGGACGTGATCGCGGAGGGGTTCGAAACCGGACACATACAGATCGAGGCGGAACTGTTCACGAAAGACGGCGAGTACGTTCCTTACGAGTTCGTCGCCTCGACGCTCGACAACCCGGCGGGCGAGACGGTGCTTGCGGGGGTCGGACGCGACGTCTCCGGTCGAAAGCAACGCGAGCGACACTTGAGACGGCGAGCCCGCCAGCAACAGGTCGTCGCCGATCTCGGACAGCTCGCGCTCGAAACGGACGATCTCGACGAGCTCATGCACGACGCGACCCGGCAGGTGGCGGACGTCCTCGATGCCGAGCACTGCAAAGTGCTCGACCTCGAGGCGGGAAGCGACGACCTCCTCCTTCGCCATGGCGTCGGCTGGGCGGACGGTCTTGTCGGAGAGGAGACGGTGTCAGCCGTCGAGGCGGATTCCCAGGCCGCCTACACGCTCGCAAACGACCGTCCAATCGTCGTCGAGGACCTCGAGACGGAAACGCGGTTCGACGGCCCCGAGTTGTTGACGAGCCACGACGTCCGAAGCGGCATCAGCATCGTCGTCGGTCCGTTCGACGAACCGTGGGGGATCCTCGGCGTGCACGACACCGCCCGCCGAACGTTCACCGACCAGGACGTCACGTTCGTCCAGAGCGTCGCCAACATACTCGCGGAGACGATCGAACGCTACCAGTACCAGACGGAACTCGAACAGCTGGTCGCCGACCTCGAGGAGTCGAACGAGCGGTTAGAGCAGTTCGCGTACGCGGCCTCACACGACTTACAGGAGCCGTTGCGGATGGTCTCGTCGTACCTCCAGCTCATCGAGCGACGCTACGAGGACGAACTCGACGAGGACGGCACGGAGTTCCTGTCGTTCGCCGTCGACGGGGCCGACCGGATGCGGTCGATGATCGACGGTCTGCTCGAGTACTCCCGGGTGGAAACGGAGGGCGATCCGTTAGAGCCGGTCGATCTGGAGGCCGTCCTCGAGGACGTCCGCGACGACCTCCAGGTCAAAATCGACGAGACCGACGCGACGATTACGGCGGCGTCGCTTCCACGCGTCAGCGGCGACCCGAACCAGCTCCGACAGCTGTTCCAGAACCTCTTCGAAAACGCCATCGAGTACAGCGGCGACGATCCACCACGGATTCACGTCTCCGCAACCCGGAACGGCACGGAGTGGACGGTATCGGTCCGCGACGAGGGAATCGGGATCGATTCGGACGACCAGGATCGCGTCTTCGAGTTGTTCCATCGTGCACACAGTCGTCACGAATCCAGCGGCACGGGAATCGGCCTCGCGCTCTGTCAGCGGATCGTCGAACGTCACGGCGGCACGATCCGGGTCGACTCAGAGCCCGGTGAGGGAACGACGTTTTCATTTGCGCTCCCCGCGATAGGTGAACACAATGAGCGGCCAAGACGGGCCAGATCCGGTTGACATCCTTCTCGTCGAAGACAATCCCGGCGACGTCCGACTCACACGGGAGGCGTTCAAAGATGGGAGCATTGCGAACAATTTACACGTCGTCGAGGATGGGGTCGACGCACTCGAGTTCTGTCACCAGCGCGGCGACTACGTCGACGCACCGCGTCCGGCGATTATTCTGCTCGATCTGAATCTCCCTCGAAAAAACGGCGAGGAGGTGCTCGAAGAGATCAGAAACGATTCCAATCTTCAGACGATTCCGGTGATCGTCCTGACGAGTTCGGACGCACACGACGACGTCGTCAGGTCGTACGAACTCTGTGCCAACGCCTACCTCAGAAAGCCCGTCGACCCCGACGGGTTCATCGACGCGATCCGATCGCTCGAAGAGTTCTGGCTCTCGGTCGTTCGCTTGCCCTAGCGTCGAACCTTCGTCCGGCACCGAACAATCCCGGGCGAGCGCATGGCAGAGGTTTTTCCCGATACCCGTTCTCGAACGTTCCGTGCGTCTCCTCCGGATCGCCGTCGCCCGCGACGACCTCGAGGCGGCCCGCGAGGTGCTCGCGGACGCGGATCTGACGTTCGTCACGCTCTCGCTCGAGGACAGGAGCGACCATCGAGAGATGGTGTTACTCGAGGTTCCGGTACCGAGCAACGCCGTCGGGAACGTCCTCGATGCCCTCGAGGAGCGCGGGATAGAGACGGGGGAGTACACGATCGTGGGGAGCACCGAGACGGCGGTAACCGAGACCGCAGAGCTGCTCGAGGAGCGATACGCGGGCGAGTACGAGCCCCTAACTGGCGTCGAGTTACGCACCAAAGCGCGGGACCTGAGCCGCGATACGATGTCCTACGTTGCGTTGATGGTCTGCAGCGCGCTGATCGCAACCGCCGGGTTGTTGCTCGACTCGCCAGCGATCGTCGTCGGCTCGATGGTGATCGCGCCGATCATCGGGCCAGCGCTCACCGCGAGCGTCGGTTTCGTGACGAGCGATCGGAAGATGATCGTCGACAGCCTCTGGATGCAGCTGTACGGTCTCGGACTCGCGGTCGGGGCCGCGGCGGTACTCGGTTTCGGGTTCCGGTTCGGTGGCTTCACCCCGGACACGCTCGAGCTGTCCACGCTCGAGCTGTTCGGCGTGCGGCTCGCTCCGAACGCGCTCTCGCTGGTCGTCGGGCTGGCCGCCGGGGCAGCCGCCGGGATCGGGCTGACGACGAAGGGGCCGACCTCGATCATCGGCGTCATGATCGCCGCCGCGTTGATCCCGACGGCGGCTGCGACCGGGCTCTCGATCGCCTGGCTCGAGCCGGCGCTCGCGATCGGGACGGCGACCTTGCTGGTCGTGACGATGATCCTGATCAACCTCGCCGTCCTCGCCGTCCTGCTGTCGTTCGGCTACCGGCAGAAAGAGCGTCCCGACCGGAATCGAGCCACCGACCGGTCGCTCGTGAGCGTCGGCATCCTCGCGATCGTCGTCGTTGGACTCACGCTCTCGGTCGGCGTCGCCACGGCCGAACAGGTCGCCGTCGACAGGTCGGTCGCGAGTGCCACGGACGAGACGCTCGAGGACCCCGCCTACGAGAACCTCAGTGCCGTCTCGATCCAGACTCAGTACGGGGATCTGTCGCCGTTTACCGGTCCGCGGACGGTGACGATCGTCCTCGCCGAAGAGGGCGAGGCCGACTCCGACGCGTTCGCAAGCGACGTCGCAGACCGGATCGAGGACCGAACCGGCGAGTCGGTGGCGGTCCGTGTCGAGACCGTCGAGTACGCCGCCTAACCTCCCCCGTTCTCGCTACGTGAGCGACGCCATCTCCTCGAGACGTCTCTCGTAGCTCGCGAGTGCGCGTTCGATCGGCTCGGACGTGCTCATGTCGACGCCGGCGGTCCGCAAGAGCTCGAGGGGGTACTCCCGGGAGCCGCGCCGGAGGAACTCGCGGTAGTCGGCAGCGGCGTCGTCGCCCTCTTCGAGGATGCGCTCGACGATGGCAAGCGCCGCCGAGATGCCGGTGGCGTACTGGTAGACGTAGAAGGCCCGATAGAAGTGCGGGATCCGCATCCACTCGCGGGCGATGCGGTCGTCGAGGACGGCCGGTTCGTAGTATGCGTCTTTGAGCCCGCGGTAGAGTTGGTCTAAGCGGTCGGCAGTCAGCGGCTCGCCCGCTTCCTCGAGTTCGTGGACGCGGTGTTCGAACTCGGCGAACAGCGTCTGGCGATACAGCGTCGAGCGCACCCGCTCTACGAACTCGTTCAGGACGTGACGACGGAACGACTCGTCGTCGACGGTCTCGAGTAAGTGTTCGGTGAGCAAGGCCTCGTTGACGGTGCTCGCGACCTCGGCGACGAAGATCTCGTAGTCGGCGTAGACGTAGGGCTGTTCGTCTTTCGTCAGCTCGGAGTGCATCGAGTGGCCGAGTTCGTGAGCCAGCGTGAACATCGAGGAGACGTCGTCCTGGTAGTTCATCAGGATAAAGGGCTGGGTGTCGTAGGTGCCGCCGGAGTAGGCACCGGACTGCTTGCCGTCGGTCTCGTAGACGTCGACCCACTGGGAGTCGAGTCCCTCGGCGACGCGGGACTGGTAGGCCTCGCCGAGCGGGGCGAGTGCCTCGACGATGTGCTCACGGGCGTCGTTGTACTCGACATCGGGGCCTTCGCCGCCGGTCAGCGGCATGTAGATGTCCCACATCCGGAGCTCGTCGACCTCGAGGGCCTCGCGTTTGAGTTCGGCGTGGCGATGGAGCGTCTCGAGGTTGTCGGTGACCGTCTCGACGAGGGTGTCGTAGACGGAGACGGGCACGTTCGGGCCGTCGAGGGCGGCCTCGCGGGCGGTGTCGTAGTTCCGTGCTTGGGCCAGTTTCACGTCGGCTGTGACGCTTTTCTCGTAGGTCGTCGAGACCGTGTTGCGCATCGACGCCCACTCGTCGAAGTACCCCTCGTAGACGCGCTGGCGGAACTCCCGGTCGGGCCGCTTGAGGAGGGTGACGACGTTGCTCTGGGTGATCTCGACGGGCTCGCCCTCGGGGCCCTCGACGGTCGGAAACGCCATGTCGGCGTTCGAAAGCATGGTGTAGACCTCGCCCGTCGCACCCGTCACCTCGCTTAAGTCCGCGAGCAGTTCCTCGACCTCGCTCGAGCGAGTGTGAGGTTTCATCCGGAGGACGTCGTCGACGTAGTGGTCGTAGGTCTCGAGGTCGGGCTCGGCTGTCCGGAACTCGTCGAACTCCTCGCGGGAGAGCGACTGGAGTTCGGGCTCGAGAAACGACGCCGCAGACTGGGCGTCGGTGACGAGCGACTGGGCGCGTGCGAACATCGCCTGGGCCTCCTGGTTGGTCGTGTCCTCGTCGCGGCGCATCCGGGCGTAAGCTGCGACCGTCGAGACCTCTCGCATAACCGAATCGCGCAGTTCGAGCACCTCGAGCAGGGTCGTGGCGTCTTCGGTCGCCGTTCCTTCGTAGGCGGCGAGCTCCTCGATCAGGTCGGAGACCTCTTCGGAGGCGGCCTCCCAGTCGTCGTCGGTCGCGTAGACGCTCTCGAGGTCCCACTTGTACTGCTGGTCGACCTCGGAGCGGTCGGGGACGGAACTCATGGCCCTCGCTTGGGTCCGGCGACTGCTAAAGGTTGTCGAACCGGCGGTCGCGCCCGGCTCCGGCATCGGAATCGCAAGGCCTTACGACACCGATCCCCGACGGACGGCCATGAGCACGATTCGAGTCGTCTGGGGGGCGGCGACGGCCCCGACGGAGATGGCCGCCTACGACGCCGCACTCGCCGACGCGGGGATCGAGAACTACAACCTCGTCCCTGTCTCCTCGGTGATCCCCGCCGGCGTCGACGTCGAGGCAGTCGGCACCGCGCCCGACCTCGGCCCCGCCGGGAACCGCCTGACCGTCGTCGAGGCGGCGGCGACGGCCGCGGGACCGAGCAGCGTCAGCGCGGCACTCGGCTGGGTGCAGTCCGTCGAGGACGGCCCTGGACTGTTCTACGAGGCCGCCGGCGAGATCGACGCCGCCGACGTCGAGACTCGCGTCCTCGAGGGCCTCGCCGCCGGGAGCGACCTTCGGGAGTGGGAACTTGGCGATCCCCGCATCCGCGTCGAGACGGCCCGCGCTGAGTCGGGGACGTACACAGCGGCGGTCGTGATCGCGGTCTACGGCGAGAGCGAACCGATCGTCTGATGACGGGTCACCCCTCTCGAGTGTCGCTCGATGGACGTTCCGCCCCGCCGCGCAGTCGAACGCCGACGAGTCCGGGCTCCGGACGCGACCCGGACTCGAGTGTCCCGGGTTCGCGTTCACGCTCGTACTCGTGCTCGTGTCTGCGCTCGCGGGTCGAGTCCCGTTCTCGCGCGTACACTTCGAGGATCGTCTTGGACGCACCGAGGATGACGGGGCCGAAGAAGATGCCTAAGATGCCGAAGATGGCGACGCCGCCGAAGATGCCGACGATGACGGTCGCCGCGTCGAGGTCTGCGCCCCGACCGACGGTAATCGGCCGGAGGAAGTTATCGGAGAGGCTGACCAGGCTCCCGTAGACGAGCAAGAACGCGCCGGCGAGCAGCTGGTCGACGACGGCCAGGTAGATCGCGATCGGTGCCCAGACGGCGAACGCGCCGACGAGAGGCAACAGCGCGAACAAAAACGTGAGGATCCCAAAGAACGCGAGGCCCGGAATTCCGACGATCGCCAGCCCGATCACCGTCAGAATCGCCTGGACGGCCGCGACGGCGACGTTCGCGACGACCGAGGCGTACATGAGCCGGTCGAGCCGGTCGATCAGTTCCGCTTGCACCTCCTCGCGCAGCGGCATCACCGACGTGGTCCACTCGAGGAGACGGTCGCCGTCACGCAACAGCGAATAGAGCACGAACAACAACACGAGCACGCCGATCAACACGCCCGGCAGTCCGCCGACGATCCCCAGGGCATCGGCGGCGAGTCCGCGTGCGCCGGCCTCGATCGGCTCCTCGAGCGCCCAGTACAGCGCTTCGACGTCGACGTCGATGCCGTACTCGGCCAGCTGTGTCTCGAAGGCGTCGACGTCGACGTCCCCGGCCGCGAGTGCGTCCGCGAGCTCGAGTGCCTGTTCGACGGCGACGCTTACGAGGACCGTGATCGGAGCCAGGATCGCGATCGTCGCGACGACGAGTCCGACGAGTGCAGCGACGGACCGACCGAGACGGGGTGCGAGCGTCCGCTGGAGCGGGAACAGGACGTACGCGAGGACGACGGCCGCGAGGACGTACGTGAGATACGGTAAGACGACGAGTACGGCGAGGACACCGACGACGACGGCAAGTACCTGCAGCGTTCGTCGTTCGCCGTCGTCGACTGTCGCTCGCTGGTCCATAGCGGGCGTACGATACTCTCGGTCATAAATTCGCAAACTCCCTCCCGGCCGAGGAGACGGTGCTTCGCCCCGCTCTGATGTCGGTCCGCCCCCACGCCGGGTGCCGGTTTCGAAGGCGAAAGGCCCTTAAGCGGGAGGCGACTAGAAGAAACTGGACTAGGTCGGGCAGCTAGGCCCTGCTCACAACCCGCCTTATGGCCTTTAGCGGGGACCGAAGCCCGCGGGCGTCCGGTCAGACCGGCCGGGGCCCCGGGAGCGAACGTGGAAGCCTCGTCCGTCGGGGACAGCGGTCCACGGTGGCCGTCCGCAGGGACACCCCATCGTGGTTAACCGGCGACAGCCCATCAGGCGCGGAAGCGAGCAGTGGACCGTCGGACACCTGTCGCTCGACGGGTCGCGGGGTGGAGAACGCGACCGGGATTCCCCCGACCGGAACGCCGGGCAATCGCGGGGTCCACCATTCATATCACATTCGACGGCCGAGACGCGTCTCCGTCGTCACTGATTTCCGAACGGTTAGGTGCTACCACCGACAGGGACGACTATGGCCACCTGGATCGGTGACGTATTTACGAGCGACGTCGGCTGGAGCCACCTCGAAAACCTCGTCGACGTCGGTACCCGTATGGCCGGCAGCGAGGGCGAGCGTGTGGCGGCGGAACTGACCCGCGACGCCCTCGCCGACGCCGGCGCGCGAAACGCCCGCCTCGAGCCCGTCGAGATCCAGGGCTGGACGCGAGGCGACAGCGAAATCGACGCCGGCGACGACCGCCTCGAGTGCATCGCCCTACCACGGAGCCCGGCCGAGACGGTCACGGGACCGCTCGTCGATCTCGGCTACGGCCTCCCCGCGGACTTCGAGACGGCCGACCTCGAGGGGGCGATCGTCGTCGTTCGCAGCGACGTCCCCGACTACTACGATCGGTATCTCCACCGACGGGAGAAGTACTACCACGCCGTCGAGCACGGGGCCGCCGGCTTCGTCTACCGAAATCACGTCGATGGACAGCTGCCGCCGACGGGCAGCGTCGGCACCGACGACCACCCGATCGGCGAGATTCCGGCGGTGGGCGTCTCGAGCGAGACCGGTGCGCGTCTCTGTCGTCGCTACGAGGACGAACCCGTCTCGGTCGCCGTCGACGCCGAGATCGGGCCAGCAGAGAGCCAGAATGTCCACGCCGAACTCGGCCCCGACACCAACGAGCGAGTACTCGTCACGAGCCACATCGACGCCCACGACGTCGCCGAGGGCGCACTGGACAACGCCGCCGGCACCGCCATGGTCGTCGAACTCGCGAACGCGCTCGCGGCCCGCGAGGACGACCTCGAGACCCGCGTCGAGTTCGTCGCCTACGGCGCGGAGGAGGTCGGCCTCGTCGGCTCACACCACCACGCCGAGACCGTCGATCTCGCGTCGATCGCGGCGGTCGTCAACAACGACGGGGTCGTCGGGAACCGGACGCTGTCGCTTTATACCCACGGCTTCGACGACCTCGAGGCCGCCGCCGAGACGGTCGCCGACCGGTACGACCACCCGATCGAGACGGTGCCCCGACAGAGCCCCCACAGCGACCACTGGCCGTTCGTCGCCCACGGCGTCCCGGGCTATCACGTGACGAGCACGTCGGATGACCGCGGCCGCGGCTGGGGGCATACGGCCGCGGACACGCTCGAGAAACTCGAGCCCCGCGACCTCCGCGAGCAGGCGATTCTCCTGACCGATCTCGTCGTCTTCCTCGCCCGCGAGGACGTCACGATCGACCGACGCGACCGGGACGCGATTGCGGCCGACCTCGAGGCCGAGGACCTGGCGACCGGGATGCGGGTCACCGGTGACTGGCCCGACGACGACGGGACGGGGGCGAGCCGATGACCGGGACCGACGACGCGATCGCGATCGACGTCGACGACCGCGAGCGATCGCTGTATCGCGTGCTCTCGAGTCTCATCGTTCCCCGGCCGATCGGCTGGGTGAGCTCTCACAGCCCCGACGGCGTCGACAACCTCGCGCCGTACAGCTTCGTTACGGTGGCGTCGGTCGAGCCACCGGTCGTCCTGTTCGCGCCCGTCAACGGCCCCGACGGGCTGAAAGACACCCCGCGCAACGTCCGTGCGACCGGCGAGTTCGTCCTCAACCTCGTCACCGAGGAACTGGCGGAGGCGATGAACGAGACGAGCGCGACGCTGCCTCCCGGCGAGAGCGAGTTCGACCACGCCGACCTCGAGCGAGCCGACTCGAGCGTCGTCGACGTCCCGCGCGTGGCCGGAGCGACGGCGGCACTCGAGTGTACCCGCCGGGAGCTGATCGACGTCGGCGGCTCGACGCTCGTCCTCGGGGACGTCAGGTACGTCCACCTCGACGAATCGGTGACGACCGACGGGCGGGTCGACGTCGGCGAGGTCGACGCCATCGGGCGGCTGGCGGGGAGCCAGTACACCCGGACCGACGACCGATTCTCGCTGGAGCGTCCGCCCTGACTCGTTACACACCTTCCTCGAGACAGTCCGCGAGCGCCTCGAGGGCCCGCAGACAGACGGGGACGTAGCCCGCGGCGACGGTGGGGAGCTCGAAGACGATCCGACAGCGCTCCTCGCCCAGGGTCTCGACCCGGTGGCAGGTCGCGGGAACGCACGCGACGTTCCACGTCCAGGATCGGGCCTCGGGATCGCAGTCGGTGATCTCGAACGGCAGCCACGGGCCGGCGGCGAGCTGAATCCGGCCGGTCGTGCCGGTCCGGATCCGCCGGTCGGTAGCCTCGACGCCGGTGATCGTCGGGCCCCAGTCGGGCCAGCGGTGGGTGTCGACGAGGAGGTCCCACGCGGCTGCCGGCGGTTCGGCGACGACGTGGGAGACCTCGAGGCGGGTCCCGTGTGAGGCAGGGACGGTCCGGACCTGTGTCATAGCGGGAGCTTCGGCGTCTGTCACCCTATACGCTCGGTTCGATACCCTCCAGTGCCGGGAGCCGTTCTCATACGGACCGTTGTCCGCCTGTCCCGGCGCACCCGCGACCGTTCTGCGGTTGCACCGGGACATCGGCACAGCAACCCGTATCACTCCTCGACAGTGATCGTGATCTCGTCGGTCTCGCCGAACGCGCGATGTGGCCCGTCGGCCAGCTGGAGACACAGGTCGTACTCGCCGGGCTCGAGTTCGATCTCTCCCTCGGACTGGCCGTCGCCCCAGTGATAGAAGCCGTCCTCTTCGGCCTCGTCGCTCGGACCGGGGAAGGTCTCGCCGTCCTCGAGACAGTCCTGGTCGACGAGCACGTGCAGGTGTCCCTCGCCCACGACGGCCTCGCCGGCCGGCGCGAGTTCGACCCCCTCGACCTCGGCTTCGATCTCGACCGGCGACTCGACCGTGTCGCCGTCGTCCGGCGTCACGAACATCGCGGCGGCGTCGTCGGGTTGGTCCTCGACGCCGACCTCATCGTCTACCTCCTCGTCGTCTACCTCCTCGTCATCGTCTTCTACCGGTTCGTCGTCGTCGCCGATACAGCCGCTCAGCGCCACCGCACCCAGCGCGACGAGTCCCCCGAACCGTCTGCGCGTATACATTGTCGTTTCGGACTGCATGAGTGGGATATCATCACAATTAATAATCAAACTTTGTATGTGGCACACGTCCGGACCGTTTCCGGCTCGTGATTCTACGGATCGCTCACTTTTGCTGAGATCGATCCCTGGGTCGGCGTAGTCGATGATCGAAGTCGAGAACCTCCGCAATGAGTACGGCGGATTCGTCGCCGTAGAGGACAGCACGTTCTCGGTTGAACGCGGCGAGATCTTCGGCGTCGTCGGGCCACGATCGCGAGGATGCCTATCGGGCGTCCAACGAGGGCCGGGTCGATGCCTCGTCGCTGTGATCACCCCCGGAGCGTATCGAGGCGAGCCGTGGCAAACGGCACCAGCATCTCCGCCGGGGTCAGCCCGCCGTGCATCCCGACCAGCTTGCGATCCCCGGCCCGCCAGCAGACGCCGCGATTCCGGTGAACGGCGATCAGGTCGCCACACCGTTGGTCGAACAGCCCGGACCGCGAGCCGAGTCCGAACAGGTCCCGCTCGAGTGCCTCCCGCCGGTCGAACACCAGCCCGTCGAGGTTTCGCTCGAGGATTTCCCGGGCGTCCGCGAGCCGGTCCGGCCGGACGTGGACGTGAACGTTTCGCGGGCTGCCCGTCGGGAGCCGGGGCTCGCCGTCGGCGTCGCGTCGAAACGTCTCCTGAAGTCGGTCCCAGTCGTCCCACGCGGTCGGGTCGACGTTCTCTTCGGGGACGGTGTCGACGATTCCGTGGTCGGCCGTCACGATCAGTACGGTTCGTTCGGCGACGGCCGGGGCGAGCTCCTGGAGCAGTTCACGCTCGAGCGCGTCCGCGATCTCACCGAGGGCCGTCCGGTAGCGTCGAGTGTCGGTCCCACCGGCGTGGGCGAGTTCGTCGAGCGTCGGCTCGTAGGCGTGGACGAGCGTCGGCCCGGCGGCGGCCTCGAGCGTTCGTCGAATCGAGCGGGCGAACTCGCTCGCTCCGTCGTAGCCCGCCCGTTCGGCACCGGCGGTCGCCGCCCGCGTGTATCCGGAGCCGACGTAATCGGCCGGCTGGATCGTCCACACGTCGATTCCGGCCGCACGCGCTCGTTCGTACAGCGACGTCCCCGCGAACAACTCGTTCGCGTCCGCGTCCGGAGCGACGTCTACGAGCGCCTCGCCCGAAAGCGTCGTAAACGGAAGCGTCACGACGTCGCGACCGACGGACTCGAGGTACTGGTACCAGCCGAGCAGTCCGTGCTCGATCGGATCGCGCCCCGTGTAAAGCGTCGTCAGCGCCGACGCCGTCTCCGATGGGTATACCGACGTCAGCGGCGTCACCGTCCCGCGGATGGTGAGTCGCGAGAGGAACGCGTGGTCGCGGTACGCACGCTGCCACACCTCGTAGCCGAACCCGTCTACCACGACGAGAACGACGTGGTCGACGGCGGTCGCGACGTCCTCGAGGACCCGATCGGGAAGCGCCCGGTCGAACCCGGACGAGAGCATCGCGAGCGCCGTCTCCGGAACGTTCGCGACGCAGTAGTCCTCGTAGGCCGGAAACAGAACGCCGTCCTCGAGTCGCTCCTCGCGGAGGCGTCGTTCGATCCCGTTCTGTCCCATGGGCTCGTCTACGGACCCCGAGAGTAATACTGTCGGTCATGGACCGGTGAGCTGGTGTCCGGGTGATCCGGCCGTTGAACGTGTGTCTGGCCGTGCTGTCACCAGCCGTGTTCACGTCGCTATGACCGACAGTATAAACGAGCGGTGGCGGGTGTCTACCGCACCGACGGGTGTTTGCACCTCGCCGTCGTACGCTCGAGCGTGAGCGTAGACCCCACGGAGGCGCGCGAACGGCTGGTCGAGCACGTCGACCCCGAACTCGAAGCGACCGAAGACGCGCTCCGGGCCGTTCCCAGACACGAGTTCGTCCCAGAGGCGTGGCGAGACGCGTCCTACGCCGACCGACCGATCCCGCTCGGGGAGGGCGCGACGATCAGCGCACCGAGCATCGTCGCCGAGATGTGTGACCACCTCGCACCCGAGCCCGGCGACGACGTCCTCGAGGTCGGCACGGGCAGCGGCTATCACGCCGCCGTGACGGCCGAGATCGTCGGCCCGGAACACGTCTACACCATCGAGTACGACCGCGACCTCGCCGAGCGCGCCCGGAAACGGTTCGCCGAACTCGGCTACGACGAGATTTCCGTCCGCGTCGGCGACGGCCGGGCAGGCTGGCCCGAACACGCCCCCTACGACAGGATCTACCTGACCTGTGCCGTCCGGGCGTTTCCTGATCCAATCTGTGAGCAGATTCGCGAGGGTGGACTCGTCCTCGCGCCGATCGGGATCGCCGAGCAGCGACTCGTCCTCGCGAAGAAAACGGACGGACGCCTCGAGCGCCTAGACTGTGGCCCCGTCAGTTTCGTTCCGATTCGGGGGCCAGACGTGAGCGACCACGACGACTTGTAACTGTCTCGGACGACAGCATCGACGTCCACCGTTGTCCAGTCGTATCAATCGACGTCGGTGGTCGTCTCGTCGATGATCTCGATCTCTTCGCTCTCGGCCCGTTCTCTGCCAGCACGCCCTTCGAGGACGTATCCGACGACGCCGGTCGCGATCAGGCCGACGCCGACGGCGCGAGTCGACCTGACCAGCCAGGGCTTTGGCTCGAGGTCGCCGACGTTCTCGAGGCCACAGTTCCAGAGTCTGGCGTCGAACGAGACCGCACGGCGGGGCGAGAGGAGAGCGAGCAGTCCGCTCACGATCAGCCAGACGTATCCGGACCGTCTAATCGTTGCCGTATCCATACGCCAGGTATCGCGGCGAACGACAGTAATTATTTCGAACCGGTCGGTACTCGAGACGCACACGCGTCGACGAAGTGTTCCGGGACGTGATCCCGAGTCGATTTTCCCGGAAGGTCTTTTGTGTAGACGAGAGTCAACTCCGGTATGATCGACGAGACAGTCGAGGAGATTCAGGCAATGCAGACTCACAGCTCCTCGGTGGTCGCCGTAAAGGCGACCTGGGCGCTCGAGGAGTTGCTCGACCGGGAGTACGCCACCGTCGAGGAGTACGTCCGCGCACTCGAGCAAAACGGCACGGTGCTTAGACAGGCGAACCCCTCTCACGCCTCCCTGCAGAACGCGGTCCGGGACGTCGTCGACACCGTCGCAGACGGCGAGTACGCCGACGTCGACGACGCGAAAGCACGCACCGCAGAACGAATCGACGAGGTCGTCGCCCGCATCGAGTCCGGCAAGCGACGGGCCGCCGAGAACGCGGCCGACGTCCTCGACGACGGCGCGACGCTGCTGACTCACGACTACTCCTCGACGGTCCTCGAGGCCCTCGAGTACGCGACCGACGCGGGCAAGACGTTCGACGTCTACGTCACGGAGGCCCGGCCGCGGTACATCGGCCGCAAGACCGCCCGCGCACTCGCGTCGATGACCGGCGTCGAGGCCACGTTGATCACCGACAGCGCCGGCGGCCACTACCTCGAAGAGTGCGACCGGGTCGTCGTCGGCATGGACTGCATCGTCGAGGAGACGCTGTACAACCGCGTCGGCACCTTCCAGCTTGCGACCGCGGCGAATCACCTCGAGGTTCCCGTCACCGTACTCGGCTCGTCCTCGAAGCTCGTCACCGAGGGCTTCATCTTCGAAAACGAGTTCCGCCCCGGCAGCGAGGTGTTGCCCGAACCCGCCGAGGGCTTCGACGTGGAAAACCCCGCCTACGACGCGACGCCCGTTTCCTTGCTCGAGAGCGTGATCACGGACGAGGGACGGGAGACGTTTCCTGACGCTCGTGACTGACGGTCGGACTGTCACAGCGTGACCTCGACAGCGTCGCTCGTCACATCTCACTCTCGAGTTCGTCGAACAGTGTCGCCGTCTTCCGTTCGGGATTGGATAGGTAGACGGTCATTCGACACACGTTCGCCATAAAATACTATTATCGGTGTGGTAAGTCATACACAAACACAGATGAGGGCTAGCTTCGCCGTCTCTCGTCCGGAACTCGACGGGGATGGTCGGTGATGATCGAGGACCTTCTCGAGGCGCTGTTCTCGTTGGAGTCGCTTATTGCCGCCTTCGGCGGCGGCGCGTTCGGGGCGGCTATCGGTGCGCTGCCGGCGTTTATTTTCACCGGCTTTCTCGTGATCGTCGGCGAAGCGGCAGTGCTGGTCGATCCGGGTGCGACCGCGATCACGGACGACGTCGCGTTCGGACCCGCGTTCTCGCCGGCGGTGAGCTTCGGCGGCGGGGCCGCAGCCACGGCCTATGCAGCGCGGCAGGGATACCTGAACACGGGGTTTCGCTATCACGAAGCGAAAAACGTCACCCGGGCGCTTGGCACCAAGCCGGACGTCCTCGCGGTTGGCGGCGCATTCGGCGTCCTCGGATTCTGGCTCACCGAACTCTCTGTAACGCTTGGCATGCCCTACGATCCGATCGCGATGGGCGTCGTCCTCTCGGCGCTGTTTCACCGGCTGATCCTGAGGTACAGTCTCGTCGGGAGGGTTCGCGGAAACGTCCTCGACATGAGTCCGTTCGAACGGGGCGAACGACGCGAGCCCGCGCCGGACGGCGGCCAGGCGACGGCCGAGAGGATCGAACACGAGTCCGGAGTCCGCTCGAGGATCCGTGCTCGACTGGTCGTCGAACCGTGGCTCCCCCACCAGTACAGGTGGGGACACGTGGCGACGACCGGGCTCGTCGCCGGCATTCTCGGGGCGTACGTCGCCGTCGTCACCGGCAGCGCCTTCCTCGCGTTCGGGATCAGCGCGGCGACGCTGCTGTTTCTGAACTGTGGCGTCGAGAACGTTCCCGTCACCCACCACGTCACCCTGCCGGCGAGTACGGCGGCGCTTGCCGTCGCGCTCGGTCCCGACGAGATCGAGGACGCACCGGTTCCGTACAACGATGCGGCCGTCCTCGCCGGAAGCGGCTCGCTCGAGGTCGCACTGCTGGTCGGCGCGGCGGTCGGAATCGCGTCCGCGCTGTTCGGCGAACTCTTCCAGCGAGTCTTCTACGCCCACGGCGAGACACACGTCGACCCGCCGGCCGCAGGAATCGTCTTCGGAACCGCGCTCGTCGTCGCCCTCTATCTCGTGACCGTGCTGCCGACGACCGTCTGGGTGCCGTTTTTCTGATCCTCTGTCGAGCCTCTCACGTGATCTGGTCTTCGTACCCCGTCGCGGTCAACAGCACCTCGAGTTCGTCCTCGTCGGCCGGTTCGATCTCGGGCCCGTCGCCTTCGGACGGCGTCGTACCGACACCGGTCGTCTCTACCGGTGAGTTTACCTGGACTTCCTAACACGTCGATCGGAAGTTCTAATTACAGCCATTTGTGAGTTTCTGGCATGGCTAGCGGAATCGGCCTCTCTGCGAACGAGGACACCGTCGAGAGCGTTTTCAGGCGGAACTATCGGTACGAGGTTCCCGACTACCAGCGCCAGTATTCTTGGGAAGAAGAGCAGTGGGACGCGCTGTGGAAGGATCTGACTGCGCTGGAGGGGGACGACACGCACTTCCTCGGCTCGCTCGTCGTCATCGAACGCTCGGGAGGACTGAACGACCCCAACGTCCTCGAGGTCGTCGACGGCCAGCAGCGGCTTACGACGCTTTCGATTCTGCTCATGGTGATTCGCGAGCGGTATCTCTCGGCGGGGAAGGAGGAGTCGGCCGAGAACATCGACGACATGTACCTCTGGGAGTCGCAGGTTGACCGGGACGACTTCCAGAAGCTGACCCTCAGCCGGTTCGACAACGACATCTACGAGTCGTTGCTCGAACGCCGGTGGGACGAGGCCGAGGACGGCCTGTTGCAGGAGGCGTTCGAGTTCTACACGGACAAGCTAGACGATCTCGATATCGAGGAGGTCGATTTCCTCCGGAAGCGACTGCTTCGGTCGATGACGCTCGTCACGATCGAGTGCGACGGGGAACAGTCGGCGTTTCGCCTGTTCGAGACGCTGAACGACAGGGGAATGGAACTCTCGTCGGTCGACCTGATGAAAAACTACCTGTTCAGCCTCGCGGCACAGCGAGACGACGTCGATTACGACGAGGTCAAGACGCAGTGGCAACGCATCGTCGACGCCGTCGTTCCGGCACTTCGCAAGCCGAGTATGTTCTTCCGACACTACCTGATGTCGACGCCAGAGCCGGACCTCAACGACAGCGTCTCGAACTACAAGCTTTACGATGTCTTCCAGACGTTCCTCGACGAGCGCGTTCCAGAGTCGAGTCTCACCATCGAGGAGTTCATCAGGGACATCGCCAGACAGTCCAGACGCTACGTCGACCTCGTCAACTGTGAGATCGACAGCTACGACGAGTCGGGTAACGGGGCAATCAACACGAAACTCGAGCACCTCGAGATGCTCAAATCCGGACAGGCGAGAACGCTCATGCTCCGGATCTTCCGCGAGTTCGAGAGTCCGAACCGCGCGATCGAGGCGTTGCAGGTCCTGGAGAAGTTTCTCGTCCGCTGGAAGGTCGCAAACTACGCGACCGGGAGCGAGCTGGACCGACTCTACGCCGACGTCTGCTCTACTGCCTTCGACAGCGACGATCCCGTCGAGTCGATCCGAGTACGGCTTCTCGAGAAGGCTCCGAGCGACCCGGAGGTCCGGGCGGGAATCGAGAACAAGCGGATGAAGCTCAACGACCAGACGAGGTACATGCTCTACGCACTCGAGGAGAAACGATTCGACGGGGTGAGTGCGGACGAGTTCCCCGAGGCGGATCTCGAGCACGTGGCCCCTCGAGCGGCGTTTAGCGCCGAGAAGTACAACGCCTGGCCGGCGGAACTGGACACGACCGAGGCAATCTTCGAGGAGCGACGGGACGTACTCGGCAACCTCACCCTGCTCGAGACGGACAAGAACGTCGAGGCGGGAGCGAATCCGTTCGACGCGAAGAAAGCGGTCTACGAGACGTCCCGGTTCGCGATGACCCGGGCGATCGCCGCCGAGTACGACTCGTGGACGATGGACGACATCGACGATCGGACGACTAAGATGGCGAAACTGGCGACCGATCTCTGGTCGCTGGAACGGTAACGAGAAGCGCTGGTACCACTCTTCGCCTTATGCGATCTGGTCCTCGTACTCGGTGGCGGTCAACAGCTCCTCGAGTTCGTCCCCGTCGGCCGGCTCGATCTCGAGCATCCAGCCCTCGCCGTAGGGCTCGTCGTTGACGAGTTCGGGGGCGTCGAACACCGCCTCGTTGACCGCGACGACCTCGCCGCTTACCGGCGCGTAGAGATCGGAGACGGCCTTGATCGACTCGACGACGCCGAAGGCGTCTTCCTGCGTGACCGACTCGCCCTCGTCGGGGAGTTCGACGAAGACGACGTCGCCGAGTTCGTCCTGGGCGAAGTCGCTGATACCCACGCGGACGACGCCGTCTCGTTCGTGTGCCCACTCGTGCGATTCCAGATACCGTCTGTCGTCGGGTGTCTCGAAACTCATGTGTCGATAAAGGGGATGGGTTCGACGCGTGCTTTCTTCGACTGACCGCGGACGACGATCTGCAGGGTCGTGCCGGGTTCGGCGTACTCCGTCGGAACGTAGCCCAGCCCGACCGGATCCCCGAGAGTCGGGCTCATCGTCCCGCTCGTGACGGTGCCGATCACGCGGCCGTCGGTGTTCGTGATGTCGTAGCCGTTGCGGGGGACGCCGCGGTCGATGAGCCGGAAGCCGACGAGTTCTTCCTCGACGCCCGTTTCGGCGATCCGCGCCAGCGCGTCCCGGCCGACGAACTCGGCCTCGAGGGCCACGGCGAAGTCGATGCCGGCTTCGTAGGGCGTCCGGGGGTTCGACTCGGGGTCGAACTCCTGGCCGGCGAGTAACAGCCCGGCCTCGATCCGGAGCGTGTCTCGCGCGCCGAGGCCACACGGCTGGCAGTCGAACGCCGACCAGACCGTCTCCGCTTCGTTCCACGGAACGACGGCCTCGAAACCGTCTTCGCCGGTGTATCCCGTTCGGGAGAGCCAGCACTCGACGCCTGCGAGCGTGGCTTCGGTCCCCGAGAACCGATCGAGGTCTGCAACCGGTTCCTCGGCGGCCGAGTCGACGAGGTCGACGGCGTTCGGCCCTTGCACTGCGAACATCGCGTACTCGTCGGTCCGGTTGTCGACCGTCGCCTCGAGGTCGTGGTCGGTGCGGTACTCGACCCACCGCTCGTGGGTTTCCTCGTCGGTGCCAGCGTTGGGGATGAACAGGTAGGTCGGTTCGCCGTCGCCGGTGTCGTCGTCGCGAGATCCGGGTGGCGTCTCGCGCTCGCCGGGGAGCCGATAGACGATGGTGTCGTCGATGATGATGCCGTCCTCGTCGGTCATCGCCGCGTACTGGGCGTCTCCGACTCCGAGGTCGGTGACGTCGTTCGTCGTGAGCCCCTGGACCAGCTCCGTCGCGTCCGGGCCGGTGACGTGGATCTCGCCCATGTGCGAGACGTCGAAGATACCGGCGTCATCGCGGACGGCCGCGTGTTCCTCGCGGATCGAATCGAACTCGACTGGCATGTCCCAGCCGCCGAACTCGGTGAACTTCGCTCCGCGCTCGGCGTGTAACCCACGTAGCGGCGGCGTCTGGAGCGGCATACTCGGATCGACAGCCTCCGAGAAGTAATGTCTTTTCGTCACCGGCAATACACCAGTCATGGTCCAGTCAACGGTTGCGTGGACTGAACGGCCGACTGAACCCGTATCGAGGCCACTCCCGGCAGCCGACTGTTGAACGAATCATGACCGGGTGTAAAGCTGTCACCGACCCTCGGGCCATCGTACGAACGGTTCCCCGGTACCCGCCCGCGTTCTGTACTCGGCTTGCATTCCGCGGACGGCCTCGGCGAAGCTCTCGCCGCGCTCGAGGCGGCTCCGGACGAGTTCGAGCTTCCAGGCACTCGGGGTCGTCTCCTCGTGCCAGCGCTGTTCGATCGGCTCGAGATACGCCGCGATCGTCTCGGGAGAGGCCCCCGCCGCCCGCAGTCCCCGGCGGGCGTAGTCGAACAGCTCCTCGTAGATGGTGTCGGGATCGCTCGTCCACGTGCCGTCTGCGGTGATCCACGCGAGGTCTGCCTCGAGGCCGTCCGTGACGACGTCGTAGAAACAGCGCTCGGCAGCGTCGGCCTCGAGGGTAGCGAGCGGGTGGTCGGCGTCGACGAGGCCGCGGACGAGACCGGCGACCAGACACTGGACGCCGACGTTGTCGACGATCGTCGGCTGAGTGGGTAACGGCCGGTACTCGATCCGCATCGACCACGCGTCTCCCTCGCCGATCGGCTGTCCGCCGAGGACGGCACGGAGCCACCGCCAGTAGGTGCCTCGTTTGTGATCCAGTTCCCAGAACCGCTCGCCGAACGTCTCCCGCTCCCCGTCGGAGAGCCACTCTTTGAGGAAGGGCGCACACGTCGGGTCGTCGACGAGGTACTCCAGCGCGTCGACCGTCCGCTCGAGACCGTCGGGAAACCGTACTTTCTCCCAGGCGTCGTCGATCGACTGCTCGAAGACGGGAATTCGGAGTTCGTGGTACGTCTTCTCGAGCAACGCGAACGGGTCGTCGACGTCGTACAGATCCGGGGGTAAAAGCGGGGAGTTCGTCGCCAGCGCGAGCACCGGACCGAGCGTCCGGATGGCGGTGTTGTAGTACCGCGGAAACGTCCCGACGTCCGGGACCTGAACGTGGGGCTGGATCGAACTCGTCAGCGACTCGAACAGCATCGAAGGAAACTCCCGGTCGACGCCGGGCACCGACAGCGTCACCGTCCCGCCGGCGTGTGCGATCACGTCGTTGTCGATCGCCCGGTAGCGCGGCGACGGCGTCATGTTCTCGGCGACGGTGTACCCGTCGCGTTCGCGGACGTCCGACAGGTACGCGTCGGTCCCTGCGGCGGGCGGAACGGTCCACATGGCATCGAGGACGAACTCGAGTCCGTTCTCGCCGGCCGCCTCCTGGGCCCGTCGGTACCGACGACGAAGCTGCTCGGCCTGGGCGACGATTCCCGCGTCGTCGAAGGGATCCGGATCGGTGTTGAGCTCGGCGTTGTGGCGTCCGAACTCTCGCTCACAGGCCGTCTCGAAGACGTCGTCGGGCACTCTCGCGAGCCGACCGTCCGCATCGACGGCGTAAATCTCGAGCTCGAGCCCGAGTCCGAAGCCGGGACTGTCGAGGCGACCCGCCCGCAACGCCTCGGCGAGAGCGACCGCTTGGTCGTCGACGCGTTGATCGAATGTCTCGCGGGTGTCGTCCGCGAGCGACCGTTCGACGAGGTCGATAGCGTCGGCCATTGCCGGAACAACAGGCGCGAACCGCTTAGCGGTGGCGGTGAGGGTGCCAGATCCGACCACGGTCGACTCGACGTTCTCTCTCGTCCGCTCTCACGCTCAGCTCTCGTTGACGGCGCTGGGAACGTGCTCCTCGAGAAACGCGATCACGTCATCGACACCCTGAAACCCTTCTGCCTTCCGGGCGCGTTCGTCGCCGTCCTCGAAGAGGACGAGCAACGGGACCGACTGGACGGCGAATCGATCGACGAGGGCGGGGTCGTCCCGTGGATTCACCATGCCGACGGCGACGTCGGTCGCCCGTGCGACGTTGCCGAGCACCGGCTCCATCGCCTGACACTTCGGACACCCCTCCGTGTACAGTTCGACGAGGGCCACGTCGTGATCGTCGAGAAATGACTCGAGTGCCGCCTCGTCGTCGATCCGGATCGGTTTGGCAGCGTCCATACTCGAGAGACGGATTCGCGCTGGAAAACGATGTCGGCGTGTCAGATCGGGTCTGGTCAGATCGGGCAGCCCTCCACTGGAGTCACTCGGTCGTCTCGCCCGACGTACAGTCGTTGCTCGCACGTGGCTGGGCGACGTCTACCCTGCCGGTACTGTCGACGGTCACCGGATACCCTTTGTACGTGAACTCGACCACCCCGTCGGCGTGTGTCGTTTCGTCGCCTAGCCGAAACAACGAGTCGAGTGCGTCCGTATCGATGACTGTTTGAAGCGGCGGTTGTAACGCGGCCGGGTCGACACCTTCGCAGTCGGCAACCTTCCTGACGACCTGCACGCTGACTGACTCCGTCTGGGCCATATCCTCCCTGCCAGGGGGTTCTATATAAACGTGGGCGATCCGTAGCCGACACGCGTCAGCCGTCTATCTGACGACACATGGTGGCAGCTCAACCGAGCCACCGATTTTCGTCACACCTATCTCCGGACTCCGGGTACGACACTGTATGTTCGACCGCGTTCGTACCCGTCTCGAGCCCGACGAGACGTCGACCGTCGGGCTGTTCGTCGACGGGCCGAACATCCTCCGCGACGAGTTCGACGTCGATCTCGACGACCTCCGGGAGGTCGCGACCGGCCTCGGCCGAACCGGCATCCTTCGACTCTACCTCGACGAACACGCCACGCCGGGACTGATCCAGGCGGCCGAAGCTCGCGGCTTCGAAGTCGTCGTCACCAGCGGTGACGTCGACGTGAAACTGGCCGTCGACGCCACCGCCCTCGCGACCGACGGAACGCTCGACGTGCTCGTGATCGCCTCCCGTGACACCGACTTCAAACCCGCACTCGAGCACGCCGGCCGCGTCGGCGTCGAGACGGTCGCGATCGCGCCCGGAAGCTACGGTCGCTCCGACGCCCTGGGAAACGCCGCCGACGAGGCGATCACGCTCGGAGAGTGATTCCATCGACTGTGGCCGCCGATCGGCCGAACCCGGCGTTCGGTCGACGACAGTCACAGTATCCGTTCCAAACTCATCCCAAATTATATGCAAGCGGTAGTCATACCCGCCGATAATGGATTCGGATACGGCGTCCCGGGGATCACTGTTGGGACTCGCAGGACTTGCGAGTCTCTGTTGTGTCGGTGCTGGCACAGTCGCGGTTACAGGCGGTGCCGCTGCAGGTGGACTGGGAGCCACCCTCGGACAGACGATCGTGACCATGGTGACACTCGGGATTATCTGGCTCGTCGTTCGCCGCCGAACCGGCTGCTCAGCCTGTGAGACGTGAGTTTCCCCCTCCCCCCCCCCCTCATGGCGTCGCCACACTCACTTCGTCAGTGAGAGAAGAATGAGGATCATCCCGCTCGAGACGATCGCTGCCTGGATGAGCCCGGCCGAGACGATCGAGGTTCCGAGGACCAGATAGAGCAGCCCCTCACAGATCGCTCCGGCTCCGATGAACACGAACCCGGCAGCGACGTACAGCATCGGTTTGCGGTCGTTTCGTCGGTAGCCGTGATAGGCCAGATACGCGACGGCGAGGCTCAACGCGAACGTGATGAGTTTCGCGATGAGAAACGGTGCCTCGATCATCGGTCGTCACGAAGGGCATCCCACAGCGACGTGAAGGTGTCTGCGAGTTCGTCACGCGTCTCCAGTGTCATCGTCAGTTCGCCCTCCGAGAGGTCGACGTGCAGCTCCTCGAGTGCGGTCTCGAACGTGCTTCGGTGTGCGCCGTCCGGTCCGATCGACCGGCGTTCGTCGATGAGGCCGTGTTCTTGGAGCATCGAGACGCGCCGATACACCGTCGTCAGCGACGCGTCACACGCGTCACTGAGATCTTTCGCGGACATCGGTTCCTGGTCCGCCGCGACGAGGATTCGCCGTGCGTAGTCGTCCGCCAGGATCTGAAAGACCTGGGACGGGGTCGACGATCGCTCCTGTTGCACGAGGATACAATCGATGTATCCGAACAAATAGGCGACGATTTGCTGGATCAGCAAATCGTCACTGTCATTTTGTCTCCGCTCAATTTTGGTCTAGGTTGCGTTACCTTCACGAGACATGACAGACTATCGACTTGCATTTAAACCCGCAATCGGTCTCTACGGCCAGCACGATCCGAGTGCTGTTCTCTTCGAAGACGGCACTCCCGTCTTCGGCGTCGAAGAAGAGCGATACACGCGCGAAAAACACGCGACGGAGACCTTCCCCGAGCACGCGATTCGGGCGTGTCTCGATTATCGCGACCTCGATCTTTCCGACCTCGAGCACATTCTGCTGCCGTACGATCCACAGCTTCAGGGTGAAATCGCTTCGCACTATCTCACCGACGCGATTCGAGCACCCGGGCTGGGTCGAAAGCTCTCCGCGCTAGAGCAAACGCTCGTTGCCCAGGTCCGGAGTCGGTTCGTTCCGACGCGCCAGGTCGAAGCCCGCCTCGAGTCGTTCGCCACACCTGTTCCACCGATCGAAACGATCGCCCACCACCGCTGTCACGCTGCGAGCGCGTTTCACCCCTCCGGATTCGACGAGGGAGTCGTCCTCACGGTCGACGCCAAAGGCGAGTACGACTCGACGGTGATCTGGGACGCCGACAGCGAGCGACTCGAGCGCGTGCGTACGTACGAACACCCCAACAGCCTCGGACTCTTTTTTGCCATCGTGACGGAGTATCTCGGCTACCGGATGTTCAACGGCGAAGGGAAGGTGATGGGGCTTGCACCGTACGGCGAGGACAACCCCGAGATCGAACGCGTCTTGCGGAGCCTGATCGACACCGGCGTCGACTACGACGTCACCAAACTGACGAAGCGATGGGGAACTGGCCACGGCGTCGCGTTGCTCGAGGACGCCTTCGGTCGCCCGCGAACGGAGACGCCCGGCGAGTTCGACCAGTGGGAGAAAGACCTCGCACACACGGCTCAGAAACTGCTCGAGGAGACGGTCGTCGAGATCGTGGAGACGGCCGTCGAACGGCTCGGGGCCGCGAACGTCGCGCTCGCAGGCGGCGTCGCGCTCAACTGCAAACTGAACAAGCGCGTTCGGGAGTCGCCGCTCGTCGACGACGTCTTCGTCCAGCCCGTCGCCCACGACGCAGGGCTCGCACTCGGGGCGGGGTGGGCAACGCAGCGTCCGGCGGACGTCGACCGCCAGACGACGGTCTACTTCGGCCCCGCCTACGAGACCGACGGGATCAGATCGACCCTCGAGACGAACAAGATCGCGTACGCAGAGCCCGACGACCTCGAGCGATACGTCGCCGAACGGCTCGCAGACGGTCAGCTCGTCGGCTGGTTTCAGGGACGAATGGAGATGGGGCCACGAGCGCTCGGAGCCAGGAGCATCCTCGCCGATCCTCGAACCGCCGAATCTCGAGACCGGGTCAATCGGTTCGTCAAACACCGCGAGGAGTGGCGGCCGTTCGCCCCCTCGATGCTCGAGGAGGCGGCGAGTGACTACCTCGTCGACGGACAGCCGGCACCGTTCATGATCGACGCCTACGACGTCGACCCTGAAACGACCGACGACCTCGCGGCCGTCTTGCACCCGGCCGACGACTCGACGCGACCCCAGACGGTCCGGGAAGACCAGCACCCCCGCTATCATCGGCTCATCTCCGAGTTCGCCGACATCACCGGCGTGGCGGTCGTGCTCAACACCTCGTTCAACGACCACGCCGAACCGATCGTCCGGACGCCGACCCAGGCGCTCAAGGACTTCTACGGGATGGGACTCGACGTGCTCGTCCTCGAGGACCTCGTCGTCGAGAAGGACACGCAGTAGTTCGGCCGGGTTACGTCTCTTCGACGTGGCGGATCTCACACGCGACGCCGCGTGAACTCTCGACCATCTCGCGGCCGAACATCTCTGCGCGGCCGACGGCGAACGCCTTGGGACCCTCGACGACGACCTCGTCACCCACCCGGATCTCCTCGTCGGCGTCGACGACGCCCGGCGCGAGGACGCTGCCGTGGGGGACGAAGCCGTCGATTTCGACGCGTTTGGTGGGTGCGTCGCTCTCGACCCATCGCTTCGCGCCCTCGAGCGTGAACGACAGCGTCCCGTAGCGGGCGACCATCGTCGCGAGCTGGGTGTTCGCACGGTCGCGGACCTGGATCTTCGGATAGCGACTGGTCGTTTTGATGTCTTCGAAGAGGTCGTCGCCCGCGCCGTCGCCGAGCAGGTAGTCCGCGATGGCCCGGACAGTGTTGTGCTCGCGTTCGCGTTTCGAGTATTTGAGCTCGCCCGACAGTGCTTCTCGGAGGTTCGCGAGCGAGGCGTCGTCGGTCGGGTGTGCGCCTGCGTCGACGGTGTAGGTGATCTCGAGGTCGAGTTCGTCCTCGACCCGCTCTACGATGTCGCGGTAGCCCTCGTCGGGGACGTGGGCGACGATGTCGGGATAGGAGTTGCGCTCGAGGTATCGCCGGAGGACTTCGCTCACGAACTCGATCTCGTCTTCCGACCACCGGCCCGTGACGACGGTGTCGTAGTGCTGGGCGGGGTAGGTGGTCTCGAGTTCTTGGGGAACGACGCCGATCGGGCTGGTCATCGAGACGAGGTGAGCGCGCCACTGGACGGCGTCGTGAAACTGCTTGTGACTCTGGGAGTCGCTGTAGGGCTTTCGAGCGGAGCAGGGGACGAGCACGAGTGGGTTCGAAAACCGGTTGCGATAGCGCGTGGTCACCCGGTCGGCGTAGCGCTGGATTTCCACCCGACGGAGCGTGTCCTCGGTCGCTGCGGTGATCTCGGCCTCTCTGAGGATCGGCGTCCGTTCCTCGAGGTAGCCCCACTGATCGTCGAGTTCGCGCATCGTCGCGGTGAGCCACTGGTCGTGGCGGGCCTGGCCCTCCACGTAATCGCGCAGCCGCCCCTCTCGAATGCGCTGGCGGACGACGGCAAGTTCGGCTGCGAGCGCGTTGCGGTTGTGTTCGACGCAGTCCTCCCGGGTAAACTCCTCACGAGGCGTTCGACAGGCCGGACACGAACAGGGCAGTTCCTCGAGATCCTCGAGGAAGTACTCGTTCTCGGTCGTGAGGTACGTCCCCTGCGTACCGTTTACGATCGCTCTCGAGGCGTCGAAACAGTCGACGCCAGCGTATGCGAGGGTGGCGACGTTTCGGGGTGTGGCGACGCCGGAGAAGATCACTGCGGTGTCCTCGGGAACTGCCTCGCGGGCGTCGACGACGGCCTCGACGAGCGCCGCGCCGTGGCCGACGATCGATTGGACGTCCGAGAGGACGTAGGCGTCCGTGCCGTGGTCCGTCGCACTCTCGCTCGAGACGACCGCGGCGCTCGGGTACTCGACGTCGGGGTGGTCGACGGCGAACGATTCCTGAACCTCCGCGGCGGTCCCGCCCGGGAACGCCCGGTGTGGCAACACCGTGAGGCGGGCGTCGTCGCCGTCGGGCACCTCGCGGTCGCTCGCCCACAGCGAGCCGGCGTCTGCGAGGACGTCGTCGACGAGCGCGGGCGTCCGGACGGACGTTTCGAGCCGGAGCTCACCCAGGCGGGCGGCCCCGTCGCGCTCGTGGATCTCGAAGTAGTCGGTCATACTGGAACTGGATGGTGGCGCGCGAAAGAGGCTGTCGGTGTGACTCGAGGCGGCCGATCGGCACGACGCGGTCGCCGTCGGTAGCGAAACACACATGTCATCGTACCCGACATCGTCGAACGATGCCCTCCATCGACAGACGCCGCCTTCTCGGGACGGCCGCCGCCGCGCTCGTCGGCAGCGTCGCGGTCCGTCGGATCGGCGCCCAGCCCGACCGCGAGCCGGCGACGCGGTCACCGGGATGGCACCACCCCGAACGGGACGGCGGTAACACGGCCTCGACGACCGATCCAGGTCCCCGGACCGACGGCGAGATCGGCTGGGAACGACGGATCGACACGACTGATTCGGGCGGCTTCTCCGGGTTCGCACAGTGGGACGAGACGCTGCTCGTCCCCGGCGACCGTCGTCTGGTCGCGATCGACACGGCGTCTGGTGACCAGCAGTGGCGCTTCGCCCCCGCGGATCGCCGGTGGTCGCTCGACGCGAGCCCGCGCGTTCGCGACGCGACGGCGTTTCTTCCCTCCCGGAGCGTCTACGTGAACGCCGTCGACCTCGAGACCCGCCGTCTCCGGTGGCGCTACCGCACCGACGGGAGCATCCACGCGACGACGCTCGCTGGAAGCCTCCTCTGTTTCAGCAGCTTCCTCGATGGGAACCGCCGGGTGATCGCACTCGAGACCGAGACCGGAACCGAACGCTGGCGATCCCCCGGCCAGTGGCACGACGCCGGTGCGACCGGGGACGTCATCGTTGCCGTGCGGAGACGGGAGAACCGAAACCTCGAGCTAAAACTCGCCGGGGTCGACCTCGAGACGGGCGAGACGGTGTGGTCGGGAACGCCCGACGGGTTCTCGCTCTCGCTCGGATCGCAGGTCGTCGCTTGCGAGGATCGGGCGCTCGTCACCGGCCACGAGGGCGTCGTCGTCCTCGAGGCGGCGACCGGCGAGAGGCGGGCGACGCTCGAGGGGGTGCCCGCCGCGGGTGGTCTCGCGGTCGGCCCCGACGGGGAGCGCGTCTACGTCACCGACCCGTGGGAGGAGGCGGTGACCGGCGTCGACCTCGCAAGCGACGACCGCTGGACCGTCGAGACCGCGGCCGAGTCCGGCATTGCGGTCGGCGACGACACCGTCTACGTCGCCACGGCCGACGGACTACTGGCGCTCGACGCGACGGACGGCGAGCGTCGGTTCGCCGTCGAGCCCGAGATGACGTCACCCACCTCGAGGCCGTCGCGGATCGAGACGACGCCGCTCGTCTCCGGCGACGTCGTCTATCACCGGATCGGCGAGGCAGTGTACGAGGTGCGTCGGCCGTGACGGGGCCTCTCGACGCGGCCGCCGACTCGATCGCCCGGCTCGGTCGCGTCGTCGCGATCGCGGTCTCGCTCGCGTTCGCGTTCGCACCGTTGTCGTCGATCGCCCGAGACGTCTCGCTCGTCACCGGCGTCGACCTCGTCTCACCGGCTGCCGGGGTCGGTCTCCTCGTCGTTGCGGCCGGACTCGACCAGTACGGCGATCGGGGACCGTCGTCGTATTTCGCGTTCGCCGTCGCGACGGTTGCGTGCTGGTCGCTCTTCGGGTGGCTGAGTGGTCTCTCCGGCCACCGTCTCGAGCTCGCGCCGACGATGCTGGCCGCCGAGGCGCTCGTCTTTCTCGCGGCGGTGACGACTGCGGTCGCACTGACGTTCTACACCGACTGGAGTCTGACGTCGGACAGCGATCCGGACGAAGGCACCCGGTAACGACGTCGACGGCTCCGGTACGTCGCGTCATCCCTGCCGGTTCCACTCCAGCGCGTCCTCGACCAGCCGCGCCTCCGCCCGTCGGAGCAGCGTCGAGGCCGTCGCCGTCGTAATCCCGAGTTCCTCGGCGACCGTCTCGAGGTCTCCCTCCCGGGGCACGTCGTAGTAGCCCCGGTCCCAGGCGACCTGGAGCGCTTCGCGCTGACGGTCGGTCAGGCGTCCCTCGACGGCCTGGGCGTGGTCGCCGATCCAGCTGACGGTCGCATCGATCCCCGGGGGAAAGTTGTCGATCGTCGCCTGCAGGTCTTCGGGGTGGCCGATGAGCGTCAGTCGCATCGTCCGGTCGGGTCGGAACTCGATCGGCGGCACGACGACGATCGTCTCCTGATCGAACGCGCGCTCGAGCGAGCGGCCGCTGTCGCCGAGTTCCGAGCGTGCGTAGACGAAGAAGCCGCCGTCGCCCGTCGGCCGGAGGTCGTACTCGAGGAGTCCGGACGTCGCCTCGAGTGTCCGTTCGTAGGGCTCGAGGTCGCCCTCGACGTAGCTCAGGATCGTCTCGACGCCGTCGTCGGCGCGTCCCTCGAGCAGGTACTCCCGCTCGATCCGGGGCGATTCACACACCAGTTCGTGAGCTGGGTGCATCGTCTCCGCGTCGTACTCGACGACGAGCCGGACGGACTTCATCGTCCGTTCGTACAGACGGCACTCATAAATGTCCTAGCCTGTTCGCGACAATCGGCTTCGAGGGACGCGATCGACCTGGATGTATGAGCGAATCAGACGTTCCGGCCGTCGAGGGGTTGCCAGTCGTGGGAAACGCGCTCGGGATGGCCCGCGATCCGTGGGGGGTCACCGAACGGGCCGCGAGCGAGGGCGACGTCGTCCGGATGCGGATACTCCGGCGGGAGCCCTACCTCGTGACCCACCCGGCGGCGTTCGAACGAGTGCTGTTGAGCGAGAGCGACCGATTCCGGAAGGCGGACGTGTTGAGCGAGGCGCTTGCCGACGTGGCGGAGACGGCGGTGATCTCGGCCGAAGGTGAGCAGTGGCGTCGCATCCGGTCGAGTCTCGAGCCCGCCTTCGACGCACGGCGGGTCTCGAGTTTCGCCGACGAGATCGTCGCCGAGACCCGCCGTCACGTCGACCGCTGGGAGGACGGCCAGCGGATCGACGTCGGCGCGGAGATGCGAACGCTGACCGCCTCGATCTTCGGCGCGACGCTGTTCGGCGACGGGTACGAACCGCTGTCGGCGGCCACGAACGAACTCGTCGCGGCGATGGCGGATCGCTTCGAGATGCCCGCGCTGTTCGTCCCCGACTGGGTGCCCACGCGGACGAACCGCCGGTTCGACGCCGCCGTCGACCGGTTCGACGGGACGCTCGAGCGGGCTATCGCCGACCGACGCGAGGGGGACGGCGAGACCGAATCGGCGGGTTTCGACGTGCTCGGGGCCCTCGTCGACGCGGCCGACGAGGGAGAGCTCTCCGACCAGGAGCTGAAAGACCAGCTGTTCACGCTTCTTTTCGCCGGCCACGGGCCGACGGCGACCGCCCTCGAGTTCGCGTGGTTCTCGCTCGCCCGGACGCCCGAGGTCGCCGAGAGACTGGCGAGCGAAGTCGACGACCTCGAGGGCGAGCCCTCGCTTTCATCGCCGGGGCCGGACTCCTACGTCGCGTCAGTCGTCGACGAGACGCTCCGGCTCTACCCGCCGGTGTTCGAACTCTGGCGCGAGCCGAACGCGGACGTCACGATCCGGGGCTATGAGGTGCCGGCCGGCACGGAGCTGTTGTTGCCCGTCTACACGCTCCACCGCGACGAGCGCTGGTGGGACGAACCCGAGCAGTTCCGTCCGGAACGGTGGGCCGACGAGGACGTCCCGGCCGAGGAGTTCGCGTACGTCCCCTTCGGCGTCGGCCCGCGCTCCTGTATCGGCCGCCGGCTGGCGACGCTCACCCTCCGGCTGGCCGTCGCGACGATCGCCCGCCGGTACCGCTTCGAGCTGGCACCCGACCAGTCCAGGACGGTCGACCTTGGGCTATCGACGACGCTGTCGCCGTCGGAGCCGATCGAACTGGTCGTCCGTGAGCGATCGGACTGATCGAAACGTTCACGTATTCTCCTGTTGACATCGATCGCACGGTCAGAATGACCACCAACACTCGCTTCTGACGGGTCCGCCGTCGCTCCGGGGACTGTCTGCAGTTGGCTACTCGGCACTGTTCCGTCTCCTGCTGTCGAACAGCCCGGGTAGCGCTCCCCCGTCCGTGAACTGCCGAACGCCACACACGGGGGAGGGTACGTTCGCGGTCGGCCGGCGTCGGGCTCGAAGACGATCCGTCCGGACGCCTCGAGCCGACTGCACGCAGTCGACCGTCGCGCCCGCTGGTTGTCGACCTTCGCACTCGTCGGCGACCGTCGTCGCACCTGCCGGCGGTCGATCCCACACGTGTTCGCGTTCTCGAGGTCGTTCGGTCACAAGCCGTAGCGACGCCTCCGTGCCGGGTTCGTGCCGGCGTCGACCGTCGTACACGACCTCGGCGGGGCGAACCGACGCGAACAGCGACAGCTATACGATGCAAACAGATGAAAGAAGTTTGACAGGAGCGGCTCGGACCGCCGCGGCGACGTTCGCCCGCGCGGTCTGTGACCAGTACGCCTCGATCGGCCAGCTCGAGGATCGCGACCTCGCATTGCTCGCGAGCGCGAACCTCTTCGGGACGATGTCGATCTCGATCGTCCTGCCGCTGTTGCCGACCTACGCCGACGACCTCGGTGCCGGGCCGGTGGTGGTCGGGGCGATCTTCGCGGCACCCGCGGCGGTGCGGGCGCTGGGGTCGCTTCCCGCGGGCTACCTGGCGGACCGGATCGGTCGGCGGCGGCTGATCGTCGGCGGCGCGGTGCTCAACGGCGCTGCCGTGATCGCGCTGGCGCTCGCGTGGTCGCCGCTGTCGATCCTCCTGCTCCGGGCACTCGACGGCCTAGGAATGGCCGCGAAGGGACCCGCGACGACGGCGTACATCGGCGACACCGTCCCCGGCGAGGAACGCGGACAGGCGATGGGCGCCTACCGCACTGCGGGGATGCTCGGGCTCGCGGTCGGCCCCGCCGTTGGCGGCGCGATCGCGTTCGTCGGCGGCCACGCCGCGCCGTTTGCCGTCCTCGGGGCGGCGACGCTCTGTAGCGCGCTCGCGCTCGTTGCCTTCCTCCGGCCGATCGAGCGACGGGACCGGACGAGCACCCGGGAGTGCAGCGAAGGAGAGCCGACGAACCGGGCCCGAACGGGTGAGCGTTCCGCCCGAGGTCGCCTCGAGGCTGCCCTCGAGCGCGCGATCCCCGACGCGTCTCGCGTGCGTCCGTTCGCCTCGCTCTCGATCGTCGCGCCTGGGGTCAGCGTCCTCGTCTCACAGCTCGGAACGGGGGCGTTCGCCCCGCTTTTGGCACCGCTGCTCGAGGGGACCGTCGACGCCGGGCCGGGCTACGTGAGCCTGGCCTGGAGTTGTTTCGGGCTCGGGATGGTGCTGTTTACCCCAATCGGGGGGACGGTCGCCGACCGCGTGGGCCGGAAGCCGCCGCTGATCGCGAGCAAGGTCGGCTGGGCGGTCGTGATCGCTGGCCTGCTCGTCTTCGAGACGCGTCCAGCCCCGCCGGCGTTGCTCTTTCTCGGCGGCGTCGTCTCCGGCCTCGGCGGGCCGGCGTTCGGGGCGCTCCAGTACGAACTGGCACCCGAGGGCCGCGAGGGGACCCTGGCGGGAATCTACTCCGGGCTGGACTCGACCGGCCAGGCGATCGGCCCGCTGCTGGGCGGCTTTCTCGCCGGCTGGGTCGACATCGCGACCGTCTTCGCGCTCATGGCGGCGGTCTGGGTCGCGGACACGCTGACGATCGCTTTCGGCGTCCGCGATCGCTCGCGGGACGGCAGCGGAACGGACGACCCGGGTGAGAAGCGGTCCACGGACGCGGGGTGAGATGCAGCCGGCAGTCAGGTCTCGAGGGCCGTCGCCGTCGCGGAGGTGTGGCCGCGGTTGTAGGAGAGAATCTTGAACCGGCACACGTCGCCGACCGCGAGGTCGTCGGGGACGTCCTCGACGAAGACGACGAAGCCCTCGACCTTGCAGACGGCGTGGCGCTCGCCGGTGTGGTGCGTCGAGAAGTCGACGACGCCCGCCTCGCACACGTCGCCGATCTCGACGGGCGGCTCGCGGGCCTGGGCATCGCGGTGGCGCTCCCAGGAGGCGAGCTCGTCGCCACTCCGTGGGGCGTCGTTCGAGTTCCCTCCACGGAACCGACGGACGACCCACGAGGCGACGACGACCAGCATGACGAGACCGATCACGAGCGAGCCCATCCCGAGCATACGAACGGAAGGGGACGCTCGTGCCTTCGTCGTTCCGGTTCCGGGAGTCGAAGTTCGGCTACCGATCGCTAGTCAGATCTATCGTCTCGAGGTCGTCGGGAAGCCCCGCGAGCACGCCGTCGGGCCAGCCGTAGTGGCCGAGCCTGAACGCCGTTTCCGGGTTCGCCTCGACGAGGCGGGTTACGCCGCGAGAGGCGGCCTCGCGTGCGCTCCGGTCGGTCCGGTCGGGCAGTTCGGCGGTGAGCGGGTAGCTTTTCGAGAGCGCGGGCGGGACCGGGCCAAACGGCGGGACGACCCGCCAGGAGTCGTCGTAGGCGTCGGTGCTCGAGGAGCCTCCCTCGGTGAGAAACACCGAGTCGGGAACCGACAGTCGGGCGAGCCGGTCGTGGTGGCGGACGACCTCGGGTCGACGCGCGCTCTCGTGTGAGGTGTAGAAGAACGACCCTTTCGAGACCGGGTCCGAGGTCTCGAGTTGCTCGGCGTGGTCGAGCAGGGCGCGATAGCCGTCGAGCATTGCCGGATGGGCGCGAGCACGCTGTTCGACGAGCTCGAGTAAGTCCCCTGCGCGGATGGCCTGTTTGATCCGCCGGATCTCCTCGAAGGAGACGTGGAGGTTGTGTGCACCCAGTTCCTCCTCGCGCCGACCATCGGGGAGTTCACGGAGTTCTTCGGGAGTGCATTCGGTACAGACCGGACAGGAACAGGGGAGATACGCGAGGTCGTCGAGGTGGCGGGTGCCACGGACGGTGAGATACCGGTCGTCGCGGGCGTACAGCGCGTAGGCCGCTGAATCGAACAGGTCACAGCCCATCGCGACCGCGAGCGCGAACATCATCGGGTGGCCGGCTCCGAAGAGGTGGACGGGCGCGTCGGCTCCGAGGCCGCGTTTCGCGGCGGCGACGACGTCGACGACGTCGGCGTATCGATAGTCGTTCATCAACGGGACGACCGCACCGACCGGGAAGACGTCGAGATCGGTCGCGTCGGCGTGTCGGGCGGCGTTCTCGCGTACATCGGGGTAGGTCGATCCCTGGACGGGCGCGTTAACCAGCATGTCACCGGTGTCGACCGCCTCGGCGACCTCGAGTCGTTCCTGTGTCGTCTCGAGGTCGGATTCGGCTCGCTCGCGGGAGACGTCGGGCGGCGTCGGCAGGTCGACCGGCGTCCCGACGTCGGAGCCGATCTCGCGTTGGAATGCGAGAATGTCCTCGGTCGTGACCGTGATCTCGCCGTACTCCGAGAGCTGAAACGAGCCCGAGTCGGTCATGATCGCACCCGGGAAATCGAGTAACTCGTGGAGGCCGACCTCGAGTGCTCGCTCGCGGAGACTGTCGGTGTTGTGAATGATGTACGCGTTGGTGATGAGCATCTCGGCACCGAACTCGTCGGCCAGCCGTCGCGGGGAGACCGTCTCCAAGTTGGGATTAATCACCGGCAAGAGCGCGGGCGTCTCGACGGTGACGTCGGCACGCGGTATCCGTAACTCGCCGATTCGCCCGCCAGCGTCGGTCTCTCGGAGCTCGAAGCAATCGCGCATCGGCTGTGTGTTGGTGAGCGTGGCGGTAAACGTTCCGTTCGTCATGTCACTGGCCGATAGGTGGCAGGCGAAGGCGAAAAACCCGTGAGGGTGGGAACGGGGGTGTCTATCCGGCCGCTGTAGAACTGTCTCGAGAACCAATACGTGAAACACACATTAGCGGGTTGTCGCCGTTCTAAACAGTGGTTTTTCTCGACACAATTGTGTAACAGTCGGGTCGTTTTAGCCTGGTGATCGATGTAGCCGTTCCCGCATGGTTTCACGACCACGACAAATCGGTGCCGTCTTCGTTGCAGCCATCATGATACTGTCAGCGCCAGCACTGGCCGGTGCGGCAGTAGCCGACGAAGACGACGCCGGAGACACGAGCGCAACGTTAGAGAACGTACAGGTGGGAACACTCGATCTCGACGACGTCACAGTCGAAAACGCGACGATCGAGGAGCTGAACGTCGATCAGCTGGACGTTGACGAAGACGAGCTAGAAGAGGTGATCGACGATAACGACGTCGATGACGAAGAAAACGACGTTGACGACGAGGAGAACGACGTTGTCGATGACGACGGCGTCGACGACAACGACGTCAACGATAACGACGTCGATGACGAGAACGACGCAGTCGACGACAACGACGTCAACGACGAGGAAGACTTGACGTTGACTGACGTCCAGATCGAGTCGCTCGAGATGGAGAACGTCTCGATGACGGACCTCGAGATCGACGAGGATGAGGTCGACGAAATCGACGAGAACGACGTTGACGACGAGGAGAACGACGTCGTCGATGACGAAGAGAACGATGTCGCTGACGACGAGGAGAACGACATCGTCGATGACGAGGAGAACGATGTCAACGATAACGACGTCGATGATGAGGAGAACGACGTCAACGATAACGACGAGATCGACCTGATCGACGAGGACGCTGACGAACTCGAGATCGAGGAGTTGACGATCGAGACGATGAACGTCGATCGGATGACCATCGACGAACTCGAGATCGAGGAGAACGACGGCATCATCGATGCGGTCGGTGACTTCTTCGAGGGTCTCTTCAACGACGATGACGACGACGAAGCCGATGACGACGAGATTGACGACAACGACGAGGCCGACGATGCCGAGATAGACGAGAACGGTGACGAGAACGCCGTCGATGACGAGGACGACGAGGTCGATGACGAGAACGCTATCGGCGAGGAGGACGACGAGGTCGATGACGAGAACGCCGTCGACGAAGAGGACGACGAGGTCGAAACGCAGGAGATCGACCACCTCACGATCGAGGAGTTCGAGGTCGGTGACTTCACGTTCGAGTCGATGACGATCGAGTCACTCGAAGAGGATGACGAAGACAACGACGTCGCTGACGACGAAGACAACGACGTCGCTGACGACGAGGACAACGACGTCGCTGACGACGAGGACAACGACGTCGCTGACGACGAGGACAACGACGTCGTCGATGACGAAGAGAACGACGTCGCTGACGATGAGGAGAACGATATCGTCGATGACGAAGAGAACGACGTCGATGAGGAAGAACGGGCCGAACACGTCTCCGCCGAAGCGATAACCGTCGACGATTCGACCGTGGGGACGATGACGATCGACACTGACGAACTCGAGGACGAGATCGATGTCGACGATGACGACGAAGACGACGTCGATGACGACGAAGACGACGTCGATGACGACGAGACGAACGACGACGACACCCTCACCTCGATCGGAATCTTCGCCTGATCGAGCGCCGTCGGTTTCGAGCGATCCGTCACCCGGACGCTTTTTTGTGGGCTAGTAATTGATGGTGATCACAATGTGGTTTCGTGACCCGTTCCACGTAGCCATCTTGATGAAAATATTGTTCGAGAGCGACTCGCGTTTAGGTGGACATGTGGCCACGCGTCCAGCCAGGATCGTGGCCAGTGCAGTCTATGAGATCGGAGCGACACGCCGGACAGTAGTCAGGGGTGACGGATTCGCTTCGAGGGACGTACACTGCGCCGCCACACTTCACGCATGCATCCGCGACGATGGTCGTGCAGTCCGCACAGATGTTGAAGTCGTCAGCCGTGAGTTCGCGCAGAGGTTCGAGTTGTTTATCGAGGAGATACTCGTCAATGTCCGTCTGGCAGCTCTGGCACGGTTTCATAGCGATGCATGTCTTACCTCGTGACCGTCCGGTAAATACCTGCGTCTCCGGAACCGAACGCACTGTCGAAATCCGACCGAGCTGTACGCGCCCCCCATCCGTCCGTTTCAAATCAGGAGCCGCGGTACCGCGAGTCGCGGAAGTGTTATCCGTGTTCTGTGCGTACGCTTGTTTGCAATGGCAAACGGAAAGGTTGATTTCTTCAACGACACTGGCGGCTACGGTTTCATTTCGACTGACGACGGCGATCTCGACGACGACGAAGACGTGTTCTTCCACATGGAGGATGTCGGCGGGGAGGACCTGACGGAAGGGACCGAGGTCGAGTTCGACATCGAGTCCTCACCGAAGGGGCCTCGCGCCGCGAACGTCGTCCGACTGTAATACCGAGACACACTCGTCGCTTACAGCGACAAACAATACCCTCGGTTTTTCAGACGATCACACGTTGCAGCTAAAGCTATCTGCTCAATCCAGAAACACTGACATCGGGAACGTTGCGTGACCGACACGCGCTCTGTATCTTGCACTGCCTTCCGTAACCATTCCCATCTCAACATTTTCCACCCGGGTTGAACCGAAATAAATCGGCTGTGAATGTTTCTATGACACGCTACCGACCCCAACATCTATATTAGTGTATTGTGATATTGTTGTCTGTCGGAAGGCGTCGACGGCGGAGTCGGTGACCCACCCCCCATCAGTATGAGCGATAACACGACATCACCGGACGACGACAGAACCGTACACGACGCGACGAAGCGACGTCGGGAAGTACGAACTCGATATGCGGAGATCGCGACAGGTTCGGCGGCCTGTTGTGACGACACGGAGCCGACGTCCTGCTGTGGTGATACCGAACTCGAGCGTGCGGACCGTTCGCGGCTGGTCGGCTACTCCGACGGCGACCGCGCTGCGGTCGAGCCGGGAGCGGATCTCGGCCTCGGCTGTGGGAACCCGACCGCGATCGCGGCCATCGAAAACGGCGACACCGTTCTCGATCTCGGTTCCGGTGGCGGGTTCGATTGCTTCCTTGCGGCACGAGAAGTCGGTGACGACGGCCGGGTTATCGGCGTCGATATGACGCCGGAGATGGTCGAACGGGCCCGCGAGAATGCCGAGACGAACGACGCGTCGAACGTCGAGTTCCGACTCGGCGAGATCGAACACCTCCCCGTCGCCGACGAGTCGGTCGACGTGATCACGTCGAACTGTGTCGTCAACCTCTCTCCGGACAAACCGCAGGTGTTCCGTGAGGCCTATCGCGTCCTCCGTCCGGGTGGGAGACTCACGATCTCCGACGTGGTGTCGACCGCCGCGTTGCCGCCCGACGTGCGAACGGACCCGGAGTCGATAACCGGCTGTATCGCCGGCGCGTCGCCGATTCCGGAACTCGAGACGATGCTTCGAGACGTCGGCTTCGTCGACGTTTCGATCGATCCGAACGCGAAGAGCCAGGCGTTCATCCGCGAGTGGGCCGACGCGTACGATCCGAGCGAGTTCGTCGTGGCAGCGACGATCGACGGTCAGAAACCGACGACGTAACGTCGGGCGTCGTCTCACCACCGCCGTTCGACGACGTCGTCTCCGGCTAGAAGACGCCCGGAAAGAGGACGTACACGAAAATCGTCGTCACTGCGCCCGCGGCGAGCAGGTAGTAGACGAGCGGGAGGAGTGTGAGTCGGATCACGTGACCGGTCTTGCCGACCAGTCCGACCGTCGCAAGCGCCGCGATCACGTTGTGGATCGCGACCGTGTTTCCGATGGCCGCGCCGGCGGCCTGTGCGCCGACGACGAGTTGCGTCGACAGCCCGAGGCGTTCGGCGACCTCGAACTGGAAGACGCCGAACGTGATGTTGCTGACCGTGATCGAGCCGGCGACGAACGAGCCGAGCGCGCCGACGGCCGGCGCGACCGCGGGATAGGCGGGACCGACCGTCGCGGCCGTCCCCTCCGCGAGGACGACGATCATACTTCCCGCCGCCGGTGCGCCGGGGTGTTCGCCGGACTCGAGCATAATCTGGACCATCGGAATCACGAACACGAGCGCGACTGCCGGCCCGGCGATCCGGTCGGCGGCGTCACGCCAGGCCGCGCGGACCGCCTCGCCGGACGCGCGATGAAGCGGGATGGCCACGAGCGCGCTACAAAGCAACCAGGTGCCGGGGGCGTACGCCCACGCGATCTCCCCCTCGAGAGTCGTCCCGAACACGCCCTCCCACGCGAGCACCAGCCCCGGCGTCTCGCTCAAGAGAGTCTCGAGGGGGACGACGAGCCGCGTGAGCAACAGGAGTGCAACGAGAACCAGGTACGGTGCCCAGGCACGAACCAGCGACATCGACGGTTCGTCGGCGAGTGCAGCATCGGCCTCTGCGTCGTCGCTTCCCGGGTCGACGTCGCCGACCCAGTGGTCGGGCCAGTTCTCCTGGGGCGGAAACGTCCAGGTAGAATCGGGCTCGAGGTAGCCCGCCCGAAGCGAGCCGACGACGACCGCGCCGCCGACGATCGCGCCGACAACCGAGGGGAGTTCGGGGCCGAACAGCCACGCCGTCACGAGCGATGGACCGACGAAGGCGACGCCGGCGACCAGACAGAGTGCGGCGACCTCGCGGATCGCCTCGAGCGGACAGTCGTCGTCCGCACCGAAAAACGCGACGACGATCGCGACGGTCAGCAGCGGCATGACGACGCCGACGAGCGCGTGGACGAGCGCCGCCCAGCCGCCGACCGATGCGGAAAACTCCGCGACGGTCATGCCGCTCTCGCCGATCGAGCCCTCGACGCTTGCAAGCGGCTGCTCGAGGCCGACGATGATCGGCGTGCCGACGGCACCGAACGTGGTCGCGACCGCGTGACCGACGAGCGCAGCGACAACCGCCGCGAGTGCGGGAAAGCCGAGAGCAAGCAGGAGTGGTGCGACGACCGCAGCGGGGGTTCCGAAGCCGGCGACGCCCTCGAGAAACGTCGCGAGAAAGAACGCGAGCAGGACGGTCTGGACGCGTCGGTCCTCACTGATCGCGGCGAAGCCGGCGTTGATCCGGGCGACCGCCCCCGAGTGGACGAGCGTGTAGAGCAAGACGAGCGCCCCGAAGACGATCCAGAGGATCTCGAGGGCAGTCATCACGCCCACGAGTGACGCGGCGGTGAGCCACGCTGGCGGAACGTCCCAGGCCACGTATGCGACGACGACGGCGGTCAGCCACGCGACCGGCATCGCACGAGAGGCGGGCCAAAGCAGCCCGACGAGCAAGATCGCGACGACGAGCAACGGCAACGCCGCCAGTACGACGCTACTCGCCGCCGCGGTTCCTAGAAATACCATCTGCCACGTGGAAACGTCGCCCATCTGCTTATATGCGATCCCGAAGCGGACGATCGATCAGGGCCGGTCCGGGCCGATCGGCTGCGGTCGAATACATAATCCGAACTACCTAGCGACAGTGCGAACGCTTTTACGGTCGTCCAGAATACCCACGCGCGATGCGAGAGCTTCTCGTCGTCTACTGTAAGGGGTTCGCGATGGGGGCGGCCGACGCCGTCCCCGGCGTCTCCGGCGGGACGATCGCGCTCATCGTTGGTATCTACGACCGACTGATCCGGGCGCTCACGGCGATCGATCCACGGACGTTCCGGGCGGTCGCACGGGTGTACGACGCGGAGGGTCGTTCGGCGTTGCTCGACGCTCTCGAGCGGACGGACGCCGTCTTCCTGGTCGCGCTCGGACTCGGGGTCGCGTCAGCGATCGTCGTGCTCTCGCGCGTCGTCACCGTCGCGGTGGAGACGTATCCGGTTCCGACGTACGGCTTTTTCTTCGGTCTGATCGCCGCCTCGGCAGTCGTCCTCTACGGGCAGATCGACGCCTGGACGCCCCGGCGACTCGTGGTCTCGGTGCTTGGGGTCACACTCGCGGCGCTCGTGACCGGCGCGACGGCGACTGGGGCGTCACACGGTCCGATCGTGATCTTTCTCGCGGGTGCGATCGCGATCTGTGCGATGGTCCTTCCCGGCGTGTCGGGAGCGTTTTTCCTGCTCGTGCTCGGACAGTACGAGTACCTCGCTGGCGTGTTGAGCGAGTTCGTAGACGGCGTAATCGCACTCGCTAACGGCGAGTCGTTCGCGCCCGTGATCGAGACCGGAACCGTCGTCGCCGTCTTTGGCGTCGGAGCGGTTATCGGGCTGTTCACGATGGCTCACGTCGTCCGGCGTGCACTCGATCGGTACCGCGTCGCGACGCTTGCGTTTCTCGTGAGTCTGATGGTCGGTGCGTTGCGTCTGCCGATCGAGCGGGTGTACGCGAACCTCGGTGACGCCACGACCGCCGATCCCAGTGTTGCACTCGCCGCGGCCGTCGCCGGCGCCGGTGCCGTAGTCGTTCTCGATCGGTACACCGACGACCTCGAGTACGTCGATTGAGATCCACACGTCACGCAGTGAATGTTCACCCCGCCCACGGTGGGGCGGGGTACCCGGCCTCGATCCCTTTATGGAACGGTGATTTTTTCGCGTTCATAGACCGACCGGTTCCCGATCCATCGAATCGTAGCGCCAGTATTGCAATTATGTTTATTCACATATGTAATATTTAGATAATTTTATTGCTGTTGGAAATTACTATTGGAATGCAATGTCGGACAACGACCGCATGCACGACTACCTCGCAGAGCACCCACGAATGATCGGCGCGCTGTTTACGCTGCTTTTGTTGCTGAGTCAGGCAGGCTCGGCCGCAGCGAGCTCGAGCAGTCTCACTGGTCCGTAAAAAGCGACTGATTGGTTCGAACGGCTCTTTTCGCCGATTCCAGCGGAAAAACGAGGATTCACTGGAGCAGTTCTGGATTGAGACCGGTCGTCCACTGTAACTCGCCGTCTCGTAATACCGGTGTCTCGGCCCAGGTGAAGTACTCCCGGAGTACCTGTTCTGAAACCCGATAAGCTGGCGTCCGATTCGGCGTGAGATGACGATCGTTCACCGATTCGAGGTTCGACGCGGTGGCCGTTCCGAGCCTGTACTCTTTCGTCGGGTACGACCGAACCGAAACGTCGAACGTGTCCTCGCTGGCCCGCTCGAGGTTGATAACGAGGGGGGCACCGCCTGCAGACTGTGCGATGTCGGCCGACCCGTCACCGACGACGAGGTACTCCTCGCCCAGCGTCGAGTGGTTCCGTGCAATCTCGAGAGCAGCCCGCAATGGGAACCCGAGGTTCAACAACCGGGCGATCGTTTCGCCGCTCTCGACGGCGGACTCGTTGTCGACGTCGGCGACGGTCGCAACGCCGCCGAATGCGCCCTGTCGAACGAGTTCGAGTCCCTGCTCATAGGACTGGCAGGCGTTGAGAAAGAATACGCCGACGTCGATCGACTCGAGCGTGCAAACGTCGAGCGTTCCGTCGGGACACTCGAGTCCGTCCGGCGTGGCGTGGCCGACGTAGTGAAGGAAGTCGTAGCTGTCGGTCTCGAGCAACGTTCCCAGCCGGTCGGTACTCGCACCGAATTCGGAGTCGACATCGAACGGGAGCGCGTCCCGGCTGCCGTATGTCTCGTCGAGCAGATCGTGCTCCTCGAGCATGCGGACATCGTTACAGACGAGCAAAATTTCGATCGTTTCGCTTCGTTCGCCGCGTTCGAGTTGGTTTCGGAAGGACGCATTCGTCGCCTTCGATGCCGTCTGTGGCACGCCGTCGCCGAACCACGCGTGCTCGAGTGCCTCGTCGTTGACGTCCGGGATGACGAACGACACGTCGTCGGCCTCATCCGTCGGGCGAGGAACGTCGCGGTCGAGACGCGTCGATCTGGTCAGGGAAGCTTCGTTCGCCCGAACAGATCGCTCGACCGTTCGTCCCCGAGGTTCGCGGACGATACCCAGCTCGTTGACGATGAACGGCAACAGTTCGACGCTCTCCGGTTCCATCGGAAGGTGAGCAGTTAGTGGCCACTGGGGGACGTACGGCTCGATCGACTCCCAGGGAACGTCGAGATACCGCTCGAGTCGGACCGGGTGCGGGCAGTCGTAGGTCGATTCGATATCGAATTCGACGGCGTCTGCCAGTCCCGTCCGTTCGTAGAAGTCGATCCGGTAGATACCTGTCCCACGAACCAGGCAGTCGAGCACAAAAAATCGCTTCAGGAGCCGTGCGACGTCGTCTTCGAACCGGCGCTCATCGCCGATCGGGCGTTCGAACCGGGGCGTCTCGAGTACTGGCTCAGCCGCGGGTCGTAGCGTCGTTCCGAGATAAAACGACAGCGGTGCAACCGTGTAGACGTGGCGATAGTCCGCCGGCACGCCGAGTGTCACGTCCGTTGCCGGTGACGACGTATCGGACGGAATCTCGAGCGTCTCACCGCGTTCGATCAGCGGCGGGTGACCTCTAAGCGAGGGCCAGGATCGTTCCGGAGAAGTTGCCTTCAACGCCGAGGACAGCGCCGACACTGCGTCCAGTATCGACTCGGGATCGTCCGGGGTTCGGATCGTCGAGGCGGGTCGTTCGTGGTGGGAACGCGCACCGATCGTAACCGTCGTCGGTCGCTCGAACTGCAGTCGGTTCGCGGTAATGCCGGCCTCGATCTGACACGGCCCGGGAACGCGACAGTAGAACTTGATTGGACCGTCCAAATCCACGAAGAGTTCGTCCCGCTCAAACGACGCGCTATCACCGGATTCAACGGTTCGCTCCCAGCGCCCGTTCTCGTCGTGGATACTGACGTGGTATCCCTGGTCGAAGGTGAGCGACTCCGTCGTAATCGAGCAGGCTGTATCAACCGGGAAACAAAAGTCGTCAGTATCAGCGGGTGACAGTGAAACCCGGGCCGACGTTCGAACGTGTACGCGACGCTGTTCGATCGCGTCGTGGACCTGAAACCCCGGCGGGTCAGCTGTCTCCGCAAACTGGATCGCCATCTCCCATCGGTTTTACTATTCGCGGCCTTCCTAAAAATCAATCGCCCAAACATCTCCGTATCAAACGGCCGTCACGCGTACACGACGAGTGCGTGGCCCGTCACACTCGACGAGCAGGATCGATTGCCACGTTCCGAGCGCGAGGCCGCCGTCGACGACCGGCACCGTAACCGAGGGACCGAGTAACGTCGCTCGCAGGTGCGAGTCAGCGTTGTCGTCGATCCGATCGTGGGCGTGGCCCTCGTCCGGAACCAGCCCCGAGAGAAATGACTCGAGGTCCGCACGCAGTCTGGACTCGTTTTCCTGGACGACGAGCCCGGCCGTCGTGTGCTCGACGAACGCGGTGCAGACGCCGTCGGCGTGGTCGTCGGGAACCGCGTCGGCGACCGTGTCGGTCACGTCGACGGTCGTCAGCCGGGCGTCGGTGTCGACGGTGAACGTCGCTGTCATACACGGTCAGGCGACGACCAGCGCGAAAAAGCTGGCGTTCGTGTCGTCGTGTCACGGTGACGGACCGACAGTCCGTAAACGTTCACCACCGGCGGGGTTTACCCCGGCTGGTTGCGAAAAAGTAAGGTAGGGCCCCCACCTCGTTTCACTCAGGAATGTTCCGGAAGGTTCTCGTCGCGAATCGCGGGGAGATCGCTGTCAGAGTGATGCGTGCGTGTGAAGAACTGAATATCGGCACCGTCGCGGTCTACTCGGAGGCCGACAAAGACGCTGGCCACGTCCGCTACGCCGACGAAGCCTACAACGTCGGTCCCGCCCGGGCAGCCGACTCGTATCTCGATCACGAGGCCGTCATCGGGGCCGCCAAAAAGGCCGACGCCGACGCCATCCACCCTGGCTACGGCTTCCTCGCCGAAAATGCCGAGTTCGCCCGCAAAGTCGAAGACACAGAGGGGATCACCTGGGTCGGTCCCGCCGGCGACGCGATGGAAGCCCTCGGCGAGAAAACGAAAGCTCGCACGATCATGGACGAGGCTGACGTCCCCATCGTTCCCGGCACCACCGACCCCGTCACCGACCCCGAGCAAGTCCGTGAGTTCGGCGAGAAACACGGCTACCCGATCGCCATCAAGGCCGAAGGTGGCGGTGGCGGTCGCGGCATGAAGGTCGTCTGGGACGAAAGTGAGGTCGAAGACCAACTCGAGAGCGCCAAACGCGAGGGCGAGGCCTACTTCGACAACGACTCGGTCTACTTAGAGCGCTACCTCGAACAGCCCCGCCACATCGAGGTTCAGATCGTCGCCGACGAACACGGCAACGTCCGTCACCTCGGCGAGCGTGACTGTTCGCTCCAGCGCCGCCACCAGAAGGTCATCGAAGAGGGTCCCTCGGCGGCGCTGACCGACGAACTCCGCGAGAAGATCGGCGAGGCCGCTCGCCGCGGCGTCGCCGCCGCCGACTACACCAACGCCGGCACCGTCGAGTTCCTCGTCGAGGAGGAACCCGGCCGTGACGGCCCACTCGGACCCGACGCTAACTTCTACTTCCTCGAGGTCAACACCCGTATCCAGGTCGAACACACCGTCACCGAGGAGATCACTGGCATCGACATCGTCAAACGCCAGCTCCAGATCGCCGCCGGCGAGGAGATCGACTTCGAGCAGGACGACGTCGAGTTCGACGGCCACGCCATCGAGTTCCGCATCAACGCCGAAAACGCCGCCAACGACTTCGCCCCCGCCACCGGCGGCACCCTCGAAACGTACGATCCGCCGGGTGGCGTCGGCGTCCGCATGGACGACGCCCTGCGCCAGGGCGACGACCTCGTCACCGACTACGACTCGATGATCGCCAAACTCGTCGTCTGGGGCGAGGATCGCGACGAGTGCATTTCCCGCTCGCTGCGAGCCCTCCGTGAGTACGACATCGAGGGTATCCCAACCATCATCCCCTTCCACCGGCTGATGCTCACCGACGAAGAGTTCGTCGCCAGTACCCACACCACGAAGTATCTCGACGAGGAGATGGACCACAGCCGCATCGAGGAGGCCCAACAACAGTGGGGCGAGGACACCACGAGCGAGGAAGCCGACGACGAGGTCGTCGAACGCGAGTTCACCGTCGAAGTCAACGGCAAACGCTTCGAAGTCGAACTCGAAGAACGCGACGCACCCCCGATGCCCGCCGTCGACGGCGGCGACGCCACCGCCTCCCGACCCGACCACATCGGTACCAGCGACGGCGACGACGTCGAGATCGACGGCGACGGCGAAGTCGTCGACGCCGAAATGCAAGGCACCATCCTCTCGGTCGACGTCGACGAAGGCGAGGAGGTCGCCGCCGGCGACGTGCTCGTCGTCCTCGAGGCGATGAAGATGGAAAACGACATCGTCGCCTCCCGTGGCGGCGAAGTCTCACAGATCGCCGTCGCCGAAGGCGACAGCGTCGACATGGGCGACACCTTAGTCGTCCTCGAGTAAGGTCGCCTACGCTGCGTTACCAGCCGTCTCGCCGGTGGACGGTCATCCGGATCTCGTCTTTCGGACGTGCCGTTATTACTGCCCGCAGGTCGAGGTCCGTCCCGGGAACGAGCTCGAGGTGATACTGGTCGTAGATCGTCGCGAGCACGAGCGTCGCCTCGAGCATCGCAAAGCGGTCGCCGATACACCGGCGTGGCCCGGCCGAAAACGGAAAGTACGCCAGTTTCGGCAGCTCCCGTTCCAGCTCGTCGGTCCAGCGTTCCGGCTGGAAGGCAAGCGGGTCGTCGTACCAGCGCGAATCCCGGTGGACGACCCACTGGTGCATCCGAATCGTCGCACCCGCCGGAATTTCGTAGCCGCCGACGACGTCGGGCTTTGCGGGCTCGCGGACGACGCCCGGAACCGGCGGATACAGCCGCATCGTCTCTTTGAGGACCCGCTCGGTGTAGGACAGCTCTGGGACGTCGGCCATCGTCGGGGGATCGCCGTCGAGGACGTCCTCGAGCTCCGCGACGAGTCGGGTCTCGACGTGTGGATGCTGGGCCAGCAGGTAGGCGGCAAACGAAAGCGCCAGCGCGGTCGTCTCGTGTCCGGCGAGCAACAGCGTCACCACCTCGTCGCGAACCTCCTCGCGCGTGAGCCCGCGACCGTCGTCGGTCGTCGCCTCGAGCAGCGTCGAGATGACGTCGTCGTCGGATCCATCCGAGCGGGACGCGATCAGCCCGTCGACGACGTCGTCGATCCGCGTTCGAGCGCGTCGAATTCGCACTCGTGAGAGAGTCGGCACTCCGGGCGGCAAGACGAGGTGTGAGAGGCGTTCGGTCGCACGCATGAATTCCTCGAGCGCCGAGCCGATCGTGTCGACGTGGTCGTCGATCTCGACGCCGAAGAGGGCGCGTGCGACGATTCGTAGCGTCACCGTCATCATGTCCTCGTGAAACGGCCGCGTCTCGCCGTCGGTCCAGTCCTCGAGCGTCTCCGTGGTGACGTCGGTCATCATCGAGGCGTACTCCTCGATCCGGTCGGGGCCGAACGCGGGCTGGATCAGGTGACGGTTTCGTCGCCAGATCGCCCCCTCGCTGTTCAGAATGCCGTTTCCCGTCATCGGGCGCAGGATCGTCTGGAAGTTCTCGCCTTTGAGGTAGTTCTCGTTGTTCCCGACGAGCACCTGTTCGATATACTCCGGGTGGTTGAGTTGGTAGACGGGTCCGCCCGGGTCCTCCCAGGCCACGACGTCGCCGTACTCGCGAGCCATCCGGGTCATGAACCCGTACGGATCACGGAGAAACGAAGGGTGTGTGCCGAGCACCGGCAGGCCGTCGGGCCCCGGTGGCATTCCGTCGGGGTCGACGTCGCGTCGCATCGACGAACTAGACGAGCTCGCCCCTGCTATGTCTACCGGTCGCATACGCCACTCGAGAAACGGCGAGCCGCGAGCGCGGCCGTCTCGGGCGAGAGCGTTACACCCGGTCATGGTCCAGTCAACGGTTGCGTGGACTGAACGGCCGACTGAAGCCGTGTCGAGGCCACTCACGGCAGCCGACTGTTGAACGAATCATGACCGGGTGTAGTGATCGTCGGTCGCGACCGACGCCCCGGCTGGCACGAGTCGAACACGTCGGGAACGATACCAATCGCGATCGCCAACATGGTTTACAACCCCTGTCGGTGTGGCAGGTCATGACATGAGCGAGGATATCGGGACCGTTTCCCGACGAACCGTCGTACGAGCAGTCGGCACCACCGCGGCGTTACCGTTCGTCGGAACGGCGACGGCGGACGAGGACGACCGACGCGCGGATCGATTCCGCTGTCCCGACGCTACCGTTCACCCCGAAACGAGACGTTGTGAGGGCACGGAGATGGAGGGTTGCACCGGCGATCATCCCGCCACAGAAGAGCTCCAGACATCGGTTGCAGAGACGATAGAACAGGAGTACCCGACCGTGGGAGCGTTGATCGACGCCGGGTTCAAGCCGTACTTCGATACCGTCGTCGGCGAGGAGTACGCCCACTGGCTGTCCCCGGAGTACATCGGCGACGACGCCGTACTGGATCCCGACCGGCCCGAGTCGATACTGGTCGACGTCAATCAGTGGCGACCGATCGGAGTCATGTTCGTCGCCACGCGAGACGGCGAACCGATCGAGGAACCGCCCGCCGTGTACGACGACGAGCAGCGGTGTTCGCCGTGGCACTATCACGTGGGGCTTCCCGGACGGTTCGCGTGGTGGTACTACCGACAGGTCTACGAGGACGCCTACAGGTCGGGTGAACTCCTGTTCCCGTGTCGAACGCCCTGTATGATGCACGTCTGGACGTATCCGGGCGACGAGGCGATCTACGCCCACGAGAAGCCGCCGCGAGAGGAGTACGGGCCACCGGAAGACGGCGCCGGGTTCGAGACGGACGCACAGCCGGGAGACGACGAACTCGACTGGGACGTGCTGCCGGACGACGTCGTCCCCGAGACGAAACCGCGCGAGCTATTCGATCGCGTGACCGATCGGTGACGTCGCGACGGGACTGAAAACACCAACCTATTAACCCCTTCGTCACTCCCGTTTCGGACGTCGATGGCGTCTACCCGACGATCGCCGATCCTCTATCTCGTGTTCGTCAGCGCCGTCCTCGTGACGGCGGTCGTCCACCTCCAGTTCGTCCCCGACTACTTCCCCGACGACCCGTTACGTGCGACGCCGGTTCTCGTGATCGGCTGGATCGCGTTCACGGTCGTCTTCTACGCGGCGGGACGGCTCTTTGCGACGCCGGGGACGTTGCCGAGCATGCGGGCCGCGGATATCGGCACGGCGTTGTTTCTCGTCTCCCTGCTGGCAGCGGGCGCGCTAGACGCGTTCGGGTTCACAGCACAGGCAGTCCCCGAAGCGTACGTCCTCCCCGGGCTCGGCATCTACGCCGGCCTCGCGTTGCTCGGCTGGTCGATCGGGAAACGAACGACAGCGATCAACCGGATCGCAGCCGACCGGGACCGTTAATCCGTCCCGCTGTCGACGAGCACCTGCACGTCGCCGAAGCGAACCACGTGGTCGGTGACGCTCCCGAGTGCCATCCGCTGGAGGCCGCCTCGGCCGCGCGTGCCCATGACGATCAGGTCCGCGGACACGTCGTCGGCGTACTCGAGGATCGTCTCGCCCGGCGGTCCCGACGGCACTGCCGTCGTCACCTCGAGGCCGCGGGCCTCGCCGCGGTCGGCGACCCGCGAGACGTACTCGCGGGCGCGTTCGCGGATCGCGTCTTCGGCGCTTTCGGCGTCGCCCGGGAGTCGGAGCCCGCCGACGGGTCCGGTGTCGGCGACGCAGACGACGTGGACGGCCGCGTCGTGAGCCTCGGCGAGTCCGAGGGCGGTCTCGGCTGCCGACTCGGCGTACTCGCTACCGTCGGTGGGAACGAGGATGACGTCGTACACGGGCTGTGCCACGAGCCGTTGGGAGAAAGATCCTCCGGCTCGACGCCACGATCGACGACGGAACCTTTAGGGTTAGACGCCACTAAACTCGAGATACGATGATGCTGAGCGACGTGATGGAAGACTACCTCAAGACCATCTACCGGCTCCAGCAGGACTCGGACAACCGGATCAAGACGTCCGAGATCGCCGAGGAGCTCGCGGTCACGTCGCCGACCGTCACCAGCATGCTCGAGAAGCTCGAGGAACGGGGGCTCGTCGACCGCGAGAAGTACCGTGGCGTGACGCTGACCGACGAGGGCGAGACGGTCGCACTCGAGGTAGTGCGTCACCACCGGCTGCTCGAGTCCTACCTCACCGAGCACCTCGATTACGACTGGTCGGAGGTCCACGAGGAGGCAGACCGGCTCGAACACCACATCAGCGAGGATTTCGAGGAACGGGTCGCCGCGGCACTCGACGATCCCGACGTCGACCCACACGGCTCGCCGATCCCGGGGGCCGACCTCGAGCCGCCGGAGCGGTCGGCGGGCGAGTCGATCACGCAGTTTTCGGAGGGTGACGTCGTCCTCGTCGAGGAAGTCGCCGACCACGATCCCGACGTGCTCTCGTATCTCGCCGACCACGGCGTCGAGCCCGACGTCGAACTCGAGATCGTCGAGGTCGCACCGTTTGGCATGGTGACGGCACGGCCAACGAGCACGGACGACACGGTCTCGCTCCCCGAAGGCGTCGCCCATCACGTCCGCGTCGCGCGACCGGCTGAAGCCGAATCGTAGATGCAGCCGTCGCCGGGTGGTCGTACTCGTTCCGACCACCGGATTAGATGGACTCTATCTCTATATTTGGGGGAAAAGCTATAAGTTTAGATGCCTCTAAATAGTATTCGATGAGAGAGAATTTCGTCCCTGAAACGACTGGAGGTGCCGAGAGACGATGACGAGTCGGTCCCTGTACGAACTCCCCCGCTGGATGCTCGCGATCGGTCCCGTCGTGATCTTGCTCGCGGTCTTCGGCGTGCTCTATCTGACCTCGCCGTTTGGCGATCTGGCGTCGGTCGAAGACGCGAGCATGCTCGAGATCGTCTGGATGCTGACGGTCATCGGTGCGATCGCAGGTATCGTTCCGGTCGCGATCGGGATGCTCTGGTTTCCGTTCATCCGGGAACTCGACACCCGCTACCTGCACGCGTTTCTCGCGTTAGCGGCGGGTGTGCTCGCGTTTATCGCCGTCGAGATGACCGAGGACATGATCTTCGACTATGGCGTCGAGGTCGAACACACGATGATGGCCGTCGCGGCGGCGGCTCTCGGCATCGGCGGCACGTTCGCCGTCATGTACGCCGTGAGCAGGTGGCGACAGCGAACCATGGCGTCGGCGGAAAAAAGCGGCCTCGAGATCGCCTACCTCGTCGCCCTCGCGCTCGGGCTACACAGCATCGGCGAGGGGCTCGGAATCGGCGTCGCGTACATCCAGGGAGACGCGACGTTGCTCACGTTGCTCGTCCTGGCGTTCGTGATGCACAACGTCATGGAAGGGCCGACCGTCGTCGCCGCAGTCGCTCGCGAACGGACGACGCCGCCGCTTCGTCACTTCGCCGCGATGGGGGTCATCGCCGGTGGTCCCGTCATCCTCGGCGGCTGGATCGGCAGCTTCGCCCAGTCGAACCTGCTCGCGGTGTTGTTCTTCGCGATCGCGATCGGTGCCATCCTGCAGGTGCTCATCGAGGTCGCAGAACTCATCCGGTTCGACGCCGAGGCCGCCCTCACCCGGACGACCACCGCGACGTTCGCCCTCGGTTTCGTTCTCATGTTCCTGCTCGAGGACGTCTTTACGGACGTCGTTCTCGAGGGACTGCTGATCGGCTGACACCACCCGAGAAGATACCGCCAGTGTGTCATACTGTTCGTGAACGAACCGACCGTTCCCGTCGTCATACCCGAAAGATCGTTTACGACCGCCCCCGGTGTGACTGTCAAACGCGAGCGAAACGGATGGCCAACCCACCGGGTTTAAGGAAAGCAACGACGAATGTCACACCATGTCTTCGATCGAACTCACCCCGAGCCAGAAGAAAATCCTGCGCGCACTCACGAACCTGCACAAAGAGTCCGAGGACGCGATCAAAGGCGAAGACATCGCCGAACAGGTCGATCGTAACCCGGGGACGATCCGCAACCAGATGCAGAGTCTCAAGGCCCTCCAGCTCGTCGAGGGTGTACCTGGCCCGAAAGGCGGCTACAAACCCACGGCAGCAGCCTACGAGGCTCTCGAGATCCAGCGGATGGACGACCCCGCCTCGGTACCCCTTGAACACGAGGGCGAGCCGGTACAAGACGTTATCGTCGAAGAGATCGACCTCTCGAGCGTTCACCACCCCGAGCTCTGTCGTGCTGAGGTTCACATTCAGGGGTCGACGAGCGACATCAGCGAGGGCGACGACGTCGTCGTCGGTCCCACGCCGCTTTCGAAACTCGTCATCGAGGGAACCGTCGACGGAAAGGACGACACGAACAACGTGTTGATCCTGCGGATCGACGACATGGTCGCTCCCGCAGAGGAAGCCACTCACTAGAATCCGGAGCCGAACGAAGACGAAACAGGAGACGCCATCGCCGGGAACATACTGACGTCATACGGATTGCTGTACCGATGCACCGGTGCAACCGCAGAACGGTCGCGGTTGCGCCGGGACAGACGGACAACGGTCCGTATCAGTCGTCCCCGGCTGGCAACACGTCGACGCTTGCAACCGCATCGCCGTCTGCGACGTCCATCACTGTCACGCCCATCGTGTTTCGGCCCACGCTCGAGATCTCGTCCGCTCGAGTTCGCATGATCTGACCCTCTTCGGACATTATCACGAGGTGGTCTCCGACCGTGACGGCTTTGACGTCGGTCACCGGACCGTTTCGGCCGTCTGTTTTGATGTCGATCAGCCCCTTGCCGTACCGGGACTGACTGCTGTAGGCCGACAGTGGCGTCCGTTTGCCGTAGCCGTTTCGGGTCACCGTAAGCAAGGCCCGGCCGTCGCCTTCCTCGGTCGCGACCAGTCCGGCGACGGCGTCGCCGTCTTCGAGTTTGATACCGTTGACCCCGCGTGCGTTGCGACCCATCGCCCGGACCTCGGACTCGTCGAAGCGGATCGTCATCCCGCCTTCCGTCGCGATCACGAGATCCTGTGAGCCGTCGGTGACCTCGACGTCGACGAGTTCGTCGTCGTCTCCGAGACTGGCGGCGATGATCCCCGTCGAGAGAATATTCTCGAACTCCTCGCCGGCCGTCCGTTTGACGTAGCCATCCTGTGTGACCATCGTCACGTACTCCTCGGCGTCTACGGCGTCGGTGTCGACGATGGCCGTGATCTCCTCGTCATCCTCGAGGTCGAGCAGGTTGACCGCGGACTTCCCACGAGCGGTGCGGCTCATCTCGGGGATCTCGTAGGTCTTGAGCTGGTAGACGGTACCCTGGTTGGTGAAACACAACAGGTAGTCGTGGGTGTTCGCCCGGAAGACGCTCGTCACGCGATCGCCCGATTTGACGTCCGCGCCGATGATACCCTTGCCGCCTCGACCCTGCGGATCGAACTGCGAAGCAGGCATCCGTTTGACGTAGTCGTCTTCGGTCATGACGACGACGACATCCTCCTCGGGAATGAGGTCCTCGTGAGTCACCGTCCCCTCGTCTTCGAGGATCGAGGTTCGCCGTTCGTCGGCGTACTCGGCTTTGACCTCGCGGAGTTCGGCTTTGATCACCTCGAGTAGCTCCTGTTCGCTCTCTAAGATCTCGGTCAGGCGTTCGATCTCCGCCTGGACGTCGTCGTACTCGGCTTCGATCTCGGCGGCCTCCATCGAGGTGAGACTGCCGAGTTGCATCCGGACGATGTGATCCGCCTGATCGGCCGAGAATCCGTATACGTCCCGCAGGGCCGTCTTCGCGTCGGATCTGGTCTCGCTATCGCGAATCAGCTCGACGACATCTTCGGCGTTCTCGACGGCTTTGAGCCGCCCCTCGAGGATGTGTGCGCGGTCTTCGGCCTCGGCGAGTTCGTACTCGCTTCGTCGGCGAACGACCTCTCGGCGGTGAGCGACGTACTCCTCGAGCGTTTCCTTCAGCGAGAGGACCTGAGGCTGGCCGTCGACCAGCGCGAGGGTGATGACCCCGAACGTCCGCTCGAGGCGACTCTCTAAGAGCTTGTTCTCGACGACATCGGCGTTCGCGCCGCGTTTGAGTTCGATGACGATACGGACGCCGTCGCGGTCGGACTCGTCGCGCAGGTCGGAGATGCCCTCGAGGTCGCCCTCGGTAACGTCCTCGGCGATGCGTTCGACCAGCCGGGCCTTGTTGGCCTGGAACGGAAGTTCGGTGACGACGATGCGTTCCCGACCGTTTTTCCACTCCTCGAGTTCGTACTCGGCTCTGACCCGGATACGGCCGCGGCCAGTCTTGTAGGCGTTGTAGATGGCGTCCCGACCGACGATGTTCGCGCCCGTCGGGAAGTCCGGACCCGTGACGTGGTCCATCAGGTCTTCGACGGTCGCGTCGGGGTCGTCGATGAGTTCGATCGTCGCGTCGATCACCTCTCCGAGGTTGTGCGGCGGGATGTTCGTCGACATCCCGACGGCGATCCCCGAGGAGCCGTTGACGAGCAGGTTCGGGAAGGCCGCAGGGAGCACGTCGGGTTCTTGCAGCCGGTCGTCGTAGTTCGCAGAGAAGTCGACGGTATCTTTCTCGATGTCCTCGAGCAGTTCTTCGGCGATCGGTGCCATCCGGGCCTCGGTGTATCGCTGGGCCGCGGGCGGGTCGCCGTCCATCGAACCGAAGTTGCCCTGGCCGTCGACGAGCGGGTGACGCATCGAGAAGTCCTGAGCCATCCGGACGAGCGTGTCGTAAATCGCCTGATCGCCGTGTGGGTGGTAATCACCCATCGTCTCGCCGACGATCGACGAGGACTTCCGGTGGGAGGAACCGCTCGTGACGCCCATCTCGCCCATCGCATAGAGGATGCGCCGGTGAACCGGCTTCAGACCGTCTTCGACCCGCGGGAGCGCACGACCTGCGATGACGCTCATCGCGTAGTCGATGTAGCTCTGTTCCATCTCGTCCTCGATGCGGACGTTCTCTACTGCTCGTGCCTCGACGTCGGTCGGATCGGGTACGTCTGAGCTCATAGTAGCATCACCTCGTCAGATGTCGATCCACTCCGCTTCCGGAGCGTTCTCTTTGATAAACTGCTTTCGCGGTTCGACGGCGTCGCCCATCAGCACCGAGAACATCTTGTCCGCCGCCGCGGCGTCCTCGATCGTGATCTGTTTCAGGATGCGGTTGTCGGGGTTCATCGTCGTCTCCCAGAGCTGTTCGGGGTTCATCTCGCCGAGTCCCTTGAACCGCTGGACCTGCGATGGGGAGCCGTCGCATTCTTCGTCGACGATCTCGTCTCGTTCCTCGTCAGTCATCGCGTCGTAGGTCTCACCGCGATACCGGATGCGATACAGGGGCGGCTGGGTCGCATAGACGTAGCCGTTCTCGAGCAGCGGACGCATGTGCCGATAGAAGAACGTGAGCAACAGCGTCCGGATGTGTGCGCCGTCGACGTCGGCGTCGGTCGCCAGAATGATCTTCTCGTAGCGGACGTCCTCGACGTCGAACTCGTCGCCGATCCCGGCACCGATGGCCGTGATGATGTTGCGAATCTGGTCGTTCTCTAAGATGCGGTCCAGCCGGTGTTTCTCGACGTTGAGAACCTTTCCTCTGATGGGAAGCACGGCCTGGAACTCCGGATTCCGGGCCTGTTTCGCGCTGCCGCCTGCGGAGTCACCCTCGGCGATGAACAGCTCGGCTTCGCTTGGATCGCGTGTCTGACAGTCCGCGAGTTTGCCGGGCAGGGAGGTCGACTCGAGTGCGGACTTTCGTCGCGTCAGTTCTTCGGCCTTCTTCGCCGCCATGCGAGCTTTCGCCGCCTCGACAGCTTTCGCGACGATCGCCTCGGCGGTGTCGGGGTGTTCCTCGAAGTACGTGCCGAGTCCCTCGTGGACCGTACTCTCGGTGATTCCTCGAACCTCGCTGTTTCCGAGTTTGGTCTTCGTCTGTCCTTCGAACTGCGGGTCGGGGTGTTTGACCGAGATCACCGCGGTCAGTCCCTCGCGGATGTCCTCGCCTTTGAGGTTCTCGTCCAGGTCCGAGAGGAGATTGTTCTCGTTCGCGTAGTCGTTGACGACGCGGGTCAGCGCCGTCTTGAACCCGGTGAGGTGGGTGCCGCCCTCGCGGGTGTTGATGTTGTTCGCGAAGGCGTGAATCGAGCCCTGGAGCTCTTCGGTGGCCTGCATCGCCACCTCGACGTGGACGTCGCCTCGCGACTCGTCGCCGCTCGGTCCGTCCGTGGAGCCTCGTTCTGCACTCTCTTCGTCCTCGAAGTAGATGACCTCCTCGTGCATCGCCGCCCGCGTTTCGTTCAGGTACTCGACGAACTCCCGAATGCCGCCTTCGTACTCGTAGACCTCTTCACGAGGGTCGTCCTCAACGCGTTCGTCACGCAGGGTGATCTCGACGCCCGAGTTGAGAAAGGCGAGTTCACGAAGGCGGTTCGAGAGCGTCGAGAACGCGAACTCGTCGGTCTCGAAGATCTCCGGATCCGGGCGAAACGTGATCTCGGTGCCCGTCTCCTCGTCGGGATCCATCTCGCGGACCCGTTCCATATCTCCCTGTGGCTCGCCCCGGACGAATTCGTGGGCGAAGACGTCGCCGTTGCGTCTGACCTCGACCTCGAGACGTGCAGAGAGGGCGTTGACGACGCTGACGCCGACGCCGTGGAGGCCGCCGGAGACCTGGTAGGACTTGCTATCGAACTTCCCGCCGGCGTGAAGCACCGTCAGGATGACCTCGAGGGCGGGCCGATCGTACTCCTCGTGGACGTCGACCGGAATGCCACGCCCGTCGTCGGCGACGGTGACCGTTCCGTCCTCCCCGATCGTGACGGTGATCGTATCACAGTAGCCTGCCAGTGCCTCGTCGATCGAGTTGTCTACCACTTCGTAGACGAGGTGATGGAGACCTCGCGAATCCGTCGAGCCGATGTACATCGCCGGCCGTTTCCGCACGGCCTCCAGGCCTTCCAGAACCTGGATCTGTCCGGCGCCGTACTCGCTGTCCTGGGACATGAGAAACCTGTCTGTGGGTAGCAGTCCGTCTCTTATAAAGGTCACGTACGCGCGCTCGCGCGAGGCGGAAAGATTGCAGCGCAGCCGTGCAGTTGCAGCTACCGCTGGTCCTGATCCTGATTCCGTTTCGCGTACGCGAACACGGAAAGCGCCGTCAACAGCCAAACGACAGCGCCGACCCGGACCGCGAACTCGGCGCGAGCACCCCAGGTCGGGAGGTCGACGGCCGTAGAGGCGAGCGCGACGATCGGTGCGCCGACGAGGATGGTGACGACAAACGTCGTCTGCATCACCCAGCCGTAGTCGACGCCCTCGGGCGTCGTCGTCTCGACGGGTTCTGGCACGACCGTGAATCGTGGCGCAGTCGCCTTAAGCCCGCCGTTTTCTCCCTTCGCGTTCGCGTCGGCATGTCGCTCTCGATCACGATCTCGAGCCCGACGCGAGACCGTAGCACGGATTACCCACCGGGCCGGACGTGGTGGTATGGTAACGGTGCGGGACCTGCAGGCGAAAACGGGCGACGAACCGATCACGATGCTGACGGCCTACGACGCGCCGACGGCCGAGATCGTCGACGAGGCGGGCGTCGACGTCATTCTCGTCGGCGACAGCGTCGGCAACACGACGCTCGGTCACGAGACGACCCTGCCCGTTACGGTCGCGGACATGGAACGACACACCGCAGCCGTCGTCCGGGCGACCGACGAGGCGATGGTCGTCGCGGACATGCCCTTTCTCTCCTACGGTGCCGACGAAAAAGAGAGCATCCACAACGCCGGCCGAATGCTCACGGAGGCAGGTGCAGCGGCCGTCAAACTCGAGAGCGGCCCCCACACTGTTTCCCTCACCGAACGGATGGTCCAGCTTGGCATTCCGGTGATGGCTCACCTCGGGCTGACCCCCCAGCACGTCAACCAGTACGGCGGCTACCCCCGCCAGGGGACCGACCAGGAAGCCGCCGAGCGCATCCTCGAGCTCGCCCGGGCTCACGAGGACGCCGGCGCGTTCTCGCTCGTCTTAGAGCACGTCCCCGCGAACCTCGCAGCGGAGGTGACCGATGCGCTCGAGATCCCGACGATCGGCATCGGGGCGGGTCCTGACTGCGACGGACAGGTGCTCGTTTTCAACGACGCGGTCGGACTCAGCGAGTGGTCGCCGTCGTTCTCGAAGCAGTTCGGCGACGTTCGCGGCGAGATGAAACAAGCCGTCGACGACTACGTCGACGCCGTCGAGAGCGAGACGTTCCCGGCAGACGAACACAGTCACGAGGAAGGCAACCTCGAGGATCTCTATTAGACGCGTGAGTCGAGAAACGTCGCGACGGCGTCGTTGAACGCGTCGGGCCGTTCGAGCATCGCGAGGTGGGCGGCGTCGTCGACCTCGACGAGAGTGCCGTCCGCGACGTTCTCGACGATGAACTCGTGGTACCACGGCGGGGTGAGCCGGTCGTGCTCGCCGTAAATCGCGAGGACGGGGACGTCGATCGCTCCGAGACGATCGCGTATGTCGAACCGGTGACAGGTTAGGAAGTCCCGATGGGTGACGTCCTGACCGGTCTCGCGCATCCGCTCGATCGACAGCTCTCGAATCTGTGGGTCCGGATCGTGAAAGAGCCGACCATCTTCGTGGAGAAACGCGAGTGCACGCTCGAAGTCCGACTCGAGCCACTGGAGAAGATCCTCGAGGACGCCGAGTCGTGCGCCGGTGCCGGTCAGAACGACGGCGTCGGGAGCGTATCCGCGCTCGAGTAACAGATGCATGACGACGGCCCCGCCAAGCGAGTTGCCCACAAGTACCTGGGCGTCGGTTTCCTCGGCGACTGCGAGGACGTCGTCGGCGTAGGCATCGAGCGTCGTGTATCCCGGGCTCGCGTCGATGTCGTCGGATTCGCCGTGGCCACTCAGATCGAGGGCAGCGACGGGAAACCGATCGGCCAGTCGGTGCTGGGATTTCCAGACGGCGTTGCTGGCCCCGCTGCCGTGTACGAAAAGCAGTGAGGGTCTGTCGCCCCCGCGATCGGCCTCGGCGTAGGCGGTCGTCCGCCCGAGGTGAGAAATCGTTTCCATATGTTATCTACCACACTGGGAGATATAAAACCACGAGTCTGTTTACCGCCTCGAATGCGTTGTGAAAACGTTTACCAGATTCCGACTGTCGAGTGTACACGAGTTACATGCATACGACGAATAGTTCTGACGTCGACGCCGTCGCCATCGTCGGGGTCGACGCGGGCGGAGCCGATCTCGCGGAAGACCTCGCCACGGCAGGCTACGAGATTTACGTTACCACACCCGGCACGGACGAGCCGGACGCGACAGCGACGGCCCTCGAGGCGGCGGTTCGGGCTGGCGACGTCGTCGTCGAGACGGCCGCGGCTCGCGAGCGCGAACCGGACGTCCTCGCGCGCATCGATTCCCTCGCATCCCCGGAGACGATCCTGGCCGTGGCCCCGGACGAGACCATCGACGAGGGCGTGCCGGCGGCACACCGTCTGGAACGAGTCGTCGAGCTCCGACTCACACGGCCGCTCGTCGACGCCGACCTCGTCGAGATCGGTCGGAGCGAGCGAACGGCCGACGAGACGGTCGCGACGATGGAGGCGCTGTTTGCAGACGCCGCGATTCCGACGGTGACCGTCGACCGACCGCTCCGGGCCTCGGTGCTCGAACGACTCCTCCTCCCGGTATGGCTCGAGGCGGCCCGGCAGGTCGAGACCGGGACGGAGCCGGCGGCGATCGACGCCGCGATCCGTCGACTCGGGATTCCGGCGGGGCCGTGTGAACGGCTGGACGCGGCTGGCATCGACGCCGTCGTCGAGCGAGTCGAGACGCTACGGGATCGGGGCCTCGAACTGTCTATTCCGTCGATCCTGCAGGAGCTGCTCGAGGAGGGACGCCATGGCGTGACCGCGGGCGAGGGGTTTCACACCTACGACGGCGACGACCGGGTCGCTATCCCGCGTGAACGTCGGTACGAGGTCGATCCGCTCGCCGTCCTCGCACCGGCGATCGACGCGGCGACACGGCTGCTCGAAGCCGACGTCGTCACCGAAGACGCCGTCGACGACGCCGTGCGGAGCGCGGGCTGGCCGCGAGGGCTCCTCGAGATCGCCGACGAGTACGGGCTCGACCGCGTATGCGAGGTGCTCGCAGCGGGAGACAGAGAGCCAGCGCCGCTGCTCGCGTCGATGGTCGCCGAGGGGACGACCGGACTCGACGCCGGTGAGGGTTTTCATCAGTGGGACTACGAGGCGACGACGTTCGGGACCGTCCGCTACGAACGTCGGGAGTGTCTGGCCGTCGTCACCCTCGATCGCCCGGACGTGCTCAACGCCCTCGATCGCGAGAGCTGGCTCGGCCTTCGCCGCGCGCTCGAGCGAGCCGACGCAGACGAGGCGGTCCGGGCGACGATCCTGCGGGGCAGCGGTCGAGCGTTCTCCGCAGGCGACGACATCGCCGAGATGGCCGGCTGGGCGGACGACGACGAGGCGACCGCGTTCTTCCAGGAGGTGCTCGGGCCGACGGTCGAGGAGCTTCGCACGCACTCGAAGCCGACCATCGGCGTCGTCGACGGGATCGCCACGGGCGGAGGCTGTGAGCTGATCGTCGTCTGTGACGTAGCGGTCGCGACGCCAGACAGCGAACTCGGCCTTCCGGAGGCGCTCATCGGGGCGATTCCGCCGATCGCGCCGGCCTACGGCCTGCCGGCGATCGGAAAGAAAGACTTCATGGAGCTTGCGTTCACCGGCGACCGACTCTCGGGTACCGAAGCCGAGGAACGCGGACTCGTGAACTACGTCGTCGACGAGGGCCAGATCGAGGACGTGGCACGCGAACTCGCCCTGGCGACGACCGCCGCCTCGCCCGAGTCGGTCGCCGCGATCAAGGGCGTCTGGAACCGGATGGAAGACGAGCTGCTCGAGCCGATCTTCGCGGACTGTCTGGAGACCGTCGCGACGACGCTGCAGTCGGAGGCGGGTCAGGAGGGGATGACGGCGTTTCTCGAGGGTCGGAATCCGGCGTGGTCGCGCCGGCACGACGGGTGATCAGAGCAACGAGAGGTCGCCGGTCACCCGATCGACCGCCTGCTCGTCGGCCGGCCCGACCGCCAGCGCGGTGACGGTGCCGGGCTCGAGCTGGGTGTGACCGGCGTCGCGGACGAGGGCGTTGGGAATCCCCTCGCGGTCGGCCAGCTCCGAGAGTTCGTGGAGGTCACGCTCGCTCGTCGCCTTCAGGACGATCTTCTTCTGGCCGCCGTCTTTCCACCGTCTCCGGGCGCGGTCGTCGGCCGTCTCGTAGGCAGACAGCGAGGCGTGTGCCACCTGGGCGGCGAGCTTTCCCTCTCCCATTCCGACGTCGGTGCGTGCGACGATGGCCTGTTTCATACGGAGCCGGTCGGGGGCGAGGGCTAAAGCGACGGCGATGTTGCTCGGGCGAGCAGGCTGGGTCGCTACGTATTTACTTCCGGGGTCGATAGCAATCGGACATGAACGTCTCCCGACGTACGCTCTTGCAAGCAGCGGGTGCCGGCGCTGTCGTCGGCGTCGCCGGCTGTCTCGGCGACGACAGACCGGAGGCGGCCGGCGAGCCGGTCGACTCGCTTCCCGCGCCCGTCGCCGGCGACCCCGACGCCGACGTCACCGTCGAAGTGTACGCCGACTTCGCGTGTCCGGGCTGTCGGTGGTTCGAACTCGAAGTCGCCCCCGAACTCACCGCCGAGTACGTCGACCCGGAGCTGGTCCGGTACGAACACCGCGACTTCCCGATTCCGGTCGACGACACCTGGTCGTGGGCCGTCGCCAACGCCGCCCGCTCGGTCCAGGACCGCGAGGGCGACGACGCGTTCTGGTCGTTCGTTCCGACCGTCTTCCAGTCCCAGGACGACTACTCCTACGACGTGCTCGCGTCGATCGCCGACGAGTTCGGCTACGACGGCGAGCGGACGAGCGCCGACGCCGAGGCCGGCACGTACGACGCGGTTCTCGAAGACGACAGAGGCCGTGGCGAGACGGCAGGCGTCGGGGGAACCCCGGCGATCGTCGTCGACGGCGGAATCGTCGACATCCCGGAGCAGCCGACGGTCGACGACGTCGTCACGGAAATCTCTGGCGCGATCGACGACGCGCTCGAGTAAGCCGCAATTTCGAAGAGATTTACCTCCCCCACACTCGAGTCTCCCCCATGATCCTCTCCGACGCGGACATCCTGCGACGGCTCGAGGAGGGCGACCTCGTCATCGAGCCGATCGACGACCTCGCACTCCAGATCCAGCCGGCGAGTGTCGACCTGCGACTCGGCCGGGAGTTTCTCGAGTTCCAGCGGACGAACATCCCCTGTATCCACCCCGACAGCGAACGGGAAGTCGACGAGTACGTCACCGAAACCGTCGTCGAGGAGGGCGACGACTTCATTCTGCATCCGGGCGACTTCGTACTCGGAACGACCCACGAACGGGTCGAGATCCCGCCGGACCTGATCGCTCACGTGGAGGGACGGTCGTCGCTGGGACGGCTTGCCGTGGTAGTCCATGCCACAGCCGGGCTGTGCGATCCCGGGTACAGAGGCCAGATCACCCTCGAGCTCTCGAATCTCGGCACCGCACCCGTCGCGCTGACGCCGGGGATGCGCATCTCACAGTTGACGTTTACCGAACTCACGACCGAGGCGGACCGGCCCTACGGCAGCGACCGCGGCTCGAAGTACCAGGACCAGGACGGCCCCCAGGCCTCCCGCATCCAGAGCGACCACGAGTTCGGCGGCGACCAACTCGAGGAGGAGTGACTGTGGCGGTCACGGCTCGTCGGCGAGGGCGACGCGTGCCCGCCACGGAGCGGGGCGTTTAATCGCTCCGGCACGAAACCGGGATACATGACTGACAGCGACGGATGGTTCGCGGAGCTCTCCCGCGGGGACGAGACCGCGGCGACGGCGGCCGTCCGCGAGGGCAGCGCCGAGGAGCCCCGGGAGTGGCCCCGACTCGCCGTCGAGGCCGGCTTCGCGGACGACGCCGACGACTACTACGACGCCGTACACGAGGCAACGACGGCCGCGACGCGGGAGGCGGTCCGGGAACGCGAGCGGGCGGACGACCGCCAGCTCGTCCACGCCGTCCGGGCGATGGACGACTGTCGACGCACGGCGAACGAACTCGCCGAACGCCTCGCGGAGTGGGCCGGCACGGTCGACGACGAGGCCGAACCCGGCCTCGAGTACGCCCGCGAGCTCGCCGCCCGCGAGCCCGAGCCGGACGAGACGCGGCTGGTCTCACTTGCGAGTCGCGTCGCGTCCCTCGCTGACGAGGCCGACGAGCTCCGGGAGTTCGTCGAGCGCAAGACGCCCTCGATCGCGCCCAACCTCGCCGCCCTCGCCGGCTCTCCCCTCGCTGCGCGGCTGATCTCGCTCGCCGGCGGGCTCGAGGAGCTGGCGAAACAGCCAAGCGGCACGATCCAGGTGCTCGGGGCCGAGGACGCCCTCTTTGCCCACCTGCGGGGTCACGCCCCGTCGCCGAAACACGGGATCATCTACACCCACGAGGCGGTCCGGGGCACCCGACCCGAAGACCGCGGCTCGGCGGCCCGGGCACTGGCCGGCAAGCTCGCCATCGCCGCCCGGATCGACCACTACTCGGGGGACTATCGCCCCGAGCTCGAGGCCGAACTCGCCGAGCGCATCGAGACGATCCAGGCGCGTGCAGACGACGAGGACGACGATGAGTGAGACAGCGCTTCCCACGGGCGTACAGCGACGCGAGATCGACGGCGAGAAGCGGCTCGCGACCTGCGGCGAGCCCGTCTACGGCGAGGCGACCGACGGCGAGTGGCGTGCGTGGGACCCCACCCGCTCGAAGCTCGGGGCGATGTTCGCTCTCGGGATGGATACCGGGCTCGAGGGCGGCGAGACGGTGTTGTACCTCGGTGCGGCGAGCGGAACGACGGTTAGTCACGTCGCGGATTTTTCGGGACCGACCTACGCCGTCGAGTTCGCTCCCCGCCCCGCACGAGACCTGCTCGCAGTCGCCGACTCGCGCCCGCGACTGTTCCCGCTGCTGAAAGACGCCCGGAAGCCCGAGAGCTACGCCCACGTCGTCGAGGGCGGCGTCGACGCGATCGTCCAGGACGTCGCGACCCGTGGTCAGGCTCGCGTCGCCCGCGAGAACCAGCGGTTTCTCGCCGACGACGGCCGGCTGTTGCTCGCGGTGAAAGCCCGCAGCGAGGACGTCACCCGGGATCCGGCGGCGGTGTTCGAGGACGTTCGGGCGGAACTCGAGACCGACTACGAAATTCTCGAGCGTCGCCGGCTCGAGGACTACCACGTCGATCACCTCGGAATCGTCGCGCGTCCGCGATGATCTGATGATCGATTGCGGGAAGGCTTTGTATCTCCCTCGCTGATTGTCGCCTAACACGATGGTCGACGAACGTGGACGCCGAGCGCTGCTGGGTTCCCTCGCGGCGAGTTGTGTCGTCGGGCTGACGGGCTGTCTCGGCGACTCCAACGACGAGCCGGCGGTGATCGAGCCGGACGTGGACACGAGCCACCCCGACGACGGCGGCGCGTGGCCCTCGTTTCAGTACGACGCCGGAAACACTGGCCACGCGCCGGGGCCGGGACCGACCGAGGCCGTCGAGCGACGCTGGCGGTTCGAGACGGATGATTCGGTCTACAGCAGCCCCGCGGTCGTCGAGGAGACAGTCTACGTCGGCAGCAACGACGGCGGCGTCTACGCAATCGACGCCGAGAACGGCGATCGACGGTGGCGGTTCGGAACGAACGGCGCGGTCTCGAGCAGTCCCGCGGTGGCCGACGACACGGTGTACGTCGGCAGCGAGGATGGGTCGGTGTACGCCGTCGACGAGGGCGAGGAGCGCTGGCACCTCGAGACCGACGATCAGGTTGTCTCGAGCCCGACGGTCCTCGAGGAGACGGTTTACGTCGGCAGCAACGACGCCACTCTCTACGCGCTCGCGGCCGACGACGGCGAGATGCGCTGGGAGTTCGAGGCGGACGGCTCCCTCCAGCGAGCGCCCGCGGTAGCCGACGGCGTCGTCTACGTCGGCAGCGACGCCGGTTCGCTCTACGCGGTCGACGCCGACGACGGCGAGGAGGTCTGGCGAATCGAGACCGACGACTGGATCCAGAGCCGGCCGACGGTGGCAGACGGCGTCGTCTACGTCGGCAGCAACGACGATCACGTCTACGCGGTCAACGTAGACGACGGCGAGATCCACTGGACGTTCGAGACCGGCGGCTCGGTGACCTCGAGTCCGGCGGTCGTCGACGGCGTCGTCTACGTCGGCAGCTTCGACAACAGCCTCTACGCGCTCTCGGCCGCATCGAACGGGGACCCGGACGATCCCGCCCCAGAAACCCAGTTCTGGAGCGTCGGCGGTTTTCTCGAGGTTCGAAGCAGTCCCGCCGTCGCCGACGGAACGGTCTACGTCGGCAACGAGGACGGATTCGTCCGTGCGCTCTCGCCCGAGACCGGCACGGAGCGCTGGCAGTACCAGACCGAGGACTGGGTGGCGTCGAGTCCGGCGGTCGTCGACGGCGTCGTCTACGTCGGTAGCGGCGACGGGTCAGTTTACGCGCTCGAGGAACCGTAGGGACACACCGTTACGGTACAAACTCCAGATATTTCACTCCGAACGCGTTTCGGTGGTGGACGACTCCCCGTCTGAGCTCCCGATGAGAAGAAAGTCGGTAGATCCGCAGTCGCAGCCGTCACTTCCGATCGGCTGAATCTCACCCGAGGGCCACTGGCGGGCTGCGTACACCGAGCCACAGTCTACACACTCGGCTAGCTCTCTCGTGACGTCGTCCCTGTTCGCCATTCTGTCCGATAGACGGCTGTTCACCGAATCAGTCTTTCCGTTCGTGTCACAGAATTGTCGAGGGCAAACCGAGAGGCGGTCGACCGTCGGTCAGTTGATCCGTGAGCGCCGGCTTCGGACGTCTCGGAGAGACCGAACCGGCCGACGACCGCGCTACGACCGGCCGGAACGGATCGCGGCGACGGCACCGCCACCGCCGGCGAAGACGGCCGGATACGCAATCCCCGCGATGGCGATTGCCGGAATCATCTCGGGTGCGCCGCTTGCGGGACCGACGGTGACCTCAAAGAGGAAGACGCCGACGATCGACGCCAGGAGATAGCCGGGTACCACGGTCAGACCGACGAGTGCGCCCTCGGTCGCGGTCCTCACCCGTCGATAGGTCGCGAGCGCGAGGCCGGCTGCGAGAAGCGTCGCCGGCGGCACCGCATAGAGGGCGACGGTGAACCCGTCCTCGCCGCCGACGTAGGAGGTGGCGTAACTGCCGAGCAACGGCACGTCGCGAAAGACCGTTTCGACGAAGTGAACGTTGTAGAACACCCACCCGACCATCTCGTAGGTGGCCGGCTCGCCCTCGAGCGCCTCGAGCACGCGTTGCAGCGGTGACTCGCGGATCTCACCGGCGACAATCAGATAGGTCAGGACGTAGCCGACGAGCCAGGCTGTGACGCCGCCGATGACGCCCTGGACGAACGGCAGTCGTCGCCTGTCACCAGCGGCCATGGTTACTCCGTCACCCCCGAAGCTTCGTCTCGTTTCTCTGGATCGTCCGTTACGCTCTCTGCCAGCAACTCGGCCATCGGGTCGAGCGAGACGTACAGCCGGGCCGCGAGGATCGCAAGTGGCGGCAACGCGAGCGCGAGAAACACGAGGTCATAGACCCATACCGCACCGCCCAGAAGCGGGGTGAGCGCCGGCGCCAGCCCCCGGTGGGCGACGAGCACCGCGACGAGGACGACGAACAGCTGGACGATCGACGCGACGTCGTCGACGACGGGCTGGGGCCCCTCGAGCGTCGATCTGACGAGTTTGGCGAGCGCTGGCGCGAGGTACAACAGCAGACCGACGATCGCAACCGTCGCGATCGCCCCGACGGCCGCGACGAACGTCATCGGCGTTCCCGGTATCACGTGGCCGACCCCTGGCAGGACAGCGACGACCGAGAGGAGCAAAATTAACGACAGGGTCGAAAGCACCAGCTTGCTGACCGACCGAAGCGTTTCGTGATCGACTGCAGTACGGACGGTTTTCATGACTGTGCTCGTGACTGTCGACGCCGGTTCAAATAACCGACCGCTCGTAAGCGTCCGTTTCGTTCGGTTGACGACCGTTTTGGATCGTTCACGTCGGTTCGTGTGCCGGTCGAAAGGCACCTTTACAGGAGTGGAGCCCCTCTACCCCGGTGAATGACAGCCGACGGACGGACAATCGGTCGGCCGCCCGCCGCGAACGGCTCTCGGTCGGCGGCCGGAACGGAACGGTCACGACGTCGTCCCGTCGAGGAGGTGATCACACCGTGACCGGCGTCAGGGTCGCAGACGCCGTTGACACCTACCTCGAGCGCAAAGCCGTCGGCGATCCGGACGGCCCGGGTGCCGGCGCGTACGCCTCGAACGCGGCGTCGATCCTGCGCCGGTTCATCACCTGGCTCGAGCGCGAACACGACGTCGTCTCTGTGTTCGAACTCGAGGCCGAACACATGCGCGCCTACGCCAGCGAACTCGAGACACGAACCGACCGCGGCGAGTACGCGGCGTCGACGGCCGGAACCTACTACGCCGTCGTCCGTGCGTTTCTCTCGTGGTGCGTCCAGGGCGGCATCCTCGAGGAAAATCCAGCGGAGACCGAGGCCGCACGGGCCGCGTTGCCGAGCGAGGACACCGAGAACGGCAGTCGGGCCTGGTCGAGCGAGCACCGCAGAGAGCTCGAGACCTACGTCGAACGACGCGCGCTCGAGGCTACAGACGCCGACCGACGCGAGCGACTGTCCCGACTGCGCGAGTACGCACTGGTGGCGACGCTCGCCCACGCCAGCGTTCGCGGGGCAGAGCTCTTTCGCGTACCCGAGGACGATCGCCGCGACGGCGCGACGTGGGGCGACGTCGACTTCTATCGCGGTCGGATCCGGGTGCTCGGGAAGTCGGGTCGACTCGAGGACGTGCCGCTGCCGGCGGCCGCCCGCACGCCGTTGCGCCGGTACCGGATCGTACTCGATCCACCATCGACCGAGTGGCCGCTGTTTCCGACCCGACACGCACCCTCGATCGCGCGTCGCGTTCGGTCGACCCTTCGCGAGCGAGGCCACGACGACGAGGAGATCGAAACCCTGCTCGAGGAGGAGACGGCAGTGACGCTCGCCCGGACGCGAACGATTGCACCGCCCGCGATCACGACCGAGGGTGCCAGATCGATCCTGAAACGACTCTGTTCCGAGGCCGGCGTCGACGTCGACGGCAATTACCTCACGCCACGCGGTGCACGCCGGGGCCTGGACGGCGATACCAGAACAGCCGCAACGACGGCAGAGACCGCGTTACGGACGGACGTCCCCGAACGGTCGCTCGCCGTCGCCAGCACGGGGCAGACGACGGCCGGACCGGGACCGGAATCGGACGGCGACGGCGGCGAGGGCCACACCGGGTGAGACAAGCTATCCCGCTCACCGCGAGACGTTGGCCGGCCGACGGCGACGCTCGACCCTCTCGCCGGCCTGTGCCTCGAGCACCTCCACGACGAACGACGTTACATCGATCTTCTCGCCGAGCAGGCGCTCACGGCGCGCTCGCCAGATCGCCGTCGTCTCCGGATCGGCGACGAGGGTCGCGACGAGTTCGAGCGCGTCCCGTTCGTCGGCGGTCGATCGGACGAGCCCGTACCGTTCCTCGAGTTCGACGAAGTTGCTGAACTCCCGGTCGCCGGTGGCAAACGACTGGATCCGGACCGCCGGCGTGGCGAGGACGCCGGCTTCCGTCGCCATCGTCGCGGAGTCGCCGGCGTAGCAGTCAGCGTAGTACAGCAGGTCGTGGATCAGGTGGGTCGGCACCGGCAGCCGGTAGGGCTCGAGGTCAGACGGGAGCGGATCGGAGCTCGTGATGTAGACCTCGCCGTGGTCGGCGAGGATGTCGACGAGCCGTCGTTTTCCCGCCGGGGAGAGTCCCGCTTCGCCGACGTCGTGGAGTGCGTCCCACGTCCGGAATCGGAGCACCGAATACCGTTCGTCGGGCTCGACGCCGTGTGCGCGCAGGCGGTCAGGCGATGGATCGAACCGGGCGGGGTGGAGGTACGCGAGCTCCTGGTAGCCGTCGTATCGGCGGTGGGTGTCGCCGTACTCCTCCCGGAACGCCCGTGGGGTACAGACCACGTGGGCAAACGGCGTGGTGATCCGGTGGGAGGTGACACCCTCGTTGTCGAGGAAGACGACGCTGCGTGCGCCGACCAGGTGAGCGACGTGGGAGACGGCGACGCCGCCGATCGCAGTCATCACGTCGGGGTCGATCGTTCGTGCTCGTCGCAACAACCGCAGCTCGTAGGTCAGCTGCGTTCGCACGAGTCCGACGATCGACTCCTGTGAACTGGCCAGCACCTCGTGGTCGATGTCGTAATGCTCGAGCAACGGCACCGCCAGGTCGTTCTCGCGGGCGAAGACGAACACCCCGTGGCCCCTGGCCTCGAGTTCGTCGATGACGTGACGATAGAAGTGGACGTGAGCCGGATGTTGGATCGTGACGATCGCCCTCACGGGACCGTCACCACCATCTCCTCGTTCTCCCGTCGGTCGAACACCATCGCGAGCAGGAGGTCGATCACGGACAGAAAGAGGAGGACCAGCGACGTCATCCCGTCCGACGAGCCGTTCGCTCGTCGACGGACCGCCGCCGTGATCCCCGCCAGTGCGATCATTCCACCGGCCACGCCGACGGCGTACATGAGCGCGAGCGGATGGAAGTCGGTCAGCAGGTACCGGACGTACAGCCGGCGGACGAACCGACGCAACAGTAGCGCCGAGAGGTTCGGAACGAACGACCGATACTGGATGTGGCTCTCCTCTTCACCGTAGACTGCCGGCATCGAGACGTCGGCGATCCGGAAGCCGTGGGTGTTGAGCGTCACCAGCAGGTCGTTCGTAAAGCCGTAGGCCTCGTAGCGGTCCTCGAGGTCGATCGCCTCGAGCGCGTCGTGAGAGATCGCCGTGTAGCCGTTCTGTGGGTCCATCATTCGCCAGTAGCCCGAGGCGATCTTCGTCAGGTACGACAGCGTGAGGTTACCGAACAGCCGCCAGGACGACATCGACGAGCGGTCGTTCCCGTAGAGGCGATTGCCCTTCGCGTAGTCGGCCGTGCCGTCGACGATCGGCTCGAGCAGCCACTCGAGGTGATCGGGGTTCATCTGGCCGTCGCCGGCCATCACGGCGGTGACGTCGATGCCGTCCGCGAGGGCGTATTGGTAGCCAGTCGTGATCGCGCCGCCGACGCCTCTGTTTTCCTCGTGGCGGATCGGCACGACGACCTCGCCCGACTCGACGCCGCCGTCGGCGGCGGTGTCACGAGGAGAGCGCGACGTAGGGCGGCCGTCGACCGGGTCGGGATCCGAGCCGTTCCGTCGGGCTGCGTGGCGGACGATCTCGTCCCACGTCCCGTCGGTCGAGCGGTCGTCGACGGCGTAGATCCGGTCGACGTAGGCGGGGATCGTCTCGATCACCTCCCCAACGAGTCCCGCCTCGTTGTACGCCGGGACGACGACCGCGACGGAGTGGCTCTCGTACATGGTCACCGGATCCCTCGAGTGCGATCTGCGCGCGACGCGATCGGGCGAGGACGGGACGATCTCGACGGCTGGATCGCTGTCTCTGTCATCCCGTCGTCCCGTCGCCCGCTGTCTGTATTGTTATTCCTGTCTTTTGGGCGTGTAACATCGTGCTACACGGACTGGGCCGACGAGTGGGGGGTATCTGCGTTCGTTCGGGCGAGGGTCCGTTGTGACCACGTTATCGTGACACGGCCTCGAGCGGTCGGGCCCCGTGTGACCAGTCAGCGGGACGATACGGGTAGCTGTGACGTACACGGTCTGTAGGTGTCCGGAAACGAGACCGCGTCGAAGGAGTCGTACCGCCGGTGTGGGTCGGTGTCAGGCCTCGAGAAGCGCGTCGATCGCGCCCTCGAGGAGGGTGTGGATCTCGCCGGAGGTGAATCCGAGGACGATGCCGAGGATCGCCCCGGCGACGATCGCGAGCATCATCCCCCGGGTGATACGCTCTGGATCGGCGTCGGTGCCGTCGAAGGAGTAGAAGTAGATCCGGTTGACGAACGGGAGGATGTACGCCGCAGACAGGAGCGTACTCCCGAGCACGAGCAGGGAGACGTACCACATGCCCTCCTCGAACGCCCCGAGTGCGATGTACCACTTGCCGACGAAGCCGAACGTCGGCGGCAGACCGATCATCGCGACGGCGAGGACGGCGAACGCGCCGGCCATCACGGGTGCCTGCTTTGCGAGCCCGCCGTACTCCTCGATGTGACGAATCCCGCCAAAGCGCAACGCGATCATCCCCGCCAGCAGGAACAGCGAGGCCTTGACGATACCGTGACCGAACATCTGGAAGATCGCACCGAAGATCGCCGTCTCGTTGGCGATCGAGAGGCCGATCAACACGATGCCGAACTGCGAGACCGTCGAGTACGCGAGCACGAGCTTGATGTGGTCCTGCAAGATTGCGAACGTGCTCCCGGCAAAGAGGCTCAACAGGCCGACGAGAAGCAACATCGTCCCGACGTCCGGATTGGTCTGGATGAAGTCGACGGTGAAGACGGTGTAGATGATTCGTGCGAAGGCGTACACCGCGACGGCGGGGACGAGCGCGGAGATGACGGCGCTGATGCCGTCGGGCGCCGAGGCGTGTGCGTCGGCGAGCCAGGTGTGAACCGGGAACAGCGCGATCTTGATCGCGAGACCGGCGGCCATCATCCCGAAGGCCGCGATCACCACCGGATCGGTGTAGCCGACCTCGGCGAGGCGCACCGACAGGTCCTGCATGTTGAGCGTCCCGGTCGCGGCGAGGGCGAGTGCGACCCCGAAGAGGTAAAATCCCGCCCCGACGGTGCCGACCAGGAGGTACTTGAACGCGGCGTAGGTCGACCAGCGGTACTTCGCCGCCGAGACCAGCGCGTACGACGAAAGCGCCATGATCTCGAGGAAGACATAGAGGTTGAACAGGTCGGCCGTAAGCGTGATCCCGAGCATCCCACCAGTCAGAAGGAGAAAGCCGCCGTAGAAGGCATTCCCCCTGGGGCCGCCGACTCGAGTGTAGACGAGCACGCCGAGACAGACGATAAGCGTGAGCAGGAGGACTAACACCGAGAGTTCGTCTGCGAACAGCTCGATACCGTGGGGCATGTCGATGCCGGCCAGATCGTGGCTGATCGGTCCGTCCGTCACGACCAGGTACGCGAGCCACACGGCGAGTCCGAACGTCGCGAGCAGGGTCGCAGCAGCGAACGGCCAGCCGATGTTCTTCCAGCGGATGCTCGCGGCGACCGGGACCGCCGAGGCGATCAACGGGAGGAGGACGACGATGCCGGTGAGCCACTCCATCGGTCAGTTCACCCCCTCGCTCCCACCGAACCCACCGATGGCGAGACGCGTTTCGATCTCGATGTCCGTCCGTCCGACCGTCTCCGTGGTGTAGATCCTCGTCATGGTTTCAGATGTCGATGAAGAGTGCAACGGCGAGTACGATCGTGAGCAGGCCCGTTGCAACGTAGATCGTTCGTCCGATACCGAGTTTGGCCCCGGTCTTGCCGGGTGTGCTCGCGAGGCGGCGATCGTACCGATCACGCCAGCCTGCGGGGAGGACGGTGCGAATCGCTGTGCCGGGATCGTGGACGGCATCGACGAGCGCCCAGCCCGCCCCGATCACGGCGTCACCGACCCGGTTGTAGAAACCACCGAGCCCGCCCGACAGCGCCCGCGTCCCGTAGAACGCGGCCGGGTCGTGTAGCCGGTCGACGTCTTTCCCGCCGTGGAGTCGGTCGAAGATCGGCTTCCCGATCACGAAGACGACGATCCCACCGACGCCCATCCCAGTGGCTTTCAGCAGGTGTGCACTCGAGTACGGGTCGGTCGACCACTGGTCGGTAAAGGGGAGCAACGCGAAAAGCGGCTGGTAGGCGAGCCCGAAGACGACACAGGCGGCCGCAACCGCTCCCGCGACGACCGTCTGGCCCAGGTTCGCATCGGGCATCTGGAAGCGTTCCCCGTCGAGGAACCCGTAGTAGCCGAACTTGATGAACGAGGCGTAGGTCCCGACGCCACCGACCAGAAGCAGCCAGAACAGCGGTTCGTGACCGCCGTACTCGGCGGCGTCAGTCAACATCCCCTTGCTCACGAACCCGTTGAAGCCGGGAACGCCGGAAATCGAGAGCGCGCCGATCAGGAACAGTCCGAGCGCGATCGGTGCGGAGGTCCCGATCGCACCGAACTCGTCGAGTTTGTTCTTGTCCAGTTGCAGGATGATGATACCGGCGGCCATGAACAGCAGGCCCTTGTAGAGGATGTGGTTGAAGAGGTGGGCGAAGCCGCCGGCGACCCCAAGTGCGGAGCCGACGCCGATCCCGGCGAGCATGAACCCGACCTGGCCCTGGATGTGATAAGAGAGCAGCCGACGCATGTCCTTCTGGGCCAACGCGTAAGCGGCCCCGTAGATGGTCATCGCACCGCCAGCGTAGGCCAGGATCAGGTTCCCCTCGGGGAACGCACGGTAGGCGGCGTAGACGGCGGTCTTCGTGGTGTAACAGGCTAAAAACACCGACGTCGCCGCGTGTGGCGCGGGATAGGTGTCGGGCATCCAGTTGTGCAGGCCGATGACAGCCGCGTTGACGCCGATCCCGACACCGGCGAGCGCGGCCGGGATCGAGATTGCGAGGCCGGCGGCCGCGACCTCCATGCCGCCGATCCCGTTCCCGTCGAAGTGTAACGCGGTCGGTTCGGGACCGACGGCGAACAGGTAGAGGACGATCCCGGCGAGCAACAGGCTGCCGCCGATCCCGTGTGCGAGTGCGTAGCGAAAGCCGGCCCGGATCGCCTTGCCACCCGAGAGCCAGACGAAGACGGTGCTGGCGATGGCCATGATCTCCCAGCCGACGATCAGCCCGAGCCAGTCGCCGACGACGACGGTCCACAGCGACGCGCCGACGTAGCCGAGTCCCCACATGAGGTGGCGGTTGCTGGCGCCGGCGAAGTAAGCGTAGCCGACGGCCGCAGCGCCGAAGGCACCGAAGATGATCACCATCAGCCGCGAGAACACGCTGACGTCGACGACGATCACCTCGAAGCCGAGGAAGGTCACCGTCGGCCCGGTGCCATCGGGGACGAGCAGCGCCCAGGCGACGGTTCCGAGCAACGCGAGGACCGTCACCAGGTGAGCCTCTCGTCGGGGCAAAAGCGCCACCAGTACTACGGCGGCGACGACGAACAGGAACGGCGGAACCGAAAGCAACGCATCGACGCCGAAAAGTGGTGCGCTCATCGCCCGCTCACCCCCTCGGTCGCACCCTCGACGATGAACTCGACGAGGTCGAAGAAGAACATGTAGTCGGGGACGATACCGAACAGGACCATGAGCGTCGTCGTGGACATGAGTGGAACGAGCATCAGCAGCGTCGTCTCTCGTAACAGGCCGTCCGGACGACCCCAGCCGTCGGTCGGCGGAAGGTCGTGGTGGCCGTGGCCGTGATCGTGGTCGTCACGGTCGTGATCACCCTCGTCCGCGGAGCCGCCGTCGGCCCGGACCTCCCCGACCGGTGTGCCACCGATCGGGCCGTCGAGCACCGGCTTCGGTTCGCGGTCGTCCGGGCGCTCGAAGAAGGCCGTGTAGACGATGGGCCAGAAGTAGCCGATGTTCAACGCGCCGGAGGTGACCAACACCGCGGGAACGAGCAGCTGCCCGGCCTCTGCGCCACCCCAGATGAGATGCCACTTGCTCACGAAGCCGGCGAGAAGCGGCATCCCGGCCATGCTGAAACTCGCCAGCGCGAACGCCCCCATCGTCACGGGCATCCGTTTCCCGACGCCAGCCATTTCGCTTATGTATTTAACGTGTAGCTGGACGTAGAGCGCGCCGGCACAGAGGAACAACGTCAGTTTCGCGAACGCGTGGGCGGGGATGTGCAACAGCCCGCCGGTCAGCGCCGCGGGCTCGAGCAGCGAGAGCCCGAAGACGATGTAGGAAAGCTGTGCGATCGTCGAGTACGCGAGCCTCGCCTTGAGGTTGTCCTGCCGGAGTGCGAACAGGCTCGCGATCAGGATCGTCGCACCGGCGAAAGCCGCAAGCGGCGCGCCCATCCCGAGGTCTGCGACCAGACCTGGGCCGAAGACGTCGATCACGGTCCGGGCGACGCCGAAGGCGCCGGCTTTGACGACCGCGACCGCGTGCAACAGCCCCGAGACGGGCGTCGGCGCGACCATCGCACTCGGCAGCCAGGAGTGAAGCGGCATCACGGCGGCTTTGACGCTGAAGCCGGCGACGAGCAACGCGAACGCACCGCGTGCGGTCCACGGGTCGGCCGCGGCGAGTTCGACGATGCCGCCACGGCTGAACGTGACCGTCCCGGTCAGCCAGAAGACGGCGAGCATCCCGCCGAAGACGGCGAGTCCACCGGAGAACGCGTACGCGAGATACTTATATCCCGAGACGCGTGCCTCCTCGGACTCGTCGTGGGCGACGAGCGGGTAGGTCGCGATCGTCAGCACCTCGTAGAACACGAGCAACAGCAACAGGTTGGGGGCGAACGCGATCCCGAGTGCGGCACCGACGCTCGCACACAGCATGGCGAAGAATCGTGTCTGGTAGCGCTCGTCGTGGCCACGCATGTAACCGATGCTGTAGATCGCCGTGAGGACGTACAGGCCGCTGGCGACGACCGCGAACAACATCCCGAGCGCGTCCGCGCGCAACGCCAGCTCGACGCCGGGGACGATCTCGCCGAAGGGGGTCACGTAGACCCGCCCCTCGAGTACGCCCGGAGCCATGCTGGCGACGATGGCAAACATCGCGAGTGCGGCCGCGATCGACCATCCCTCCCGGACGTTCGGCCGGCTGTGCGAGGCGACGATCAACGCGACCGCGACGAGCGAGACGAGAAGCGCCGCGACCGGCCGGATCGAGACGACCTCGCCCGTCCCTGCCGTCGCGAGGATCGGCTCAGTCATCGGTGTCCACCCCTCGTTCGGCGTCGTCGGCAGCCAGCTTTCGTTCGATCTCACGCGAGTCTAACGTGCCGAACTCGTCGTACAGTCTGATGACGAGTGCGAGTGCGAGCCCAGTCAGCGAAACCCCGACGACGATCGCCGTCAGCACGAGCACGTGCGCGAGCGGATTCGCGTGCGGACCCTCGAGTCCCACGATCGGCGGGTTCGCACCGTCGACGTAGCCGATCGTCACGAGCATCAGGTATACTGCGACCTGCGAGAAGTTCAGGCCGATCACCTTCTTGATGAGGTTCCGGTTGTCGATCATCATGTACAGTCCGATCAGGAAGAGTGCGAACGACGTCAGGTAGTAGTGGTGTGTCTCGATCACGTCTTTTCACCTCCGATAACGCCCGAAGAGAGCCAGATGACGAGGCCGATAACGACGCCGGTCACCAGCGCAGCGATCGCCACTTCGACGAGCTTGACCATGTCCTCGACCGACAGCGGGAAGACGAACAGCTCGAGGACTGCTCCTCCGAAAACGACGCCACCGACGGCGACGGCACCGAAAAGCCCGGCACCGAGCAGGAACAGCCCACCGAGCGCTCGCGCGTCGAGCCACTCCTGGGTCGGGTCGAATCCGAAGGCGAGACCGATGAGTACGACCGCAGACCCCATCACGATCCCCCCCTGGAACGCGCCGCCCGGGAGACTCGTCCCGAACAACGTGATATAGACCCCGAACGCGACGACGAACGGCGTGACCGTTCTGGAGACCGTCTTGATGACCGGGCTCTGGGTGACCGGCGTTGCCCCCCGGGCGACTTCCGTATCCGGCACGTCGAATTCGTCGTCGACCGGTGTAGCCGGCTCGGCCACGCTGTCCGCATTGTCCGAAGTGTCCGCTTTGGCACCGTTGTACCGCCGATCGTCCGTATCCGTATCGCTGTCTCGTGTCATCGTCATAGGAGTTCATCACGTTTGAGTACGACGAGCACGCTCACGGCGGCCGAGAAGGCGACGATCAGCTCTCCCAGCGTGTCGAGTCCACGGTAGACCACGAGCACCGAGACGACGGCGTTCGGAAAGCCGGCCTCGTCGAGGGTCTCCGCGATGTAGTAGCCGTACGGCGTCTGCGTACCGTCGGCGAACTCCGCGCTTACGGCCGGCGCAGTGGGGTCACCGATCGCCGGGAGCGACAGGATCGTATAGCCGAGCGGAATCGCCAGCCCACCGAGGATGAGCAACGCCGGACCGTTCAGCGGTTGGAGTTTCTCCCTGAGACCCGCGTCGTCTGCCGACGTCGATCTGCCGGTCGTCTTGACGAGGGTGATCAGGAGTAACACCGAGATGACTCCGGCACCCACTGCGGCCTCGACGAGCGCCACGTCCGGTGCAGCCAGCAACGTCCAGATCACCGAGATACCCAGCCCGAACGCGGCGAACGTAACGATCGCGCCGACGACGTCGCGAGCGAGTGCGACGAAGACCGCCGCGATGATGACGAACGCGATCAGTCCGAGCTCGAGCCAGATCATCGCGATCCCTCCTCGGTGTTCTCGCTCGTCCACGGCTCGACGTCTTGACTGTACGCAGCGCGGGTGATCGCGTGTGCCGCCGTCGGGTTCGTGTAGTAGATGAACACGAACAGAAACACGGCTCGAAGTACCTCGCCGGAAGTACCGAAGTAGACGGCGACGCCGAGAATGGCGAAGCCGGCGCCGAGCGTGTCAGCTTTCGTGGCGGCGTGCGATCGGGTGTAGACATCGGGCAAACGCAACACGCCGACGGCACTGACGAACGTGAAAAAGACGCCGATAGCGACGAAAAGCACGATCAGAGCGGTCACCAAGGTCATCGCCACTTCACCTCCCCGTTACTGTAGGTGAATCGACCGACGGCCAGGCTCAACACGAAGTTGAGCAGGGCGTAGACGATCGCGATGTCGAGGTACTCGGGCCGGTCGAGCCCCGCTGCGATCAGTGCGATCACGATGACGGTACTGGTCCCGACCACGTTCACCGCGAGAACGCGATCGTAGGTCGTCGGTCCGACCACGGCCCGATAGAGGACCACGGCCGCGAGCACGACGACGATCGCCGCCGAGCCGAGCATAATGGCGTTGAGTAGATCAGTCATCGACGTCACCTCTATCCGAGCCGGACGCCGCCGGTCCGGAGAGAGCGTCAGCGTCACCGCGTGCGCCCGGACCGGGGAGTTTGAGCCCGTCACGGCCGTAAAAGAGGTATCGAACGGCCCGCTCGTGGACGCCGTCGACCAGATCATCTCGCGCACCCGGCGTGAGCGAGTGGACGAGCAGGTGGTTGCCGATCGCATCGACCGTGAGCGTCCCCGGCGTGAGGGTGATGCTGTTCGCGAACGTAGTCACCGATAGCCCGTCGCTGACGGCGGCGTCGACGCGGTCCATCCCGGGATCGATCGGCATCGACGGGTGTAACACCACGTACGCGAACAGGACGTTCGCCTTCGCGATCTCCCACAGGAGATACGGCACGAACAGCGCGCTTCGTGCGACCACTCCCATCGCTGGAAACAGATGCGGAGTCGTCTCGAAGGCGACGTTTCGAAAGAGGACGGCTACGAGAATGCCCGTACCGACGGCGGAAGCGTACGTAAACGTCGATCCGAGCCCGCCGAGCGCGAGATAGAACGCGACCGTCAGTCCGAACAGTACCCCCCCACGGATCACTCCCTCTCGCGTCGGGCGCAAGTCTCGTTTCGAGACGGATACGCGCTCGTATTCGACGTCCGCGGTCGAAATCACCGAATCGATCGGCTGCAACGAGGGGGCAGTGGCGTCGACGGAGTAGTCCGGATCGAGAATTATCCGATCGAGGTCGTGCTCGCGGACGTGGTCGACGAGCAAGTCGACGTGTTCTGCCGGATCGGCAATATACCGACCGATCCCGAGCAGATCCGTCCGGACGGATATCTCGCCGTCGGCTGCTTCTCTGGCGAGACGTTCGGCTCGTTCTAGTATCTGCTGATCCCGTTCCAGCGCATCGTCGCTAACGTGGTGTCCCGGGACCGTCCGGACGATGTGAACGGTTCCTCCCCCGACGTCTCTCACCACCCCGACGGCGTAGGACACCGTCTCCTCGAGCGTCGCCGACGGGCCGACCGGAACAAGTACGCCACCGGATCGGCTCACGTCGGCCACCCCCGTACGACGCGCTCCCGTGGTGGGCCGAACGAGTCCACCGCCTCCACCGCCTCGAGTGGGTCCGCACGCGTCGGCTCCCCGTTCCCGACGCGTCGGTCACTCTGTCGGACGGTCACCGTGTCCGACAGCGGTGCAAGCGTTCGTTCAACCGCCACGGCGAATCCCTTTGGTGACCGTCGTTGAGTACTCATGTCTCCCTTGGTAGTCGACCCAAGCGTCACCCATAGGAAAACTATTTCGTTATCCGCCAGTCGTCTCGCAGTTAGTCAGGTTACATCGAGTCCGGATTGGTAATTCACATTCCTATGCCTATAGTCGAAATTTTCGCTCGTTCGTCCGGTGTCGGCCAGCGAGTGCGAGAGTATGCCGTGTACGAAGACGACGGCGATGCCCGCAACGGCCCGACGATCGCCGCGTCTCTCCCGAGGACTTTACGTGTCGCTACCCCCGATTCATCGGCAATGACACTCTACTCGAGGCTTCGGCCGCTCGCGTTCGCGCTCCCCGCCGAGACGGCACACGATCTCGGCAAGCGCACGCTCCGAGCGGCGGGATCGACGCGTCCGACCCGGGCCGTGCTTCGGCGTGCCTATCGCTACGAGCACCCGGCGCTCGAGATCGACCGTTTCGACACCACGTTCCCGAACCCCGTCGGCGTCGCCGCCGGATTCGACAAGAACGCCGAGGTCACCCACGCGCTCGCCGCGCTCGGCTTCGGCTTCGTCGAGGTCGGCACCGTGACGCCGTACCCCCAGGCGGGCAACGAGCGTCCGCGGCTGTTTCGTCTGCGCGAGGACGAGGCGATGATAAACCGGATGGGCTTCAACGGCCAGGGCATGGATCGGGTCAGAGACCGGATCGAACGCGACGGACTCCCCGACGTCCCGATCGGCGTCAACGTCGGTAAGATGAACACCTCGAGCGAGGACGAAGCGATCGAGGACTACCGGCGGGTGTTCGACCGGCTCTCGCCGTACGCCGACTACGTCGTCGTCAACGTCTCCTGTCCGAACACGCCCGACGAGTTCGAGGAGGATTCACCCGAACACCTCGAGGCGATCTTCGAGACGCTCGAGGCCGAAAACGACGCGAACGTCCCCCTGCTCGTGAAAGTCGGCCCAGACTCTCCCGCGGAGTCGCTGTACGAACTCGTCGACATCGTCGAAGCGTTCGACCTCGACGGCATCGTCGCGACGAACACGACGACGCGACGGGACGGACTCGGCTCGGAAAACCGCGATGAGTGGGGCGGTTTGAGCGGGAAACCGCTCGCGAATCGCTCGACCGAGATCGTCCGGACGCTCGCTGGGTACACCGACGTGCCGATCGTCGGCGTCGGCGGCGTCGACTCGGCCGCGAGTGCCTACGAGAAGATCCGTGCCGGTGCCTCGCTCGTCCAGCTGTACACCGGCTTCGTCTACAACGGCCCGTCGACCGCCCGCGAGATCAACCGCGGACTCGTCGCCATGCTCGAACGCGACGGATTCGACTCGGTGGAGGAGGCGATCGGAGCCGACCTCGAGTGAGCGGGTAACGGAGTCGGTTACGCCGTCTCGACGTCCACGCGAGTGCCGTAGCCCGACTCGCCGACGACGTCGCCCTCGTCGTAGACGACTTCGCCACGAACCACCGTCGTCGTCGCCTTGCCGACGAAGGATTCGCCCTCGAACGGCGTCACGCAGTTTTTCGAGTGCAGGTCCGTTCGGTCCTCGAGGGTCCACTCGCGGTCGGGATCGACGATGGTGAAGTCGGCGTCGGTGCCGACCTGAAGCGAGCCCTTCTGTGGATACATCCCCCAGACCTGGGCCGGACGCGTGGAGTGACGGTAGACCCACTCCTCGAGGGTCAGTCGCCCTTCGTCGACGAACGTGAGCATGACGGGGATCTCGGTCTCGAGGCCGACGAACCCCGAGATGGCGTCCCAGGTGTTCCCGAACGGGTCGTCGACTTTCTTCTCCTCGTCGGTGTGGGGGGCGTGGTCGGTCGCGATGCAATCGATCGAACCGGACTCGAGGGCGGCCCAGAGGCGGGCCTGCTCGTCGGCGTCGCGGATCGGCGGCTGGATGCGCGCAACGTTGCCCTTCTCTCGCATGACGTCCTCGGTGAACCACAGGTAGTGCGGACAGGTCTCGGCGGTGACGTCGACACCGCGTTCTTTGCCGCGGGCAACTGCCTCGGCTCCCGACCCCGAGGAGACGTGGTACATGTGGATCTTCGCGCCGGTCTCCTCGGCAAAGGTGATCATCCGTTCGATCGCCTCGCGTTCGGCGATCACGGGACGGGAGTGAGCGTGGTCGATCGGCTCGTTTTTCCCCTGCTCCTTGAACGTCCGCTCGTAGTGGTCGATGATCTCGTCGTTTTCCTCGTGGAAGCCGAGCCGTTTGCCGGTCTCCCGGACTCGTTCCATCGCCTCTAAGATCTCGCCGTCTCCCGGCGGCGGGACGTCGCCGACCGTCGAGCCGAGAAAGATCTTGAAGCCGGTCGCACCCGCCTCCTCGAGTGCCGGGATGCGCTCGAGGTTCTCCGAGGTGATCACGGCGAACGTACCGAAGTCGACGTGGGCCGACGCCTCGCCGCGATCGAACTTGAGCTCGAGGTGGTCGGGCCGGTCGATCACGGGGTCGGTGTTCGGCATGCCGACGACGGTCGTCACGCCGCCGGCCGCAGCCGCCCGCGTCGCGGACTCCCAGTCTTCCTTGTACTCGAGACCGGGTTCGCGGTTGTGGATGTGGGCGTCGACGATCCCGGGAACGAGTACGTTTCCGCCGGCGTCGACGGTGCGGTCGGCCTCGGGGAGTCGGTCGGCCTGGCCAACGGCGACGATCGTTCCGTCCTCGACGGCGACGCCCGCATCCGGAACGCGTCCTGCCGGGGTCACGACGGTGCAGTTCGAGACGACGAGATCGACAGCACGAGTCATTGCCAGGGGTTCCCGACCGTCGCGCATATAGGTTGTGTTGGCCGTTGGAATCCGAACGGTGAGGTCTTTGTTCTCGCGGAACGTACGTGGCGTATGATCGACGGGGCCTACGTGTTCCTCGTCCTGTTCGTCACCGGTTCGATCGTCGTCCTCGTCGTCTCGGTTCCGCTCTTTCGGGGGTTCGTGACCGACGCTCGCGAGCGCCACCGGGCCCGAAAGACGGGCGAACTCGAGCCCTACACACCGGACGAGGAGTTCGATTCGGGACCACCGGCGGCACTCGAGGAGAAAACGGGACACGAGCGAGAGCGACTCCGGGTCGTGTGCTGGAACTGCGGCTGTCGGAACGATCTCGCGTATCGATTCTGTCGGGAGTGCAGCGAGCGACTGTAGCCCGGTCACACTCGTAAGGGACGGATAGCAGACGGTACGAGTGCCATACTAAACGCACCGGAACTGGTAGCGCCGGCTGCGATGGATATTCCACCGATCCGCGACCGGACGGTGCTCGTCACCGGGGGTGGCGGCTTCATCGGCAGTCACCTCGTCGACGCGCTGATCGATCACAACGACGTTCGCGTCCTCGATAACTTCTCGACGGGCGATCGCGAACGCGTCCACGACGACGCGACGGTTCTCGAGGGCGACGTCTGTGATCGTGACGTCGTCGAACGGGCGACTCGCGACGTCGATCTGATCTTTCACGAGGCGGCGATCGTGGACGTCCCGGCGACGGTCGATCGGCCGGCCGAAACTAACGAGGTAAACTTCGAGGCGGGACTCGCGCTCTTAGAGCAGGCACGCGACGAAGACGCCCGGGTCGTCCTGGCCTCGAGTGCCGCAGTCTACGGCCATCCGGCCGAGCTCCCGGTGCCGGAGACGGCATCGCCCGAGCCGTCGTCGCCGTACGGCGTCCAGAAACTCGCACTCGAGGAGTACGCCCGGCTGTACACGGAGCTGTACGACGTTCCGACCGTCTCGCTTCGGTATTTCAACGTCTACGGACCGCGCCAGCAGGGCCCCTACAGCGGCGTCATCTCGACGTTTCTCGAGCAGGCCCGCGCCGGCGAGGCGATCACCGTCGAGGGCGACGGCGAGCAGACCCGCGACTTCGTCCACGTCGCGGACGTCGTCCGGGCGAATCTGCTCGCGGCGACGACCGACGACGTCGGCGACGCCTACAACGTCGGCACCGGCACTCGAGCGTCGATCCTCGAGCTGGCGGCGACGATCCGCGACGTCGTCGGAGCCGACGTTCCGATCGTCCACCGGGCCGCGAGAGCGGGCGACGTCAGACACAGCGGAGCCAGCATCTCGAAGGCGCGTCGGGAACTGGGCTTCGAAGCGACGATCGACCTCGAGGCTGGTCTGCGAGATCTCGCCGGCGAGGAACAGTTCGGCGACGTCTACGAACACGCCCGAACGATCCTCCCGGACCGAGAACGAGAGTGACACGACTAGTCCCGTGATGCCACCAGTCTAGAATCGCCCGTTACGGCGACGCGAGTCGCATCACTTCTACGGGCACGTGAACGTTGCGACGAGGGATCGGCGTGGAATCGCGCCCCTTCGGTGGTGTAAGAGACAGGTAACTAATGATAGGTCGGTCGTAGGGGGCGTATGGCGGTCATAGACAGCATCGTGGTCTTCGTGGTGAGTCTGTTGATCGGCGCGTTCGGAATCTACGTCGGAGCGAGCGTCATCGTCGACGTACAGGATTATACGTACGCGATCATAACGGCGCTGCTCGGTGCAGTCGTCTGGGGCGTCGTCGGCTTCTTTTTCGGCTGGGTTCCCCTTCTCGGCCCGTTGCTCGTCCTCCTTGCGTACCTCGCAGTGATCAACGCGCGGTATCCGGGCGGCTGGGTGCAGGCGATTGCGATCACGCTGGTCGCGTGGATCTCGATCCTGATCGTCCTGTACATCCTCGCGTTCGTCGACGTGACGACGTTCGACGCCGTCGGCGTGCCGGGCGCCTAGGTCGTGTCCGTATCCACCGTGTCCACGGCCTCGTTTTCGAGGTCGGGTACGCGGTCGATCATGACGACCGCTTCGCCGTTGACGACGACGTCGTCGTCGGTCTCGACCGTCGTCTCGAGGCGGTACCGATCGCCGCCGAGGTCCTCGACGATCTCGACGGTCGCGGTGAGCCGGTCGCCGATCGACACTGGACCGACGAACTCGAGGTCCTGTGAGAGATAGATGGTGACGCCAGGGATCCGTGCGAGCGCGGCGCTGATGAGTCCGGAGACGAGCGTCCCGTGAACGATCCGCTCGCCGAACCGGGACTCGGCGGCGAAGGTCTCGTCCAAGTGGAGTCGGTTGGTGTCACCGCTTGCGGTGGCGAACTCGAGGACGTCATCGTCGGAGATGGGTTTCGCAAAGGTGACGACGTCGCCGACGTCGATCGCGGACGGCTCGTCGACGGTTCGGTCGTATCGCCACGGGCGACGTTCGTGTTCGATCGGTTCGATCGCGGGATCGGTTTCGTCGTCGATCGCGTCCGAACATTCCTCTCGTGATCGTGTCTGCGTTCCGTCGACGCCGAAGGCGGCAGCCGTTGCCCGATTCGCCTCGACGATACTCGATACGACGTGATCGGACGCCTGGGACCAGACTCGGAGCGTGTGTGTTAGCGGGGTCATCTGTCTGTCACGTACTACGTGTCGCTGTCGTAGCCGTCGACGGGTGTCGGTCACTCGACCGCTCCCTGTCGTGCTATCTCGACGCTCCGTGAGGATAAGGATTCGGCATAGATATGCCAGGCCGGAATGTCGGTTCCAGAACACAGTCGCTGAAATAGCTCGTTAATGGCTAGAATCCGGAGTGGATCGGCCCCAATCGTTGCAAACGTCCGGGCGTGCTTATTCACCGGGTCGGTATATCGGGAGTCGACCCATGATCGAGGCGTCTTTCGTCACGGTTTCCGGTTCCGTCGACGGGATCCGGACTCGAGTATCGCCCGCCGGTAACGACCGTCGGCCGACACGTCACCACATATAAAATAGATGATGAAGAATAACAACCGACTATTTATAAAAAGCGCTTTGTTGCGCGATAACGTCCATACCCGACGATAACACAGTGCGCTCGTGAAAGCCAATTATGTCAAACTTCTTATCCACGGTCCACAGAACGCATCCGACTCGAGCGTTCGAGACGCCACCTTCGGCGGCTCCCGTCGACGAGTTGGTGATCCGGTTGCTCGATCCGGGTCCGCACGTAGCTGCGCTGTTCGGGATCGTGATTCTCGTTCTCCTCGGAAGCGTCCTGGTGCTTCGAAACAGGCTGACGGACCACGAGCAGACAACACACGTGAGCCCGCCACCGGAAGAGGAGTTCGTGAGCGATCGCGAACGGATCCGGCAACTCGTCGGCCGAAACGGGGGGCGAATGCGCCAGTCGGAAATCGTCGACGCGGTCGACTGGTCGAAAGCCAAGGTGAGCCGGTTGCTCGCAGACCTCGAGGAAGACGACGAGATAACGAAGCTTCGACTGGGTCGTGAGAACCTGATCTGTCTTCCAGGACAGGAACCCGCCGCATCGAAGTCCGACGAGTCCGGGACTGATTGACAGGTTCGACCGGGATCCAGTCACGACTGTAGACACTCCCACAGAACTGTCCATCATCTAATCGTTGTTTTCGGTCGGCGAACGGACGACTGACTGGGCCGTTGCTTTCGGGTATTATCTGCTTTCTCTCGAAATGGTTGCGTCGCTTTATGCGCCGAAACGTCGACCCACCGATGGCTTCACGGCCTATACATGAACGCACGCAATCAGCTACTCGTCGTGGTCACTGCGCTGATGCTCGTGTTCTCGAGCGGGGCAGCGATGGCGGCAGCGCCATCGGCTTCGAGTACGAGCGATCACGCGGAGAACGACGTACCAGGAGAACTGGCCGAAGGAGTACTTGACACACACGAAGACGTATCGGTCGACGTAACTATTGAGCAGGCGACTATCGTCCCAATCGACGATGACGAGGCTTCTGTCGACGACGATGAAACACCAGTCGACGATGACGAAGCCCCTGTCGACGACGAGGAAGAACCCGTTGATGACGATCGACACGAGGTGACGATCGATCACGCGACCATCCTCGTGCATCTCGATGAGATGCCTGCAGAGGACGAAGCAGTCACTGACGACGAGGTCGATGATGACGAAGCACCTGTCGACGACGACGATGAGGCAGCCGTCGATAACGACGAACACGACGCAACGTTCGATTACGCGACCATCTTCGTGATCGCCGAGGGCCTCGATGAGGTAGAGGAGCCCATTGACGACGAGGCTCCTGTCGACGACGATGAAGAACCCGTCAACGACGACGAGGCTCCTGTCGACGACGATGAAGAACCCGTCAACGACGACGAGGCTCCTGTCGACGACGATGAGGAACCCGTTGACGACGACCGACTCCAGGTGACGATCGAACAGGCGACCATCTACGTGAGCGTCGATGACGACGAGGAACCCGTCAACGATGACGAGGCACCCGTCGATGACGACGAGGAACCCGTCAACGATGACGAGGCACCCGTCGATGACGACGAGGAACCCGTCAACGATGACGAGGCACCCGTCGATGACGACGAGGAACCCGTTGACGACGACCGACTCCAGGTGACGATCGAACAGGCGACCATCTACGTGCTCGTCGAGGATGCACCCGACGCGCCAGTCGATGACGAGATGCCACCTGTCGACGATGACGAAGCACCAGTCGATGATGACGAGGCACCAATCGATGATGACGAGGAACCCGCTGACGACGACGAAGCACCAGTCGATGACGAAGCACCCGTCGACGACGACCGACTCCAGGTGACGATCGAACAGGCGACCATCTACGTGCTCGTCAAGGATGCACCCGACGCGCCAGTTGATGACGAGATGCCACCTGTCGACGATGACGAGATGCCACCTGTCGACGATGACGAGATGCCACCTGTCGACGATGACGAGATGCCACCTGTCGACGATGACGAGATGCCACCTGTCGATGACGACGAAGCACCAGTCGACGAGGACGATAACGACGCGCCAATAGACAACGACAAGCCGGCTGACAACGACAAGCCGGCTGACAACGACAAACCAGCTGGCGATGAGAAGCAGACCACCAACTGTGGCGACGACGGCGACAAGGCAGCAGCCCTAACCTAAGGGCAAGCCGAGCCGTTGCTGATCGGTTGATAATGATGGCTGTGACTATGTTCCGGTGCAACCGCAAGACGGGTCTCGGTTGCACCGGTACCGATTGACAGCCGTCGTTATGAAAGCGTTTTTTCGAGCGGCCTACCGGTGTCGACGACTCGTCGTCACCCGAGCAGATTGTACAGGCTGCTCGCGGCGACGCCGAGCATCGCGATAACGCCCCACAGAACGGGGTCGACGCTCGAGATGATCGGCACCCCCAGTCCGGAGACGACGATCAACACGAGGCCGAGCACACAGAGTGCGAGGTGCGACTGGAGGACGGTCTCCTGGGTGCCGTGGTCGCCGTCGACGTACTCGAGGACGTCCTCGAAGTGTGGGCCGGGCTGGATCGTCTTCGCTTCGGGATCGTACTCGATGATGGCGTCTTCTTCGAGCTGGGGGAGATGTGTCTGCTGGAGTGAGACGTAGACGCTCTTATAGAGGTTGTTCGGAACCGGCGTCGTGTCGGTTTCCCGTTCGGCGATCTCCGATGCGACGTCGGAGACATCGACGTGATCGGGGTGCTCTGCGAGCAGTTGCACGATCGCTCGTCGCCTGTCGTTCCCGAGGACGTGAAAGATCTGGGTCCCGTCACAAACTCGTCTAGAGTTCGCCTCTGGTAGCGTCAACTGACACCTCCAATGTCATGGCTGTTTTGGCTGAACGCTCGAGCAGTTCGTCGGCGAACGCCGCGAACTGCTCGGAATCGGCATATCTCACGAGATTGAGCCAGAGGAGCGATTCTAAGCCGGACTCTGTCCATCTCATCCACTGGTTTTTACACCGCTTCGAGATTTCGCCCATGGCTCGTTCAACCACGTTCGATGTCCACAGAACCTCTTGTCCCTCGAGTGCGAGTTCGGCGAATGTGACGGTTGCTTGTGCCCATTTTCGGAGGTACGCCGCTGCTTTTGGAGAGTCCTGTTGCTCTAAGCGCCACGCCTCCTTCGTGAGGTTCTCGAGCGTTTGGTCGATCCGCTCGCGGATCGCCAAACGCTCATTCCTCGGTGCATGGAGCGCAACCGAGTTTTTCAGATGGAACAAGTCGTTTGTGACGTCTGAGGCGATCGCTTTCCGCGTTTTGAGCGAAAAGGTACCGTCCTTCCACAGCTTGTATCCAAGCGTTCGACCGACATGAACGAGATCGAGCTGATGAGATCGATAGCTGGTCTCGAAGGCGTCGACGAGGGATTCCTCGGCGTCACTGACGACCGTCGCGTCGTCAGTGATCGCCTCGTTCTCTTCGAGATCTTCTGCTGTATCGTCCCACGGTTCGTTGACATTGACGTCTAAGAGCGTGGTTTCCGCGTTGTCTTCGGTGATCTGTCCGAGAGTGACGTTGACGTCGTGGTACGTGCAGTGATCGTCCTGGCTATGACACTTCGTTCCGTCAGGAACGACAGTGTCTGCATTCGTCCCAGGAAGCCGATCACGAACGAAGTCACCGAGTTTGCTGCCGTACTCACGGACTCGGCGGTTGATCGTGGTTCTCGAAGGCATCGGAGTGAAGCCGTCGCCGTGGGCAACGGCATCACGAAAGCTGAGCGACGTAGCGAGTTCGGTACTCTGGAGCGAAATATCCTCTTGATAGATGCGCTGCCCGTCGAATTTGATGAGATCTTCGAGAGGGCGGAAGTAGGTAGGATCGTCACCGGTGGCAGCGGTGTCTTTGACGTGATGAAGGGAAAATTCGTGCTCTCCTGCGGTTGTCACAGCTGTTCGTGTTGTGGTTCCGGCGCGCTGGAAACGGCGATCGCCGTTTCCGCGCGCGTGTTTCTCCCCACAGTACGCCTCGACGAGGCGCTCGTCGAGGCTTTTGACAAGCTCCTCGAGGATCGTCGCCTCGAGGTGAAGCTCTGTGAGAGATTCAGCGAGAGTGGCAAGCGGTAGCGTTTTGTCTAAGTCGATGCTAACCGTGACTTGCGCGTCGATTGTGGCGTGCATGGGTCACTTCGGGGTAGGTACCAGAGGTGACCCTGTTTCCACAGGAGTCAGTTACGACTCTAGACGAGTTTGGGACACGACCAAGATCTGACTTTCTGCAAGCGAGTCAGAACGGCTAGTCTGTACCGACATACATCACAGGAGTCGTTCGACTCGCGTTGTGAATCGGTCTCCACCACCTACCATCATATGTTCATTGGTTCTGGAACTGTGTGCATGAAGGTACTGCATGACTGATAATGCTAATTTAAGTATAAGAACGTAGTGTCACCGACTGAACCGGCCGGCGCTACGCGCGGTTACGGTTCGGTGAGCGTTCGCGACGTCGTGAACTGTCTATCCGTCACAAAAGCAAAACTTCGTCGCGTTCGATCGTCTCGAGCGAGCTGGCTCCGATCGGGACCGTCACTCACCCGGGAGGTGTCCTCCGGATTGCATCTCCCGGTACGTCGTACAGGCAGGACAGCCGTGGACGACGTCGCCGTTGTCTCCGAAAACGCGGGCGAACTGCTGGGTAACGTGCGTGCCGCAGTTTCGACAGCGAGCGCCGGCTGTCGACGATTCCATCGGTCGCCAGTTCGTGCGAGTTGAGTTCATCGTTGTCGTGGGATGTGGAAAGGGTACAGTGTCACTCGGCCGTCGCGGCCGAGTGAGTACCTGTCGCTCGATTCGCCATCGTGGTGCCCGAACGGTACGCTCGCAACCGACTGGCGCGCGACGCGAGACGTGCGCGTGGCGCTACGGAAACGTCGTTCGGACATACTACTACGGGGCTCTCAGACGTGAATAAAGGACGTAGACTGTTCACCTGGGGAGTGGTTTCGGCCAGCTGGTAAATACCCAATTTCCGACGCGTTTTCGGCGGAACATCACCTCGAGAAGGTGGTTTTCGCCAGTTCCGCTGCTCGTGGCGTCAATCCGGATTCAGTCGGATTGTCCAGCATTCTGTATTCAAACGCACTGTTACGACCTCGCAAAACAGTTCGAAACTCCTCATTTCGGCCCCGAAATGTGATATTTCGTCGGTATATGTTCGCACTTCTCGGAATAAAGTACGTCGTTATAAAATACCATGTCGAGTTACAGATTATATCGCTGGAAGTGCTGCCGAGATGATCGGACGGGCCGACGTTCGACCGTGAATAGTCCCCTCCCCGCTGGGAGCGAACCCCCCGCGCCTACGACACGTAGGTCTGACGATAATGTCCGGACAGGCAAACAACTCGACGGTGGAATCGACTCGAAATGCCGCGCTCGACGCGCTCGGTGACGACTGTGCACGTATCATCCTCGTCGCGACGAGCGAACGACCGCGGACGGCAACCGAGCTGACCGACCGAACTGACAGTTCGTCGGCGACGGTCTATCGACGAATCAACGATCTCCTCGAGAGCGATCTCCTCGCGGAGTGTATCAGGTTCGAGGAGGACGGCTCACACACGACGGCGTACGAGGCGACCGTCGATCACTTGAGCGTCGACATCGACGCCGACGGGATCGACGTGACTATCTTTTCGTCCGACGAACGCCAGTAGCGTACAGCTCGTCGTCCGTTCGATCGACCCAGATGCAGTAGGGGAGGGGAGATCGTTCGCCGTCGGTCGTGACGTCAGCGCCGACTCTCTCGTCAGTTACGGCTCGGTGACGGTTCCGATTCCTGAGGGTACGCGGCCCTGAAACCGTCGGTGTCCCGACCGATAGCTGCCAGCACAACCGAATTTGGGCGTTAGTTGATGGTGCTGTTCGATTCGATGTCGGCTACGTATACGAACGGAAGTCAGTCACGAGACCAGACACTTTTCTTCCCTGAATACAACATGAAACGATCGGGGAAATCACTGTACGAAGCGGATAACAAATTATCTAGTCATCGGAACGGTCTACGTGATTGAGCAATGCACGACCTGACCGGGTTTCAGCGTGACCTCCTGTACGTGATCGCCGGTTCGGATCGACCGTCCGGCCAGTCTGTTAAAGAAGAAGTCGAAAAGTACTACAGTTCGGAAATCAACCACGGACGACTGTACCCGAACCTCGATACACTCGTCAACAAAGAGCTGGTAGAGAAGGGCCAACTCGACAGGCGAACGAACTACTACGCGATCACCGATGACGGGCGCCGACGGATCCGCGAGCGACGCGAGTGGGAAGAACAGTACATGGAGTTTTAGCGTTTTCGCGCGTGAGAGACCTGTACCGACGAAACCACTGAAATCGTGAGGAACCACCGCTACGTTACGGTCCGGATGGGAGTCGGTGGAGACGGAACCAGTGCTTTTGCTCTCGACCCGTCTGCGCTGGACACGACGAGTAGGCGGGAGTATCACGCCGGGACGGAAGATCGTGATACGGCGGTATCGCGGACATAACAAAGCCGACGAAACGTGATCGGGTTGACGACTCGAGAATGGTAGCTGATTTCCACAGCAGCTCCCGGCAGTATGACGACTATCGTCAGCCGGTGATCCGACGATGAGCCTTCGAGAGACGACGGTGAGCCGGCTGGCGTCCGTACGCCGGTACCCGACCGACCTCGCTGCAGTATCGCTCGCGGCAGGTCTCGCGTACTACGTCGTGACGTCGTACGGCGCCGGCAGCGAACTCCGGTTCATCGCCGCCATCCCGCTCATCCTGTTTTTCCCCGGGTACGCACTCGTGTCGGTCCTGTTCCCGGCAGCGCCTCGAGCGTCCAGGCGGAGCCGGTCGACGTCGATCACGAACGTGCGTCCTCGCGGTGTCGACGTCGTCGAGCGACTCGGACTCGCGCTCGCACTTTCGATCGCGATCGTTCCGGTCGCCGGCATCGTCCTCTCCGCGACCGGGTGGGGGCTGGAGGCAGAATCGGCCGCTGCCGCGTTCGCGTTCGTCGCCATCGTCTTCTCACAGCTCGCCGTCGTTCGACGCATCCGACTCCCCGTCGCCGAGCGATTTACCGTCCCACTAACGACAGTCCTCGGGCCGCTTTATCGCGCTCGCGGGGAGAGTGCCGTCGCGACGGCGACGTCGATTCTGCTCGTACTCGCGATCGTCGCTGCAGGCGTGACGCTGGCGGCGGCGTTCGTCTCACCACAGTCGGCAAGCGAGTTCACGGAGCTCGGTCTGTACACCGAAGACGACGGAGAACTGGTAGCCGGACAGTTCCCCTCGAGCGTCGAACCGGGTGAATCCATCCCGGTCGTCGTCGGGATCGAGAACCACGAAGGCGAACCTCGCGAGTACACGGTGGTGGTCCAACAACAGACGGTCGAAGACGGGACGGTCACCGATCGAACCACCCTGGAGGCGGTTCCGGCCCAGGTCGATGACGGCGAAGCGATGACGATCGACCGCGCGATCACACCGACTGCGACGGACGATACCGTCCGTATCGTGGTGCTCCTCTACGACGACGATCCACCGGCCGAACCAACCCGGGAAAACGCCCTCGAGGATACGTTCTTCTGGGTTACGGTCGATGGAGGCGACGGCGACGAAGACGAGGGCGAAGCCGAAGGTGAGGACGCCGACGCCGAAGCCGAGGATGAGGACACTGACGACGCCGAATCCGAGGATGAGGACACTGACGACGCCGAAGCCGAGGGTGAAGACACTGACGACGCCGAAGCCGAGGATGAAGACACTGACGACGCCGAAACCGAAGACGATGATGCCGACGACGTCGAAGCCGAGGAAGAAGACACCGACGACGAGGGCGAAGACGGTGACGACGCCGGGATCGACGACGTCGAAGACGGGGCGAGCAGCCTCTTCGACGCCGTCGACGGTCTGCTCACCGATGACGAGTGATCGTTCGCGACCGTCGACGTCGGATCGCCGTCGATCGCTGTCGTGTGATCGCCACCGCGTCGTGGCCGAGCAGGTCACTTAACTTACCAGTCGTTTAACGACCGGAATATGAGACTCTCGAGGGCCGTCAGCGCCGTCGTCGCGACGCTTCGCCAGCGGCCAGCGGGGCTGTTGCCCGTCTACGTGTTCGGAGCTGCCGTTCCCGCGATCGCTCGTGTCGTCCCGTTTCTCGGAGTCGCCGTCGCCGCCTTCTATCTCGAGACGACCGGCCGACTCGAGACCGTCCGAACGGAACTGATCGCACAGGATCTCGAGCCGCCGGACCCCGAGACCGACCCGGATGCGTTCGCCGACTGGATCGACGGGCTCGAGCCGGTGCTCGAGGCGTTGTTTCCGACGCCCGTCGTCGCTATTGCCGCCGTAACGACGGCGATAGCAGCGCTCGTCGCGTTCGTCCTGTACGCCGTCGTCGGCGCAGCCCAGCTTGCAGCCTGTGATGGACGTCTGCGGGACGAACGCGGACTCGTGGCCGCCCTCGCCGGCGCTCGCCGGCACTGGCTGACGTTTCTCGGGTTGTACGTTCTCGAGATCGTCCTCTGGCTCACCGCGGCGGTCGTGATCGGAGCGGCGACCGCACTGACAGCCGGTGTCGTCGCCGCAGCGACCGGCGAACAGCTGCTTGCCGTGCCCGTCGTGCTCCTCGGCGGGCTCGTGTGGCTCGTCGTCGTCGCAGTCGTTCGTGCGCTGTTTGCGTTCGCACCGGTCGCGGTCGTCGTCGATACCGTCGGCGTCTTCGCGTCGGTAACACGAAGCGCCGGCTTCGTCAGACGACGCCCGGTCCCGGCGGCGTTTTACTACGTCGTCTCGATCGGCGTCCTCGTCGGGGTCACGACGGCGTTGTCGACGCTCGCGTTCGTCGGCGCCGAAAGCGTCGCCTCGCTTCTCGTCCTCCTGCTCGTGTTACCCGCGCTCGATCTGCTGAAGACGGTCCTGTACGGAGACTATCGGGGGACGGTGGCACCGCCGTCGATGCCCGAATCGTCGCTTCGAACCCAGTTCGTGAGAGGCCTACGACGCGGGTGGGACGAGCTGTGGGCGTTCGTCCGGGCAACGCCTGGTCTTCACGCGCTCGCGCTTGCGCTCATCGGCGGCGGGTTCTGGCTCGGCTGGGCGGCCGCGGAGCCGTTCGTCGACGTCGTCCCGACCTCGATCGAGGCCCGGCTCGAGGGTCACATCCCGCCTGCTGCGACGGCGGAGTTCTTCGCGAACAACTGGACGGTCGCGCTCTCGACAGCCTACAGCGGATTCGCCCTCGCGATTCCGGCCGCCGTGGCGTTGCTGTTCAACGGGGTCGTCATCGGAGCTATCGCACGTCTGGAGGTCGATCTCGAGGCGTTGATCGCGTTCGTCGTGCCCCACGGTATCGTCGAGATCCCGGCGATTCTCGTCGCCGGTGCACTCGGGTTCCACCTCGGCGTCGTCGGCTGGCGAGCCGTTCGAGGACGGATCGACCGACCGACGCTGGCCGACGAACTCGAGCGGGCGTTCTGGGTGCTCGTCGGAGTCGGACTCTTGCTCGCGCTCGCGGCGGTCATCGAGGGCTTCGTGAGCCCGTATTACTTCCGGCTCTTCGTGTAACACGTACACGGCGTACAGCCGACAGTATACGCGCCTTCGACCCGCTATCGGAACGGAACGGGAAGCGGAAGGGCGGCGTCGGGCCGACGGGCCGTGTGGTGGACGGCCGCGACGACGAGGATGGCGATGCTGATCGCAACCGCGACCAGCGGCGCGGTGGCCGCCGACAGCGGGCCAACCGAAAGCGCCGCCAGCGTGAACACGAACACTCCGCCGACCGTGATCGACGCGTACAGGGTGTGCCAGTCGCGCTGGGTGCCGACGTTGCGATCGAGGTACGGCTCGAACAGTGCCGGATCCGGGAGCAGCTCGATCGTGTGGCTGTCGACGTCCCAGTTGACGATACCGTGGTCTTCGAGCATGGGGAGGTGCGTCTGGTACAGCGAGATGTAGACGCGCCGACGTTGGGTTCGGGTCACGTCCTCGGGAGCGACGTCGTTCTCCCAGGCTGCGACCTGCTCGACGAGCGGGGCGAGATCACAGGAGCCGCGATTCCGTTTCAGGTACCGGACCGTTTGTCGACGTCGGGCGTTGCTGAACACGTCGAACAGCTTCGCCTGTGTGAGTGTCTCGTCGGTCATGGTTTTCCTCGAACGTCCGCGACCGCCACCGTACCCGATGTGATCGAATACGTCACACCGTCGACTGTGCTGGATGAGTCCTTTACTATCGACCTGCTACCCCTCCGAAAGCGGATTATACCCGTTAGCGTCCGTGATAGACGCTAAAACGAATATTTCTTCGCAGTTGTCGTGGCGAACCCGCCGAAATCGAGCGGGCGAGACCACGTACCTGGTGGTATCGGATCGACCCCAAATCCCGGCCGTAGTTCGAGGCTAGTGACCGTCAAGACGGGGATAACAAAGCGTCGGTACCGGTTGTGTCCGGACGATCACCCACGACGGGTATCGAACCGCTATGACTCGAGTGTATCCACGGCATCGACGCGCGGTCGAGAATCGACGAGGTGACAGCGATGGATAACGTCGTCAGCGGCGACGGCTGTACGATCGACGACGGGGCAACGGTCGGCTACGGCGACTTCGAGGAGCCGACGCGGATCGGCGACGACGCGACGATCAGAGGCGGAACGATCGTCTACGGCGACGTGACGATCGGTGACGATTTTTCGACCGGTCACGACGCGCTCGTCCGCGAGGAGACGGCGATCGGCGACGACGTCCTCGTCGGCACGAAAACCGTCATCGACGGCCGGACGACGATCGGCGATCACGTCAGCCTCCAGACGAACGTCTACGTTCCCTCCGAGACGACGATCGGAAACAACGTCTTTCTCGGCCCCGGGGCCGTACTCACGAACGACGAGTATCCGATTCGGACCGAGGGAGACCTCGTCGGCCCGACGATCGAAGACGGCGCGTCGATTGCTGCGAATGCAACGGTTCTGCCGGGGGTTACCGTCGGCGAGAACGCCTTCGTCGCCGCCGGCGCGGTCGTCGTCGAGGACGTCCCGCCCGAGACGCTCGCGATGGGAACGCCCGCCCGCACCCGATCGCTTCCGGACCCCCTCGAGGGGCCGAACCAGCTCGCGTGACCATGACGGACGTACCGATCGCAGATCCCGAAATCAGTACCGAAGCGCGCGAGCGCGTCGACGAGTTGCTCGCTACGGGACGACTCGCGGACGGTCCGGAGGTCCGGGCGTTCGAAGACGAGTTCGCAGACTACTGCGGAGCCGAACACGTCGTCGCGACCTCGAACGGGACGACGGCCTTACACGCCGCCCTCGAGGCGCTGGGTCTCGAAGACGGCGAGGCGGTCGTCACCTCGCCGTTTTCGTTCGTCGCGAGCGCGAACGCGATCCGTCTGGCCGGTGGCCGGCCGGTCTTCGCCGACGTCGATCCCGAGACCTACACGTTGGATCCCGACGCAGTCGCCGAAATTGTCGCCCGTCGTGACGACGTGGCCGGTCTCTTGCCCGTTCACCTGTACGGACTACCGGCCCCGATGGACGACCTCCTCGACGTCGCCAGCGACCACGACCTGTTCGTACTCGAAGACGCCTGTCAGGCCCACGGTGCGGCGATCGACGGCGACCGCGTCGGTTCGATCGGTGACGCGGCCTGTTTCTCGTTTTACCCGACGAAAAACGCTACGACCGGCGAGGGCGGGGCGATCACGACCGATCGCGACGACCTCGCCCGACGCGCAGCGAGTTACATCAATCACGGCCGCGACGTCGCTGGCGGCTACGATCACGTTCGGCTCGGCCACAACCACCGAATGACGAGCCTCGCCGCCGCGGTCGGCCGGACCCAGCTCGAACGACTGCCCGAGCTCACCGACCGACGGCGGGACAACGCAGCCGTCTACGACGACCGACTCGCCGGCCTGCCGATCGAGACGCCGACGGTCCCCGACGGCTATCGCCACGTCTATCACCAGTACACGATCCGGGCCGACGACAGAGACGCCCTGAAAGAACACCTCGGAGAGCGCGGAATCGACACGGCAGTGTACTACCCAACGCCGATTCACGAACAGCCCGCCTACGAGACGATCAGCACGGCAGCGTCGGACTTTCCGCGGGCCGAGCGTGCTGCCGAGGAGGTCCTCTCCATCCCGGTTCACCCGGGACTCTCCGACGAGGATCGACGTGCGGTCGTCACCGCGATCGCCGATCATTACGAATGACCCGACTCGACTCGAGTACGAACGATTCCGAACCGCAACCGCTTCGGGCCGGCGTCATCGGCGTCGGCGCGATGGGAGAAAACCACGCGCGCGTATACAGCGAACTCCGCGACGCGACGCTCGTCGGCGTGACCGATCTCGACGACGACCAGGCTGCCCGCGTCGCAGCCGACTACGGCACCGAAGCCGTCGGAGTCGAAGAGCTGGTAGAGCGCTGTGACGTCGCCACCGTCGCCGTCCCGACCGTCGCTCACTACGACACCGTTCGTGCGTGTCTCGAGGCCGGCGTCGACGTCCTCGTCGAGAAACCGATCGCCGACACCGTCGAGGAGGGACGCGAACTCGCCGCCTACGCCAGGGAGGCCGGACTCGTCCTCCAGGTCGGACACGTCGAACGGTTCAACCCCGCGGTGGCGACGCTCGAGTCGCTCGTCGAGGAGCTGGACGTGATCGCGATCGAGGCCGAACGGCTCGGGCCGCCGGTCGACCGGGACGGCACCGACAGCGTTTCCCTCGATCTGATGATCCACGACGTCGACGTCGTCCGGTCGCTGCTCGGAGCCGAGCCGGACGCCATCGTCGCGACGGGAACCGCAGACGGCAACTACGCCACTGCCGACCTGGAGTTTCCCGACGGCGTCGTCGCCTCGCTCACCGCGAGCCGGGTCACCCAGAAGAAGGTCCGCCGACTCACCGTCACCGCCCGCGAGTGTCTCGTCGAGGTCGACTACCTCGAGCAGTCGGTGCTCGTCCACCGGGATTCGTACCCCGAGTACGTCACCGACGACGGCAGACGGCGGTATCGCCACGAGAGCGTCGTCGAACGTCCCCGCGTCGAAAACGGCGAGCCGCTTCGCCGGGAGCTCACGTCGTTTCTCGAGGCAGTTCGGACCGGCACACAGCCGCCGGTCACCGCCGAGGACGGCGTCCGGGCCCTCGAGACGGTTCGGACGATCGACCGGCTGGTCTCGAACGGCGACCGCGTCGAGGTGCGGGCACGATGACTGGGCTTGGCCTGTACGACTCGAGTGTGCCCGCGGGTCGAAAGCGCGCGGCGTTTACGTCCGGCGAGGTTCCGGTCGCCGTCTACGGGCTCGGAAAGATGGGATTGCCGCTTGCGACGGTGTACGCCGAGACGGCAGGAGACGTGATCGGTGTCGACGTCGATCCGTCGGTCGTCGAGGCCGTGAACGCGGGCGAGTGTCACGTAACCGGCGAACCGGGACTTCCCGACGCGCTCGAGAGCCAGGTCGAGCGCGACCGCCTGCGAGCGACGACCGACGGCTCGGCGGCCGCCGCGGCGCGCGTCCACGTCGTCATCGTTCCGACGTTGCTTTCCGACGACCGGGAGCCGGACCTGTCGACGGTCGAGGCCGTCGCAGACGACATCGCCGCCGGCCTCGCCCCCGGCGACCTCGTGATCCTCGAGTCGACGGTCCCGCCGGGAACCTGTCGCGACGTGCTTCGGCCGCATCTCGCCGCCGAAAGCGGCCTCGAACCCGACGCGTTCGGGCTCGCGTTCTGCCCCGAACGGACCTCGACGGGGACCGCGCTTCGAGACATCCGCGGCGCGTACCCGAAAGTCGTCGGCGGCGTCGACGACGAGAGTACCCGCGCCGCGGCGCTTATCTACGACGAACTGACCGAGAACGAGGTACACGTCGTCTCGGGCGCGACGACCGCCGAGGCCGTCAAAGTCTTCGAAGGAGTTTACCGGGACGTCAACATCGCACTCGCAAACGAGTTTGCTCGGATCGCAGACGACCTCGGGACGTCGGTCCGGGAGGCGATCGCGACGGCGAACGAGCTGCCCGTCTGTGACATCCACGACCCCGGTCCCGGGGTCGGTGGTCACTGCATTCCGTACTATCCGTACTTCCTGTTCGCCCAGGCCGAGAAACCGTTACCGGTCACGCGGGCGGCGCGAGACGTAAACGAGGGGATGCCCGCCCACACCGTCGCCGTCCTCGCCGACGAACTCGCGGCCGACGATCTCACGCTCGCGGACGCGTCCGTGCTCGTGCTCGGGCTCACCTACCGGGCCGGCGTCGAAGAGACCCGCGCCTCACCCGGCGTCGACGTCGTCTCCATCCTCGCGGAACGCGGTGCCGACGTCTTCGCGGCCGATCCGCTCGTCGATCCCGCCGACTACGGCGCGACCCCCGTCGCACTCGAGTCGATACCGTCGGGATCGTTCGACGCCGTCGTGCTCGTCACCCCCCACGAGGAGTTCGAGAGGATCGAGTGGGAGTCTCTCGACCCGACGGTCGTACTCGACGGCCGGGACGCACTCGAAATCGAGGGGACGGAGACGAGCCACCGGGTGCGGACGCTGGGAGGGTCGCGAAACGGCGGTCCGACCGTCCTCGAGCGACCGCGCGAGGAGCCGGTCCGGTCGGGGGCCGACGGCGACGACTGATCGATTCGACGATCGGCCAGCCGCGATCCATCCGTTCGAACGGACCGTCACGAACGCCAACGAGAAAAGGGCCAGTTAACAAAGCCTCGAGCGAGCCCCACCCCACGTGTCCGGATGGACGTGCTCACGCTCACGACGAACGCCGACGCGCCGTTTCTGAACCAGCAACAGGCCGCCCTCGAGGAGCGGGGCGTTACCTTCGAGACGCTGTCGGTACCCGGCAGCGGCTACGAGGGGCGGACGCCCCTCGACTATCTGCGATTTTTCCCGACCGTCGTCGCCGCGGCCCGCGACGGCTACGATCTGGTACACGCCCACTACGGGCTGACCGCGCCGATGGCGCTCGCCCAGCGTCGGCTCCCGGTCGTGCTCTCGCTGTGGGGCTCGGACCTGCTCGGCTCGGTCGAACCGATCAGCCGCGCGTGTGTGCCGTTCTGTGAGGAAGTCATCGTCATGTCCGAGGAGATGCGTGCCCGACTCGGCCGAAAGTGTCCCGTCATCCCCGACGGCGTCGACCTCGAGCGGTTCCAACCGATGTCTCGGGACGACGCTCGAGCCGCCGTCGGCTGGTCCGACGACGCCTACCACGTCCTGTTTCCGTACTCTCCCGACCGGACGATGAAGAACTACCCCCGGGCGCGTCGCGTGGTCACCGCCGTCGACGGATTGTTCGACCGGCCCGTGCGCCTCCAGCCCGTCTACGGCGTGTCTCACGACGCCGTTTCGACGTACATGAACGCTGCCGACGCACTCTTGCTTACCTCGCTTAGCGAGGGATCGCCGAACTCGGTCAAGGAAGCGCTCGCGTGTAACCTGCCCGTCGTCAGCCTCGACGTCGGCGACGTTCGCGAACGCCTCGCGGGCGTCTCGCCCTCTCTCGTCGCCACCAGCGACGAGGGGCTGATCGAAGGGCTCCGGCGGGTACTCGAGTCAGGCGAGCGGTCGAACGGCCGCGAAGCCGCCCGCGAAGTCAGCATCGACCGGACGACCGAGGCGTTGCTCGAGGTGTACGAACGCGTGATCGGGGCGTCGGCTACAGCCAGCCGTCGCTCGACTCCCCGGGCGGCTCGAACGCGACGGTGACGACGGCCCCGGCAGACGTATCCTCGCCTCCGACGCGTACGTCGCCGCCTCCCTCGGTGACGATCGTCCTGACGAGCCACAGCCCGAGCCCCTCGGAGTGGACCGTCTGTCGTTCGACGTCCGCCTCGAGGACGGCCCGTTCGATCCTGGGGAGGCCGGGACCGTCGTCGGTGATCGCGAGTTCAACGGCGTCGGTGCCCGTCCGAACGGACACCTCGATGACGGGCTCGTCGTCGGCGTGAACGACGGCGTTCTCGAGGAGTTCGTCGATCGCCGTGTCGATCCGCGGATGAACGCGAGCGGGCGCACGCGCCGGCGTCTCGACCCGGAACTCGGCCTCTTGAAACCGATCGCGGGCGGCGTCGACCCGGTCGTCGACGAGGGTCGCGACGTCGACCGTGACCGCCTTCGGCGGATCGTCGCTCGCGACGCCACGCAACAGTCGCGTCTTCTCGGCGATCTCGAGGAGGGCGTCCGTCTGTGCTTCGATCGCGTCGACGCACTCGTCGTCGAGGTCGTCCCCGCGCTCGCGCAACAGCTGGACGTTCCCCTGGATGACGTTGCAGGTGTTCCGGAGGTTGTGTCGGAGGATTCGATGGAGAATGCTCGTCTGCTGGACCGCCCGATCGAGACGGTCGGCGGTTCGCTCGAGAGACCGTCGATCCTGTGCCGCGAGTCCGTAGATGACGGCCGTCGAGAACGCGACGAAGGCCCAGCCGTTGACCGTCCGAGCGATCGCAACCAGGGAGGGGTCGGAGACGAGCGTTGCCACCGCCCTATCGGAGAGCAGGATCCACGTCGTACCGCCGACCGCGTAGACACCGGCGATCGTCCTCGGCGCGAAGCCCTGCCCTCCCGTTTCCATAGGCCATGGTTATCGACAATGCGGATAAATCCACGGATGGGATCGATATCCAGCTGGTGACCGACGGGCTGTCGAAAAACGCGATATGCCTGCCGCTACCGTCAGAATCTGCGCGTCCGTCCGTACACCCGTCGGGATTGAACACCCGACACCTCGTCGGCGTTCGAATCGGACGGATTCGTCGGTATCGACCGCTGACAGAATCGCGTTGGTTACGACGCGAAAGGCGTCACAGGTAGCCTTCCTCGGCCAGCCGCTCGACCCCGTCTCGAAGGCGCTGCTCGCTCGCGGCGTAGGAGATCCGCGCGTAGCCGGGCGTACCGAAGGCGCTCCCCGGGACGGTGGCGACGTGGGCGTCCTCGAGTGCGCCCTCACACCAGGCCTGATCGTCGTCTGCGACCGGCACCATCATGTAGAACGCGCCCTCGGGTACGGCGACGTCGACGCCGTGGTCGGCGAGTAAGTCGACGACGAGGTCACGGCGGTCCTCGAACGCCGCGGTCATCTCTTCGACCGCCTCGTCGGTGTTCTCTAGGGCCTCGATGCCGGCGTGCTGGACGAAGTTCACCGCCGAGGAGACGGAGTGGCTGTGGAGCTTGCCGGCCTGGTCGATGAGCTCTTCGGGACCGGCGAAGTAGCCGAGCCGCCAGCCGGTCATCGAGTACGCCTTCGAGAAGCCGTTTACCGTCACGGTGCGATCAGCCATCCCCTCGAGCGTGCCGAGGCTCGTGGGGGAAACGCCGTAGGTGATCTCCTTGTAGATCTCGTCGGAGACGACCGTGACGTCGTGTTCTACGGCGAGGTCGCGCACGCCCTCGAGCGCGGCGTCGGAGTAGACCGCGCCGGTGGGGTTCGACGGCGAGTTGACGACGAGCAGCGTCGTTTCGTCGGTGACGACTTTCTCGAGATCGTCGAGGGCGGGCTCGAGTGCGAAGTCGTACGTCGAGAGGTCGACGCGGGTGAGCGCGCCGCCGGCCATCTTGACCATCGCCTCGTAGGAGACCCAGGCGGGGTCGAGCAAGACGACCTCGTCGCCCTCGTCGACCAGCGCCTGGACGACCTCGTACAGTGCCTGCTTCGCGCCGGGGGTGACGATGATCTCGTCGGTCGTGTGCTCGAGGCCGTCGGCGGCGAGTTTCTCGGCGATCGCCTCGCGCAATGCGAGGATGCCGGCGGAGGTCGTGTAGCCGGTGTGGCCGGCGTCCATCGCATCCTTGCCGGCCTCGACGATGTTCTCCGGCGTCGGGAAGTCGGGTTCGCCGACCGAGAGGTCGACGACGTCGACGCCGTCGTTCTCGAGTTCGGTTGCAAGCGCGGAGATGGCAAGCGTTGCGGACGGTTCGACTCGGGTGACACGGTCGGTAAAGTCCATAGTCATGGGTCTGTGTCTAAATCTGGATCTGGATCCGGAAGCTCCTCGACGAGATCGATCGCACTTTCGACAGCCGTCGCCGCGTTCTCGACGCGTTCGCGAGCCTCGGCGGCGGACATGCCGGGACCGGTAACGCCGAGAGTGACCGGCGTATCACGCTCTAGGCTCACGTCGGAGAGTCGCTGGGCCGCGGCGTGGGTGATCACCTGGTCGTGGTCGGTGTCACCGGTGATCACCGAGCCGACGACGACGACGGCGTCGATCCCGTCGCGACGGGCGAGTCGGTCCACAGCCAGCGGGGCGTCGTACGCACCCGGAACCTGGACCGTCGTCACGATCTCGACGTCGGCGTCGGCGGCGGCCTCGCGGGCCCGCACCTCCATCTGTTCGGTGATCGGGCGGTTGAACGCCGCGACCACCAGGCCGAGCGTGGGCATACCAAAGCGGTTGCGTGGGTGCCTAAAAGAGGTACCGTTCTCGGCCGATCCCGAGCCGGGAAACGCACTCGAGAGCGCCCCCTCTCCCGGCATTCTACACGAACGTTAGTGATAGTATGGCAGCATAGGCACGCGGCTCGGGAACTCCCGGATTGGGAATCCTTAAGCGTCGCCGACCGGAACCGTCGTCTAATGACGACGCTCGAGACGCCCGGGCCGACGCTGGGCGTGGTCGGTGGCGGACAGCTCGGCCGAATGCTCGCCGAGGCGGCCGGACCACTCGGCGTCGAGGTGATCGTCCTCGATCCGACGCCGGACTGCCCCGCCGCGCCGGTCGCCCGCGACCAGATCGTTGCCGGCTTCGACGACGAGAACGAGATCCGCGAACTCGCCGATCGGGCCGACGTCCTCACCTTCGAGATCGAACTCGCCGACCAGACGGTCCTCGAGCGAGTGAGCGAGGACGAGGGCGTCCCCGTCCACCCCAGGCCCGCCACGCTCGAGACGATCCACGACAAACTCGTCCAGAAACGCGAACTGCGCGACGCCGGCATCCCGGTCCCGCCGTTCCGGGCGGTCGAAGACGCCGGAGACGTCCGGACGGCGATCGATGACTACGGCGCGCCGGTGATGCTCAAAGCCCGCACCGGCGGCTACGACGGCCGTGGCAACGTCCCCGTCGAGTCGAAAGCCGAGGCCGAGGCGGCCCTCGAGTCCGTCGCCGGCCCCGCGATGGTCGAGGCGTTCGTCGACTTCGAACGCGAGATCTCTGCGATCGCCGTCAAGGGCGACGACGAGACGGCGATCTTTCCGATCGGCGAGAACGTCCACGAGGACGAGATTCTCCGGGAGACGATCGTCCCCGCACGCTCGAGCGAGGCGGCGACCGCTCGTGTCCGCGAGGTCGCCGAGGACGTCCTCGAGGTGATGGACGGCCGCGGGGTGTACGGGATCGAGTTCTTCGAGACGGACGACGGCGAGATCCTCCTCAACGAGATCGCACCCCGACCGCACAACTCCGGGCACTGGACCATCGAGGGCGCAGTGAGCTCCCAGTTCGAACAGCACGTCCGTGCCGTCCTCGGGTGGCCGCTTTCCTCGACTGCACTCCGGTCGCCGACCGCCTCGACGAACTTACTCGGCGACGTCGAGACCGAGCGACCGGCCGCGCTTTCGAACGTGGACCGCATCCTCGAGACCTCCCGGGCACACCTCCACTGGTACGGCAAACGCGAGACCCGGCCGCTGCGGAAGATGGGTCACGTCACGGTGACTGCAAGCGACGAAGAGACGCGCGAGGACGCCCTTGAGACCGCACGCGAACTACGATCGGCCGTCACCTTCACCGAGGAGTGACCACGATGACAGTGCCAGACAGCGTTTCGGACCTGATCGACAGATTGCACGAGGAAGCGACGCAGGATCGGCCGACCGAGGAGACGCCCGACGTCGGAATCGTCATGGGGAGCGACTCGGACCTCGAGACGATGATGACCGGTGGCCGCCGCCGGGGGGCGTACGACGCCTTCGTCGAGGAACTCGGCTTCGCGGAACAGACCGACTTCGAGAATCCACCCGAGGCCCGCTTTACCTTCGAGACGTACGTCACCTCCGCACACCGTACCCCGCGGCTGATGTACGCCTACGCCGAAACCGCTTCGGATCGCGGACTTGAGGTGATCATCGCCGGCGCGGGCGGCAAATCCGCCGACCTGCCGAACATGACCGCCTCGATCGCGTACCCGCTGCCGGTGATCGGCGTCCCCGTCCAGGAGAAATCCGTCGACAGCGTCATCGGGATGCCGACGGGTGCACCGCTTACCGCCGTCGATGCAGGAAAGTCGTTCAACGCCGCGTTGTCTGCCGCTCAGATTCTCGCTCGCCAGCACGACGAACTCCGCGAACGGCTGGTGGCCTACCACGAGCGCCTGCAGGGCGAGGTCGGCGATGTCTCCCGGGAACTGCACGACCGGGGAACGCTCGAGTTCTCCGAGTGACCGTCCAGGTGCCCGAGTGTGGGTCCCTGGCAGTATATGTCAGTGCTAGCAATATTCTCCTGAACGAGTAGGATAATAGTTTCCCACCTAGATTGGCCAGCAACGCCGATACCAGCAAAAACGAAAAGAATCAACCCTTATATGGGAGGATTGCCAACTTCGGGACGGTACAGAGATGAACGAATGGATAGCCGTCGGGGCGCTGGCGCTCGTGGGGCTTCTGATACCGCTCGGGATGATGGCGGTATCGTATCTCCTGCGGCCGAGTGTCCCCGAAACGAGTAAACGCGCCACCTACGAGAGCGGGGAGGTGCCGACCGGCGGGACGCGCATCCGCTTTAACATCCAGTATTACATGGTTGCACTTCTCTTCGTGGTCTTCGACATCGAGACCGTCCTGTTGTTTCCGTGGGCGGTCGTCTACGCGGATGCTGTCGAGGAAGTCGGACTCCTGTCTGCCCTCGGACCGATGTTGTTGTTCGTCGCCATCCTCGTCGTTGGGCTCGCGTGGGCGTGGCGCAACGGTGCAGTACAGTGGGCACAGAGCCCCCGTCAGGTCGATCTGGAGGCTGATAGACCATGAGTAACGAACCACGCCAGGACATCTACGACAGTACCGACCCTGGGACACAGACGCGAGACGCTCGCATCGGCGAGGGGCCCGACGACCGGTTCAACTCCAAACTTCGGGAGGCCTTCGGCTCGTCGCCGTTCATTCTCACCAAGTTCGACACGTTCATGAACTGGGTCCGGGGCAACTCGATGTTCATGCTGCAGTTCGGGATCGCCTGCTGCAGCATCGAAATGATTCACACGTACGCGATCAAACACGACCTGGACCGCTTCGGCGCGGGCGTGCCGCGTGCCTCGCCCCGACAGGCCGACGTGATGATCGTCCCCGGCACGATCGTCTCGAAGTTCGGACCGCGGATGAAACGCGTCTACGACCAGATGCCCGAACCCAAGTTCGTCGTCGGGATGGGATCGTGTACGATCTCCGGCGGCCCCTTCCAGAAAGGATACAACGTCGTCAAAGGCGCAGAGGAGATCATCCCGATCGACATCCACGTTCCCGGCTGTCCGCCGCGACCGGAGGCGCTCATCTACGGTGTCGCCAAACTGCAAGAGCGGGTCCGAAACGGCGAGTCCTCGCCTGTCGTCGTCAAACCTTACGAACTCGAGGAGTTCGGCGACCTACCCCAGGACGAACTGGTACAGAAACTTGCGGACGAGATCGACGAGGATGACCTCGTCATGCGGTACAACTGGGCTGATTCGCCATGAGCACGGAACTCGAGCGCAAGCGACAGGTCGAGACGACCGAGGACGAACTCGAGGCACTGCTCGGCGATCGCGCGCTCGCACGCGACGACCACCTGAACGCGCCAGGGTTCGTGATCCGTCCCGACACAGTCCAGGACGTTCTGTTCGACCTGCGAGACGAGGCGGGGTTCGATCATCTCTCGTGTGTCACCGCCCAGCAGTACGCCGATCGCTACGAGTCGATCTACCACCTCAAGAAGTACGCCGATCCGACCCAGGAGGTAAGCGTCGTCGTGCCGACGTCGGTCGACGATCCCAGAAGCGAGACGGGCGAACCGGTGTACCGATCGGCAGACTGGGCCGAACGAGAGGCCTACGACCTCGTCGGCATCGAGTACGAGGGTCATCCCGACCTCCGGCGAATCCTCCTGCCCGAGACCTGGCAGGGCCATCCCCTCTCGCTCGAGTACGATCAGGAAAAACCCCAGATCGTCACGCTGACCGAGCACGCGAATCCGATCCAACCCGACCACCACGACGCCGAGTCGGACACGATGTTTCTCAACATCGGTCCGCATCACCCGGCGACCCACGGCGTCCTCCACGTGAAGGCGACGCTCGACGGCGAGGCCATCGTCGACGTCGACCCCGACATCGGCTACCTGCACCGCTGTGAAGAACAGATGTGCCAGCAGGGCACCTACCGTCACCAGATCATGCCCTACCCCGATCGGTGGGACTACGTCTCGGCCGGGCTGTTGAACGAGTGGGCCTACGCCCGGGCCGCGGAGGATCTGGCTGACATCGACGTGCCCGAGTACGCCAAGATCATCCGGACGATGAGCGCCGAGCTGTGTCGGATCGCTTCGCACATGCTTGCGCTCGGGACGTTCGCACTCGACGTCTACGGCGACTTCACGGCGATCTTCCAGTATGCCTTCCGCGACCGCGAGGTCGTTCAGGACATCTTAGAGGATCTCACCGGCCAGCGGCTGATGTTCAACTACTTCCGGCTCGGTGGCGTCGCCTGGGACCTGCCAGAGCCACGCGAGGAGTTTTTCGAGAAAGTTCGTGACTTCCTCGACGACCTTCCCGCGAAAGTCACCGAGTACAACGACCTAGTCACCTCGAACGAGATCTTCCAGGTCCGGTGTGTCGACACCGGCATTCTCGAACCCGAGGTCGCCAAACAGTACGGCTGTACGGGCCCCGTTGCTCGCGGGTCGGGCGTCGACATCGATCTACGCCGTGACGATCCCTACGGCTACTACGAGAACTTGGCGTGGAACGTCGTCACCGAGGACGGGATGGACAACTACTCTCGCGTCCTCGTGCGCATGCAGGAAGTCGAAGAGAGTGCGAAGATCATCGAGCAGTGTCTCGACTTACTCGAGGAGTGGCCCGAAGACGACCGCGAGATCCAGGCGAACGTTCCCCGGACGCTCAAGCCCGACGCCGATACGGAGATCTACCGGGCCGTCGAGGCTGCGAAAGGCGAACTCGGAATCTACATGCGCGCCGACGGAACGGACAAACCGGCCCGCTTTAAGATCCGGAGTCCGTGTTTCCACAACCTCTCGGCACTCGAGGAGATGACCGAAGGCGAGTACATCCCGGACCTGATCGCCTCGCTGGGTAGTCTCGACATCGTCCTCGGGGAGGTGGATCGGTGATGGTCGGGCCACTGGAGACCTACCTGTTGCCCGAACGGATCGCCGACCTCACGGGACTCGGCGAGTACGGCGTCGCCGGCGAGCTGGTCGCCGCGTTCGTCGCCGCGTTCATCGTCGGCAACCTGATGCTCGCGATGACCGGCGTCGCCGGACCGTGGGCGAAACGGAAGATCACGGCCGCCTTTACCGACCGGATCGCGGTCAACCGTGTCGGCCCGTGGGGACTGTTCATCATCGTCGCCGACGCCGTCCGGTTGCTCGCGAAAGAGAACATCATCCCCGAAAACGCCGACCGGCCCGCCTTCGATCTCGCGCCGATCGTCGTCGCCGGCTCGGCGATGCTCGGCTTTGCCGTCATCCCGATGGGAAGTGGCGTCCACCTGGCAGACCCCGAAGTCGGACTGGCGTACGTCTTCGCCGTCGCCGGCATCGCGAGCATCGGACTGGTGATGGCCGGCTACGCCTCGGCGAACAAGTACTCGCTTTTGGGCGGGCTGCGTGCGGTCGCACAGAACGTCGCCTACGAGATCCCGCTCGTGGTGACGGGGATGTCGGTCGTCGTCTTCGCCGGCTCCTTACAGATGAGCACGATCGTCGAGGCTCAGGCCGAACCGCTGTTCACGATCGCCGGCGTGACGATCCCGGCGTGGTTCGCGATCGTCAACCCGTTCGCGTTCGTGTTGTTCCTGGCGGCGAACTTCGCCGAGGTCGGGCGCAACCCGTTCGATACACCCGAAGCGCCGACCGAGATCGTCGCTGGCTACCAGACCGAGTACTCCTCGGTGTACTTCGTGTTGATCTACCTCGGAGAGTTCTTACACATCTTCCTCGGCGGGGCGATCATCGCGACGATCTTCCTGGGCGGGCCGGCAGGTCCGGTGTTGCCGGGGATCGTCTGGTTCCTCATCAAGATCTGGGCGGTGTTCCTGCTCACCCAGTGGCTGCGCTCTGCGCTGCCGCGGGTGCGTGTCGACCAGCTCATCGAGATCGGCTGGAAGGGAATGCTCGTGTTGTCCTTTGCGAATCTCGTACTCACCGCCGTCATCGTTGGGGTGATAGCATAGCATGATCGGACTACTCAAATCGATGGCAACGACGATGAAACACGCGCTGGGCGGCTCGACGTTCACCGTCGAGTACCCGGACGAGGCACCTGAGGTCTCGCCGCGATTCCGGGGCGTCCACAAGTGGAGCCAAGAACGCTGTATCTGGTGTCGTCAGTGTGAGAACGTCTGTCCGAACGACACGATCCAGATCGTGATGGACGACAAGCGAAACGGCGAACAGTACAACCTCCACATCGGACAGTGTGTCTACTGTCGGCTCTGTGAGGAAGTCTGTCCGACCGACGCCATCCTGCTCACCCAGAACTTCGAGTTCACAGCCGACACCAAAGGCGAGTTCGTCTACAACAAAGAACAGCTGAAAGCGGTACCGTGGTACAAAGACATCGACCCACTCGAGTCACGCGAGCCCGACAGGGGCGCGTGGGTCGGCGAAGGCGAAGGGGAGGTCGACTACCAGTAAGCGGGCGGTCCGTCCCGTCTCGAAACGGACAACGGACATCCACGACAAACCAGAACAATGACATACGAGCTGATCGCGTTCGCGCTGTTCGCCGTCGTCACGCTGGGCAGCGCGATCGGCGTCGTCCTCTTGCAGGACCCGTGGCACTCGGCGCTCATGCTGGGTGTGACGCTGATGAGCGTCGCGGTCTACTACGTGATGCTGGCGGCGGAGTTCGTCGCCATGATGCAGATCCTCGTCTACGTGGGCGGGGTTCTCGTCCTCATCACGTTCGCCGTGATGCTCACGCAGCCGGATGAACCCGAGGTGGTACAGACATGACGACCGGACCGCGACTGCGACTCGAGGGGCTGGTGCCTGGCGTACTCGCCGTTGCCCTGTTCGCGATCACGGCCCTGATCGTCGTGAACACGCCGTTTGGCGGGGCCGATGCGATGCAGGGCTATCCCGACGGCATCTCGATTACGTCGGAGATCGGCTACGCCATGCTCGATCTGACGACGATGCAGTCGACCGAGGGCGCGATCGCCGACACCGAGCGGTTCCTGGTCGCGTTCTTGCTCGCAGCTATCGTGCTCGACGCTGCACTCGACGCCTCGCTCGTGCTCGCCAAACGCGAGGAGGAAGGCGAGACCGTGACGGCGCTTTCGAGTACGAGCGCCTCGAGCGAGTCCGGTGCGGGACAGCCGGCGACCGACGGCGGCGAGCCGACCGATACGCGACGGCAGGACAGTCACGACAGCGAGGGAGGTGAGCGCGCGTGAGCGTTCCCGTCGAGTACTACGTCCTGCTGTCGCTTGCCCTGTTCTGTATCGGGCTCTTTGGCATCCTGACGCGTCGAAACGCGCTGATGTTCCTGATGTCCGTCGAGCTCATGCTGAACGCGGCGAACATCAACCTGATCGCCTTCGCGTTCTATCACGGCAACCTCACGGGGCAGGTGTTCGCGCTGTTTACGATGGCGCTTGCCGCTGCCGAGGTCGCCGTCGGGCTCGGGATCATCCTGGTGTTGTACCGTAACTTCCGTGACGTCGATGTCACGGTTCCGTCGACGATGAGGTGGTAACATGACAGGTGCATTCGAATTCGCTCCGGCGATCGCGCTGTTCCCGCTCGTGGCGTTTGTCCTCGTGCTCGCGTTCGGGAAGTACATGCCGAAGAAAGGTGCACTCGCAGGGATCGTCGCGACGGCCGCGTCGCTTGCGCTCTCCGTCTGGGCGTTCGTCGCGGTCGCGGGCGGCGAGATCTACCACGAGACGCTGTACACGTGGGCGGTCGGCGATCCGGCGAGTGAAACCGGCGTCGAAGGCATCGAGTTCACGTTCGGTATCCTGCTCGATCCGCTCTCGACGCTGATGCTCGTGATCGTCTCGTTGATCGCCTTCCTCGTGCACGTGTTCAGCCTCGGCTACATGAACGCCGAGGGCGAGACCGGCCTGCCGCGGTACTACGCCGAACTCGGGCTCTTTACGTTCAGCATGCTCGCGTTCGTCTTCGCGGACAACCTGCTGATGGCGTTTATGTTCTTCGAACTCGTTGGTCTGTGTTCGTATCTCCTGATCGGCTTCTGGTTCCGTACGCGTAGCGCCCCGTCGGCAGCGAAGAAGGCCTTTTTGGTCACTCGTTTCGGTGACTACTTCTTCCTCGTCGGCGTCGTCGCCATCGCCGCGACGTTCGGCACGCTGCAGTTCGCCGGAGACGCGTCGTTCGTCGACGCGGCGGCCGACGCGATCGAGGCCGAACAAACCCTCTTTGGCTTCGACGCCGAGACCTGGGTGACGGTCACCGGCCTCCTGGTGCTGGGCGGCGTGATCGGCAAATCCGCACAGTTCCCGCTACACACCTGGCTGCCCGACGCGATGGAAGGTCCGACCACCGTCTCCGCGCTCATCCACGCGGCGACGATGGTCGCCGCAGGCGTCTACCTCGTCGCCCGGATGTTCGGCTACTACGCCCAGTCGACGACCGCGCTTGCGATCATCGCCTTCGTCGGCGGCTTCACCGCACTCTTTGCAGCGACGATGGGCGTCGTCAAAGACGACGTCAAGCAGGTGCTTGCCTACTCGACGATCAGCCAGTACGGCTACATGATGCTCGGACTCGGCGTCGGTGGCTACGTCGCCGGGGTCTTCCACCTGATGAATCACGCCTTCTTCAAGGCCTTGCTGTTCCTCGGTGCCGGGGCCGTCATCATCCTCATGCACCACGAACAGGACATGTGGAAGATGGGGGGCCTGAAGCAGAAAGCGCCCATCACCTACTACACCTTCCTCGCCGGTGCGCTCGCGCTCGCGGGGATCGTTCCCTTCTCGGGCTTCTGGTCGAAAGACGAGATCCTCTTCGACGCCCTGATCGTCGGCTTAGAGCATCCCCTGATCCTCGCGGCCTACGCGATGGGGCTGCTCGCCGTCTTCTTCACCGGCTTTTACACCTTCCGGATGGTGTTTCTGACCTTCCACGGTGAGCCCCGGTCCGAGGCGGCCGCGGATCCACACCCCGTCGGCTGGAGCGTCAAATTCCCGCTCGTGACACTCGGCGTGCTCGCACTCGTCGCCGGCGTCGCGAACCTCGCACCGGTGTACAAACTCACGGGCGCGGAGATCACCTACCTCGAGTTCTGGCTCGACGGCGAGTACGGCGCGGTCGAGGGGCTGACCTACACGGCCTACAGCGAGACGGCCGCCCTCGAGAGTGGCGTGATAGCCGGCTCCGAGACCGTCACGCTGCTCGTGGCTGCCGCGCTCGGTCTCGGGCTGGCAGTCGCCGGTGCGCTCGCCGCCTACGCGCTGTACAACGTTCCCGAACCGACCCGCCACACCGAGAAGCTAGGCGGCGTCTACGACCTCCTGCGGAACAACTACTACCAGGACGAGTACCAGGTCTGGCTCGCCCGTGACGTCTCCCTGCCGATCGCTCGCGGCGCTGATCGCTTCGATCAGGGTATCATCGACGGCGTCGTCGACGGCGTCTCGAGCGTGAGCCTGTTCGGGAGCGGCTGGATCAAGCGGATCCAGACCGGGGTCGTGACGAACTACGCGGCCCTGCTGGTGCTTGGCTTTCTGGCCTTGCTCGTCGTCCTCGGCGTTCACGGAGGGTGGTTCCTATGATGATCGAGACACTCATCGCGGCCACGTTAGTTGGCGCGCTCGTCACGTTCGTTGCACCGAATCGCATCGCAGGCAAACTCGCCTTCGCGATCAGTCTCGTTCCCGCGGCGCTGTCGCTGTGGCTGTTCGCAACGTTCGACGGTAGCGGAAACGCCTTGCTCGATGGTGACCTCGCCTTCGAGAGCCAACTCGAGTGGATCCAGCTCGGCGAGTACACGATCTCGTGGTTCGTCGGCCTCGACGGCATCTCCCTGCCGCTCGTCGTGTTGACGACGATCCTCACGACGCTTGCGATCGTCAGTTCCTGGACGCCGATCGACGAACGCGAGTCCCAGTTCTACGGGCTCGTGCTCTTCATCGAGGCGAACCTGATCGGCGTCTTCGCCGCGTTAGATTTCTTCCTGTGGTTCATCTTCTGGGAGGCCGTGTTGATCCCGATGTACCTGCTGATCGGTATCTGGGGCGGTCCGCGCCGGAAATACGCTGCCATCAAGTTCTTCGTCTACACGAACGTGGCCTCGCTCGTGATGTTTGGTGCCTTCGTCGCGCTCGTGTTCGGACTCGGCGACGCCGTCACGAGTTTTGCCCTGCCCGAGGTCGCGTCGGCGATGCTCACGGAAGGCCCCGGCGAGTTCGCCGGCATCGCGGGCTCGACGCTCGCATCGGTGGTCTTCGTCGCGATGTTCCTCGGCTTCGCGGTGAAGGTGCCCGTCGTTCCGTTCCACACCTGGCTACCCGACGCCCACGTCGAAGCTCCCACGCCCGCGTCGGTGTTGCTCGCGGGCGTCCTGTTGAAGATGGGAACCTACGCCCTGCTTCGGTTCAACTTCACGATGTTCCCGGAGCAAGTCGCCGCGTACTCGATCCCGATCGCCGCCATCGCAGTGGTAAGCGTCATCTACGGGGCCTTGCTCGCACTCGCCCAGACCGACCTCAAACGGATCGTCGCCTATTCGTCGGTTTCCTCGATGGGCTACGTCATCCTCGGACTGATCGCGTACACCCAGTACGGCGTCGGCGGCGCGACCTTCCAGATGGTCTCTCACGGCCTGATCTCCGGGCTGATGTTCATGGCCGTTGGGGTCATCTACAACGCGACTCACACGCGAATGGTCACCGACATGTCCGGACTGGCCGATCGGATGCCCGTCGCCGTCGGCGTCCTCGTCGCCGGTGCCTTCGGCTACATGGGACTGCCGCTTATGTCCGGGTTCGCCGCCGAGTACTTCATCTTCTTCGGAGCCTTCGGCTCCGAGTTGCTCGCGTACGCACCCCTGTTTACGGGGCTTGCAATGTTCGGTATCGTCGTCGTCGCCGGCTACCTGCTCTTTGCACTCCAGCGGACCGTCTTCGGCCCCTTCCAGCTCGAGACCGACTACGAGATCGGCCGTGCACCGCTTCACGACCTCGCACCGATGTTCGTCCTGCTCGGACTGATCATCGCACTCGGCGTTGCACCCGAGCTAATCTTCGAGATGATCAGAGACGCAGTCGACCCGATCCTTCAGGGAGGTGATAGCTGATGGACCCGATACAGCTGCCGGAGTGGACGGCGCTTTCCCCGGCGCTTGCGCTCGCGCTGACGGCGCTCGTCCTGTTCGTCTACGACAGTATCGATCCCCACTCGACTAACCGACCCGTCCTGGCAGGTATCGCGACTGCGGGCTCGCTCGTCTCGCTCGCCACCGCCGTCTGGTTCGTCGTCGCAGACGTCGGCAGGCCGCTGCCGGAGGGGCGTGGCGAGCTCCACCTCTTTGGCGACCCCGGACAACTCGTCGTCGACCAGCTGGCGCTTTACTTCATGATCGTCGTCGCGGTCGTCACCGTGATGGTCGCGGTCGCCAGCTACGATTACATGCGCGATCACACCTACCAGGCCGAGTACTACTCGCTCGTCTTACTCGCAGCGACCGGGATGTCGACGATGGCTGCCGCGAACAGCCTGGTGACGATCTTCATCGCGCTCGAACTCGCGAGTCTCCCCTCCTACGCGCTGGTCGCGATCCTGAAGGACAACCGCGGCAGCGTCGAGGCGGGGCTGAAGTACTTCCTGATCGGGGCGCTCTCGTCGGCGATTTTCGTCTACGGGATCTCGCTGGTCTACGGGGCGACCGGCCACCTCCAGCTCGAGGCGATCGCCGCCAACCTAGATCCCGACTTCGGCGGCTTGCTCGGACTCGGCGTGTTGATGATGATCGGTGGCTTCGCGTTCAAGACCGCGAGCGTCCCCTTCCACTTCTGGGCGCCAGAGGCTTACGAGGGTGCACCCGCGCCGATCGCGGCGTTTCTGTCCTCGGCCTCGAAGGCGGCCGGCTTCGTGATCGCCTTCCGCGTGTTCACGACGGCGCTACCGATCGAACCGCTTTCGGCGATGGGCGTCGACTGGACGCTCGCATTCGCGATCCTGGCGCTCGTGACGATGACCGTCGGCAACTTCGCCGCGGCGACCCAGGAGAACGTCAAACGGATGCTGGCGTACTCCTCGGTGGGCCACGCCGGCTACGTGCTGATCGGGCTGGCGGGCCTGACCGCCGACGGCGGCGAGTTCGTGATGGGTGCGGCGATGATGCACCTGCTCGTCTACGGCTTTATGAACACAGGTGCGTTCCTGTTCGTCGCGCTGGCGGAGTATTGGGGCGTCGGCCGCACCTTCGGGGACTACAACGGCCTCGCTTCCCAGGCGCCGGTCGCCTCGGCCGCGCTCGCGGTGTTCATGTTCAGTCTCGCCGGCGTGCCGCCGTTTGCCGGCTTCTGGAGCAAGTACTTCCTCTTCACCGGCGCGATCGGGGTCGGGTCGACCGCCATGCTCGTCCTCGCCGCCGCCTTGGTGGTAAACAGCGCGCTCTCGCTGTTTTACTACTCGCGGCTCGTCAAGGCAGTCTGGATCGAGGAGCCGGTACTGGGGAGAGACACACTCTCTCAGCCGACCGGTATCTACGCGGCGGTCGTCTTCGCCGCCGTGATGACCGTCCTGTTGTTGCCCGGCTTTGGCCCCGTCGTCGACCTCGCACTCGAGGCGGCTACGGCGGTGATCGCCTGACAGTTCGGTAGCTTTTACCGTTCCCGCTTGCAAGCGGCGATATGGTTTCCCGGCTCGTGCTCGGGTGCGGGACTGTCGGGCTCCGGATCGTCGAACGACTCGGGGATCGCGACGACGTGCTCGTCATCGCCGACGACTCGGACGTCGTCGGGCGGCTCCGAGACGAGAGCGTCCGGGCGCGACAGGACGACCCACGCGAGCGATCCGTTCTCGAGGCGATCGACGACCCCCGGTTCGTGCTCGTCGCTGGCGATCGCACCGACCACAACCGGACCACCCTCGAGACCGCACGCGAGGCGTTTCCAGAGGCGACGATCGTGGCGTATCTCGGCGGCAACCCCGACAGCGACGACGGGCAACGCATCGAGTCGCTGGCCGACCGAACCGTCGATCCGACCCGCGAGCTCGTCGATCACGCACTCGAGCGGACGACGAGTCCGGCCTCGGAGACCGCATTGGCGTTGCGCCGGCGGCTCGCCGTGATCGACGGCAGACTCGCCGTCGTAATGCACGACAACCCGGACCCCGACGCCATCGCGAGCGCCGTTGCACTCTGTGATCTCGCCGAGGCAGTCTCTCTCGAGGCCGACGCCTGTTACTTCGGGGAGATCTCCCACCAGGAAAACAGGGCGATGGTGAACCTGCTGGAACTCGAGCTTCGAAACCTCGAGCCCGACGACTCGCTCGAGGAGTACGCGGCGTTCGCGCTCGTCGATCACTCACGGCCGGGGATCAACGACGGTCTGCCGCCTGGGCTCGACGTCGAGATCGTCATCGACCATCATCCGCCTCGTGGACCCGTTCCGGCGACGTTCTGTGATCTGCGCGACGACGTCGGTGCGACGAGTACGCTCCTGACCGAGTACGTAAAGCAGTTCGGGATCGAGGTCGATCGACGGACCGCGACGGCGTTGCTCTATGGCATTCGGATCGACACGAACGACTTCACGCGGGAGACGACAGCGAGCGACTTCGAGGCGGCGGCGACCCTGCTTCCCCACGCCGACGTCGACGTGTTACGGCAGGTCGAGGCCCCGACGGTCGGGGGAGAGACGTTCGATGCGATCGCCAGAGCGATCAAGAATCGGACCCGACGCGGGTCGATCGTCACCGCCAGCGCGAGACGCATCCCGAGTCGCGACGTGTTACCCCAGGCGGCAGACCGGCTGCTCGCCATGGACGGCGTCGATACGACGCTCGTGTTCGGGTTTCGCGACGAGATGGTGTACGTGTCGGCCCGGTCGCGTGCTGGCGACGTCGATCTCGGCGAGACCCTCCGCGACGCGTTCGACCGGATCGGAAGTGCCGGCGGCCACTCGGACATGGCGGGTGCACAGCTCGAGGTCGGCATCCTGGGCGAAGTCGACGACGAAGCACAGGTGGATTCGATCAAAGACGTCGTCGAGGAGGTGATCACCGACCGGTTCTTCGAGGCGGTCGACTCCCAGCCGGGAACGCCCATCGGCGCGTATCGACAGACGAGCGAGTGGCTGTTCGAACACGACGGTGACGAGGACGAAAGCGACGTCGAAACGTAGCCGAGGGTTTTTCGCCGTGGTCGGGCTAGATCACGTATGCAACAGGCGTCGGACGGGAGCAAACCGAAGGTAAAGGAGTACATGACCCAGGACGTGGCGACGGTCTCTCCCGACGCGACCGTCGGCGACGTCGCGAGCCGAATCGCCGAGAGTGACGACCACAGCGGCTATCCCGTCTGTGACCGCCGTCGCGTCGAGGGCTTTATCAGCGCGACAGATCTGTTGCTCGCCGACGACGACGAGCCGATATTCAAGGCGATGACGACGGACCTGATCGTCGCCCACCCGGAGATGAAAATCACCGATGCAGCACGGGTGATCCTCCGATCCGGCATCCAGAAGCTGCCGGTCGTCGACGACGCCGGAAACCTGGTCGGGATCATCTCGAACGCGGACGTCATCCGCAGCCAGATCGAGCGTGCGACTCCCGAGAAGGTCCTCAAGCTGATGCAGACACTCGAGAACATCCACGACGTCGAGTTACGTCAGGACCGCCGGACCGTCCCGCTCTCGACCCTCGTGCCGACTCAAAGCCGGGTGTACGCCGACGAGCTCGAGGGTCGCAAGTACGAACTCGAACACGGTCTCGCGGAGCCACTCGTCGTCATCGAAAACGGCGACACGCTGTTGCTCGCCGACGGCCACCACCGGGTGCTTGCAGCCGACCGGCTCGGAATCGACGAGATGGACGCTTACGTGATCGTCGTCGACCGCGAGATCGAACTCGGGATGGCCCAGACTGCCGAGACCGAAGAACTCGAAAGCATCGACGACATCGAGGTCGTCGACTACGCTCGCCACCCGCTGGTCGAGACGACCGAACGGCTCCAGTCCGAAGAATGACTTCGGCGACACGACGTGACGTGTTCTCGGACGCGAGAGTCAGATCCGTGGACGGCTAGGGAGGATTATACCGCCGCATGCGGTATAGTGACGTATGTCAACAGCCAGCGACCGGGTGCTGGTTGCGGGAGCCAGCGGCGACACTGGCCGGGAGTTACTTACCGTCCTGGGGCCGTCGGAGCTGACAGTCAGGGCGACGACCCGGTCACGAACGCGAACCGACGCGCTCGAGCGACTCGGAGCCGACGAGGTCGTCGTGGTCGATTTCTTCGAGCCTGCCGACGCCGTCCGGGCCGTCAAGGGCTGTGACGTCGTCCTGTGTGCACTCGGGACGCCGCCCGGACCGCGTCACGTACTCGGCGGGAAACTCGTCGATCGAACCGGCGTGACAAACCTCGTGACGGCCGCCGTCGGGGCGGACGTCGATCACGTCGTCTACGAGAGCGCAATCGGCGTCGGAAGTTCGCGGGAACGGCTCCCCCGTCCCGGTCGTCTGCTCATCCGGGCGACGCTCCGGGCGAAAGAAGACGCCGAGACGGCGATTCGTCGATCCGGTCTCGGATACACGATCGTCCGTCCCGGCAAGCTGACCAACGAGCCGCCACGCGGCGACGTTCTCGTCGGCGAGGGTGGCGATACGCTGTACGGCACGATTCCACGAGCCGACGTCGCACGCGTGATGGCGGCTGCACCGTTTACGCCGGAGGCGCGAAACCGGACGTTCGAGATTGCAAGCCGGGGTGGACTCCGCGACACGCCGCGAAACCTCGTGAACGTCGCCTGGGACGACGACCGGTTCGGCATCGAGCCGCGACGCGACCGACCGCATCCCTGACGCGAGCGGTCGTCCTCGAGTCGTCGGCCCGTAGAACTTTCACTCACGACTCACACGATACCGTACGATCCGCATGGCGTCTGAACTCGTCTCGAAACACGTGAAACGATACCAGCAGCACTTCGAGAAGGCCGATACGACGATCGCGACGTGGATGGAACGGTGGGGAATCCCGACGTTACGAGCGGCGGTCGCCGTCGTGTTCATCTGGTTCGGCGCGCTCAAGGTGTTCGCCGTCTCACCAGCTGCTGACCTCGTCGCGGCGACCGTATACCTGGTTCCACCGGACCTGTTCGTCCCTATCCTCGGTGTCTGGGAGGTGCTGATCGGACTGTGTCTGTTGTACCGACCGCTCACCCGAGTCGGGGTGTTCCTGCTGTTTATGCAACTCCCGGGCACGTTCTTGCCGCTCGTCCTCCTTCCCGACGTGGTATACGTTACGTTTCCGTACGCTCTCACGGTCGAGGGGCAGTACATCATCAAGAACCTCGTCATCATCGGCGCTGGGCTCGTGATCGGTGGCACTGTCAGAAATGAATAACCGCGTGTGCGTGACCAAAGTCGCCGGATGCCGTCGCGGCCGCCAGCGTGACGTTTATCGTACTCGGAACCCTCCGGCTCAAACGAACCCGTGTCCGCTGAGGTGTACCGACGGCCTGACCGCCAGCAGTCGCGTGTCAACCGCCCATGAGCGACGACGGCTGTACGCTCTGTGAGCTGCCGCTCTCTGCGCGGGCCGTCGAGAACGACGACGGCGATCGGTTCTGCTGTACTGGCTGTCGGGAGGTGTACGACACGCTCGCCGAGCGAGACGGCGTCGACGCCGACGACGTCTCCCTCGAGGAAGCGAGCGACGCCCTCGAGGAGACCGGCGTCGAGAGACCCGACGGCTGTGAGACGACGTTTCTACGCGTCGACGGAATGCACTGTCCAAGCTGTGAAGTGTTCATCGAGTCGGCCGCGGATGGCGACGGCGTTGCACAGGCGCAGGCGAGTTACATCACCGACACCGTTCGCGTCGATCACGATCCTGACGAAGTCGACGAGGCCGACCTCCTCGAGGAGCTAAGCGGACTGGGATATCGGGCGTACCACCGCGACGATCCGCTCGCGGAGCAGCGATCCGAAAACCGCACTCTCGGGCGGATCATCGCCGGCATCCTCTTCGGGATGGTGGTGATGTTTCAGTATCTCACGGTCATCTATCCGACGTACTTCGGCGGGCTGTTCTACGACGAGCGGACGGCGCAGTTTCTCTCGGAGTCACTCGCCAGCCCGTCGGGGAACTACTACTTCCTCGTCATCGCCGTCCCGACGACGCTCGTGTTGTTGATCACGGGCGGGCCGATCCTGAAAGGGGCGTACGTCAGCCTCCGGACGAGATCCCCGAACATGGACCTGCTCATCTCGATCGCGGCGCTGTCGGCGTACGCCTACAGCATCGTCGTGATCCTCGTCGGCGGCACCCACATCTACTTCGACGTCTCCGTCGCGATCGTCGTCGTCGTCACGGTCGGCAACTACTACAAGAGCACAGTCAAGCGAGAGGCGATGGAGCGACTCTCGGATCTCACCGCCTCGCGGGTCGAGGAGGCCCGGCTGTACGCGCCGGACGGCTCGACCGAAACCGTCGACGTCGACGACCTCGCAGCCGGCGACGAGGTGCTCGTCCGGGACGGCGAACGGATCCCGGTCGACGGCGTCGTCGCGGACGGCGAGGCCACGGTCGACGAGGCGGTCGTCACCGGCGAATCGCTGCCAGTGAGCAAACAGCCGGACGACGAGGTGATCGGCGGGGCCGTCGTCCAGGACGGCTCGCTCGTCGTCGCAGTCGGCGAGGACGCAGGCAGCAGCCTCGAGCGCATCACCGACCTCGTCTGGAACCTCCAGAGTTCGAACCACGGCATCCAACAGCTCGCGGACAAGCTCGCGACGATCTTCGTTCCACTCGTCTTGACGCTTGCAACCGTCGTCACCCTGCTGTACCTGCTGTTAGGCGGCGACGTCGGCACCGCCTTACTGGTGGGTCTGACCGTGTTGATCGTCTCCTGTCCCTGTTCGGTCGGACTGGCGACGCCGCTTGCGATCGCCTCGGGCGTCCGCGAATCGCTCGAACGCGGCATCGTCGTCTTCGACGAGACGGTCTTCGAACGACTTCGCGAAGTCGACACCGTCATCCTCGACAAGACGGGGACGATCACGACCGGCGAGATGACCGTCGCCGACGCGAGCGGGCCGACGGCGCTGTTCGAGCAGGCGGCGTTGCTCGAGCGTCGCTCTTCTCACCCGATCGCGACGGCGATCGCAGCGGAGTTCGCCGGAAACGACGACGCCCGGGCTGACGGCGGCGTGATCAATTCGGCCACCGACGACGAGGACGACACATCCGACAGGCGGGTCTCCGAGTTCCGGAGCCACGCAAACGGCGTCGGCGGCGTCGTCGACGGCACCGAAGTGCTGGTCGGCCACCCCGACCTGTTCGACGAGCGGGGCTGGACGCTCCCGGACGAGATCGTGGTCGACGTCGACGAGAACCGCGGCTTCGGACGGATTCCAGTCGTCGTCGGCCGTGATGGAACCGCAGAAGGCGTCGTAGTCGTCGGCGACGAGCCCCGCGAGGGGTGGTCGGAGGCGATCGACCGCTTCGCCGACCGCAACCTCGAGGTCGTCTTGCTCACCGGCGACGACCAGCGGGCGGCCGCGTTCTTCGAGGATCACCCCGGCGTCGATCACGTTTTCGCCGACGTCCCGCCGGAAGGAAAGGCCGAGACGGTCGCCCGCTTCGGCGCGACGGGCGGCACCGTCATGGTCGGCGACGGAACCAACGACGCCCCCGCGCTCGCACGGGCGGATCTGGGCATCGCGATGGGCAGCGGTACGGCGCTTGCCGCCGACGCCGCCGACGTCGCCATCGTCGACGACGACCTCGAGACGATCGAGACGATCTTCGAACTCTCCGAGGCCGCCGGCAGGCGCGTCAAACAGAACATCGGCTGGGCCTTCTTCTACAACGGCGTCGCGATCCCGCTCGCGATCACCGGCCTGTTGAACCCGCTGTTTGCGGCGATCGCGATGGTCTCGAGCAGCTTACTCGTCGTGGCGAACTCCTCGCGTGAGCTGTTCCCCGAGGAGTGATACGGATCGCTGTAGGTCATTCGAAGACACCCGATGACGGCTACGCCGGTACTCCATGTCTCGTGCTAGCTTGTACCAAACCCTTAATGATCTCTCCGGCGAAGGATCGGCCATGTACGACGACGAGGAGCTTCGGGACATCCGCGGCGCGCGAAGTGAGTGGGAAGAGCGGACGCTCGAGTCCGTCCTCGAGACCCACGGGGAGCGCCAGGACCGGTTCGCGACCGTCTCGAACCTCGAGGTCGACCGCCTCTATACGCCCACAGACGTCGCCGACCTCGATTACCTCGAGGATCTCGGATTTCCGGGCGAGGAACCCTACACCCGCGGACCGTACCCGACGATGTACCGGGGGCGGACGTGGACGATGCGCCAGTTCGCCGGCTTTGGGACGGCAGAGGAGACCAACGACCGGTTTCACTACCTGATCGAACAGGGCCAGACGGGATTGTCGACGGCCTTTGACATGCCGTCGTTGATGGGACTCGACTCGGACGATCCGATGAGCGAGGGCGAAGTCGGCAAGGAGGGCGTCGCCGTCGACACGCTTCGGGATATGGAGATTCTCTTCGACGGGATCGACCTCGGGGAGGTCTCGACCTCGTTTACGATCAACCCCTCTGCGCCGGTGATCTACGCGATGTACGTCGCCCTGGCCGACCAGCAAGGCGTCCCGCGCGAGGAGATTCGGGGAACCCTCCAGAACGACATGTTCAAGGAGTTCATCGCACAGAAAGAGTGGGTCATCCCGCCAGAACCCTCGCTGAAACTCGTCACCGACGTCGTCGAGTTCAGCACCGAGGAAACGCCAACGTTCCATCCGGTTTCTGTCTCCGGCTACCACATCCGCGAGGCCGGCTCGACGGCGGTTCAGGAACTCGCATTTACCCTCGCCGACGGCTTCGGCTACGTCGAAGATGCGATAGATCGCGGCCTCGAGGTCGACGCGTTCGCTCCCCGGCTGTCATTTTTCTTTAACTGTCACAACTCCTTTTTCGAAGAGATCGCGAAGTTCCGTGCCGCCCGGCGCATCTACGCCCGCGTAATGGACGAGTGGTACGACGCCCAGCGAGCTGAATCCAAACGACTGAAGTTTCACACCCAGACCGCCGGCCAGTCGCTGACGGCCCAGCAGCCGCTCAACAACGTCGCCCGGGTGACGGTCCAGGCCCTCGCGGGCGTCCTCGGCGGCACCCAGAGCGTACACACCAACAGCTTCGACGAGGCGCTCGCGTTGCCGGGCGAGAAGGCCGTCCGCGTGGCGCTTCGCACCCAGCAGATCATCGCCGAGGAGTCGGGTGCCGCAGACATCGTCGATCCCCTCGGCGGCTCGTTCGCAGTGGAAGCACTCACCGACGAGATCGAAGAGCGGACGATGACCTACATCGAGGAGATCCGTGACATGGGCGACGGGTCGGTGCGCGACGGCGTCCTCGCTGGGATCGACGAGGGCTACTTCCTCCGGGAGATCCAGGAGGCTTCCTACGAGTACCAGGAACGGGTCGAACGCGACGAGGAGGTCGTCGTCGGCGTCAACGAGTACACGATCGAGGAAGATACGAGCCCCGACATCCTTCAGGTCGACGAGGAGACGACTACGGAACACCAACTCGAGCGTCTAGAGCGCGTGAAAGCCGACCGCGACGACGATGACGTCGAAGCGGCTCTCGAAGATCTGTGCGGGGCGATCGACCGCGACGAGAACACGATGCCCTACGTCGTCGACGCCGTCAAGGCCTACGCGACGATGGGCGAGATCATGGGCGTTTTCGAAGCGGAGTACGGCGCCTACAGCGAACGGATCGGGATCGCGTGAGCCGCGGATACGTCGATTACCCACATCACGGACTAACCGACCATCTCCGGTGGCCGTCGATATCGATATCGGGTATCGTCGACTTACCCGCCTTTCCGGGCGACATATAACTCGAGAGTAACAGTTGTGATATGGTAAAAACCAGCATACTGAGCGGTGGTTATGGGAACACTTATCCTGAGTTAGTAACAATGCTGGCGATGACCATGGGAGACGAAACCGAGGAGTCCGACGTCGAGCTCGAGGCGCGACTCGAAGAACGGGAGACGTTCGAGCCGCCGGCGGAGTTCGTCGAGCAGGCCAACGTCACCGACGAGTCGATCTACGAGCAGTTCGAACAGGAGTGGCCGGAGTGTTGGGAGCGTGCGGCCGACTTCCTCGAGTGGGAACAGGCGTACGACGAGGTACTCGTCGAGGACGACGCGCCCACCTACCAGTGGTTTACGGGGGGGAAGCTCAACGCCTCGTACAACTGTCTGGACCGTCACGTCGAAGACGGCCGCGGCGACGCCGTCGCCATCGAGTGGGAGGGCGAACTCGGCGAGCAGCGCACCTACACCTACGCGGAACTGCTCGCGGAGGTCAACGAGTTCGCCGCGGCACTGCGTGAACTGGGCGTCGAAGAGGACGACGTCGTCACGATGTACATGCCGATGGTTCCCGAGTTGCCGATCGCGATGCTCGCCTGTGCTCGCATCGGTGCACCCCACTCGGTGGTGTTCGCCGGCTTCTCCGCGGACGCACTCGCAACGCGGATGAACTCGTCCGACAGCGAGTACCTCGTCACCTGTGACGGCTACTACCGTCGCGGCGACGCCCTCGAGCACCTCTCGAAGGCCAACGAGGGACTCACAGACGTCGAGCACGAAACCTCGACGGTCGTCGTCGACCGCCTCGGCGACGACGTAGAGCACGACCTCGGGGCCGACCAGTACGACTACGACGAACTCGTCGCCGCCCACGAAGGCGAGACCGTCGAGCCCGTCACCCGCGACGCCGAGGACATGCTGTTCCTCATGTACACCTCGGGGACGACCGGCAAACCCAAGGGCGTGAAACACACCACCGCGGGCTATCTCGCCTATACGGCCTGGACGAGCCACGCGGTGCTCGATTTAGAGCCCGAGGACACCTACTGGTGTTCGGCCGACATCGGCTGGATCACCGGCCATTCGTACATCGTCTACGGGCCACTGGCGCTTGGAACGACGACGGTGATGTACGAGGGCACGCCGGATTATCCGGACAAGGATCGGTTCTGGGAGATCGTCGACGACTACGACGTCGACGTCTTCTACACCGCACCGACGGCGGTCCGCGCGTTCATGAAGTGGGGTGCGGAGTACCCCGAAAAGCACGACCTCTCCTCGCTGCGCCTGCTCGGCACCGTCGGCGAACCGATCAACCCCCGGGCCTGGAAGTGGTACTACAAACACATCGGCGACGAACAGTGTCCGATCGTCGACACCTGGTGGCAGACCGAAACCGGCGGCCACATCATCACGACGCTGCCCGGCGTCTGTGACATGAAACCCGGCGCCGCCGGTCCCGGCCTCCCCGGCATCGACGTCCGCGTCGTCGACGCCGCCGGCGAGGAGGTCGACGCCGGCGAGGCCGGCTACCTCTCCATCGACAAGCCCTGGCCCAGCATGCTCCGGACGCTGTATCGCAACGACGAACGCTTCATCGAGGAGTACTGGACCGAGTACTCAGATCCCGAGGCCGACGAGTGGGTCTACTTCCCCGAAGACGGCGCCAAAATCGACGACGACGGCTACATCACCGTGCTGGGCCGCGTCGACGACGTCATCAACGTCTCCGGCCACCGGCTCGGCACGATGGAAGTCGAGAGCGCGATCGTCGGCACCCAAGGCGTCGCCGAAGCCGCCGTCGTCGGCGGCGACCACGAGATCAAAGGCGAGGCGGTCTACGCCTACGTGATCCTCGAGGACGGCTACGAAGGCGGCGACGAGCTCGAAGACGAGATCGTCGACAACGTCGTCGACGCGATCGGACCGATCGCCAAACCCGAAGAGGTCGTCTTCACACCCGAACTGCCGAAGACGCGCTCGGGCAAGATCATGCGCCGACTGCTCGAGGACATCGCAAGCGGCAACGAGTTAGGTAACACCTCGACGCTTCGCAACCCCGAGGTCGTCGAGGACATCCAACAGCAGGTCCAGGGCGACTGATTTTCCGCCAAGGTTTAACACAGCTGGATACTACGTTACGAGTATCCAATCGACGTGCCGTCCCCGGACGATGGCGAACGATGTCCGGACGGTATCGCTAAAGGAGACTGAGACATGGCTGACGTCGAGACAGTCCTCGAGACCGGGGTTCGAGACGCCGAGGAGTACCGACTGCTCGTCGCGGTGAGCAACCCCGAGACCGTCGACCAGCTGTTGCGAACGGCACGAGATCTCGCGACGCTCAGGAACGGATCGATCCACGTCGTCAGCGTCGTCGACAAACCGTACCAGTCGCCGTTTCGGCTCTTCGACGACGAGACCATCCGCCGGGAGTACGCGAGCGAACACAGCGCGATCATCGATCGGGCGATCGAGATCGGCGACGACGCCGACGTCGAGGTCACGGGTTCGGTGGTCGTCGCCCGACGAGCCGTCGACGGGATTCTCGAGACCGTCACCGACGTCGACGCCGACGAACTGCTCGTCGGCTGGCACCAGTCGACGCGACCGACCGAGACGGTGCTGGGAACGACCGTCGACGCGCTCGTCGAACGGGCTCCGTGTGATCTGCTCGTCGAGCGCATCGGTGAGACGGCAGACGGCGTCGACAGCGTGCTGGTTCCGGTCGCAGACAGTACCCACGCCGAACTCGCTACACGGGTCGGATACGCGATCGCGGTCGCAAACGACGCTCGCGTGCTCGTGTTGTCGGTGGCGACGGACGACGCGGATCGGTCGCGGGCTCACGAAAACGTCCGGACGGTCACGGAGAAACTGACGAACGCGGCGATAGCGAGTGACATCTCCGGTACTGACGAGCGGGTAGACGGCGGCGACGTGGCAGACGCGGACGATCCGTCCCACGAACGCGTCGCGGAGCCGACGGTCGCTGGCGTCGATGGGACCGTACTCACCGACGAGGACGTGGTGGGGGCGATCGTCGACGAGGCCGAGCACCACGACGTCGTCGCCATGGGAGCGACACGGGGCGGTGCGCTTCGTCGCCGACTCGTCGGTTCGATCGCCCAGCAGGTCGCACGACGGAGCGATTGTACGTTACTTCTGGCCCGCCGGTGGACCAAGCCGTCGCGGCTGACCCAGCTGCTCGGACGATTCCGACGGTCGTGATCAGACCTCGCGTTCGACGACGAACTCGGTGAACTCCTCGAGTCGTCTCGTCGTCTCGGGATCGAGGTCGGCTTCCCGGACGTGCTCGCGCGCCTCGGCGGCGAGTTCGAGTGCCCGTTCGCGTGCGTACTCGATGCTGCCGGATTCCTCGAGTATCGAGAGCGCCTCGTGGATCTCTTCGTCGGTATTGGTTTCGGCGCCGAGGATCGCCTCGAGGCGTTCGGCCTCGGCAGGCGGACTCTCCTCGATGGCGTGGATGACGAGCAGCGTCTTCTTTCCTTCGCGGACGTCGTTGCCGAAGGCCTTGCCGAACTCGCCGGCGCGGCCGAGTGAGTTCTCCACGTCGAGGATGTCGTCACCGATCTGGAAGGCGACGGCGGTCAACTCGGCGTACGTGGCGACGTGTTCTTCGATCTCGGCTGGCTGGTCGGTGATGATCGCCGCGAGTCGGGCGACGATCCGACCTAAACAGCCGGTCTTGCAGGCACACATCTCCAGGTACTGTTCGCGGTCGATCCGCACCTCGCGTTCGTTGTGCCAGCAGATGTCCATCCCCTGTCCGAGGTGGGTCCGGTTGAGTTCGTGTGTCAGCATCTCGTAGGCCTCGAGTCGCGTCTCGGGAGACAACTCGCCGGGACCGTGCGTGAGCAGTTTCAGCGGCAGGAAATACATCGCGTTGCCGGCGTTGAGCGCGACGTCTTCGCCGTACTCGTGGTGTAACGCTGGTTCGCCCCGGCGCATCGACGCCTCGTCTTCGACGTCGTCGACGATGATCGTCCCGTTGTGCAAGATTTCGGGAATACAGGCGTACGGCAGGTACGCGTCGGGCTCTTCGCCGAAGGCCTCGACGAAGACGAGAAAGAGCACGGCCCGCCACCGTTTACCGCCGCGATCGAGCAAGTCCCAGATCGGATCGGCGAGTACGCGCTGGATTCCGTCCGGATCGTATTCGTAGGTCGGCTCGCCGAAAAACGACTCGAGGTACTCGTCGTCGATCTCCCGTGGGAGGAGATCGGCGATCGCGTCGTCTATCGCCGGCCGCCACTCGGCAAGCGTCTCCCGCATACTCGATACGGTGACACAGCGAGGTGAAAAAGATTCAGTTCCGCGTCTGAGAACTCACAATACGTTTCCCGTTGTTCCAGAATCCTTAACTCCGTGTCCATGCCACGGACGCACATGGCAGACGAAGAAGAACTGAGAACACAACTCACGGAGGCGTTCGAGGGGGCAGATTACCCCGTCACCAACCAGATGGACCTCGTACCGGCGCTGCCGGACGGACCAGGCACGACGTTCGAATCCGGCGACGTGAGTATGACTGCGATGGAACTCGGAACGCGACTCTCGAGTCACCAGGAGTTTCCCTACGAGGACGTCGACTCGCTGGTCGACGACGTGATCGAGGGGCTGAAAGCCGAAGGCGAGCTGTAACACGCGGAGGAACCGACTGTCGTCGCGGGTTTCGCGCTTCCCGAATCGGTCGTCAGGCTTCGATGTCCCAGTGGAGAACGACGCCGTCGTCGAGTTGCTCGAGCCCAGCGAGTTCGAGTTCGGGAAACTCCTCGAGGAACCCCTCGCCGTCGGCGAGGGTGGGTGCCTCGCTGCCACCGATGATCATCGGCCCGACGAACACCGAACACCGATCGACGAGGCCGGCTTCGAACAGCGAGAAGATGAGTTCGCCGCCGCCTTCGACCATGAGCCGTTCGAGGCCCTCTCGCTCGAGGGCGGCGAACGCCTGCGGGAGGTCGACGCGATCCTCGCCGGCGGTGACGAACTCGAGGCCGTCGCGGGCGAGTTCGGCCCGGCGCTTCCTGCGTGCGGCCTCACTGACGAGCAGATAGGTGCTCGCGGCGTCGTCGAGAACCTGGGCGTCGGCCGGCGTCCGGGCTCTCGAGTCGACGACGACGCGAGCCGGCTGGTCGGGCTCGCCGACCTCCCGTCGCCGCGTTCGACGGGCGGGATCGTCGAGTGTGAGGTGTGGATCGTCCGCGAGGACGGTGCCGACGCCGACGACGACGGCGTCGCTGTCGGCGCGCAGTCGGTCGACGCGATCGAAGTCCTCCGATCCGCTGATCGCGAGCTGTTCGCGGCGCTTCGAGGAGAGTTTGCCGTCCGCGCTCATCGCGGCGTTGACGACGACGTGCATATCCGTTCTCCGTGTTGCCGCCTAAAGAACGCGACGGCGGACCGACTGTGGATTCCGATTCGAGATCCCAAACGATGGTCGCGTCGTGACCACACGGTTCAGAACGAAACGTCGGACTCGCCGCTCAGGCCGAGGCCCACTCGCGGTCGGGACGGTCCAGGTCCTCGGACGACTCTCCCTGACCGAACGACGAGGGAAGAAGCTCCGTCGACCCGTCCTCGAGTGCACGCAGGCAGTCGTCGACGGTGTAGACGTCGTCACCGGACACGCAGGGTGCCACACACGCGAGGTCGTCTCCCTCGTAGACGGCGACGGTCACGATCGGGACGACGAGTTCGGTGGACGTCTCCGATACGATCAGAGAGTCGACCGTCCGACGTCTGAACGCCGGCTCGAGCGTGCAGCCGCGTCTGCGCGCCCACGCTCGAAAGCGTTCGACGGGGGCGGTGGCGTTCTCGGACTCGCACGCGTCGATCGTATCCAGAGTCGTCGTATTCCAGGTTTCGACCTCGAGGGTCGCGATCGCGTCGATTTCTGCGAGATGCTCCAGCCGCGAGATAGTCGTCTCTACGGCGTCGATAACGCAGGCCGACGGTCGATTCCGAACGCGAAGCTCGACTCGTCGGGTGGGGGCTGACGTGTCCGTCATACGTATTTAGACGGGAACGTGGCTGTTGTCCGTTCGTCGAACGTAATCGCGGGTCTCGCCCCCGGGCTGGAGACGGTGAAAAACGAGTCTGGTTTTCGGTGAGAGCGAGACGATGTCGTCCGGGAGTGGTACCCGACGTCGGTCTTCGAGTGCGTGCATACACTCCGTTGGCGCGAGTGCGACCAGTATTGGTATAGACCGCATACCGCTGGCAAACGACCGATTATCGTGGCGGATTCGACGCGTAACAAACTATTGTTGGAAAGCTGGTATTACCGGGACCAGTACCGGTGCCATCGATGCCATCAACAGTCCATTACTAAGACGATCCGTCTCGAGCCGTCTCAAACCGTCGAAAACGCCTTCGTTGTAGCTGTCCGAACGGTAATAGTCTTCACAATCGTATATTTTTATATGTTAGAGATTCGAACTGTGGTCGATAATATTGCATTTCAGTTCGATTCGGTGACGCATTCGATCGGGAACTGGAGACGGGACGTCGAACCAAAACGGAGCGTATTCAGGGACGGCCCGCTCACCGACCCATGTGATCGCAATCGTCGAAAGCCGCGCCGATAGCGCCTCAGAACACATCTGTACGCTCTTGCGCGAGCTCGTCGACTGGGAGCGACGCCGGGACGATACCCGCCCCGCCAGCGACGGTGGCGGCACCTGGTACCGAACCGAGGGTGCCGAACTCCGGTCGTTCGACGAGATTCACCTCGAGCTCGAACGACCAGCGGAAGCTTTCGACTGTGAGCCGGAGCTGCTCGTGTTCGCCTCCAGACACTCGGGCGAAACCGGCCCGTTGCTGACGGGCCATTTCACGGGCAACTTCGGCCCGGCCGAGTACGGCGGCGAAGACGGCACACTGGCGCGGACCTGTCCGAACGCGCTCGCAAGGCTACTCGAGGCCTTCGACGAGTACGCACCGGCAGGGTACGACGTCGGCATGGAGTGTACCCACCACGGCCCGACGGACGTCGGCGTTCCCTCGCTGTTCGCGGAGCTAGGGAGTGACCAGACCCAGTGGGACGACCCCGCCGGTGCCGAGGCCGTCGCCCGTGCCATTCTCGACCTGCGAGGCGTGTCCCCCCACCGCGAGCCGTTCGCAGACAGCACAGCTCCGACCTGTCGGGACGACGAATCAATCCCGCGACGACAGGTCGTCGGCTTCGGTGGCGGACACTACGTCCCGCGGTTCGAGCGTATCGTCCGCGAGACGTCGTGGGCCGTCGGCCACGTCGCCGCAGAGTGGGCCCTCGAAGCGATGGGCGATCCCGACGAGAGCCGCGACATCCTCGAGGCGGCGTTCGAGCGGAGCCGGACGGATCTCGCCGTCGTCGAGGGCGGCCGACCGGTCCTCGAGGACGTCCTCGAGGAGCTGGGGTATCGCGTCGTCGGCGAGACGTGGCTCCGGGAGGTCGGCGACCGGTCGCGATCGCTCGTCGAGACGGTCGAGGGTGAACTCGGAACCGTCTCGGATGGCGTCCGGTTCGGACGTGAGCGGACGACACCCGCTGCCGTCGTCTCGCTCCCGGACGAGCTGGTCGACGCGGCCGAGGGGATCGATCCCGACCGGGCGTGGAGTGCCGTCGCCGACCGGACCGTCGCGTTCGAGACCGAAAACGGCGGGAGCCGCGTCGGGGGGCGGGCCGCCGTAGCCGATGCCGATGCGCGCGAGGAGGTCGTCGAAGCGCTGGCGGACGTGCTCGAGGACGGCTACGACGCGGTTTCGATAACGGACGAGGCCGTCGTCGTCCGGGAGACAGCGTTCGACCCGGCGCTCGCGCGCGAGGCGGGCGTTCCAGAAGGGCCGAAGTTCGGCCGGCTGGCAGACGGCGAGTCGGTAATCGTCGACGGCGGCGAAATCGATCCGGAGGCAGTCCACGTCGAGCGAACGATACGGTTCCCGATATAACGTATCATACGCGAGTTAGGTACGGAATATATCGGTGCAGGAGGGGTTACTCCGGTGCAGAAATACGTTGATAGGTAATGAAGTTTTACGTCGTCAGACGTCCGTCTGACGTGTAGGGGAAAGGTAATTACGCTCGATCTATTATACCGGTTCAAGAATGGACTCGATTGTCGAAGACGCCATCGACGAGGCCGAAAGCGGGGAGGGATCCGAGATCCCCGGGGAGGCCGACGCCGAGACGGAACACGCGTCGGGCACGATGACCGACGACGAACTGGCCGACGTACTCGACGACCTCCAGACGGACATCACGGTCGTCGGCTGTGGCGGTGCAGGCGGCAACACCGTCAACCGGATGCAAGAGGAGGGCATCCACGGCGCGAAACTCGTCGCCGCGAACACCGACGTCCAACACCTCGTCGAGATCGAAGCGGATACGAAGATCCTGATGGGCGAGGAGAAAACCGGCGGCCGTGGTGCCGGTTCGCTTCCACAGGTCGGTGAAGAGGCTGCCCTCGAGAGCCAGGGAGACATCTACAACGCCGTCGAGGGCTCGGACATGGTCTTCGTCACCGCCGGCCTCGGCGGCGGGACGGGGACCGGTTCGGCACCCGTCGTCGCGAAAGCCGCCCGCGAGGCCGGCGCATTGACGATCTCGATCGTCACGACGCCGTTTACCGCGGAAGGCGAGGTTCGTCGAACCAACGCCGAGGCGGGCCTGGAACGGCTGCGTGACGTCTCCGATACGGTGATCGTCGTCCCGAACGATCGGCTGCTCGACTCGGTCGGCAAACTCCCCGTCAGACAGGCGTTCAAAGTCAGCGACGAGGTGCTCATGCGAAGCGTCAAGGGCATCACCGAACTCATCACGAAACCCGGTCTCGTCAACTTAGACTTCGCTGACGTTCGAACCGTCATGGAGCGTGGCGGCGTCGCCATGATCGGCCTCGGCGAGTCCGACTCCGAAGCGAAAGCCGAAGACTCGGTCAAGACCGCGCTTCGCTCGCCGCTTCTCGACGTCGACATCTCCAGTGCGAGTTCCGCGCTGGTCAACGTCACCGGCGGCTCGGACATGGCCATCGAAGAAGCCGAAGGCGTCGTCGAAGAGATCTACGACCGGATCGACCCCGACGCACGAATCATCTGGGGTACCTCGATCGACGAGGCACTCGAGGGACAGATGCGAACCATGATCGTCGTCACGGGCGTCGAGTCGCCACAGATCTACGGCCGTCCCGACGACGAGCAGGCCAGTCCTCCGGCCGACGACATCGACTTCGTCGACTGAGCTTTCGAGCCACGTCGAGTCCGCTCTCTCACCGTCGAAGCCCTGTTCACCCTCGAACGACTCGAAAACGAGAACGAGACAGCAAACGATCCTCTCCGTCAGTCCGTCGGGTACGGAATCAGTCGTCCGCTGGCGTCGGGTCGCTCGTCGCCTCGGCATCGACGCCGTCTTCGATGCTCGGCGGATACACGCCGCGTTCGAGTTTTAGATCCGATTGCGGGCGGGCCATACAGGTCAACGCGAAGCGTTCGGCCTCCGCTTCCGTGAGTCCGCGAGCGGCTGGTTGGGTGACCTCACCCTCGATAATCTCGGCCGAACAGGCCAGACACATGCCGACGCGACAGGAGTATTCCTGAGTGATTCCTTCCTCGAGACAGCGGCTAAGAATTGTTTCTTTATCCGAGCACGTGATCGTCTCACCGGTGCCGACGAACTCGACGATGTACTCCGTCATAGTCAGTAGTAGGCAAACGCGCAACTTTACTTTTTCTGGACGTTTTGGCCCACGAAAAGCGACAGATTTCAAGACAAACGTTTTCTCGTTCCAACCGACAGAGTAGAGCATGAGTGTTCAAGAGGATACCACCGCCGGTACGGCGGGAACACAGACGTACGACGTCGTGGTCGCCGGTGCCGGCACCGCTGGCTGTTATGCCGCCGCGACGGTCGCCCGCGAGGGCTACGACGTGGTCGTACTCGAGCGAAAGTCAGCCAAAGAGGCGGGCCACATCGCCTGTGGCGACGCGCTGAAAGGAGCCGCCTCCTTTCCCGACGCCATCCCGAAGTCCCAGCTCGAGCCCGCCTTTACGAACACCGGCGTCGACCACGGTCGGTTCGAGATCCCACAGGAGGACACCGTCCTCGAGATTCCGATCCCGGGAGAGCTCGCGGTCATCGATCGCTGGGAGTACGGAAAACGCATCATCGAGGGCGCCGGCGAAGCAGGTGCGGCGTTTCACTACGATACGCTCGTCCAGGACGTCCGCCAGAACGGCGACGGGCGCGTCACGGGCGTCGAGGCGGTCCGGGACGGCGACCCAGTCACTTACGAGGCCGACCTCGTGATCGACGGAGCGGGGTCGCTGTCGGTCCTGCAGGACAACGTCGACGTCTCGGAGTCGACGTTCGATACGAACGTCAACTACTCGCAGTTCTGTTCGGCCTACCGGGAGATCGTCCACGTCGAAGAGCCCGTCGAGTGGGCGGACGCGCTCGTGTTCAAACCGACCGAACGCGCGGCGGGGTATCTCTGGTACTTCCCGCGGACCGAGACCGAGATCAACGCCGGACTCGGCTTCCAGATGACCGAAGAGCCGATGAAACTCGTCGAGGACCTGAAACGCGACCTCCAGAACCGTGAGGAGTTTTCGGACGCGCGCGTCGCCGACAAACTCGGTGCCGCCTTGCCCACTCGACGACCCTACGACTCGGCCGTCCATCCCGGGTTCATGGCCGTCGGCGACGCGGCCGGCCACGTCAATCCCACGACCGGCGGCGGCATCGCGGGCGCCGCCTACGCCGGCAGTTATGCCGGCGAGCAGGCAATCGAAGCCATCGAAGACGGTGACGTCAGCGAGGAGACCCTGTGGCGGTACAACGAGCGCGTGATGGATCATTACGGAGCCCGCTACGCAGCCCTCGACGTCTACAACATCCTCTCGACGGCGGTCGACGTCGACGACCTCATGGGCCTGCTCGCGGCGATGCCGGGCGACAAACTCGCCGAAGCGCTCTACTCGGGCAGTGCAGACATCGGTCTGAAGCTCAAACTCGAGGCCTTGCTCAAGAGTCGTGGCCACTGGGGGACGATCTGGAATCTCTATCAGACGAAACGCCGGGCCGACGACCTCCTCGCTCACTACGAGAACTACCCCTCGAGTCCGACCGAGTTTGCCGCCTGGCAGCGCGAACGCGACGAGTTGATGGAAGACGTCTACGAGACGACCGGCGCGGAGCCGAAGTACTAAAACGAAAGCACTCCTCCTTCCGTTTCGCTCACTCGGACTCGCGGCTCACGCCGCTCGACTGTTCACAGGTCCATGACCGACAGTATAAGGAGACGACGTTCGGAACGACTAGCGATCCGTTCCGCTGGCTGCGCTCCTGAGCCGCTCGAGTCGGCTCACCGTCGCCGGGTGCGTACCGAAGATTCCACGGGCGACGAACCGACGCGTGCGGTCGAAAAAGCGGTGTTCCTCCCACGGCGGCGGGACGATGGCGAACGCGGCGGCCGTATCTCCTTCGCGGAGGTCCGTCGACGGGCGAGACTCGAGGTCGTCATCGAGCGTCTCGAGGGCGCTCGCGAGCGCTGCGGAGTCGCCGGTGATCGCGACCGCGCCGTCGTCGGCGGCGTACTCCCGGCCCCGCGAGACGAGGGCGACGTACCACCGGCTTGCGAGCCGGACCGCCACCGCGAGCGGCTCGACGACCGGGTTGTAGCCGTACCGGCTGCGGGCGAGGTTCGCGACGGCGCCGGATGCGGACAGCGCCGTGAGCACGGCCGCGTCCCGGTTTTTGACGTGGGCGAGTTCGTGAGCGATCACGGCCTCGAGTTCGCGGTCGGAGAGCGCCTCGATCAGCCCCCGGGAGCAGACGAGCGTCGACGCGGCGGGCCGGTAGCCCACCGTCAGTGCGACGGGGGTCTCGTGCTCGAGCACCCTGATATCGGGGGCCGGGAGGTCGGCCTGTCTCGCGAGTCGGGTGGCGGTCGACCGGAGCGAGGCCTGCGTCGGGTCGGGCTCGACCGCCCCGTCGACGACCCACGTCGCCGACTCGTCGGACGCGAGTGTCTCGAGGTCGAATCGGTCCTCGAGGTCGCGGAGGACGGCGGCGTCGCCAGCGAACTCGGCACGGATCGCACCACCGACGTGGACGCCGACGAACGCGACGGCGCTTACGACGGCAAGCGAGCCAGCGACCGTCTCGACGGACGCGAGAGCCCCTGCCCAGTACCCGGTACCGGCCGCGACGAGCACACCGACGGCCGTCGGAACGGCTGGGTGGAGACCGACGGCGCGCTCGAGTCGGCCGCGCAGCCGTCGGACTTCGTCCGTGACGCCGTAGACGTCGTCGGGATCGACGGGCTCCTCCTCGGCGCTTTCGGCAGCGCGGCGCTCGATGGCGTCTCGAATTCGATCGACGTGGCCGGGGGCGAGGGTCGAGCCGACGACGAGCCAGATGAGCGCGGCCACGACGAGCAGGGCGAACCCGGCCCAGTAGGCGACGCTGAGGTAACCGACGACGAAGACGCCGAAGACGAGCCAGTTGCCGCCGGTCGTGCGTTCGTCGTCGACGTCGTCTCTCGAGCGGAGCCACTCGTAGGCAGCCCAGGCGTAACCGACCGTCAGCAGGTAGAAGAATCCGAGCAAGACGAGGAGTGCGAACGCCGCCTCGGGCAGCGCCGACCGCAGGTACGGCAGCGCGGCCAGCGCGAGCAGCAGCGACGAGAACAACAGCACGTACGAGGCGAGTTCCACGGCGCCTTGGGCGAGCGCACCTGCCGGTGCCGAGCGTTCGCGGGCGGTCCGAACGGTCCGCAGCGACAGTTCGATGGCCGCCAGACAGGGGATGGCGACGGCGACGACGAGCGCTGCGGCGAGTGGATCGCCGACGAGTCCGGCGTCGATGCCGGGGAAAAACTCGGGTGACGAGAGCGTCGCTGCGCCGTAGCGAACGCCCGCGTAGACCGGGACGGCGACGAGCAGGAGGGCCGCGCCGACGACGGCGCTCGAGAGGACGAGACCGCAGACGGCAGCGACGATCGTCCGGACGAGGAGGCTGACGCGAGTACGAATCGACGTCACGACGGGACCACCTCGAGCGGGCGCGAACCGGGCGGAAGGAGGGGCGACTGCGGGGGGTGCATGTCGATCGAATGGTTCGTCTCGAGCGTCAAATAGGTCACCCTGGCTTCCAGTAGAACGGAATTCGTCGTCTCAGACGGTCTCCTGGCCGTCGTTACCGGCACGGCCGCGACCGGACCTGCGGTCGCCACGGACGTCGGTACAGCAGCCCGTATCAGGGCCGGTCGCGACCGATCTGCTCGATCGTTCCGGCGAGTACGTCGACGCCGTGATCGATCGTCTCCTCGTCGACGTCGAACGTCGGGGTGTGGTGGCCGCCGGGGTGGTCGGTGCCGACACCGACGTAGCAGGCGAGCCCACCGTTTCGCTGGACCTCCCGCATCAGAAACGTCGCGTCCTCGCTGCCCCCGAGGTCGTCGCGCTCGAGGACGGTCTCGACGCCTGCAGTCTCGGCTGCGACTCCTTCGACGATCCCGGCGAGTGCTGTGTCGCTTTCGGCACTCGGCGCTTCGGCGACGGTCTCGAGGTCGACCTCACAGCCGTGTGCCATGGCAGCGGACCGGAGCGTTCGCCGTGCCTGCTCGTCCATGTACTCTACGAGTTCCGTCGTCTCGCCTCGAACCTCGGCGACGAGACGGACCGCTTCGGCGACGATATTCGCCGCAGTGCCGCCCTCCACGACGCCGACGTTGACCCGGGTCGCGCCCTCTGCGTGGCGCGGGATCGCATAGAGGTTCTGTACTGCCGTCGCGAGCGCCTGGATCGCACTCCGTCCCTCCTCCGGGCGAGCACCGGCGTGGGCCGACTCGCCGGTGAACGTCACTTCGTAGTGACGGACCGCAAGAAAGCCGTCGACCCCCGCGACGACCTCGCCGGTGGGGTGATCGAGGCCGACGTGGACCGCGAGCAGGTAGTCGACGTCGTCGAGGTGGCCGCTTTTCGCCATCGCCTTGCCGCCGCCAACGACCTCCTCGGCGGGCTGGAAGAAGAGCTTGAGCGTCCCCGAAAAGTCGCTCTCGCGAACCGCCTCGAGGACGCCGATCCCGATCGCCGCGTGGGCGTCGTGGCCACAGGCGTGCATCGCGCCCTCGTGTTCGGAGCGAAAGCCCTCCGCGGCGGGGTCGTGGTCGGGGTCGTCGGATTCGGTGATCGGGAGGCCGTCGACGTCCACCCGAAGCCCGACCGTCGGCCCATCTCCACACTCGAGGACGGCGACGGCACCCGTGTATCCACCCTCGAGTCGCTCGAGGACGTCGTCGTCGACGTCCGTCTCACGGGCTCTCTCGTACCACGTCTCGAGGTCGTCGTCGTCGGGGACGGCGAGTCGGTGCTCGCCAGCGATAGCTGCCGGACCGACGAAGACGTCGTCGACGTCGCGTGCCTCGAGTTCGGCGACGATCCGTGCGGTCGTGTAAAACTCCCGCCAGGCGGGTTCCGGTTTTCGATGGAGGTCCCGGCGAAACGAGCGAAGATCGTCCGCGATCATACGTACGCGTCGTCACACGTCCTCAAAGGACTGCCGACTGTGACACTGCCGTCGGGCGGAGTGGCTCGAAAACCGGTGGGCCACGGCGGTTCAGATTCACGTCGGCTTGTGAGGCGTGGCGACGACAGGCCGATCCGCCTGCAACAGCAATGCCTGCGTGACGCTCCCGAAAAGCGCCTGTCCCATCGGTGAGCGCTTCCTGGCGCTTACGACGATGTACTCGGCGTTCCGTTCGTCGCTGTACTCCATGAGCTCCTGTGCCGGATTCCCGAGCAGACCGACCGGCTCGAACGCCTCGACCGCGTCGACGTCCTCGGCAGTTTCCCGGGCGGTCGCTTTCGCTCGCTTTCTGGCCAGGTCACGGTCCCTATCCGGGTTGTACCCCCCCTGAGAAGTCGGGACGCCGGGCGTACCCACGTGGGTAACGTGTAACTCGAGCCCGGCATCCGCCGCAAGCGTCGCAGCTCGTTCCAGCACCGACTGTGCGCGCTCCGATCGGTCGATTCCGGCTACGACTGGCATGTCGGAAGAGAGACAGGCAAGCGGCCTAATTCTTCCGCCGATCGACACGGTGTGAGAACGGACGGTACCGGTGTCATCGACGCCGAAAACGGCGACGCCGGCCCCGCTTCGCAGACCCGGCCGTCAGTGACTCTCTTTGTACTGACTGACGACCTCCTGCATGGTCTCCTGGCCGTCGCCAAAGAGCATAAGACAGTTGTCCTCGGCAAACAGCGGGTTCGGGATCCCGGAGAAACCGGGGCTGAGACTGCGTTTGTTCACGACGACCGTCCCCGCCTCCGCGACGTTGAGCACGGGCATCCCGGCGATCGGACTCGAGTCGTCGGTGTTAGCGAGCGGGTTCACCACGTCGTTCGACCCGATGACGATTACGACGTCGGTCTGGGCGAACGTCGGGTTGATCTCCTCGAGTTCTTTCATCATGTCGTAGGGAACGTCCGCCTCCGCCAGCAACACGTTCATGTGTCCCGGCATTCGGCCAGCAACCGGGTGGATGCCGAACTCGACCTCGACGTCGTCCCCGTCGAGCAGCTCGGCGAGTTCGGCGACGGCGTGTTGGGCCTGGGCGACTGCCATGCCGTATCCCGGCACGATCACGACCCGCCCGGCGGTATCGAGCAGCATCTCGAGTTCCTCGGGAGAGGTCTCGGTGATGTTGCCCTCGTAGATCTCGTCCATCTCTTCGGAGGAAGCCGCCTCCTCACCGAAGCCGCCGAAGAGGACGTTCGCCAGCGATCGGTTCATCGACTCACACATGATCACCGTCAGGATCATACCGGCGGCACCGACGAGCGTTCCGGCGATGATCAGTGCGCTGTTGCCGAGTACGAACCCGGTTCCGGCCGCCGCTAGCCCGGAGTAAGAGTTCAGCAAGGCGATGACGACGGGCATGTCCGCCCCGCCGATCGGGATGACCAGCATGATGCCGAGTACCGCCGCCGCCACAACCAGGATCCAGTAGGATGGGACTGTCGATCCCTGCAGGACGTCGGCGAGCATCTCCGGCTGGACGATCATGTAGATGCCCGCAAACACAGCGACGAGCAAGAGCAACGCCTTGACAGCGTGCTCGCCGGAGTATCGAATCGCCGATCCCGTGATCATACCGTGAAGCTTTCCGGCGGCGACCATACTGCCGGTGAAGGTGACCGCGCCAACGATCCCCGAGGCGGCCGCCGCAATTCCGATGTCGACAGGGATCGCACCGGCGTTCGCCGAGCCGACCTCCAGAACTTCGGCCCCGGCGACGAGGGCGGAGGCGCCACCACCGAACCCGTTGAACAGGCCGACGAGCTGGGGCATCTCGGTCATCTCGACGGTGACCGAGAGGAAGACCCCGACCAGCGTACCGACGACGAGACCGGCGATCAACACCCACGGCTGAATAATCTCGAACCACAACACGGTCGCGGCGACGGCGACGAACATCCCGCCGGCGGACGTGAGGTTGCCACGAACGGCCGTTCGCGGATGGGTCATATCTCGAAGTCCCTGGATAAACAGGACCGCAGCGAAGAGATACGCCGCCGACAGCACCGTATCACCAATGAGCTCGACCATCATCACTCACCCCCTCCGTGGAAGTCCGAAAGCATGAGGTGGCTCACGAGGTAGCCGCCCACGACGTTCACCGTCGCCATGACGACGGCAAGAAAGCCCATCGCCGTCGCGAACGTCGTCGATCCGGCGCCGGCGACGACGACGGCACCCACGAGCGTGATGCCGGTAATCGCGTTGGCACCGGACATCAACGGCGTGTGAAGCGTCGCCGGGATCTTCGTGATGACCGAATACCCCAGAAAGCCCGCCAGCACGAAGAACGTCAGGTAGGTTATGACCTCACTCATCGGACTCACCTGCCGTAGACCGCGCGGTCGAATCGGCTGTACGCTCGGCTACGCTCGCGGCCGTCACGCTATCACTATCACTATCACTATCACTCATCATCGTCATCACCCTCGTCCTCGTCCTCGTCCTGTTCATGTGGGTTTCGAATCGTTCCATCGTAAGTGAGCATCGTGGCGTCCACGATCTCGTCGGTCGTATCGATCGTAATCTCATCGTCGTCGTCGAGCAGATTTTCGAAGAAGTTCGTCACGTTGTTCGCGTAGAGACGGCTCGCGGTCCGAGAAATGGACCCGGGAAGGTTCGTCGGACCGAAGACGGTGACTCCTTCGTAGGTAACGACCTCGTCGGCGACCGTCGGTTCACAGTTGCCACCACCCTCGGCAGCCAGGTCGACGATGACCGAGCCGGATTTCATCCCGTCGATCATCTCGTTGGTGACGAGCTCCGGCGACGGCCGACCGGGGACCGCCGCGGTGGTGATGACGACGTCGGAATCGCCGACGACGTCGATCATCATCTCACGTTGTTTCCGGTAGAATTCCTCGTCCTGTTCGCGGGCGTGGCCTTCTTCGTCGGCAGCGTCGTCGGTCTCTAAGTCGAGTTCGACGAACTCGGCACCGAGACTCTCGACTTCCTCTTTGACCTCCGGACGGATGTCGTAGGCGCGAACGTTCGCACCCAGGCGTTCGGCGGTGGCGATCGCCTGTAGTCCGGCGACGCCAGCCCCAACGACGAAGACGTCTGCGGGACGGACGGTGCCGGCAGCGGTCATCTGCATCGGGAGCAGTTTCGTCAACTCCTCCGCGGCGACCAGGACGGCCTTGTAACCGCCGAGACTCGCCTGAGAGGAGAGTGCGTCCATACTCTGAGCGCGACTGATCCGCGGAATGAGCTCGAGCGCGAACGCAGTGACCTGCTGGTCGGCAAGCGTCGACAGCTCGTCTTCGATGGAATACGGCCCGAGCTGTCCGATGACCAGCTGTTCGTCCCGGTACGGGTCGGATTCGCCGTCCGGTGTGGCACCGAGCCCGCGTACCTGAAAGACGACGTCCGCGAGTTCGAAGACCGTCTCGCGTTCGTCGACGATATCACAGCCTGCATCACGGTACTGGGCGTCGGACCAGCCGGCCTCTTCACCTGCACCGGCGGCAACACGTACGTCGAATCCGTCATCTACCAGCTCCGCAGCAAGCGATGGAATGAGTGCGACTCGTGTCTCGTTTTCGACCGTCTCGTTCGGAACTCCGATAATCATTCTCTCACGCACGATAATAATCGTGACTATACGAAACGGGACACATAACCTTGTCACCTTGTCACAAGTATTGCTCGAAGCGGCAACTACAGCGTTCATGAACGTGCGAGCGTTTGTGCGGATCCGGGAGCGGAGCTAGTCCGTCGTGTCTACCGCGTCGACGCCCTCCGACAGCAGCCGCTCGCGGACGGCGTCGCGGTCGACAGTCCCGGAGGCAGTCCGCGGGAGTGCCTCGGCGAAACCGACCGTTCGAGGGCGTTTGAACCCCGCAATGTTCTCGTCACAGTGGGCGAGTAGCTCCTCGAGTTCGGGCGAGTCGTCTTCGGGGACGACGAGCGCGGCGACGCGTTCGCCCCACTCTTCGTCCGGAAGGCCGACGACGGCAGCCGTCTCGACTGTCGGGTGTGCCCGCAGGGCGTCGACGACCTCGCCGGGATCGACGTTCTCGCCGCCGGTGACGATCCGGTCGCTCACGCGGTTTCTCACCCACAGACGGCCGTCGTCGTCGCGGGAGCCGACGTCGCCGGTGTGCAGGCCGTACTCGTCGAACGCGTCGTCGGTCCGGTCGTCCGCGAGGTAGCCGGGGGTTACCGTCGGTCCCGAGACGACTATCTCGCCCGTCTCGCCGGGACCGACCGGCTCGCTGTCGTCGACGATCGTCACGTCGGTGAACGCGAGCGGCTGGCCGACGGTACCCGGGCTCTCGTCGACGTCTGTGGGCCGTGCCGTCGCGATCTGGGACGCCGTCTCGGTCATCCCATAGGTTGGATAGACCGGCACTCCGGCCGCCCGACAGCGCTCGAGCAACGCCTCGCTCGCGGGAGCGCCGCCGAGTAGCACGAACCGGAGCGTCTCTGGCGGCGACCAGTCGGCCTCGAGCAGTCGTCGCAGCATCGTCGGGACGAGCGAGACGCCCGTGACGTCGTGCTCGTCGATCGCTCCGGCGGTTCCGTCGGGATCGAACGAGCGCTGGATCACGACGGTCGTCCCGTAAAGCGTCGAGCGCAAGACGGGAGCCAGCCCGCCCATGTGATACATCGGAAGACAACAGAGCCAGCGATCGTCGGGGTCGACGCCGAGGCGGAACGCGGAGGCGACCGCGCTCGCGAGGAGGTTGCCGACGGTCAGGCGGACGGCCTTCGGCCGTCCCGACGTTCCCGAGGTGAACATGAGCAGTTGCGTGTCGGTTCGCTCGAGCGAAACCGGATCGGCGGACGCGTCGGCGACCGGCTGCAGGTGATCGACCACGTCGTCGTCCGTCTCGTCGGCCGAGACGACCGGGACGTCGGCGGCCTCGAGTGCGAGCGCTTCGGTGTCACGTTCGCAGACGAGCACGTCGAGGTCGGTTCGGCCGGCCTTAGCGCGCAGTTCGGGGGTCGTCTCGCGGACGTTCAGCGGGACGACGGTGAACCCACGGCGCATGGCGGCGAAAAAGACCGTCGCGAACGCGACACGGGTATCCATCAACACGCCCAGACGGACGTTCCGATCGTCGACGCGATCGCCGCCGCCGACGACTTCCTCGAGTCGGGCGGCGACGCCACCGACGCGGGCGTCGAACTCGCGGAACGTCCACGTCGTGTCGGTGCTGGCGTCGATCACCGCGGTCCGATCGGGCGTCGCTCGAGCGCGGTGGGCCAGCAGGTCTCTCGTCGGCCAGTCGACGGGGACAGCCATCGTTTACTCGTCCCAAACGCCCGAAACGCCAAGACCGTTGCCACCCGGGACGACGACCTCGCCGTCGATCACGGGTGCGGGATCGGGTCCGAGGTCGGTCGCGAGCAGATCGGCGGTCGCGAGCCCGCAGGCCGGAACGTCGGGTAACGACGCCGCGAGGTGTACCGCGCCCGTCCGGGCGACGACGGCGTCGATCGTGGTCGTCACGATCGGGACGACGTCACACTCGAGCGCCCACGCGGCGACCTCGCGGGCGCGATCGGGACCGCCGAGTGCCATCGGCTTGACGACGATGGCGTCCGCGGCGTCGGCCCCGAGGACGGTATCGATGCCACACTCGAGCAGCCCCTCGTCGAGTCCGATCGCCACGCCCGACCCGCGGAGAGTGGCGTGACCCGCGAGATCCTCGGCGGGCAGGGGCTGTTCGAGCAGGGCGACGTCTTCGTCGGCCAGTCCTTCGATCGCGGTCCGGGCTTCGGCCGGGGTCCAGGCACCGTTCGCGTCGACGCGCAGTTCGATCTCGGGGCCGACCGCCTCGCGAACCCGTCGGACGCGCTCGAGATCGGCTGCGACGTCGCGAACGCCGACTTTCAGTTTGATCGTGTCGTATCCGTCGGCGACGGCCTCGCCTGCGGCGTCGGCCGTTTCCGCGGGCGAGCCGTCGCCGATCGTCGCGTTGACCGGGACGTAGTCGACTCGCTCGCATCCGTCGAGCTGTCGGTACAGCGGGGCGAGTTCGCGACGCGCGTGCAGATCCGCGAGCGCGAGCGCGAGGCCGTGTCTCGCCGCGGGCGCGTCCTCACAGGCGGCGAGGAGAGTGTCGGTTGCTCCGTCCTCGCCTGCGATAGAAACGACACGCTCGAGCGCGTCTCGACACGCCTCGTAGGACTCGGTCCAGCCCGGCAGCGGGGTCGCCTCGCCGAGCCCGCTGTCGTCGCCGTCTTCGACGCGGACGAGAAACCCCTCACGGCGGTCGATCCGGCCGTCGGCGGTCTCGAGTGGACTCGCGAGCTCGAGCTCGAACGGTCGGATCGCAATGTCCATCAGACGATCAGTCCTCCAGCGAAGCAAACGGCGTACAACGTCAGGAGCTTTCCGGTGCGCTCGAGGGCGGGGTTGAGCGCCGTGCCGTCGGTCCGAGTCCAGATCGTCCGGGTGACGACGGCGGCGTAGGGAAGCGTCACGAGCGGGAGCAAGACTGCGGGGCCGACGTCGGTGGCAAGCCAGAACCACGGCGGAACGGCGTACGCGAGCGTGAGCATGGTGCTGTACTCGAGGCGACTGAACCGGTAGCCAAAGCGCACGGCGAGGGTGTTCTTGCCGGCCTCGACGTCGGTCTCGCGGTCGCGGACGTTGTTGACCACGAGGATGTTCGTTGCGAGGGCGGCGATCGGAAGGCTCGCGACGAACGCCGCCGTGGTGACCGTCTCCGCCGGAATCGTCGTCGGGAACGGTCCGACTGGGGAAACGGCCGCCGCCTGAACGTAGAACGTCCCCATCACGGCGACGACTCCGAAGAAGACGAACACGAAGAGGTCGCCGAGCCCGTGATAGCCGAGCGGGTAGGGACCGCCGGTGTAGGCCCAGCCACAGAGCACGCTCACCAGTCCGACGACGAGAATCGGAACCCCGCCGACGTAGACGAGATAGGTGCCAGAGAGGATCGCGAGTCCGAAGGTAACGATCGTCGCGAGCTTTACCCGATCGGGGTCGATCAGTCCCGACTGGGTCACCCTCGTAAAGCCCTCGCGGTCGTCCGTGTCCGCGCCTTTTACCGCGTCGTAGTAGTCGTTCGCGAAGTTCGTCCCGATCTGGATCAGCGCCGCGCCGACGAACGCCATCAGCGCGGGCAGCGGGGCGAAGACGCCCTCGTGGACGGCAAGTCCCGTCCCGACGATCACGGGCGCGGCCGCCGCCGGCAGCGTCTGTGGGCGGGCGGCCATCAGCCACGCCTTCGTTCGCGATACCTCGGCAGTCGTCATCGATCGATACTCAGGGACGCGGACGTGTCAACGTTGGCATTCTCGAGGACCCGGTCCCAGCCCTCAGAGCACAATGCTTTTCGTCCGCATCATCGCGTGTATCGAGGCGTCGATTCCCTCGCGGCCGATCCCCGAGTCCTCGTTGCCACCGAAAGGAACGTCCCCGAGGCCGTGGGAGGGCGCACCGTTGATCCGGACTGCGCCAGCGTCGACCCGATCGGCGACCTCGAGCGCGCGATCGTAGTCGCTCGTGAAGACGGCAGCGTCGAGCGCGAGGTCGGTGCCGTTCGCGAGTTCGATTGCTTCCTCGCGGTCGGAGACGGTGGTGACGACCGCGAGCGGGCCGAACTGTTCTTCGTGGATCACGCGGGCGTCGTGGGGGACGTTCGCGAGCAGCGTTGGCTCGACGAACCGCGAGCCGAGTTCGGCCGGGACGCCCTCGGGAGCCCGACGCTCGCCGCCGCGGACGAGTTCGGCACCCTTCTCTACGGCGTCCTCGAGCAGTTCCTCGACGTAGTCGGCCTGTGACTCGCTGATGAGTGGGCCGACGGTCGTCGCCTCGTCGAAGAGGTCGCCCGGCTGCCAGGCGTCGACCTCCCGCTCGAGGCGGGAGACGAGTTCATCGTGAACGTCCTCGTGGGCGAGCACGCGCGAGACGGCCGAACAGCGCTGACCGGCGTACTTGAACGATCCCTTCGCACAGGCGCCAGCGACGTCGTCGAGGTCGGCGTCGTCGAAGACGATCGCGGGTGCGTTGCCCCCTAATTCCATGTGCAGGGTGACCATCCCGCTCTCGCGGGCGACGTGTTTACCCGCTCCGGAGGAACCGGTCATGGCGATGCAGTTGACGCGGTCGTCGCCCGCGAGCACGTCGCCAATCTCGCTCGCGTCGCCCGGAACGAAGTTGACGGCACCCTCGGGAACGCCGTCGACGCCGGCGACGACGTCGGTGAGGATCGCCCCGGAGACGGGCGTTGCACTCGCCGGTTTGAGCACGACGCTGTTGCCGGCGGCGATCGCCGGCGCGACTTGCAGCGCCGTCGTCGCCAGCGGGTAGTTGTACGGCGTGATACACAGCACCGTCCCGATCGGTTCGGGTTTGACGAGCGCCTGCCAGCCCTCGTGGCCGTCGGTCGTCCCCTCGCGAAACTCGCCCGTGCTGACGACGGTGCGGGCCTCTTCTGCCGCCCGCCGGAAACGTTCGGCTGCGGCGTCGACCTCGCCGCGTGCCGACGCGATCGGTTTGCCGGCCTCGCGGACGATCACGTCGGCGAGTTCGTCCTTCCGTTCGGCCAGTCGGTCGGCGATCTCCTCGCACCACCGCGCGCGCTCGACGACGGTCGTCTCGCGCAGCTCGGATGTTACCTCGTGTGCGGCCTGTAACGCGGTGCGTGCGTCCGCCGTACTCGCGGCGTCGACGTCCGCGAACGTGCCGCCCGTCGCGAGGTCGTCGACCGGACGCGTCGAGCCCGTCTCCTGCCACGCTCCGGCGACGTAGATTCGCTCCCGTCGATGAGTGACTTTCGTTGCCATAGTCGAACGGTGGCGAGTGACACTGAAATAATTTACTCAATAGTGAATAATAATCTCTCATCTGCTACTGTCCGGATGGCAAATCTGTCCGCTCGCCGCCGGGGACGTCGCCATCTGGTTGATGGTTCGAAAACATCTATTTTTGGTTCACCAAAAAATGTTATTTCCTGGGAAGGTTTTAAGGGGTTTGCTCGCCTACTCTCGAGTGAGATGAGTACCCAGAAGACCGTCCGTCAGCAGGCAGACACCGTCGAGGAGAACAGCCTCCGGCTCGAACGGGAAAAGGCCGAGCAGATCGTCGACGCGTTGAACACCGAACTCGCGAACGCCTACGTCCTGTACCACCAGCTCAAAAAGCACCACTGGGTCGTCGAAGGTGCGGAGTTCCGTGACCTGCACCTCTTTACGGAGGAAGCCTACGAACACGTCGAGGAAGGCGCAGACGCCATCGCCGAGCGCGCCCAGGCGATCGGTGGCGTCCCCGTCTCGGGAATGCGAAACCTCGAGAACCGCGCGACGGTCGAACACGAAGGCGAAGACGTCTACGACGTCCGGACGATGCTCGAGAACGACCTCGAGATCTACGGCGAGATCATCGAGTCGATGCGCGATTCGATCGACCTCGCCGAGAACCTGGGCGATCCCGCCACCGCACAGATCCTCCGGGAGATCCTCGTCACCCTCGAGGACGACGCCCACCACTTCGATCACTACCTCGAGGACGACACGCTGGTGCTCGAAGAAGCGACGCACTGAAGCAGTTCGGTTGTGCTGACGGGTCGTTTTTTTATCGTCGATGTAACCGTAGCAGGCTCCAGCAGAACGGGCAGCGATACGACACGGCGTCGAATCGACTGCGATCGGAAACCGTAGCCACTTTCCCGGCCCGCGACGGCCCTACGGTATCATGAGTCCTGACCGACGGGCCGACCTCGCCGTCCGAGCCGCCGAAGCCGGCGCGGCGGTCGCGCTCGAGTCGTTCCGGGCCGACCTCGAGGTCGAACGGAAAGACGAAAATGGAGGTGTCGTCACGCAGGCAGACCGCGACGCACAGCGGGCGGTCGTCGAGACGATCCGCGAGGAGTACCCCGAGGAGGCGATCGTTGGCGAGGAAGAAGGCGAGCTGTCTGCAGTCCCCGAGCGAGAGCCGGCCTGGATCGTCGATCCGATCGACGGGACTGACAACTACGTTCGCGGGAGCCGACTCTTCGGAACCGCCGTGGCCGCCGTCGACGACGGCGAACCCGTCGCGTCCGCGGTCGTCTTTCCGGCGCTCTCCGAGGCCTACCGGTTCGGTCCGAACGGCGTCGTCCGCAACGGCGACTCGATCGCGACCAGCGATCGCACCGACCCCGAAACGAGCGCCGTCTGTCCGCTCATCTGGTGGGGCTTCGACCGGCGCGAAGAGTACGCCGCTGCGAACCGAGCCATCGTCGAACGCTTCGGCGACCTGCGACGGCTCGGCTGTGCACAGGCCACCCTCGCCGCGATCGCCGACGGCACCTACGAGGGCGCGATCACCAACGTCGAGACGAACGCCTGGGATACCGTCGCCGGCGTCGCTATGATTCGGGCGGCCGGCGGCACCGTCACCGACCTCGAAGGCGAGCGCTGGCGTCACGACAGCCGCGGACTGGTCGCCTCGAACGGCACACTTCACGAAGACCTCCTCGCGGCGGCCCGCGAGATCGACGGGCACGAGCGGTAAGCGTTCGCTGGTCGGTACGCGCCGTCGTAGCGGGGAAACCGGAAACGGTAAACGACTGTCCCCTCCGTATGAGGGTATGGACGAGTTCATCGACCGCGTCGGGCCCGCACGACTCTGGGCCGCGGTCGTCATCGCCCTCGCGGCTGCGATCTCGCTCGCTGCGGTCCTGTTCCCACAGCGGGTGTACGTCGAGATCATCTGGCAGTACTACTGGGGCCCCGTCGTCGCCGACGCCAACGGCTGGTCGTGTGTCGCCTGGAGCGACGGCGCGGAGACAAACGCCGGCCCGAACTGTGCCGATGCGGGCCCCGACGACGGGCCGACGGCGACGCCGGGATACACCTGGCAATCCTACTCGGGGTACATCCCGACGCTGCTTCTCTTACTGGCCGGCTTTTACTTCGTCATCGAACGCCTCGACGTCGACCGGTACCGGGCCGGCTTCTACGGATTGCTCCCGTGGATGCTGTTCGGCGGCGCGTTGCGGACGGTCGAGGACGCGAACGTCGCGACCGCCGAAAACGGCGAGATGGTGGTCTCGCTGCCGTGGTCGGCGCTGCTGATCAGCCCGTTCATCTACGTCGTCGTCGCCGTACTCGCGCTCGTGGCGCTCGTCGCATCGGTCTGGCTCGAGCGGCGAGACCAGTTACCGGGCTATGAGTACGGGCTGGCCGGATTCGGAACGCTCGCGCTGGTCGCGTCGATCGCGACGCTTTCGTACCTCTGGACGCAGGCCGACACGGTCGGCTTCTTCGGTTCGATCTCGCTTGTCACGCTCGTCGGCGCGACCCTGATCACGGCCGTCACGTGGCTGTTGATCACCACGTTCGTCCCCCAGCTCAACCGAGGCACCGGCTACATGGGAGCCATCGTCATCTGGGCACATGCCGTCGACGGCGTCGCCAACCTGATCGGACTCACCTACGCCGAGGCCTTCGGCTGGCCGGGCACTCTCTCGCCGAAGCACCCGATCAACGCGGCGATCGTCGACTTCTTCGGCAACGCGTGGCCGTTCGTGTTGCTCAAAGTCGTCGCGGCCGTCTTCATCATCTGGGTATTCAACGAGGAGGTCTTCGAGGAGAGCCCCCGGTTTACGATCCTGCTCATGATCACCGTCGTCGCCGTCGGTCTCGGTCCAGGGACGCGGGACATGCTCCGGGCGACATTCGGTGTCTGAGATCCCGGCTCGGTGAACTCGAGCGCGACGGAACGGTCATCAGGGATTAAGTCCCCCCGGAAGTACTGGAACGTATGGTCACGTTTCTCTCCGGAGGCACCGGAACGCCGAAGCTGTTAGACGGTGCCGGAGCTGCGTTCTCACCGGACGAGATTACGGTCATCGCGAACACCGGCGACGACGTCGAACTCGGCGGGCTGTTCGTCTCACCGGACGTCGACACGCTGTTGTTTCAGGCCGGGGGCGTTCTCGACCGGGACCAGTGGTGGGGGATCGACGGAGATACCCACCGAACCCACGACGCGTTACACGACATCGCCGAGGCGGCGACCCTCCCCGACGGCCCGCAGTACCTCCCCGAGGAGTACCAGACCGAGGGCCGCGAGCTCGCCGCCTGGCGGCGTTTTTCCGGCGTCGGCGAGTTCATGACGATCGGCGACCGGGATCGAGCCGTCCACATCACGCGAACGAGCCTCCTCGATCAGGGCAAGAGCTTGAGCGAGGCCACCACCGTCCTCGCCGACGCGTTCGACGTCCCGATCGAGCTGTTACCGATGAGCGACGATCCCGTGACCACGCTCGTCCACACCGCGGACGGACCGATGCACTTCCAGGAGTTCTGGATCGCCCACAGCGGCGAGCCAGCCGTCGAGAGCGTCGAGTTCCGTGGCTCCTCGACGGCCGACCCCGCCCCGGGCGTCCTCGAGGCGCTCGCCGACACCGTCGTCGTCGGCCCCTCGAACCCCGTCACGAGTATCGGACCGATGCTCGCGTTGCCGGGCGTCGCCGACGCGCTCGCGGAGACGACGGTCGTCGCGGTATCGCCGTTCGTCGGCGACGAGCCGTTCTCCGGACCGGTTTCGAACCTGATGGGCGCGGTCGATGCGGAGCCACGAACCGAGGGACTCGCGACCGCCTACCCCTTCGCCGACGCGTTCGTCGTCGACGAGGCCGACGACGCGACGTTCGACCAGCCCGTCGTTCGAACCGACATCTCGATCGACGACCGTAGCGACGCCGAACGCGTCGTTCGGGCCGTCGTGGACGCGATCGATCGGGTATGAGCGACGACGAACTCGCCGACGTCGAGTTCGCGCTAGCGAGTCTGAGCGGCGAGTCCGACGCGGCGTGGGCACGCGCCGGCAGCGACGCCGCCGACGCGGCGTTTCTCGGCGGCATCGCCCTCGAGGAGCGGTCTCGAGAGGCCGCAAGGCGGATGGTCGCCCGCGGACGCGAGGAGTTTCTCCTGCCAGACCCGCTCGCGTTCGTCGACCGACAGCTCGCCGCTCTCGAGAACGCTCCCCTTCTCCCGGGGATAAACGTCCGCAGCGCCACCCGCGAACCGGTTCGAACCGTCGCGAGGATCTGTCGCGACCGGGACGCGCTGGTCGAGATAAACGCCCACTGCCGACAGGACGAGATGTGTGCCGTCGGCTGTGGCGAGACGCTGTTACGCGACGGTCCTCGGCTCTGTGAGTACGTCGAGACGGCGGCGGCGACGGGAGCGACCGTCGGCGCAAAGGTTCGGACGGAGGTACCCGGCGTCGATCTGCCGGAGCTCGCGGTCGATCTCGAGGACGCAGGCGCCGCATTCGTCCACGTCGACGCGATGGACTCAGAGCGCGTGGTCGAAGGCGTCGCCGACGCGACCGATCTGTTCGTGATCGCCAACAACGGCGTTCGCGACGAGGAGACGGTTCGGGAGTACCTCGCCTACGGGGCGGACGCGGTCAGCGTCGGTCGGCCGAGCGACGATCCCGACGAACTCGAGCGCATCCGGACGGCGCTCGAGCGCGTCACGGCTCACGACGAGATCGAGCGGTCGTGCGATGTCTGATACTGATGGTTGCTGTTCCGGTGCAATCGCGAACCGTCTTGTGCTCCCAGCGTACCGGCTTACGGCCCTCGTCACGAGTCTGTCGGATCGCTCGAGAACGATGGCTCGTCGATCATCCGGTTTCCGGAGATTCAATCGTAACTGAAATATAATATGGGTAGAAATTGATATAGTCGAATATGGGATTGTTCAGCCGCCTCAAGACGGGCTTCGTCCTGTCGGTCGCCAGCCTCCGGGTGCTGCGATCGCATCCGAAACTCGCGGTGTACCCGTTGATGAGCGGTGTCGCGTCGATCGTCTTCGTCCTCGCCGTGCTCGGTCCGGTGTGGTTCGCAGGGGGGAGCTCGCCCGGGATCGTCGAGCTCGCCGCCCTGTTCGTCGTCTACGTCGGGACGAGCTACATCGCGGCGCTATTCAACGCGGGGCTGGTCTACGACGTCGGCCAGATCTTTCGCGGTAACGAGCCGAATCTCGGCGCCGGGCTACGGGCGGCATCGAACCGTTCCAGCGCGTTGCTCGTCTGGGCGTTCGCCAGCGCCGTCGTCGGCATCCTGATCCGGGCACTCGAGTCACGAGGGGAACTCGGAGCGCAGCTCGCGGCGGCGATCTTCAGCGTCGGCTGGGCGATGGCGACGTTTTTCGTCGTGCCGGTGATCGTCTTCGAGGACGACTCCGGCACGTCGATGTTCACGGAGAGTGCGTCGATATTCAAAGAGACGTGGGGCGAGACCGCCGGTGCGAAAGTCGGACTGGGGATCGTTCCCGCCCTGATCGCCGTGGCGGGTCTCGTACTCGCGATCGGTGTCGTCGTCGTCTTCCCGACCGGCGCGTCGGTCGTGACCGGCCTCCTGATCGCCGTGGCGGCGGTCGTCCTCGGCGTTCTCGTCAGCGGCGTCATCACGGGCGTGACCAAGACGGCACTCTACGTCTACGCGACCGAGAACGTCCAACCCGAGGCGTTTCGTCGGTTCGACTTCGAGTCGCTGTTCGACGAGTCGTCGGGATCGACGTCCGGTCCGGGCGGGCTTACCGGTCAGCGCGGACGGATCTAGCCGCGGTTCGAACACGGCCGATCGAAATCGTCGTGACGTCGTTCGCACGGCCTTCGATTCGTTCGATATCCTATCGTTCGCCGTCACGTCGACCGATCGTAGTCACGCTCAGGCTTTTTCGATCGCCTGGTCGAGGTCTGCGATGATGTCGTCGACGTCTTCGATGCCGACCGAAAGGCGAACGAGGTCGTCGGTCGTCCCGCTCGCGAGTTTCTCCTCTTCGGTGAGCTGCTGGTGGGTCGTGCTGGCGGGGTGGATGATTAGCGTCTTCGCGTCGCCGACGTTCGCGAGCAGGCTCGCGAGGTTCACTTCGTTACAGACCGTCTCAGCGGCGTCGTAGCCGCCCTCGAGACCGAACGTGATCATGCCGCCGTAGCCGCCCTCGAGGTACTCCGTGGCGTTGTCGTGGGTCTCGTGGCTCTCGAGGCCGGGGTAGGTAACCCAGGCGACGTCGGGATGGTCCTCGAGGTACTCCGCGACGACCTGGGCGTTCGCGCAGTGTTTCTCCATGCGGGCGGGCAGACTCTCGAGTTTCTGGAGGGTCGTCCAGGCGTCGAAGGGAGACTGCTGGTTGCCCAGGTCCCGAAGACCGCGGGTACGGGCGGCGATGGCGAAGGCCTGCTCGCCGAAGGCCTCGGAGAAGTTCATGCCGTGGTAGGCCGGGTTGGGTTCGGTGAGTTCGGGGAAGTCACCCTCCTCCCAGGGGAAGGTGCCGCCGTCGATCAAAATGCCGCCGACGGTCGTTCCCGCGCCGGTGAGCCACTTCGTCGTCGAGTTCCAGACGATGTCCGCGCCGTGTTCGATCGGCCGGCACAGATACGGCGTCGCGAACGTGTTGTCGACCATCAACGGGACGTCGTTGTCGTGGGCGATCTCTGCGACGCGTTCGATGTCGGGCGTGACGAGGGCCGGGTTGCCGATCGTCTCGAGGTGGACGAAGGCCGTGTCGTCGTCGATCGCTTCCTCGTATGCGTCGTAATCCAGCGTGTCGACGAACGTCGTCTCGATACCCCGTTTCGAGACGGTGTGCGTGAGGTAGGTGTAGGTCCCGCCGTAGAGCGCCGACGCCGAGACGATGTTGTCGCCGACGTCACAGAGGATGAAGGTCGCGAGATCGAGTGCAGCCATTCCCGACGACGTCGCGAGCGCGCCGACGCCACCTTCGAGGCTCGCGACGCGCGCTTCGAGCATCGCGTTCGTCGGGTTCATGATCCGCGAGTAGATGTTGCCGAACTCCTCTAGGCCGAACAGGGCGGCGGCGTGGTCGGTATCCTCGAAGACGTAGGAAGTAGTCTGATAGATCGGTGGTGCCCGCGAGCCGGTCGCTGGATCGGGCTCCTGTCCAGCGTGGACGCTTCGCGTGGCGAATTCGGGTTCGTTTTCTTCGTCGCTCATACCGTGGGGAGAGTGTCGGCAGGGTTGTAAAACTACTAGATGTCATAGAAACGTTCTCAGAGAAGGCAGCAGGGTGTTGGAACTGTGTCTACGAGCGCCAGCACCCAGCAAGACGTAGCGTCGGTAGACGACTTCTTGAATGCCGCGGCTACCGAGACAGTGCCGCTGTTCGAGCATCTTGAGTTTACCTCCACTGGATGTACGTGGCGACGCCCTGCCGTGGGAGGCGTCGCCTCTGGGAGTGGTCGTTCACGGAGTTCTGTGAGATGGTCGTTCGTGCTGCCTGGACGGCTCTCGGTGTACGCAGAGCTGTCCCAGCGAATCAACCACTCGACGACCGTGTCTTCCGGTAGCTGTCCCTGAATTGGGGCAGCGATCGTGAATGGCGACTGTCCAGTGCCGAAGCTCACCGCCACCATCTTTTCGAGACGGGCCGAGCACAGTTCAAGCAGATTCAACGCCTACCGGACGAGATAGTGCAGCTGTCGATGTGATCGACTGAGTCTCTCTCGCCGTCCTAGCGGTCACCGGCGCTGGTCGGCGAACTTTCGCGTCCGCTCTCTGATGATCGACCGGACGCGTCCGGGGTGTGGGACGTTATGGAACTCAACGTAGCCGAGACTGGCGTTCGTCCCGCCGGTGAGTACCGCCACCGTCCCCACGCCGAAAGCTCGCTGGATTCGGTTCTGGTCGAGTTCGTGACCTCTGACCTGCGTGAACGGGACGTCTCGAGAGCGCCGCCGGAACCACAGCGTGAACTCGTAGCGGATCGTGTCGTTGGTGATGAGGTACTGCGTCCGCGTCAGGATGTAGATTCGGACGAGGAATCGCGCGACGACGATGACCACGACGAAGACGACGATCCAGCCGAGGATCGACGACAGTTCAGGGTCCTCGAGTCCCAGAAGGTTCTGGAAGAGTGCTGCCGCGAGTGCGCCACCGATCACGAGCGTCAGGCCGATCCAGGCGAGCGAGGGCTTGATCGTGGGACGGGTCCGATAGCGGATCTGCCCGCCGGGCGCCCCGTCTTCGGCGTCCTCGGAAGGGTCCGTGACGGCGGTCGACTCGTCGTAGCTCGTCGTCGTCGCGTCGGCGGCCGCAGTGTCCGTTTCAGCGCTCGTGCTTGTCGCCTCGGGAGTCGAGCCACCATCGGGTATGACCTCGTGATCTGTTAGACTGTCGACCGTTCCGGATCCGGTACGAGTCGGAGTCCCGTTCGGTGTCGGTTCGCCTGCGTCGTCTGAAGATCGTGATTCGCGTCGTGTCATAGTAGAATGGGCGTCGTGTGCGCGACGATGGCACCGTCGAGGAAGAGGGCGATGGCGATGGAGCCGAGGACGAACAGGATCGGCGAGGCGACGACGAAGCCGACCGCGAGCAGGCTCGCGGAACGGCTCGAGTGGTGGTTGTGGCGGGCACCGAGGTACAGTGAATAGAAGTAGTACAGCGCAGCAACGAACAGGCCGGTCAGTGCGACGACCCCCGACCGGGTAATCTCGGTGAGATCGACCGGCTCGGGTCGGCCGCTGGGCAATTCGAGGTTCGTTCCGGTGGCGTCAATGACGGCGTAGATGAACTCCGCCTGGACCCAGATAAGCCAGTCGTCTGCAACGGAGATCGCCGGCGACGTCGAGAGGTACCAGGTGACGCTGAAAATCGCCGCGAGGTAGATGCCGGTCGAGTAGACGACCGTGTGGATCGACTGGAGGACGCCACTCGAGTTGCGCGTGAGCCAGACGGCCACGTGGAAGGTGAGGAAGGTGAGCGCGGAGGCCGCAAAGAGGAACGTGCAGTTCTGGACCAGCGCGAGGAGGAACTGCCAGCCCGAGACGGGATCGGTGCCGACGGAGACGGCGACGCTCTCGACGACCGCCGGGGGAGCGCCCACTTCTCCGGTCGCGCCGAACCCCGCGTAAGTGATCGGGACGGCGTACAAGAAGAGATTGAAGAGGTAGAACGTGACGAGACGGAGCGCCTCATAGAGCCGCGTTCGACGCGTCTGGCCGTACACCTCGACGTTCGCCGAGACGATGTCAGACGGGTCAAAGAGTGCACTGTACCCGTACCGGGCGAACCGGAAGGACGATCCCGCCATCGTATCGGATCGATAGTAAGTGTCTAAAGTAAACGTATCGGTCGATGCAACCGGTGGACGGTGTCCGCCCGTGTCGAGCATCCGGATCGCCATATCGACCGTTTGCTGAATTCCTGATTCACGATATGTTTTTCGTGTGGCCGACCATGCGAGGGGGTATGAACGAGCGGGGACGAGCGTCGAGGCCTCGAGCCGTCGGCAGGCGGAGACTGCTCCGATCGGGCGCAGCCGTGGGCGGTATCGGACTCGCAGGCTGTATGCAACCGCTGCTCGAGGAGGGAGAAGCGGCGGAGGACGGCGAGCCAGCCGAGGAACCCGGCGACGGAGGCGGGGAGACCCCGGACACCGACGCCGAGAGTGACGACGGCGTCGAAGTCGTCGAGGAACTGCACCTCGAGCCCGCCTGGGAGGTGGACCGCTTCGGCTCGAGCGTCGTTACCCACGACGGCCAGTTTTTAACACAGGTCGGAGAGCGGCAATTGACCGCGCTCGACGCAGACGGTGGGGTTCAGTGGGAGGCGGCACCGCTAGAGAGGGACGATCACTCCTACGCCCTCCCGGGCGGCAGTGGCAACCAAGACGGGGTTTCCGTTCTGGACGACGTCCGCTACGTCGGGACGCTCCCCCACGGCGACCATGCCGGTCGCGTCTTCGCCTACGAATACGACGGCGGCTCGACCCGTTTCGAACACGAGCCGGACGAATCAGTCAGTATTCGGCATCTCACCGGCACAGCCGACGGCGTCGTCTACTACGGGTCCGACCCCGAGAACGACATCTGGTTAGTGCGCGCGCTCGAGTACGATGGCGAGACGCGCTGGACGATCCGGCTCGAAGACGACGGCGACGGCCCGTGGAACGTCCGCAACCTCGTCGCCGGCGACGGCCTGGTGATCGCGACAGACGAACTCGCAGTCGGCGTGTACGACCTCGCGGACGGGTCGCTCGTCGAGACCATCGATCTCGACCCCGTCGTGCGAGAAGCGCACTCCAGCAACGACTCGCTGGTGTATCTGCGAACGGACAACGGTGATCGACTCACCGCACTCGAGCGGTCCTCGTTCGATCTCGCCTGGGAACAGGACCTCGAGCGGACCGCGGTGAGTCCGACGGCGCTCGTCGACGGCGTCATCTACGCTGGATCCGAGGGTGGGTTCGTCCACGCCTACGACGCCGCGGACGGAACGCTGCTGTGGGAATCGCCGCGACTCGCCGGCCGGATCGACACGCGACCGACCGTCGGGGAGTTCGTCTGGGCGACCGACGACCTCGGAACGATCTACGCACTCGAGCGCGACGACGGAACGGTCCGGTACCGGGAAGACTACCGCGAGGGGCTCGATTCCTCGACGGCCTACAACGAAGTGACCATCGCCGCCATCGACGGGACTGTGTTGATCGGCGAGAGCGGGCAGGCCTACCGGGTGAGATCGGCCTGACCCGACTGTAACCAGTACCGTTAGGTCACCAGGGTAACGAGTTCTCGTATGGACCGGCGGTCATTCTGTGCAGTGACGGGAGTTGCCCTCTCGGCTGGCTGCCTCCAGTTACAGGAGGCCGAAACCGGCGACGGGAGCGGTGACGAGACCGAGGACGAGCCACCAGCAGAGACCGCACCATCGGAGGGCGTCCAGAGCGTCACCCTCACGGAGGCGTTCACACTGGAGGATCGGCTCCGGGCCACGTTCAGCCACGAGGGATCGTTCTGGGGGTTCGTCGACCATCGACTGCAGGCCGTCGGGCCGGATGGCACGCTCGAGTGGGAGAGCGACTCGGTCGGAGACGACGTCTCCCTCGTTCCGTCGACGCTGCTGGCTGGCAGTGAAGTCGGCGGCTCCTGTGTCGCGTTCAGCCCCGATCGGGTCTTCGCGGGTGGGCTCGAGGGCGGAGTGGACACTGGACGTGACGAGCGGGCCACACTCTACGCCTTCGACCGCGAAACGGGCACACTCGAGTGGGAAGACGCCGTCGAGCGTCCGCCGGAGTACGTCAGGCCTCTCTCGGCCACGACCGTTGCCGACGTCGTCGTGGCCGCGATCGACGTCGGGAGCGGCAGCGACGACGAGCCGTGGGTGCTTCGGGCACTCGAGGTCGACACCGGCGAATCACGGTGGGAGGAATCCCTCGAGGACGTTCGCATTCAGCACATCCTCGCCCACGACGAGACGCTGTTCGTCTCGACCGACGATGGCCTCCTCGAGTTCGATCCCGAGAGCGGATCCCAGACGGGAACCGTCGACGTTACGGCCCTTCCACCACACGCCAGCCCGACCGACGACGTGCTGTGCTGTGCGACGTTGGCGGGAATCGAACGCGTCGACCTCGCTACGGGCGAGATCGAGTGGATCGAAGATCGAGAGCGGCCGATCGGATCGCTCGCTGCCGACGACGCGTCGGTTTACGGCATCGACCACGCCGGCTACGTCACCGCGCTCGACCGTGGGACCGGCGAGCAGCGCTGGGAGTCGCGCCTCCCGATCGAGAACGTCCGTAACGGTGGCTTCGTCTCGAGTGGGGACGTCCTGTGGGCCAGCGGCAACGATGGCAGCCTCTACGGGCTTGCGGCGGCAGACGGCGAACTGCTGTACGACGAGTCCCACCACGACTACGGGTTCCACCTCGGCGCCATCGACGACGTGCTCCTGACGAGTTCGTCGGAGAGAGGGTTCGTAACTGTTGTTACATTTGGCAGTAATCAGCAATCTTCAGTAGCTTCCCGCAACCCCAAGAGCAGCTTTAAGTTATAACTCAGGGTATGGAAGATCGGTTCGAAATTCACGGACACGAAGTTGTGGAAGGTGACGTTACCCGTGTCGGGAACGGAGCACACGTCCTCGTTCCGAAGGACTGGCTCGGCGCCGAAGTCAAAGTCGTCCGCACTACCGACCCCCAACAAGACGGCGAGGAATGACGCAACTCACCCACCAGTTCCACGTCCCCGACGACTACCACGAGGCGTACAATCGTCTCCAACACTTCACCGCAAAACACACCCAGCGCCTTCTCCGCGAGGAATACTGGGCGGACGCGCACCTCGAAGACATCCAAGACCACAGCGGCCAGTCCTATACCTACATCCGCGACGACGATATCGACTGCTTCGAAGACACGGACGAATACCTGTACAGTCGGTTCAAACGGTGCGTCTACACTCCAGTAGCGATATGACGGACCATCCCGATCAACTGAACTCGCGGCGGATCTCGGCGACGGTCTGATGCACCGACGACCGATGCGGTTGCAGATCGTCTTCGTGGTGGACCGCTGCGATATCGTGAACGATCGACAGCCCATCGTGACCGAGCGTGTGATTGTGTTCGGGTTCACGATACGCGGGATCGGTGGTGACGAAATCGTCGCCTGTTTTCGGATCGTTTCGATGAGGAATCGCGAACAGCGGTTGTCCTTCGGCGAGTCCGTGAGCGTTCTGCTTGAACGCGTACTCGCCGCAATCGCGTGACATCGGACTAGCCGGGATCGTGCCACCGTGATCCACGGTGTCGAGCAGCGGCACCTCGATGTCGTTGTAGCCGCCGGGTTCCATCAACGGTGTGATCCCGATCAGGCTGGCGTTGATCGGATCAAGATCCGGATCGTTCATGTCAAACCTTTCCGGCCCGCCAATGTTGTGCAATCGGCGGGTGTCGTGAATCGATACGTAGCCGCCGTCGGACATGAACACGCGATTGATGGTAACGTGCGTTCCACTCGTGCACTGTGTCCCGATCGTCACGTTGGCCCCTTCGGTGGGAGCGTTCGCGCTGGCTGTGCCAGCCCCGAGCACGAGTGCACCGGTGGTTCCGGCACCGATCAACACGCGTCGCCTCGAAACGTGGTGCTGTCGTCCTTGGTCTGCCGTCCCCGTCGCAGTACGGTCGTTCTCCGTCCGCGATTCTGTCGCCGCCGTTTGATGTGACTCTTTGTCTGTTGCCATAGCTGCAGCTTGCTCCGCAGTTTTCGATTTCGTCGATCGGACAACCCGAATACGGGACCCCTGACCACTGAACGTCGTACCCCCCGTTAAACTGCGATCGACGGGGTTGTGTCGTTATTGAAATGACTTAAGTCTAATGATTTTAACTCATGTAATGTAGAAATAGAATAGTATGTGGTTAGAGATGTTGGGTTGATCGGCCGCCGGCCATCCAGCTGGAACGCAACCAGCCATCAGCAGAATACTTCAGAAGGGTGTTGGCTTCGGGTGAACCGCCTCGGGATCAAGCCCCGAGGCTTCTTCCCGTGGAACCACGGTCCTCTTGGTGAACCACGACCAACTCTCACGGTAATGTCTCAATCGCGGGCTGAACAGGTGGTGGACTGTCTCTGGGATGTCTACGCAGAGGAATACTCGCCGTTCCCGAGCGAGAACATCGGTGTCGAGCCTGGCCAGGATACATCTATAGAAGGTATAGAAGATATATTTGTGTACTGGGAGAAGACCTACGGCGGCCGAGACGCCTTCCCCTGTCTCGTCCGGACGATCCTTAGCCAGAACACGAGCGACGTCGCGAGCCAGCCCGCCTACGACGGGCTGTGCGAACGCTACGACGAGCCCGACCGCGACCTCGCCGCGGCGCTCGCGGTGGCCGACCGCGACGAACTCGCCGAGACGATCAGCGCGGCCGGCCTCTACAATCAGAAGTCCGAAATGATCCAGGAAGCGGCCACGTGGATTCTCGAGGAGTTCGACTCCGCGGCCGGCTTCGACAAGTACGTCACCGAGGAAGCGCCCGAGAAGGTCCGCCAGACCCTCCTCTCGATCCACGGCGTCGGCCCCAAGACTGCCGACTGCGTGTTGCTGTTCGCCGGCGGGCAATCCGGCGTCTTCCCCGTCGACACCCACGTTCACCGGATCTACCGTCGCATGGGGATCGCCCCGCCCGACGCCGATCACGAGGAGGTACGGGCCGTCCTCGAGCGTGACGTTCCCGCCGCGAAGTGTGGCTTCGGCCACACGGCGACGATCCAGTTCGGGAGAGAGTACTGTACGGCACGCAAGCCGGCCTGCCTCGAGGACCCCGAGGCCTGTCCGCTCGCCGACCGCTGTGACCAGGTCGGGGTCTACCCCGAGACGGGCGAGGTCGTCGACCCGGCCGACGCCCCCGAAGCGGAATAAACGGATGTTTCTGCCGACCGACCAGCCACGTGGCCGTCACTCGCGGCCGCGGATAAGCTAAGCGGCCGCGAGTGACCGGGGAAGGACAGGCCGTTCACGCGGCGCGCAACCCGCGCGCCGCGTTGCGTTGCGGTCCTGGCGGACATGAAAAGGGCGAAGCGCGCCCGCCAGGGCGCGCTGAGGGCTTTCTTTAGAGGAAGCGGAACGTCTCGAGGTTCTTCGGCGCGAACGTCCGCATATCGTACTCGTGGTACAGCGCCGAGGAGAGGTCCTGCGTCGAGCGTTCGTCGCCGTGGACACACAGCACCTTCTCAGGGCGGGGGTTCATCGTCTTCACGAAGTTCTCGAGGCCGGCGCGGTCGGCGTGGCCGGAGAAGCCGTCGACGGTCTCGACGTCGACGTTGAGCGTCAGGGTGCCGCGGCCGTTGCCGTTGGGACCGCCGTGGCCGACCTCGCTCGTGGGGATCTCGTCCCAGCCGTTCTGGATGCGCCGGCCGAGCGTCCCCTGGGCCTGGTAGCCGACGAAGACGAGCGTCGAGTCCGGGTCGGGACCGATGTGGCCGAGCCAGGACATGATCGGACCTCCAGTGACCATCCCCGACGTCGAGAGGATGATCGCGGGACCGCCGTCGGCGACCTCCTGGCGTTCTTCCTCGCCGCCGTCGATGTGGTTGAACTCCTCGGCGAGGAACGGGTTCTCGTCCTCGTGGAAGATCCGATCCCGGAGGTCGTCACGCAGATACTCGGGGTAGGTGGTATGAATCGCCGTCGCCTCCCAGATCATCCCGTCCAGATGGACCGGCATCGAGGGGATCTCACCCTCGCGCATCGCCTCCTCCAGGACGAGCATGATCTCCTGGGAGCGACCGACCGCGAAGGCGGGGATGAGTACCTTGCCACCCCGCTCTGCGGTCTCGCTGATGACCTTCTTGAGCTTGCGCTCGGAGTCTTCCTGGTCGGTCTGGTAGTCGTTGCGTCCGCCGTAGGTCGACTCGAGGACGAGGGTTTCGACCCGCGGGAAGTCGTTGACCGCGCCGTTGAACAGCCGGGTGTCCTCGTAGTGGATGTCACCGGAGAAGGCGACGTTGTAGAGGCCGTCGCCGATGTGAAAGTGCGAGACGGCAGAGCCGAGGATGTGACCGGCGTTGTGGAAGGTGAGTTTGACGTCCGGCGCGATGTCGGTGACGTCGCCGTACTCGAGCGGAATGGTGTGTTTGATCGCTTCCCGGACCTGCTCGGAATCGTACGGCGGCGTCCGACCTTCCTTTGCCGCGACGTCTAAGTAGTCAAGCGTCAACAGCCCCATCAGATCCCGCGTCGGCTCGGTACAGTAGATCGGTCCGTCGTAGCCGTACTTAAAGAGCAAGGGGATGAGTGCGGAGTGATCGAGGTGGGCGTGGGTGAGGACGACGGCGTCCAGATTCTGGGCACCCGCACCGAGGGCTTCGGGGACGTGGAGGTACGGGACTTCGCCTTCGGCGCCGGGTTTGTCACCGCAGTCGATAAGCACGCGCGTTTCGGGCGTCGAGAGGATAAAGGAGGCCCGGCCGACCTCGCGACAACAGCCCAGCGTGGTGATCCGGACGTACTCGTCGTCGGACATCTCCTCGCGGTGGATCTGTCGGCCGACCGTCTCTAGAATATCTCGTCGTTCGTCCCGCTCCTGTTTGAGGAAGTTGCGGACGTTCGAGACCGTCGACGATTCGATCGGCGGCGTTCGGACGACTTCGGGCGTCCAGCCGACGCTTTTGGTGATCTCACGCAGCGTCGAGCCGTGGCGGCCGATCACCATCCCCGGCTTCTCGGCCTCGATGACGACCTCGCCGGTATCGACGTGAAAGTCCAGATCGGTGACGCCGGCCTCCTCGGGGATGACGTCCATGATCTCCTCGCGAGCCTCGCTCGGTCGCGAGAGAACGCTCGGATCCGGGCGGACGGTGATGCGCTTCCGGAGTTTGCTCGCGAGCTTCCGGATGAGGTCGCCTTGCTGGGCGAACTTCTTCGGGTCGCGCGTGTAGACTACCAGTTCGGGACCCTCGTACTTCACCGAGGAGACCGAGATATCACTCGGTAGCTCACTCGTGATCTCTGCTTTCAGTTCGTCGAGTTGCTGCTCTACAGTGCTCATAGTCGCAAGCGTTCACTCGCGTGGACCCGTTCCGGCCACGGACGGACGTGCCTCCCGAGCGACGGTCACGGGGACCGACGTCCCGAACGAGGACGGCATCGACGAGGGGACGAACTGGCGGATCGCGTGAACCACCGGTGGCCACGCGGTCAGTGCCATATCTCGTCTCTCGTCCCGGATCATCGTGTGAGAGTCGCTCGTGCCAACCGGCACGCCTCCAGGTCGTTCGTGTCCTGGTCCGTGCGGGAAGATTCCAGGGAGAACCCGCTTACTCGAGCCTATTCCGTGCGTGGTATAAAAGCCTTCGCAAACGTGAGGGGGGTACGCGACGAACGGCCGATATGCGACTGACACCGGATCGCGTCGCCGCAGAACGGGACTGGGTAGCCGACCGCGCGGACACCGTCGTCCCTATCATCAACGACGTCCGCGACGACCTCGGCACGATATTCGAGACCGACGTCACCCACGCGAGCACGGACCAGTATCGCGAGGAGGTCGATGCCGTCTTCGCCGACGGCGACCTCGCGGTCAACGTCGCCGCCATGGTCGCGATTCTGCGAGACTTAGACGTCGAGGACGACTATCCCGGCTTCGTCGTCGACGAGATCCTCGGGCGAGAACTCGCCGCAACGATCTCGGGCACCCAACCGCTTCGAACGCTCGGCGAGGCGACGTTTCACTACGCCGACGTCCACGTACAGGGGCCGGCCGAGGAGAACGCGGGCGTCGACGACCTCGAGGCGGCACTGGCGGCCGGCTTCCAAGAACGCATTCCAGGGTGGCCCTGGACGGAACGGGAGAGCCCGTTCGCTGTGGACTGAAACGACTCATACTGTCGGTCATACAGACGTGAACGCGACGAGCGACACCAGACACACGTTCACCGGCCGGCTCACCCGAACGCCAATTCACCGGTCCATGACCGACAGCACAACACGGATTCGATGTCGAGAACGTCGAGGCGGTACCTCATCAGAAACGTCGCCGGAACCGTCGAAGTGGGTGCCCGTCGTCCCGTTACTCGTCGGAATCCTCGTCAGCGTCGTCCTCGGTTTCTTCCTGCTCCTCGAGTTCGCCTTCTAACTCTTCTTCGATCTCTTCGAGTTCCTCTTCGTCGGGCTGTTCGCTTCCGGGTGACTGTTGTTCCTCGGCAGCCTGCTGTTGCTCGAGGATCGTCTCGTAGGTCGCTCCACCGTGGAGCTGACTCACGGTGCCGTTCATCAGCGCGTCGATGAGCGACGCGGGTTCGCCGTCTAGAAGGTACAACATCCCCATCTCCATCTGACCCGTTTGATCGGTAAGCGATTCAGACTCCTCGACGATCAACTCGTCGTCGTCCGCCTCGCGATCTTCGAACGACGTGATTGCGTCATCGACGAGCGTTTCGAGTTCCTGCTCGGCCTCCATCTGATCCATCTCGCCAGCCATTACGTCTTCTTGAATCTCCTGCATCGCCTCTCTGTTCGGCTCGACGATCGCCGTAACCTTGTCGGCGTGGGGACCATCGCCGTCGCTCATCGGGTTGAGATCGGCACAGCCGGCGACTGCGGCCGTCGCGCTCGCGCCGGTGAGCTGGAGAAATCGCCGTCGGTTGGGCGTATCGACCATCGTGCTACCGTTTCCGGGCTAGTCGAAGATAAGGCTTTTCGATATTTGGGACATACGCCGAGTGCTGACGGTGGTCGATCTCCTTCGTCGCGTTCAATACCCGCTCGAGCGAACTGGTGAGTATGAAACGTCGACAACGATTGCTCGTCGGGACGATCTGGATCGTGGTCGCGGCGCTTATCGCGATCGGACTCGAACCCGGACTCCCGTCTTCCCTCGGCGACGTCGCTCGCCTGTTCGTGGTCCTGCTGGCGCTGTTTCTCGCCGTGTTGTACCTGCTCGATCCGAAGGGGATCGTCAGTAAAAAGCCGTTCTGACGGACTTATAACGACGGCTGTGAATCGGTACCGATGCAACCGAGGCCCGTCTTGCGGTTGCATCGGAACATAGTCACAGCCATCATTATTAGTCGTCTGCGGGCAGGGTCGGGTTCTGCTCGTTCTCGAGCAGCCGGTCGAGTGCGTCGACCATGGCTGTCACGCTCGCACGCGTGATGTCGGCCTCGCTACGGGCGACGGTCACCGTACGATCGTCTCTGCGCATCGTCACCTCGACGGTGACGACCGCGTCGGTGCCGCCGGTGACCGCGTCGACGTGATAGGAGTCGAGTTCGGCGTCAGCGGCCGTCCCGAGTGCGTCTCGCACTGCCGCGACGGCGGCGTCGACCGGCCCCGATCCCGTGCCGCTTGCGACCCGTTCCTCGCCGGCGACGTCGAGGCGGACGCTCGCGGTCGGGACGTCGCTCCCGCTGATCGCGGTGAGCTCGAGGAGTTCGACGGTGCGTTCGCGGTCGTCGCCGGTGACGTCCTCGGCGACGGCGAGCAAGTCGGCGTCGGTGACCCGTCGGCCGCGGTCGCCGAGTTCGGTCACGCGCGTGGCGATCTCGGCGACCTCGTCGTCGCCTGCCTCGACGCCGTGTTCCTCGAGAGTCGCTTCGACGCCCGCCCGCCCGGTGTGTTTCCCGAGCGCGAGCCGGCGTTCCCGGCCGACGGTCTCGGGCGGGTACGGCTCGTACATCTTCTCGTCTTTGAGCGTCCCGTCGGTGTGGATGCCGCTTTCGTGGGTGAACGCGTTCTGTCCGATGACGGCCTTGTTCGGCGCGAGCTCGACGCCGGTCGCCCGGGAGACGATCTGTGCGAGGTCGTACAGCTCCTCGAGCTCGAGCGTCTCGACATCGTAGACGTGATCGAGCGCGATCGCGACCTCTTCTAAGGCGACGTTGCCGGCACGTTCGCCCAGCCCGTTGACGGTACAGTGGATGAGATCGGCACCCGCGGCGATACCCGCGAGCGCGTTGGTGACTCCGAGTCCGAGGTCGTCGTGGGTGTGGGCGCTCGTGGGTCCGAGCTCGGCGAGCCGGGAGACGGCTTCGTAGGTGCGTTCGGGACCAGTGTGGCCGACGGTGTCGGCGAAACAGACCCGGTCGGCGCCGGCGTCGAGTGCGGTTCCCATCAGTTCCTCGAGGTACTCGAGGTCGGCCCGGGAGCCGTCTTCGCCGATGACCTCGACCCAGAGGTCGTGATCGGCAGCGTACGCGACGAGCTCTGCGGTCGTCTCGAGGTTGCCCTCGTGGGTCGTGCCGACTTTCCCCTCGATGTGGCGGTCGCTCGATGGGACGACGAGGTGGATGCCGTCGACGCCACACTCGAGTGCGAGGTCGATGTCGTTTCTGATGCCACGACAGAAACTCGTCACCACGGCGTCGAGGTCGAGGTCGGTCACGCGGGCGATCCCCTGGCGTTCGCCGGGGCCGGTGCAGGCGCTGCCGGCCTCGATCACGTCGACCCCGGCGCGCTCTAACGCGGTGGCGATCTCGACTTTTTCCTCGGGGGAAAGCGAGATGCCAGGCGCTTGCTCGCCATCGCGAAGGGTCGTATCCAGGAGCTGAACAGTACGATCGTCGTCAACGTCAAGTGCGTCACGGCCTACCATGAAGGTTCGAGAATCGGTGTCAGTTTCGGGGGCGAATTTCTCGGCCAGCCGCCTCGCGGCGACTTCCTCTATCCTCCACAGCGGGCGTCTCTCGTGCCATGTGTACCCGGACGAACGAAGCGGCGTCATAAAAGGCCATCGAAGAATTCGCCGGGTGTCGACTCGGGTTCTGAACCGACGCGGCGACGCCGTCGCGACCCGAACTGTAAACAGTTATCCGACTGGGTGCGCAAGCCCTCCACAAGATGGCCAAGGACGTCAAGCCCACCCGCAAGAACTTGATGGCGATCGAAGATCGCATCGAGCTCTCCGAGCGGGGCCACGGCACACTCGAGAAGAAACGGGACGGGCTGATCATGGAGTTCATGGACATCCTGGACAAGGCCCAGGACGTCCGTGGCGACCTCGCCGACGATTACGAGCAGGCCCAGAAGAAGATCAACATGGCCCGGGCGATGGAAGGCGACGTCGCGGTCCGGGGCGCGGCCGCGGCCCTCGAGGAACACCCCGAGATCACCACCGAGTCGAAAAACATCATGGGCGTCGTCGTCCCACAGATCGAGTCCTCCCGGGTCTCGAAGAGCCTGGACCAGCGTGGCTACGGCGTACTCGGCACCTCCGCGCGTATCGACGAGGCCGCAGAAGCCTACGAGGACTTACTCGAGAGCATCATCCTCGCCGCCGAGGTCGAGACGGCGATGAAGAAGATGCTCAAAGAGATCGAGACGACGAAACGCCGCGTCAACGCCCTCGAGTTCAAGCTCCTGCCCGAACTGTACGAGAGCCAGGAGTACATCGAACAGAAACTCGAAGAACAGGAACGCGAGGAGATCTTCCGGCTGAAGAAGATCAAAGAGAAGAAAGAACAGGAGGAAGCCGACGAGCGAGACGCCGAGGATGCAGACGAGGAAGAGCCAGAACAGACGGCTGCAAGCGGCGTTCCCGGCGACGACTGAGATCTGACCGTGTCTGCGTCTCCGCTGGCGTGTACGTGTGAGCGCGACCCCGTCGCGTTTTCGATTCCCGCGCCCTGGCACGAGCACGCCCCCGAGAACGCGGCCGTGGCGGCGATCTGTCCGCGCTGTCTCGCCGTGTATCCGGCCGAGGACGCAGCGACATCCGACGGTTCCGACCCCGACCCCGATCCCGATTTCTCACGCGTAAGCGAGACGTTCCCGACCGGCGACGGCGCGGTCGCGCTCGCGCTTACCCTCGGCCTGTGTGACTCGCTCGCGACCAACCGCGCGAGTCTCGAGGCGACCCTCGAGGCCGCCGAACGGGCCGGCGTCGACCCGCTACTGGCGATCGATCGGCTGTGTGCCGATCCCTCGATCGAGCCCGCGATCGACCTCGAGCGCCGGCGTGAGCAACTCGAGTCGCTTCTGTACTAGTACTGCGGTCCGTTCGGTCCTCTCAGCCACGACGTCGCACCACCTCGCCGCCTTTGAGCACCGTCTCGACGGCCGAGGTGTCGAACCGGTAGGCGACGTGGACGGACGACGGTGCCTCGAGCACGAGCGCGTCCGCCGGCGCACCCTCCCGGAGCGTCCCGGTGCCGTCCTCGCGTCCGATCGCCAGCGCCGCGTCGTGGGTCGCCCCGAGCAACGCCTCGGCGGGGGCCAGTCCCATCTCGAGACAGGCGAGCGTCTGGACGAACCCCATACTCCGGACGTGACAGTTCGGGTTGAAGTCCGTCGCGAGTGCGACCGGCGCGCCGGCCTCGAGAAACGCCCGTGCGTCGGCGTAAGCCTCGTCGAGGGCGAAGGCGGTGCCAGGGAGAAAGACCGGGACGGTACCCGCCGCTGCGAGCGCGTCGACGTCCTCGTCGGTCGCATACAGCAGGTGATCAGCGCTCGTCGCACCCAGCTCGGCTGCGAGTTCCGCCCCGCCCAGCCGGGTGAACTCCTCGGCGTGGACCTTCGGCTCGAGGCCGACGCGGCGGCCGGCCTCGAGGACGCGTCGGGACTGGGCAACGTCGAAGACGCCTTCCTCACAGAAGACGTCACAGAACGCGGCGATCCCCTGATCGGCGACGGCCGGCAGCTGGTCGTCGACGACCGCGTCGACGTAGTCGTCCGCCTCGCGCTCCTCGGGCACCGCGTGAGCGCCCATGAACGTCGCCACGCAGTCGACCGGCTGGGCGGCGTCGGCGCGGTCGATGACTTCGAGCAGCTCGAGTTCGGTCTCGGTCTCGAGGCCGTAGCCGGACTTGACCTCCGCCGTCGTCGTCCCGTGGGTGAGCATGGTCTCGAGGTGAGCGAGGAGGCGCTCGAGCAGCCGGTCCGCGCTCGCATCCCTGGTCGCTCGCACCGTCCGGAGAATCCCGCCGCCCTCCTCGAGGATCTCCTGGTAGCGTTTGCCACGAAGCCTGGCTTCGAACTCGTCGGAGCGGTCGCCGGCGAAGACCGCGTGGGTGTGTGGATCGACGAACCCGGGCACGACCGCCTGTCCGCTCGCGTCGATCGCGACGTCGGCGTTCTCCGGCGGGTACTTGCGGGTGATCGCCTCGCTTTCCCCGACCGCGACGACCGCGCCGTCTGCCGCGACGAGCGCGGCGTCCTCGCGGACCTCGAGGGTCGCGTCCGACTCGGTGGCGGGCCCGACCACGAGCTCCGCCGCGTCGTGGATCACGAGCGTGTGGGCCCCAGTCTCGGTCATCGTTTCCCCTCCGTATGGCCCGCAAGGACGTGCGCAACCGCCCGGGACGCCGCCGCGGCCGTTCGATCGCCGTCCGCGAGCGGGGGCGCACACTCGACGACCTCGACGCCGGCGATCCGATCGTCTCTCGCGACCCGGAACAGCCCCCGGTAGAGGTCGACGCTCGCAAGTCCCCCGGGCGTCGGCGCGCTCACCCCCGGCGCGGCCGTCGCGTCGAGGGCGTCCACGTCGAGGCTGACGTAGAGGTGGTCGACGCCGTCGACGGCCTCGAGGGCACGCTCGAGGGCCGCGACGGGATCGCGCCGGACGTCCGCCGCGGTGACGATCGTCCCGCCCTGGCGGTCGACGTAGCGGGCGTACGCGCTCGCGGTCTCGAACTGCCGCGCTCCGACGACGGCGAAGGCGTCGAGCCCGCGCTCGTGGAGCTGGCGGTACGGCGTCCCGCTCGTGGGCTCGTCGTGGACCTCCCGGCAGTCGAGGTGGGCGTCGAAGCTGATCGCGCCGACCGAGCCGATCTCCAGCAGCGGCGTGACGTTGGGGACGGTCAGGGAGTTGTCACCGCCGAGAAAGACCGGCAACGCGTCGAGGTCGTGGACGACCGCCGTGGCGTCCTCGAGGTCGTCCTGGACGGCCGCGACGTCGCCGGACGTCCGGAGATCCCCGAGGTCGCCGACCGAGCGGACGGGTCCGGCCTCGAAGTGGTGGGTTTTCACGCCGGCCAGTTGCTCCCGGATGGCCGTCGGCCCCTCGCTCGCTCCCCGACGGCCGATCACCGCCCCGTCGTAGGGCTCGCCGACGAGGACGGCGTCGTACGCGCCCGCGTCCTCGAGGCTCGTCGGCTCGACAACGTCGCCGAAGGTCTCGTCGTTGGGATCGTTCGCGGGGCTCTCCCAGTCAGGCGGGCTCGCGAAGGCGGTCATCACCGCTCGTCCTCCGTCGGTCCGGTCGATCCGTCGTCCGCCATCGGTACGTGTACACCCGACTCCCGGGCCTCCTCGAGGGCGTCCGCGTAGCCGGCGTCGGCGTGGCGGATCACGCCCGTCCCGGGATCGGTCGTGAACACCCGGCGAGCCTTCTCGGCGGCGAGTTCGGAGCCGTCGAGGACGACGTGGTTGTTGGCGTGGACGGCGTTACCGATGCCGACGCCGCCGCCGTCGTGGACGCTCACGATGTCGGCCCCGGCGGCACAGTTCAGCAAGGCGTTGAGAATCGGCCAGTCCGCGATCGCGTCCGAGCCGTCCCGCATCGCCTCGGTCTCGCGGTTCGGACTCGCGACCGAGCCCGCGTCGAGGTGATCGCGGGTGACGACGATCGGAGCCGAGACCTCACCGTCGGCGACGAGATCGTTGATCTCGAGGGCGAAGCGCGCTCGCTCGGTCAGCCCGTCGGAATCCGCACGATAGCCGAGCCAGCAGACCCGCGCGGGCAGGCCCTGGAACTGGACCTGCTCCCGGGCGAGGTCGATCCAGCGATGGAGGTGGTCGTTCTCGGGGAACAGCTCGAGGACGGCCTCGTCGGTGCGGTGAATGTCTGTGGGATCGCCGGAGAGGGCGAGCCAGCGGAACGGTCCCTTTCCCCGGCAGAACAGCGGCCTGACGTAGGCCGGGACGAACCCCGGGTAGTTGAAGGCGTCCTCGCGGTCGCGGTGTTCCTCGACCTGCCCGCGGATGTTGTTCCCGTACTCGAAGGCGACCGCGCCACGGTCCTGCAACTCGAGGATGGCGTCGACGTGGCGTTCCATCGTGTCGAGACTCTCCGCGACGTACGTCTCGGGGTCCTCGGCGCGGAGCGCGTCGGCCTCCGCGACGGAGTAGCCCGAAGGGTAGTAGCCCTCGAGTTCGTCGTGGGCCGCGGTCTGGTCGGTGACGACGTCGGGGATCCACTCGCGCTCGAGCATCGCCTCGAGCATGTCGGCGGCGTTCGTGTGGACGCCGACGCTGTAGGCCTCGCCGGCCTCGGCGGCTTCCGCGGCGCGTGCGAGGGCCGTCTCGAGGTCGTCGGCCGTCTCCTGGCAGTAGCCCGTCTCGATGCGCCGGTCGATCCGGTCCTCGTCGACCTCGGCGGCGATGCAGACGCCGCCGTTCATCGTCACGGCGAGTGGCTGTGCGCCGCCCATCCCGCCGAGCCCGCCGGTGACGACGACCCTGCCCTCGAGGCCGTCCGTGTCGGGAAAGTGCTGGCGGGCGCACTCGGCGAGGGTCTCGTAGGTACCCTGAATAATTCCCTGAGTGCCGATGTAGGCCCACGAGCCCGCGGTCATCTGGCCGTACATGATCAGACCTTTCGCCTCGAGGTCGTGGAAGTGGTTCCAGTCGTCCCACGTGCCGACGAGGTTCGAGTTCGCGATCAGCACGCGCGGAGCGCGCTCGTGGGTGTGAAACCGACCGACCGGCTTGCCGCTTTGAACGAGCAGCGTCTCGTCGTTCTCGAGGTCGCGGAGTTCGTCACAGATCGCGTCGTAGGCGTCCCACGAGCGGGCGGCCCGGCCTGTCCCGCCGTAGACGACGAGATTTTCCGGGTCTTCTGCGACGTCGGGATCGAGGTTGTTGTTCAGCAGGCGGAAGGCGGCCTCCTGTCGCCAGCCCGCACACTCGCGGTCGGTCCCCGTCGGCGCGCCCCGGTACTCGCGCCACTGCTCGCTGGGTTCGCCGACGTCGTGTCCGCCGTCGTCCGGTGTGTGCATGTCGGTGTCGTCTACGGCGGACGGCAAAAGCTGTGGGGCGGTCGAAGAACGCGACCGAACCGTCGTGTGTGTTCGAGCGTTGTGCGGTGGTCGTCAACGAGCCAGCGGCACGTTGTAACTTCGCTCGAGGTCCATCACGGCTTCCCAGGTCCGCTCGCAGTCACAGGAGACCTGCTCGAAGACGGTCGGATCCTGCCGGAGGTCGAAGTCCGTGATCGCCTTCTGGACGAGGTCGTCACACTCCTTGCAGTTGTGTGGGCCCCGGTCGGAGCCGTGGCCGACGGGATCGGAGACGACGATGGCGTCCGTCTCCGCGGTCTCCTCGAGGACGTGTGCGACCGACCAGAGCCACGGCGGACGGTAGCCGCCGTTGAAGTAGAGTTCGTCGACCATAGTGTATCGCTGGACGTTACACGGGTTCATCGAGACGGTGTGACAGCCGGAGACGTCGCCACAGCGTTCGATCGAGGCGATCATATCGGCGACGGCCTCCGATTCCGAGAGAAACGGCGGTTTCATCAACAGGTAGGCTTTCACGCCCGCCTCGGCGTCGCCGACCTCGCCGGCGGCGATGGCCTCGCTGCAGGCGTCTTCGAAGTCCGCGAAGTCGAAGTACTTGTTCACACAGTCGTGACGGACCCGGTCGGTGGCGGTCTCGAGGCCGATCGCGACGTCCGTGTCGATCCCGCGGTCGGTGAAGTCGGCGAGTTTCTCCCGGTCGACGAAGTCGGGCAGCGACTCGAGGACGATCCGTTCGCGGTCGGCGAATGTGTCGGCGATCGCCTCGCGGGTCTCGGCACCGACCTCGCGCTCGTCGAGGAACGAGCCGGAGGTGTAGATCTTGATCAGCGGGGCGGGCTCGTCGGCGTTCTCGGCTTCGTAGGAGAGACAGACGTCGATCTGGTCCATCAGGGCCTCGTGAGAGACCGAGCCGCCGTCGACGCTTTCTGCGACGTAGCCACACATCGTACAGCCGCCGGCACGAGCCCAGCGACAGCCGCCGGTATTGAGGATGATCGTCAGGCTCCGTTTGACGCCGCCGGGCGTGTTGTCCTCGTCGAGCCAGACGCGAGTCGGCTCGTGGGGGTCGTAGCTGGCCTCCTTGCGCGAGCGAATCTCGCGCATGACCTGATTGTGGGCGTCCATGCCCTTGCCCTGCTCGTAGACGTCGGGCGTTGGGTGACTCATTACCGAAGAAAGCGGCCGGGTGCCTAAATCGCCTTCGTCTACCCGCAGGCCCGTGCGCCGGCACCGATCACCGTGGGAACTGGGAGCGGCCGGCTACGATTCCGATCGTTCTCGTTCGCGACCTGCCTCACGGCTCCGGTCGCGGCCGAACAGGCGAACGACGAGCCACAACACGAACAGGGCCGGCAGCAACGGAAACAACACTATCGCGATCCCGATCGCGATCACGTACCCGAAGACGGACATCTCTGCCGTCGGTTTGTACGGCGTCGGGTCGGTAACGGTACCGGTCATACGAGACGATACGAAGGGGACGATATTTTACTTTGCTCCGGAAAACAGCCACGAAGACTGTCAAGCGGCGCTGTTAGGGTGAGTCGAGTCCGTCGCGGTTCCCGTCGGTTCCGTCTCCGTCGAACACCGCCGCCGAGTCGTCCTGTGGATGATAGCCGATCGCAAGCGATGTCTCGGTCAGCGAGAGGAACCGATCGCTGTTGTTCGAGATGGCGTGAGCGGTGACGGGCGTCTCCTCGAGCGTCGCCGTCACGGCGGCGTGGATGGCCCGCCGACAGTCCTCGGGACTGAGCCACATCGCACGCGCGTAGCGCCTGCCGGGGCCGTCCCGTTCGGCACACGCCGTCCGGAGATCCTCGCGGGAGAGGAGCCAGCCGATCCGCAGGTTCACGACCTCGAGGCCGTGTCGCCGGGCGTAGTAGTAGCCCATCGCCTCGCCGAGGACCTTCGTGACGCCGTAGTAGGTGTCGGGTCGTGGTGGCTCGTCCGGCCTGACGGGGTCGGGATCGTCGCCGGTCGTTTCCGGGCGAACCGGCGAGGTCACGTTTCCCATGTTGACTGCGTGATTCGAACTCGCGAACACCACCCGCTCGAGGTCGTTTTCGAGGGCCGCCTCGTAGGCGTTGTACGTCCCTTCGACGTTCGGTCCCGAAACCGCGTCCCACTCGGCCGTCGGCGAGGGGTTCGCCGCGAGATGAACGAGGACATCTATCCCCTCCAGTGCAGCGACGAACGCCTCCCGATCCTGGACGTCGAAGGGTTCGGTCTCGAGTTCGTCGGCGTCGCTGTGAGAGAACAGCGATAGGTCGTGCTCGGGGAGTGCCGCGATCGCCTCGCGGCCGACGTTCCCGGTCGCGCCGGTGATGGCGACGTCGGTCATGCGTCGACCCACATTGGACGGGGCCAAATAATCCCGGGCGGCGCGTGCCGGACGGGGGACCGCTTGCGTCTCACCCGGATCGACAGCGCAACACTGTTGACCGCTGGCACGAAAGGCTCGCCCGTGAGAGACAACGCGTCTGCCGACACCGATCCGTCGCCTGTTGCACGCGGCGACGAGCGAACCGACGACATACCATCGAACCCGGTGGCCACTCCCGGGGGAGGTGATCGCGAGTGAACACCGTGAGCCTGAAACCGGTGTACCTGCTCGGTATCGTCCTCAACGTCGGTGCACTCCTGTATGCGCTCTCGATCGGTTCCGTCCTCTACGCGGTCACCTTCGCGCTCGTCGTCGTCTATCTCGTGATCCGATACCGGATGCTCGGCGACGACGCGTAGTTTCGAACGGTTTTCCGGGCTGGGAAGACGGTAGGTGGTGGTTTCGCGCCCAGCCCGGCCGCCAGTTCACTATCCGAAATAATCAAATTGTGAGAAACAGGCAAAACTACCCGTATCCAGACGTCACCTACAGCCGATCACGTCACGTCGACAGCGTCGCTTCCGAGATCGCGTCGGGGAGCAGTTCGCCAAGCGTGTACTCGCGGACATCGTCGCCGCGGTCACAGAGAATTCGGAGGTCGTCGTCACAGAACTCGGCGAGCGTCTGGCGACACATTCCACAGGGCGTGACGCCGTCGCGACGGCTCGAGCTCACGGCAATCCGGGTGAATTCGCGATGGCCGTTTTTGACCGCGTCGGCGATCGCGACCTCCTCCGCGTGGAGACTGTTGCTGTAGTTTGCGTTCTCGAGGTTGCAGCCGACGAACACGTCTCCAGAGTCGGTCTCGAGGGCAGCGCCGACGCGATAGCCGGAGTACGGGGCGTGTGCGGAATCTTGGATCGCCCGTGCAGCTTCGATCAGTTCGTCCATATCCCGGCGACATCCGCCGTGCCCTAAGTATTGTCGCCGGACTCGAGGCGCTTCGACGCCGGTGTCGATCCGTTCAGTGCTGGACCGTTCGGACGTCCGCGACGTTGATCAGGTCCTCCTGGAGTCCGTCGCCGTCGCAGTCCTCGTTCGGACACCGATAGTGCCAGCCGTCTTCCGTCGCCTCTCGTTCTCGGAATCTATCACCACATACTTGACAGAACAGCTGACCCTCAGCGCAGGTGTCGAGGTGTAGCTCGAGGGCAAGCTCCGTCTGAAACGACTGTTTGCAGTTAGGACAGGTGTGCATATTTCGTCCGACGACATCCTCCCTCAAAACTTCTTGGGTTCTTTTATTCCACCGTATATGCCGTGATACAGCCTTTCTGTGCGGATTTTCGGACGACGGCTCATGAAGAAAGACGTGTCACGATCGAATACTACTCGATTTCGAGTACTCCAAACCTCGTCATGTCGATACGGTCTCGTTCGACACGGTCGCTGCTAGCACGGAAATTATCCAAACCAGACACGACAAGGAGTTGACTCGAGTGTGACGCCGACGCGAGTCCGAGGTCGCGGGTCATACCGTCGGACGTAACTGTGTGAAGATTCTCGCCACCCCGAGACGGCGAGAATCGTTCACGACGTACGTCCGGCAGTATCAGTGATCCTGCCCGAGGATTCCCCGTTCGGTCATCTTCGCGGGGTCGAGCACCTCGTCGGCCTCGTCTTCGTCGAGGTAGCCCTTCTCGAGGACGACCTCCCGGACCGTCTTGTCCTCTTTCAGGGCGGTCTTTGCGACCTCGCTCGCCTTGTCGTAGCCGATGTGGACGTTCAGCGAGGTGGCCATCGCCATCGACTCCGCAACGCGCTCTGTGCAGTACTCCTCGTTTGCCTCGAGCGGGTCGATAAAGCGCTCGGCGAAGACCTCACTCGAGTTCACGATCAGTTCGGCGGACTCGAGGAAGTTGTGAGCCAGCACGGGCTTGTAGAGGTTGAGGTCGATCTGTCCCTCGGCAGCGCCGGCGGAGACGGCGGCGTCGTTGCCGACGACCTGCTTGTGGACCTGGTTGACCGCCTCGGCGATCACGGGGTTGATCTTGCCGGGCATGATCGAGGAACCGGGCTGGTTCTCGGGCTGTTCGATCTCGCCGAGGCCGTTGCGCGGCCCGGAGGCGAGCAGGCGCAGGTCGTTCGCGATCTTGTTCAGCGAGCCCGCCACCACGCGCAGGGCACCGTGGGCCTCGCTCATCGCGTCGTGGGCGGCCTGTGCCTCGAAGTGGTCGTCGGCCTCGCGGAAGTCGACACCCGTTTCCTCGCTTATGTACTCCGCGGCGAGTCCGGGGAACTCGGGGTGGGTGTTCAGGCCGGTGCCGGTCGCGGTGCCGCCCAGGGCGAGTTCGCCGAGGTGATCGCGCACCGAATCGACGCGATCGAGGCCCTTCCCGATCTGGGTGCGATAGCCACCGAACTCCTGGCCCAGCGTGACCGGTGTCGCGTCCTGCAGGTGGGTGCGACCGGTCTTGACGACGTCTGCGAACTCGTCTTCTTTCGCCTCGAGGGCCTTGCGAAGCGTCTCGAGGGCGGGCGTGACGTCTTTCTCGACGGCCTCTAAGGCGGCGACGTGCATCGCGGTCGGGATGACGTCGTTGCTCGACTGGCCGTAGTTGACGTGGTCGTTGGGGTGGACGACGCGGTCGCCGATCTCCGCGCCCATGATCTCGGCGGCGCGGTTGGCGATGACCTCGTTTGCATTCATGTTCGAGGACGTCCCCGAGCCGGTCTGGAAGACGTCGACGGGGAACTGGTCGTCGTGTTCGCCGGCGATGACCTCGTCTGCGGCGGCGACGATCGCCTCGGCGACGTCCTCGTCGATCAGGCCGAGATCGCGGTTGGCCTGTGCTGCGCCCTTTTTCACGACGCCCAGTGCGCGAACGAACCGACGACCGAACGTGATCCCCGAGATGGGAAAATTCCCGATCGCGCGCTGGGTCTGGGCTCCCCAGTAGGCGTCTGCCGGCACCTGCATCTCGCCCAAACTGTCCTCCTCGATTCGGTATTCGTCGTCTGCCATACGCGAGAGGTCACTGCCGGCGAGGTAAAAGCCACCGAAACGCGACGGTACCCGGTCGATCAGGCGAACTCGATCCTGCCGTCTGAATCCGACTCGGCTCGGTCGCGAAGCGCCACCTGCAACCGGTCGCGTGACTCCTCGTGCATTCCGCGGGCGACCTCGAGGTCGACGTCGTAGATCGTCGGCGTCCCCCGGAAAAACGTCTGGGAACTGGCGGTGTCGACGACCAGCGAGGCGAGCCCGAGCCGTCGCTGGAAGATCGATCGACGGGTGTTGACCGTCTGGACGCGGTAGTAGGGGATCACCGTCGTCTGGCGCTTCCAGAAGCCCGCCCGGATCACGAGGTGGTCCTCGCCGACGTAGTAGCCGAGGTTCACCCACCGGAGGTGTGCGGCCGGCGGCACTGCGAGGAAGACGACCGCGGCGTAGAACCAGCTCTCAAGGACGGTGACCCGCGTGATACCGTAGGCGGCGGCGACGATCACGGCGGCGACGATCGAGTACCGGGCGAGGTACCGCCGCCGGGCGACGGTCGTCGGCCGCGAAAAGGTCGGTCGCTCGAGGCCGGTGAACCGTTCGGCGAAGCCGTAAACCCGCCCGCGCCTGGCCAGCGGGACGGCCGACTGACTCCCGCTTCCGCTGTCGGGACCGTAGCCTGCGGTCTCGACCCACAGTCCGGCGTAGCCGATCAGTCGCTGGAGCGGGTTGTCCGTCACGGTCACTGATTGGACCTTCTCGACTGGAACCGAGCCGCTGTAACTCTGTAAGAGCCCGCGCTCGTAGACGAGATCGTCGCCGACGCGACCGAGCGTGAAGTCGTAGTAGCTGACGAACGTGTACCCCGCTCCGAGCAGGTACGTGAGCACGAGCCCGTGGACGAGCGAGACGAGCGTCAGGATCGCGTAACTTCGGGGGGTACCCGCCTCGATCGTCTCCGGGCCGCCGACGGGCTGGGCGACGGTGACGAGGAACTCGAGCGCCACGTCTCCGACGAGAAAGGCGAGAAAGAGCACGCCCGCCGCGGCGGCGATCCGAAACGAGGCGAGCGAGTAGAGCAACAACGCCCGCGCCTCGAGTGCGAACAGCGTCGTCGGCCGATGGTCGTCCCACCGGGCGTCTGCCTCCGGTTCGCCGACGGGTTCGTCCTCGGGGGGGACGTCCCGGCGGTCGTCGACGCTGGCCTCGGGTTCGCCGTCGACGGCAGTATCGGCGGGTGGTTCCTCGACGGCCGCCCTCTCGTCGTCGGCGTCTGTTCTCTCGCGTCGGTTCGCTTTCGACTCGGCGGTTCGACGCCGGATCTCTCGCTGGAGACGCTTTGCCTCGTCTTCGCCGACGAAGTTGAGGACGGCCTCGGTGTCGCCGCCACCGGCGGTCTCGACGTTCACGACGGCGAGGCCGAACAGCCGATAGACGACGCCCTGTCTGACGTCGACGTTCTGGACGCGACGGAACGGAATCTCCCGGTCGCGACGAGCGACAACCCCGGAGGCGATGTCGAACGTGTCGTCGGTGAGTTCGTACCCGAACCGATAGTAGTAGGCGACCCCGTAGGCGAATCCGATCGCGAAGCCGATCGGCACGAGCAACGTCGCCCAGCCGGTTCGGACGGCCTCGAAGACGGCCGCCAGCACGGTCAGGAGGACGAACGCGAGAAACGCCCCGCTCACGCCGCGACCGAACGCCATCATCGCGGCGCTTAGCGGATGCAACCGGTTCATACGGCGTCGTCGCCCTCGCTCTCGACGGCGAGGTCACGGAGGGTGTCCTGGAGCTCTCTGGCACGACCCGGCGTCAGCCCCGGCACGCGGACGTCGGCGTTTCGCGAGCCGGCCGTGTAGACGACGACGCTCGAGAGACCGAGCGCTCGCTCTATGGGTCCGAACTGGGTGTCGACGTGCTGGACGCGAACGAAGGGGACGGCGGTCTCGACGAACGTGACGACGCCACGCTCGAGATAGAGGGCGTCGTCCTCGAGTTCGAATCCCCATCGCTGGTAGCGCCGGACGGCGTAGAGGACGCCGAGAAGCAACGCGAGAGCCGCGACTCCGACGGGGACGGCCGTCGGGAGGTCATAGAGCTGTCGGCCGATAGCCACGAGCAACACGCCGAGAGCGATCGCACCGAGGACTGCCTGTGCGATCCAGAGAAGTCTGATCCGAGGATTGAGAGGTTCCATACCTAAATCGTATCAGGAACGAACGATAAATCCACGGTTCACGGCGTTCGGTCTCGGGGCCGACGCCGGAGGTCGAACGCAGGCCACGGCCTAGGCGTGTTCCTCGTACTCCTCGGGCGTGTACGTCGACAGCTCGAGGGCGTGAATGTCTGTCGTCATGTGTCCGTCGAGGGCGTCGTAGACGAGTTCGTGTTGCTGGACCAGTCCGACCCCCTCGAAGGCCGGCGAGACGACCGTCGCAGCGAGGTGGTCGTCGTCGTGTTTCCCGCGAGCGCGTCGGACGGTCGCGTCTGCGTCCTCGAGTTCGGCCTCGATGAGTTCCTCGACGTCTGCTGGCTTCATACCGCAAGCGTTGGGCTCTCGAGGCAAAAACGCCGCGGTCCGGTCGGGCGACCGTCGCGTTTATGTCGTCGGCGGTCACTCGCGTCGACATGTCACTCGCAGCCGAGACGCGCCGCCGCGTCGCCGAACATCCGTTTCTCGTCGCGGCGCTTCGCGCCGGCGTCGTCAACCACACCGCTGCGGCCAGGTTCCTCGACGTCGAGGGTGAAACCGAAGCAGTCGCCACCGCGCTCCGGCGATACGCCGCGGAGCTACCCGAGTACGAGACGACGGCACGCGACGCCCGCGTGACGATGCAACGCGGGGTCGGTCCAGTCGACGACCCCGCGGACGCCTTCCTCTCCGTCGGCGGGACGGCACTCGGCCCTGCAGATGGAGACGCCACCGCGATCCTCGCGGATGGCCCGGTCGACGCCGCCGCGCTCGCGACGGTGCTCGAGACGCTCGCGCTCGAGGGCGTCGCCGTCGCAGCGGCGGGCGTCGGCAGTGAGACGATGGTCGTCGTCGTCGATCGACTCGAGGGGGCGAACGCCGTCCGGGCGGTCGAGGGGGCACTCGAGGACGTTCCAACGTCGCCGTCGTGATCGGGGCTGCCCCGTCTGGGCTCGGTTCGCAACCAACGGTTTAACATCCGGCCGTGGGTACAAGCGAGCAATGACCCTGCACGTGACGAACACGTTGACGGGCGAGAAAGAGCCGTTCGAGCCACGGGACCCCGACGACGTCTCCCTCTACTACTGTGGCCTGACGGTCTCGGATCCGCCCCACCTGGGCCACGCCCGGTCGTGGGTCCACGTGGACGTGATGCATCGCTGGCTCGAGTATCTGGGCTACTCGGTCCGCCACGTCGAGAACTTCACGGACGTCAACGAGAAGATCGTCGCCCGCGTCGGCGAGGATGGCGACAGCGAGGCCGACGTCGCCCGCAACTACATCGAGCGCACCCTCGCGGACATGCGTGCGCTGAATCTCCGCCGGGCGGAGGTCTACCCCCGCGTCTCAGAGCACGTGCCCGAAATTATCGACCTCGTAGAGACGTTGATCGAGAAAGGGTACGCCTACGAATCGAACGGCTCGGTCTACTTCGACGTGACGGCCTTCGAGGAGTACGGCGAACTCTCGAACCAGGATCTCGAGGAGATCGAGTCCCAGGGCGATCCCGACGAACGCACCGAGAAGCACAACCCGGCCGACTTCGCGCTGTGGAAAGCCGGCGGCGTCGACCCGGACGCGGTCCGGGAACACAGCGACCGCGAGGTCTGGGAGCGACCACCAGAGGGACAGACCTGGGACTCCCCCTGGGGAGAGGGCCGGCCCGGCTGGCACATCGAGTGCTCGGCGATGAGCACGACCCACCTCGGGGAGACGCTCGATCTCCACGTCGGCGGTCGAGACCTCGTCTTTCCCCACCACGAAAACGAGATCGCCCAGTCCGAGGCCGCGACCGGGCAGCGCTTTGCCCGCTACTGGCTCCACTGCGAGCTGTTCCAGATGGACGAAGAGAAGATGTCCTCGAGCCTGGGCAACTTCGTCACCGTCTCCGAGGCCGTCGACCGCTGGGGGACGAACGTCCTCCGGACCTTCCTCACCGCCGGCTCGTACAACAGCGCCCAGGTCTACAGCGAGGCGGCGATCGACGAGGCCGGCCAGCGCTGGGAACGCCTCGAGCGCGCCCACGAACGCGCCGTCGCGGCGCTCGACTCGCCAGACGCCCGGACGAACGCCGAGGACGACGACCTCCGGACGGTCGTCGACGACGCCCGCGAGACGTTCCGCGAGGCGATGAACGACGACTTCAACACCCGGAAGGCCCAGTCCGCGCTGCTCGAGGCCGCGAGCGCGCTCAACAGTCACTGCCAGGACCGCGAGACGTACGACTATCGGGGCCTCCGACGCGGCGTCGAAACCCTCGAGGAGCTGGGCGAGGTGCTCGGCCTCTCGTTCACCGGCGACACCGACGGCGAGGCCGCCCTCGCGGGCGACGTGGTCGAACTCGTCCTCGAGGTGCGCGAGGCCGAACGGGAGGCAGGCAACTACGAGCGAGCCGACGAGTTGCGCGACGAACTCGAGGCACTCGGTATCGAAGTCCAGGACACCGACGAGGGGCCGACCTACCGGCTGCCGTAGTCGCGTCGTGCGTCTCCGCTCTCGAGGTCGACACACGAGACTTATGACGGTCTGACCGTTCGAATCGACCATGAACCGACGACGATTCCTCGGTGCGATCGCGACCGGTAGCACCGTCTCCGCCGCCGGCTGTCTCGGCGGCCTGCTCGATGAGATGACGACCTTTGCCGCAAGTCCCGCCACCGTCTCGGCCGACGCCCTCGAGGAGGCGGGCTACGACGACGGCGGGACCGAGGAACTCGTCGAGGAACGGGAGTTCGCCGGCGAGACGGTCGAGGTGACGAACTACGCGAGCGAGTACTACCGAACGATCGAACTGCCCGGACTGGACCCGCTCGAGGCGGGGGTCTTCGCGACGATCGCCTCGCCCGAGGTCGGCGTGGCCGGCCAGGACTTCAATCCACTCGAGGAGATGGAAAACGACGAGATCGCCGAGATGATTCAGGGGCAGTATGCGGCGCTTTCCATCGGCGATCGCGTCGACGACCGCGAGGTCGAGACCCTCGGAACGACGGTGTCTGTCACGACCTACGAGGGGCAGGCGGAACTCGTCGACACGGAGACGGCCTCGCTCGGGATCCGTCCGCTCGTCGACGACACGCTCCCCGAGGAGATCGATCCGACCGCGATGGACGTCCTGATCGATATCGCGACGGCAAAACACGGCGACGACCACCTCGTCCTCGTCGGCATCTACCCCGACTACGTGCCCGAGGAAGACGATCGCGTGACGACGCTGATCGAGGGACTCGAGCACGACGGCTGATCAGAATCCGAGCGCCGCCGAAATCGAGACGCCGCTTGCGAGTGCGGCGAGAAGGTAGCCGCCGATCGCACCGCCGTTGAGCAAGGGAAGCCCGGCGTGGGCTCGCCCCTGTAAGACCATGTACATGAGCACCAGCAGGCCCGCGATGGTGCCGGCGATCGCGCCGAGTGCTGGAACGTTGAGCACGATCATCGGCACGTCGATCGTCGCCGTATCGAGGAAGTACGCCGCGCTCGCGACCAGGATCGACGGGATCACCGCATCGCCGAGTCCGATGAACAACGCGTCGCGCTCAAGGTCGCCGTCTGTGGCGTCCCCGCCGTCGGCTTCGGGCTCGGGTTCGGATTCGGATTCGGATTCGGTTTTAGCTTCGTCCTCGAGGGTCTCTGCGGTGCCCGCGGCGAGATACGAGTACGAAAGCGTCGTCGGGACGACCAGCACGACCGGGATCCGGAGGTCCATCACGCCCTCGGCCAGGTCGAGCATGTGCTCGGTCTTGTAGACGCTGATGGCGTCGTAGATTGCGAGGACGGCGAGCAACAGGATGGCTGGGAGAAGCCCGAAGCTGATACCGAACAGGCCGGCCGCGCCGGCTCCCATCAACACGCCCGAGAGGTCGATGACGTACCACTCGGGATAGACGAGTAACGCAGCGCCGACGGCGAGCGCTCCGACGGCGGCGAGGAGGTTCACGCCGCCGGCCGTCGCGACCGGCGGGACGAGTTCGGCGAAGACGAACCACGCGAGCATCACGCTGACGGCGACGATCAGCGCGCGAACCAGCCACTGGGCGTCGTATCGAAACGCCGCGAGCATGAACCCGGTCGCGACGAGGATGATCGCGAAGTAGACGAGGCTGTTCGTCGGGTCCTCCGGATCCTCGACGGCCTGGTGGCCGGCCTCGTGAAAGGGTTCGACGAGGGCGAGCGCACCGAGTTGGACGCCGAGAAAGAGACAGACCGTCACGAAAACGGCAGCAGTGATCCGGATCCGATCGTTCATGGCGCGGGGTTGTCGGCCCGCCCGTATTGGTGTTGCGCTCTCGGATCGAACGACAGACAGTGACACTCAGCGTGCGTACAGCACCCGACCGACCAGCCCCGGGAGGTGGACGTCCGCTTCGGGCGTCACCGCGAGGTAGGGCTGCTCGACGGGACCGAAGACGTCGACGACGCGACCGACGTCTGTGAGTTCGTCGTCGAGAACTTCGGTCCCGATCTCCGCGTGTTCGGCGTCCGGTGATCGCACGACGGCAAGTCCCTGTGCGGTCCGGACGACTTCGCCGACTCGGTACATCACTCTCGCATCGCGACGACGTAGGCCGCGACTGCCTGGACGAGGTCGTTTTTCGAGTCCTCGGACCCGCGGACGACGACCCGGCCCCGCTCTCGCCAGGGCTCTCTGGAGTAGGACTTCTCGCGTTCGATCGTGGCGTCGTAACCGATCTGCTGGACGGCTTTGGCGATTTCGTCGACCGTCGGTTCCTCGACTGCCAGGTCCTCGGGCACCCGCCGACCCTCGGCCCGCGAGAGCTCCGAATCGAGATAGGCGGGCCAGATGACGTTCTCGACCATGCCTCGACCTGTGCGGTCAGGCGAGTAAACGCTTTTCAAAACGTGACGCTCGATCGCGGTCGCGTCACCGACGCCGCGCCAGGACGGCGACGACCGCGAGCAGGGCAGCGACCGCGGCCGGGACGGCAAAGCCAGGGACCGGATCGTCCGTCGTGTCGTCAGCGTCGTCAGCGTCGCCCGCCTCGTCGGACTCGTCGGACTCGTCGCTCTCGTAGTCGGCGTCGAGGGCCGCGAGGTCGTCGCTGATCTCGTCGTAGGCGTCCGGATGGACGGCCTCGAGGATCTCCTCGACGGCGAAGACGACGTTCGGGCCGGGCTGGCTGAAGTCGTTATCGTCCACCGCGACGACGTTCTCCTCCTGGGAGGCGGTCGTCTCGTGGACGGCCTCCGAGACCTGTGGCTCGTCGAAGCCGTCGCCGTAGACGATCCACTCGGGGTCTTCCTCGACGACGACTTCCTCGCTGATCGGCTCCCAGCCCTCGATTCCCGCGTGGCTGGCCACGTTCTCGAGGCCGGCAGTCGTCATGACCTCGTGCTGGAACGTCTCGGTGCCCGCCGTGAAGCCACCACCCATCGGGTAGTACGCCAGCGGGTGATCCTCGTCTTCGACGGCGGACTCGAGCAGGTCGAACCGGTCGTCCATCCACTCGGCCGTCTCCGTGGCACCCGCACAGTCGCCAGTCAGCTGTCCGGTGATTGCCACGTTCTCGACGACGTCCTCGAGGGACTCGGCCTCGTCGAAGTGGTAGACGGTGAGCCCGAGATCACGGAGCTGGTCGATCTCGTCTTCGCTGGCCGCACTGCCGGCAACGACGACGTCCGGCTCGAGTCCGACGACGGTCTCGACGTCGGTCGTGAAGCCGTCGTCCTCGGTGACGTCGGTGCGGTCGCCGACTGCGAGGTCGGCGGTCGCGTCGGTGATCGGCATCCCGACGACGACGTCCTCGGCACCGATCTCGAACGCCGTCCGGGCGTCGCTCGGCATCAGCGCCACGACACGTTCGGGCGGCTCCTCGAGTGCCACCGTCTCGCCGGTTCCGTCGGTGAGTTCAAGCGGGTACTCACACTCGACGTCGCCGGCTGACGGGGTAGCGTCGTGGGCGGCCGCCGCGGGTGTGAGGGTGGCGACGACGACCAGCGTCGCGATCAGGGCGATCAGTGGTTTTCGCATCGCTTGAGTCCTCAGCGCCACTTCAACAAATATTTGCCTAAAGCAATCGTGGTTGCTGGGCATGGAACGACCGACCCGTATCGTCGCGTGGTCGGCGGGGTTGATCACGCTCCTCGCCGGCGTCGTCGTCGTCAGTGCGGCGATCGGTCCGGTCCGGGTCGACCCCGTGACGGTCGCGATGGCGACGCTCAACGTCGTCGTCGTTCCGACCGGGATCGCCGCCGGAACGGCGTCGGTGCCCGTCGTCGGCTGGGTAGTGCCTGTGCCGACACTCGAGTACACGACCGTCTTTTCGTTCGCGGTTCCCGAGAGTCACCAGATCATCGTCGCGGACGTCCGTCTCCCACGGATCGCCCTGGCGGCGACGGTCGGATTTTCACTCGCCGCGGCGGGGACAGTGATGCAGGGCTTTTTCCGGAACCCGCTTGCTGACCCGTCGATCATCGGCGTCTCGACCGGTGCCGCCGCGGGTGCCGTCGCCGCCATCGCCTTTCCCGCCCTGGTTCCGTTCGGGGGACTTCACCTCTCTGCGTTCGTCGGCGCGCTCGCGACCGCCTTCCTGGTCTATGCTATCGCGACCGAGGGCGGACGCACGCCGGTCGCGACGTTGCTGCTGGCAGGCGTCGCCGTCCAGGCGTTTCTCAGCGCGATGATCTCCTACATGCTCGTCCACAGCGGCGACAGCCTGCGCCAGGCCGTCGTCTGGATGATGGGACATCTCAACAACAGCACGTGGGGCGACGTCGGCTTTGCCCTCCCGTTTACCCTCGCCGGCGTGGCGATCCTCGGTGCGTTCACCCGCGAGATGAACGTTCTCTTACTCGGGGAGGCAGACGCCCACCACCTCGGCGTCGAGGTCGAGCGGACGAAACTGCTCTTGCTCGCGGTCGCGAGTCTCGTCACCGCCGCCGGCGTCGCCGTCGCCGGCGTCATCGGCTTCGTCGGGCTCGTCGTCCCCCACATCATGCGCCTGATCGTCGGTCCCGACCACCGCATCCTGTTGCCGACGAGTGCACTCGCCGGGGCCTCCTTTCTCGTCGCCACCGACACGCTCGCCCGGGCCGGTCCCGCCGAGGTTCCCGTCGGCATCGTCACCGCCGCACTCGGCGCGCCCTTCTTTCTTTACTTGCTCACCCGCAGGGAGGTGCACGCGCTGTGATCGAAATCGACTCGCTCTCGGTGGGATACGGCGACGTTCCCGTCCTCGAGGACGTCGATGTCTCGATCGACCGGGGCGAACTCGTCGGCCTCGTCGGTCCGAACGGAGCCGGCAAGACCACGCTCTTGCAGGCCACGAGCGGCGTCCTTGCCCCCGACACCGGTCGCGTCGAGATCGACGGCCACGACGTCCACGCGCTCTCTTCGAAAGCCTCGAGCCGGCTCGTCTCCGTCGTCCCCCAGGACACCCACCTCTCGTTTTCGTTCGACGTCCGCGACGTCGTCGAGATGGGACGGACCCCCCACCGATCGCGGTTCTCACCGCCGACCCGCGAAGATCGCGAGCTCGTCGACCACGCCCTCGAGCGTACCCACACGCTCGAGTTCGCCGACCGCTCGATCGACGAGGTCAGCGGCGGCGAACGACAGCGAGTCCTGCTCGCGCGGGCTATCGCCCAGGACACGCCCGTCGTCTTGCTCGACGAGCCGACCGCGAGTCTCGACGTCTCTCACGCCGTCGAGACGCTCGAGCACGTCGCCGACCTCGTCGCCGACGGGAAAACCGCCGTCGCCGCGATCCACGATCTGGACCTCGCCGCCCGGTACTGCGACCGGCTGATCGTCCTCGCCGACGGCGCGGTGCTCTCCTGTGGTCCGCCCGAGGAGGTCCTGACTGCCGACGCCGTTGGGCAGGCGTTCGACGCGACCGCGGCCGTAACGACGAACCCGGTCACGGGAACGCAGACGATCACCGCACTGTCGTCTCCCGTCGCGGACGTGGAGTCGCCCGGTCGCGTCCACGTTCTCGGTCGTGGCTCGACCGCCGCCAGCGTCGTCGCCCGTCTCGATGCAGCCGGCGTCGACGTCTCCGTCGGTCCCGTCTCGAGCGACGACGTCGCCGCCGAAACCGTCCGAACCCTCGCGGTCGATCGACTCGCCGTCGACCCGTACACACCGCTTTCCGGAACCGTCCGCGAGGAACTCGAGTCCCGTCTCGAGGCCGCCGACGTCACCGTCATCGCCGACCTCGCGGTGAGTGCGGGCAACCAGCTCGTCCTCGAGTCGCTGGCAGACGCTGGCTCGCTCGTCGTCGTCGAAACCGAGCCGTTCACGCGGCGCAACCACGCCGGCACGGAGGCGAGACGACGTTACGAGCGTCTCCGGCGAACCGCAGTCGTGTCGACGCCCGAGAGCGTCCTCGGGGCGGTCTCTCGAGCGACGGTCGAGGAGGGCGACGGCCGACGCGACGCGTCCCTCCTCGAGGCCGACGACGACTGAACCCCCGTTCCGGCGGGGAACGACAGGTAGTTACGACGCCGGCGTGACCCCACGCGCATGGACGCGGCACTCGTCATTCTCGACGGCTGGGGACTCGGAGACCACGACGGCAGAGACGCAGTCGAGGCAGCCGACACGCCGGTTTTCGACCGGCTCTCGCAGGTTGGAGCCGCGGGCCGACTCGAGGTCGCGGGCAGACGCGTCGGTCTGCCGGAAGGCCAGATGGGAAACAGTGAGGTCGGCCACCTGAACATCGGGGCCGGTCGGGTCGTCTACCAGGAGTACACCCGCATCTCCGATGCGATCGCCGACGGCTCGTTCCACGAGAACGACGCGATCGACGCGGCGTTCGACCACGCCGAGGACGAGGGCGGCCAGGTGCATTTTCTCGGCCTCGTCAGCGACGGCGGCGTCCACTCCGATCACGAACACCTCCACGCGCTGATCCGGATGGCCGCGGATCGCGGCCTCGAGGCGGTCACCCACGCGTTCATGGACGGCCGCGATACGTCCCCGACCGGCGGTGCGGGCTACCTCGCCGACCTCGAGGACGTGATCGAGACGGTGGGGACAGGTCACGTTGCGACCGTGACCGGCCGGTACTACGCGATGGATCGCGATCAGAACTGGGAGCGCACGAAGCGAGCCTACGACGCGATCGTCCACCGCGAGGGTGACTGGACCGCCGAGTCGGCCGTCGAAGCCGTCGAGAACTCCTACGACCGGGACGTCACCGACGAGTTCGTCGAGCCGACGCTCATTACGGACCGGCCGGCACTCGAGGACGGCGACAGCGCCGAGCAACGCTCGGCTGGCAGCCACCTCGCGTTGCGAGATGGCGACGCGGCGATCTGGTTCAACTTCCGATCCGACCGCGCCCGCCAGCTGACCCGGATGCTCGCAGACATCCGTCCGGAGTGGGCGTTCGAGACCGACCCGCCCGACGTCGAGGTCGTGACGATGACCCAGTACGACAAGACCTTCGACCTGCCCGTCGCCTTCCCGCCGACCCAGCCGACGAACACCCTCGGCGAGGTGCTGGCGAATGCAGGCAAGAGTCAGTTGCGCATCGCCGAGTCGGAGAAGTACGCCCACGTGACTTACTTCTTAAACGGCGGGCGCGAGGTCGAGTTCGACGGCGAGATTCGCGAGATCGTCGAGAGCCCTGACGTGCCGACCTACGACGAGCAACCCGAGATGAGCGCACCGGCAGTGACCGACACCGCGATCGAGATCGTCGAGGGCGAGACGCGACCCGAGGGAGCGTCTCGACAAAGCGAGCGGGGAGAGACGACCCGCGAGCACGACGATCCCGACGTCCTCGTCCTCAACTACGCCAACCCCGACATGGTCGGCCACACCGGCGACTACGAGGCCGCCATCGCAGCCGTCGAGGCCGTCGACGAGCAACTGGGTCGACTCCTCGAGACGCTCGAGGACGCCGGCGCACACGTCGTCGTCACCGCGGATCACGGCAACGCCGACGACATGGGGACCGAAGACGACCCGCACACGGCCCACACCTACAACGACGTCCCGTTCGTCTACGTGGCTCCCGACGGGACCGACGGTGGTGAGCGAGCCGGCGACGGGTCGCGATCCTCGTCGGAGCAGTACTCCGACGGTGGTCGAACCGTCCGCGAGGGTGGCACGTTAGCCGACATTGCGCCGACACTGCTCTCGTTGATCGACGTCGATCAGCCGCCCGAGATGACCGGAGAGCATTTGCTCGAGTAAGGCGGTGCCGGCTCGAGCCTCGGGTGGGAACCAGTAGCCTAATCTTCAGTCACGGTATCGCCTGCGTCCGCCTCGAGATCGGTCGACGGCGGCTCGTAGGTGCCGATGTCGGGGTGGGTCTCTTCCATCCAGACCACGACGAGTCCGCCCGAGAGGAACATCGCGATCGCGGTGCCGTAGAAGGCGGCCTCGATGGTGAGCAGGTCGACGGTGAGCCCGATGAGGATGGCCCCGACGGCGTAGCCCAGATCACGCCAGAGCCGGTAGACGCCGAGCCCGGTCGAGCGCCACAGCGGGTGGGCGGCGTCGCTGGCGACGGCGATCAGGTTGGGGTAGTGCAAGGCCATCCCGACGCCCGACAGCGCCGAGAAGAGGATCCAGCGGTAGTAGCCCTCCACGAGCACCATGCCGAGCACGCCCGCGCCGGCGAGGAAGAAGCCGGCGACGATCGGGGGTTTGCGCCCGATCCGATCGCTTAGCTGCCCGGTGTAAACCTGCAGGAAGTACGCGGCGCTGTGGACGCCGACGACGACCCCGACCTGGGCGACGTCGAGTCCCTGGGCGACCAGAAAGAGCGGAAACGCGATCCAGACGAGCGTGTCGACGAAGTTCTCGACGTGGCCGGCCTGTGCGGCGGTAAACAGCGTCCGGTCGCGGTAGGTCGCCCGCTTGACGATCTCCGTGAAGGGGAGCTCGGCTTCACTCTTCCCGCCGTCGGGTTCGGCGTCACCGCCGTCGGTCGCGGCCTCGGCTTTCGCGTACGGCAGCGTCTCCTTGATCAGGACGACTGCGATCAGCAGGGCGACGACGATCACTGCCGCGAGGAAGTAGAACGGTTCGGGCCGGAGGCTGTACTGGGCGGCGATCACGCCAGTGAGCCACGCGCCCGCGGCGACGCCGGTGTAGCCGAAGGCCTCGTCGAGCCCCGCGGCCAGCCCGCGCTGGTCGGGGCCGGCGAGTTCGATCTTCGAGATCATGCTCATGCTCCAGGCGACGCCCTGGTTGATTCCCAGCAGCACGTTCCCGACGGCGATCCAGCTCCAGCTCGGTGCGAAGATCAGGATAAAGGGGATCGGAACCGCCGCGACCCAGCCCGCGATCAGGATCGGCTTGCGCCCATAGGCGTCGGCCCACTTCCCCGAGTAGAGGTTCAACACGGCCTTGACGATCCCGAAGCTGACGACGAACGAGCCGATCACCAGAAGCGACTCGACGCCGAAGGTCTCCTCGCCCATGATGGGGACGACGTTTCGCTGGGCTCCCATCGTGAGCCCGACGGCAAAGACCGTAAAGATCTGAAGGGTAAACTGCCGCCAGTTCGGGCGAATGCCTTGCGTGTACTCGCTCCCCATGGATCACTCGGCCGCACAGCGGCTGGCACAAACGGTGACGATCTCCTCGTCCTCCGGCAGCACCTCGAGTTCCTCGAGGGCCGCGTCGGGATCGTCCGTCAGTTCGTCGTCGACGTCGACGTTCTCGCTTCCGGGGACGTGTCGCTCCCCGAAGTCCGTCTCGTGGCGGATGTCGACCACCCTGCAGTCGTCGTCTCCCTGCTCGAGTCGTTCGGCGACGGGTTCCGGCGTAACTTCTGCCATCGGTACCCGATAGGGAGAGCGGTGGCATATCACCGGTGCCAGTTATGACCGGCACCGTTATTGAGGGGAGAGCCGTCGTCGTTCCTATGAGCATGTACGAAGTCTCCTTCAAACTCCGCCACGAGTGTCCCTACCGGGGACTCTCCGAGCGGTTTCCCGGCGTGTCGATTCGAGAATGGTTTCTGCAGGACTGCCAGATCCTCGAGATCACCGCCCCGGACGTCGACGACGACGAGTTGCTCGAGGCGATCGACGAACTCGGGACGGCCCTTCACACCTCGGTCGACGGCTCGGACCTGCACGTGATCGTCCAGTCGTGTGCGTGTTCGATCGAGGAGTCGATCGTCCGGACGTTCGAACGGCACAACTGCGTGCACCTGCCGCCGACGGTCTACCGAAACGGCTGGGAACACTACACCGTGATCGGCTTCGACGAGGGCGACGTCATCGCGTTGCTAGCCGAACTCGACGAGAGCCGCGAGATCGACGTCCTCTCGAAGACCTCGATCGAGGAGCGCCAGGTCCCTCACAGCTCACTTATCTCGGTCGATCGGCTCTTCGACGGACTCACGGATCGCCAGCTCGAGGCCCTGCGGATCGCCCTGGACGCTGGCTACTACGACCAGCCACGCGGAGCGTCGATCGTCGAACTCGCAGACGAGACGACCGTCGCTCGAGCGACCTTCGAGGAACACTTACGGAAAGCGGAGAACAAGCTCGTGACCAACGCCGGTCAGTTCGTACGGCTGCTGACGGAGACTCGAGACGGCGCGTTACGGACGGCATCCGAGACAGAATCGCTCGTCCGGGGTGACTAATACTGTCGGTCATGGACCGGTGAATTGGCGTCCGGGTGAGCCGGCCGGTGAACGTGTGTCTGGTGTCGCGAGTCGCGTTCACGTCTGTATGACCGACAGTATAAGAACCGGTCTCGGTCGACTCACTCGACTATACGTCTCGAGGTCGTAACCGACGCCGTATGGGAAGCGACGACGACCGAGCCCGCCTCGTCGAGTACCTGCGGGCGGAGGGATACGTCCGTTCGTCTGCGGTCGCATCGGCGATGCGGACGGTGCCACGGGAGGAGTTCGTCCGGCCGGCCGATCGCGAGCGAGCCACCCGGGACGTCCCGCTCGAGATCGGCGAGGGGCAGGTCGTGACTGCACCGCATCTCGTCGCGGATATGACGGAGCTACTCGAGTTGGCACCGGGACAGCGCGTGCTCGAGGTCGGCACGGGCAGTGGCTATCACGCCGCGGTGACGGCCGAGATCGTCGGCGGCGACCACGTTTACTCGATCGAACTGCGAGCCGACCTCGCCGAGTGGGCACGCGAGAACCTCGCCCGGGCGGGGTACGACGACGTGACGGTCGTCGTCGGCGACGGCGCGCAGGGCCTACCGGAGCACGCGCCGTACGACCGGATCTACGTGACTGCCGCGGGAGAAGACGTTCCCCAGCCACTGCTCGAGCAACTCGACGAGGACGGCCGGATGGTCGCCCCGGCCGGGACGGGCGAGCGACAGACGCTGTACCTGCTCGAGAAACGCGGCGGCGACGTCACGCGAACGCCCCACGGCGCGGTGCGGTTCGTTCCTCTCGTCGCCGAAGACAGCCTTGAGACCGGCTGATCCGATGCTCGTCCGCGCAGCTAGCCTCGGCTAGCCTCGATCGGTTTTCGGCGCATGCGTGTCGAGTCTGGCGTCGGTGATTCGCAGTCGCCCCCAGTTGTCGTACCACTCCCGTTCGAACTCGAGGACGACGGGACGGGACATGTGTGGGCCGTCGGTGACGATCGTCTCGAACTCGCCGCCTTCGCCGAGGAGGTGGACGTCGCGTTCGCGGTGGAGTTCTGCCAACTCGTCCAGCGCATCGCGATCCAGCCGACGGCCGAGCCAGGACTCGTCGAACCCCGGTGCCGTCACCTCGACGACGACGATCTCGAGGCCGGCGTCGATCATCGTCTCGAGGAGTTCGCGCGGCTCCGCCCGCCACAGCGGCGCGAGGAGGTCACAGCCGACGTCGTCACAGATCGACCGGAGCCGATCGATCCGGAGCTCGTTTTCGACGCTGCCGACGAGTATTCCGGCCACGCCACCGTCGAGTTCGACGTCGAGCGTCCCGACCGCGGACTCGAGCGGTTCGACCGACGCGTCACCGTCCCGGCCGTCCGCGAGGTCGCCGCCGACATCCGGTGGCTCGACGTCGACGGTCGGAACGCCAGCGTCGACGACGGGAATCCCGATGCTTCGTGCGGCGAGTCGGGCTACCGACGTCGCGGGTGCGTGGTACATTCCGGAGGACGCTTGCGGGGTAACGATCACGAGACGGCGGACATCACAGCCGCTCTCGAGCGCGCGATAGAGCGCCCACGAGGACTCCTTGCCACCTGAGAAGAGCGCGATCCAGCCGCCGTCTGCTGACATACGAGACGTTCTCTACGCCGTTCGGTAAGAAACGTAGGGCAGCGCGAGCCGGCAGTCGACCTCGAGCGGAGCTACCCGAACAACTCGCCCAGTCCTTCGCCGGCCGCTTCTTCGTCTTCTTCCTCTTCGTCCGGCTCTTCCTCCTCTTCGGGTGCTTCTTCCGCCGGTTCTTCCGGCTCGGCCTCTTCTGGCATCGGGGCCGCTGTCGGCGCGCCGACGGCCGCCTCCGCGACGGCCTCCTCGATGTCGACGTCCTCGAGTGCGGCGACGAGCGCTTTGACGCGGGGCTCGTCAATGCCGATGCCCGTGGCCTCGAGCACGTCGGTTACGTTCTCCTCCGAAACCTCGGCATCGGCCTCGTGCAGGATGAGGGCTGCGTATACGTATTCCATGGGTATCTATACTCCCGGCCATGGTCCAGTCAACGGTCTCGTGGACTGAACGGCCGACTGAACCCGTATCGAGGCCACTCCCGGCAGCCGACTGTTGAACGACTCATGACCGGGTGTATAGCCGCTGTGTTGATCAGCGTACGGGACAGAGACGCGAACTGACGAGAGCTCGAGAGGGCGGTCGTCCGTTGCGCTCGTGGGACGATCACCCGTCGGCCGCGAGCAGGGGATCGAACTCGGCGGGAAGCTGGTCGAGGGCTCGTTCTATCTCCCGGGACGGTACAGATTGCCGTAACGATGTACCGGTGAACCCACAGGCGGGCCGTGGGTTCGCGGTACTGACGTACAGCGGCCAGGGAATGTCACGGAGCAACGCCGGCAACGAAGACCGGGCGCGATACCCCTCTCCCCTTTATGCTGCTGTCCGGTGAACGCGACGGCATGTCACAGTCCGGCGTTCGAACCCGGAGGTGGCCTCGATGATCCTCGAGCACGCCCGTGCGGTCCTCGAGACGGGGCCGACTTGCGACGGCTGTCTCGGGCGGTGTTTCGCGGACCGGGGCCGTGGCGTGACGAACGAGCAACGAGGCCACGCCCTCCGAATCAGCGTCGCGCTGGCGGACGACGAGCCATTCGAGCCCGTCGAGGCAGACGAGTGCTGGGTATGTGAGGGACTGGCTCCGGCGTACGACGAGTGGGCAGACCGGGCCAGAGAGCGACTCGCAGACCTCGAGTTCGAGACCCTGCTCGTCGGCACTCGCGTCCCCTCGTCGCTCGAGGAGAACGAAACCGAACTCCGGGAGCAGGCCGGGCTGGACGAGAACGCGGGCGAGTCGCTCAACGCCGAGATCAACCGGTCGGTCGGGACGCGTCTCGAGCGAGCCCTCGGAGTGGACGTCGACCACGACGATCCGGACGTGGTCGCGATCTTAGACCTCGAGAACGAGGAGGTCGAACGCCAGCTCAACCCGGCGTACCTCTACGGCCGCTACCGGAAACTCGAGCGCGGCCTCGCCCAGCGGATGCGCGTGTGTCGGGTCTGCAACGGACGTGGAACCCGCGCGCGCGACGGCGAGCGACGTCCCTGTGAGAACTGCGACGGTACCGGCTCCGTCACCGACGCGAGCGTCGAACGCTTCGTGACGCGACCGATCCGCGAACGGATGGACGCGAGCGAGACGGTGTTCAACTGCGCCGGGAGAGAGGACGACGACGTGCGGATGCTCGGTGCCGGCCGGCCGTTCGTCGTCGAAGTGAAAGCGCCGCGACGGCGGCCACCGGACGTCGAGGCACTTCAGGCGACGATCAACGACGAGAGCGACGGTACGATCGCGGTCGAGGGACTCACACCGGCGACCAAGGGAATGGTCGGACACGTCGCCGGAATCGACGTTCGCCAGACCTACCGGCTGACGCTTTCGTTCTCGAGTCCGGTCACAGACGAGGACTTCGAGGAAGCGATCGATACACTCGAGCGGGCAACCGTCCGTCAGCGAGTCGACCGCGACGGCATGCAAACGGACCGGATCCTGCGGATCGGCGACGTGACTGGCGAACTGACCGCAGACGACGAAGCCGAAGTCGACGTCGTCTCGCCGGGTGACGTCGACCTCGAGGCTCTCGCCCACGGCGGTGACGGGCGAAGCGACCCGAGCCTGGCGGCTCTCCTCGAGACAGAAGTCGACGTGACCGCGCTGGACGTAGTCGGCGTCGAGGGCGAGGAGGAACCGATCGAGAACCCGGCGTACCTCCAGGAGTAACAGCCAGAGACGTCAGGACTCCGACTGGACTTCCTTTCGTCCCGTCAGCGTCTCGGGTGTGAGACAGAAATCCCGGAACGTCACCTCTTCCCGGGGGCGCTCGAAGATGTCGACTTCCGGAATCTGAACCGTCCACATTCCCTGGATCGTGCTCGACTCGTAGGCAATGTCCGCCGCGTCCTCGAGCGTGCCGGTCGCGACGACGCTTTGCCACCTGCCGTCGGTCTTTTCGTACGTGACGAAGGTGACGTTGCTGTCGATGAGTTTTGCCTTCTTGCTGTCCGGAGGGACCGAGAGACGATAGTAAAGCGTCGAGACGTCCTCGTTGTACCCGTACGATATCGGTACCGTAACCGGTGGATCGTCGGTTCCCGCGGCGAACGAGATGACGCCCGTCCCGCCCTGCCCGAGAAACTCGTCTATCTCCGCGTCACTCATCTGGACCCAGCGAAGCTCTTGCATACCGTGTGGTACGACCTGCCAGTAAAAAACGCCCAGTCATAGCGATCCGAACCGTCCGGAGGGAGTGACCGTCACGTCGACGGCAAACTTGACATCCTCCCCGCGCTGAACAGTAGTTGCCGAGGCACTGTTAAACTGCTTTCGCTGATCAAAACTTCTCCGAGGAGCCGGCAAGGACGCGATAGCTCTGGAGTGTGCCTTCCATCGACGGCGTATCCTCGTCGTCCTTTCGCTGGGTTCCGTAATCCATCCACTGGCCGCCACTGTAGCTGTACATCTCGAACGCCTCTGTCGTCTCCAGGACGATATCGACGACTGCATCGTCTGGGGCACCTGGCGGGACGGTAACTGGCCGAACGCCGTCATCGGGATCCATCACCCAGACAGCGACGACATCGTCCTCAAGCAAGTCTCTGGCCTCCGCTTCCGAGAGTGGCTGGCTTGGCCATCCATCGGCCGGTTCTGGTTGATCCATGCTCGGGACTATGGGTTGGATGGTCATTCCGCTTTCCCTGCGATGGCTTCGTTCGACGGACCTAGTCCAAGCACTCACGGTGTGGGCATGCACCTCTACTGACCCCTGTGGGTGATTCTATGACACGCTGCACGTTACACGAGTTCGTCGACGTACTACCCCTCCCAATTACGACGGGCTTCAAGTTCTCGCCACCCTCGCCGTGTCACAGCGTAGTAGTTGAGGGGCTTCGCCAGAAAACCGGGGCCTCAAAGATGGAATCGGGGAACTGAGGGGCTTCAGAACTGCTGGTGACATGTTAACGTGGGCCTGGTAACGAGGGACAGGATAAACACTGTTCGCTGGGCGGCGTGAGTCGAAATTCAGTCTCAAGTTCATAAAACCGGATCGAACGCCCGTTCCAGCACGCTTTTGATTGTCAAGTACGATGATACGATCGATGACTGCGCGGGAGACACACTCGAGCAGGCGGCGGGCGCTTCAGCTCACGTCGCTCGGGATCGCTGGCAGTCTGGCTGGGTGTATGCAGCCGCTGCTCGAAGGAGAAAGTGGGGGAAGCGAGCAGGGCCAGACAGCCGATGACGGCGAACCAACAACTAATTCGACCGAGACGGAGACGACTCCCGAACCGGAGTCGGATCCCGAAGAGGGTGAGCAAGAGCCCAACGAGGGTGAGACGATCGAGGAGGTCGAACTCTCCGCCGCCTGGGAGGTCGACGGCCTGAATCGGGTTTTCGTCGACGACGGCCAGTTCGTCGGCCGCAACTCCGGAGACGTGAACATCGTCTCCTGGGACGGCGACATCGTCTGGGAATCACAGAGTGGCGACCCTGACGGATACAGCGAATGGCCAAACGATGGGCGCGGGTTCACTCGGACCGACGACTACGTCTTCGTCCACTACCTGAGTTGGGGGATCGAGGAGGAGTATCCGGCCTACGTCTACGTCTTCGACGCCGACACCGGGGAACTCGAGTGGCGTCACGACACCGGCGCCGACCGCGTCTACGGGATGGATGCTGTCGACGACACACTCTATTACGCCGCCCGACCGTTCGACAGGGACGACGAGGAGTCGCCGATCAGAGCTTACGACCTCGACGACCGCGAGATCGTCTGGGAGTCGAGTTTCTCGACGAACGATCCCTGGAGCCTCACCGTCCACGACGGGCACGTCTACGCGACGACGGGTCGAATGCGCGTTCTCGACGCCGCGAGTGGCGATCTCGTGGTCGAACACGGCAACTGGTTCGCGTTTCACCGCGAGAACGAGACGCTGTACTTCGAGGACGGAGATACGATCGGTGCGTACGATCTGGTCGCCGACGAACGCACGATGGAGGTGAGCGTGGATCGCGGCTACTCGAGAGATCTGACCGTCGTCGCCAACAGAGCTTACGTGTCTGATACCAACGGCTATCTCTCGGCAATCGACCTCGAGACGGGGACTGTCCGCTGGGAAGAGCGACTCGACGGCAGTCTCAGTGGTCGTCCGATCGTCGACGGCGGAATCGTCTGGGCCTACGACGCCACGAGTGTCCTGTGGGGATTCGACGCCGACGACGGCTCCGTCCTCGTCCGCCGGTCGACGGAGGCCGACGGCGGCGACCGCGTCTCCGCACTCGACGGTCGCGTGTTTGTCCCGGATCCGTACTACACGGCCTACGACGTCGGGGAGGGCTGAGAGATGACAGGCGAATCCTCCTCACACACGTCGTCGCAGTCACGCCGTCGAGACAGGATCACCACGACCCGTCGCTCCCTCTGTGCTGCACTCGGGGTCGGGGCTCTCGCGGGCTGTCTCCAGCTCGAGGAAGCAGGCGACGACACCCAGTCTGATGGCACCGCCCAGGACGACGGGACGACCGACACAGCGTTCGAGGAGGAAGTCGACGGCACTCCGGTCGACGATCCAGAGAGCCTCGAGCTCGTTTCAGCCTGGGAACGTGACCTCCGTGACGTCGTCACCCTCGAGGGAGCGTTCCTCGGTGTTGCTGGCTCGAGAACTGCGGGCGTCGACGCCCCGCGACTCGAGCGATACGCTGCCGACGGAGAGGTGACGTGGGCCAGCGACGAAATCGACTCCGACTACCGGTTCGAGTTCCACAGAGACGACGATGTCGTCGCCAGGGGCGCCACGGTCGTCGCCGTCGCCCGTAACGGCCACGACGGCGCGATTCACGCCTTCGACACCGACACGGGTGAGCGACGCTGGTCCGACGACGTTCGACTCGATAGAAACGTCGGTGGCTGGGCGCTCTCGCTCGCGAATGATCTCGCCGTAACCGCGGTAGTCAGCGACGAGTCGGCCGACGAAACGCTCGTACGCGGCTACGACGCTGGGGATGGCGAGCAACGGTGGGAGAGAGAAATCGACCTGGGGTACGTGACCGGCGTGGAACACCAGGGTGACGGTTTCTTCGTCGTCGGCTGGCGAGATGGCGGCGGCGAGATCGTCCGCGTCGACCTCGCGGCCGGCGGGAACGTCGGCGGGGAAACTACCCTCGACGTCGCTTCACCGGGATACGTTCGTGGTGAGGGTGGCGATCGGCTCTACTTTCGCGGTAACGAAATTCACGCGTACGATCCAGCGAACAACGAATACGAGTGGAGCCTCGAGGTGGACCGGCAGTTCGGGCCGGGCGTGGACGTCGACGGGGAGACGCTGTACGGCGGAAACCGCTCGGGGTGGATCGTCGCGCGAGCGGCGACCGACGGCTCGATGCGCTGGGACACGCGCGTCGAGGGTGGCGTCACGGACTCGCTTTCGGTCGCTGGTGGGATCGTCTGGGCCAGAACCGACCGTGACGAACTGGTCGCCATCGACGCGTCGACGGGGGACGTGGTGGACACACTCGAGGGCGCATTCAGGATCGCTGCAACGCCCACACAGATATTCGTCGACGACACCGCCTACGACCTCGAGTCCTGACCAGAGACGAATGTGACCTCACCTCGACTCCCCGGTGGTGTTGAGATACGTCAGTTCGTGACCAGCTCGCCTTCGGCGCGACCGAGCACCCAGCGCCGACCAAACCGTCGAGCTACCCGGAACTGTGATCACTCACTTCCCGTCCGGATCTCGTATCCTCGCTACGGGATCGCCCCTCTCCGGAATCGTCGCGGTTTGGTGGGCCTACGCCTAGGTCGTTGAGTTTCCTGGAGAACGTAACGTTGAGTTCCGTCATGTCCGACGCGGCGACCGCGAGTGACGTCTCCTCGACGCGACCGTCGTGGACTACCCTAAACGTCGGATCCTCGCCGTCTATTTCTACCGTCGATCCGTCGCCGATAGACGTATCACCGTCGGCAGCATCGCCGGAAACCCTGAAGTAGTAGACGTAGTGGCCGGTTTCGTCCGTGGATACGATTCTGTTCTGCCACGGGCTGTCGTCCGCACCGGATCCGCCCGGGGCCTTGACGCTCACCGCCGCCTCGGCGACTGGGCTGCCCCCCTCCGCCATCACCCTGCCGCGAACTAGCGTAGCCCACGACGGGAAGGGATAGGCCGTGGTCGGCTGGAGATTGAACTCAAGCGGAACGGTCTGGTCCCATTTCCCGAGATCGACCGTTCGTGCGTCGTCCATGTACTGGTCGCCGCCGTCGACTGCGACCTCAACTGCTCGATCAGAGAGGTCGAAGTAGAGGTGGTACCCACTCGGCGTTCGGACAGCCGGCCGGACGCCGTCGACGGTGATGCGTGGATCGTCGTCCGGTCGGTTCCTAGTGAGGTCGTCCCACAGCGAGACGGCGAGGGACAACGATCGCGAGTGCTCGCTGACGCGTCGCCACGAGACGTGATCACTCATCGTCGCCCTCCGAGACGTGTTCGACGATCGTCCGGTCGACGACTCGCTCGACTTCCTCTTCGCGGACAGGATCTATCCTCACGGGCGTCACGAGATAGGCTACAGACGGCCGGTACGGCTGATCTCCGAACGTCCCCCACATGTTCATGGCCTCGTCGCGTGCCTCTGGCAGGATCGAGATCTGGACTCCCTCGTCGTCGGAGAACGTCCCATCCAGTTTCACCCCGGGAACGACCGCGTGTTCCCTGAGCACCCGCATCGCGTGTCCGAGGACCCGGTGCTGGTCGCGCGTGTTTCTCGTCTCATCGGTGGCGTCGGAAGGATACGCCGTCAACAGGTACCGCAGGTCGAGCCGGAGAGGATCCGACGCTGGGACACGGTCACGGTCGTGTCGCGGGGGCGGGTTGGCGTTCCGGAGGTGTCCGCTCCCTTCGACCGCATAGAGGTGGAGAGTGAGGCGAACACTGCTGCTTTCCTCGCGGTCAGCCGGCGACATCAGTTTGACGTCGGCCGGATCGACCTCCTCGGGCATTCCCTCCCGAAGAATCTCGATCAGTGTGAGGCCGACGTTCGCGAGGGCGTTTGCGTCTGCCATGAGCTAGCTCTCCCCGTCCCTGGTTGTCCTGCCCCGGCAGGTCGTCCCTGCTCCGGGATGTCTGCCCTCCCGACCGTTCGGTTCCGTGAACCACCACCGGCGAAAGGCCAACCGCCGTGTCCCGAAACCGGATCCGTTCTCGGTAGCTTTCATCGAGAGTTCACTCAAACATATTGTCGAACTCGAGTTTGAGATCGTCGGTGTCGATTTCGGATCTGCTACTGATTACATTCATCGCATCTTCAACATCGCCGGTCAGCCGTTCCAGCTTCTCGATTCGTTCCTCGAGTTCCTGGATGCGCTGCTCGCGGTCCTCGAGTTCGCGTACCAGATCGCCAACGCTGAGGTCGATAGTGTTCTCTGCAGGTCTGGGATCGATCGTGACTGTTCCGTCCTCCGATTGGATCGTGATGTCCCCTTCGTCGGGATTGATGAAGTTGATAGTGCGAACGACCTCCTCGTCGATGTCTCCGCTGTGATCACCGGAACTCACTTCGATCCTGATAGTGTTGTCGTCGGGATCCGGCGAGACAGTCGCCGACTCGTTCGGCGATTCGATCGCGACGTCCCCGTCCGTGTCTGGCTCGACGCCGGCAACTGTGGCGACGGTGTTATGGGGGTTCTCGAAGTCCGCGGCGTGGCGGGCGATTGCCGCGTACAGCAGATCGTTTGTGTAGACCCGCCTCGGCGGATGGGAGTCGTCCATGCGCCAGGTCTCTCCCTGATCTGTCTCCAAGAAGTGTCCGAGGAAGACGTGCCCCGCGTCGGTGCCGACGGCCGACTGGTCGTCGCCGGGTGCGTACGAGTGAGCGATGTCGAGCAATGGGGTCTCGGATCCTGCCCCGGGTTCAAGATTTGTGGCGTCGGGGTACTTGACCTCACCAACGGTCTCTTCGTGGTCTGGCGCCCCCGGTTTAACCTCGATTTTGACGTCCTCGATGACATGATTGTACGTGCAGTCATCGCCGCGCGTGTCTGCCGCTCCCGGGATCGGAACCTTCTCTTTCAGGCACGGGTCCGGGCGGAGGTACACCGAGACGTCGTTATTCCCACTGGAAGGGGTTCCCCCGACTTCGTTAAGAGGGAATGTCTCGATCTCGGGGTCCTCGACCAGTACCGGCTGTCCGGCCGGGTTCAGAGCGTACCCCTCTGAAACTTCCACGCGGAGAATCTCCTCGTTCGAGGCAGGATGCTGTTCGCGTTTGACTGTCGTCTGTAGGCCGACGACGATGCCGGAGCCGAGAACCGACCGCGCTAGAGTCTCGATCCGGTCGGAGTGATAGTCCTGTTCGATCTGCATCTCCCGGGCGGTCATCAGCTTGCCGTGGAAGTAGTGATTCCGCCGAAACTGCCGGAGGTCGGCGTTCGCAACTGTGCGTTCGTCAGCCGGTTCGTCGCCGCTTTGTGACGGTTCTTGTGACATTGTCAGCAATCTGAATCTGTATCTGTTTTCGTTTCTGCTTCCGTTTCTGTTTCCGAGCAGGCTCGCGACCCGCGACGGGCGAGCGACTCGCCGCCAGTGAGCGCCGTGTCCTTACCGAGGGCGGCCTCCTCCAGCATGAACTCGCGATCGACGAGGGCGCTGTTGACGCCCAGCAGGCTCGGGTACATCCGATCGTGTTCGTCGCCCGCAAGCTGGATCCACGACCGCATCCGGACGGTCCGTCCTCTCGCGTGTGCGGGCTGGTGGTCACGAACGAGCCGCTCGATCGTCCGTGCGTCCCCCTCCTCCACGTACGGCGGGAGGAGCACGGAGAAACGTTGCTGAGACGGAACCAGCCTCCTGTGAGCCGACAGAACGGCCGTTTCGCCGACATCGCCCGGATCCGTCCGTTCGAGAACGAACAGTCGCTTCGAGAGCCGATCAAGCGTGGCCTCAGCCTCGGTCTCAGAGAGTTCGCAATGGTTTCGTCGCTCCCGGACGGCCTCGCGCTCCTGGTCCAGCGCCCACCGCCAGTGACGGGGCGGTTCAGGAGGATCCTCAAGGAACATCTGGATGGACTGGAGGAGTCCTGTTCGCGTCCCTCTGTACTTGAACAGTTCCGGCGCACGCTGCAGCCGCTCCCTCCGCGCCCGCGTCGACCACGTCTCGTCGGCCTCCAGTGCCAGCCATCGTTCGAGCCAGTCGATGTACTCCTCGGGAATGCCGCCGGGATCCATGTATCTGATCGACGACTCGATGTTCTCCTCGATGTCGACGAAGATGCTCTCAAAGATCGAGAGGAATCGCTCGAGGAACGCTTCGTCTGCATCCTCGCGGTACACGTCGGGCATGTACCGGAGGTACGATTGCCGAGGGAAGTACGCCCTCACCGAGTTGACGGTAGGGGATGCGAACTGTCCACCCCGCAGCTCGAGCTTGATCCATAGGTATCGGCCAACTGCGCCTTCCAAAAGGGCGTCCGACGCGTCTCCGACGCCCACCGACTGCCACTCGAGTTCCTCACGAGCCCGCTCGATCCACCCTTCCGCGTCTTCTTCAGAGACCTGGTAGTTCTCGGAACTTCCGTACGTCACGATCTCCCCGGGCGGGCATTCGGCCAGATCAACCAGCGTCACAACGCCTTCCGCCCGCAGTCGATCGCCGATCGTCGATCCGATCCCCGGGAGTTCCGTGACATCGCGAACGACATCCGTGGCGAAGTAACTGGTCCTAACGCCGCTCCCCGGCTGCTCGGTATCGTCCTCGAGAGTTACGCGGTGCCATTGACAGCCCTCGGTCCCCGAGTCGAACCGTCCGACAAGGTGGCCAGTATAGGCGAGTTCCTCCAGATTCAGCCTGTTTTCCAGCTTCGGCTCCAGTGCAGTGAGGATCGGTTCGTTCTCCTCGAGCACATAGAGATGCTCGACCTCGGTACCAGCCCGGTCGCGAGCCAACAGGAGCCGTCGAACCGGGTGGTCGAACCTCACCGCTGCCGACTCGAGGGTCTCCGATTCGGAGTCGTACCGGTACAGTGTCTCCTCATCGACGTCTCGCCCGTCGTCGCCCGTCCCGACGCCGAGGAGCACTTCGCAGTCGCAGTTTGCCTCGATTGCGATCGGTTCGAGTGGTGGACCGATACCCGTTCGTTCGAAGACGTCTGGTGTCACGAGTGGTTCGATATCGTCATGCTCGTCCATCTGGCCGGTCGCGTCGATGCCACCCGTTTCTTCGCCCGCCCGAATTTGCTCCGGTGACGGCACTCGCCAGACTATCGGACCTGTCGGCATCCTCTCACCGACTCGCTCCCCGCCCCCGTCTGTTTCTTCGGTTCCGCCGTCGTCCTCTTTCTTGGTACTATTCTCGTCTTCATTCCCGATCAACTCATCTTTCTCGTTCTCGGCCCCAGTCCCGTCAGGTAGCCGGGCGAGGATATACCGGTTCCCGTGGCGGTCGGTTGCGAGATCTGAGGGGTCGTGGAACGTACCCGGGACGCTCTGGCGTCGACCTTTATTGTCGAGGATAACGATCGATCCCGTTCCGGGGGCCTGGCCGGCATCGAGGACGTTCACGTCATCGTTATCGTGTTCCATCGCGACCGGGTCCTCAATGGCAGTCGTCCATCGAAGTCGGCGGAGCCGTTTCGACACGGCTTGGACGTACCCATCGGCGTCCGACTGACCGCCCGTTGCGACGTAGATCGTGTCGTCGGTGACGGCGATCGCACGCGCAGGGTACGGATCGCGATCCCACTCGCACGGTATCCGCTCCAGTTCTCTCTTGTCGGTATCGTACCGCGAGACGCCACCCTCGGAAGTGAGAAGGTACACGTCGCCACAGTCGTCGGCGTCGACGTCAACGATGTCCAGATCGGGCGACAACCCCGGAGCGGGCTTCTCGGACGGAACGTACGTCGCGTACTGCTCCGTGGCCATTTGGACGGCGTCAGCCGACGTTATCTCGGTGTTGACCTGAGTCCACCGGTCCCATTCCCGATACGTGTTCGTTGCCACGAACGGCTGAGTCATCGTCTCCACCTCCTTCCTATGAACGACCCAGTCATCGACCCCACCCCCCACGTCGGTTCCCGCCGGCTCGTCGGATTCTGACCTCGTGATCTAGCGAGTACGCCAGCGACTCCGGACCGATCTCGATGCCCGTGTGAGTGCGCTCGTGTGACCCACTGGCCGTTATCGACAGGTCGTGGACTACTTCGACGCCTTCGACGGAACCGATTCGCTCGTGCAACTCGGACGTGTACACCGGCCGACCGAACGGCCAGCCGTCGCCGTCGAAGCCCGAGAGCGGATCGACGAACGCTCGGAGCGTCTCCTTGATGGCTTGGATCCGCTGGTTCTCGTCGGTACCCTCCGCGAGTTCGACCTCTGCAGACACGCGGATACCGACGTACTCGGGCCCCTTGACTTCGATCCGGTCGGTCAGCAGACGGTGCCGCTCTAGGTTCTCGCGGACGGCGGCGAGGAATCCCTCACTCGGTCGTGGACGGCGCCGTGTACTCTCCGGGACGACCACCACTTGGATTGTCCCGTGGGCGCCGTGGTCGTTTTCCGGGCCGGTCGACTGCTCGTCTAGTTTGACTGCTGTTCGACCGAACCGCAATCCGGGTGTGTGCTCGGCAACGTAGCGGACATCATCGCGCGTGACCGCCCGGTACGGACGCTGGAGGTCGCGCCTGAGCCGTGCCAGGGCCGAATCGAGCGATTCGGCGTCCCTGCCGCCGGCCGCCTCTTCGAGCGGCGACACCAGTAGGTCGCGACCAAGGAACTGCCAGTCGCTGGCTCCGGAGACGTTCCCGCCGGTTCCGCCGCCGTGAACGTAGCGGTCGGCAATGACCGGTTGGTCTGCCATCGGAACCGTGCCCGTGATCCCGTCGCCGAATCGGACCACGCCCCGCGAGCGATCAAGGACGTAGTGGGTGTCGTCCGGCCCGGACGCCGCAAAGTCTGGCACCTCTGTCCACCGTTCGTTTCCGACAGTTATCGTCGCCGCTAGGACCGGCGACTGCTCGAAGACGAACTCTTGGTTCGGCCGCGCAGTCGTTCGAGCCCCGCCGTCGGCTCGGCGGAGCGGTTCCTCGCGGACAGTTCGCTGTTGCCGGGCCGTCACCACGTTCGGCAGGATCCAGTTCAACTGAGGCGGGACCTCGTACCCTGCCTCGGTGACCACGCACCGCACCCAGTAGGCGTCTACGCCGACGGTTCCGAGAATCAACCCCTCGTCGAGCGGCGGCCCGTCGTCCGACGGGGCGTCCAGGACGATCCGACCACCTCGATAGAGCGCGTTCGTCTTGTCTTGTTCGACGGATAACGTCGCCCAGCTGTCGTCGTCCATCCACCTTTGCACGCTCGTACAGTACTGCCATTCGAGTTCGACGCTTGGATCGAAGTCCGCCCCGTTTGGGCCGACGCGTTCGATCAGCGGGAACTGCTCCGTCTCATCGGTCGTCTCCGAATCGGACTGCTCCGAATCGATCCGGTTCGACCAAGCGTCGTCTGTTCTCGATCGTCTGTGACCGACGCCGCCCGGGCGGGTTGGCTCAACGGTCACAGCTGGCGATCCGTGGACCGAGGGACTGGCGAGGTTCTCCTCGTGGAAGTCGACGTGGAGGTCAAGCCCGTCCGCTCGTTCGAACGGGTTGGACTGAAACCCGAGATACAGTGCGCTTCCCCGTTCGGCCCGATCGCCGAACGCATGGAAGAATCCCTGGGATCCAAGATCGTTCTCAACCGGTTGGGCTGCCCCGCCACTCGGAGACGGGATCACGTATGCGAGATCGACCGGCGTCACTCGCTGGTCCGTCGTCGCCTCAAACGGGACGGTGACACCGGTATCGTCCTCAACAGTCAGGCGGTCGCCGGACCCGATCGTGGTCGGCTCCGCCACCTCGTCCTCGTCGACCAACAGCCGGACCGTCGCCGGCTGTGGCGGCCGTGGCTGGACACCGAGCAGCTGGAGGTACTTGCGGACGTGGACTTCGGTGACCCGATCCAGCTGGTAGAGATCCGACTCCGCGATCCAGGCGAGCATCTCGAGAATGGTGATGCCGGGATCGCTGGCGTTGTGATCCGTCCACTCGTCAGTAAGCGTGGGAATCCTGGTCTTTGCGGCTTCCAGCAACTCCTCGTGACTTCGGTCGTCTAGCGTCGGCGGATCAAGTCCCATTAGGACCCCTCCGGATTCGGTCGCTCCGTTTGCCCGAAGCGTGCGACGACCTCGTGAGAACCGCTGTAAACGAGCGTGTCCGCCGCCACGCCCGGCGGCGGCTCGCCCTCCCGTACCTCGTGGATCCTGTCGTCTCCCTGTACCTGCAACACGAGATTGTCGACGTAGTCCACGCCCTCGACGTTCTCTAAGAGTCCGTAGAGGTGAGATGGGCGGGGGAGCCGGCCGAACGGCCAGCCACCGCCATCTGGACTCCCAGACAACGGGTCCAGAAACGTCGACACCCGCCGCTCAATCGTCTCCTCGACTCGACTCAGGCTTTCACCGCCGGCTAACACGACCGTGGTATCGACGTCGATCGCTACGTAGCTCGGCCCGCGGACGACGAGTTGGTCCGACTCGTCGAGTCCAAGCGGCGCTTGCTCGCTTACCACTGCTTTGACACGTCGTTTCAGTGCCGCGGACGGCAGTGGTCGGTCACCCGGCCCGCCCGGAACCACGATCAGGGTCACCCATCCCGGCGTCTCCTCGCCGTAGATGTCCATCCCCGGCAGACAGCGCACGCGTTCGAGCTGTCTAGATGTCGTTCTCGCGATTCGTTCGACGTCCACCGGCGTGACGGCGCGTCCCCGATCACGGAGCGTTCTCGGTGCTCGTTCGCCGACGGCCGAGGTCGACTCGACGTCGACGCCTCCTGTACCGGCGAGGGGGTTTTCGACCTTTTTTACGAACTGGATCGAACGCCGCAGTCCGTCGATGGCTCCTGGTTCGACGTTCCCACCGGATCCACCTCCGGTGGTGTAGGTGATCCTGACATTGTCGGTTCCCTCCGGGGGAATCTTTCCCCGTGTGTCGTCACCGAAGGTAATTCGACCCGCTACCGGATCCAGTTCGTAATGTCGATCTGCACCGTCGGACTCGAACAGGTGTGGCTGGCGGCTCCACTCGACCCAGACGGCCACCGGGTCGCCTTCGGGATCACCGACGACGTCGACACGGTCCGGCAGTTGCTCGAGCAGTTCTCCACGGCTGGTCGGACCGAGTGCAGTGCTCTCATCGATCCAGACCGACGCGTCCAGGATCGGCGGACCCGAGACCGCGAACGTCTGATTCGCGCTGCCGTCGCTGGAGCCAACGATCTCCTCCTCGGTGGTGTGCTCGTTCCGGGCCCAGGCCGCGTTCGTGACGACCGACTGGAGGATGGGTCGATGCAGCCCCGGCGGCCCCGTCGGAGAGGCCGTCCTGACGGTCGTCTCGCAGGGGTCCGGAACACCGGAGGGTGTCGAGTCACCTGATTGATGGGTTTGCCTCGTCTCCCCGTCTCCGAACTGCTCTCGGGTGACCCGCGCCCGGATCCAGTGGAGTTCTTCGTCGAACAGGTGACTTCGTCGGGTCGGTTCGTCGAATCCCAGCGTCACGAGTCCGAGCTGAGTCAGTCCCTCCGATCCATCCACGACGTCTGCGCGAATCCAATCGTCCGACCCGTCCACGCGGTACTCCCATCGAACCCGGGGCTCGAACGAACGGGGGTACGTCTGATCGGTCGGCTCGACGAGCACGTTCACCGGCCCGTCCTCGAGCGGGGCGTCGAAGCCGAGATAGAGCGTTTGACCGTCCTCGGGGCGACCCAGGAACGGGCGAAACTGGTCGGTTCCTTCCCCAATCAGGTCCAGGCTGTATTCGAGATTGTTCTCCGAGAGGACATTCGCCGGATTCCGGTACTCGTCAGCGGAGAGAGAAAGCGAAATCTCGTCGTAGGAAGGCGGGTCGTAAGCGGTCGCAGTCGACCACTCACCGTCCGCTTCCCTCGCCACGATTCCCCCGTAATCGCCACCGATCAGCCGAATCCTGATCCAGTGATGCTCGTGGCCCGCGACGCTAGTTGGTTCCAGATCCGACGGGACGGAAAACGTAACGTCACCCGACCGCTGGAACTGATTGGTCCCGTCCTCGACGTCGAAGATGCGATTCCAGCCGTCACCGTCGAAATACTCCCAGGACAACCTGGGGTCGTCCTCGGTGTTGAGCTCTTCGACCCCGTCGCCGTTGAACGTAATCGATACCTCCGTCCCACCCTTCGTGAACGCGTTCCGTGAGGCGACGTAGAATGCGTCCTGAATCCGCGGCTGGTCACCGAAGGGCCGAATTTCGTCGTCTATCTCCGCGGACCCGTCGTCGGATTCGATCGGCTGTGGAACGTCGTTTGCGAGTAGTCGTTGGGGAGAGATCTCGGTCGCCTTCGCAGCCAACCGGATCGGCGAGTACTCGTCGTCGTTCTCCGATCGCCCTCGACAGCCGACCACGAGGTCGAACAGGTCTGACTCGTCGACATCCGGTGGTACCCGACACCGGAGCCAACGGCTCTCGGTGTCGCCGACCGTTGTCTCTGCAATGGATCCGTCAGCGTCCATCATCAGCGAGATTTGCAACGACTGACACCGCCTGCTTGTGCCGGGTCGATCGGCGATCACCAAGTGTGGATGGGATGTCTCGAGAACACGCCGGAGTTCGCTCTCTGTGACCACGTCTTGGAGTAGCCCCGAGAAATCGTCATCTGGTTCGGTAGTAGTCACGACCCCATCGAGACCGAGTTGGGACAGGCGCTGCTCGATACGTTCGGTTGCGGACTCGATGTCCTCGTCAGTTATGCGCCGTGGGAATACGGGGGAATCGATGTCGGTAAGAACATCTTCGACGTCGACTACTAACCTGGTATCGGGGACCTCTGGGAACGAACCCCCTTCCGTTTCTTCAGCCAGCAGTCTCGCGAGCACGTTCCTCGTATCGCCCGGTTTCGGGACCGATTCGAGACCGACATCACTGATGCGATCGAATAGATACTCGAGTAGCGGCTGGGTCCCCTCGCCAGTCAGGTACCCGTGGATCGACCCGTAATCGACTTCCTGTAGGAAAATCTGTACGTCGACGACCAGCTGGACGGTGGGCGTTTCCACGAGGGCCTGCCAGTCGGATGGCTCGAGGTTAAACATTCGCGAGACCGTCTCCTCCGGATCGCTCCTGTAGAACACTTCCCGGAGACCGAACTCGGCGAGGCGATTGTCGAAGTACGCCAGTATCGACGCGGCGTCCCCGGCAGCGGCGTACCGGTCGATCGTCTCGAAGTCCAATGCTTCGACGAATTCCTCGATGTGGACGAGCTGCTGGACGTCAACCGATCCCGGAAATGGGTGCCATCCCTCCTCGTCGCCCCGCGTCCCGAAGAACTCCCATACTAGCGTCTCGAGCGTGTCCTCGGTGGCCCGAGTGTCGACGACCAGCTCCAGACTCGCACCCGGTCCCAGGTCGAGACGGTCTTCGTGGCCGATATAGAGGGCGTGTCGCTGACGGTTGGGCCGTTGCGGCGGCTCTGCGGAGAAGAGTTCGGTTTTCGAGCGGTCGGTCAGCAGAGGCGTGTGTTCCACGATAACGTCCTCGGCCGGATCGACACTGTAGACTCGCTCCAGATTAGCCGGCGTCGCCTCGAACCCGTCCTCGATTTCGAAGACCTGCTTGGGGCGGTCGTCTGTCGCACCCGCAGTAACCTGCGTGCCGCTGGGAACGCGCACGTTGTCGTCCGCGCCGTCGGCAATCTCGAAGCGAACCGGTGCCTCTGCCGACTGGGGCGGGTCGCGGTCGAACCCAACCGTGTCCAGAAACGAGATGCGATGTTTCTCCGGAACTTGGTCGAGTCGTTCGACGACATCCCCAGCCATGTCTGCGAACAGCTCGAGGAGCACTGTTCCGGGACCGTCCTCATGTGGCTCCCATTCATCGGCGTACGCCGGTGCAATCGACCGGGCGCGTTCTGCCACGTCGTCGCGACTCCGCCCGTCGATATCCGGTCCGTCGCTCATGATCGTTCACTCCCTACATAGAACGGATACACCAGATTGTGCTCGTTGTTGGTGTCCCGAACCGTGTAGTCGACACTGATCATGAGTTCGCCCGTCGAGAGTCGGTCAGTCGACACGGTGACGTTCTCGACGTCGATCCGCGGTTCCCACTCGACGAGAGCGTCCTCGACCGCGGTCTCGATCAACGACTTCGTCGACGTGTCGATAGTCTCGAACACGTACTCGTGGATCCGACACCCGAAATCGGGCCGCATGATCCGCTCGCCCTTTGCGGTCCCGATGATGACCCGAATAGACTCCTCGATAGTCCGCTCGCCGCTCGCGAGATCGACGTCGCCGCTAGTCGTCGCGACCGGGAACGCCCAGCCGCGCCCGAGGAATTCATGATCAGAATCAGGAGTGCGGGTCATCCGATGATCACCGTTTGACTGCCACTTACGATCGTGTTGGGTGGACCGCTCTCCGCGATCGTGTCCCCCATTCTTGCCGCCGGGACGCCGTTAATGAGGACGGACGAACTCCCGGTCGGGACGACACCCCCGACGTGGGGACTCGGATCCGAGATCGGACAGGCGTGGAAGTCGACGGTCGCTCGCCAGGCAGGCAATCCCTCGATCAGCACGTTCGGGCTCCCCGGCCCCGACAGGGGTGATCCGTGTGCGGTCGCGTCGGTGACTCGTGCAGCTGGTGGCATTGGTATCAGTTTAGTTCGATGAGCATTCCGTCGAGGCTCAACACGCCGCCGGCCTCGATCGAGACGTTCCCTGTTCCGCTGATCTCGATCGCCATCGCGTCGATCGAAAGCGTTCCGTCGCTCTCGATCGACAGTTCGTTTGACGGTGGGTTGAATTCGATCCGGTTGGCCCCCGAACTGTCCTCGATCTTGATCGTTTCACTTCCACTGGTGTCGTCGAGCGTGATCGTATGGCCCGCCGCCGTCTCGATCTGGACCTTCCCCTCGGATTCGTCATCATCGAAGCTGAGCTGGTGGCCGCTTCGCGATCGTATCGTGCGAATGTCGTTGTCACCTTCGTTCTCGGTTGGCGGTGCATGGTTCTCGTGCCAAAGCGACCCGACGACGTAGGGGTATCGGAAGTCTCCACGTTCGAAGGCGACAAGCACGCGGTCGTCTACTTCCGGGAGGAAGTACGTCCCCATCTCGTCGCCGGCCATCGGCGCCACGACCGGTGCCCACAGGGTCTCGTCATCGGTACTTCGCCACGGGAAAGTGACCTTGACGCGGCCCAGCCCTTCGGGGTCCTCGTTGTTTGTGACGATTCCGACAGTGACGCCGGTGAACACGTCTTCTCCGCGGCCGGCCGGTTCGTCCGGCGTACTCATGTATCGATCACTCCTCTCCTCGGGTATCGACTGTTTCTACTCATGCGTCGATCGTTCGTACCGTAGCTTTGGTCGTGTATCCCGCGCTGTCGAGCCGGTGGGTCGATTCCTCCACGTAGTAGATTCCCGAAAATGTGCCCACACCGGTGACTTTGATGGGCCGTCCGATCCGAAGGTCCGGAAGCCCCAGCACCTCCGCCTCGTTGGTCGGTCCAAGCGTGAGCTCTCGGAGGACGGCGTGGGCGTGCGCCTCGGCCTCGACCTCGGATCCCACGCGCGCTGTTCGCTCGACGACCTCCTCGCCCTCCTCCCGCCTCGCCTCGCCGCTGATCGGCTCCTTCGACGTGCCCTCGGAATCGGTCACTACGACCGTTCCCACGTCCCGACGGTTCCCCGGCAGGTACGGAGCGAACGAACGGAGGGAGCGACCGTACTCGAGTTCCAGAGCCGGTTCGGCGTGCCACCGCGGACGCCGATAGTGGAATGTCTCGCCCCGGAAAAACAGTTCGTATCCGAACCTGTCAGCGAGCTTTGAGAGGATGTCGTAGTGGCTCTCGTCGGACTGGAACACTTTCTCCACCGTCAGATCTCCAGGGGTCTCGCCTACCATGTCGCCCCCGCCGATCCGGTCTTTCCCCGTCCCCTCGACCCCTTCGACGTTCACGTCGGGGAAGTCGTACTCCCCTGTCTCGAGGACGTCCTCGACGACCGCTCCGACGGTCGTGTCCTCCCAGGAGTCGTCGACCTCGTTTCCCATCAGTTTATTTCTCGGGTCCAGCCCACTGATCTGCAAGACGGCACCGCCTTCCGTCGAGAACCGCGACTGGACCGAGTCGATCGCGCCGTGAAATAGCTTCTCCAGCTCGTCACCGTACCCCATGCGTACGTCCAGCTGCGTGCCGATCGTCCAGCAGTCCCAGTCGACTTCCGCGAATTCGCCTAATCCGGGATCGAACCCGCCATCGATGGTGAGTTCGACCCGGTTGGTCTCCGAGAGCGCCGTATCGATCGAGATGCCGACGATCCGGGCGTCGGCGTCGGTGAACGTATGATCTCCGACCTCGATTTTGAATCGTGGTGGATCGAAGCCGTCGTACTTCTCCTCGAGCGCTTCGAAGTCCGTCATAGTGGCGGAATCACCAACACTGTACCGGGGTCGAGATCACGGGGAGTCTCAATGTCGTTTCGCTCAGCAATTGGCCGCCACTTTCCGGCGTCATTGTACTCTTTGGCAGCGATTCTCGGCAGCGTGTCACCTTCGATCACCCGCCAGGTCGTCGTCTTGTCGGTCGAGTGGAGCGGCTTCTCTTTTCGTTGTTCCCGTGGCGGTCGATACTCCCTAAACTGTACATCGACGCTGGCTCGAACCGGGGTCCCCTCCGGGAGAAACATCGTGAACTGTTTATCGAGGCTCTCGACAACTGCTTTGAACATGAACTCCCCCCAGACGAACCGACAAACCGGGGGGGCGTGCCGTTCGCTGTCCAGTTCCAGAAGTTGGTCGAGTTGGTCTGTATGGTTCTGGACATCCTCGGAGCGTTCGTACGTGTCGAAAAACAGCGTCATCGAAAGCGTCTCCGCATCCCCGTCGGAGAACTGCGTTGCCGGTGTCGTCGTGCCAGCGATCTTCTGGTCCTCGTAGGTGATTGATTTGCTCGTGCTGTACTCCGAGGGATTAAACAGGACTGGAATCTCCTCTTTCGACTCGCCGTCCTCGTCGAGCACCTGGATGTGGGCCTTCTGCAGATCGGAACTCGTGGGCGCTGACGACATTTACCGACCACTCCGGTCCCGTTCGATAGCGCGCTTGCGTTCGAGTGCTCGGTACAGTTCGTCTACGAACGCGTTCCGGCGCGGGCCACCCGACCTGAGCAACTGCACGGGGTCGGAGCTGTCGGACGCGCCGTCGGACTCTGGCGGCGACCCGCGGTCCTGTACCGACTTCCCGGGCTCGATCGAACGCGTACGGTCTGATTGCCCGCGGTTCGACTGGGAGGGCCAGTCGTCGGACCGATGTCCGTGCTCGCTTTCCCGGGACTGGCGTACCGTGAGCGGCGGCTCACTGGTCGCCAACCGATCCGAGGTCGGTTCGGCACCGAACATCCCAGGCGTCTCTGCAGACGTTCGATCCGCCGTCGCCGCGGAGTCCGGTGGTTCGATGGTACGGATGGGACTGAACGATCCGGCCGATTCCGTCGCTCTCGCCGTCTCACTGGGAGTCTCGTTCCGGGGTTGAAGTTGTCGGGTCGTTAACTCCGGCGTGTTACTGCCGGATTCGGAGGGATCGGACGCGGTTCGGGTCATCCCTCCCGACGAACGGTCCGTGTTCGATGGGAACTCGTCTGTGTTCGGCGAGGTCGGTTCAGTCCCTGTCGCGCTCCCTGGACGGTTCGCCACTGTTCTTGCGGCTCCGTCGTCGGCTCGTCGGTCGATAGGTCCGCCGTCGCCGGGTTCGATCGACTCGTTCGACCTGTCCGCAGTCGTCGTATCCAACCCTGATTCAGGGCTATTAGATGAGAAAACTGTCGTGCTCTCTGGATCGGACGACGAGACGCTAATCAATTTGGGACCGTCGAAGACGTTGCCCGGTTCGGCGTCGGTGACATCAGTCGAGTGACGGTTGGAACCGACATCGTCAGAGCCCTTGCCCGACCGAAGAACCTCGTAGACTAGCGGTTCGGACGCTTCGTTGGTCTCCGAAACGTCGAGGTCATCTCCGGTGCGGGCAGTACTGTTGACACCGGCTGTTCCTGCCTCGGCGGTCGCTTCGGGAACACGTCCCTTGCGGTTCGACTGACCTGTCGCGCTCCCTGGACGGTTCGCCACTGTTCTTGCGGCTCCGTCGTCGACTCGTCGGTCGATAGGTCCGCCGTCGCCGGGTTCGATCGACTCGTTCGACCAGTCCGCAGTCGTCGTATCCAACCCTGATTCAGGGCTATTAGATGAGAAGGCTGTCGTGCTCTCCGGATCGGACGACGAGACGCTAATCGATTTGGGACCGTCGAAGACGTTGCCCGGTTCGGCGTCGGTGGCATCAGTCGAGTGACGGTTGGAGCCGACATCGTCAGAGCCCTTGCCCGACCGAAGAACCTCGTAGACTAGCGGTTCGGACGCTTCGTTGGCCTCCGAAACGTCGAGGTCATCTCCGGTGCGGGCAGTACTGTTGACACCGGCTGTTCCTGCCTCGGCGGTTGCTTCGGGAACACGTCCATCGCGGTTCGACTGTTCTGTCACAACCGTCCGGTGGACGATTTGCTCCAGCGTCAGATACGAGAGGTCGGGTGCCTGCTCGTCGGTGTCGCCCAAAGTCAGAGATAACAGGCCGCCGAACGGAGACAGTACCCTGAGGGTATTGTGACCCTGCGGTGTATGGTCTGATCGGGTCGAACTGATTGTGACGTCTCTGGCGAACCGGGGGACTCCGTCGACCCGTGACGGATCGCTCATTCAAATACCCCGCGACTTGCCGGGAACAGTCGAAGCGGCTTACTGTTCAATGGTCTGTCCATTGTTCACATTCTCCTATTATAATACTTTTCGTTCAGACAATTCACAACCCCAGAATACGCATCAGGAAGGATCCTCGCAAACCGGCCATCGAATCACAGACGTGAAGCCGACCCCGGTGGCGATTCGGCCAACGAACACTAATCAAACCAACTTATTTATATAGAAAGTGAGAATGGTCTGTAATGAAACATTGTCTGAACTGCGGTGTGGAGGTGGAATCGGATAACGGCGTCTGCAGGGTGTGTCGTTCGAGGTCGGATAGTCGCGACTCCTCGGCTATCGTAGCGACCGATGGCGGGCGCGAGGGTAACAATGAGGTGCCTTCCGCCGGCTGGCACGCCGCGGCGATCCTCGCTACCGCCGGCTGGATCGTTCTGGTCGCTCATCTCTGGATTGATGCTCTCGGTCGGGGCACGTTACTGTTGATATTCCTCGTCTCCTGGCCGTTGCTCCCGATCGCTCTGTACATCGACAGCAAGCAGCTGGCAGAGCAGACGGGCTGGCCCGAGAGCAGATGGCTCTACATCTTTCCGTCCATGTTCTGGGGAATCGCGATCATTCCTGGAGTCGTCTACCTCTTGAACCGCCGATCTGTCGACGGTTCTGGAGCGACCGATGTGACTGAACCGGAGGAGCCGACAGAACCCGAGCCAGAGGAACCGGAGGAACCCGAACCGAAGCGCGAGTCTCTCCTGTATGAACTGCTCGACGAGTTCGGCGAGCGCGAAGGACGGCAGATCTACGATAGTCACAGGGACCGACACGTCGACGTGCTGGCGTACGTTGTCGAGACCGAACCGGTTCCCGACGACGCTGAGGTGCTCACGGGGGAGCTATCCCCCGAGAGGAGCGTGGACAAGATCGAATTTACCCTCCGCGTGCTCGAGGACGTGGGACTGATCGAGCGCACCGACGGCGACGTGACGACCTCCGACGCGCTCTCGCAGGAACTGGCCGATCGGCTGGGGTGACTGGAGACTGCACGAACGTGTGGGTGTCGTACACCGCCGAGTTCCCCTGGAGCGACCGGATCGATCGGCGACTCGGTAACGAAGCCGGGTGGAGGCGATCACACGTCGAGTAGATCGACGACATCCACACCTTCGTCTTCCAGTTCCAAGTCGAATCCAAGGAGCTCAAAGGACGCTATGATTCGCTGTTCGACGAGAGCCCGGAAAGGGTTCCAGTTCTTGAACTGTTCGGCAAACGCCTCGAGTCCGTCGTTTACGCTTATCATCTGTCCTTCGGCGGTGACTGCCTCCACTACGCCATCGATCAATCCTTCGAGGCTCTGTTCGATCAGGTCTTCGCCCAGATCGGCGAACATTTCGACGAGTTGTCTTCTGACGAACTCGACGTGCAGATTTCCGATGGACTTGTCGACAGAACTGGCCACGTCGATCATCGAGTCGTGGAAGGCCCCGAAATCGGCCGAGTCGAAGAATGTGGCACGTAGCGTGTCCCTGACCTTCCCGGCAGCGAGTTCCGTGATGGCAGCGATGAAAAACTCTCTCAGCGCTCTACCAGACAGTTCCCTCCAATTGAACTCTTTTGAGGGGTTCGCAACCAGTTCGTCGGAGTACTCGAAACCCTCGCTGACCGCGGCAAAGGTACCCGCAGTCCCTGCCTGTGCGACCGCGATCTGTGTGGCGCTCCATCCGGCCGCGTTCCCGGCCGCACCGACCCCACCGGTCGCGAGAGCGGCGTTGACGGTGAAACTGACGTCTCGAACCATCCTCGCGTCGTCCGCCACGGATTCCGCGCCACCTATCACGTTGTCTCGATACTCGTAAATCTGGTCGTGGATCTCCTGGGCCGGGCCTTCGGCGTTTTCGTACAGGCGTTTGGCGTTCTGCAAATTGATCGATTTGACACCGTGGCTTTCGGTGATCGCGGCGGATTCCATCGCCATTTCGAATCGCTCCAGCGCCCATTCGCCTTTCTCCATGTCGGGAGCTTCGGCCCCGCCCCGGGATGCCGAGATGAACTGGACGAATCCGGCCTGGTCTTCCAGCGCTTCGTAGAGGCCGAACGCAGTCCTGAGAGCGGCGTAGTTATTTTCCCGGATTTCCCACTTGATCCGTCGGGACACGATCCGGGCCTGGCGGATTGGGACTTCCCTGTGTGTGCCGTCGGGTTCGAGCACGTGGACTGTCTCTTCTTCGACCGGTTCCGCGCTGCGATCCGGTTGTTCCTCCTGGCTCGTCCGTTCGTCTGTGTCTTCGTCACCTGACCGGTCGTCAAGGTCACCTGCTTGATCAGCCTCCGGTCGCTGCAGGGAATACGAGTGCTCGTGCAACTCCAGTTCTCGTTCCAGGGCACCCAGACTGTGGACGCCGATAGTGGTATCCGGGAGACTGACACTGACGATGTTCCCGTGTGTGGTGACTGGGTACCGTTCTCCGATCGATTCGTCGACGACCACCCACCCAGACGAGCTCGAGGAGACCTGCCGGTGCAGGGTATCTGCAACCAAACGGCGGTTGACGTCGCTGCCGTTCTGTTGTACGACATGGGTGAGTTCGTGAGCCAACAGCTTCTTGCCAGAGGTCAAACTGGGCCTGTATTTCCCGGTCCCGAACGCGATATCCGAACCCAGCGTATACGCTTCGGCGCCGATTGCTCTGGCCGCCTCGTTTGCAACAGCGTTCGTATGGACATTTACGTCGGAGAAGTCCGCTCCGAAACGGGCTTCGAAACGCGCCCGGAGCTGTGTCGGCAACGGCTTTCCGCCCCCCCGAACGCCGCGTCGAACTGTCGCCTCGGTCGCCCCGAACACCTCGCGGCCACCCGCTGGTCTGTCGGCAGATTCCGAGAGCGTCGCGCCAGCACCCGACTTCTGGCCCGCTGTCCGGGGGTCTTTCGTCTGGGACTCGCCCGAACGTTCCATCTCCACCACCCGCTCAGCGACTCTCTCGGCCTCTTTCTCCGCAGGGTCGTTTGGTAAACACATGTCCAGTTTCGGCTGGAAATGCGTTTCGCGCGCGTGTAGTGACCGCTCCGTCGGCCGTTCGGGGTCGTCATCAATCACCGCATTGCTCGCCCGCTGTGAGGGCCACGTCGACTCTTGACTCACCTTCCATTCAGTCTCTAGCTCGGAGTGGAGCCGTCGGACGTGTTGATTTCCGACCGCACGGTGAACCGCGGCGGTCCTGTTCGACACCCGGTCCAGGTGCCCGCTGGCCTCCTCGGAGATCCGCTCGCTCGTCACTCGGTCCCGAACCGTCTCGTCGCTCGATCGCTCGTCGGTCTTTCGTTGTCGGGTCATAGGTACTCTCGATACTCGCCGAAGTCGTCCGCCGAAACCAGTTGCCCGGACTTTTCGAGTTCCCGGCGCACCGCCGCGACGACGTGTTCCATCCCCACGACGCCGCCGTCGTCGGCCGCCTTGAACGCCGCTCGCAGCGCCGCGTTGTTGATGTCGCCGCCGGCGAGTTCGAACGACGACAGGAACGACCAGTCGAGGTCACCAACCGGCGTCTCCACTGGGAAGATCGACCGCCAGATGCGCTCGCGTGCCTCCCGGTCGGGCGAGGGGAACTCGACGCTCGCGTTGATCCGGCGGCGGAACGCCTCGTCGACGTTTTCCTTGAAATTCGTCGCCAGCATGACCACGCCGTCGTGGGCCTCCATCCGCTGGAGAAGGTAGTTCACCTCGACGTTGGCGTATCGGTCGGTGGAGTCGCTGACCTCGGTCCGCTCGCCGAACAGGGCGTCGGCCTCGTCGAAAAAGAGGATGGCGTTGCTGGCGGCAGCCTCGTCGAAGAGCTGCTGGAGGTTGCTCTCGGTCTCGCCGATGTACTTGCTGACGATACTCGCCAGATCGACCCGGTAGAGATCGAGACCGGTTTCGCTGGCGACGATCTCGGCCGCCATCGTCTTGCCCGTCCCCGACGGGCCGGCGAACAGGACGTTGATGCCGCTGCCGCCCCGGTGGGCGGCTTCGAACCCCCAGTCGGAGTAGACCCGTCCACGCCCCTCGACCATCGCTACGACGTCACGCAACTGCACCAGTTCATCGTCGGGCAACACGATGTCCTCCAGGGTGTAGCTCGGCTCGATCTTCCCCGCGAGTTCTGCGAGGTTCGCCCGGGACTGGGCACGACACCCCTCGTAGACGTCCGCTGGCGTCGGATCACCGTCGACTACCGAGGCACGCGCAGTGGCCATCGCGTCGTCGATCTGGCCGGGCGTGAACTGGAACTTCGCCGCAAGGTCGGACGGGTCGACGTCATCCGGGAGGTCGACTGCTTCCCAGAGCGCACGCCGCAGTTCGTACGCCGGTCGGTCGAACTCGAGAGTGGCGAATTCGTGGCCGTCGATTGCCGTCTGCAGGCGCGACGACAGCGGCTCCCGACCGGAGAGGAATACGTGACCGCCGAACCCGTCGAGCCGCCGGAGTGCCGTCTCGACTGTCCCGGGACGCTCCGGACGCTCTTCCTCCGATTCGCGGTTCGGGTTGTCCAGGTCGTAGACGTACAGGGCCCCGTCTGCGAACCGAGCTTCCCGCACGAGCAGGTCGAGCGTCTCCTCGATGCCGTCGGACGGGAGCCGGGTCGCGTCGACCGTCACGACCGGCGAACCGAGCGTCGCACAGATTGCAGGCACCGCGATTCGCGGACCGGCGCCGTAGGGCCCGTGGAAGTGGACTATGGTCGGGTCACCCCCGTTCAGGTGATCAATCAGCGTTCCGAGTTCCCGACGCGTCGAGACTGGGAGCGGCAGTCGTGCTACTGCGGACGGAACGTCCGAATCCGTGTTGTCGGGCCACCCGTCTACCCCGCATTCGCCAGCTGCAGGGTCAGTCCTTGACTGGCCCACCTCGCGACCCGCGGCTCCGATCCGACCGAACGTGCGGTTGAGCTGCCCAGAATCTACGCATTCGGCGAACGAATCAAGGGCTGTATCGATCCCGTCGTCTCCGAGAAGGTACGCTACAACGCGGTCGTCGATCTCGACGAACCGCGACAGCATCGAATCGTCCGGCCCGGAGAGACGGACCAGGTCGTCGGTCACGAGCGGCGAGCGCCGGAACAAGTCGCGATGTTCGAGCGCTCCGCCGGCGGATCCCGCGATCACCCCGAGGACGAGCCCGACCGTCGGGCGCTTGCGCGTGAGGTCGTCCTGAAGATAGGCGTAGATTTTCTCGTACTTGACGTCTAACTCCGGCGCTAGCGCGACCAGCAGGGCGTCGAGGGTTCGCCGGTCGAGATCGAACCGCTCTGTGAGCGTGACGAGACGAAGCTCGGTTCCCGCCACAAGCGTTCGGTGACTGCGCTGCTCGATCCCCTCGGTGACTGCCTCGAGTGCGTTCGAGTGCACCGAGCACTCGTCCCTTCCGTTCGGTGTGCTGCCGGGGGAACTCGTTCGGCGGGATCTGTGGGTAGGCTCGCTCGACTCGGTGGCGCTGGCGCCCGTCCCGACGTCGACATCGAGGAGCTGATCGACCTGTTCGCCGGAGACGTAGAGGCCACCGCCCTGGCTGGCCCCTCCGCGTTCGGTCCGCCAGGCTGACAGGTACCGCTCGAGTAGCAGATCCAGCCGTCGAAGTTCGTCCCGGAGGTGTGCCCGCTCGTTTGCGTAGGGCGTAGTCATTGTCAGGGTCGTCCGTCGATCCGCGTGATCCCTCTGTGGTTGAGTTCAAGCGTCTCCATCGCGACCGCGCCCCCGTCGGCCTCGAGATCAGGACCCTCCCATCGGACGGGGTAGGCGTCGTGTACCTCCCAGCCCCAGGTCTCAGCACCCATCGTGTCCTGCAGCAGAATCCGACAGTTACGACGGTCGACCGGTTCGTCCCCGGATAGTTGCAGCCAATCCCACAGCTCTGTGGCGTCGGTCAATCCACGGCTGAGCGTCAGGTTCGAGTTCGTATACCCCGTCGGGAGGTGATGAGTGAAGCCGTTGACACCGCCCTCCTCAACCTCCTCCGTTTCGACTTCCCGTTCGATTCCAGTCACCTCGGTGAACCCGGCAAAGACTAGCGAATCCACTTCTACTGTGAATCGGTAGTCGAGATACGGATCCTTTCGTTCATACGGATCCTCGCCCTCATCCGGATCCCCACGCTCTGGTGCCACCACTACGCACCCTCGTTCATCCGCTCGTTGATCCGGCTGATCTCCTCGCACCACCGTTTGCGCTCCCAGTGGGGCATCTCCAAGACAGTCTCGTGACTCCAACCGAAGTGGTAGGTGATGAATGCGACTTCCCGATAAATGCGGTCGGGATCGCGCATCACTCCTCCAGACTGCCCATTTCCTCTGGGTTTCCCGACGCGACCTCCCCATCGAGTTCGTGTTCGACCTCGAATTGCTCGCCACAGTCAGGACAGACGGCGTCGATGACGTCGGCGCCACGTTCGTTAACCCGTTCGTACAGGTCCTGGAGGTACGCCAGGTCAGACACGTAGAGATTCTCGATCACGTGAGGATTGACGGAGTCGAGCGTGCCGAGTTGTGTTACGACTCGCGACAGCAGGATCACCGTCAGATACGAGGCGTTCGACTGTACCCGCGGATCGCGCAACGGCTTGATCTCGTCGGCCGCTGTCGCCAGCCGCATCACGCCGTCGCGGTGGACCGACCCCTCGTCGTCGACGTAGCCCTTCGAGAGCGTAAACTCGAATTCGGTCTGCAACGTCGAACCGCTCATAGCTCGATGCGTTCCATTCCTTCGTGGACGATCTCTAGCGACTCGATAGCCACCTCGTTGCCGGTCGCGTCGAGGTCGGGAGCGGAGTACTCCTGCGGCCAGGCGCGTCGGAACTCCCAGCGAGCGCCCGCGTCACCTTCTTGATTCAGAAGAACCACGGCAATCGTTCTGCGGGCCTCGTCAAGTTGCCCCTGCTCAACGAGTTGACGCCACTCATACAGTTCATAAGAGGCGTCTGTCGTCCCGGATTCAAGCGACAGATTGCCGTACTCGTTGAGGCTCGAGAGCTTCCGAACTGTCGGCGGATCGTTCCCCTCTCGGTATTCGATCTCCGAGGTCGAGTTCTCCGGAATCGTTGCGGAACTGAACCCAGCCATGTCTATACCGTCGATTTCTAAGCGGAACCGTTCGTTGCGAAATGGGCCGTGTGTATCAGGCATGTTATAGTACCTCAGTTATCATTCGTCTCCTGTCCACTGGGAGATGCGGAAGATAACGAATTCCGCGGGCTTGACCGGCGCGACGCCGATCTCACAGATCAGGCGACCGTTGTCGATGTCGTTTTGGGTCATCGTCGACCGGTCGCACTTCACGTAAAACGCCTCTTCCGGCGTCGATCCCATGAGCGCGCCGTCCTCCCAGACATCACGCAGGAAGTTGGTTATCGTCTGGCGGACCCGCGCCCATAGGTCTTCGTTATTGGGCTCGAAGACCGCCCACTGTGTCCCCTCGTCGATCGACTCCCGGAGATACAGGAATAGTCGTCGGACGTTGACGTACTTCCAGGACGGATCGCTGGCCATCGTCCTAGCGCCCCACACCCGGATGCCGCGCCCGCGGAAACTACGGATGCAGTTGATCCCTCCGGGGTTGAGTATCGACTGCTCGGCGTCGGTGATCGTGATCCCCAGTCCCTGGGCACCACGGACGACCTCGTTCGCCGGGGCCTTGTGAACGCCATGTTCTGCGTCGCTACGAGCATAGATTCCTGCGACGTGCCCACCCGGTGGCACTTCCTTTGGGCGACCAGTGACGGGGTCGTGGATCTCAATCCACGGACAGTAGAACGCCGCGTACTCCGACCGGAGCGGCAACTCTGGATCGCCCGCGACGTCGAATCCCCGTTCAGCCTGGATCAGTCCGATCCGATCCTGACGATCTTCGTGTCCGCAGTGCTCGGCAACCGGCTCCGCCAAATCGAGCGATTCCCTCGCTTGGTCGGGGACACAGACGATTGAGATGTCGTCAATCTCCTCGAAGGCGGCCAAACCACTCTTCGAGCCCTTTTCAGTGCTACCGTCGTACTCATTCCGCTCGATGTCGGAGCCCGGCTCCTCCTCTTTAAGCGTCTTCTCTGGTTCCTCTAGGAGAACGACCTTCGGCAACTCCACGGTTTCTTTATCCTTGTTATCGGGATCTTCCCACTCGGCTTCGACGACCGTTTGTGGACGTCCCTCGCTCTGGAACTCGACCTCAATGAGGCTGGACGTGCCATTGATTTGTGTCTCATAGAAGTCGGCCGACTCTTCCCGAATCGAGAGGTCGTCGTAAACCTCCTCGACGTCCGCGGAGGCGTTGAGGATCACTTCGGTCGTCTCGGCTGGCGCATCGGCCTGCGTGGAGCCGCCGTCCGTGGACACGTCGGGGTCGCCCTCCTCCTCTGGCTTCTCGGGGTCGTCGATGCCGTTGGAGCCGTTCGGTTCGCCGCGGCCGCTTACCAGTTCGTCGCGTGCGGGAATATCGGACTCTTCCGCCCAGTACTTGACCCTGAGCCTGAACAGGTCGTTGCTCTCCTCGTCGTAGTTGCTCGCGTCCTCGACGATGATCGCAATGTTCTGTCCCCACTTGCCGGGGCCGACGGCCGACACATTCAGGACGGTCCCATCTGACTCGGTTTGTATGGGTGCGCTCGCGAGGTAGTCCTCTTCCCCGACTGCCTCCTCATCGACGACGCGGCCGACGTACGCCTGCTGTCCGCCGTTCCGGAAGAAGCCGTCGACCGCGTACGCGAGATAGGTTCCCTCGAGTCGACCACCCCGCTTGTACTGTGCGTACCCGCCGAATGTTCGTTTGAAGTCGGCGAAACTGGTGACCAACCTGGGCTCAGTCGGACCTCGTTCGGTCTGGCCGAGAAAGCCGACGGTGCTAGTGCTCACACCCTCGATCGGCTTCGGTCCACGATCAACCTCCTCAACGTACACTCCAGGCGTCGAGTAATTAGACATAACGGCCCTCTTCGTAGAAGGGTCGACGCTCGTTCATTGTCTCCTCTGAATGGCTTTCAAACTGTCGGTCTGCATAACTGTCCGTACTGACTAACCGAACTGTAATTAAACTTCTCCCGAAATATTTATATTATTGTACCAACCTTTATGGTAGTCTGAAAGCCAGGTTTGGTGTAAAGCGATCGGTTGGAGATAACGCACCGGTCGTGGCGAAAGGAGAAGTGAGCTTGCGGATCGGATAGCGTCGCTGATCAGCGTTCAACTGCGATTCATCCTCGATGCGATGATAGCCCGTCCACACTCTTCTGATACTGTCGGTCATAACTACGTGAACACGATGAGCGACAGAACATCCAGACACACGCTAAACGGACGAATCAACCAGACCCACGTTCACAGATCCATGACCGACAGTATCAATACCACGGTCGGCCGAACCGCTATTTGGCGGTATCCAACGCGAGAACAACCCCTTGTGAAGGATTCGATGACCTCACCGGAGCATCAATAAGGTCGATCACACAAAATCGATACGGGCGGCTACTGAGCGAAGGAATCCAGGGGAGAACAGCTTCCCGTCATAGTTCCATCTTGTGACGAGAGGCACTTAAACCAGGTCGAACTTGGTGTGCTTTTCCCACTCCTACTGAAAGCCACAGTTGTCAGAGGCACCCCCCATCCCCGCTGACGTGTTCCTATTATACTCGATCCACAGATCGACCAAGGTGCTGATTGCGAGCAGTACAATGGCCGACATTTTCGGTGCGGCTGTTCTACTGTTTAGCCGTGTGGAGGATGTCAGTCGCGTTGTCCGCTCATCCTCGACGATGTCAACAGTCATGACTTTGGCTTTTGTATCAATATACATTTATTATCCTGGTGATGGGAAGTGCCGTATGTCCAGCGGAAAATACGGCGCCGTGATGGACGACGAGGAAGTAGCGACGTTCCTCGAGAGACAGGGAATCGGGACGCTCTCGATGGGTGACGAACGCGGCGGCTACGGTATTCCGATGTCGTTCGGCTACGACCGGACCCGAGAGCGCTGTATCCTCCAACTCTCGTTCGGCGAGGATAGCGAGAAGGCAACCTATATCGAGTCGGGAAACCAGGTCTCGCTCTCGACGTACGAGTGGAACGCTGTCGACGACTGGCGAAGCGTCGTCGTCCGGGGAACGCTCCACGAACTCTCATCGGCCGATGAGCCCTGGGCGCCGGGACTGTTCGCGGCCTACTCGAAGATCGCCTCGCGGGAAATCTTCCAGCAACCGCTGGAGGAACTCGAGTTCGAGTGGTACGAACTCCGGATCGATGACGTCCACGGACGAGCGACCACCGACTGATGGGTCCAGTGGACGAGAGCCAACGGTTCGACGTCGAACGGCAACTGACCAGTTGGCGTGTAGGTACCCATCGGCATCGCGGGGGCCACACGTGGTCCTCGGATCCCGGACCACAGGAGATACCTGCACCCGAACAGGACGATCCACCACTGTTCGTACTGTTTACAGTTCGCAGAGTCGATCGACGACTGCCTCGGCACGAGTATCGGCCGTCGACGGGTCGAACGTGGCGGCAGCGCCACCGTCAGCCCCGCCGGTGACGTTGACGACAGATTCGGATCGTCGGACACACGTATCGGTAGGAGTCGACGACCAAAAACGACAGCGGCTTGACTCAAGCAAGATCGGAGTCGCCACGGCCCCGTTCGCTTGCGTCTTTCCACTCGCCGATCCCGGAGGGATCGAGGTGGACGTGAACATCACCGACGTCCTCGAGCGAACCCACCCGCGAGACCAGTTCCGACTCGACATCGTGGGCCTCCCGGAGCGTCCGATCGCCGGGCACCTCGACGTGGGCCTCGACCTCGAGGACGGTGCCGTCGTGGAAGACGACGAGATCGTGAACCCCTTCGACCTCGGGATGGGCCATGAGCCGCCGGCGAATCTGCTCACGACGTTCCGCTGGCGCAGCGCTTCCGACAACGTAGCTCGTGTTCTCCCGGCAGATGGCAAGCCCCTGGTAGACGACGAGCAGGCTCACCAGCCCGCCAGCGATCGGGTCCAACGACGGGTAGCCGAGCGCGAGGCCGACGACGCCGACGAGTGCGCCGACGGTCGTGTAGAGGTCGTTGAGACAGTCTTTGGCCAGCGCAGCGAGCGCCGTCGAGTCGAGGTCGTCGTTCACCCGGACGGTGTAGCGGTAGACGAGGTACATGTCGGCTATCGCGAACCCGAGCGCCCCGATCAGGAGGTAGCTGAAAGTCCCTTCGGGGCCGTAGAGCAGCCCGGTGATCGATTCCCAGAAGAGGTTGAGGCCGAGCAGGACGATCAACGCACCGACGAACAGCGCGGTCAGGGGCTCGATTCGGGCGTGGCCGTGGGGGTGGCTCACGTCGGGATCTCTGAATCGGGTGTCACCCCAAACGAGAACGACGACGCTGGCGACGAGGTCGGCGACGGAGTGAGCCGCGTCCGCGACGAGTGCCACGCTGCCGAAGGCGATCCCGGCTCCGCCCTCGACGACGATCTTCGCCGCGTTCCCGACGACGTTCGCCCAGGAAGCGCGGCCGAACCGCCGGCGGTCGTCGTTGGTGGTCACACGGGTATTAGAGCGAGTCTAAACTTCAGTCTTGTCCTTTTGTGAATCAAAGCGAACGATTCGATCGATCTATTCCGGTCGGGAGTCGTCTCGAACCGACGAGACGGCCAGCCGGATCGTCGCCTCGGCACCGTCGGCGAGCGCATCGACGAGGTCCCGATCGAACCCTTCGGCGGCGAACGCCGCCTCGAGCATCACCGTGCGGTCGTCGACGTACTCGCTCGTTCGACCGACCGCGCTGCGTTCGCTCGCGAACTCGAGGTCGGGATCACCGCGTCCGGTGACGGTTTCCTCGTAGCCGTCGGCTGCGATCGTCATCGTGATCGTCGCCTCGGGGTCCCGACAGGCTTCGACGAACGCCGGATCGAAGTCCGCCGGCGCGCGGTCGGCACAGATCGCGAGGATGCAGTCGCCGGCCGGCGTGAGGTAGTCGTCGGTCGTCACCTCGAACGTGCTCGCGTGATCGGCGCTTATGTGTTCGTGTCCGCGAGCGTGGATGACCTCCTCGAGTGCCATATCCGGACGACGGAACTGGGATCGGAAAACGGGATCGAATCGGACGGCGGCGACGGACACGAACGGCGTGGGCCGCTCGTCTACTCGGCTGGCATCGGCGCGTCCATCTCCTGGAGCCGTTGTGCTGCCCGGTCGCGGTCCTCGGGATAGCCGACGTCGACGCGCCAGCCGTCCATCCGGATCGCGTCGATGGTCCGGCCCGACTGGATCAGCAGATCGATCGCGTCGGGGAGTTCGTACTCGCCGCGGTCGGAGGGCTGGACGAGGTGACAGGCGTGAAAGATCGCCGGCGTGAACGTATAGAAGCCGGTCATGACGAGATTCGACGGTGGCTCGTCGGGTTTCTCGACAACTTCGACGATCTCGCCGTACTCGTTTGTGTCGCAGACGCCGTAACGGGAGGCTTCCTCGTAGGGAACCTCCTCGACGAGGAAGGCAGCGTCGGCCCGCTCTTCTTGCTGGCGGTTGATCACGTCGCCTAAGTTCCCCCGGAACACGTTGTCCCCGAGCATGAGCACGAAATCGTCCTCGACGTGGGGCTCGGCCTGCAAGATCGCGTGGGCCAATCCGAGCTGTTCGCGCTGGTGGGTGTACGTTATGGGAACGCCCTCGTAAGAGTCGCCGTAGCGCTCGATGATCTTCTCTTTCATGTAGCCGACGACGACGATCAACTCGTCGACGCCGATCTCGAGGAGGTTGTCGAAGACGTCCTCGATGAGCGGTTTGTCGTTCACTTCGACGAGGACTTTCGGTTTGTCCTCGGTGAGCGGCCGAAGGCGGGTCCCCTTGCCCGCGGCCAGGACGACTGCTTGCATGTCTCGAACTGTCGAGAGCGAGTAACTATATACTTTCTCACTACTCGCTTCCTCGGCCACCGAGTTTCCGCTCGAGGGGCGGCGAATCCTACGGCGACAACCGCTGGCGATCTCGCGGGAAGAGAACGGCCTCGCGGATGTTCTCGAGACCGAGGATCGTCATCACGAGCCGTTCGCCACCGAGGCCGAAACCGGCGTGAGGTGGCATACCGTATTTAAACATCTTCGTGTAGTACTCGAACTGCTCGGGGTCGAGTCCCTGCTGTTCGAAGCCATCGACGAGTTTCTCGTAGCGGTGTTCGCGCTGGCCGCCCGAGACCAGCTCCATCCGGGGATGCATCAGGTCGAAGCCGGTCGACAGCTCGGCGTCGTCGTCGTGGTCTTTGATGTAGAAGGGTTTGATCTCGCTCGGCCAGTCGGTGATGAAGTAGTGGCTGCCGACGTCGTCGCCTAAGGCCTTCTCGCCTTCAGTCGGCAGGTCGTCGCCCCAGACGAGCTGTTCGTCGAGTTCGCCCGTCGCGTTGATGCGCTCGATGGCCTCCTCGTAGGTGATGCGGGGGAACGTCTCCTCGGGAACGTCGAACTCGTCTGCCAGTCCGAGCGCCTCGAGTTCCTCGGCGCAGTTCTCGGCGACGGCCTCGTAGGCGGCGGTGACGACGCCCTCGGCGACGTCCATCGCGTCGCTTGCCTCGCAGAATGCGCCCTCGAAGTCGATCGAGGTCGCCTCGTTCAGGTGACGAGGCGTGTTGTGCTCTTCGGCGCGGAAGATCGGTCCGATCTCGAAGACGCGTTCGACGTTCGAGCCGGCGATCAACTGCTTGAACAGCTGCGGGCTCTGGTTCATGAAGGCCTCGCGGCCGAAGTAGGTGATCGGGAACAGTTCGGTGCCGCCTTCGGTACCGGTGGCGACGATCTTCGGCGTGTTGATCTCGGTACAGTCGAACTCGCGGAACCGCTCGCGGGCGGCCCGCAGGATCTCGGCGCGAATCTCGAAGATCGCCTGGACCTCCTCCTTGCGGAGATCGAGCGTTCGATTGTCGAGTCGCGTCGAGAGGTCTGCGTCGACCTTGCCCGAGGGGTCGAGTGGAAGTTCGGGATCGGCTTCGGCGATAACCCCGACGGACTCCGGGACAACCTCGACGCCAGTCGGTGCACGTGGCTCTTCTTCGACCGCGCCGGTGACGCGTACGACGCTTTCGCGACCGGCCTCGAGACCGGTCTCGACGAGGTCATCGTCCATCTCGTCTTTCTCGAATTTGACCTGAATCTTGCCCGAGCTGTCCCGGAGAATCAGGAAGGCGATGCCGCCGAGATCGCGAATCTCGTGGACCCAGCCGGCGACGGTTACTTCCTCGCCCGGCTCGGCCTCGGCCGTGTAGGTTCGGTCCTGCATACCCCTCGCTTGTCGGAGCCGGGACTTAAGCGCAATCGTTCGTTCCAAAACCGATTCGGTTTCAGTACGGCGTCACGGCCGCGCCCGTTCGCTGGAACTCGGCCACGTTCCGGGTAACGACCGGCCTGTTCGCCTCGATCGCCGTCGCAGCGATCATGGCGTCTATCGCACCGACCTGTGTCCCGTCTCGGCGAAGCTCGCGGTGCTCTCTCGTCGCTCGTTTCGCTTCCTCGAGCCCGTAGGGAAGGACGTCGACGCGTCCGACGATCCGTTCGAACCGTTCCCGATCGGAATCCGAGAGATCGTAACCGACCGCCGTCACCGTGAGCGTCGACACCGAAATCTCTCGCCTTCCCGGTTTTCCCGGTCGAGACGACGATACGTCTCGTCCCGAACACTGATACTCTTGCTTCCCATCTGCGTCCCTGTGTTTTTGAGCTGTGTATATATATAGATCCTGCGGCGGCAAATCGAGTGGCGATGGCTCCATCGGTCGAACTTTGACTCCCGGCCCGCTATTGGAACCATGGACGACCTCGAGCGACTCGCCGAAGAGATCGGGAACGCCGACACCGTCGTCGCGCTGACCGGCGCGGGCATCTCCGCACCCTCTGGCGTGCCGACGTTCCGTGGCGACGACGGCGTCTGGAAACGCTTCGAGGAAGGGCAGTTCACCTACGGCCGGTTCCAGCGCGACCCGGCCGGCTTCTGGACGGATCGCCTCGAGCTCTACGAGACGATGTTCGACGGGGACGTCGCGCCAAACGCCGCCCACGAGGCGCTCGCCGACCTCGGCGAGTCCGGCCATCTCGAGGCCGTCGCGACCCAGAACACCGACGGGCTCCACGCCGAGGCGGCCAGGGCGGTCACCGACGACGACCCGGACCCCGGAACCGTCCCGGAGACGGGAGCCGAACTGCTCGAGCTCCACGGCAACGCCCACCGGGTTCGCTGTGTCGACTGTGGCAGGCAGCGACCAAATGATCCGATTCTAGAGCGCATCCGCGACGGGGACCTCCCGCCGCGGTGTGAGTGTGGCGGCGTCTACAAGCCGGACGTCGTTCTCTTCGGCGAGCAGCTGTCGGCGGCGACGCTGCAGCGATCGCAGTCGCTCGCTCGCGAGAGCGACGTCTTCCTCGCGATCGGCTCGTCGCTCGTCGTCGAGCCGGCCGCCTCGTTGCCCCGACAGGCGGGTCGGTCCGGCGGGACCGTCGGCATCGTCAACCTCGAGGAAACGCCTCACGACGGAACTGCGGCCGTCGTGCTCCGCGAGGACGTCACCGACGTGCTTCCGCGGCTGCGGGACGCAGTCGACAGGCGGTGCTGACCGGTACAGCGTCGACACGAACGCGGCGAAAGCCGGTCTCTCGTCTCGGCCTCAGCCGAAGTGTTCCTCGTAGAGGTCCTGTGCGTGTTCGATCGCGTCGTAGGCAGCCTCGCGATCCTCCCAGCCCAGCGTCTCGACGTCCTTGCCCTCCTCTAAGTTCTTGTACGTCTCGAAGAACTCGTCGATCTCGTCGACGGTCTGTTGGGGAATGTCTTCGAGATCCTCGATGTGATCGAACCGGGGATCCTCGGTGGGGACGGCGATGACCTTGTCGTCCTGTTCGCCGTCGTCGTCCATCCTCATGAGCGCGACCGGACGTGCCTCGATGATACAGCCCGGGAACGTCTGGTCTTCGACGAGCACGAGCACGTCGAAGGGATCCTCGTCGTCGTAGTACGATTGCGGGATGAACCCGTAGTCACTTGGGTAGTGAACGTTGCTGTGAAGGACGCGGTCGAGCACCACGCCCGGCACGTCCTTGTCGTACTCGTACTTGTTCCGTTCTCCTTTGAGACACTCCACGACGGCGTAGATCTCTTCGGGCGCGTTCGGTCCGGTTTCGAGGTCTTCCCACAGATTCACCATACACCTGTGAATCCAGGGACGACCAAAAAGTACTTTCGTAATCGAATTACAGATGCACGCTGACGGCTATCTACGGCCGAGGGCGCTCCCTCAGTCGGTACACGTATGCCGTCTGGATCGTCGTCACCACACAATCACGAAGCCGCGAATAGTTGGCAAGTCTTAAATAGTGCGGTTACATTTACACGGGTATGTCAGAGGCACAATCAATTACCGGCAGTCAGGGTATCGCACGTGAACTCACCGCCTTCCAGCGTAATATCCTCGTTATCCTCGCCAAGGAACCGATGTACGGGCTGGCGATCAAACGCGAACTCGAGGAGTACTACGGAGCCGAAGTGAACCACGGTCGACTGTATCCGAACCTCGACGAACTCGTCGAGTTGGGTCTGGTCGAGAAAAGCGAACTCGACAAGCGAACGAACCAGTACTCGCTGACCGACGACGGCTACGAGGCCGTCCTCGACGGCATCAAGTGGACGTTCTCGAAGGTCGTCAACGGCGAGGAACGCGCCGAGGAACTCCACGGGCTCGTCGACGAGAGTTACTGACTACTGACACCGAAACTCGGGGACCGACTCGCCTGCCGTCTCGAAGACGAGAGCGATCGACTCCTCGATCACCTCCCGCTGTTTTTTCGACGGCCACGCGTTGCGCACGAAGTACTCGGTACGAAACTCCGTGATCTCGTCGCCGGTCGCCGACGTCATCGGACGCGCGTAGTGATTGCTCATGAAGTCCGCGAACGCGGCCGCGTTGTCGCCGTGGACGTCGCCGTGGACTTTTCGGACGGCGTCGACGAGCGCTCTGTTCGCGGCGTCGAGGTCGTCCCAGTCGTCCGGGTCGCCCGGACCGTCGAGTCGAATCTCGACCGCACGCGAGAGGTCGTCGATGCGGTCGGTTCGGATGACGCCGTCTTCGCGCCACTCCGCAGGGTAGAGCACGAGCACGTCGCCCGCGTCCTCGGTTCGGACTCGAGCCGTGAATCCGTGGGGCTCGAGCACGTCTTCGCGACGTCGTCGGTAGGCGTCGCGTTCGTTCTCGTCGATCGCGTTCCGGGCCAGTCGGGTGAGTCGTTCGGCCTCCTCGACGGTCTCGGCCGGCAGTTCGGACTCGTCGGTCGCGTCTGACGAGTCAGGACCGTCCGCACCGTCTGTGACGTCCTCGGGCGTCATTCTCGAGACCGTAGTTCCCGACGGCGTTTTTCGTTGTCGGTTTTATGCGTCCTCGAGCGCCTCGTTCGCGAGGCAGTCGGCCCGGTCGTTGACCTCGCGGGGGACGTGTTCGATCGTCCACTCCTCGAACGAGGAGAGGTGCTCGAGCGCGCGGACGCGTTTCTCTCGGAGGTCGGGATCGTTCACGTCGTACTCCCCGCGAAGCTGTTTGACGATCAGTTCGGAGTCGCCCCGAACGTGGAGTTCGTCGTAGCCGTACTCGCGGGCGGCCTCGAGTGCCGCGAGCAGGGCCTCGTACTCGGCCTGGTTGTTCGTCGCACGCCCGATCCGGTCGTTGCCCTCGGCGACGATACCGTCGCTCGTGACGATCACCCAGCCGACGGCGGCCGGGCCGGGGTTACCGCGTGCGGCACCGTCGAAGTAGACGTGTGCGCGTCCGCCGTCTTCGCGTAGCAACGCCTCGATATCCCGCGGGTTCGCGCCCTGAATGACGACTTTGTCGTCGTAGGCGATCGCCGTCGCGTCGCCGCGGTAGGCACGCCACCGTTCGTGCTCGGTGTTACCTGGACGGACCTCGACACCCGCGTCCTCGAGCCGTTCGCGTGCCCCCTCGACGTCGCATTCGATGACCGGCATTCGTTCCTGTTGACGCGATAGTCCGGGTAAAACCTTTCTGGTTCCGGATCGAATTCGACAGTTCGAGGCGGTCGAGACGCCGTATTTTGGGGGAACTGGATGTGGCGTCGTCGCTCTTCCCAAGGGTTTATATATCTTGGTGATACTACTATAAAAGTGCGATGACACGGTCCACCCGCCAGCGGGAGCGAACGCGCGAGATGGACGAGGCCGAGTCCGAAGACGAAGGGGTACGTGCCTGCCCCGAATGTAACTCGGACAACCTCGTTAAGGACTCCGACCGGGGCGAGCTCATCTGTGAGGACTGCGGGCTCGTCGTGGAAGAAGAAAAGATCGACCCCGGTCCGGAATGGCGGGCGTTCAACCACCAGGAACGACAGGAGAAGTCCCGCGTCGGTGCGCCGACGACGCAGACGATGCACGACAAGGGGTTGACGACGACGATCGACTGGAAGGACAAAGACGCCTACGGTCGGTCGATTTCCTCGAAAAAACGCAGCCAGATGCATCGGCTGCGAAAGTGGCAAGAACGCATCCGAACCAAAGACGCAGGCGAGCGTAATCTTCAGTTTGCACTCTCGGAGATCGACCGGATGGCATCCGCACTCGGTGTCCCACGATCGGTTCGCGAGGTCGCGTCGGTCATCTACCGACGCGCGCTCAAAGAAGATCTCATCCGGGGGCGATCAATCGAAGGGGTTGCGACGTCGGCACTGTACGCCGCCTGCCGAAAGGAAGGCATTCCGCGCAGCTTGGAAGAGATTTCCGAGGTCTCCCGCGTCGAACGCAAAGAGATCGGTCGGACGTATCGATACATCTCGCAGGAACTCGGCCTCGAGATGAAACCCGTGGATCCGAAAAAGTACGTCCCTCGCTTCTGTTCTGAACTCGAACTCTCGGAGGAAGTCCAGACCAAGGCAAACGAGATCATCGAAAAGACCGCAGAGGAAGGGTTGCTGTCGGGCAAGTCACCGACGGGCTATGCCGCGGCAGCGATCTACGCCGCGTCGCTTCTGTGCAACGAGAAAAAGACCCAGCGCGAAGTCGCAGACGTCGCCCAGGTGACGGAAGTGACGATCCGGAACCGGTATCAGGAACAGATCGAAGCGATGGGGATCCACGGTTAGACAGCCGTTCACAGCGGAGCAACGAAAGCCAGCGGTACAGCCATAGGTAGCTGACCGCGGTTTCACCCGCCCACCGCATAGCTTCGTCTCCGTCCGAGAGTTCCCGATCGGTCGCGTCAGAACCGCGGCGATTGCGCTTCGATCGCACCGGCGAGTTCGCCAGCACGACCACGAGTCGTCGAGCGAGGCGATCCCCTCGAGCGTTCTCCCTGTCGACGACGGGAACGTGACGAATTCTTTCCTCACCCGTCGTTCTGGCAACCTCGAAGATGCCGTCGTCTTCGGTGACGGTTACTCTTCGACGACGGTAATCGAGATCTCGTCGGTGAGATCGTACGCGATGTGGCCCGCGTCGCTGGCCTGGAGACAGAGGTCGTACTCGCCCGGCTCGAAGTCGAGTTCGACTTCCGTCTCGCCGTCACCGAAGTGATTGTGTCGGTCCGTGAAGGGGATCGGTTCGCCCGGCTCGACGCAGTCGACGTCGACCAGAACGTGCAGGTGACCCTGTCCGTCTTCGGGTTCGCCTCCGGCCGACTCGACCTCGAAGTCGTCCGCCTCCATTACGATCTCGACGGGGCTCGTGACCTCGTCTCCGTCTTCCGGCTCGGCGAACGAGACGCTCCCGTCAGGGCCCTCGTAGTCGACGTCTTCAGCGGGCTCTCCCTCGACCTCCTCTTCTACTTCCTCTTCTTCCGCTTCGTCATCCAGCGCCTCCTCTTCGGGGTCGTCTTCGACGTCCGTTGCCGGCTCGGCCTCGGGTTCGCCTTCGTCTCCGTCCTCGTCATCCTCGTCCTCGCCGTCCGGAACCGCGTCGGTACAGCCCGCGACCGCTGTAAGCCCGATCGCACCGCTTGCAGCGAGTAGTCGTCGTCGCGTAGAGTACGTGCGTGTCATCGCCCCTGCTAGCGTAGTGTCGGTCGTGTTCGTTCGGCGTGCAAGTGCCGGGCTCGAATCGGAGTCGCTCGAGACCGCCGGACGAGACATTCAAAGTCGTCTCGCCCCAACGACGACCGAATGCGCCTCGACGACTACATCGAGGATCTCGAGCCCGACGCGGAGGCCGAGCGCCGTCGCCTCGCAACGGAGAAGTCCTACGCGATCACGGACCACCTCGAGCGGTTCGAACGGCGATTCGACGCCGCCGTCAGCGACGACACCTACGTGGGTTCGACGGCGCCGTCGATCTTCGTCGGTCGCTCGAGCTATCCGAACGTCCCGGTCGGACTCCTCTCGCCGGTCGGCGACGAAGACAGCGCGAGCGAGTACGTCACCGACGCGGACTGGTACCGCCAGGGATACGCCATCGACGACGTCCTTCGACGGCGGACCGGCCTGTTGAACTCGAGCAAACGGGCGGACGTCGAGTCGCCGTCGGTCGCCAGCCGGCTCGCGTCCTCGGTCGCGGACGTCTGGGAGGGGATCGTCGGCGTCGGGCGGGAAGTCGCGATCGCGGACCGGCCCGTCGACCTCGAGATCGGTCTCGAGTCGACGCCGGATCTCGGCCTGGATGCCGGGACGGACGTCGCGACGCCGCGTGGGCCGCGTGCGAACGCACGGTCGGCGGATCTCACGGAGAATCCGCACGTGCCGCGACCGGTAGAAAAGACCCTCGAGGACGACGACTGGCAGGCCCAGGGCGCGATGACCTACCTCTATCGGCGCGGATTCGACGTCTACGAGATCGACTCGATCCTCTCTGCCGGCGCGCTCGGGCGGGCCGAGAACCGCCGACTCGTTCCGACGCGGTGGTCGATCACGGCGGTCGACGACACGATCGGACAGTACCTCCGGGGGCGGATCCGATCGGCTTCGAGCGTCGACGAGGTCCGGGTCTGGGCCACCGAGTACGTGGGTAACCGCTACTGGATCATCCTCGCACCCGGGCGCTGGGAGTTCGAACTCGTCGAGATCAAGTCGCCGGGAAGCATCTGGAATCCCGACCCACACGGCGACGTCTGGATGGCCGCCGCCTCGGAGGGCTACGACGGGCGCTCGAGCTACGTCGAGGAGACCGCCGGAGCCTACTACGCCGCCCGGCTCGGGGTGCTCGAGTACCTCGAGTCGATCGGCCGCCAGGCGAAGTGTCTCGTGCTCCGGGAGGTAAGCGACGACTACTGGGCTCCCGTCGGCGTCTGGCAGGTTCGCGAGAGCGTCCGCAACGCCTTCGAGGGTGGGTCCGGGGAGAGCGAAACGTTTCACGGGGCGGTCGCGACGGTCGCCGACCGGCTCCCGGTCTCGCCGGCGCGGCTGCGACGGAAATCCGAACTCGCGGCCGGGCTGCAGTCGAGCCTGGACGCGTTCGACACGTAGCCGTGGGATTCGGCGACCAGGCCACAACGGTTTCCTCGTCGTCCTTCTAGCCGTCGCGTATGGACCCGACGCCAGCGGTCGCCTCGAGTCTCGGGGGGACGGAGCTGTGGCTGCTCCCGGTGATGGTCGTCTTCTACGTCGTCATCCCGCTCGCGTTGTTCGTCGCGGTCACACGGGGCAGGGACGACGCCGCCCCGGCCGAGACGGACGAGACGGAGGGAAGCCAAAGGGCATAACCCAACCGCGGGCGAGGATACCGTATGTTCGTAGCCGTCCTCCCCGGCGACCCCAGCCTGTTCGACGTCGCACTCGCGCTCGTGATGCTCGTCGGCATGCCGCTTTTCGTGATCGCCGTCCTCGCGGTCGTCGCGGGATACATTCGGCACGATGCCGAACAGTACCTCGAGCAACTCGAGGCCGACGACCTCGAGACGGCAGACGCCGAGGACACCGCATACGCGCTCGAGGACGAACAGGTCGACGAGAAGAGACCCGAGAACGGCTCCGGGGACGACCGCTAGGCAGGCGTCCCGTCCGTCTCCTGCGTGCGACTGAAGACGACCACGCTCGCTTTGAACACCGCGAGCAGGATTGGACCGAGAAACAGCCCCATGATCCCGAGCAGGTAGATGCCGCCGACGACGCCGACGAGCACGACGGCGGGATGGACTCCCGAACTCCGGTCGACGAAGATCGCCCGGAGGTAGTTGTCCACGACCGACAACACGGCGACTCCATAGCCCAACAGGAACAGGCCGCCGGTGACGTCGCCGGTCGCGAACAGGTACACCACCGCGGGACCCCACACCAGCCAGACGCCGACGATCGGCATGACCGAGACGACGATCATGACGACCGTCCAGAACGCCACGTTCGAGACGCCGACGACGTAGAGTCCGAACCCGCCGAGGATCCCTTCGACGATCGCAACCAGCAGGTGACTCTGGATCACCGCCCAGGTGACGACCGACATCTCCTCGAACAGCTCCGTCTGGACCGCGTCCTCGAGTGGCGTGACATCCCGGATCCACTCGAGGAGGGAAATTCCGTCGACGAGAAAGTAATAGAGGAGAAACGCGAGGATCATCACGCCGAGTCCCATGTGGATCGTCGTATCGAGCAAGCCGAGCACCTGTCCGAGCAGGATCTCGGTCGACGCCGCGACCAGTTGCTCGAACTCCTCGAGAGCCGCCGCCTCGAGCTCGTCGACGTAGTCCGGATCGATACCGAGGCCGTCGACGAGAACGTCCCGGATCGAATCGGTCGCACTGTCGACGTCGCTCTGGTCGAGATCCTCGAGAAAGGTGATCGCAGTCTCGATGATGACGAGCGAGAAGATCAACAGCGGAACGACGGCCGCGACGAACGCGAGCGACGTAAGCGCCGCTGCGGACGCGCGAGGACCGAGAGTCGGTGACAGTCGCTCGTGGGTGGGATACAACACGAACGCGAGCAACGCAGCAGCCATCACGTACTGAAGAAACGGGGCGACCATCAAGAACCCGAGAGTCGCGAGAAGAGCGACGAGGAGGGCGAAAAAGCCGGTTCGAACGTCCATACGCCGAGGTGCGGCCAGCGATACGTAAACGTTGACATTATCGGCGACCGACCGGACGGTCGAAGTCAGCGGGCGAAACGCGATGTCGAACGACGACGACGATGGCCCGGGACAGGCCGATTCAGTCGCCTCACAGCGGAATCGGTATCCACTCGAGGTGTCGAAGCAGCGGCGTCGGATCGAAAAGCGGGTCGTGGAGGACGAGCCAGTCGAGCAACACGAGGCCGGCACCGTGGGCGATCACGGAGGGGAGAATGGAGTTCGACTGGTAATCGACCGCGCCGAAGAGGACGTCGGTCGGGCCCGAGAGCAGAAACTCGATCGGTGGTTTCCCCCAGTGGTGGAACATGTAGACGACGGGGCTGATGAACACCGCCGTGAACCCGATCTCCCTGACGCCGACACAGAGCAGCCCGCGGTAGTAGGTCTCTGCGGCGAGTGCGAGGAAAAACAGCTGTACCGCGTGTGGAACGAACTCCCTCGGCGCGGTCGTCGTCTCCCACATCGGGTAAAACGACCGGATCGTCGGCAGCGTCGATCCCACGAGATAGAACGGAAGCACGAAAAGCGAGAGCAAGACGGCGTTTCGGATCGCGACTCGGTTTACTCGCCAGCCGATGTGTCTGCCGTGTGTCAGCGCCAACACGAGCGGGCCAGCGAACAGGAGCAGGCCGTCTATCACCACGCGATCGGTCAGTCCCGACGCGGTGGCGTTCGACCACAGGACGGTACACAGCGCACCGACGAGCAACGACCGCTGGACCCACGTCAGGCCCGTGAGACGATCCCGGAGCCAGCGAACGCCGGCGTGGCCCCCCTCGCTCGCCACGGGTTACTCGTCGACGGTCGGGACCGGACCGGTGCCGACGACCGCCCGGACGTGCTCTTCGAACTCCTGTCGGCGCTCGAAGTACGTCTCGTCGACCGCCTCGAGGATCGCAGACAGCTCTCGTGGGCCCTCCGGCGTCCTGATCACGCTGTCGCCTTCGAGTCGATCGATTTCGCTCGCTTCTTTCGGCCAGGTCAATCGGGCGGTGACGCGGGCAAGTGGTGCCCCCTCGACCGGCGTTCGTTCTCCCAGCGTTACGGCGTGTTCTTCTTCGTCCTCGTCGTTCATGGGAGAGACGTTTGTGAGCGCGTCGATTCAAGGTTTCGCTTCCGTGAGCATTGATCACACGCCCCGTCCTCTCCGTTCGATGGTAGTTGTCTGACGTATCGTTTTGTGTTCGGAAGACGAAGGGTCGGGCATGACCAGCCTGACGGAGGTCTACGAAGCGAGCGAACGGGAGGTGTCGAGCCTCCGACGGCTGTACGCAGGGATGGGACTCGTGGTGGCAGGGGCGGCGCTCGCCGTGTTGGCCGTCATCGTCGCGGCTACCGATCTCGTCGTCGCCGAGACGCTCACCGCCCGCGAGTACGGCGGGATCATCGGTGGTCTCGCTGCTCCCGTCGTGCTCGTCGGCGTGTTCGTGGTGTTGCCGGCAGGCCGTCGCATCCAGGCAGCGGCAGCGATCAGCGCGAGCATCTGTCTGTTCGGGGTTGCGCTCTTCTGGTATGCCTACCCCGTCCACTGGGACGGCCACGGACAGGACCTCACGCTGTTCGTCTCGACCGTCTACCTGATCGGCTTTTTCAGCGCGATCGGATCGCTGTTTACCGCCGTCGTCAACTTCAAGACCCGAAACGATCCCGGCGGCGCACTCGAGTTGAACGTCACCCGAAAGGGTGAGACGAAAGTCGTCGAGGTCGAACGCGACGCCACGTCCGGTCTCGGCGGCGTCGGACTGCTCGGCGGGACCCCGGATGGCGACGTCGAAACCCAGACGGGAGACGTCGCGACCGACTCGAGCACGTCGGCGTCGGCGTCGTCGACGGAGCCGAGTGCGGGCGCGCCGGCCGGCGACGGGGGGTCGACGACTACCGAGATCTCGTCGCCGCTCGAGGACGGCGACGGCCACGACGCCGAACTCGTCGACGGGCCGGAGTCAGGGCCGACGTCTCCCGATCCGGACCCAACCGACCGGTACTGTGGCAACTGCCGTCACTTCCGGTACGTCCGGTCGTCCTCGGGGATGGTCCCCTACTGTGGCTTTCACGACGGAACGATGGAAGACATGGACGCCTGCGAGGAGTGGACGGCGAATCACGGCTGACGAATCGGGTTCTTCGCTACCCTTTTGCCGGTCGCTCCCGATGTCTCGCCCATGCAGGGTACGCTCGATCACGTCATGATGCGTGTCGCCGACCTCGAGACCTCCCTCGAGTGGTACCGGAGTCACCTCGAGTACGAGGAGAAAGACCGTTACGAGGGCGACGGCTTCACCATCGTCTACCTCGGACCCGAGGAGCTGGGCGAGGAGGCAGCGATGCTCGAGCTGACCCACAACGAGGGCGAAGACGACCTCGAGTTAGGCGACGCCTGGGGGCACGTCGCCGTCCGCGTCCCCGAGGGCGAACTCGAGGACCACTACGAACGGCTGATGGAAGGCGGCGTTGAGGACTACCGCGATCCCGAGTCCTGTGGCGGCAGCTACGCGTTCGTCACAGACCCCGACGGCCACGAGATCGAACTCGTCCAGCGCGACCCCGAGCTCCCGACGTGGTCGCTCGATCACACGATGATCCGCGTCGAAGACGCCGACGAGGCGCTTGGCTTCTGGACCCGGAAGTTCGAGTACCAGGCGGTCGGCCGCTGGGAGGCGGACACCTTCGCGAACTACTTCGTCGAACCCGAAGACGCCGCCGAGGAGGCGATGGCCGTCGAGCTCACCTACAACTACGACGGCCAAACGTACGACGTGGGCGACGCCTGGGGCCACCTCTGTGTCCGCGTCGACGACCTCCAGGAAGACTGGGAGACGCTGCTGGAACGAGAGGCCGAAGACTACCGCGACCCCGAGAGCAACGACGACATGTACGCGTTCACGAAAGACCAGGACGGCCACGAGATCGAACTGTTAGAGCGTGACTTCGAGGCCGAGTCGCTGTTTCCGTTCTAACGGTTCGTTCGTCACCGCTTTCGGTTCTCGGACCATCCCGACGCGGAGGGAATCGATCCGATTCAGCATCCAATCCCGGAACTGAACTGCTCCGGAGCCGAAACAGTAACGCCCCCACGCTCGAGAGTGACAGCCTGTGACGCTTGCGGTCGTGTCGGCGACGGTGCCGGACCTACTTCGGCTCGTCGCCGTCCCCGTCTTCGCGTGGGCAGCCGTCCGCGACGTCCGCATCCGGCGCGTCCCGAGCGCCGTCTGGATCCCCCTCGGCGTGCTCGGAGCCGCGTTGCTCGTCTGGGACGGCTGGACGGCCTGGCACGCAGGAGGGGTCGTCTGGTCTCGAGAGTTTCTCCTCCCGGCGGCGGTCAGTCTCGGCTTCGTCGCGCCGCTTGCGTATCTGTTCTGGTGGATCGGCGGTTTCGGCGGGGCCGACGCCAAGGCGCTTTTGGTGCTCGCTCTGCTGTATCCGACCTACCCGGTGTACGTCGTCGCCGGCTACTCGTTTCCGCTGACGGCTACGCCGGTCGGTTCGTTCGCGTTTACGATCCTCACGAACGCCGTCGTCGTCGCGCTTGCGATCCCGGTCTCGCTCGCGATCCGCAACGCCGCCGCGGGTCGGGTCGGACCGATCACGTTCGTCGGGCGGCCGATCGCCGCCGAACGGCTTCCGGAGGTACACGGCAGGCTACTCGCATCGCCCGACGGCCGGGCCCGCGGCGGGCTCGACCTCGACGCCTTGCGAATGTACCTGCGCTGGCGAGGGCTCACGCTCGCCGACGTTCGCGACGAGCCGGCACGGTACCGCGATCCGGCCAGCCTGCCGGACGAGCCGAACCCACCGACCGATGGCATCGTGACCGCCACACATTCGACGGATGGGGGCGACGCCGACGAACCGGACGACGACGGATCGACGACGGTCGAGGACTGGCCGCACACGCCGCGTGACGGGAGTCGGCCGATCGACGATCCGTGGGGAGCAAAAGCGTTTCTCGAGGACATCGAGGGAAGCGCCTACGGCACCACGCCAGCCGAACTCCGGGCGGGACTCGAGGCGGTCGCCGAGGCCGATCGCGTCTGGGTCTCGCCGGGGATACCGTTTCTCGTTCCCGTCTTCGTCGGCTTCGTGATCGCACTCGTCTACGGGGATCTGCTGGTCGGGCTGGTCTTTTGATACTGTCGGTCATGGACCGGTGAACTGGCGTGTGCCAGAACCGGCGGTACAGCGTGTGTCAGCCCGTCCGCTCTCACGGGTAGATCACGTACGTCTGACCGACAGTATGAGCGCTCACTGCTCGAGGTCGACGACGACGAGTACGAGTCCGGAGCCGATCCGACGGAGCCGATCCTCGCCGGGACGCGATCGGCCGAGAAACGTCCGACTCAACCGTCGAACCGGCGCGAACAGCCATCGGAGGTGGGCAATGACGGCGTCTGCGTCGGTGACGAGAGAGCCGACGCCGCGTCGCCACCGTCCCCGGTACAGGACCGTCGCCGGGTGGCCACCGCCGAAGTTTCGCCACCAGGTCGTGTAGGCGGCGGGCGTGACGAGGTACAGTTCGTCGTCGACCTCGCGATAGAGCACCGGCGTCGTGTACCGACGACCGCTCCGTCGCCCCTCGTAAGAGAGGACGAGCAACCACCGGCTCAAAAGTGGGTGGAACGAAGAGCGAAGCACGGCGGCGACGATCGGATTCGCGACGCGGGCCTCGAGCGCGAGTGCAACCGCGATGAACCGATCCCGAATTCGGGACACCGCGGGACCTCAGGCCTCGTTGTCTCCCGCGCGGTGTTCGCTGATGATCCGATCCACCATCGACGCTTTCCGGCGGCGCTCGCGCTCTCTGGCACGCTCGTACCAGTCGTCGATGGCGTCTTCGACGTCGTCCTCGCGGGCGACCGCGAGTTCGTCGACTTCCTGCATGGCGACGTCGTCGGCCGGACCGACGGGAATCTCGTTGTCGAAGAGGATCGCGTCGGCGACCTCCGAGAGGCCACCCTCTTTGAGCACGATCCGTGGCTCGAACTCCGCGAGCAACTCGGCCGTCGACCGGCCGGCACCGCTTGCGTCTCGCAGGTAGACCACGTCGCCGGGAGCGATACCGTACTGTTCGTTCGCCTCGCGGATCGCACCCTTCGTGAACTGTTCGATCACCTTCACCGGTACCAGCCCCTCCTTCTCGGCGGAGACGTCGCTGAAGTTCGAGTGATCGAGCTTCCAGAGTGCCTTCATGCGCTCGACTTTCTTCTCGAGGGCCTCGACCTCCTCGCGTGCCTCGTCGCGTTCGTATTCGAGACGTTCCGCACGCCGGCGGTGGCGGGTTACCTCCCGGTCTCGGCGGACCTCCTTGCGTTGCTCGCTGCGGGCGGTCTCGAGGTCGTCCTCGAGTTCTGCGATCCGGTCGTCTTTCTCCGTGAGGCGGTCCTCGAGCGTCTCGACGTGAGACTGGAGGCGCTCGACCTGTCGTTTCAGATCGCGGATACGCTGTTCCTCGGCGGTGAGCTCGCGAGGCTCGTGGTCGGGCTCTTCGTCCTCGTTCTCTTCGTCGTCGGTGAGGTCGGCCACCACGGCCTCGACGGTCTCCTCGCCGGCGACGACCCGTGCGACGACCTCCCCGCGGTCGACCCCCGGCGGGAGCTTTGCGGCGATGCGCTCGAACTGGTCCTCGTGGGCGTCGACGGCCGACAGCGCCGCCGCCAGCGCGTCGCGCTGGTGGTCGTTATCGTAGGGATGGTCACGCGTCCGGTGTTGTTTCTCGTCGATCGCCAGGTCCCGCGTGGGCGACCAGCCGGCGGCGTCGAAACTCCGGCGAAGCTTCTCGACGGTTTCGGGCATCGGCGTCACGTCCGCCGCGACGATTACGGGTCGGCCGCGTTCGACGATCCACTCGATTACGTCGGCGGCGTCACTGGTTCGAGAGCTCCAGACGTCGAGGACCTCGCCGTCGAGTCCGACGATGGCGACCGCCGTCGTCGTCCCGGGATCGACGCCGACGACGACGTGGTCCCGGCGTTTGACGAGCGGGCGGAACTCGATGCCGTCCCGTCGTAGGCGTTCGATCTCGACGCGAACGTCGCCCGACCGCTCTCGCGAGACCGGGATATCGGCAGGACGGGCCTCCACCCTGAAGACGGCGTTTGCGTAGCCGCCGTAGGACTCTCTGACGTCTTTCTCGTACTCGAGGTTCGCGGTCTCGAGTTCGCTTTCGACCTCGCGGGCGCGGCGTTTGACCGCGCCGTGGATCCGTCGGGTGTAACGGTCCTCGCTCCAGCCGCCCTTGCCAGTCGAGCGCCCCCGCGAGACTTTCACCTCCGTCGTGTCGGTAAAGGCAGAGACCTCGTGACCGACGTTGTGGGCGGCCAGTCGCGCGGCGGCTTCTGCTTCCCGCATCGGTTCCTTGCCGTAGGGGATGCCGTGACGTTTCGCGACCCGGGAGAGCGGTTCGGGCTGTTCGGCGCCGGTCACCTGGACGAGCATCGTCCCGTCGGGCAACGAGCCCAGGAAGTGGACGAGTTCGTCCTTGTCCGCTGCGAGTTCGTACATGTTGTCCGTCGCGACGATGGCGGGCTCCTCGTCGTCGATCAGCCGGCGGAGTTTCCGGCCGGAGACGACGTCGCGCTCTAGATCCTCGCCGTCGTAGACGACCAGCGCGTAGGAGGGCGAATCACCACGCACGTCGCCGCTTTGGACGTCGACACCGAAGACGACTGCATCCAGCGCACTCGTTCGCGTGCTCACGGACGGGTGTAGGGGCGAGTCGCGTATAAATCCGACGCGGGTCGCCGGTTCAGTTCTGCTCGGGCTCGAAGCTGCAGACGAACTGACGGCTCCGGTTGCGGGCGACGTACTTGTAGACCCGGTTCCCGACGTACCGCACCGGCGACAGCGCCATCAACAGGACGATCGGGAAGAAGATCCGGAACTGCTTGAGTAGCTGCCGGAACGCCTCGTACCCCCCGTAGGGTTCGCCGTCGCGGAAGAGGTACATCTCCTCGTCCAGGTCGACGTCGTCGCAGTCGACCAGTTCCTTTGGGACGTCGGACTGGGAGTAGAACTGGACCGAGTCGTTGATGTCCAGCTGTTTGAAGACGTAGAGGCTACGAGCGCAGAAGTAACAGCGCTCGTCGTAAGCCAGTTGCACCTGGTCGTCCGCGTCGGCCGCAAGCCAGCTGTAGGCGCGGTCCCAGGCCCCGAACATCAACAGGACGACGATCATGTCGATGAAGTAGAGCCCCAGCATGGCGACCGTGGCGAGGTGGAACCCGATCAGACCGAGAGCGGACGGCGTGATCGTGATTCCGAGCAGGATCGCGACGAGCAGCGAGGTCTGGATCACCGCCGTCCCGACGAAGCCGAGCCACGAGAGCGACCGGTACTCCAGTATCGGTTCGGCGAGGGGCCGCTCGACGCCGGTGAGCTCCTGGCTCTCGAGGATGTCTCGCTGCAGTTCGTAGCCGGTGAGCCAGATCTCGGGCGAGCCGTTCATGATCTTCCCCCAGGCGGAGCCGAGGTAGAGCAGCCCGACGGCCAGCAGGAGCCACTTGAACACGCGCATGCGGTACACCTGATTGGACCCCTCCTTGAGGAACCTGTTGAGCTGGTCGATCGACTTCTCCTTCGTCCGGATGATCGCGTCGGCGGACATCGCGTCGTCGCGGTGGAAGAACGCGAACAGCAGGAGGAAGTACGAGAGGACGAACATCGACTCGACGGTGCCGGCGTGGTAGATCGTCGCCTTCACCGATAGCATGTGCATCATCAGCAGCGCCGCGATGCCACCGGTCCAGCGGATCCTGTAGCCGAGGACGAACAGCACGAGGAGCCCGGCGACGAGCCACTGCTGGTATGGAAGCAGCGCCAGAAAGAGGTCGTTGTAGAGGAAGCTGAGGCTGTCATTGAACTGTCGCGGCCACTCCTGATAGAACCCCCACTCGAGCGAGGTCATCCGCCAGATGATGTAGGCCCCGACTACGACCCTGGCGGCGGCGAGGTTGAACGGCGACGACCGCGCGTCGTCGCCGACGTAGTTGACGAACGCGTTCCTGAAGCTGTCGATCGCGTTCATGCGTTCTCCGCCTCCGTGATCGTCTCGTTGGCCAGGTCGATCGTGAGTACCAGTTCCTCCTCGTTCGATTCGATCTCGGACGTGTCGTCGGTGTGCGTTATCGTCCGTTCGTATATCCGTATCGTCACGAACTCCCCGTGTCCCTCGAGTTCCTCGGCGGTCCACTGTTCGTCGTCGACGTACCGGGGTGGCTGGAACCGCTCGGCGATCGAACGGTCACCCGACTCCACCTCGGCCCGGTACTCGTTCGCGTTGAAGAGGTAGAACTCACCGATCTCCAGACGCTCCGTCTCGTTGTACTCGTGGACGGTGCGGTCGAGTACCGTCGACGAACGGCTCGCGGTCGTCGGCGGTATCGCACGGTAGTCGTAGTACAGTTCGTTCCCGGCGTCGTCGACGACTCGTGGTTCGTAGTAGACGCGCTCTTCCTCGCTCGGCTGGGCGAACTTGTGCATGTCCACGACGGGCAACAGCGGCGTGCCCACGATCGTAACGGCGATGAGTGCCGCGAAGAACGCCCCGAGCCACAGCTCCCGTGCCATTCGTCGGTGAGCGAGCACGAGAATCGTGATCGTCCCGACGAAGAACGATACGTAGAACGTGAGAAAGACGAGCTCCGTAAACGAATCCACTATTCCTATCAAGCGGTCATCACCCTATGATCGCAGGGAAACGAAAACGAATCATAAGTCTTCTTGACGTTCACTCCGTTCACGATCGGAGAAGCCAGTTTATACGGTTGATAAGGTACGTACGTCGTCGACGAGCGGGCGGCACGTTCACGCGTCCAGGTGCGGAATCTCGAGCTCATCGCCGTCGTCCGGAATCAGCAGGTCGCCGTCGAAGACCTCCTGGGCCTGGGCGTGGTGATCGGAGACGTCCCCGGCGTAGCGCGAGGAGGTGCCCACGAGCGCGAGTCGTTTTGCGCCCGCCTCGGTGGCGATCCGGGCCGCCCCGCGGGCCGTCGAGTGGCCCGTTTCCGACGCCCGCTCGACCCGGTCGTCGGCGAATGTGCCGTCGTGGATCAGCAGGTCCGGCTCGGCTGCGGCCTCGACGGTCGCGACGGTCGGGCGGGTGTCGCCGGTGTAGACCACGCTGCGGCCCGGACGGGGATCGCCGACGACCTGCTCCGGCTGGACGACGGTGCCGTCCTCGAGTTCGACCGGCTCGCCCTCGTGAAGTTGCGAGAACTTCGGGCCGACGGGGACGCCAAGCTCCTCGGCCCGTTCGCGATCGAACCGGCCCTTGCGTTCGTCCTCGACGAGCGCGTAGCCGACCGCACGGGTGTCGTGGTCGACGTCGAAGACCCGGACCTCGTAGTCGTCGCCGCGGTAGGCGACGTCGCCGCCGCCGACGGCCGAGATCGTGATCGGGAAGTCGGGATCGGTGTCGAGCGCGTGGACGAGTGAACGAATCTCGCGACGTCTTCCCGACGGGACGTGGATTGCAAGCGGTTTCTCGCGCTCGTTGAAATCGAGCGTCTGGATCAGGCCTGGTATCCCGAGGACGTGATCGCCGTGGGTGTGCGTGACGAACAGCTGGGAGACCGAAAAGCCGGTGCCGAAACACATCATCTGGCGCTGGGTCCCTTCTCCGCAGTCGAACAGTAACTCGTCACCCTCTCGAGCGACGTAGATCGCACTCGGGTTCCGCTCGGTCGTCGGAACGGCCCCGCTGGTTCCGAGAAACGTCACGCGCAGTGGCATCGACCCTGACTGCGAGCGCCGCGACTAAACAGGCTTCGGATCCCGCCGCATCGGCGTGTGGATCGATTCGAACCGATGATATCCGAACGAATGACTCTCTCGTAACCGTACTGTAGCGAGCGTTTTAGGTCGGTGACGCCATACAGTCGTCTGAACACGATGAACGTCGGAACCGACGGACGATACCGATGGGCAGGATAAAACGAATCGTCGCTATCTCGATCGCGATCGTGATCGTTCTCGCGGCAGGCGTAATCGTCGGGCAAGCGCCCGCGCTTTTCGGCTCGGAGGTCGTCGAGGATCCCGAGGCCTCGATCGAGTTCACCGACCAGCGCGGGGACGGAACCAGCGTGACGGTCGATCACGTCGAGATGTCCGACGGCGGCTTCGTCGTCGTCACCGACGGTGCGGGCACGATCCTCGGCGTCTCCGACGCGCTCGAGGCCGGCAGCCACGAGAACGTCACCGTCGACCGCCACGAGGAAATAGAACAAGAGCTGTTCGGCGAACTCACGGTCGTCGTACACCAGGATACGACCGACGACGGCGAGTTCGTCTACGAGGAGACCGACGGCGAAGAGGACAGGCCGTACCTCGAGGCCGGCTATCCCGTCAGCGACACGGCGACGGTCACGAGCGAGGACCGACTCGCCGACGAAGCGGCGCGGACGTCGTTCCAGGTCGAGTCGACAGACGGCCCAGCGTCGGTCACGACCGAGGAGACGCTGTCGGTCGATGCAGAGATCTCGAACCCCAACGTCTTCGAGACGAGCCAGCCCGTCGATCTGCGCGTCGACGGCGAGGTCCTCGAACAACAGGTCGTCGACCTCGGGCCCGAGGAGCGTACCGAACTGACGCTCGAGGCCGACGCCGGGCTCATCGAACCGGGCAACGTCACCTACGGCGTCTACACGACCGGCGACGGCGAGATCGACGAGCTCGAGGTCGTCTACGGCGGCCCCGCGACGGTCGAGTTCGAGTCGACCGACGTCTCGGGTGCGACCGTCAACGCGTCACTTCCCGACGGCGGCTTCGTCGCCGTCGAGAACGAGACCGGCGAGACGATCGCCACGAGCGACGCGCTCGAACGCGGCGAACACGAGGGCGTCGACCTCGAGTTCGAGGACACGCTCGAGGACGGCGAGACGGTGACGGCCGTCGTCTACGAGGGCGACCCCGACGACCTCGAGGACGCGACGGCGTTCACCGACGACGACGAGCGCGTGGACGCGACCGCGACGGTCGCTACCGACGCCGAGTAGTGTCGCTTCCGTACCCGGACCCGGTGACGCCGGGATTAGCAGGCCTCTTTCCGTCTGCGGCCTCTCTCTCGAGACATGAACATGCTCGTCAACGGCGAGTGGCACACTGACGCCTACGAGACCACGACCGAGGAAGGCGCGTTCGAGCGCCAGGAGACGCCGTTTCGCGACTGGGTTCGAGACGATCCGGACGCCCGTTTCCGGCCCGAGTCGGGTCGGTATCACCTCTACGTCTCCTCCGCCTGCCCGTGGGCCCACCGGACGCTGATCGTCCGCTCGTTGCTCGGTCTCGAGGATGCCGTCCCCGTCTCGGTCGTCGACCCCTACCGCGGTGACGACGGCTGGCAGTTCACGCCCGAGAAGGACGGCTGCACCCGCGACGGCGTCTACGACGCCGACTACCTGCGAGCGTTGTACGCCCGTGCCGATCCCGACGCGACCTGTCGAGTGACCGTCCCCGTCCTCTGGGATACCGACGAAGAGACGATCGTCAACAACGAATCCAGAGAGATCATGCGGATGTTCGACACCGTCTTCGCGGACCTGGCGACGCGAGCGGTCGACCTCTACCCCGAGGGATACCGCGAGGACGTCGACCGGATCCTCGAGGAGATCTACGAGCCGATCAACAACGGCGTCTACCGCGCCGGGTTCGCGACCGAACAGGAGCCCTACGACGAGGCCGTCGACGACCTCTTTTCGGCGCTCGATCGGTGGGACGACGCCCTCGCCGACCGACGCTACCTCGCGGGCGATCGACTGACCGAGGCCGACGTCGCCATGTTCACCACCCTGGTTCGATTCGACAACGTCTATCACACTCACTTCATGTGTAACGTCCAGTACGTGCGAGAGTACGAGAACCTCTGGCCGTACCTGCGCGATCTGTACCAGACGCCGGGCGTCGCCGAGACGGTGCGGATGGACCACATCAAAGAACACTACTACACGACACATCCGGAAGTCAACCCACACCGGATCGTCGCCCGTGGTCCCGACCTCGCGTTCGAGGCCCCACACGATCGAGACGGCCTGCCGGGGGAGCCGCCGGCCGAACTGGTCACGACGTAGTCGTCAGCGACGACCGGCGGATTCGAATTCGACGTCCACGCCCTCGAGTCGCGTCACGAAGTCGGGGCCGAATGCGGTCGCCGGGGTCTGAAAGCCTGCGGTCGCGTCCCCGGCAAGCGTCCGTTCGACGGCGCTGGCCGCGGCGTCGGCCGTCAGCGTATAGGTCTCCGGACTCCGGAGACGGGCGCGTTCGGTCCGCTCGCCGCCTGTCACCTCGGCCACGACGACCACCTCGCCGTCCTCTCGCTCTCGCTCGTCAGGTCCGTCGACGAGGCCGGTGACGACGCACTCGAGGCCGCGCTCGACGGGACCGAGCCGAAAGATCGCCTCGAGCGGCGCGACGAGGGGAGCTATCCTGGCGAATATCTCGGGGAGATCGACGTAGATGCCGACCGTCTCGACGTTCGTACTGTACGCAGTCGTCACGACACTGCCAAGCGGTGCGGCAACCGTCGACGTCGGCCCGTCGCCGAAGTCGAACTGTCGGACGTCGTCGGCTGCCGGAACCCGGAGCAGTCGGTCGTCCCGACGAACGAGCCCGCCATCGCCGAGGAGTCGAATCACCGTCCGGAGCGTCCCGCCCGAGAACGAGCCGGTTTTGCTGATCCCGATCGCGAGTTCAGTTGCCTGTGGGTGTCTTGCGGCGAGCGTCGCGGCCAGACAGTCCGCGACGACGACCTCGAATCCGACGCCTGGCAACAGCGTCACGCCCGCCGCGCTCGCCTCGTCGTCCCGCCCGGCGAGTCGGGCGAACACCGCGGGTTCGCCCGTGACGTCGAGGTAGTCCGTTCCCGCCTCGAGACACGCCGCGACGAGCGGTCCGGAGGTGTCGACGAACGGCCCCGCACAGTTGAGTACGGCGTCGAACTCGCCGACGCGGGAGGCGAGGTCGCCGTCGAGGTCGAACGACCACGACACGAGACCGAGATCGTCGGCCAGCGACGCGAGCCGGTCCGGATCGCGGCCGGCGACGACGGGCGACAGCCCCCTCGAGACGGCCTCGGTCGAGATCAGTCGCCCGGTGTAGCCGTACGCGCCGTAGACGAGCCAGTCGGCCATGGCGGCCGTTCGGCGACCGTCCACCTCATACTGACGGATGGCCCTCGCGCCGACGACGACGTTCGACACGGACCGGTACGCAGGCCTCTCTCCGACAGTATAAGTGTCCCCAGTCGATAGGTCCCGACGACGATGGACGACGGACGACGGATCACCGGCCTCGAGTCGGTTCCCGACGACACGACGTTTCTGTTCCAGGTTCGAGATCGCGAGAGGGACGAACGAACGGAGGCGATCCTGGTCCGGACGAACGGCGAGGTCGCCGGCTGGCTCAACTACTGCCAGCACGTTACGCACATCAACCTCGACAAGGGATCTGGCGCGCCGATGCGAAACGGCGAGCTCGTCTGTGAAAACCACGGCGCGTACTTCGAAGCCGACACCGGCTACTGTACCTACGGGCCGTGTGAGGGCGCGTTCTTACCCGAAGTCGACGTGACGGTCCACGACGACGCGGTGTATCTGACCGACGACGACTACGCGTTCGTCGCGACTGGGCCGATCGACGACGACGACCACGACCTAGTCTCGACGTCGAACCTCGAGTTCTGATCGCCCCCCTCATACTGCCGGACGTACGTCGTGAACGATTCTCGCCGCCCCGGGGTGGCGAGCATCGTCACACAGGTACGTCCGATAGTATCACCTCGAGTAGCCCGGCTCGACGAGATCTCGCTCCTGTTCGTACTCGAGCAACCCAGCGTCGACCAGCCGTGGCAGGTGATCGTGATACAGCGAGATGTATACGCGCTTTACGTGTTCGGCCGGGAGGTCGACGACCGGCCGGCCGGTCTCGCGACGAGCGACTTCCTCCGCCGCGTCCGGTAGCGTGAGTTCCTCGTCGTACGTTCGAACGACCTCGAGCAACAGCCGACGACGTTTGTCGGCGAGCAGCTGCAACGCCGTGTCGACCGACTCCGCTGAGAGGTCGGCGGACTCGAGGCGGTCGAGCACCTGCAAGGCGGCTTCGGCGGCGTCGAGATCGCGTTTCGGATCGGGTGTGTCGGTCATTCTGTTGTCCGGGTGCAGCCGGACGGACACGGAAAAAGTCGAGATGGGAGACGAACACAGCTCCGTGACCGATCCGGCGGTCCGTACGCGGTGACTAGCCAACCCCGTAAATATGCGTGTCGAAACGGTCGCTGCATAGACACGTGTTTACACACGGCGCGGTCGTCTCACGACGGCTCGGCGCTGTTACGCCGGTTCGATCGTGAACGTCGGTTCCTCGATCGCCTCGCTTTTGCACTCCGGACAGCGGGACGGACGGTTGAGCAGGTCGTCGAACTCCTCGAAGCCACACTCCCGGCACACAGGCGGCGCGACGAGCAGTTGTTCCCCGTCGCCGTCGACCGATCGAGCGACGTGTTCGACGTGTCGCGTCGCCGCTTCAGGCGTGAGATCGAACGTCGCCGCGAGTTCGCTCGGGGTTGCAGGCTCCTCGCGAAGCGCGTCGGCGATCCGACGGCGCGTCGTTCTCTCGGCCTCTCGCATACCCGGTCCGACGGGCCGGGAGCGTTTATACTGTCGGGGAGACGTCTCGCCGGGTCGCGATTGGCCGAGGTAAGAAAGGGCAAGTGACTTACACCACGGCGACGAATCCACGCGCCATGAAGGCCGTCGTACTCGCCGGCGGATACGCGACCCGGCTGTGGCCGATCACGAAACATCGACCGAAGATGTTCCTCCCGATCGGCGACTCGACCGTCGTCGACCGCATCTTCGCCGAGCTCGAGGCCGACGACCGGATCGAAGACGTCTACGTCAGCACGAACGAGCGATTCGCCCCCGAGTTCGAGGCCCATCTCGCCGAGGCAGAGTTCGAAAAGCCCCAGCTCTCGGTCGAGGAAACCACCGAGGAAGACGAAAAGCTCGGGGTCGTGGGTGCGCTTGCCCAGCTGATCGACCGGGAGGGTGTCGACGACGACGACCTACTGGTGATCGCCGGCGACAACCTGATGAGCTTCGACGTCGCCGACTTTCTCGATTACTTCGAAGAGCAGGCGGCCCCGACGCTTGCCGCCTACGACGTCGGCTCCCGCGAGAAGGCCAAATCCTACGGCCTGGTCGAACTCGAGGGCGACCGAATCGTCGACTTTCAGGAGAAACCGGACGATCCACAGAGCACGCTGGTCTCGATCGCCTGTTATGCGTTCCCCGGAGAGTCGCTGTCGCTGTTTCCGGCGTATCTCGACGAGGACAACAATCCCGACGAACCCGGCTGGTTCGTCCAGTGGCTCCAAGAGCGCGAGCCCACCTACGCCTTTACCTTCGAGGGCGCGTGGTTCGATATCGGCACGCCCGAGAGCTACCTCGACGCCGTCGGCTGGCACTTAGACGGCGACACGCGGATCGCCGAGACGGCCAGCCTCGAGGACGCTACCATCGGCGAGAACGTCCACGTGATGGACGGCGCGACCCTCGAGAACGTCAGCGTCGACTACTCGGTGATCTTTCCCGACGCCACGATCCGAAACGGCGACGTCCGCCGGTCGATCATCGACGAAGGGACCCACCTCGAGAACATGGACCTGGCGGGCGCGCTCATCGGCGCGCACACGACGATCAGAAACGGCTCGTCGGAGCCCGAGTGAGTTCCGCGATCGGGGGATCAGCGGTCGACACGACCGACGTCGGCGCTAGACGAGCAGCTGGATGTCCGACTCGGCCATGTGCTGGAGCGCGGTGGCCGCGCCGACATCGGTGGTGACGCCGTCGTAGAAGTCGTCTTCGTCGTAGTCCATCAGCTCGATCGTCATCTGACAGGCCTGCAGGTCGACGCCTTGATCCAGCGAGAGCTCGATCAGCTCCTCGATAGTGGCGGTCTCGTTGTCGGCGATCTTCTTTCGCATCATCTTGGTGGCCATCGCGTCCATGCCGGGCAGAGCCGCCACGGCGTTTGGCACCGGCATGTTCGGGTTGCCGACGGCGCTGAGTTTGAGATCTTTGGCCTTCTCCTCGTGGAGGATGTCGAGTCCCCAGAACGTGTGGAAGACGACGACGTCCCAGCCGAAGGCGGCGGCCGTGCTCCCGAGGATCAGTGGCGGGTACGCCATGTCGAGCGTTCCCTTGGTGGCGACGATCGACATCTTCTTGCCGTCGTCGTCGCTATCGGCGTCGGCCAGCGACGACTCGAGCTCGTCGACGCGCTCGCGAAGCGCCTGGAGTTCGGCGGCGTCGACCACGGCGTCGGCGTCGTCGGCCGGTGTGGGATTGTCCGTACTCATGTTAGTCCGTCTTCGCCACGTAGTGTTTGTAGATGCCGTCGCCCTCGGCCTGCTCGAGGAGGTCGACGCCGTCGGTGCCCGCTGCCCAGCCGTCGATGTCGCTCATGCTCCCCGAATCCGTCGCCACCACCTCGAGGACGTCGCCCTCTGCTAGGTCGTCGATCGCCTGTTTCGTCTTGACGACCGGCATCGGACAGGACTCACCTTGTACGTCGAGTGTCTCCGTAACCTCGTATTCCGAGCTCATGGTTTATCTGTATATTGAACCTACTACACAATATTGAAGCCGAAGATAAAAGCGTGTCGGTCGGGAGGGATGGGTCGTTACTGGCCGTCTCCGGCCGTGGAAATCGATACCGGGACGTCAGTACCGGAGCCTCGTGACGGCCGGTCTCCCATCGTGGATGCACACGGTCCCGTCGTCGGCAACGGCAACCGTGTAGTCGTCGACCGTAAACTCGATACCGACGGTCGAATCTGACTCACGCGCGTGCTCGAGCAGGTCGACCAGCGCCTCGGTCTCGATCCGGTCGTACAGCGGATCGAGTTCGGTAACCGGGTCGTTCTCGACGGCAGCCACGCCCCGCAGGATCGCCTGGACGACGGCGTCCGGATCACCGTGCACGGTTCGAACTGCAACACAGCCGTCTCGGTTCAACCGCCAGTAGTCGTCTCGGGCCATATCAACTGTTGATACTGTCAGCCAAAGAGACTTGAGCCAAAAGACATAGGCTATACTGGGACACAGTCACATAGCAGCCAGGAGTCAGTCGCCGAGTACGGCCGTCTTCGACTAGTGGCCGGACGGACCGTCTCCGACGTACTCGAAGTCCGTTCCCGCTCGCCGGGCCGTCTCCTCGTCGCGTATCGAGTCGCCGACGAACAGCGTCCGACCGGGATCGGCCTCGAGTCGCTCGACCACCTCGAGCAACGGCTCCGGGTGCGGTTTGTGATTCGAGACCGAGTCCCGACCGACGACGGCCTCGACGGACTCGAGCAGGTCGTGGTTCGCCAGGGCGATCCGACACGCCGCCTCGCAGTTGAGCGAGCAGACGCCAGTCGGTATCGTCCGCTCGCGGAGTTCGTCGGCGTGAGGGAGACGCCGCGCTTCTCGTGCACCCTCGCGTTCGTGTGTAGCGATGACCGCCTCGACGGACTCGCGCAGGCCGGCCTCCGCTGCGGCCTCGAGTAACTCCCAGAGGCTGCTTTCGGCCGCGTCGAGTCCCGCTTCGGCGTAGACGTCCCGGACGTCAGCGGTAGCGACGTCCCAGTCGACCTCGAGACGTACGAGCGTTCCGTCGAGGTCGTAGACGACTGCGTCGTACTCCGTCACGGTCGCCTCTACGGACCGGGGTCGGTTCAAGACTTCGATGTATTACGACGAGAGCAACTCGAGGTCCTCGAGTTCGTCCCGAAGCGTCGCCAGTTCGTCCTCGTCCATACGTCGGAGTGGACTTCGGAGCGGACCGACGTCGAACTCGCGTAACTGGAGGGCGCTTTTCACGCCGGCCATGTAACTACCCCCGGATTTGAACGCGTCGCGAACGGCGAACACCGTCCGTTGCAGGTCTCGGGCGCGGTCGACGTCGCCGTCGTCGTAGGCCTCGTACAGCTCGACGACGAGCTCGGGAACGGCGTTCGCGACGGCGCTGACCGCTCCCGAACAGCCGGCCTGCAAGCCGGTCACGAGCAACGCGTCGGAGCCGACGAGGTAGGTCAGCTCCGGGTGGACATCGGCGGCCTGGAGGAGCCACGGAACGTCCTTGCTCGAGTCTTTCATGCCGGCGACGGCGTCGAGATCTGCGATCTCGTCGAACGTCTCAAGCGAGAGCGCGTTCCCCGTTCGGCCGGGAATGTGATAGACGTACACCGGCAGGGAGACGGCCTCGGCGACGGCCCGATAGTGCTCGACGGCAGCGTCACCCTCGAGCGGGTAGTAGTACGGGGTGACGACGACGACGCCGTCGGCACCGACCCGCTCGGCGTGTTCGGCGTGGGCGACCGTCCGGTGTGTGCTGGGCGCGCCGACGCCGGCGATGACGGGGACCTCGCCGCCGACTTCGTCGACGACGGCTTCGATCACGCGGTCGCGTTCCGAATCGGACAGCAACGGAAACTCGCCGTTGGTTCCGAGCGGGAAGACGCCGTGGACGCCGCGGTCGACGACGAACCGAGCGTGCGCTGCCGTCCGATCGTAATCGACGGCCTCGTCGTCCCGAAATGCGGTGACGGTCGGTGGAATGACGCCCGAAAGCGAAAGTGGATCGGCCGAACCTGGGTCGTGATACGCCATACCGGTGTTCCGACCGGCACGGAAATAAACGTCGGCGGTCGGGTGTCAGGCCAGCCGTCGGATCGAGCGATGTCTCTCCGTTCCTGACGAACCGGCGAAGGCTTTTCGGCTGCCGGACCGACGAATTTCCCATGGCGAGTTCGGGTGAGACAGCGGTCGCGTTGACCGACATCTGCAAGACCTACCGGGTCGGCGAACCAGTCCACGCCCTCGACGGTATTAGCCTCGAGATACCGCGTGGCTCCTACACCGCGATCATGGGGCCCAGCGGATCGGGCAAGTCGACGCTTATGAACCTCGTCGGCTGTCTGGACACGCCCACCGCGGGGACCGTCGTCGTCGACGGCCGGGACGTAACGACGCTTTCCGGACGCGAGCGGACCACCCTCCGTGGCACCGAAGTCGGATTCGTCTTCCAGACGTTCAACCTCATGCCCCGGCTGAACGCCCTCGAGAACGTCGCGCTTCCCCAGCTGTTCCAGGGGGTCGGCCGGGACCAACGCCACGACCGCGCCCGCGAGCTGCTCGAGCGCGTCGGGCTCGGCGACCGGGGCGATCACCTGCCCAGCGAACTCTCGGGCGGCCAGCGCCAGCGCGTCGCCATCGCCCGGGCGCTGGTCAACGACCCCGCACTCGTGCTTGCCGACGAGCCGACGGGGAACCTCGACACCGAAACCGGCGCGAGCATCCTCGAGCTGTTCGACGACCTCCACGCGGCCGGCAACACGATCGTCGTCGTCAGTCACGAACGCCACGTCGCAGAACGTGCCGAACGGATCGTCCACCTGCTCGACGGCGGGATCGAACGGATCGAATCCCTCGATAGCGGTGACACGGAACGCGAGGAGCCGACGTCGGAACCGGTCGACGGCGGCGAGAGCCAGCGCGGGTGAACGGAACGGATGCGACCGCTCGAGTTTCTCCGGCTCTCCTGGCGTTCGATCCGTGGCCACAAACTTCGGTCGTCGCTGACGACGCTCGGGGTGATCATCGGCATCGCCGCAGTGATCGCGTTCGTCACGCTCGGGGCGAGCCTGCAGGCGGGGATCGTCGGCGACATCAGTCCGGACGACCAGCGCAACGTCTACGGCTGGGCCGCAGAGCCCGAGACCGAAGGCGGACCACTCGCGGGGGCCCAGCCCGCCTTCAGCGAGCGCGACCTCGCGGAGCTCGACGATCGCGACGGGATCGAGGCGGCCTACGGCTACATGCCGATCCCGACCCAGGCGATCGTATACGGAGGCGAGATCTCGCCACAGAGTGACGTACTCGTCGCGGCAGGCCCGTCCTACATTCGAGAAGAGACCCTCGCGGAGGGTCGACAGTTCGAGACGGGCGAGCGCGAGGCGGTGATCAACCCGGCCGTCGACGGCCAGTTCGACGAGAACGTCTCCGTCGGCGACGAACTCACGATCGCCCTCCAGGGTGGCGAGCCGACGACCGTCACCGTCGTCGGTATCACCGAGGACTCGGAGGGGTTAAGCCCGTTCGAAGGGTTCGAATCGTCGCCGCAGGTCTACGTCCCGACCGATCCCTACTACACCGAGGGAGCCGCGGGATTGGGCGTCGGTGACGACGGCGAGATCGATCCTGGCGCGAACGACGACGCCTTGTTCATGGCGATCGTCGTGGAGGCCGAGTCGGCAGCCGACGAGGACGTCGACCGGGCCCGCGAGAGCGCACGCACGTACCTCGAGAGCGACGACTCCGATGCCGGCCCGCTGATCGAGGACGCCGACCTCGAGGTAACCCTCCAGACGAGTGCGGACATGCTCCAGCAGCTCCAGGACGTCCTCGAGCTGTTACAGAACTTCATCGTCGGCATCGCCGCGATCTCGTTGCTCGTCGGCGCGATCGGTATCGCGAACATCATGCTCGTCTCGGTGACCGAGCGGACCCGCGAGATCGGCATCATGAAAGCCGTCGGTGCACAGAACCGCGACGTCCTGGGACTCTTTCTCGCCGAGTCGGTGATCCTGGGCGTCGTCGGCGCGATCGTCGGCACCGCGCTCGGACTCGTCGCGGGCTATCTCGGGGCGTGGTACATCGACCTGCCGCTGGTCTATCCGTACGAGTACGTCGTCCTCGCGATCGTCGTCGGTATTCTCGTGGGAATCGTCTCCGGGCTCTACCCCGCCTGGCGAGCCGCACGCACGGACCCGATCGACGCCCTGCGCTATGAGTGACGGTGTGGCTCACTCGAGGTCGTCGTCGCGGTCGCGGTCTTCGCGCCAGCGCGTCGGCTCCGTCTCTGCTGGCTCTGGCTCCGTCGGCTCCACCGGTTCCCGAGTCGCCGGTCTGTGGTCCGTCTTCGCCGGCTTCGTCCCGATCGTCTCGTGTGTGCTCGTGTGCCGGTCGGGATACTCGCGTGCGAGATACGAGCCGAGATAGCCACCGAGCGCGCCGAGACCGACGGTGTAGACGAGCAACGTGGCGACGACGAACCCGAGTACGACGAGGAAGAAGATGAATCCGCCCACGGGAAGGCCGCCGAACCCGACGCCGAATCCGAGAAACGCGAAGATCGCGAACGCGATCATCCCGATCGGAACGAACATGATCAGGCCGGCGAGCGCGCCAGCGAGTGCGCCGTCGGTGCCGTCGGGACCCTCGAGAAAACCGGCAGCGATGCCGCCGAGTAGCGTCGAAAACGGGAGAAACGAGAGGACGACCCCGACGACCGCACCGACGAGCGCGTGGATGATCGTGTGTCGCGTACCCATACGTCTCGTAAGGGAGCCGACAGCAAAAGCCCGGCGGTTGGCGGGCTGTCTCGACCGTCGTCGACGAGACGATCGGTGACGACACGGCCGAACGCGCCGATTCTCGAAATCTGGGAACTGTCGCGCCGACTAAAAAGCACCCGGAGCGAAGCGATAGCCATCGTCGATCGACAGCGCTGTCGACACATGGATGGATACACACCGATAATCGTGCTCGCGAACACGGCAACGTTGATCACCGGCGGGCTGGTGTTGACTCTCGCCTATCGGGCGTATCGGCGGACCGGGTCACACCCGCTTCGGGCGGTCGCGATCGGATTCGGGCTCATCGTCGCCGGCTCGATACTCGGCGGGCTTGCACACCTGGTCTGGAGCGAAGTCACACTCGGCGTCGCGATTCAGAGCACGTTCACTGCCGCCGGATTCGCCGCGTTGCTTCACTCGCTGTACGTCAGCACGACACATACGACGATCATTCGTGGGCCGGCCGAGTGACGTGTCTCGCTACTTCACTTCCCCGCTTTCGGCCACGAACAGCTCTGTGACCAGTTTCGACTCGACGGCTGCGAGTCGTTGGGAGACGGCCGACCGCGAGACCCCGAGTTCGTCGGCCAGATCGCCGAGATCTGCTCGGCGGGGACGCTCGTAGTAGCCCGCCTCGACGGCCATCCGGACGGCCTCGAACTGTTTTTCGGTGACGTCGTCGGCCTCGAGCTCGAGCAGTCGGCGCTCTGGGTCGGCGTTCGAGTGACCGATCCGCTCGAGACGGACCGCCGCGCCGAGGTCGCGCAGCGAGGTGACGATCTCGGAGAGTTCCTCTCTGTCTGCCGTCGCAACCGAGACGATCAGCGCGTCGTCATCGAACGCCTCGATCGACGTGACACAGTCGTGGTGTCGAAACGTCGGACAGACACAGCCGTCGTCGACCTCGTCACCGAGTAGCTGCCGGGAGCCGTCGTCGGTCGTCACCTCGACGCGACACATCTCGTCGTCGTCCAGCCACACGATGTCCTGCGTGATGTCCTCGCCGCCCGTTCCCGACTCGAGCAACGCGCAGTCGGTCCCGGACGGTAGCTCGACTCTGAACTGGGCAGTAACGTGGTTCGAAGACGGGTTCGGCTCGACGTCGTCGGCACGGTCGGGGGGCATCCAGTTACTCACTATTTATCAGCGATGAAAAAGCGTTCGGCTATGCGCGACGGCAATGGCAGACGATCGTCACTCCGACTCGAGACGCGCGCGGAATCGCTCGAGACCGAGCTCGAGCATGTCGGGACTGACGGGCTGGAACTCGTCGTCGTCGGGCAGGTACAGCCGCATCGAATCCCAGCTCTCACGTGCGTAGCGTTCGTCGAGCAGGACCCGAACCCCCACTTCGTCGGGACCGCGAATCACGCGCCCGATCGCCTGTCGGGCCTTCCGGACCGCCGGGATCGCCAGGGCGTACTCGAAGCCGTCTCCGAACGTCTCCTCGTAAGCTCGTCGGACCGCCGTCGTCTGCGGACTCGCGGTGTTGACGATCGGGACGCCACAGACGACCGCGGCGGACAGCCGGTCGCCGCTGTAGTCGACGCCCTCGGTCAGCGTTCCCCGGAGGCTGGTCACGAGCACCTTGTCCTCGCCCGCGAAGAAGTCGTCTTTCAGCGACTCGGTGGCGACGTCGTCGCTCGAGGCGTCGAGCAGGACGGGTTTCTCGACGCGGTCCTCGAGGACGTCGGCGGCCCACTCGGCCTCGCCGTAACTCGGCATCCCGACGAGGACGTTGCCGGGCAGTCGGGCGACCTGTGCGATGGCGTCGGCGTGGGCCCGTCTCGTCGGGGTCTCTTCGCCCGGTCGCCCGCGGTTGTCGTAGGTGAACTTCGGGGCCGCGACGGCGAAGCTCTCGCGGTTTGCCTCGGGAAAGTGAAGGCCGTAGCGCCGTTCGACGACCGGCCGATCTTCCTCGCGTGCGAGGTACTCGAGGCCGGTCACTTCCGTGAACGCGTCCATCGGCTCGAGAGTCGCGCTCATCAACACCCCACCGCCGAACTGCGAGAGTTGCGAGCCGATGGCGTCGCTTGGCACGCAGTTGTAGAGCACGAGCCGGGCGTTGTAGGCTCGCCGCCAGGAGTCTCCCGGCTCGGTGTCGTCCCAGGTGCGCTCGAGTTCGATCTCCCGGAAGTGGTCGGTGTGATCGCGCCGGTACCACTCACCGAGGGTCCGTCCGACGGCGGGTGCGGCCCGCGTTCGTTCCTCGTCTTCGGCTTCGTTCAACACGCGCTCGACGAGCGCGCCGACTGACTCTGCACGGACCCAAGCAACGTCGCCGTAGTCCGCCTCGCGGGCCCACGCGGTTAGTTCGTCCTCGCCGGGAACCGCGGGATCTCGGAGTGGAATCTCCGCGTCCTCGAGCTCGGTGAGGTCCGACTGCCAGCCCCGGTGGGTGCGATCGAGGTAGGCCCGCACGCGGCGGTCCAGTTCCTCGCGCAGGTCCCCGAGAAACTGGCGGGTGCGCTCGAGTTCCTCGACGGAGACGTCGCTATCTGCAAGTTCCGCGCGCACGAGTTCGGCGTCTGCGGTCTTCGAGCCTCCCTCCACCTGCCGTCCCTCGCGTTCGAACCGTACGGGCTGGATCACCCGCGAGAGCTCCGTCTCGGCGTCGCGCAGGGTCGCGTCGGCGACGCCGTCGCTGACCAGGTCCCGGACGCGGGGCTCGAGCATGTGCGCCTCGTCACAGACGACGAACGTCGACTCCTCGAGCAACGCGCCGGTAAAGGAGCCCACCGTGGTCGGGTCGAACGCGTGGTAGTAGTTGCCGACGACGACCTCGGCGTGGGAAAGCGCCGCGCCCATGACCGAGTGGGGACAGGTGCCGTGACGGACCGCGAGTGCGACGAGGTCCGCGGGCGTGACCATCCCCGTCTCGGTGATGTCGAACGGCACCGCCTCGACGGGGTCGCTCTCCTCTGGCAGGTCCTCGAGGTACTGGGCGTAGAACGGGCAGTACTCGGTCTCGGCCCCCACCGCAGTGTCGTCGCTGTAGCTCGGCAGCTCGGGCGGGTACGGCGTTGGTTCGTCGGCGGTCTCGAGGACGGTCGCGCCGCCGCCGCGGCTCCCGCTGTCAGCGAGTCCCGTCTGCTGGCTCCGGGCGCGGTCGGTCAGCGCGCCGGCGGTCGTCTCGCCGCCCTCGCCGGTCAGGTCCCGGGTGCGCTCGCGCAACGTCTCACAGCGATCGTAGACGGTGCCGTCGTCGAACTCGGCGGCCCGCTCGCGGTTGTACGGACAGACGTCGGCTTTTCCCACGAGTGTGAGCCCCGAGACGGGGTCCCAGCCGGCGGGCAGGTTCTCGTTGATCGTCTCGAGGTCGGCCTCGAACTGGCGCAGCTGCTGTTTGACGCTCGTGAGCACGAGCACGCGCTCGTAGTCGGTCTCGGGGTCGCGCACGAGGTCGATGCCAGCGGTCAGGGCGATCATCGTCTTGCCCGTCCCGCAGGCACCCTCGATCACGGTGTAGCCACCCTCGCGGGCGGTGTCGATGGCCGTCTCGATGCCGTCGACCTGCTCGTCGTAGGGCTCGTCGTGACCGAAGATCCCGCGCCAGTCCGCCATCTCTCCCGTACTCATCGTCGGTCTCTCATAGGGTTGACGGACCGGACTGGTCGCCTCTCGATACAAAAACCCACGGTCGGCAGTGGCGGCGTCGTGGCGACCGACCGAACGTTGCCGGCGTGGTCCTTTACCGTCTCGAGCGCCTACCTTGACGTGTGAAGGTCCCCAACACCCTCAGAACCGTCGACAACGAGAAGGTCATCGTGCGTACCGTCGAGTACGACGACGGAACCGTGATCGCGGTCGACTTCGGTAACTCGGCCGCGGATGTCTCCGTGGACATCGTCGGCTCGACGGCGATCGTCGTCACCGACGGCGACCAGTTCGAGTTCGAACTGCCGCCCGAAGCCAGCGACGTCACCGTGCGAAACGGCGTGCTCACGATCACGGACTGATCGTCCGACGCTCCGACGGTTACCGCCGCACCGGCCCGACCGGCGAAACCACAACCCACTCGAGTGTCGACGGGCTAGTCCGACCATGACCGACGAGTTCGACGTCGACCGCTGGCGCGCCGACCTCGAGGCGAAACGCGAGGAAAAGGACCAGTTCTTCGCCGACCATCCCCAGTCGCCGATTCCGCCCGGGGAGCGCGACGCCTTCGACGGCCTCGAGTACTTCGATCCCGACCCCGACTACCGCGTGACAGCGACCGTCGCCGTCCACGACGACCCCGAGCCGGTGCCGATGGACACCACGAGCGGCCGGGAGGTACGCTACGTCCGGGTCGCGACACTCGAGTTCGACCTCGAGCGGGACGATCCCGACCTCGAGGACGGGGCGTTCGAGATCCACGCCTACCAGCAGGAACGCCCCGAGGAGGAGCCCTACTTCGTCCCGTTCCGGGACAAGACGACGGGCCAGCAGAGCTACGAGGGCGGCCGGTACATGGAACTCGAGGCCGACCGCGACCTCGAGACCGGCGACGAGATCGTTCTCGATTTCAACCTGGCGTACACGCCGTTTTGTGCCTACAGCGAGACGTTCGACTGTCCGCTCCCGCCCGAAGAGAACTGGCTCGAGGTGGCCATCGCGGCCGGCGAGCGGGTCGAGTAGTCAAGACCGAGGGCAGAGAGTATAACACCGGCCGCCGAGAACGTCCGGCCGATGACCACGCTTGCGATCACCGACGGGCAGGTGCTCACCCCCGAGCTGGCCGTCGAACGGGCGGACGTACTACTCGATCAGGAACGTGGCGAAATCCTCGAGATCGGTGAGAGCCTCGACGGCGATCGCACCCTCGATGCCACCGACTCGCTGGTCACTCCCGGCTTCGTCAACGGCCACTGTCACGTCGCGATGACGCTGTTGCGTGGCTACGCCGACGACAAACCCCTCGAGGCGTGGCTGCGCGAGGACATCTGGCCTGCAGAGGGCGAACTGACGGCCGACGACGTCCGGGCGGGGACCGAACTCGGCGTCCTCGAGATGATCAAGTCGGGGACGACCGCCTTCGCGGACATGTACTTCTTCGTGCCGACGATCGCCGACGTCGTCGAGGAGGCGGGGCTGCGCGCCCGGCTCGGCCACGGCGTCATTTCGGTCGGGAAAGACAGCGAGGCCGCCCGCGAGGACGCCCAGGAGGGGATCGACGTCGCCCGCGAACTCGCGGCCAGGGACAGCGACCGCATCTCGACGGCGTTTATGCCCCACTCGCTGACGACCGTCGACGCGGCGGTCCTCGAGGAGTTCGTCCCGAAGGCCCGCGAGCTCGGCGTCCCGGTGCACTTTCACGCCAACGAGACGGCGGGGGAGGTCACCCCCATCGTCGAAGAACACGGCGTCCGGCCGCTTTCCTACGCCGCCGAGAGGGGGCTGCTCGAGCCCGAGGACTTTCTCGCCCACGGCGTCCACGTCGACGAGAGCGAGATCGGCTTACTCGCCGAAAGCGACGCGAGCGTGATCCACTGTCCGGCCTCGAACATGAAACTGGCGAGCGGGATGGCACCCGTCGAACGCATGCGCGAGGCAGGGGTCACCGTGGGGGTCGGCACCGACGGCGCGGCCTCGAACAACGACCTCTCGATGTTAGACGAGGGTCGCGACGCCGCCATGCTCGGCAAGCTCGCGGCCGAGGACGCCAGCGCGGTCCCCGCCGAGGCCGTCGTCGAGATGCTGACCCGCGATAGCGCCGCGGCGATCGGCCTCGAGTCGGGTCGTCTCGAGGCGGGCTCGCCTGCCGACCTCGCCGTGATCGACCTCGCGAAGCCACACCTGACGCCGGCCCACGACCCCGTGAGTCACCTCGCCTACGCCGCGGCGGCGGCCGACGTCCGTCACACCGTCTGTGCCGGTCAGGTGTTGATGCGCGACCGGGAGGTCCTGACGCTCGACGAAGAGGCCGTCCGGAAACGGGCAGCCGAGCAGGCGACGTCGCTCGTGGCTCGTGCCGACTGACGCTCGGGCAGTTAAACGTTCACAGCATCCGATAAACGCTTAAAACGATTCTACAGACTTCTTTTCCGTCCGTGAACGGGTCGAACGTCCGACCGGGTTTATGCGTGCTATCGTGAACGTCACGAGTGGCAATGAATCGAACACGAGGGTTCGCGGTGGCGCTTGCCGCCGCCATGGTACTGTCCGTCCTCGCACCGCTTGGTGCGGTAGCGGCGGGCGACGACGACGAGGATGACCTGTCGATCGACGTCGAACAGAACGGTGACGTCCTCCTGACGGTCACCGAAAACGAAAGCACAGTCGAGAACGCGACGGTCAACGTGACCGTCGACGACGAGGATGCGAGCTACGACGGCGCGGACGAGTACAAGACCGACGAAGACGGGACCGTCACACTGCCCGAGCCCGACGAAGACGTCGAGGTCTCGATCGAGGCAACGTACGACGGTGCATCGACGACCGTCGAGCAGAAACTCGAGGCAGCCGACGACGACAAAGACGACCTCGAGGCGCTCGCGATCGACGTCGAGCAGAACGGTGACGTCCTCCTGACGGTCACCGAAAACGAAAGCACAGTCGAGAACGCGACGGTCAACGTGACCGTCGACGACGAGGATGCGAGCTACGACGGCGCGGACGAGTACAAGACCGACGAAGACGGGACCGTCACACTGCCCGAGCCCGACGAAGACGTCGAGGTCTCGATCGAGGCAACGTACGACGGTACATCGACGACCGTCGAGCAGAAACTCGAGGCAGCCGACGACGACAAAGACGACCTCGAGGCGCTCGCGATCGACGTCGAGCAGAACGGCGACGTCCTCGTGACGGTCACCGACAACGTGACCGACGAGACCATCGAGAACGCGACCGTCGACGTCACTACCGTCGATGAGAACGCGACCTACGACGGTGCGGACGAGTACAAGACCGACGAGAACGGCACGGTCACACTGCCCGAACCCGACGAGACCGTCGACGTCTCGATCGAGGCGACGTACGAGGACGAGTCGGTAACGACCGAGGCAACGCTTCTGTCCGAGGAAGATCAGCTCCTCGAGGAGAGTGACACCTTCGGCGACGCCGTCAGTTCCTTCGTGGCGAGCCTCGATCCCAGCGGGACCGACGGCGGCATCGGCTCGCAAGTCGCGGCGTTCGTCACGGAGAACAACCCGGGTAACGCGCCCGACCACGCCGGCCCGCCGGAGCACGCCGGTCCAGGCGGTGAGGACAACGAGACTGACGACCGCGGCCCACCGGAGCATGCCGGCCCGGGCGGTGACGACGAAGACGACGACAGCAGCAGTTCACAGAGTGGCGGCGATTCGCCGGGTAACAGCGGCAGTGCGCCAGGTAACAGCGGCGGCGGTGGGCCGCCGTAGCTGAAGGCGATCCACCGGCCGAACTGCCGAGTACCGATCGACACGAACGAGACACCCCATCTCCGTCGATCGGTCGAACACGCCATGGGACGAACCGTGTCGGTCCTCGATCGGCGTTCTGACGCAGTCGCTTCGGTACCGTTTTTGCCACGCTCGCACTCGTTCGAGCTATGAGTGCGTATCCGCCGATCAGCGAACACCTAGACGACGTGGCGTCGGCTCGAGCAGAGGGCCGACGCAAGATGGAGTGGGCGGCCCAGCACATGCCCATCATGGAACGGGTCCGCGAGGAGTTTCGAGAGGAAAAGCCCCTCGAGGGCGAGACGATCGGGATGGCGATGCACGTCGAGGCGAAGACGGCGATCCTGGTCGAGACGCTGGCCGACGGCGGTGCAGACGTCGCCGTCACGGGCTGTAACCCGCTGTCGACCCACGACGACGTCTCGGCCGCCCTCGACGCTCACGAGTCGATCACCAGCTACGCGAAACGCGGCGTCGGCGACGAGGCCTACTACGAGGCGATCGAGGCCGTCATCGCCCACGAACCCACGATCACGGTCGACGACGGGATGGACCTCGTCGCGGCGATCCACGAGGATCACCCCGAGTTAATCGACGGCATCGTCGGCGGTGCCGAAGAGACGACGACGGGCGTCCATCGGCTGCGCGCGATGGACGAAGACGGGGCGCTCGAGTACCCCGTCTTCGCGGTCAACGACACGCCGATGAAACGCCTGTTCGACAACGTCCACGGCACCGGCGAGTCATCGCTCGCCTCGATTGCAATGACGACGAACCTCTCGTGGGCTGGCAAAGACGTCGTCGTCGCCGGCTTCGGCTACTGTGGCAAGGGCGTCGCCCGGAAGGCAGCGGGCCAGAACGCGAACGTCATCGTCACCGAAGTCGAGCCACGGCGCGCGCTCGAGGCCCACATGGAGGGCTACGACGTGATGCCCATGGCGGAAGCGGCCGAGATGGGCGACGTCTTCCTCACGACGACGGGCAACCGCGACGTCATCGTCGAAGAGCACTTCGAGAAAATGGACGACGGCGTCGTACTCGCGAACGCCGGCCACTTCGACATCGAGATCGACCTCGAGGCACTCGCAGAGCTCGCGGTCGATCGGTACGAAGCCAGGGAGGGCGTCGACGCCTACGAACTCGAGGACGGTCGCCGACTGAACGTCGTCGCCGAAGGACGGCTGGTCAACCTCGCCGCGCCCGTCTCGCTCGGCCACCCCGTCGAGGTGATGGACCAGAGCTTCGGCGTGCAGGCCGTCTGTGTCCGGGAGCTGCTCGAGTGTGCACACGCCGAGACGTACGAACCCGGCGTCCACGACGTCCCCGACGAACTCGACAGAGAGATCGCCGAGATCAAACTCGCGGCCGAGGGCGTCGAGTACGATTCGCTGACCGAGAGCCAGCGAGAGTACATGGACTCCTGGGATCACGGGACGTGAAGAAGGGAAGCCATTAGGGCGTCTTTCCCGTACCGTCTCGCATGGCACTTCCACAGCGGCGTGACAGCCCGGCCCGATCCGCACTGGTCGGGTTCGGACTCGCCCTGTTCGGTCTCTTCGTCGCAACCGTTCTCACGTCACCGCTTGCGTTCCTCGATCCGGGACTTGCAGATCCCGACGTGTCGGCAGACCGGTGGTCGGTCATCACGATGATGGCGTTGAACTTCGGCGGATTCTTCCTCGCGGGGGCGATCTACCTCGCGTACACCGGCCGCGGGTGGTCGTACGTCGATCTCCGGCTCCCCACGAAACGAGACCTGCTGTGGATCGTCGGGACCACCGTCGGAAGCATCCTCTTCATTATCGCGTTCGGGATCGTCGTTCAACTTCTCGAACTGCCCTCTGCACCCAACGAGATCGTCACCGTCGTCGGCGACGATCAGGTGTTGCTGCTCGCGATGTTCGCCATCGTCGTCTTCGCCAACGCACCGGCCGAGGAGTTTCTCTTCCGAAACGTGATCCAGAAGCGTCTCTACGAGGGGTATAGCACGGGTGTCGCGATCGTTCTCGCCAGCGTCATCTTCACCGTCGTCCACTTCCCGGCGTTTCTCACCGGTGGCGGCCCGATGCTCGCCACGCTCGTCTCGCTGACTGCAATCTTCGTCGGCTCGCTCATCTTCGGCTACGCCTACGCCAAGACGGACAACCTCGTCGTACCGACGGCCGCCCACGCCGGTTTCAACCTCTTTCAGTTCGGCCTGCTGTACCTGCAACTCGAGTACGGCGACCCCGAGGAGCTCGAGGAGATGCAGACGGCGCTGCTCGAGGCGTTGCTCGCACTGACGCCGGTCTGATCACGCGATCGGGGTCGTCACCGTGATCCGCGGCCGGCGTCCACCTTGTTTATTAGCCACCGCGCGTGAGAGAGGGGTAGAACATGTCCCAGGCGAAGGGCGACCGCCGCGAACGCGAACTCGTCAACAAACTCGACGAGGCCGGCTTCGCGGTGATGCGTGCGCCCGCGAGTGGTTCCGCGACCGATCGGGAGCTCCCGGACGTACTGGCCGGCGACGGCGAGACCTTCTATGCGATCGAGGCAAAATCGAGTTCCGGCAAGCCGATCTACCTCGACGGTGAGGAAGTCGAGGCGCTCGTCTACTTCAGCCGGAACTTCGGCGCGAAACCGCGTGTCGGCGTCCGGTTCGACCGCGAGGACTGGTACTTCTTCCATCCCGGCGACCTCCACCGAACCGACGGCGGTAACTACCGCGTCAAACGCGAGACGGCACTCGCCGAGGGCACCGACTTCCCCGAGTTCGTCGGCCGATCGGAGAAAGTTACCCTGGCAGAGGTCGGCGAAGACGAGCCCGACCACGACCCCGCCGTGTTGGACGTGCTCACCGCCGTCTCACAGGGCGATCTCGCCGTCGGGGAGGCTGCGGCGATGCTCGAGACGCGATAGGACCGAGCGGATCCGGAAACCGACGATCGGTCCGTCACGGTCGGCGAACATTCATACAGACGCCGGAACATGTCGGAGTATGGCGAACACGGCGTCGCTGTCCGAACCGCAGGTCCTCGCACACGCCAAACGTCGCCTCTTTCCGGACGTCGACCGGTCGGAACCCGACGCGTACGCCTACGCCGTCGTCGACACCCAGTTCGCGAGCGAAGAGTGGCTCTCTGGCCGGCCGGTTCCGTCGGACGTCCGCGAGCAGCTCGCGCCGTTTAACCACGTTCGGGTCGGCTCCGGCTACCCCGACCTCGTCGGCGTTTCCCACCTCGAGTCGGAACTGCTCGCAGTCGAGCGATTCGGCGAGCAGCCGCCGCTCGTCGCCATCGAAGCGAAAGGGTACACCGAGACCGAGCAGGGAGTCGACGTCGAACGAGGTGTCGTTCAGGCCTACGACCGACTCCACGAGGCAAACGCCGCCTACGTCGTCGCGCCAGCCGACGCCGTCTCGCGGTCGGCACGGACGCTGGCACGAGAGCTGAACGTCGGCGTCCTCGGCGTCGACGCCGGGGGAGCGGTAGAGTCCCTCGAGGTACCACGTGTCGTCGGGAACCGGACCGCCGGGGACGCGACGGCGATCCGATTCCAGGCGACCGCACAGGGCGTCGCCGGCCGTTCGTTCGGGCTCAACCATCCGAAGAACTATCTCGCGTATCCGCTGGCGCTGTACCATCCCGACGAGACCGACGCGGTACTCGCCGAACGCGTCGTCCGAGCGACCGACAGCGCCCGAAAGGGGGCAGCGTTTCTCGGCCTGATCGAGCAGCGACCGACTCGCATCGAACTCACGCCGCTCGGGGCGGAGGTCGTCCGGTTCGCACTCGAGCGGTACGGTTCGGTCGACGCCGCCTTGCAGGCGTTCGAGGACTGGCAGGGTTCGCGAACGCGCTTTTGCGAACTCGCGCCCGAATGGGGCGTCCTGACGCGACGCGTCGTCTGGGCGTACCCGGCGACACAGCTGCTCGTCGGGGAACTCCAGGCGATGTCCGAGGAGGGGATCACCGAGCCGTCGCTCGTCGACCTCCTCGAGTGGCTTCACGTCCAGCATCCGACGTTCGCCGTCGAACTGTTCGTCCGCGGGAGCGAAGACGTCCGCAGCCGGGTGCTCGAAGCCGACGGAACGCTCCGGTCGGACGCACTCGCGGACGGGACCGTCTTTCACGCCCCCACCGTGTTCCAGCTGAAGGCGATGCTGTATCACAGCGGCGTTCTCGCCGACCGCGGCGCAGAGCCCCACCGGCTCGAGCCGACGACCGACAGCTGGGCGCTCCGGGAGCCGCTGGATCCCGTCCCGTCGGCGTGATACGGATTGCTGTACCGCTGTCCCGGTGTACCCGCAGACCGGTCGCGGGTGCGCCGGGACAGACGTACAGCGGTCCGTGTGAGACCTCGAGCGGCCTATCCACGAACGTGCATCACAAGCCGAAGGCGAAAGCGTTTTTGAGCACGGATGCGGGGTTTCACGTAATGACCGCCTACACCGCGACGGTGACGGTTCGACTCAAACGCGGCGTCCTCGATCCCGAGGCCGAGACGACCCAGCGCGCCCTCGAGCGGCTGGGGTTCGAACTCGAGGATCTTCGCTCGGCAGATCGTTTCGAGGTCGACCTCGAGGCCGAGTCGGCCCAGCGAGCACGCGACCGCGCCGACGAGATGGCCGAACGACTGCTGGCGAACCCGACCATCCACGACTACGACGTGGAGGTCACCGAACGGTAGATGACGGTCGCAATCGTCCGTTTCGGTGGATCGAACTGTGACAGAGACGCCGAACGTGCCCTCACAGCGCTGGACGTCGACGCCGAGATCGTCTGGCACGAAGACGGCCTCCCCGAAGGCACCACGGGAATCATGCTCCCCGGGGGATTCTCCTACGGCGACTACCTGCGCGCTGGCGCGATGGCCGCTCACTCCCCGATTATGGAGGACGTTCGCGAGGCCGCCGAGGACGGCGTCCCCGTGCTGGGCGTCTGCAACGGCGCACAGATCGGCTGTGAGTCCGAACTGACCGAGGGCGCGTTCACGACCAACGAGAGCGCACGCTTTCAGTGTGAACGGGTCACCGTCCGGGTCGAACGCGCCGACACGCCCTGGACCGAAGCCTACGAGGAAGGCGAGGTCATCGAGCTCCCGATCGCCCACGGCGAAGGGCGCTACGAGGTCGCCGACGACCGCCTCGAGGAACTCGAGGCCGAGGATCGGATCCTCTTTCGGTACTGTGAGGAAGACGGCACTCTCACCGAGGAGGCAAACCCCAACGGCTCGAAGCAAAACGTCGCCGGCGTCCTCGGCGACCGCGAGACCGTCGCAGTGTTGATGCCCCACCCAGAGCGGGTCGCCCTTCCGGACATCGGTCACACGGACGGCCAGGGCGTCCTCGAGGGGTTCGACCGCGCTACGAGCTCAGTCTGAGACTGCGACCGCCTCACGCGACTGTTCGACTCCGACAACGATACCGCCGGACAGAACGGCTGATACATTCACCGGCGGACGTTCCCGGTGATAGTGTATCAAAGCATCTGTCCGACGGGAGAGTTTCACAAAGCGTTAGTGGCGTTCAAAGCCTGAACTGATGGGTGAAACCGAGTGCGGTTGACCGGTTTCACTCATCAGTCGACGCTTGGAACGGTACTAACCGTACATCCGATCGGTCGACTCGTCTGACTCGGGTTCCGTCTCGCCGCGTCGGGACAGCCCCGGCGTCAGCCCACCGGTGAGGATAACGGCGACGACGATCAGCGCCGACGAGAGCACGACGTAGTCAGCGCTCGGGGAGTAGCCCGCCAGGTTCGCACCCGTCGAGACGACGAAGATCGTCACGGCGAAGACGACCGTCGCGAAGACGGCCATCACGGCGATCGCGATCGCGCTTGCGACCAGCGAGGAGAGCAGACGTCCGATCGAGGGCATACCTCGAGTTCAGAGTGTACCACCGTAGTGGTTGCGTTCGCCGATCGTCACTGCCGTCCCGTCAGCGCCTCGCTCGCCGGCGCGATCGAAACCGTCGTCCCGATACCCTCCTCGCGGGCGCGTTCGTACAGCATGTACGCGGCCGCGGTCGTCTCGATGCCGGTGCCGCCGCTGTCGAAGACCGTGATCTCATCGTCGCTCGTGCGGCCGGGTTCGTTCCCGGCGACGACCGCTCCCAGTTCGGCGTGGACGTCGTCCTCGGTGACGACGCCAGCCTCGAGCGCGGCCAGAAACGACCCCGCGTCCTGGGTCACTCGCGCTCGCAGATCGGGGACGTACGTCGCCCGCTCGATCGTCGTCGTATCGAGTTCCCGGTTGTCGGGATCGTACTGGCCCATCGCCGTGACGTGAGTCCCGGGATCGAGGTCGTCGCCGTCGACGACGGGATCGCTCGCCGTCGTCGCCGTGATCACCACGTCCGCACCGGCGACGGCGTCGGTGCTCGAGGAGACGGCGGTCACGTCGGCCTCGAGACGGTCGTCGAACTCCGCAGCGAAGTCCTCCCGGTGTTCTGGCGTCGGCGAATAGACGCGGACCGCAGAGAGGCCACGGACGGTGGCGGTCGTAGCCAGCTGGCCGCGGGCCTGCGGTCCGGTGCCGATTACGCCGAGCGCCTCGGCGTCCTCGCGGGCGAGGGCGTCGACAGCGACGGCTCCGGCGGCCCCGGTCTTGAACGGGTTCATACTCGCGCCGTCTATCAGCGCGAGCGGTTCGCCGGTGTCGGCGTCGAAAAGCGGCGTCACGAACCAGGCGTCTTCGGCTCCGAAGCCGGAGGCGTAGGTGTATCCGCCCATCGCTCCGGTCTCGGGAAGAACGGCGACGTAGGTCGTGAGCATTCCCTCGGGATCGGTCCGGGAAAGCGTCGTCCGCGGTTCGGCGGGAGCGCCCTCGCCGCGCTGGCGATAGCCCTCGCGGACGGCGTCGACGTACGCTGCTGGTGGTGCGAGTCCGGTGACGTCGTCGCTCGTGAGAAAGAGCGCGTCTGTCATGGCTGGACCGACGACCGAAACGGTGAAAAAACCGAGTGGGACAGAAATCTAGTCGGCGTTGACTGGCGACGGGCGAGGCTGGTCGCGACCGTCGACGGGAGCGTTGACGAACATCGCGTGACCGACGAGAGCGACCGCGACGAGCGCGCCGAGCGAGACGGCACTGGTCAGCGAGATGCCCACGACGGTCAAGGCAGCGGTAACGCCGAGCAGTGCGACCGGGATAAGTCCGAGAATGATGTCGTAGTATCCAGTCATAATCCATCTCATACTATGGGCCATTTGTATATAAGGGCTTCTAGTAATGAGTAGATATTCTGCTCCTCAATTATTCAAATCACAGAAAATTTATCTTCATAACTTATGGGACGGATATGATGCGGCAGCTACCGTCGAACACGGGCCGAACGATCGGATCAGTCGCCGGCGGCAGTTGCGTACCCGATTCGCCAGCCGACGAGGACGATCAGGCCGAACCCGGACATCACGAGCGGAAACGCCCAGGCGATCCCGCCCTCGAACGCCGGCGAGGATCGCAGGACGAAGCCGACGTTCGCAGCGGCGAGCCACCCGACTGCGGTCACGCGCGCGCCGAGCCAGGGCGAAGCGAGCGCCGCCTGGGCGTAGACGCCCGCAAGCGGCGCGGCGATGATCCAGCCGATCAGAAACGGCAGTATCGTCTCGAGCGCGCCGATCGGTTCCGCGATCGGGTTCAATCCGTGGCTAAGCTGTCCGAAGAGGATCAATCCGGCGAGCAACCCGACGTCGACGACGCCGACGAGTACCGATTCACGACACCTCGGGCCGACCTCGAGCGCTCGTTCGGTCTCGAGCATACGTACCGTTCGGGAGCCGAAACGTATTGCTCTCCCGGTTGTCGCCGACGACAGGCGACGACGGCCGTACGCGATCGGCACCTGTCTCGTTCCGTCGAGACAACGTATTTCAGCCAGGAAAGCGTACCCACACCCCATGAAGTTCGTTATCGTGGGGTACGGCCGGGTCGGTGCCCGAACGGTACGCATTCTGGGCGAAGAGGGCCACGACGTGGTCGTGGTCGACAACGACCCGGCTCGCATCGACCGCATCGAAGGAGACGGGTTCGACGCGGTCCGCGGCGGGGGCGACGACGAGGACGTCCTCGAGGAGGCCGGAATCGACGAGGCCGACGCCATCGGTGCGTTCACGCCCGACCTCAACGTCAACTTCGCCGCCTGCATGGTCGGAAACCACTACGACTGTCGAACCGTTCTGCGAATCGACGAGGACTACCGCGAGGACATCTACGAGAAGTACGCCTCGGACGTCGACGAGATTATCTACCCCGAACGGCTAGGCGCTGCCGGCGCGAAGACCGCACTTCTAGGCGGTGACTTCAACGTCGTCACCGAACTCGCGACCAACCTGCAACTGACCGTCTTCGAGATCAAAGATGGGTCGCCGGCGCTCGGGAGCCGAATCAGCGACCTCGAGTTGCCGGAGACAGCCCGGATTTACGCACACGGACGCGAGCGCGAACCGCTCACGATTCCGCTTCCCGGCACCGAGTTGAAAGCAGGCGACGAGGTCGCCGTCGTCGTCGAGACCGAAAGCGTCGACGACGTTCGGGCGACGCTGTTGCCGGCGAGTTCCTGACGGGGCGGTGAAACCGCGTATCGCGGCGAAAACGGGAGCGGACCGAGATGGTCCGATGGGGGGTCCGGAATTGGGGGGGATAGGGCGCGCGGTCGAGGGGAACGGATGGGAACTGAAACCGCACACGCCCGGTCGGTTCCGACGGACCGGACCGTCATAAAAATACGTCAGACGGTCGCGTGACGGTGGTCGGACGACGCCCGCATCAGGCGTCGTCGACGCGAAAGACGAGCACGTTCTGGTGGACCATCGACGGAACGTACGAGAACGGATAGCCGTAGACGTGGAGGTCTTTCGTCGGATCGTACCAGATCAGGTTCGCCTTGAGTGTCACTGACGCGGCGTCTGTGATCGCTCGGGCGAGGTCCGCCGAGAGAAACTCGTAGGAGCCGCCCCGGTACATGTCGCCGATGAAGACCACGACGTATCCCTCGGGTTTGACCGTCCGAACGAACCGATCGAACTTCGCGGCCATGTCCGCGAGCCAGTCGGCTTTCGTCGTCGTGTCGTCGGCTCCCACCGGATCGGTATCGAACGCCCCCAGCTTGCTCTCCCGGGTCGCGTTCTCGTTTCGGGTTTGCTCGAGTTCGTCCATGTTCCAGTAGGGGACGTCGGTCAACAGGAGGTCGATCGAGTCCTCGGGAACGTCCTCGATCATGTCGGCGCAGTCGCCGTGGCGTAGTTCCTGGGCGGCGAGCGGGGGCTCGCCCCGGTCACGGCGCTCGGCGTTTTCGCGCTCGAGAACCTCGTCGTAGATCTCTACCCACCGCTTCGTTCGCTCGAAGCCGATCGCCTCCCGAAGGCCGGTGCCCTCGTGTTCACAGAGACTCGCTCCCAGAAGCGTCCCACCGACGCCGGCGAAGGGATCGAGCACCGTATCGCCGGCCGCGCTGAACCGACCGATCAGCTCCGCACAGAGCCGCGGCGGCTTCTGACCGCCGTGTTCGCTGCGTCGGTCGTGCTGGAGGTCTGGCGGATACGGGTCGTCGACCACCGACTTCGTGGCGTATTTCCACTCCCGGCCGGTGAGGTCGTTGACCCGGTTGCGCTCGTCGTAGATCCCCCGTCCCTCGAGATAGCGCTGGTACTCGGCGAGCTCGTCCGTGTCTACCACCTCGCCGTCCTCGACCGGGAGCGACTCGTCGCGAGCGCGGTCGGCGTCGAACGTGCCGTCCTCGTCCGTGAAGAGGCGACTCTGCCGGTGCCCGTCTCCGTCCTCGGCCATACCACGAGTGGTCGACGAAGTGAGATAAACGCTGTGTCGGATCGGCGACCGCCAGATAGTTCAACCGACGGGACATCTGTGCCGTCGATGGACGTCGCCGACCCGGTCGCGCTCTTCGTCGCTCTCGGTATCGGGGCCCTCATCGGACTCGAACGCGAACAGAGCGAGTCTGCGGGAAGCTTCGCCGGCGTCCGGACGTTTCCGTTGGTCGCGTTACTCGGCGGGGTCGTACAGCTGTTTTTCCCCGACCTGCTCGGGGTCGTCCTGGCGCTGTATCTCGTACTCGTCGCCATCGGGTACGCGAGCAAGGTCGTCCTCGAGGGCGACATCGGGATGAGCACGGCCGTCGCAGCGGTACTTACGTTCGTCTACGGAGCGATGGCGACTCACTCCGGTGACGGGCTCGTCCTCTCGGTCGTCTTCGGGACGGTGACCGCGGCCCTGCTCGCGATCAAAGAACCCGCCCACGCGTTCGCAGACCGTATCGGCCGGGACGACCTCCGGGACGCACTGACCTTTCTCATCCTCGCGCTCGTCGTGTTGCCGTTGCTCCCCGACGAGGAACTCGACGTCTTGCTCGGACTCAACCCGCGGTTCGTCTGGCTGATGGTCGTGTTCGTCTCCGGGCTGAGCTTTCTCGGCTACGTGCTGACGAAGGTTCTCGGTCCGGAGAAGGGAATCGGCCTGACGGGACTGTTCGGCGGGTTCGTCTCCTCGACGGCGACCGTGATGGCGATGGCCGAACAGGCACGGCACAACCCCGAACTGACCCCGGTCGCTTCCGTCGCCGCCGCGATCGCCTCCATTACCATGTTCCCACGAGCGCTGATCCTCGTCGCCGTCGTCAACCCGTCGCTCGCGCTCTCGCTTGCCGTCCCGTTGCTCGCGATGACGGCCGTCGGTGTGGTGCTTGCCGCGTTCGTGATCCGGCGACTCCGGGCCGACGGGACGCCGACCGTCGACCTCGAGAACCCGTTCCGGCTCGGACCGGCACTCGCGTTCGGCGCCTTCTTCGCCGTTATCCTGGTGTTGCTCGAGACGCTGAATCCGATCTTCGGCGAGGCCGGCGTCTACGGGACGGCGATCGTCTCCGGGCTCGCCGACGTCAACGCGATCACGCTGTCGCTGGGGCGGCTCGCACTCGAGGATGAGATCTCCCGATCGGTCGCCGAGACCGGCGTCGTCCTCGCAGTCGTGATCAACTCGATCGTCAAGATGGGAATCGCCCGGATCGGCGGCTCCGCGGAGATGGGACGGCTCGTGATGGGCGTACTCGGGACGAGCGCACTCGTCGGAGTCGTAATCGTCGTCCTGCGTTGATCAGTCTCATAACGTCGGCTGTGAATCGGTACCGATGCAGCCGAGACCCGTCTTGCGGTTGCACCGGACCATAGTCACAGCCACCATTATCAGTCGTCGTCAGAGCTGACTGGCGAAGACGAGGACACACTCGAGTGAGACCCGACGTTGAGTACCAGCAACGACGCAACGGCGGCACCGACGACGGCGACCGCGGACAGCGACGCGAAAAAGACCCCGAGCGTGAACGCCTCGAGCAGAACGCCGCCCGCGGAGATACTCGCGGCCCCGAGTCCGAACATGCCCAGGTAGGTGTAGCCGTACGAGAGTCCGCGAGTGTCAGCCGGCGTGTAGACGGCGACGGCCTCCTGATAGAACGGCTCGATCGCAAACAGCGCGAACCCGAGCACGCCACAAAACAGCACGATCGCGACGATCCCCAGTCCGGCCACCGGAACGAACACGAGCGCGAGGGCGGCCAGTACGACGAAGATGACGACGAGTCCCCGCGGGACGGGAACGTGATCGGTCAACTTCCCGCCGGCGTACTGACCCGCCATCCCCGCGACGAGCACCCAGACGTAGACGTAGTCCCCGAGCGAGAGTTCCTCGAGGTCGATCGGCGAGGAGACGTCCGCCATCGTCGAGAGCCCGTGGAGAATTTCGGGCAAGTACGTGAGCGTGCCGCGATAGAAGAGTCCGACGAGCGTGACGACGAGAAACACGAGCAGGAACGAACTGGCGAACAGCGACCGGGAGTTTGCGACGACCGCAGTGGGAGAGTTCGTTCTAGCAGCGTCGGCGGCGACGGTGTCCTCGAGGGCTGCGGTCGGGTCAAACCGGGCACGGAGGCCGTAGACGGTCGCGACGACGCCGGGTAGCGCGAGCAAAACGATGACGAGCCGCCACTCGAAAAACAGTAGCAGGGTCGCGGTGACGAACGGACCCAGTGCGATTCCGGCGTTGCCGGCGATGCCGTGCCAGGCGAAGACCGTGCCGCGGTCCTCGACGCCGGTGCTGATGAGCGCCAGCCCCGCCGGATGGTAGATGCTCGCGGCCACTCCCCAGATCAACAGACTGGCCGCGATCGTATAGATCGATGGTGCAACCGCAAGGCTGGCGAACGCGAGGCTCATAGCGGCCAAGCAGAACACGACGAGCCGTTTCGTCCGGTACCGATCGACGAGGAGGCCGGCAGGTACGGCGCCGAGCCCGAACGGGGCGTACCCGAGTGCGACGACGACACCAACGAGTGTCATCGACACCTCGAACTCGGCGAGCCAGACGACGAGCAGGATCGGAACTGCCAGTTCGAACCAGTGAACGAGGGCGTGAGCGACCACCGTGAACGCGGCGATCGATCTGTCGTTGTCGGAAAGTGCCATCCTGTATCGAGAGCTGGACGCCACTCACCACCGCCTTACCAAGATCGTTGTGATCCGACGCCAGAACACGACAGCGTCACGACGAGTCGGAGATCGACTCGAGGCGTAACCGACCGATTCTTACCGCCGTCTGCCCTACCGACGACCGATGGACGCGCCGCTGTGGACCGAGACGCACGCACCCGCCCTCGAGGAGCTCCCCCAGGACGACGCCCGCAGCTACCTCGAGCGGGCGGTCGACGAGCCGATCAACCTCGTCCTGCAGGGACCGCCGGGAAGCGGCAAAACGGCAGCAGCGCGTGCGCTGGCTCGCGAGGCACACGACGATCCGGACAACGATCTGATCGAGATCAACGTCGCGGACTTCTTCGGCCGGAGCAAAACCGAGATCAAAAACGATCCCCGGTTCGCACACTTTCTCGTCGGCAAATCCGACCTCTCGAAGCGGGACATGATAAACCACGTCCTCACGGAGTCGGCGAGCTACGCCCCCGTCTCCGGCGAGTACAAGACGATCCTGCTCGACAACGCCGAAGACGTCCGCGAAGACTTCCAGCAGGCCCTGCGCCGAATCATGGAGAAACACCATCGAACGACACAGTTCGTCGTCGCCACGCGCCAGCCCACCAAACTCATCCCGCCGATCCGATCGCGGTGTTTCCCCGTCCCGATGCGAGCACCGACGAGCGGGGAACTCGTGGGCGTCCTCGAGCGAATCGCAGAGGCCGAGGACGTCGCCTACGACGCCGACGGCCTCGAGTTCGTCGCGGGCTATGCCGACGGTAACGTCCGCGAGGCAGTCCTCGCCGCCCAGACGACCGCCGTCGAGGAAGGCGAAATCACCATGAGCGCGGCCTACGAGACCCTCGGCGCGGTCGGATTCGACGAGGAGATCGAATCGATGCTCGAGGCCGCCGAGACCGGCGACTTCACCGACGCCCGAAAGACGCTCGACGATCTGCTGGTCGAGGAAGGGCTCGACGGCGAGGAGGTACTCGAAGAGATTCTCGCGGTTGCACGCTCTCGTTACCAGGGAGAGAAACTGGCCCAGGTGCAGCGTCTCGCCGCCGATATCGAGTTCGACCTCCAGGGGGGGACCAGCGACCGCCTCCACGTCTCGCATCTGCTCGCCGAGCTGGGTCGTGAAGCCTGATCGGGTCGCAAACAGCTGACTCACTCCTCGAGAGCAGTATCGGAGTGTGCTCGCACCCACAGTTCGCCGATCCGGGAGAGCCGCGTCCGGTAGGACTTGCCGTGTTCTTCGCGTTCGATGTAGCCTTTCCCGCCCGGCCCCAGTCGGTCGACGTTGTAGATGACCTTCGAGCGGAAGCTGTCGGTGTACTCCTCGTTGAGCTCGTTTGCGAGCGCTTCCGCGAGCTCTGAGACGGAGTCGAACTCACCGTCTTCGCCCAGCTTGTAGAGGATGAGCTCCTCGAACGGTTTGACGTTCGAGAACGACGCCACGGGCAACTCGACGATGTGATCACCATCGATCTCTTTCGCGCCGATGGTCGTTCCGCGCTCGTCGAACTCCGCAAGCAGTTCGCGGGCGCTCTCGAGTCGTCGCTCGACCCGCTCTACGTCGACGCCTGCGACCGCCCCATCCGCGGCGTTTTCGAGCAGGTCCTCGAGCAACGACGCCTCCTCTCTAAGTTCTTCGGCCAGCTCCGTCTCGAGGTACTTCTCGGGAGCCGTGTAGTAGGTGTGGATCTTCTCGCGATCGTCCTGACGTTCGACCATCAGCGAGTGGGCCGCGTTCGCGAACGCGAAACTGACAGTCCGGGGCATCGCAGCGACGTTGACCCAGACCTCGTTGCCCCGGTCGAGTTCGGCGTTGATCAGGTCGTAGGCCTGCTCGAACGCGTCGTCGTAGTCGTAGACGTCTCCGAGGACGAACCGCTCGGTCGTCGCCCCCAGCAGATTCTGGAAGTCGGTCTCGAGTTTCTGGGAGAGATGACGAGAGTACTCGACGTTTGCCTCGCTGCCGACCGCGCCCTCGAGTAAGATGACGCGATCGACGTCGATCTGATCGCGCACAAGCGGCGCGATCAGCCGGTCGTAGTCGAACCCGACCGGAACCATGTGGGTTTGCATACCCACCATTTGGCGGAGGATGGCTATTAACCGGTCGGACTCGAGCGACTAGTCGTCCTCGAGGTACGCCTCGAGGTCAGGGGTAGCCAGCGGGTATCGGTCCATCACTCCGTCCGGGCCAGGAAGCGTCCGGGTGCCGTCGGCGACGTCACCAGGGTCGCCGTCCGCGCCGTCCCACTCGGAGTAATAGTTCCCGAGATTGCGGTCCCAGCGCGGCTCGTCGTCGGCCGGGTCGTGACCGTAGAGGTCGAGTTCCTCGACCGGGAACCCCGATGGGCCACCCCCACCCGTCGAGATCCGGACGTCGCCGTTGAGAAAGGCATTCGGATAGATGTCGGTCGCGGGAGCGCCATCGATGATGTACCGAACGCTGCTCGGAACGTCGAACGTGTTCAACTCGAAGCGGCCGATGTACCAGCGATCACGGTCCGACCGCACGGAGCCGTGAATCTCACAGCCGGTCACGATCGCACGTTCGTAGCGACTCCGGATATCGATTGCGACCTCGCTTCCGGGAAGCGGATCGACGACACACTCCTCGAGCGTACCGTTCCCGGTAATTCGGACGCCCTGCTCGAGTTCACATTGGCGGGCGTTCACGGAGTTTAGATCGAAGACGCCTTCGATCGTGCTGTCTCTGATGATCCCGCCGTCGCTGTCGACGGTTCCGTTGAACTGACACACGTCGGCGAAGATCCCGGGGCCGCCGACATCCTCGTGGAACCGGCACCTGACCGCATCGACCTCGTGTGAGATCGAGTCGGTGAAATCCGTATCGTACGCGTCCGTCGGGCCGCCAAACGATCCGTCGATCGTACAGTAGTTGGCCGTTATTGCCTCGAACTGATCGTGTTCGGACCGTGAGTACGACATCTCGGCAGGAACCTCGAGTGTGGCCTGCCAGAAAGCGGGTGCGCACTCCTCGGGAAACCGGTGTGGCGCCCGGACGGTGAATGAACTGGCCTCTGGGAATATCAGTTCGATCGTCGTTTCGTCCGCCGATTCCCCGACGTAGCTGAACGTCTTCGTTAACATCTCCCCGTCGACGTCGCTAAGATATTCCACGTCCGGTTGCAGTGTGTACGTCCCGGGGCCAACACCGATTACGTCTCCCGAATCGAGCGACTCATAAGCTTCCTGTAACGTATCGTAATCTGACGGACCGTCCTTCGCGACGGTGAAGTCCGGCGTGGGAGGTGAGGGTTCCGATCGGACAGATCCGCCGTCATCGGTATCCTCCTCTCCGTTCTCGTCGTCTTCGTTCTCGTCTCCGTTGTCGGCATCCCCACCGTCTGGTGCACCCTCCTCGCCTTCGCCGTTACCGAGACAGCCAGCGAACGCGGAGACGGCAACGCTCGAGGCGAGCAAAAACGTCCGCCGGTTCGATCGACGACCCACCAGTAACCGATCCGTATCCATATATTCACGATGATAGGTAGGTCTAATAAGCCTTGGCCTACCGTTGCAGTTTGGCGCCGTCAGTACCGACACCGGATCGGTCTGTGGCACAGCCAGCAATAGTGATTCAGGTTACATATGGGAACTCAGTAATGGCTCGTTTCCGTCGTTCCAGCGATCCGGTTTCGACGGCCAGCGGCGACAGCACCGAAGACGACGAGGGAGCGTAATGACGAATTCAACTGCGACGAGCGTGGAACCGCGGCGGGGTTTTACCTACGTGTTCGGCGTACCGGCGTCGCGGGCGGCGGGCGGCTCAGTGCCGCTACCGTGTCGAGTCAGGTGATACGATGAACGGGCACCACGACAGCGACTACGGCGAGGAACGGGACCGAGGTGGCGACCGCAGCCGAAACCGGGGCCACAGGACCGGACGCGGCTGGATGCACGGCTTGTTCACCAGACACGAGCGGGGAAGAAGAGATCGGTTCGAAAGCGAACGAGGCGAGACTCGACGCGAGGAGCCTCGAGGTCGAGAACGCGGCGAACCAAAACGGCGAGGTCAACCGCGAGAGAGCCAGCGTGAACAGTACGATCGCGGACAGCCCAATAGTCAGAGTCAGGAGCAGTACGGAAAGCAGGGTCAGTACGGTCGGCGCGAACGACGCGGGCGACAGGGACGTGGCGGTCGATCGACCGAGGGAGGCAGGCAACACCAACGACAACAGGGACAGTCAGGCGGACGCCGGTCCGATCACGAACGACATCGCCATCGCGAACAGTCCGAACAGCGACGGGAACAGCGAGGACGAAAGCGACGGGAATCAGGCCAGCGAGGTGACCAGCGGGAAACGTACCGGGAAGGACAGGACAGTCTTCGATACGGTGGCTCGAGTCGACGACAGGAGCGCGGTCAGCGGGAGCAGGGTCAACGGCGTGACGACGACTACCAGCGAGGCCAGCACGAACGGTACGGTGAGCAGAGCCAAGAACAGTACGACGGTCGGGGCGCGTACACTCGACAGGGACGACGCGGTCAACAGGGGGGACAGCAACAGCAGTCCAGCCGACAGCGCGGTCGGCAAGCGGGGACGAAGCGGCGCCACTACCGCGAGGAGCGAGGGCGGCCCGACCAGCGCGGCCAGCGAGACGGCGAGCGTCCACAGGCCAGCCGGGAACGAGACGAGGATGTAAGCCACCGCCGCCACGTCCACGATCAGGACGAGACCGACGTCAACGACCGGGAGTAGCGATCCCAACGATCCGATCGCGACGGAGAGTCGAAGCGGCCGGCTCAACTGCGGTACGGACACCGTCGGGGACATGGATCGAACGACGCCATGGTCGGTCGAACCCGAAACCGTTGTGAGTGTTCTTCGACCAGTTCGCGACATGACAGACGGCGGCACTTACGTTCTCGCGATCGACGTTTCGAACGCGACGGCCATCGACGTCGGCGCACTCGGCGAACTCGAGTTTGCGGCGGGCACGTACGCCTACGTCGGGTCGGCGTTCGGTCCGGGTGGGTTCGCTCGCGTCGATCGGCACCGTGAACTCGCGTGCGGGAAGCGAAACGCCCGTCACTGGCACGTCGACTATCTGCTGGCCCACCCCGAGACGAGCCTCGAGGCGGTCGTCACCTTTTCCGGCGAGGATCGGGAGTGCGAACTGGCGACATCGCTGCCGGGCGATCCCGTCTCCACGTTCGGGGCGTCGGACTGTGACTGTCAGGCCCATCTGCTCGCGGTGTCCGACGCGTCAGACCTGCGAACGGCGGCGAAAGCGGCGGGCGGCGTCTGCCGGGAGTGATCAGTCGTCGCCAGTGGCGTACCCCGCGACCTCGGCCTCGGCCTCCGGCTCGGGCGTCTCGGGAAGTGTCTCGCGGACGTCGTCGCGGCCGTCCTCGGTGATCGCCTCGTGGTAGGCGTCGGGCATCACCTTCACGAACGACTCGAGCGAACGCTCCCAGTTTGCGAGCAGCTCCCGGCCGCGAACGCTTCCGGTGTAGGCGACGTGGTTCTCGACGAGTCGACGGAGCATGGTCTCGTCGCGGTCGTCGAGGTCGTCGTAGAGGGTCGCCATCCCCGTATTGGCTCGATCGGTGAAGTCGCCGTCTTCGTCGTAGACGTAGGCGACGCCGCCGGACATCCCGGCAGCGAAGTTCGTCCCAGTTTCTCCCAGGACGGCGACGACGCCGCCGGTCATGTACTCACAGCCGTGGTCGCCGACGCCCTCGACGACGGCTTTCGCACCGGAGTTTCGCACGGCAAAGCGTTCGCCAGCGACGCCGTTTACGTAACACTCGCCGTCGGTCGCGCCGTAGAGAGCGACGTTGCCGATGGCGACGTTCTCGGTCGGCTCGTAGGCCGCCGTCTCGGGCGTCTGGAGAACGAGTTTTCCCCCAGAGAGACCCTTGCCGACGTAGTCGTTCGCGCTGCCGGTCAGGTGCATCGAGACGCCGCTTGCGAGAAACGCGCCAAAACTCTGGCCGGCAGTACCCTCGAGGTCGACGGTAATCGTATCCTCGGGAAGTCCGGACTCGCCGTAGCGGCTCGTGACGCGGTTCGAGAGCATCGCGCCGACCGCCCGGTCGACGTTCGAGACGTCGGTCGCGAGTGAGACGGGCTGTTGGCTCTCGATCGCATCTTCGGCGGCGTCGATCAGCTCGCGGTCGAGCTGGTCGTCGAGTTCGTGGTCCTGCTCGCGGATCTTGGTGCGAACGTCACCGTCGAGCTCTGCAAGCACCGCCGAGAGGTCGACGGTTCGTGCCTTGGGATGGGAAACGTCCTCGCGCTGGGAGAGGACCTCGACGCGGCCGACCATCTCCTCGACGGTTCGGAAACCGAGTTCGGCCATGATCTCCCGGAGCTCCTGGGCGAGGAACGTCATGTAGTTGACGACGTGGTCGGGTTCGCCGGGGAACCGCTTCCGGAGGTCTTCGCGCTGGGTGGCGACGCCGACGGGGCAGGTGTTCTCGTGGCACTTCCGGGCCATCACGCAGCCGCTGGTCACGAGCGAGGCGGTGCCGAAGACGTACTCCTCGGCACCCAGCAACGCGGCGACGGCGACGTCCCGTCCCGTCTTCATCCCGCCGTCGGCGGAGACGCGGATGCGGTCGCGAAGCCCCGTCGCACGGAGCATCTGGTTCGCCTCCGCCAGGCCCAGTTCCCACGGGAGACCGGCGTTTTTGATCGACGTCCTGGGAGAGGCACCGGTGCCGCCGGAGTGACCCGAGATGTGGACCACGTCGGCGTTTGCCTTCGCGACGCCGGCCGCGATGGTGCCGATACCCGCCTCCGAGACGAGCTTGACGTTGATGTCGGCGTCCTCGTTCGCCGCCTTCAGGTCGTGGATGAGCTGTTTGAGGTCTTCGATCGAGTAGATGTCGTGCAGCGGCGGTGGCGAGATGAGCCCGACGCCGGGGGTGGCCTTGCGGACGTGAGCGATCATCTCGTTGACCTTCGATCCGGGGAGGTGACCGCCCTCGCCGGGCTTCGATCCCTGGGCCATCTTGATCTGGATCTCCTCGGCGTTCGAGAGGTACGTCGAGGTGACGCCGAAGCGACCCGAGGCGACCTGCTTGACGTTGCACTCCCGTTCGGTGTCGAACCGCTCCGGCGGCTCGCCACCCTCGCCCGAGTTGGACTTGCCGCCGATCCGATTCATCGCGATCGAGTTCGTCTCGTGGGCCTCCGGCGAGAGGCTGCCCAGACTCATCGCAGCCGTCGAGAAGCGGGACACGATCTCCTCGACGGGTTCGACCTCCGCTACCGGGATCGACTCGCGCTCGGAGTCGAACTCGAGCAGGCCCCGGAGCGTCTGGAGTGTCTCGCTCTGTTCGTTGATCATCGCGGCGAAGTCCTTGTACTCCTCGTAGTCGCCATCGCGAACCGCCTGCTGGAGCGAGCCGACCGTCTCGGGGTTCCACTGGTGGTGGATGCCGCCTTTCCGGTGGGAGAACTCCCCGGAGCGGTCGAGATCGGTCTGGTCGGTGTCGAACGCGACCGCGTGACGCTCGCGGACGTCCGCTTCGATCTCGGCGAGACCGATACCCTCGGTGCGGTTCTCGGTCCCCTCGAAGTACTCCGTGACGACGTCCGAATCCAAGCCGACGGCCTCGAAGATCTGGGCCCCCTGGTAGCTCTCGACCGTCGAGATCCCCATCTTCGCCATCGTCTTCAGCAGGCCGTCCTCTAACGCGGCGACGTAGGCGTCGATCGCATCCCCGGTGTCCATACCGTCCTCGCCGGCCGTGAGGTCGGCGATCGTCTGGTAGGCGAGGTAGGGGTTGACCGCACCCGCACCGTAGCCGACGAGCGTCGCGACGTGGTGGACGGTGCGGGGATCGGCGGACTCGACGATCAGTCCCGCGTGGTTGCGAAGCCCGTTGCGAACGAGACAGTGATGGACCGCACCGGTCGCGAGCAGGCTCGGGATCGCGACCCGGTCGGGACCCACCTCGCGGTCCGAGAGGACCACGACGTCGTGGCCGGCCTCGATCGCGGACACGGCATCGTTCCGGACGCGCTCGAGTGCGGCCTCGAGGCGCTCCCCGGGCTCGCCGTCGGGCTCGTAGGTGACGTCGACCGTCGCCGCGGTGATCCCGTTTGCCTCACAGTCCCGGATCGCCACGAGTTCGGCGTCGGTGAGCACGGGCGAGTCACAGACGAGCTGGCGGGCGTGATCGGGCGACTCGGCGAGCAGGTTTCGCTGGAAGCCAAGCCGGGTCTCCATACTCGTCACCAGTTCCTCGCGGATGTAATCAAGCGGCGGGTTGGTGACCTGGGCGAACAGCTGTTTGAAATACGAGAACAGCGGGCGGTCGTACTCGGTGAGTACCGAAAGCGGCGTGTCGTCGCCCATCGAGCCGACGGGGTCTTTCCCCTTGGTGAGCATCGGCTCGAGCATGTTCTCGAGTTCGTCGTGGGTGTAGCCGAAGGCGGCCTGGTGGTTCCGGAGCCCGTCGACCGACTCTCGTGGCGTGCGATCGCCCGTCGTCACGATCTCCTCGAGGCCGACCTGTTCGCGCTCGACCCACTCGCCGTAGCGGTCGTCGACGAGGTCCTCGAAGACCTCCTCGTCGGGGATGACCCGACCCTCCTCCGGGTCCGCCAGAAAGAGCTGGCCGGGCTGGAGGCGGCCCCGTTCTTCGATCTCCTCGGGGTCGTGTGCGAGCGCGCCGGCCTCGCTCGCCATCACGAGGCGGCCGTCGGTCGTGACGTCGTACCGGCAGGGACGCAGGCCGTTGCGGTCCAGCACGGCACCGACGCGGTCGCCGTCGGTCGCGGCGACGAGTGCGGGGCCGTCCCAGGGTTCGACCAGCGAGGCGTGAAAGTCATAGAAGTCCCGCCGATCGTCGTCCATCGCGTCGTCGCCACGCCAGGCCTCGGGGACGAGCATCCGCAGGGCGTGAGCGAGGTCTCTCCCGTCTTGCATCAGGAGTTCCAGCGCGTTGTCGACGCTTGCCGTGTCGGACTGGTCGGGATCGTTGATGACCGGTTTGACGGCCTCGAGGTCAGACAAGACCTCGCTCTCGAGGTCGGTCTCGCGGGCGCGCATCCAGTTGACGTTTCCCTGGATGGTGTTGAACTCGCCGTTGTGGATGACGTTGCGGAACGGATGGGCGAGGTGCCACGCGCCCAGCGTGTTCGTCGAGAACCGCTCGTGGACCATCACGAACGTCGACTCGACGCGCTCGTCGGTGAGGTCGGGATAGTAGGTCGGGACCTGCTCGCCTTTGAGCAGCCCCTTGTAGACGACGGTCTTCGAGTCGAGCGAGCAGACGTAGAACCGGTCGGCACCGGCGTAGGCACCCTCGTCGATCTCGTTTTCGACGGCCCGCCGGGCGACGTACAGCCGTCGGTCGAACGCTTCCCGCTCGAGGTCGTCCTCGGCGGGGACGACGAACGCCTGCCAGACGTCGGGTTCGGACTCGAGGGCAGTCTCGCCGAGGCCGTCGTTGGTCGTCGGTACCGACCGCCAGGTGCGTACCTCGAGGTCGTAGGTCGCAAGCGTCGTCTCGATCGCGTCGACCAGCGCCGCCCGAGCGTCGTCGTCCTGTGGGAAGAAGATCGACCCGACCGCATAGACGTCGGGCAGGGAGATATCGAGCACGGCGTCGAAGAAGGCGTCGGGCCGCTGGAGCATGATTCCGGCGCCGTCGCCGGTGTTTTTCTCCGCGCCGGTGGTCCCACGGTGTTCGAGGTTGCAGAGTAATGCGAGACCGTCGGCGACGACATCGTGGCTCTGTCCGTTCTCGAGATCCATTACGACGCCGACACCGCAGTTCGATCGCTCGTCCGCCGGATCGGCGAGTCCCCCCGAGCGATCGGTAGGTCGCGCTCCGTGTGGCTGTGACATGGTAGTCAGTGGAGCGAACGTCCATAAGAGGCTAACCCATAATGGCTAAGTGTTTTCTATACACATACTAGGGAAATAATACAGCATAATTTTTCACGATCGATCACCACAATCGTCAGTCGTCGATGGTCGGTCGTCGCCCGGCTACGTTTCACCGCCGGATCGGCCGTAGAACGACGTTCCCGAGTCGAAACTCGTCAAGTCGTCGATTCTGGCCTCTAACGCCTCGATCTCCCGCTGGAGATCGTCGGTTTCCGCTTCCGTCGCCGCCAGTCGGTCTTTCAGTCCCTGGAGCCGCGATTCTTTCACGTCCTCGTCGACCTCGGCCTTGCGGACGTACTCGCTTTTATCGATCTCGTAGACGTCGGATTCGGCGAGTTCGACCACCTCGAGCGCCTCGTCGACCTTGTCCGGATCGACGCTGGTTACGCGCTCGCGGTCGATCCCGGCGGCTTCCAGGGTATCGAGGACCTCCGTTTCGTCCGTGAGCGATCGGCTCCGGCGAGCAGTCCGCTGGACCGAGCCGTACTGTCCGCTGACCGGCTGGTCGTGATGGAGCCGCTCGAGCAACACGTCACTGACTGCCCCCCTGAGGTCGTCAGCACCGCGCTGGACGTCCGATAAGAGCGTATAGAGATTCACGAGCGAGTCTGTCTCCATCCCCTCGAGGTCAGTCGGGTCGTATCGTTCCAGGGCGTCGATCAACAGGAGAGCGTCGCCGTAGACCGGAACGTCCGGCTCCTCGCGGTCGGCCTCGAGGGAGGCGTCCACCAGCGGGGAGCCGGTCGGCGTCTCGGTCGCAGAAAGCGTTCCCTCGCGGTCGTCGATCTCGAAGCGCGGGTGCAGGCTCAGCACCGTCGCATAGGGCTCGGCGTCGGGCGGCAACCGGTCGAGGTCGAAGCCGTCGCGGGCGTCCCGAACCCGCCCGAACAGCGTCTCGAACTGCTCTCGCTGGAGCGGCGTCGTGCCGTCGTCGTCCAGATATGAGACGAGGATGCGATGTTCCTGGACGTCGGTCACCCGAAACTCCCGTCGCGACAGCGGTGTAAGAAGGGTCGCATCGGCCGGGAGCTCCTCGGCGGACTCGAGGAGGGTGTGCCAGCTCGTGGTAAACGGCATACCACTCCCTTCTCGCGCGTCGGTCAAAAACGTGCGGCACAGACCCACGTCTGTGCTGTGTTCGTTCCGATACCGTGACAGCACCCCTTTACGGCTGGCCTAGTGGCGTTCAAAGCCTGAACTGATGGGTGAAACCGAGTGCGGTTGACCGGTTTCACTCATCAGTCGACGCTTGGAACGGTACTAGAGACAGCCACTCCGACTCGTGGTACAAGCGCAGAGTAGGAGTTCTGAGCATCGATTCTGGAACCGGATGCTGTCGACAGAAGTGTTTGGTGATGGGCCTGGCGGCCGCTACGACTCAATTCCTGATTGAAATCTATCGATGCAAGGCTTTTTCGGCCCGTCTCCCTTCTCGTTCGTATGACAATCGCTACCGGCGACTCTGTCACGATCGAGTATACGGGCCGAACCGAAGAGGGAGCCGTCTTCGATACGACCCGTGAATCAGTTGCCAGGGAAACAGGGTTGGCGGATTCACAACCAGATCGGGAGTACGATCCGCTGACGGTCGAAATCGGCGAGGGGCGAGTGATCAAAGGACTGGAAGATGCGTTGGTCGGCTTGGAACAAGGAGCCACCCCTACCGTCACAATCCCTCCCGAAGAGGGCTATGGCGAGTGGTCCGAAGAACAGGTTCAAGAGTTCGAAACCGAGGAACTTCGTCAAATGCTCGGTGGCGAACTCCCAGAAGAAGGTTCATACCTTGAAACGCAAGACGGTGTCAGAGGCGAAATCACGGACGTTGGCGACGACATTGTTCGAGTAGACTTCAACAGCCCGCTCGCGGGCGAGACTATTGAGTTCGATGTCGAGATACTCGCTGTCAATTAGCTATAATTGAGGGGACAGGAAGTCTCGACCTCAACAAGCGAGGGCCGGTAGGCCCGAGCGTGGTAGGTCGGGGTAGTTCACAGCCCTCCGGTTCGCTGAGAGTCAGCGCAACACATTCGCCTGAGGAGCAGAAAGCTCTGATCCGGGCACGTAGTTCAGTCCGGTAGAACGCTCGGAACGAGATCGGATCGCCGGGGGTGTGAGTCCGCGCGGCACGTCCCGGGGCCTTTGGTCAGCGATCCGGTCATCCGAGAGGCCCTGGGTTCGAGTCCCAGTGTACCCACCTTTGGAGACGAATCCTCGATCTTGAGTGTGGGTAGATGGGGACAGAGGACCGCCCATACAGCCACCTCATCCGCGCCGTTCATCCAGAGCTCCTTCGCTGTTGGACTGAAAGAAAAGTGCAAGAATGCGGTAGTGCGCGGGACCGGATTCGAACCTCGCCGAGACGGTCCGGGTCGCTCCCGTCGGTCGCTTCCCGGGCTGCGACTCGTCTGGTTCGAACCCGCCGACGATTGCTGTCGCTCGCGGGATTGCTCGCGACAGCAATGCGCGGGACCGGATTCGAACCGGCGGACCCCTACGGGACAGCGTCCTAAGCGCTGCGCCGTTTCCTAGCTTGGCTACCCGCGCGCAGTCTCGAGTAGCCGCCGACGCGAGTAAGAACCTGTCGGTATCGGTTACCTGTGGGTCACGGGTTCCTCGGGCGACCAGTCGAGCGAGACGATGAACGTTACGTGTTCGTCGCCACGCAGCTGGTGGAGTTCGGCCGCCTGTTCGGCCAGGCCACGATCTCGGTACGGCATCTCGAGGCCACAGCCCGTACAGACGAGTTTACAGGTGGGCTCACTCATTAGGGTCTTGGACGGTCCGACGATCGGGTGATCGGATACCCACTGCTTCGGGAACATGGGGTATTAGTAATCGTCTCGTATCCCGTCGGCAGGGTCGCGAGAGGGTCTGTAACCGTTCGTAGTGCCATGTTGTCTCTGGTAGTCAAACGTTGGCCAACCACTGGCTCGCAGACGACCGACTCGGCAGATCGATCGCATTTAAGGATGAGAAGCCAGTACGTGAATGGCATGTACAGCGCGCGCGAGCACGTCGAGTACGCCGACTGGCTCGAGGAGCTCGAGCGGGCAGCCGACAGGCTCACCCTCTCGACGGACGCACGATCGTACGCGGCCGAGCTGTTCCTGGCAGACGTTCCCGAGGCAGATCGGTCGAAACGGGCCGCCCTCGCGGCCAGTCTCTACGCCGGGTCGCTCGTCGCTGGCGACGGACGCACCCAGACGGCTATCGCCGACGCCGTCGACGTCTCGCGGCTGTCGGTCCAGCAACGCTGGAAGGATCGACTCGAGAACGCGGGTCTGGAGCCGCCGGGCTGGTAAGTACGGACTACTCCTCGGTGCCGGACGAGTCCGGTCGCGTCGCCGCACGTCCGTCGCAATCGGGCGTGAGATTCCCGTGTTCGTCGATCTCGCCCTGAACGATGCGGGTACTCGAGATGACGTCACCGTCTTCGGCGCGGACGTGGGGGACGACGACGATCTCGAGCGGATCGTGGCCCCGCTCGCGGCGGATCTCGTTGATTCGTTTGCCGCCGTCTGCCGTCTCCGGCGAGACGATCAGGTAGTCGAACTCCGGTTCGGTCGCGATACCGGTCGGTTCCGTCAGCGTCCGGACCTCGAACTCGCGATCGCGTTCGTCGGCGAGAGCTCCGAGCTCGCGCTCGAGGTCGCGCTTTCGTTGCTCGTACGGTCTGACGTAGCGATCGACGTGGCGCGTCTTCGGCGCGAGTTCGTCGCTCGTCAGACCGACGGTTACGTCTCCGAGTTCAAACGCCCGCTCGAACAGCCGCCGATGGCCGTCGTGAACGGGGTCGAACGTCCCACCAAGCGCGACGTCCATACCCATCCCACTGCCGCGGTGCGTATAAAATGGTCGAAACAGGAAGGCGTGTACGGCTTGCCTCGTCCGTGCCAGCGCATCGGTCCGCCCGCGTCGTCCTCTTTGAGTTCGACGATCGTCGTATTCCCCTTTCGCATCGTTTTTTGTACTCCCCGACAGTGACGACTGGTATGGGATTAGACGAGGATGCATTGGAGTACCACCGCATTGATCCACCCGGAAAAATCGAGATTTCGACGACGAAACCGACGAATACGCAACGCGACCTCTCGCTTGCGTACTCACCGGGCGTCGCCGCGCCGTGTATGGAAATCGACGACGACGACACGGAAGCCTACACCTACACCGCGAAAGGGAACCTCGTGGGTGTCGTTTCGAACGGCTCTGCGGTACTCGGGCTCGGAGATATCGGTGCCCAAGCATCCAAACCCGTGATGGAGGGCAAGGGCGTGCTGTTCAAACGCTTCGCCGACATCGACGTCTTCGACGTAGAACTCGACGAGGCCGACCCCGACAAACTCGTCGAGGCGGTGAAGATGATGGAGCCGACCTTCGGCGGGGTCAACTTAGAAGACATCAAAGCGCCCGAGTGTTTCACCGTCGAGGAACGCCTGCGCGAGGAGATCGACATTCCAGTCTTTCACGACGACCAGCACGGCACCGCCATTATCTCCGGCGCTTCGCTTTTAAACGCTGCCGAGATTGCGGACAAAGACCTCGAAGAACTCGAGATCGTCTTCTCCGGCGCTGGCGCGAGCGCACTCGCGACGGCCCGGTTTTACGTCTCGCTGGGAGCGAAAGCGGAGAACATCACGATGTGTGACTCCTCGGGGATCATCACGACCGCTCGTGCCCGGGCGGGCGACGTCAACGAGTACAAACGGGAGTTCGCCCGCGACGTGCCCGACGGCGACCTCGCCGACGCGATGGCGGGTGCAGACGTCTTCGTCGGGCTCTCGATCGGCGGCATCGTCTCCCAGGAGATGATCCGATCGATGGCCGAGAATCCGATCGTCTTCGCGATGGCGAATCCGGACCCCGAGATCGACTACGACGAGGCGAAAGAAGCCCGCGAGGACACGGTCATCATGGCGACGGGCCGATCGGACTACCCGAATCAGGTCAACAACGTCCTCGGGTTCCCGTTTATCTTCCGGGGAGCGCTCGACGTTCGGGCGACGGAGATCAACGAGGCGATGAAAGTCGCCGCCGCGGAGGCGCTTGCCGACCTCGCGAGACAGGACGTCCCCGACGCCGTCGTCAAAGCCTACGGCGACCAGCCGATCCAGTTCGGTCCCGACTACATCATTCCAAAGCCCGTCGATCCGCGGGTGCTGTTCCGGGTCGCGCCCGCGGTCGCCCGCGCGGCGATAGAAAGCGGTGCCGCCCGGACAGAGATCGACCTCGAGGACTACGAGGAGGAACTCGAGGCCCGCCTTGGCAAGTCCCGCGAGATGATGCGGGTCGTGCTCAACAAAGCGAAAAGCGAGCCCAAACGCGTCGCGCTCGCGGAGGGTGACGACGAGAAGATGATCCGGGCAGCCTACCAGATGCAAGAGCAAGGGATCGCCCAGCCGATCCTGATCGGCAAGACCGACGAGATCAAACGGACGGCGGCGAATCTCGGACTCGAGTTCTCGCCGGCGGTGGCCGATCCGTCGGCCGGCGACTACGAGGCCTACGCCGAACGGCTCTACCAGCTACGAAAGCGCAAGGGGATCACCCGCACCGAGGCCAAAGAGCTGATCGAACGCGACACCAACTACTTCGGCAGCGTGATGGTCGAACAGGGCGACGCCGACGCCTTGCTCACCGGGTTAAGCCACCACTACCCGTCGGCGCTGCGCCCGCCGCTGCAGGTGATCGGCACCGAGCCCGAAACCAACTACGCCGCGGGCGTCTACATGCTCACGTTCAAAAACCGCGTGATCTTCGTGGCCGACGCAACGGTCAATCAGTCTCCCGACGAAGACGTACTGGCCGAGGTCACGAAACAGACGGCGGGACTCGCCCGGCGGTTCAACATCGAGCCACGGGCTGCCCTGTTGTCGTACTCGAACTTCGGCAGCGTCGACAACGAGGGGACCCGCAAACCCAGGAACGCGGTGCGGTTGCTCCAGGAGGATTCGGACGTCGATTTCCCCGTCGACGGCGAGATGCAAGCGGACACCGCCGTCGTCGAGGACATTCTCGAGGACACCTACGACTTCTCCGAACTCGACGAGCCGGCGAACGTGCTCGTCTTCCCCAACCTCGAGGCAGGCAACATCGCCTACAAGCTGCTCCAGCGACTCGGCGGCGCGGAGGCGATCGGTCCGATGCTCGTCGGCATGGACAAACCCGTCCACGTCATCCAGCGCGGCGACGAGGTCAAAGACATCGTGAACCTCGCGGGCGTGGCCGTCGTCGACGCTCAGGACGAGTAAGCGGCCGGCAGCAGGATCGGGCCGAACGCCCGCGTTCGCGACGCGAAAGGTTGCATTCAAGTATGCGCCGGGACTGCCTACGGGTATGCAAGACCAGGGACGCTCCACGCGCAAGCGAACGGGCGGTCGACTCAAGCACCAGCGCAACCGCAAGAAACACGAACTCGGCCGGCTCCCGACGGAGACACAGGTCGGCGAACCCCGCTTCCGGGCCGTCGACGTCCGCGGGAACGAACAGAAGGTTCGTGCACTCGCCACGGACGTCGCGAACGTCAACGACGGCGGCGAGACCGTGACGACGACGATCAACGACGTCGTCGAGAACGACGCCAACCCCAACTACGTTCGCCGGAACATCGTCACGAAAGGTGCCGTCATCGACACCGACGAGGGACGTGCTCGCGTCACCTCCCGACCCGGCCAGACCGGCCAGGTCAACGCGGTCTTGCTCGAGTGACCCTCGACCCGTTCTCACGGTGACACTCGGGCGATCGTACCGACAGTTCCGGGATGTGCCCGTCTTCAGGGCACGAGTACGACTTTTCCCGTACTCTCTCGGCCCTCGAGTCGGTCGTGGGCCAGGCCGGCGTCGGCAAGCGGAATCGTCTCGTCGACGACGATCTCGACGTCGCCGGCCTCGAGGGCTGCAAGCAGCGACGGCACGGCCGAAAACACCCGCTCGGGCGTCCGAGAGCGGGCCTCCTCGAGGTGGTAGCCGATCACCGACTTGTTTTCGAAGAACAGCCGCGGCGTCGCGACGGTGGGGACGCGCCCGCTCGCCATCCCGTAGGTGACGACGCGGCCGCCGGGGGAAAGCACCTCGATGACGTCGGTGAAGACCCGGCCGCCGACTCCCTCGAGCGCTAGGTCGACGCCGTCGACGCGTTCGGCGACCGCATCGGGGAGGTCGTCGTAGCCGACGGCGTGGTCGGCACCCAGCTCGCGGACGAGGGCGCGTTTCTCGTCGGTGCTCGCGACGCCGACGACGGTCACACCGGCCCGGGCGGCGAGTTGGACGGCGGCCGTGCCGACGCCGCCGGCTGCGGCGGTGACGAGTACGCGTTCGGACTCGCCACCCTCGCCGTCGCAGTTCTCGAGGCCGCCCCAGCCGAACAGCGCGTTGTGAGCCGTGAGATACTGCACCGGGAGGGCGGCGGCCTCGGGAAACGACAGGGCGTCGGGAACCGGAACGACCGCGTCTGTGGGAGCGACCGTCGTCTCGGCGTAGCCGCCACCCGACACCAGTGCGGCGACCCGATCGCCGATCGCCGGATCGGCGTCCGACCCCGATTCGGTGACGACGCCGGCGACCTCGAGGCCGGGCCGGTACGGCGGCTCGGGACCGTCCGGATAGTTCCCGCGGCGTTTCTCGACGTCGGCGAAGTTGACGCCGACAGCGCGGACGTCGATCCGGACCTCGTCGGGATCGGGGTCGGGAACTGGGACGTCGACGGCCTCGAGCACCTCGGGGCCGCCGTACTCGGAGACACGAATGGCGTCCATCCGAACTCACCTCGCCTGTGGATCGAGTCCGACCTGTGCGAGCCGTGCCTCGTGGGCGTCTTCGACGCGTTCGAGCAGCGCCGGGCGAGCGTCGTCGGTGGCCATCTCGGCGATCGTCGCCTCGACGGGTTCGAGCAGGTCGGCGAGCGCCTGACGGACCAGCCCGGGCTCGACGGCACCCGACTCGAGCAGGTCGCGGACGCACAGACAGCCGAAGCCGACGTGACGGCCCTCGTCCCGACGGACGTTTTCAACGCCCTCGAGCAGTCCCGACAGTGCGGGAACGCCGGCCGTCTCGCCGCCGTATCGCTCCCTGATCCAGTCGTAGGCCGTCAGCGCGAGCGTGCCCTCGACCGTGAGGTGGTAGTGACAGTACGCTCGGGCACGGGTTTCGGGCCCGTCGCGCTCGAGCAGGCGTGTCATCGCCCGTTCGGTCCGGTCGAACAGCTCCCGGTAGGCTGGGGCGTGCCAGCGGTCGTCGGTCGGATCGCTCTCGCCGAGTCCGCGAGTGCGTTCTGCGGGCCGGATCACACGCTCCCAGTAGCGGTCGAAGAACTCGGCGTGGACCGCCTCGTCGTACAGCTGGGTCGCGACGAACCGCTGGTCGGCTGGCTCTTCTACGACGACCGCAAGCGGTGCCAGGTCCTCGGTGACCGCCTGTTCACCCGCGCCGAACTGCGCGAGCAACCCGCGCAGGCGCGTAAACTCGATTCGGTCCAGTTCGGCGACGGCTTCGGCGTCTCGCTCGAGGTCGATCGTCGCCGGGTTCCAGCGTCGGTCGATCGCCACCCGGGTGTACCGCGTTGCGCTCTCGCCGGCTCGGTCGAGGGCGTCAGTGGCGTCGTCGGTCATAGACGGTTCGTCGCGGACGCTCGTCAAAGAACCTCCGAATGACGGTTGACGAGTAGACGGCGTCGGAGCTATCGAACGAATGACGGAAAGTCAGAGGCACTGTAGCGTCACCGCGTCGGACGGTGCCGACAGCAGGGCGCTACACTCAGGTGATGGTGACCGATCGATAAGGAATGAGGGGCTAAACAGTTAGGTTCACGGACGCGCCGAAGCCGAGGCCGACGACCGGTCTAGTGGCGTTCAAAGCCTGAACTGATGGGTGAAACCGAGTGCGGTTGACCGGTTTCACTCATCAGTCGACGCTTGGAACGGTACTAGTAGGTCTTGGCGAAGTACGCGATTTCGTCCGCCGGCTCGTCACAGACGGTACACGTCGCATCGTCGTCTTCGGGCGTTTTCGGCGTTCCTTCAGACGCCCCGCCGTCGTCTGCGAGCGGTTGCATGACGATCTCGGCGGCGACTTTCTCTTTGATCGCTTCCTCACAGGCCTGATCGCCACACCACGGCACCTCGACGTAGCCGCCGTATCGCCCGATCGTACCCATGATCTCCTCGGCGCTGTCTGCCGTCCGGACGTTCTCTTCGAGGGTCTGTTCGGCCGCCTCGTAGAGTTTCTCGTAGACGGTCTCGAGCTGTTCGTCGACCGTCTCGGCCAGTCCCGTCCGATCGGCGACGACGTTTTCGTTGTCGGGGCGGTGGACGAGCGTGACCTCCTCGTCCGTGACCTCGTTGGGGCCGACCTCGATCCGGAGGGGAACGCCGTTCAACTCGTGTTCGTTGAACTTGAACCCAGGATTGCGCTCGTCGCGGTCGTCGAGTTCGACCCGGACGCCGGCGTCTGTGAGATCCGCTTCGATCCCCTCGGCGTACTCGAGGACCTCGTCTTTCGTGTCTGCCTGCCAGATGGGAACGACGACGACCTGGGTCGGTGCGACTGTCGGGGGAAGCACGAGTCCCTGATCGTCGGCGTGAGTCATGATGAGTGCGCCGAGTGCCCGCCAGGACAGCCCCCACGAGGTCGTGTAGGCCGTCTGTTCGTTCTCGTCCTCGTCGACGTAGGTGATCTCGAACGCCTCGGCGAAGCTCTGACCGAGGTGGTGGCTGGTTGCGCCCTGGACGGACTTGCCGTCGGGCATCAACGCCTCGACGGTCGTCGTCGTGTTCGCGCCGGGGAACTTGTCGTGTTCGGGTTTCTTCCCGCGCAGCACCGGGATCGCGAGCACGTCCTCGTAGACGCGTTCGTACTGGTCCAGCCGGGTCCAGACCTCCTCCCAGGCACCCTCGTCGGTCGCGTGGGCGGTGTGGCCTTCCTGCCACATGAACTCCTTCGTCCGGAAGAACGGTTTCGTCTCCGTCGCTTCCCACCGAACGACCGAACACCACTGGTTGAGCCGCAGGGGCAGGTCACGGTGGCTGCGGGTCCAGTCGGCCATGAACGGGGCGATGATCGACTCGCTCGTCGGCCGCACCGCGAGACGTTCCTCGAGTTCGTCGTGACCGCCCTGGGTCACCCACGCGACCTCGGGGTCGAAGCCCTCGACGATGTCTTTCTCCCGCTCGAGGAACGACTCGGGGATGAACATCGGGAAGTAGGCGTTCTGGACGCCCGTCTGCTTGAACCAGCCGTCTAAGGCGTCCTGAATCGCCTCCCACAGCGCGTACCCACGGGGTTTCGTGACGATGAAGCCACCCATCGGGGCGTAATCCGCAAGTCCGGCCTTCTGGACGACTTCGGCGTACCACTCGCCGGGTCGATGTGACTTCGACTCGGTGATGCCGAGTTCCTGACTCTCGTCGCTCATACCTCGAGCAACAGCCAGCGCGGTCTTAAACGATGCGAACGACCGTCCGGATCGTGCGGTCGACCGCAGTGACGCGTGCGTCGTGGACGAGTTCGATAGTGCTCGAATCGCAGTCGAATCGATCCGTGACCGTGACAGTAGTGGTTTCGAACCTGTCCGCCGTCCTTCCAGTAGACGTATCGATTTGCAGTCGGCTCCGAGAGCAGGAACTAAGCAGTACATATTCGATACCGTGACAGTCGTGCCTGCCTAGTGAGGGCTAGCCGTTTTATACTTATCTGTCTAACACTACTCACCGTCTCGACAGCAGACCGACATCACCCCGTGAGAATGCAACAGGAACACATCGCCGCCGGCAAGGAGATCCAGAAACGAACCGGGAAGACGTTCTACCTCGCGACCCGGTTTCTCCCCCGACGCGTCCGACACGCGACACACGTTCTCTACGGCTTCTTTCGCATCGCCGACGAGGTCGTCGACGACGCCGCCGGCGTCCCGCCCGCGGAACAGGCCGCCCGCCTCGAGCGCCTCCGCGCCGAAGCACTCGGCGAGGTCGAGCCCACCGATCCGGTCCTCGTCGCCGTTCAGGAACTCGCGAAGCGGTACGACATCGCCGAGGAGGTCGACGCCTTCGTCGACGCGATGAAGACCGACATCCACACGAGCCGCTACGAGAGCTACGTCGACCTCGAGGAATACATGCGGGGCTCGGCGGCCGCCGTCGGCGTGATGGTGACCGCGATCATGGAGCCCGACGACGTCGAGACCGCCCTGCCCCACGCGATCGCACTCGGTGAGGCCTTCCAGCTGACGAACTTTCTGCGGGACGTCCGCGAGGACGTCGTCGAGCGCGATCGGATCTACATTCCACAGGAGACGCTGCAGGCCCACGGCGTCTCGCCCGAACAGGTAGAACGCCTCGAGACGAGCGCGGGCTTCAGACGAGCCATCGCCGAGGAGCTGAAACGGACCGAAGAGCTCTACCGCGAGGGCGTCGCCGGCATCCGGTACCTGCCCGAGGACTGCCAGCTACCAGTGCTGCTGGCGGCCGTCCTCTACGCCGAACACCACCGCCTCATTCGAGCGCAGGGGTACGACGTCCTCACCGAGGAGCCGTCGCTGTCGACGCCCCGGAAACTGTGGTGTCTCGCGAAGACCCGCTGGCACTGGCACTGGAACCGCGACCCCGAGGCGGTGTTTCGGCGCGTCTCGGCGATTCCGACCCTCGAGGCCGACCGGTCCGGATCGGGCCACGGCGAGGGGGTTCCGACCCGGTAGGCGACTGCGGCGGTCACCGCTCGATCCGCCCCGGCAGCGCCGACAGGAGCACGTCGACGTCGTACCGATCCGTCGAGAACAGCCCGAGACAGAGCGCGCTCGCGACCGCCGCGGCGATCCAGTTGCCGTAAAGGACGTTGATCGACCCCCACAACAGGACGAAACTCACCAGGTCGTCGAGCACGAACTCACACGAGCGGACGCGCTCGAGCAGCCCCGGTCGATCGAACGCGAGGTCGACGAGGAGAACGGCCACGGTCCCCGAGAGCACCCAGCCGGCGTAGTTCGAGAGGGGGACGCCGTAGAAGCCGCCCGATTCGAACGTCCAGAACCCGACGGCGACGGCCGCGGGATCGAGCACGACGTCGATGGCGACGACGGCCGCAATCGCGACCGGCACTCGCAGGAACAGGCGCTCGCTCCAGTCGCCGAGCACTAGCAGGGTGAGCAGGTAGGCGTTCAGCACCAGCGGAACGAAAAACAACGGCAACGCGAGCGGTACCTCGCCGAACAGCATCGGTCCCAGCTGGATCGTGTACTCGAACGCACCGTAGGGCCAGTCGGTCCGAACGCCGACGACCTCGATCGCGTAGGTGTAGGCGGCCAACACGCCGAGGCAGCCGAGCGCCCACGGACCGATCCGGGGCAACAGCCCCACGAGAAGTGGCGAGCGCATCACCAGCGTCCCGAACAGGATCAAAAGCGGGTTGTACGCGAGCGGTGACGGCAGCAGTCCCTCGGCGCTCGCGACCAGCGTCACCGCGCCCACGACGGGGAAGATAACAGCAATGGTGAAGCGATTGTTCCGGATCGTCTCCTCGAGACGTCGCTGGAGTCGCGCCCGCGTCGGCTCGTCCGCGGTTCGGGTCGGGTTATCCATAGAACACCCTCCAGAGCCCGCCCATCGTCAACAGCGCGCCGACGACGACGTTGATCGCGGGGAACCACCAGTACGCCCGGTCGACGGGGACACTCGCGGTCGCGATGGCGACGGCGATTGCGGGGTAAAACAGCAGGAGCGCTCCGAGCCGCGGATCGAGCGCGGCGAATGCCCCCGCGGCGGCGAGCCAGGCGAGGGCACAGTAAGCGTAGGCCCGCCGCTCCCCGAGGACCGTCGCGGTGGTCCGGATTCCCGCCCGTCGGTCCGGGTCAACGTCGGGGATCGCCGAGAAGGTGTGCATCGCCATCGCCCACAGCCAGCCGCCGACGACCGCAAGGACGGGCGGCTGGCTCCCCGCGACGGCGGCGTAGGCGGCCACGCCGGGGGCGACGTAGAGCCCGTTCGAGACCGAATCCAGAAGCGGCGTCGTCTTGAACCGTGCGGGCGGCACGCTGTAGGCCGCCCCGAGGAGCAGGAAGACGGCGAGCCAGGGCCAGGCCGCCGGCGGGACGACCGCGACGAGGGCGACCCCGAGCAGGGCACACAGCGTCACGACGACCGGGACGTACCGCTGGCCCTCGTAGCGGGCCTCCCTGTCTTCTTTCTTCGGGTTCTCTGCGTCGATCTCGCGGTCGTAGACGTCGTTGACGCCGTAGAGGAAGACGTTCGCCGGGAGGAGGAAGTACACAAAGAGCGCGACGGCAGCCGGCTCGAGGAGGTCGGCGGGCGAGCCGGCGGCGTAGGCGACGCCCACGAGCACCGGGCCGGCGAGGTAGAGCCAGAACCGGGGTCGCGAGAGCGTGAGCAGGTACGACAGCTCCTCGCGCACGCTCGCTGTCGCGGTCGTGGGTGCCGTCATGAGCCGTGATCTGCGAGTACCTTTTCGGCCGTGTGTTCGCCACTTATGAGACACATCGGGACGCCGATGCCGGGGGTGGTGTAGGAGCCGACGAAGTACAACCCGTCGACTTCCGTCGAACGGTGTGAGGGACGGAACGGGGCGGTCTGTCGGAGCGTGTGTGCCATTCCCAGGGCAGATCCCTTGAAACTGTTGTAGCGGCTGGCGAACTCCTCGACGCAAAACCGTTCCTCGAGGACGATCCGGTCCCGGAGGTCGACCCCCGTGTTCCTGGCGACGTCCTCGAGGATCCGGTCCCGGAACGCCTCGCGGCGCTCGGGGTCGTCCTCGAGGCCGGGCGCGATGGGGACGAGGACGAACAGGTTGCTGTGACCGTCGGGGGCGACCGTCTCGTCGGTCTTCGAGGGGACACACAGGTAGTAGGCGGGATCCTCGGGCCAGGCCGACTCCTCGAAGATCCGATCGAAGTGGGGCTGCCAGTCGGTCGGGAGCACGAGGGTGTGATGAGCCAGTTCCTCGAGGTCGCCCTCGACGCCGAGATACAGCAGGAACGCGGAGGGAGCGTAGGTGCGTGACTCCCAGTAGTCGGCGTCGTAGCCCCGTTTCTCCGGCGGGAGCAGCTCCTGTTCGGTATGGGCGTAGTCGGCGTTGCTGACGACCAGATCCGCGGTGATCGGGCCGTCGGGCGTTTCGACTTTGAACCCGCCCGCACGGCCCGTGATCGCTGTCGCCGGCCGATCGGTCTCGTAACTGACGCCGAGTTCCCGACCGAGCTCGACGATGCCGTCGATCACGCCGCCGAGTCCGCCCTCGGGGTACCAGACGCCGAGGTTGAAGTCGACGTGGCTCATCAGGTTGTACAGCGCCGGCGTGTTCGTCGGCGACCCACCCAGAAAGACCAGCGTGTACTGCATGATCTGCTGGAGCTTCGGGTGCTCGAAGTAGTTCTCGACGTGGCCCTGCATCGAGCCCAAGAGTGAGAGTCCCCGCGCCTGGCGGGCGACGTCGAGGTCGAGGAAGTCCCGCAGCCGCTCGCGGTCCTCGTAGACGAAGTGTTCCATCCCGACCTCGTAGTTCTCACGCGAGGTCTCGAGATAGCGTTCCAGGGCCTCGCCGGCACCCGGCTCGTAGGACTCGAAGACCCGTTTCGTGCGCTCGAGGTCGGGCGTGATATCGACCTCGTCGCCATCTTTAAAGAAAATCCGGTAGTGTGGATCGAGGTGGGTCAGCCCGTAGTAGTCCGTCGGCGTCCGGTCGAACTGGCCGAAAAACCGTTCGAAAACGTCGGGCATGAGATACCACGACGGCCCCATGTCGAACCGGAAGCCGTCGACCTCGAGTCTCGAGGCTCGCCCGCCGAGTTGCTCGTTTTTCTCGATGACGTGGACGTCCGCGCCGCTGTCAGCGAGGTAGCAGGCCGTCGAGAGGCCGCCAATGCCGCCGCCGATCACGAGAAGCGACGTCCCGGCAAGCGATTTCATGTGCGAGAGGAGTTTCGGCTCGGTGATAAGCGTACGTCTTTACTACGTAGGTTCTCGGGGCGAAACGAGCGCTCGAGACCAGCGCCGGAATCGGTTGGCAGTAGGTTCCTGTAGCCCGGGCCCGTACGGAGAGTATGGATGGGACAACAGCCGTCGTGACCGGCGGCACTGGCGGCATCGGGCGAGCGGTCGCCGACGCGTTCGTCGACGCGGGCGCGACCGTCGCGATCGGCGCGCGAGACGCCGAGGCGGTCGAGTCGGTCGTGGCCGACCTTGAGGAGCGCACAGAGAGCGATGTCGCCACTGGGCTCCGGGCGGACGTCCGCGACGAGTTCGACCTCGAGCGACTGATGGAGACGGCCTCGCGGTTCGGCCCTGCCGGCGGAATCGACGTCGTCGTCGCGGCCGCGGGCGTCTACCACGGCGAGGCAGGCGCGACACCGATCGACGAAGAGGCGTACTCGGCGTTCGACGACAGCTGGCGGACGAACGCCCGCGGCGTCTTCACGACGATTCGCGAGGCGCTGCCCCACCTCACCGACGACGCACGGGTACTCGTGCCGACGGGTACGGTCGCCCGCGATGGAAAATCGGGGTACGGCTCCTACGCCGTCTCGAAAGCCGGCGCGGAGGCCGTCGCTCGCGCCTTTGCCGCCGACACCGACCACGTCGTGGGCTGTCTCGAGCCCGGCCAGGTCGCGACCGAACTGACCGGCGGGACGGGTCGCGATCCGGAGTCGGTCGCGGGGCTGTTCGTCTGGGCAGCGACCGACGCGAGCGCGGCCGACCTCGACGGGGAGATCGTCGGCTTACGGGCGTGGAAAACGGCGACGCGATAGACGAGTGGTTTTTTATAATGACGGTTCATCACGAATGATGATAGGTGGCCGGTGTGAGGGAGCGAGAGTATACAAACAAGATTGCATATCCCTATACCCGTATCCGAGTTTATTTCTCGAAACATCGAGGACAAGTACGATCTTTTCTGGTTAAGCTCGAGTACAATATGTCTGAAAATACGGCCTTAATGGAACAGTGGGAAGAAGTCGCTCGGTTCGACCACAACCCACACAGCGTGAACGGTCATGACATTCGAAAAGAAGGGTTACATATGGATATTCGAGACCCGGATGGGACCGAGCGCCGAGCAACCGGTTTTCCAGACGTTCCGGTAAATCAAGCTCCACGCTGGTGTGAAGAATACTTCAAGCAGAATCACCACCGGATCACGGCCCGCTACGCGAAGCTCGCCGGTATTCCAAAGTGGAACCGTCCTACTCGTCGATAACCTCCCACTCGAGATCGTCTAGATCCGGCATCGGATATTCGTCGAAATCCGGCTCAAACTCCTCTGTCGAACGGCCAGTTTCGTCCGCCAGTCGTTCAGCGAGCCCATCCGGTTTCTTTTTCAACGTCATTCACACCTCGGGCGTATGTGCCCGTCGACCTCCGTTCATTTTGATAGAGACAGCTTACGGCTAGTTAGGCTGTCCCTTACGTTCACAATAACGTACAGTTGCTCAACATAGATAAGTCTTAGCTATCGTGAGAATGCGTGGTATAGGGCTGTCTCCGGGCCGAAAACAGAGATTTTTTAAATGGTGTTACAGTTTGCTCCCCTCGCTTGGTTCGGACTCGTCAACGACGTCGTCTCCAGAAACGACGAGCTGACTTCGGTCGCTGCCAGATAATGCTGTCGCCACGGTTCCGATCGCCACCCACTCGGTCGCGCCACGCGTTTTCGAACGACCTCACGGCAAGGGCGAGACTCTCCCGCTGTCATAGGGTAGGAGACAGGACGGCAAACGGACCGACCGCTCACAGCTCCCGGTCCGAGTCCGGGTTCTCGAGGTCCCACAGCAGTTCCGGCAGGAACGCCTCGAGTTCGTCGATCACGCGCCGGTCGCTCACACCCAACCCCTCGCAGTGGTCGTGTGCGGAGTCTCGAACGTCGACGTGGAGGTCACCGTCCTCAAGCCACACCCCCAGCGGGAAGACCGAACACCGGGTGGGCTTCCAGTCGTCCTCGCCCTCGAGGTGAAGCCGACAGAGTCCGTCCTCGCGCAAAAACGCACAGGCCTTACCGTCCTCGGCGACGTGCTCGTCACGGTCTTTCGACTCCCGTCTGACGAACTTCTCGCCGCGAAACTCGGTCGTCGTCTCGGCGAGGTTCGCCCGCGCGGCGAGTTCGAGCAAGTCACGGTCGTACAGCAAGACGCCGTGCTGGCAACACCACGTGCAGTCGTCGATACACTCGAAGGTGAGCTCGGGGTCGAACTCGACGACGACCTCGCGGCCGGGATAGACCTCGACGCGGCGGGCGGTGTCTGCGCTCACACTCGAGGGGAGCGGACCCGCGGGCAAGTGCCTTTCTCCCCGGCGACAGTCCGAAGTACCTTTCATCGCCCGGTACTGACGTCGTGGCATGAACGTCGGCGCACACGTTTCGATCTCTGGCTCGAGAGTCTCCTCCGATACGGAGACGCCGCCGTACGACGACATCCGAAACGCCGTCTGTCGCCAGGTCGCCTTCGGCGGCAACTGCGGACAGATATTCACCACCTCGCCGCAGGTCTGGGCTCAGCCCGAGATCTCCGAGGAGGCCGCCCTGGGCTTTCGCGAGGAGACGGCGGTGAAACTCGAGGGGCCGTGGGTGATCCACTCCTCGTACCTCGTGAACCTCTGTACGCCTAAAGACGACCTCCGGGCGAAGTCGCTGTCCTCGCTGCAGGCCGAACTCGACGCCGCCGAGAAACTCGGGATCCCCTACGTCAATACCCACCTCGGCGCGCACACCGGGGCAGGCGTCGAGGGCGGGCTGGACAACGCCGCGAGTGCGGTCGACGAGCTGGACGTGCCCGAGAGCGTGACGATCCTGATCGAGTCCGACGCGGGCAGCGGGACGAAACTCGGCGGCGAGTTCGCCCACCTCGCCGAGATCATCGACCGCACGGATACCGAGATCGGGGTCTGTATCGACACCGCCCACACGCTGGTCGCGGGCAACGACCTGACGACCCCGGAAGCGGTCGACGAGACCGTTTCCCGCTTCGACGACATCGTCGGCCTCGAGCATCTCGAGTACATCCACCTCAACGACTCGAAACACGACGTCGGCACGCACAAGGACGAACACGCCCACCTCGGCGAAGGCTACATCGGCGAGGACGGGATGGCCGCGATCATCAACCACCCCGACCTCCGGGACCTGCCCTTCGCCCTCGAGACGCCGACCGAGGATGGGCGCGGGTTCGCCTGGAACATACAGAAAGCGAAAGAGCTCCGCGAGGAAGGCCAAGACTGACCGGAACGACCGAACGCTCCGGCCGTAGATCTCGAGTGTGAACGATCGGACGACCGCAGCCGTTTTCTCGCGACGCTCGAACGTCGAGGTAATGGACGATCCCCGTCTCTCCCGTCGGCAACTACTCGCCGGAGTCGGCAGCGTCGCCTCGGTCGCGACGGTCTCCGGCCTCGCCGCCGGCGCGAGGCAGACGGCGACTCTCCACGTCCGGATCTATCCCGGTCCAACCCCCGAGAACGTCCGGACGGTCCGCGGCTGGTCGTGGGCCCACCTCGAGTCCGCCATCGCCGTCTCCCGTGCACTCGATACGCTCGCGCGGGAGGCCGAGCGGCGGACGGCACTCGAGGGCGTCGACGTCCGCCTCGAGCCGGCTTCCCCCGTCTCCCTCGAGGTCGGCCGGGACGCACAGGAAACCATCCTCGACGCGTTTCGCGAGCGACTCCGGGAACGAAACGCGATCACGGGCGAGTGCTGTCACCTGCTTCTGTGGTGGGACCCGCTCAACTACGACCTGGGTTACGGCGGCGTCCGGTGGCCGAACAGCCACGTCGGCAAAGACGCCGACGAGGGTTCACAGACCGTCGCAAACGTCGGGGCAACGGAGGCCTGGGACTCGCGGGCCGTCACCCGAAACATGGCGATCCACGAGACGTTACACACGTTTCTCGCTCCCGACGTCGTCGACGACGTGATCGATAGCCGATGTGACCACGACCTCGGCAGCGCGACCCGGGTCGGCGAGACGCTTCGAATCTCGCCGATCGCCACCGCCTACGCCGGGCCCGACCGAATCGGCGGCGGCACCCAGTTCCACGGCACCGGCTGTTACGACCACGATTCGTTCTACCGACACGACGGCTACGACGGCGTGAATCGGTGGGAGTACACGACCACGCTCAGCGAGGGCGTCCGGGAAGGCGTCGCCCGCTACCTCGAGCGATACCTCGCCACCGACTAGTGTGGCCGGTGCTTGGCGTCTCCCTCGTCCGCGACGCGATCGTCGTTCGCTCGCCGTTCGCTACTCGGTTCCAAGCGCGGCGGCGATAGACTCGAGTTCTGCCTTCCGGAAGGGACGGTCGACACTGTCCGGATCGTCCTCGTCCAGAACGCCGATTTTCCACAGAATACCCGCACGCATCTGGGGTTTGGATGGACGGTCGGTCGTGTCGATGTCGTAGTCGACGGCGTCACAGATCGCGGCGAGGGCCTCTTTCGTGAAGGCAGTCGACTCGACGCGTTCGTATCTTCCGACAGCCAGGCGAATTTCGTTCCGGAGATCGTCGACAGTTCGTGTCATGGATACGGATACCGTCGATCACCGTTCACTTAAGCGATCACCGTCAGCATCGGTTCACCGTGTGGCCCCACATCGACGGAGATCGACCCGTTTTTACTCGCCACACCCTAACTGCGCCGCGTGCGCGAGTTCTCCGAAGACTACCTGCGACGGACCCGCGAAGGGATGTGGGACGACTCTCAGGCAGCACTCGCCCCCCTCGAGCTCGCCGACCGCGAACGAATTCTCGACGTCGGCTGTGGGACCGGGGAGCTGAGTCGCGTCCTCGAGGCGGCGTCGCCGGCCGAGGTGGTCGGCTGTGACGCCGACCGGGAGTTACTTGAGATCGCCCGCGAGCACGTCCCGGTCCTCGAAGGCGACGCGACTCGGCTGCCGGTCGCCGACGACGCCGTCGACCTCGTCGTCTGCCAGGCGCTTTTGATCAACCTCCCGGATCCCGTCGACGCCCTCGAGGAGTTCGCCCGGGTCTCGACGGAGTTGGTCGCGGCCGTCGAACCCGACAACGGTGCGGTCCGGATCGACTCGAGCGTCCCCGCCGAGGAACGCCTCGAGCGGCGGGCCCGCCGGGCCTACCTCGAGGGCGTCGAGACCGACGTCACGATCGGTTCCGACGCCCGCGAGGCGTTTGAGGCTGCCGGTATCGAGGTACTCGAGACCCGCCGATACGACCACGACCAGACGATCGAACCACCGTACGACGACCACGCGCTGGCAGTCGCAAAGCGGAAGGCGACGGGGGCGGGACTGGCCGACGACCGGGAGACAATGCTCGAGGGGAGTCTCTCGGCCGAGAGCTACGACGACCTCCGGAGCGCCTGGCGCGAGATGGGCCGGGACGTAATCGAGCAGATGCAAGCCGGCGAGTACCGCCGACGCGAAGTCGTTCCCTTCTACGTCACTGTCGGACGGATCCGCAGGTAGCGCCGAAGCGCCACTCGTCGACACAGAACGAGGGCGTTATTGCCGCTTCAGACGTCCCTATCGCGGGCGAATCGTCGCAATCGGCCGCTATCGATCGAGGGTGTCACAGCCCCCGTCAAGTGTTACCTCTGTCTGCGCTAATATCCGAGATTTTCCGGTTAGAGGACCTGAGACCCGCAAACTTTTGTCCATCGGGTCGGTAGCTTCGACCATGGATCGCGACGCAACTCGGCGACGGTTCCTGGCAGGGACGGCAACCGCAGGCGCAGTAACCGTCGCCGGCTGTTTCGGTGGAGAGGGGTCCGACGACGAACCCGGCGACGAACCAGCCGATGGCGGATACGAACTCTGGGCGCTCGATCAGGGTCGAGACAACATCCACTTCTACGAACCGGACGGCGACGACTTCGAACACACCGACACGCTCGACGTGAACGACCTCGAGGGCGTCCCCGACGAAGGGGTCGTCCCACACATGATCGCGTTCAGTTCGGACTACGAGTACGCGGCGGTCGCCTGTACGGCCGGCGCGCGCACGCTCGTCTTCCGGACCGAGGACAAGGAACTCGTTGGCAACCTCGAGACGGGCGCGGGCTCGCACATGGCCGCGTTCTCCCCAGACGACGAGTACGTCCACGTCGACGTGATCGACGAGGAGACGATCGTCCGCGTCGAGGCCGACCTCGAGAACGAAGAGCTCGAAATCGACGACGAACTCTATCTCCCGAATGACGAGACCGTCCAGGAAGCCGGGATCGACTCTGCCGCACCGATCTGTCACATGTTCGACGACCGCGGGCGCTCGGTGCACACGCTGGGACCGAGTTACCACGACGCCGGCCTCGTGATCGTCGACCACGAGGAGTTCACCGTCGACGTGGCACACCCGGGTGAAGAGGTGCCGACGAACTGTGGGACGATGCCCCACCCGACCGACTCGAAGTTCTACCTCACCGCCGGACTCCCCTCTGACCCCGAGGAAGGCGTCGAAGGCGTCGGCGACCTCTACGTCTACGACACCGCCGAGGACGAGGTCATCGAGCACAAGAGCACCCGCGGGATCGACGCCCACGGCTACTGGTACACGCCTGACGGCGAGGAGCTGTGGGTGCTGAACCGCGAGACCAACGACGGCATCGTCGTCGATCCCGGGACCGACGAGATCGTCGAGGAAATAGACGCCTACGGCCCGGCCCAGGACGACGACCCCGCCGAGAGCGACGCGCCAGACATTCTCTGGAGCTCGCCCGACGGCGAGTACATGTTCGTCACGCTCCGTGGTCCCAGCCCGCTGTCGGGTGACCCACACGCCGCCACCGGCGTCACCCCCGGCGTCTCCGTGCTCGATGTCGAGAGCCGCGAGATAGAGACCGTCCTCGAGCCCGACCCGATCGAGGAGTACACCGACGAAGAGATCGAGGACGAGGACACGCCGACGCCGGACTTCCACGGCCTCGGCGTCCGGCCGATCGGCGAGTACGACACCGAGATCGCGACGTCGCCGCCGTTTTGAGGCGAAGTGTGGCGGTCACCGTTGGCTCGTCGATCGCTACCGGACGAGACGAACGTACGGCGCCGCTCGAGGTAATCGACGAGTCGGACGGCCCGACGTCGCCGGTCAGACTCTTGTGAAGATGGACGTACTGGATACCGGTCTCCTCACGCCACGTCTCGAGCACCTGAGCGGCCGTCCGTGTGAAACTCGGCCAGTCCGTCCTCGAGAAGGTCGTCAGCAGTCGCGTCTCGAGTGCCACGGCGAGTCCCCGACCACGGGCCCGGTCACGTGTCGGACGTATGAGTCGACCAGTTCCGCCACAGCGGTCAGTCGTCCGCCTCCGACCGTTCTCGACCGTGTCCGTCGTCACTCCGTCTCCCACCCTCGTCTGTCCCCACCGGCGGCAGGTTCACCTCGGCGGCGGACGACGCCTCGAGGTCGGTTCTTCCCTCGAGCGTCCCCAGCTCGCTGTCGGCTCGCGTGTCCTGGTCGATTCGCATCGAACAAAACTGCGCGCCACACATCGAACAGAAGCGGGCGTCCTCGTCGTTGACCTCCGGAAGCGTCTCGTCGTGGAACGATCGGGCGCGGTCGGGGTCGAGCGCGAGCCGGAACTGCTCGGCCCACTCGAAGTGGTACCGCGCCTCCGAAAGCGCGTCGTCCCAGTCTCGCGCGCCCGGCCGATCGGTCGCCACGTCGCCGGCGTGGGCGGCGATCCGGTAGGCGGCGAGCCCGTCCCGGACGTCCGCCTCGTCTGGCAGCCCGAGGTGTTCTTTGGGGGTGACATAACACAACATCGCGGCTCCTTCCTGTGCCGCGATGGCCGCGCCGATCGAACTCGTGATGTGGTCATAGCCCGGCGCGACGTCGGTCACGAGCGGGCCGAGCACGTAGAAGGGTGCGCCGTCACAGACCTCCTGCTGGCGCTCGACGTTCTCTCCGATCCGATCCATCGGGACGTGGCCCGGCCCTTCGACCATCACCTGGACGCCGTGGTCCCACGCGGTCCGCGTGAGTTGCCCGAGGGTCTCGAGTTCGGCGTACTGGGCCTCGTCACAGGCGTCAGCGAGACAGCCCGGTCGCAAGCTGTCGCCGAGGCTGACCGTGACGTCGTGGACCGCGAAGAGCGCACAGATCTCCTCGAAGGCCTGGAACAGCGGGTTCTGCTCGCCGTGGGCACCCATCCACTTCGCCACGATCGAGCCGCCACGGGAGACGATCCCCGTCTTCCTGTCTTCGGTCAACGGCAGGTGCTCGAGCAGGATGCCGGCGTGGATCGTCATGTAGTCGACGCCCTGTTCGGCCTGTTTCTCGATCACCTCGAGCAGCAAGTCGATCGTCAGCTCCTCGGGACTCCCCGCCCGCTTGACGGCCTCGTAAAGCGGCACCGTCCCGATCGGCACCGGCGAGTGCTCGACGTGTGTCTCTCTGATCCGATCGAGGTCGCTGCCGGTACCGAGATCCATCACCGTGTCTGCGCCGTAGTGGACCGCGGTGTGAAGCTTCTCGAGTTCGGTCTCGAGGTCGCTCGTCGTCTCGCTGTTGCCGATGTTCGCGTTGACCTTCGTCGCGAACTCCCGACCGATGATCATCGGGTCGAGCGACTCGTGGCCGTGGTTCGCCGGAATCACGGCCTGGCCCGCTGCGACCTGCTCGCGGACGAACTCGGGGTCTCGATTCTCTCGTTGTGCGACGCGTTCCATCTCCGCGGTGATCGTGCCCTCACGGGCGGCCTGAAGCTGCGTGTTCGCCATTGATAACTAGGTTATACTACTAGATTATAAACCTGACCTCGAGAACGTGACTGTTCAGCATGGACCAGGTGCCGGTGAGACCGCAAGACGATTCGTACCGAAAGGACCCGACTCGAAGGCACACGAGCGGTGCGAGATTGCAAGGCACAACCGATCCGAGACGTGTCGGAATTCACCAAATATCGACCGTAACGACCGTCACGACCACGAAATAGCCTAAGCGTTTAGGCGAGAAGGTTGTACCCGACGGCGAGTAAGTGACGCCAATGCCCGAGACCGAATCGTCGACGCTAGAGCTAGATACCGTATTCGCGCTCCTGTCCGAATCGCGGCGTCGCTATCTCCTGTATCACTTCCTCGAGAACGACGTCGGCAACGTCGAGAACCTCTCCGCCCGGATCGCCGCCTGGGAGGCCGACTCGTCGGTCAGAGAGGTCGACGAGGACGACCGGCGGGGGGTAGCGGTATCGCTGATCCACAATCACATGCCGAGACTCGCCGATCACGACGTCTTAGAGTACGACGATCGAAACGGCGACGCCGTGACGACGCCGACGTTCGAGAAGCTCCGGCCGTTTCTCGAGCAGGCCAGAGCACAGGAGGGGACGTCGACGGTGCCGGATCGATCACAGCTCTCCGTGCTGTACAGCACGCCGCCACCGGAGCCGTATCCGCCCGAGTCGGGTGAGGCCGATGGCGAGGAACCGGCCTCGCCCGAAGACGACTGATCCGAGAGGACACGTCAGACGGGTCGTGAGTTCGCTGGCACTGACGTACAACGGGCCGTATCAGTCCGCGACGGCTTCGTCGGGTTCGGTCTCGAGCGTCGCTCGCTGGACCCAGAGATCGCCGAACAGTTCGTCCTGCTCGAGTTGCACGCGTCCACGGTGAGAGAGAAAGAGCAAGGCGAGGTAAGTCATCACGCGCGAACCGCCAGCGTCGTCGACTTCGGCGTACAACACCTCCTCACGGCCCCGTTCGTAGTGAGACGAAAGCGCGCGTTCGACGTCTTCGATGACGTCTTCGATCTCTTCGTCGTGAGCGGTGTGGGTGACGTCGTCGGCAGTCGGCTCGTCGTCGATCCGACGGTCGTCGCCGGCACGGTAGTCGAGTTCCTGGACGCCTCGATCGAAGCCACTCGGCGAGTCCCGCGTGTCGTAGCTGCGTGAACGCTTCCAGTGAGAGTCGCGTTCGGCCTCGCGGAGTTCGCGGACGAGCTCGTCGAGCGTCTCGGGCTTTCCGCGCGCTCGCTTGCGCTCGAGACGACGGTCCATCTCCGCCTCGAGGCGCTCGACGGGGTCGAACGCCGGCTCGGCTCCGGTTCCGGTTCCGGCGTCGGCGTCCTCGACGAACGGAGCCTCCCAGGGCGGAAGTTCGTCGTCCGTCTCGTCCTCGTCGCTCGCAAACAGCGCGTCGCCTTTCATCCGCAGGAGGACGCTCGCGTAGAACAGCGCCCGCCCCGACGTCCGGAGGTCTGCGTCCTCGAGCGCCTCGAGGAACTTGTCCGTGACACGGACGACGTCGATGTCCCAGGGGTCGATTTCGCCGTCTTCGGCGAGCTGGACGAGCAGTTCGACGGGTTCGACCTCGGTTTCGACGCCCTCGCGGTCGTCTCCCGCCGAGTCGCCGTCCGCGCCGCCGTCGGCAAACTCGAGGGTCGTCCCGTCCGCTCCCGGCGGCTCCCTGTCCTCGTGGCCGACGATCTCGAGTGGGACGTCCTCGTCAGTCATCCGCGGGCACCCCCTCCTCGCTCAGGTCGATTCCCGTCACGGCCGAGACGTTGTCCCCCTGCATCGTGACGCCGATCGCCCGCTCTGAGCGATCGAGCATCGCCGACCGATGCGAGACCACGACGAACTGGGCTTTCCCCGCGAGGTCGTCGACCATCTCGCCGACGCGTTCGGCGTTGACCGCGTCGAGGAAGGCGTCGACCTCGTCCAAGGCGTAGAACGGAGCCGGGTTGTGTCGCTGGATGGCGAAGATAAACGCGAGTGCGGTCAGGGACTTCTCGCCGCCGGACATCGCGTCCAGACGCTGGATGGGCTTGTCGCCCGGCTGGGCTTTCATCGTCAGTCCACCCTCGAACGGGTCGTCCTCGTCTTCTAGGTGGAGCCGGCCGGTCCCCTCGGAGAGCTGTTCGAAGATCTCCCGGAAGTGGGCGTCGATCGCCTCGTAGGCGTCCATGAACGTCTCTTTTTTCGTGGCCTCGTAGCGGTCGATCCGGTCGCGGATCCCCTCGGCCTCCTCGACGAGCGTCTCCTTCCCGTTCTCGAGCTCTTCGAGTTCCGCCTCGACCTCGTCGTACTCGTCGATCGCGAGCATGTTCACTGGTTCCATCGCATCCATGTCTTCTTCGAGCAGTTCGACGGTCTCACGAACCGTCTCGTGGTCCGGAATCGACTCGGGGTCGTAGTCGCCGACCTCGGACTCGAGCTCGTCGATCTCCCAGGCGAGAGTCTCGGCTCGCTCGCGGGCCGACTCGAGTTCGCTTTCGGTCTTCTCGACGCGCTCTCGTTGCCGGTCGCGGGCGGCTCTTGTGTCTTCGAGTTCGTCCGTGAGCGCGGCTCGTTCGTCTTTGAGTTCCACCAACTCGTCTTCGAGCTCTGCGACGGCCTCGCGTTTCTCGGCGAGTGTCGCCTCGTGGGCGTCGATCTCGGCCTCGTAGGTCTCGATCTGCTCTTGCTGTTCGGCCTTGCGGTTCTGGGCGGTCTCGATCGTCTCGTTGAGCTCTGCGACGGCCTCCTCGGCGTATCGCTTCTCGAGTTCGAGTTCGTTGAGTTCGCCGTCGAGTTCGTCGAGTCGATCCCCGAACTCGTCGATCTCCGCTTCGATCTCCTCGATCTCGGCCGTGAGTTCGGGAATCCGTGAGCTCTCGAGTTCGGCCTCGAGCTCGTCGATAGCCGCTTCGATCTCCTCGATCGTCGCCGTCTTCTCCTCGATCGTCTCCGAGAGATCGGTCATCCGTTCGTCGACGGACTCGCGTTCGTCCCGGAGTTCCTCGAGTTCCGTCTCGAGGTCGTCGATCTCGGCTTCGACGCGCTCGCGTTCGTCGGCGACGCCGTCGATCTCCGTCTCGATCGAGCGGACCGAATCGGCCGCATCCGTCTTCCGGTCGCGGGCGTCCTCGAGACGGCCCTCGAGGTCTCGAAGCTCGTCGGCCAGCGACTCGCGCTCTTCCTGGAGGTCGGTGATCTGCTCGGCGACGCGCTCGAGTTGGCCCCGACCGCTTTTCGTAAACGAGTACCGCGACCCTTTCCGCGAGCCGCCGGTCATCGCGCCGCTTTTCTCGACCAGATCGCCGTCGAGCGTGACCATGCGGTAATCGCCCATGTACGAGCGAGCCGTCTCGAGGTCCTCGACGACGAGGGTGTCCCCGAGGACGTACGAGAAGATGCCGGCGTACTCGTCGTCGAACGCCACGAGATTGTACGCGAAGTCGACGACCCCCGGATCCGCGGGTGCCGAGGGCAGGCCCCGCTCGTGCATCTCGGTCATCGGGAGCACGGTCGCCCGACCGGCGTTGCGGGACTTGAGGTGATCGAGACACTGCTGGCCGACGACGTCGTCTGCGACGACGACGTTCGCGAGTCGGCCGCCCGCGGCGGTCTCGCAGGCGACGGCGTACTCGCCCGGGACCGAGCCGAGCTGGGCGACCGCACCGTGAACGCCGTCGATGCCCGCGTTCAGGATCGTCGTCACCGCCCGACCGAACGAGGAGTCCCCGCTCTCTTCGGCTTTGGCCTCGAGTTCGGCGTACTCGGCCTGTTTCGCCCGGATCTCCTCGTCGAGCTCGTCGACGTCGTCTTGCAGGCGTCGTTTCTTCGCGGTCAGGTCCTCGACCACGCCCGCGATGTTCTCTCTGTTCGTCTCGGCCTTTTCGCGTTCGCGCTCGAGGTCGCGTCGCTGCTCGTCGAGTTCGGGGAGCCGGTCGCATTTCTCCTCGATCGAGGCCTCCGTCTCCTCGATCTCGTTCGACCGCCGGCGTGCCTCGTCGAGTAGCCGGTCCTGTTCGCGCTGGAGGTCGTTTTTCTCGGTCTTGGCCGCCTCGAGGTCGGCTTTCCGATCGGCGAGATCGGCTTTCAGCTCGTCGTACTCGGTGTCGATCGCTGCGAGTTCGGCCTGGAGCTCCTCGAGGTCGGCTTCCCGACCTTGCATCTCGCGTTTGACCGAGGCTTTCTCGAGTTTTCGCTCGCGCATCTCCGTCTCGAGGTCGTCGATCGTCTCCTGTTTGCGGTCGATCTGGACGAACGCCTCCCGGCGTTCGGCGTCCGCTTCCTCGATGCGTTCCTCGGCGGCCTCGATGCGGTCCTCGAGCCGGGAGATCTCGCCTTTGACCTCCTCGATCTCGCCTTTGATCCGGAGCTGTTCGTCCTCGCCTTTGCGTTCGATCTCGGCTCGGAGATCCTCGAGGTCTTCTTGCAGGCGAACGACCGTCCCCTGGCGCTCGTCGAGTTCGCGCTGTAACTCGGCGAGGTCGTCCTCGAGGTCCTCGACTCGCCCCTCGATGCGGTCGCGTTCTTCGCGTTTCTCCTCGAGTTCGCTCGCTTTCAGGTAGCCCTCGTACTCTTCCTTTTCGCGACGGAACCGCCGGTACCGAAGTGCCTCGCGGCGTTCGTCTGCGAGCTGGTCGAGCCGGGTGCGTTTCTCCTCGATGCGCAAGTTCGCCTCTTCGATGCGCTCTTCGACGACGTCGAGTTCCTCGAACGCGTCTTCCTTCTTGGCGTCGAACTCCGCGACGCCGGCGATCTCGTCGACGATCTCCCGGCGGGCGTGTGGCGTCATGTTGATGATCTCGGTGACGTCGCCCTGCATGACGACGTTGTATCCCTCCGGGGTGACGCCCGCTTGCGCGAGCAGGTCCTGGATGTCCGAGAGGTTGACCGAGCGGTCGTTCAGGTAATAATACGAGTAGTAGTTGTCGTCGGTCTCTTTGACCCGCCGGCGGATACGAATCTCGTCGACGCCGCCGACGTCCTCGCTGCCCGCGGCGTTTACCACCTGCGAGCGCTCGAGCGTGCGGTCGGTGTTGTCCAGTGCGACCTCGACGATGGCCTCGCGAGGGCCACCGGATCGGTCGCCGTCTTCGTGTCCAGGGTTGTAGATGAGATCCGTCAGCTTCTCCGCACGAATGCCACGGGTTCGTGCCAGCCCGAGCGCGAACAACACGGCGTCGATGATGTTCGACTTCCCCGAGCCGTTCGGTCCGGTGACGACGGTGAAATCCTCGTAGAACGGAATCTTCGTCTTCCGGCCGAAGCTCTTGAAGTTGTCCAGAACGACTTCCGTGATGTGCATGGCGTTTTCCACTCGTTCGGTCGTGGCTCGTTCGACGCGACGCCTCCCGGGCGGGCCGGAGAGAGCCGCGACCGCGTTACGCGACGATAATGTCGTCGCTACCTGAGTCTTCCGTTTCGTCGCCGGCGTCGTCGTCCGTCTCGGCGTCGTCGTCCGTCTCGGCGTCGTCGTCCGTCTCGGCGTCGTTCGTCGCCTCGGCCGTCGCCTCCGCGACGTCGTCCGGCTCCGCTTCCCGTGTCTGGGCTTCGTTCGAGCGTCTGTCGGGAACGCGCGTCGGCGACTCGGTGTCGAGTTCGGCCTCGAGAACGCGGATCCGTTCTTTGGCCTCGACGAGTTCTTCCGTGAGTCCCGTTACCGTCGACTCGAGTTCCGATACCGCCGTCTCGAGCTCTTCGACGCGGTTTTTCGACATAGGTTCTAGACGTTTTCGCTGACACATAAACGTACGTCAGACATGAATAACCGTTCTGGTACGTCATGGAGGGCCCAGGGCGGTCGAAACGATGTGGGATCCCAGTGGCGCTATCACATCCCGTTACGTTTTACCCCCGCCGGCCCGAATCGAGGCCCAATGACTGCTCAGACCGTCCAGGAGGGCGAGCCCGTGACCGTCATCGGTCTCGAAGTCCACGTCCAGCTGGAGACGGAGACGAAGATCTTCTGTGGCTGCTCGACGGCGCCGACCGACGAACCGAACGAGAACGTCTGTCCGGTCTGTCTCGGCCTGCCCGGAGCCCTCCCCGTGCTCAACGAGGCCGCCGTCGAAGCCGCGGTCAAGATTGGCAAGGCGATCGACGCCGACATCCCCGAAGAGACCCGCTTTCACCGCAAGAACTACTACTATCCCGATCTGCCGAAGAACTTCCAGATTACCCAGTACGACGAGCCGATCTGTGCCGACGGCGACCTCGAGATCAGCGTCGAGGGCGAGCGCCGGACCGTGACGATCGAACGCGCTCACCTGGAGGAAGACCCCGGGAGCCTCCAGCACGTCGGCGGCGGGATCGACACCGCCGACTACACCCTCGTCAACTACAACCGCGCGGGAACGCCGCTGATGGAGATCGTCACCGCACCCGACTTCCGTAGTCCCGCCGAGGTGCGGGCGTTTCTCGCCGAACTCGAGGAAGTGCTCGAGTACCTGGGCGTCTTCGACGCGGAACGGGACGGCAGCCTGCGGGTCGACGCCAACCTCTCGATCGTTCCGGGCGAGGAGGTCGGCGACGGCGGCGAGATCGCCGACGACGTGCTCGCGGACGCAAACCGCACCGAGGTCAAGAACATCTCGAGTCACAAGGGGGCCGAGAAGGCCCTGGCCTACGAGGAGACCCGCCAGAAAAACGCCATCCAGCGCGGTCGGGCGGTCGAACAGGAGACCCGCCACTGGGACGAGTCCCGGGGGATCACGGTCTCGATGCGTTCGAAAGAAGCGGAGAAGGATTACCGCTACTTCGAGGAGGCCGACCTCCCGCCGTTGCAAGTCGCCGACTGGAAAGAAGAGATCGCCATTCCCGAGCTTCCCTCGGCCCGTCGCGAACGCTTCGGCGAGGAGTACGACCTGAGCGAGGAGGCGGCCTCGAAGCTCACCACGACGAAACAGGTCGCGGACTTCTACGAGGACCTCGCCAGCGAGTTCGACCCCGACCTCGCGGCGACGTGGGTCGCAGACGAACTGCTCGGCGAACTCAACTACCGGGACATGGAGATCACGGACGTCGAGGACCGCCTCGCGGAGATCGAGCGGCTGGTCGAACTCGTCGCGAGCGAGGAGATTACGACGAAAAACGCCCGCGAGACCGTTCTCAGAGGAATGCTCGACGACGGCGACGATCCCGATACGGTCGTCGAGCGCGAAGACCTCGGCAAGACCGGCGCGGACGAGGTACAACAGGCCGTCGAGGCGGCCATCGCGGAGAACCCCGACGCTGTCTCCGACTACGAGGCCGGCGAGGACGGTGCGATCAACTTCCTCGTGGGCCAGGTCATGCAAAAGACCGGCGGCAGCGCCGATCCGGGCGACGTGAACGGACTGCTTCGAGAGGAACTCGAGTCCTGACCAGCGGTTAGTCGTCGACGTCGACGCTCTCGCTTTCGCCCGTCTCGGCCGATGTGGGCGGCTCCGGGCCGGACGGCTCGTCCTCGATCACGTCCTCTCGCCAGGTACCCAGCCGGAACCACGCGACGGCGAGGGTGAACGTGAGCGTCGCGCCGATCACGAACGCCCACCAGATGCCGGCGACGCCGAGGTCGATCGCGGCGACGGTGGGGATCGTGACGCCGACGACGGGAACCGTCACGGCGGTAAAGGCGAGCACGAGCGCGACGGGGATCCGGAAGATCCACCGCGAGAGGAAAGAGAGGACCATCGCCTCCCGGGTGTTGCCGGCCCCGCGGAAGGCTCCCTGGAGGACCATGATCCCCGCAAACAGCGCCCAGACGGGCGCGGTGATCCGCAAGAAGAGGACGCCCTCGGCGATCACCGCGGGATCGCCCGAAAAGATCGCGATCGACTGGGCGGGGAACGCGAAGACGACCGCCGCCGCGAGGAGGATCGTCGCCATCGTGCCCGCGGTCGCGACGCGAGCGACGGATTCGGCCCGGTCGGGAATCTCTGCGCCGAGGTTCTGACCGACGCCGGTCGCGGTCGCCTGGCCGACGGCCGCGGCGACGGTCCAGGTGACCGACATCAGCCGGACGCCGATGCCGTAGGCGGCGGTCGGGGCCGCGCCGAAGCGGGCGACGAAGCCGGCCATCGCGACGGACGCGAAGCTGCGCGCCCAGCCGTCTACCGTCGCCGGATAACCGATCGAGAGCAGCTGTCGCTGGATCCCGAGGTCGGGCTGTAAGTCGGCGATCCGCAGGCGGACGCCGAAGCCGCCACGGAGCAGGACGTAGATGCCGGCCGCGACCGCGACCCCACGCGAGATGAAGGTCGCGACGGCCGCCCCCTGGGTTCCCAGCTCGGGGAACGGTCCCCAGCCGAGGATGAAGAACGGATCGATGACGACGTTCAGTCCGGCCGAGAGGACCATCAGCCACATCGCGGTCTTCGTGTCGCCGGCTCCCTGCAGGGACGCCCGGAATGCAAAGAAGAGGAACGTGAAGGGAAGCGCGAGGAAGATGATCTCGATGTAGGCCATCGCCTCGACGTAGACGTCACCGCGAGCGCCGATGAGGGTAAGCAGTGGCCGGCGAAAGTAGAGGCCGATCGCAGCGAGGACACTCGAGACTGCCAGTGTCAGCAGGATCGTCTGGGCGACGACGGTGTCGGCCGCCCGATCGTTCCCCGCGCCGACGTGCTGGGAGACGAGCGCGATCGTCGCGGCCGTGATCCCCATCGCCGTCGAGACGAACATCCACGACAGCGGGAACATCAGCGACACCGCGGCGACGGCCTCGGCGCTCACCCGGCCGACCCAGAACATATCCGCGAGGTTGTAAAACGTCTGGAGCAGGTTGCCAAGCACCAGCGGCCAGGCTAGCTCGAGCAGCTTCGGCGGGATCGCGCCCGTCGTCATGTCGACGCGTTTGCGCTCGGTGTCGGCCACGGATGCGTATGCGTTGGTCGTGCCGGCCGGGGGAAAAGGACTCCCGTTCCGCACGTCGGTTGCCGGGGATCGCTGCCGTTCCGGACGTCGGTGTGGATCGACCGGAGTCGCGGCCGGCGACGCGTTCGTCCCGCGTACCGCGCGCACACCCGCGCTGTCGGTCGATTTCCCCGAAAGGATTATCCGGTCGACCGGCGTAGCCGGCGACGATGACCGGGACTCGCGTAGCGGGGGGTGACCCGTCGTGGAGCTAATTATCACCGAGAAGGACAACGCTGCACGCCGGATCGCCGACATCTTGAGTGGCGACACGTACGACTCGAGTCGCGAGAACGGCGTCAACGTCTACGAGTGGGGCGGCAAGCGCTGTGTCGGGCTGTCGGGTCACGTCGTCGGCGTCGACTTCCCGCCGGAGTACGAAGACTGGCGCGACGTCGAGCCGGTCGAACTCGTCGACGCCGAGATCGAGAAGACGCCCACCAAAGAGGAGATCGTCGCGACGCTGCGGATCCTCGCCCGGAGAGCCGAGACCGTGACGATCGCGACCGACTACGACCGCGAGGGCGAACTCATCGGCAAGGAAGCATACGAGATCGTCCGGGACGTCAACGAGGACGTCCCCATCCGACGAGTCCGGTTCTCCTCGATCACCGAAAACGAGGTCACGAGCGCGTTCGACGAACCCGACGACCTCGACTTCGACCTCGCGGAAGCCGGCGAGGCACGCCAGATCATCGACCTGATCTGGGGGGCCGCGCTCACCCGTTTTCTCTCGCTGTCTGCGGGCCAGCTCGGCGAGGACTTCATCTCGGTCGGCCGGGTCCAGTCGCCGACGCTGAAACTGATCGTCGACCGGGAACGCGAGATCGAGGCGTTCGATCCCGAGGACTACTGGGAGCTGTACGCCGGACTCGCGAAAGACGACGACCGGTTCGACGCCCAGTACTTCTACCGCGACGAGGACGACAACGAGGCCGAACGCGTCTGGGCGGAGGCGACCGCCGAGGACGTCTACGAGACGCTTTCGTCGGCCGCCGAGGCCACCGTCGTCGACGTCACCCGCCGGACCCGCACCGACCGGCCGCCGACGCCGTTTAACACCACCCAGTTCATCCGCGCGGCCGGCGCGATCGGCTTCTCGGCCCAGCGGGCGATGTCCATCGCCGAGGAGCTGTACACCGCCGGCTACATCACCTACCCCCGCACCGACAACACCGTCTACCCCGACGACCTCGATCCCGAGGAACTGCTCGCGGCGTTTACTGCCCACCGCACCTTCGACGACGACGCCGAGTCCCTGCTCGCAGCCGAGGAGATCACCCCCACCGAGGGCGACGAGGAGACGACCGACCACCCGCCGATCCACCCCACGGGCGAGATCCCGGTCCGTGGCACCGACGTCGACGACGACGAGTGGCAGATCTACGAACTCGTCGTCCGGCGCTTCTTCGCGACCGTCGCCGACCCCGCGACGTGGCACCACCTCAAGGTCGTCGCCGAGGTCGAGGACTGCCGGCTCAAGGCAAACGGCAAACGCCTCGTCGAGCCCGGCTACCACGACGTCTACCCCTACTTCAGCACGACCGAGAACTACGTGCCCGACCTCAAGGACGGCGAGGCCGTCGCGATCGAGGACGTCGACCTCGAGGACAAACAGACCCAGCCGCCCCGCCGGTACGGCCAGTCACGACTTATTGAAACTATGGAGGATATTGGGCTGGGAACAAAGTCGACTAGACACAATACGTTGCAAAAACTGTACGATCGTGGCTATATCGAAGACGATCCACCACGACCAACCAAACTCGCGATGGCCGTCGTCGAGGCCGCCGAGGAGTACGCCGACCGGGTCGTCAGCGAGGAGATGACCGCCCAGCTCGAGGCCGACATGGACGCCATCGCCTCCGGCGAGGCGAGTCTCGAGGACGTCACCGACGACTCCCGGGCGATGCTCGAGGAGATCTTCGCCGACCTCGTCGATTCCCGCGAGGAGATCGGCGACCTGCTCCGGAAGTCGCTCAAGGCCGACAAGCGGCTGGGTCCCTGTCCGGAGTGTAGCGAGGACCTGCTCGTCCGGCGCAGCCGCCACGGCTCGTACTTCGTCGGCTGTGACGGCTATCCCGACTGCGAGTTTACCCTCCCGCTGCCCTCGACGGGCAAGCCGCTGATTCTCGAGGAGCAATGCGACGAGCACGACCTCCATCACGTCAAGATGCTCGCCGGCCGACAGACGTTCGTCCACGGCTGTCCGCTCTGTAAGGCCGAGGAAGCCGGCGAGGGGCCGGTTCTCGGGGACTGTCCCGAATGCGGTTCAGAAGAGGGCGCGACGTCGGAGACGTCGCGAGGCGAAGACGGTGAAACCGTCGGAGCAGGCGGAGAGCTCGCTATCAAGACACTCCAGAGCGGCTCCCGACTCGTCGGCTGTACGCGCTACCCCGACTGCGAGTACTCGCTGCCGCTTCCCCGTCGCGGCGAGATCGAGGTCACCGACGAGCACTGTGAGGAACACGAGCTACCCGAACTCGTCGTCCACAACGGCGACGACCCCTGGGAACTGGGCTGTCCGATCTGTAACTATCGGGAGTTTCAGGCCCGCGAGAACGAGTCCGGCACCGATCTCGAGAGCCTCGACGGTATCGGCGCGAAGACGGCCGAAAAGCTCGAGGCGGCCGGCATCGAGAACATCGACGACCTGACCGACGCCGACCCCGAAAGCGTCGCCGAGGACGTCGACGGGATCAGTGCGGACCGGGTTCGAAACTGGCAGGCGAAGGCGTGAGACGCGCCGTCGCATCTGTCGCCGCTGTCGGTGATCTTATATGAAGCCTCGACGATTGTGCCCGTATGACACGAGAGACCGTCGACCTCGAGTGGACAGACGACGTCGCAACCGTTACGATCGACCGGCCGGACCGGTTGAACGCGTTGAATCGCGAGACGCTTTCGGATCTCGAGGACGTACTCGAAGAGACAGATGAGGCACGGGCAGTCGTCGTCACCGGTGCCGGCGACGACGCCTTCGTCGCGGGCGCAGACATCGGCTACATGCAGGATCTCTCGACCCCCGAGGCCCAGGAGTACGCCGAACTCGGCCATCGGGTGTTCGACGCGATCACGACCCACGACGCGCCGGTGATCGCCGCCGTCAACGGCTACGCCTTCGGCGGCGGCTGTGAACTCGCGCTCGCGAGCGATCTCCGCATCGCAAGCGAGAACGCCGTCCTCGGCCAGACCGAGATCGATCTGGGCATCGTTCCCGGCTGGGGTGGCACACAGCGACTCCCCCGGATCGCCAGCGACTCGACGGCCCGGCGGATGGTGTTCCTGGGTGAACGACTCGGCGCCGAAGAGGCCCTCGAGGAGGGGGTCGTCGACGACGTCGTTTCCCAGGACGAACTCGACGAGGTCGTCGCCGAGATGGCAGCCGAGGTTGCGGCCAAACCCACCGCCGCCATGACGGCAGCCAAGGAGGCGCTGAACCAGGCCCACGAGACGTCCCAGGAGGCGGGCCTCGCGTTCGAGCGTCGTCTCTGGAGCGGTCTCTTCGGCACTCACGACCAGCGTGAGGGAATGGCCGCCTTCGTCGAGGATCGGGAGCCGGAGTTCGAGTAAACTACCACGAGATCGAGTGACAATAGACGTTTTTCAGCCGGTTCGTCGAACGTTCGGTGAATCAGCCTTACGAGGACAGTGACCCGAACGCCCTCGACGATAAATTTTATCCTATTTTAAACAATATCTCCTAGTTCGTTTAGTTTTTATAGTCCAAATGGATACAAATACCAGCAACACGCCCAATAGGAGAACGAATGGTCGTATCGGCGCTCGGCGCAATTGGCCTTACCGTTTCACCCGAGAATAATAATGTATCGTATATTAAAGATAGACTCAAAAATATTAAATAGGACTAAATTAATTAGCAGAGTTGCTAATGTCGGGACCGAAATCGACGATAGCACAGCACGAGGTGTCAAATTTCGAAACAAGCGCGAGCTCGTGGATCGCGGCGACGCGAGTCCTCGTCGGACTCCTGTTGCTCTATGAGTTGGCGTTCGGCGGCTGGTGGAAGTTAAACAGTGACTGGATCGGATTCAGCGCAGGCGGACCGCTTGCCGACCGGGCAGCGCGTGCGGTCTCCGATGGGACCTACGTCTGGTACGCGGCCGTTCTCGAGGCGGTCGTGATTCCACACGCCTGGTTCTGGAGCAATCTGGCGCTGTTGCTCCAGCTGTCGTTCGGGGTCGCACTCTTGGTTGGATTCTGGACGCGTCCGGCAGCGATCGTCGGTCTGTTGTACTTCCTGCCGGTATTCAACATGGGGACGATCCGGACCTCGCCCACCTTCGGGGTGGCGATTGCCTTCCTGCTCGTCGCCAACGCGGGCTATCACTACGGGCTCGACGGCTGGATTAGCCGACAGTCGGGCGCGTGGGCGCGACGGTCCGATCGAATCGCCTCGGTCGGCTCGATCCCCCGGTCGTGGTACCCACCGATCGCTGCCATTGCGTCTCTCGTCGGGCTCTACTATCTGCTGACGATTCCCGAGCGGGGCTATACGTTTGCCGACGGGCTGGCACTCGTCGGCGTCGAACTGGCGCTGCTGAGTGCGATCGTCGCCGGTGGCTTCGTGCTCGCGTACCGCGGGGGCGACCCGACGGCGATCGCCGCGGACGGGCTGCGGGTCTTTATCGGCTACCGGCTGCTTCACGAGGTGTTCGTCCGCGTCGAGCCCGGCGTCAATACGCTGCCCGGCTGGGCCCCCCTCGAGCTTCAGGAGGCGGTGTTCACCGATATCGCAGCCGCCCACGTCACGCCCGTCGCGGCGGTTATCGAGACCGTCGTTCTCCCGGCCCTGCCCGTCTGGGTGGGCGTCTTCGCGGCCGTCCAGACGGCGGCCGGTATCGCGCTGTTCGTCGGCTACCGGACGCGTCTGTTCGGATCGGTCGCGGTCGGCTACCTGACCGTGTTGATCGCGCTCGGACTCGTGCGGTTGGCTCCGCTGTTACTGATGAGTGCGGTCGCTGCGGCTGCCCTCGGCGGCCGCCACGCGAGCCTCGATGCGGTCAGCGGACGGTCACAGGCTCCCGCGTCGGTCACGCTTTCCCAACAGATGGCAGGCTCGGTCCCGACGTGGCACGCACTCGGACTCGTGGCGGTCGTGCTCGTCGCGAGCGGACTCGTCCTCGGCGTCGAGCCGAGCGGATACGGCGCGACGACCGGACCGATCAGCCTGGTCATGGTCGGGTTTGCAGTCATCACGCTCGCCGTTGGACTCCGCGAACTCGAGGATTCGGGGCCAGCGTCCTCCCTCGACGACTAATCATCGGTCGAGAATCCGGGGTCGCTAGTACCGTTCCAAGCGTCGACTGATGAGTGAAACCGGTCAACCGCACTCGGTTTCACCCATCAGTTCAGGCTTTGAACGCCACTAGTTCCAAGATGGTTCCCCACCACGGTTCGACCGTGACCGACGACCGCGAACGCTGGAACGAGAAGTACAGCAGCGACGACCAGTTCGAGCTCCCCGAGGATCCGATTCCCGAACTCGAGCGTCGGATCGACACGCTTCCCGACGGTCGCGCCTTAGACGTCGCGACCGGCACCGGGCGCAACGCGATCTGCCTCGCTACACAGGGGTACGACGTCGAGGCCGTCGACGTCTCCGACGAGGCCCTCGAGCGGGCCCGGCGCTGGGCCGACGAGCGCGACGCCGACGTCGAGTGGATTCGGGCCGACCTCACCGACCCCGACTCCGGGTTCGACCTCGAGGCCGACGCCTACGACCTGATCACCGTGAGCTTCTTCGCCGCGCTCGATCTCTTGCCGGACCTCAAGGAGGCGCTCGCGCCGGGTGGCGTGTTGGTCTACGAACACCACCTCCGCTCGAGCGAGCCGGTCGAGATCGGCCCCTCGAGCGACCGACATCGGTATCGCTCGAACGACCTGCTACGGGCGTGTCTGGATCTGACGATCCTCACCTACGAGGAGCGCCGTTGTGCGGTCAACGACGGCACCGCCGCCGTGATGACGCTGGTCGCGCGCAACTCGAGTGGCGGAGCCCAGTCGTATCCCGACCTGTCCCGAGAGAGAACGTAACGGAGTCCGAAGATCGTTCGACGGCGGTGGATTGATGGCCTCCCCGGACGACGCGGGTCGTATGGAGACGATCCGGGTCCTGCAGGTCGACGCCTTCACCGACGAGCCGCTCTCGGGCAACCCCGCCGGCGTAGTGCCCGACGCCGACGACCTCACCGACGACCAGATGGGCGCGATCGCCCGCGAACTGGCCGTCAGCGAGACCGCCTTCCTGCGCTCGAGCGACGCGGCAGACCGCCGGGTTCGGTACTTTACGCCGAACCAGGAGATCGACCGCTGTGGACACGCGACGATCGGCGCGCTCGCCCACCTCCACGCGGAAGGCGATCTCGAGGCCGGCACCACGACGCTCGAGACGAACGTGGGAATCGTAGAGATCGAGATCGAAGACGACGGCACGGTCTGGATGACGCAGAATCGGCCGACGATCCGCGAGGTCGACGTCGGCTACGACCGGGTCGCCGAGGCCGTCGGCGTCGAGCAGGCGGCACTCGAGGGAGCCAGCGCGGATCTGCCGCTTGCAGTATCCTCGACCGGCCTCCCGTTTCTGATGGTTCCCGTCACGTACCTCGCCGACGTCGGCAACGCCGAGCCGGATCCGGCCGCGATCGAAACCCTCTCTGAAACCGTCGACGCGACCGGGCTCTATCTCTTTACGTTCGACACGCTCGAGGCCGACTCGACCCTTCACGGGCGGATGTTCGCGCCCGGTGTGGGTGTGCCAGAAGATCCGGTCACGGGGACGGCAAGCGGTGCCGTCGGCGCGTATCTGACCCGTTATGGCGCACTCGAGGGCGAGGGTCAGGACGGTGCCGACGCGAACGAGTCGGCCACCGAACTGCGACTCGAGCAGGGTCACTACCTCGACCGGCCGGGAACCGTCCGAGTGCGAGTCGGCGGCGAGGTCAGCGTCGGCGGCCGCGGCGTTATCGTCCTCGACGGACGACTGATCGTGCCGGCCGCCGAAGACGAAGCCATTCTCGAAGCGTGAAACGATCTGATAACACACGAACGCACGGGATTTCAGGAATTAACCCGTATTCGAGTGAGAAATATTGAGCGGCGGTCGCAAGGTTCTTTATCCGGATTGCACTCCATCCACATACAGATGGCTGTACTCTGGCTGGACGAGATCGGGGCCGACGACCTCGAGACGGTCGGCGGCAAAGGCGCATCCCTGGGCGAGCTTACGGGGGCGGGATTGCCCGTCCCGCCCGGGTTCGTGGTCACGGCCGGGACCTATCGCACGTTCATCGAAGAAGCCGAGATCGACGAGGAGCTGTTCGCGGCCGTCGACGTCGACGTCGACGACTCGAAGGCGCTGTCGGCGGCGGCCGATCGCGCCCAGCAGCTCATCGAGGAGACACCCTTTCCCGAGGCGTTACGCGAGGAGATCCTCGAGGCGTACCGCGAGGTCGGCGACGGCGAGGCGTTCGTCGCCGTGCGCTCGTCGGCGACCGCCGAGGACCTGCCGGACGCCTCCTTCGCCGGCCAGCAGGAGACGTTTCTCAACGTCACCGAGGACGATCTGCTCGATCGGGTCCGGCAGTGTTGGGCGTCGCTGTTTACCCAGCGGGCGATCTACTACCGCAACGAGCAGGGTTTCGACCACGACGCCGTCAACATCGCGGTCGTCGTCCAGCAGATGGTCGAGGCCGAGAAATCCGGCGTAATGTTCACCAGCCACCCCTCGACGGGCGAGCCGACGATGATCCTCGAAGCCGCGTGGGGACTCGGTGAGGCGGTCGTCTCCGGTGCCGTCTCGCCGGACAACTACGTCGTCTCCCGCGAGGACGGGAGCGTCGACGTCACCGTCGCCGACAAGAAGGTGATGCACGTCAAAGACGAGGAAACCGGTGCGACCGTCGAACGCGAGGTTCCCGAGGAGAGACGCGACGAGCGCGTGCTCAGCGACGACGAGATCGAAGCCCTCGTCGAACTCGGCGAACTCGTCGAGGACCACTACGACGAACCCCAGGACGTCGAGTGGGCGATCGCCGACAGCGACGAGCGAAGCTCATCCGGCAGCCGGCTGCAATTCGGCGACGGCGACGTCTACATGCTCCAATCTCGCCCGATCACGACGATCAGCGACCAGGACGAAGCCGCAGCCGACGCAGGGGCGGTCGACGCCGCCGAGGGCCTCACCGACGGGGCCGGCACGGCGACCGCCGAGTCGGGTGGGGACGGCACGGGCAACGTCATCGTCAACGGTCTGGGCTCGAGCCCGGGAGCGGTAACGGGACCGGCACGGATCGTCGGCAAGCTCGACGAGCTCGACAAGGTCGGCGAGGGCGACATCATCGTCACCGAGATGACGACGCCGGATATGGTGCCTGCGATGAAACGAGCCGCCGGCATTGTCACCGACGAAGGCGGGATGACGAGCCACGCCGCGATCGTCTCCCGGGAACTCGGTGTGCCGGCCGTCGTCGGCGCGGGAACCGCGACGGAGGTCCTCACCGACGGCCAGATCGTCACCCTCGACGGCGACAAAGGCGCAATCCGCGAGGGAGCCGACGTGAGCGACACCGGCCACGATCCGGTCGAGGAGGTCCGGCCCGAGTCGCCGGTCAAGCCGATGACCGCGACCGAGGTCAAAGTCAACGTCTCGATCCCCGAGGCCGCCCAGCGGGCGGCAGCGACGGGAGCCGACGGCGTTGGCCTCCTGCGGACGGAGCACATGATCCTCTCGCAGGACAAAACGCCCGAGCGGATCATCGAGACCGAGGGCGTAGACGCCTACGTGAGCGAACTCGTCGACGGCGTCCGCGAGGTCGCAGACGAGTTCTACCCACGACCGGTCCGCGTGCGCACGCTCGATGCCCCCACCGACGAGTTCCGCCAGCTCGAGGGTGGCGAAGACGAACCCGACGAACACAACCCGATGCTCGGCTACCGTGGCATTCGGCGCAGCCTCGACAAACCCGACGTCTTCGCCCACGAACTCGAAGCGTTCGGCCGGCTCTACGAGATGGGCTATGACAACGTCGAGATCATGTTCCCGCTGGTCAACGACGCCGAGGACGTCTACCGCGCAAAGGAACTACTGAAAGAGTCGGGCATCGATCCCGCAAAACGCAGCTGGGGCGTGATGATCGAGACTCCTGCCGCGGCACTCGGCGTCGAGGAGATGGCCGAGGCAGGCATCGACTTCGCCTCGTTCGGGACGAACGACCTCACCCAGTACACGCTGGCGGTCGATCGCAACAACGAGAACGTCGCCGACCGTTTCGACGAACTCCACCCTGCCGTCCTCGCGCTGATCGGCGACGTCATCGAGACCTGCCGCGAGCACGACGTCGACACGAGCATCTGTGGCCAGGCCGGCTCGAAACCCGAGATGGTCCGGTTCCTCGTCAACGAGGGCGTCAGCTCGATCTCCGCGAACATCGACGCGGTTCGTGACGTCCAACACGAGGTCAAACGCGTCGAACAGAAACTGTTGCTCGACTCCGTCCGGTAGTTCCGGCGTCTCCGAAACTCGTCTCGAGCGACTCGAGTCCTGCCAGGTTCGACGGCGATTCGAATGCGTCAAACGCAACGAATAAACCGGTGACCCCCATTTGACGTGGTATGCAGGCCGAGCCGCAGGCGTTCGACCGGGTGCTCTCTTCGATGTGTACCGACCCACACCCGGCGGCGCGCGAGGCGGCCGAACGGTTTCTCGCGACGAACCCTGGCGATCCCGGCTCCTATCCGACCGTCGCGGACCTCGAGGATGAGGTCATCGACCGACTCGGCGAGATCGCTGGCCTCGCCGATCCCCACGGCTACGTCGCGAGTGGCGGCACGGAAGCGAACATCCAGGCCGTCCGGATCTCCCGCAACCGCGCCGAGACGGAGACGCCGAACGTCGTCATGTCCGAATCGGGTCATTTCAGTTTCCGGAAGGCGGCGAACCTGCTGGGCGTCGAGTTGCGCGTCGTCCCCGTCGACGACGACCGCCGGATCGATCTCGCAGCGGCCCAAGAGGCCGTCGACGAGGAGACGGCACTCGTCGTCGGCGTCGCGGGTTCGACCGAGTACGGCCGCGTCGATCCGATCCCCGCCCTCGGGGGAGTCGCCGAAGACGTCGGCGCGCTCTTTCACGTCGACGCCGCCTGGGGCGGGTTCGTCCTGCCGTTTACCGACCACGAGTGGCACTTCTCACACGCCGCCGTCGACACGCTGACGATCGATCCCCACAAAATGGGCCAGGCTGCGGTTCCCGCGGGCGGGTTGCTCGTCCGCGACGACGACCTGCTCGACGAACTCGCCGTCGACACACCCTACCTCGAGTCGACCTCGCAGGCGACGCTCACCGGCACCCGATCGGGCGCGGGCGTCGCGAGTGCGGTCGCGGCGATCGACGAGCTGTGGCCCGATGGCTACCACGCCCAGTACGAACGCTCACAGGAAAATGCCGAGTGGCTCGCGAGGGAGTTGCGAAACCGGAGCTACCCCGTCGTCGAGCCCGAGCTGCCGATCGTGGCCGCATCCGTTCCGGGCTCGTTGTTCGAGGCGCTTCGGATGGACGGCTGGCGCATCTCCCGAACCGGCGCGAACGAACTCCGAATCGTCTGTATGCCCCACGTCACCCGAGAGATCCTCGAGACGTTTCTCGCCGACTTCGATCGACTCGAGTCGCGACTGCCAGCCTCGGTTCCGGGCGACGACTGATCCCGACGCGCAGTCGAGCCGCGAGGGTGCTGATACTATCGGACGTAACTGTGTGAAGATCCTCGCCACCCCCAGGGCGGCGAGACTCGTTCACGACGTACGTCCGGCAGTATGAGCCACGGGCTTTCGACGCGTGTACCACAACGGTTATTCCGAGTGCACGGGACGGGAATAGCGTATGGAAACGAACGTGTGTTCGATCGACCGTACGGTCCGACTCGCACTCGGCGTGGTACTGATAGCGGCCGGGGTCGCCGCCGTCGCCGGCGTCCTCGAGTTCGGCGTCACCGCCGGAGCAGTGGCACTGGTCGCCGGCGTCGTCCTGGTCGGAACCGGGGCGATACAGCTGTGTCCCATCTACCAGCTCGTCGGCATCAACCCGTGTGACAGGGGGTAGTGACGGTTCGTACTGACTGCTGTACGTCCGTTCCGGGGCAACCGCGACTCATCTTGCGGTTTCCCCGGTAAGCGGTTACCGCAATCCGTCTCAAGCGAGTCGAGACGCGACGGCGACGCGCAGGGCGAGCGGTAGCCGGGGCGCTCGCGAACCGATAGGCGTTTTTCGTCGCAGCGCGATCGTTCGAGACGATGGATCGGCTAGACGCCGTCGCCGTGGTCGGGTTCGTCGGGTTCGCCGCGACGGCGTGGTCAGTCGCGCTCGAACCGGCGGTGCTCGCGGCGTTGCTCGGCGGATTCGTTCTCTCGTGTGCGGTCTGGCGCGTCTACGACGGACGCCTCTGGGAGGCGCTCGGCTGGCTCGCGTGGGTCGGTGGCGCCGTCGTGCTCGCGGTCGGACTCGAGGGACGGCCGACGCTGCTGGCGCTGTTTCTGGGCTCGCTGGTACTCGGACTCTGCTTGCAGTGTTGCGGTCGGTTCGAGCTGTTGCCCGAACCCGGCCTCGAGAACGCGTAGATTCGGCCCTCTCTCGGTGACGGTCCGGACCGGGGAAACCCTGATACTGCCACCGGGCGAACGCACGCGCATGAGCGATACCTCCTGGACCGATACGATCGTCGGCGAACGGATGGCCGTCGATCAGGAGTTTTCCTCGCGGGTCAGAAACTCTCGCTTCTCGAATCAGGAGTGGAGCCTCATCATGACCGCGACGGAGTTCGAGATCGAACACCCTGACGACCCCGACCAGGCACGCATCGTCGCCAACACCGAGAAGGTAGAACAGATTCTGCCGGAACTCGAGAACGTACGACAACAGACCGGCGCGATGGGAGGGACGGCCGAGGGGCCGGATCGCTCGAGCGGCGGTGGCGTCGTCGATACGATAAAGGGCGCACTGGGGATGGGCGAGGACGACGAGGACGCCTACGAGGCCGAACGCGAGGCCGCCGAAACGCTCACGCAGGAGTACGCCGACGAACTCCAGTCACACCTCGAGTCGAAGGGACGCTGGGAGACGGTCCGCGAGGCCGCTACCGAGTGATCGCCGTGGAACGTGCGTTTTATAACCATCACCGGACAAGAGGGTCGTACGACTATGCCGAAGTCTAATGGACCTCGTCAGGGAACCCGGAACAAACTCGCGAACGATCCTCGAGAGCGTGGCACGTCCCCGCCACAGCGTGCGATCCAGGAGTACGAGGAGGGACAGAACGTCCACCTCACGATCGACCCGAGCATCCCCGACGGCCGCTTTCACCCCCGATTCGACGGGATGACGGGTGAAGTCGTCGGTCGACAGGGTGACGCGTTTAAAGTGCAGATCAACGACGGCGGCAAGGACAAGACCCTGATCGTCACCGCGGCTCACCTGCGCGCTCAGGAATGACAATCTTCAAGGAGATCGTCGACGAGGAGTTCCTGACGGTCTCGGAGACGAAAGAGCTGCTCGCCGACATCGAAACAGAGCGTGCTCTCGAGGAAGACCGCGAGCTTCGCTACGAACTCGCACGGGCTATCGAACACGTCAATCGCTTTGCCGTCCTCGATCCCGAGGAGGCCCAACAGCTCGTCGGCGACCTGCTCGAACTCGAGAAAGTCGACGAGCCGACCGCCTACAAGATAACCAACCTGCTCCCCCAGGATCGGGACGAACTGCGCGCGGTCTACGCCCAGGAGCGGTACTCCCTGTCGGGCGAGGAACTGGACGAGATTCTCGACGTCGTCGCCCAGTACGTCTGAGACGGGGCCGACTCTTTAAGTATGCCGTCGCCGTATCCAGCATCAATGACCGATTCGGACAGCGACGGGACGGACCGTCGACGTGCAGTCGTACTCGATTACCTTCCACATGGACTGTCGGACGATAGCCGGCCCCAGTACGAGAAGTCTCCCGCCGGATACGCGATGGACGTCGAGGACTTCACGCTCTATGAGGTCGCATTCGACGAGGACACCCGGCTCACGATCGGGACCCACGTCGTCGTCGAGCCCGAATCCGAGCGCGACGTCGTCGAGGACTGCCAGCCCGTCGAGTACGAGGAGCTCTCCTCGGGTGCCCAGTCGGAACTCGAGTACGTCGTCAAAGACTTAGTCGAGGAAGAGGAACAACGGTTCGTCGACTTCTACAACGACGCCCAGCCGATCACGCTACGACTCCACCAGCTGAACCTTCTGCCGGGAATCGGCAAGAAGCTTCGAAACGCCATTCTGGAAGAACGAAAGCGAAAGCCGTTCGAGGGCTTCGCAGAGATGGAAGAGCGCATCTCGGGACTGCACGACCCCGCCGACGTGCTCGTCGAACGCATCTTAGAGGAGCTACGCGAGGAGGATCTGAAGTACAAGACGTTCGTCGGACGCCAGGAAAACGACAGCGAGTGAGCTGGCCGGCGACGAAAAGACGGTGCGTTTACGCCGATCGACGCCGTAGCCGCGCCCGATGAGAGATCCAGACGGGCTGCTCGCCCGTGCCGGCGTCCGAGGCGATCCGGACCGCGATCAGCACTTTCTCGTCGACGACCGGGTGCTCGATCGACTCCCGACCTACCTCGAGGGAGACGACCCGGACCACGTCCTCGAGATCGGACCGGGGACGGGTGCGCTGACAGACCGGTTGCTCGCGATCGCTGACGAGGTGACCGCCGTCGAGCGCGACCCCGATCTGGTGGCGTTTCTGCGCGAGGAGTTCGCCGACGAGATCGACGCCGGACAACTGACGGTCCTCGAGGGTGACGCCCTCGAGGTCGAGCTCCCCGACTTTACCGCGTCAGTCTCGAATCTGCCCTACGGCGTCTCGAGCGAGATCGCCTTCCGGCTGCTGCCCACGAAGTGTCCGCTCGTGTTGATGTTCCAGAAGGAGTTCGCCGAGCGAATGGTCGCCGAGCCGGGCGAGGACGAGTACGGACGGCTGTCAGTGTCGGCCCAGCACTACGCGGCCGTCGAGCTCGTCGAGCCGGTGCCGAAGGAAGCGTTCTCGCCGCCGCCGGCCGTCGAGAGCGCCGTCGTCCGGACGACGCCGCGCGACCCCGAGTACGACGTCGACGACGAGGCGTTTTTCCTGCGGTTCGTCAAAGCCTGTTTCACCCAGCGTCGAAAGACGATGCGAAACGCGATCCGGAACACGGCTCACATCTCGGGACTTGACGAGCCCGACGCCGTCGTCGAGGCGGCCGGCGAGGAGCTGCTCGCAAAGCGTGCCGGTGCGGTGACGCCGACGGAGTTCGCCGAACTCGCCGCACTCGCTGCCGAGGTCGGCCGTCCCGAGGACGCGTGACCGAACCGGCGATCGACGGATACACAACCGTGGGCGCTCTCCTCCCGGGCGAGTGATCCGATGCTCGAGCCGCTTTCCGCACTCGACTGGCTGTCGGAGCAGTTCGCGACGACGAACCAGCGACTCGCGGTGACCGCCCTGGCGGTCGGGGCGATGGTGTTCGTATTGCTCGCCTCCCAGACGCTCCAGCGGTGGCTCAACGAGCGGATCCGGCCGCTGTACGCCGACATCGTGACGACGGTCGTGCTCCTTGGCACGTTCGTCGTGGGGCTGTCGGTGACCCTCGGCGTCTGGGGCCAGACCGGCGAGGTCCAGCAGATGTACGCAGAACGCGACCTGGGCGGGGACTTCGTCGCCAGGCTGATCGTCTCGTTCGTCGTTCTCGTCGGGACGTACATCGTCGCCCGCTTTCTCAAGCGCGTGCTACGGGAACTACTCGAGTCCTCGGCGGCCGTGAGCCAGCATCAACACGAGGTCACTCACCGGGTCAGTCAGGTGGTGCTGTGGGGGGCTTCTCTAGTAATCGTCTTGAGTGTCTGGACGGACGACCTCGGCGGCTTGCTCGTCGGGGCCGGCTTCCTCGGCATCGTCGTCGGTATGGCCGCCCGCCAGACGCTCGGCGCGTTGATCGCCGGCTTCGTGTTGATGTTCGCCCGTCCGTTCGAGGTCGGCGACTGGGTCGAGATCGACGAGCGGGAGGGAATCGTCACCGACATCTCGATCGTCAACACACGCATTCGAACCTTCGACGGCGAGTACGTCGAGATACCGAACGACCTGGTCGGCTCGAGCATGGTGACGAACCGGTCGGCGAACGGGCAGCTCAGACTCGAGGTCGACGTCGGGATCGACTACGAGGCTGACGTCGAGTACGCTCGTGAGATCGCACTCGAGGCACTTGCAGACGTCGACGACGCGGTGTCGAACCCAAACCCCGGCGTCGTCACCAAGCAGTTCGGCGACTCGGCGGTGGTACTCGGGGTCCGGTTCTGGATCGACGAGCCGACGGCGCCGAAACGCTCGCGGGCCCGGACGGCCGCGATCGACGCGATCAAGACCCGGTTCGACGACGAGGGGATCGGGATTCCGTATCCACAGCGGGAACTCTCGCATCGAGACGGAACGGAGGTCGACGTCGGCGAACGGCGAGCGTCGGACGACGCAAAACGATCCGCGGGGCCGTCGACGACGTCTCCGGGAGGTGAGTAACAGTGGACCTCGCCGAGCGACGGGGTCTCGAAACCGCCGTGTACGAACCCGCCGAGGATTCGGAACTTCTCGCAACCGTCGCCTGCGAGCGAATCGACGGAGACCAGTCCATCCTCGAGGTCGGCACCGGCTCGGGCTACGTCGCAGAGCGAATCGCGACCGAGACGGGTGCTCGCGTGGTCGCCTCGGATCTCAATCCACACGCGTGTCGACAGGCTCGCGAACGGGGGCTCGAGGCCGTCCGTGCGGACCTCGTCTCGCCGTTTGCCGACGACACGTTCGATGCGGTCGTCTTCAACCCGCCGTATCTCCCGACCGACCCCGACACGGAGTGGGACGACTGGATGGAGGTCGCCCTCTCCGGTGGCGAGTCGGGCCGAGAGATCATCGACCCGTTCCTCGAGACTGTCGGTCGCGTCCTCGCACCCGAGGGCGTCGTCTACCTGCTCGTCAGTAGCCTCACGGGCGTCGAGACGGTCGTCGAGCGGGCGAGCGAGGCGGGCTTTAGCGCCGTCGCGCTCGAAGACGAGTCGTTTCCGTTCGAGACGCTCACCGTCTTGTTGTTGGTACCGTGAGTCGCTGCCGGCACCGTTCCGTCAGCCATAATTACTCACACGTATTCGCGAAGATGGTAAATATTAAGCATCGGCATAGCCTAGCCGCTCTCACGAATGACCGACTACGTCTCGACCACACCGGGGCTGTTTCCGCTCCCGGACTGGGCGAAAGACGACCTTTCGGACCTGAAAGGTCACCAGAAAGGCGACCTCATCAGCGGTGACGAGGGCGAGGAGATCACCGCGGCGTACGAGCGCGCTCGCGAAGAAGTGATCGGCGTACAGGCCGAGGCCGGCCTCGACCTCGTCGTCGAGGGCCAGCTGCGCTGGGACGACATGCTCGCACACCCACTCGCCGTCCACGACAACGTCGAGACCCGCGGCATCGTCCGCTACTACGACAACAACAACTTCTATCGCGACCCCGTCGTCACCGGCGACCTCGAGTTCTCGGGCGACGTCGCAAGCGAGCTCGAGGCCGCGAGCGAACTGACCGACGAGCTCGGAGCCGTCCTGCCGGGGCCGTACTCGCTCGCCGACCTCGCGACCGACGAGCACTACGGCGACGACGCCGACTTTCTCGCCGCGGTGGCCGAGTTCCTCGCCGGCGAGGCCGAGGCCTTCCCCGCCCACGAGACGCTGTTCTTGCTCGAGCCCTCGCTTGCCACCGACGCACCCGGCGACGGTGAGGACGAACGGGCGAGCGAGGCGATCGACGCCGTCGCGGCCGCCACGGACGCCGACGTCGTCGTCCAGCCGTACTGGGACGCCCTCGAGGAGAAGGTCTACGCCCACTTACTCGACGCCGACGTCGACGCCGTCGGCTTCGACTTCGTGACCGAGCAGGACGACAACCGCTACAACATCCAGGAGTACGGCGCTGCCGACAGCATCGCACTCGGCCTCGCCGACGGCCAGAACACCTTGGTCGAGGACCCCGAGGCGATCCGTGACCGCGCCGAGTGGGTCTTCGATCAGATCCCCGTTTCCGAGTTCGAGACGGCCTACCTGACGACGAACACCGAGACGTTCTACCTGCCCTACAGCAAGTTCCAGCAGAAACTCGCCGTTCTTGCAGAGGCCGCAGACCTCGCGGAGGTGACCACGGCATGACCGACAAAGACCAGTTCCGACCAGACGATCACGACAACGACCACTTCCTGCTGACGACCGTCGTCGGCTCGTACCCGAAGCCGAAGTGGCTCAACCGCGCGAAAGAGCTGTACGAGGACCCCGACCACGACTTCGACGCCGAGGACTGGCAGGAGGCCAAAGACGACGCCGCCCGCCTGATCACCGCCGAACACGAGCGTGCCGGACTCGACGCCGTCGTCGACGGCGAGATGCGCCGAAACGAGATGGTCGAGTTCTTCGCCCACCGGATCGAGGGCTACGAGTTCAACGGCCCCGTGAAGGTGTGGGGACACAACTACTTCGACAAGCCAAGCGTCGTCAGCGACGTCGAGTACACCGACTCCTGGCTCGTCGACGAGTACGAGTTCACCGCAAGCGCCACCGACCGTCCCGTGAAGGTACCGATCACCGGTCCGTACACGCTGGCGAGCTGGTCGTTCAACGAGGCCTACGAGGACGACGCGGAACTCGCTTACGCGCTCGCCGACCTCGTCAACGAGGAGATCGAAAAGCTCGTCGACGCCGGCGCTCGCTACATCCAGATCGACGAGCCCGCACTCGCGACCACGCCCGACGACCACGCCATCGTCGGCGAGTGTTTAGAGCGCATCGTCGCCGACATCCCCGAGGACGTGCGCATCGGGCTGCACGTCTGTTACGGCGACTACTCGCGCATCTACCCCGAAATTCTCGAGTTCCCCGTCGACGAGTTCGACTTAGAGCTCGCAAACGGCGACTACGAACAGCTCGACGTCTTCAAAGACCCCGAGTTCACCGCCGATCTGGCACTCGGCGTCACCGACGTCCACGTCGCCGAGGTCGAATCGGTCGAACAGATCGAAGAGAACATTTTGAAAGGTCTCGAGGTCGTTCCGCCCGAACAGCTCGTCGTCTCGCCGGACTGTGGCGTGAAGCTGCTGCCCCGGGAGGTCGCCTACGGCAAGATGGCGAACATGGTCGAGGCCGCCCGCAACGTCGAGGAAGAACTCGACGAGGGCCTCGAGATTGACCGGGGCGCGCCGACGCCCGCGGGCGACTGATCCCCGTTCTCGGCGTGTCGCGACGTCGTCGGGCCAAACGCTAACTACCTGCTCGATGACGCCCGTTTCATGACTCTCGAGGTCGGCGTCTTGGGCTACCGGTTCATGGGAAAGGCACACGCGAACGCGCTCGCACGGCTCCCGACGTTTTTCCCCGACGCGCCCGACGTCGAACGGCGCGTGCTCGTGGGCCGTGACGAGGATGCACTCGAGTCCGCCGCCGACCGGCTCGGCTTTACCGAGGTCGCTACCGACTGGCGCGACGTTGTCGACGACGTCGACGTCTTCTACAACCTCGGGCCGAATCACGTCCACGTCGAGCCCTCGATCGCCGCGCTGAAGGCCGACACGCCGGTGCTCTGTGAGAAGCCGCTCGCACCGACGCTCGAGGGGGCCGAACGGATGGCAGCGGCGGCCGTCGCGGCCGACGTTCCCGCGGGCGCGGCGTTCAACTACCGGTTCGTGCCGGCGATCCAGCACGCCAAAGAACTGCTCGAGGCGGGCGAACTGGGCGACATCCACCACGTCCGCGGTCGCTACCTGCAGGACTGGCTCGTCGATCCCGACGAACCCTGGTCCTGGCGAACCGACGAGGAACTGGCCGGGTCGGGCGCGCTCGGAGATCTCGGTTCGCACACCGTGGACCTCCTGCGGTTTCTCGTCGGCGACGACGACCTCGCGGGCGAGATCGAACGCGTGAGCGGTCACCTGCAGACGTTCGTCGACGAGCGACCCGTTGCCGGCGACGACGAGACGCGGCCGGTGACGGTCGACGACGCCTACTCCGCTCAGCTCGAGTTCGCAACCGGGGCGATGGGCACCCTCGAGGCCTCGCGGTTCGCGAGGGGCCACAAGAACGACCACACGATCGAGATCCACGGCTCGGCGGGGAGTCTTCGCTTCTCGCTCGAGCGGCTGAACGAACTCGAACTCCTCCGCGAGGGCGATCGGGGCTACGAGACGATTCTCGTCACCGACGCCGACGATCCCTACGTCGACCGCTGGTGGCCGCCGGGGCACGTGCTGGGGTGGGAACACACCTTCGTCCACGAGAACTACGAGTTTCTGCGGGCGATCGACGAGGATCGAGCGTTCGAGCCGGGGTTCGCCGACGGGCTGGCCGCCCAGCGCGTCCTCGCGGCGATCGATCTGAGCGACACGCGAGGCGAGTGGGTCGAGCTCTCGCGGCTCGGCTGATCGAGAGCTGTGCGCGTCGTCCCGACCGTGACCGGGCGACGGTTTTTGTACGAAACCGCCGAAACCCCGGCAATGAAACACATCAAGGACAGCGTCCACGACCACATCCGGGTCGACGGCATCGCTCGAGACCTGCTGGATACACCCGCCGTCCAGCGGCTGCGGGGGATACGCCAGCTCGGCACCGTCTCGGTCGTCTACCCGTCGGCGAATCACACCCGGTTCGAACACAGCCTGGGCGTCTACCACCTCGCGTGTTCGGCACTCGATCACCTCGGCGTCGAGGGGATCCAGGCGGAACGGATTCGTGCGGCGGCAATCTTACACGACGTCGGTCACGGACCGTTCAGCCACAACCTCGAGGAGCTAACCTACCGTCGAACGGGGCGGTACCACGACGACGTCCACAAACTGCTCGCGTCGGGCCAGGTCGGCGAGGTGTTACGCGAACACGACCTCGATCCCGACGCGGTCGCGGATCTGGTCGCGGGCGAAGGCCGATTCGGCCAGCTGGTCTCGGGCGAGCTCGACGTCGACCGGATGGACTATCTCGTACGGGATGCCCACCACACGGGCGTCCCCTACGGGACGATCGACCACGGCCGGCTCGTCCGTGAGCTGACGTTCGTCGACGGCGAACTCGTCCTCGCGGAAGGCAACGTCCAGACGGCAGAGAGCTTACTCGTCGCGCGGGCGCTGATGAACCCGACGGTGTACAACCACAGCGTCGCCCGGATCAGCAAGGCGATGCTCCGACGGGCGAGCGAACAGCTGCTCGAGACCGACGTCGACGCGGCGACGCTCCAGCGCATGGACGACCACGACCTGATCGTCGCCTTGCGCTCGAGCGATCGGACGAGCGAGTTCTCGAGACGCCTCGACGAGCGAGACCTCTACAAGCGGGCAGTCTGGGCCGAGATCGACGACGTCCCCGGCGGGATCATCGAGGCCGACCACGACGCCGTTCGGACGTTCGAGCGCGAGATCGCGAGCGAGGCTGCGGTCGACGAAGCGGCCGTCATCCTCGACGTCCCCGACAGGCCGTCGATGACGGAGTCGACGAGCCGGGTGCTGGTCAACGGCGAGATGCGACGGCTCGGCCACCAGTCGCCGCTGGTCGACGCCCTGCGGGCGGCTCAGTACTCCCAGTGGCGACTCGGCGTCTACTCGCCGGCCGACGTCCGGAAACGAGTCGGCCAGGCCGCAGTCAGCGTCCTCGGGCTGGAGATCGACGGCCCGCTCGTGAGCGAGACCCGGGACGGGCTGTACGCGACGCTCGATCAGTTCCTCGAGTGACGACGCGTTCAAGGGACTGGCGCCGAAATCGGGGGTATGGAACGTGCGGGGACGATCCTCCGAGGGCGAGAGCTCGAGCCCGTCGAGGGTCGCGTCGTGATCGACGACGACGGACGCATCGATCGCATCGAGGAGACGTCCGTCGAGAGCGACGACCTCGTGGTGCCGGCGTTCGTCAACGCCCACACTCACGTCGGAGACTCGATCGCGAAGGAAGCCGGCGGCGGCTTGAGCCTCGAGGAACTCGTCGCGCCGCCGGACGGACTCAAACACCGGCTACTGCGGGAGACGTCCCGCGAGGAACTCGTCGGCGCGATGCGTCGGTCGTTGCGCTACATGCTCGAGGGTGGAACGGCGGCCTGCCTGGACTTTCGCGAGGGTGGTGTCGTCGGCGTTCGGGCGCTCCGGGAGGCCGCACGCGGGCTGGACGTCGAGGCGCTCGCGTTCGCCCGCGGCTCGATCGACGCGATGAAAGAAGGCGACGGCTTCGGCGCGAGCGGAGCCAACGACGACAGCTTCGATCGCGAACGGACGGCGACCCGCGAGGCGGGCAAACCCTTCGGTATCCACGCCGGAGAGGTCGACGCAAGCGACATCAATCCGGCGCTGGACCTCGATCCGGACTTTCTGGTCCACGTCGTTCACCCCGAGCCGATCCACCTGGATCGGATCGAGGATCGAGGCGTGCCCGTCGTCGTCTGTCCGCGATCGAACCTGGTCACCGACGTCGGGGTGTCGCCCGTCGAGGAGCTGACGGCACGGACGACCGTCGCGTTAGGAACCGACAACGTCATGCTCAACTCGCCATCGATGTTCCGCGAGATGGCCACGCTCTCGAAGCTCTCCGACCTCTCGGCGCGCGAGGTCCTCCGGATGGCGACGGTCAACGGTGCCGAGATCGTCGGTCTCGAGTACGGCGTCGTCGAACCCGGGGCCGAGGCGCGACTGGTGGTACTCGACGGCGACTCGAACAACCTCTCGGGTGCGATCGATCCCGTCCGGGCGGTCGTCAGACGCGCAGGCGTCGCCGACGTCCGCGAGGTCGTCGTTCCCGCGTGAGGGCCAGGATCTCGTCGCTCGTGCACCAACGCTTTTGTTCTACCGTGAGAATATGAGACATGGTATCAATGTTCGATCGGGTTCTCGTCCCGACCGACGGATCGGCGGAAGTCGAGCGGGCGATCGAGTACGCGGCCGATCTCGCCAGCGCTCACGACGCGACGATCCGCGCGGTGTACGTCGTCAATACGGCAAGCTACGGCGGGTTACCGATGGAAACGTCCTGGGACGGAATCGTCACCACGCTCCGTGACGAAGGCCAGGAGGCCGTTGCGCGAGTCGAAGAGGTAGTCGAGGACGTGCCAGTGGAGACGGCGATTCTCGAGGGATCGCCGAGTCGGGTCATCGTCGAGGAAGCTACGGCCTGGAACTGTGACCTCGTTGTGATGGGAACGCACGGCCGCGGTGGCATCGATCGGCTGTTGCTCGGCAGCGTCACCGAGCGGGTCGTTCGGTCGGCTCCAGTGCCCGTCCTGACGATCACCGTCGACGAGAGCGACCTCGAGGACGTGCCGGCCGACCCACGGGCGACGGTGGAGTGAGAGCGGTCACGTCGGCCGGAGGTGTTCACAGTCGCCCGCAGACACCTGTACCCGGTCGTCTTCGGTCTCGACGACGAGTGCACCACCGTCTGCGATCTCGACTGCGTCACCTTCGATCTCGCCGTCCGGCAGCTCGACCCGGACGCGCTGGCCGAGCGTCAGCGAGAGGTCACGCCAGTCCTCGAGGACGCCCTCGAGGTCGCGGTACTCGTGAAACGTCTCGAGCAGCCGCTGGACGAAGACCCGCCGGTCGAACGGGCCGACCTCGTCGCGGACGCTGGTCGCCCCCTCGGGAAGCTCCTCAGACGCGATGTCCGCGTTGATACCGGTGCCGACGATGAGCCACGTGACCCGGTCGGCCTCGCCTTCCATCTCGGTGAGGATGCCCGCGAGCTTTCGGTACTCGCCGTCCTCGCCAACCGGGACGACGACGTCGTTGGGCCACTTGATCCGGGCGTCGACGCCGACCTCCCGGACTGCCCGCGCGATCGCCACCGCCCCGGCGAGGGTGAAAAGCGGTGCGCGGACGGGGGGGATGTCGGGTCGACAGACGATACTCACCCAGACGCCCCCTGGCGGCGAGTCAAAGCGGCGATCGAGGCGACCGCGTCCGCCCGTCTGTTCGTTCGCGAGAACGACGACGTCTTCGGCACCCTCGGCCGCCAGTTCGCGTGCCCGGTCGTTCGTACTCGCGATTGTCTCGTGGTACTCGATCGTAAACGGAGCCTCGAGGCCGTACTCGATCGTCGGCCCGTTGTACCCCGTCACGTCGACGAGTTCGTAGCCGTCGGTACGGCTCTCGATCTCGAAGCCGGCGTCTCGAAGCGCTTCGACGTGCTTCCAGACTGCCGCCCGCGAGACGTCGAGCGCGTCGGCGATCTCGGGACCGGTGACGGGGCCATCCGCGAGTTCCTCGAGGACCCGTCGGCGCGTCTCGTTCATGCCCTCGAAGAGGGAGGGCAACGCCCTTGAATCGAACGGCTCGCGGTGATCCGTTGCCGTCGAAACTGACCTGTCCGGCAAGCACCGAGTCCGTACGTTTATGTCCAGGCCCGGTGGATGGCGACTGGAGAACGGGAGGTGGTAACAAGATACATGAGAATTGGCAACCGCTGTACGATATGCAACGGCCGCATCGATCCGACGGATCTCACGTCCTGTGACACGTGCGGGCGCGAGCTCCACCGGCGCTGCAGGGAGTACGAGACGGCGTTCGAGTGTCGATACTGCAGCGACGAGTCGTGGATCGGCGCGACCGAGTTCTGAGAACGAGTGTCTCCGGCGACGCCTCGATACGGATCGTTGTACCGTGGTACCGGTGATCGCTGCCCCGTTCGAGCGATCGCCGGTACCGAATCACAACAGACCGTAAAGGCACCGAAGCCATCGCGACGATCCGGGAGCGTTTTGTCCGTCGCCGCGACACCGTCGCACGTGTCAGCAGTCGTCACAGCCGCCCGTCGTCGGATCGAACGCGAGCACGAGGATGTCCTCGAGGCCGTCGACGCCTGTGCAGACGCGGTCGCGGCCTCGTGGAACCGCGAAGCGACGAGCGATCGAACCGCCGTCGTCGATCCGTTTCAGACCGTCCTCGAGAAGCGAGGCGTGGCGTCCCGGCTGCCCCGAGTACTCGCCGACGCCGTGGACGCGACGGGACACGCACTCTCCGCGTCGCCGGTCCCTGCACCGCCGTACGTCGTCGTGACGAGTCGCGGACCCGTCCTCCGGGCGACGATCGGCCCCGGCAGGCTGGTGATCCGGCTGGACGTGTTCGAAGTCGTCCGGGGTGAGCCGACCCGGTATCGACGACGCGATGGAACCGATCTCGTCGTCTCGCTCGAATGATACTCGCGACGTCGTCGATCACCGAATATGGACCGAGCGATAGACGTTCATAGTATTATTAACATCGGTGGATTCATTACTAACCAATCTTATTTTTCGGGTAGAGCCTAACAATGGCGTCCAATCATAACGCGCTGACGCGGCGGAAAGTACTCGCAACGTCCGGTTCGCTGTCGCTGCTCGGGGTCGCTGGCTGTCTCGGTGGCGACGACGAACCGGCCGACGACGAGTCCGCTGACGACGACGGGACGGAGACGACAGAGTCAACCGTCACGTTGCTCGTCGAAGGTGTCGGTGGCCACGATCACGACCACGACGACGATCACGACCACGACGACGATCACGACCACGACGACGATCACGACCACGACGACGATCACGACCACGACGACGATCACGACCACGACGACGATCACGACCACGACGACGATCACGACCACGACGACGATCACGACCACGACGACGATCACGGACTAAGCGATCACGACATCGACCACGCCTGTGACCACATGGAGTTCGACGAGCGAGAACCCCTTTCGGCGGGTGCCTCCGAAGACGACGCGCCGACGATCTCCGATACGCACCAGCCGTTCGAGGTTACCATCGAGGGCGACAGTGGATACGTCGTCTTCGAGGCCGACGACCACGACGACGATCACGACCACGACGACGGTACGTTCGCGTTCTTCTCCGACGTGGCCGGCACGATCGAGGTCGTCGATGGCCACCTCGAGTACGATACCGACGACGTCCCAGGATGTGACGACATCGAGGAGTACGCCATCGTCGAGTTACACGACGATCGAGCGGTCCTCAGGCTCGCCGCCGACAGCTAGAGCGGGCGACGCGGTCACACAGCCTGCCAGCCGGTCCGTCCGGTCGAGTTGCTAGTACCGGCCCTGTTCACCGCCACGAGTTATTAACCTAGAGGTGGTGGATAATAATACTTTTAACCGAGCATCGCCAGGTATCGATATGAATTTCACACGGCGATCAGTCCTCAAAAGCGGTGCTGGCGCCGTCACGCTCGGGACGCTCGCCGGCTGCCTGAGCGATCCCTTAGAGGGCGGAAGCGGCGAGGGCGGATACGCCGCCTTCTTCGCGCTCTGGGATTGGGCGAACCAGATCGCTGGCGACGAGATGGAGTTCGAAAATCCCGTCGACACGGGAGAGATGGGCCACGGCTGGGAACCCGACGGCAACCTCGCCCCGGAGATTGCCGAGAGCGAGGTCTTTCTCTATCTCGATACGCCCGAGTTTGCCTGGGCACAGGACGTCGTCGCGGATCTGGAACGGGACTACGAGGGCGACGTCGAGGTCATCGACGGCCTCGAGGGGATGGGGCCGTATCTCATTCCGTTCGACGGCGGCGAGGACGAGTCGTTACCCGAACCCGACCACGACCACGAGTTCGATCCCGACGAGATCGCCCGGAACCGGTTCGACATCTACGATCTTCGATCCGACGAACAGCTCGGCTACTGGCACAGCACGCCCGACGACGACCACTGGCACGGCGGCGTTCCGGACGTTCCCGTCGACGACTCCGTTCCGGTCGGTGCTGTCTTCTGGGATCACGAGGAACGGATCGTCCCACTCGGCCCCGACGAGCCGTTCGAGTTGGACGCACGACTTGTCGAGGGCGCGCCGGAGGACATCCTCGGGATCGAGTCCCACGGCGATTCCGCCGAGTTGGTCGGTCTCGGGACGGGGGAGACGGAGATCGTCTTCGAGCTTCGACACGAGGGCGAGATCGTCTACGACACTGACACGGCCCCGATGGACGTCGAGGTCGTCGAGGAACTCGACGACGACGGTGCCGACGAGTTCCACGACCCACACGTGTGGGTCGATCCAGTCCTCGCAGGGCAGGTCGTCGACACCATCGCGGACGGGCTCGCCAAGGTCGACCCGGACAACGCCGACCGTTACGCCGCAAACGCCGAGGATTACAAGGACCGACTCGCTGACGTCGACAGACAGTTCGAGGAACTCACGGCAAACGCAGAGCGCGACGTCGCCGTCTTCGTCGCTCACGATTCGTTCCAGTACGTCGAGCGACGGTACGACTTCCGGTTGCACACGCCAGTCGGTGTCGCACCCGACGCTGCCGAGTCCCTCGATGACATCGGCGACATGATCGAGGTCGTCGAGGAGCACGACGTCGAGACGATCCTCTACGACCCGTTCGAGGCCCCCGACGACGAGGAACTGCCGAGCGCGGCCAGAATGTTGCTCGGGAACAGTCCGGCGACCGACGCCGAGCCGCTTAGTCCCGCCGAGGGGACGACCCACGAGTGGGCCGAGCAGGGCTGGGGCTGGGTCGAACAGATGGAGGAAGTGAACATCCCCGCACTCGAGAAGGCATTAGGTGTCGATGACTGACGATGGACGGAGAGATAGAAGAACTAAACCGCGCGACGGTCGAGACTCCAGTACGAGTACCGTGAATCCGGCCGTCACCGTCGAGGATGTCACGTTCGCCTACGGCGAGAAAGTCGCCGTCGAAGACGTCTCGCTGTCGATCGAGCAGGGCGATTTCCTCGGGCTGATCGGGCCGAACGGCTCGGGCAAGACGACGCTGTTACACCTCATGCTCGGCCTGCGACGGCCTGACAGCGGCTCCGTCGAGCTGTTCGGCGAACCGGCCAAGCAGTTCGAGGACGGACAGCGCATCGGCTACGTCGCCCAGCGATCGACCGACAGAGGCGGAACGATGCCGATCACCGTCCGCGAGGCGGTGACGATGGGCCGGTTCGCACACGTCGGTCACTCGCGACTAAGCGAGGCGGACCAGCGGATCGTCGAGGAGGCACTCGAGACCGTCGAGGTCGCGGATCTGGCCGATCGCCGGATCAACCAGCTCTCGGGCGGCCAGCGCCAGCGTGCCTTCATCGCCCGGGCGCTTGCCTCCGAGGCCGATCTGCTGGCGCTCGACGAGCCCACCGTCGGCGTCGACGCCGAGTCCCGCGAGCAGTTCTACGGCCTGCTCGACGACCTCAACCGACAGGGAATCACGATCATCCTCATCGAACACGACATCGACGTCCTGACAAAACACGTAGACAAGATCGCCTGTATCAACACGAAACTGTACCACCACGGGGACACCGCCTCGTTCCTCGAGAGCGATGCGTTGGCGGAGGCCTACGGCGCAGCCCACGGCATCGTCGAACACGATCATCCATGAGCCTGGATACGCGATCCGAGGAGGGGGTCGACCGCACCGCCGGCCGCCTCGAGTGGTTCCTCGGCGACTCGACACGGGAACGACTCGAGTTCGGCGGCATCGTCCTGACGGGCGTGCTCGCGACCCTGATGATCGGCTTTATCGTCCTCGACTGGCTCCGGTTTGCGCCCGAGTGGGCCGTCGTCGGCCCCTACGCGGCGCTTGCATTCGAGCAGTTCCGGATCGTGGGTGCCTACATGGACGTCTACCTCGGGACGAACGTCTTTCGGCATCCGTTCATGTGGCGGGCGATCGCGACGGGCGTGCTCATCGGGATCGTCGCGCCGCTGGTCGGTACCTACCTCGTGCACCGTCAGATGGCGCTCATCGGCGAGACGCTCGCTCACACGGCGTTTGCTGGCGTCGCCGTTGGCCTCCTGTTCATCGCGCTCACCGGCTGGACCGGCTCGCTGCTTTTCGTCGCGCTCGTCGTGAGCGCACTCGGTGCGATCGGGCTCCAGAAACTGACCGAACGGACCAACACCTACGGCGACGTGCCAATCGCGATCGTCTTGAGCGGGAGTTTCGCGGTCGGAACCCTCCTCATCAGCTGGGGACGGGACTTCGCCGCGATGGCGATCGACATCGAAGACTTCCTGTTTGGCAGCCTCGCGATCGTCACCGTCGAGGGGGCACGGATGGTGGCCGTCCTTAGCGTCGCCGTCGTCGCCGTCGTCGCCGTCACCTACAAACAGCTGCTCTTTATCACGTTCGACGAACAGGCCGCCCGCGTCGCACGGCTGAACGTCGATCGGTACAACACCTTGTTGATCGTCATGACCGCGGTGGTCGTCGTCGGCGCGATGCAGATCCTGGGCGTGATCCTCGTCGCCGCGATGCTCGTGATCCCGGTCGCGACCGCCTCCCAGCTCGCCCGGAGCTTCCGTGAGACGCTGTATCTCTCGATCCTGTTCGGGCAGGTCGCGATTCTCGGCGGACTCGCCTTCTCGATCGGCGCTGGCCTCCCCCCCGGTGGCTCGATCGTCGTCGTCGCGATCGCCTTTTACCTGCTCGCGATCGCACTCTCGGATCGGTCCGGGGCGTCGATCTCGATGCACTGACAGCAGGTTGGCACAGCTTTAACTCGACTCCCGAAGTGGATTCCGACGATGGGAAGGCTATCGGAGCTATTCGCACCCGAGACAGTCGCCGTCGTCGGTGCGACAGACCGCGAGGGATCGGTCGGCCGGGCGATCCTCGAGAACCTCCTCACCGAGTTCGACGGCGAGGTCGTCCCCGTCAACCCCGATCGCGACGAACTGCTCGGGACGACGTGTTATCCCGACGTGTCGAGTGCCCCTCCCGTCGACCTGGCGGTAGTCGTCGTCCCGCCCCCCGTCGTCGTCGACGTCCTCGAAGAGATCGGCGAGACCGACACCGACCACGTCGTCGTCATCACCGCCGGCTTCAGTGAGACCGGCGACGAGGGCGCACGGCGCGAACGGAAGTTGCGCGAGGTCGCCGCCGAGTACGACCTCGACGTCGTCGGCCCGAACTGCCTGGGGGTCATGAGCACCCCGGTCGGCATGAACGCCTCCTTCGGCCCGGAGGATCCACTCGAGGGCTCGGTCTCCTTTATGAGTCAGTCGGGCGCGTTCGTCACCGCGGTGCTGGACTGGGCGAACGAGCAGGAGGTCGGCTTCCGACACGTCGTCTCGCTCGGCAACAAGGCCGTCCTCGACGAGACGGACTTCGTCCGCGAGTGGGGCGCAGATCCCGACACCGAGGTCGTCATCGGCTACCTCGAGGGGATCGACGACGGTGAGGCGTTCATCGACGTCACCCGCGAGGTAGCCGACGAGACGCCGGTCGTGATCGTCAAGTCCGGCCGCACCGACGCCGGGGCGCAGGCGGCCTCCTCGCATACGGGCGCGATCGCCGGCAGCGAGCAGGCCTACGAGGCTGGACTCGAGCAAGCCGGCGTCTTGCGGGCCCGCTCGGTCGAGGAACTGTTCGACTGGGCGCGGGCGCTGTCTGGGCTGACGATACCCGAAGGCAACGGCGTCGCCGTCGTCACCAACGCGGGCGGCCCCGGCGTGCTCACAACCGACGCCGTTGGCGACACAGGACTTGAGATGGCCGACTTCGAGGACGCGACGGTCGATCGACTCGCCGAGGCGATGCCCGCAGAGGCGAACGTCTACAACCCCGTCGACGTCATCGGTGACGCCGACACCGGCCGCTTCGAGCGCGCCCTCGAGATCGTCCTCGAGGACGACAACGTCGACGCCGCCGTGGTCGTCAGTTCGCCGACGGCCGTCCTCGAGTACGACGAGCTCGCGGCGATGGTCGTCGAACACACCGACGAACGCGACCAGCCGATCGTTCCCTGTCTGATGGGCGGCGAGCGAACGACCGAGCCGGAGACCGTCCTGCGCGAGGCGGGCATCCCGAACTACTTCGATCCCGCACGGGCCGTCTCGGGGCTGGACGCGCTCGCGACCTTCCGCGAGGTGAGCCGCCGCGAGATCGACGAGCCGGAGACGTTCGACGTCGATCGCGAGCGCGCCCGGTCGATCTTAGAGCGAGTCCACGACCGCGAGGGCAACCAACTCGGCGTCGAGGCGATGGAACTGCTCGAGGCCTACGGCATCCCGATCCCGGACGGGGAGGTCGTCGACGACCCCGACGACGCAGTCGCGGTCGCCGAGTCACTTCCGGGCGAGGTCGTCATGAAGATTGTCAGCCCGGACATCGCCCACAAGACCGACATCGGCGGCGTCAAGATCGGCGTCTCCGACGAAGAGGTCAGAAACGCTTACGAGGACCTCGTCTCACGGGCACGAGCGTATCAGCCCGACGCACAGTTGCTCGGGGTGCAGGTCCAAGAGCAGGTCGACCTCGAGGCGGCGACCGAGACGCTGCTCGGGGTGAACCGCGATCCCCAGTTCGGTCCCCTGCTGGTGTTCGGGCTCGGTGGCGTCTTCGTCGAGATCCTCGAGGACACCTCGGTACGGGTCGCTCCGATCGGCGAGACGGAAGCCCGGGAGATGGTCGGGGAGATTCAGGCGGCACCGCTGTTGCGGGGTGCACGCGGGCGCGAACCGGCCGACATCGACGCCGTCGTCGAGTCGCTCCAGCGACTCTCACAGCTGGTGACCGACTTTCCGGCGATCGTCGAACTCGACGTCAACCCGCTCGCGGCCGGCCCGGACGGCGTACAGGCACTCGACCTCGTCGTGACACTCGATACGGAGACGCTGTAAGCTACCCATGAACATACTCATCAGCTCACTCGAAGAAAGCACCGGCAAGACGGCGGTGACGCTCGCGCTCGCGGAACTGGCCCGCGACGGCGGCGACAGCGTCGGCTACATGAAACCCAAGGGAACGCGACTCGAGAGCAACGTCGGGAAGACCCTAGACGAGGACCCGCTGTTTGCCCGTGAGTTGCTCGGACTCGAGGCCGACGTGAGCGACCTCGAGCCGATCGTCTACTCCCCGACGTTCGTCCAGGACGCGATCCGCGGTCGCGAAGCCCCCGACGAGCTCCGCAAACGCGTCCGGGACGCATTCGAGACGCTCGCTGTGGACCACGATCGAATGCTGATCGAGGGCGGGGGCCACCTCGAGCTCGGCGGCATCGTCGAACTCACCGACCCCGACATCGCCGACCTGCTCGACGCGCGGGTGCTGGTGATCGCCCCGTACGACCACCCCGGCGACGTCGACGACGTCCTCGCCGCGACGCGTCGGTTCGGCGACCGCCTCGACGGCGTACTCTTCAACAACGTCGCCGACGCCGCATTCGACGACCTCGAGACCGACGTCGTTCCCTTCCTCGAGAGCAAGGGGGTCCCGGTCCACGGCGTACTCCCGCGCGAGCAGTTTCTCGCCGGCGTCACCGTCGACGAGCTCGCGACGGAACTCGGTGCGACCGTCCTCGCCGAGGAGGGAGTCGAGACCTACGTCGAGCGGTTCATCGTCGGCGCGATGGGCGCAGACAGCGCTCTGCGACACTTCCGACGAACGAAAGACGCGGCGGTCATCACTGGCGGCGATCGTGCGGAGATCCATACGGCCGCACTCGAGGCACCCGGCGTCCGGTGTCTTATCCTCACCGGCGGTCACCGCCCGTCGGGAGCCATCCTCGGCCAGGCCGCCGAGAAGGGAACGCCGATCCTCTCGGTCCGGACGGACACGCTCACGACGGTCGAGCGTGCCGAAGACGTCGTCCGAAGTGGCCGAACGAGAGACGAACGAACCGTCGCGGAGATGGAGTCGATGCTCGCCGATCACGCCGACGTCGACGCGATCTATCGGGACTGATATTCGTTCAAACGTCGTTCAGGGCTCGGAACTGTTGAGTAGACCGTGGCCGGGTATCGGGTACACTCGCGAGGCTACGCGGTCGTCCGAAAACCATGGGAAACGGATACCCATGGAATACCGGTTGTCAGAGGCACCCCGGCGATAACTCACACGTCTTCCAGCGATATATCCTCACTTCTCGCACTGCCCTTCAGTATCTGGATACCCATATATAAAGATACCGCTCGTTCAAATACCATTGAACGCGAACCATCGTTCGGGACGCCGATCGCTCGGCGCCGAGAATCGGGACCACGGCGTCGCCGGTCGTCGGTCGCCGGTTCCGGGCGACTTTTCCGCTCGAGCAGCGACCTGTCGGTATGGACAGGCCGGACCTATCGGGGCAGACGGTACTCGTTACGGGAAGCGCCAGCGGCGTCGGTCGCGAACTCGTACTCGGGACGGCCGACTGCGGCGCGAAGACGGCGGTCCACTACAATACGAGCGCGGACGCGGCCGACGACGTCGCCGAACTGGCCGCCGAGCGCGGTGGCGAGGACGTCACCGCAGTTCAGGGCGACGTCACCGATCCCGACGCCGTCGACGAGCTCTTCGAGGCGGTCGAGACGGACCTCGGCAGCGTCGACGTCCTCGTCAACAACGTCGGCGACTTCGCGCCCGTCCACTGGGAGGACCTCGAGTTCGAGACCTGGAACCGCGTCCTCGAGACGAACCTCACCGGTACCTTTCTCTGTTCGAAACGCGCCCTGCCCGCCATGCGCGAGTCGGGGTACGGCCGGATCGTCAACGTCGGCTACGCTTCGTCCGAGAAGGGGCTCGTGAATCCGGTGAACTTCCCGTACTTCGTCGCCAAGGCGGGCGTCGTCATGTTCACTCGCATGCTCGCCGCCGACACGAGCGAGGACGGGATCACGGTCAACGCCGTCTCGCCGTACGTCGTCGAGAACTCCGATGAGTTCCCCGACGAACTACCCCGGGACCGACCCGCCGCCTTCGAGGACCTCGTCCGGGCGCTGTGGTTCTTTCTCGAGCCCACAAACGACTACGTCAGCGGTCAGAACCTCGAGGTCGACGGCGGCTGGCTCCCCGAGACGGTGTAGCTCGTCCGGGGGCGAACTCGAGTGCGACACCGGGACGCCGGCGGTTGGCTACTTGTTCCGCTACCAATAGGACTATTCACTCACATCGGTTAGGCGGGTACAGCAGTAGTTTCCCATCCCTATGTCGATCACAACGAACGACCGCTACCAGTTACACATCGGTGGCAAGAGCGTGTCAGCATCGAGCGGTGAACGGTTCACGACGAGCGATCCTGCGACCGAAGACCCGATCGCCCGGATCGCCGCCGCAAGCGCCGACGACGTCGACAGAGCGGTTGCGGCGGCTCGCGAAGCGTTTCCGGCGTGGCGATCGAAGACGCCCGCCGAACGCGGCCGCACGCTCCAGCGAGTCGTGACGACGCTCCGAGAGAACGTCGAGGATCTCGCAGTGATCGAGAGTCGCGACCAGGGAAAGCCCCTGTCACAGGCCCGAAGCGACGTCGAGAAAGCGGCGCGGTACTTCGAATACTACGCCGGTGCCGCAGACAAGCTCGAAGGAAACAGCATCCCACTGGATCGCGAGAAGTTCGACTTTACGGTCCGTGAACCGTACGGCGTGAGCGGCCAGATTATTCCCTGGAACTTTCCGCTCAACCTCACCGCTCGAGGCGTCGCGCCGGCGTTGGCGGCCGGGAACACGGTCGTCATAAAACCCGCACCCACGACGTCACTTTCTGCGTTGCACTTCGCCGACCTGTGCCAGGACGCGGGCGTCCCCGACGGCGTCGTAAACGTCGTCACGGGGGCGACAGAGCCCGGCGCGGCGCTTACCTCACACGAGGACGTCGACCAGCTCACGTTCACCGGCAGCGTCCCCACTGGACAGGCGGTGATGGAGTCCGCAGCGGAGACGATCACCCCCGTCACGCTCGAACTCGGCGGCAAGAACCCGGCCGTCGTGATGGCCGACGCCGACGTCGACGAGGCGGTCGAGTGGGTCGCTCGCGGGATCTTCTCGAACGCCGGACAGATCTGCTCCGCAGCCGACCGCGCGCTCGTACACGAGTCGGTCTACGACGAGTTCCTCGAGGGAATCGTCGACCGAGCGGAGTCGTACACGCTCGGTCCGGGGACGGAGGATCCGGACATGGGTCCGCTCAACCACGCCGAACACTTCGAGACGGTCAGAACCTACCTCGACGTCGGCCTCGAGGAGGGAGCGACGCTCGAGACCGGCGGCGAACCCCTCGACCGGGACGGCTACTTCATCCCGCCGACGGTCTTTGCCGACGTCGAAAGCGGGATGCGAATCGCCCAGGAAGAGATCTTCGGTCCGGTACTCGCCGTGATCCCGTTCTCCGACCGTGACGAAGCGATCGAGATCGCAAACGACGTCGAGTTCGGTCTCACGGGCGGAGTCTTCTCTCGAGACGTCAAACGGGCACTCGGCGTGGCCCGCGACATCGACGCCGGAAGCGTCTACGTCAACGAGTGGTTCGGTGGCTCCGTCGAGACGCCGTTCGGCGGAACGAAACGAAGCGGAATCGGCCGCGAGAAAGGACTCGAGGCGCTCGAATCGTACCTCCAGACGAAGAACATCTCCGTGAACCTCGACGACGGGGATCGCTGACGTCCGGTCTCGGCTGGAGAGCGTCGATCATCTCGTACGAGCGAGCACGTCGAGGTGGTGGGCGACGACGACGAGCTCGTCGTTTTCGAGCTGTTCCGTTCGCGTCTCGAGCCAGCGCGCTCTCGTCGCCGGCCCGAGAACGTCGTCGGGGTAGTCAGCGAGTGCACCGTCGATCGTCTCGAGCAGGTATCTCGCGACCGTTCGCTCTCTGTCCCCGGCGTCGCCGGCTCCTACGAGCCAGTCCGAGCCGCCCACCTCGAGGACGTCGTAGCCGGCGTCGGGACACGCCGCGAGCAGCTTTCGGCCGGCTCGACTGCTCCCCGGCTGGTCGCGGATCTCGTCCATGTGGCGGTGGTAGAGGCGCTCGATCCGGTCGTCGAGCGAATGAGCGGGAGCGAAGCCGGTCGCACCGTCGAACGTCAGTGGCGCATAGAGGATGCCATTCTCACAGAGCAGCTCCCGGAACCGCGCCAGTGCGGGCTCGAGAGCGACCAGATCGACGAACGCAGCTGCGATCACGGCGTCGGCGTCGTCGGTGATCGAGAAGGCGTCGCCGACCTCGAGGGTGACGTCGAGTCGTTGCTCGGCCGACTCCCGGCCGCCCGCGTCCCGTCGAGCGCAGATGGCGTCTGATCGCCCGGAGACGTCGTAGCCTGCGGCCTCGAGCCAGCCGGGAAGCCGGTCGCGACCGGCGGCGACGGCGTCCTCGTCGAGGTCGACGCCACGGTAGGAGACGTGCGCGGGCAGTCCGTCCCACGCGGCCAGCCGGGCGATCATCGAGCCGACGCCAGCACCGACGTCGACGATACGGATCGGCTCGTCGGCCTCGCACACCCCGTCGGCGAGTTCGGCGACGAATCGGTCCCAGACGCGACGGTTCAGCGCTCGGTCGTCGACGACTCGCTTCGCAGTGAGGTACTCGACCGTCGACGTCACCGCGTTTCACCTCCTCCCCGTAGACCGGAGCCGGCAGCGACGCTCGAGCGACCCGCTGATGGGTCGGCGTCGCAGCCGCCGACCGCCCGAAGGAACGATCGGACGTCACCGAGCGTCTCGTCCCACGTCGGATGGGCCCGTGCGGTCTCGAGGGCTGTGCGTCCGAGAGACGCGAGTCGATCCCGGTCGGCGGCGAGCCGAGTGAGAATCGCCGCGATTCGGCGGTCGTCGCCGGGCTCGAGGAGGAAGCCGTCCCGGCGGTCCGTGACGAACTCGCCTGCGCCGCCGACGGCACTCGCGATCGGGACGACGCCGTACTCCATCGCCTCGAGGTACGCCATCCCGAAGGCCTCGTAGCGCGAGGGGACACAGCAGACGTGGCTTCGCTCGAGGACGGCCGCGAGCGCCGGATCGGAAACCGTGCCGGTGACCGTGAGCCGGTCGTCGATCCCGAGGTCGGCGGCGCAGGCGAGGACGTCGGCGGCGTATGCCGGGTCGGCGGCGTGGCTCCCGACGACTGTCAGTTCCCAGTCGACTCCCTCGAGACGGGCACACGCCGACAGCACCGTCTTCGGGTCCTTGCGCGGGATCAGCGAGCCGACGAAGACGATCCGGAGCGGTCCCTCGTCGGCCCGCTCGTCGACCCGGTCGGGCGACACCGCGGCCCCCTCGGCGCGCCCGGCGGGCGGTGCGACCAGCGTCCGAGTCGCGCCGACGCCGGGAGCCAGGGCCCTGGCTCGGTCGCGAGTGAACGCGCTCGTACAGACGATCGCGTCGGCCGACTCGAGGTATCGCCGTTCGAACGCTCGAGCGACGACACGGTGTCGGGTCGTCGGGTCGTCGCCACGGAGGTGATGGACGAGCGCGACGACGGCGTCGGGACCCTCGAGGCGATCGAGGTGTCGCCACAGCGACGGGTGACAGAGCCCGTCGACGAGTAAGACGTCGACGTTCCGATCGAGGTGTGTCCGAACCCGCGGCGAGAGACCGTCGACGAGCGCGCGGAGATAGTCGTGCCAGGGCAGTTCGATCACCTCGACCGTCTCGCCGTTTGCGTGCAGGTGTGAGTGGAGGCGTCTGTCGTACCGAAAGCCGCCCGAGGCACCCTCGAGACCGTCGTAGACGACGAGTCCGACGTGCATCTCGATCTCAAAGGGCGCGCTCGTGGGTCACGCGAGCGACGTCGTCTTCCCGAATCTCGATCTCGAGAGTCGTCGCCGTCTCGGGCTCGAGGCGCTCGAGCAGCCGGTCGCCGACGAGCCGTGCGAGGTGTTCGGCGCTCGGATTCAGTCCCTCGAAAGCCGCCAGGTCGTTGAGCGTCCGATCCCGGAGGGAGTCGACGACCGCCTCGAGTGCGTCGACCACCGCGTCGATGTCGACGAGGTAACCGTACTCGTCGAGTTCGGGGCCACGGAACGTCGCCTCGGCCGTGAACCGGTGAGAGTGCAGCGATCCTTCCGGTCCGGGATCCGGCACCGTCAGGTAGTGCTGGGCAACGAACGATCGGGAGACGGAGACGGCGTACATATGTCAGCGTACGTTGGAGAACACTTAGTTCTAGGCCGGTCAGTCGTAGGTCAAAAGCACCTGAAGCGTCTCCCCCGGCCGCTGCTCGAGCAGGCGGTAGGCGTCGGCGGCGTCCTCGAGGGGAAACTCGTGGGTGAGAAGCGACTCGACGTCGAGTCGACGAAGCCACTCCCAGGCGACGTCGTGGCGACGGCTCCGATCCCAGCGGCCCCGGTGGGTGGGCTCGATGGTGCTGACCTGACTGCTCCGGACGGCGATCCGGTCGCGGTGAAAGCGCCCGCCGAGTGCGAGCGTCGACTCCCTGGTGCCGTACCAGGAGCCGACGATCACCCGGCCGTCGTAGCCGGTCGTCGCGATGGCGTCGTCGAGCGCGTCCGGATTCCCCGAGACCTCGTAACTGAGATCCGCCCGTGAGCCGGCGACGCGTTCGAACGCGTCGTCGACGGGACCGTCGTCCGGATCGAGGGAGCGATCCGCTCCGAGCGTCCGGGCGGCGTCGCGTCGACGCTCGTACCTGTCGAACGTGACGAGCGTCTCGAGCGGATTCGCGGCGAGCAACGCGGTCGTCAGGAGGCCAACGACGCCCTGTCCGAAAAGCGCGACCCGCTCGCCGAGGGTCGGGTTGCCGTCGAGGACGAACGTGACGGCGGTCTCGGCGTTCGCGAACAGTGCCGCCTCGCGCACCGAGACGTCCTCGGGGATCGGAAGCACGTCGGTCGGCTCCGCGAGGAAGTGACTCTCGTGCGGATTGTACGCGAAGACGCGCCGGCCGAGCCACTCGTCGTCGACGCCCTCGCCGACGGCCGTGACGTGTCCGGTCGCCGCGTAGCCATACGAGATGGGGTAGGAGAGATCACCCTCGAGGGCGTCGATCGTCTCGTCGGCCGTCAGTCCGGGAGGGGCCTCGTCCCGGTAGAGCAGCCGCTCGGTTCCGGCACTGATCGCCGACACTGCCGTTCGGACGCGGACCGTTCCCGGATCGGGATCGGGTATCGGGGACCGGCTGACGGTTACTGTTCCGGGGCCGGTGAAATACAGCGTTCGGGTGGTCACGGTCGACCACCGGGCGTCTCTCTCGTCGATTCGGGTCCCGGCGCGTCGGTTCGCTCGATCACGTAGCCGACCGTTCGGAACCGAGACACTTGGTAGTTGTGTGCAAACAGGTCACCGAAGCCGACCGGTGACCGCGAGCCAGTCCCGGGCGAAGCTAAGGAGGAAGGGGACGAGTACGACGGTCGCGACGAGTCGCGAGAGGTCCCGTCCCGGAATGGGAGACAACGCGAGCCAGATCGCGACCATCGCCGTCGCGCCTATGACACGGCGACGACGACTCGACTCGAGAGAGGAGACGGCGAGCCCGCGGCGACGTCGGACGTGGATGCCGGCGACGAACGCGTACCGCGCGAGCCCCAGCGCGAGAAACGCGACCGGGGCGAGGCCGTTCGAGACGACGAGCGCCGCACCGACCAGAACGGTCAGCGCGTCCATCTCGGTGTCGAGTCGCCGTCCGAGTTCCGACACCGAGTCGGTCGCACGCGCGAGTCGTCCGTCGACGCCGTCGAGGACGGCTGCGGTGGCGAACAACGCGCCCGGAAGCCAGGCCGTCGGACCGGCGGGTACCTCGACGAACAGAAAGCCTGCAAGCACCGCCAGCACGCTCCCGCGACCGATCGTCACCACGGTCGCGGGCGTGATCCGCGGCCAGCCCGCGTCACTGCGTGTCGCCTCGAGGGCGCGCCAGACGACGACGAGTTCAACCGAGAGCGTCGTCGCGACGCCGAAAGCGAACGCAGCCGTCGGTGTCGGGACGTGGCTGACGTCGAATGCGAACGCTGTGAACGCGGCAAGTGGCACCGCAACGACGCCAAGGGGCCACCGATCTCGCGGCTCGCAGACGGTGCGGTCGGTCACGATATCCCTCCGTCCAGGTCTCGAAGGTCGGGATGGTCGAGACGAGCACGGACCGACGGCGGAAGATCGCCTGGACGGTCCGTCCGAACGCGATCTCTAATCGCTTGCCAGCGCCGGTGTCGGCGATGGACGAGGACCGGTACCGACTCGAGTGCGAGCAGCTTCGCGATCGCGAGGCGGTGTTGGCCGTACGATCGCCAGTACAGCGTTCCGTCCCGACCGACGTCGACGTTGATCTCGTCGAGCCGGGGAACGGCCGTTCCGGTCCTGTCGATGAGTTCCGCCTGCCGTCGGTAGCCGTGTTCGCGGACCGACTCGTAGAGGCGGTCGATCTCCGTACATCGGTTCTCGAATCCCGTCATCGAGGTGTATCCCCACGCGGTCCCGAACCGTCGAAGCTGATCTGCGAACGCGTCGACCAGCGCCGTCTCCGCCCACTCGTACCCGTCCCGGTAGCGCTGGCAGAGCCCCCGGTACACCGCCCGGTCTTCGAACCGGTCCGCTCGCCGATCCCAGTCGCCACCGACGACCCGCCCCCACTGTGGCCGGGCTGGCGCTGACTCGAGGAGACTCCACTCGATCCGGTTCGGATCGACCTCGATCAGGTCGAACGCCGGCGCGTCGGTGTATCTCGAGGGCAGGAGGCGACGCCGGCTCCGGTGGCAAGCCTCGAGCGTCCCGAGAGGGAGGGATGCGAGTGCCGGTCTGGCGATTCGCCGACGGCAAGCGCTGACGAGTCGACCACGGAGCCGACGGACCAGACCGGCAGGTTCGCCGTCGAGGACGGGACGGTCAGGACTCACGGTAGAGGACGATCAACGCGACGATCAGCGCCACCTGTGCGATCTTGTCGATAGCTTCGACGGCCGAGACGTCCGCAACGGAGGCCGGTCGATTGAGCGCGTACCAGAGTACGATCTGGATTCCGGTGTAAGGAATACCGACGAGATAGAGCAGCCGACGACGGTAGCCGACGAGAACGAGCACGACGGCACCGAAAAATCCACCGGCCGCGAGAACGAACGCGATCCCCATCCAGTGTGGCAAAAACCCGACGCCGAGAACGAGATGGACGACGCCGGTGACGATCGCGAGCGCGATCGCTACCCAGTGCAGCGGGGTAAGCGACGCCGTCTCCAGTCGTCGACCAGCCGCGCTCATAGCTCACACATTCCACACGTGCGGTAAAAACGTCTTCGGCATCGTCGTCCTCGAGCGATTCAAACCTTGTTCGCGGGCGGAACGACCCGGTCTTCCCGTTGCGCTGTGTCAGTGCCGAACAGCGTCCGAGCACCGGCACCGACGCCCACAGCGGCGGCGAGACCGAGAACAGCGACGCCAGCCACCGGAAAGAAGGCGGCGAGACCGATCAGGCCGCTGCCGACGAGCAGCCAGCCGGCTTGCTGTTCGATCCCGACCCGGCGAGCGAGAACGCCGCCGACGGCGGTGATACCGACGGCGATCCAGGCTGGCAGCAACGTCGCACCGACCGCGAGCAACGGCACCGCAAAGAAGATGCCGACGTTCGAACCGGCGAGTACGTAGCCGGCGTACGACATCGTTCCGAGAGCGAGCGTGCCTGGCACGCCCACGATCGCCGAGATGACGGGACTTCTCGTGGCCGTCCGGACCGCGCCGGTCCCGTGACCGGGGGCGAGTCCGAGCACGGCGATACCGAGTAACACCGCAATGCCGAACTGAACTGCGGCCTGTTCGGGAGTTTCGAGTCCGTGATAGAACTCGAGCGGTTCGGTTATCGCCGTCAGTACGATCGGATCACCGCGCGGCAAGACAGTCGCCAACTCAGTACGCTGCAAGGGCACCATGCACGAATCATAGACAGTCACCACAAAATAAATTTCGTCTACCCTTATCTGTTCGGCGCGAAGGCGGTAAGTAACTGTAACACATCGACCTCTGTCACTCCTCACTGCAGCGATCCGGCTCCGATTCGGACCATCTGTCGTCCGGGTCGACCGGCCGAACGGCTCGAGCCAGCTCGTCTTCCGTGTACTCGCGATCCTCGAGTCGCATGCTCCGCAGTCGCCACTGGCGGCTCAGTTCCGGCTCTCCGTCGGGCCCGACCCGGGCGCCGTGTGCCCGAAAGAAGTCGACGTCACGGCCGAGTCGTTTGCCGTCGGCCGTGTGGTGATCGAAAACGGCGTCGTACGTCCCGCCCGGCTCGAGTCCGTCGGCGGGATGCTCGTACCGTGGCTCGCGGTTTTCCTCGCGTGCACGAACCCGCTCGTCGGAGAGCGCATCGAAGTACTCCTCGGCGTGGACGGATTCGCGAGACGACGGCGCTCGAGCAGCCGCCAGAGCAGCGTGTACGGCACAGAGTCGTCCGCGCCAGGAGTCTTCCGACCACCGCTCGCGGGCCAACTCCTCGTACCGACGCACCACGAGGGCAACCTCGTGGCCCGCCCGCAGATCTTCGACGAGAAAGAGGGTGATACGATCCCAGAAGTTCCAGGCGTATCCGGATCGAACCAGCTCCCACGCGGCCCACGCTGCAGTCTCCTCGTCAGACCGACGGACGGCCTTCTGGAGCAAACTGGTGACGACGTACCGGTTTACGCCCGATTTGGTCTCGTTCTCCTCGAGTTCGTTGCCGAAGTCGTCGCGAACGGATTCCGACTCGTCGTCGGTCTCGTCCCTGTCGTCGGTCTGTAACTCACCTTCAGACCCGAACCTTGCCTGTTTTCCGTCGTCCATACCCGTTCCTCTCGCCGGTCGACGGAAATAGCTGACTGCTCTTTCGATGCGTCGAACGAGAGTCGGTCCAGGTTAGATAACTATTGAATCTAAATATCGTTCTATTCGTTCTATATGAGCGTAGGCATCTATGACAGCAAACAGGTGGTTCCGAACCTGAGGTCGATTATCCCGATCGGGCTCGACGAGGACCGCTTCTCGAGACGTACTGCAGTGAAAAACGGAGTGAGGTGAACTGAGTCGGGCGAATCAGACGGATTTGGCCGAAAGCACGGGCGGTAGTCGGCCGCGGGCGGACGATCAACATCCACGACGCATCAGGAGACCGATTGCCCGACCCTCGAATCGACGAATCCCGTCGTCTTCGAGCGGCATCGGCCAGCCCGGACAGTCACGTAACCGCTCGAATGCACCGTCTTCGCGCTTCCGAGACGCCATTCCGGTTCGCACGTGCACCGAACGAGTTCATCGGTTTCGGGTCGTCTGCTCGGCTCCCGGTGATCTGTTCTACGCCGAATATTCGTCTCGGGTTGTAGTAAGAATTAAAATACTACCGTCTATCGATGGTGAATATTTCGGTCGGCTATCAACCTATGCTCCCAAAGGATTCCTATTATCTTGAATCGTACGGCGTTTACGGACTGACCGTTACGCAAACGAAGTGCCCTAACTTCATGGAAGTTAATTATGGATAACAGGTTTAGGTCTGTTATGCTGTCACCACATCTCACGACCGACCTCGAGACGACCGGATTGGCCGCAGTTTGGCAGGCGAGAACGAATCTCCTACTTCCGCCTGCCAGGTCGATACGAAACCCGGAGTTCGTATCACGTGTGCCATACAGCGAGTACAGCCCGTTCGGTATTACAGCCATATATCTGTAATTAGTTAGAGTGCGCTCGGTGTGTAACCCGTTCCGGTCGGAACGGTACGCCAGTATGCGAGTGTTTCACCGATCGAGGAACGTATAGTTCGAATATATCGAATTGGATGCGGGCGAATACGAACCGAACCGTGAACGGCTTACTGGTACGTGAGATTCAGCTCTAGCTCGTTTGCCGTCCCCAACAGTAGATCGGGAATCTCCTTTTCGTACCAGTTACCCTTCATTCGATGAGCGGGTCCCGAGACGCTAAGCGCCCCGACAACGTCGTCTTCGACGTCCGTAATCGGGACGCCGACGGCACGCATGCCCGTAATTCGCTCCCCGTCGTTGTACGCGTATCCACGGTCTCTGATCGTCTCTAGCTCCTCGAGCAACGCGTCGGGATCTGTTATCGTGTTCTCGGTCCGTTTCGACAGCCCGTACCGGTCGACGATACGCATCACTTGCTCCTCGGGAAGATGTGCCAGGATCGCTTTTCCCGCCGACGTCGTGTGTAGACTCGCCATCTTTCCGATGCGAACGTCCGTTTCGACCGCGTTATCACCCGTTTCCATGTGGAGATAGATTCCGTAGCCGAACTCCTCGACGATAAATTGGGCTCGCTCGTTCGTCTCCATCGCCAACTCCTTGACCTTCGGCCTCGCCATCTGATACGCCCGGTGACGCGTCGCAGCGTGCCCACCAACGTGTAGGAACTGTAATCCGACGTGGTACTCGTCGCCGTCTTTCACGAGGTATCCGAGCTCGTGTAACGACGCGAGATAGCTGTGCACCGTACTATTCGGGAGATCGAAGTGCTCGGATACCTCTAGAACTCTCGCTCCTTCTCTATCCTTTATGAATTCGACTATTTCGAACGTTCGAACGACTGTTTTGAGGGGCGTTCCCGTCTGACTTGGACCGTGCATGCTAGTTGGTAGGCTCCTACAGACTATTTAACCTTCTGGGAATATATTCGAGACATATGACGAGAATACAATAGCAAGACGTCTCTATACTCCATCTATGCCCCTCTTGGGATCTTTCAGTTATCCGTCTACAGATCGGCGTCGTAGCCGTTTGCCGGCTGCCGTCGATGCCAGATACGGCGGTCGAAAACAGTCGTATCAACAATTGACTATTTATTCGTATGATCGCCAGATACCATCTCTACGTCGTGATTTCCCGGTTATCTATCCCGGGAACTCGTTCCACACGCCCCATTCCAATATATAGTATATTATCTTGGGTTATACCACGGCTGTTCGTTCGCTCTCTCGACCGTCAGACTCGGGCGATAGCGACGGTTCTTCCGACTGGGGGACAGCTATTCGAACCATAGTCGTCCGAGATATTCGAATTGTAGAGTCGGTCGAGTCCGGTCATCAATCGCATCGAGACCCGGGGGGACGAGTACGCACCGAGTGTGGTCATATTTTTCACACTCGTTCTACCCGTATAACCACAACTGATAGGTGGGTTCGTCACGATGTGCAGTGTATGTCCTCTGGGACAGTTCGAAACGTAATCGACGAGCACGTACCAGCGCTCGAGGCGACGACCTCCGTCGCGGAAGCGATCGAAGCCATTCGGACGGCATCGACCGGCACCGAGACGACGGTCTACTACGCGTACGTACTCGACGAAGACGACCACCTCGAGGGAGTGGTCTCGATGCGAGAGTTGCTGAACGCCTCCGGCGACACGGCGCTTGCCGACGTGATGATCGAGTCCGTCGTTACCGTCGAGGAGCACGAGTCGGTCGGAGACGTCGCCAGGACGATCGCGGCCAACGAGTTTGCCGTCCTGCCGGTCGTCGACGACGAAGGACAATTCAGCGGCGTCGTCCGGGCCGAGGACGTCATCGAGGCGCTCGACGACGAAGCGACCAAAGACGTCCTCAAGGATAGCGTACACGACGTCGATTACGATCCAAGTGAGGCGGGTCAGTACGAGTGTTTCGAGTGTGGGAACGTCGTCGTCACGGCGAACGCCGACACCTGTCCCGACTGTGGCGGCGAGTTGCGAAACCTCAGAACGACACTCGAGTGAATTCACACGCGGAGTATACGCGGTTCGAGGACCCGAATTCGCACCCGGCGACGAAAGCTGCACCACCCAAAGCTATATATGTCACAATCTTCGACTTACGACTCGGTATGAGCATCGATACCGTAGATGCCGATCAGTCTGCAGACGACGTTATAGACAGTTTGATCCAGCGGGCACGGGCGGCGATGGACGAGATCGCCGACTACGACCAGGAGGAAGTCGACGAACTCGTACAGGCGGCCGCGTGGTCGATCTACGAGGAAGACCGGGCCAGAGAGATCTCCGAAGTCGCCGTCGAGGACACCGGGTTCGGAAACGTCGAGGACAAAATCAGCAAAAAACGACGGAAGACGCTCGGAACGCTCTCTGACATCCTCGGCGAGCCGTCGGTCGGCGTCATCGACGTCGACGAAGAAGCGGGAATCACCGAGATCGCGAAGCCGGTCGGCGTCGTCGGTGCCGTCGTTCCGTCGACGAACCCGGGAGCGACGCCGGCGAACCTGGCGATGATGGCGCTCAAAGGTCGCAACGCGATCATCATCTCGCCGTCACCACGCGGTATCTCGGTCTGTGAGCTCGTACTCGAGTACATCCACGACGAGCTCGAGAAGATCGGTGCTCCGACAGATCTCGTACAGATGGTCCCACCGCCGGCCAGTAAGGACAAGACGTACACGTTGATGGACGAAGTCGACCTGTTGCAGGTGACCGGCTCGTCGAACAACGTCCAGCGAGGGCAGGAGTCCGGGACGCCGAACTACTGTGTCGGCGAAGGAAACGTCGTCTCGATCGTCGACGATACGGCAGACCTCGAAAACGCCGCCAACTGCATCAAAAAGAGCAAAACGTTCGACTACGCCACCAGCTGTTCAGCAGACAACTCCGCGGTGATCGTCGAATCGGTGTACGACGACGCGCTCGCCGCGCTGGAGGCGGAAGGCGGATATCTCTGCGATGCAGCGGAGCGCGAAAAGCTCGAGCAAGCAATGTTCCCCGAGGGTCACGGGTCGCTTAGCGGTGACGTCATCGCACAGCCACCGGAGGCGATCGCCGACGCTGCAGGACTGGACGATCCAGACGCACGGGACGCGGAGTTTTTCATGGTCGAAGGACGGGGTATCGGACACGACTATCCGCTGTCCGGCGAGAAGCTGTCGGTCGTCCTGACGCTTTACGACGCGTCTGACTTCGACGACGCGCTCGAGACCACGCAGGATATCTTGGACTTCGAGGGCTCCGGCCACTCCTGTGGACTCCACACGACGTCGGACGCGCACGTCGATCAGGTCGGACGGGAGATCGACGTCGCACGGATCATGATCAACCAGCCCCAGTGTTACGGCAACGGAGGGAACTTCAACAACGGGATGAACTTCACGCTGTCGATGGGTGCTGGGACGTGGGGCGGAAACCAGCTCGACGAGAACCTGAAATACACCCACTTCATCAATACGACGACCGTCTCTGAGGTCATCGAAGAGGACGTCCCGTCCGAAGAGGACGTGTTCGAATCGTATCACGAGAAGCACGGTCGGTGAATCGACATCGTCGTTTCGATCGGAGACACGGCATCAACGTCTCGGTTCGATCGACCGACGCCACCCCGCGTCGTAAGACGCGAGGAGTTGCGTCTCAAACGAGGGAAAGTACTTTACTCGTCGGCGTGAGAGAGACGTGGTATGGGTAAGGATAGGGGAGGACAGCCCGAACCCGTATCGGCAACCGATTCAAACGTCGTATACGAGTCGAACTGGCGGGAAGATTCCGACGACACTCCAGTGTGTGCGATAACCATGGCAGTCGCCGAATTGGAGGGATGCGAGCCGGTCGAGCTTCCACCGCTGTACGACGTCATCGATCCCGACTCGCTGAACGGGTTACACACACCGGATTCTGCGGCCGGCGCCGACCGGATCGTCTTTCCGTACTGTGGCTACGAGATCGAACTCCGGCTCCGGAAACAGTCTCCGACGATCCGCATCCGATCGAGTTCATAACACGCCGCCTCTTCTTCGTGTACCTTCGTTTCAGCTTCCAACACGCGTAGTTGAGACAACTGACGCGATGACGTACCTCGCTCGAGATGTCGAGAGAGTCGGTCGGTGACGTGGGGGTCGACCGAGATCGGTCCGGTTGCGACGTCGGATCCGAGAGACAGAAGGGGCCACACCTGGACGCCCTCCCCCGAAATCACCCCTTGCAGAAGATATAAGTGGGTGAAGGATAACACAGCATACGACACGGTATGTCGGAACAACAATCACGCGAATCTATCGAGAGTGAGCCGATTCACGAGAATGAGCGGATGACGCCGAGCGAGGCGTTGCTCGAGCAGTTCGCCGCCGAAGATACCGAGGTGATGTTCGGGATCGTCGGCTCGGCGTTCATGGACTTCCTCGATATCATGCCCAAGGCGGGTATCAACTATCTCGCCGTTCGGCACGAACAAAACGCCGCGCACATGGCCGACGGCTACGCGCAGGCACTCAAGGGTGAGAAACCCGGCGTCTGTGTCGCCCAGAACGGCCCCGGCGTCACCAACATGGTCACTGGTATCAAGGCGGCCCAGCTCAACCACTCCCCGGTCATCATGCTGTCCCCGACAGCGACCACCGGCGGCATCGGCACCGACACGTTCCAGGAAGCCGACCAGATGTCCATCTTCGAGGACTGCGTCGACTGGCAACAGCGCCTCGAAGACAAAGGTCGCATCGCCGAGTACGTCCGCACGGCCCACCGCGAATCGCTCAACCAGAAGGGCCCCGCACAGATCGACTTCCCTCGCGACAACCTCTACGGCGAAGTCGAGGTCGACGTTCTCCAGCCACACCAGTACCGCCAGACCAAAGTCGGCGGCGCAGACGACGCCGAAATCAGCAAAGCCGTCGACCTCCTCGAGGACGCCGAGAATCCGGCGATCATCGCCGGCCTCGGGGTCATCTACTCCGACGCGATGGACGAGGTCGCGGACCTGGCGGAGTTGCTGAATGCGCCAGTGGCGAACTCCTACCTGCACAACGACTCGTTCCCGATCAGCCACCCGCTGGCGGTCGGCGCACTCGGCTACGGTGGTTCGAAAGCCGCGATGGAAGAACTCAACGACGCCGACGCCGTCATCGCCGTCGGCAGCCGTCTAAGCGGCTTCGGCCTGCTCCCACAGTACGGCCTCGATTGGTTCCCACACGACGCGGACATCATCCAGATCGACATCGATCCCTCCCAGATCGGCCGCACCACCCAGGTCGAACTCGGTCTGGTCGGTGACGCCGCCCGAACCGTCGAAGGGCTGGTCGACAAGCTCGACGACTCCTACGGTGCGCCCGACAGTCGCGTCGAAGAGGTTCAGCAGAACTACGCCGACTGGAAGGAAGAGCTGAAGGAGATGTCCCAAGTGGATCAGACGCCGATCCACCCGCGGCGTGCACTCTACGACGTGACGGAGGCACTGCCACAGGGGACGATGATCGCAACGGACATCGGCAACACCTGTTCGATGGCCAACGCCTACCTCGAGTTCGAGGAAGGCGGCAACTGTCTGGCCGCAGGGACGTTCGGCAACTGTGGGTTCGCCTACGGGGCCGCCATCGGCGCGAAGGTCGCCCGGCCGGAAGACGAGTCGGTTGCGTTCGTCGGCGACGGTGCCTGGGGAATGCAGTCGATGAACGAAGTGATGATGTGCGTTCGCGAAGGGATCAACGTGAACGCGGTCGTCTTCAACAACATGCAGTGGGGCGCCGAAAAACAGAACCAGTACTGGTTCTACCAGGACCGCTTCCAGGGAACGGACCTGCCGGAGAACCCGGACTTCGCGGAAATCGCCCGCGACATGGGCGCCCACGGCATCCGCGTCGAAGATCCCGACGAGATCACAGGCGCCGTCGAAGAGATGCTCGAGACGGACAAACCGTCCGTGCTGGACATCCGCACTGACGGCACCGAACTGCTCGAACCGTTCCGCCGCGACGCGCTCGACGATCCCGAGCGCATCCTCGAGAAGTACCGCCAGCCCGGTGACCCGAACTACGAGGAGTAAGCGATCGACGGAGTGGAACACCACCACTCCTACGTCGTGGGGGCGGTTGCAGTACCGTTCCAGCGACGTTCGCCCAGAAGGCCGATGACCGATACAATCACAGCACTTCGCCAGCGCGCTCGAGAGACGTCGACGCGGATCCTCCTCCCCGAAGGTGACGACGAACGCGTCGTCGACGCCGCACGGCGGATCGCTACCGAGGAGATCGCACAGCCCGTCGTCGTCGCGAGCGACGCGACCGACCACGAACTCGACGCTGAAGCCGGGATCGACGTCGTCTCGGTTCCGGACGGAAGCCGACGCGACGACTACGCGGCTCACTACGCCGATCTTCGCGGCGTCGAACGAGCAGTCGCAGCCACCCTCCTGGACGATCCACTCGTGTTCGGCGCGCTGTTGGTACGACTCGGCGAGGTCGACGGGATGGTCGCGGGTGCGGTCAACTCGACCGCCGACGTCGTCGCGACCGCTAACGGGGTCGTCGGACTCGATCCCGACGTGGACACCGCCTCGAGTTTCTTCGTGATGGGGTTCGACGATCCGTCGATCGGCGAGAACGGTGCGCTCCTGTACGCCGACTGTGGCGTCAACATCGAGCCGTCCGCCGACAGACTCGCCGACATCGCCGTGACGACAGCCGAAACCGCACGAACACTGCTCGAGTGGTCGCCGAAAATCGCCATGCTCTCGTTCTCGACGCAGGGTAGTGCTTCCCACCCGCGAGCCGAGAAGGTCGCGGAAACGACCGACCAGGTACGAGAGCGCCTCGACGATGCAGCCGTCGCGGGCGAGATACAGGCAGACGTCGCGCTCGATCCGGACGTCGCCAACCGAAAGGTAGACGGCGCGTGTCCGATCGAAGGCGACGCGAACGTCTTCATCTTCCCGAACCTGGAGACGGGAAACATCGCATACAAACTCACCGAGCGACTGGCCGGTGCGCGAGCGCTCGGACCGATCCTTCAGGGATACGGGCGGTCGGTGAGCGACCTCTCACGCGGCGCAAGCGTCGAGGACATCGTCGATATCACCGCCGTTTCGGCCGTCAGAGCGTCTCACGGCCGACAGACGTTAGGGCCGATCACGAACGGTGGGCTGTTGAGCCGGCGGGAATCGAACGTCGAACAGAACGAGCTGTCCGATCCTGTATGAACGGCGACTGATAGCTCTCCATCGTCGGACGGTCCTCGCGGGAGGTCCGGACGACGTCGGACCGTCCACGCGGCGTCGGATCTCGACACGAATAGGGGCGTATCCGATTACCGTTTTCCGCCCCAAATTTTATATTATATTACGTGTATTATGGGCACATGGCCCAGCAGCCACTCGATGGTGTCGAGGTTATAGACCTCGGTCAAATTTACAACGGGGCGTACTGTTCACTCATCCTCTCGTACCTCGGAGCGGACGTAACGAAGGTCGAACCACCGTTCGGCGAACCGCTCCGGTCGCGAGTCGACGAGGGAGAGCCACCCGAGTTCGCCATGTTGAACTCGAACAAAGACGGGATCACGCTGAATCTGAAATCCGAGCGCGGGAAAGAACTGTTCACGGACCTGATCAGCGACGCCGACGTTCTCGTCGAAAACTACGCGGTCGGGACGATGGAGTCGTTCGGCCTCGGATACGAAACGCTTTCGGAGATCAACCCCGAGCTCATTTACGCTCACTCGAGCGGGTTCGGCGAGTCGGGGCCGAAGAGCAACCGGCTGGCGATGGACCTGATCGTCCAGGCCGAAGGTGGAATCATGGACGTGACCGGGTTCTCCGATGGGCCGCCGGTCAAAACCGGCATCGCTCCCGGTGACTTCCTTGGAGGAATTCATCTCGCCACCGGCGTCATCTCCGCACTGTTCCATCGGGAGCGAACGGGCGAAGGACAGTTCGTGGAAGTAGGAATGCAAGACGCGATCTACCCGGCGTTGCTCTCACAGCTTGGCGCGTACTACAAAGACGACGACGTCCCGCCCCGAACGGGGAGCCGACACAGCGGTCTCGCCAAAGCACCGTACAATGCATACGAAGCCAGCGATGGGTACGTCACGATCCTCTGTGCGTCGGACAACCACTGGGTGAAACTGGCCGACGCCATCGGCCGCGAGGATCTCAAAGACGATCCACGACTCGAGACGAACGTCCAGCGAATCGAACACATGGAGGAAATCGACGAGGCGATAGAGGAGTGGACGCGCGATAAGACGCGCGAGGAAATCGTCGAGACGCTGCTCAACGCGGGCGTTCCGTGTGGGTCCGTGCAGACGATCGAAGAGGTCATCCACGACCGCCACCTCGAGGTCCGGGAGATGGTAAACGAGATCGAGCATCCGGAGTTCGACGAGCCGATCCGGGTACCTGGAACGCCGATCCGCCTGTCGGAGGCGGAGCTGCCGGAGATCACGCCGTCTCCGACCAAAGGCGGTGACAACTACGACGTGTACGAAGAACGGCTCGGGCTAACGCCCGAAGAGATCGCAGAACTCGAAGAAGACGGTGTCATCTGACGGACCGATCGAGACCGGTCGAAGATCGCCGACCGGTTGGCGACGCTCGAGTGACCAGTCGGAGGGAATTCTCGACGTGAGCCGGGCGAGAGAGCCACTGTAGCGGGGGAAAATATTTGTCCGTCAGTACAGTTGTTTCTGTATGGTAATCGTCGCAGCCGTAAACGAAACGGAGCGGGCAGGGGCCGTCGTCGAGGAGGCACGGACGCTCGCCGACCGGTTCGACGACGAACTTCACGTCGTGCACGTACTGACCCGATCCGAATTTACCGACATCGAACAGGAGCAAGTCAAACAGACCGGCCAGCCCGCAGGAAAGCAAAACGTCGAAGAGCTAGCGGCCGACATCGCTACCGAACTCGCTGAACAGGTCACCGACGAGTTCACACCCGTCGGACTCATCGGCGATCCGGACGAGCGCATCGTCCGGTATGCTCGTGAGCAAGACGCCAGATACACCGTCATCGGCGGACGAAAGCGAAGTCCGATCGGAAAGGCGGTGTTCGGCAGTACCGCACAATCGGTGCTGATGAGTAGTGACCAAAGTGTCCTCGTGGTCATAGATTCGTAATCCACCAGAAATAGGGTGGCTTGATCTGCCGGGACGACCGCTCTAACTTGCTGGCAGTCGTTTGATGCTCGTATCCACGGCGGGCAACCAAACGGCGTAGTCGCCTCCCGAAATGGGGTGAATCGGGAAGGAAGTCCGGGGGTGGACTGTCAGAGGAAGCGCACAGCTGCAGCCACGAGTGACTCCGATGGCTAACAGTGCCCGAGTACGTCAGCTACACCGGGTTCGTCTCTGGCTGCATGTGACCGAACAGCGTATACCATATTAATTGTTACGACCATGGCAATCGAGAATATGCCGGCTTCGTGACGACGTTTTGTTATCTCTCGTTGACTACCACAACCGTTAATACACTGGATGGTAACACTCGGTTGTATGAACGAATTTGACCAGTTCAGTGACGTTGGCGAAGCAGACGTGACGCGTGCGATCGGCCAGGAGTGGACCGAAGAGTTCATGGACTTCTCGGACTCGGACGTCATCATCGTCGGCGGCGGACCGTCGGGGCTGACGGCCGCGAAAGAACTCTCCGAACGCGGCGTCAAGACGATGGTCGTCGAGAAGAACAACTACCTCGGCGGCGGCTTCTGGCTCGGCGGCTTCCTGATGAACAAGGTGACCGTTCGCGACCCGGCCCAGGAAGTGCTCGAGGAACTCGACGTCTCGTACAAGGAGTCTCAGGACAGCGAGGATCTCTACGTCGCGAACGGACCCGAAGCCTGTTCCGGACTCATCAAGGCCGCCTGTGACGCGGGTGCGAAGATGCAGAACATGACCGAGTTTACGGACATCGTCATCCGCGAAGACCACAAGGTCTCGGGGATCGTGATGAACTGGACGCCGGTGCACGCACTCCCGCGCGAAATCACCTGTGTCGATCCGATCGCCGTCGAAGCCGACCTGGTGATCGATGCGACCGGCCACGACGCGATGGCCGTCTCGAAACTGCAGGAACGCGGCGTACTGAACGCTCCCGGTATCGGCGACGCCGAAGCCAGTGCAACGGGTATGGACCAGACCGGTGACGACCAGTACGGTGCGCCCGGCCACGACTCCCCCGGCCACGACTCGATGTGGGTCGGCAAGAGCGAAGACGCCGTCGTCGAACACACGGGACTCGTCCACGACGGCCTGATCGCCACCGGCATGGCCACCGCGACCACGTACGGACTTCCGCGGATGGGTCCGACCTTCGGTGCCATGCTCGTCTCCGGTAAACGCGCCGCACAGGTCGCCCTCGACGAACTCGAGGTCGACGCCGCCCCCGTCGAGATGACGTCTCGCAGCCCCGAGCCCGCCGACGACTGATACGGACCGCTGTACGCCATTCCGGCGAACCCACGGCCCGTCTGCGGTTTCGCCTGGACATCGGTAGGGTAGACCGTATGACAGCACGGCCGGTGTAGTTGACGTCGTCTTCCGACAGAGAGACCGTGTCCTAGCGACGCCGCCAGCTTATATAACGTTCCAAGCCGTTTCGGGAGTATTGATACATACTGCGTTCCAGTACTGGCAGTAGAGTTATTATTTCGAATGGAGCCTATGTTGTATAAATAATTAACTATAATAGGGTGTATGCCCATGGTGTAGGATAACTCCCAACAAGAGAAGTTGTTGTGGGGTTAATAACTGGGACAAAAGGATACAATTTATGACAAAGAACGTTGATAAATCGCGGCGGAAATTCCTGAAGTATGGGGGAGCAGTAACAGTTGCGGGCCTCGCTGGCTGTATGGGTGACAACGGCAACGGTAACGGTGACTACCCGAGCCAGGCGATCGACGTAATCGTGCCGTGGTCCCAGGGTGGTGGGACCGACCGGTCTATGCGAGCGACGACGCCGGCATGGCAAGAGGCAATGGACGCGGACTTCGCGGTGCGGAATCAACCCGGTGCCGGTACGCAGGTCGGCGGCGAGGAGTTGTATGGCTCCGAACCGGACGGCTATACCATCGCCATGTGGAACCTGCCACACATGCAGGCGACCTGGCTGTTCCAGGACGCGGAGTACGACCACACGGACTTCGATTACATCGGGACTCACCACCTGGACCCGACCACGTGGTTCGCTCCCGAGGACTCGCCGTACGACGACATGGCCGAGTTCATCGACTACGCCGAAGACAACGAAGTGAACGTCGGGACGACGGCAGCGATCGGGAACACGGCACTCTCTGCCCTTCTGGTGCAGGACACGTACGACGTCGACTTCAATATCGTCAACCTCGAGGGTGGGTCGCCAGTACGTGAAGCGATTCTGGCCGGGGACGTCGATGCAGCCGTCAACCAGCCGTGGTCGTTCAACCCGGACCACGAAGGCGAAGTGACCGCGCTTGGAACGCACAACGACGAGCCGACCGACCTCTGGGACGTGCCGACGTTCGGAGAGCTCGGGCTCGGCGACGAACTGCCGCTCGTCGAAGAAGGGTTCGGACAGTGGAAGCTCATGGTCGCCCCGGGCGGACTGCAAGAGGAGTACCCCGATCGGTTCGAGATGCTCGTCGACTCCTACGAGGAGGCCATGGAAAGCGACGAGTTCCAGGAAGCTGCCGAAGAGCAAGGGAACCTTGACCTGATCGTCAACTACCAGGGTCCAGAAGAAACGCAGGAAGAGGTGGAAGCGTACTCGGAATTCATGGAACAGTACCAGCCCCTGTTCGAAGAATTCTAGAGACTGAAAAAACATATATAACATTCCTTTGAGTAGAGCACCTAAAATGCAAGCAAAAAGTTTGGAGCCGCCAACAGTCGATCTCCGGCTCGGGGAACGGCAGGTACGTATCGATACGGGCGAATTACTGTTTCCGCTGATAGCACTCGTGTTCTGTGCGTTGTACTACTGGGACACGCGGGGGCTGCCGGAGCAATCGATGTTGTACGCCAATCCGTTGTTGTACGCGACTATACTTCTCGCCGTCGTTACCCTTCTCATTCATGTCATTTCTATAACACCGACGTCGGAAGAAGCGGAGCCGGGTACTACACAGGGCGAAACGCCAGAGGACGGTCCGAGCGGGTCGACGGACGGGGGTTCGAACACGTCAGAAACAGCCGAGGAGATGTCACCGGACGGGAACGGCAGCTACGTGGAAACGAGCAACGTCGACGGGGCGACAGAACAGCGAGATCACTCTCGTGGACGCACGGACGTAGTAGAGCAGTTCGACGAGACCGAACGTACCGCAGAGACCGATCAGAAAGCGGACGGAAGCTTTACCGTTCGAACCGCCGCCGGAATCACGGCTCTCTCGCTTGTGTACGTCGGGCTCCTCTACGTCGAAGTCCCGTTCACCGTGTCGTCGGTCGGTTTCCTCGCGGCGTCGCTTTACATGTTCGGCGAACGGCGGCCGACAATACTCATCGCGTACTCAGTCGGATTTACGATTCTGGTCTGGGGTGTGTTCATCAACTGGCTAAACCTTCCACTCCCCTAACGAGGTGACACGATGAGAAACTCAATTACAGGTGCAAGTGCTGATGTGTTTGCCCCCGCGGCGATCGGCGACGCTCTTTTGCTGTTAAGCGACCCGGTGATAATTGCTGCCATTTTCATCGGAGTCGCGCTCGGAATACTGTTCGGTGCCATTCCAGGGTTCTCTGCGACGATGACGATCATTTTGCTTACGCCCGTTACGATACCGTTTGACGCCACGCCGGCGCTGATCTTCCTCGTTTCGGCGTACGGTGGGGCGGTGTACGGCGGCTCGATTCCTGCAATTTTGATCAATACGCCCGGCGCGCCCGGGTCCGTCGTGACGTGTTGGGACGGGTACGAACTGACCCGGGACGGGCGGGCAATTTACGCACTGGCAGTGTCGGCTATCGTCTCGTCGATCGCCGGAATTTTCGCCGCCGTGTTGTTGCTGTTGATCGGGCCACAGATCGCCGACTTCGCCCTGCAGTTCGGCCCACCCCAGATGTTCCTCCTGGCGGTGTTCGCGCTCACGATCATTCCCGCAGCCAAGGGCGCATCGCTCTCGAAGTCCCTACTCGGTGGAGCGTTCGGCTTGCTGGTCGCGACCATCGGTAACGACCCACAGCTGGCACAGCCACGTAGCACGTTCGGATTCACCATCCTGCAAGACGGCGTCAACTTCATCGTCGCCCTCATCGGACTGTTCGTGCTCGCCGAGATGATCCAACTCGCGTACCGCGGCACGGTCGCCCAGGATACCGCAGACGTAAAGGGCGGAAAAGGGCAGGTCCGTGATGCGTTCCGAGCCGTCAGAAAGCGGCCGGTCGACGTCGTTCGTGGCATGTCGATCGGTGCGTTCATCGGATCCCTCCCCGGCGCCGGTGCCGACGTCGCAAACTTCGTCAGCTACAACGAAGCCCAGCGCTGGTCGAAAGAGGAACTCTCGGATAAGTTCGGAACCGGAATTATCGAGGGCATCATCGCGGCCGACTCGAGCAACAACGCGACGCAGGGTGGTGCCTTGATCCCGACGCTTACCCTCGGTATTCCCGGCAGCGGTTCGACGGCTGCGCTTCTCGGCGCGATCGCCCTCCACGGACTCAACCCCGGCCCGGGTCTGTTCGACCGGTCCGCCGTGATCGTGTACGCGATCATCTTCTCGCTGTTTATCGGTAACGCGTTGATCTTCGTCTACGGCATCCCCGGATCGCGGTACTTCGGAAAGCTCGCGTACATCCCCGCAGAGTACATCATTCCGGCCGTGTGCGTGCTGGCCGTGATCGGCGGGTTCGCCGTCCGGTACTCCCTCTTCGATCTCTGGATCGTCTGGGTGTTCGGCATCCTCGGAGTGCTCTTCGTCAAGTACGATTACCCTCTCGTCAGTCCGGTTCTCGGGATCATTCTCGGCGGCATCGCCGAAGATGGATTCGTCACGGGCTGGTTGCTCCACCGTGGCGATCCGATGGCGTTCTTCTTCGAGAGTACGATCTCCATCGGATTGCTCGCCATCATCGCGCTCTCGATCATCGTCACCATCATCAAAAACTGAGCAACCAGCACCAACACGTTTCGTTTCAGTATCGTGACGCGTGACGGGTCACGACGATGATCTTAACTTGCAGGCCGCGAGATATCGACCATGACCGACGACGCGACGGCGCTCGTGACCGGCGGTTCAGGGGCCATCGGTCGCGCAACTGCCGAAGCACTGGCCGACGACGGATTGAACGTCGCCGTTGGATACTTCCGTGACGAATCGGCCGCACTCGAGAGCGCAACAGCCGTCGAAGCACGCGGACAGAAAGCGACAGCGGTGCAGGGAGACGTCTCCGACCGAACGGACGCGTCCCGGCTCGTCGATGCGGCACTGGAGCTTGGACCGCTCTGTACGGTCGTAAACGCCGCTGGCGTCGTCGACCCCGGTTCGATCGATGACGCGCCAACGTCGCTCGAGCGCACGCTCGCGGTCAACGTCGAGGGAGCCGTCAACGTGACGGCGGAAGCGATCGACTACCTGCGGAAAACGGACGGCAACGTGGTAAACGTCGCGAGCGTGGCGGCGACGATCGGATCCGTCGACACCACGTACGCGACGTCGAAGGCGGGGCTGCTCGGTTTTACGCGAGCGCTCGCACGTGAAGTCGGACCGGACGGCGTGCGCGTCAACGCCGTCGCGCCCGGTCCCGTCGATACGCCGATGAACGACGTGATCACCGAGTCACTGGAGGACCGGCGGTTCCGCGGGCATCACACCGTCGACACCCTGCTCGATCGCTACGAGGCGACGCCAGAGGAAGTCGCCGATGCCGTTCGGTTCGTAGCGAGTCACGAGTTCATCACGGGCGAAGTGCTCCACGTCGACGGCGGAATGTCGGTCTGATACCACAGCCCTCACCCCGGATCGTACGTCGTCGTCTCGTAGAGTTCCGATCCGAGGTACGTTTCGTGCGTCTCCCGAAGGTCGACGGCAGCGGGGTACCGACCGCCGTATACCTTCCGTATCTCGGGCGACCGAACGAACGTCCGCTCGAGGTCGTCGTCGCCGATGACGACGCCGAGATACGCGCCGTCGAGACAGTCCGGCAACTCGTCGACGTCGCGCCGGGTCACGCCGGCGAACTGAAACGGAAGCTCCGGAACGAGTTCGTCGGTCCGAAGAACGGTCGGCAGCAGGCGGGCGACGCCGTCGCGTTCGAGGAGGCGGGAATCAGAATCGGACCCCCGGCCGGCGTCGCAAGCGCAGTCTCGACCTCCGCCTCGACGGTCGGCAGTAACGTCGGTTCCCGTCAGCTCGCCCACCGTGGCGTCGATCTGTTCTGCACGCCGTGGGGAAAAGCCAGGCACGCCGGTCCGTTCGTCGTAGAGCGACCCACACCGCGTGGCGTCGACGCGGACGATCCGGTCGGCGAGTCGGGTCGCCAGCGCGTCGGCGTCACACTCGCCCGTCGCGACGAGACGCGTCAGACAAAAACACGCCCGACCGCCGGAGCGGGCGACGCCTCGAGCCAGCGTCTCGAGTTCCCGGTCGGTCGGATCGCGTGCCAGGACGGCGACGCTCTCGCCGGGGCCGTACGTCGAAACGGTCGGATCGCTACGGAACCGATCGACGACAGCGTCTCCGCCGAAGGCCATCGCGTGGTCGGCGTCCCGACAGACGGTCTCGCCGATCGACCGATCGCCGGGCAGTACGTGAACCGCCGACGCCGGAATCCCGGCGCGACGGAGGGCGCGTCCGAGTCGAATCGCGGTGAACGGATCGCGGTCGGACGGACGTAACACCAGAGGAATCTTCATCGCCAGCGCGACGACGGGCCAGACGTACACCGTGGGATCGTTCGCCGGCATCGTCGCACCGAGCGCGCGGACGCGGGGTGCAAACGCCAGCCCGACGTTCGTCTCGCGAACGTAGCCCGGATCGTCGTAGACCTCGAGCCCGCCGGTCGGAGACTGGGCCCGTAACGATTCAGATAGGTGTCGGAGACCGAACGCGATCCAGTGAGCGGCCGTCCGGACCCACCCGGCCGGCATACCGGTCGCTGCGACGACTCGCCGCTGGTAGCGTTCGAACGGCGGGAGCTCGCCGCTGTGTGCGGGAACGCCCCGTCCGAAGAAGAGCTGGCCCGCGGTCGCGAGACGCTCTAAGAGGTCACGGACTGCGATCTCCTGTAACGTCTCGAAACCGTCCTCACGGGCCGTCGTGAGCGCATCGTGTACGCGAACGCGAGGTGTTCGGGCGACGTCACAGACCGTGCCGTCGATTCCGTCGATGGGGTCGCTTCGGGCCGTCTCACGTTCCTCGAGCGAGAGCAGTGGTAACATGCGTAGGTCACCTCGGTTGCATCTTAGTAGACCCCCTCCACGGCGCTGTCAGCGGCGTGTTCGCCGGTCGTCGGGGTTCGGACCCAGTCCCACCCGAAGTCGCCCTCACCGCGGATCCGTGCTGCCGTATCCCGCTCGGGTAACAGCGGGAGGAAACACTCCTCGGTGAGCACCGTCGGCCGGACCGTTCCACGCTCGCCGTAGGCGACGGGCTCGCCGTCCGAGTCGACGATCTCGGTGACGAAGTAGGGGTAACAGGGGACGTAATCGAGGTGATAGTCGCGATCGGTTGGCGATCCGAACGAGGGCGGCACCTCGGGGGCGACGCCCACGAGCGTATTCCCATACTCGCCGACGAGGGTGACGTCGCTGTACCACTCGTCCCGGAAGATGCGATGGGTGTCGCGGTCGAGTGCCGTGCCGCCGTGGACGATCCCCTCGATCGACGACTCGGCGACGAGGTCGCGCACGCGCGGTCGCTCGAGCAGCCGCGCGGTCGTAAATAGCACTCGAACGTCCTGACTGGTGAGGATCCGTTCGGCCTGGTCACAGAGGTGTTCGAGGTAGGCGTCGAACTCGCTCGCGTCGCGTCGTCTCGAGAGCCGTTTCACCCACCGGGGATCCATGGTCACGTGAAACGGGAGCCGACCCCACTCGTGAGCCAGGTGCTGGACGAACGTCCCCGCGTTGTTGGCACCGCCGGGCGGAGCTAGCCCGAGGACGTTGCCACGCGGAAACGTCCACTCCTCGAGTACGTTCGCCGTCCAGCGGGCCTGCTGTCGCCAGTACTCACACATGAGAATGCGCTTGGGCTCGCCGGTGGTACCGCCGGTCTCGTAGACTCGGCGGTCGCCCGAGAGGCCGTTCGGGGAAAACTCCTCGACCGGGAGCGTCCGCAGGACGTCCTCGTCGAACGGCTCGAAGACGGTCCGCAGATCGTCGAATCCGCCGACGGCGGAGCGGACGTCGATACCGGCGTCGGATTGCCACTCGAGCCAGTACGGCGTCCCCGTCTCGGGATCGAAGTGGGTGTCGATCACCGTGGTCGTCCATTCGTCGAGCGTTTCGTCCGTCGGTACGTACGGGTTCGTGAGTGTAGTGGGAATCGACATGGGTACGTTACGGGTCGAACGACAGCGTAGCGGTTTCGTTCGGTTCCGGTTCGGGAGAGAGAAGCGAGCCGAGTAGCAGTCCGGCACAGGCAAGCACCAGGGCGGGGACGAACGGCATAAACGGTCCCGCCGGGACCGGTCCGAACGTCGCGGCGACGAAAAAGCCCTGCCCGAGCGCGACCGAAGCGAGGGCACCAGTAGCTGTGACGCGCCTCCAGTAAAGCGGTGCGATCAACACCGGCAACAAGAGCGCGTTGCCCTGAATGAAATACACCGCGAGTTCGATGATCGTCTCCTGTCGAGCCAGTGCGAGGACGAGCCCGCCAGCAAGCAAGACGACGGCAGTGACGCGCCCGACCCACGTCTCGCGGCCCGGACTCGCGTCCGGGTTCACGTGGTCCCGGTACAGGTCGCGCGAGACCACCGACGAGAGCGTCAACACGAGACTGTCGGCGGTGCTCATCATCGCAGCTACCGCACCACCCATGACGATTCCAAACACGACCGGTGGAGCGTGTTCGGCGAGCAGCGCAGGGACGATCGTATCCGGATCCTCGAGACCGGGCATCGCCGCTGCCCCCCAGACGCCGAGCAACACGGGAACGAGCACGGCAACGACGACCATGATCGGCCACCAGACCAGCAGCGATCGAAACGCGCGCTCGTCTTCGGCCGCGAGAAACCGCTGGAACATCTGCGGATAGGCGATGATCGCCATCGTGTTCATCAGCAGGAACGACAGCCAGATCCCGGGTGTGAAGAACCCTCGATCGCCCGCGGGTTCGAGATGTCCCGTCTCCGTAGCGAGCGTCTGCGCTGCCGCCGTGGGCTCGAGCGATGGGTAGAGCCACACGAGCGCCGCGATCAGCAAGACGACCATCGACAGCCCCTGTAACACGTCCGACCACGCGACGCTTCGCAGGCCGCCCAGAGTGAGGTAGACGGCCGTGACGACGGAGATCAGTACTGCACCCTGTGTGAACGACATCGCACCGTCGGTAATCGTTTCGAACAGGATTCCGCCACCCATCGCCTGGATCGCCAGGTACGGAACGGCCCAGACGAACTGGACGACGAGTACGACCAGTTTGGTCGCGTCGCTGTCGTAGATCCGACCGACGAGTTCGGTCGGCGTGATGACGCCGTATCGCTTCCCGACGCGCCAGACCTTGAGACCGATAAGCGCCAGCGGAATGCCGGCGATCACTTCGACGCCGAGCAACGCGAACCAGCCCATCCCGTGTTCGTATCCCCAGCCAGCGCTGCCGAGAAAGATGAACGCGCTCATCAGCGTCGCGAACATCGTCAGCGGGAACACGACGACCCCGAGGGTGCCACCGGCCAAGAAGTACTCGGCGGGGGTGTGTCCCGTCCGAACGTAGCCGTACCAGCCGATTGCGATCGTAACGACGACGTACAGCGCGATGATCGTGAGTGCAACGGTCGTCATGATTTCAGTTCGGCCACCCGCAGTACCAGCCTGCAAAGCCGGCGGCGATCACGGAGACGATCATGAGCGCGAGTGCGCTCCCGGCCCAGAACGGTACGCCAAGAACGATCGGCTCGACGGGTACCCACACCGTCGCTACCATGCCCAGAAACAATGCGACGAACAGGACCGAGAGCATCCGATCGGGTTCGATCGAGCGTCGTTCACGTTCCATAATTACGTTATACAACTGCCTTTTACATCGTTATAAGAATGTCGAAATCAGCATTCGACGATCTCTCGGCCAGCGGATGACTACCGAGCTCGTTCCGACGACGTGTACGGTCGTGATCGGTCTCGGACGCGTCGCGTCAGAGCGTCTATAGTCCGGAGGCACGCGTTTACGTCGTATCGTTCTACCTGCAGCATCGTCTGGCACACCGATCGGACGGATCGGTACTTCGCCGAACGGTAGAGAAGCAGTCACTATTGACAACCGTTCCATTATATGATAATAGATCAATCCATACTATAGCCAGTATTTCAACTTCAGTGGAAAGTTTTATTATCTACCATCTTATTTTACATTGTATGGCATACACAACCATGGCAGTCATTGACACCATGACCGATCCGTTAATCGTCACAATGGCCCTGTATTTCATCGCGACGATCGCCGTTGCCCTGTGGTTCGGGCGCCACGCCGGCGAGGATTATATCTCGTTCACGCTTGCCGGACGGGATCTCGGACTGTTCGTTTACATGATGACCTACTTCGCGACGTTCGTCGGTGGCGGGTTGATCATGGGCGTCGCACAGGAGGCGTTCATCGACGGAATCAGCGCACAGTGGTACGCGATGACCCAGGGGCTCGCCTGGATAACGATAACGATCCTCATTGGCTTTCTTTACTCGTTCAAGGTCGTCAGCGTGCCGGAACTGCTCGGACGCGTCTTCGGTCGATACACGCAGTTTTTCGCGGCCATCTTCACCGTCATCGGCCAGGTTGCCCTGACCGCCGGCCAGACCATTGGTATGGCGTCTATCATCGCGGTCGCTACCGACATTCCGCTCGACGTTGCCTTCTGGGTCAGCGTCGCCGTCTTCATCGCCATCACCGCCTACGGCGGCATGGCGTCGGTCGCCTGGGCCGACGCCTTCCACGGCGTTCTCATCATCGTCGGGATGGTGATCGCGATCCCCATGGCGGTGAGTAACGCCGGCGGTCTGGGCACCATCTCGGGCGGCGTTCCGGACCCACATCTTAGCTGGTTCGGCGTCGGGTTGATCCAGATCGGCTCGTGGTATCTCATGTACATCACCGTCGCCGGGGCGAACCAGCAGATGCTCCAGCGGACCTGGTCGGCAAAGAGTCGCCGAGTCGCGATTCTTGGCACCTTCCTCGCCGGCTCGGTTATCGTCGGGTTCGGCATTCTCACCGCGACCGCGGGAATGATCGCCAACGCACACGGTGCAAACATCGACTCCTCGATGGCGTTCGCGTGGACGCTCACCGAAATGCTCCCGCCGGTGTTCGCCGGACTGTTGCTCGCAGCCTCCGTCGCCGCGGTGATGAGCGGCGCCGACTCGTTCCTCCTCGCCGGCGCGACGACGTTCGTCAACGACCTCTACATCCCACTCCGTGGCGGCCGCAAGCGGCTCTCGGACAAACACCTCGTCCTGATGACCCGGCTGACGATCATCGGCTTCGGCGTCTTCGCCGCGTTGATCGCCCAGACCGGAATCGAAATCGTCGCTATCAACACGCTCGGAATGGGGGTCATGTCCATCCTCTTTGCCGGCATCCTCGCGATGTTGTGGGAGAAAACCACCCGCCAGTCGGCGCTTCCGGCCTTCGTCGTCGGCGGAACCGTCGTGTTCATCTGGGGCGTCGTCCTCGGCGAACCGGAACTACTCGGACAGGGCTCGCTCGAGACCGCCGTTCCCGCGACCGCCGCAACCCTCATCGTGATCGCCGTGCTTAGCTACGCCGGATACGGTGAGCGCTTCGACGTCGACGAAGTCCGCGAGGCCGCGGCGGCCCAAATGCAGGAGATTCGCGACGAACGAACCGAACAGATAACTGCGACCGACGACGACGACTGAACCCACCGACACGAATTCATCCATGAAATCAGTATCCGAATCCGAACTCGTCGAACTCGGCGAGGCGTTCAACGTCACGCTCTACGAGTCCGAACTCGCCGACGTCTGCGAGTTCGTCAACGAAATGCTCGACGATATCGACGAGATAGACGACGTCCCGGTCGACAGGCCGGCCAACGGCGACACCCACGGGCGGACCTGGACCGACAGCCCCGACGCTGCCTGCAGCGTCACCTGCGACGTCCCTCCGCCTGCCGACCACTCCGGGGCACTCGAGGCGTTCACCGTCGGCGTCAAAGACAACATCGCCGTCGCAGGCATCCCACTCCAGTGTGGATCGGAAGTCCTGCGAGGGTTCTGTCCGCAGACGGACGCGACGGTCGTCCGCCGGCTTCGCGCCAGCGGAGCGACGATCACGATGAAAACGACCCTCGACGAGTTCGCGGGCGCACCCCACGGCGTGACCGGAACGGACGGTGCCGTTTGCAATCCCCACGACCGAGAGCGACTCGCCGGCGGCTCTTCCGCCGGAAGCGGCGTCGCGGTCGCGACCGACCAGGTACGGGCCGCACTGGGAACGGACACCGGTGGATCGATACGCATTCCGGCGGCGTGGTGTGGGATTACGGGGCTGAAACCCACGTACGGGCTCGTCCCGCTGACCGGCGTCGTCGAAAACACGTACACGCTCGATCACGTCGGGCCGCTAACGAAGACGGTCGCCGACGCCGGGCGCGTCCTCACAGCCATCGCCGGTACGGATCCCCGCGACCCCGCATCGTTGCAAGCCGCGGGAAGAGAGGCGTATACACTCCCGACGTGGGACCCCGACTCAAGGTCGACGCCGTCCGTCTCGTCGCTGACGATCGGCGTGTTAGCGGAGGGGATCGGCGACGGTGTCGAGTCGACAGTCGCCGACCGGTTTGCAGAGACTATTGACAACTTATCTAACATGGGCGCCAGCGTCCGGGACGTCTCTTCGGAGTATTTCCACTACGGCAAGGCCGTCAAAAACTGCATTAGCGCCGTCGAGATGGCGACGCACTGGCGGGCAGGCGGTGCACCGTACCGTCGCGGGGGAATCGTCGACGACGGGTACCAGGCGGGACTCGCCCGGCGAGGCGCGGCCACGAGCGCCGAATTGCACCCCTTCTACAAGAGCAAGCTACTCTCAGGTGCACACCTCGTTGATAGGTTGAACGGGCGACACTACACGCGCGCCCACGCCGCCCGGAAGACGATCCGCGAGGAGTTCGAGCAACTCCTCGATGACGTCGACTGTCTGTTGTTGCCGACGATGCCGGACGTCCCGCCGCGGGTCGAAAACGCATTCGAGACGACGATCGATTACGCACGAAACACTCGAATCGCGAACGTAACTGGCTTCCCGGCGATCACGATTCCGCACACGCTCGAGGACCCTGACCGTCTCCCCACGGGGCTGCAGCTCGTGGCCGGCCCCTACGACGATCAGCGCCTCCTCGAGGTCGCACATACGATCGAATCGGCGATCACGGATCGGAGTGACGAAAACAAAACGGCGTAGTCCGATACGGACGCGTCGTTTCGTACCAAAAGCGTAGACAGGCACACGATACGCTCACACTCTCGTTGGAACGCCACCGCGACAGTATACCGTCGGTCAGACAGACGTGAACGGAGTCGCCACCTCGGTGCGACAGTGACAGCCGCGGTCGTGGTCGAGCAGAGGGAAGCAGCGATAATATAAACTTGATATAGCTATATCGTTACACCCGTGAGAGGAGGCTTTTGAAGAACCGCGAGATGTGGTCCGAGAAGAACACGGCGACGATGAGTACCCAGAGGATGACGGTGATCGGACTGTTGATGAAGAAGAGGGTAACATCTCCGTTACCCAACTCCAGCGTTCGGCGGAACGCCCCCTCGGCTAGCGGGCCCAGGATGACGCCGAGTACCATCGGAATCAGCGAGTAGTCGTACTCCCGCATGATGAACCCGAGGATGCCGAACAGGATCATGAATCGCACCTCGAAGAGGGAGTTGTTCAGCGAGAATATCCCGATCGCGGTCAAGACGAGGATGACCGGCACCAGCCACTCCGTCGGCAAGAGCACTACTCGAACGATATACTTCGAAATGGCGAACGCGAACGCGATAAGGACGAGGTTGGCTATCAGCAGCGACAGCATGATCGCCGTTGCCTCGGCACCGAACTCGGCCATGAGGTTCGGTCCGGGCTGGATCCCGTGAAGCAACAGCGCGCCCAGCATAACTGCCGTCGTACCACTGCCTGGAATACCGAGCACGAGCGTTGGGAGCAACGAACTCGAGGTAACGGCGTTGTTCGACCCCTCGGAGGCGATCACGCCTTCGGGAGATCCATCGCCGAACTCCTCCGGCTTGTCCGACGCCCGTTTCGCCTCGCCCCAGCTGATGAAGTTCGCGACGGACGTCCCGGCACCGGGAATCGCGCCGATTAGTGTTCCGATAGAGATCGCTCGAAGGGTCTGGAACGGTCGGGCGAGGACCTGCTTTGCTCCTTTTTTGACTTCCGACATCGAGCTGATATCGAAGTCGGCGTCGCTAATTTGTCGCTTCTTGATTAGATACATCAACTCCGAGATGGCGAACAGGCCGACGATGATCGGAACGAACGGCACGTCAGAAACGAGTTCCGGGAAGCCGAAATCGAGTCGACTCTGTCCGGTGATCGGGTCGAGGGTCACGGCCGCGATCAACAGACCCAAAAGTCCCGAAATGAGGCCTTTCCTGACGTTTTCGCCGAGGACAGAAGCCAACGCGATGATGCCGAAAAGCGCCAGCGCGAAGTACTCGGGCTGACCGAACATAAGCGCGACAGAGCCGAGCGGGTTCAGTAAGGCCACGATGACGATCGCCGAGATGATTCCGCCGATTCCACTGGCCAGTATGGAGATCCCGATCGCCTGTCCAGCCTTGCCCTTTTTGCTCATCGGGTAGGCGTCCAGGACGGTAGCGGTTGCGCCAGCCGTACCCGGTGTGTTAATCAAGGCGGCGGGGATCGCGCCACCGTAGTTCGCACCGACGTATATCGCAGCCATAAAGACGATGGCGGTTTCCGGCGTCATCGCGAGGGTAAACGGGAGAACGATAGCGACCGTGTTCGTCCCTGTGAAACCGGGGATAGCCCCAGCTACGATCCCGACAATGACTGCAAACATGATCAGGAGGATGTTCGTTGGCGTTAACAGGATCTCGATTCCTGCAGCGAGGTTTCCGATCATGTGTCACCGAATGGGTTTTCGTACATGTCAGTTGTTACACCGGCGGTTCCTCGGGCGCTCATATGAGGAACCCCTCCGGTGGCCGGACGTCCAGGACGCCGATAAACAGGACGTAAATCATCCCGATCGTGAAGACGGTAACCGCGACCAGCACCTTGTAATCGACGTCACTGAGAGACATGAGAGCGATCATCGCCAGTGCCGAGCTCGTGAAGAAGCCGACGGTGTCGATGACACCGACATATACGACGGCGATGACACAGACGACGATCGACATCTTCCACTCGTCGATCAAATCCGACAACGCCTCTTTCGTGTCGAGTTCGTACCGGTCTTTCTTCTGAACGACTGATCGGATCTCACTCACGTACACCGAGGCGAGTAAAGCAAGCAGCGATCCGATGATAACGTATGGATACGTCAGGTTGGATAGGTCGATTCGTCCGTACGTCGAGTGAAGATAAAGAAGCGCAAACACGAGCCCGAGCGTCGGGAACACTAACGGCTTTACTAGCGCCAAAAAAAACGAATCGTCGATCGATTCGCACCGGTCCTCTGTCCGTTCGTCACCCCCGTTCAGTGGTTCTTCGTTCTCGAGACTGGACATGCTTACTCCGTCATCTCGCCCATCAGGTCAACGAACTGCTCCATCGTCTCGTGTTTCTCCCTGTTCGCCTCCTCCGTCTCCTCAGGCGACATGTAGTCCCGTTTCGTCTCCTGTGGTGGTGAGAGGTCTGCGAGCGTCTCTTCGTACGTCTCCGAGTTCACCGCCGTCTCGAACGCATCCTGGAGGAACTCCAGCCGGTCGGGGTGAGCGTCGGCTGCGTCCTGGGAGATGTACCACGAGTATCGCACTTCGGGCCAGTTCGGCCGCAGCTCCTCCTGATCGAACCCGAGGGCGTCGCTGAACGTCGGTGCGTCGTCCGTGATGTCCGCCCACTCGTTTTCCTCCGCGTGGACTGCCAGCACTCTCGTGTCCTCTGCGGTTCCGAGGCTGTTGAACACGTTGGCGTGGACGAAATCGACCTCCTGCGTAACGAGAGCGTTTCTCGCGTCGCCACCGCCGTCGTACGGGACGACGTTGAACTCGGCACCCGTGATCTCCTCGAGGTGAGCAAGCCCCAGCACGTTCTGGTTGTACGGGCCCGAGGTACTGACGGACAGCTCCCCGGGATTGTCGACCGCATAGTCGATGAGATCGTTTATGTCATCGAACCGGTCGTCGTCCTCGTGCACGCGGATCAGTCCAGGGTCCTGGAGCAAGTTGCCGACCCACGCGAAATCGTCGAGGTCGTAAGGCGCATCCCCGGTAATCATCGTGAAGTTGAACGCCGGTAACGACGCGACCCCGATCGTATACGCGTCGTCTTCCTCGAGGGCGGCTTGCTGTCCGATCTGCGTGCCAGCACCCGGATGATACTCGAACCGGAGGTTAACGCCGAGTTCGTCTTCGAGCGCTTCCTGCAGCTCGCGCGTGCTGCGGTCCACGCCACCCCCTTCCCCGAAGGGGACAACCATCGTAATCGGGTCGTTCGGGAACTCTCCCTCATCCCCGAGACAGCCTGCAACTGCAATGCCGGCCGCAGTACCAATACCAGATAACAGTTTTCGACGACTTGGTTTTCCGTTCATAGTATACTTGTTATGCTATGGCTGCACAGTCACGTTTAGAGGTTAACCATAAATATGTTTCTAATCTACTTCGGAATATAGGCTTTAAATTGAAGCGCTATACTTATCCCAACCCGAGATCAGTCGTGCGGACGAGAGTCACGGGCAGGATTAGGTACGTTTCGCAGTCAATAACATCACCCCGATGATAGCGTTCCCAACGAGTATAACGACGATAAGAAAGCTGAACGAAGTCGTATAGCCGAACAAGTCGATGAGAAATCCCACGGTAACCGGTGCGAGCCCACCGATGACGGTCATTACGGTCCGTACCGTACCGAGGACACCACCGCCAACATCCGTAGAAATCAGTTCCATGAGATATGCGTCCCGAATGGGACGGAACCCGTGAAATCCGATTCCGATTAACCCGACTGCAACGAAGATAGCCAGCCACGACTGCACCGTTACCAGCAGTATGATACTAATCGTGGCCAGTGTGAACAGCCCGAGGGATAATTTCAGCGATCCAAAGTTGTCACTAATAGTTCCGGTCACAGCCTGGACAAGACTAGCGATAAACAGTATCGAATAGGCTATCCCCGCAAGCTCGGTCGAAAACCCTTTCTGGGTCGTAAGAAAGAGTGGAAGAAACGAAACAATACCATTCCAGAGAAAAGTAAATATCGTTATCACTACTGTGAATGATAGCAACTGAGGATTGAGCAGGGAAGAGATATAATCGCTCAGTTGGGGGTTCGAAGACGTCGAGCTAGTGTCAGCAGATCGATGGACGTACTCGGTCTCTCCGTACGTGACGAACAGTGCCGCAAGCGCCGCCCCGACCGCGCCGCCGATGAGAAAAACCGACTGCCAGTAGCCGGTTACGTCGAGCAGCAAGACGACGAGGATCGGAGCGACGACACCGCCGAACTGACCGACGGTGTCCATTATTCCGAGTGCCGATCCCGTGTTCTTCGAGTGGACGATCGAGAGATACGCGACGGCGACCGTTTTGTGCACGCCGGTTCCGATACCGATCAGTGCCGTAGCGAGCAGTAAAAACCCGAACGTCGGGGCGAAAATAGCACTGAAAGATGCGGCGGTGAAAAGCGCCACGCCGATCACGATCACGTTCTTTTTGTCGTATCGATCGGCGATGACTCCGGAGGGGAGTTGCATCGAGGAGTAGCCGATCAGCAGCAGTGTAAACAGTAAGCCAGTCTGCGTGTTCGTAACGCCGTAGGTCGACTGAAAGGTCTCGAACAGTGGTGGAAAAACGTACCGCAGAAATTGTACCATGAACCATATCAGCGAAATTAATAAGACGGTGTGAGACCGAAGGATGTCCTTCTTCATTTGTGTCGATAGAAATAAACTACTCGGAACGAGAGGTGGTAATTACGGAGCAAGGCGAGTTCAAAATTATGCTCTGAGAGACACTACCGAACAAGGCCTTTCCTGTCGGTGACTGTTTCTTCGGTCCGACGACGATGTACTCGGTGTCGTGTTGCTTGGCGTAATCGACGACCTCGGTCGCCGCGTCGCCGACGAGTCCAACGGATACCGACGACCCGTCGATCACGTCGCTCGCTTCGGTAGCGACAGTCTCTGCTGTCTCCTTTACTCGTTCCATCTCCCTCGGACTTCCGGTCTCTTCGACGCTCGATTTCTGCAGGTCGTAAAAGTCCGCGTAGCTCATCACGTGAACGACGTGGAGCGGTTGGTCGAGCGCCGCCGATATTTTTTCACCCTCTTTTACAACGATATCTGACTGGTCAGATTGATCGACTGCTGCCACTACTACCATACCGAGGCGTTAACTGGGGAACCATATTACTTTTCCGTTAGGCACGTTCGTCACGACGACGTCGTTTTAGTTGCGAAATGCCGTCAGTACCGTGGTTACCCTCTGTCGTACTTCGGGATTTTCTCTCGAGAAGGGAAGCCAGCGTTCGCCGGGAGGGCTGGAAGACAACGTGCACTGGCCGGTGGGGACGACGGATGCGAGCGCCAAATTCGAACCGATCAACAGCCATTTACCAATATCAAACATTGGTTCTAGAGTCGAGACAGCAGTAATAGTGGACGTATATATCCCGTTACCCGGATGTAGAGGCGTTGTTTTTATCCTTTGGGGAAGACAGGGTCAGAAGCGAAAAATAAACTCCTGCTATACTATTTTGAAGTTTGGAGCGAGTAAACGCCGGTACCGTCATCGGCGGACTCGAACGCCGATTCGTCGGTCCATTTCGTCACCGGCTGCCGGGCGCTGGTTCCTGCTCGAGCGGCGGTTCCCGTACCAGCGCCGTGACGATACGATACAGACGCCGTACACGATCGGTCGACCGATACCATATATTACACCCGTATGTATGTAATACAGCGTGTCAAGTATCGGTTCCGGTGATCTACTTCCGGAGGTCCAACTCGGTTTCGTTGACGATGCCGAGGAGCTGGTCGATGAGTTCGGTACGGTTGTTCTCGTCACGAATTCTGTGCGCAGGCCCGGAGATACTTAGCCCACCGAGTACGGTCCCATCCTGGTTGGTCACCGGTGCCCCTATCGCCCACAGCCCTTCGATGTGCTCTTCGCGGTTGAGGGCGTATCCGTTCTCCCGAATCGAGGCGATCTCTTCCATGAGCTGTGATCGATCGACGACGGTGTGTGGCGTCTGGCTCGGCAGTCCCCATCGGTCGATGATTTCGTCGATTTCTTCGTCGGCAGTTTTCGAGAGAATCGCCTTCCCGGCTGCGCTCGTATGGAGGTACCGACAGTTCCCGATGTGGTTTGCCGTCTGTACCCCGTACTCTCCCCTGACCCGGTGGACATAGATACCGCGTCCGTGTTCCTCGACCATGAACTGTACCCGTTCACCGGTCTCTTTCGCCAGCCGCCTCATCTTCGGTTTGATCTTCGGGTAGATCGTCCGGTTCGCTCTGGCGCTCGCGCCGAAGCCCAGAAACCGGAGCCCGACGTTGTATTGATTGTCGTCCTTGACGACGAGCCGGTTGTGTGTGAGCGTATTGAGGTGGACGTACACCGTGCTCTTGTGTAAATCGAGTTCGTCGGAGATCTCAGAGAGCGTCGCCCCCTCCAGATCCTGGATCGTTTTGAGGATGGTAAACGATACCTCGACCGAATTTACTCGTTTATCCCCCGTTTTGTCGCTTCCCATGGTGTGTAGTTGCGATGTCTCCCACCCACATAAATTTACTCATGGTAAACACGGTGTGACACCATCGCGACGCGTTCGCTGCGCTACAGAAAACACCGACGGACGGGTCGTACGCTCGTCGACCAAACTGGTGTGGCACTCGAATGCGTATCAAATCACGTCGACCGTCCAGAAACAGAGGTGACGAACCCGTGATCGAAACAACGGTCAGCTGGCAGTTCCAAGCCGTGGGTGTGTTACTCGATCAGTTTCCCCCACGAATCGTTCGAGTGGACGACCGTTACGAGACGTGCTCCGAGTGAACGGCGAACGAATCGAGCGACGAATCGTTCAGGGTGATGCCGAGTCCGTCACCTTCCGGGATATGTGCTCGTCCGTCCTCGACGGTGATCGTCGGTTCGAACGGTTCGTCGGTCATTTTCAGTGGCCCCACACTCTCGATCGGTCTAACTATGTTGTCGTGAGAGGCGGTAAGCTGTAGCTCTGCACTGGTCGACGGCGACAGTCCGAACCCGTGTCCGATCACACACGGCACATTCGCACTCGATGCGACGTCGAGTGCCCGCTTCGTGGGAAGCACGCCACCGAGTCGAAGCGCTTTCAGCTTCAGCCGACCAGCGATGTCGTTCGAGAGCACGTGGAAGACGTCCTCGACGGTGAGTAGACACTCATCGGCCATCACGGTCGTCGACGAGGATGCCGTAACGTCTGCGAGCCCCTCGAGATCCTCGAGCGGAACCGGTTGTTCCAGGTGTGCAAGCGGATACTCTTCGACGGCCTGTGCCACTTCGATCGCTGTTTCCCGGTCGTAGGCACCGTTGACGTCGGCTCTGACCTCCATCTCGTCACCGACGGCATCACACACGTGTTTGATTCGCTCGATGTCATCGCTCCCGTCACCGCTAAGTTTTATCTTTATCGAGTCGAACCCGTCGTCTCTGTACCCCTTTGCATCGGAGACCATCTCGGCGGGTTCGTCTATTCCGACCCATCCGTTCAGCGGTTCGCAGTCTCGGCGCTTCCCCCCCAGCAACTCGCCTATCGAGAGTCCGTACTGTCGACCGTAAAGATCCAGATACGCCATCTCGATTCCGCATTTCACGTTTTCGTTCCCGGGAACCGTCTCGAAGAGGTCGACGAGTTCGTTCGGATGGTCCGGCGATTCGTCGATCACTCGAGGTACCAGCTCTTGGAGTCCGCTTAGAATCTCCTCGGGCGTTTGCCGCGAGTAGCCCGGAGACGGATCGACTGTTCCGATCCCACGCTCCCCGTCAGGGGTTGAGATGACGACGAGGAGTGCATCCATCGTCGAGAAATCGGGATGTACTGACGCTTCGTACGACGTTTTCATCGGCACCTCGAGCCGATGAATCGTGGCGGATGATATATGCATAACTGTAACACCTACCGAACGTTCCGTATCTGACGATAAAAATCTGCTGTCTCGGGCAGTACGACCCCAGGGTCCGGACGGTGGAGAGTCACTCCGGCTGTCCGCACCGCGGTACTACTCCTGCACAATACTAGGGTACTACTCCTGCACAATACTAGTTACGTCCGCGTGAGCGTGGGTGGGTAACATATCCGAGAACCCAAACATTTAATTGATTGGGGAGCACAACCGGTTAGTATGGCAGCACAGTCACAGACATCCAAAGGGATAGAAGAGACGACGATCGTCGACACTGACGTGCACCTTTCGGTGTCGCCCAAGGAGGTCGCCAAGTACATCGACGAACCGTACCGGAGCCACATGACCAATGACGGCTACGCACCGCTTCCCGGTAGCGGCTGGGACCGTAACCTCCGCGGGAAGATCGAACACTACACCGTCGAAAGTCCGGAGGACGTCGACGAGGTCCTCTGTCAGGAGTTTTCGATCGATCACCCGATCCTCAACCCGACGTCGAAACTGACCAGGCTCCCCCAGACGGACCTCGCCGTCGAACTCATGTCGGGATACAACGACCTGATGATCGATCAGTATCTCGACGAGTACGACAACTTCTACGGGCTCGCGGCGCTTGCGACGCAGGCACCGGACAAAGCCGCCGAAGAGCTCGACCGGCTGGGCGACGAAGACCAGATCGTTGGTGCGTACATCGCGAGTACCGGACCGAACCCGCCGCTGGGCGACCCCGAGTACGACATCATGTACAAGGCAGCGGAGGACAACGACCTCGACATCGCATACCACGGCAGCGGGGGCGCATTCATGTTCGAGTTCCCCCGCCAGAACCAGGGCTTCGAGAAGTTCATCGAGGTCCACACCATGGCTCACACCTGGAGCCAGATGATGACGCTGTCGAGTCTCATCATCAACGGCGCTCCCGAGAAGTTCCCGGACCTGAACTTCTCGTTCCTCGAGGCAGGCATCGGCTGGATCCCGATGATGATGTTCCGGCTCAACAAGGAGTACTCGATCCGCCGTAGCGAAGCGCCGCTACTCGAGAAAAGTCCCGAAGAGTACATTCGGGACTTCTACTTCGCCAGCCAGCCGATCGGCGAAGCGAACGATCCGAAACACATGCAACAGCTGATCGACATGGTGGGAGCGGATTCGCTCATGTTCGCGACCGACTACCCCCACTGGGACTTCGACCATCCCGAAGCCCTCGACAAGCACCTGGCTGCGAAATACGACGACGAAGATCGCGAGAACGTGCTGTCCGGAAACGCCGCCGACGCATTCGGGTTAGACCTATGAGCGAGTACGAAGTCGCATCGGTTGACGACGTCGACGACGGCGAACGCGTCACGATCCAGCTCGAGGGCAGGGAGATCTCCGTCTTCAACCTCGACGGCGAGTACAAAGCGTACAACAACTGGTGTGCCCACCAGGCTGGCCCGGCCTGTGAGGGCAACGTCACCGGAACCACCGAAGTCGAGTACGACCGCGAGACGACCGAACTCGAACTCAACTACTGTCGCGAAGGCGAGATCCTGAACTGCCCGTGGCACGGGTGGGAGTACGATCTCACCTCCGGCGAGTGCCTGTCGCGCCAGGGCGTCAAACTGCCGGAGTACCCCACGGAAGTCCGCGACGGCACGATCTACGTCACGCTGTAACGGGCGAGACTGGGTACACTCGTCGTACCCGGCAACGTCCTGTTCGGCGGCCGAAACGGCGTTGAACGGTTATTCGTCCCGAAGCGTCGAACGGACGAGCGTCCGAAACTCGCTCGCAGTCATCTCGTAGACCGTATTCGCGTTTTCGTTTCTGTGCCTGCCAATCTTTGCGACCCGGTCGCCGTCGATCCGGATGTCCCAGTCGTCACCGTACTCCGTGTTCTCACCCACGAACCGTATCGTACAGTCACACTCGGCCTTGAGGTCGTCGACGACCTCGTGGAGGTACACGCCGTCTATAAATCGGGGTGGATCGTACGGCGGGAGATCCATCTCCTCGCGGATTCGGTTGTTCTCTTTCCACCAGTCCGGTTTGTCTTGCTCACTGCCCATGGTTTCGCGTGACATTTTGCCGACCGACCTAGCAGTAGATATCGGACCATCGTTGTAAAAAGGTATCGTAGACGCGACCACTGCCGTATCGATCTCCGCCGTCGGCGAGGACGACTACCGGAATCGAACGGTATAAGTTTACACAGCGTGGCTAGTCGCCTGATGTCAGTAGCCAGAAAAATTATCAGCCGGCATACAGTTGATGACGAGGACGCTGCAGACCACGAGGTGGCACTCGAGGCCGACCAGGTCTACACGCACGACAACACCGGTACGATGGTGTATCTCCAGTACGAGGCGATCGGTGCCGGTGCGGTCAGTACGGACGAGATGGTCACCTATCACGACCACAACTCGCTCGAGTTTTACGACGAACAGAGCCAGGATCACGCGCTGTTGAAGAGTGCTGCAAAGAAGTACGGTTCGAACCTGTCCAAAACGGGGAACGGGATCTGCCACCAGGTACACCGGGAACGGTTCGCGAAACCGGGCGAGTTCATCCTGGCATCCGACTCACACACGCCGACGATGGGCGGACTCGGAACGCTCGGCATCGGCGCCGGCGGAATGGACGTCGCAGCGACGATGGCCGGTTCGCCGTTCTATCTGGACGACCCCGACGTCGTCAACGTTCGATTTACCGGCGAGCTGTCGGAGTGGGTCTCGGCCAAGGACGTCATCCTGTCGATTCTCGAGGAGCTGACGGTGAAAGGCGGGGCCGGCAAAATCTTCGAGTTCACCGGCCCAGGGATCTCGTCGCTTTCGGTTCCCGAACGCTGTACGATCTGTAATATGACGACGGAGCTGGGAGCTATCAGCGGCATCTTCCCCAGCGACGAGGTTACGCGGGAGTACCTCAGACGGCAAAACCGCGAAGAGGACTGGGTGCGCGTCGAGCCCTCCGAGGACTACGAGTACGACGATCAGCTCGAGGTCGACCTATCGGAGATTCAACCGCTCGTCGCAGAACCCAGTATGCCGGACAACCTGGTGCCGGTCGAGGGAGCTGCCGGGACGGCCGTCGATCAGGTCCTCATCGGGTCGTGTACGAACGGATCGTTCGCGGACATCGCGTCGGTAGCCAGCATACTCGAGGGTAACGAAGTCCATCCGGACGTGGACTTCGTCATCTACCCTGGTTCCAAACAGACGGTGGAGGCGCTGTCGGACGAAGGAATACTCTCCGATCTCGTCTCGGCGGGAGCAAGCATCAGCGAAGCGACGTGTGGAGCCTGTATCGGAAACGGACACGTTCCCGGCCCGGGTGAGGTGAGTCTGCGGGCGTTCAACCGCAACTATCCCGGACGGAGCGGGTACACGGACGACAGCGTCTATCTCTCCTCCCCGGAAGTCGCAGCAGCGTCGGCCGTCGCGGGCGAGATCGCGGATCCGAGAGACGTCGCGGCCGACCAGAGCCACGAACGCGCACCGGAGCCAGCCCAGTACCCCGATTCCGACTCGGGAATCGTCTACAACGAGCCGAATCTCGACCACTCGCTGGTCAAAGGGGAGAACATCGCATCGATCCCCATCAAAGAGCCGCTCGAGGACGACGTCTCCGTTCCGGTCGGGATAAAACTCGGAGACAATATCACGACGGATCACCTCTCGCCATCCGAGGCCGACCACTACCGATCGAACATTCCCAAGCTGTCCGAGTACGTACTGACCGGCATCGACGAGGAGTATCCCGAACGAGCGAAAGAGGCGGGCCAGAGCGCCATCGTTGCCGGTGAAAACTACGGACAGGGCAGTTCACGAGAACACGCTGCTCTCGCGCCGCTTCACCTGGGCGTCCAAGCCGTCATCGCGAAGGGATTCGCCCGGATCCACAAGGACAATCTGGTGAACTTCGGGATCCTGCCGCTGACGTTCGCGGACGACGAGGAGTACGACGCCATCGAGCAGGGTGACACGCTCTCGATCGAAAACGTCGCCGACGGCATCGAACGCGGGGAGCTCACGGTCGAAAATACGACGAGCGGACGTCGGTTCACGGCCGAGCTGGACGTAACCGACCGGCAGAAAAAGTTCCTCGAGCAGGGTGGGAAACTACCGTACGTTCGAAGCAAGGTCTGACGACCGTCGTCGCAGGAGCTTCCGGTCTCGATCCACTCGCCGTATCTGTTGAACGAATGGTGAGGAAGCTATTGGGAGTTGTTGGCTCGGCGAGTCTCTCGAAAGACAAGAACGTGATAGTATAGACGAGGATCGCCGAACGGAACGGTCGACGACCGAGACGCTGACAGCGTCAAGCGACCGGCGAAATGGCCTGGTGGGAGTACCCCAGGGGCGTTCGACATTTTCTTACCAAAACGAGCTTTTCTCGAGGAGAAATCGGGTTATACACTCCTTTCTTGCCCAATCACGATAAAACGTATCAGGGAGACGTCCGAACGCGGCCGGAGACGGAAGATCGCTGGATGTATCGGACGAACGCGTGGCCTCTCGAACACTGTAACCGGCCAAGAAGATCATCTCACGGCCAACTGGTTGCAGATGTTATCTCTGCATCTGCGCAGCCGAGGGGTGGTGATACTGTCGGACAGAAGTACGTAAACGAAAGAAGACGGCAATCGGGACAGCCGACGAAACAGCGGGCGCGAAGAACGGGACTGCTGTCCCGTGATGAGCCCCCGGACACTGAAACACCGTGTTCGATACTGGCGGGCGAAAATCCGCCAGGGTTTTCGTCCGACAGTATGAGGAACACGCGAGCACCGAACTGCCGCTCGAGCGATCGTACCCCGTCCGGGCGCTACTCGAGACTGTCGATCACGTCCGTGAACCGTTGTGACGGTTGTGCACCGGTGAGTCGTTGGTCCGCCCCGGACTCGGGGTTGAAGATGATGAACGACGGGACCTCCGTAATCTGAAGTGACTCCGCCCGTTCCGTGTCCGCGTCGATCTCGTCTTCGAACGACGAGCGGCGATCGTCGACACACGTCTCGAGGTCGTCCGCGTTGACACTGGGGACCGAGCGCGTGGTCTCGGTGAGGTTATCGATCGCAGCCCAGCCCGAGTTCCGGTCGCCCTGTTCGGCGAAGACGGCTTCGTGCCAGTCCCAGTACGCCGACGGCTCGGAATCGCGGACCTGATCCCAGACGCATCTGGCGGCGACCGACGAATTCACCGAGTCTTCACCGAAGTATCCAAGGATAATGAACACGATACGAACCCGGCCGGATTCGACGTGGTCGGAAACGAGATGCGGGAGCGCCTCGCGTTCGAACCACTCGCAGTACGGACACTGAAAGTCCGTCCAGTAGTAGATCTCGATCGGTGCCTCGGGCGAACCCACGATCGGCTTTCCGGCCAACTCGACGCCGAGTTCCGACGTCGCGTCGCTCGGGTGTAGGTCCGGCGATACGTCGGGAGCATCGTCTCCGCCCGACCGCGTGAGGTAGTAGGCACCGCCACCGAGGGCGAGAGCCGATCCGGCGAGGAATGCGCGACGAGATGGGCGACCGAGTGTCATCGACTGTAATTGTGGTTGGCTTCACACTGATCCCCCTTAACGAAACCGACGATTTGCTGACCTGGCAAATCGAGTGAAACGGGGGGCGGCTCGGTTTTCTCTCGTACCTGAACCCGTCACGTCGAACGGCGTCGAGATCGTGAAAACGGTTATACCGCGGGCCGTGGTCCGTCGTGTTGCAATGTCGAAGTCCGTCACCACCGTCTCCGAAGAAGGGTTCAGTGCCACGAACGAGATCCGCGAGTTCGAGACGACGATTGACGCGAACGGCGAGGACGCGCCGGACACGCTCGAGTCGCTGCTCGCGGCCTACGGCTCCTGTTACGTTCCCGCCCTGCGAGTCGGCGGCCAGCAGCGAGACGTCGAGGATCTCGGTCGAATCGAAATCGACGTCACCGGAGAGCTCACCGACGACGACAAACTCGAGTCGATCGAGTTCGACGTCCGGGTCGGCGCCGACGTCGACGACGAGAAAGGCGACGCGATCCTCGAGCGCGCGTTCGAGCTCTGTAAGGTCCACGACGCGTTAAAAGAGAGCCTTCACGCCGGGGCGTCGATCGACGGGGGCGCGTTCTAGGATTCCAGTACGGGTCCTACCCACGGCCGGAGCTGCCATTGTCGATCCGATCAGTGAAAAGCGAGGAGGTAACTCGAGACCGGGAGCGGTTAGAAGGTCTCTTCGATCCACCACCGGAACTGTCCTTCCTCGGTGCCGGTGAGGAACTCGAGGTAGCCGAGGATACCGAGAACGAGCGCGACGATCAGCGTGATGACGACGGGGATCCGGACGAGCCAGATCCAGGCGTCGCCGTACGACCCGAGGTCGCCGATTCCCTTCCGGAGTTCGTCGACGCCGAAGTCGACGGCGATCCAGCCGACGAAGATCGCGAGCAACAGCCCGCCGAGTACGAGTAGAATCTGGTCGGCGAAGCCATCGAAGAGATCGAGCAAGACGAGATCGATCGCCGAGGGAATACCGAGGACGAACAGGCTGAGACCGATGAGCACCGTCGCGCGCGTACGGTCGACGTCGTGTTCGTCGATCAGGTAGGAGACGACGACCTCCATGATGGAAATGGCACTCGAGAGCGCGGCGATCGCGACGGTCGCAAAGAAGATCGCCCCGAGCAGCCAGCCGAGCGTGATGTCGGCGAAGGCGGCGGCGAGGGTGACGAAGATCGCGCCAGCGCCCGGATCGCCGGGGGCGACGCCGGCGGTGAAGAGAATCGGGAAGACGATAAGTCCCGTGATAAAGGCGATCAGGGTGTCGAGGCCGATGATGATCGCCCCGTCCTCTGCGAGGTTGCGATCCTCGCCGAGGTAGGAGGCGTAGGTGATCATCACGCCCATTCCAAGCGAGAGGGTAAAGAACGCCTGTCCCGCCGCGGCGGGGAGGATGCTCTGCCACTCGGCGGCGATGACGCCGAGGTCGGGCGAGAGGTAATACGCGTAGGCGTCGCTCGCGCCCTCGAGCGTGAACGCGTACGCGGCCATCCCGACCGTGATGACGATGATCGTCGGCACCATTACCTTCACGGCGAGTTCGATCCCCTGTCTGATTCCGAACGCGACGATGATGACCACGGCGGCCATGAAGATGGCGTGGAAGACGATCGCATCCAGTCCGGTCGCGAGGTCGACGAACTGACCCTCGGCGCCCTCGACGTCGGCGACGTATCCGTCCTGCAATCCGACGATGAAGTACCGGAGCGTCCAGCCGGCGACGACGCTGTAGTAGGAAAGAATTACGAATCCGGTGACGATGAAGATCCCGCCGACGTACTTCCAGATGTCGCCGCCGAGTGCCCGCAACGCGCCGACCGGGTTACGCTCGGTTCGGCGACCGACGACGAACTCGACGAGCATCGCCGGAAAGCCGATCAGGACGATAAAAAGCAGATAGATCAACAGAAAGGCCCCGCCGCCTTCCTGTCCGACCTGGAACGGAAACCGCCAGATGTTCCCGAGGCCGACGGCACTCCCGACCGCTGCGAGGATGAACCCGAGACGGGTCGCCCACTGTTCGCGAGGTACGTCGATTGAAGATGCCATAGTTGAATGTCACCACGACTCATAAAAAAACCCACGGGTACCACAGTCCGGACAGAAACCGGCTAAGCCGGCTGCTAGAGGGTGGTTCGAACAGATCTTGGCTCTGACACGTGTACGACGGTGGCGTCGCTACGTGTTTTTCGGTGCGTTCGACACCGTCCTCGAGTCCGTCGCGTGCCGACGGGAACGGCGAGAGACGACGGAGCGAAACCGGCGGGTTTTACGCCCGCCACCCAGTTATCACGCGTATGAGCACCGACGAGTTCCCGACGGACCGTCCGGCGGTGGTGACCTGTGGGTTGCCCTACGCCAACGGCGACTTACACATCGGTCACCTCCGCGGATACATCGGCGCAGACGCATTCGACCGTGCGTTACGGACCCTCGGCCAGCAATCGGCCTACGTCTGTGGGTCGGACATGCACGGCACCCCCGTCGCCGTCAACGCCGAAAAAGAGGGCGTCGAGCCCGAGGAGTTCGCATTACGCTGGCACGAACAGTACGAGGAGACGTTTCCGCGGTTCAACGTCGAGTTCGACAACTACGGTCACACGCACGACGAGGCGAACACCGAGACGACCACAGAGATCGTCCGCACGTTAGACGAGGAGGGATACATCTACGAGAAAGAGATCCAGGTGGCGTACGATCCGGAAGCCGACCAGTACCTCCCCGACCGCTACGTCGAAGGGACCTGTCCGTACTGTGGCGCGAAAGCCCGCGGCGACGAGTGTGACGAGGGGTGTCAGCGACACCTCGAGCCGGGCGAAGTCGAGGACCCGCGCAGTTCGATCACGGGCAACCCCGCGGAGTACCGCGAGCGCGCCCACAAATTCTTCCGCGTCTCTGCGTTCGAAGAGTTCCTCACCGACTTCTTAGACGACCTCGAAGGTACCTCGAACGCCCGCAACCAGCCCCGCCAGTGGATCGAAGAGGGGCTGCAGGACTGGTGTATCACCCGCGATATGGACTGGGGGATCGATTATCCGGGTGAAGCCGACGACGACCTCGTGCTCTACGTCTGGGTCGACGCCCCGATCGAGTACATCTCCTCGACGAAACAGTACACCGACCGCGTCGGCGACGAGACCTACGACTGGGAGCAGGTCTGGAAAGGCGAGGGCGACATCGTCCACGTCATCGGCCGTGACATCATCCAGCACCACACGATCTTCTGGCCGGCGATGCTCGAGGGAGCGGGCTACAACACGCCACGGGCGGTCGCCGCAACCGGCTTCATCACGATCAACGGCAAGGGGCTCTCGACCAGCCGCAACCGGGCGATCTGGGCGACGGAGTATCTCGAGGAGGGCTTTCACCCCGACCTCCTGCGGTACTACCTGATGACCACCGGCGGCCTCCAGCAGGACGTCGACTTCTCCTGGGACGCCTTCCAGGAGACGGTCAACGGCGACCTCGTCGGCGTCGTCGGCAACTTCTGGTACCGGTCGCTGCTCTTTGCCTACCGGAACTACGAGGGAACGCCCGAGGTCGACGTCTCTTCGGACGTCGAAAGCCGCATCAACGGTGCGCTCGAGCAGTTCCGCGAGGCGGTCAACGACTACTCGCTGCGTGGCGTCGGGGCGGCAGCCACCGATCTCGCACGCTTTGGCAACGAGTACATCCAGCGCAACGAGCCCTGGAAGCTCACCGACGACGACCCCGAGGAGGCGGCCCAGGTCATCCGCGACTGCGTCCAGATCGCGAAAGCCGTCGGCGTCTTGCTTGACCCCATCGCCCCCGACAAGGCCCAGGCGCTGTGGGACCAGATCGGCGAGGACGGCGACGTCGCCGACGCCACCCTCGAGGACGCACTCGAGTCCCCGCCCCGGAGCTTCGACGAACCCGGCGAACTCTTCGCGAAGATCGAAGACGATCGCGTCGCCGAACTCAACGAGAAACTCGAACAGCGGGTCGCGGAGGCGGCCGACGACGAGGACGACGAAACCGAAAGCGACGACACCGACGCCGACGAACGCGAGGACGTGACAGCCACCGACGACCTCGAGCCCCTGCTCGAGGACCGCATCAGTTTCGAACAGTTCCAGGAACTCGACATCCGGGTCGGCCGGATCGAGGAGGCCGAGGGCATCGAGGGCGCAGACGACCTCGCCCGGCTGGAGGTCGACATCGGCCTCGAGAGCCGCCAGGTCGTCGCCGGCATCAAACAGCTGCACGACCTCGAGGAGCTTCCGGGGACGAAAGTAATCCTGCTGGCGAACATGGAGCCGGCCGAACTGTTCGGCGTCGAGTCCAACGGCATGATCCTCGCGGCGGGCGAGGAGGCGGACCTGCTGACGACCCACGACGACGCCGACCTCGGCGAGAAGATCAAGTGACGGCCGACGGATGACAGCTGACCAGCCCCGGGTCGGGATACTCACGAGCGAGGAGTACGCCGACCTGGCCGAGGACGGGCGGGCGATCGCCGCCGCACTCGAGGACCGCGGGGTCCGGGTCGAGCCGATCGTCTGGTCCGAGGTGGACACCCTCGCCGCCTACGACGCCGCCGTGGTTCGCTCCTGTTGGGACTACCACACCGACGCCGAGGCGTTTCTTTCCTTCCTCGAAGATCTCGAGGGAGCCGGCGTCGCCGTCTACAACCCACCCGCGGTGATCCGGTGGAACGCCCACAAGTCCTACTACCGAGAGCTCGCGGCCGCGGGCGTTCCCATTCCGTCGTCGGTATGCCTCGAGGCCGGGACAGAGACGTCACTCGAGTCGATCCTGCACGAACAGGGCTGGGCCGAGGCCGTGGTCAAACCCGCCGTCGGCGCGGGTTCGGCGGGCGTCTGGAAGACGTCACTCGAGGACGCCGCGGACGACCAGGAGCGGTTCGACGCCGCCTGTGCGGACGGTGACGTCGTGGTCCAGGCGTTTACCCCGGCGATCGAACGGGGCGAACGCTCGATCGTGTTCGTCCGCGGGGCGTACAGCCACGCCTGGAACGACCCCACAAAAGCCGACGACTTCAGCGACTTCGTGGAGCCGGAGCTCTCCTACGAGCCCGACGAGGGAGTTCTCGAGGTGGCCGAGTCGACACTCGAGACGGCCTGTGAGATCCTCGAGTGTCCTCCCGCGGATCTGCCCTACGCCCGCGTCGACTACGTCGAACGCGACGGGACGGTCTCTGTCATGGAACTGGAACTCATCGAGCCGTATCTCGGACTCGCTCGGGAGGAGGATGCCCTCGAGGGCTTTGTCGAGGCGTTTATTTCGCTGGTTCGGGACGACCTCGAGGACACTCGAGCGACCGAGGGATGAGCTTTCGCCTCGCTATCACTGTAAGATGGGTGGGAAATATACTAAATCTTCGGGAATACTTTTGAATCTTCCCGTACAACAGGTAATCATACCATGTCAAAGTCGACGGACGAACGGGGGCGGATCTACCTCCCCAAGGACGTCCGAGAGCGGTTCGGTGACCAGTATCGGATCGTCGAACTCCCGAGCCACGTCGCGCTCTTCCCCGTCGACGAGGACCCGCTAGAGGGACTCCAAGCTGCCGTTGGCGATGCATTTGTAGAGACGGAGGCCGACGAGTTGAAAGCGGACGCACGCGAGGGGATCTCCCGGGAGGTTCGAGAGGAATCTCAAGACCGATCTCGAGACGATGCGGAGTGAACTGTGTACGTCGAAACTGACTTTCTCGTGACATCCTCCTCGCCGTAAACGGCGAGGCTTCCCACGCATGGGGAATACCAGTCAGTCGTCGCTGGCAGAGGGTTCCGACTCTTCGTAGGCCGTGAGCGTCATCTGCGAGGGTGTCTCGCTCGTCTCACGGTGAGTCGTGGCGGTGTCACAACCGCGCCCATCCCGAGGCGAGTCATCGCGTTCCGCCTTGTCAAGCGGGACGCTCTCTCCCCACGGGTCAACCCGTCGTGCGATATTCGCGGAAGCGTTGATGTCGGCCTGAAACGTCGAAACGTGGCAGTCGTCGTGCGGACACCGGAACTCGGCTTGTGAATCCCGCCGACCGATGCGGTGGCACGAGTGGCACGTCTGCGAGGTGTACGCCGGATTCACGTACTCGACCGGGATGCCTGCTTCCGTCGCCTTGTCCTCGATGTGCCCTTGGAGTCGGGCGAACGCCCACGAGTGAAGGCGACGGTTCATGTACTTCCCGTAGTCGAGACGCTCACGGATGTACGTCAAGTCCTCCATCACCAACACCGGATTCTCGTACTGCTTGGCGTACTCGACGGCTTGCCGAGACGCCTTCTCCACGATGTCGGTGAGCGCGTTCTGGTAGTGCGAGAAGCGGTCTTCAATCCGCCACCCGGATGCGTCACGCTCTTGGAGGCGTTTCAGGGTCGTGTGCATCTCTTTGCGGAGATGTTTCGCTCTGCTTCCGCTACACACGAACGGGTCAGTCGGAGAACCGTCCTTGAGGGCACAGCCCGTGATGAGACCGGTTTCTCCGATATCTAAGCCGATGTGCGTGGCGTCACCGTCAGTCGCCGGTTCTTCAACTGAGTACTCGACGGTGACGTGCAGTACCCAGTTCTTCCGATGCTTCTGAAGGCGTATCTCGCCCGCCTTCGCGTCCTCCGAAACGAGGTCGTGCCAGAGGTCTTCCTGTTCGGGATTGATACGGAGCGGTATCCAGAAGTTCGTTCCCCGACCGGGACGAGGAACCCACCACGTGAACTCGTAGTCGCGTTCGGCGGAGTGGTCGAACTTGGCGGCTTGGTTGGTGAGCCGTATCGGGTGTTCGTCGTCCAACTCCTTGGCGTGGTACGTCTTGCGGAGTTTCGGGACGTAGTTGCAGAGGGCTGCTTTGGCCTGATACGGCAGGTCGTAGGGCGTCACGATGTCGCTCACCGCCGACATGGTACTTGCCCCGGCGTCAAACGCCTCTTGCAGACCGTCACGGTACGTTTCGAGGAGGTCGTTGAGTTTCGACTGCTTGTGGGCCGTCGGTGGGGCGAACGTCGCTTGAAGCGTCTTAGTTATCGTTGTCACTGGCGTCTAATCCCTTCTCGATTAGTTCAGCGTAGGCTCGAGGATGGCGGATGCCATTGTCACGGGCGTACTCTTTCACCCGTTCGTGGAGGTCGCCCCCCCGCTCCATATCGATTTCAGTTCGCACAATATTTTGTACGTTATTTTGGTACTAATAGCTTTCGTTCGGTATTCGGACTGCTGTAGACTGTGGATTGAGTAGTCGAGTGACGCGATTCACGCCCGCCGTGAACGGCGGGATTCTCTCGCTGTTTAAAGATAGCGACGAAGTTATTAAGAAGAACGTCTGAATTCATAACAGTGGGGAAACCGGAGTCACGAACGGCGTGACACCTCGAGGACGTCCACAGACCGAGCCTGCCGTCCGCCGAAATCCGAAGTTTTACAACCTAGGTTTCAATATTCAAACTCAGTTTTCATGGGTTGGAGGGTGCGTTCGAACGCGAGCGAACGAAGAGAGCAGCGGCGTCTCACGGCCTCGAAGAGCTCGACGGACGAGACCAGGTGTCCACGCCGTCGGTCGGGGCTGATCCGGTAGCCATGTTGCGCGCGCTCGTCGCCCGGCTGGGCTCGCTGACGATCGTGATGGCGGGCGTCTCGCTTATCACCTACGGGTTGATCTATCTCACCCCGGGCGATCCGGCCCATACGATCCTCCACGAGCGACGCGGGAGTCCACCATCCGAGGCCGAAGTCGCCGCGTTCCGGGCCGAACACGGCCTCGACGAGCCGTTCGTGGTCCAGTACGTCGGGTGGCTCACCGACGTCTTTCGGGGCGATCTCGGGACCTCCTACACCAGTTCCGAATCCGTGACGACGCTTCTCATCCAGCACCTCCCGAACACCGTAGAACTCGCGCTCGCGGCGATGGCCGTTTCGCTCGCGCTCGCGATCCCCGTCGGCGTGGTGAGTGCCGTCCACCAGGACACCTGGATCGACCGGACGAGCCAGTTCGCCGCCCTGCTTGGCGTCTCGATGCCGAACTTCTGGCTCGGCTACCTGCTGATCCTCCTCGTCTCGTTGCACCTCGGGCTCACTCCCACGTCGGGATCGGGCACACTCGCCCACCTCGTGCTACCGGCGGTCACCCTCGGCACCGGCCTGGCGGCGATCGTCACCCGACTCGTCCGGACGTCGATGCTCGAGGTCCTCGACACTGCCTACGTCGACACTGCCCGTTCGAAAGGCGTGCGCGAACGGCTCGTGGTGTCCAAACACGCCCTGCGAAATGCCCTGATCCCGGTCGTGACGATCGTCGGCCTCCAGTTCGGCTTCGTCCTCAGCGGCGCGGTCGTCGTGGAGGTCGTCTTCCAGCGACCCGGGCTCGGGACCCTGCTGGTGGACGCCGTCTTCGCCCGGGACTACCCGGTCGTACAGGGTGTCGTGCTCGTGACGGCCGTCGCGTTCGTGATTACGAACCAGCTGGTCGACCTGGCCTACGTCGCCCTCGATCCGCGGATCGAACGGGGTGAGCGCGCGTGAGCGAGCGCCACGCCAACGAATGCACGTGGCGGTCCCCGGACGCCGCCCTCGAGTGGCTCCGCGAGCGAACCCGCTCACAGTTCGCGTGGGCACTCCGGACGAACCCGGGGGTTCGCTTCGGCGGGACGCTCGTCTGCCTGCTCGCCGTCGTCGCCGTCTTCGGCCCACTCCTTTCCCCGTACGATCCGACGGCACAGGCACTCGAGGCCCGCCTCGAGGGGCCCTCGCTCGCTCACCCGCTCGGGACCGACGCGCTCGGGCGCGACGTGGCGACCCGGATCGTCCACGGTGCGCGGGTCTCGCTCGCGCTGGCGGTCGCCGCGACCGCCGTCCGCGTCGTCATCGGGACGACGATCGGGCTGCTCGCGGGCTACCTCGGCGGACTCGTCGACGCCGCGTTGATGCGGCTGGTCGACGTGCAACTTGCGTTCCCGGGCCTCGTGCTCGCACTCGTGATCGCGGGTGTTCTCGGGCCAAGCCTTCGGAACGTAACGCTCGCGCTCTCGGTCGTCGGCTGGGCCTCCTACGCACGCGTCGTGCGGGGGAACGTCCTCGAGGTGAAAGACCGGCCGTTCGTCGAGGCCGCCCGCCTCTATGGCACGCCGCGACGGCGGATCGCCCGGCGGCACCTGTTGCCGAACGTGATCAACCCCGTCGTGGTGCTGGCGACGATGAACCTCGGGACGATCGTGCTCACCGCCGCCGGCCTCTCCTTTCTCGGGCTGGGCGCACAGCCACCCACGCCCGAGTGGGGGACGATGATCGCGGGCGGGCGGGACTACTTGCGCTCGGCCCCGTGGCTCGTCACCGCGCCGGGGATCGCCATCATGGCCACCGTCATCGGCTTCAACGTCCTCGGCGACGGCCTGCGGAACGTCTTAGACCCCGACCACCTCGAGGAACGCGAACGGAGGCGGTCCTGAATGCGTCTGGACGTCTCGGACCTCCACGTCCGGTTTCGCACTCGTTCGGGCCCCGTCCACGCGGTCAACGGGGCCTCCTTTGCGGTCGATTCGGGCGAGATCGTCGGGCTAGTGGGCGAGAGCGGCTGTGGCAAATCCGTCACGGCCCGCTCGATCATTCGCCTCGAGGATCCGGGCGAGATCACAGGCGGCAGTATCGAGTTCGGCGGGACGGACCTGACGAGTGCCGACGACCGGACGCTCCAGCGGCTGCGCGGGCGCGAACTCGCGATGGTCTTCCAGGACCCCGAGACGACGCTCAACCCGACCTACACCGTCGGCGAGCAGATCGCCGAGGCGCTGCGGGTCCGTCGCGATCCCGACGACCAGCCGTTCCTCCGGGAACTGCTCGCTGGCGTGCGCTCACGGGTCGGTTCGAAGCGCACCCGGAAGCGAGTCCTCGAGTTACTCCGCGAGGTCGGCATCCCTCGTCCCGAAGAGCGGATCGACGACTACCCCCACCAGTTCAGCGGGGGCATGCGCCAGCGGGTGATGCTCGCGATCGCGCTCGCTCGTCGCCCCTCATTGTTGATCGCCGACGAGCCGACCACGGCACTCGATACGACCACGCAGGCGGCGATTTTAGAGCGACTCGCGACGCTCAACGACGAGTACGGGATGGGCCTCTTGCTCATCAGCCACGACCTGGACGTCGTCTCCCAGCTGTGTGACCGGATCGTCGTCATGTACGACGGGGTCGTCGTCGAGTCCGGGCCGACTCGAGAACTGCTCTCGAGGCCAGCCCACCCCTACACGAAGGCGTTGCTCGGCTGTCTCCCCGGCCGATCCGAACCGGGCGAGACGCTGCCGACGGTCGGCGGGAGCCCACCAGACGGCTCCCCGCCACCAGCCGGCTGTGTCTTCGCCGATCGGTGTCCGTTCGCCCGCGAGGGCTGTCGGGAGGGCGACCAGCCGGCTCTCGAGCTCGAGGGTGAACGAACCGTTCGCTGTGACGTGTCCGAGGCTCGAGGGGCCGACCTCGAGGCCATGCGTGAGGCCACGATCGCCGACGTAGCCGAGGGGCCTGACGCCGGGGGACGAAAGGCCGCTGTGGCGGTCGACGGCGGCGTCCAGGCGGACTCGTCGACGGCCCCCACGCCCGGCCCGTCCGGGAGCACCGTCGACCGACCCGTCCTCGAACTCGAGGGCGTCACCAAGTCCTTCCGTACCACCGACGCCGTGCTCGATCGGATTCTCGGAACGGACGAGCGGCTGACGGCGGTCGACGACGTCAGCCTCGAGCTCCGGGCCGGCGAGACGCTCGGACTGGTCGGCGAATCGGGCTGTGGGAAGTCGACGCTCGCCCGCGTGATCGCCGGCCTCGAGTCGCCGACCGCGGGTACGGTCAGGCTCGACGGCGAGGCGGTCGGCGACGTCGACTCGAGGCGGGACGACCAGCTCGCGGACGTCGGCGTCGTCTTCCAGAACCCGGGAACGAGTCTCAACCCGAAGCGAACGGTGGGGGAGTCACTCGCCGAACCGCTCCTCGAGGCCGGCTGGGGGGAGCGCCGTCGGAACGAGCGCGTCGAGGAGTTGCTCTCGCTGGTCGAACTCCCACCGGAGTTCGCCGACCGGTACCCCCGCCAGCTCTCGGGGGGACAGCTCCAGCGGGTGGCGATCGCCCGGGCGCTGGCCGTTTCCCCCGCCGTTTTGGTGCTCGACGAGCCGACGGCCGCCCTGGACGTCTCGGTCCAGGCGACCGTCCTCAACCTGCTCGCACGGCTCCAGGCCGAGCTCGATCTGGCGTACCTGTTCGTCTCCCACGACCTCGAGGTCGTCCGCCACGTCGCAGATCGCGTCGCGACGATGTACCTGGGTCGACTGCTGGAGGTCGGCCCGGCGAGCCAGGTGCTCTCGGAGCCGGCCCATCCCTACACGGCGGCGTTGCTCGAGGCGATCCCGGACGGGGAGGCAACGGCCGGCGGGGCCGGGCTGGCGGGCGAGCCGCCGAGCCCGACCGATCCGCCGTCGGGCTGTGCGTTCCACCCGCGGTGTCCGATGGCCGACGACGACTGCGCAACGAGCGAGCCGGCCTGGGAGACCGTCGGGGACGCCAGCTCCCGGTGTCACTACGCGGACGACTTCGCTGACGAACACGACGAGAACTAATCGATACTCACCATGACAGACGAAGCAGCCTTCACGATGGATCGACGCACCGCACTGAAAACCACCCTCGGCGCTGGCACGCTCGCGCTCGCGGGCTGTCTCGCCGGCGGCGACGAGGACGAGTTCCGCATCGGCTCGCCGTGGGACGTCGGCCGTGACCCGCTCGAGGACGGCCACGCGCTCAGGCGACTCGGTATCACCGAGGCGCTCGTGAGCGTCGATTACGACGCCGAACCCGCCCCGGGACTGGCGACCGACTGGGAGCGCGTCGAGGACACCCGCTGGGAGTTCTCGCTGCGCGAGGACGTCGTCTTCCACGACGGCGAGGAGCTCACGGCCGCCGTCGTCGTCGACTCCCTCGAGCGCACCGTCGAGTCGGAGGCGTTCGCCGGCGTGCCGATCACGGCGGTCGAAGCCGTCGACGACGCGACGGTCGCCGTCGAGACCGAGTCGGCCTTTGCTCCGCTGCCGGCCCACCTCTCCCGCCACGAGGCGGTCATCCTGAGCCCTGGCTCGTTCGAGGACGGCGAGCTCGTCGAGCCGATCGGTACCGGCCCGTTCGTCTTCGAGTCGATGCAGACGGGCGTAGAGCTCCGGGCGGTCAGGAGCGACGACTACTACGGCGAGACCCCGAATTTCGAGACCGTCCGCTACGAAGTCGTCGAGGACGACCAGACCCGCCGAATGACCCTCGAGAACGGCGAACTCGAGATGGCCCGCATCCTCCCCCAGGAGACCGTAAGCGACCTCGAGGAGACGGAGGGGATCGACGTATACACGCCGGAGATCCCCCGGATTCGCTTCCTGACCTTCGATACGACCACCGAACCGTTCGACGACCGGCGGGTGCGGCAGGCGGTGAACTATGCCGTCGACCGGCAGGAACTCACTGAATCCGTCCTCGAGGGCGTCGACGACTCCGCCGTCGGTCCCATCTCCCCGGAGATGACCGACTGGGCCGACCCCGACCTCGAGGAGTCGCTGTACGACCCCGACCGGGCCCGCCAGTTACTCGAGGATGTCGGCTGGACGACCGGTTCAGAGGAGGTCCGGACCCGCGACGGCGAAGAGTTCTCGATCGAGGTCGTCACCTTCAACGCCCGGAGCCTCCCGCTGATCGCCGAGGTGCTCCAGGGACAGCTCGCCGAGGTCGGCATCGACCTCGAGATCTCCGTCGTCGAGTACGGCACGATGCTCGATCAGGTCTCCCAGGACGCCTTCGACGCCTACCTCACCTCCTGGGGGACGCTGTGGTATCCCGACCCCGACCGGCTCGCCGACATGTTCCACTCCGAGGGAGACCTCCACCACGGCTACGAGAACGAGGGGGTCGACGCCTTGCTCGAGGAAGCCCGCGAACTCGAGGACCCCGAAGAACGAACGGAACGCTACCACGAGGTCCAGCGGACGGTGCTCGAGGACGCCCCGATCGCCGTCCTGACGAGTTACACGAACGTCGTCGCCACGGCTTCCGAGGTCAGCGGCTACGAACCGCACCCGACGGAGATCAGCTACGGACTCGAGACGGTTTCCCTCGACGCCGAGTGAGAGACAGCCACGGGGCGAGCCGAGTTACCCGGTCTGCCCGCGACCGCAGGATCCGAGCGGGATTGCGACGGTCGTTTTTTTAGTGGAACCTCGAGTAGCCACGGTCGATGACAGCGACATCTTTCGAGGACGTTCGCGCGACGGTCGGAGAGTGGGGAGTCGAGTTCGACGCGAGTGCGTACGCGGGCAGGCTGTCCGACGAGGAGTGGGAGCAGTCGGATCTGATCGTGACGACGTTTACGGAACTCGCCTACGAGTACGAGGACAGTCCACCGGCGGCGTGGAACGTTGACGTCCTCGAGCGCGTCTGTACCGAGCTCTACCCAGCGAAGATCAGCGCGGGCGAGGAGTTCTTCGCGAACGTCGCGCCGGTGCTCGAGGCCTTCTTCGCGTTCCTCGACGACCGCGGCTACCTCGAGAACGCGGACGAACTCGCCGATCGGGTGGCGGAACTCGACGACGAGATCCGCGAGGGTGCGGCCGACCCCGACAGCTGGGGACCGGCCAAGTCGATGGTGATGGAAGCCGCAGAAGAGCATGGCGTCAACGTCGGCGACCTCGACGTCGAGGAGGTCGAGAGTCTCCTCGAGGAATCCGGTGCGAACGAGATCGAACTCGATCCCGGCACGAGCCCACGAGTCCTCGAGAGCGAGAGCGCGGATCGGTTCCTCGAGCTGTACGGCCACTTGCTGGTGTACGTCAACGATCGCTTCGACGTCATCGAGGGGATCGACTCGCTCGCGGCTCTCGAGAGTCACTTCAGGGACGAGTTGCTCCCGCTCCGTGACACGCTCTACCGCGAGGACACGGCCGCACTCGTCGGGGCGTTCGTCGAGGAAAACCCTGCCGGTCTCGACGACGATGACCTCGAGCAGGTCGCGGCGTGGACTGACTACGAGAGCGGCGAGTTCGCCGTCGTCGAGCATCGCGACGAGGACGCCGTCTTTCTCGATCCCGAGGAACCGCGAGCGTACGCCGTGACGGCGGTCGCGATCCCGTTTACCGACCGGTGGAGCCAGGACGACCTTCCGACGACGGTGTCCGACGCCGCTTTGCTCCCGTTCGAGGGAGAGATCGTGACCGACGGCTGGTTCCGGCCCGACCTCATCGCGTCGATGGTGTGGGACGTGATGAACACCGACATCGAGGCCGCGTACGAGGAGGCGAAACACCGGTACGGGATCGCCGACTCGCTTCCCCCGTCGGGCGAGCCCGAACGGACCGACGCCGAACGGCTCCGGTTCTACACGAAAAACAGGGACAACCGCGAACGATACGCGGACGAGATCGCCGATCTCCGGGAGCGAAGCGAAGACCTCGAGCGGATCTACCACGAACAGGTCGGCAAGGCACGGGCGCGTAGCCTCGGCCGGCAGTTCCGCGAGTACGGGCTGGACGAGGCCCACGTCGCCATCTACGACGAACAGGTTGTCGCGACCGCGCCGACGGCGGATGACCTCCGGGAAACGCTCGAGGCGATCATGCCGGACGGGAAAGTCGATCACCCCTACGTCTATCACTACGATCCCTGAGCTCCCGGTCTCGAGCCGATCGGTCACCCCTCGAGGCGCGGGCCGGTCTCGGGGTTGCCGACGAAGATCGTCCTGGTGATCTCGCTCGCCTTCTCGAGGACGTCGGCGTCGCTGTCCTCGCGGTGGTATAGCGCCGTTTCACCGCCGACGGCGTCGACGAGGTACTCCCCGCCGCGATTCCCCCGGAGACAGAGGTGGATCGAGTCCGCGCCGACGTAGTCGCCGTTCTCGTCAACCGGCGTCGGGAACTCGGCCGGCGGCCGCTCGCCGATCCCGGCGACCGCGACGACCTCGAGCGGCGTTCGCCACCGGTAGAGCTTGACGTAGTCGCCGTCTCGAAACCACGATGGATCGCGGTCCCAGCCGAGCACCCGTACGGCCTGGCCGTCCCGGGATCGGTAGGATTTGGCGGCAAACCCGTCTTCGGTCAGTGCCGTCTCGAGGGTTTCGACGACGTCCGGTACGTGCCGGTAGTAGTAGTGGCTGTCGCCGATCTCTTCCTCGATGTCCGCCTGCTCCTCCGAGGCGACGCGGACGACGGCGTCCCCCTCGGACGGAACGAGCGCGTCCTGACGCGGCGCGACCGTGACGTACCAGTTGTCCTGTCCGAACTCGACGACGCCCGTTCCGACCGTCCGGTCGACGACGGTCTCGACGGCATCGACCAGCTCCTCGTGTACCGCCTTCTTGTCCGAACCCATCGGCAGAGGGTTGTGTCGCGACTCACATCGAAGTACCGGATCCGAGACGGCCGCCCGGGCGGCGGTCACTCGACGACCCACTGTCCCTGTGGCTGAAAGACGAGGTAGGCGTCGGCGTCCGAGGCGTCGTTCGGATGGGGCTTCCGGAGCGTCAGCTCGCCCATCGTCGACGGCGGGAGCGCGTCGTTCAGTTCTTCGACGAGGGTAACACAACGTGCAACGCTCGAGTGTGACATACGCATGCGTCAACCTGACTCGGCACCGAATCCCTCACCCACCTTTTTGCGCTCGTCGCCGCTACGTCCAGCCATGAGAAACGCGAAGATCGTCTGTACGCTCGGGCCGGCCTCGAGCGACAGGGAGACTATCGAGGCACTCGCCGACGCCGGGATGGCAGTCGCCAGGCTGAACGCGAGCCATGGGACGACCGCGGACCGGGCCGAGCTCTGCGAGCGCGTCCGTCGGGTCGACGAGACCCGGGCCGAACCGGTCGCGGTCATGCTCGACCTGCAAGGCCCCGAGATCCGGACGGCTCCACTGCCCGACGGCGAGACGGTTCGTCTCGAGAGCGACTCGACGATCCGGTTCGTCGAGGGCGAGCGAGCGACGCCAGATGAGATCGGGCTCTCGACGTCGATCGACGGCGTCGAACCCGGCGACCGAATGTTACTGTCCGACGGGCTGATCGAGACGACGGTCACCGACACCGAGGCCGACGGCGGCGTCCGCGCCCGCGTCGACAGCGGCGGCGAACTCGCCGGCCGACAGGGCGTCAACGTCCCGGGCGTCGACCTCGACCTCGAGGCCGTCACCGAGGCCGACCGCGCAGAACTCGAGTTCGCCGCTGACCACGATGTCGACTTCGTGGCGGCGAGTTTCGTCCGAGACGCCGAGGACGTCTACGCGGTCAGCGAGACGCTCGAAGAACAGGGCGTAGAGATTCCGGTCGTCGCGAAGATCGAACGATCCGGCGCGATCGAGAACATCGACGAGATCGTCGAGGCCGCCTACGGGACCATGGTCGCCCGCGGTGATCTCGGCGTGGAGTGTCCGCTCGAGGACGTCCCGGTGATCCAAAAGCGACTCATCCGTCTCTGTCGGGACGCGGGCGTGCCGGTGATCACGGCGACGGAGATGCTCGACTCGATGGTCGAATCCCCTCGGCCGACGCGAGCGGAGGCTTCGGACGTAGCAAACGCCGTTCTCGACGGCACCGACGCGGTGATGCTCTCGGCGGAGACCGCCGTCGGCGACCACCCGGTCGCGGTCGTCGAGGCGATGGACCGCATCGTCAAACAGGTCGAAGCCTCGAGCGAGTACGACGAGGCGCTCGAACAGTGGGTCCCGGAACCGGGCGAGGCCCGGACGGGCGCGCTGGCGCGGGCTGCCCGATATCTCGCACACGACGTCGCGGCCGACGCCGTCGTCGTGGCGACCGACTCCGGGTACACGGCGTTGAAGACCGCGAAGTACCGACCGACAGTCCCCGTGGTCGCATCGACACCGAACGACGAGATTCGCCGTCGACTCGCGCTCTCGTGGGGGATCACGCCGCTGTACGCCGACGTGGCCGACCAAAGCGCCGACGCCGTCATCGAGCGGGCGGTCCAGTCGGCACTCGACGCTGGTATCGCCGACAGCGGCGACACCGTCGTCGTCCTCTGTGGCATGATGACTCACCTCGAGGGCGCGAACACGACGAACATGCTGAAAGTCCACGTCGCCGCCGAGGAGCTCGCGACTGGCCGGCCGGTCGTCGAGGGACGAGTCTCGGGATCGATCGTTCACGTCTCCGACGGCGACCTCTCGGACGTCCCCGACGGTGCGATCCTCGCGCTAGCCCCGTCGTTCGACGACCAGTTCGACGGCGACCTCTCGAAGATTGCAGGTATCGTCGACCCTCAGCGCGGCATGACGGGATATCCGGCGCTTATCGCTCGCGAGCTGGAGGTTCCCATGGTAAGCGGCGTAGATCTCTCGGAGCTCGAGGCGGGGACGGCTGTGACGATCGACGCCGAACGAGGCGTCGTCTACGACGGCATCCTCGAGCGATCGGTGACCACAAGCTGACTCGGCAGACGTCCGTTCGTCGGACCGTCGGTAGACGGCGGGTTTTTGCGTGACGGGACACTACAGAGTCACATGGCAGGAGATGCGTCCGGGTCGGACGAGGGACGAAACGGCGGTCGGGCCGACCCCGACGGGCCGACAGCGGACTCGAGTATCCGAGAGCCCGTGGATCCGTCGCCGACCGACGCCGGCAAGTCCGCTCGCGATCGATTCGACGACGACGACGACACCGACCGGTTTCCGGTCGATCTCGAGGACGACACGGACGACGAAGCGGACGATGCCGTCGGTCCCGAGCCGAACTCCGCGGTCGTCGAACCGGGGGACCCGAGCCTCGAGAACGCGCTGTTCGTGTTGCTCGGGGCGATCGCGATGACGGTCGTGCTGGTTCGGGTCCTGTTTCTCGTGGTGTGAGACTGGTTTTCCTCGCTCTGTAAACACTTAATCGGGGCGAGACCCTAGTCCGATCCATGCTTGAGCTGCTCTTCGACAACGTGCCGCTCGTGTTGCTGGCGGCAGGACTCGTGCTCATGGCGCTCGAGGCCGTCTCTCCCGGCGCACACTTCATCGTCGTCGGCGTCGCGCTGATCGGTGCGGGCGCGATCGGACTCCTGTTTCCGCCGGCCGCCGCGCCGCTTGTCCTCGCGGGGCTCGCACTCGTCTTCGGCGTCGGTGCGGCCTGGGTCTACCGGGAGTTCGACTTCTACGGCGGCAAAGGCCAGGCCCAGACGAGTGACTCGAGTTCGCTGCCGGGCCGGACCGGGTACGTCACCGACACCGTCACGCCTCGAAGCGGCGAGATAAAGCTCGACGACGGCGGCTTCAACCCGTACTACAGCGCGCGGACGACCGCCGACGTCGGCGAGATCGAGGAAGAAACCGAGGTGATCGTCCTCGACCCCGGCGGCGGAAACGTCCTCACCGTCGTTCCCTTCGGCGCGCTCGAGGAAGACGAGATCGATCGCGCGCTCGCTCGGGAGACGACAGGAGAGACGGACGAGGAGCGGTCGACGGAGACGGGCCAAGAACGCACGGACTCGACCGACGACGATCGCACGACCGAAACTGAATCGGAACGAACGTGACGGCCGACCTGCCGTCACGAGAGAATACCTGTCTGGAACCCACGGGAACGTTTTTCACCTCACCGCCGTAAGCCACAGTATGGCCCTCGAAACTATCGTACTGCAAGCCGACGCCGGAACGATCGGGTTGCTCATCGGTGCGTTGGTTCTCATCGTGGTGCTCGCCGCGTTGTTCAGCGCCATCGAGATCGTTGACGCCTACGAGAAGCGCGCGTTGACGGTGCTCGGCGAGTACCGGAAGATGCTCGAGCCGGGGATCAGCTTCGTGCCGCCGTTCGTCTCGAAGACGTACCGCTTCGACATGCGGACCCAGACGTTAGACGTCCCCCGACAGGAAGCGATCACGCGGGACAACTCGCCGGTGACCGCCGACGCCGTCGTCTACATCAAGGTGATGGATCCGAAGAAGGCGTTTCTGGAGGTCGACGACTACAAACGCGCCGTCTCGAACCTCGCCCAGACGACGCTGCGTGCCGTGTTGGGTGATATGGAACTCGACGATACGCTCAACAAACGCCAGGAGATCAACGCCAAGATCCGCAAGGAACTCGACGAGCCGACAGACGAGTGGGGGATCCGCGTCGAGTCGGTCGAGGTCCGGGAGGTCAACCCCTCGCGGGACGTCCAGCAGGCGATGGAACAACAGACCTCCGCCGAGCGCAAACGGCGTGCCATGATTCTCGAGGCACAGGGTGAACGACGCAGCGAAATCGAGAAAGCCGAAGGTGACAAACAGAGTCAGATCATCCGCGCCCAGGGTGAGAAACAGAGCCAGATCTTAGAAGCCCAGGGTGATTCCATCTCGACCGTGCTGCGTGCTCGCTCCGCCGAATCGATGGGCGAACGCGCCGTCATCGACAAGGGGATGGAAACGCTCGAGGAGATCGGCAAGGGCGAATCGACGACGTTCGTCCTGCCACAGGAGCTGTCCTCGCTGGTCGGCCGGTACGGCAAACACCTCACCGGCAGCGACGTCAAAGAAGACGGCGACCAGCTCGAGAGCCTCGAGTTCGACGATGAGACTCGCGAACTGATCGGCTTAGACGACATCGCCGAGATCATCGGCGAAATCGACGAAGAAGCCGAGATGAACCTCGAGGAGATGGAACAGCAGGCACAGGCGATCAAGGAGGGACGCGATCCGAAAGACATCTCCGACCCCGACGAGGTCATCGAGGAGATGGACCAGGAGTTCAAAAGCGACGGCGGGAACGAGTCGACGAAGAACACCTAGAACGACCAGACACTCACGGTTCGGAGAACGAGACGGAGCGAAACGCGTTTTAGGCCTCGTCGCGTTTCGGTCCGTAGGTAACGCATGGAAACGAACGACGGCGTCGACGAGGAAAAACGGGCGACGTTGCGCCGATTCGCCGCCCTCGGTGCCGTTGCACCCCTCGTCGGCTTCTCGGAGTCGGCCACGGCCGAGACGGGCGACAGCGACGCTCGAGACGCCATCGTCGGCTACCTCTCGACGACGCCCGGTGCACACTTCTCGAAGGTCAGAGACGACCTCCAGCTCGGGACCGGCGAGACCCAACATCACATCCGCCAGCTCGAGGAGCGTGGTGCCGTCGAACGCTACAGCGACGGCGATTACAAGCGGTTCGTCCCCGCCGGTCGCTTCGACGACTTCGAGAAGACGGCACTCGGCTACCTCCGGCGGGAAACGCCGCGGGGGATGCTGGTCGAACTCCTCCGGGATCCGGACGCGACTGCGGGCGAGCTCGCCGATGCCCTCGAGGTCTCGGCCCCGACCGTGAGCAAGTACGCAGGCGAACTCGAGGAGGCGGGGCTGCTCTCGCGAGAGGACGGCTACGCGGTCGAACGTCCCGAGACTGTACTCGTGTTGCTCGTTCGGTACGCCGACTCCTTCGGAGAGGGTGCGACCGAGCTGGCCACGGAAGCCGACTCGCTTGTCACGTACTCGGGCTGACGACACCTCGAATCGAATCCAGTGCTTGGAGTGTCGCGTCTACTAAGAATTCGAACGCGAGTGCAAACGCTCGGTGGAGACGCGGCTACGTGAGTGCCGTCAAAAACGGTTCCCCAATGTGGGGTCGTGTCAAATCGGGTCGTTCTGCCGGCGTCTAGATGACGCGGTTCTGGAGGTAGTCGAGGTGTTTCGCGTTGTAGACGATCTTGACCTCGTCGGCGACGGGGTGGCCGATACAGGTCAGTCGAACCTGTCGTTCCTCGACTTCCTCGTCCGAGAGGATCTGTTGCATGTCCATCTCGATCTCACCTTCTTTCACGATGGATGCACAGTTCGCACACGCGCCGGCACGACACGAGAACGGCCAGTCATAGCCCTGAGCCTCGGCGGCCTCGAGGATGTACTCGCCTTCGGCGACATCGAGGGTGCCGTAATCCTCATCGCCGAGGCCGGCGTCGGCAGCCTTCTCGAAGAGGTCGTCGTCGTCCATCTCCCAGCCCTGGTCGTCTAGCACTTCGTAGTTGAGGTATTCTACCGTGGGCATCGTGTGCCGATTCGATGGCCGGACTGGTATAGCTTGCTGTTCCGATTTTGATTATATATCGTGATCGAGAGAGTGTCGTCGTCGGCTATGAATCGACCGATCCGGTCGTCTCGGTCCGGAAGCCAGCGACGGCGAGTTCGGATTCGGCGGTTCTTTTATTGATACGCTCGCCGAACTGCGATCGAACCGGCACACAGCTGCCGGAGACGGAGACACACGACACGATGCCATCGAACGTTCTCGTTCCCATCGACGGTTCCGAGCAGGCCATAGCCGGCCTCGAGTACTGTTTCGCGTCGTTTCCGGACGCGACGATCACCGCGTTGTACGTCGTCGATCCCGGCTACGACAACTACGCGAGCGTCGGCGAGCGCGAATCGATCGAGGATCGGGCACAAGCGGCCGCCGATCGGATCCTGGATCGGGCACGGACGCGAGCCGACGACCGCGGCCACGAGCTCGAGACTGCGGTCAGAACGGGCTCGCCCCAGACCGAGATCTTAGAACACGTCGTCGCCGAAGACGTCGACCACGTCGTCATGGGGAGCCACGGCGAGTCGCCGATCACGCGGCCGTTTCTCGGCCACGTCAGCGAGGCCGTCGTCCGGCGTGCGCCCGTCTCGACGAGCGTCGTCTCCGAGCCGCCGGCCGATCTCACACAGCGGGACCTGCCCGGACGGATCCTCGTCCCGGTCGACGGCTCCGAACAGGCGGATGCCGCACTCGAGTACGCCCTCGAGGCGTTTCCCGACGCCACGATTGCGGTCGTCCACGTCGTCGACCTGCCGTTCGAGACGGGCCACGACGAGGTCGGTGGCACTTACCTCGAGTCGATCCGCGACGAGTTCGACGAACGCGCAGACGAGATCCTCGCCTCGGCGGAGACCATCGCCGACGAGCAGGGTCGATCGGTCGAGACGGCGAGCATCTACGGCGATCCAAAGAGCGAGATCGTCGAGTACGCCCTCGAGGCCGAGTGCGATCAGATCGTCATGGGTGGACACGGGCGCTCGCTGGCCGCCCGGCTCGTAACCGGGACGGTCGCGGAGACGGTGACGCGACGATCGTCGATCACGGTGACGCTCGTCCGGGGACGGCCCGACTAGAGGGTCTTCAGTCCACTGCCGGTCAGCGGGACGACGACGTCGTCGTCTTCGGCGAGCGCTCCCCGTTCGCGATAGGCCCTGAGCGCGGCGGGTGCGACCGCACAGGTCGGCTCGACGTAGAAACCGTTGCGGTGGAGTCGATCGAGTTCGGTCTCGAGACGGTCCTCTCCAAGCGCGACGGCGTCGCCGTCGGTCGCGTCGATCGCCTCGTGGATCTGCGCCTCGCGAGCGGGATCGCGGATCTGAATGCCGTCTGCGAGGTCGTTGACCGTGGGTTCGTCGTCGCGTTTCGAGAGTCCGAACCCGACGTCGGTAGCGGAGTCGAGATCGGACGGTACGTCGTCGACCGTACCGCCGTACTCGTCGGCGATGGGAGCGTAGCCGGCGGCCTGTGCCCCGAGCAGTCGGGGCATCTCGGAGACGATCCCAGCCTCGTTCAAAAGCGAGAAGCCGCGGTAGGCCCCGAGAAAGAGCGTACCGTGACCGATCGGCAACACGACGGCGTCGGGGACGGTCCAACCGCGTTGGGCGGCGACCTCGAGAGCGAACGTCATCGTCCCGGCGTAGAACGCGGGGTTCCAGGCGTGGCTCGCGTACCAGCCCTCGCCGGACTGTCGTGGAGGGGCGGTATCTCCGTCCCCATCGCCCTCGACCGCCTCGAGACAGGCCGCCGTGACGTCCGCTCGACTTCCCTCGATCCGGACCGGACGTGCGCCAGCACGCTGGATCGTCACCAGTTTCGACTGGGAGACGTCCGCCGGCACGTAGATCTCGGCGTCGAGCCCCGCCCGGGCGGCGTAGGTCGCGATCGACGAGCCGGCGTTGCCCGAAGAGTCCTCGATGACCGTCTCGACGCCGAGGGAGACGGCCCGTGAGAGCGTCGTCGTCGCCCCGCGGTCCTTGAACGACCCCGTCGGGAAGACGTACTCGAGTTTGAACGCGGCGTTCCACTCGGGTGCGTCGACAAGCGGCGTAAAGCCCTCGTTGTACGTGACGTGTGGCTCGATCGGAATGAACTCGAAGAACGTCCACAGGCCGGCGCTCGTATCGAGTCGTGAGAGCGGACGCGGCGTCCCACTCGGGAGGGGCCGGTCAGCGAACTCGAGGGCGTGACCACAGCCACACCGCCAGGGTTCGTCCGCCCCCGCGTCGTACGTCGTCTCACAGGCGGGACAGTACAGATCGGTGGCCATCCTAGATGGTGTCGACGTTGGTCCCGACCGAGCAGACGTACTCGCCAGTCGCGACCTGGGGTAATCGACGCGATCGCCAGAGGATACCGTCGCTGTCCGCCGTCACCGTCGTCTTCGGATCACCAAACGGCGTCGTCACCTCGAAGAGAGCTTCGCCGGCGCTGACCTCGTCACCGAGGTCTTTGTGCAAGGTGACGAGCCCACCCGCCGGCGCACCGTACTGCTCGAAGCCGGAGGCTCGGGTCTGGGGCTCGGGGTCGAGTTCGCCCTCGAGGAAACCGTAGTACGTGAGTACGTTGAACACGCCCTGGACGCCGATGCGGATGCTCCGTTCGTCCCAGCCGACGCAGCCGCCGAGTTCGGGATCGATCGTCGGGATCCCCTCGTCCGGGGCGGCCCGGGCGAGTTGGCCGTCCGGTCCCTTCTGGTCGAGGACGTGTCCACAGCCGAAGACCTTCGCGAGTTCGAGACACCGGTCGTGCAGCCGGTGGCGCGTGCCACAGCGGACGCGGGCCTCGTTTATCATCCGGCTCGTCGAGGCCTGGTGGAGATCGAGCGCGAGATCCGCTCGCGTCGCCACGTCGAACGTCACAGCCGCGATGCGTTCGCTCGAGGTCCCGCTCTCGTCGCCGGGGTAGGCGCGGTTCATCTTCGTGTCGTCGATCGGGTTCCGGTGTTCGGCGACCTGGAAGGCGTGGTAGTTGACGATCCCTACGACGAGGATCGTTCCCGCGAGTTCGGCGGGGTCGATCTGGGGGACGAATCGTCGGACGACGCCGAGACCGTTCAGTTCGTCGCCGTCGCTTACCGCCTGCACGTAGAGGGTCTTCCCCGGCTTCGTGCCGTTGATCACGGCGACGGGAAGCCCGATCGGGCTGCCGTCGCGGGTCTCGCCGACCTCGAGCCGCCCCGTATCGCGTTCCCCCGGGGCTGCGCTCGCCGTTCCGAGCGTCGTCGTCATATGCCCGACGAAGACCCCGCTTGCCTTTACTGATTCGGTACCGGCCGACGCGAACGGCACGGGGAAGGCGATGGCCTCACCGATCGATCAGCACGTTCCGTTCCGAGAGGATATTCTCGACGTCAGACGCCGTGACGAGCGCGACGTCGCCCGGAAGCGTTCGCTTGAGTGCCGCCGTCGCGGCTCCGTACTCGAGTGCGCGTCCGACGTCGTCACCGGCGAGTCGACGGGCCAGAAACGCGCCGGTGAAGGCGTCGCCTGAGCCGACCGGGTTGACCGTCTCCGCCTCGTAGGCGTCCTGGTCGTGAACGACGTTGTCGTGCCAGGCGAGTGCGCCGCGTTCGCCCTGGGTGACGATCACCGTCTCGAGATCGTACTGCGATCCCAGCTGGTGGGCGAGCTGTCGCGGATCGCCCTCGTACTCGAGAATCGTCTCCGCATCCCGCGCGGCGATGACGAGAACGTCGAGGCCGGGAAACAGCGTCGTCAGCGTCTCTCTGGCTTTCGCGGGCGACCAAAGTTTCTCCCGATAGTTGACGTCCATCGCCGTCGTCGTCCCCGCGTTCCGGGCCGTTTTCAGCATCGTGAGCGTCGTCTCCCGGAGCGTCTCAGAGAGGGCGGGCGTAATCCCCGAGGTGAAGAAGATCCCGGCGTCTTTGATCAGGCCGGCGTCGAACTCCGTCGGCTCGGCCGTCGTGACTGCAGCGTCCTCGCGATCGTAGATGACAGTCGTCCCGCGGGGGCTGGTGCCGGTCTCGAGGTAGTAGACGCCCTGTCGTCCCGTCTGACTCCAGACGACTTCCGTATCGATGCCGTACTGCTCGAGCTCGCCGACGACGCGTCGGCCAAGCGGCGAGTCGGGGAGTTTCGAGAGCCACGTCGCGTCCGCGCCGAGTCGGTTCGCGGCGACGGCGACGTTGCTCTCTGCGCCGGCAGCGTGAACGTCGAACGCACTCGTCGACTCGATGCGTTCGTTCCCCGGCGGGGAGAGGCGTAACATCGTCTCGCCGAAGGTGACGAGATCGGTCACGGCGACCACCCAGAGGACCAGGACAGCCGGACGGCGACCGTTCGGATCACGATCATGATTCGAACAAGAACAGGCTGGGGTATAAGCGTCGCCGTTTCTCCCACACGTCTGTCACTCGGGGCGGTCGCGAGCGACGACCGTCGTCTCGTCCTCGAGGCCGACGTCGTACTCGAACGACGCGAGCAACTCGAGACTCGTCTCGACGTGATCGGTGATCGCCGGCACCGTTAGACGACCGCCTGCGAGCGCGAGAAAGACGAGCAGCTGGTCGCCCATGTGTCGATCGACCGGCGCGTCGCCCTCGAGAAAGCGGTTCGCGGCGTCGGCCACGTCCTCACCGACGCGTTCGGCGGGTTTTCCCCGCTCGCCGAGCGCCGTAAAACCGGCCCGGGTTCGTCCGCCCTCGATGACGACCACGAGCGCCGAGCCCGGGCAGTCGCTTGCGGCCGTCGTCTCGACGCGGTCGCGAACCTCGAGGCCGTACTCGTCGGTCGCAAGTCGCTCGAGTGCGCCCTCGGTCTGCCGTTTCGCGACGTCGCTGTCCTCGAGGGCGTTCGCTTCGGTCGAGTACACCCGGACGGCCTCGAGTTCGTCGCGCTCCTCGAGTTCGATCGGCGCGAGCGACGACGGCGAGAGGTGCAGCGTCGCCTCGCCGCCGCCGGCGGGGTAGAAGCCGCGGCGTTCGAGTTCGACCTCGGCCTCGATGCCGTAGCGAGCGAGAAGCGGGAGTGTGACGTATCGGACGTAATCCAGCGGTGGCGACCACTTCACGTCCGTCCCGCCGGTGACCGTCACCGACAGCGGGGTATCGAGTCGCGTCGCGAGCGGCACGAGTGTCTGGAACAACAGCGTGATACTGCCCGCGGTACCGATGTCGACCGCGTACTCGCCGCCGGGAATCGAGCCGGGGTCGGGCTCGAACGTGATCGCCTCCGCGCCGACCTCCGCACCCGTGACGTCCGCGTCACAGACTGACGCCATCGTCTCGAGCGCCGCGAGGTGTTGAGGTCGCAGCCCCGGCGTCGAGCGGTTTCCGCGGACGTTTTCGATCCGGACCGGGTCGTCCTCGAGGGCAGCGAGTGCGAGCGCCGACCTGACGAACTGTCCACCCGCCTCAGAGCCATCCAGTTCTCGCATAGGTGATCGTCGTGCTCGAGGACCGTATATCGGTCGTCCACGACGGTGGCAATCGGTTGGGTGGAGACGGTCGTACGTATCGCTTCCCTCCGTCATCGTTTTCCCCCCGAAGTGACGACCACCGAGCATGGACGACGCACTCGTCGTCGGCGGCACGCGGTTTATCGGTCGCCACCTCGTCGCGGAACTGCTCGCACACGAGTACGACGTAACGCTGTTCAACCGCGGAAACCACGACAATCCGTTCGCCGAGGACGGCCGCGTCGACCACGTCGAGGGCGATCGAACGGACGACGACGCCCTCGAGGCGGCCGCACGCACGGTCGATCCCGATGCGGTCTTCGACTGCGTCGCCTACCATCCGGCAGACGTCCGGGCAGCGACACGGGTCTTCGAAGACTGCGAGGCGTACGTCTACGTCTCGAGCGGCGCAGCCTACGGCCGCGAGGACATCCCCAAGCGGGAAGACGAGACGCCGCTTGCCTCCTGTACGGCCGAGCAGGCGACCAACGACTCGCGGGACAGCTACGGGAACCGGAAAGCAGAAGGCGACCGTGTGGTCTTTGCGGCTGCCGACGACGGCGTCAACGCCATGGCCGTTCGACCACCGATCGTCTACGGCCCACACGACTACACCGAACGGTTCGCCTTCTGGGTCGATCGGGTGCGCCGCTTCGATCGGATCGTCGTTCCCGGTGACGGGACGAACGTCTGGCACCGCGTCTACGTCGAAGATGTCGCCAGTGCGCTTCGCGTCGTCGCCGAACGCGGCGAGCCCGGCGAGGCGTACAACGTCGGCGACCGACGCATCGTCACGCTGGAGAGGATGATCGAACGGCTCGCAGACACACTCGAAACGGACGTCGAGGTCGTCTACGCCGGCTCCCGCGAACTCGCAGCCGGCGGTATCGAGCTCGAGGACTACCCACTGTACCGCGATCACCCCCACATCGTATCGACGGCGAAGCTCGCGGAGCTCGGCTGGGAGTCGACGCCGCTGTCGACGGCGATCGACCGCACCGTCGCCGAACACCTCGAGAGCGGCCGCGACGGACGTGGACAGGGTCCATGCAGAGACGACGAGAACCGGGTTCTGGCTGCGCTGGACTACGCTGACCGGTGATCAGGTACGAGTGTCGTCACTCGACGGACACCCGCCGAGTTAAGTATGCCCCTGGAAAAATTTCCGGGCATGCACACGGTCATGCTGGACAGCGACGATGTCGACGAGAACGCCCGGATGCCCGAGGTCGTCCGGGCTGTCGAGGAGGCGTTTGCCGCCTACGAACGCGGCGACGCCACGATGCCACCGAAGTCCTACATCGACCTGCCCCAGTACAACGGCGACTTTCGGTCGATGCCCGCCTACCTCGATACGGGCGAGTGGGACGCCGCGGGGCTGAAGTGGGTCAACGTTCACCCGGACAACCCTGTCGATCACGATCTGCCGACCGTGATGGGGACGATGATCTACTCCGATCCCGAGACTGCGTTCCCGCTGGCGGTGATAGACGGCACCGAGCTCACGATGAAACGAACGGGTGCGGCCGCTGCCGTCGCCACCGACCACCTCGCAGTCGAGGACGCCACCAGCCTCGGGATCGTCGGGGCCGGCGTTCAGTCGTACACCCAACTCGAGGCGATCAGCGCCGTCCGTCCGATCGAGGAGGTCGTCGTCAGCGACGTCATCAGCCAGCACGTCAGACGGTTCGAAGAGACCTTCGGCGAGGAGTTCGACGTCCGCGAGGGATCGGTCTCGGAGGCGGGACAGTGTGACGTCTGCTCGACGGTGACGCCAGTCGAGGAGCCGATCGTCGACCTCGAGGACGTCGGGGAGCACACCCACATCAACGCGATGGGAGCCGACGCCGCGGGCAAACACGAACTCACGGACGACCTCCTGCTCGAGGCGACCATCGTCATCGACGACCACGAGCAGTGTACCCACTCCGGGGAGATCAACGTCCCCTACAGCGAGGGAACGCTTACGGACGCGGACATCGACGCCGAGATCGGCGAACTCGCCGTCGGGACTCACGAGGGCCGTACCGACGAGACCGGCGTCACGGTCTTCGATTCGACCGGGCTGGCGATCCAGGACGTCGCCGCCGCCCACGTCGTCTACGAGCGGGCAGTCGAGGCCGAAGCGGGGACGCAACTGGATATGATCGGCCGTAAGGGGTAGGCATAGTCGGTCACCGCCGTCTCGCTTGGCAGCGCTGGAGACGTAGTGTGATACGGATTGCTGTACCAATGTCCCGGTGCAACCGCAGAACGGTCGCGGTTGTGCCGGTACAGACAACGGTCCGTATGAAGGTTACAGCTGGCTCATCGCCCGCTCGGGGATGACTTCCGTTGCCGGTTCGTAACCGAACAGGAGCGCATCGGCCTCCGCTGCCGGGATATCGAACGTCGTGGATAGCCCGTCGTCTGTCTCCGGAACGAAGAGTTCCCAGACTTCCGTTTGCCCGTCGTCGACCTCCGGCCGAAGTCTGCTCAATGTTTTCTTCCCTTCCCAGACGACCGGAATGTAGGTGTTCTCGAGTTCGGGTGACGCGGTCGGAGCGAACTGGAGCCGGTTCAGCGGGTTCTCCAGCATCTCGTAGTATTCCGCCACCGTTCCCACGTAGAACGTATTGTGATCGGCCCGGAGCATCGAATCGAAGGCGAAAAACACCAACTGATCGTCCCGCCGGATGTTGACGACGTCGACGGGAGTCCCGTGTTCTAGATACGGGGTCAAACACTTCGGGATCGTCATCACACGCGTCTCCTCGATTTTCATCGGGACGACTCGCGAGCCTTTTCCCGCCCGGTCGTCACCGTAGATGTCGCGAACGCGCGCGTAGCTCGTCGAGACGACCGCGAGGTGTGCAACCGGATCGAACCCCCAGAACACGTCGCAGTTCGGCTCGAGGAGGCCGAGTTCGTAGAGTTCAGGTGGCGGTGTAAACTTGACGCTCTCCGTGCTGTTCTGTGGTGACCGGGGGTTGAATGCGTGTAGTGTGGTTCGGGTCATGCTGTGGGCGTAGGCTGGAAATGGTACAGCACACGGTCTACGATCGGTATGACTGTACAGGCTGATCATCACGCAGCGTCGACGACTGTGCCAGACTCGCCGACACCGATTTTTGACAACCCGACGATCAGGCTGCCTGTTTAAGATGTACTCATGATTGTCCCCGCCCGTTCCCGGTGTGGTGACCAGAGACCGTCACCAGAAGGGGGCTGCCTGTAACACTCTGTTCAACTAATATAAATCTACGGCCACGTTCTCCTGGGTACGGATTCGACATCCGCCTGTAGACTCTGTACACGACTGTGGAATCGAGAACATCCTGGTACTCTTCAAGCTGCCAGTAGACCCCGTCGAGTGGTTCGGAATCGACACTGAACCGTGCATTTATTTCCCATATGTATTCTTGTAATTATTAAGTCATCACCGTCCCTACGACAGGATGCAACGGAGGTGACAAACGAATGGTCGAGGAAGAACTCACGGAAGAGGGTGCATGCCAGGTCGCCGAGCGTGCCGTCGATGCGGCCCTTCCCGGCGTCGGACTTGCGATAACCGGGATACGGTACGCGAACAAGGCATCGAGGTCCAAGAAAAAGAACGATAGCTGACGGTTCGATTTCATTTTTGCATAGCGTGGCTCCCGTATCGGGTCTGGGTACGACGTGATCGGCGTCGGCTCGGGACACGAGACGCCGACGGCCACGGTGTCGACCGGGACAGTTCGACTGGAGCCCAAAGATCAGACCGCTATCGACGCAAGACCTATTGGGACACCCTCGTGACACACGATAGGATGAGCGAGAAGGACCCGAACGCGGGGGAGACCGACATCCGCTCTCTCGACGAGGACACCGTCGCCCGCATCGCCGCCGGCGAGGTCGTCGAGCGACCGGCCTCGGCGGTCAAAGAGCTCGTCGAGAACAGTCTCGACGCCGACGCCTCCCGGATCGACGTCGACGTCGAGGAAGGTGGCACCGAACTGATCCGGGTCGGAGACGACGGCCGCGGGATGACCGAAGCCGACGTCCGGGCGGCCGTCCGCCAGCACACGACGAGCAAGATCGGCGGCCTCGAGGACCTCGAGGACGGCGTCGCCACCCTGGGGTTCCGTGGGGAGGCCTTGCACACGATCGGGTCGGTCTCACGGCTTTCGATCCGAACCCGACCGCGGGCGGATACTGTCGAGAACGCCCCGACTGCGGGCACGGAACTGCGCTACGAGGGCGGCGAGGTGACGAGCGTCGAACCCGTCGGCTGTCCCGAGGGAACGACCGTCGAGGTTACGGACCTGTTCTACAACACGCCGGCCCGCCGGAAGTTCCTCAAGACGACGGCAACGGAGTTTTCCCACGTCAATCGCGTCGTCACCCGCTACGCGCTCGCAAACCCCGAGGTCGCCGTCTCGCTCTCTCACGACGGCCGGGAGGTGTTCTCGACGACGGGGCAGGGCGACCTGCAGGCAGCCGTGATGGCGGTCTACGGACGCGAGGTCGCCGCCTCGATGATTCCCCTCGAGACCGACGACGGAGAGCTACCGCCGGGGCCGGTCGACTCCATCTCGGGGCTGGTCTCACATCCGGAGACGAACCGCTCGAGTCGGGAGTACCTCGCGACGTACGTCAACGGCCGGGCCGTCGCCGCCGAGGCGATCAGGGAGGGGATCATGGGGGCCTACGGCGACCAGCTCGGGAGCGACCGCTACCCCTTCGTCGTCTGCTTCCTTACGGTCCCCGGCGAGGCCGTCGACGTCAACGTCCACCCGCGAAAGCGCGAGGTCCGGTTCGACGACGACGATGCGGTGCGCCGGCAGGTCGACGCCGCCGTCGAGTCGGCGCTGCTCGAGGACGGCTTGCTTCGCTCGCGGGCCCCCCGCGGGCGGTCGGCACCGGGCGAGGCCCGGATCGAGCCCGGGACGGGCGGCCCTGCAGCGTCGACAGACAGCGACCCGTCGACGGACTCGAGCACGACGGCCGACATCGACAGCGAGCTCGAGACCGAGACCGAGACCGTTGCCGAACCCGGGTTCGACACCGACGACGGCTCCGGTGCAGGCCCCGGGTCGGGCGACGAATCCGTATCGAACGCGGCGCGGTCACGCGCGGGCCCGGACGGGCGGACCGACCAGCCGTCGTCCGGGTCGGAGACGGCAGATACCTCGCGTGCAGCCGAACCCTCGAGTCCGCCGCCGTCGACCGGAGAGAGCGCGTCGACGCCGGGACGGTCGGCGACCGGGGCGGACGCCGGGGCCGACTCGGCTGGCAGCGGGCGCGATCGCAACCCCGACCCCGACCGCAAGTTCGCCGCGGCGACCGAACAGCGCACCCTCACGGGCGAGACCGCGACCGACGAGGCCACGTTCGACTCGCTGCCGCCGTTGCGGGTGCTCGGCCAGCTACAGGACACCTACGTCGTCTGTGCGGGACCCGAGGGACTCGTGCTCGTCGACCAACACGCCGCCGACGAGCGGATCAACTACGAGCGCCTGCAGGCGGCGTTCGAGTCGGACGCGACCGCACAGACGCTCGCCTCGCCCGTCTCCCTCGAGCTCACCGCCGCCGAGGCCGAAGCGTTCGAGGGCTATCGCGAGGCGCTCTCCCGGCTCGGCTTCTACGCCGACCGCGTCGACAACCGGACCGTCTCGGTGACGACCGTGCCGGCGGTGTTCGAGGAGACCATCGCGCCCGACCGGCTGCGGGACGTCCTCGCCTCCGTCCTCGAGGGCGACCGCGAGTCCGGCGCGGAGACGGTCGACGCGCTGGCCGACGAGTTCCTCGCCGACCTCGCCTGTTATCCCTCGATCACGGGCAACACCTCGCTCACGGAAGGGTCGGTCCTCGAGTTACTCGAGGCCCTGGACGACTGCGAGAACCCCTACGCCTGTCCACACGGCCGGCCCGTGCTCGTCGAAATCGACGAGGGCGAACTCGAGGACCGGTTCGAGCGGGATTATCCCGGTCACGCCTGAGACGGATTTGGGTCCCTTCCAACTGCCGTGGACCGGGACCGCGGGGAGGCGGGTGACGACGCACGGAGTCGATCACGAGTCCCCGACGCTGCACGTCAGAACGTATTTTTACCGTCCCCGGCAAGGAGAGGGTATGACACAGGAAGAGTTCGGCGATTATGGGGGACGACACGTACCGGAGCCGTTACGCGAGCCCCTCGAGCAACTGGCCGAGGCCTACGACGAGGTAAGCGAGACCGACGAGTTCCAGACCGAACTCCGGGCGCTGCTCGAGGAGTTCGCCGGGCGGCCGACCCCGATCTACCACGCGCGCAACCTGAGCGAGCGCTACGGCGCGGAAATCTACCTCAAACGCGAGGACCTCCTCCACGGTGGTGCACACAAGATCAACAACGTACTCGGGCAGGGCCTGCTCGCAAAGAAGGCCGGTCGAACCCGGCTGATCGCCGAGACGGGCGCGGGACAACACGGTGTCGCGACCGCGATGGCCGGCGCGTTGCTCGACCTCGAGACGGAAGTTTACATGGGGAAGAAAGACGTGCAGCGCCAGGAGATGAACGTCTTCCGGATGCGACTGATGGGTGCGGAGGTCAACGAGGTCACCCGTGGCGGCGAGGGACTGGCCGACGCCGTCGACGCCGCCTTAGAGGACTTCGCCGAAAACGTCGACGATACCCACTACCTAGTGGGCAGCGTCGTCGGCCCGGACCCGTTCCCGCGGATGGTCCGGGACTTCCAGAGCGTCATCGGCGAGGAGGCCCGCGAGCAGTTCATCGAACGGACTGGCGAGCTGCCCGACGCCGCGGTCGCCTGCGTCGGCGGCGGCTCGAACGCGATCGGACTCTTCCACGCCTTCCGGGACGACGACGTCGCCTTCTACGGTGCCGAGGGCGGCGGCAAGGGAGCCGACACCGAGAAACACGCCGCCCCGCTCGCGGAGGGGACAGACGACGTCATCCACGGGATGAAAACGCGGGTCATCGACGAGGACGTCGAGGTTCACTCGGTGTCGGCGGGACTCGACTACCCCGGCGTCGGCCCCGAACACGCCATGTACCGTGCCGTCGGGCGCTGTGAGTACACCGGCATTACCGACGACGAGGCACTCGCCGCCTTCCGCGAGCTCTCGGAGGCCGAAGGGATCGTCCCCGCGCTGGAATCCAGCCACGGCGTGGCGCGTGCCCTCCAGCTCGCGGAGGAGAGCGACCACGAGACGATCCTCGTCAACCTCTCCGGGCGCGGCGACAAGGATATGGAGACCGCAGCCGAGCAGTTCGATCTGTCCTGATACGGATTGCTGTCCCGATCTCCGGGACACTCGCCAGATGGGAGCGCGGTTGCCCCCGGAGGACGACAGCAGTCAGTGTGAGAGACGTCCGGCCACAACCGGCCGGCAGCGCCGATACGCCACCCATAACGAAGGTGCCACACGTTCGAGTTGGCCTCATGGCCGAGGACGCCTCGAGCGCGCCGACCGCGGCCCCGAGCCCCGACGACGCGACCGGCTACGGGCTCACGATCACCCTGATCGGTGCGATCTTGCTCGCGCTTGCGTACTACGGCGTCGTCGCCATCGACGACGTGGGAGAGCTCGGCAGCGCCGTCCCCGAACCGTTCTACCTGCTCGCGTTCGCCGTCCTGTTCGTCCTCGAGCTGTTCAACAGCCGCGGACTCGGCGTCGTCGGCTTCGCTCGCGCCATCGCCTTCACCGCCGTCTACGGTGCGCTGTTCGTCGTCGCCGTCGAGGGCGGCGCATACCTCTGGTCGAACCCCGACGCGGCGCTCGAGGGCTACGTCGGCGTGACGGTCTTTGCGGCCGCGCTCGTGCTCTCGGCGCTCGTCTACGTGGGGTATCTGGCGTTGCTCGAGGCGTGACCGGGCGAGGCCCGACCGAGGAAACCGCGCAGGGGAATTCTGTATACCAGTATTCCATTTATCACGTCGAACGGGCGAAACGGTCGCTCGGACAGTGCACCCGCCGCCGCGGGACCGAAGCGGCTATGACGAGTCCAGAGTAGTATCACCCATGAATCCCGAAGAGTGGCGGACGTATCTCGTCACCCAGGAGTCGCTCTCGGCAGGTCGGTCGACGCTCGAGGTCGTCGAGGCGGCCATCGACGGCGGCGTCGACGTCGTACAGCTCCGCGAGAAGGAGACGAGCGCACGCTGGCGGTACGAACTCGGACAGGAAGTGTGCGACCTCGCCGCCGGGACCGACGTCGACGTGCTCGTCAACGACCGGGTCGACATCGCCCAGGCGGTAGCCGCCGACGGCGTCCACCTGGGATCGGCGGATCTGCCGGTTTCGGTCGCCCGAGAGCTGCTCGGTCCCGACGCCATAATCGGCTACTCGACGGCCGATCCGGCAGAAGCCAGACAGGCCCAGGAAGCCGGCGCGGACTACCTCGGCGTCGGTGCCGTCTACGGAACGGACTCGAAGGACGTCGACGACCCGAAAGACGGCATCGGACTCGAGCAGGTGAGCGCAGTCGCCGAGGCGGTCGACGTCCCCGTGATCGGAATCGGCGGCGTCACGGCCGACAACGCCGCGTCAGTCCGCGAGGCGGGTGCGACCGGCGTCGCGGTCATCAGCGAGATCACGGCGGCCGACGATCCGAAAGCGGCAACCGCCGCGCTGTGTGAGGGGGTGACGCATGACTGACGAGCACACGGTCACCGGCGAGGCGCTCGCGACGTCGCTACAGGCGATCGAGGAGACGGAGCCGCTCGTCCAACAGCTCACGAACGAGGTGACGAAAAACGATCTGGCGAACATTACGTTACACTGGGGCGCGTTGCCGGTGATGGCAGACGCCCCGGGCGAAGCGCCCGAGATGGCCGAACTGGCCGGCGCGATACTGCTCAACACCGGCCGCATGACCGACTCGAACGTCGAGGCGTTGCACGCGGCGGGGCAAGCGGCGAACGACCTCGGCGTTCCGGTCGTGCTCGACCCCGTCGGGGCGGGTGCAACGCCGACCCGTGAGGAGGTCCACGAGAGTCTCCTCGCCGAGGTCGACTTCGCCGCCATCAAGGGCAACCACGGCGAGATCAGTCACCTCGCTGGCGTCGAGGCGGAGGTCAAAGGCGTCGAATCGATCGGCGACTACGACGAGATCGGCGAGACGGCCCGGGCACTCGCGGAGTCGACCGGCGCGATTGTCGTCGCCTCCGGCGTCGAGGACGTCGTGGCCGACGCCGACGCGGCGTACCGGGTGGCGGCAGGCCACGAGATGCTAAGCGAGGTCGTCGGCACCGGCTGTATGCTCGGGGCCTCGCTCGCCGCCTTCTGTGGGAGCCTCGAGGACGAGCTCACGGCCACACTCCATGGCACCCTCGCCTACGGCATCGCCGGCGAACGAGCGGCCGAACGCGCGTACGACGGGCCGGCGAGCTACCGAATCAACTTCCTCGACGCCGTCTACGGGCTGACGCCAGCGGTCGCCGGAGATCTCGCGCTCGAGGGGCGGGTCGAACAGACGTCGTAGAGTCATCTCGAGCTGGGCCCGGAACGGCGAGCTTCGATATCTACGGGCGGTCGGAAGTAGACACCAGTCCGAGACGTCCAGAGATCGTACCGACCGATAGTTCGGGGTTTTCGTACTGTGAACAGGGTACATTGAATATTTGTCCGTCCAGGTGAGATGGTCCGACATGGTACACCGCGAGATGGCCGAGTTCGGACACGACCAGGTGACGTACGCCCTCGAGGACGACGTCGGACTGCGGGCGATCGTCGCGATCCACGACACGACGCTCGGGCCAGCTCTGGGCGGGACGCGGTTGCTCCCCTACGAGACCGAAGACGAAGCCCTGCAGGACGTCCTTCGACTCTCGCGGGCGATGACCTACAAGGCGGCCGCGGCGGAACTCGACCTCGGCGGGGGAAAGGCGGTAATCGTCGCCGAGCCGGACGCGAAAGACGAGGCCACGATGCGAGCGTACGGCCGGATCGTCGACCGACTCGACGGCCAGTACGTCACGAGCGTCGACGTGAACACCACCGTCGCGGACATGGACGTCGTCGCCGAGGAGACCGACCACGTCGTCGGAACGAGCGACGGCCTCGGCGATCCCTCGCCGGTGACCGCCCGCGGGGTCGTCGCCGGGATCCGTGCGTGCGTCGAAGCCACGTACGGAAGCGACGGTCTCGACGATCGAACCGTGCTCGTCCAGGGACTCGGCAAGGTCGGGAGCCGGCTCGCAAAGCGACTGCTCGAGGCCGGTGCGGCGGTGAAAGTAAGCGACGTCGACCCGGCGGCTGTCGCGTCGTTCACCGACGGCCGCGACGTCGAGGCGGTCGCCCACGGGGACGTCTACGACGAGCCCTGTGACGTCTTCGCGCCGTGTGCCGTCGGTGGCGTCGTCGACGACGAGACGATTCCACGACTCGAGTGCGACGTCGTCGCCGGTGCGGCGAACAACGTCCTCGCCGAGCGTCGCCACGCCGAGGCGTTACGCGAGCGGGGAATCCTGTACGCACCCGACTACGTGATAAACGCCGGCGGGCTAATCACCGTCGCCACCGAGTACGCAGGCGACACGAGAGCCGACGCCCTCGAGGCGGCCGACCGGATCGGCGACCGACTGCTCGCGTTGATCGAACGCGCCGACGGCCGGGGGACGACGGTCCTCGACGCTGCCGATGCCTACGCCAGAGAACGGATCGAGACTGCGACCGAGCCGACGCCGTCTCCGGCGGAGACGTGATACTGTCGGTCGTGGACGTATTGTGTATGATACGGCGGGGAAGACACCGTCTCACTCGAGTTCGATCGTGACGAACGCCTCGTTCCGGTCGTCGATGAGGTTTCGCAGCCGCTGGGTGTTGTGATAGGTAAACGTCACGGGTGCACGGTCGATCGCCGATCGGGCGGCGACTGTCGGAGACTGGGGGGTCGGTGTCGGTTCGGTCTGGGTGTGGGAGTGTCGGATGCTCATTGTCGGTCGCGTGATATCGTCGTTCGTTCGTCGGACGGTGCCCTGTCAAGAAGTTCACGAGCCTACTACGCGTACGACCGACATCTGTACCTCCTGCTATTCGCGCATCCATAATAAAAGTTCATGATCCACACCGACGGCAGGTGTGTGACGCGGTACCGTTCGTCTCCAACAACTTATACGTGTATCGCTCGTAGTGGTGGTATGAGTAACGAACCCGAACGCGAGAGTCGCAATCTCCGCATGCCCTCCGACGACGAGCTTTTCGCCGTCGTGACCGAACACAACGGCGGCAACCACGTCCGCGTCCGCTGCGAGGACGGCAAGAACCGAATGGGACGGATCCCCGGCCGCATGAAGTACCGGACCTGGATCAACGAGGACGACGTCGTACTCGTCGAACCGTGGGACTTCCAGGACGAGAAAGCGAACATCGAGTGGCGCTACACCGGTCAGGACGCCGCCCAGCTGCGACGCGAAGGTCACATCGACTGATACGGATTGCTGTACGTCCGTCCCGTCTTGCGGTTGTCCCGGGACGGACGTACAGCAGTCAGTATGACACGCCGTTTTGCCGCCGATTTTCCGACGTCGAGCGACGCGTTCGGGCGATCACTCCTCGAGATCGGCCACCTCGAGCGGCCGCGAATCGGTCCAGTAGCGCTCGTGGGTCTCCCGGGCCCACTCACGGACCGCCTCGTCGTCGGTGTCCACTGCCGCCTGGAGGACGCCGTCGTCGTCGCGTACGAGCAGGCTCACGACGTCGTCGGCGATCGTCACCGCGAGCGGGACCGCGCCGTCGTAGACCCGGATCGTCGCGTTCTCCGAGTCGACCAGCTCCCGGAAGCGCCGACAGAGCACCGCGTCGTCGGTGACCGCCTCGATCGCACTTGCCGCGAAGACGCCCTCGAAGGTGGCCTCGCCCTCGGTCGTCCGCCGGCGCAGTAGGTCCAGGCTGCGATCGTTGAACGCGTGTGAGACCGACCGGACGCAGTCGGCGTCCCGGACGAGCTCGAGCGATCGTCCGACCGGCGCGCTCGGGCGCGTCTCGGTCGGGACAGTGATCGTCGCGTCCCGGAACCGACGCAGATCGACGTCCATCTCCGCCGTCGGCAGCCACTCGATCACGTCCCGGAGTTTCAGCTCCGTCTCGACGGTCTCGCGTAAGTCCACGATCCCCTCGGCGACGAGCCGACCGGTTGCCGTCGCCGTATACCCCTCGTCGGTCCGCTCGACCCACCGTCGATCCTCGAAGTCCCGGAGGATCCGCCCGAGGGTCGGCTGTGAGGCTCCAGTCACCGACTCGAGGTCGCGCCGCGTCCGTGGCTGGTCGGCAAGCGCTGCCAGCACCTCGACGCGGTTCGTAGAACGAGCGAGAAACTCGACCTCCTCGAGTGCGGGGTCCATGGTCGACGTTTCGGCCGGGCGGAAAAGTGAGTTACGGAGCGTGAATATCTTTCACGTCGTGAGTCGCGTGTCGATCCGCGAACGTTCGTCACGGCGTCGCCACATTTCTTACCGTGAATTATTTTCCGAATTAACTTATGTGTGTTCAGCACGTTCTATCCAGTAATGATAGAACCAGGAACGACGACGATCGTCCACTCCTGCGGGAGTGGGGCCGGCGTCCACGATGGGGTGTTGGCGTCTCGATGAGCCGGACGCGAACGATCGCCTACTTCCTGCTTGCGAGTGTCTTCTTCGGCGGCACGTTCGTCGCCGCCAGGGCCGGCCAGGCGTACATCCCGCCGCTGCTTTTCGTCGCGATCCGGTTCGACCTCGCGGCGATCCTGTTGCTCGCGTACGCCTACCACACCGCAATCGGCGACGAGTTCGTTCCCCGGACCCGTGGCGACCTCGTCGGCATCGTCGCCGCTGGCGTGTTGACGATCGGGCTGGCGAACGCCTTGCTGTTCGTCGGGCAGGGCTACGTGACGAGCGCGGTGGGTGCGATCGCGTTCAGCCTCGTTCCCATTTTCTCGCCAGTGCTCGCCGCCGTCTTGCTCTCGGACGAACGGCTCTCCCCGGTCGGCGCGGTCGGCTCGCTCGTCGGGCTGGCCGGCGTCGGGATGGTGGTCGGGATCGACCCCGGCAACCTGCTGGCGACGCTCGAGGGTGGCGCGGTCATCGTCCTGATCGGCGCGTTCAGCGCCGCACTCGGAGCCGTGTTGATCCGTCGCTCGCCGTCGACGATCTCGAGTACGGCCCGGGTCGCGTGGGGGCTGCCACTAAGTGCGCTCTTGCTTCACGGGATGAGTGCCGCCGCCGGCGAGTCGGTCGCGGCGATCGAGTGGACCACGACCGCGATCGTCTCGCTTGCCTACGTCACCGTCTTCGCCGGCGCGCTCGCGTACATCGCCTACTTCGCGTTGCTCGAGGACGTCGGCGTCATCCACTCGAGTCTGACCTTCTACGCCAGCCCGATCGTCGCGGCGCTTGGGGGCTGGCTGTTTCTCGGCGAGTCGATCACCGCCGTCACGGTCGCCGGCTTCGCCACGATCGTCCTCGGTTTCGCAGTACTCGGCCACGAGACGCTCCTACCGGCGCTTCGCCGCCTCGGCTCGCGTCGGCTCGGAATACCGGCAAGCAGCGAGGACGGCCACAGCGGCGGCTTCGAGTGCAAAAGCGATTGAGCGTCGGCGCAGTCGACGAAGACACTCGAAGCGTTCGCGGACGGTCATACTGTCGGTCATGGACCTGGAAATTGACGTCCGGGTGAGCCGGCCGGTGAACGTGTATCTGGTGTCGCTCGTCGCGTTCACGTCTGTATGACCGACAGTATCAGGAATCCTCGGCCGTCGCCTCCCGCCAGTCCTCGAGGTCGTCTTCGTCCGTCTCGTCGAGGCGGCTCTCGTAGTAGGCCATCGGATGGGCGATCCGTTCACAGCGATCGTCTTTGTTGACACAGTCGCCGTAGGACTGCATCGTCGCACACGAAGGGGCGGAGTACTCAGTCGGCGAGGTCTCCCCGCGGATGTGGTCGGTCTGGTAGCGAGTCATTTCCTCGCCAAACGCGGAGTTGACCCGGTAGAGCTCGACGATCTCGTCGGTATCCATCCCGATGCTGGTGAGAAACGCGGTGATCGCAAATCGGGAGTGATGTGGCAGGTGTTCGCCCTGCTGGATGGCATCGAGCAGCGCCTTCATACACGGCGGGAACAGCTCGGGAACGACGGTGTCGATCTCGCGTGTCAACTCGAGGTCCGCGAGCGCGTCCCGGATCGTCGCGACCTCGTCCTCGAGTTCGGCCGCGATCGCCTCGGGGACGTCGAAGGGCAGTCCGTCCGCGACGCGCCCGCGGATCGCCTCCCGGAGCAAGACGAGGAGTTCGCTCTCCGAGACGGGAACCTCGCCGTTGGCGAGTGCGCGATTGACGAGTCGCCACTCGTCGTCTCGCAGGGTAGCCGCAAGCGACAGGTACGTCGCGTCCTCGATCCGGTAGCCGTCTCCCGTCTCCCTGGCCGACGCCTCGAGGTCGAACTCGGCGAGCAGCGTCTCGAGGTCGATGCCGGCTGACGCGACGCTTTTGAGCTCCGTCGTGTCCTCGAGGTCGTCGGTGATGCGGTCGTACGCCACGGTGGCTTCCGCCCAGGCGTACTTGCGGACGAGCACTCGTTCGTCGACCAGCGAGACGAGCACCCGCGCGACCGGGTACGAGAGCAACTCGGTGCGGACGTCCCGCCGTGGCTCGCCCGTGTCGCCGTCTTCGAGGGCGGCCAGCACCCGCTCACAGGCCCTGTCGACGACCGCCCCGTCCCGCTCGACGACGGTCGCGAGGTCGACGGCCTCCGTGGCGACGGCCTCGCGAGCTCCCTCGAGAAACGGGTACCGGGCGTGCAGTCGCTGCATCGCTCGTAGGATTCTGCTGGGAAGGGTTAAGCGCGACGGTCGCCGACGATCGTTCCCGGTTGTGCGAGTCAGTTCCGGCTCGAGAACGAGTCCTCGAGGTCGCGATCGCGATCCAGGTCCAGTCTGTCCCGGCCGGCCGGGTCGTTCTCCATGAGGCGCTCGAGTTCGCGTTCGTACTCCGCTTCGGAGAGCCCACCCTCGACGTACCGGTCCTGCAGTTGTTCAAGCGAGTCACCATCCGTCCCGACGTCGTCCCGACTCGAGTCGCGTTCTCGTCCGGTCGACGATCCGTCCAGCGACCAGCTGACGATGCGGTAGAGACCGACGGCGGCGAGTACGAGGACGGCGAGCGCAACGACGGTCACGACGAGCGTGGTGAGCAAGCCGACGACGATCGAGACGAGCGTCAACACGACACTCAAGACGACGAACAGACCGATCGCCGCCAGCGTCGCGAGTGCGATCGTTCGCAGGGTCATATCCAGACGTGGGATCGGTGCGCGCAAATACCTTACTCGTATGACCATTTTGGACTGTTCGTCGGTCGCGACAGTCCGGACAAGCGTCGGGTCCGAACGTCGGCGCGACGCTCGATTTCAAGGGACTGCAGCGTGTCACTCGGCGTATGCCACGGGCGAACAGCGACGGCGTGTCGATCTACTACGAACACGACGAGGGCGACGGCGATCCGGTCGCGTTCGTCCAGGGGCTGGGTTATGGCCGCTGGATGTGGCGATGGCAACGCGAGGCGGTTCGGGGCGCGTACGAGGTCGTCGCCCCGGACAACCGGGGAACCGGGCGGTCGGCGGACGGCCTCTCGGCGGTCGTCAAAACGCTTCCCGGACGGATTCGAACGCCTCTCCTCTTCAAACTCGCCGGCTACTCGATGTCGGGGCTAGCCGCCGACCTCGAGGCCGTCCTCGAGGACGCCGGCGTCTCCGAGGCCCACCTCGTGGGTGCGAGCATGGGCGGGATGATCGCCCAGCAGTACGCTCTCGAGTACGACCGTGTGAAGACCCTCTCGCTTCTGTCGACGAGTGCAGGCGGTCCCGACGTCGCTTCCGTGCCCGAGGAGACGCGAGCACAGTTCACTGACGTACCGGCGGATGCGTCCGAACGCGAACGGCTCCGTCACCGGATACGACCCGCGTTCACCGAGCGGTTCACCAGCCGGAACCCCCACCTGATGGATCGGATCGTCGAGTGGCGACTGGAGCAGGACGCATCCGATCCCGCCCGCACGGCCCAGGCGGCCGCCGTGGCGAGTTTCGACGCGACCGATCACCTCCATCGAATCCGCGTCCCGACGCTCGTGGTTCACGGGACCGACGATCGCGTGCTTCCGTTCGAGAACGCGACGCTGCTCGCGGACACACTGTCGAACGCCCGCCTCGAGCGCGTCGAGGGAGGATCACACTTCTGTTTCCTCGAGGACGCGTCGCAGGTCAACGAGGCGATCCGAACGTTCCTCGCGGAACAGACGTGAGCCGGGCCGCGTTTCGTACGACCGGACGACGGTCAGCGACCAGCTGACGGTGTCTCGAGCGCGATCGGTGTGTGAACGGTGCCCTCCTGCAGCATCACTCGGTCGGAAGTCGTTACCGGCGCAACCGCGACCGTTCTGCGGTTGCACCGGGACATCGGTACAGCAATCCGTATCAGTCGCTCTGGATACGCGGTGCCAGCATGTACGTGACCTGACCGTGTCCCTCGGCGAATCCGAAGTGTGTCTTGATCGGGAACTCCTCGCCGAGTTCGAGCGTCACCTCGGTGTCACCTGGAATTGCCTTGTTCATGTCCTTGAGATACTCGAGTGAAAACAGCGAGTGTGCCGGCCCGAGCTGGATGTCGATCAGGTCCTCGGCGGTGAGCTCTAAGTGGACGTCGTCGGTATCACCCTCCGCGTCGACGTAGAAGTATCCCTCGCCCTCGTCGACGCCCAACGCGATGTGATCGGAGACCATGTCCGCCGCCGTCACCGACCGGTTGACGTCTTTCCCCTCGAGGACGACCTCCGCAGGGAGGTCGAGGTCGGGGATGTCCGGCTCCTGTCGGATCGAGTCCGGGTCGATGAGCGCGAGGGTGTACTCCAGGCCGTCGATCTGGATGTGGAGTTTCCGGGTCTCCTCGTCGAGTTCGAGCTGGACGAGCTGGCCGGATTCGGCCATGCCCGCGATGTCCTCGAGTCGCGAGAGGTCGACGCCGATGAGCCCGCCGTCGGCCTCGTACGATTCGAACGCGGCCGCATCGAGCGAGAGGTCGACCATCCCGACGTTTGCGGGGTCGACGGCACGAATCTCGAGGCCCTCTTCCTCGAGGTGGATCTTGCACTCGTCGACCAGCACGCTGACCGAATCGAGCGCGCTGGAGAGCGTGTCCGCGCTCACGATGGCCTTGAACATATGGGTCGGGGTACGGACGGTCGGCATAAAAAGCCACCCTTTGTGCGCGACCGCGTACGATGCAGCCGAGGCGAGGTCTATCTGATTCAGCGAGAGAACCCCACCGTCCATGGCGCGAAGGATGTCACACTCTGTCGTTGAGGGTTACTGCGACTTGATAATACGAGTACGTGACAGCGAGCACTATCAGTGTCAGTATGAGATACGTGAGAATACAAAATGCTATCAACAGATCCGACGCGAGCTCGGTAGCTGCGATGAACAATGCGACTCCGATCGAAGCAAGGTATCCGACAATGAAAAAGCCGTAAACAGCGAACTTTGGTATCTCATTCCAATTAACTGAATCGTTCGCTGGTACATCTCGGTCAGTATCTTCCCAGATACCACCGTACTTACTCTCCCATGAGAATTTGTCTTCGGTGATCGAATCCTCGATATCTCTGGCGTGTTTCGCTAAATACATCATAACTATTCCAGAATGGATGCTAGCTGCATACACATATCCAATAAGGAACGGGATTGTGAGCAGTAATAAATGAGTGTCCGTACTGAGTGCGTAGCCAATAATCGCTCCGACAACACCAACCCCTGCGAGCGCTCGTTGTCGAAGCCGTCCTAAAATCTCTCTTAATTCTGATCGGACCTCTCGATACTGCGTTAATAGAGCGGTCCGAGCTGGCTCTCCAGTGGAGTCATTCTTCGATTCCATCTTGAATACTGACGCATTTCGAGTAGAGAAATATAGGCTCTACTGAATTAACAGTATAACAAGTCACCCTCGAAAATACGTAAGCAATGGCCGAACGAGGCGAAGTCGTGTGGGGTCCCGACCTGTTCATACGATCGGACGAGTTTGCAGATCGCACCACGGCCGCTCTCCGCTCGTACCTCGAGCCGGCCGGTTTCACATCCGACGGGCCTTTCCGAGTCGACCGCGTCAGACCGTGTATGAACGCGAATTCGTCCGCGACTCGCGGCCGATACGTATCACGGAACTCGGTGAGGTGCCCCTGACACGACGGGATCACTACTACAACTACTCTTCTCGGTCTGTTGTACCTACTAACTGAACACGTCTCGATACGACCGCGTACTCTGGTTCAATTCCCCAGTTCTCGGAGCTTCTTTTGCACCTGTGTGTAGACTTTCGGATGCAGGTTCATTCCCTCGTCCACGAGGTCGTAGAGGATATCGGTTACCTCCTCCGCCGTCAAGTCACCCTCTTTCGCACATCTGAGCAACAACGTCGTCACCCACCAGCACTCGACGCCGTGGCTCTGAGCAACCTCGATCAGTCCATTGTCGTTAGCGAGAAGAATCTCCTCGTCAGTCTCTGCCAGCAGGATCACCGACGCGTCGGCCACCGCAATCCCCTCCATCGACGCTACCTCGTCGGCTGCGTCCGGCATCCCACGAACAGCTACGTCCGCCAGAAACTCGTCGAGCGTCGCGGTACCACGCTTTCCTTCGGTGAGGACTTCCTCCCGAACTTCTTCTGTCGTCCGAATATCGTCAAAGGAAGTCGAGACGAGGTCGAGTCGACCGACCCATGCGAGCGGGATCAGCGCGGAGGAATCGACGACAACCATTAGACGCGATCGAGATCGCGTTCGAGGTCGTCCGTCGTGTACCCGATGTCGATCCCCTCTTCGGCGGCGAGGGACAACATCTCGACGTACGGGACGTCCGCCAGCTCCGCCGCCTTCCGCAGCGTAATGCGGTGGTCACGGAGCTGGTCGAGTGCCTGCTCCTTGCGCCAGTCGGAGAGACCCTGTCGGATCAGGCGGCGAAGCACCTCCGACCGATCGGCGCTCAACTCCGTCTCGAGTTCGGCGAGAGCTTCCTCGTCATCCTCCGGGATGCGTGTGGTGACTGTTTTCATCGTTACGATCTACTACGTTACGATACGCAATAGATGTAACGGGCCCCGTCCAGCACTTCGAATAGCGAATCGCCTCGAGGTAAAGTGGTTCGAAAACTGTCGATTTCGTGATTCGGCGAGAGTCCCGCTCTCGCTGAGTTCGCGGGGTCTGCGTTTCCCTTAGTGACGGGAGACTTCGTAGAGCCCGACGGCTGCCGATACTATCCGATGTGCCTTTCCGAGCTGGGGGCGTCTCATTCCGTATGAACACAAATCGGCCGACCGTTTTCACACGGAACGGTTCACGGAGTTCGGTGAGGTACCTATGACACGACGAGACCACTACTACAACAAGGCCAAACAGGAGGGGTATCGCTCCCGAGCGGCCTACAAGCTCAAACAGCTCGACGACCTCGAGAACGTCCTCTCCCGCGGCGACACCGTCGTCGACCTCGGGGCCGCACCGGGGGGCTGGCTCGAGGTCGCCGCCGAGGAAGTCGGGCCCGACGGTACGGTGATCGGGGTCGACCTCCAGCGAATCGACGACTTCGAAGAGTACGACAACGTCGAGACGGTCCGCGGTGACATGACCGAAGAGCGAACCCGCGACCGCATCAGCGACGCCGCCGACGGGGAGGTCGACGTCGTCCTCTCCGATATGGCCCCGAACATGTCCGGCGAGTACTCGCTCGATCAGGCCCGATCCCTGCACCTGGCCCGCCAGGCGTTCGAGACAGCCTTGGAACTACTCGAGTCCGGCGGCGACTTCGTCGTGAAGGTGTTCCAGGGTCCAGACGTCGAAGCGTTTCGCGAGGACGTCGGCGAGGAGTTCCAGTACGTTCGTGCCACGAGTCCCGACGCCTCGCGGGACGAATCCTCCGAGATCTACTTCGTCGGGAAGGGACGACTCACCGCACCGGTCCGGCCCGGCGACGAACTCGAGGTCGCGATCGAAGACGTCGGCAGCGAGGGCGACGGGATCGCAAGCGTCGAGGGCTACCGGCTGTTCGTTTCCGGAACCGAGCCCGGCGACGAGGTGTGCGTTCGCGTCGAAGACGTCAAACCGAACTTCGGGTTCGCCGAGCGGATCGACGGTTAAGCTTCGTCCTCGAGGCGGCCGTGTCGTTCGTCGATCTCGTCTAAGATATCGAGATTCTTCCGTATCGATGCGCGAATAGCGTCGCTGCGGTTGACGTACTTGCCGTCGTCGCCGACGTGTTCGTCGAGGTCATCGAGCAGTTCCTGTGGGATTTCGACGCTGATCTTCGGCATACCGGTGCGTTCGGATGGGGGGTCCTTAAGCCGTCGGACGATCAGTCCGTCGCGGCGGTCCCGTCCGGATCGACCTCGGCCTCGCTCCCGCCACCGCCGCCGAACAGCCGTCCGCCGCCGGTGAGTACGTAGAGGACGGCCAGTCCGAGCAGGTACGTGAGCGCGACCGGCGTCGCGAGTGCGATCATCGTCAGGATGCCCTTCGGACTGGCGAAGGCGGCGACCGTGAAGATGGCGACGACGATCGGCCGCCAGCCTCGCAGCATCGTCCGGTAGGAGACGATGTTGCCGGCGTGAAACAGCGCCATCGTGACGATCATGTTAAAGAGGAAGCCGATGCCGACAGTGGTGAATATCACGAGCCAGAAGAAACTCCGGATCCGGAAGGAGACGACCATCCCGTTAGAGATCGCATCGGAGACGAGATAGGAGATGACGGCGGGAGCGACCCAGAAGAACCCGAGGTACGTTCCCACGGCGAAGCCGGCGAGCAAGGTGCCGCCCCAGACGACGAACACGCGTCGATCGCCACGAACCAGCCCGCGTTCTTTGGCTGCGGGCCAGCCGTAGTAGAGCACCATCGGCAGAATCGAGACGATCGCGGCGATCGTACTCACCTTCACCATGAAGATCAACACCTCGACTGGGTGAAGCGCGATGACGATGTCCATCTGCTGGATGAGGTTCTGGAGGTCCATCCCAGCCGGGTCGACCTCGTTGCGGACCGCCACCTGGTAGAGGACGTCGTCGGGCACGCGATCGAGGAACAACTCGAGGACGTCGCCGAGTCCACCCTGGTAGAGCCAGAAAAAGGATCCCCCGAGGACGATCATGAACACCGCGACGATGCGGAACATCTTCGAGGTGAGGCTGTTGAGGATAAACGCGAGATCGTAGGCGTAGCCGCCGATGTCGTCTTCGGTCGTCTCCTCCTCGGTGAACGGATCGACCATCCCGGCGGCGGTGCTCGAGAGGAAACTGCCCTCTTCTTCCTCGCCGGCCCCGGCACTGTCCGCTGTGGCCGCCGACGCGGAGCCGGCGGTCGAAGGCGAACCGTCTCCGCCGTCGCCTCCGCCCGCCTCGGCGTGCAGCGAGTCGTAGCGATCGAGAATCGCCTGGGCTTTCTCGCGATCCTCGGCGTGCATCGCTTCGCGGGCGTGTTCCATGGCCGTCTCCTCTTCCATCTCGAGGAAGACCTGCGCCGAGACTTTCTCGACGTCCGCCGCGTCGAGGACGTCGAAGTCGATCTCGTCGGGATCGCCGGCGCGAAGCACCTCCTCGCGCGGGTAGACCGGACTTCGGAGGACGGCGATGGTGTACGCGAGCAAGACGACGAATCCGATGCCGATGGCGACCAACAGTCCGCCAGCGAGCTCACCTAGCAGGCCGTGTTCGACGGCGAGGACCTCGAGCGTCGTCGGGCCGCCGGGCTGGAGGTACTCGGGCAAAAGCGGATAGGCGTCATCCTCAAGCAGGTCGAGCCCGCCCTGGTTGATGAACGCCGAGGCGACGGCGAAGACGATGCCGACCGCACCGCCGAACTGGAGAACGCGTTTTTTCAGGAGTCCGGTGCCTTTCCCGGGACCTTCGGCCGCTCCGCGACGGCGGATGTTGGTGACGAGCTTTGCGAGTCCGAGGCTGAACACGTAGAGGGCGACAAGCGGCATCGCCCACATGAGTAGCGTAAACGGATCCGGCGGCGAAAAGAGCGCACCGAAGACGGTGATCCCGACGATCGCATGACGCCACTTGTCACGGAACGTCTCGTAGGGGACGATCTCGGTGTAGGAGAGCACGCCCATGAGCAAGGGAAGCTGGGCGGCCAGCCCGAACGACAGCGTCAGCAACGCGATGAACTCGGTGAACTCCGTGATCCCGAAACTCGGTTTGACGCCAGCGGCCACGGCGTTCGACGCGAGGAAGTCGAAGGCGTACGGAAAGAAGATGCTGTAGGCGTAGACGATGCCGCCCCAGAAGAGGACGAGCGAGGTCGCGACGAAGCCAGCCACGTACCGTCGCGAGATCGGGATCGCAGACTGGAACCCGCGACGACGGAGCGCGTCCCGCGAGAAATAAAGCAAGGCAGGGATGGCGACGACGAGCCCGACGAGCATTCCGATCTTCGCCTGCAGGAGGATCACCTCGAACGGCGTCCGGGTGATGAGGTCGGTCGAGGCGGCCACTTCGGGGCCCATCTCGGCTTTCGCCGTCTCCTCGAGGAAGTCCCAGATCCAGATTCGAAGCGCGTAGAACGAGCCGATGAAGCCGATCACGAAGACGATAAAGACCTTCTGGAGGTGCGTCTGGGCACTCGAGAAGATGGCCCCGAGCGTCTCCCGACCGGAGTTGATAGCTCGGGCCGTGTCCTCGTCGACGGCAGAACTCATTGAGTGTACGAGGGTAACTTACAGCCAGTTATCAACCTTTCGAGGGCGCATTCGCTCGAGGCGACGGCCGTCCGCTCGTCGCTTCTCACTGTCGGCGGGTGAACGTAAGAAAAAGGCCTATAACCGGCGGCCTATCTATCTCTCGATAGATGGCGGACGAGCCGGACGAGGGTGTCGACGTCGGCGAGGCCGAAAAGCGACGCGAATCGGCTTCCGACGAAACGGCTCCGGGAAGTGAGAGTGCCGACTCTACATCCAACGCCAGCGACGGGTCAGAGCCGCCACGAGAGGCGAAAACCGACGGCGAAGGCGGCGTCGTCGACGACCTGCCCGAACACGAACGCGAGGAGCCGTCGTATCCCGACCCCGACGACGACGTCGGCGGAATCGAGGCGCCGCCGGACGACCAGGAGATGCCGCTTGCGGATCACATCGAGGAGATGATCATGCGCCTCGCCCGGGTGTTCCTCGTCGGCGCCGCCGCGACCGCGATCGGGCTCCTTGGGGCGTCGCCGGCGATCGAATACATCTGGCTGAACATCTTCCCCGGTCCGACGGGAGAGGTCCCGCCGCCGCACGTCTATCACCCGCTCGAGCTGTGGCTGACCAGGATCAAAGTCGCCGGTCTGCTCGGGATCATGGCCGCCCTGCCGATGTTCGTCTACGAGTGTTACCTGTTCATGCGGCCGGGGCTGTATCCCAACGAACGAAAGTACTACCTCGCAGCCGTCCCGACGAGCGTCGTCCTCGCGGGGATGGGAATGCTCTTTTCGTTTTTCCTCGTCCTGCCCGTGTTGTTCCGGTATTTCACGTTCTACGCGGAGGGCAGCGCCGATATCGCCTACGCACTCGGCGAGACGTTCAACCTGATCATCACGCTGACTGGCTTTCTCGCGATCGTCTTCCAGATTCCGCTCTTTATCATGCTCGCGATCATGATGGGCGTGACGACCAGACGCTGGCTCGCCCAGAAACGACTGTACTTCTGGGCGGCCTTCTTCGGCCTCTCGTTCATGTTCACCGTCGACCCGACGATGATGGCACCCGTCATCGTCGCGATCGTCATGATTCTCCTGTTCGAGGGGACGCTCCTCCTGCTTAAGTGGACCGGGCGGGAGTAACGCGTCCGACTACTCGTCGACGACGATCGCGTCGTTGGCCGCCGACGGCTGGACGTGTTCGGTCGCGTACGCGACGGCCGTCTCGAGGTCGCCCGGTCCGTCGTAGACCCCCTCGAAAAGCGACATAAACTCTCGAGCGAGCCGGTCACAGCTCGTAGCGGTCGTGACCGTCCTGACGACGTCTCGTCGCTCTAGCTCGAGGCCGGGATAGCTCGTAACGACGAGTTCGTACCCCGGTCGCTCGGTCACCTCGAGAGTCGTCGGGGCGATTCGAAGCGAGACGTCGCCGGAGTCGTGGACGTACGTGAAAAATCGTCGCGTCGTGGCGTCGGGCGTCGGCTTGTAGACGTCGGTTCGGTCGTGGCTCCACGCACCTGGAAGGTCTCCCGTCATCGACAGTTAGTATCGGCCGTACGTATAGTAGCACCCACAATAGTACAATATTCTCCACAAGTAATGGTTATTGTATGAGGTATGTAATTATTTCACGCACTGTATAGTACATTCAGTCACCATCCAGGTAGCACCGGTCGTGAAACTGACCGACCGTCAATCCTCGAGCGTTCCGTCGGCAATCTCCGCCGGGTCCTCGCCCGGGCTGACGCTGCCGGTCCGGTAGCCGTGTAAATCGAGCGTGACGTGTTCGAATCCGAGCCGGGACAGCTCCTCGCGAACGGGTTCGGCGAACTCGAGGGTCAGGGCGCGCTCGAGTTCCTCGGGGGCGACCTCGATGCGGGCGAGGCCGTCGTGGTCGCGGACGCGGAACTGGTCGAACCCCCACTGCCGGAGCACGGCCTCGGCGCGTTCGACGCGGGTGAGCCGATCGTCGGTCACCTCGAGGCCGGTGGGAATACGCGAAGAGAGACAGGCCATCGACGGCTTCTCGGCGACCGACAGGTCGTAGCGGTCGGCAATCTCGCGAACCTCGGCTTTGGTGATCCCGTGGGCCAGAAGCGGCGAGTGGACGTCCAGTTCGTCGACGGCCCGCAGTCCGGGCCGGTGGCCCGCGCCGGGGTCGTCGGCGTTCGTCCCGTCACAGACCGTCTCGATCCCGAGCTCGCGGGCGGTCTCGAGCATCTCGCCGAGTCGCATCGTTCGGCAGTGATAGCAGCGCTCGTCGTCGTTTTCGACGAATGCGTCGCTTTCTAGCTCCGAGAAGGAGACGACCTCGTGGCGGATGCCGATCTCCTCGGCGACGCGTCTCGCGTCCTCGAGTTCGGCCGCCGGCAGCGTCTCACTCCGTGCGGTACAGGCGACGGCGTCGGCCCCGAGTGCGTCGTCCGCGATCGCGGCGACGACGCTCGAGTCGACGCCGCCGGAGAAGGCGACGAGGACCCCGTCGCGGCTCGCGAGGTCCTCGCGGGCGGCCTCGAGTTTTGCCTCGACCGAGGTCATAGGTCGGCGTTCGAGGCCGACGGGCAAAAGGACGTTGTCGTTCCGATCGAGGTCGACGAACTGTCGAGAAACCGGCACTGTCCGGCACGGCGTTTACGTCGCCGGCACCCGTCGACAACGGCAATGCTGGGTCGACTTCGAGGGCAATCGACTGGGTCGGGTACCGGTCCCGAAGGGCGGTCCCGACTTACCCACGTCGTCGCCGCGAGTGTTCGCGGTCTCCAGGCGGGGCTGGTAGCGACGCTCATCATGACCGCGTTTCGGCTCCCGATCATGCGCTCGCTGCCGCCGTCGGCGAACTTCTGGGCCAGATACGTACGCGGCGGCGATCCCGACGACTACCCGATCGCGGGGCTCGTCTTGCACCTGCTGTATGGGACGAGCGCAGGTGCGGTCTTCGGCGGCCTGTTCGCCCTGCTCGAGGCCGAACGTTCGATCGAGGCCGAACAGCGCGGGATCATCTGGGGGGCGGTCTACGGCATGGGGCTGTCGGCGTTTGGCTCCCAGTTCATGCTCTCTGAACTGCTCGACGTTCGTCTCGAAGCGGACGAACTCGCGCTGTTTCACGCCGCCCACCTCGTCTACGGGCTCTCGCTCGGAGCCTGGGTCGGCTCGCGAACGGAGGGCGTCGAGGATCCCGAAGAAGAGTACGAGTACGAGGGCGGGAACTGACTCAGTCGTCGTCGGCACTCGCCTCGTCCATCTCGCACGCGGACGGCTCCGGCGGCACGTCGATCGCGGGGTTCTCGTCGAAAAAGCCCTCCGGCTCGAGTTCGAAGTGGGCGATCTCGACGGGCAACACCGGCCAGTCCTCGGGTCGGGTGCGGTGGTTCACGCCGAGGGTGTACCACACCACGAGGTCCTCCTCGACGATGTCCCGATCCGCCGCGGTCCACTCCCGGAGGCCGTGTGGGTGGTCGTTCTGGTTCGGGTACTCGCCGTCGGCGTACAGCTCGTCCTCGTCGTAGGGCGTGACCCAGAAGCCGTTCTCGAGGAATCCCGCCCGTCGCTGGCTGGGCGCGCCCGGCTGCATCGGCGACTCGACGTTCGTTCCCGGGTGAAGCGTGTAGGCCGTCGGATAGCCGTAGGCGTTCGTCTCGTTCGGGTTGGCGATCTTCCAGTAGCGCGCCCGGAGCGGGTCGATGTCCTGGCGGGCCTCCTGTTCGGTCTCGAGTAGCGTCTCCTTGGCGTACCAGCCCTGGCCGCCCGGGTTCTCGGAGTTCTCGTGGTTCCAGGCGACCTCGTCGACGGGCTGGTTGTGGACCTCGTAGGCGCAGTTGTCCCCACCGTCGACCTCGAAGTCGAGCCGGAAGTTGAACTGGTGCTGGTGGATCGACGCCTTTACCTGGGGGGAAACGACTTCGTAGAAGCCGCCGGTGTCCTCCGCCGTCGTTCCCTGGGGGACGACGCCGTTGGAGTCGATACCGGTGAGTCGCACTTCGGCCTCGATACGTCCGTCCTGGTAGAAGTACCAGTAGAAGGCGTAATCGTAGTTGTAGACGGTGGCGATCTGGGAGACGACGAGCCGACGGCGACGACGAACTTCGGTCTGGTCGTCCTTGCGCCACTCGGTGTGTTTCCACATGAGGCCGTCGTCCTCCTCGTGCATGCAGATCGCGTTGGGCACGTGAAGGACGTCGCCGTCGCGGTCGTTCGTGACCGCGTCGAAGTAGTGCATCACGCCGAGACAGTCACAGCCCTCGGTCAGTGAGTTCACCATCCGGCCGACGTTGAACTCGCTGATGTCGAAGGCGTTCTTCCAGTTGTGGTTGGGGTCGACGTCGCCGTAGGGAACGGCCATCGCCGAGACGGACGCCCGGTGGAGCACCTTCCGGCTGTCGCCGTCGTCGTCGTAGCGAACGTCGTGGAAGACGAGTCCCTCCCGATCGGTCCAGCCGACGCGGAATTTCCAGCCCTGCCACTCGACTTCCCGGCCGTCGACCTCCCAGCTCACCCCGTCGGGCTGGACGACGTCGAGGTGTTCGCGATCGGTCCGGGTGTCGATCTGGTGTGGCTTGTAGTTCGCGTCCTCGGGCGGCAGGGGGCTGTCCTCGTCGACGACGCCGTTGTCGACGACCTCGAGGACCTCCATCTCGTCTAAGTCGACGAACGCGTGGACGCCCTCGATCGGCCGGGCGTAGGCGTTGTCGTCCTCGCTCGTTGCGACCCAGGACAGCCCTCGGGCGAGGCGACGATCCTCGAGTCCGTCCGGAACGAACTCGCTGCTGTTGATCGGCCACGGATCGACGATCACCAGATCGACGTTCTCGACGCCGCGTTTTCGGGCAGCCTCGCGGAACTCCTCGCTCTCTTTGACCGCCTGCTCGGCGTCGAGGACGTCCTGGCCGATGATGTGCGGTTGCGCGCCGGGAACGTGCTCCCAGGAGGAGACCTCCTTCTCGGAGAGCGAGACGATCGCCTCGTAGGTCTCCCGATCGTCCAGATCACGGAGGACGGCGAACACCTCCCGGTCGATCGGGTCGCCGTCGTCCCACTCGGCGAGGTCGTCTTTCGACGGCTCGACCGGCTGATAGCTGTAACAGCCGACCTCTCCCTCGAGTCTCCCCGACTCCTCGAGAATCGTCGTCGTCGCTTCGATCTCCTGTTCGGTCAGCGGATCGAGTGGATGATCTACCGCTGGAGCTTCCACTTGTGCCATATGACACCAAATAACACTTCGGGCAGGCTATTAAAGGTATTTAAATTGATATAAAGAGGACCGTCGTCCGTTGGAAACAGTCTTCGTCTACTGAGCGTACGGAACGGTGGCACTATCGGTGCCGTTTCTGAGAGGACGTCCACACCCAATTTGACGGATTTGGTATGCGTATTACGGATCGCCGGGTTCGTTCATAACAACCGGTAAACCGTCGCGTCCATCACTGTCTCTCATGGAACCGGGGCTCGTCGCCGGCGTCGTCCTGATCGGAATCGTCCACGGCGTCTTGCCGGATCACGGCTGGCCGATCGCGGCGACGTACGCCCTCAATCGCTCGAGTCGGTGGTTCTACGGGACGGTCGCGGCGCTGGTTCTCGGGATCGGTCACCTGATCAGCAGCGTCGCCCTCGTGTTCGCGTACGTCTGGTTCAGCCGATTCGCCGCGTTCGCGGAGGGGCCGTGGCTCCAGTACGTCGCTGGGACTCTCCTGATTCTGCTCGGGATTCACGAGTACCGCCACGGCGGACACGGGCACCTGCACGACCACGACGACGGGCACGATCACGGTGATCGCAACGACCACGGCGACGGTCACGACCACCACGACCACGGCGACCACAGCCACGAGCATCACGACCACAGCCACCATCACGGCGACCCCGAACGGGCCGACGGCGGGACAGACACCGAGGTCGGCCGCCTCGAACGACTCCGGTCGCATCTCCCCGGCGGCGGACACGCACACCTCGAGGAGGAACACGCCGAGCGGGGACTCGTCGCCCTCGGGACGACGGCCCTGTTGCTCGGCTTCGCCCACGAGGAGCCGATCCAGATCCTGGCGATCTGTGTCGGGACGGCGTACTGTCTCGAGTTGATGCTGCTCTACTCGCTCGCGGTGATCGGCGCGATCCTCGCGCCGACGCTGCTTCTGATCGCCGGCTACGAGCGCCACCGCGAGACGGTCGAACGGTACACGCCCTATCTCCCGACGGTCACGGCCGTCGTCCTCGTCGGCATGGGACTGGCGTTCGTTACGGGTCTCCTGTGACGTCGCCCGTCGTCCCGGCCTCGCGATCTTCGCTCTCCAGGTGGCGGATGGGGGTGTCGCGCCGTAAAGAAACCGTATTACCAACCACTGTTATCAATCAACAAGCGACGGCGGATCGGCCTGTTCGCCCTCCCGGATCGGGAACGTATACAGCGCTCCCTCTGTCGAGGCGTTCGGGATCATCGGCGTACTCGAGGCGACGAAGACGTCCTCGTCGAGGACGCGAGCGGTCCAAAAGCCCGCCTCGTCGGGGTCTCGCCACCACGCGAGTTCGACGGGATCGGCGGGGTCGGTCACGTCGTGAATCTTGACGCCGCCCTGGTACCACGACGAGTAGAGCCGCCCTTCGCGGAGTTCGAAGTTGTGCGCCGTCGTCCACGTCCCCCCGTGGTACGTCGCGTCGTCCGCCGGCGGAGCCTCGATCGCCGCCCGGAGCGAGGGTGCCGTGAGATCGCTCGCGTCGTAGAGGTCGATCCCGCCAGGGCCGTCGGGGTCGTCGGAGCCCCTCTCCCAGCTCTCGCGACCGACTGCGAGCAGTTCACCCCGATCGTCGAGTGCCGAGTAGTGATCGTTGCCCGGCAGTCCGAAGTAGGCGTCGTCGACCGCCCCGCCGACGAGGTCGCGCTGGTCTTCGATCTCGACGTCCGGGTCGACGACGCCGCCGAGGTGTCGGGGATCGGCGGGATCGCTCACGTCGAGCAGGTGGGTGCCGGCGTTCCAGTACGCGAGGACGGCGACGTCGTCGTGGACGGTGACGTCGTGGAGGTACTGGAGTCGCCACTCGACGTCCTCCCAGGCGGGCTCGCGCTCGAGGATCGACCAGCGGGCGAGTTCCTCCGGCTCGTCGTCGGCCACGTCGAAGACGACGAGCGGATTGCCCTCAGCACCGTTGCGGACGAGATAGAGGGTGTCACCGTCGAGAAAGCAGTTGTGGATGTGATAGCCGGTCTCGTAGGGCTCGCTCGCGGGGACGGGGTTGGCGGGATCGCTCACGTCGTAGCAGACGAAGCCGTGGAACGCCTCGTCGTCGCCGGGGTTCGCCGGGCCGGGGACGACCAGCCGGTCGTCGGAAACCTTGACGTCTAAGATTTCGGTGAGCGACCGGCCGTCGACCTCGAGGTCCCGGCGCTCGGCGAGAACCGTCGGGTCGGTGGGATCGCTCGCGTCGACCGTCGCAAAGCCGTCGGTCGCGGCGAGGTAGACGATCTCGTTGTCGTCACCGACGACGGCTTCGGCTGCACCCTCGACCGGGACTCGCCCCAGCGGCTCGTAGGGTTCGTCGCTGCCCTCTGGTTCGAGCGCCGACGGCGTGAGACAGCCGCCAAGCGACAGCGCGAGGCCGGCGCCGGTCCCGAGCCGGAGAAACGCCCGTCGGTGCATGCCGCGTCCTTCGTGACGACGGCAGTAAAACACCCGGCTGGGCGGTCGGGTCATGGACCCAGCAGTTTCCTGTCGCCGGTCCCCTCGGTCAGCGCGCTCGCGAGCGCGCCCTCGACGACGACGTCGTCGCCCAGGTCGGTCACCGAGATCGCGGGAACGTTCGTCATCACCATCTCGTCGAGACGGTCGCGGATGGGATCGACGACGAGTTCCTCGTTGTTCAACGCGACCGCGCCGCCGAAGGAGATCGAAAGCGGCGCGAACGCGTGGACGACGTTCGTCACGCCGATGGCGTTCCAGTGAGCCAGCTGGTCGATCGTGTAATCGGCGAGTTCGTCCTCGCCGGCGAGCTCGAAGACGTCTTTCGCCGTGAGGCCGGGGTCTTCGAGCGGCAACGACGTCGAGATCGTGGGATCGTCCTCGGCGAGCAGGCGGGCGTAGTCGGGGATGTTCGAGCCCGCACAGTAAGCCTCCCAGTGGCCGTCGCGGCCACAGCCACAGGTCATCCGTCCCCGCGGGTCGACGACGTAGTGGCCGACCTCGCCGGCGTTGCCGTCCCAGCCGCCGAGGACGGTGCCGTCACAGCAGACGCCCGCGCCGATCCCCGAGGAGATGGTGACGTACACCATATCGTCGGGGTTACGATCGGCGTGAAATCGTTCGCCGATGACGCCGGCGTTGGTGTCGTTGTGCAGGTACACCTCCTCGCCGCCGACGAGTTTCTCGATCGGTCCCGTCAGCGGGATCCGGTCGATCGTATCCGGGAGGTTCGCGGGATCGATCACCGCACCCTCCGCGAGGTCGAACGGGCCGATCGAACCGACGCCGACGGCCCGTATCTGGTCCGGGTCGATCCCCCCGTCGACACACGCCTCACGCAGCGTCTCGAGGACGCCTTCGGTCACGTCGATCCCCGTCGGCCCGCGCGGCGTGGCGTTGTCGCTCCAGCCGATCGTCGTCCCGTCGGGATCGGCGACGACGGCTCGGACGTTCGTCGCACCGAGGTCGACGCCCGCGTAGTAGCGCATCCGCCCGCACTGACGGCTCGAGCACACTTAACTGCACACATCCTTACTCGAGGACGAGTATCAGATTCGAATCCGGATGGCGGCGACAGGGTCGGATAACGAATACCGTCGACAGTCGTATGTCACTTTGTCACATATACACGGACATGGCTACCGACGACTCCACTGCCGATCCGGGCGAACAGCTCACGGAGGCGGAACTCGAGGCGCTTCACGAGGTCGAGCTCGGCCTCGAGTGGCTCCAGCGCGCACAGGGCAGCCTGATCGAGTTCCACCACGCGACGGGCCACGGGATGGATCACCTCTACTGTGCCGAGTCGTTGTTGCGCGAGGGCGGTCACGACGAACTCGCGAACGCGATTCGAGACGAACTCTTACCACACGGGGTCGTCGACGGCGATCGGTGGTCGTACGACGTCCTCGAGGACTTCCAGGGGACGTTGCTCGCCGAAGCCGTGTCTCTCGAGCGTCGGGTTCGTCGAGAGCTCGCCGACGGACGGCGACACGTCGCCGAACGGCGACAGGAACGGGCGTGGAAAGACCAGTCGAATCGACCCTGATCGCTACTCGAGGACGTCGGTGTCGCGGGCGTAAGTGACCGGACACGGCGCAGACTCCATGACCTCCTGGGAGGTCGAGCCGAAGACGGCCTTGCCCGCAGCCGTCCGACGTCGTCCGCCGACCACGATCCGGTCCGCGTCGACGTCGGTCGCGACCTCGACGACGCCCGTGCCGTGATCGCCGCGGACGCCGCAGATCTCGTAGTCGACGTCTGCCTCCTCGAGGCGGTCGACGAGGTCGGGGATCGGCGCGCGCTCGGCGGCGACCGCATCGGGGTCGACGTCCTCGACGCGCTCGTCGAACCCGAGGGCCTCCCGGAACTCCTCGTACTCGTCGTCGGTAAAGGCGTGAGCGAGCACGACCGTCGCCTCGAGCGGCTCCGCGACCTCGAGGACGGTCTCGGCGAGCGCGTCTGCACGGACGGTGTCCATCGGTCCGACGGCGACGGCGATAGTATCGATTGCCATACGCGGGGTAGTGCCCGCCAGGCGGTTAATAATTCCCGTCTCGCGACGGAACGCTGCTGGAGGAGGCTCACAGCCCGAGGTCACCGCTCGGCGTTCGCATCGAGTCGGCGGGCACGTTCACGCAGTTCCCGCCCCTCGTCGGTCTCGACGTCGAGGTCGGGGACAGGAATTGGCGAGCCGTCCTCGTCGACGGCGACGAAGGTAAACGAGGAGGCGGTCGTCTCCTCGCGCTCGCCGCTACGGGGGTTCTCGCGCCAGGCCCGCAAGGCGACGTCGACGCTTTTCCGGCCGGCGTCGTAGACGTAGGACTCGACCAGCGCCGTCTCGCCGATCGGGATCGGCCGCTTGAAATCGAGCTGGTTGACCCGGGCGGTGACGCAGGTCTCGCCCGCGAATCGCATCGCCGACATCGCCGCGACCTCGTCGAGCCACTTCATGAGATTGCCGCCGTGGAGCGTCTCGAGGTTGTTCGCGTGGTTCGGCTGGACGCGAAAGCGGTTCTGGATGTGGGTCTCGAGAACAGTAGGCATCGATTCACACGTGGCTCGCGACGTCATTAAGTTCCGTGACGGTCGGTTGCCATCGGTCGTAGAAACAGTCACCAGGTTTCGAACGTGATTATCGGCCATTTCCCTCGAGCCGGGGGCGGAACACCTCGGCCCGCACGTCGGTCGAGACGCCGTACTCGGCGTCGGAAACGGTGTCGGGCATCGTCGCCGATCCGTCGTACCGCGAGGCGACCGCGGCCTGTAACGCCTCTCGCACGCAGGCCCGCGTCGCCGCCCCGACGGGCGTGGCGCTGCCGGAGAAGGATGCGGCCGGCCCCGTCGGATCGTGACCGACGACGATCGCGTCCGTCGTCGTTCCCGGGAAGCCGGTCGTGGCGAACAGCGTCGTCGCCTTCGCCTCCGCGGCGACGGCGACCAGGTTCGCGAGCGCGCCGGCCTCGAGCGCCCGTGTCGTCCCGACGAGCAGGTTCACGGTGCCGACGGGCGCTGTCCCGTGGTCGTCGGCCTCGTCGCCGTCCCCACCCTCGAGCCCGCCCCCTGGCAACGTCCCGCCTGCCGGCTCCATCGGGAGCCCGGCCGGGTTCGAGACGCCGGCGGTCGCGTAGACCGTGACGGGCCCACAGCGGGCCCCGCGGGCGTGCTCGAGGTCGACGCCGGTCAACAGGGCCGGCCCGTCGCCCTCGAAGCCGGCCCGCTCGAGGCGTTCGGGGACGTACGCCGCGATGTCGACGCGGTCCCACCCCTCCGGGACGGAGACGTTGTAGACACAGTCACTCTCCTGCCGGCCGCCGTTCCAGCCCGTCGAGAGCCACTCCGTCCCCGGCCGGCGAACCCGGAGGACGCCGTCGGTACGGGTCGCCGCGTACGCGTCAGGGCCGGCCATCGCACAGCACCTCGAGCAGTCGGTCGTTCGCCGCGCGGTCGTTCACGGCGACGCGGACGTGGGCGTCGAGTCCGCGGAACGTCCGGGCGTCCCGCAACGCGATTCCCTGCTCGCGGGCGTCGGCGAGCAAGGCGTCGACGTCGCCGTCGACGGCACACAGCAGGTAGGGGGCGTCCGACGGATGGACGTCGAAACCGGCCGCCTCGAGCGCATCGCGCATCCGTTTGCGCTCCCGGGCGACGCGCTTGCGCGTCTCGTAAACGAACCCGTCCTGGCGCAGACAGTGGGCGCCGACCCGTGCGGCCGGCGTCCCGAGGTTCCAGGCCGGCCGGGACACGGCGAGGTCGTCGCGGCGGTCGCCGGTCGCGACGGCGAAGCCGGCCCGGAGCCCGGGCAGCCCGAACAGCTTCGTCAGCGAGCGAGCGACGACGACGCCCTCCCGGCCCGCCATCGAGGCGTGGTCGGTGAAGCCGAGAAACGCCTCGTCGACCAAAAGCGTCGTCCCCGCCTCGAGACAGCGATCGGCGAACGCCGCGAGCCGACCCGGGTCGGCCGCCTCGCCCGTCGGGTTGTTCGGCGTACAGACGATCGCCACGGCGTAGGGCGCGGGATCGGCGTCGAGGAGGTCGTCGTGGCGGACGAACCGCGGGCTGGCCCCCTGCAGGCGAACCTCGCGGGCGTACTCGCCGAAACTGGGGTAGGGGACCAGAACGTCGTCGCCGGGTTCGAGGATCGTCTCGAGCGCGAGCCGGATCGCGGCGAGGCCGCCGGGGGTGGGGATCACCGCCTCGGGCTCACAGCCGACGTAGTCGGCGGCGGCCCGGCGGTAGTCGGGGTAGTCGTCGTCGGGATAGCGCCGGGACGCCTCGAGTGCGTCCGCGTAGACCGCGTCGACACCCGCCGGCACGCGCGGGTTGATGTTGGCACTGAAATCCAGCACCGACGGGTCGGTCTCCCCGCCGTGGGGCACGCGCTCGGCCGACCGGATCGCGTCAGGCTCCATCGTCGGGGCCGCCCGCGAGCCCGTCGTCGGCGTCGATCCCCAGCCGGTCACAGACTGCCTCGAGGCGGTCCCGGACCGCGGCCAGTTCGCCGTCGGAGGCGAGCGAGAGCGCCCCACCCATCGCGACGCCCTCTTTCGCCTCGCCGGCACAGTAGCGCTCCATCGCGACGTGGTCTGCCCCGTCGAAGCCGGGATCGGTCGCGACGAGGTCGAGGTCGAGTCGCTCCGCGGCGGTCTCGAGGTCCGCGCCCGGATCGTCGGCGACGAACGAGGTCGTCGCCAGCTCGAGGGAGGCGGAGACGTCGGCGTGACGAAGCAGCGCCGCGACGGCCACGAGCTGGGTGCCGCCGCCGAGTCGAACCGACGTCCCGGTCTCGAGCGCGCCGGCGGCGACGCCCGCGACGGCCGCCTGGACCGGGTCGCCGACCGCCCGGATCGCCGCCAGTGGCTCGCCGGCACAGTCGCCGGGCGCGAGGTCGCTGGCCGCGAGCGCCTCGTCGACGACGGCGCGTTTCTGCTCGAGGGGGTTCGCCGGGAGCGAGGAGGAGACGCCGAACGGCTCCCCGAGGGCGGTGAACGCGCCGAGTGCGGTGGTCGTACCGCCGGGGATCGTCTCGCCGATCAGGACCTCCTCGTCGGGGAGGCTCGCGCCGAAGTCGTGGGCGCGATCGAAGATCGCCCCGGCGTCGGGGACGGCCTCGGCCTCGCGGACGTCGCTGCCCGGCTCCGCGCCGAGGTCGACCGTCGGCGCGGCCGTCGGCTCGGCCAGCCCGGCGTCTAGCACCGTCCACTCGAAGTCGACCACCTCCCGCACCGCGCGGGTGATCGCCGCGGGCGTCGGACAGCCCGTCGGACTCACCGGCGTGACCGGCGCGGCGGTGGGCTCGCCGTAGGCGACGATCTCGGCGTCGGCCGAGGGCGTGTGTGCCATCAGCTCGGGGGCGGCCCCGGCCGCGGAGATGCCGTCGATCAGTGCCGTCTCGGTCGTGCCGGCAGCGAGGATTACGCGCATTCGTCTCCCTCCTGTCGCGTCAGGTGTCTCTCTGCAACCCGTGTGTCTTCGATCCTGTTCACGTTGATCGCCAGTCTCGAGTCGTAGCTCACGTGTGTCATATCTTGCGTGTTCGGTGCACCGACGACGTTGACGCCGGTCGGTGCGAGGTGGGGCGAGAGGGTCGTGTCGACGCTCACCCCGAGGCGTCGTTTCAGCGCGACCGGGACACAGACCGTCGTCGATCCCGTCTCGTGACGGGCGAGGAGCCGGTCGACGGCCGCGGATGCGAGCAGCGGGAGGTCGGCCGCGACGGTGAGGACGGGGGGCTCGAGGGCGTCGGACTCGAGGGCCGCGGTCAGGTCCGCGACGTAGCCCTCGCCGGGCGTCTCGAGGATCGAGGCCGACCCGTCGACCTCGCGCTCGAGGTGGGCTCGGGTCGCGGGCGCGTGCGGGGAGACCGCCGCGTAGATCCGCTCGATCCGGCTGCCCTCGAGGGCGGCGAGCACTCGCTCGACCATCGGCGTCCCGCAGATTGGATGGAGGGGTTTCTCGCGGTCGCTCTCGAGGCGGGTTCCCAGTCCGCCACACATCAGGAGAGCGTCCACGCGATCACCCCCGCGTGTGCGCCGACGAGTCGGCCGAGTTCGTTCGCTGCGCCGAAGACGTCGCCGGTGACGCCGCCGAGTCGCCGTCGCGCCCACAGCCACGGAATCGCCGCGCCGCCGAGCGCGCCGGCGAGAGCGACGGCCCCGACGGGCGACGGCCAGGTGAGTGCGGCCGCCGGGACGGCGACCGCGGCAGCCGGGACGAACGCGACGGGACCGACAGCACCGGTAACGCTCGAGCCCATCCCCTCGTAGCCCGCGCTCGCGAGACAGGCCATCGCGGCCATGCCGACTTTCGCGCCGACTTCCGCGGCGACGGCGACGCCGACGGCGACGGCGATTGGCAGGCCGGCCAGTCCGAGCCCCGCCAGCGCCACGCCCGCGACCGTCGCCGTCACCGCGAGCAGGGCCCCGACGCCGGTCGTCGTGTCCTTCAGGACCTCGCGTCGCCGGTCGGCGTCGCCGTGGACGACGACGGCGTCGCCGACGTCCGCGACCCCGTCGAGGTGGTGGATCCCGGTGACGAGATACACCGCGAGCAGGTATCCGAGCGCGACCGTCGGGGCCGGTACCGATCCTGCCGCGAGCAGCGGGACCGCTGCGAGCGCGCCGACGACGTAGCCGACGACCGGAAACGCCGCCGGCGTCGTCCGGAACGCCGCCCAATCGCCCTCGCGACTCCCGGCCGGCAGCCGCGTGAGGAACGCGAGTGCGCCCCGGAGCGCGGCGAGGCGGCTCACGGGCTCACCCCCGCGGTCGCGAGAACGACGGCGCTCTCGGCGGCGACGACCGTCGCCACGCCGACTGCGAGCGCACCGCACAGACCGACCGCGAGCCCGCCGGCCACCCCGACGAGCCGGACCGCACGCTGGCCGTCCGCGAGCGTCGGCAACTCGCCGTCTTCGTTCAGGACGTACGCGCCCGGCTTCTCGAGTCGAACCTCGAGCGCGACCGAAAGCGTCGCCATCGGCCAGCCGCTGTTGGGCGAATCGGGGACGCGGGCGTCCCGCCGGGCCCGCACGAGCGAGCGCGGATCGGTGGCCGCGAGCGCGACGGCAACGGCGGCGACGCGGGCCGGCAGCCACATCACCAGGTCGTCGAGCCGGGCGCTCGCGGTCCCGACCGGTTTCGAGGGGTAGCCAAGCATCGAATCGAGCGTGTTGACGGCCTTGACCCACGCTGCGGCGGCCGCAGCCGCCGGCAGCGAGACCGGCGCGAGGATCGCGAACGCCAGAAGCGGCGCGACCAGCCCGTCGGCCAGGTTCTCGCCCGCGCTCTCGACGGCGGCGCTGCGAAGCTGGGCCGGCGAGAGCTCGCTCGCGTCGCGTCCAACGAGCCCGCGGATCCGTTCTCGAGCCGTCTCGAGGTCGGCCTCGCTCTCCTCGATCACCGTCCGGGCGAGCTCGAGCAACATCCGTAAACTCGTCGTCGCGTAGAGGACAAGCGTTGCCACGAGCACACCCGCGATCGAGTGGACAGTGCCAGCGGCGACGACGACAACCCCTGCGATCGTCGCGGCGAGTACCGGCGCGAGGACGGCGATCGCGACGCCGGCGAGTCGCTGGCCACGCTCACCGTCGACCCACTCGCGATCGATCGTCCCGACGAGTCGGCCGAACCAGGCGACGGGATGGACCGCGGTTGGCGGTTCGCCAACTGCGAGATCGAGCACGAACGCGAACGCGACGATCGCGAGTATCGTCACTGACACCGCGACACCTCCATCAGTACCCGTCGACGCCGCGTCCGAGCCTGGGCCGTCGTCATCCGTCGATCGCCTCCAGTTCGACTGGGACGGACGCGAGCGTGACGTCCTCGAGCGAGACGTACGTCCCACCGAGGGCCTCGACACCGCCGTCGGCGCGGGGGTCGTCACCCACGTGAACGAGATCTCGGGACTCGACGCCGAGTCTCGCCGCCGTCGTCTCGAAGATCTCCGGTGCGGGCTTTCGCCAGCCGCAGTCGACGCTCGTTACGACCGCGTCGAAGGCCCCGGAATCGAGCCGCGAGCGCTCGAGCGTCCGCTCGACGAGGCCGGGGACGCTACAGTTCGAACAGATCGCGACGGGGCCGCACTCGCTGGCGGCCGCGACCGCCTCGCACGCGCCGGGCCGGGTCGTGACCGCACGGTCGAACGCCGCTTGCACCGCCTGTCGGACCGTCGTCGGGTCGGCCTCGACGCCGCGGCTCTCGAGGGCTGCCACGACGTGGTCGGGCAACGGGAGTTCGCGTCCCGCGGCGACCTCGAGGTGTGGTCTCGCGTAGGCGTCGTCCCAGTCGTCGGGAACCGAGACGTCACGCGCTAGAAGCTCGGCAGCGACGGCGCTGGCCGGATCGGCCGACCGATCTGCGCTCACGAGCGTTCCGAAGAGGTCGAACGATACTCCCACGTTCGTGGGACTAGCACAAACTGACTTTACACTGCCGAAATCCCGAACCGACCGCGAACGCGTGAGACTCCCTCGGATACTTTCGAGTGCAACGTCACGGATATCCCGACCCGGCCCGTCGAACGAACGTGACCGTCCCAGATCCATCGTCGCGACCCAAGACGACGTTGTTCTGTCAGTCCTGCGAGCACGAGAGCCCACCCGACGGCGACTGGCTCGTTCGCCGCCGCGTCGACGGTCGACACTACCGCTGTCCCGACTGTGGTCACACGATCACGGTCCGGCGTTCGTACGACGAGCGCCCAGCGCCGTTTCGATCGACGAAACGGCTCGCTGGCGTCCTTCTCGGGTGCTGGCTCCGCGGCTGGTCTTACGGCTATCGTCGGTGGACGCCGATCGATAGCTGAGCGGCCGATTTTCGACGGAGAAACGGCGATCCGAACGCGACGACGCAACGACGACTGCGATCAGTCGAGTCGGGCGAACGCGAGATTGCCGGAGATGTTCTCGATGTAGATCTCGACGACGTCACCCTCGTCGGCACCGGGGACGAAGATCGTGTACTCGCCTTTCTCGGCGACGCCGTCGCCCTTCCGGCCCGTACCGGTGATCTCGACCGTGTAGGTCTTGCCCTCCTCGACCGCCTCGCGTTGCTGTTGTTGTTGCTGGCTGCCGGAGCTGCCTTTCGTCACCGGCCGGAACGCCCCACAGGCGTCACAGCGCAACATCGGCGTCCGGTCCTCGCGGACGAGGCGGGTATCGGGCAGACCACACTCCGAACAGCGGACGTACTCCTCGAGGTAGGCGTCGACGGCGGCGTCGAAGTCCTGGCCGGAGAACGAGCCGTTGTACCTGGCTCGGCCGCCGTCGAGTTTGCCGCTCGTCCCCAGCTCGCGCTGGACGAACCGGTGGAGGTGTTCGGGCTCTCGCGAGAGGACGTCGGCGATCTCACCGAGGTTGGTAAATCGGGTGAATGCACCGTCTTTCTGTGCCTGGGCGTCCGGAATCGAGAGTCGTTCTTCGTCGCCACCGATATCCGGAACGCTCTCCATCGCACGGTCGAGACTAGACTCGTAATCCATACACGAAACCAGGTCCCCGCAACGTAAATCGGTTCTGCTATCGTCTGTCGGGTCAGAAGACCGCTTAGCGCGTGTCACGGACGATCGCCGGACGGTTCGTCCCCCTCGTCGAGCGACTCGAGGTCCCGCTCCGGGTTCGCTTCGTTTCGGTCACCCGCGTTGCCCGTTATCTCGCCGTAGACCGCCTCGCGGACCTCTTCCGGGGACTCGAACTTCTCGTCTACGAGGCGATCGAAAACGCTGCCCAGCGACTCCGTCTCGTTCGGCATGTCGATCGGCGTCGTCGCGTACTCCGAGGCGAGCTCTTCGCTTCTGACGGGATACTCGATTTCGCCGAGGTGGCGTTCGACGTCCTCGAGGATCGACTCGGTCGTCTCGGCTCGGTTCGACGCGCGCGTTTCGGCGTGGTCTTGCGCGCGGTCGCGGTTCGGTTCGCGATCCATACCGGCGTTACCGGAACCGTCGGCAAAAGCGACCGGCCGGCAAACGCGCCCCTGGCCGTCGGCAGCGCTCGCTGGTGACCCACATCTATAACTCGGTTCGGCCGATGGCTGTGGGTGGGAGAGGGACACGTATCCACCATCACCACCGCGGCACCTCTGCATGTACCCCTTTCCCTCTCCCGGGGATTCGGCGGTCACAACCTCGGTTTCGTTCGACAATCGTTGGCTCGAGGCATATTCCTGCCGACCCACGAGATCAGTTAACACCACACGTGGCGTACTAGACAGCGCATGAATTCATCGAGCGAAATGCGGATGGTCGGCGTGTGTACAGAGTGTGGAGCGTTGTACGCCGTGACGAGACTTCCGGACGGCCGAGTGATCGCCGCAGGGAGCAGACGCAGTTGCACGTGTGGCTGTACACGATTCGAAGGGTTTGGTGTTCCTCCTCGGTGATCGACGGTCCGTCCCCAGTCGGCATTGGCCGCGACGTTCACAGAGAACCACCCCGCGCTCGAGGGACGTCTCGAGTGCACTTCGAGCAGAGCCGTCGGTCGATGGCGACGGTTGTCTTACACCGAGCACATCGTCTGACTCAACGATGCGACCGAACCGGTCGGTGACGTGGACGGTCCATGACCGACAGTATCACCGTTTACCGACGAAGTCAGATCCGCCCTCCCCGATTTGAACAGGTGAGAGACGTTCCGGGGTGCTCGCTTCGCTGCGCTCCCGGGCTGCGACTCTCGTGTTCAAATCGGTTCGGGAGAGACTTCTCACTGCTCACGTTGTTCGCAGGAGAAGTCCGCCCTCCCCGATTTGAACGGGGGACAAGTCGATCTACAGTCGACTGCTCTACCAGTCTGAGCTAAGGGCGGGCGCACCTGTACGTAGCGCTCGAGGGAGACATAAGGGTTATCATTCCCGGCGAGGGAGCGTGTGTGACAGACGTCTGACCTGGCGAGCGATTAATGTATGAGGAGGCGAAACACTGTCAGCGACGAGTCGGTCATGGGAAAGATCACCTTCCGTGCGGACGACGACCTCCTCGAGGAACTCGAGGCGTTCGACGCGTCGAAAAGCGAGGTGCTCCGCGAGGCGCTTCGGGCGTATCTCGGAACCAGCGACCGGATCGGACCGGCCGACGCTGACCGGTCGCGAGATGGCCGCCACACCGGGGCTGGGACGACCGACACGAGCACCAGCATCGACGATCTCGTCCGCGAGTGCGTCGACGAGCGACTCGAGCAACGGCTCGACGACTTCGAGCGTCGCCTGCACGATCGACGCGAGCGACGCCCCGACGTCGACGTTACGGTGTCGCTCGAGGGTATCGAGAGCGCACAAACGGCGGCCGTCGAGACGGCCGGGGACGATCAGCCGTCCGACAGACGGCGATCGGTCGCGTCCGACACGCCGCGAACGGACGGGGCGTCAGACACCGACGTGGCGTCAGACAGCACGCGGACCGCAGCGTCGTCTGACGCGGACGCGGCCGACCGACACCGGTGTAGCCAGTGTGGTGAAGCCGTCGACATCGATCACGTCTACTGCCCGAACTGCGGGGAGAAGGCATCGAGACGACTGTTCTGTGAGTGTGGCGACGAGATCCGATCGGACTGGGCGTTCTGTCCCGGCTGTGGTCGTCGGACGCCAGCGGCCGACGTTCTAGAATCCGGATAGGTAGTAAATACAAACACTCACTCGTAGAATACTATACTGTTTTGCGAAAGGTTTATTGTGTCCGACGGAGTTGCCACAATCGCGTAAGACGGATTGTCTTACACACCCGCCTCGTGACGGGAAATCCCGCTCCCGTAACGCGGTTTTCGTGTAAGACACACTGCGTCTGACAGGGGCGCGCACCGTCTTACCAAACAGGGGAATACAACCATGGAGCGTGTGACACTGCGAATCCCGAAACAGCAGATCGAGGAGGTCGAGCAGCTGGTCGACTCGGGCGAGTTCCCGAACCGGAGCGAGGCGATCCGGTCGGCCGTCCGCGAGATGATCAACGAACAGGACGACGGTCGCAACGAGCGGTCGGAGAAACGCAACTGGGCCAAGGTGTAAACGATGCAGGACATCGTTCAGGATGCACTCGAGAACGCAGAAGAGGAGGCCCGCGAGATGGATGCGTCGATGGACGACGACGAGTTCGGCGATCCGCGCATCGTCATCGTCGGCTGTGGCGGTGCAGGGAACAACACCATAAACCGCCTGTACAACATCGGCGTCGAAGGAGCCGACACGATCGCGATCAATACGGACAAACAGCACCTGAAGATGATCGAGGCCGACACGAAGATTCTCGTCGGCAAGTCGCTCACGAACGGCCTCGGTGCCGGCGGCGATCCGTCGATGGGCGAACGCGCGACCGAGATGGCCCAGGGGACGATCAAGGAGGTCCTCGGCGATGCAGACCTCGTGTTCGTGACCGCGGGCATGGGCGGTGGTACCGGCACGGGTGCCGCCCCCGTCGTCTCCAAAATTGCGAAAGAACAGGGCGCGATCGTCGTCGGGATGGTCTCGACGCCCTTTAACGTCGAGCGTGCCCGCACGGTGAAAGCCGAGGAAGGCTTAGAGAAGCTTCGTGAACAGGCCGACTCGATCATCGTACTCGACAACAACCGGTTGCTCGATTACGTCCCGAACCTCCCGATCGGCAAGGCGTTCTCGGTGATGGACCAGATCATCGCCGAGACCGTCAAGGGAATCTCGGAGACGATCACCCAGCCGTCGCTGATCAACCTGGACTACGCCGACATGTCGACGATCATGAACCAGGGCGGCGTCGCCGTGATGCTGGTCGGTGAGACCCAGGACAAGAACAAGACACAGGAGGTCGTCAACGACGCGATGAACCATCCGTTACTCGACGTCGACTACCGCGGTGCCTCGGGTGGTCTCGTCCACATCACCGGTGGTCCCGACCTCACGCTGAAAGAGGCAGAAGGCATCGCGGACAACATCACCGAGCGTCTCGAGGCCTCGGCGAACGTCATCTGGGGCGCTCGCATCCAAGAGAGCTACAAGGGCAAGGTCCGGGTCATGGCGATCATGACCGGTGTCCAGAGCGCCCAGGTGCTCGGACCGACGACACAGAAACAGGCCGACAAGTCCCGGGCGAGCATCGAAGGCGTCTCCGAGAGCGACTTCGACGCCAGCAACAACGTCGAGAACGCGCCCGATAGCTTCGGTGCCCAGAGCGACGGCGGCCGGAGCGAACGCGAGAAGAAAAACGGCGTCGACGTCATCCGGTAGGCCGTCCACAGCCGTTTTTGCAGCCCACAGCGTTCCGGAGCCGTGGCACCATCGGCTGTCAGGGGTTCACTCGAGTCGAGACGTACGTCTCCGTAGGCAAAAATGGGACGTAAACGCGCCGATGGCGGCGTTTACACGGCCTCGAGGGACTCGAGCAGCGAGCACTTCCGGCAGATCTCCCGCGTCGTGGTCGCGCCACACTCGGCACACTCCCGGAGTTCGCGGCTCTCGTCGCCGTCGTCGCCGTACTGGTCGGCAACCATCGCGGCGAGTTCCTCGTAGCCCGAGAGAATCGAGTGCCGGGTGCCGGGGTGGTTCTCCTCGAGGTCGTACAGCAGCTGTTGAATCTCGCCGCGGTAGGCCTCGCTCGCGTGGGGACACTCGGTGATGTGGGCGGGCAGGTCGGCGAGGTGAGCATAGAGGGCGACCTCCTTCTCGGGCACGTCCCGCAAGGGCTTCGCACGCGGGACGAACTCGTCTTGCTCGTTGCGTTCGGAGAGCGGACCCAGACTTGCGTCGAAGTGTTTGGCAATCTGGCCGAGATCGCCCTCGAGGAAGTTCATCAGCGCCGTCTGGGCCTCGTCGTCCAGGTTGTGCCCCGTCAGCAGGAGGTCGGCCTCGAGCTCTGCGGCGTAGCGGGAGAGCAGATCCCGCCGGAAGACGCCACAGTAGGCGCAGGCGGCCATGTTCTCGGGGTCGTCCTCGACGACGTCGTCCATCCGGATGCCGAACTCCTCCTCGTAGCTTGCGAGCTCGTGACGGATGCCGAGGTCGTCTGCGAGCTCGAGACAGGCCGCGACGGACTCGTCGCGGTAGCCCTCGATCCCCTCGTGGATCGTCAGGCCGACGAGTTCGATCCGTGGATCTTCGGCGAAGGTGTCGTGTAAGATCTGCGTGAGGACGACGCTGTCTTTCCCGCCCGAGAGACCGATCACCCACGTCTCCGGATCCTCAGGTGAGGCGTCTCCCGGGACGAGATCGTCCCGGCGGATGCGTCGTCGAACCCGCTTTTCGACCGACTCGCGGAAGTGACGTTCACAGAGGTGGGCCCCGGAGTAGGCGGCGTGCATGACCGCGTCCCCGCCGCATCGATCACACTCCATCACGGGACCGTAACGGCCTCGGGTGGAAACCGGTTTCGCTCCGGACGTCGACGACGATCAGGCGGTAACCGACGCTCGGTCCTCGACGACGGCGGCGCCGTCTTCGAGACACTCGAGTACGAGGTCGACGTACTCCTCACGGAGTGGTGAGGAGAACAGCTCGTGGCCGCCGTCGTAGAGGACGACGTGTTCGGACGGGACGCGCTCGCCGATTGCGCGATGGCTGATCACCGGATCCCGAAGCGAGCAGAAGACGACGGCGTCGTGATCGATCGCCAGCAGCTCCTGTTGTGCGCGTCGGGTTTCGCGGACGAACGCGGGTGAGATCCACCGCGGGATCGTCGCGACCTGGTGGTCGGTCGCGCGCTCGCCGAGGGCGTCGGCGTCCATCCCGGGCACCGGGAGAAACGGGAAGTCGGTGGGGATCTCGGCGAGTAGCTCGAGTGCGAACTCGGGGTAGGTCTCGCTGTAGCCCCACCACGGGCTCAGGTAGACGTGGTTTTCCGCACCGTCTAGGGCCTGACCGACCAGCGCACCCGCACTGTGGCCGAGCAGCTGGTACGAGTCGAGGTCGAGGACGTACTCCGCGATCGGCTCGAGCCAGTCGGCTTTGAAATCGTCGATGTTCGTGGGTAACTCGAACGCGTGGACCCGATAGCCAGCGTCGCCGAGGTTGCCGATCAGCCAGCTGACGTTCTCGTGGGTCCAGCGGTTGCCCCAGCCCATGACGAAGACGAGGTCATCCTCGCCGTCCTCGTTGAAGATGCGATGTCTCATACGTGTACGTTCAGCGTGAGACGACAAAAACCTGGCAGATGGCTGCGCGTGAGTGAGGGTCGCTGTCAGATCGCGTCTCAGCTACCGGGCCGTCACTCCTCGTCGACCGCCGCAAGCGCCACTGGATCGGGATAGGCCTCGAGGTCGACGACCTCCTCCGTGGCCCGGCCGGACGGCGACTCGTGATAGTGGCGTCGTCGAATCCACTCCGTTTGCCTGTCGTACTCGATCGCGACGCGTTCGGTGATCTCCTCGTCGCGGTCAGGATCGATCCGGATCGAGATCGTCTCGAAGGCCTCGATCCGGTAATCCCCGTCGGCGTAGCCGGTTACCTCGAGAGTGGTCCGTTCGGGGTCGAGTTCGTCTGCGGCGTACTCGAGGATCCGCTCGGCGAGGTCGTCGAGGACGGAAAGCGAGGGGATCGAAGCGGTCCGGTCGGTCACGGAACCGGGTACGACGGTGGGCGAGTTAGTCGTTCGCCCGGCGCGTTCAACAGAACCGTTTTGCCCGCGCCGGTCCAAAACGCCGCCGATGAGCGAACTCGATCGCGAAGCGGCCGTCTCCAGACTCGAGGAACTCGTCGAGACGGTTGCGACCGAGCGGATGCCGGTCCCCGTCCGCGAGGTGTGGGCCTACGGCGACGTCGCACTCGGGCTCGATCCCGTCGATCGGCTCGACGTCTACCTGACGAAAGACGTCTTACTGGGCGACGACGGGGGCGACGCGACCGAGGCGGTCGACGCCTACGGTATCGAGGGCGTCGGCGAGTCCGTCCGTGCCGACTGGGCAGCCGAGTACCCCGAGTACCTCCGGGCTAACGCTGCCGGCCACGCCGCCCCCGAGCAGTGTCTCGCGGCACAGCTCCTCTCCGAAGACGAGCCGATCCACCTCGAGGTCTGTAACGCCGCCTTCGAGGACAACGTCACCCAGCGTCTGCGCGGCGCACAGCTGCGCGAGGACTACACCCAGTTGCTCGATCCGCGTGGCGTCTGCCTGTGGGTCGACGGCACGACGAGCGAGACGGCGTTTGCGAAACTCCGGGCGGGCGAACTCGCCTTGCCGACGCTGTCTGCGGCTCTCGAGATGCTAGGCATGGACGAAACGGAAGCCGAGACGGCGGCACAGGAGGTCCACGCCTGGCGAGACGATCAGGAGGGCGTGACGGTCCGGGGAGACGTCGTCTGACGCCGTCACCGCTCGGTCGACTCGCAGTCCTCGACGACGTTCTGAACGGCGACACAACACTCGAGCAGCGACGGATCCGCCACGCGAACCGCGTGGCGACGCTCGTCGTGGGCGACGACGCCGATCTCCGCGAGCTTCGGCAGGTGAACGTGTCGGAGCCGTACCCGGAGGCGGTCGCGATCGACCGGTTCGCCCGCTCGGGGCGAGAGCTCATCGAGGAGGCGGTCGTACGTCACGACCGCTCGGTCCGATGATTGCAGATACAGACAGATCCAGCGTCTGTATCGATCCGATAGCAGTTCGAACAGCGTATCCACCACCGCCGGGTCCACGTCTTCGGGCCACTCGCTCATTGGCCAGTGTGGACGTCACTGTCGTCCTTATTCGACCGGGCGAAATATTCCCGGGTTTTATAACTGCATGGATGGTACGCCTAGTGTTCGGCCATGCTCATCGCCACCTTCGTGCTCGAGTATCCAATCCTGCGCGAGGCGCTTTCAGCCGCTCCCGGTCTGACGCTGACGTGGATCCAGTCGGACAGGACCGAAGCGGGCGAGCACAAACTGCTCGTCTGGGCCGACGGGGACGAGCGTGACTTCGAGGCGTTCGAGGACGGCCTCGAACGCGATCCCACGGTCGAGCCACCGTTACGGATCGTCGAAATCGACGGCCGCCGTCTCTACCAGCTCGAGCTGACCGCGGAGGGGAAAGACGCGAGCGTCTACCCGATCGTCATCGATGACGGGGTCGTCCTCGAACACGTCACCGCCAGCCACGGCGGGTGGGAGCTGCGCGTGGCGTTTCCGGACGAAGAGTCGCTCGAACGGTTTCACAGGTTCTGTACCGAACGTGGGATGCTCGGCGAGTTACGCCACCTGTACGAGAAACGCGAGCCGGACGGACGCCGCCAGTTCGGGTTGACCGACCGACAACGAGAGACGCTCGTCGCCGCGGTCGAGACCGGCTACCTGGACGTTCCCCGGTCGTGTACCCTCGCCGAACTCGGCGAACGTCTCGACGTGTCGGCAAACGCCACCTCCGAGCGGTTTCGTCGCGGCGTCCGGACGCTGATCGAACACACCGTGTATCCGGATCCCGAAGCGTTGTAGGGAAACCGGGCCGGGATCACGAGTCGTCAACGCTCGGATGCATCGTCGGCGTCTCCTCGAGGGGTTCGGCAACGAACTCCTTGAGCGTCTCGCGGGCGCGTTCGTCGCGCCGTCTCCGCTCTGCGTCGTCGATCTCCTCGCAGGCGGGTGGTACTTCCCGGTCGCGACCCGTGAAGTAGCCCTCGGGGGCCACCCAGTCGTGGTAGAAGGGGACGTCGGCGTCTGCGACGACCGCGAGGGCGACTTTCGCGCCGTGGCCGGCTGCGACGATCGCCTGGTGGGGCTCGCCGGCGACCCGTCCCGCGGCGTAGACGCCGTCGACGGCCGTCCGGCCTGCCTCGTCGACAGCCACGACGTGCTTGCTACCACGCTGTTTTCGCCCGACGTCGAGCGGAGTAAGATACTCGCTGTCGGGCCAGGAGGCGGCGATCACGCGCCCTGCCTCGAGCGGTTCGCCGCCCTCGGTCGCGACGCGAAAGCCGGCCGCGAGGTCGTCGTCTTCGAGCGGCTCGACGCTCGTGGCGCGACCGAGTTCGAACGTCACACCCGCCTCGCCGGCCTGTTCGCGGACCATCCGCAGGTAGAGTCTGGCATCGATCCCGTCGGGAAAGCCGGGGTAGTTCTCGAGGCTGGCGTTGCGCGCGAGGATCGACTCGCCGCCGTCGAGGACGAGCGTCTCGAGTCCGGCACGGGCGGTGAAGATCGAGGCGGCGAGTCCGGCGACGCCGCCGCCGACGATGCAGACGTCTCGCATGGGCAGGCGTTCGAGTCGACGGCTATACAACCTGACGGCTGGCGTGCCCGTGCCGACACAACGCTTAGGTTCGACAGCGACGTACCGACGCTCGTGGATCGGATCCTCGTCAGCACGGTCGTCTATCGCCCTCCCGAGACGGTGTTTCCCTACCTCGAGTCGTTCACCGACTATCCGCGATACGCAGACCACCTCGAAGCCGTCAGCAGACGCGACGACGGCCGCCAGGTGCGTGCAGACGGCGACGTCGTGGACCCGACGGACGAACTCGTCGGCGCGCGGTACGACCTCCAGTTGTCCTGGTGGAAGCTCTCCTACACCGCCCGATCCGAGATCGTCGACGTCGACGAACCGACGTCGCTCGAGTGGCGACTGGTGAAAGACCTCGACGCCCGCGGCGAGTGGCGCGTCGAACCCGAACCCGAGTCGGCACCGGAACACGCGAAGACGGCGAGTCGAGTCTACTTCGACGCGAGCTACGATCCCCACTCCGCGAACGAAGAGGCCGTCTCGCTACCGCGGTTCGTCTCGATGGGGTGGGTGATCGACAAGATCAGGCCGCGGCTGCTCTCGGAGGCCGAACGGGTGGTAAACCGACTCGTCGCTGACGTCGAGGGCGAACCACGGTCGGTCGAATTCGACGTCCACGAGATGCCGTAATCCGGCGGCCGGTTTTTTTACGTCGCCGAGTCGAGTGGCCGGATATGGGTCGGGTACGGGTCGAACTCACCCTCGCTCGAGGACGTCGATTCCGACGAGGGGTTCGCCGGTGAGCGCGCGGACGTACGCCCCGCCGGCGAGCGAGACGCGCGAGAAGTCGTCCTCTTCGAGCTCGTACAACTCGAGCGAGCGAGCGGTGTCGCCGCCGCCGACGACCGAGTAGCAGTCGGCGTCGGCGATCGCCGAGAGGACCGTCACGGTGCCGTCGGCGAACCGGTCGTCCTCGAAGACGCCGAGAGCGCCCTTGACGAAGACGGCCGCGGAGTCGGCGACGGCGTCGGCGTAGCGTTCGGCCGTCCCGGAGCCGACGTCGAGGAAGGGTCGGTCCTTCGTCACGCCCTCGACGGTCGTCTCCGCGCGCTCGTCGTCGTCGCCCTCGTAGGCGAGGTCGGTCGGAAGGGCGATGCAGTCGCCGGAGGACTCGAGTGTGCGTTCGATGGTCTCCTGGTGGGCGTCCCACTGGTGGTCGAACAGGTCGGTTCCCGTGACGTCGTAGCCGACATCGTAGCCGTCGGCTCGCAAGAAGAGTTCGCCGACGACGCCGCCGAGACAGAACCGATCGACGGTGTCGGCGAGTCGTTCGACGACCGGGATAGTGTCCTCGGCTTTCGTGCCGCCCAGTACCAGCGTGATGGGGCCGTCGAACGCCCGGTCTCGGATCGCAGTCGTCGCCGTGTACTCGTCGACCATCACGCGACCCGCGTAGGCGTCCATCACGCGCGGAAAGCCGACGATCGAGGCGTGCGAACGGTGGGCGGCCGAGTAGGCGTCGTCGACGTAGGCGTCGAATTTCGGCGCGAGCGTCCGGACGAACTCGGTCTCGGCTTTGGCCTCCGGAGACTCTTCCGGGAGCTCGTCCTCGCACATCCGAACGTTCTCGAGCAGGAGCACCTCGCCCGACTCGAGGTCGCCGACCGCCGCGAGGGCGTCCTCGCCGTACGTGTCGTCGACGAACCCGACCTCGCGTCCGAGGTGGTCGGCGAGGAGGTCGGCGTGTTGTGCGAGCGAGACGAACGTCGTCCGGCCCGGCCGTCCCTGATGAGCGAGCAACGCGATCGCGTGGTCGTCTGCGAGCAGTTCCCGGATCGTCTCGGCGTGGCGGGCGAACCGGCGGCTGTCCTGGACGACGCCGTCCTCGACGGGCACGTTGACGTCGATGCGTACCAACAGTCGCTGTCCGCTGTCGAGGTCGTCGATGGTTCGAAACGTGGTCATAGAGGGGAAGTCGATGGGTTCGTTGCAGTCGTCTCGATGAACTGGAAAACGGCGTCAGGGCGCGACCGCTTTGTCGGTATCGATCGTCTCGGTTTCGGCCGCGACGTACGCCGCGAGATCCAGCATCTGTGTCGAGAAGCCGTACTCGTTGTCGTACCAGGCCAGCACCTTCACGAGGTCGTTCGCGACGACCAGTACGGAATCGAGATCGACGAACGAGGCGACCGGCAGTCCGACGATGTCCCGGGAGACGATCTCCTCGTCCGTGTAGCCGAGCACGCCGGCGAGTCCGTCGTCGGCCGCGTCGCGGATGGCCTCGAGCACCTCGTCTCTGGTGACGTCCGCCTCGACGTTGACGGTGAGATCGGTGATCGACCCGTTCGGGACCGGAACGCGCATCGCCATCCCGTCGAGTTTCCCCTCGAGGCTGGGCAGAACTTCGGTGGTGGCGACCGCGGCACCGGTCGTCGTCGGCACGATGTTTTCGGCGGCCGCGCGGCCGCGACGGCGCTTGTCGAGCGGCCCGTCGACCAAGCCCTGGCTGCCGGTGTAGGCGTGGACGGTCATGAGCAGGCCGGAGACGATACCGAACTCCTCTTCGAGGACCTGCAACACCGGTGCGACGGAGTTGGTGGTACAGGAGGCGTTCGAAAGGACGTCCGCACCGTCGTACTCCTCGTGGTTGACGCCGTAGACGAACATCGGGACCGCCGTCTCGCCTTTCGGCGGAGCCGAGATGATCACCTTGTCGGCGCCGGCCTCGAGGTGGTGGGCGGCTTCCTCGCGGGTTCGGAACAGTCCCGTCGCCTCCAGGGCGACGTCGACGTCGAGGTCGTCCCACGGAAGCGCCGACGGGTCGCGCTCGGAGAGCAGCTCAATCTCCTCTGCGCCGACGTAGAGGGTGCTTCCCTCGCGGGATACCCCGCGGAGCCGTCCGTGGACCGAGTCGTACCGGAGCAGATACTCCATGTCGTCGTCGTCCATCACGTCGTTGACGGCGACGATCTCGACGTCGTCGTACGTCAGCGACGCGCGAAGGACACTCCGACCGACGCGTCCGAAGCCGTTGAGCCCGATTCGAAGCGTCTCGTTCGAGGTCGCGCCCCCGCTTTTTGGATCGTTCGCCATGTTTGAGATCCCACCCTCTGTCGTTAAATTTGTTCCCCCAACACGTTAGTAAACGCGACATACAGCCCGAGCAGAATCCTGACGGCTACCGTTACCGCGAGATCGTCGCGTGTGCTCCCGCCACGATGCGTTCGACCTCCGCACGGTCGACGATCGCGACGTCGCCCGGAATCGTTCGTTTGAGCGCGCCGACGGCGGTCCCATACTCGAGTGCCGTCCCGACGTCGTCGCCGGCCAGTCGGCTCGCGAGAAAGCCACCGACGAACGCGTCTCCCGTCCCGATCGGTGCGATCGTCTCGGCTTCGAACGCCGGTCGCTCGACGAGCGAGTTCTCGTGAGACGCCACTGCGCCGTCTGCACCGCGGGTGACGATCACCGTCTCGAAATCCCACTCGTCGTCGAGTGCCGTGGCTATTTCACCCGCGTCGCCGGCCGCTCCCAGGACGGTGCGGGCGTCGCGGGCTGGCGTGACGAGCACGTCCACCAGCGGAAAGTACGTCTCGAGCGTCTCCCGTGCCGTCGACGGGGACCACAGTTTGCTTCGATAGTTCACGTCGAAGGCGGTTCGCGTGTCCGCCTCCCGTGCGATCTCGAGCAGATCGGTCACCGTTCGCTCGAGCGTCGCAGACAGCGCGGGCGTGATGCCGCTCGTGAGAAACAGCTCCGCGTCTCGAATCGTCTCGGTCGGCAGTTCGTCCGCCGTCGCGGTCGTCACCGCGGCGTCGGCCCGGTCGTAGACGACGTTCGTTCCCCGGGGACCGCCTGCGATCTCGAGGTAGTAGGTGCCCTGTCGGCCGGAGTCGGACCAGACGACGTCGGCCTCGAGTCCGTACCGGTTCAGGTCGGAGACCACCCGACGACCGAGCGGAGAGTCCGGCAGCTTAGAGAGCCACGTGGCATCGACGCCGAGACGAGAGGCGGCGACCGCGACGTTGCTCTCGGCACCGCCCGGGTGGACATCGAGCGCGGTCGCAGTCTCGAGACGTTCGTGCCGGGGCGGCGACAGCCGGAGCATCGTTTCGCCGAACGTGACGAGATCCGTCATACGTCACGTGTCGACGACCGGCGGCATAATGGAGCGGGATGCAACCGCGAACCGTCTTGCGGTCCCAGCGGTACCGACTCACAGCCGACGTGTCGATCCAACCGGCCCGGCGAGCGATCCAGCTAGAGCGTGTAGTCCGTCTCGCCGTCCTCGCGCTCGAGGAAGGCCGCGAGCAGATCGATCGTCGCGGCGACGTCGTCGACGTGAGCGGTCTCGGTTGTCGTGTGGAGATATCGCGTCGGGACCGAGATCGCGCCGACGGGTTTCGCGCCGTATGTGTGTTGAAAGCCCGCGGTGTCGGTTCCGCCCGCTGGTAGGACCTCGAGCTGGTAGTCGATATCCGCCTCGTCGGCGACGGACTGCAGCCGTCGGTGGACCTTCGGGTTGGTGATGACGCTCGAGTCTTTGAGCTTGATCGCCGTCCCCTCGCCCAGCCGGGTGACGTGTTCGCCGGATTCGAAGCCGGGGACGTCGTTGGCGACGGTGACGTCGAGTGCGATCGCCAGGTCGGGATCGACGTCGACCCCGAGCGCGCGAGCGCCGCGAAGGCCGACTTCCTCCTGGACGGTGGCGGCGAAGTGGATCGTCACCTCCGGCTCCTCGATCCGGCGGGCGGCCTCGAGCATCGCGAACAGACAGACCCGGTCGTCGAGTGCCTTCCCGGTGACCGTCTCGCCGACGCGCTCGGTCGAGGCGTCCATCGTCACGAGGTCACCGGGAGAGACTCGCTCTTTGGCCACCTCAGTCGGGAGCCCGAGGTCGACGTAGACGTCCTCGACGTCGGGCGTCTCCTCGCGTTCGTCCTCGTCTAACGTGTGTGGCGGCGGCGAACCGATCACGCCCGGCAGGTCGCCGTCTTCGGTGTGGACGGTGACCCGCTGGGCTTTGAGGACGCGGGCGTCCCAGCCGCCGAGCGGATCGAGCTCGAGAAAGCCGTAGCCGTCGTCGTCGCCGCGGACGTGTCGCACCATGAACCCGATCTCGTCCATGTGAGCCGCGACGGCGACGGCGTAGTCAGTCTCGCCCGCTATCGTGGCGACGACGTTGCCCATCGCGTCGGTCTCGAGCCGGTCGACGCTGTCTTCGAGTTCGCGCCGGACGAGGTCACGAACGCGGTCCTCGTAGCCCGGCACGCCGGAGGTCTCGGTCAGTTCCGCGAGCAGGTCGAGATCGAACGGGACGTCGCTCATGTCCTCGAATGGGATCGTTTGGCGTATAAACTCCGGGAACGAAGATGGTAGGCCGAGAGAAACGTCGCGTAAGGCGTGCGTACCAACCGCGAGGTATTAACGTCTCGGTTCGCTATAGTGGGTGTGTATGAGTGACGTACGAGTCGTCGGCGTCGGTCTCACGCCGTTCGGCAGTTTCGCCGAACGGACGGGCCGGGACCTCTTCGGCGAGGCGAGCATCGAGGCGTTCGACGATTCCGGAGTTCCCCGAGAGGACGTCGAGGGCGTTCTCTACGGCAACTTCATGGGCGAACTGTCCGAACACCAGGGTCACCAGGGGCCGCTGATGGCAGAAGCCGCAGGCGTACGGGCTCCGGCGACGCGATACGAGTCGGCGTGTGCTTCCGGCGGGACGGCCGTCCGTGAAGCGGCCATGCGCATCCGCAACGGCGAGAACGACGTCTTGCTCGTCGGCGGTGCCGAACGGATGACGAACCTCGGCACCGCGGGTGCGACCGAGGCGCTCGCGATCGCCGCCGACGATCTCTGGGAGGTACGCGCAGGGATGACCTTCCCTGGCGCGTACGCGCTGATGGCTCAGGCGTACTTCGAACGGTTCGGCGGCGACCGCGAGGACCTCGCACACGTCGCGGTCAAGAATCACGAGAACGCCCTCGAGAACGAGAAGGCCCAGTACCAGCAGGCGATCGACGTCGCAGACGTCCTCGAGGCGCCGCCGGTCTCCTCGCCGCTCGGGCTGTACGACTCCTGTCCGATCTCTGATGGGGCGGCGGCGGTCGTGCTCGCGAGCGAGTCCTACGTCGAGGCCCACGACCTGGACGCGCCGGTCGCGATCACCGGTACCGGCCAGGGCGGGGACAATATCGCCTTGCACGATCGCGAACACCTCGCCCGCTCGCCTGCTGCACGCGAAGCAGGTAAAGAGGCCTATGCAGACGCCGGCCTCGAGGCGAGCGACGTCGACCTCGCCGAGGTCCACGACTGCTTTACGATCGCCGAGGTGCTCGCCCTCGAGGCGCTCGAGCTCGAGCCGGTCGGCGAGGGGGTCTCGGCGGCTCGAGCGGGGCGGACGACCGCCGACGGCGAGACGCCGGTCAATCTCTCCGGCGGGCTCAAAGCGAAAGGCCACCCCGTCGGCGCGACCGGCGTCTCCCAGATCGCCGAGATGGCGTCGCTGCTGCGTGGCGATCACGTCAACAGCGACGCCGTGTCCGACGCGACGACCGGCCTCACCCACAACGCGGGTGGCACGGTCGCGAGTGCGACGGTTCACGTACTGGAGGTGGTCGCATGAGCGACGTGAAAGCGACTACGCCAGTGCTTGCTCTGGAGGTGGTCGCATGAGCGACGTGAAAGCGACTACGCCAGTGCTTGCTCTGGAGGTGGTCGCATGAGCGACGAACCGCGAGACGGTGCCTTCGACGAATGGCTCGACGCCCTCGAGGACGACGAGCCGTACTACCTCGAGTGTCCCGAGGGACACGGTTCCCTACCGCCCCGCCGGGTCTGTCCGGACTGTGGCGCGACCGACCTCGAGCAACGACCGCTGCCGGCAGGCGGCGAGGTCGAGACGTTCACGATCACGCACGTCCCGACGCCGGCGTTCGAAGAGGACGCCCCCTACGCGACCGCGGTCGCAGACTTCGGCCCCGTTCGCGTGACCGGTCAGGTCGCTGGCGTCGACCTCGAAGAGATCGAGAACGGGCTCACAGTCGAACCCGCAGTCGGCATCTCCGAGACGACCGACGAACGGGTGCTTACGCTCCGGCCACGATAACGACGGCGACTCCCGGTTCGGCATTTGGCATTCGTCGTCCGTCGTCAAAAACAGCGTCGTGACGGTGTGGTGGTCCGCCTAGAGGCGTTGCAGTCGAATCTCGTCGTCGGTGACCGATTCGACGTTTGACTCCTCGAGGGCGTAGGTCTCCTCGTCGGCGTCGCCCCAGCCGAGTTTCGACGCGATAGTGTCGGTGATGCCGGGGTCGGGATCGACGTAGGCGGTACCGCCCTCGACGTCTTCGATGAGACCGATCTTCTCGCCGTTTGCGTTGACGACACGTTTTCCTTCGTCGTCGCCGGTTATGTTCGGAGACATACAGTAGACGATCCGGGAGAGACGAGACTGTATCTGTTGCCTGCAGGTGCCGCGGCGATCAGCTCGTCGACAGCGACATCGGCGCGAGCGACGCCGTCTCCGTTACGCTCGAGGAAGCTCCGACTCGACGTACTCGAGAAACGCCTCGGGGTGTTCGGCGTGGGGTAACAGCGTCGCGTAGTCGATCACGACCAGTTCGAGGTCTGCGGCTTCGGCCAGCTCCCGGCCTTCCCGGAGCGGGACGAGTTCGGCGTCTCGCCCCCAGACGAGCGTCACGGGGACGTCGAGAGCGGCGAGGTCGGCCTCGAGATCGACGTCGGGATCGAGCGTGCCCGCAGCGAACGACGCCGGGGCGAAACGCGCCCCGGGCTGGTGGGCGCTTCGCCAGGCGTACTCGAGTTCGTCGGCGTCGATGCTGGCCGGATCGTAGTACCCCTCCCGCTCGAGAAAGCGCCGGATCGACGGCTTGCTCGCGAGGGCGTTGAACAGCGTCGATCCGACGATCGGCGTCCTGAGGAGCGTTCGCAGCCACGGACGCTCGCGAGCCGTCTCGGCGGTCGGACAGATCAACACGAGGCGATCGATCTCGGTCTCGATCTCGTCGGCGGCAACGACGAACGAACCGGCCAGCGAGGAGGCGACGACGATCGGCTCGTCGGTCACGTCGGCGACGAACGCACGGACGAACGCCGTATAGATCGTCGGCGAGTAGACGAGCGGCGGCCGGTCAGACCGGCCGAATCCGGGGAGGTCGACCGCGATCACGTGGAAGTGCTCGGCCAGCATCTCGAAGATCGGCTCGAACTCGTAGCTACTTGCCGCCGCGTGAACGCCGTGTAACAGGAGAAGTTCCGGATCCGACGGATCGCCGGCCGTCGTGTAGGTGACGGTCATCCCGCGCCAGCGGTACTCGCGCTCGACGCCAGACAGCGGGTTTTCGAGTTCGCCAGCGCGTCGCTCGAGCAACCGATTCCCGACGACCGCCGCCCCAACCGCACCGGTGGTGGCGGCGAGTGCCGTTCGAAGCGTCATACCGCCAGTTTCGACGGCAACGGGCTTAGATCTGGGGACGACACTCAGTCGATCGGTTCGAGGGGTTCGCGCTCGAGCGTATCGATGCACTCCTCGACGGGCGCTAACGCGTCGCCGGCGATCGCGTACGGATCGGTCTCGCCCTGCCGAACGGCCTCTGCGAGTTCGCCGATGCCGCCGGCTCGCTCGAGTTCGTCCTCGAGCAGGGCGTGGACGTCCTCACGAAGCAGGGTTCGGATCTCCTCGGCGTATCGCTGGCGGGCCTTCTCGGCGAGTTCGCCCGAGGACTCGAGGTACGCGCGGTGGTCGGCGAGTGCCTCGATGAACGTGTCGACGCCGTCGCCTTCCGTGGCGACGGTCTCGACGATCGACGGCGTCCAGTCGTCCGTATCCGTCTCGTCTACGTCGTCGTCGGCGTCGCCGCCGTGGACGTCCATCGCGTCCGCGCCGTGATGGCCAGTGCCGCCGAAACTTGTGCCCTCACCGAGTTCGATCATCTCCGAGAGTTCCTGTACCGTCCGGTCCGCGCCGGGTCGATCGGACTTGTTGACGACGAAGACGTCCGCGATCTCTAAGATGCCGGCTTTGAGCGTCTGGATCGAATCGCCAGAGCCCGGCGGAACGAGGACGGCGACGCTGTCTGCGGTGCGGACGATGTCGATCTCGTTTTGGCCCGCACCGACGGTCTCGATGATGATCTTGTCCTTGCCGAAGGCGTCCATCGCCTTGACGGCATCTGCGGTCGCCGTCGACAGCCCTCCGAGGGTGCCGCGTGCGCTCATCGACCGGACGAAGACGTCCATGTCGCCGACCGTCGAGGCCATCCGGATGCGGTCACCGAGCACCGCGCCGCCGGTAAACGGCGAGGAGGGGTCGATGGCGATCACGCCGACCGTCTCACCTCGATCGCGGTAGGTCTCGGCGAGTTTATCCACGAGCGTCGACTTTCCCGCGCCTGGACTGCCAGTAATTCCGACCACGTCGGCGTTTCCCGTATGGCTGTACAGCGCCGAGACGAGGGCCCGATATCCCGGCGAGCGGTTCTCGATCTTCGAGATCGTCCGTGCGAGCGCCCGATGCTTGCCGGCAAGCAGTTCCTCGAGCAGTTGCTCGTCGTTTTCGTTCATCGCTCCGGGGCGTTCTCGCGGACGAACTCGATCGTCTCATCGATGGAGGTGCCGGGACCGAACACCGCCGAGACGCCTTCTTCTTTCAATCCTTCCTTGTCCTCGTCCGGGATGACGCCGCCGGCCAGTACGAGCGTATCCGCTGCCGCGTCGTACTCCTCTAAGCCGTCCATGATCTTCGGAATGAGCGTGTTGTGTGCTCCCGAGAGGATGGAGATACCCAAGACGTCGACGTCCTCTTGGACCGTCGCTTGCACGATCTCCTCCGGAGCCTTGTGCAACCCGGAGTAGATCACTTCGAATCCGGCGTCGCGAAACGCACGTGCGATGACGTGTGCGCCACGGTCGTGACCGTCGAGACCGACTTTGGCTACCAGACACCGGATCGATTCCTGCTCTTGTTCGCTACCCATGCTACAGTGTTTCGGACGCTCTCGTTTGACTTTAACGGAAAATACCAAGGATTGTTTCGACATTCCTCGTCTCGTCGTTCGTGGCAGTGATCGTACCTGTCGCGACAGCCGCTGTACTCCCGACCGCGAGCCGTGACGACGCCGTCGAGAGGGCCGGGCACACCGTCCCGGACAGACGTATCGGTTGGCACGAACGTCACGAGATTGGCCGTCCGAGGGCGGCGTTGTCCGAGCCTTTCACAGCGAAGCAACCGAACCAAAGGCTAAAGAGCGAATCGGCCTATCATTCGTATAATGACTACCGCTCGTATGCTGCGGAGGGATCTCTCGTGGGCGTCGAAATAAGAGAAACGAAGGTAAGCGACGCCGAGTTCGAGGCGATGCAGGAGTTCGTCTTCGAATATCTCGCTGCCAGCGTCGAGAAAGAAGACGAGGGCGGACGGATGCGCTGGTACCCCTGGCACTCGGCGGAGTACCGGCACAACCACATCCTCAACGTGGTCGACCTCGCCGAGGAGATCGCCCGCAGCGAAGGCGCAGACGTCGACGTCACGCGCGTCGCTGCCCTCTTTCACGACGTGGCGAAACTCGAGACCGATCAGGAACTGCACGCCGAAGCCGGCGCACGCGTCGCCAGAGAGTACCTCGAGTCTCGTGGCGAGTATCCAGAGTCGTTCGTCGAGCAGGTGTGTCGTGCCATCGAGAACCACTCCTACCAGGGCGATCTCGAGGACCTCACGCTCGAGGCCCAGTGTCTCGTCGAGGCCGACCTGCTCGATAAAGTCGGCGCGAACGGGACGGCGTTGATTCTGTTGCGGATGGGCTATGAGGCACGGTCTCACATGGACGCCGACGAAATGGTCGATCGGGTGATGGAACGGGGTATCGACGCTGCAAACCGCGTCCGAAGCGATACCGCCGAGAGCATCGCCCACCAGCGACTCAAACGCGTCCGCTGGTTCCGCGAGTGGCTCGAAGACGAGATCGCCGTCATGGGCGAGTGACGTCGACGGTCGTGGCGTCGCCTGTCAGCACTCGAAAAAGCGGCCCGATTACAGCGGTAGCGAGGCGAAAGCCCATCGGCTTTAGCCGTGTGGTGGATGTCAGGCGCCCGAGTCGTCTTCGAGTCCGCTGAGTTCTTCGACCGTAAGTGCGAACCCGCGCAGTTTCCCTTGCGGGTCTGACGTGGAGAACAGGCTCGGATACCAGGCATTGTCCTCGATGGCATCGACGAGACCGTCCCACTCGTCGTCGTCGATCTCGCGGATCGGTCCACGGACCACCACGCTCGTCCAGTCGAACTTCCCGCGGACGTCGTACGTCACGAGCGACGCACGGCTGGTGTCCTCGGCGAATGCGACCTTTTCGCTGTCGGCCGAGTAGCCGAGAAAGCTCACGTAGACCGTCTCCGTCTCTCCTGCGTAGCCAAACGAGATCGGCACCGCGTACGCCTCGTCTCCGCTGGCGAGCGACAGAACGCCGGTTCCCCGGTCCCGAAGGATCTCCTCGCACGCCTCGTGGCTCAGTTCGGTCTCCGACTCGGTAAACTCCGGTGGCATGTGAAACAGCCACACGTAGGACGACCGAGCGAAAAAACCTGCTGGTGGCGTCGGTCGGTAGCCGTCCGACGAAGACGGCGGGAGTCGTGTCGCAACCGCACGACAGCGGTTATCAATAGCGTAGAATGCAGGCATAACGACCTTCGGTACTACCACCGAGAGTATCGCTAGACCGCGATCAGCCGGTACGTGGGCGTTTACGAGAGTCGACACGAAACCGTCCGATTCGCCGAAGGCGACAGTTCGTCTCGAGATCTCGGCGTGTCCACCCGTCACTGTCGGCTCACGACTCGTCCAGGCGGCTATCGAAGCATGTCAGAACAGGATTCCGACGATCGAATCGCGACGGTTCGTGAGCGACTCGAGGGGGCGAGCAGGCGCGAGTTCCTCCGGACGGTCGGGACCGGCGCGTACGCGCTGGGAGTGGCACACGCACTCGGTGCCGAGGAGTTTCTCTCGGCCGGAAGTGAGACGATCCCCGTCGTGACGGCGCTGGTCAGGGACGATCCGTCGGATCCGACCTCGATCACCGAACGGACTCGACCCGTTCCCGAAGACTGGTACGCTGCGGTCACGAAGGCCGTCGAGTTGAACGATCTCCTCGCTCAGACGCCGATCGCGGGCTATCTCGGCAGCACGGTCGTACCCGGCGGCTACGACTCCGGCAGCGCACGTATCTCGGTCGAGATCGTCGCCGAGGAGTTCGATCGGGCGATCGACACCATCGGACGGCTCCTCGAGGGGATCCCTCACGACGTCGAGGTGGTCGAGACGGTCGAGGAACTCGAGGACGGTCACGAAGACGTCACGCCCACGTTCGCCGAGACCGTAAGCGAGCCCATTCCAGGCGGGATCGGTTGCCAGACCGACGGCGACTTAGCGACGCTCGCGCCGGCGCTGTATCACCCGACTGAGGGACCCTGCTTCGCGACGGCAAGTCACGCCTACGCGTCGATCGACGACCCGCGTGACGAGCCTCTCGAGGTCCCGATCCTGGATCGGGAGAACGAGGATCTAGATCAGGTCGAGGTCGCACGCATTCGTCACGACCATCCCGTCGAAGACGTCGTCGTCGCCGCCCCGGTCGACGGCTACGAACCCGATAGCAGACTCGACGGAGCAGTCACCGAACGCGTCCGTGGTCAGTTCACCCGGCTCGGGTTAGCCACTCTCGTCGCCGAAGACGAACCGCTCGAGAAAGTCGGCACTATGACGGGGCATACGACCGGCGACATCCAGGGGATCGACGCGGTGACCTGTCTCACCGACGAGTACTGCCGGCGCGACCAGATTCGGTGGGGCGAAGAGATGGACATGACCGACGGCGACAGCGGTTCGGTGAGCTACCATCCCGATCCGGAGGCGATCGAAGACGGCGTCCTCATCGCGGGATTCAACAACGCCCGGACGTGGTGGCCGGGACAGAACTACGTCTGGGGCACCGCCGCTTACCGACTGACCGAGAAGTACGGCTATCACTTCTGAACATGACACGCACGAGTCGCTGGCGAACGATCGTTGCGAACGGCTGGCGGCTCCTCGCGGACCTCCTCGCGATTGCACTGTGGGTGTTGCTCGTGACGTTGCTCGCGCTCTCGGGGAGCTGGACGCGGTGGCAGTTCTACCTCCTGCTTCTGGTAGGCGTCGTCGCGTACGTCCAGGTGACCTCGCCGTGGGCGCGTCTCGAATCGGACTGAGCCATCCGTATGAGTGGGTCTCAGCCGCGGTCGTTGGCAACGGCGAGTTCGAGGACGAAACTCGAGGACGAGACGATGTCGCCGATGCCGACCGTTCCCGCCGGGTCGTCGACGACGCGGTTGGGACAGGCAGCCACTGTGGGGGTCACGAGAACCCCATCCTCGGCCGTCTCGCCGAGATGATCTGCCAGCAACTCGATTGCGTCCCGCCCCATCGCCGAGGGCTCGTACTCGAGTCCGGTCTCCAGGTCCGCGGGTGACGTTATCTCACCTTTCGCGGCCTTGGCTGCGGCGTTGACGGCGGAGAACTCGAGCCCCCGGCGAAGCGCCTCCGGCGAGTGATACGATTCCATCACGGCGAGGTGGTACTCCATCGCGTGCAACTGGAGACAGTCGACGCCGAGTTCCTCGCGGACCGCCTCGAGCATCCGGTAGTGGTCGAGAATCTCGTCCGGTTCGAACGGTGTCGCCTCCGACGGCGGCTCTGCGACGGCGTCGATCCCCGCGTCGTCGTGGAGCATGGTCAGCTCGTGGGTGTCCGCGCCCACGACGTTCGCCGCCGGTAAGATCCACTCGTACATGCTCTCTCTGAGGTCGTCGTCGTGGGTGACGGCGTACTCGATGTGGACGTCGACGTCGCCTCCCGACCGGAGTCGGCGGATGACCTCGCGTGCGTGGCGGTGTGTCTCCTCGTAGCCGTCTTCGACGTGGTCGGGCGTGAGGTTGTGATACCCCGCCAGTAACGCGCCGTCGACGACCTCGCCGACCTGGCCGACTCGCTCGTCGAGCTCGCCCGCGCTCAGGTCGAACTCCGGCGGTCTCGAGGCGGCGATGAACCGGGTATCTTCCCGTGCAGTCACGCCGAAGAGGTCGTCACCCTTCCGAAACTCGAACACCCAGTTGATCTTCGTCCGATCCGTGTTGACGGCGTCGGGCAGGGGAACGTAGCGCACCTGTCCGTCCTCGACGGTCGGATACCCCACCTCGTCGGGGCGTTCGAACATCGAGAGCTGTCGCTCGGAGACCAGGTACGTGTACGTGATCGGCGACGTCCCCAGCGCGGTGAGCAGGTTCGTCATGATCCCCGCCTGACCGCCCATCTGCTGGCTGTCGGGCTCGAGTTCCGCCTCGAGCGTCCGCGCGAACGCGTCTGCCATCGCGATCTCGTCGCCCCGGCCGGCCGCCATCGTGTGCGCGATCGCCGCCGCGAGTTCGCGTTTGGACTCGAGCGGGCTCGAGGGAAGCGCCGTTCCGGGATCGGACGGCCGCTCGAGAAACGACTCGAGTTCCTCGTCGACCCGGACGATCGCGTCGACGTTCGCGTTGTAGGCGACGAACACCGGTAAACCCTCGAGTGCGTCGACGTCGGCCTCGAGTTGGGTGCGGGCGTCGGTCATCTCGCCGGCTACTCCCATACCCAGCGGGTTAATGCTGTGCCCGATACGCACCGGCCGTCGATCGGGTCGAACCGGTCGCCACGATTGTGGGTCGGTCCAGCCGGGGATCGCGGGGGTGAAAACGTTATACCTGACGTCGTGGGAGTTCGGAGGGGACCGCCCGGATACGTATGCGTGTACACAGGCGACCGTTCGACGGACGCGAACCGAGTCGATTCGCGCAGGCCGAGCCGAAACGACGGGGTCGACAGCCGGGAGCGACCGGCGAGGTGAGCCGATGAACGCCGTCGTCCTCGCCGGCGGCTACGCGACCCGGCTGTGGCCGATCACGAGACACCGCCCGAAGATGTTCCTCCCGCTCGGGGGGGCCACCGTCCTCGATCGACTGTACGCCAAACTCGAGGCCGACGACCGGATCGAGACGGTCTACGTCAGCACGAACGAACGCTTCGCTCCCGACTTCGAGGCCCACCTGGCCGACGGCGACTACGACAAACCGCGGCTGTCGATCGAGGAGACGCACGCTGAAGACGAGAAACTTGGCGTCGTCGGGGCACTCGGCCAGCTGGTCGAGCGCGAGGGAGTCGACGACGACCTGCTGGTGATCGCCGGCGACAACGTCTTCGACTTTTCGATCGCGGACTTCCTCGAGTACTTCGACCGACGCGAAGGGCCGACGATCGCCGTCTACGACGTCGGCGACCGGGAACGGGCCAGGTCCTACGGGGTCGTCGATCTCGAGGACGATCGCGTCGTCGACTTCGAGGAAAAACCCGACGACCCGCCGGGGACGCGCGTCTCGATCGGTTGCTACGCGTTTCCCCGCGAGACGCTGTCGTTGCTCGAGACGTACCTCGAAGAGGGCAACGACCCGGACGAACCCGGCTGGTTCGTCTCCTGGCTCCAGGCCCGGGAGCCGACCTACGCCTACGCGTTCGACGGCAGCTGGTTCGACGTCGGTACGCGGGAGAGCTACTTAGACGCCGTTTCCTGGCAACTGGACGGCGAGTCGCTGGTCGTCGACTCGGCGACTGTCGAGAACGCGACGATCGGATCGAACGTCCACGTCATGGCAGACGCGACCGTCGTCGACGCCGACCTCGAGCGGGCGGTGGTCTTCCCGGACGCGACGCTCGAGGGAACGACCCTGCAGCGATCGATCGTCGACGACGGAGCCACGCTCGGCGACCGCGAGTTCGTCGAGGCGATGATCGGCGAGTACACGCGGATTCCGAAGTGACGGATCGGCCGTGGCCGAACGCGACGACGACCATCACGGCGAGTCGGCGCTGACGGGTACACAGAACACCGGGACGTCGGCCTGACGAACGACGTTCTCGGTGACACTCCCCAGGAACCACTGTCCGATTCCCGTCCTGCCGTGGGTCCCTATGACGATCAGATCGACGTCCTCGTCGGTCGCGTACTCGAGGATGACGTCCGTCGGCGACCCGGTCGCGATCGATCCGGTGGCGTCGACGTCGGCGTCGCCGGCACGCTTCCGGACGGACTCGACCGCCGTTTCCCCTCGGTGTCCGAGCGCCTCCGGGACCTCGTCACCGATCGCCGAGAAGGGACTCGTGTCGATGGCGTACAGCGCGTGAACGGTCGACTCGAACCGATCTGCAAGGGCAATCCCCCACTCGGCTGCGATCTCGGCGCCGTCGCTGCCGTCGGTCGGCAGGAGGAGCCGATCGAACGCCACGTCGTCGATCGCGGGCTGGTCCGCGTTCGGGGGCACCGCGAGCACGGGCGTTCGAGCGGTCCGGAGGACGTTCTCGGTGACGCTGCCGAGCAGGATTCGGTCGATCCCGGCCCGTCCCGTCGTTCCCATAGCGACGACGTCGATCTCGCGTCGGTTGGCGTACTCCCTGATCGACTGGAACGGAATGCCACGTCTGACCACAGTCGTCACGTCGACCTCCTCGTCGTAGTCACGGGCCATTTGCTCGACCGTCTCGACCGCCCCCTCCGCCTGCGCCTCGAGCGAGGCGAGCAGTTCGTCGTCGTACTCTGGCGGCTCGTTGCCAGTCTCGACGACCGAGAGGACGTGGACGTCGGCACCGGTCCGCGATGCGAGCGCGATCCCGCGTTTCGCCCCCGAAAGAGCTCCGTCGCTGTCGTCGGTCGGTATCAGCACCCGCTCGATGAGCCGACTCATGGGTAGCCACTCACCGTCTCGTCAGATAATGGTGTAGGGAATGATAGCAGACCGACACACCAGCACAGCCTCGTCGTTCAGAACGAGGGCTAAACTCGAGCGATATTACAATATACGCTCACTTGTCGAGATATTTATGCCTAACTGAGTGCTGACATTCGCAAAGACGATTCACAGCGATCACGACTCGAGGTCGCACACCTCGAGAAAGATCTCGAGTAGCTCCTCGAGCTGGCGGGGCAACAGGAACCGATCGCGGACGTGCTCGCGAGCGTGTTCGCCGAACCGTCGTCGACGTTCGTCGTCCTCGAGGAGGCCGGCGACGTGGTCCGCGGCGCTCTCGACGTCCTCGGGCTCGACGAGATAGCCGTTGTGGCCGTCCTCGATCTGAAGCGGGATGCCGCCCACGTTCGAACCGACCACCGGGGTACGCTTCCAGAGTGCTTCCGAGACGACGAGGCCGAACCCCTCGCGGAGAGACTTCTGGACGACGACGTCGGACCGACGCTGCAGGACGTTCACCGCCGTATCCGGCAGGTCTGTCAGCACGTGCACGTTCGGATCGTCGACCGCCTCCTCGGCGACCCGTTCGTACAGCTCTAGCCCCTCCGGATCGTCGCCGGCCATCCCGCCGACCAGCGCCAGTTGCAGCTCCGGAATCGACTCGCGGGCGCGACGGTAGATTTCGAGGGTACCGAACTGGTCTTTCCACGGATCGAACCGCGACACCTGCGTCACGAGCGGCGCGTCGAACGAGAGGGGATCGAGTCGGTCACACTCTGCCGTTGCCGTCTCCTCGTCCAGCGACCGGTTCTTCGCCGTCAGCGGGTCGATCGAGGGGTGGACGACGCTCGTCTCCGGGCCATCGATCGCCGCCCCGTAGGCCGATCGGCTGACGATCGCGTAGTCGACCTGCTCGGCGTAGTCGGTGACGAACGTCAGGTACTCCTCGACGGGATCGGTGAGGTCGATGTGACAGCGCCAGACGATCGCTGCCTCCGGCATCGTCTCGCGTATCGACTCGATCGCACCCAGCGGCTGTGGGTCGTGGATCACGACGACGTCGTAGGTCTTCTCGAGTTCGGCGGCGTTTCGCTCGTTTACCTCGCGATAGGTCGCTTTCATCGCCTCGGTCAGCGGCGATTCGCTGCCCTGGAGCCCGTTGTGGATCGCCTTCGTCACCTCGAAGAAGTCGTCGCCGGCGTCCATCACGAGCCAGTTATCGTCGAGACCGAGGTCACGACAGAGGGGAACGATCGACCGGAGCAACTCCGCGACGCCGCCGCCGGTCGCCGTCGAGTTGAGATGGAGGATGCGGGCGTCCTCGAGCGTCGCTGTGAGTTCTCGGAGCCGCTCGAGCCGATCGTCATCCGTCACGGCAGCGTACGCCTCGATCGATCGGTCCGGGAGCGAGGGCGGGTGCATCGTCGGTACCGGTCCTACCACGACGGTACTGGTATCAGTTGTGGGGCACAGTCTCCCCACTGCTTTATTGCCGTACTCGTAGTCGGATCGCCAAATCGATGACCGAGACCGAATTCGTCCAGTGGCTGGAAGACTGCAGCGGCGAGGACACGGCAGCGGTCGGTGGCAAGAGCGCGAACCTCGGCGAACTCGCCTCTCTCGACGTGCCGGTCCTGCCGGGGTTCACGACGACCGCGTCGGCCTACGACTACTACGTCGAGGAGACAGGGATCGAGGCGACGATCGCCGACGAACTCGAGGGACTCGACGTCGAGGACGTCGCCGATCTCCAGAAACAGGGCGAGCGAATCAGGCGGACGATCTCGGAGGCCACGATGCCCGAAGAGCTCGCGTCCGCGATCGTCGACCGTTACGACGCGCTGGCGTCACGCCTCGAGATCGACGACCCCGAAGTCGCCGTCCGGAGCTCCGCGACCGCGGAGGACCTCCCCGATGCCTCCTTCGCTGGCCAGCAGGAGACGTTCCTGAACGTCGCCGGCGAGACCGAACTGCTCGAGTCGATCAAACACTGCTTCGCGTCGCTGTTTACCGATCGGGCGATCGCCTACCGCGAGAACAAGGGCTTCGATCACTTCCAGGTCAAACTCGCCGTCGCGGTCCAGAAGATGGGGCGGGCCGACCTGGCGTCCTCGGGCGTGCTCTTTACCCTCGATCCCGACACCGGCTTCGACGACGTCGTCACGATCGAGGCGGCCTACGGCTTCGGCGAACCGATCGTCCAGGGTGTGGTCGACCCCGACAGATACGTCGTCTTCAAGCCGACGACGGGAATCGTCGAGAAAGAACTCGGCGGCAAGTCCCAGCGAATGGTCCGTCGAAACGGCGGCACCAAACTCGAGTCGGTGCCGGAGGACAAGCGAGAGGCGTTCGCGCTCGACGACGATCGGATCCGGGAGCTGGCGACGTACGCGACCCGAATCGAGGAGCACTTCGAGACGCCACAGGATATCGAGTGGCTCGTCGACGGCGATCTCGAGGAGCTGTTCGTCGTCCAGACCAGGCCCGAGACAGTCCACGGGGCGACCGAATCGAACGTCATCCGCACCTACAGTCTCGATGAGACGGGCGAGCAGTTGCTCGAAGGCGTCGCAATCGGCAACGCGATCTCGAGCGGAACGGTCCGGGTTCTCTCGGATCACCGGGAGATGGACCAGGTCGAGGAGGGCGACGTCCTCGTCACGGAGATGACCGATCCGGACTGGGTTCCCGTCATGAAACGCGCGAGTGCGATCGTCACCGACCGGGGCGGCAAGACCTCCCACGCCGCGATCGTCTCCCGGGAGCTTGGTATCCCGGCGATCGTTCGCACCGGAGATGCGACCGACGCGCTGTCGGACGGAACCGACGTGACGGTCGACTGCTCGACGGACACCGGCCGCGTCTACGAGGGCGACCTCGAGTACGAGGTCGACGAGGAAGTCGTCGACGACCTCCCCGAGACCGACACCGACGTCAGGCTGATCCTCGGCGATCCCGGCCGGGCGTTCGCGCTCGCGGACCTGCCGGTCGACGGCATCGGGCTGGCGCGCGAGGAGTTCATCGTGACGTCTCACGTCGGCTATCACCCGCTTGCGCTGCTCGAGCGTGGCGAAGAAGAACGGTTCGTCGACGCGTTACGAACCGGCGTCGCGAAGATCGGCGCCGCGTTCTATCCCGACGAGGTCATCTTCAGACTAAGCGACTTCAAGACCGACGAGTACCGCAACCTCGAAGGAGGCCGGCGGTACGAACCCGAAGAGGATAACCCGATGCTCGGCTGGCGCGGCGCGTCCAGGTACTACGACGAGGCGTTCCAGGAGGCGTTTCGCCTCGAGTGCGAGGCGCTCCGGCAGGTCCGCGAGGACGTCGGACTCGACAACGTGATCGTGATGGTCCCGTTCTGTCGCACGGTCGAGGAAGGCAGGCGCGTCCTCGACCTGATGGCGGAGTACGGCCTCTCGGGAGACGGGATGGACGTCTACGTGATGGCGGAACTGCCCTCGAACATCGTCCTCGCGGATCGGTTCGCAGAGCTGTTCGACGGTTTCTCGATCGGCTCGAACGACCTCACCCAGCTGACCCTCGGCGTCGATCGCAACTCGGAGAAACTCGCCCCGCTGTTCGACGAGACCGACGAGTCGGTAAAGCGATCGATCGAGTCGGTGATCGAGACGGCCCACGACCACGACCGGCCGGTCGGCATCTGTGGCGACGCCCCCTCGACGATCTCGGGATACACCGAGTTCCTGCTCGAGGCAGAGATCGATTCGATCTCGGTCTCGCCCGACGTCGCCATCGAGACGCTGCTTGAGGTGGCAGAACTCGAGTGACCGAACGATGACCGTCCGGGTCGGCGTCCTGAGCTTTCACAATAGCAAGGAGTCGAAAGCGATCTGCAACGCCGTCGAGGACCTCGGCCACGAACCCGTCTGGCTCCGCGAGAAGAACGTCCTCGTCCGGTTCACGGACGAGGGGTTCGTTCTGGAGCCGGACGCGGACGTGATAATCAACCGGCTGTTGCTGTCGACTGCACAACAGCCGGCCGAAGCTGCCGGGTTCGCGAACGCGATCGCTCGCTTTCGCCCGATCGTCAACCACCCCGACACCGCGGCGCTTGCCTCCCACAAGATCGCGGCGGGCGCGGCGCTGGTCGCAGACGGCGTTCCGGTCCCCAAGACGGCACTCGCGCTCGGATCGGAACCGCTCTCGCGCGTTCGCCACGAGTTCGGCGAGGAACACGTCTACAAGACGGTCGTCGGGACTCACGGCGGGGGCGCCTGGAAAGTCGACCGGACGGACCTGCTTACCGGGAGCGTCGGGTCACGCCGGGCGTTCCTCCAGGAACTGGTCGGGACAGCGGGCGAGCGACCGCGGGACCTTCGCGTCTATGTGGTCGACGACGACGTCGTGGGAGCGATGTACCGCTACGCGGCCGACGAGGAGTGGCGAACCAACGTCGCACGCGGCGGTACCGTCGAGGACGTCACGGAATCGCTGCCAGAAACCGTCGACGAAATCGCCAGACGGGCGACGCGCCGGAGTCCGGCGCCCGACATCGCGGCGCTTGCGATCGAACGCGCCGGCGGATCGGTCGACGGTGACCGGGTCGCGACGCTCCGGGAGACGCTGGACGACTCCGTCCCCTCCTGCGTTCCGAAGCCGGATCAGTCGGCCGAGAGCGACGCGGCGACCGTCGGCCTCACCGAACGCGTCGTCGTTAGCGGCACGACCGACACGAGAGCCGTGGTCGGCCGCGCCGATACGGGGCGCTCGCGAACGCGCATCGACCTGCAACTCGCGGCGGCGATCGGCGCCGGTCCCATTCAGGTCAGCGATCCCGCGGCGAGCAAGGGCAGAACGAACGGCCGCCAGCCGGTCGTCGACGTCGTCGTCGGGATCGCCGGCACCGAACGCACCGTCGACGCGACGGTCGAGGATCGGTCGTCGTCGGCGTATCCGCTACTGCTCGGTCGCGACGTGCTGGGAGACTTTCAAATCGACGTCGGCCGACGCTTCGACGAGCGAGGCGACGAATCGTTCGGGGAGTGATACGGTTTGCTGTAAGTCAGTTCCGGCGCAACCGCGACACGTCCGGCGGTTGCACCGGTAAATCGTTACAGCAGTCCGTATGAGGAAAAGTCCGGACGAGACCGGTTCGGCTCACTCGAGTACGTCCTCGAGGCGATCGATCAACGCGGCGTTGCCGACGTGCAGGGGAACCCTGTCGTGGAGGTCGGTTGGCTCGACCTCGAGGATCGACTGGGTCCCGTCGGAGGAGCGCCCGTCAGCCGCCTCGATGAGGTACGCGATCGGATTGCACTCGAACTGGAGGCGGAGCTTTCCGCGGGGGCTGTCCTCGAGGGCGGGATAGGCGAAGATGCCGCCGTAGGTCAGCACCTGGTTGACGTCGCCGATCATCGCACCGCCGTAGCGGAGCTTGTGGCTCGGATCGGACTCGACCTCGCGGGCGAACTCACGGAACCCCTCGGTCCAGTGGGGGACGCGGCCGCCGAAGCCGTAGACGAGCGGGTCGTCGGGAAGCGTGACGTCGTCCTCGACGACGGTTCGCTCGCCGCCGGTGAGTTCGTACTTCGTGACGACCCCGTCGCGGGCGTAGGCCATCGTCGTGATCGGCCCGTAGAGGATCCAGCCGGAGGCGACGAGTGCGGACCCCGGTGCGGGGAGCGGTTCGTCGTAGATACCGAACACGGTCCCCATCGTGTTGTTCGACTGCAGGTTCGACGAGCCGTCGAGGGGGTCGACGGCGACGTACACCTTCTCGTCCCCGCCGTCGATGATCTCGGATCGTTCCTCGCTTGCGTACTGGCCGACGCCGTCGATCGACGACAGCCGGTCGGCGAGCAGGTCGTCGGCCCAGACGTCGGCCTCGGCCTGGAGCTCGCCGCTTGGGTTCTCCTCGTCGGCTTTGCCCCGGCGACCGACCAGTCCCTGGCGGATCTCGGCTGCCGAGCGGGCGATCGTGGCGACGACGTCGTCGACTGGATCAGTCATCCTACTCGGTCGCCTCGAGGGCGGCGTCTGCGGTTTCGCCCTCGTAGATGACCTTCTCCAAGGCGTCGAGGATCCGCGTGGGGTCCTCGCGCTGCCAGACGTTGCGGCCGACCGCGAGGCCGCTTGCCCCGGCGTCGATAACGGCCTCGACCGTCGAGAGGAACTCGTAATCGGAGGTCTTCGAGCCGCCGCTCATGACGACTTTCATGTCGCCGGCGCAGTCGACGGCGTGGGCCATCGCCTCCTTATTGCCGGGATATTTGACCTTCGCGACGTCGGCACCGAGCTCGAGGCCGATGCGGGTCGCATACGAGATCGTCGAGGGTTTGGTGTCGTTTTTCAGCCCCTGGCCGCGCGGATACGACCACATGACGACCGGCAGGTCGTGCTCGCGGGCGGCTTCCTGGACGTCGCGAAACTCTTCTGCCATCTCGACCTCGTGGTTCGAGCCGCCGTAGAGCGTAAAGCCGACGGCGTCGGCACCGAGCTCGGCAGCGTAGTCGACCGACCAGTTGACCGCCGAGTCGGGCTCGCCCATCCAGAGGTTAGACGTCCCGTTTATCTTCGCCAGCAGGTTGACGTCGTCCTCGTAGCTGGGGTAGTAGCCCTCGGCGACGCCTTTCTGGACGGCCATCGCGGTGACGGCGTCGTGAGTCGCCGTCTCGAACACCGTCGACGGATCGAGTTTCTCCGGTACCTCGTCGAAATCTACCGGTCCGTGCTCGAGACCGTGGTCCATCGCCAGAATGAGTACCTTACCGTCACGGACGATCGGGGAGTCGTCGATCGGAATCATCTGCTAAATGCTCCGACAGGGCCGTATAAATCTCTGATGGTCGTCGTGCAATGAATTTACTTCAGATCGTAGTTAACAGCCGAGTCGGCGGACGAGCGGGGCGATCTCGATCGTCAGTCGGCGACGAGTTCTCGCGCGTTGTGTCGCCAGGTCCGGACGTGAAGGATGTCCAACTCGAGTGCCCGTGCCACTGCGGTGGCGTCGATCGTCGCGAGCCGTTCGGCGGAGACGACGCCTGCCTCGGCGAGACGAGACGCATCGTCGGGACCGACGGCCGTGACGGCGGTCACCGGCGTCGGTCGTGGGTACGGCCGTTCCTCCTCGTCCGACGGCGTCGGTTCGTCCTCGGCTCGCGAGCGCGCCGCCTCGAACGCCTGCCACTCCTCGTCGGCGCTTGCGGCGATCCAGGCCCGTTCCTCCTCGCCGAGGCCGCGAATCTCGCTCGAACGCCGGTCGAGGTCGCCGTCGGACTCGAACGACCACGGCAGCGAGAGCCGCCGCCGGAGCGCCGTTGCGACCCCCTCCTCGACGCCAGCATCGAGCAGGGTCCGGTAGGAACACTCCTTCTCGAGGACGGCGTCGGGCTCGATACCTGCGTCCTCGAGGCTCGCTCGCTCGTCGGCGTCGAGCGTTCGGACGGTCGGTTCCGTGTCGTCGACGACGTGTTCTGTCACGCGATTCACCGATCGTCCGTAACTCGGACCGTCACGCCTTGAAAGTTATCTTCTCGTGTTACCGAGTCGACCCCGTAACGGCGCGGCCATCCACAGCGATCGTGTCAAATATTGCACCGGTCCAGTTGCATCGGCAGACTTACGTAACCCTCCGGCGAATCGGCCCGATATGGTGCGTGATACCATCGACCGGATCGGCGTCGTCGGCGCAGGAACGATGGGCAACGGCATCGCCCAGGTCGCTGCCACGAACGGCTACGACGTCGTGATGCGTGACATCGAAGAAGCGTTCGTCGAAAACGGGTTCGACTCGATCGAGGGGAGCCTCGAGCGGTTCGACTCGAAAGGCCACCTCGACGAATCGCCCGAGGCGATCGTCGAACGTATCGAGGGGACGACGTCGCTTGCCGACCTCGCGGGCTGTGACGTCGTCGTCGAGGCGGCACTCGAGGAGATGGACGTCAAACAGGACATCTTCGCCGACCTCGAGGAGATCGTCGACGAGGACGTCCTGCTTGGAACGAACACGAGCACGCTCTCGGTCACGTCGATCGCATCCGCCACGGAGACGCCCGGGCGGGTCGTCGGTCTGCACTTCATGAACCCCGTTCCGATAATGGAAGGGGTCGAAATCGTCGTCGGCGAGAAAAGCGCCGACGCGGCCGTCGAGTTAGCCCACGACCTCGCCGAGGACCTGGGGAAGACGACCTGGGAGTCCGACGACAAGCCCGGCTTCGTCACCAACCGCATCCTGATGCCCTGGATCAACGAGGGAATCCGCGCCTACGACGAAGGTGTCGCCACGAAAGAGGACATCGACGCGGGGATGGAACTGGGGACGAACGTCCCGATGGGGCCGCTGACGCTTGCCGACCAGATCGGGCTGGATATCTGTCTGCACGCCTCCGAGACCCTCCACGAGGAGCTGGGCGATCGCTACAAACCGGCGTACCTCCTCAAACGCAAGGTCGAGGCCGGCGAACTCGGCAAGAAGACGGGGAAAGGCTTCTACGAGTACGACTGAGTTCGGCCGGAACCAGATACGACGGGCGAGCGTCGACTCGAGGCCGACGTCGGATCGCGATACTTCGTACGGAGCAACCGCAGGGCGGCTCGCTGTTCTCCGATACCTCGGTACAGCAGACCGTATCGTATCAGCGATGCAGCGGTTTCTCTGCCATCTCCTCGCGGAGATCACCGATGCTCGCGTGTGTGACGCCATCCTCGAACTGCTGGAGCAGGGCATACACTTCCGCGCGCGAAACTTTGACGTTACCCTCGCGGACGACGTCCTCCGGCCGCTCGCGAAGTTCGCGGAGCGTACCGACGGCGAGCAAGTAGGGAATCGCCCACGCCGAGAGGGTGTTGCCGCGGTGTTCGGGCAACACCTCGAGATAGCGCTGGGCGTCGTCGAGGTACCGTTCGGCACGACCGGTCACGCGCCGGACGACGTCTGTCACGCCGCCGTGATTGTCCGCTTCGACGACGCAGTCGACGTCGACGTTCTCCTCGGCGAGCCACTCCGCGGGGAGGTAGACGTTGTTCTCCTCGCGATAATCGGGCTCGACGTCTTTGGCGATGTTGACGAGCTGTAACAGGAGCGCGAACGAGCGGGCGTTCTCGCGCAGCTCTCTGGCCCGATCGGGCGAGGTACCGCGAGCGACCAGTCCCGTGATGAGCGTGCCGACGGTGCCGGCGGCGTACCAGCAGTACTCCTCGAGTTCCTCGACGGTCTGTAAGCGAAGCCCGCCCTCGTCGGCGTAGCGGTCGGTGAACATCGCCATCCCGTCGACGAGTTCTCGGACGGGGTCGCGCATGATCTCGCGGGGCTCTGCCTCGAGCGACTCGAAGGTCGCCAGCACGCGGGGCGTGTTCGCGACGACGTCCCAGTCGTCGGTGCGCTCTTCGGGAATCCATGGCTCGACGTCGTCCATGAACGTCTCGACCGCGAGTGAGTCCTCGGGGTCGAGCAGCCGATCGTACGTCGAGAGGAGTTCGGTCTGTGTCTCGGGCGGGACGTGACCGGCGTCCTCGATCGTGTCGGCAACTCGACAGAGGAGATACCCGAGACAGATGTGTCTCGCCATCGGCTCCTCGAGTCGGTCGACAGTGATCGAGAACGTCCGCGAGACGCCGTGAACCGCCTCGTAACACCACTCCATGTCGGCGTCGGTTGCACGCCCGGTCTGTCCCGTCGTCATTTACTACCAACCGTTTAGAGAGCAACCCGGAAAAACGCCCCGGTACCAGCACCGTCGCCGACCACCCGGTGGCGACGAACGTACCGCAATAGAACGTGTCGACTCCTTTTTGTACCTCGAGTGTGATTGTCGGGTCGATGACCAACGCGGCTTCAGCCCTCCTCGCGTTGCTTTTAGCCCTGTCGTTGCCAGCCATCACCGTCGTCTCGGCCGCGCCGCTTGCCAGTCACGCGATGTCGCCGGATCCCACCACGGCCGAGGAAACGACGAACAGGCTCGCCCTCCACGAGGACGCCGAAAGCGGTTACGCCGGCACCGGTCCCGACCTCGGGACGGCGCTTGCGACCCAGGACGACGAACTCCGGGTCGACTACGACCTCTTCGTCGCCGAGGACGAGTTCGTGGATCGTACGTTCGAAGAGCAACAGGAGGCAGTCGACGCCGGACACGAACGGATCCGCGACCGGATCGACGACCTCGAGGATCGCGAACGGGAGGCGATACGCCGCCACGCCGAGGGCGAGCTCTCGGACGCGGAGTTGATCCGGACGTTCGTTCGCAACACGAACGAGGCCGCCGCGCTCGAGGACGCTCTGAACCGGCTCGATGACCGTGCCGACCGAGTGCCCGGCTACTCCATCTCGGTCGACTCCGATCAGGCACGACTCGAACGCCACGAGAGCGCCACCCGGACGCGACTCGACGCGGCGAGTCACAACCTTGGCGGGCCGACGTCGGTCGACGTCGTCGTCGATACGTCCGAGGACGGCTACACGATCGGCGCGATCGACGGCGGGACGTACGTCCGCGAGACGACGCGGTTCGACAACCGCGACGCTACCGAGCCCGATCAGTTCGAGACGCCCGGAGCGGCAGAGGAGTACGTCCTCCAGCAGTACCCGTGGGCGGCCGACAACCTCGCCGACGGCTCGAGAGGGACCGTCGGATTCCCGGCAGCGAATCTCTACCGGACCAGCCTCCCGACCGTCCAGGGCGACCTCACGGTGTATCTCGACGGCGGGACCGGCGACGTCCACCGCGAAGTTCAGGAACTGGCCGTCGAGGAGCTTCCCACGACGCCCGCCGATCGAACGTGGACGAACGACTCGCTCGAGCTGTCGGTCAACGAGACGCCAGCTAACGGCCCGCTCGAGGTGACCGTCACCGACCGCGAGACGGACGAACCGGTCGACGCGACGATCGTCGTCGACGACTACGAAGTCGACGAGACGGACGACGGCACGTTGTGGGTGGTACCGCCAGCGAGCGAGTTCGAGCTGACGGCGGCGACGGCAGAGGGGAACGTGACGGCGACGCTGCCGGATTCCTGATCCACGGAGTACGGAAGCGACCGCAGGTTCAAGTAAGAGCGGAGAGCCAGCGTCCCCGTGTCGCCGAGTGACATCGGGATCACCGACCGAAACCGAAGCGTAAGCCCCGCCGTCGGCGTCGTGTTGCTCGTCGCGATCACCGTCGTTATCGCAGGGGTCGTCGCTGCGAGCGTCGGCGCGTGGTCGCTCCCGTCGCCCGGCCCAAACGCGGCGTTTTCCCTCGCAGTCGAGACGGACGGGACGGTAACGATCGAGCACGTCGCCGGCGATCCCGTCGACGTCGAAGAACTCACCGTCACGGTCGAGGTCGACGGCGAACCGCTCGCTCATCAACCGCCGGTTCCGTTCGTCGGAGCGACGGGCTTTGAAAACGCGCCGAGTGGGCCGTTCAACGCGGCGACGGAGTCGCAGTGGACGACCGGCGAACGAGCGACGTTCGTGGTCGCCTCGACGAACGAACCGACGATCGAGGCCGGCGACGAGGTCACCGTCCGACTCGCCGTCGACGGACAGACAGTGGCGACGCTCGAGGCGACGGCGACGTGATATCCGGTACCGACTACGACCGTCCGGTCTCCGGTGCGCGAGCAACCGTCGTAATCGCGACGTCGGGGTTGTACGACGGCCCCTGAAACAGGTGCCTGACGTCTTCGAACCCGGCAGTCTTGAACATCCGGTCGGCCTCGTACTCGTCGTAAAAGAGCATGATCGCGTCGGCGAGTCGCTTCGTGACCGGGTTGTCGGGCGTGTTCGGTCCGACGACGAGTGCCTGGCCGCCGGGTTTCAGTACGCGGCGAAACTCCCTGAGCGCGAGGATCGGGTTCGGCCAGTACTCGATCGAACCCGACGACCAGACGACATCGAACGTGTCGGTCGCAAACGGCAGTCGTTCGGCGTCGCCACGGTGGAAGTTGACCGAGCCCCGCTTGCCGAACTTCGCGTAGGCCTGCTCGAGTTGGTGTTCGCTCTGGTCGAGCGCGTAGACCTCGTCGACGTGTTCGAGCAGTCCCTCGGTGGCGAAGCCGGTGCCACAGCCGACGTCGAGTACCGTCGCGTCATCGGGAAACTCGAGGAGAGAGAGCGCCTCGGTTCGCATCTCCTCGGTCCAGACGAACGGGTTGATCCGGTCGTACACCGTCGAGAGGTACTTGTAGAACAGCCGGGCACGGGCCTTGTTCTCGAGGATTCCCATCGGTCGTGCGTTTCGAAGCGGGACCAATATGTCTGCCGTTCTCCTCGGGCAGCCGCCGTGGCGGTATCGAACGGTTCCGCAACTACCTTATACGCGTTGTCGCAAACGTTCACACGCTTAGACTATGCCGAGGCCAGAGGTTCTCGAACGACTCCAGTCGGCGGAGGAGGAGGCCGACGACATCGTCGCACAGGCAGAGGCCGATCGCGACGAGCGAATAGCCCAGGCCCGGGAGCGCGCCGAACAGATCCGCTCTGAAGCCGAGCAGGAAGCGCGTGAACTGAAAGAACAGCGACTCGAGAAGGCCCGCGAGGAGATCGACGAGGAGTGTCAACAGCTCCTCGCGGAGGGCGAAGACGAACGCAGGAAACTCGAAGAACGCGCCGAAACGCGAATCGACGAGGTGACAGAACACGTCGTGTCCCTGTTCCAGGAGGACGTCCATGCTCAGACCTAAGCGGATGAGCAAGGTCTCGGTGGCCGGCTCCAAGGGCGTCATGCCCGAGGTCATCGAGACGGTCCACGAGTTGAACCTGGTGCATCTCTCGGATTACGACGGCTCCTGGGACGGGTTCGACAACGGCAACCCCATCGAGGGAGCCGACGACGTCTCCGAGAAGCTCGTGACCGTCCGGGCACTCGAGAGCACCCTCGGCCTCGAGGCAGACGACGTCACTCCCGAGACGCCTGATGAGGACTGGGAGAGCCGACTCGAGAACGTCCGGACCCGGATCAACGGGCTCGACGACCAGCGAGACGAGCTGCGAGCCGAACTCCGGGAGGTCGACGAGGAGATCGACCGCGTCGCGCCGTTTGCCGAACTCGGGATCGACCTCGACCTGCTGTCGGGATATGACAGCGTCGAGGTCCTCGTCGGCGAAGGACCGCACTCGGCCGTCGAAGACGCACTCACAGCCGAGGAGTCGATCCGTGCCTACGAGACGTTCACCGGCGGCGACGTCGTGGCCATCGTGGCCGCACCGGCCGAGGACGAAGACGACGCCGAGGGCGTCATCGACGACGCGCTCGTGGGCATCGAGTTCGACCGGTATGCGGTTCCGGAGACCGAACAGAGTCCACAGCAGTACGTCGGCCAGCTCGAGGACAGAAGACGCGAACTCGAGACCGAACGCGAGGAGGTAGACGCCGAACTCGGGCAGCTCAAACGCGCCGAGGGCGGCTTTCTGCTCGGGCTCGAAGCGGAGCTGTCGATCGAGGCCCAACGTGCCGACGCACCGTTGCAGTTCGCGACGACCAAACGTGCGTTCATCGCCGAAGGATGGATCCCCGCGGAGCGGTACGACGAGTTCGCTTCGGCACTGCGTGACGCTGTCGGCGACAGCGTCGAGATCGAACAGCTCGAGGTCGCCGACTACGAGGACCACGCACACGGTGCCCAGGCCCACACGGGGTCGGGCGATGGCGAAGGCGAGGAGGGCGACACGAAAGCGACGACAGAGCGCACGGAGTCGTCCAAAGCCGCCACCGACGGCGGCCGGTCCCAGAACGGGACCGTAACGATGGACGAGGAACCGCCGGTCGTGCTCAACAACATCACGCCGGCAAAGCCCTTCGAGTTGCTCGTCAAGATGGTCGGCCAGCCCAAATACAGTGAACTCGATCCCACGCTCTTTGTCTTCCTCACCTACCCGTTCGCGTTCGGGTTCATGATCGGGGACATCGGCTACGGGCTCCTCTATATGCTGATGGGCTGGGGCTGTTGGAAGATCTTCGACTCCGACGCCGGGAAGGCCCTGGGAACGATCGGCATCTGGGCCGGCGTGTTCACCGTCATCTTCGGCTACCTCTACGACGACATCTTCGGCATCCACATGGGCGACGTCGGCCTCGAGTTCCTCCCGCTTGCCGGCGCGTTGAGCAAGGGGCTCCAGCTCGAGCAGTGGGCGCTGCTGTGGGTTATCCTGAGCATCCTGTTCGGGATCGTCCACCTCAACATCGGCCTGGTGCTTGGCTTTATCAATGAGCTCGGTCATGGCGTGAAGGCGGCGATTTACGAGCGAGCATCGTGGATCCTCGCGATGAACGGCCTGTTCATCTGGATCTTCAGCGCCCACGCTCTCGGCGGAAAACCCGCGTTCCTCGTCGGAGAGGAGAGCATCCTCAACGAATTCGTCGGTTTCACTGCCCTGCCCGAGGTCGCCGGACTCGCCGGCCTCGCGATGTTACTCGTCGGCGTCGTCCTGATCGCCATCGGAGAGGGGATCGCCGGCGTGTTCGAGACGCCCGCCTGGGCGTTCGGACACGTTCTCTCGTACCTGCGGATGGTCGCCGTCTTGCTCGCGAAGGGTGGGATGGCCTTCGCGGTGAACCTGCTGGTCTTCGGTGCGTACGACACGCCTGAGGGGTACACCTACTTCAACTACCCCGGGCTGGGCATCGAGGAGATCTCCGGCTACGAGTACGAGATGCTCGAGCCCGGCTTCGCCGGACTCGTCCACATCGATCCGTTGATCGTTACGATCCCGCTCGCGATCGCCGTGTTCGTGCTCGGGCACATCCTGGTGCTCCTGCTCGGGATCACCGCGGCAGGCATCCAGATGCTGCGTCTGGAGTACGTGGAGTTCTTCCAGAAGTTCTACGAGGGCAGCGGCGAGGAGTACGATCCGTTCGGTCACGACGGCACTGCTCGAACGCAGGCCGACTGATCGGACGGTCGGAACGCTCTCACTGTCTTGACGTATTCGAGAAGTGCTCGTTCGGACACATATTTAATGTGGTACGTAGAGATACTGGAAGGTAGTGACACGCGGTCGCAGAATCAGTTGATCCGGCTTAGCTATGTCGAATTCTTTCGAGAGTTTTATGAGGGGTGCACGGACAGATACGACTTGTTCGGAGCAGTCGAACCCAACGGAACTTAATTACCCATGATTGGACCCGAAGTCGAACTCGCAAACGTCGCACTGGAGGCCGCAGAAACCAACGAATTCGACGTCGAAGCTGCAGACCACTTCGCCGACGCCGCCGCAGCCGTCGGCGTCGGTCTCGCCGCACTCGCCGCCGGATACGCAGAGCGCGGTATCGGTGCCGCAGCCGTCGGCGCGATCGCCGAAGACGACGAGATGTTCGTTCCCGGTATCGTCATGACGGTGCTTCCGGAAACGCTCGTCATTTTCGCGATCGTCGTCATTTTCCTGGTCTAAACGACCACTCCTTTACCAATGAGTTTGGACACAGTCGTTGAGGACATTCGAGACGAGGCCAACGCGCGTGCGGAGAGCATCCGTACGGAGGGCGAAGAACGCGCAGACGAGATCGTATCGGCCGCCGAAGACGACGCAGAAGAGATCCTCGAAACGGCAGAACAGGAGGTCGAACGCGAAATCGACCAGCTACGTGAACAGCGACGCTCCAGTGCGAAACTGGAGGCAAAACAAAAGCGCCTGGAGGCTCGTCGTAACGTCCTCGGTGAGGTACGCGAGGAGGTCGAACGCGAACTCGCCGACCTCGAAGGCGAGACCAGAGAGGAGCTCACTCGAGCCCTGCTCGACGCTGCACGTGTCGAGTTCGACGAGGGCGACGACGTGTCGGTCTACGGTCACGGTGACGACCAGGAGTTGCTCGAGTCGATTCTCGCCGACTACGGCAGCTACGAGTACGCCGGCGAGTACGACTGTCTCGGCGGCGTCGTCGTCGAGAGCGAGCAGTCCCGGGTCCGCGTGAACAACACGTTCGATTCGGTCTTAGAGGACGTCTGGGAGGAGAACCTCCGGGAAATCAGTAACCAACTCTTCGAGCAATGAGCACGAGAGCCTCGAATCCGGAGTTCGTAAACGCCCGCGTCAGGGCCCGCAGAGCAGCGCTGTTCGCAGACGAGGACTATCGGAAACTCATCCGGATGGGGCCAAGCGGGATCGCGCGGTTCATGGAAGAGACCGAGTACGAACGCGAGATCAACGCACTCGGCACCCGCTTTTCGGGAGTCGACCTGGTCGAGTACGCGCTGAATCGCAACCTCGCGAAACACTTCCACGATCTGCTCGAGTGGTCGGAGGGACGTCTCTACGACCTCATCGCACGGTACCTCCGGAAGTTCGACGTCTGGAACGTCAAGACGATCATCCGTGGCATCTATACGGAGACGCCGCCGGAAGAGATCAAGACCGACCTCATCCGTGCCGGCGAACTCGAGGACAACGTCCTCGACCGGCTCGTCGAGGTCGACTCGATCGACGACGCCATCGAGGTGCTCGACGGGACGATCTTCCACGACCCCCTCGAGGAGGCCTACGAGGAGTACGAGCAGACGGAGATGTTGATCCCGCTCGAGAACGCCTTGGACCGCGAGTTCTACGAGAACCTCCTCGAAGACCTCGGTCGGTCCGAGGAGGGACCAGAGGCGCTGTACGTCGAGTTCCTCGAGGCCGAGATCGACTTCCGGAACGCCCGCAACGCCTTGCGACTCGCCCGCAGCGGCGCAGACCTCGACCCCGCAGAGTTTTACATCGAAGGCGGCGTCCTCTTTACGGAGGCGGAGCTGTCGCGGCTGGTCAACGACTACGACGAACTCGTCAGCCACATCGCAGACAACCAGCGATACGGCGACCGGCTGTCGTCGGCGCTGACCAGGCTACGAGAAGCCGAGAGCCTCATCCAGTTCGAGCACGCACTCGACGCCGCGTTGCTCGAGTACGCCGATCGGCTCTCGAGCATCTATCCGGTCTCCGTCTCCGCGGTGCTGTCGTACATCCTCGCGAAAGAGCGGGAGGTCGAAAACATCCGTGCGATCGCACGCGGTCGCGAGGTCGGCCTCACCGAGAGCGAAATCGAGGACGAACTGGTGATCCTATGAGCCAGGAGATCGCAGTCGTCGGCAGTCCGGAGTTCACGACCGGATTCCGACTCGCCGGCGTTAGACGGTTCGAGAACGTCCCGGACGACGAGAAAGCACAAGAGTTAGACGACGCGGTGACGGACGTACTCGACGACGACGGCGTCGGGATCGTCGTCATGCACGACGACGACCTGGAACACCTCTCGAGGAACGTTCGACAAGACGTCGAGACGAGCGTCGAACCGGTCGTCGTCACCATCGGAAGCGGCACCGGTGGCGGCGGCTTGCGCGAGCAGATCAAACGCGCGATCGGTATCGACCTGATGGAGGAAGACAACGAATAAAACTATGAGTCAGGCAGAAGACACCGAAACCGTCCAGGAGGACGGTGTTATCGAAAGCGTGAGCGGTCCAGTCGTGACCGCCACGGACCTCGACGCCCGGATGAACGACGTCGTCTACGTCGGCGACGAAGGACTGATGGGCGAGGTCATCGAGATCGAAGGGAACCTGACCACGATTCAGGTGTACGAAGAGACCTCCGGCGTCGGTCCCGGCGAACCCGTCGAGAACACGGGCGAGCCGCTGTCGGTCGACCTCGGGCCGGGGATGCTCGACGCCATCTACGACGGCGTCCAGCGTCCGCTCGACGAGCTAGAAGAGAAGATGGGGTCGGCGTTTCTCGACCGCGGGGTCGACGCTCCCGGGATCGACTTCGAGAAGACCTGGGAGTTCGAGCCGACGGTCTCGGAGGGTGACGATGTCGAGCCCGGCGACGTGGTCGGCGAAGTCCCCGAAACCGAGAGCATCACCCATCGAGTGATGGTGCCGCCGGAGCACGAGGGCGGCGAGGTCACCGCCGTCGAGTCGGGTTCGTTCACGGTCGATGAGCCGGTCGTGACGCTCGACTCGGGCGAGGAAATCACCATGCACCAGGAGTGGCCGGTTCGCCAGGCCCGCCCGGCCGAGGAGAAAGAGACGCCGACGATTCCGCTGGTCAGTGGCCAGCGAATTCTCGACGGCCTGTTTCCGATCGCCAAAGGCGGTACTGCGGCGATTCCCGGTCCGTTCGGCTCGGGCAAGACGGTCACCCAACACCAGCTCGCGAAGTGGGCCGACGCGGACATCGTCGTCTACGTCGGCTGTGGCGAGCGTGGCAACGAGATGACCGAGGTCATCGAGGACTTCCCCGAACTCGAGGACCCGAAGACCGGCAAGCCGCTCATGTCCCGGACGTGTCTCATCGCGAACACCTCGAACATGCCCGTCGCAGCCCGCGAGTCCTGTATCTACACGGGAATCACGATCGCGGAGTACTTCCGGGACATGGGCTACGACGTCGCGCTGATGGCCGACTCCACCTCGCGGTGGGCAGAGGCCATGCGAGAGATCTCGAGCCGACTCGAGGAGATGCCCGGCGAGGAGGGCTATCCGGCCTATCTCGCTGCGGCGCTCTCTGAGTTCTACGAGCGAGCCGGCCTGTTCCAGAACATAAACGGCACCCAGGGGTCGGTGTCGGTCATCGGTGCAGTCAGCCCGCCAGGCGGTGACTTCTCCGAGCCGGTCACCCAGAACACCCTGCGTATCGTCAAGACGTTCTGGGCGCTCGACGCCGACCTCGCGGAGCGACGACACTTCCCGTCGATCAACTGGAACGAGTCGTACTCGCTGTATCGCCAGCAGCTGGATCCGTGGTTCCGTGAGAACGTCACCGAGGACTTCCCGGAAGTTCGCCAGTGGGCAGTCGACGTGCTCGACGAGGAAGACGAACTCCAAGAGATCGTCCAGCTCGTCGGCAAGGACGCCCTGCCGGAGGACCAACAGCTCACGCTGGAGGTCGCCCGTTACCTGCGTGAGGCGTGGCTCCAGCAGAACGCGTTCCACGACGTCGACACCTACTGTGAGCCGATGAAGACCTACCGGATGCTGCGGGCGATCAAGACGTTCAACGACGAGGCGTTCGACGCACTCGACGCCGGCGTCCCGGTCGAGGAGATCCAGGACGTCGACGCCGCCCCGCGGCTCAACCGGATGGGCACCGCAGCGGAGTGGAACGAGTTCATCGACGACCTCGAGTCCGATCTCGAAGATCAGATCAGGGAGCTGTACTGAACCATGAAGGAATACCAAACGATTACGGAAGTCAGCGGTCCGCTGGTGTTCGCCGAAGTCGACGAGCCGGTCGGATACGACGAGATCGTCGAGATCGAGACGCCGGGCGGCGAGACGCTACGCGGACAGGTACTGGAGTCCTCGGAAGGCCTGGTCTCGATCCAGGTGTTCGAGGGAACCGGCGGTATCGATCGAAACGCCTCGGTGCGGTTCCTTGGCGAGACGATGAAGATGCCCGTCACCGAGGACCTGCTCGGGCGGGTACTCGACGGGTCGGGGAACCCGATCGACGGTGGACCGGAGATCGTTCCGGACGACCGCCAGGACATCGTCGGCGAGGCGATCAATCCCTTCTCGCGTGAGTACCCCGAGGAGTTCATCCAGACCGGCGTGAGCGCCATCGACGGCATGAACACCCTCGTCCGTGGCCAGAAGCTACCGATCTTCTCCGGCTCCGGCCTGCCGCACAACGAGCTTGCCCTGCAGATCGCCCGTCAGGCGACGGTGCCGGAAGAAGAAGAAGGAGACGAGGGCGAAGGCTCTGAGTTCGCAGTCATCTTCGGCGCGATGGGGATCACCCAGGAAGAGGCAAACGAGTTCATGCAAGACTTCGAGCGCACCGGCGCACTCGAGCGCTCGGTCGTCTTCATGAACCTCGCAGACGACCCCGCAGTCGAGCGGACGGTCACACCGCGACTCGCGCTCACCACGGCAGAGTATCTGGCCTTCGAGAAGGACTACCACGTGCTCGTCATCCTCACCGACATCACGAACTACTGTGAGGCGCTTCGTGAGATCGGTGCAGCACGCGAGGAGGTTCCGGGCCGGCGTGGCTACCCCGGCTACATGTACACCGACCTGGCCCAGCTCTACGAGCGTGCGGGTCGGCTCAAGGACCGTGAGGGATCGGTCACGCAGATTCCGATTCTCACGATGCCCGGCGACGACGATACGCACCCGATCCCGGACCTGACCGGCTACATTACCGAGGGCCAGATCGTGATGGACCGGGACCTGAACAGCCAGGGTATCGAGCCGCCGGTCAACGTCCTGCCGAGTCTCTCGCGGCTGATGGACGACGGTATCGGTGAGGGGCTGACCCGCGCCGACCACGCCGACGTCTCCGACCAGATGTACGCCGCGTACGCGGAGGGTGAAGACCTCCGTGACCTCGTGAACATCGTCGGCCGCGAGGCGCTGTCCGAGCGTGACAACAAGTTCCTCGACTTCGCCGACCGCTTCGAGACGGAGTTCGTCCAGCAGGGGTACGACACCAACCGTTCCATCGAGGAGACCTTAGAGATCGGCTGGGACCTCCTCTCGATGCTCCCGAAGGAGGAACTCAACCGCGTCGACGAGGACCTCATCGAGGAACACTACCGCGAGGACGCCGAGGAAGCCGAAGCCGTTCAGGCCGACTAATCCCGGCAATTCTTTTCGTGTCGACGCTCGATCGCGTGTGCGTTCGCCGGTAACCGACGCTCACACGGTCGCTTCGCACACCGTTCGATTCTGGGAACCGGTTAAGCACATAGTAAGTATGTGGGTGCCGGTTCGCGTGCGAGGTGATGGTACTCGAACGCCGCAGGATCGGTCGAACCGCTCCCGAGACCGCTTCGAGGGAGAGCGGACCCGGCTTCCCGGAGAGACTCACGACCGACAGGCTCCTGCTCGAGCGCGCGTGCTGTGAGAACGTCGATCCGCTCCAGTTCCATCGCATCCGCTCGAGCGACGGTATCGACGACGTCGTCGAGTATCTCCCCTGGGAACCCGACGAGACGCCGCGGGAGACTGCCGACGTGCTCGCCCGATTCGAACGGGAGTGGACGGAGGGTTCGGTCGCTCGATACGTCGTTCGTCCACGAACGACCGAACCGGACGCCGGCGAGCTGGCCGGGGTGACCAAGCTCGAGGTCGACCGGGAGCGATCGGTCGGGACGCTCGGGATCTGGTTGCGCAGGCGGTTCTGGGGGCGAGGGTACTCCGGCGAACGCGCGGGTGCCTTGCTTTCGCTGGCGTTCGATCGACTTGATCTCGAGATCGTGGAAGTCGTTCACCAGGACGGGAACGAGCGATCTCGCCGGGCGGTCGAACGGTACATCGAGGCCTACGGCGGGGAGTACGTCGGTCGGCTCCGAAACTGGCGGGTTGACGGCGACGAGGTCGTCGACGCCCACCGGTACGTGATCACGGCCGACGAGTACGCCGCCGGGCCGAAGTGACCTCACGGAGCGGTCGAGACGGCGAGTCGATATAACTGAAACACCCGTAGTGGTCGTGGTATGTGAGGGAAAACCACTGCTCGTGACCGAGTTTCTGGACCGGACGCGTACGTACTACGGCAACGACGAGGCGGTTGGAGGAGGAAGATCGAATGGCCGGCGAACGGAAGGGGTGGGATTCGAACGCCACGTGGCCGGCTGGCCGCCGCGTGTCAAAGACACCGCGGTGCTCTTCCGCTGAGCTACCCTTCCTGTCCTCTCGGTAGGCGACGTTCGTATTAGTAATCCGACGGCTACTCACGGAAGGCGTCGATTATCGCCGGACGTGGATGGCGGCGTCGAACATCGTGTCCCGACGCGGTGGCGGATCGCTCGAGCCGTCATCGGTGTTCCTCGAGTGCGACGAAGGACTCGTCTCGGGCGGTGATCCAGTGGGTGGCCATCAGGTCGTCGTCACACCCCGGGGGATACATCGTACACACGGAGACGCCGTCGTCGTTCTCGACGATCGTGTGCTCGAACCGGGTGTCGTCGTCAGCCTCCTGTCGTTCCGGTAACTCTGACGTTCCAGTCATTATGAGTTCCTTCTGTGGTCGTACGTACGGATTCGATCGTATATAGCCGTTACTCCCGGCACCGTAATTGGCCTGTAACGATGATTCGTGTATCTGACAGACGGTTCGTAGCCTTTAGGGTGACGGCCGTCCCGTAGATCGAACGGTGAACCCGGACCGCATCTTCGAGGCGTTTCCCGCCCCGAGTTATCGTGGCAACCAGAAGGGGGCGCTTCGTGACATTCGCGACGCCTTCCGTGCGGGAAACGACGTCGTACTGGTGCGTGCACCGACCGGAAGCGGCAAGTCGCTGCTGGCTCGAGCGATCGCCGGCTGTGCCCGAACGGTCGAGGAGGCCGACCCCAGCGAGGCGACGGGGGCGTACTACACGACGCCACAGGTTTCACAGCTCGACGACGTCGCCGAGGACGACCTGCTCGCCGACCTCAACGTCGTCCGGGGGAAGTCGAACTACACCTGCATCCTGCCCGACGAGCGCGCGACGCCGGTCGACCGGGCCCCGTGTGTGCGCGAACGGGGCTACGACTGCTCGGTCAAACACCGCTGTCCGTACTTCTCCGACCGGGCGATCGCCTCGAACCGGGCAATCGCGGCGATGACGCTCGCGTACTTCATGCAGACCGCAGGCAGCGAGGTCTTCCGGAAACGCGACGTCGTCGTGATCGACGAGGCCCACGGGCTGGCCGAGTGGGCGGAGATGTACGCCACGATCGAGCTCGGGCCCCGCACCGTTCCGATCTGGGACGAGTTGCGGATTCCCGAGATCGACGACGTCGAGCGTGCCGTCTCCTACGCCGAGAGCCTCGCATCGGTCTGTGTCCGTCGCAAGGACGACCTGCTCGCCCAGGAGACGCTTACCCCGGGTGACGCACGCGAACGCGACCGCCTCCAGGAACTGATCGGCGACCTCGAGTGGTTCGTCGCCGATTATCGGGATCCGGAGAGTCCGACGACGTGGCTGGTCGACCAGACCGAGTCCTCGAGCGGGGACGACGCCGACGGCAGCGGGGGGCCGATCACGATCAAGCCGATGGACCCCGCCCGCTATCTCCAGCATACGGTCTGGGACCGGGGGAACAAGTTCGCACTGCTGTCGGCGACGATCCTGAACAAGGCGGCGTTCTGCCGGAGCGTCGGGCTCGATCCCACGACCGTCGCCTTAGTCGACGTCGGCCACACCTTCCCCGTCGAACACCGGCCGCTGTACGACGTCACCCAGGGAAAGATGACCTACGAGCACCGCGAGGAGACGCTCCCCAACGTCGCCCGGACGATCGTCCGGATCATGCAACGCCATCCCGACGAGAAGGGGCTCGTTCACGCCCACTCGTACGCCATCCAGGAGCGACTCGCCTCGCTCCTTCGTGACTTCGGCGTCGGCGACCGGATCCGCACACACAATCGCGAGCGCCGCGACGCCGAACTCGAGGCCTGGAAGGCGAGCGACGACCCCGACGTCTTCCTCTCGGTGAAGATGGAAGAGGCACTCGACCTCGAGGGCGAGCGCTGTCGGTTCCAGGTGCTGTGTAAGGCTCCCTTCCTCAACACGGGCGACTCCCGGGTCGCCCACCGCCTCGAGCAGGGTCAGTGGGCGTGGTACTACCGGACCGCGTTACGGACCGTGATCCAGGCCTGCGGACGCGTCGTTCGCTCGCCCGACGACCGGGGAGCGACTTACCTCGCCGACGAAAGTCTGCTCGATCTCTTCGAACGAGCCCGGACGGACATGCCAGACTGGTTCACAGCCCAGGTCGATCGCATGCGCCGACCGGAGCTGCCGGCGTTCGATCCCGAGACAGCACTCGAGAACGACAGACGCGCCTCGAGTAGCCACAGCGATCACACGACGCGGCGTCGCCGGTCGCGGCGATCGAAGAGCCCGGGGTCGAGTTCGAGCCCGCTGACGGACGTCTGGGAAACCGACGGCTAGTGCGGTGTACGGCGTCGATACCGATCGTGCCGGCGTCAGTTCGTGTCCAGTCAGCGCCGGGTCGTTACCGTTCACCGACTGTTGTGTTCCATTTGTACGGGAACGATTACAATAGAGGGTGGGCCCGATCAGATGCCATACCATGACCGACGACGGTCCGCCATCACGGCGGGACAGCATCCGGATCCTGGCGGCGGCGGGTGCGTTTTTCGGTGCGGGGACAGCCGGCATCTCGGCGGTCGCGTCCGACGGCGGCAGAGACGTCGATCTCGACGCGATCGACCTCGTCTTCGAGTGCGCCGTCAAAGCCGTCGACGTCGCGATCTTCCGGATCGACAACGACACCGACCGCCAAATCGACCTCGAGTGGACCGTCCGGAAGCGACCACCGGAAGAGCCGATCGTCGCGTTTCCCGACTGTGAAACCGTCGTCATTCGGGGCGACGTCGCAGACGTGATCCTCTACGCCGAGTTCATCGCCGAAGACGGCGGCGTCGGGACCTTCGTCAGGCCGGTCGGGCCGGTCGAAGATCGACGGACGATCACCGCCGAAGCCGAGTTCGGCGAGTTCCCTGCCGGGCCGATCATCACCGCCGTCGAGCTGTTCGAGGAGACGCCGGTCGCACCGGGCGGCGGTGACGTTCGTGACCACCCGGACGTCGAGGGTTGCCGGCGGCGGGTACTCGGTACGTCGGGCGACGGCGATCCGGACGGGTCGGACGACGACTGGACCCTCGAGAACTACACCCCACCGACCGACGGAGCGATCACCGTTCCCGCAGGAGGGAGCGAGTACGTCCTCGCACACGCTCCCGACGGGGAAGCGACGATGCGACTCGTCGACGCCGACGAGGAGATCGCCCGCGCGGAGAGCGATCCCGAAGAGTTGTGTGATCCCCACACCGTGCTCGAGGCGATCGACCTCGAGAAGATAGAGAAACGTGATCTCGAAGAGCTGAGAAAACGCGATCTCGACGTCGACGACGTCGATCACCGAAAGCTCGATCCGGACGACGTCGACCGCGAGGAGCTGTTGGAACGGGCACTCGAGAAGAAAACGGGCGACGACGACTGCGGCGGCGGATAACGCTCGGCTCCGGCGCCTCTCGGGATTCGAGGTCGACGCCGCCGACGGTCGAGTTCTTCGACGGGTTCGAGCTACGTCTGTTACGGTCACCACCACGAACGCGAACACACCGAGACCGGTCGGACGGCGGTCGTCAACCCCGGCGCGCACTTCCCGACGGTGCCCGACGACCACCGGACCGTCGCGATCCTCGATACGCTGTCGGAGTCAGTACAGTTTCGGTCCGTTCTCGAGTAGTCACAGCCACGCCGCGTATCGTCGCCGTCACGAGCGCCGCGTTCGCCCGACGGGATCGGTCCAAGCCCTTAAACTGCCCGAGCGAGTACGACATTGTATGCAGCACGTGAAGATTCCGCAGGACCGCATCGGCGCACTCATCGGCGAGGGCGGCGAGACGATGCGCGAGATCGAAGCGCGAGCGGAGGTACGACTCGACATCGACTCCGAGAACGGCTCGGTCGCCATCGAAACCGTCGGCGATCCGGTCCGTGGCCTCAAAGGCCCCGAGATCGTCCGTGCGATCGGACGAGGATTCGCTCCCGGCGACGCGATGGACTTGCTCGAGGACGACATGATGATGTTCGACGTCGTCGACATCGACGCAGCCGCGCGGAACAAAAACGACCTACAACGACAGAAGGGTCGACTCATCGGCGAAGACGGCCGCACTCGCGAACTGATGGAGGAGTTGACCGGAGCGTCGGTCGTCATCTACGGCACGACGCTCGGGGTCATCGGCACCCCTCAGCAAGTCGAGGCCGTCCGCAGCGCCGCCGAGATGATCTTAGACGGCGCACCACACGGGGCGGTGTACGCCTTCCTCGAGGAGAGACACAACGAGATGAAACATCAGGGACTCGAGTACCACCGCTTCCCCGGCGGCAAATCCTGATCGACGGCCCCGCACACGCTCGGAACCTCGCCAACTGCGGCCGTCCGTATGGAAGATATAAATACGCCGATTACTGTCGAGACGAATCCAGGAGACGACGGAGGCGAGTCCGGATTGTCTCTCCCGGTAGCGAATGATTTATATAGAATAGCAATCAATCCATCCAGTGACTATGGCACAACAGATGGGTAACCAGCCCCTCATCGTACTTTCCGAGGAGAGCCAGCGAACCTCCGGAGAGGACGCTCAGTCGATGAACATCACGGCCGGCAAGGCCGTCTCCGAAGCCGTCCGGACCACACTCGGTCCCAAGGGTATGGACAAGATGCTCGTCGACTCGACGGGCAACGTCGTCGTCACCAACGACGGCGTCACCCTGCTGACCGAGATGGACATCGACCACCCGGCGGCCAACATGATCGTCGAGGTCTCGGAAACGCAGGAAGAAGAGGTCGGTGACGGCACCACCTCCGCCGTCGTCGTCGCCGGCGAACTGCTCAAACGCGCCGAGGAACTGCTCGAGCAGGATATCCACGCCTCGACGCTCGCACAGGGCTACCGCCAGGCCGCCGAACAGGCCCGCGAGGAGCTCGAGGAGATCGCCATCGATGTCGAGCCCGACGACGAGGAGATTCTCACCCAGATCGCCGCGACGGCGATGACTGGCAAGGGCGCAGAAAACGCTAAAGACCTGCTTGCCGAGCTCGTCGTCGACGCCGTCCGCGCGGTCGCCGACGAGGACAGCATCGACACGGACAACGTCGCCATCGAGAAGGTCGTCGGCGGCTCGATCGACGAGTCCGAACTCGTCGAGGGCGTCATCGTCGACAAAGAGCGCGTCTCCGAGAATATGCCGTACTTCGCCGAGGACGCTAACGTGGCGATTCTCGACGGCGCCCTCGAGGTCAAGGAGACGGAGATCGACGCCGAGGTCAACGTCACCGACCCCGACCAGCTCCAGCAGTTCCTCGAACAGGAGGAGGCCCAGCTCGAGGAGATGGTCGATCAGCTCGTCGACGTCGGCACAGACGTCGTCTTCGTCGACGGCGGTATCGACGACATGGCTCAGCACTTCCTCGCCCAGGAGGGGATCCTCGCAGTACGCCGCGTCAAAGACTCGGACGCGGGCCGCATCGCGCGTGCGACCGGTGCCCGCCCCGTCTCGACGGTCGAGGACATCACCGAAGACGACCTCGGCTACGCGGGACACGTCGCCCAACAGGACGTCGGCGGCGACCAGCGCATCTTCATCGAGGACGTCGAAGACGCCAAAGCCGTCACGATGATCCTTCGTGGCGGCACCGAACACGTCATCGACGAGATCGAACGCGCCGTCGAGGACTCGCTGGGCGTCGTTCGCACGACTGTCGAGGACGGGCAGGTGCTGTCCGGCGGCGGCGCACCCGAAGTCGAACTCTCGCTTGCCCTGCGTGACTACGCCGACTCCGTCGGCGGGCGTGAACAGCTCGCCGTCGAGGCCTTCGCCGACGCACTCGAGATCATCCCGCGTACCCTCGCGGAGAACGCCGGGCTGGATCCCATCGACTCCCTCGTGGAGCTGCGTGCCGACCACGACGCCGGCGAGACGGGTGCCGGACTCGACGCCTACACCGGCGACACCGTCGACATGGAAGCGGAGGGCGTCTCCGAACCGCTTCGCGTGAAGACCCAGGCCATCGAGTCCGCCACCGAAGCCGCCGTCATGCTGCTTCGCATCGACGACGTCATCGCGGCCGGCGAGCTCAAAGGTGGCAAGACCGACGACGACGATGACGACGACATGCCGGCTGGCGGCCCAGGCGGAATGGGCGGCGGCATGGGCGGCATGGGCGGTATGGGTGGCATGGGCGGCGCAATGTAAGCGAGGTCGAGCAACGCGAGACCTCGATAAGGCGAACGGCGAAGCCGTGAGCCAGAAGTTGCGACGTCAGGAGAAACTTCATTGCACGGCCGAGGTTTCCTCGGCCAAGGCGATGTAGGAGCGGTTCGAAGACACCACCGAAACCGATTTCCGACTTCTCCACGCCGTTTTCTCTCGTCTTTCACCAGAGAGTGACGGCTCTCGAGGGATTATGAAAGCGTTATATGTTTCGAATAGCTACCCCCGAACTGGGTGAACTACCGTGTTCGAACTACTGATCGCGGCGATAATGGTGATCGTATTCCTCGCAGTCCTCGGCGAACTTCTCATTCATCCGATACTCGAGATTCTGGGAGTCCTGTAGCGGCCGGCCCCGACGACGGCACCGCCGTTCGATCGATACCAACGCTTCTCGATCGCAGACGTCGGCGAGCTCAACCGATCAGCCCGTCGTCGACCCGATAGACCGAGCCGTTTACGTACACGGCCTCCTCGCTCGCCAGAAACGCGATCACGTCGGCGACCTCCGCTGGATCGGCGACGCGGCCGCTCGCAGTCCGATCGGCGATCGATTCTTCGTCGCCGCCGGTGACGTGGTCGTCGTACAACGCCGTGTCCACGAACCCCGGTGCGACCGCGTTGACCCGGATCGAGCGATCGCCGAGTTCTCGCGCGACGGCTTTCGTGAACCCGATCAGGCCGGCCTTGCTCGCGGCGTAGTTGGCCTGGCCGGCCCAGCCCTGTACCCCGGCGACGCTCGCGACGTTGACGATCCGACCGCCCTCGCCTCGAAGCATCAGCCGGGCGGCTTCCCGGGTGCAGTTGAACGCGCCCGTGAGGTTCGTCTCGAGGACGCGTCTCCACTGGTCGGGGTCCATCCGGACGAGCAGCCCGTTGTCCATCACGCCAGCGTTGTTGACGAGGATCGTCGGCCGGCCGTAGGCCTCGGCGATCGCCTCGAACGCCGCGTGTACGGCGTCGAAGTCGGCCACGTCGAACCGTTCGACCGTCGTGGGCGCGTCGTATCCCGCCAGCGCGTCTGCGGCCTCGCGTGCTGACTCCTCGTCTTCGCGGTAGGTAGCGATCGTCGTCGCACCGCCGGCGGCGAATCGCTCGGCGACGGCACGACCGATGCCACGGGTGCCGCCGGTGACGACGGCGACCTCGTTCGCGAACCGTCCCGGCTGCTCACTCATCCATCCTCACCTCGCACCTCGACGCCGGTACCCTCGGACTCGAGTGCAGCCACGTCCCCCGGCTCCGCGAGCGCGAGCACCTCGGCGTCGGGGGCGATCCGTTCGACCAGGCTCGCGAGGGCCCCAGCCGGCGGGAAGACGACGTAGCGGTCGACGTCCCGCTCTCGGAGTGTTTCGACGACGCCGTGCCAGTCGACCGGCGCAGTCACCTGCTCGGCCAGGTCCTGACGGGCGACGTCGGGATCCGTGTAGATACGCCCGGAGACGTCCGAGACGACCGGTACGTCGGCGGGTTCGAGGGCGACGTCGGCCATGACCTCGTCGACTGCCTCGCGAGCGGGTTCCATCACCGGCGAGTGGAAAGCAGTAGCGACCTCGAGTTCGCGAAACCGGGCACAAGTCGTCGCCTCGAGGTCGGCCCGAACGGCGTCGACGCCCTCGCGGGTACCGCTGATCACGGTCTGACGTGGGCCGTTGTACAGCCCGACACCGACGTCGTCGCGGTCGGCACAGGTCGCGGCCACCTCCTCGGGATCGGCGAGCAAGACGGCGAGCATCGTTCCGGGTCCGGCCTGCCGGCCCGCTTCGGCGAGCAGTCGTCCCCGCTGGCGAACGAGCGAGACGCCCGCGGCGGGCTCGAGAGCGCCGGCCGCGGCGAGGGCGGTGAAGTGACCGAGGCTGTGGCCGGCGACGTAGTCGGGCCGACCGTCGGTGCGAGCACGCAGTCCGGCCAGGGTCGCGAGCCCGACCGAAAACAGCGCGGGCTGGGTGTTCCGGGTTTCCCGAAGGGATGCGGCGTCGCCGTCGAAACACAGATCGGCGAGATCCTCGCCGAGTGACGACGACAGCGCGTCGAGTCGCTCGCGGGTCTCGGGCCAGGCGTCGTAAAAGGAGGTTCCCATGCCCGGTCGCTGGCTGCCCTGGCCGGGGAAGACGAACGCGGTCGTCGTCATCGACTTCCCTCCAGTTCGCCGACGACGACGACCTGTGCCACGGCGACGTCCCGGTCGCGGTCGTGGCTGAGGCTCACCGATCGATCCGTCCGATCGGGGTCGACGCCGGCAGCCTCGAGTCGGTCGGCGAGTGCGGTCGCCGCCGACGGACCGAGCTCGAGTCGGGGACCGGTCGGCTCTCGACGAACCTCGATCTCGGCGGCCGGGATCGACGGCGAGGGGTCGGCCAGCGTCTTGTAAAACGCCTCCTTGGCTGCCCAGCGAGCGGCGTAGTGCTGGGAGGGATCGACCCGCCGATCGCAGTAGGCTCGTTCGGCGGCGGTGAACGCTCGCTCGGCGAACGAGGGGTCGAACTCCTCGAGCAGGTCGGCGATCCGGGAGATCGAGACGACGTCGACGCCGCTTGCGGTCCAGGGACCGCCCGGCGCGTCTTCCGTCGCGTTCCCGTGTCGGTCGCGTGCTGTTCGTCCGATTTCGGCCACGTCGTTTGTCGTCATGGGTTGTGGTACAGTCGTTCAGGATTCGGATGATTCGAACACGAGCGTGGCGTTCGTCCCGCCGAATCCGGCGGCGGTGCTCGCGATCGCCCCGACGGCGGCGTCAGTCGGGTCGGTGACGACCGGCAGTTCGCAGTCGGGGTCGGGCGTCTCGTAGTTGATCGTCGGCGCCAGGACGCCCGTCTCGAGACTCGTCGTCGCGACGACGGCCTCGATCGCCGCCGCAGCGCCGAGTGCGTGACCGAGCTGGCTCTTGACGCTCGTGGTCGGAGGGCAGTCGCCGAAGACGTCTCCCAGCGCGGTCGCCTCCGCGGCGTCGCCGGCCGGCGTCCCCGTAGCGTGAGCGAGCACGCCGTCGATCGCGTCGGGTGAGAGGGCCGCGTCGGCAAGCGCACGCTCGAGACTCCGCCGAAGGCCGGTCCCGCCGTCTGCGGGGCGGGTGGGGTGGTGGGCGTCGGCGGTCAGGCCCGTCCCGGAGAGCCACGCGTCGATCGGGGCGTTTCGCCTGCGGGCGTGGGACGCGGCCTCGAGGACGAGCATCCCGCTGCCCTCGCCGAGGACGAACCCGTCGCGGTCGGCGTCGAACGGCCGACTCGCCGCGGCGGGTTCGTCGATGCGCGTACTCAGCGCCCGCATCGCGTCGAAGCCGCCGACGCCGACGGGTGAAATCGGGGCCTCGGCTCCGCCGGCGAGAACGACGTCGGCCCGGCCGGTTCGCACGTCGTCTACGGCGTCGGCGAGAGCGTAGGCACCGGCGGCACAGGCCGAGGCCTGCGTGCGTGCGGGACCGCACGCGTCGAACGCCATGCTCAGGTGGCCCGAGACCAGACTCGGCAGGTACGTCAACAGAAACCGCGGTGACGGTCGTCGGTCAGCGCGTGCGGCGTCTTCACACTCGGAGACGCCGCCGAGCGCGCAGGCGACGCTCGTCCCGACCCGTTCGGGCACCCAGTCGGGCTCGTCGGGGTCGAAGCCGGCGTCGGCGATCGCCTCGCGAGCCGCCACGAGGGCGTAGTCGGCGGCCCGACCCGTCGATCGGTCGTCGGTTCCGTGGTCGGGGAGCGTGGCGTCGACCTCGCAGGCGATCTGTGCACGCAGGTCAGCCACGTCGGGATCGAACCGTCCGATGCGGTCGGCACCGCTTTCACCGTTGCACAGCGCCGTCCACGTCTCGGTCGCCGTCGTCCCGATCGAGGTCACCGCCCCGACGCCCGTGATCGCGACGCGTCGACTCATCAGGCCCGCTCGGCGACGTACGCTTTGAACTCGCCGACGGTCTCGAGGTCGGCCAGATCCTCGTCGGGCACGTGGACGCCGACGGTGGCCTCGACCGCCTCGGCGAGTTCGACGAGGTCGAGCGACTCCGCGTCTACGTCCTCTTCGAATCGCGTCTCGTCGTCGAAGGCCGATTCCGCCAGTCCGAGCCGTTCGGCGACGATCTCGTCAACCGTAGATTCAGTCGTCGTTGACATACTGGAGCGTGTTCGTCGCACGGTAAAAAACGTCACTCCTCGAGTCGGCAACGCGAGCGACAATCGACCGGCCCGAACGTCTCTCCATTCTATGCCATTAGATGGTTTCTAGTGGCAGCATTTATGGCCCTCGAGCACGTCGTTACGGGTGACGACGGTCGATTTCGACCGCGACCGCCGCCGTCGCGTGATAGCGCGGGCGAGCGGAAACCGGTCGGATCGACGTTCGATACCCATGACACAGAACCCGTTCACCGCAGTCTTCGAGACACAGCGTACCGCGATCGAACAGACCCAGCAGCTGACCCGCGATGCGATCGAGGCCCAGGAGGCCTCCTTCGGTGCGTTCGCCGACGCGTTGCAGGCGTCCGAGACGCTTCTCGAGCAAAACGCCGAGCTCACGAGAGACGCCGTCCACGCCTCCGTCGACGCGTTCGAGGCCAACGCGCCCGAAGACGCCGCCGACGTCGAAACGCTTCGGGAGATCGTCGACGAGAGTTTCGACGCCGCGACCGAGAGCCAGCGCCAGTCGTTCGAGGCGATCGCCGACGCGCTCGAGGAGTCCGACGCGGTCTACGACGAGCTCGCCGCGTCCTACCTCGAGGCCGTCGACGAGGGCTTCGACGCCGCACTCGAGGCCCACGAACGGTTCGAGACGAGCGTCTCCGACGCCGCCGATGACGTCGGCTCCGAGTTCGACGTCTCGGCGTAGCGACGAGCGACAAATTCCTTCTGTGCCGGCGTGCAACCGGTACGTCGATGGACGAGCCTGCCGTCATCGCCCACCGGGGTTTCGCCGGGGTCGCCCCCGAAAACACCGTCGCCGCCGCCAAGTTCGCCGCCGAGTGCGAGGCGACGGCGCTCGAGATCGACGTCCAGCCCGCCGCCTGCGGGACGCCCGTGGTCGTTCACGACGCCCGACTCGACGGCCGCCGCGACGGGCGAGCGCTCACCGACGCTGCAGGGCTGGTGTGGGAGACGCCCCTCGAGGACGTCCGTGCCGCCGACGTCCTCGACAGCGGCGAGACGGTGCCGACGCTCGCGGCGTTATTTGCTGCCGTCCCCGAAACGATGGCCATCAACGTCGAGCTGAAGAACCCGGGGACGAAAGACTTGCGAGTCGGCGAGTCGCTCCCCGAGGACGAACGGAGTCGTCGACGCGATCTGTGGGAACCGTTCGTCGAGCGCGTCGTCGACGACTGCGACGATTTCGGCGGCGAGATCCTGTTCTCGTCGTTCTGTGAAGGCGCTCTGGCAGCGCTTCGTGACGTCTCCCCCGAGTACGCCACGGCTGCGCTCGTCTGGGACTCGCTCGAGGACGGGATCGCGATCGCCCGTCGGTACGACTGCGAGGCGATCCATCCGCCACGGAACGCGATCGCCGGGACGGCGACGGTCGACGAGCGCTACGGCGGCTATCCGGCAAGCGAGCCGTCGGTCGACGTCCTCGAGGTCGCTCACGAGGAGGGACGAACCGTCAACGTCTGGACCGTCGAGACGTGGGTGCAGTTCGACGAACTCCGCCGTGTGGGCGTCGACGGGATCATCGCGGACTACCCGGGGCTTGGAAAAAGTGCCGACCGGGGAGAGAATCGATCGCATCGATAGCTGCCAGAAACGGCGTACCGAGGACGCTGGCGGTCGACTGCTGGCCGACCGAACTGAGCACCGGTCACTCTCTGGGAACCCGCATCACTCGAGACCGGGGTCGACGTCCGTGAGATCGTCGGTCGCCGGTCCCTCGAGCACCTCGCCGTCGGGGGAAAACCGCGAGCCGTGGCAGGGACAGTCCCAGCTCGCTTCGGCGTCGTTCCACTCGAGCAGACAGTACATGTGCGTACAGACGGCGGAGACGGTGTGGAGGTCGCCGTCGTCGTCGCGGGCAGCCGCGATCGGCTTCGAGCGTTCGCGAATCACTCGTCCCTCGCCGCGGCCGATCGACTCGCGGTCGGGAGAGAGGAGGGTCCGGGCCCAGTCGGTGGCGAACTGGCTCGCCGCGTCGGCGTTTTCGGTGACCGTATCGGCGACGGAGGTCTTCGGGGTGAACCTGAGCGGATCGTACAGGTCGAGCGCCGGACGGTCGACGCCGTCGATCGCGTCGGCGAGCAGCCGGCCGGCCGCCACGCCGCTTGTCATCCCCCAGCCGCGAAAGCCGGTCGCGACGTAGACGTTCGACGCGGTCGGACCGGCCCGGCCGATCAGGGGGACCTTGTCGGCCGGCACGTAGTCCTGGGTCGACCAGCGGTAGTCGATCGATTCGACCGGGAACCGATCGCGTGCCCAGCGCTCGAGGCGACGGTACCGCTCGACCGCCGAACCGCCCTGGCCGGTCTTGTGGTTCTCGCCGCCGACGAGCACGAGCGTGCCGTCCGCGTCGCGGTGAGTACGGACGGACCGGTAGGGCTCGCTGGCGTCGTAGTACATCCCGCTCGGCGGATCGGCGTCGGTCCGGAGCCCGAGGACGTAGGACCGTTTCGGGTGCAGCCGGGCGAAGTACCCCGCCCGGTCGAGGACGGGAAAGCCGGTCGCGAGGACGACGTGGTCGGCCGTCACCATCCCATCGGGTGTCTCGAGACGACACGGAGAGCCGGGGTCGACGTCGGTGACGCGGGTGTGTTCGTAGAGTTCGACGCCCGACTCCGACAGCGCGTCGGCGAGTGCGAGGAGGTACTTTCGCGGGTGAAAACAGGCCTGGTCCTCGAACCGGACCGCACACGTAGCTCGGTCGAACGGCGGCACCGAGGTGACGAAGGACGCGGGCAGGCCGGCACCCTGGGCGGCGTCGACTTCGCGTTCGATCGCGTCGCGGTCGTCGCCGTAGACGTACGCCGGTGCTCGACGGAACCCGCAGTCGACCTCGAGGTCGTCGATTCTGTCGGCGACCGTCTCGATCGCCGCCTCGTTCACTTCGGCGTACTGACGGGCTCGCTTTCGGCCGAACTCACGACGAACGTGGTCGTAGATCAGCCCGTGTTGGCTCGTCACCTTCGCGGTCGTCTTGCCCGTGATTCCCGTCGCGATCCGGTCGCGCTCGAGGACGGCGACCGACGCCCCCCGCTCGTCGAGGACCGCTGCAGTCGAGAGCCCCGCAATTCCCGCGCCGACGACGGCGACGTCGACCGCGAGATCGCCCTCGAGGGCATCGTATCCCGCGTCGGCGGTCGTCGCGAGCCACGGCGAGGTCGCCTCGCCGGGGAGGCTGCCGGAGCCGCGGGTAAACTCGTCGTGCATACTGCCGCCGTACGACACGACGGGGCAAAAAACGGGCGTCCGAAACGGCAGGCCCGGTAATCGCGCTCTCGTCACGCGATCGTATACTCGACCGTGACGCTCGCGCTGACCGTCACGTCGTCGGGGTGTAGCTCCGTCTCGGGAGTATCTGCTGTGTCGTCAGCCGCAACGTCTGCTTCGGCGTACGTTGCACGGAACCGTCCCCCCGTGGCGTCGACCCGTTTCGCCTCAATCACGTCGGCATCGAGTTCGACCGCGATTACGTCGGCCTCCGACCGGGCGTCCGCGAGGGCCTCCTCGAGGGCTTGCTCGCGCAACGTCTCGCGTCTCTCCTCGGAGAGAGTAAATTCGATCCGCCCGACATCGTCTGCACCGCCGTCGACCGCGGCGTCGATCAGCGCGCCGACTTCGTCGACGTCGGCGAATTCGACGCGGAACGCGTAGACGCCCTCGTAGCGCGGCCCGTCGTCGGTCTCGACGTCGTCGGGGGACGGCTCGGGACGGGGTGGGCGGGAGCGTTCGCTAATGTCGTACCGTGTCGTCGTGATATCGTCGTCGTCGATCCCGAACGCGAGCAGGGCGTCCTCGAGTTCCTCGGATCGGGTCGCGAGTTCGTCCCGGACCGCGTCCGCGTCGTCGCCGGTCGCTTCGACGGCGACGCCGACGACCGCGAGATCGGGTTCAGTCTCGACCGTGCCGGACTCGTCGACCGCGATCGTTCGCGAGTCGCTCTCGTCGCGATTGGCGGGGGTTCCTTCGTCTGCGCTTCCGAGACAGCCCGCGAACGCACCCGCCGCTGCGGTGGCGCTTGCGAGGAGAAGCCGTCGTCGTCTCATACGCCTACCGTCGCGAGCCAGTGTTATCAAACGCCCTAAAGGTAAAAGAGCCGTTTTACCGACGGCAGACGGCCGTCGATACAACGATCGCGCGGTCGTCGCGGCCGAGTCACTACCATAGTGACGGTGACCGGACCACGACCAGGTGTAACGGTCGCCGGAAGAACTGTATATCCGAATGTGATATGTGAACGAACGACGATGATCGCCACCGTCCTCTGGTCGGTCACCTGCCTGTTCGCGGCCGTCCTCGTCGTCGACTCGATCCGGCTGGGACGGCCGTTCTCGAGACTTGCCACGGACGTTCTGCTGTTTTCGCTCTGGCTCGTGATCGGTTCCGTCGTGGTGTTCGAGGTCGGTGCCGGCGAGGGGACGGTGATCCTCGCCGCGCTCGCCACCGCGGGTTGTTACGCCGTCGTCAAAAGCGCCGTTCGGGCCGGATTGATCGAGTGACACGCACTGCGCTCACCGGGACCGGGACTCGAGCGCGTCCGGCAGGTCGTTGACCGACTCGAGGACGGCGCTTGCACCCTCGCGGTCGTACTTGCGACGACCCTCCTCGCCGGTCAACCCGCCGGTCAGTACGCCGACGCCGTGGTACGCCCGCGCCGGGTCGGCCTCGCTCGCGTTGACCGCCGTCCGAACGTCGTCTAAGGTGTCGCCGACGAAGGCGACGGCGTCGGCGTCGAACCGCTCGGCAAGCGTCGTCAGCGCACGAGGGTGAGGTTTCCCTTCCTCCCAGTCGTCCATCGTGAACCGATGCTCGAGCGGGATCTCGAGTCCGACTCGCTCGAGGGCGATCTCCGCCTCGGCTTCCGGTCGGCCCGTCAACACGCCGACGTCGTAGGTCTCGGTCAGCCGATCGCGGGTGTCCGCCTCGAGAAGCACCGGCTCGTCGTGGATGAACCCCCGCGTCTCGAGGTCGGGTTCGCCGCCCTCGAGGGCACGATAGAGCTCTTCGCCCAGGTAGAGCTGCTGGAAGACGTCCCGAAGGCGGTCGCGATCCCACCGCTCGAAGACCCGCTGGGCTGTGCGTGCGTCGAGTTCCGCCCGGACGACGGCCTCGGCGGCCTCGAGCCCGCCGCCCTCGGCTGCGATGGCGTCGGTGAATTCATCGATAGACGCCCCGTATCCTTCGGCGGTCGCCAGCACGTACAGGGCAGCGGCGTCGGTGAGTTCCCAGTCGTTGTTGAATCCGCCCGCGTCTTTGAACTGCTGGATGTCGTCTCTGCGAATCGTCCGGTCGTAGACGTACTCGACGGACTCGAGGATCGCACGCCGGTAGGAGTCGGCGACGTCCACGAGCACGCCGTCTACGTCGAGGACGACGGCGTCTGCGTTCATAGCGGGGACGAAGTGGGCAAAGGCTTTGGGCGTGTCGACTTCCCGTCCGATCGCGGTTGCAAAAACGGGTGGTCGAGACCGGTTCAGTCGCCGAGGCCGTAATCGTCCAGCGAGTGACAGTGGTGCCAGACGCCCGTGACCTCGTCGGCGTCGAACTCGAGTGTGCCGTCTGCGAGTTCGAGCGTGATCGTTTCCTCTTCGATCTCGGTGTCGTGGAGGTGTAACTCGAGCGGTTCCTCGAACTCCCCGACAGCGACCATGATCTCACCTGCTTCCTCGAGTTTCGACTGTAGCGTGGACGCGTCCATCGTGACTCGTCCTGAAGCTCTTGCCGAGCAAACATAAAAGGCCCTGTCCATCAGCCGCCGTGTGTCGACGTCGCGTTATCGGAGCCGTCTCGAGCGACGTACAGCGTATCCCCGGGAATCGTCCGTCGCTCGACCGGAACCGCCGGCTGGTCGCCACCAAGCGTCGTAAACCAGCAGTCGGCGTCGACCCGGCGGGCGACCGCAAGCGTCGGCCGGTGAAGCTCCGGCGGCAGGTTCAGCGCGTAGATCGCGTCCGCGTCCGCGTAGACGTCGATCTCGGGCTCGACGACGTCGTCCTCGACGAAGGTGACGCCGTCAGACGTCTCGCGCGGGTGGACGTCCGTCGCGGTGACGACACAGCCTCGCTCGACGAGTTCGGCTGCGACGGCCGGCCTGTTCCCGACCCCGACCTCGACGAGCCGGTCGTAAGACTCGAGATACTCGGCGATTGCCTCGACAGTTCGTCGGAAGCGCCCCACAGCGGGACGTTTAAGCTTCGGGCGGCCAAAGGTATTGTCATGCTCGTCGACATCGTGCCGGTCGGCAACGTCCCCGCGGAGGTCAAGCGAGCCGCCTCGGAGGGGCTGCGATCGGTCTACGATTGTGAGGTCACGGTCAACGACTCCCAGTCGGTTCCAAACGGTGCCTACGACGCCGGCCGGAACCAGTACTGCGCCGAGAACTTCATCCAGCTCGCAGAACGCGTCGGCCGCGGCGAGAAAAACATTGGGATCACCTCACACGATCTCTACTACCGTCGCCGGAACTACGTCTTCGGACTCGCATATCTGGACGGCAGCGGCAGCGTGGTCTCGACCTATCGGCTGCAGACCTCCTCGGACGGCGGCTTCTCGAACAAAAGCGCCGCGAGCATCTTCGAAGACCGCGTCCGCAAGGAGATCGTCCACGAGATCGGTCACACGCGGGGGCTCGAACACTGTGACAATCAACGTTGCGTGATGAACTTCTCTCCGACCGTCCGCGAGGTCGACATCAAAGAGGAGAACCTGTGTGGCAGCTGTCGGCGGATCGTCGACTGACCCACCCCCGAACTCTTGTAGCTCCATCGAGACGTATCGGTCGATGTCGACCACCGCCCCATTCGAAACCCTCACCGAGGAGTACGACGGCTGGTACGAGGCAAACGCTGGCGCGTACCGCTCCGAACAGGCCGCCCTCGAGCGGGCGCTTCCCGAGACATTCGACCACGCCGCCGAGATCGGTGTCGGCACCGGCCGTTTCGCCGCTCCGCTCTCGATCCCCGTCGGGGTAGATCCCGCGAAGACGCCCCTCGAGTTCGCCCGCGACCGTGGCATCGAATCCGTTCGTGGCGTCGCAGAGCAGTTGCCGATCGCGGACGACACCCTCGAGGTTGCCCTCGTCGTCGCGACGCTGTGTTTCGTCGACGACGTCGACGCGACGCTGTCGGAAGCCCGTCGAGCGCTCGCCGACGACGGCGTGTGCGTGATCGGCACGCTGGATTGCTCGAGTCCGATCGGACAGGTCTACGAGGAGCACAAAGACGAGAATCCGTTCTACGCCGACGCCGAGTTCCTGGCCGCGAGCGAGGTGTGTGACGCCCTCAAGGCGGCCGGCTTCGAACTCGAGGGCCGCTGGCAGACGGTCTTCGAGGAACCGGCCACACTCGAGGCACCCTCCCTCGAGGACGCCGACGTTCGGGAGGGCCACGGCGAGGGGCTGTTCGCCGTGATCAAAGCGCGTCCGACGCCGTAATCAGGGCGCGTAGTAGTACTCGCCGTCGCGTTTCTGTTCGCGATCCAGTTGCGAGTCGGGTTTGTTGATCCGCGGCCGGGACGTGCGTTCGTCCCGGCGGAACGTGACCTCGAGGTTCGCGAGGAACTCGTTCATCCCGTCACGCATCGGCTGTGGCGTCCCGGCGTGACCCCGAGCGGCCGGCTCGCCGTCGAAGACCATCAGCCGGTCGGCGAGCAGGTCGATCATGTAGATGTCGTGATCGATCACGAGCACGGTAGCGTCTTGCTGTTCGGCGTACCGGCGAATCGCACTGGTGGCCTGGACGCGCTGTTCGACGTCTAAGTGTGCAGAGGGCTCGTCGAGCAGGTACAGATCCGCCGAGTCGGAGAGACAGGCGGCGATCGCGACCCGCTGGCGTTCCCCACCGGAGAGATCCGAGAGGGTCTGTTCCATGATCCGCTCGAGTTGCAGCGGCTGGGCGATCTCGGTGTTCCAGTACGACGAACCGAACTGATCCGTGATCGAGGAGAGGAACGCGTCGACCCGCATATGCTGATCGATGGTGACGTACTGGGGCTTGTAGGAAATCTCGAGGTCGAGGTCGGCGTCGCCCTCGTCGGGCTCGAGGTTTCCGGTCAGCAGCTTCGCGAAGGTGGACTTCCCGATCCCGTTCGGCCCGACGATGCCGAGCACCTCGTTCTCGTTGATCTTGCCGCCCTCGACCTCGAGGCTGAACTCGCCCTCGCCGTAGCTCTTGGTGAGATCGGGGTACTCGATCAGGACGTCGCCGTGGGTCGCCGTCCGGGGTGCGTGTTCTTCGAACTCGATCGGGTTCGGACGGATCCGCATGTTCTCGTTCTCCAGATAGCCCGAGAGATACTCGTTGATCCCGTTGCGGACCGATTTCGGCGTCGTTACGACACCGTAGGCCCCGGGCTCACCGTAGGCGACGTGAAGCGTATCCGCGAGTAAGTCGAGGATCGCGAGGTCGTGTTCGACCACGAGCATCGACTTACCTTCCTCCTCGGCGAGTTCGCGGATGAGCCGGGCGGCGGTCACGCGCTGACCGATGTCGAGGTAGGGGGTAACCTCGTCCAAGAAGTAGAAGTCGGTGTCACGAGCCAGCGTCGCCGCGAGAGCGACCCGCTGGAGCTCCCCGCCGGAGAGATCGTCGATCGAGTGGTCCATGACGGGCTCGATCGAGAGCCGGGAGACCAGCGACGCCAGCGCTCCGCGTTCGTTCGTCCGCTCGAGCAGCTCCCGGGTGTTGCCGTCGAACTGTTCGGGGATCTGGTCGACGTACTGGGGCTTGCGGGCGACGGTCACCTCGCCGTCGCGGACGTCCGCGATGTAATCTTGCAACTCGGTGCCTCGATAGGCCTCGAGCACCTCGTCCCAGCCCGGCGACTCCTCGTGGCGACCGAGATTCGGCTCGAGTTCGCCGGCTAAGATGCGGACGGCGGTCGTCTTCCCGATCCCGTTGGGACCGAGGATACCGGTCACCTTCCCCTCCTGTGGAGCCGGCAGGCCGTACAGCGAGAAGGCGTTCTCGCCGTAGCGGTGGGCCGGGTCGTCCTGCAGTTCCTGGGGCAGGTTGATGATCTCGATCGCGTCGAACGGACACTTCTCGACGCAGATGCCACAGCTCTCGCCCAGACAGATCTCCTCGGAGATCTGGATCTGGTCGGGCTGGCCCTGGTCCGTCTCCTCGCCACGGAGCGTGATACACTCCTTACCGGTGCGATTCGGCGGGCAGTAGTTCTTGCACTCGTAGTTACACCGGTCGGGCTGACACCGCTCTAGGTCGACGACGGCGATACTGTCCTCGGCCATGGATTAGCCACCGTACTCGACGGTGAGCAAGATCCCCCACACGACGAACCACAGCGAGAAGGTCATGAAGGTGAGGAACAGGTAGTGTTTCGGGCCGAACTCCTCGTCGTCGTAGACGCCCGTCAGCTGCAACAGGGGAAACTGGGCGATGATCGCGGTGAAAACGACGATGTAGGCGGTCGTGTCGGTCGCTGCCGCCTCCGCCGTCGGCGCGTCTGCTGTGATCGCCGCAGACAGCAGTGCCGCCCCGACGCCGATCAGGGCCGACAGTGCCGTTACGCCGACCGAGCGGACGTGCTCGCGTCGGTCGCTCATCGATTCCGTCGACATGACTCGTTGTCCGCGGGCGGACGTGAAAAGGCGTTCGGGTTGGTCTCGAAGAGCGTATTCTGGATCACTGTTGTACGATTCAGAGATGGCATAATATTCTATGAATGTTATATAACCTCATAGAAATTGAGGATTAATATGTTTACAAATCGCCAATTATCACAGACTCCCTATAGCTTAATTGTATTAAGGACCGTTACCGGGAGTGTCATCCCCTTGACCTGGGGGATCTTCGGGAGGGTCATCCCCTGGGTGGCAGTCGTACTCAAACTCATCCTCAAGCGAGGCATCTGTAATCGTTACCCCGTTAGCGACTGCTTCAACAGTAACAGTAATAGTGGCTTCACCTTCCCCTCCGTTGCCATGAACCTCTTCACATGCTACCTCAACTGCATCGTCATCTTCTGCACCAATCTCGGAAGGAGGATCGATAGTTTCTAGTTCATCGTCGTCATTCTCAATATCAACTTCAACCTCAACTGAGTCCATATCCGAATAAAGATTATTATACAGCGTAGCGACTTCAACTCCGTCTTCGTTGTCGATCTCGTTATCAGTGGAGACCATGCCGAGGTACGCGTCTTCTCCTTCGGCAGTGCTTACCTGCACTCCTCGATCAGATGCAATCGTACTAAACCCGAACGTCGGCCCGGCCATAGCCACCGCTCCCAGAACGATCAACCCGACCGCGACGACAGTGAGTATTCGTGTCATGATTACGGTGGTTTCTCCATCTCGCCCAGCCGCATCCGTCGATTCTGAACCACGTGGACGATCGCCGATCCCGCAAACAGCGCGATCAACAGCGTTGCCCAGCCCAGTTCCGGAATCGTCCCCGTCGGGATGACCTCGAGCCAGAGCCCACCCATCACCACACCAGCCAGCACCGAGAGGCCGACGTAGTACAGCCCCCAGGGAATCGACTCCTCGGGGACGACGTCGAGATAGACCTCGAGTTGTTCGGCCCCGTCGGTGAGTTCGACGGTGTGATCCTCGAACTCGATCATGTTCGCACGCTCGAGCGTGGGCAGGTGTTGCTGTTGCAAGGCCGTGTAGACGCGCTTTCGCTCGCTCGAGGTCAGCTCCTCGATCTCCTTGTCCAGTTCCCAGGCGGCGACGTGTTCGGCCAGGTCCCCGAGTTCGACGGGCTCGTCCTCGCGTTTGCAGTAGTGGATCGCGTACCGGCGACGGTGGTTACTCAGCAGGTCGAAGATCTCCCCGCGTCCCGGACGTGTCTCACCCTGTGTCCCCATCGGATCCCAACTAGAACTGACGAACGGACGATGAATAAGTGTTCTGTACTGTCAGTCGATATCACATATCATTCAGGCACGGCCTGTGCCGACGACAGGCCTCACAGCGGTCCTCAAGCCCGGATTGAAGGCGGTTTCGACCGCCAGGGGCTGTCCCCACAGTGGTATCGGCTCCCATTTCGGCCATCTCGGATACTACTCCGAGTTATGTGTCGTCGACACGACCACCACGAAAACCCCTGGCCCGATCGATCCCAATCGATCTGCTCCCGAAAGCGCGTAATCTGAACGCTGTCCCCATTTCGGCCACAAATTATACGACGAACGGGTGACCACCAACTCGTGGGGGTGTCCGGGGATCGTCCTGGCCGGGGTCGGAACGAGGAGTCTGGCGAACCACAGCCACAGCCGTCGCCGAGCGTCGATGGGGTTGGGACCTGCCACCTTTCGACGCAGTTCCAGCGACGAAGGCACGGGCGTCAGAGAACGTACACGCGGGTGACACGTGCGTGGTGTGTACTTACCGTCGCACTATCGCCCCGTTCGACGGCGCTGCCGTCGGCTTCGAGCGTCGGGGGCTACCGCTGGAAGTCACGCCGACGGCAGCGCTCGAGCTCACGACCGACCGTGGCGGGAATCGACTGTGACTCGAGGGTATGTGACACGGTACCGATAGGATCACGAACTGCTCGAGACGGCCGATTTCGGCCGTTCAAGACGGTCTTGAAACCGGTTTCTTCGTTCAGCGTTCGAGTATTACTCGGTCTGTAGACGGTCTCGAGACTCAATACAAAGGGGGTGTAGCCACTACGTAGGAGTAGACGGTCGGGCGGCACCCGGCGGAGATGGGTGCCAGCCACGACCGAACGGAGACCATACCCATGACAATGAACCGACGCAATGTGCTGATCGGATTGGGAACGATCGTCGCCGGTGGCGGAGCCGCGCTCGGGACGGGCGCGTTTAGTAGTGTGGAAGCCAATCGAACGGTGAGTGTTGATACTGCTGGTGACGAGGATGCTTTCCTCGGAATATCCGTGGATAGTGACTATGCGGCTGATGGTGCAGAAGAAGACGCCGTCGAGATCAGTCTTGAGGGTTCGGATCACACTGATGGATTCAACGACAATGCAATCACGAATGTCGAGGGTGTGCTGACCCTGACTAACAACGCTGCTGATGATGAAGATATTGAAGTGAGCTTCGGTGACCGTGAGGGCGATGATCATTCCGAATCCGCAACTGTTGAGTTTAATGATGTGGGTGAGGTTACGTTCACACTAGCAGAGACCAACGGCGGTGACTATTACGAGCTCTCCGACGGGGATTCCGTCGATGTGAATGTTGAAGTGGATACCACGACGGATCCAGGTGAAGATAATCAGGAGCTAACAATCTACGCATTTGATACTAATACTGAGTAATCCACTAACGAAGTTATAAGCGAAATCCGGCCCCAATCCCCTCAGACCAACTTGCCAAATACGTGTTGGGGAAATGCCGTCTACCAAAATCCTGCTCACCGCCGCCACAATCTGCTTTCTCCTCGCGCTCGCAGTCCCGACCGCGGCGATCACGGTGGGTGAGGATCCGGCCAGCGACGAGGTCGTCCTCGAGCCCGTCGACGACGACTACGTCACCCTCGAGGACGGCGAACTCGAGCTCGCGTTCGGGGCGTTGAACGACGACGCCGAGACGACGTTCGCGGACGTGTTTACGATCACCGTCGGCGAGGACGCAGACGACCTCGAGGAAATCTGGATCGACCACGACGTCGACGGGGTGGCCTTCTACGCCGACGGCAGCGAGGTGACGAACGACTCGAGACTCGAGCCCGCCCCCGGCGACACCGTTACGGTCGGCGTCGCGGTCGACACACACGTCGCGGACGCGGGCACGGAGACGTTCACGGTGCACGTCCTGTCCGAGGACGACGAGGAGCCCGAGAGCGACGACGGTGCCGGAGGCGGAACCCGAGACGGGGCCTCCGCCGCGTCGATCGAGGCGACCGACCTCGAGGTGACGCCGACCGATCCGCTCGTCGGGGACGACCTCGAGGTGACGGCGACCTACCGAAACGCGGGCGGGGAGTCGGGGACGGTCGTCGCGGAGTTGACCGTCGACGGGATCGTCGTCGACCGCGAGTCGGTGACGATCGCACCGCGTGAGGTCGAGACGGTGACGTTCGAGCGGACGCTCGACGAGCCGGGTGCCGTTGGACTCGAGGTCGACGGGAAGGCCGAGACGGTCGACGTGGCCGAGGACGGACCCGCTCTCGTCCTCTCGGACGCCGCGGTCGACGCAGCCGAACTCGAGCCGGGCGAACCCGTCGTCGTGGAGGCGACCTACGAGAACGAGGGCGACCGGGCCGGCGAGGCGACGGCCGAGTTCGCGGTCGGCGGGACCGTCGTCGACACCCAGACGCTCGCCCTCGAGCCCGACGAGGAGACGACGGTGAGCTTCGAGTGGGTCCTCGAGGAGCCGGGCACGTACGAACTCGCGGTCGACGGCACGGTGGCGGGAACGGTGACGGTGAGCGACGACGAGGAGATCACCGTCGTCGACCGCGAGCTCTCGACGTCGACCGCGGCGGCCGTCGCCCCGCCGCTTGCGGCCGGGTTGTTGTTTCTGGCCCCGATTGCGAAACGCCACCGAGCGGTATGGGATCCGACCTGGACCGACCCGAAAAGCGAGTGAGTCCGGCCGTAACGTTTAGACGTGTTGGATTGTAATATACGACTGATAGTTCGTGGAAATGAAACGAGGGGGCGTGGACGGGACGAGTCGCGCCGTCGCCGGCCGACTCGAGTCGGCCGCGAGATGCTGACACCAGCATGAGCGAGCGGTCGGTACTCAAGCAGGCGCTGGGGAGCCTCGCGGTCGTCGTCGTCCTCCTGCTGGTGCTCGGGCAGTTGCTCGGCCAGCCAATCTTGCTCGGCTACGTCGCCACGGGCAGCATGGAGCCGACGATGGCGGCCGGCGACGGCTTCGTCGCGATCCCGAGCGTCGTCGCCGGCGAGGTCGAGGAGGGTGACGTGGTCGTCTTCGATGCCCGGGAGCTACACGACGGGGGACTGACGACCCACCGGGTCGTCGACGAGACCGACGAGGGATACGTCACGGCCGGCGACGCCAATCCCTTCACCGACCAGGACGGCGGGGAGCCGCCCGTGACCGACGGCCGGATCGTCGCCGTCGCCCTGCAGGTAAACGGCGAGGTCGTGACGGTCCCCCATCTGGGGACGGTCGTCATGGGCGTCCACGGCGTCCTCGAGGGCGGCTACGATGCGCTCGCCTCGACGCTCGGGCTGACGACGACGCTCGAGCGCGACGGGCTCGGCTCGCTGCTTGTCGGACTCGGCGTCGCGTTGCTCGGCTTCGGGGTGTTGCTCGATCGGTTCGGGCCCGCGAAACGCGAGGCCAGGCGGTCGACGAGCCGCGAGAACGTCCTGGCGGTGCGGGTCGTTCTCGCGGTAATTCTCGTCGTCTTCGTCACGTTCGGGACCGCGGCGATGGTGCTTCCCTCGGGCGTCGTCGAATACGGCGTCGTGAGCACCGACGACCCGACCGACGATCCGCAGGTGCTCGCACCCGGCGAGACGGGGACGCTCATCCACACCGTGGACAACGCCGGCCTGGTGCCGGTCGTGACCGTCCTCGAGCCGGCGAGTTCCGGCGTCGAGGTCGAACCCGAGCGGCTGACGGTCGGGAGCCGCGGGGACGCCGAGGCGGCTGTCACCCTGCACGCGCCCGACGAACCGGGCGAGTACACGCGAGACGTCGCCGAACACCGCTACTTGCTCGTCGCACCGCCGTCGGTGCTCGCCGCCCTCCACGGGATCCACCCGCTGGTCGCGATCGCCGCGGTCAACGGCGTCGTCGTCGGGGTCGTCGTCGGCGGCGTGCTGGTGCTGTTCGGTTCCGGCGAGCTCCGACTTCGATCCGCAGGCGATCACGTCCCGGTTGTGACGCGGCTCCGTCGAAAACTTCGAAAGTGGCGATGAGAATCAGTGATACAAACACTACGGTTATACGACAGGGAGAGAGAGTGGAACACGTACACGTGAGTGGTGAGCGCGGCCGCGGTCGGGGGGGTGCAGAGGTAAAACGCTTCGCTGCCGTAGACCGTCTCTCGAGCCGTCACGACAGGAGGAGACAATGCTAAACAGTCCCCGCCTCGACCTCGTGATCGCACGGAACGGCCGCGTCCTGCTCGTCACGTTCGTGCTCCTCGGACTGGTCGCGGCCGTCGCAGCCGGCTGGGTCGTCGCGACGCCGTCGGAGCGGACGGTCACCGAGGAGATCGGCGAGGAGGAGTTCACGAGCGACGTCCACACGAGTGCAGTCGTCGTCGGCGGAGATCTCTGGAACGAGTCAGAGACGCTCGAGGACAACGCCGTTTACATGGTAAACGCCACCCCGGAGCTGACCATCGAGCAGACGACGAGCGTGCCGGACGACGGATCCACCGTCGTCTACGACACCGAGGTGCGGTACGAGGCGGTCCACGACGACGACGTGTTCTACACCGAAACGGCGTTTCAAGATCGGGCGACGGCGACCGTCGAGGATGGGACGGCGGCCGCGGAGACGACGGTGAACGTCTCCGAGCTCGCCGACCGCCGTGACGAACTCGAGGAGGCGATCGCGGGCGTGGGAACGGTCGAGGTCGCCCTCGAGTTCTACGTCCACGTCGAAAGCGACGACGACGCCTGGTACGAGCGAAGCCCGGACGAGCCGACGATGGCGACGGAGCTGGTTCTGACCGACGACGCCTACTGGCTCGCGGCGTCGCCGTCGACAGAAGAGACACACACCGAGACCGCCGAAATCACGGTCGAAGAGCAGCCCAACACCGCACTGGTCGGGGCGATCGCGATGCTTGCGGTGTTTTCGATCGGCGCTGCAGGGTTCGTCTACAGCCGGTCGAACGTCGACGCCGAGGAGGCACGGCTTGCCCTCCACCGACAGCGGTACGCGGAGTGGATCTCGAAGGGAACGATTCCGATGTGGATCGGAGACCACCAGCTCGAACTCGACTCGCTCGAGGACGTCGTCGACGTCGCGATCGACACGAACGAACGCGTCGTCTACGACGACAACCGGGAGCTGTACGCCGTCGTCAATGGCGACGTGGTGTACTACTACAGCGCGGAGGGATCCTGGGAGGAGACCACCTGGCCGTACCCGGAGATCGGCCGACAGAAACGAGTGAGTGACACCGACCGAGCGGACGAACCGGATCCGATCGCGTCGTTCGACGCCGCGGACGCGTTCGACGAGACCGACGTTCCCGACGAGGAGTTGCCCGATCCCGACGACGACGACGCCTGGGAACAGCTCTAACGAGGCCAAACGATCGTGTTTCGTTCGTGGCAACGAAATTCATCACCATTTATTGTGTCGAACACGGCAAGACTTCGCAAAAAGTATCACGATCTATCCCCCACAAATACGTATGGAGGTTCCACTGCTGGTAACCGACTTCCTTGACCGGGCACGCAAGTACTACGGGGATGAGGAGGCCATCGTCGCGACGACGGGTGAGCGGTTCACCTACGAGGAGTTCGGCGACCGTGCAGACCGCGTTTCGGCGGCACTGGCAGAGCGTGGCATCGAGAAAGGCGACCGCGTCGCCGTGCTCGATCCGAACACCCACTACCAGCTCGAGGCCGCCTACGGGATCATGCAGATCGGAGCGGTCCACACGCCGCTCAACTATCGGCTCACCCCCGAAGACTACGTCTACCTGCTCAACGACGCCGACGTCAAGGCGATTTACGCCGACTACGAGTACGCCGAGAAGATCGAGGAGGTCCGCGAGGAGGTTCCCACCGAGACGTTCATCACGAACGACACAGACGCCGTTTCCGGCGACTGGGAGGACTTCGACGAGCTTCTCGCGGAGACCGAGCCCAACTACGAGCGTCCAGAGATGACAGAGGACGAGATCATCACGATCAACTACACCTCCGGGACGACGGGCGATCCGAAAGGTGTCATGCGAACCCATCGCACCGAGTCGCTACACGCCCAGCTCGTGACGATCCACCACGAGATCACCGACGACGACGTCTACCTCTGGACGCTGCCGATGTTCCACGTCAACGGCTGGGGCCACATCTACGCCATCACCGGCATCGGAGCGAAACACGTCTGTACCCGCGGTGTCGACCCCGAGGGCGTCTTCGAGGCCATCAACGGGGAGGACGTCTCGTTCCTCTGTTGTGCCCCGACGGTGTTGAGCATGCTCGGCGAGCACTACGAGAACAACGACGTCTCGACTGAAGGCGAGAACCCGATGCGGGTCACCGCCGCCGGCGCAGCCGCCCCCGAGAGCGTCATCGAGATGGTCGAAGAAGAGTTCGGCTGGCACTTCCGTCAGCTCTACGGGGCGACTGAAACCGGGCCGCTCATCAGCACCTCCGCGACCCGCCGGCTGATCGACGAGGACAGCGAGGAACGCTTCGCGCTGAAAAAACGCCAGGGGATCGCCCCACTGGGGACCCAGGTCGAGGTCGTCGACGAGGACGGTACCGAAGTGCCCTGGGACGACGACACGATCGGCGAGATTCTCGTCCGTGGGAATCAGGTCATGGAGGGCTACTGGGAGAAACCCGACGAGACCGACGAGGCGTTCAGCGGCCGGCGTGAGGACTGGTTCCACACCGGCGACCTCGCGACCGTCAACGAGAACGGGATGGTCGCCATCAAAGACCGCGACAAGGACATCATCATCTCCGGCGGCGAGAACATCTCCTCGATCGAACTCGAGGACACCCTGTTCGATCACGAGGCCGTCGGCGACGTCGCCGTCATCCCCTCGCCAAGCGAGGAGTGGGGCGAGACGCCGAAGGCGTTCGTCGTCCCTGCAAACGGCGACCCCGAGAACCCACCCGTCTCCGAAGAGGAGTTGACGAAGTTCACCCGCGACCGGCTCGCGAACTACAAGGTCGTCCGCCGGGTCGAGTTCGTCGAGGAACTGCCGAAGACGGCCACCGGCAAGATCCAGAAGTTCGAACTCCGCGAAGAGGAGTGGGAAGACGAAGAGGAGATGGTCGGGCAGGGGTAGTCCGTCTGACCGACGGCCGTCCCGCCGTCAGAACCGTCGTTTTCGTGTTTCAGTTACCCAACTCGAGCAGCCCTGCCGTCGTCCGCGAGGTACCGCGCCGGCACGTACTCGCGAAGTGCCGTCGGGACGTAAGCGAGGAGGACCGTCGCAATCGTCGGGAGGGTGCGACGGACGGCGGTGTAAACGAACCCGACCGCAAGCGCTGCGAGGATGACCGTCCGGAATCCACCCTCGAGGGTAGCAAGCAGCGGGACGGCAAGCCCCACGGACAGGAGGAAGTCCTCGGGCGAGCCGTCGTATCGGATCAGCCGCCGCGGCTCGATCCACTGGCCACGAGCGTGATCGTACACTGCACGATCGGAGGTCCCCTCCCACGGTCGCAACTCGAGGCCGCTCCCGAAGACGTCGGTGACGGAGTGAAGCGCTGCCCCGGCCAGGAACACTGCCGCGGCGACTGTCACCGTCGTCGGGACGACGGCTGCGAGGAGGGTCGCTACGACGGCGGCGATCGTGTAGTAGACGGGGTAGTGAAGCGTCTTCCGGTGGCCCGCGTACATGTCCAGATCGGGGACGACGCCGCCGAGAAGTCCCGCGAGGAAGGCGACGCCCGCGAACTCGGGGGAAACGACGGCGACCGGTGCCGCGAGCGCCATTCCCGAGAGTGCGTGGGTCGGAAGCATCATCGTGTCCTCTTCTAGGCGACACGATCCCATCAACGTATCGGACACTGTGTGATTGGTTCACAGACCCGTCGGTCGACACCGCACACACCCGAACGGTTAGATAGGTCGATGACCTCGAGTCGACTGCATGACAGACGGCGACAGGTTAGCCAGCGTCTTGCGCGAGAGTCGCCGAAACGCCGTTCCGTTCTGGGTACTCGTCTGTGTACTCGTCGGTCTCGCGAGCTACCACGTCCTCGCCGGCGACGTACGAACGGCGGTGCTCGCGGCGTGTCTCGTCGGTGTCGCCGTCGTCCCGCCGGCCGCGTTTCGCGATCCGACGGTCACGCTGCCGTGGGATCTACTCGCCGTCGCCTGCGTACCGATCCTGTGGGACGTCGTCGTCGGCGTTCCGTTCGCGACGGACGTCGTACCCTACGTCGCCGTCGCCGTCGTCGCGTTGCTCGTCGTCGTCGAACTCCACGCGTTCACGTCGGTTCGGATGAACCAGACGTTCGCGATCGTCCTCGTGACGCTGACGACGATGGCCGCTGCGGCGATGTACAACGTCGCGCTGTGGCTCGCCGACGTCCTGCTCGGTACCTCGTTCCTACTCGATGGTCGCCATCCGGACGTGATAAACGCCGTCGTGATGATCGAGTTCGCCTACGCGACGGTTGCTGGCGTGCTCGCAGGCGTCGCGTTCACCCTCTTCTTTCGGAACCGAATCCCGCCGGGAAGCGACCGACCGGCCGTCGCGTCGCAGTCGACGTTCGAGGAGAGAGCCGACACGGACGGGGAGACCCTCGCCGAACGGCTCCATCTCTCGGTGCAAACCCAGCGACGTCTCGTCCGCGGGATGCAGGGGCTGCTCGTCGTCGTCTTCACGTACGGAGTCGTGACGCTTCACCTCCCGACGATCGCAAACGCCGGCGTCGCCCTCGTCGTCACGTTCGTTCCCGCCGCCCTGGAACGTGACCTCGAGCTTCCGATGGACGCCGGGCTCGTGCTCTGGATCACGACAGCAGTGTTCTTGCACGCGCTCGGTTCGGCCGGCCTCTACGACGCGGTCGATCCGTGGGATAACGTCACGCACGTGCTGTCGGCGTCGGTCGTCGCTGCCGCCGGATACGCGTTCTTTCGAGCCGTCGAGCTTCACACCGACGACGTCTACATCCCACCGGCGTTCATGGTCGTTCTCATCCTGGTCTTCGTCCTCGCGGCCGGCGTCGTCTGGGAACTGCTCGAGTTCGCGATCGACCAGTTCGCGATCTACGCCGACCTCCCGGCGGTGCTCGCCCAGTACGGCATTCACGACACGATCGTCGACCTGCTCTTCAACCTCGTCGGCGCGATCGTCGTCGCGATCTGGGGAACGGTGTATCTCACCGACGTCTCCGAGTCGCTCTCGGATCGACTCGAGGAGTGGTCGGCGTGATACCGACGAGCCGATTCGTCGCCGGTATTAGATGCGATCGGAGCGAACGTGACGTATGGACCGCCTCGAGTCCGCTCGTTCGGAGGCCGACGCCGGAACGCGATACGATCGGCTCGCACCCTACTACGACCGCTACATCACGAGACTGGAGCGCAGACACGTCGACCGGCTCGTCGACGATCTCGAACTCGAACCGGGCGAAACGGTTCTCGACGTCGGCTGTGGTCCGGGAACGGCCCTCGTGACGGCTGGAGAGCAGGTGGGAGCCGACGGCACCGTCGTCGGACTCGACCTCTCGGCGGAGATGATCGATCGTGCCCGACGCCGTCTCGAGGATCGTGGGTTCGGCGACCGCGCGCTCCTGATCAACGGCGACGCCAGAAACATGCGCCACGTCGCGGACGACTCGGTCGACGCGGTGGTGTCGTCGTTCACGCTCGAGTTACTGTCGTCGACAGACCGCCAGACGGTCCTCGGGGAGTGTCGACGCGTTCTCACGTCCGAGGGCCGCCTCGGCGCGCTCTCGCTGTCCCGGAAGGATCGCCTCGCCGTGTCGCTGTACGACCGGCTCCATCGGCTCCGGCCGGACGTCTTCGACTGTCGGCCGATCGACCTCGTGGCCGCCCTCGAGCGAGCGGACTTCGAGATCCGAGCCGTTCGGACCGAGAGTCTGTACGGACTGCCCGTCGAAGGTGTCGTCGCCACACCGCCGTGATCGGCGAACGCGCAACGTATCCTCCGTCGTGGCTCGTCACTCTCGTCGCCACAGCGAGATCCGCTCGTGTGCAGAAACGACCGTTTTGTCGAGTGATAATATCGTGTCGACGAGCGAGCGTATCGCTGCTGACGGAAGACTCAACTTTTATACTGTTGGCTCCGTTCGATCCGTAACATGGAAGAGACTGACGGGGAGAAGATCGCAGATCTGCCGCCGAGTGCCAAACTCGTGTTCAAGGTACTGGAGTACGATGGCCCGCTCACCCAAAAGCAGATCGTCGAGGAATCGATGCTGTCCGCTCGGACGGTTCGGTACGCACTCGAACGACTCGAGGGGATCGGCGTCGTCGACGAAGACATCTACTTCGCCGACGCACGCCAGAGTCTCTACCGTATCGAGGAAGCGATGACTGCCGACGGCGGCGTCGACGAATCGAACAGCGGCGAGGACGCCTGCTGTGCGGAGTAACGTCGGCGTCACGTCTCCGAAGCGAGAGCGAGAACCGAACGATTACGGCACAGTTATTTTCTACCGGTAACCGATCCAGGGTATGGATAAAGAGACGCTACCGCGGTGGGGATGGCTCGTGGTGGGGCTGTTCGTCGCGTTGATGCTCGCAGAGATCGTAAACGCCGTGGTACTGGTGCCGGTCGGGCTGCCGGAAGAGTATCGGGTCATCACGGTCATCACCGCGATGGCACCCGTGATCATCTACCTTCGGATCTGGTACGAAGAGGAGAACGCACACTACTGGGAACGCTCTCGCGAGTGGATCGCGGGCGACGTCTTCTTCGTGGTGCTCGGGGCGATCGTTGGATCGACAATCGCTCTCTTGGTGACCGTCGACACCGCCCTCCCACGAATCGCGTCGGACCTGATCGCGATGGGCGGCGGTTTCCTGCTCGGCTGGGTGCTATTCTGGTGGCGCAACCCGGAGGTCTATCAGCGCTGATCGTCTCTCGATCCGTTCGCCGTCGCGACTGCCGGTAGACGCCGGACCGTCGTCGGATCGGTCGCATAGTTGATTATGAATCATTAGGTTTATGTAGGTCCTCTCCTTCGGTGGTGAATACCGACATGGCGACGAAAGTCATCCTCGGCGTGATCGGCTCCGACGCCCACGTCGTCGGCATCACGATTCTAGAACAGGCCCTCGAGGCGAACGGGTTCGACGTCGTGAACCTGGGTGTACAGACCTCCCAGGAGGAGTTCGTTGAGGCCGCAAAAGAACACGACGCCGAGGCTGTACTCGTCTCCTCGCTTTACGGCCACGCCAAACAGGACTGTGAGGGCTTCCCCCAGAAGCTCGCCGAGGCCGACGTAGACGTCGTCACCTACATCGGCGGCAACCTCGCGGTCGGCCAGGACGACTTCGAAGAGACCGAACGGTTCTTCCGCGACCTCGGATTCGATCGGGTCTTCGACTCCGAAACCGACCCCGAAGACGCGATCGCCGCGCTCCAGGCCGATCTAGATCAGCGCTCGAGCGAGGACGAACGCGAGCAGATCACCGCCGCCTGACTCGAGCGGGATTCGAACTGATTTTGGAGATCGAGCTGACGATAGAGGGTCACTCGCCCTCGCGTCTCAGGAGGGAACGACCGTGATCGGTTCCTGCCGGTCGATCGCACGCTCAAGTTCGTCCGCGATTGCACTGCCTCGTGAGACCTGAATCTCCCCGCCGCGGCTCACCGTTGCGGTGAAGAGATACTCGCCGCCGGCTTGCAGCTCGACAGTCTCACCGTGGTTGCCGTCGACGGGGACGACGACGTGACGCGACGTGATCTCGGGAGTGACGAGCTGGCCGTCGGGCTGACCTGTGGCGTCGCCGGTTCCGCCGCCACCGCCGGTTCTGGTCCCGTAGTTGGGGTTCTCGTCGTGGGTTCGGACGTCGATGTCGATCCCGAGACGGTTCTCGATGTCGGTGATCCGGCCGCCGCCCTTGCCGATGACACTCGAGATGTCGGCTTCCTCGACGTAGACCACCGCGCGGTCCTGGCTCTTGAGCTCGACGTCGACGTAGCCGTGGGCGACCGAGCGGATCTCGCGTTCGATCTCCTGTTTGGCGATACGGTCGACGCCGGACTCGGCTCCGGGACCACCCTCTTCCTCTTTCAGCGGGACGGTGACGACTTGCCGGTTGAACGTGTAGATCTCGTACTCGGGTTCGCCGGTCTCGAAGTTGGTCACCTGGATCACCGGCCGAGCGAGATCCTCCTCGGTGAGTCCGGCCGGGACCTTGACCTCCGTGCGGACGTCGTAGACGGTCTCGACCATCCCGGCTTCGATGTAGACGACGGTGTCGACGACCTGGGGGATCATCCCGAGTTCGACCCGGCCGACGAGTCGCTGGAGGGCGTCGATCGGGCGGGTCGCGTGGACGACGCCGATCATGCCGACGCCAGCGAGTCGCATATCCGCGAAGACCTCGAAGTCGTCGGTCTTGCGGACCTCGTCGTAGATCGTGTAGTCGGGCCGAACCATCAACAGGGCGTCGGCGGTCTTTTCCATCTCGCCGGCGAGTTCGGTGTACTGGGTGATCTCGGGGCCGACCTGCAGGTCCCGGGGTTTCTCCATCGTCTTGACCGCGTAGTCGTGATCGGAGATGTAGCGGGCGACCGCCTGGGCGAAGGTCGACTTCCCCGCGCCGGGTGCGCCCGAGATGAGGACGCCACGCTGGCGTTCGAGCAGCCGTTCTTTGAGCTCTGCAGCGTTTTCGTAGTCTTCGATGTCGGTCTGGGCGATCGGCCGAACGGCCGTGATCTCGATGCCGTCGGCAAACGGCGGTCGACCGATCGCGATCCGGTAGTCCCGGAACTGGACGATCTTCATCCCGGGTTCGGAGAGCTCGAGGAAGCCGTCGGGAGACTCCTTGGCGGCGTCGACGACCTCGCGGGCGTACTCGTCCATCGTCTCCTCCTCGAGCGGGTCCTCGGCGATCTCCTGGTAGTGCATCTCGCCGAGTTCGCCCCGCTTTGCCATCGGGACCATCCCCGTCTTGAGGTGGACGCTCATCGTCGCCTCGTCGAAGTAGTTCTCGACGGTGAGCGTCCCGACCTCCCGGACCTCGGGAGAGACGTGCTCGACCGCGAGGCCTTTCGCTTCGGCGACCTCGGCCTGGACGACGTCGCTCGTGAGGAAGGTCGCCTCGAGATCCTCCGCCAGGTCACGGATCAACGCGTCGATCTCGCCCTCGGAGGCGTGGCCGCGCTCGATGGCGCTGGGTCGGTCGCCGACGTACTCGAGGTCGATGACGCCCTCGTCGGCGAGTTCGGCGAGGCACTGGAGCTCTTCGAGGCCGTCCCATCCGGTCTCGATGCCGTCGTTTGCCTGCGCTTCGAGCTCTGCGACGACGGCTTCGGGTACCGAAATCGTCGCTCCCTCGAACTGCCCGTCTTCGATCGTCGCCGAGACGCGGCCGTCGATGACCACGCTCGTATCCGGCACGACGTTCATACCGAATCGTTGGTCGTGTGCAGGTATAAGGATGCGGGACGAGCAGCGAAACGCCGGACTGTCTCGCGAATATACGCACCTGCCAGATTTCGTCCGGGCGGCGGACGAGACACGAACGAGTCGTCGTTCGGCCGCGTCTATCTGTCCGAAAAGACACAGGTAGAGTTAAAAGACAGTCGGAACATGTCCATCCTATGGATCCACAGCGAACGTTCGGGGAGGGTGAATTCAACGAGTTCGTCGACACGGACGAACTCGTCGAGAACATCGGCCTCGACGAGGACGAGATCGACTGGCGAAAGGACTTTATCGGTTTTGACGAACGGGACGAGCGGCGGTTATCGAACCTCGAAGAGCCGTTACGCGACCACCGCGAAGCGATCGCCGGCGACTTCTACGCGAATCTGACCCAGTACGACGAGGCGATCGAGATCGTCGATCGGTCGCCGAAGAACATCGACCAGCTCAAACGGACCCAGCAGGCGTATCTCGTCTCGCTTGCAACGGGTGAGTACGACCGGGACTACTTCAAAAACCGGGCTCGGATCGGCAAGCTCCACGAGATGCTCGACATGCCCCTGAAACAGTACGTGGGGCAGTACGGCGTCTACTACGATCTCATCTTCGAGCGGATCATGAACGACCGGATCCAGGATCGCGTCGTCGAAGCGATCGACGAGCGACTCGCCGAACTCGACGACCAGCAGACAGCCGACGAGGGCGGACTCCTGTCGGGCATCCTCGGTGGGGACGACGACGAGGACGACGACCTCGAGGACGGTATTGACGACGTGCTCGAAGAGACCGTCCGTGACGCCATCGACGACGGGATGCACGAGTTGCTGTCCGTGTTGCGGATCATCAACCTCGATCTGCAGGTCGCAGCCGACACGTACGTCGACGCCTACGCCCAGGACCTCGAGCGGGCGGTCAGCCGTCGAGACGAGCTGGCAACCGAAGTCGAAGAGGACGTCGAAGCCCCGATCCAGGAGCTCCACGACGCGAGCGAGGGCGTCGCGACGCGTGCCGAGCGGATCAGCAGAATGACCGACAAGCAGGCCGAAGACGTCGGCCGGGCGGCAACGGAGCTGTCGGACGTGAGCGCGGCCATCGAAGAGGTGTCGGCGGTCGCCGACGAGACGTATCAGGCGAGCCAGCGGACGGAATCACTGGCGGCGAGCGGTTCCGAGTCGGCCGACGAGGCGCTGTCGGCGCTCGAGGAGATCGACGAGGCGACCGAACGGGTCAGTGCGGCGGCTGCTGACCTCGAGAAACGGACCCAGGAGATCGACGCGGTCGTCGAACGGATCGACGAACTGGCGAAACGAACGAAGGTGCTCGCGACGAACGCGAACATCGAGGCCTCACGCAGCGGCGGCGGTGACGCCGACACGCTGGGCGTGATCGCCGACGAGGTCATGTCGTTCTCGGAGAACGCACGCGACGATCTCGAGGAGATCGAAGACGTGGTCGAGGAAGTCCGCGAAGGCGCCGTCGAGACGGTCGACGCGATGGACGAAACCGTCGACCGGGTCGACGAGGGAACCGACCTCGTCCGCGAGACTATCGACGATCTCGATGCCATTCACGAATCGGCACAGACGACCGCAAGCGGCATGGACGACGTCGCCGAGGCGACCGACCAGCAGGCCGAAAGCGTCGAGGTGATCGCGACGACCGTCGAGGACGTCTCCCAGGCGGCTGACAGCGTTGCACGAGAGGCCGAGGCCGTCGCCGCAGCCAGCCAAGAGCAGTCTGCGAGCATCAACGAGGTCGTCCAGTCGGTGAGCCGACTCACCGAACCCGAAGAGATCACCGAAAAACCGCTGTACGAGCAGCTTTCAGCCGACTAAGCGTCTTCCGTTCCGAAGCTGTCATACGGATCGTTGTACCGTGTTCCCGGTGATCGCTGCCCCGTTCGAACGATCACCGGGAACGAGTCACAACAGACCGTATCAGTCAGCGGCCGATGGGGTCAACACGCTCGAGGCGGTATCGGTCCGTATCGTATGACAGTACTCGAGCTGACCCGCAAGCTCGTCGCGATCCCGAGTCACGACGACGAGGCGGCTGCAGGCGACTACCTCGAGGGGTGGCTCCGCCGCGAGACGGATGCAAACGTCTTCCGTGACGAGATCGGGAACGTGTTCGCTCGGACTGGCGAAGCTTGCGGCGCCGAGACCGAAGACCGTGCGACGCTCGCGTTCGTCGGTCACCACGACGTCGTCGCCCCCGACGGCACGCAGATCGACGGCGATGGCTACGCCCTCGAGGAACGCGCAGGGCGGCTCTACGGCCGCGGTACCGCGGACATGAAAGGCACGCTCGCGGCGGCGACCGTCGCCTTCCGGGACGTCGCGAACGCGGAAATCGATCGAAGAGACGGCGAGCCTGCGCGGGAACTCGTCTTCGCGAGTTTCGTCGGCGAGGAAGTCGGCGGCGTCGGCGCTCGACACGCCATCGAACACGGGTTCGTCCCCGACTACGCCGTCGTCGGCGAAGGATCGACGGGGTATTCGGGACCGGACGTCACCGACGTCGCCGTCGCTCACAAGGGGCGACGCGGGAGCACGATCACCGCCTACGGCGTCTCGTCTCACGCCAGCGAACCCCACGCCGGCGAGAACGCGATCTATCGGGCGACAGACGCCGTCGACCTCGTTCGCAGCCTCGAGGCCCCCGCCGTCTCGGTTGCCGGCGACCGCCTCGAAGGCAGCGTCGTCGTCACCGAGATCGACGGCGGCGCGGCGATGAACGTCGTTCCCGACCGATGTACGATCACGGTCGACGAGCGAACCGTCCCCGGCGAACGTGCCCCGCTTGAGCGCGTCGAACGGATAGACGGCGTCGAGTGGACCGTCGACCAGGACCTGCCGCCGATGCGGTGTACGGACGAGACGTTCGCCGAGACGGTGCTCGCGGCCGCAAGCGAAGTGCAGTCGGGCTCACCCGCCCTCGTGACGAAACCCCACGCGACCGACGCCGGCTGGCTCGCGGCGGCGGGCACCGACTGTGTGATCTGTGGCGCTGCAGAACCCGGCGAGGCCCACACGGAAGACGAGAGTGTCTCGGTGACGGTGCTCGAGCGCTGTCACGAGATCTATCGAAGCGTCGCACGACGGTGGCTGTGACCGAGACGAACCGTCGCCTTTACTCGCGTCGGCCTCTCGCTCTCTTCCATGCACGAGGGGTTCGAGGTCATCCCGGCGGTCGACGTACAGGACGGTGAGGTCGTCCAGCTGGTCCAGGGCGAACGCGGCACCGAGAAACGCTACGGCGACCCGGTCGAAGCCGCCCGACGCTGGGTCGAGGCGGGTGCGGAGACGCTTCACCTGATCGACCTCGACGGCGCGTTCGAGGGCGAACGAGCGAACGCCACAGCCATCGACGCGGTCGTCGACGCGGTCGACGTTCCGACCCAGCTCGGCGGCGGGATCCGGACGGCCGAAGACGCCCGCGACCTGCTCGAACGCGGCGTCGACCGCGTCATCCTCGGCACCGCGGCCGTCGAGAATCCGGAACTCGTCGGCGAACTCAGCGACGAGTATCCCGACGGCGTCGTCGTCAGCCTCGACGCCAAAGACGGCGAGGTCGTCGTCGAGGGCTGGACCGAAAGCGCAGGGATCACGCCGGCCGACGCCGCAAAGCGGTACGAAGAACGCGGTGCCGCGGCGATTCTCTTCACGAACGTCGACGTCGAAGGGCGACTCGAGGGCGTCGATACGGAGCCGGTCCGAGAGCTCGTCGACGCGACCGACGTCCCGGTCGTCGCAAGCGGTGGCGTGGCGTCTCTCGAGGACGTGGCCGCGTTACGCGACGCCGGCGCGGCCGCAGTTGTCGTCGGCACCGCACTGTACGAGGGTGCGTTCACGCTCGAAGAAACGCACGACCGACTCGAGGAGTAAACTCACGGCCGGTTGTAATCGTGGCCGACGTAGAGTGCGAGTGAATTTACCACGAGCAGCGTCAGGAAGGCGACGGTGACGGTCGGATTCTCGAGCCCGCGAACGAGGAGCGGAACGTACACGAACGGGAGGGCGATCGCGGTCCAGAACGCGAGAAACCGGATCGGACCCCTGATCGAATCGACGAATCGACTGTACAGGTGTGACGGCTCCGAGTCGGCGTCGGCGCCGGAGGGAGGGACCGTGTCATCCGAAAGCGGGGGTGTTGACATTGTGAGACACCTTCGGTGTAACAGTGACTTTCACTACAGACATCATATAATACGGTGAATATTCGATCCGTTTCGACCCGTTTTACCGATCACAGGGGACGCATACGTCGTTTCGAAACGTCCGCTACTGCGGTCTAAAATTTTATACAGAGTTCTGAGGGCGTTTCGTATTTTAACACGAACGAACGCCGAACTGGGCTCGCGAGACGGGAACAGAGAGCGGAATCGCCTTGTATCATCGGTCGCCTCGTTCGTCCATGAGCGATCGAACCGCGACCGTCACGCGCGAGACCGCAGAGACGACGATCGAGTGCACTCTCGCGGTCGACGGCACCGGCGAGACGGCCGTCGAGACGGGTATCGGCTTTTTCGATCACATGCTGACGGCGTTTGCCAGCCACGGGCTGTTCGATCTCGAACTCGAGTGCAACGGCGACCTCGAGGTCGACGACCACCACACGGTCGAGGACGTCGCGATCGCCATCGGGACGGCGTTCGACGAGGCGCTCGACGACCGCACTGGCATCGTCCGGTACGCGGATCGACGGGTCCCACTCGACGAGGCCGTCGCCGCGACGGTCGTCGACGTCAGTGGCCGCCCACGGTTTTACTTCGACGGCGAGTTCTCCCAGGCCCACGTCGGCGAGTTCACGAGCGATATGGCCAGACACTTCGCCGAGTCGCTCGCGACCAACGCCGGCCTGACGCTACACCTGTCGGTCGACGGCGAGAACGCACACCACGAGATCGAGGCGCTTTTCAAATCACTCGCACGAACGCTGGACGACGCGACCCGGATCGACGAGCGCCGCGAGGGGACGCCGAGCACGAAAGGGACGCTCTCGGAGTGATCACTCGATCGGCCGGCCGTCCTCGGTCGGTGGCGCGACGTGGTCGACGTAGGACTCGAGGTCGGGGTCGTCGACCCGGACGCGAACGGTGATCTCGCCGAGTTCGTCGGATTCGCCGACGGCGAAGTTCACCCGCCCCTCGAACGCCGCCTGTTTTTTCAGCGCGAACGTAAACGTACCGTTCTCGCGATTCGTGAAGAACTCCCCGCGGGCGGTGTCGAGAATTTCCTGGCGGTGGAGCAGCTCGGAAAAGTGCTCGAGGGAGTGTGCAGTCCCGCGGACCTCTCCGTGGGCCTCCTCGAGGTCGGCCTCGGGGAAAACGTTCGCGACGGCGTCTGCGACGCGGGAGGTCACCTCGGTGTCGTAAACCGGTGCCGTGATTTCGACGTCGATGCGGTAAATGTCAGTCATGAGTTTGCGTTTCGTGTCCTCGTATGTTTGCGAATGAGCGATCGGATCCGGTCGTGAAACGACTCGAGCGAACCGGTGTTCTCGACGACGACGTCTGCACGTTCCATGGCGTCGTCCATCCCGAAGCCTCGCTCTCTGTCGTCACGGGCAGCGAGTGCCTCGCCGCCGTCGTCCTGGCTCGCGTCTCGTCCTCTGGCGTCGATCCGCTCGGCTCGGAGTTCAAACGGCGCGTCGATGCTGACGAGCGTGAAGTCCTCGCCGAATCGCTCCTCGAAGACGTCGACCTCGGCGTCCGAACGGATGCCGTCGACGAGGACGACCTCGTGGTCTGCGAGACGATCGTCGATCATCGGCAACGACCGTTCGGCGATCGCTGCCTGCCCGTCTTCTTCGCGAAGCGCCTGTGCAACCGTACCGTGGTCTTTCGTCGGGTCGAGTCCGCGGTCTTTGGTCTCCTGACGAACGACGTCGCCCATCGTCACTACCGGAATCCCCTCCTCGCGAGCGACCGTGGCAGCTTCGCTCTTGCCGCTGCCGGCAAGTCCCACGGTTGCGATAACCTGCATCGGGAGAGGGTACAGGCGTAGCGTGTATAAGCGCTGTGTTCGTCGCTCGTCACACGCCGGAGCCGCTCTCGAGCGCGAATTTCGACCATCGAAACGTCATTAACGGGGGTGTACTGCGAGCAAACCTAACCCCTCGGGGACGACGAACGGCCCGTACGAGCGTCGTCCCGGCAGCATTCGGAAACGAAACGTTCTGACACGATACGAGCGCCGTAGAACCCGGTTGCACGAGGAGAAACGGCGGTCGCGTTTGCAACTGTTCGCATATCCAGGTTGGAAAGTCGATAATTCGTCTGAATCGGAATTGATCGAGCGAACGGAGCATCCACATTATTGGGAGGTTCCTCGTTGGATCGACTGCGCTATGACAGACCCATCGAACCTCGATAGACGTCGGTTCACGAAGGCGCTCGGCGTCGGTGCGATCGCAGCGATTGCGGGTTGTATGGACAACGACGACGACGGTCCGATCGGCGACGACGACGGTGGTGAGGAAGAGCCCGGTGAAGACGACGAGATGGACGACGAAGACGACGAGATGGATGACGGAGACGACGGTCTCGGCGACGACGAAGACGGCGAGATGGATGACGGAGACGACGGTCTCGGCGACGACGAAGACGACGAGATGGATGACGGAGACGACGATCTCGGCGACGACGAAGACGACGAGATGGATGACGGAGACGACGGGCTCGGCGACGACGAAGACGATGGCCTCGGTGACGATGAAGGTGACGAGATGGACGATGAAGACGGCGAGATGGGCGACGGTGACGGCGAAGACGACGAGATGGACGAAGATGACGAGGACGGCGGACTTGGAGCGTAATCACGACTGCTGACGCGGTCAGCACCGTTCTTTTTTCGACCGTCTGAAGACAGATGTTGATACGTTGGAACTATCACAATCGGTAACGAGAATCTGCGGAGGGACCACGTCGGGCAATTCCGAGCACACCAGTTTCTGCCGGGACGTATCGTTCGCTGTGCTCGTCACTTCTCGTGTTCGCGAGTACGATCACCTCGAGGTCTCGTCGAGTCGACCGTCAGAGTGACTGCGTTCCGCGTTCACGAATGATCGGCGGGATAATCCGCACCGCTTATACCAATTGATCGTCGATTCGTACTCGAGGGCACGTAGCTCAGTCTGGACAGAGCGTCGGACTTCTATCCTCATCGCAGGTGCGATGGGGGAAGACATCCGACGGTCGTGGGTTCAAATCCCATCGTGCCCGTGAAGTCGCCGAGCACTACGAGGCGTGCTGAACCGCAGTACGCAGGGGATTTGAATTAGACCGAGGTTCTGCACGAAGCGCAGGTTCTCGGGCGTCGTTCAAATCCCATCGTGCCCGTGCGAAAACTGTCGGTTTCTGCCATCTCCCCGAAGCTCCGCGTAGGTGTCGGTACAGCCCACGCCCTCGCGGAATCATTGGTACCAATCCACAAAGAAGCAAGAAAACAGTAATACTAATATATTGGTACGAAAAACCTCGTGTTGAATTATGAGTATCACCACCATCGTTGCCATCCTCGCGTCCATCACGGTCGCCGTGTCCACGCTCTTTTTCGTGGCAGTCGCGCTCGCGCCACACCTCTCGAGTGCGTGGGCAAAGAAAGTCGTCGCGACGCCACAGGGCGACTCGAGCGACGCGGAACCGCAGTAAATCGCGGGACCTCGAGCCGCCGTTTTTGTACTCGGCTCGTCGGTAGTGACGTCTATCCATCGGCCTCGCTCGGCCGTCGGTACGGGACTAGCCTCGTGCGCCGAAGCGCAACTGAAGTAACTGATGTCAGTTACCCCATGTCAGAGAGTAACGCACGGGCGTTACTAACAACAGTGAAGGGTCCGGGGGCCATAGCATCTTTCGATGGCCATTTCGTCGGTGTTCGGGACAGAACACGAACTCGAGTTCTCGTCGTCGGAACTCTCGGGGGCGTTAGGAGATTCGGTTACGGTTCTTCCCTTGATCGTTGCGCTGGCGATGACAACGAGTGTCTCGTTACCCCACGTGCTCGTCGGGTTCGGCGTCTTCCAGATCGTCTGGGGACTGTACTACGGGATGCCGATCTCGGTCGAGCCGATGAAGGCACTCGTCGGGCTGGCGATCGTCGGCGTACTCTCGTATGCGGAACTTGCCGCCGCCGGCTTGCTCGCGGGGGTCGTCCTCCTCGCAGCCGGTCGCTTCGGGCTGATCGGTCGCCTCCAGCAGGTCGTCGGCGAGCCCGTCGTCCGCGGGATTCAACTCGCCGTTGCGCTGTTGTTGCTCGAGGCGGCGGTCGGGCTCTCGGTCGGGAACGTGCCGGTGGCCGCCGCCGGGCTCGCGCTGGTGGTCGCACTCGCCGTCGTCGGCTACCGGCAAGAGAGCGTCCTCGTCGTGTTAGGCGTCGGCGGCGTGGCCGCCGTCCTCGTCGCGGGGCTTCCGTCGCCGACGCTGCCTGCACTCGCGGTCTTTCCGGCTGGCTCGCCGACCGCGAGCATCGCCGCGCTCGAGGGAACCGTCGCCCAGCTGGGGATGACCGTCGGGAACGCGGCGATTGCGACCTCGTTGCTCTGTGCCGACCTCTACGATCGGCGAATCTCGGCGGACGACCTCTCCGAAAGTATGGGCGTCACCTGTCTGGCGGCAATCCCCGCCGGCGGCGTGCCGATGTGTCATGGCAGCGGCGGACTGGCCGGCAAGTACGCCTTCGGCGCTCGGACCGGCGGCGCGAACGTCCTGCTCGGGGTCGGCTATCTCGCGCTCGCGCTCGTCGCCACCGGCGCGTTGCTCGCGGCGTTTCCGCTTGCCTTACTCGGCGTCTTGCTCGTCGTCGTCGCCCTCGAGCTCGGCCGGGCCGCGCTGGCTCCGATCGAGACGGTGCCCGCACTCGCTATCGTCTTCGTCGTCGGTGCCGTCGGGCTAGTCGGCAACGTGGGGCTCGCGTTCGTCCTCGGAACGGTCGCGTACTGGCTCGTCTCGACTCGTTTCGGAGCGGATGGTCGATAGACGTTCGCGAACGTCCGAACCGGTACCGTACCGACACAGGCATCGCAGGGCCGTCGTTCATAGGTGTGGCCGGTGGACGGCGACGTATGTCCGACGACGAACTCGAGCCAATCGCGCACGCCCTCGATCGAGCGACCGGCCTCGAGGACGAGGCGGCACTCGCCGTCCTCGAGTCGGCTCGTGACGACGTGCACGAGCTCCGTACCGAGCCAGCAGTCGACGAGACGCGCCGACAGGCGCTCGCGGATCGACTCGACCAACGGATCCGCGAGGTGGGAGAACGCGAGGCCTACGATAGCGAACTGGGTGCAGCGATGAATCCCGACGACGAAGACGCCCCGTGAGCCCGTCGTGTTGGACGACGGTGCCAGGTAGCGGCGACGATGGCCGCCCCCGGTCCCTTTAATCCCATCCCGGCCGCAGGAACGACCATGCGAATCGCACTACTGGGCGGTACTGGAGACATCGGACAGGGGCTTGCCCTGCGGTGGGCGTACGACACTGATCACGAGATTCTGATCGGCTCCCGTGATCCCGAGAAAGCCCGGACAGCAGCCGAGGAGTACGAGACCGAACTCGACAGCCGCGGTCGCGATCGAACGATCAACGGGTTTGCAAACGAGATGGCGGCCGACCGGGCGGACGTCGTCGTCCTCGCCGTTCCGCCGTATCACGTCGGCGACACCGTCGACGCCGTCGCCGAAAAGCTCGACGACGAGACGATCCTCGTCAGTCCGGCCGTCGGCATGAAAAGCGACGGCGACGGGATGCACTACCACCCGCCGGGCGTCGGCAGCGTGACGGAGCTGGTCGCAGACCGCGCTCCCGACGGCGTCGCAGTCGTCGGCGCGTTTCACAACCTCGCCGCCGATCGGCTGGCGAACCTTGAACTCGAGTTCGACCTCGACGTTCCCATCGTCGGCGACGACGAAGACGCAAAAGAGACCGTCCGACTGCTCGCGACGGGGATCGAAGGGTTGCGGGTCGTCGACGCCGGGCCGCTCGCAAACGCCGCCGAGGTGGAGAGTCTGACACCGCTTTTGATCAACGTCGGCCGGTACACCGACGACCTTCACGACGTCGGCATCCGGTTCATATAACCCGTCGGTCTCGAGCGACGATCTTCACGACGTCGGCGGCCGGCGATCGGCGCCGATCAGTTACGCGCCGGCGGACTCGAGGGCGTCCTCGAGGTCACCGCGCTGGGTGACGCCGACGAAGCGCTCGACGACGCCGTCTTCGTTCTCGACGATCAGGGTCGGCAACGATCGTACCTGGTACTCGTTTGCGATCTCCTGTTGTTCGTCGACGTTGATCTTCTCGACTTCGAATCTTCCTTCCCAGTCTTCCTCGAGTTCCTCGAGGATCGGATCCTGGGTCTTGCAGGGGCCACACCAGTCTGCGTAGAAGTCCTTGAGCGTGACAGTCATACCGTTCATTGGGTGTTCCGTCGCATCGCGCATAAGGGTTTCCCACCCGCCGAATCGGTCTCCGACGAGCGCGATCCGTCGAGTAGACGCCGACAGTTCGGATCGGGTGTCGAAAGATTTAGTGTCGGGTAGCCCCGTGTGTCGCATATGGACAGAGGACAGAACACTGGCGGACTGATGTCCAGTGCCGGACTCGTCCGGTACTTCGACTCCGAGGACTCGAACGCGATCCAGATCAATCCGAAGACGGTCATCGCCTTCGGTGTCATGCTGGGCGTGCTCGTCCAGTTGTTGACGTTCGTCGCATAATCGGCGGTCTGCGTTTTTCCCGTTTCCTTCCGCGCTTGCGGTCCGATAGCGACGGCTCGATCCGTACGGGTCGATCGTTCACCGCAAAAAACCGAAGCGGCGGGTTCAGTCTAGCCCTCGAGTAAGTCGTCGACCGCCGCTCGAGCGGCCAGCGCCGCGTCGTCGGCGACCCGTTCGGGATCGACGTCGTCGTCTGGGGCGTCGAGATAGACGTCGACCTCGAGGACGCCGTCCTCGAAGGTGACAGTGACGTCCATATCGCGGACGTCGGACTGCTTGTACCGCGAGAAGATCAACCCCTCGGCAGCCTCCGCGGCGGTTTCGACGACCGTTTCGTCAGACGGCTGGGTTGGCATTACGCGCCGCCGGCACCGGGTCCACCCATCCCGCCACCCATGCCACCGAGTAGGTCCTCGAGCTCTTCCTGGAGCTGTTCGAACTGCTGCTGGACGCGTTCTTCCTGCTTTTCGAGCGTCTCGAGACGGATCTCGAGGTTGTCGACTTTCTCCTCGAGGTCGTCTTCGGCGTCGTCGTACTCGGTTTCGACGAGCAGTTCGCCGACCTGTCGGTACATCGTGGTCTCTTCGTCGATCGAGTCGAGTTCCTCGAGGGCGTTCTCGGCGTCGGTGAGCGTCGACTCCGCTTCCTGTTTCTGGGCGGCGACGGTCTGAGCCGTCTCCTGGAGGTCCTGCAGCTGTTCGATTTTTTCCTGCGCTTCCGGCGGCAGATTACCTTGCATATCTCGACTCTCGCCCTCCGGACTGATAAAGCCAAGCTTTGTCACCGACCGTCCAGGACATCGCGTCTCGAGTGCGATCGATGCCCGAGCGGGGTGTTGTCGGCAGTATGCCACCTTCGCGTAGCGATCAGTCGCGTTCACCCGGTTTCGAACCGACCACCGAGCGCCGTCGACCGTTCTGCAACGTCGATCAGCGTACACCAGGTGTTCAACGCAGCCCGGAGCGCGGTCCGGTCTCGCGCGTCGACCGCGAGCGTGAGGACCGGTCCGTCCCTGTCGATCCTCGCCCGTGACCGTTCGTCGTCGATCTCGCCGATCTCGCGGGCGACAGCGTCGTAGACGACGCGTGCTCGAGTCTCCTCTTCGTAGGCGAACTCGAGTGTCGCGTCGTGAGAGAACACGCGGCGGTTACTCGGCGTCGACTTCTTTCACGTCCCGGCTGCGTTCTTTCAGGAGGACGCGGTGTCCGCAGTACGGACAGCGGACGCCGCCGTACTCGTCCAGTTCGACGTCACGCTTGCAGCGAGAGCACTTGTAGCTCATACTTACTCGTCGTCGCCGAGTGCAGCACGAATCGATCGCGTGACGGCCTTTCCGGCGGGAGTCTCGGGGCGGTAGGCGCCGCCGGTGAAGACCTCGCCAGTTTCCTCGTTCTTCCAGATGCCAGTGCCGAGACGGGTGACGTCGTCGCCGTCGACTTGCGAGTTTCGCATGTCGTCTTCGATCTCGGCGACGCGGCGACGCGCGACGCGACCGTAGCGTGCGCCAAATCGACCCGCACTACCGACCTTTCGTTTCCCTTGTTCGGCCATAGTACCGTTCCGTACTCGCAGAGACCGTAAAAAGGTGTTGAGTTACGATCGAAAGCCGGCTACCGCAGGTCCGCCTCGGCGAGCACGTCGTTTAGGTCCTCGCGGACGCGTTCGCCCGTCTGTCGGTCGCGGGCCGTCGTAACGATCCGGTTCTCCTGGACGCTCGAGCCGTTTCGCAGGATCATCCGGACGTTGCCGCCGTCGTCGGCGCGGGTCACCTTCGCTCGCAACCCGGACTGAGACCCTTTCCCGCCGGCGTCGATCGGTCCCGGAATCACCTTCTTGACGTGTGGGTGGCCCGCGACGGTCTGGATCGCGCGCATTCCCGTTCGACCGCCGATCAGCGTCGAGTGGCTGCCGCCGATCTTCTCGACCGGCGGCGTTTCGACGACGTCGAGTGCCCGATCGCCGCGTCGCTCGAGGACCGTCTCGACCGGATCCGTGCCGTCGACGCGGTAAAACGAGTGATGCAGGTCGGTCCTGACGGCTCGGACGACATCCCGGTCGCCCGTGGCGTAGATTTCCTCCGGTCGCTTCCGTCGAATCTCGTCGGCGACTAGCCCCGCGAAGTTTCGCAACTCGACGACGACCGTCTCCTCGTCGTCCTCGGGCGTCGTCGTGATCGTCGTCTCGCCGACGACGTCCTCGCCGTCGAGTATCGTGATCGTCGCCCGGTCTCGGTCGGCCTCGAGAACGATCGTGTCGGCGTTTCCCTCCCGACAGACCAGACAGAAGTCTCCCGGCTTCTCGAGCGGCGAGGCGCAGTGCCGACACTCCATGTCGGTCGTTCGGGTCGCTGACGTAAAACGGACGCGTTTTCGTCCGTCGCCGCCAGGACTTCCGCCGTCCAGTGGCGGACGGTTATACTGTCGGACGTAACTGTGTGAAGGTTCTCGCCACCCCGAGACGGCGAGAATCGTTCACGACGTACGTCCGGCAGTATAACCGGTGAGGTCGACCTCGAGGACGAAATCTGCCTCCTCGGAGACGGTCTCACAGACGTACGCCGCGTCGGTGACGGAGGCGGCGGTTTCGGGGAGTAGCATCCGCGCCCCGTCGACCGCGAGTTCCCCGGCGTCTCGGGAAACGACAGCACACAGCGTTCGGGCGGACTCGAGGTCGTCCCACGCGCCGACGCCGTACTCGGCCCAGGTCTCGGTCTCGCCGTCGACCTCGCGTTCGACCGTCCGGACCCGGTAGGTCATCCCCGAGACGCCTCGATCGCCGACGACGGCGAAGACGGCCGTCTCCGCTGCCAGTCGCTCGAGGTCGCGACGGGTGAGCTCTCGCAACGCCCACGATTCGTCAGGATCGAGCGCGAGTCCACGGAGCCGGGTGCGGGCGTCGCTGTCGGTCCAGTAGCGCCACGCGACGGACGGATCGGAGACGACCTCGAGCGGTCCCGTCGCGTCGGGATCTGGACCGGGGTAGGCCCACCGGAACTCGGTAACCGGCTCGTAGCCGCCGGCGCGGGCAGCCCCGAGAGCGGCGACGTTCCACGAGAAGACGATGATCCGACCGACGGTCGCGTCTCGTTCGCGAGCCCACGCGAAACAGGCGTCGTTGAGCCGTTCGCTTACGCCCACGCGACGGTGCTCGGGAGCGACCCGCATCCCCTGGAACCACGCCTCGTCGGACGAGAGCATCACCGCCTGGACGAGACCTGCGACCTCGCCGTCGACCTCGGCGAGAAGCGTCTTCCGGTGGGGTTCGTCGTCGTCCTCGAGCCAGTCGTGGTAGATCCGCGGAATGTAGTCTCCGCCGCGGTCGGCCCAGACGTCGCTCGTCAGCTCCACGACCGCCTCGTAGTCGTCGTGTGTCGCGCGTCGGATCTCGAGGCTCATGGCCCTACTCCCAGGGGACCGACCGGCGGGTCAGCTCCCCGGCGAGGGAGGTGTTCATCGCCTCCTCGAGGTCGTCGGCGTTTTCGAGCGCCCACATCAGCTTGACCTTCGCGGTCCCGGGGAGGGTGTCGCCGGCCTCGATCACGCCCGCCTCGAGTAAGTCCCGGCCGGTGTCGTAGACCCGGTCACAGACCCGGCCTTCGAGACACTGGCTGGTCATCACGACCGTCGTCCCGTCGTCGATCAGTTCCTCGATTCGGGGGATGAGGTCGGTGTTGACGTGGCCGAGCCCGGTACCCTCGAGAACGAGTCCCGCCTTACTCTCCACGACGTCGAGGAAGGCGGGATCCATTCCCGGCGTGAACGTCAGCAGTTCGACGTCGGTCTCGAGGTCGGGAGCGATCTCGAGGTCCGTCTCGCCCCGTTCCCGGTACTCGCGATGGAACGACGCGTCGAGGGAGTCGTAGTCGACCTCGCCGAGCGGTTCCGCGCCGACGGTTTCGAAGGCGTCCCGGCGGGAGGTGTGGTTCTTCCGGACGCGGGTGCCGCGATGGAGCGCACACCGGTCGTCGGACTCGGTGGCGTGCATGCAGACGAGCACCTCCGCACAGTCGCTTTTGGCGGCCTCGACGGCACAGACGGCGTTCATCACGTTGTCCGAGGACGGCCGGTCCGCCGATCGCTGACTGCCGGTGAAGACGATCGGCACCGGCGTCTCGAGGGTAAACGAAAGCGCCGCCGCGGAGAACTGCATCGTGTCGGTGCCGTGCATGACGACGACGCCGTCGGCGCCAGCCTCGATCTCCTCGTAAACCGCGCGGGCGAGCTCCTGCCAGACCTCGGGAGTCATGTTCTCGGAGAGGATGTTCGCGACGACGCGCCCGCGATAGTTCGCCCGGCCGGCCAGATCGGGCACCGCACGCAGGACGTCCTCGGCGTCGAACTGGGCGGTCACCGCGCCGGTCCGGTAGTCGACCGTCGAGGCGATCGTACCGCCCGTCGAGATCAACGAGATCGTCGGCAGCTCCTCGTCGAACTCGATCTCCGAGTCGCCGTCGCCGTTCTGTGTGTCTGTCACGTCGTAGACGTTCTCTTCGAGTACCTCGACGTCGCTTCCCTCGCGGTCGACGCCGACGTTGTAGCCGCCCTCGAGTTTGACGACGAGGTGGTCGTCGTCACTCGAGGGGAGCAACACGCCCTCGTAGCTCCGGTCCGTGCGTTCGACGCGGACGCGGTCACCTGGATTCATGCGGAGTGCTTGCGCAGCGGTGGACTTGAAGGCACCCTTTCGGGTGAGCCCACGGTCACGCGGCGTGTCGCCGACAGGGAAAGGCCCATGCCGTCAGACGTCTACGGGACGTACATGAGCGACCGGTCCGACGAGGTGACGACGAACCGGGATGCCCGCTCGACCGACGACCTGCTCGAGGAGACCGACCGACTGCTCGGCGACGACGGCTCGAGCGAGCGCGGGGACCGCACCGTCGACGACCCGACCGAGTTCGGATCGGCGTCTGAGACACAGTCGTGGCGGGAGTCGTCGGAGCCACGAGAGTCGGCGAGTGCGAGCGGGTCGCGACTCCGGTCGCTCGGCTCGCGACTCTCCCCGTCGGCGTACTTCTCCCCGACGGCCTTTCTCGTCCTCGTGGCCGTGCTCGGAGCCGGACTGCTCGCCGGCAGCGTGGCGATCCCGATCGGGGGACGAACCGTCGGCATGGCCGCCGTCGCCTTTCTCGTCGGGCTCGTCGGCTCGAAGCGTCGCTACCTCGAGATGGGGGTGGCGGGTGTCGCCGTCGGCGGCGTCGCCGCCGTGCTCAACCACGCCGTACTCGCGATCGCTGGCTCGGGAGAGGCGGTCGCCGCCGTCGGGGCCGGCGCTGGCCTCCTCGTCTGTCTGCTCGCGTACTACTTCGGGCGAGACCTCCGCGACGGGCTCGTCAGAGATGTCGAGTGATCAGTCGACCGTAAGCTCCCAGCCCCGTTCGGTCCGGCGGACGATTCCCTCGTCGGCCATCGTCTCGAGCAACTCGGCGACGACCTCGCGTGGCGCGTCGACGTCGCGGGCGAGCGCGTTGACAGCTTTCGGCTCCTCGCGAACGCTCGAGAGCACGTCGGCGTAGATCCGACTCTCCGGTTCCGTCCCCACCGTCTCCGAGATCTGGTCGAGGACGTCACACAGCCGTCCCTGCACCCATCGCTGGGCCAGCGACAGCTCGTTTTCGAGCTGTTCGAGACGTTCGAGCGTGCCGAGAAGCTCCTCGAGGTCGTTTTCCTCGTCGTACTCTAGCTCGAGAGAGATGTGTCGACAGGTCGTGATGTCGAAGCTGTTGTTCTCCGGGTAGGCGCTCTTGCTCGCGAAGCCGTACGGCGAGACGTTGACCTCGAGACGGACGTGTCTGGCGATGTGAAAGTACTTGCGTCGCTGATCGTCGGTGCGACTCTCGATGAGACCCGCGTCCTCGAGTTTCTGGAGGTGTTCGATGACGGCCTTTGGACTCACGCCGAGGTACTCGGAGATCTCGGTGACGTAACAGGGCTTGCGTGCCAGTAACTGGAGGATTCGTCTCCGGTTCTCGTTCCCGAGCAGATCCAGCAACGCGGCAGAGTCCATCACTCGACCGTTGGTAGCCGTCGCTGAAAAGGATGTCTGCTCCCTAGATCGCACGGTTACGCGTCGTCGTCGCGGTCGTCGCGGTCGTCGGGTTGGCTCTGACTCTGACTCTCGTCGGATGCGTCGACATCGACACCGCCAGAACCGGCGGTAGATGCGTCAACGCCGGTCGCTGGCTGCTGCTGGCCGTCGTGTCCGGGCGCTCCATCCTCGGGCGGTCCGCCCGGCGGATCGACGCTGGCGAGCCCGCGTGTGGCCGACGCCACCTCTCTGTCAGCTATGTTCGCCGCGTTGCCCCGCAGTTCGTCGAACCGGTCAGTTTCGAGGTCCGCGCTTTCGGCGCGGGTTTCGGTATCGTTTATCGCTCGCTCGATCTCGTTGATCTGGACGGCGAGACGCGTCATTCGGGCGTCGTAGGCGACCGGGTTGAGTTCGTCTCTCTCCTCGCGAAGCGTTTCGCGCTCGTCCTCGAGCTCGGCGAGTCGGCGCTCGAGTTGGTCTGTCCTGTCGGCGACGACGTCCGCCCTGTCGTCATCGTCGGCGGCGTTGTCGTACGCGGAAGCGAACAGCTTCGAATCGACGCTCTCGTCGGTCGACGACGAACTCGACTGCATGAACGAGGAGACCTCGGCCCCCATCGGCGCGGCGTCGTCATCTATCCCCTCGTCCGTCTCTGTTTCGTCGCTGGCTCCCCCATCGATGTCTGCCACGGGCCCCGCAAACGTTGCGCTGACGACCGGGGCGAAAAGGAGACCGCAGACGACGGCAAACACGAGTACCATAGCACGGGTCGCTGTCATTACACCCACCGATGGTGGAACTCATTAAAAAGGTGGATCTTCGTTCCGACCGTTCACTTCGATCGGTTCGAACGTTCAGTTCCGTTCGAAGCGTTCAAGCCCCACTTGCGTCCGGCACTTTCGCTCACCGCAAGTGGTAAACGGTCACCGTACTCGATCGACCCCGTCGGGACTCTCCGACGTTCGTATCTTTCGTTCCGCGAGAGGAAAAGTCGGGAGCCGATGCTCAGTCGGCCGGCCGCGTGGCCGTATTACCCCCGTGATCTTCGTCACAGCTCGTGCAATCGAGGTGAACACGACGGCTGCATCTGTTCGTTCCCACCGTTGGAAGGTAAACGAGATAGTACGTTATTCGAAAGGCGAAATGGGGGACAGAGTTAAGTACGTTCGATAACGCGCCGATCCGGCGTGAGCGTAGCCCTTAACCCTCGTGCAGCCCAACTGCGCGTCGATGACCGACCGAGAGGACGATCGCGATCACGCGTTCTCTGAGGGGGGTGGGTTCGACGACCCCTACGAGGAGTTTGACCTGGATCCGCCGGAGCTAGACGTCGATCCCTCGAAGATCGATCCCGTCGACTCCCGAGTCGTCGCCGACGCACTCGACGAGCGCCAGCTCGCAAGCGACGAGGTCGACGCCGAGGCGTTGCTCGACGTGGGGCTTAACTACATGCAGATCAACCGCTTCGAGCAGGCGACCGAGGCCTTCGAGCGAGCCGCTCGCTTCGCCGAGGACGACTCCCTCGAGCAGGAGGCCTGGGTGAACAAAGGCGTCGCTCACGCCGAACTCGAGGAGTACGACGAAGCGATCGGCGCATACCGGGAGGCGATCGCGACCGACGAGGAGAGCGAACACGCCGCTACGGCCGAGACCAACCTCGCGTACGCGCTGTGGGAGTTCGGCGAGACCACGCAAGCGCTCGAGCACGCAGAGCGAGCCGTCGAGATCGACGAACGGTTCGGGCAGGCCTGGTACAACCGGGCCTTTTTCCTGCAGGAACGGGGACTCTCGGAGGACGCCCTCCAGTGTATCGACAACGCGATCCGCCTCGGGATGCGAAACGCACAGGTCCTCGACGAGAAAGCTCGCATTCTCGAAGACCTCGGCGAATACGACGAGGCCGAAGAGATCTCCGAGCAGGCAGAAGAGCTTCGCGAGCGAGCCGAAGAGGAGCTGATGGAACAGCGAACCGAGCGGGCCGACGAGTGGAACGAACGCGCGTTCGAATGATCGTCAACGAACGCGAGACTGCCGAGGGGTTGCTCGTCGCAGTCTGTGACAGCGACGTTTTAGGGGAGACCTTCGAGGAGGGAGACGTCTCGCTTACGGTCACCGAGGAGTTCTACGGCGGCGACGAGGTCGGTCGAGAGGCCGTCGTCGACAGCCTCTCGCGGGCGACGATCGCCAACATCGTCGGCACCCGCTCGGTCGAACTCGCTATCGAGGAGGGGTTCGTCGACGAGACGAACGTCCTCGAGGTGGATACGACCCGTCACGCCCAGCTGTTGCGGCTGTACTGACGGCGGGCGAGTGCTGGCTCGGCTGTGACGGGCTGGTCTCGGTCGTGAGGAACCCGTCGTCGAGCCTCGTTTCGGTCACACGAGGTCTACGGAGATGGTAGTAGACGAGTATGGCGATCAGGCCGACGGAGGTGTCGCGACCGAAGGAGTGTTTTGTCTCCGGTTCCTTCCCTTCGGTAATGAGCCGACAGAACGTCGAAGCTCTCGACGTCGAAGGGATCCGGGCCGATTTCCCGATCCTCGAGCGCGAGTTCAGCGTTGGGTCGGAGACCCAACGAGCAGACGGCGAAGCCGTCGATGATGGGACGCCGCTCGTCTACCTCGACAACGCGGCGACGACTCACACCCCGGAGCCGGTCGTCGAGGCGATGAGCGACTACTACCGGAGGTACAACTCGAACGTCCATCGCGGTATCCACCACCTCAGCCAGGAGGCATCGATCGCCTACGAGGACGCCCACGACCGCGTCGCCGAGTTCGTCGGAGCAAGCGGCGGCCGCGAGGAGATCATCTTCACGAAAAACACCACCGAAAGCGAGAACCTGATCGCGTACTCGTGGGGACTCTCCGAACTCGGTCCCGGCGACGAGGTCGTGTTGACGGAGATGGAACACCACGCCTCGCTCGTCACCTGGCAACAGGTCGCACAGCGGACGGGTGCGGACGTGAAATACATCCGGATCGACGAGGATGGTCGCCTGGACATGGATCACGCCCGGGAGTGTATCACCGACGACACGGCGCTCGTCTCGGCGGTCCACGTCTCGAACACCTTAGGCACCGTCAATCCCGTCTCGGAACTGACAGAGCTCGCCCACGACCACGACGCCCTCTCGCTGATCGACGGCGCACAGGCCGTTCCCAACCAGCCCGTCGACGTCGAGGAGATCGGTGCCGACTTCTATGCCTTCTCCGGCCACAAGATGGCCGGCCCCACCGGCATCGGCGTCCTCTACGGCCGCAAGGAACTGCTCGAGGAGATGGAGCCGTACCTCTACGGCGGCGGCATGGTCCGAAAGGTAACCTTCGAGGACACCACCTGGGGCGAGCTTCCCTGGAAGTTCGAACCCGGCACGCCGCCGATCGCCGAGGCCGTCGGCCTCCACGCCGCCGTCGACTACCTCGAAGAGATCGGCATGGCGAACGTCCAGGCCCACGAGCGAGAGCTCTCGACGTACGCCTACGAGCGACTCAGCGAGGTCGGCGACGTCGATATCTACGGTCCCGAACCCGGTCCCGACCGGGGCGGCCTCGTCAGTTTCAACCTCGAGGGCGTCCACGCCCACGACCTCGCCTCGATCATGAACGACCACGCCGTCGCGATCCGGGCCGGCGACCACTGTACCCAGCCGCTGCACGACAAACTCGGCGTCGCAGCCTCCGCGCGGGCGTCGTTCTACATTTACAACACTCGCGAGGAGATCGACGTGCTCGTCGACGCGCTCGAGGACGCTCGCGAGCTGTTCGCCTGAGATCTCCGCTTGGCACCGACCAACGGCCACCGATCGTGCGAACGCGAACCCTCCCCCGGAACCCTTTTACAGCGCACTTTCCTATGCGAATCCAAGATGGGACTCGGCTCCGATATGTACAGACAGCAGATCCTCGATCACTACAAGAATCCCCGCAACTACGGGGAACTCGAGGATCCCACTTTCAGCCACGTCGGCGAGAATCCGATGTGTGGCGACGAGATTCGCATGGACGTCAAACTCGACGACGACGAGGAGACGATCGAGCAGGTCGCCTTCTCGGGTGACGGCTGTGCGATCAGTCAGGCCAGCGCGAGCATGCTCTCGAGCGAACTCCAGGGAATGGCCGTCGAGGAGTTACTCGAGATGGATCGCGACGACGTGATCGACATGCTCGGCGTCGAGATCTCGCCGATGCGCGTCAAGTGTGCCGTTCTCGCGGAGAAAGTCGCCCAGGACGGCGCGGAGATCTACCGCGGCGAACTCGAGGTCGAGAAGACGACGACCGAGGACTGATACTGACGGACGAAAATCTCACAGATTTTCGCCCGCCAGTATTGACCGCTGTGTGTCAGTGTCCGGGCGCTCATCACGAGACAGCAGTCCCGTTCTTCGCGCCCTCTGTTACGTCTACTGTCCGGGTGGCTGTCTCTTTCGTTCACGAACTTCTGTCCGGCAGTATGACTCTTTGGGCGCTGCAAGCCCAACCCCTTCCCGCCGCGGGACCAACGGACTGGCATGGTCGAGACGGCCGTCGGCTTCGTCCTCGGGGCGATCATCGGCGCGGTCGCGACCGCCGTCGGCTCGTATCTGCTCTACTGGAAGCGCGAACGCGACGCCACCCGGCGACTCCGCCGGGCATTCGCCGAAGAGCTTCGAACCTACGAGTACGTCGACAACCTGATCGCCGACGGCGGCTACGAACGGCTCACGGAACGCGTCGAGGCGCCCGTGCTCTACGAGTCGGCAGCCGGAGACCTTGGGCTGCTTACGGAGCGCGAGATCGGCCGACTCGTGGCCTTTTACAGCGCACTCTACTGGCTCGAGGGGCTCGAGGATCCCGAAGACAAGAAAGCACAAATCGAGTCGGTCGCCCGGAAGCGACAGGCGGCACTCGAAGCGCTCGGGTAGTGCTCGGAACCAGGCGAGGACGCCTGGGGACGCCTCACTCGGGTTTCAGCCCCTCGTCCTGAACGCGCATGACTGCCTCGCCGTCGGCGAGGTTCGGTGCGTCCACGAGGCGGACGATCCGCTTGTCACCTTTGGACTTGCGAAGGTAGATCCGGAACGTCGACTTGTGACCGAGGATGTTGCCGCCGATGGGCTGGGTCGGATCGCCGAAGAACGAGTCGGGGTTCGAGGCCACCTGGTTGGTGACGACGACGGCAGCGTTGTAGAGGTTGCCGACCTTGTCTAAGTCGTGGAGGTGTTTGTTGAGTTTCTGCTGGCGCTCTGCGAGTTCGCCACGGCCGACGTACTCCGCCCGGAAGTGAGCGGTCAGCGAGTCGACACAGAGCAGCCGAATCGGGTAGTCGGCCTCTTCGTGTTCGCTCGCCAGTTCCTGGGCCTTCTCGGCCAGCAGCATCTGGTGGTTGGAGTTGAACGCCTTCGCGACGTGGATCTTCTCGAGCATGGCCTCGACGAGTTCGTCGACGGCCGCCTCGTCGTCGGCCGATCCCTCGATCTCGCGGTCCTCGAGGGCGGCGTCGATCGCCTCGTCGGGGAGTCCACGGACCATGTCGTCGATCCGTTCGGGTCGGAACGTGTCCTCGCTGTCGATGAACATGGCGCTGCCGTGGAGGCCGCCGACCTCCTTTGGCAGCTGGACGTTGACGGCCATCTGGTGGGTAACCTGAGACTTGCCGGAGCCGAACTCGCCGTAGACTTCGGTGATCGACTGGGTCTCGATGCCGCCACCGAGGAGGTCGTCGACCTCGTCGATGTGCCAGGAGAGCTTGCCGATCTCGTTTCGTCGCTCGAGGACGGCCGAGCCGGTCTCGAAGCCGCCGACGTCTGCGGCGTCGCGGGCGGCGTTGACGATGTCAGCGGCGGTGGACTCGCCGACGTCCGCCGTATTCGACAGTTCCGAGGGCGAAGCGACGGCGAGGCTCTGGAAGGAGTCAAAGCCTGCGTCGTGGAGTTTGTCCGCTGTCGCCGGTCCGACGCCGGGGAGAGTCTCGAGGTCTACGTCTGGCATGGTCGGTCGTTGCTCGGGCTCCCCCATAAACCCTCGTTAACAGGAGAGTGAAAGTGAAACTGGCGGGCGGCACCGGGGTCGTTTCGGTTGGAAGACGTGATACTATCATCGAAGACGAGTGTCGGCCCCGCTCGAAACGGCGAGCGAGGGCAGTGATTGGATCGCTCCGACTGACCGACGGCTACTCCCAGGGACGCGTCCCACCCTCGCTTGGCCACAGCGGATACCAGTACTCCTTGTCGCGTTCGATCTCGAGTTCGCCGTCGAGCGTCGCCTCGAGCGTAAACTCCGTGCTCGAGTCGCGCTCGCGGCCGGGCCGGGGTACGAAGGGGTAGAACGCACCGCGACGGAACGAGTAGATCCAGTAAGCCGGTCCGTCCTCGTTTCGGTAGCCGAAAACGGCCGCAAGCAGCCGCGAACCGTAGCCGTGTTCGACGAACGTGTCGGCGGCGAAGTGCATGCTCGTGATCAGATCTTCCGGGTCGTCGTCCTCGAGGACGACCCAGTGGTAGCCGTGGTCGTCTTCGGTGACCGTGAAGTCGGTGCCGGTCTCCTCACGTCCCGCCTCGAGGATGGCCTCGACCTCGTCGACGGCCTCGCGAAACTGGTGTGAGTCGACGCCTGAGAAACAGAGTGCGCCCTCCGCCATGGCCTCGTAGCCGAGTTCGGCCTCCATCGTGATGTAGGCGGTGCTCATCCCGAAGAGGTCGTCAGGGTCGGCGTCGCGCTTGGCGTCACGTTCGGCACGCAACCCCAGCACGGCACGGAGCCCGTCCAGTAGTCCCATACCTCGACCGAAGGTATCGTCGTCCTTTAAAGAATCCGCTCGGGCTCACGCCAGGACAGGTCGTGTGCCGACGGTTCCAGTCAGCGCGAGGGTGCAAGCGCCTCGAGCGTCCGATCCCGCTCGTCGTCGCTCATTCCGCCACAGAACGCGACCTGGATCGCGTCGACGCCGTCGATAGCCTCGAAGCGTTCAACCTGGTCGCGGACCTCCGCGGGCGTGCCGGCGGCGACGACTGCCTCGAGGAGGTCGTCGGTGATCGCCGCGGCAGCGGCCTCTCGGCCCGACTCGTGCCACCGATCCCGGACTCGTTCGGTGAGTTCGGTCCAGCCGGCGTCGGCGATCGCCTGTCGGTAGAAGGGACCGTAGACGGCGATCATAAAGGCCAGCTGTGAGCGGGCGTACTCGCGGGCGCGCTCGCCGTCCTCGAGGGCACAACACCGAAGCAACGGAGCCACACGCAGGTCGTCGAGTTGGCGATCGCCCAGCTCGGCACCGCGTTTGAGATCACCCAGGCGTGCCTGGAGCTGTTCGTACGGTAACAGCTGAGGTACCCAGCCGTCGCCGAAGCGGCCGGCGAGTTCGGTCGCTTTGGGGCCGAGCGCGGCGACGTCGACCGGAGCCGGCGGTTCGGGCGGTTCGCACTCGAGTGTGAGCCCGTCGGGAGAGAATATCTCGCCGTCGTACTCGAGGCGCTGTCCGGACTGGACCTGCCGAACGATCTCGACGGCCTCACGGACGCGCCGGAGCGGCCGGTCGAACTCGAGGCCGTGCCAGCGTTCGGCGAGTGCAGGCGAGGAGGCTCCGATGCGCAGGCGGAAACGACCGTCGCTGATCTCTTGCAGCGTGACCGCGGTCTGGCCGATCGCGGCGGGCGAGCGAGAGTACGGCGAGATGACGTCGTCCGCGATACCGATCTCGTCGGTGCGCTCGGCGACGACGCTCAACACGAGTGGAACGTTCCGGCCTGCAGTCTCCCCGACAGAGACAGCCCCGTACCCCATCGTTTCGGCTCGCTGGGCGAGGGACACGGCCTCCTCGATGTTGTCGTACTCGTCGAGCGGCAACACGACGTCGCGGTTGATGTCGGCTGACATGTAAGTCGATGGCTCGCTCGAGATTGTAAAGACTTGGGTCAGGGAAGAAACGGGAAGGCACAACCGGAGAACGTACAGGGAAGCCGACGACGTTCAGGAGACGGTGAGAGCGAGCCGCACCGACAACCCGGCGATCCAGACGAACGCGGCGGCGACGAGCAGGTACGTACGCGGGCCGTACTCGGTGACGATCGGGTCTCGCTCGGAGCGAGCAGCCGCATACAGGCTGGCGAGAACCAGTCCCGCACCGCCTGCCAGCCGCAGTCCACTCTCGAGGTCGAGTCGAAACTGGCCCACTACTGCAGCCTGGGAGACGACGAGGACGCCGATGGTACAGCAACACAGTGCGACCAGCCGGGACGGATGCATGTGTCGCGGTAGCTAGCATCCCGAAATCGTATATAGCTATCGCACCTCGGGCCGAGAGAGACGGCGTGACCGGGACTACAGCTCGCGCTCGAGTTCGCGAAGCTGTTCGATGCGGTTCTCGGTCGGCGGGTGGGTGCTGAACAGCCGGCCGATTCCCGAGCGCAACGGGATGATGAAGAAAGCGTTCATCTCGGCTTCCTCGCGTAAGTCCTCTGTGGGGACCTTCTCCATCTCGCCGGAGATCTTCGCGAGCGCGGAGGCGAGCGCTGCCGGCCTGCCAGTGATCGCAGCGGCCCCTCGGTCGGCGGCGTACTCGCGGTACCGCGAGAGTGCGCGGATGAGAATGTAGCTGATGATCCAGACGACGAGCGAGACGAGGATCGCAACGACGACGCCACCGCCGCCGCGACCACCGCGGCCGCGACCGCCGAAGAAAGCGCCCCAGCGAACCACCATGAACGCGATCGTCGCGAGCAACGAGGCGAACGTCATCACCATCATGTCCCGGTTTTTGACGTGGGCGAGTTCGTGGGCGAGCACGCCGTCGAGTTCGTCCCTGTCGAGGGTGCGCATCAGCCCGGTCGTCACGGCGACGGCGGCGTTGCGCTGGTTGCGGCCAGTGGCGAACGCGTTCGGCATGTTCGAGTCGATGACGGCCACCGTCGGTTTTGGCAGGTCGGCCTGCTGTGCGAGTCGTTCGACCGAGGCGTGCAGCTGCGGATACTCGTCCGCGGAGACCGTCGTCGCGCCCATGCTCTTGAGCGTGAGCGTGTCGCTGAAGTAGTACTGGACCAGCGACATCCCGCCGAATAAGAGCGCGAAGACGACGATTCCACCGCCCATGTAGGCGGTGATCACGCCCGCGAAGACGATGTACAACGCAAACAGCAGGAACATCGTCAGGAACATCCGCACACGAAGCCCCCAGTCCGGTTGCCACTCCATGTGGGTGTCGACGGGACGCATCGGGATAAATATCACCGAGACGACCCTCGCTCGAGGCCCTTATCCGAACGCCCCCGTTTCGCGTGGAGGGAGCGTTCAGCGGTAACAGTACGCACGGGTGGCGGTTCGATCGTCTGACGGCCGTCTGACACGGTCGAAACCGCACCCCCTCGTTTCGCCTGGAGTTCGCACGGTTTGAGAGCGACCGACAGCTTCGAGAGGGAGACGACCCCCGTACGGCGGGATACTCGAAAGGCACGCGCTGACGCGGATCCGAACGCGTCGTTTAAACCGTTTGGCCGGCAACTACGGACAATGACCGAGTCGCGTTCGCGTGCGTTCTGTCCCCGCTGTGGGGAGCCCATGCCCGACCGCTCCGAGAGCGACGCGTCCGAAAGCGGCGAGGCGACCGACCCGCTCCGGCCGGGGGCCGACGTCGAGGTCTGTGACGCCTGTTACTTCGAGGAGTTCGAGTTCGTCGACGCGCCCGAGCGGATCGACGTGCTGGTCTGTTCCCAGTGTGGGGCCGTCCATCGGGGCAACCGGTGGGTCGACGTCGGCGCGAAAGATTACACCGACGTCGCGATCGAGGAGGTAAGCGAGGCCCTCGGCGTCCACGTCGACGTCGACGACGTCGCCTGGCAGGTCGAACCCGAGCAGGTCGACCCGAACACGATCCGGATGCACTGTTACTTCACGGGCGTGGTCCGGGGGACACCCGTCGAGGAACAGGTCACCGTCCCCGTAAAGATTTCCCGGCAGACCTGCTCGCGGTGTGGTCGGATCGCAGGCGACTACTACGCGAGCGTCGTCCAGCTCCGTGCGGAGGGACGCACGCCGACGAGCGAGGAACGCGAACGGGCCGAGGCGATCGCAAACGAAATCGTCGCCGACATGGAGGCGACGGGCGATCGCAACGCTTTCGTCACCGAGACGAGCGAGACCGACGACGGCCTCGACATGAAGGTCTCGACGAACAAGATCGGCAAGAAGGTCGCGAACAAGATCCGCGAGGAGTTCGGCGGCACCGTCTCGGACTCGGAGACGCTGGTCACCGAAGACGAAGACGGCAACGAGGTCTACCGGGTGACCTTCGCGGTGCGACTCCCGCCGTACACGCCCGGTGACGTCATCGACCTCGCAGACGACGGCGGCCCCGTCCTCGTCCGCAGCGCCCACGGCAACCTCAAGGGCACGCGCGTGACCACCGGCGAACGCTACGAGGCGGACTACGAGGAGGGTAACTCGCCCGACGCCCGCAAACTCGGCACCCTCGCAGACGCCGCCGAGACGACCGTCGTCGCCGTCGAGGACGAACACGCCGTCCAGGTGCTCGACCCCGAGACCTACGAGGCGAAAACGATCGCCCGACCCGACTACTTCGATCCGGACGCCGAGACGGTGCCGGTGCTGAAGAGCCGGGCCGGCCTGCACGTCCTGCCCGACGAGGGCGATGACTGACGACGGAGCGATCCCGCCCGCGGACGACGCACTCGAGACGCGGGGCGAGGGTCCGCTCGCGGTCGTCGTCGCGAAACCGCGCTCTGAGACCGCGATCGAGTCGCTTCGGGCCGAGGGCGTCTACGACGACGACCGGCGCGTCCGCGAGTACGACGCCGAGACGGTGGCCCTGCCGGTGACCGACCCACCCGCCGAGACGCGGGTCCGGGAGGTGATCCGGCAGGTCGACCCCGACCGCCGGAGCCGGGACCTCGAGGACCTGCTGCTCGAGCGGGGCTGGAGCGAGACAGACCTCGAGGGCGCACCCGGCTCCTGGGCCGTGGTCGGGTCGGTCGTGGTCGTCCGCCTGCCCGAGCGCTGTCCCGACGAGGCGGCCGTCGGCGAGGCGTTGCTGGAACTGCACGGCGAGGCCGAGACGGTGCTCGCAGACGAGGGGATCGCAAACGACGGGGCGGCGGGCACCCACCGCGAGCCGAGACGGCGCGTGATCGCGGGCGTACGGGACACCGAGACGATCCACACCGAACACGGGACCCGCTACGCGCTCGACCCGGCACGGGTGATGTTCTCGCCGGGTAACCAGGCCGAACGAGTCCGGATGGGCGAGGTCGTCGCGGACGGCGAGTGCGTCTTCGACATGTTCGCCGGCATCGGCTACTTCACCCTGCCGATGGCCCGGGCCGGCGCGTCGGTGACGGCCACCGAGATCAATCCGGCCGCGTTCCGGTACCTGCTCGAGAACGCCGTCCTCAACGACGTCACCGACCGGATCGAGGCCTACCGCGCCGACTGTCGCGACCTCGCCGAGGAGGTCGCCGCCGACCGGGTCGTCATGGGCTACTACGGCAGCGCCGACGGGACCGACGAACAGGGACGGGGAACGCGAACCGACGAGGGCCACGAGTTCCTCCCCGCGGCGCTGTCGGCGCTCGAGCCGGGCGGCGTCGTCCACTACCACGAGGCCACCCCCGAGTCCCGGCTGTGGGAGCGACCGCGTTCCCGCCTCGAGCGGGCCGCGGATCGCGAGAGACGAGAGCTCGAGGTGCTCGAGAAACGCCGCGTGAAGAGTCACAGCGCCGGCGTCGCCCACGTCGTAATCGACGTGCGGGTGTCGTAGCAACGAGACGGTGACGTCGTATCGAGTCGGCGAGACGACAACACCTAACATCCCTCCTGCCGTCTCGCCGACCATGTCACGTCAGGACGAGGTTGCCCACCCGCTCGTCGCGGCCGTCTACGACTGGGTCGTCCCCGAGCGGTTCCTGTTCGCTCGCCACCGCCAGTACCTCGCGAGCGGTCTCTCGGGTCGCGTACTCGACGTCGGCGCGGGCACGGGTGCGACCTTTCCCCACCTCGCCCGCAACGGCGACGGCTGCGAGGTCCACGCGATCGAGCCCGATCCGTACATGCGTAAACGGGCGAGTCAGAAAGCCGCCGACGCCGGCCTCGAGGTCCACCTTCGAGGCGACCGCGCCGAATCGCTTCCCTACGTCGACGACGCCTTCGACGCTGTACTCTCGAGTCTCGTCTTCTGTACGATCGGCGATCCGGACGCCGCCCTCGCGGAGGTCGCCCGCGTCCTCCGGCCGGGCGGGGAACTGCGCTTTCTCGAGCACGTCCGCGCCGACGGCTGGCGCGCGAGCGGCCAGGAACTGCTCAACCCCGTCTGGAATCGGCTGGCCGGCGGCTGCAACCTCGAGCGTGAGACCGTCGAACGGTTCGTCTGTCATCCCGACCTCGAGGTCCTCGAGATCGAACGCCTCGAGGCGGGGATCTTCCCGGCGGAGCCGATCGTTCGTGGTCGGTTGCGACGGCGAGAGGGGTCGTGCGTTTCGGAGTAGGGCAGAAAAGTGTCTAATGCATCTACTGGCAAAAACAGCGTGCAACACCCAGAGAATGAGTCAGCACGGTTGCCGGCTTTATTTCGCCCAGCTGACTATGAACTACCCGAAAATACAGCATAACCGATCAGCCGTTCATCAAATACCCATACTGACCACTCTGGATACTGTCTTACCCCAAAGTCTAAACCGGTTGACGTAAAGGAATGCCGTATGGAAGCTCCCGCCTGGCTTCGTGACCTTCCTCCGTGGGCAGCGGTAGTGAGTGCTCTTCTCGGGATTTTGGTAATACTGACGGGAATTTCGATGGTTCTCGGCGTCGTGTTCGCAGGTATCGCTGTCGGAATCGAGCTCGGTAGCGTTACCCTCGGTGTTATCGCCGCCCTCGTCGGCCTTCTCATCGTCCTCGGACCGGTCCTAGCGTTCATAATAGCGTTCATAGGAAACGACGAGGGTTCACGAGAAGATGATCCGCATACTGACGATTGGGAACAAGACGCGGTCTCTGAAATCAAAGAACAGTATCTGGCCGGCGAAATCGATGAAGACACCTTCGAACAACGGATTGATGAGATGCTAGCTGGTCCAGATTGGCAACTGGATCGTCCGAAGAGATCTAGTCGAGATGTCAATCCAACAGGTCAACAAAAAGAGCGAGAACGCTGATCCCGGCACCCATTATCTATCTCAAACCTTCGGCTGCCTGTATGACCATTAGCTCAGCAAGTCATCTGTGTTGACCGATCATTCCCCTCCACGAGCCGATTTTCGACTCGTGTAACACTCGCGCTCTGTATTCATCACGGCTCTTTGAACGTCTACGCTGGTTGGTGGATTTCTCGATGGCCAATAAAGCGGACTCGAGCGTTTTATGCGCCCGTGGCGTGGCGGTGTGGCTATGAGCGACGACCGACTTCGCATGACGCCCGGGCCGACCGAGGTGCCGGCCCCCGTTCGCGAGCGGCTGGCCGAGCCGACGCCGAATCCCGACGTCGAGGACGAGTTCCTCGAGTTCTACCAGGGGCTGACCGAGAAACTCGAGGCCGTCTACGGCTCCGACGACCTCGCGATCCTGAGCGGCGAGGGGATCCTCGGGCTCGAGGCCGCGGTCGCCTCGCTGATCGAACCCGGCGACCGCGTGCTCTGTCTCGCCAACGGCATCTACGGCGAGGGGTTCGCGGGGTTCGTCGAGGCCTACGGCGGTGAGGCCGTCGTCTGTGCGGCCGACTGGGCCGGACCGCTCGACCTCGCGGCGGTCGAGGCCGAACTCGAGGACGGCGAGTTCGCCGCGGCGACGATGGTTCACTGCGAGACGCCGACGGGCGTCCTGAACGACCTCGAGCCCGTTCTCGGGTTGCTCGCCGAGTACGACGTGGTGAGCGTCGTCGACGCGGTCTCCTCGCTCGGGGGCACACCCGTGCCGACCGAGCACATCGACGTCTGCATCGGTGCGACCCAGAAGTGTTTCAGCGCGCCGCCGGGGCTGACCGTGCTCTCGGTCAGCGACCGGGCCTGGGACCGGATCGAGGCCACCGAGACGCGTTCAAACTACCTCGACCTCGAGCCCTGGAAGACGGCGCTGGAAGAGGAGTGGTTCCCCTACACGATGCCGACGGCGACCCTCTATGCGCTCGATACCGCGATCGACCTGCTTCGCGAGGAGGGACTCGCGTCGGTCTTCGAACGCCACGAGACGTGCGCCCAGCTGTGTCGCGACCGGACACGCGAGCTGGGACTCGAGTTCTACCCCGACGACGAGACGCTGTGCTCGCCGACGGTCACCGCACTCGAAGTCGAGGGACGGGCACGCGAGTTGCAGGAACGGATCGACGAGGAACACGACGTCGTCCTCGCGACGGGGCTGTCCGACCTCGAGGACGACGTCCTCCGGATCGGCCACATGGGCCACAACGCCCGCGTCGAGAACGTCGACCGGACGATGGACGCGCTCGAGGCCGTCCTCGAGTGACCGACCTGTCAGACGTCCGTCGGCGCGGCCCCATCAAAACGTAAATATCGGGCGCATACGACGGTTCGGACGTGCATCGATCGCTGGGCGACCACGACGCGACGGCCGGGACGTAGCACATGGTCCAGGAGTGGGTCATCGAACAGCTCACGTCGACCCAGTCGACGTCGTTGGTCCTCGCCGCGGTGTTCGTCTACTCGGTTCTCCTCGCCGTGGCACTCCCGTTTCCCGCGGAGTTCGTCTTCCTCGCAGTGTTCAGCCTGGGCCTGCCGAGACGGACCGCTCTCGCGGTCGTGATGGTCGTCGCAGCGAGCGGGAACGCGTTCGGGAGTCTCTTCGCCCAGCGGCTCGGGTACGGCGTGAGCCACGCCGCACCCGTGACGCGTCTGTTCCAGCGGGTTCCCGGCTACGCACGGTTTCGACGACGATCCTCGGTCGCGTTCGTCCGCAAGTACCGCTACGTCGGGCTGACGGCCGCGCTCTCGATCCCGTTTCTACCCGTGACGGCGACGCTGTACGCCTTCAGCGTCCTCGAGGACGACCCCTGGCGGTTCGCGGCCACCGTCTTCGTCGCGACGCTGATCCGGCTGAGCGTGTTCCTGGCGCTCGTCTACGGCGGGATCTACGTCCTCGACGATCCGCGGATCCGGCGACTCGCGGCAACGTGAACCGCTCCCGGCCCGGCGTCGACGTCGCTCGATACGGGACGGCATGCCACTGCGAGCGCGGACAGTAACCCGTTTAGGCCGGCCGACCCAGGGACGGGTAATGAGTACGAGCTACCGGATCGGACTCGTCGGCAAACCCTCCGTCGGCAAGTCCACGTTCTTCAACGCCGCGACGATGAACGACGTCCCCGAGGGGGCCTACCCGTTCACGACCATCGACCCGAGCGTCGGCGAGGCCTACGTCCGCGTCGACTGTGCCGCCCCCGAGTTCGACGAGGAGTGTACGCCGTCGGTCGGCTTCTGTGCGGACGGCACCCGCTTCGTCCCGACGAAACTCGTCGACGTCGCCGGGCTGATCCCCGGCGCACACGAGGGCGCGGGACTCGGCAACCAGTTCCTGACCGACCTGAACGAAACCGACGTCCTCGTCCACGTCGTCGACTTCTCCGGCGAGACCGATCTCGAGGGCGAGTCGACCGAGGGCCACGACCCCAGAGAGGACATCGACGTCCTCGAGCACGAACTCGACCAGTGGTATCTCGACGTCTTAGAGAAGGGCATCGACCGCTACGAGTCGGGCTATACGACCGAAGACGACGCCATCGAGGAGGAGCTCGCCGAACAAATGAGCGCGTTCAAGACGAGCGAAGACGAGATCAAACGCCTCATCCGCCGGACCGACGTCGGCTTCGATCCCGCGGCGTGGGACGACGCGGACAAACTCGCGCTGGCCCGGGAGATCCGTCTCGAGACCAAGCCGATGGTGATCGCGGCGAACAAGATGGACACGCCCGCGGCCCAGGAGAACTACGCGGAGATCACGGCCGATCCCGACTACGAGCACCTGACGATCGTCCCCTGTAGCGCCCACGCCGAGAAGGCGCTGAAATCGGCCGAGAAAGCCGGCGTCGTCGACTACCGGCCCGGCGACGAGGAGTTCGAGATCACGGGCGACGTCTCGGGCGACCAGCAAGCGGGTCTCGAGCAGATCCGTGACTTTCTCGACGCCTACGGCGCGACGGGCGTCCAGGCGGCGCTCGAGACCGCGCTGTTTGACGTGTTAGGCGTCGTCCCCGTCTTCCCCGGCGGCGCGAACGGCCTGGGCAACGAACGCGGCGAGGTGTTGCCCGACTGTTACCTGATCCCCGAGGGGTCGACCGCGGAGGAGTTCGCCTACAGCCTCCACTCGGACATCGGCGACGGCTTCCTGCACGCGATCGACTGCCGGACGAACCGCCAGCTCGGGGCCGACTACGAGGTCGAGCCCCGCGACGTCATCGAAGTGATCACGACGAACTGACGCGATCGGAACCCGGCCGTCCGGAGGAAGGCTTCTCCCGTCCGCTCCCGTACCGACGTCCATGACGACGATCCACGCAGCACTGCGGGACCGACTGCTCGTCTGCACCGACGTCGGCGAGGGGTGGGAGACGACCCCTCGCCTCGAGGGACGCGACCTCGAGTGCGTGTCGGTCTCGCCGGCCGCCCCCGACCGGATCTTCGTCGGCACCTTCGAGTCCGGCCTCTACCGGAGCACGGACGGCGGCGACTCCTTCGAGTCGATCGGATCGAGCATCGGGGAGTCGGCGGTGATGAGCCTCGCGATAAGCCCGCACGACCCCGATGTCGTCTACGCCGGAACCGAACCGAGTCGGATCTACCGCTCGCGAGACGGTGGCGACTCCTGGGACCGTCTCGAGGGGCTGTCCGACCTCCCCTCCGAACCGGAGTGGTACTTCCCGCCGCGGCCGCAGACGCATCACGTCCGCTGGATCGAGGTCGATCCGTTCGATCCCGAGCGGCTCTACGTCGGCATCGAACTCGGCGCGCTCGTCGTCAGCGAAGACGGCGGCGAGAGCTGGCGAGAACGACCGCCGGGCTCGCGACGGGACAACCACAGCCTGGCGACCCACCCCGACCACGAGGGGCGGGTGTACTCGGCGGCCGGCGACGGCTACGCCGAGAGCGACGACGGTGGGGAGAGCTGGGAGCACCCCCAGGACGGCCTCGAGCACACCTACTGCTGGAGCGTCGTTCCCGATCCCGGCGATCCCGACCGCGTGCTCGTCTCCGCGGCCAGCGGGGCGCGGTCTGCACACACGCCCGAGCGGGCCGACTCGTACGTCTACCGGAAATCCGGCGGGCGCTGGGAACACCTCGAGGACCGTGGCCTCCCTACGGGAGAGGGCGTCGTCCGGGCAGTGTTCGCGACGACGGGCGAGCCCGGCGAGGTCGTCGCCGTCACCAACCGGGGACTGTTCCGGACCGACGACTTCGGCGACGACTGGACGCGACTCTCGGTCGAGTGGGGCGACGACCTCGAGCGCCAGACGCCGCGGGGACTGGCCGTCGTCGATTGATCGTTACCCGTCCTCGAGTGTGGCCTCGATCGCCTCGCGTTCGGCACGAAGCTCTTCGAGTTCGATCTCGACCTCGCCACTCGCCAGTCGGCGTTGCTCGTTCTCGTCGAGTCGGTCGGTCGCGACAGCAGCCGTCCGCAGGCGCTCGTACTCGGAGTCGCGGGTCAGCTCGCGGACCTCCCGGAGGGTGGAAACGACGTCCTCGTCCGCGATCCGGGCGACGAGGGGGCGCAGCTCCCGAATACGGTACCGGAGGACGTCCGCGGGTTCGGGCGGCCACGCGATCGTCAGCGGCCCGGCGTCGATTCCCTCGAGGAACGTCTGTCTCGTCGCCACGCGTCGTTTGAGCTCGTCGGCGTCGTCGACGTAGTGTGAGAGCTTCGATCGAGAGTAGTCGGCGTACTCGAGCAACTCGGGGATCGTGTACTCGCCGGCCGGGTTCTCCCGGACGTACTCCCGGAGCTCGTCGGGTGGGGCCTCGTACTCCACCAGCGGATACCACTGGCTGCGCTCGAGGACGGCAAAGACCTCGCGTGCCGAGGCCGAGGACCGAAACTCCTGGAACGTCTCGCGGACGGCCGCGTTGTAGGTCTCGATCGGCTCGCGGAGCCGCCCGACGGGTGCGTCCAGATCCACGGTCGACAGCTCGAGCAGCCGTTCGCGCGCTGTGATCTCGTCGTCGAGTTCCCGCAGCCGGCTGCTCGCCTCGGTGCGAGCGGTCTCGAGCTCCTCGCGGGCGGCCTCGCGTTCGGCGAGCAGTTCGGCGAACGTCTCGGCGGGCTCGAGGGCGGCCTCGGCGCGTTCGAAATCGTGCTCGCTGAGTCGGCGCTTGTCGATCGCGTCCAGGGCGTCCTCGAACGCTCCACGGCGGTGCAGATCCGCTGGCAGGTTCTCGACCAGCGTCGCGAACTGGCCCTCGAGTTCGATGTACGCTTTGAAGTTCTCCCGGCCGGTGCCGGTCGCCCGGTCGACGTAGTCCTCGAGCAGTTTCGCCGCCTGCCGGTAGGCCTCGGCCGCCTGCTCGACGGTCTCCTCGCCGTGGTCGTCGATCCGTGCCTCGACGTCGGCCAGTCGCTCGCGTGCCGCCTCGAGGCGTTCGACGGTTGGGGGGCGGGAAACGCGCTCGCTCATTCGTAGACGTCGTCGGGGTCGAAGACGCGCTCGCCGACGTCCTCGCCCTCGATCGTCCGGAAGAAACAGGAGGTGCGACCCGTGTGACAGGCACCGCCCTCCTGCTCGACGCGATACAACAGCGTGTCCTCGTCGCAGTCGACCCGGATCTCCGCGACGTGCTGGCGGTGCCCGCTCGAGGCGCCTTTCTGCCATAACTCGTCTCGGCTCCGGGAGTAGTAGTGGGCGAGTCCCGTCTCGCGGGTCCGCTCGAGGGCTTCGGGCGAGACGTACGCGAGCATCAACACCTCGTCGGTCTCGACGTCCTGGGCGATCGCGGGGACCAGCCCGTTCTCGCCGAAATCGACCGAAATGCCGTCGTTCATGGTCGTGAGGATGACCGTCGAGCCGATAGGTCTTTTGCCGCGACGCTGGCGGGAGGCGGTTGGCTCGAAGAGGGCTTCGGCTTCGACCGGACGACAGGCGCAGTTGTCTCGGCGGTTCGGCACGAGGAAACGACCACGGGCTGCAAGGACCGGCACAAGACACGTCCTGCTCGACGATGACGTGGTTCCATGAGCTATCGAACGACGGTCGGCTGGTCGCTCATAACCTCGGGCGTCGTCACGCTGGCGCTGACGGCGCTACCCGGCGATTCGGTGTGGTGGGGAATCGGGCTGTTGGTGCTCGGAATCGCGGTGTTCGTGATCCGTCGGTGATCGGCTACGACTGGCCGTTCAGCGTGATGTATCGGACGCCGATGATCCGTTCGTCGGTCTCGAGTTCGTCTTTCGCAGCCTCGGGGACTTCGCTGTCGACGTTGTAGACGGTCAGGGCCTCGCCGCCGTGAGTTTCACGGGCGTTGAACATGCCGGCGATGTTGACGTCGTGCTCACCCATGACCGAGCCGATGAGACCGATGACGCCGGGTTCGTCGGTGTTTCGCGTGATGACCATCTTCCCGTGGGGGATGGCGTCGACGCGGTAGCCGTCGACGCGGACGATCCGTGGATCCTCGTCGGCGAACAGTGTGCCGTCGACCGAGACCTCCTCGTCACCGTCGGAGACGGTCACGGAGACGAGACTCTGGAAGTCCTCGGCCTGGCGCGTTTTCGACTCGGTGACGTCGACGCCGCGGTCGTCGGCGATCTGGGGTGCGTTGACGGCGTTGACCTGCCACTCGAGCGGTTCGAAGACGCCTTTCAGGGCGCTTGCGGTGACGAGTTCGACGTCCTCCTCGGCGATCTCGCCCTCGTAGGTCACCTCGACACCCTCGACGCGACCCTCGAGCAGCTGGGCGGCGACCTTGCCGGCGGTGTCGGCGAGTTCGATGTACGGTTCGACGCGGGGGAACGCGCTCTCGTCGATCGAGGGAGCGTTCAGGGCGTTCGCGACGGGTTCGCCCTCGAGTGCGGCGACGACCTGCTCGGCGGTCGAGGTCGCGACGTTCTCCTGGGCAGCCTCCGTCGAAGCCCCGAGGTGGGGCGTAACGATGACCTCCTCGTGCTCGAGTAGCGGCGAGTCCTCGGACAGGGGCTCCTCGGCGAAGACGTCGAGCGCCGCGCCGGCGACGGTACCGTCGTCGACCTTGCGAGCGAGGGCGTCCTCGTCGACGATGCCGCCGCGGCCGACGTTGATCAGGTAGCCGTCGCCGAGTGCCTCGAGTTCCTCGTCGCTGATCATGTCCTCCGTCTCGGGTGTGAGCGGCGTGTGGATCGTCAGGAAGTCCGCCCGAGAGAGACAGTCCTCGAGACCGACGAGTTCGGCCCCGAGGCGGTCGGCGCGTTCCTCGGAGATGTAGGGGTCGAACGCGACCAGGTCCATTCCCAGCGAGTCGAACTTCCGTGCGACCTCCTGGCCGACGCGGCCGAGGCCGACGATACCCAGCGTCTTCCCGTTGAGTTCGGTGCCGAGGTAGTCGCCCTTGGCCCACTCGCCGCTTTTGAGACGAACGTGTGCTTGCGGGATCGACCGGGCGGTCGCAAACGCCATCGCGACGGTGTGTTCCGCGGCCGCCCGGACGTTACCTTCCGGAGCGTTAGCGACGATGACCCCCTCGTCGGTGGCGGCGTCGATGTCGATGTTGTCGACGCCGATTCCCGCTCGGCCGACGATGACGAGCTCCGAAGCGGCCTCGAGTACGTCCGCAGTGACTTCCGTCCCCGAGCGGACGATCAGCGCGTTCGTGTCAGAAACCGCCTCGAGGAGGGCCTCGCCCTCGAGTTCGTAGCCTGTTTCGACCTCGTGGCCGGCCTCGCGCAGCACCTCGATCCCGGCGTCCGCGATGGGATCCGTGACCAGTACCTTCATGCGCGAGAGAGTGGGGTCGAGACGGTAAACGCTTCCGTTTGCCGCGAGCCAGAACGTTCCACGTTTGCCAACCTACGGACCTGCTGCTGTCGGCCGGTTTCGTCGGCGGTCTCGAGTGAGCTACAGTTCGAGCGTGTAGACGGCCTCCTCGTGCGTTTCTCCACCGATCTCGACGTCGCCAGTGTCGGTCTGCTCGAAGCCGAGGTTCTCGTAGAACCGGCGGCTGTCTTCGTTCGAGGCGAAGTCGATCGCACGCATCCGTTTCATGTTGAAGTCCTCGAGATCCGTACGCAACCGCTCGTGAAGGGCGGTGCCGATTCCCTCGCCCTGGTGGTCCGGATGGACGTACATTCGCAAGACGTCGCCCTCGTCGCCCTGGACGACGCCGTGTGTGAAGCCGACGATCTCGCTGTCGTCGGCGGCGACGAGAACGGTGGTGCCGGGTTCGTCGAGTGCGCGCTCGAGAGCGTCGTCGGCGTACCAGTCGTCGACGGTCGAGTCGATCGTCTCGGCGTCGAGTTCGTCGTAGGTGTCGTGCCAGGTCTCGCGGGCGAGGTTACGGATCGCCGCGCGGTCGTCAGGAGTTGCCGGTCGGATCTCCATACGCGTGCTTTGGTATCTATCCACAAATGAGTTCGCTCAAGAGCAGTTGTATCGGCGAAACGCCAGTTGATCGATCGGCGATTCTACTCGCGGACGTCGTACCCCCGCTCGCGAAGCAACTCGGGAACGCGAGCACGGTGATCGCCCTGGAGTTCGACCCGGCCGTCGTCGACCGTCCCGCCCGCGCCGACGGCCTTCTTGAGATCGGAGGCGATCGACTGCAACTCGTCGTCGGACAGGTCAAAGCCCTCCACGATCGTCACCGGCTTGTCGTAGCGCCGCCGTTCGATCCGGATCGAGAGTCGCTGCTCCGCCGTCTCGAGGTCGCCGCGACTGTCCAGCTCGTCGAGCAAGTCTTCGAGTTGGTCGTCTTCGGACACGGGCTGTGATACGGTACCGAAGAACATAGGGCTATTCTCCCGCGAACCGACCGGTCACAGCCGTGACTCGATCCGCTCGGCAGTTTTCGGGCCGACGCCGGGGACGCTCTCTATGTCCTCGCGGCTGGCCTCGCGGACGTTCTCGACGCTGCCGAAGCGTCCGAGCAGGCGCGTTCGCGTCTTGGGGCCGATCCCGGGCACGTCGTCGAGCACCGTCGAGACGTCGTCGCGAATCGTCTGGTGGTACTGCACCGCAAAGCGGTGGGCCTCGTCGCGCACGCGCTGGAGGAGGTGTAAGTGTGGGGCGTCGGCCGGCCAGTCGTACTCGCGGTTGGGTGTGACGACGCGTTCCTCGGCTTTCGCCAGCGCGATGGCGGGCACATTCCAGCCCGCGTCAGCAATCGCCTCGCGGGCGGCCTCGAGCTGGCCCTCGCCGCCGTCGATCACGAGTAAGTCCGGATCGGGGCGGTCGTCCCGGCCCGCGACGGCGCGGCTGGCACGCCACTCGAGCAGTGCCCGCATGTTTGCGTAGTCGTCGTTAACGTCTGTGAGTTTCTTGCGTCGGTAGTCGCTCGTTCGGGCGCTGCCGTCGACGAACGTGACGTTGCTGCCGACCGCCGACGTCCCCTGGGCGTGGCTCACGTCGAACCCCTCGATGCGCTCGACGCGGCCGACCGCGAGCTCGAGTGCGTCCGCGAGCATGGCACACTCGTCGCGGCCGCCGACGGTGCGCCGGGCGTTTTTCAGCGCGAGGTCGACGAGTTTGGCCTCCCGGCCCGCGCCCGGCACCCGGACGGAAACGCCCTCCGCCGCGAGCCAGGCCGAGATCTCCTCGTCGCCGTGGCGTTCGGGCAACAGGAGAGCGTCGGGCAGCTCGCGTTCGGCGTAGTACTGGACGAGGAAGGCAGCGAGGACGGCGGGGACGCCGGCCCGGCCCCCGTCCGACCGTCCCGGGGCCTCGAGGGCGTGTCGCTCCCGGTCGACGAGCTTGCCGTCTTCTGCGCGCAGTCGGGCGACCGTCGCCGTCTCGCCCTCGATCGCGACCCCGAGGACGTCGACGGCCCGCTCGTCCCCCGGCGACTGGACCGCCTCGCCGCCCTCGCCGTGGAAGGCCGCGACGGCCTCGAGCCGATCCCGGAGATTCGCCGCGCGCTCGAACTGCCGGTCCTCGGCGGCGGCCGCCATGCGTCGCTCGATCGGGTCGGCGAGGACGCCCGTCTCGCCCTCGAAAAAGCGCTCGACTGCGGCGACGTCCTCGCGGTAGCTCTCGAGGTCGATCTCCCCGGTGCAGGGCGCGGTACAGAGTCCCATCTCGTAGTCGAGACAGGGCCGATCGCGCCCGGCGTACGTGTGATCGGAACAGCCACGCACGCCGTAGGTCTCGCGCAACGCCTTCACGACCGTCTCGACGCGACCCTTGGTCGTGAACGGCCCGTAGACGGTCGCCGACTCCGAGGGATCGCGGGTGATCTCGATGCGGGGGGCCTCGTGGGCCGTGAGCTGGACCATCGGATAGGACTTGTCGTCTTTCAGCCGGACGTTGTACCGGGGGGCGTGACGTTTGATCAGGTTCGCCTCGAGCAACAGCGCCTGGGTCTCGGTATCGGTGACGGCGATCTCGAGGCCGTCGGCGCGCTCGACCATCCGACGGATACGGGCGCTGCGCGGGTCGGCGTAAGATCGCACCCGGTCGCGCAGGTCGACGGCCTTGCCGACGTACAGCGTCGTCTCGCCGTCGAGAAACTGGTAGACGCCCGGCTCGCGTGGCAGGTCGTCGGCACGCGCACGGACCGCGTCGGCGTTCATCGCCGTCACCTAGCGAGGCGAGGGCTTTGAGCCTGACGTCGGCCACGCGCTGGCTCGCACCCAGAGCGTGCGCTTTTAATCGCCGAAGCGCCGAGACCTGAGTATGCGAACGCGTGGGACGTTACGACTGGCGACGCGGGGGTCGACGCTCGCCCGACGACAGGCCGCCCTCGTCGGGGAGACACTCGAGGAGCGTCGGTACGAGGTCGAACTCGTGACCGTCGAGACGACGGGCGATCAGGTTCGAGACGAACTGATCCACCGCCTGGGGAAGACCGGGGCCTTCGTCCGGGAGCTCGACGAACGCGTCCTCGAGGGCGACGTCGACGCCGCGATCCACTCGATGAAGGACATGCCGACCGAACAGCCCGACGAGCTCGTCACCGCGGCCGTCCCCGAACGGGGCCAGCCGACCGACGCGCTGGTGACGCCCGCCGGCGACGCCCTCGCGGATCTGCCCGAGGGTGCGACCGTGGGCACCTCGAGTCTGCGCCGACGCGCACAGTTGCTTTCGGAGCGGCCGGACCTCGAGGTCGAACCGCTCCGGGGGAACGTCGACACGCGCGTCGAGAAGCTGCTCGCGCCCACGCTCCAGCGAGACCACCAGAAGCGTATCGAAGCGGAGAACGAGCGGGAAACGAACCAGGAAGACGACGACCGCACCGCCGAGGAGTGGTTCGACGACCGCTCAGAACTCGAGAAGGCGGCGCTGGGCCGTGAGGTCGAGACCGAGTACGACGCGATCGTCCTCGCCGAAGCGGGCCTCGAACGAAGCGGGCTAGCACGCTCCGTCGAGTACGACCGGCTGCCACCGACGACGTTTCCCCCCGCTCCCGGCCAGGGAGCACTGGCGGTGACGGCCCGCGACGGCGAGACGGCCCGCGAGATCCAGTCGGCGATCGACCACCCACGCAGTCGGGTCGAGACGACCGTCGAACGGACCGTGCTCGCAGAGCTGGGAGGGGGCTGTATCGCCCCGATCGGAATCTACGCCATCGTCCAGGGAGAGTACGTCCACACGACCGTCCAGGTCTACGATCGTGACGGCCAGCAGTCGGTGATCGCGAGCCGGGACCTGCCGATCGAAACCCACGCAAGCGCCGCCCGCGAGTTCGCCGACGACCTCGCGGATCGTGGCGCGGCCGAGCTGATCGAAGAGGCACGTCGGGAGGCCGAACCCGAGGAACCGGAGGGGAAGTGATGAGCGAGCCGACCGTCGCCGTCTTTCGGCCCGACGACGACCGCCTCGAAGAGACCGTCACCGCACTCGAAGAGTGCGGCGTCGAGCCCGTTCCGGACCCGATGCTGGCCGTCGAACCGACTGGCGAAGCACCACGGGACGACGCCGACTACGCCGTCCTGACGAGCAAGACCGGCGTCGAGCTCGCCGCCGACGCGGGGTGGTCGCCCGGCGACGCCACCGTCTGTGCCATCGGCCCGAGCACGGCCGACGTCCTCGAGACGGCCGGCTACGCGGTCGAGGTCGTCCCCGTGGAGTACACCTCGAGCGGACTCGTCGCCGATCTCGGCGAGGACGTCGACGGCCAAAAGGTGGAAGTCGCCCGCAGCGACCACGGGAGTCCCGTCCTCACCGACGGCCTCGAGGACGCGGGCGCGTACGTCCACGAGACGATCCTCTATCGACTCGTCCGGCCGGAGGGAAGCGGCGACTCCGCCGAGCTGGCCGCCGCGGGCGAACTCGACGCCGCCTGTTTTACCTCCTCGCTGACCGTCCAGCACTTCCTCGAAGCGGCCGACGAACGCGAGGTCGAAGCCGACGCTCGTAAGGGCCTCGAGGACGCCGTCGTCGGCGTGATCGGCGAACCGACCCGCGAGACGGCAGTCGAACACGGACTCCCGGTCGACGTCGTTCCTGCAGACGCGACCGTCGACGCGCTGCTCGAGGCCGTCCTCGCAGACCTCGAGTCCTAATCGGTCTCGGCGGCCGTCTGTCCCCCGGCCGTCTCGAATCGATCGAGTGCGAACACGAGTCCACCCGAGAGTACCACGCCGGTGAGCGCGAACGCGGCGAGCAGGACGAAAAACGCAGCGAGAGAGACCGAGCCGAGGACGAACCCGCCGATGGCGATGCTCGTCGCACCGAGGCCGAACTCCCCGAGGTAGGTGTAGCCGTACGAGAGGCCGCGCGTCTCCGGCGGCGTGTAGACCGCGACGGCTTCCTGGTAGAACGGCTGGATGGCAAACAGGAAGAAGCCGACCAGTCCACAGAGAACGAGCAACGGACCGAGTCCCATCCCCGTCACCGGCACGAACGCGAGCGCGAGGACGGCGAGGACGGCGAAAATCGCCGCCAGCCCCCGTTCGGCCGGCAGCCGATTCGTGAGTTTGCCGCCGGCGTACTGACCGGCCATTCCGACGACTAGCAGGCCGACGTAGACGTAATCACCGGGGTCGATTCCCTCGAGGTCGGCCTCGAGGTCGATCGCGGCCATCGCCGGCAGTCCCTGGAGGATCTCGGGGAGGTAGGTGAGGATCCCCCGGTAGAACAGTCCCTCGACCGTGACGATAGCGAAGACGACCGCGAACGCGCTCGCAAACAGCGTCCGGGAGTTCGACAGGAATTCGGGGAGCGAGAGCGCGTCGTCGGGACCGGCCGCGGCGTCGTCGTCGACGGCAGCCGTCGGATCGAAGTCGGCACCCACTCCGTACGCGACCGCGACCAGCCCGGGCACGGCGAGGACGGCGGCGACGACCTGCCACTCGAAGACGATCAACAGCGTGGCGGCGACGAACGGCCCGAGCGCGATGCCGACGTTGCCGGCGATGCCGTGCCAGGCGAAGACCGTCCCGCGTTCGTCGACGCCGGTACTGATCAGCGAGAGTCCGGCCGGGTGGTAGACGCTGGCGGCGATCCCCCACAGAACCAGTCCGACGGCGACGGCAGCGATCGAGTCGGCAACCGCCAGCACGAGAAACGAAAGCGACATCCCGGCGAGACAGGCGAGGACGAGCCGCTTCGGCCCGAACCGATCCGACAGGACGCCGGCCGGCAACGCACCGAGGCCAAACGGCGCGTACCCGAGCGCGACGACGAGCCCCAACACGGCGACGTCGACGTCGAATGCGGCGAGCCAGACGACCAGAAAGATCGGGATCGACGTCTCGAACCAGTGAACCAGCGCGTGTCCGGCCATCGTGAAGCCGGCGATCGTCCGATCGTTCGGATCGAGTGCCATCGGAGTCCGTTGGTAGGTCGCTCCGGATACTTAGTACACCCGTAATTACGGTGTGAGCCGTTCGATCGACCACCACTCGAGTCCCGACTCGTCGTCGACCAGCGCGAACACCATCGTCTTGCGGACGCCGTGGGCGAGTCGCACGTCGAGCGAGAGGTCCCGCGGTTCGAAGACGTGTGTGGCCGGCACCACCCTGATCAACAGCTCTGAGTGACCCAGCGTCTCGACGGATTCGACGTCGGCGTACGTCCGAAAGTCCGCACCGAACTTGTAGCCCGTCTTCGGTACGACGCCGCGTTCGCGCAGGGTCGTATACGCCGCGAGTCGGCGATCGAACCGCTCGCCTTCGACTCCCCGTCCGCGCTCGAGTACCGTCTCCGGCTCGAGATCGATCGCGCCCCGCTCGGCGAGGTGGGCAGCCTCGAGCAGGGAACACTGCAGCGTCGGCTCGTCGTACTCTCGACCCTCGAGAGGCTGACCGTAGAACGCCTCCTCATAGAGCGCGACCGGAGGGTCCCAGAGGACGACTCGGTCCGTGAGCAGGTCCGCACCGACGGCCGTCGGCAGCGTCGTCTCCGTCTCGCCCGTGACGTCCGCCCGGGAGAGCTCGAAGTAGGTGATCTCGCTTTCCTCGTCGACGATCGCGAGAACACCCGCCGCCAGATCGTCGGCGTGGACGTCCGTCCGTTCGCCGATCACACGAAGGGCGTACTCGATCTCACCGTCACCGGGGCCTTTCCCGCGGGGAAAGACGACGAAGTCGGCGTCGGGCGGATCGGCCACCCACGGTTCGGCGGCCGGCGAGAGATAAAACCCCCGCGAGCGCAGATCGGCGTAGACCAGAAATCGGACGTCGAAGGCGGGACCGGGCTCGCGGGCGGCGAACGCGCGGAATCCGAGACGGTCGTCGCCGTCGACGACGGCCTCGAGGTCGCCTCTGAACAGGAGGTGTGCCGCCTCGACGGGCGCGAGTGCGATCTCGTTGCCCGAAAGCGGGTAGCCGTATCCACGCGAGTCGTGATAGCGCTGACGTGCGTCCCCGCCGACCCGGACCACGCCGTCTTCGAACCGTCCCTCGAGTCCCATACTCGAGACTCGGCTGCGTCTCACAAAGGGACTGTGGATCCGGGCGGCGCTTACGGCGTCCGCGTCCGAACCAGATCGCCTACGTGCTCGCAGGTCGCATCGAGACAGCGTCTCCCGCTCGCGGTTTCGAACGTCGGGAGACCACAGTCACACTCGCCGTCGACGACGCCACCGGGGATCACGAAGCCGGTATCACACTCGGGATACTGTTCACAGCCGGCGATCAGGCCGCCCCGCCGGAGGATCCGAAGGTCGCCGCTGCAGTTCGGACACGTCCACTCGCGGTCGAACGCCTCGCGGACGGCGTCGTCGAGCGACTCACAGTCGCGGTCGATGCAGATGTCGAAGGCGAGCCCGCGTTCGACGCGTATTCGCGGGAGATCACACGGACACCGGTCGTCGCGGATCGTCGCGTCCGCGGGGATGGCGTAGGCGTTGTCACAGTCGACGCAGTTGACGTCCGAAGCGTGGATCAGTTCGCCGTCACAGTCGGGACAGTCGCCGACGGGTCTACCCGCCACCGTGGCCGGATAATGTGCGAACCCGTCCCGATCGTGGGCCGCGATCCGGACTGTCCGGTCGTCTTTCCTCGCGACGAGCGAGAAGCCGTCGGCGCGATCGCTCGAGACGCTATCCGCCCGGGTGAGCCACGCGACGGGCTGATAGCCGTCGACGTCGTGAACGAGGACGGTGTTGTCCGGCTTGACGATCGTCGTCACACGGCCCCGGTACTCCTCGCGGTCCGTGCCGTCGGTGATGACCGTACAGTCGCCTGCGAGCACGCGAATCGCGTCGTCGATCATACAGACGGTGGCCGCGATTTCGTATTTAAACTCGCGGTCGGTCGAACACGTTCGGGACGACACGTTTCCGCGTCCGGCCCCGAGAAGGATACGATCCATCGATGGCCATCGACACCGATCAACGCACGCGCGAGACCACGGTCGACGTTCGCTGTACCGGTCACGTCCGGGACGCCGTCGGGGCCCACAGCCTCGAGTTTCGCTTCGAGGGGACGACACTCCGGGCGTTTCTCGAGGCGTTTTTCGCCGAGTACGACGTCGAAGAGCTGCTGATCGCCGAGACCGAAGCCGACGCGACCGCCCGGGGCTGGGCTCACCCCCCCGAGGAGCTGCCCGGGACGTGGCAAAAGAACCCGGAGGGCGAACAGACGAGACGGTACGCCCGCGTCTGCGTCAACGGGACGTTCAACGAACACCTCGAGGGACTCGATACCAGCCTCGAGGACGGCGATCGGGTGTCGCTTCTGTATCCGTTTATCTTCTGTTGTTGACCGACTCCCGATCCGTGAGTCGTTCCTCGAGCAATCCGGCGTCGGTGTCGCCTTCCAGCTCGTCGACGAAACGTTTCACGATCGTTTCCTCGATCCGGTGAAGCGTCTCGCTACAGGTCGATTTCGCGATGTCGAGTCGGTCGGCGAGCTCGGTCAGCGAACAGCGACGCGGCGTATCGTAGTAGCCGGCCTCGACGGCCGTAAGCAGGATCTCGCGCTGGCGCTCCGAGAGGAGTTGGCGCTCGTGGAGCTGTTCGATCACGCTCTCGACCTGGTAGGTGAACCCGAACGCCTCGAGGTGATCGACGAACTGGGACAGTCGCTCGCGGGAGCCGGCGGCCTCGACGGTCGCCTCGCCGTTTCGAATCTCGACGGGAAGTTCGATCGGGACGCCGGATGCCTGCGAGGAAAACAGGAGCAAGGGGGCGGTCGTCTCGAAGTGAACCGTCGCCTGGTCGTCGTCAAGTTTCGTTACGGAGAGTTCGACGATCTGAGGGTGGTCATCGACGTCCTCGACGATCGACGCCACGTCGGAGTCGGTGATCCGGACCAGCGCGAATCCGGTCTCGGCGTCGGGGACAGCCGCGAGTACCTCGACGGTCGCGTCCGGATACGACGTCGATATCTGCTGGATCCAGACGTCCTCGGGAAGCGTGATCGTAAGCGTCGCCCGTGCCATACGAACGGGTTGGGCCGGGAGGATTAACAACCTGTCCCGAACACGTTCGGGTCGACGGCCGCGCTCCCGGCACACGCCGGGGGCGGATACACCCGTATCGCTCGTCGGCAAACGAATATGGTACGGCTCTCGACCGTCGTGATACTCGTCGGCGTCGGACTACTTTTCGTCCCGATCCCGCCGTTTGCCACGCTGTTGGGTGCGTTCGTGATCCTCGTCGGGGTGGGTCTTCGGATGCTCACGGACAAGTAGGCCGTCTCGGTTCGGCTCGAGGTCGGGCTCGCTCGTGAGCTACCTGACGGTCTCGACACACGTTCGTGAAAACTGACTGGAATGATAAGAGCCTCGGCGTGGAGTGACTACGCGTATGCCAGAGAGACCCGACGGTGGCTCCGACGAAGCGGTTGACAATTCGGCTGTGGCCGTCGCGTGCCCACGCGACCTTCCCGACGTCGAGCGTCGACGGTTGCTTACCGCGATCGGCGGTGCCGGCGTCGTCGTCCTCGCGGGCTGTCTCGACGAGGACGATCCCGACGCGGAGCCGGACGACGACGAACCGGACAACGACGTGGCAACCTACGAACTCGAGTTCCTCGAGTATGACGAGATCGTCGAGGTCGCAGAGGACGATGAGATACTGTATCCGGCGCTCGAGGCCGACGTCGACATCCCCTACGTTTGCGAGGTCGGCACCTGCGGGGAGTGTACGGCACTGTACGACGGCGACGCGACCGAGGTCGTCACCCACGACGGCAACGAGTACCTCGAGGACGACCAGATCGAAGACGGCTGGATCCTGACCTGCGTCGCCTACCCCGACGACGACTTCGCACTCGAGGTCGCTCATCCAGACGACGAGTAACGTTCCATCGCGGTCGATCCGCACCTTTATTCGGGACGACGGACCAATCGCCGGTGATGGACGTGCCGGTTCCCGACCTCGCCGACCGCGCTCGAGCGTGTGCAGACCGCCTGCGGGCGGCCGATCGCGTCTTGCTCGCCTCTCACATCGACGCCGACGGGCTGACAAGCGCCGCGATCGCCTCGCGGGCGCTCGAACGGGCCGGAATTTCCCACGAAGTCGTCTTCGAGAAGCAACTCGACGCCGACGCCATCGCCGCCATCGCGGCGACCGACTACGAGACCGTTCTCTTCACCGACTTCGGAAGCGGCCAGCTCGAGGCCATCGCGGAGTACGAGGAGGCGGGCGCGTTCACGCCGGTGATCGCCGATCACCACCAGCCCGCCGACGCCGACACCGCCTACCACCTCAATCCCCTGCTGGTCGGCATCGACGGGGCCTCGGAGCTTTCGGGTGCGGGCACGAGCTACGTCCTCGCTCGTGAGCTAGAAAACGGGACGGACAACCGCGACCTCGCCGCGCTGGCCGTCGTCGGGGCCGTCGGCGACATGCAGGCCTCCGGCGGGAAACTCGAGGGCGCGAACGAACGGATCGTCGCCGATGGCGTCGACGCGGGCGTCCTCGAGACCGACAAGGACCTCGCGCTCTATGGCAAACAGACCCGTCCGTTGCCGAAGCTGCTCGAGTACGCCACCGACGTCCACATTCCCGGTATCTCGAACGACGAGAACGGCGCACTGCGCTTTCTGGACGGCCTCGACCTCGAGTTGAAACGCGACGGTGAATGGCGACGGTGGTCGGGGCTCACCCGCGAGGAGAAGCGGATCGTCACGAGCGCGCTGGTCAGACGAGCCGTCACGAACGGCGTTCCCGCCTCGAAGATCGACTCCCTCGTCGGCACCGCCTACGTCTTGAGCGAAGAGCCCGTCGGCACCGAACTCCGGGACGCGAGCGAGTTCTCCACGCTTTTGAACGCGACCGCCCGCTACGACCGGGCCGACGTCGGTCTCGGCGTCTGTCTCGGCAATCGCGCGGGCGCACTCGAACGGGCACGGACCCTCCTGCGCGACCACCGCCGAAACCTCTCTACGGGAATCGACCTCGTCACGAGCGAGGGCGTTACCCGCGAGGAAAATCTCCAGTGGTTTCACGCGGGCGATCGCATCCGCGAGACGATCGTCGGCATCGTCGCCGGGATGGCACTCGGTACCGACGGCATCAGCCGGTCGATGCCGATCGTCGCCTTCGCCGAGAAACGCGACGGCTCGAGCGAGGACGAGTCTACCGAACTCAAAGTTTCGGCGCGTGGGACCCACGCGCTCGTCCGGCGAGGGCTCGACCTCTCGGTCGTGATGGGCGAGGCCTCGCGGGCAGTCGGCGGCGACGGCGGCGGCCACGACGTCGCTGCGGGGGCGACGGTTCCTGCAGGTAGCGAAGCCGAGTTTCTCGAGCGGGCCGACGAGCTCGCCGGCGACCAGCTGTCCTGATCGTCAGGATCGATCCATCGACGCCGGCACCGTCGGAACGAGTGGTGTTCTCGAGGTGACGAGATACGTCGACTTCCGAACCGCCCCCTTCGCGTACTGGACGGAGCTTTTGTGAATCGGTGTTCGTTTCCCACGGATCTGGGTGCGACCCTCGAGGATGGCGTCGACGAGGTCGTCGCCGTCGATGTCGGCCTTGCCGGCGGGCGAGCCGTTCGGCAGGACGAGGATCTCGGTGTAGGCCCTGCCGACGTTCGGAAGGTAGTGTGCGTCGCTCGCACCGATACCGGGGTAATTACGACGTCTCGCGAACGTTCGCGCGCGCCGATTCCGGTAGCCGGTAAACAGCATCGAGTTGTACACCTCGATCGCGTCGGCGTCTTTGATGTGGCGCTTGCGGACCCCGTGGCGGCTGCGCTGGAACGGGTGTGGAACGATAGCGATCCCGCCCAGTTGGCGGACGGTCTCGACGGTTTCCATGAACGGCTGTCCGGGATCGGGTCGTTCCTCGACGCCGATGGCGAGCAGGTGGCCGTGACGCGTCGACACCTCCACGCCCGGGATCCCGACAAGTCCGTACTCGGGTGCGAGTTCGGCCGCACGCAACGATTCGCCGATCTCGTCGTGGTCGGTAATGACGACCCCGTCGAGGCCGATGTCGGCTGCGTGTTCTAAGATGAGCTCGATCGGCTCGTGACCGTCGTAGGAGTCGTCGGAGTGAACGTGAAAGTCGATCGCGAAAGGGATCGGCGATGTCATGGCCAGCAGAGGGGCTCCGTTGCAGGTACCTCGTTGGGGTGTATAAGCTCTGCGCTACTGCCCGTCGGTTCGTCGATCGCTGGCAATTCCGTATCGTGATATACAGTTTATGGCTTGCGGCACGGGTACGGTCTCGTTCACGAGCGGGTGTCCGTTGTCGAGTGATGGCAAGCGGGACGTGATCGCTACCGGCTACGACGAGACGGCGTCGCTCGTGCTCGTATTCGATACAGTGTGCACTCAACCGGCATGCCGACAGATATGAACTACATACCGATATATCAAAGCACAGGGTGGCGGTCAGCGAATCCGAGTCGTGCCATTGGGAACGAGTTCCTCGAGCGAAACGCTCTCGAGGATCGTCCCGACCCCGATCGAGTCGTGTGGCTCGTCGACGGAGTCGTGGATCCGATCCATACACGCGAGCAAGCCGTCGAGGGCAGCACGGCGGGTGGAGACGCAGCCGATCGACTCCGAAACGGGTAGTTCACCGACGAAGTGACGACACCGCAGCTCCCAGCACCGACCGAGGCCAAGCCCCGGGTGGACCCGGTCGAGCTCGGTCTGTTCCGCGATCAGCGTGATCGGTGGCTGATTGTGGCGGTACGCGAGGTACTCGTCGTCGGTTTCGGCGGCTCCCCATCCGGGCGGCAGCGTTTCGGGTGGGATGGGGGGGTGCTCGAGAGGCATATACTGGTGAGTCGCGACTGTCGGGGGTGGTCGTTCGGCTTGCGTACGCAGCCTCCGTAAATAGCAGGCCGACTCGAGTCACCGGTCACGAGAGTCACTGGTAGCGACCGATCGTCGTGGCTGATCGTCCGACTTTTGTCCGTGCTCTCCGACGGTCGTGTATGGCCGAGTTCGATCCCGAACAGTTCGAAGATAAGTACGCCAACTACTTTCCCGAACTCCAGCAGGCGTACAAGAACGCGTTCAACCGAATGAACGACCGCTACGATTCGACGCTCGTTCACGCCATCGACCAGCAGGTGTTAAACGAGAGCGAACCGTTCTACGAGGGCGACGGCGAGTTCCGCGTCGAACTTCCCGACGAGCCGTACGACCGACTCACTGGCGTCGCCGTCGACGAAGAGCGGTTCGAGAGCGTCCTCGAGACGCACGTCGAAGAGATCGAGACGGAGCTGCGACGGGTGTTCGGGTTCGAGTAGCCGTCGCCGCCGACGGAAGGTCTAAGGACGTTCGCCCCCAACCGCGACGTATGAGCACGGAGACACAGGACGGCGACGACCTCGAGGAGCGCGTCTCGAACTTCCTGCGACGCAACTTCCCGCAGATCCAGATGCACGGCGGCAGCGCGGCCATCCAGGAACTCGACCGCGAGAACGGCGAGGTCACGATCGCACTCGGCGGTGCCTGCAGCGGCTGTGGCATCTCGCCGATGACGATCCAGGCGATCAAAAGCCGGATGGTCAAAGAGATTCCCGAGATCGAGACGGTAAACGCCCACACCGGCATGGACGGCGACGACGGCGGCGGCGGTATGGAGCCGTCGTTCCCCGGCGAGACCGTCGACGACGGCGAGCCAGACGAAGGCCCCGAAGCGCCGTTCTAACGGATCAGCGTACTCCTTCGCCTCGTTCCCACGCCCGCAGTAGCGCCGCGAGCGTTCGATTCGTCGGCACCTCGAGACCGGACTCGCGCGCTCGCTCGAGCACGTAGCCGTTGATCGCGTCGACCTCGGTTCGTCGGCCTGCGTGGACGTCTTGGAGCATCGAGGACGTGTTCGCCGCCGTCGCCGACGCGACGGATTCCATCGCCTCGACGGCCTCGCGGTCCGAGAGAGCGACGTCACACGCACGTGCGACCCGTGCGGTCTCGCAGGTCGCTCGGCGCGCGACGTCGCGAGCTGGCTTCTCGAGTACTGCACCGTTTTCGGTCCGTGCGAGTGCGGTCACGGCGTTGATACCGGCGTTGACCCCGAGTTTCTCCCACAGCCGACGGGGCATGTCGCCGGCGACGATCGTCTCGAGACCGGCCAACTCGAACGCCTCGCCGACGCGGTCCGCCGTGTTCGAGCTGCCGCCGTCTCGCGGACCGAGGACAATTTCACCGATGCCGGTGCAGTCGACGATGCCCGGTTCCGGCGAGCGAGCGCCGTAGCTCGCCGTTCCCGCGAGCACCGGTGACTCGAGCCGGGACGCGAGCGCCTCCTCGTTTCCCATCCCGTTTTGCAACGAAAGTACGACGTCGATCGATCCCGTCGCGAGCGCCGCCGCGGCCGAGGTCGTATCGAACGATTTGACCGTCACAACCGCGAGTTCGGCGTCGAGATCCGTGCCGTCGGTCGTCACATTCGGATGAACGGTCGTCTCGAGTTCACCCGTGATCGCGAGTCCGTCGGTGCGGACGGCCGCGACGTGATCGCCACGACCGACGAGAGTAACGTCGTGAACGTCAGCGAGGACGCCACCGACGAGACTCCCCAGACTCCCCGCTCCGAAGACGACGATATCCATAGCCCGTGATGCGGAAGGTGAGAGTAAGTTCTCTTCGACTCTCCGATCACTGCGAGGAGACCGCCAGAGTCGAGCGTCGGACTGTTATATCGGGAGTTATATATTCTTCTATTATCTATATATAGAGAAGAAGTACATATTCTTTATATACAGAGATATATTACACCAGCTGAGTTATCTTAGGCCATCTCAGTGTAGAGGGCTGCCGAGTGATATGTGTGGAGAACGGCAGTATAGTGTTTATTTCACCCATATTTCCAGTATTTATTGAAATATCACCAGATCGTTTTTCTAAACGGGCTGATGTGTATTTGTATGTCACTATTCGTATTATATATTCTGCATGGTGGTATTTGAGTACTATATTAATTACGATATTAATGGAGAGTCCCCAGCGCCTTCAGACCGATCTCATTAGTTTCCAAACATGATCGTCCCCCATCGACTGTTACCACACAATATTGCTTGTATCGAGCAGAAAGATCACAGATATATGTGTGTGATAGCGAGTAATTATTGCTCCTTCCGTGCGGATACTGCCCGGAGATCGGCTCGGCCATCCCGCAAACCCGTAATCTCCCGACTTCATCTCGAGCATACGGTGTGATGGCGAAAGACCTGTATATTAACGAGGGCTAGTATAGCCCAAGGATCATGCCGGATCAAAACGTCGACGACGCACTCGAGGACCTTCCCCCGAGTTCGAAGTTCATCTACAAGACCCTGGCGGACGAGGGATCGATGACGCTCAAGGGGTTGACCGAGACGACGCTGCTTTCCTCCCGGACCGCCCGGTACGGACTCGATCAACTCGAGGAGGCCGATCTCATCGACTCCTCGCCCGCGCTTCACGACGGTCGACAGACCTGTTACAGGCTGAAACACGGCCCCGACGGGTCGGAGCCGACCGACGACGAACAGACCGTGGTGGTGTCGCCCGAGTGGGTCGAGAGCCGGCTCTCGGAGTTCGAGGCGGACGACCCGGACCTGCGACTCGTCGAAGCCGACAGCGACGAGGAGTACGAGCGGGGACACCTGCCGGGTGCCGTCCAGATCGACGTGCTCGAAGAACTCGTCGACGTCAACGGCTGTGGAATCGCCGACTGTCAGACCTTCGAAACCTGCGTCGGCGACCGCGGCATCACGGTCGACAGCACGGTCGTGATCTACAGTACCGGCCACAATCAGTACGCGGCGTATCTCTACTGGCTGTTCAAGTACTACCGTCACACCGACGTACGGTTGCTCGACGGTGGGAAGACACACTGGGAACGATCCGACCGTCCGATGACGACCGACGCGCCCGAGGTTACGCCCCGAGAGTACAGCGCGCATCCGTCCGACGATCGGATCCGTGCGTACCGAACGGACGTCGAGGCGGCCATCGCGCGCGACGTGAGGATCGTCGACGTGCGTTCGTCCTCGGAGTTTCGCGGCGATCAAGCACGACCGCCCGACAAGGACCTGCCGGAAGCCCGATCGGCGGGTCGCATCCCCGGTACCGCTCACCTCATGTGGTCGGACGTCATCGACGAGAACGGACGGTTCAAGGATCGGGCCGAGCTCGAACAGCTGTTTCACGACCGCGACGTCCACCCCGGGACGGAGACGATCGTCTACTGTCACATCGGAGAGCGGTCCTCGATCGTCTGGTTCATTCTCTCGGAGCTGCTCGAGTACGACGCCGTCGCGAACTACGACGGCTCCTGGATCGAGTGGGGGAACCTGATCGACGCACCGGTCGAATCCGATACGGGGAACTGATACGTCCACGCGTTAGCACGATCGAGCAACATTTTCCGCTTTCTCGTCGTGGCAGACCTCTGCATACAATTGTTTCTCAAAGACGTGCGTTTAGATGGGAGACGCTGCAATATTTAGCCGCATATGGATACGATAGCCGTACTGGGGGCAGGTTCCGGCGGTGCGATGACGGCGAACCTCCTCCGGCGAAAGCTAGACAGTGACGAGGCGGAGGTCGTCGTCGTCGATAAGAGTACCGAACACTTCTACCAGCCGTCGTTTTACCTCATCCCGTTCGGGTACCTCGAGCCCGACCAGTCACGGGACGTCGACGAACTGCTCAAACCGGGCGTCGAGTTTGTCCATGACGCGGTGACGGGCGTAGACCCCGACGAACAGACCGTCGCGCTCGAGGCGGGTGAGGACCTCGAGTACGACTACCTCGTCGTCGCGACGGGCCACCGACTCGACCCGACCGCCACACCCGGCCTGCTCGAGGCCTGGCAGGAAACGGACGAGGTCTTCCCGTTCTACCACTACGAAGCCGCCCTCGAGCTGGGTGAAGCTCTCGAGGACTTCGACGGTGGGACCTTCCTCGTTACCCAGCCCAACACGCCGATTAAGTGTCCCGGCGCGCCGCTGAAGCTGACGATGCTCGCCGAGGACTACTTCCGCCGGCAGGGCATCCGCGACGACGTCGAGGTCATCATGACCAGAAACGCCGAACACCACTTCGGCGTCCAGCCCTACCGCGACAAGCTCTATGAGATCTGGAACGATCGCGACATCAAGTTCGAAGAGAACTTCTCCGTCGAGGAGATCGATCCCGACGCCGGTGTCGTCCGTTCGGCCGACGGCGAGGAGATTTCCTACGATCTCTACGCGCCAGTGACGCCGCAGTTCGGCCAGGAGCCGATCACCGACAACTCGCCGCTGACTGAGGGTTCGGACGACGGCGAGTACGTCACGATCGACAAACACACCTGTCAGCACGACGAGTACGACAACGTCTTCGCGCTGGGTGACTGTGAGAACGCACCCCACTCGAAGACGGCCGCGGCCGCTCGCAAGCAGGCTCACGTCGTCGCGAACAACCTGCCGGCGGTGATGAACGGCCGACCGATGCCAAAGGAGTACGACGGCTACGCCGCCTGTCCGTTGCTCACCGAGAAAGGCAAGGCACTGATCGCGGAGTTCGATTACGAGAACTCGATCTCCGCACCCGTCGAGAGCAAGATGAACTGGATCATGGACGTCAACGTCCTCCCGTCGGTCTACTGGGACGCCTGGATGAAAGGCTACGACCCGCTTCCGTAACCAATGGCTCAGAAAGACCAATCGGTAGACAGCGACTTCGACGGCACCGGCTTCGAGGCCGCCGAAGTAAACGAGCTCGCCCGCACGCTCGAGGAGAACGACGAGGAGCTCGCCGAGTTACTCGAGTTGCTCGTCGTCGTCCAGGAGCTTTCGGAGGATCTCGCGCCCGAGCTGCGCGAGGCAGCCCACGAGTCCCGCGAGCCGGTCGCAGAGCTGCGCATGGCTCTCGAGCGCGAGGAGACGCTCGTACTCGTCCAGCGCGTCGGCGAGAACGCCGATACGCTCGTCGAGCTCTTAGAGACCCTCGAAGTCGTCGACGAACTCGTCGGCGATCTGGTGCCAGAGGTCAAGACGATCGTTCGCGAGAACCGCGAGACGATCGAACGGCTCCGGTTCGCCCTCGAGCGCGAGGAGACGCTCGTCTTGCTCGAACGGCTCGGCGAGAACGAAGAGACGCTGATCGAGCTGCTCGAGTTGCTCGACGTGACCTACGAGCTCGCCGAGGACCTGATCCCGGAGGCCATAAGCGTCGTTCAGGAGAATAGACAGCCGATCACGGAGTTGCGAATGATGGTCGCCGGCATGAGCCACGCCTACGGCGAGGCCGACCTCGAGCCCTACCAGCTCGGGCAGAACCTCGGTAACATGCTCGTGCTGGGCAGTAAGCTGGGTGATGAACAGCTCATCGACTCAGTCGAGGCCGGCCTCGGTGCGTTCACCGAGGAGCAGCCGCCGAAGAAAGTCGGTCTCTTCGGGATGCTCGGCGCGCTTCGTGACGACGACGTCAGGCAAGGCCTCGGCATCCTGATCGAGTTCCTCCGGCGGATGGGGTCCTCGCGGTCGAACTGACTGCATTCGACGACCGAAGTCGGGTACCTGTGTTTTCGACGATCGCCGAGCGAGCGGGGTCGTCTCTCGAGCGCATCGTTGTCCTGTCCATTTCCGAGCAGTCACGGCTACGTCGTCGCTTCGCCTGCTACCCGTAGCCATGCCACGACTCCATTGATGCGAAAATATTTCGAGATAAGTGTAGAATAACCACAGGCTACGAAAACTTCTCTTTTCGAAAGGTCAATCATTATGCCGTCACATAGTATCGGATGCAATGTCCGCAGAGACTGACGACGACGGAGCGAACGGATTCCCGCTCATCGGCGACGAATTCCCACAGCTCGAGGTAGAGACGACCCACGGAACGAAGACGATCCCGGACGACTACGAGGGCGAGTGGTTCGTCCTCTTTAGCCATCCCGGTGACTTCACGCCGGTCTGTACGACCGAGTTCGTCGGCTTCGAACAGCGCCGTGAGGAGTTCGCCGAACGCAACACCGAACTGATCGGCCTCTCGGTCGACCGCGTCCACTCACACATCAAGTGGACCGACTGGATCGACGACGAACTCGACGAGGAGATCGGATTCCCGATCATCGCCGACGAGAGCGGTACCGTCGCCGAGGAGCTCGGTATGGTCCACCCCGGCCAGGGAACGTCGACGGTTCGTGCGGTCTTCATCGTCGACGACGAGGGTATCACACGCCAGGTGCTTTACTACCCCAAAGAGATCGGCCGCAACATCGACGAGGTCCTGCGCTCGCTCGAGGCGTTGCAGACCCACGAGGAAGAAGACGTCGCCCTGCCGGCCGACTGGCCCGAGAACGAAAACTTCGGCGACAAGGCGTTGCTCTCGCCGCCTGGAACGGTCGAGGAAGCCGAACAGCGACTCGAAGAGGTCGACGAGGAGGAGTACGACTCCTACGACTGGTGGTTCACGCTCAAGGACATCTAGAGCCTGGGTGACGCAACTGACACAGCCGGTCGCCGACCCGTCTCCCGTCGGCGTGACCGTCTCCGGCTCGAACTGCGACGTTTTTTCCGCTTGTCCGGACTGGTATCTCGAGTACCGAAGGTGTTCGGTGTCGACGGAATCTTGAAAGGGAGCGGTCACCCATGAGCGGCTATGGAAGCCGTCTTCGCGACCGACCTCTCCGAAGCGACCGGAGCAGCGATCGAGTCCCGGACCTGTCTCGAGTGTCTCTCCCGGATCGGCGTCGAGACGGTACACGTCGTCACCGTCGTCAGTTCGAACGTCCACTACGGCGTTCCCGGAATGACCAAACCGCGTGAGAAGGCGCTCTCGAGACAGCGTCGCACCATCGAGGACGCCGGCTTCGACGTCGACGTCCACGTCGTCCGCGGGCCACCCCACCAGCGGATCAACGGGATCGCAAAGCGCGTTGACGCGGACCTGATCCTCGTCGGATCACGTGGCCGCGGCGAGTCCGACCGACGGGTGCTCGGATCGACCGCACGAAACGTCGTGCGCGCAGCGACCCGTCCCGTCCTCGTCGAACGGATCGTCGAGGACGACGGTCCCGAAATCGTCCGCGAGCACCTCTTCGAACGGATGCTGTACGCGACCGACTTCTCCGAGAACGCCGAACGGGCGTTCGACCAGTTCCGCGTCGTACAGGACGCCGTCGAGGAAGCGACGCTCGTTCACGTGCAGGGACCGGAACAGGAACGCATCGACGACGACCGCGCCGAGGCACACGAGAAACTCGAGACGCTGGCGAGCGAACTCGCGACGCTCGGAATCGACGCGGAGACGATGGTTCGCACCGGGAACCCGGAAGAAGAGATCCTGGCCGCCGAAGACGAGGTCGAGCCGACGACGGTGCTCGTCGGAGCCCGCGGACTCAGCCGACTGCGCCGACTACTGCTCGGTAGCGTCTCCGAGACCGTCCTCGAGGAAGCATCGGCCAACGTACTCGTCGTTCCACCGCGTGGACGGCGGTAACTGTCCGTCTTCTTTCAGCGTTCGTGAATAGTCATTGATGTGGCTGTATCCCAACGGCTTGCGTGGCTTTCTTCAGCATATGTCAGTGTATATGCCACAGAGAGTCGGTACACGCAGTGCCAGCAACTTTCGTCACTTATGCCCGCTCGGTGCAGTGGTACAGCGGACGAATGGCATAAATATATGGGTTGCTCGAGGCCTTAAGAACGCCCGGCTCGAACGTTCTACTACATGGTCGAGACGATTTCAGCAGCCGAACTACGCGATCGTATCGAGGCGGACGATGTCGACGTCCTCTTCGACACCCGAGCACCGGAGGACTACGAAGACTGGCGCATCGCCGAAGCCGAGAACGTCGAGTACTCGGCGTCGAACGACGAACTCGTCGGTGAGTTCGACCCCGAGGCGTACGACGCCGACGACGAGATCGTCGTCACGTGTGCGACCGGTTGCTCTGCAGAAGCGTTCGCCGAGTACCTCGAGGACGAGGACTTCGAGAACGTCGCCCGCGTCGAGGGCGGGATGGAAGACTGGAGTCTCGTTTACGACGTCGTCTCGATTGCGACCGAGCGCGACGGCCTCGAGATTCTCCAGCTCCAGCGCCGCTCGAAGGGCTGTCTCGGGTATCTCGTCGGATCGAAACGAACCGGTAAAGCGGCACTCGTCGACGTCACCCGCGCGACCGACGCCTTCGAGCAGGCTGCAGCCGACCGCGGCTACGAGATTGACCGGGTCTTCGACACCCACATCCACGCCGACCACATCTCCGCGGGTCGCGACCTCGCCGACGAGTACGAGGTCCCCTACCACCTCGGCGAGCCCGCGAACACGCGTGACCCCAACTACGACTTCGACGGCCTCGAGCCCAACGAGACGGTGATGGTCGGCGACGTCGCCATCAAGGCCGTTCACACGCCGGGCCACACGACTGGCATGACCTCTTACCTCGTCGAGGACGAGGCCCTGATGACCGGCGACACGCTGTTCGTCGAGTCGATCGGCCGCACCGAACTCCAGTTCGCCGGCGAGGACGCGAAAGCCGGCGCTCGCGTCCAGTACGAGACGCTCCAGCACAAGATCGCCACGATGCCCGACCACGTCAAGATCCTCCCCGGGCACTTCTCGCTGACCAACTGCGGCGAGTACATCGACGTCGAACCCGGCATGCCGATGTTCTCGACCGTCGGCGAGATCTGGGCGAAAAACGAGATCATCCAGCTCGACGAGGACGAGTTCGTCGAGCACATGTTCGACAACCTGCCCTCCAAGCCGCCGAACTACGAGAAGGTCATCGAGACCAACCTCGGCGTCTACGAGCCCGCGGACGAAGACGAGCGCAACGAACTCGAGCTCGGTCCAAACCGGTGTGCGGCGACCGAAGACAGCGCCGTCGCTGACGACTAAGTCGATACAGCCCTCCATCGTTACTAGTTAGAAAATGATCGGAATAGAAGGTGGGGTGATCGGCGCAGCCGCAGTCGTCGGCGTCATCCTGGTGCAGGCAGTGGCCCTCTACGTCGGATACGGCTGGCTCGAGTCGATCGTCGAGAAGGCTGTCGTACGCTATCGAGGGGAGGCATAGCGAATGGAACTGCTCGGACTCGGCCTGTCGTTGCTGGTGTTGTTCGTCGTCTTCGGCTTCATGGTCGGAGTACTGTTCGGATTCTTCGGAATGGGGGGTTCGTTCCTGATCACGCCGACGCTGTTGATCCTCGGCTACCCCGCCTCCGTCGCCATCGGGAGCGGGCTGGCGTTTTACTTCGGGACGTCGGTCATCGCCGTGATGAAACACTACGACGTCGGCCAGGTCGATTACAAACTCGGCGCAGCGTTGTTCGTCGTCCTCTCGATCGGGATCGAACTCGGCAGTCGGCTCGTCTTCGCCCTCGAGGCACTAGGGATCGCCGAACTCGTCACTGGCGGAGCCTACATCGTCCTGCTTGCAGGCATCGGCTTGCTGTTCCTCCGGCGTGCATACGCCCTCGACGACGAGGACGACGCTGACGACGGGGACGAGGACGTCGACGACGACGAGATTCCGCCGATCGCTCAGAAGATCCAGTCGTACCGAATTCCGCCGATGATCTCGCTCGTCTCCGGCGGCCGGACGTCGCTGTGGACGGTCACGGGTGCCGGCGGGGGTGTCGGCCTCGTCTCGGGACTGATCGGCGTCGGCGGCGGATTCATCCGGATGCCGGCGATCTACTACCTGATCGGGACGCCGCTTACTGCCGCAGTCGGGACCAGCCTCTTCGCCGGGCTGTTCTCGGGTGCGTTCGGTGCGTTCACCTACGGCATGCAGGGTAGCGTCGACCTCGCGGTCGTCGGGCTGTTGCTCGTCGGGAGTGCACTCGGCGCTCGCATCGGCTCGGCCGCCACGGCCATCGTCGAAGAAGACGACGTCATCGTCTACTTCGGCATCATGATGCTACTTGCAAGCGTCGGGATCGCCATCAGCGAGGCCGCCGACTGGATCGGCACGGACGGCCTCGAGATCGTGAGCGTCCTCCTGCTCGTCGGCTCGTCGTTTTTCGTCGCGCTGATCATCCTCTATCAGGCCGTCCAGTCGGCCGACGTCGGCGATCCGAACACAGCGCCGACGCCCGACGGAGACGACTAACGATGCCGACGAGTCACCAGCTCAGTGATCGATCAGCCGGCTTCAGCCGCCACTCGAGAAACCGTTCTAAATCGTGATACTCATCGTCGCCGTCGCCGTCATCCTCGCACTCGGCGTCGCTTCCCGCGTCATCGCGGATCGACTCCGGATCCCGAGTGTCCTCTTTCTGATCGTTGCAGGGATCGCGATCGGTCCCGAAGGGATCGAGATCGTCTCCCGGGAGACGTTCGGCGGCGGACTCTCGGCGATGGTCGGCGTCAGTGTCGCGATCATCCTCTTCGAGGGCGGCTATCACCTGCAGCTACACAAACTCCGAGAGAGTCCAACGGCACTGGCCCGTCTCACGACCGTCGGTGCGCTCGTCACCTGGCTCGGGACGGCCGCCGCCGTCGTCGTCGTTCTCGATACCAGTCTCGAGGTCGGCCTGTTAGTCGGAGCGTTGTTGATCGCGACCGGCCCGACGGTGATCGGTCCCATCCTGCAGGTCGTCACCGTCCGAGATAACGTCGCCGCCGTCCTCGAAGGCGAGGGCGTGATAAACGACGTGACTGCGGCGATTCTGGTCGTCGTCGTCTTCGAGGTGTTGATCGCGGGCAACGGCGGTCCGGTCCGGTTCGTCGGGGACTTTCTCATGCGCCTGTCAGTCGGACTGGCGGTCGGCGCGCTCGTTGCGGCAGGCGTGTGGTTCGTGTTGAATCGTGCAAACCTCGCTCCCGGAAACGGACCACTCCACGCCAGGTTGATCGTCCTCGCTGGCATCGTCGTGGCCTACGCCGGCTCCGAACTGATCGCCCACGAGACGGGAATCGCCGCCGCAGCGATGGCCGGATTCGCGCTCGGGAACGTCGACCTCCCACACCACGAGGAGGTCATCGACTTCCTCGACGATCTCTCGGTCGTCGTGCTCTCGTTTATCTTCGTCGCGCTGGCGGCGTTGATCGATTTCGCGGACATCTTCGCGCTCGGACTGGCCGGGCTCGCCATCGTCGCCGCGGTCACGATGGTGCTTCGACCGGCCGTGATCTACCTCTCGACGACCGGCACACGGTTTACGCTTCGCGAACAGCTCTTCTTGAGTGCCGTCGGCCCACGCGGGATCATTCCCGCGAGCGTCGCGACGCTGTTTGCCGTCGAACTCCAGGCGCTTGGCCGACCACAGGAGGCACAGCTGCTCGCCGGCACCGTCTTCTTGCTCATCTTCGCGACGGTCGTCCTCCAGGCCGGCCTCGCACGACAGATCGCGGACGTCCTCGAGGTATCACCAATGCGTACTATCATCGTCGGCGGGGGACGGGTCGGCCTGTCTCTCGCGGAACGGCTTGAACGTGACGGAGAGAACGTACTGCTCGTCGACCACGACCCCGAAGCGGTCGAAAAAGCGCGGAAACGCGGCCTCAGAGCCATCGAGGGCGACGGTACCGACGCCGAGGTTCTGGCACGCGCCGGCACGGACAACGCGAAGACGGTCGCCGCCGTGACGCCGGACGACGACGTCAACCTGCTCGTCTGTCAGACCGCGGCGACGAAATTCGGCGTCGAGACGGTCGCCTCGCGAGTCAACCAGCCCGACAACGTCGAGGCGTTCGAGTCGCTTGGCGTCCACGCGATCGACCTCTCGATGGCGACCGCCTGGTCGCTCGAGAACGTCCTCGAACGGCCCTCGTTGTCGGCCTGGATGAACGAACTCGGACGGACGGGAGACGTCCAGGAGATCGAAGTGACCGCCTCGGACCTGGTCGGAAAGACGATCGCCGAACTCAACGCCGCGATTCCGGACGGCTGTATCGTCGGCTTGCTCACACACGCCGACGGAACGACGGAGGTACCGACCGGCGATCACGAACTTCGCGAGGGAGATCGCGTCACCTTCCTCGGACGGACAGACGCGGTCGACCGTGCCGTCAAGCGGTTCCATCCCCACGATTGATACGTGACGCGTCGTTTCCCGGGGCCCACCAGTATTCCACGAGTTTTACATTACAGTGGGCAGGAGGTCCAGCAGCGGGTAGGACATCTCGATCTCCCACCCTCCGTATTTACCTGGTACAATCCCCTAGCAATGCGTGGTCGCACTGTATTCAGAACCATTATATTCGATCGCCCGTTAGATGGTGGTAGTTAGGAGTGTATGGATAGTGCACAACCGGTCGTCGTTCGGTCGGAACCGATTCCCGCTCGTCCTCGAGACCGTCTCAAACGGTCGCCTCGAGTCGGACGAAGTGCAGACAGTTGCGACACCCAGTCACCTCGAGCGAACGTGATGACAGGGAGGACGTATCGATTCGGAAACGAAGCATCGTTCGACAGCCATGATCTCCGCGAGTTCGGGGTCGGGGTGACGACGTCACAGGAGGTCGTCTAGCCATGGCGTCGGGACTCAACCGCGATCTCGGATTGCCCGAAGTCGTCGCGATCAGTATCGGTGCGATGGTCGGATCGGGAATCTTCATTCTCCCGGCGCTGGCCTACGAGATCGCCGGCTCGACGGTCGTGCTGGCGTACATCCTGGCTGGGCTGTTAGTCATCCCCGCAGCGCTGTCGAAGTCCGAGATGGCGACGGCGATGCCGGAAGACGGCGGCAGCTACGTCTACATCGAGCGCGGGATGGGACCGTTGCTTGGCACCGTCGCCGGCATCGGGACGTGGTTCTCGCTGTCGTTCAAGGGCGCGCTCGCACTCGTCGGCGGCGTCCCGTATCTCGTCTATCTGCTAGAGCGCAGTCTCTCACCGGGGACGGTCACGGGGATCGCGCTGGGAATTGCGGCGGTGTTGATCCTGGTCAACCTCGTCGGCTCGGACGTCACCGGCCGGTTCCAGGTCGCAATCGTCGCGGTCATGCTCGCGGCGATGGTCTGGTTCGTCGCCGGCAGCGGCCTCGCCATCGAGACTGCACGGCTCGAGGGTGCGATGGATCCGGGATCGACCGGTCTGCTCGCGGCGACGGGTGCGGTCTTCGTCTCGTACGCCGGTGTCACCAAGATTGCAAGCGTCGCCGAAGAGATCGAAAATCCCTCCCGGAACATCCCACTCGGGATGCTGGTCTCGCTCGGGTTCACGACCCTGCTGTACGTGTTGCTGGTCGTGGTGCTCATCGGCGTCACACCCGGCGACGTCCTCACTGCCACCGACGCGCCTGTCGCCGTCGCTGCCGAGCAGACCCTCGGTACGATCGGCGTCGTCGCAGTCGTCGTCGCTGCCTTGCTGGCGCTTGTCAGCACCGCCAACGCCGGCGTGCTCTCGGCCTCGCGGTATCCGTTCGCGATGGCGCGTGACAACCTCGTTCCCGACTCGCTCGAGGAGCTTCACCCCCGCTTTAACACGCCGATGAGGGCGATCCTCCTCACGGGTGCCGTCATCATGGTACTGATCGCGTTCGTGCCGATCCTCCAGATCGCGAAACTGGCCTCCGCGTTCCAGGTGCTCGTGTTCATCCTGGTCAATCTCGCGGTCGTCGGCTTCCGGGAGGGAGCCGTCGAGGGATACGACCCCGACTTCGTCTCCCCGCTGTATCCCTGGGTCCAAGTGGCCGGCATCGTCGGCGGACTCGTCGTGTTGACGACGATGGGGACGATTCCGTTCGTCGGCTCGGTTCTCATCACCGCCGGTGCGATGGCGTGGTACTACGTCTACGCCCGCAAGCGGATCGACCGCGAAGGAGCGGCCCGCGCCGGCGTCCGCGAGAACGTCAGCGAACGTGCCACCGACCGTACCCGCGAGCTCTTCGAGTCCGACCAGGAGTACGACGTGCTGGTTGCGATCACCGAGACGACCTCACCCGAGGCGAAACGAGACATGCTCCGGATGGCGACCGACATGGGACGGCTACGATCGACGACCGTCTCCGTCGTCGAGTTCGTCGACGTCCCCTGTCGGGTGTTCGCCGGCGATCACGCCGACGTCTGTACCGACGACGTTCCAGGTTGGCTGCCGAACGACGACGACGACACACCGTCGTGGTTCCCCGACGGTCCGACCATCGGGCGATCGGTACGAACCTCCGGCGGCGTCACCGTCGCCGACGACGAGTCGGAACCGACGACGGACACACGCATCGAGTACCGCGAGGTCGACAGCGAGGACCACAACCGCGCGATCGTCGACTTCGCGACCTACGGCGACTACGATCTGGTGATCGCCGAACGCGACCAGGCCGAGTTCCACAAGCGGCTGTTCGGCAGCGACACCGACTGGCTGCTCGAGAACGCTCCCTGTGACGTCATGCTGGTCGACGACGACGGCTTCGACGGCGCCGACGAGATCGCCGTCGTCGCGAACCAGGGACCGTACGATCCGCTGAAGCTGCTGTTTGCCGACGCCGTCGCCGAAGAAACCGGCGCCGAACTCAACCTCTTACAGGCGATTCCCGCCGATGCCCCCGACAGCCAGCGCGAAACGGTCGAACGCTACCACGAGGAGCTCATCTCCACCCTGACCGTGCCGACGCGCTCGACGGTCATCGAAACCGACGACGAAATCGACGGCCTGGCGCGGTTCGTCGGCAACGCCGACCTCCTCGTGACCGGCATCGATCGAACCGGACTCGGTGCCCGACTGCTCGGACGACCCGGCAACCGGCTGATCGACAGCGTCGACACCACCGCCGTCATGGTCCAGACACACGACGGTCGAAGGCGTGGCCCCCTCGAGCGACTGCTGATGGATCACCTCTTCGGCTGACCGACCGCTTCACGGCGGTGGATCGCCGGTTCGTCACAGCAACGAGCAACATTTTCGAACAGCGTCGGTCGAGTGCGAACCAGTCCTGAAAATCGGTCCGTTCGACCCCTTTAGGCGCTGTGGTCGTCTAGTACGAGACGAGATGGGATCGACTGTGACGCACGCCAGGGTACGGAAACCGATACGCGTTCGCGACACGCGACGGCGGGTCGAGAGCCGGGCGTCGGAACGGAAACGATGAGTGCCACGCCGGACGATCGGCTTCGTGAATTTACCTTCAGCCTCGAGTACGAACCCGGCACGGACCCGATCGCAGACATCGTTCGCGAACACCCGACGCTCGAGATGTCGACGATCGACGTCGTCCTCGGGGACCGCTCGTGTATCCGGCTCGTCCAGCTCACTGGCCCCCCGAACGCGACCGATCGCCTCCAGACGGCACTCGAGGATCGCGACTACCGCCCGCGTTCGCTCGGAGCCGAGCCCTGTGGCGGCCGGAGTTCGTGGTACCGACTCGAGTGTGCGCCACGACGTCGGTTGCTCTACGTCTACGTCGAGGACGTCGGGACGGGCGTTTCGGTCGACAGACTCGCAGCGGCACACGTCGCACCCGGTACGATCTGTGAGAGTCGCTGTCGCGATGGGACCGTGTGGTGGCGACTACTGACCCGCTCCGACGACGGCGTCGGCGCACTCTACGATCACCTCGAGACGACCCTCTGTGAGGGGGTAACGCTCGAGATGGGGCATCTCGGCACGGCGACGGAGTGGCACGGCGACGGCATCGTCGACGTCGGCCTGTCGGGCCCACAGCGACAGGCGATCGCGGCGGCGGCTGCCCGAGGATACTACGAGCGCCCGCGGGAGGTCACGCTCGACGAACTCGCCGACGAACTCGACGTTCCGGAGTCGACGCTGTCCTATCGGCTCCGGATGGCCGAGTCGGCGCTCGTCAAGCACCACCTCGAGCGGTTCGTCGACCCCGACGAGACGCCGTCGGACTGACGGTACGTGGTCGTTCGCTCGTCCGACTCAGTCTGAGGTTCCGTATCCCTCGCTCTCGACCGGTCCCGAAAACACCGTATACAGATATCGGAAGTAGAGCAATACGAGCACCAGCGCCGGGATCACGACGACTGTGAGAACGTTGAGCGCAAGCGGCGAGATCACCGCCTCGCGAACGGTGGTTCCGGTCGATGGGTAGACGGTCGGATAGAGGAAAATAGCCACGAGGACGACGAGCGCGACGGCGACGCCCCCGGTGGCGGAGAACCAGACGGTGACTGCGTCACGAGTGGCGGCGGCCGCCCCGCCGACGAGCAAGAGGACCGTCGCGACGACGACCGCCGCGACCGGAACGGTAAGGAGCGTCTCGCGGACGCCGAGCGGATCGGTGACGAAGACGACGGTGAGCAAGGCGACGACGGTCACGAGATAGCCACCGCTTGCGTACAGTCCGTACGCAGCCATCTCCTCGCGAAGCTCGCCGGTCGTCTTCATCCCGAGGTAGGCCGCGCCGGCTGCGAGCGACAGGAAGACGGTCGCGACGCCGGTCAACACGCCCGGAAGGGAAAGCGTCCCCGTCCCGAACACCCAGCTTCCCGCGAGCGTGCCGATAAAAAGCGGCGAGAGGGTGCTCCCGGCGACGAAGCCGCGGTCGCAGGCCCGTTCCCATTCGGGATCGTCTCGCTGCTCTCTGAGTTCGGGCGTCACCCCGCGGAGGATGAGCGCGAACACGATCGCGAAGATCAACAGGTAGTGCTCGCTCAACAACGCCGCGTACACCGGTGGAAAGGCAGCGAGCAGTATCGTCCCGAACGCGACGAGCCAGACCTCGTTCGCGTCCCAGACCGGTCCGAACGCCGCGAGCAATAGCTCCCGTTCCTCCTCGTCCTCGCGCGTGGCGTACAACATCCCGATCCCGAAGTCGAATCCGTCGAGAAAGACGTACATCGCGAGCGTAAACAGCAAGACTCCGAACCAGAGTTCGGGCAGTGTCGGGACCAGATACTCGTCGACGGGAACGACGGGGCCGAACGAGACCGTCCGACCGACGAGAGAAGCGGTAACGGGCGACATCGATACGGCTTACACCTCCCCGGAGCCGCTCTGTGTCCGTTCGTCCGACCGTTCGCGTTCTCGCTCGGTCTCCTCGCGATCGTCGCGCGTGACTCGCTCGAGTTCGCCGTCGACGATCCACTTGATGACGCCGAGAAAGATGGTGACGAGAATCGCATAGACGATCACGAAGGCGGTGAGCGAGATCGTCATCTGAGTCGACGTGAGCGTCTGGGAGACGCCGTCGCTCGTGAACTGGACGTCCTGGATGACCCAGGGCTGGCGGCCGATCTCGGTGACGTACCAGCCCGTAATAGTCGCGACGAACCCGAGCGGGATCGACGCCATGAGCGCTTTGAGATACCGACTGCGCTCGAAGAGCGTTCCCGTGCGCATCCGGTAGACGCCCCACAGTCCGAGCGCGATGAACCAGAAGCCGAGAAACACCATCGTCCGGAACGACCAGAACACCCAGGCGACGGGCGGGTTCTCGACGTCGAACTCCTCGAGGCCGTAGACGACCCCGGCCGGGTCGGCCTCGGCCAGCAACGACGCCAGGTACGGGATACTCACCGTGAACAGCTCCTCGGCGCGTGGATCGGTGATGTCCGCGAGGTTACGGGGAAACGCCAGCAGGTGCAACGGTGCACCCTCTTTGGTCTCGTAGATCGCCTCCATCGCGGCGAATTTCATCGGCTGGGTCTGGACGACGTGGCGGGTGTACATGTCGCCGTGGATCACCTGGAAGATTGAGGTGATCGCGAGGACGCCCACCGAGAGCTTGAGCGTCCCGCGCCAGGGTTCGCTGTTGGGGTTCGTCCAGACGAAGTAGGCGGCGACGCCGGCGACGAAGAGTGTCACCGAGATCACCGCCGCGTTCTGCATGTGAACGTACATCCAGAACAGCCGCGGCGTGAAGTAGGCCGCGATCGGATCGGTGAGCACGAGCCCCGTCGTGCCGTTTTCCTCGACCAGTTCGTACCCCTGTGGCGTCTGCATCCAGGAGTTGACGATCAGGATCCAGAACGCAGAGAGCCACGCGCCGACCATCACGAGCACCGACGAGAGGACGTAGACGCGATCGCTGACCCGGTCGCGGCCAAACAGCAAGACGCCGAGGAAGACGGCCTCGAGGAAGAAGGCCATCGTCGACTCGAAGGCGAGGGGGCCGCCGATGAGTTCGCCGGCGAACTCGGCAAATTCGGGAAAGTTCGTCCCGAACTGAAAGCTCATCGGAATACCGGTCGCCGTTCCCATCACGAAGCCGACGGCGAAGACCTTCGTCCAGAACGAACGCAACCGTTCGTACTTCTCTCGTCCCGTCGAGATCTCTTTCCAGGTGAAGTAGACGATGTAGGGTGCGAGTCCGACCGAGAGGGCGGCGAAGACGATGTGGACCGAAAGCGTGCCGCCGAACTGGATGCGACTCCCCAGTTCGGGGTCGATCAGGAGTGGTTCGATCACGCGTCGCTCTCACCCCGTGTGCGTGTTCGTACACGTCGGTCCAGTTCGATTCGCGCCTGAAGCCCGATCATGCGTCTGCTGTCTTTACCGGCCGGCATAAATGTTAGCCAGCACACACGAGAACGGTCATCGGTCCTCTCGCTGCCGGTGTATCTCCTCGCCGAGGTCGTCGCGCAAGCTCCGCAAGCTCGTTCGCGACGACGGTTCCGCCCGTTCTGCCTCCGACGGCCACGACGTCTCGTCCAGTCGAACCCTCCGTGTCACCCGCCATCGGCTTCGGCATCCCCGTATCGAGACTCAGACGGCAGCTCGTGGCTGGGTCCGATCGATTCGCCGGTCGGGACGATCGATCCAGCGGCGGGATGCAAAGCGCTAAGACGTTCGAATTCGAGACTCGTACTATGGTATCGGTTGACTCGTGTGCGGCCTGTGACGAACCGCTCGAGGCGGGTGCATCGAGCTGTCCCAGCTGTGGAAACGCGCCCAAGCGGACGGTGAGAAAGAAGGGTGCATTCACGTTCGTCGCCGGTATTCCGCTGTTTTTCCTCAACCCGCCGATCGGTGTGATTCTGGCGATCGTCGGCCTCTTCGTCGTTTTCGGCGCGTGGTTCGTCTCCGCGAACCGCCACGTCGACGGCTCCTCGTGATCGTGGTCTCCGTGGGTCGGACGGGATCGGTCACCGCGAGTCGATTTCGGTAGTCGGCAGACTGTGCTAGTACGCGGGTTTTGGTTTGTCAATCGAATCTTGGCTATACCCAAAGGCTAGTTTACCGATATTGGATCCCTATCCCCGGATATCAGGTACACATGTTTCCCACTCGAGTGACGCCGATACCGGAGCTTGCCACTGCACACGCGAGCGAGGTACTGGCACTGGCGTTTTTGACGCCCGAGCTGGCGAGTCGGATCCAGTTCGGCTGGGCGATTACGATACACATCATCTTCGCTGCCCTCTCGGTCGGGCTTGCGCCGTTTCTGGTCTACTTCACCGTCCAGGAGATCAGGACGGGGCGGGAACGGTACGCACGCCTCCGGGCGTTCTGGACGAAGATCTTCGCCGTCGGCTTCATCATGGGGACGGTGACGGGGATCCCGATGAGTTTCATGTTCGGAACGAACTTCAGCGCGTTCTCAGCCGCCGCGGGCGAGATGATCGGCGGCCCGCTGTCGTTCGAGACGAAGATGGCCTTCTTCCTCGAGGCCGTCGCACTCGGCGTGTTGCTGTTCGGTCGTGAACGCGTCTCCGACCTCGCGTACGCGTTCTCGGCGTTTCTCGTCGCGTTGGGTGCGTGGCTCTCTGCGTTCTGGATCCTGGTCGTCAACTCCTGGATGCAGACGCCGCGTGGCTACGAGGTCGTGATGGAAGACGGGCTGCCGATCGCCCAGCTGACCGACCCGATGGCGGCGTTTTTCAATCCCCGGCTGCCGTGGATGTACGTCCACATGCAGAACGCGGCGATCATCTCGGTGACGCTCGTGATCGCCGGGATCGCCGCCTACTTCATCTGGACGAACCGCGACAGCGAGGTCTGGCAGACCGCCCTCAAGGCCGCCGTCGTCGTCTTGCTCGTCACCTCGATCTTCCAGGTGATCCACGGCGACATGTACGGCCGTCACGTCGCCGACACCCAGCCACACAAGTTCGCCGCGATGGAGGCCCACTACGAGACCGGCCAGGCGGACTTACACGTCGTCGCGTTCCCGACCGACGTCTCCGCGATCACCGATCCGCGGGCCGATAACCTCTACACGATAAGTATCCCGATGCTCGCCTCGTTCCTCGCGGAAGGTGATCCCACAGCGGAGGTGACCGGCCTGAACGACTTCGAGTACGACTCACCGCCCGTCGCCTGGGTGTTCTGGTCGTTCCGGATCATGGTCGGGCTCGGCTTCTGGTTCGTCGCGCTCGGACTGTGGGGCAGCTACCGGCTCTGGAAGGGCGAGCTCTCCGAGGACGATCGGCTCCTGAAGGCACTGATGGCCTCGACGCCGCTTGGCTTCGTCGCGTTGATCACCGGCTGGTACGTCACCGAGATCGGTCGCCAGCCCTGGATCATCCAGGACGTGTTGAAGACCAGCGAGGGCGTTTCACCGCCGCTTGGTTCCGCAGAGGCGATGCTGACGCTCGTGGCGTTCGTCGTCGGCTACATCCTCCTGTTCGGGATCTTCCTGTACGTGCTCAAGCGGATCATCGACGAGGAGGCCGAACGCCACGAGACGGGAATCGAGGACCGCGAAACGCCCGACTCCCCGGGGGTGACCGCCGATGACTGACCTGCTCTCGGACAGCGAGTACATCGTCGACGTCCTTCCCGAGCTCTGGTTCGGGCTCGTCATCTTCGCGCTGGGCGGATACCTCCTGCTCGACGGCTTCGACTTCGGGCTCGGCATACTGTACGCCGACGCCGACGACGAGGAACGAGAGACAATGCTCGCCGCCTTCGGTCCGCTCTGGAAGGCAAACGAGGTCTGGCTCGTGCTGTTCGGGACGGTGCTGTTTGCCGCCTTCCCGCGAGTGTACGCCAACCTCTTGAGCCGGCACTATCTGCTTGCCTTTGCCATCGTGTTCGCGCTCTCGATCCGGGGCCTCGGCTCGAAGCTCCGTGAAGAGAAAGACGACGAGACCTGGGTGCGGTTCTGGGACGCCTGTTTCGTCGCCGGCAGCGCGTTCTCGCCGCTGTTGCTCGGGATGTTCGCCGCGAGCTGGGTGCTCGGGGAACCCTCCGCGCTCGCGCCCGCCCCGATCGTCGTCGGACTGACGCTCGTCGCGCTCTCGGTCGTCCTCGGGGCCGCATTCCTGGGCGTGAAAACCGAGGGACAGCTTCGCGAGACCGCCGCCCGCCGTGGACGGATCGCGACGGGGGTCTACCTCGCGCTGTTCGTGCTCACGGCCGCCGCCCTGTACACCCTCTATCCCGACCTTCGTCCGGTGGTCGCCTCCGCACCGACGCTGCTGGTCGTCGCCGTGACGGTCGCTGCCGCCGCCGCGTTCGTCTACGCGAGCCTGTGGGAACGATACCGCCTCGCCGTCGGCAGTGCAGGCCTCGTCGCCGCCGCCTTCGTCGCCTTCATCGCGTACCTGCTGTACCCGTCGGTCGATCCGGCCGCCGAACTGACGATCGCCGACGCCGTCGTCTCCCCGCTGGCACTGAACGTGACCTCGATCTTCGCCGCGATCTTCATCCCGCTGATCCTCGGCTACTTCGTCACCCTGTACTCGGTGTTCAGCGGTCCGCCACGCGAGAGCGACCACTACGGCTGATACCGTCGGTCGGAGAGACAACCTCTCAGACCGACAAATATGATGCTATTTCGATAGAACTGGTCCCGATCGGTCGCATTTCTCTCGGCGACCTCGTCCGCACCCGACTGGTCGAGTCGCCACGCCGCGACGTAACTGCCGTGCCGGTTGATCTCCCGAAAGTCGCGTCCAAAATTGGTGACGCGTGTCTCTGACCGATCCCCACCTTCTGGTATCGGCTACCCTTTCAACGCCCTTTCAAAAGTGGCTGTATAGCCAGCACACCGCTCGAGGTGGGCGTTATCCGCGTTCTTGGCTCACGATAGCGTGGCGTGTCGTGCGTCTCGACTGCTCGCTGTATCCACGACACGTCTCGAGGTCGCCTCCCGACGAGATACTTTATGTAATATAGACATATATGTATTATACTACGATTTCTGACTATCTCATTTTGGATACGGACTCCCGCCAGTGTCACGTCTGTTGGTGTGGTCTCCTCCGAGGTCGGCTGGCTCTCGCATCCGTCACGACGAGACACCGTCGACGCCGCGTCACCAGTCGCTTTGGTCCCGTTACGCGACCGGAAATAAGAGATTACTGATCAGTCGGGGACGAGGCCGTTCACCGGTGAGCGAACCTGTCCACCCGTCGGCTCACATGAAGTCTTCGATACCTGACTGTTTGTTCTTGTCGTTTTCGAAGATACTCTCGAGCGAGCGTTCGAGGACCTCGAGTCGCTGTTTCGTGTAGTCCCGGCAGTCGTACTCCTCGGCGACCTGGATCGCCGTCTGCATGTACTTGTTGACCGACCCCTTGTGGACGGTGAGGGTGACCCGGCCGCCACACTCCCGGCAGTCGCCGGTCAGGGGCATCCGGCGGAACTTCTCGCCACAGTCGAGACAGCGGGTCTCCTGGCGGGAAAAGGCCCGGAGGTTGCCGATCAGGTCCGGGAGGAAGTGATACTCGATGACCCGTTCGGCGACGTCGGTCTCGTCGACCGCCCGCAGCTTCCGGGAGAGCTCGAGCTGGGCGTCCATCTTGTCCATCATCGAGCCGAGCGTCTTGTACGCAGAGAGGTCCGGCCCGAGCGCGATGTCGGTGGTGTCGTGGGTGTGGGCGAAGCCGGTGTACTCCCCGTCCGTGCCGAGCGTGTCCTCCGCAATCTGGACGTCGACCTCGCCCGGATCGGCCATCTCGAGGGTCGCCTCGTAGAACTCCCGTGGGTACTGGGAGACGATGTCCATGTTGTGGGCCTCGTCGTCGATCTCGGAGGGATCGATACGGGAGGACATGACCAAGGGCGCGTCCATACGCCCCCCTCTTTTATCTGGCAAGAAGCTGATACTAAAGTTCAAAAGGCCGTCCAAGAGCAGCATCACACAATCCTCGTCACCGTCGCAATTACGGCGTTTCGCGGCGTGAAAGTACGGATGAGCATATCCGACAGCCGCACTCGTGAAACCAATCACTCTCCCGACAGTTGCTGCCGACGTGTGTGGAGCCATCCCGAAGACGAGTTCGCCCACGAGGTCGTCACGCTCCTCGAGTTCGTAGTACGGTTCCAGCCCGTAGTAGGACTCGAGCAAGTCGTCGATGAAGTCGGCCGTCTGCATCATGTGTTCGGCCGCGCCGTCGGAGAGGACGACGTCCTGGACTTTGAGCTCGACGAGCTGGTCCTCGTGGGTCAGGGGGTCGCCGTGGACGTCTTCCTCGTAGCCAAGCGCCTGGAGCTGGCCGACGTCGACGTCGAGTTCGCTGGCCCGGACGGACGTGACCGGGAGGTCGGTCATGTCGTAGCGGACGGTGCCGTCTTTGAACGCGGAGACGTCGTGTTTGGCCCGCAGGATCCCTTTCTCCATCGGTTCCGGAATCTTGGTCGTCGAGGACAGCCCCTTGACGCCTTTCAGGATGTCGAAGGCGTTCTCGCGTTCGCCGACGGACTCGAGGGCATCCCGGTACCGTTCGTTGATGTCGATCTCCCGGGTCTCGACGCAGGTCGCCTCGACCTCACAGCGGTCACACTCGACGCGGCCGGCCTCGTCGGGTTCGATCGTCGCGTCACAGTCCGGACAGCGGTAGTCGGGTTCGGTCCGGTCCCCACACTCCGGACAGCGGTTCTCGAAGGTCTCGATGTCGCAGGCGTCACAGTACTGGCGGCCGACCTGGACCTCGACCACGCCGGGCGTGTCGGACATCGACTCGGCGTGTTTGCCGGCCTTGGCGACGTCGCGCTGTGACCCGCCGGCCTCGCCGATCGGGAACAGGGTGTGCACCGGCGGGCTGAGGTCTCTCCGTTCGGACTTCTCGGGTCGGCCCATCCGGTTGCCGATCCGGGTCGGGGCGCGTTCCCGAACCTCGAAGGGAGCGACCTCGGTGACCGCCTCGATCGCGTTCTCGCCGTCGGCCCACGTCCGGGCGCGTTCCGAGAGGTCGTCGTCGTCCCAGGTGCGCTCGAGGTCGATGCCGGCGGTCCCCCGGTCGACACCGAGGGAGGCCCCGTCGGCGACCGTCTGCCGGGGCTGACAGCCCACCGTCAGGGCGAACGGCCGCCAGTCGTCTATCTCGAGGCGGCCCTCGCGCTCGCGCTGGCGGTGTTCGATCACGATCGTCTCCAGGGCGTCCCGGACGTCCTCGTCCCACGCGAGGACGAGCGTGTCGCCGTCGATCCGGCCGTCGGCGACCGCCGCGGCGAGGGTACGGAAGGCCGTGACCGAGAGGTCGTGCCAGAGGTAGGTGTACTCGGGATGGAGGGGGGCGTCGTAGGACTCGGCCCACTCGAGGGCGCGCTCGACGGAGGGATGCTCGAGGTCGACGTGGGGGTCGTCTTCCAGCGCCTGGACGTCCGCGCCGGCGGCCGCGAGGTCCTGTTTCCACCACTCGGGGGTGTAGGAGGCGGGTGCGAGCGGGTGGTTGTTCTCGACGAACTCGCCGTAGTTGACGAGGTACTCGCCGAGGTCGAGGATCTTCTCGACGCCGTTTCGCACCTCGAGTGCGTCCTCGGGGTCGTCGATCCGGCGGACGTCGCCGTTTGCCAGCCGTATCGTCGGCCCCTCGATGGAGTCGACGGGGACGACGCCGGCGGCCTTGCCGGGCCGTTCGGTCTTGACCTGCGTGCCGGTCGCGAGGAAGTCATCGACGAGGTGCATCGTCGCGGGGTGGACGCCGGCGGTCGCGAAGCCGTGGTTGCGGGCGCGGCCGTACCGCAGGCGAAAGCCACCCTCGGCGGAGGGATGGGAGAACACCGGCCGACCGGCGATCAGGTCCCGGAGGAACTTCTCGGATTCATCGACGCGAGGCGGGCCGTCGGGGCCGTCTTCCTCGTCGTCGGGGTCGACCCCGTCGTCGCCGTCGTCGGCGTCGGTGCTGGTCTCGCCGTCCTCGCTGTCGTCGTCTTCCTCGGCCGCATCGTCACCGTCGCCGTAGTTGCCGTCGATCAGGTCCTGGAGCCACGGCCAGTCGATCTCGTCTAAGTTCCGGGTGTAACGCTGGATCTTGGGGGCCTTGAGTGCGATCCCCTCCGCGAGGACGAGACACATCCCACCGCGGGCGCTGTTGGTGTCGACGCGCTCTAGGTCCCGAAAGCCCGAGACCTCCTCGTCGCCGGTGGCCTCGCCGTCTAACATGATCGGCATGTGCTCGGCGATAAACGTCGTCTCCGTCGCTTTCGGCGTGTACTGCAGGCCGGTCTCCTTGTCGTAGAGAGAGATCTCCTCGGCGTAGCGTTCGATCTCGTCGTCGCGGGCCTTGTACTGGTCGATGCCGACGAGCGCCCGGGTGTAGTCCGCGACCAGCACCGACAGCGCCTGTGCAGTCCCGCCGGCCGACCGGATCGGCCCGGCGTAGTAGACGTTGACGAACTCGGTGCCGTCGTCGTTCTCCAAGATCTCGACCTTGTCGATCCCCTCGATCGGAGCGGCGACGACGCCCTCGGTCAGCAGGGCAACCGCAGTGCGAACCGCGCCCTCGACTTTCCCCGCTTTCGTCTCGTAGTCGCCGACCCGGCCCTCGGCGAAGTCCGCGGCCAGTTCCAGCGCGGCTTCTTCCCTGCTCATCTCCCCCTCGAGTTCGCGGACCCGTTCGGCGACGCCGTCGATGCCGAGAATGTTCTCGACGCGGTCGGCCATGTCGCGTGCGGTCGGGATCTCGACCTCGGGTTCGGGATCCGCGCTGTCGGCTTTCGCCCGTTCGGCGACGACAAACGCCGCCTCGAGCTGGGCCTCGAGCCGATCGAAGTACCGTTCGTCTTCCGCACGCATCTCAGAGCCAGAGATCGAGGTCGGTCGTCTCGTCGTGAGCGCGTTCGAGACCCTCCTCGAAGACGCGCATGTGAACCTCGCCGGCCCAGACCGTCGCCTCGTTCAGGTGGCCGGCGACCGCCTCGCCGTCGGGCCTCGAGAGGACGACGTGGGTGTGAGCGAACCGCTCCCACTGGCGAGACTCCGTCTCGCTGTCCTCCGAGTGTGACTCGGAGACCTCGAGCCAGGCGACGTTGCCCACACAGCTTGCCACTTCGAGCGGTTCGTCGAACTCGACCGGATGGTACTCGCAGTCGTCCTGATCGTAGAACCACACCTCCGCGTCCTGGACGGCACCCAGGGCAGTAAACCACGCGGCGTCGGCCTCGACGTCGGCCGCAAGGGACTCGATCTCCGATCGCCACTCCGCGCCCGTCTCGAGGCGGGCGACGTACTCCGATTCGAGTTCGACTTCTCGGTAGTTCATATGCGCCAGATGGAGTGGTATGCGGAAAAACCCACTCGTTTCGTCACTCGTCGTCACACCACCGTGCTAACATTTTATAAATCGACTATTGTGTCCGGTAATGAGTCGTGTTGTCAATCGTCGAACGACAATTGTTATACGTAGGCAGTGAGTAACATAGAGCGTTCAGATAGGATGGTCGCGTATAATGTCCGAGTTTAGTTATACATCCACCCGGCGTCGCATCCTCGCGGCCGGTGGGGCAGCGTCGGCAATGGTGGTCGCGGGGTGTATCGGTGACGACGACCCGGACGGTGACGGGGCGGACCTCATCGATCCGGACGACTACGACTACGAGCGAGACGAACCCGACGATGAGGAGGCCGCACGCCAGAGCACGATGGAGTTCACCCAGGAACTCGAACGTGACGAGGACTTCGATCCGATCCACTCGAACGACGCCTACAGCACGCAGGCGTTCAAACTCGTCTTCGACAGCCTCTACGCGTGGGACGACGGCCTCGACCTCGAGCCGAAAGTCGCCGTCGACATGCCAGATGTCGAACGCGACGACACGCGATACCTCTACGAGATCCACGAGGGCATCGAGTTCCACAACGGCGAGGAGCTCACCGCCGACGACGTCGCGCACTCGTTCATGGCCTTCCAGGAGGAAGACAGCGTCAACGAGGCCCAGTACGACATGATCGAGTCCGCGGAGGTCATCGACGACTACCAGGTTCAGGTCGACCTCGAGCACCCCTACGGCCCCTGGGAGCTGCAGACCCAGGCGATCTACGTCGTTCCGGAAAGCGAACGCGAGACCGAAGACCAACGCGAGGAGTTCAACACGAACCCCGTCGGCTCCGGCCCGTTCGTCTGGAGCGACTTCGAGTTCAACGAGTACGTCACCCTCGAGCGCAACGACGACTACTGGGACGAACCCGAGCCCTACCTCGAGGAGATCACGTTCGTCGACAACGTCGACCCGGCGAGTCGAATCGGCGAGATCCGGGCCGGCGACACCGACGCCATCGCCGACGTGCCAAACGACGACTGGGCCGAACTCGAGGCCGAAGACGGCGTCCGGGTCCACATCAGCGAGAGTCCCTCCTACATGCATCTCACCTTCAACTGCCGGGACGACGCGCCGACGGGCGATCCCGACGTGCGCCGGGGGATCTGTCACTCGTTCTCGATGACCGACTTCGTCGAGACTCAGCTCGCAAACGTCGCACAGCCGTTGTCGGCTCCGATCCCGCCGATCACGAACGAGATGTGGGGGTTCCCGCTCGAGGACTGGCACGAGGAGTACTATCCTGAATACGATCCCGAGCGGGCCGAGGAACTGCTCGACGGTGCGGTGCCCGACGACTGGAGCCCGTCGATCCTGGCCCCCGGCGACCACCGGGGCGACCTGGCAGAGCGCATCGCCACCCGACTCGGTGAACTCGGCTACGACGGGGCCGAAGCCGTGACGCTCGATTTCGGGACCTTGCTCGACGAGACCGTCTACAACGAGGACCCGAGCCCCGACGACTTTCAGGCGTATCTCCTCGGCTGGACCGGCGGCCCGGACCCCGACGCGTACATCTACAACCTCTATCACGAGAGCCAGGAAGGAATCAACCAGGCCCACTTCTACGAGGGGAGCGCGGACTTCCACGACGATATCGCCGAGGCTCGCGAACTCGCCGACCAGGACGAGCGATACGACCGCTACGAGGGCGTGATGATCGAGATTTTAGAGGAGGTGCCGTCGCTGCCGGCGTACTCGTTCCACAACACGATGGCGTCTCGTGAGTACGTCAAGGACCTCCACGCCCATCCGATGGTCCAGCAGAATCCACGCATCGTCTCCGAGTACGGCAACGTCTGGATCGACGACTGACCCGCTCGGTCGGCCCCCTCGAGCGGGACTACCGACACCACACCAACGAATGGGACTGCTCCGATACACGATCTACCGCGTCGTACAGGCGATTCCCGTCCTCATCGGGATCACCGTCATCACGTTCGTCCTCGCGAACCTCGCGCCCGGCGATCCGGTACGGCTCATGCTCCAGGGCCAGCAGGTCGACCAGGAAGTGATCCAGCGAGTCGAACGCCAGTACGGCCTCGACCGGCCGATGCACGAACGATACGTCACGTACATGGCGAACCTGCTCCAGGGCGACCTCGGCCACAGCATCCACCGGGACCGGCCCGTCGCGGAGCTGTTAGCCCAGCGTGCCGGGCCGACGCTGCTTCTGGTCCTGTCGGCGTATGCCTTCGCGCTCGTCACGGCGATCCCGCTTGGCATCGTCGCCGCGACGCGACGAAACGAACCTACCGACCACATCTCTCGGATCGTCGCCCTGATCGGCGTGAGCACGCCCTCCTTCTGGATCGGCATCATGCTGATCCTGATCTTCGCCATCCAGCTCGGGTGGCTTCCCTCGAGCGGGCTCGTCTACCCCTGGCGCGATCCGGCCCACTACGGCTACAGCGGCTACCTCGAGTTGGGTTATCAGACGATCAGACACCTCCTGTTGCCGATGATCGCACTCGGAACCCTCCAGATGGCGACGCTGATGCGCGTCGAGCGCACCCAGATGATCGAGTCCCTCCAGGGCGAGTACGTCAAACTCGCACGGGCCTACGGCGTCCCCGAGCGGACGATCCTCCGGAAACACGCGTTCCAGGTCTCCCAGCTGCCGATCATCACCATCGTCGGGCTCAACCTCTCGACGGCACTGGGCGGAGCCGTCCTCATCGAGTACGTGTTCAACATCAACGGTATCGGGCGACTGTTCCTCGAGGCGATCCAGAGCAACGACTACCAGCTGATCATGGGCGTCACGATCGTGATCGGGACGATGTTCGTCGTCGGCGTCATCATCACGGACATCTCCTACGCCTACATCGATCCCCGGGTCACGTACGGGGAGGGTGAGTGAGATGGCGATCGGCGAATCACAACTGGGCGAGGAGACCGGACCGACCGAAGACGTCGAGGCGAAGTTCGGGTGGCGGTACACGATGGCGAAGGTCATGCAGGACACCACCGCACGGTGGGGGCTGTACGTCGTGGCCGTCGTGCTCGCGATCTCGGCGTACACGATCGTCGACAGCAACCTCTCGCGGCTCACCTTCGGGGCGATGGCCGATTTCACCGTCGCCGAGGCGCTTCCCATCTTCGATCATCCAGAGCGGCTCCCGCCGCCGGGTGAAGGCGAAGGGAACGTCCCGCCGGCGTTTCACCCCGAGGGCTCGATGAGCCACCCGCTGGGCACCGACCCGAACGGGCGGGACTACTTCACCCGGATCGTCTACGGCGCACAGGTGTCGGTCAGCGTCGGCATCGTCTCGACGCTGATCGGCTTCGTCGGTGGAACGATCATCGGGGCCGTCTCGGGCTTTTACGGCGGCAAGATCGACGACGTGTTGATGCGAGCCGTCGAGACGATCTACGCCATCCCGCCGCTGATCCTCATCATCGTCTTCACCGTCTTCGTCACCGGCGGGACTCCCGACATCACCTACGCCGTGTTGGGCGTCGGGATCACGTTCGTGCCGGTGTTCGCCCGGATCATCAGAAGCGAGGTCCTCTCCGTCCGCGAGATGGACTACATCGAGGCGGCCCGTGCCGCCGGCGTCAGGGATCGAAACATCATCCGCAGACACGTGATCCCGAACAGCTTCGCGCCCGTGCTCGTCTACGCGACCTTACAGATCGGCGTGACGATACTCATCGTCGCCGGCCTCTCCTTTCTCGGCTACGGCGCACAGCCGCCGACGCCGGACTGGGGCGAGATGTTAAACACCGCACACGGCTACATGCACTCGAACGTCTGGCTCTCGATCTGGCCCGGCCTCGCCATCCTGGTGACGATCATGGGCTTCAACCTCTTCGGTGACGGCCTGCAAGACGCACTCGACCCACGACTCGAGGACTAACATGAGCTCCGACCCACTCCTTCGCGTCGAGAACCTCAAGACACAGTTTTTCACGGAAGCCGGCACCGTCCGTGCCGTCGACGGCATCTCGTTCACCGTCGAGGAGGGCGAGATCGTCGGCCTCGTCGGCGAGTCGGGGGCCGGCAAGAGCGTCGCCTCGATGAGTCTGCTCCGACTCGTCGACAGCCCCGGCGAGATCGTCGGCGGCGAAATAACCTACCGGGGCGAGACGATCTTCGGCCTCGAGGAGGGGCCAGACGGCGAACTCCGCGAGCGCGAGGCGATGCTTACCGAACGGGAAATGCGCGATCGGATCCGGGGCAACGAGATCGCCGTCATCTTCCAGGATCCGATGGAGTCGCTCAACCCCGTCTTCACCGTCGGCGGCCAGCTCCGGGAGTTCATCGAGCTCAACCGCGATCTCTCCGCCGAGGCGGCTCGCGAGGAGGCACTCGAGATGCTCCGGGAGGTCGGCATTCCGGATCCCGAACAACGCTACGAGGAGTACCCACACCAGTTCTCCGGCGGGATGCGCCAGCGCGTGCTCATCGCGATGGCACTCGCCTGCGAGCCAAACCTGATCATCGCCGACGAGCCGACGACGGCGCTGGACGTCACCGTCGAGGGACAGATCGTAGACCTCGTCGACGACCTCCAGTCGAAGTACGACACGAGCTTCATCTGGGTCACTCACGACATGGGCGTCGTCGCCGAGATCTGTGATCGAGTGAACGTGATGTACCTCGGCGAGATCGTCGAACAGGCACCCGTCGACGAACTGTTCTACGACACCAGACACCCCTACACCGAAGCCCTGCTTTCCTCGATGCCACGGCCCGACCGGACCGTCGAGGAGCTCGAGCCGATCGAGGGCGTGATGCCCGAGGCGATCAATCCGCCGTCGGGCTGTCGGTTCCACCCGCGCTGTCCCGACGCCAGGGACGTCTGCAAGCGCGTTCACCCGGACACGCGCGAGGTCGCCGACGCCGATGGGCGGGCCCACCGGGCCGCCTGCGTCAAACACGACGCCTTCGACGTCGGCTACGACGAGAGCGCATCGATCGATCCGGACGCACGCCTCGCCGCGGCGGACGATTCCGCCTCGGCCGACGGGGGTGAGAGCCGTGAGTGACGCAGGCGAGGAGCCGCTGCTCGAGGTCGACGGCCTCACCAAACACTTCGTCGCCGACTCGGGGCTGTTCGCAGGTATCGAGTTCGACCCGGGCCAGTTTCCGCCGATCAGCGTCGGCCGGGACCGGGTGAAAGCCGTCGACGGCGTCTCCTTCGAGATCCGGGAGGGCGAGACGCTCGGCCTGGTCGGCGAGTCGGGCTGTGGCAAGAGCACGCTCGGGCGGACGATCCTTCGCCTGCTCGAACCCACCGACGGGACGATCCGGTTCAACGGCGAGGACCTGACCCAGTTGAGCGGCGAGGAGCTGCGACGGAAACGCTCGGAGATTCAGCTGATCTTCCAGGATCCCCAGTCCTCGCTCGATCCGCGGATGAAAGTCGGCCAGATCGTCGAGGAACCGATGCGTGCCCACGACATGTTGGACGCGGAGGGCAGGGAGGCCCGAGCGAAGGCGTTACTCGAGAAGGTCGGCCTCGATCCCCACCACTACAACCGCTATCCCCACGCCTTCTCGGGTGGCCAGCGCCAGCGGATCAACCTCGCACGGGCGCTGTCGGTCGATCCCGACTTCGTCGTCTGTGACGAACCCGTCTCCGCACTCGACGTCTCCATCCAGGCACAGGTGCTGAACACGATGGAGGAGCTCCAGGCGGAGTTCGGGCTCACGTACCTCTTCATCGCCCACGACCTCTCGGTGATCCGGTACATCTCCGACCGCGTCGCAGTGATGTACCTCGGCCACGTCGTCGAACTCGCCGAACGCGAGGAACTCTTCGAGAACCCGGCCCACCCCTACACCGAGGCGTTGCTCGAGTCCATTCCGACGCCCGATCCCCGCGACCGGGGCGAACGCGGCGTCCTCGAGGGCGAGGTGCCGAGCCCGGTCGATCCGCCCTCCGGCTGTCGGTTCCGGACCCGGTGTCCGCGTCTGATCGCGCCCGCCGAGTACGAGCTGACCGACCGGGAGTGGGAACGGACGCGGGCGTTCATGCGGGCCGTCAAGCGACGGACGTTCGAGCCCACGACCGCGGCCGAGGTCCGGACGCGCTTTTTCGACGGCGAGTTGCCACACGGCGAGGCCGGCGAGGTCGTCGAGGCGGCCATCGACCTCGTCGCGACCGACCGCGAAGCTGGCAGGACAGACGGCGACGGCGACCGCAAGGGATGGACGGCGGCGACCGAGCTCCTGCTCGAGTCCTTCGCCGAACGGAGCATCTGTGCCCGGGAGCGTCCGACGTACGAGGTCGAACCGGAGTACGGACACGGGACGCACTTCGTTGGCTGTCACCTGTATCGCTGATCTTCGATCCGACTGTCGCTCCCGGGCCCTCGCGCTCGAACCGACCCCGGCGTTTTCGCCTCGGCCCTATCGGATCTGGATCGTCGCCGCGTCGCTGGGTCGATGTGTTCCTTCGTGGGTCGCGACGAACGCCCGGATCTCGTACTCGCCCGGGTCGGGCAGGACCGACTCGTGGTCGTCGGTCCGCTCGAGACGACCGTGCCAGACGAACGAGACCTGCTTTCGTTCGCCGGCCCGGAACGCGAACGTCGACGGCTGCGAGCGGGTGTACCGGCGTTCGTCGCTGGCCTCGAGGTTGCCGTTTACCGTCCAGCCCCAGCGTCGTGCCGCCGGCGTCGGCACGTCGACGGGGACCGGGAGGCGGTTCTCGAACGTGACGGTGACCGCGACGGGATCGCCGCGATCGTAGACTGCGCGATCGGTCGTCACGTCGACGGAGACCGCCCGCCGTGCGAGCGACGACGGGACGAACCTGGCGAGTCCACGGGTGAGCGTTCCGGTCGCACTCGCATTGCCGACGGTCGTGTCTCGTCGGTCCATCGTCTCTACGGTCGGGGTGTGACAGCACGAAAAAGCGATCGGATCGCTGCGGATCGTCGTCACGTCAGCGCCAGGCGGGAAGCGTCGGCGCGTCCTCGGCACCGATCGAAAGCCACGCGCCGTCTGCCGAAATGTCTGCGATGATGTACTCCTCGCCCTCGCCGTGGTCGCTCGCGTCGATCGCTCCGACGATGGTCTCGCTCGCCGGCTCGGCGTGTCCGTTGGGATCCACCACCATGAGTGAGTATGACATTCTCACGCGTATAAACCCGTCGAAGTGACTCGGCCTCGGTCGCCGTCGCTGCGGGTCGACCGGTAGGTCGAAACACTGGCTTTATACTCGGTTTGGCCGTACGAGATGGACATGAACGTAGCCGACGCGATGACGCCGCGCTCGAGGGTCGTGACAGTCGAGTTGCCCGGCACCAGAGAAGACGTCCTCGAGTACCTCCAGGAGCGATCGTTCTCGTCCGTGCCGGTCGTCAAACCGACCGACAACGGACCGGAGTATCGCGGACTCGTTACCCGCGACGCTCTGATCGAACAGCCCGACGAGGACCAGCTGGTCATGCTGATGGAAGACGTCCCGACGACGACGGCCGGAGAGGCAATCGAGGCCGTCGCGACTCTGATGCTCACGGAGGGCGGCCGCCGCGTTCCCGTCGTCGACGGCGAGTTCGAAGGGATCGTCACGGTGACGGACGTGGTCCACGCGATCGCAACCGGCGACGCCGAGACGGACGTCGAGATCGGCGAGTACGCGAGCGAGAACGTGAACACGACCTACGAAGGCGCGCCGTTGCCCGTCGCCGAGCGAGAGCTGTCCTACGCGAACGTCCCCTACACCGTCGCGCTCGACGACGAGGGATCGATGAGCGGGGTCCTCACGGAGGTCGACATCATCGACGTCGCCCGGATCGTCGAAGGCGAAGAGGAGACGGGCAACTCCTTCGCCGATCAGGACTCGGAGTGGGCCTGGGAAGGGATCAAAGGCGTCGGCAGTCGGTACCTGCCGACGCGGGACATCGAACTCCCGACCGATCCCGTCTCGGAGTTCATGACCGAGGACGTCGTCACGGTCTCGGGACGGAAACCCGTCCAGGAGGTCGCCCAGCTGATGATCAGACACGACGTCGAGCAGATTCCGATGGTCAGCGGCGACCAGCTCGTCGGGATCGTCCGCGACGTCGACGTCGTCGCGGCGCTCGCCGACCGGGAGTGACCGACAGCGGGCGACTCCGACGACCTCAGCTACAGCGCTACGGCTACGAAAGTGACTTTTGCACCGCGTTTCAGGGTACACGTATGAACGACCGAGCGACGATCGACTCGCGTCGACACGTCCTGACCCTGCCGAGTCGGCGCGGTCGGATCGAGCGACGAACACCGACATCGACGAACCATGAGTGAGGAATCCACGAGCGAAAAGCTAGTCGAGCTCGCCAAACGACGCGGCTACTTCTTTCAGTCCGCCGGGGTCTACGGCGGCGTCGGCGGCTTCTACACCTTCGGTCCGCAGGGCGCATCGTTGAAACAGAACATCGAGGACGCCTGGCGCGAGCGCTACGCCGTCGGCGAGGGCCACATGGAGATCGACGCGCCGACGATCATGCCCGAACCCGTCTTCGAAGCGTCGGGCCACCTCGAGGGGTTCGACGATATGCTGGTCGAGTGTCCCGAGTGTGGCACGAGCCACCGGGCCGATCACATCGTCGAGGACAACACCGACTACGAGGACGCAGAGAGCCTCCCCATCCCGGAGGTCGAAGAGATCGTCGCCGAGTACGAACTCGTCTGTCCCGCCTGCGGTGCGGGGCTTGCGGGCCAGGCCGTCGAGCGTTTCAATCTGATGTTCGCGACGAACATCGGCCCCGGCGACTCCCAGCCCGGCTACATGCGTCCAGAAACCGCACAGGGCATCTTCGTCGAGTTCCCCCGGCTGAAGGAGTACGCCCGCAACCAGCTTCCCTTCGGCGTTACCCAGATCGGCCGGGCCTACCGCAACGAGATCAGCCCCCGTCGCTCGATCATCCGCACGCGGGAGTTCACCCAGGCCGAACTCGAACTCTTCATCGATCCCGAGGACGAGCCCGATCTCACAGAGGTCGAGGACGTCACGGTGACGCTGTATCCCGCGAGCGAACAACACGCCGAGGACGGCAACGCCGTCGAGACGACGATCGGTGAAGCCGTCGCCGACGGCACGATCGCGGATCCCTGGATCGGCTACTTCCTCGGCATCTCCCAGGAGTGGTACGCCTCGGTCGGCGTCGACACGGAGCGGTTCCGCTACCGCCAACACCTCTCTGGCGAGCGCGCTCACTACGCCGCCGACTGCTGGGACGCCGAAAGCGAGATCGACGGGAACTGGATCGAGATCGCCGGCTTCGCTCACCGCGGCGACTACGACCTCTCGAAACACGGCGAGCACTCCGAGGACCGCTTTACGATCTTCAACCAGTACGACGACCCGAAAACCGTCGAGCGCGCGACGGTCGACCCCGACATGAGCTATCTGGGACCGGAGTTCGGCAGCGACGCCCAGGCAGTCGTCGCGGAACTCGAGGCACTCGCCGAGCGCGACCGGACGGCGTTCGACGGCGAGACGGTCACGGTCGACCTCGAGGGCGAGCCCTCCGAGATTCCCGTCGAGAAGACCGGCTTCTCGGTCGACGAGGAGACGATCGCCGGCGAGCACGTCACCCCCCACGTCGTCGAACCCTCCTTCGGCGTCGACCGACTCGTCTACACCGTTCTCCACCACGCCTACCGCGAGGACGAAGTCGACGGCGAAAAACGAACGTATCTCGCGCTCGATCCCGAGGTCGCGCCCACGTTCGTCGGCGTCTTCCCGCTGCAACGCGACGACGACCTCGAGGCCCGGGCGGAGGCGATCGCTTCCGACCTCCGTGCGGCGGGACTTGCGATCACCTACGACGACTCCGGGGCGATCGGTCGCCGGTACCGCCGCCAGGACGAGGTGGGGACGCCGTTCTGTGTCACCGTCGACTACGAGAGTCTCGAGGACGACGCGGTGACGGTCCGCGAGCGCGATTCGACCGCCCAGAAACGCCTCCCGATCGCGGAACTCCCCGACACCCTCGCCGCGCTCCGTGCGGGATCGCTCGAGTTCGCGGAGCTAGAAGACCTCGAAGGGTAGCGATTCCGACGAACTGATTAGTCCTCCCGCTGACCGACGACTGGATGGCCGACGAACTCAAGCGACGACTGGTCCACGCAAGCGGTGCCGGGCTGGTCGCTCTCTACCTCCTCGCGCAGTCGCTCGAGCTGTCGCTCAGCTGGGGTCGCTTTCGGATCCTGATGGTCGCGCTGGCGGTGGGCGCGATCGGTCTCGAGTTCCTCCGGCTGCGGGTCGGGCTGGAGTGGTGGTTCTACGAGAAGCTCACCCGCGAGTACGAACGCGAGCAGTTCGCCGGCTACGGCTACTACGTGGTCAGCATGACGATCGTCGTACTGGTCTTCGAACCCGAGATCGCCCTGCCCGCGATGCTCATGCTCGCGATCGGCGACCCCATAAGCGGGGCACTTTCGGACGATACGTTGCGCCGGGTCAAGCGCCCGTGGGTACTCGCGGCGACCTTCGGCGTCATGTTAGTGCTCGCGCTTCCGTTTCTCCACGAGACGCCCGCAGCCGCGGTCGCCGCAGCCGCAGGCGCGACGGTCGCAGACGGCGTGACCGTGACGATCCGCGAGTTCGTCGTCGACGACAACCTGACGATTCCCATCTACGCCGCGGTCCTCGCCTGGCTCGTACTCGAGGTCGTCCCCGCGTGATCAGATGTCGGTGGCCCGAAACCGACGGTAGCCGACGCCGATCGCGAGGACAATCCAACCGACGAGGACGGCGAGTGCGAACGCGGGCCGTTCGTAGACGGCCGGCTCCGACGGCGGCGTGACGAACGCGCCGCTGTTGAGATCGGGGTACAGTCCGGCGAGCAGGTTCGTGTACGCGGCGACCGGGTTGAGTGCTGCGACGACGTCGACCCATCCGGGCGTCGTCTCGGGAAACGAAAAGCCGTGGCGGACGTACAACAGAGCGGTCGGGAGCTGTGCCCAGAGCCCGAAGAAAAACAGGACGAAGACGCCGAACGCGGTCGCCGTCGCCCGCGTCGTCGTGCGGACGATCGCCGAGATGGCGACGGCGAGGGCGGTAAACGTCGTCCCGAGCAGTGCGAGAACCGCCGTCACGGCGACGAACCGTACCGGGTCGACGGTCACGTTCAAAACGGTCGCGAGCGCAAGCGCCAGGAGAAACGACGCGACCACCGCCGTACAGATCACGATCGTCCGACCGACGAACGTCCCGAGAACCGCCGTCCCCCGGGAGATCGGTAATCCGAGGACGACCTTGAGCGCACCGGTCGTCCGCTTCTCGACGAGCGTCGACGCGAAAAAGCCAAGCGCAAGAAGCGGCGTCAGCATCGCAACGATCGGCACCAGCGACGGGATCAGTTCGGCCTCGCCGCCGGTCGCGGACGCCGATCGATCCGCCGCGTACGTCATCAATGCGGCCAGCAGCGCGAAGATGCCGACGAGGAGGTGAAACTGTCGCTCGCGGACGGTGTCGCGGACGTCCTCCCGGACGAACAACGCGAGCGTCTCGAGCGAGCTCACTGGGCGACACCCCGCGTGTAGCTCTCGAACAGCTCCTCGAGCGACGTCTCGCTGGTGGTGACGTTCGTGACGTCGGCCCCGGCGTCGTAGAACGCGGCGACAGCCGCCGCCTTCGCGGCGTTCTCGCAGGTGACGACGACCGCCGTCCCGTCGGTGGCGACGTCGGTGACGCCGTCGATGGCGCGAACGCGCTCGAGCGTGCCGTCGGGAATCGCCGACAGTTCGACGGTCACAGTCGAGGTCGCGCCGTTCGATTCGCGCAGGGCGTCGATCGTATCGACGGCGACGAGTTCGCCGCCGTCGACGATGGCGACCCGGTCACAGACCGCCTCGACCTGTTCGAGAATGTGACTCGAGAAGAAGACGGTTGCGCCGCGGGCGTTTTCCTCGCGGACGATCCGGCGCATAGTCCGGGCACCGTTTGGGTCGAGTCCGGTCGAGGGTTCGTCTAAGATCAACAGATCGGGTTCGCCGACCAGCGCCATCGCGAGCATGAGCCGCTGGGCCATCCCCTTCGAGTACTGTTCGACGGGGTACGCATCGGAGCCGGCCATCCCGACGCGTTCGATGAGGTCGTCGGGGTCGTCGTCGGCGTCTTTCGCCTCGATGGCGAACGCGACGTGTTCTCGACCCGTACGCTCGCCGATCGGCCCGTAGCCGTCCGGGAGGATGCCAACGCGGTCGCGAACGGCGGTGCCGTCGGTGGCGACGTCGCGTCCGAGGACGTGGACCGAACCCTCGGTCGGGGCGGTGTAATCGAGCAGGATGTCGATCGTCGTCGACTTTCCCGCGCCGTTCGGGCCTAAAAACCCGAATATCTCGCCGGTTCGTACTGTGAGATCGAGGTCGTGGAGGGCGGTGACCGACCGGCCGCCGAGGAGGCCGGCTTTCTCGTAACGTTTGGTCACGCCGCGAAGTTCGATCGCGGCCATAGGAGCGAACTATCGGTCTGAGATATTAGTCTTTTGATCGTTCCGGACGGTTCACGGGTCGGGACGGACGGGACGAGTCGCGGTTCACGCGTTCAGCCGCCAGAGTTCGGCGTTGAGCACGGCCGCGAACGTCACCCAGGCGAGGTAGGGGACGAGCAACGCCGCCGCCCGTCGATCCACGCGGGAAAACGCGACGATCGTCGCGACGAGCACCACCCAGAGGGAGACGATGACGACGAGGCCGAAAAACAGCTCCTCGAGCCCGAAAAAGACCGGCGTCCAGGCGACGTTGAACGCCATCTGGACGGCGAACAGTCCGATCGCGAGTCCACGGCCCGTCCGATCGCGCTCCCAGACGAGCCACAGCGCAACTCCCATGAGGGTAAAAAGCAGCGTCCAGACGACCGGGAACGCGATCTCTGGCGGGTAGAATTGGGGCTTCTCGAGGGCACGAAACCAGGCGCTGTCGGGCGAAAAGAGGACGCCGGGGACGCTGCCGACGACGTTTATCGCCACGACGAACGCGACGGCTCGAAGGAGTGCAGTACTGCCGGGCAGTCGAGACAGCACGCGAGCGTCGTCGGACATCTCGGTACCGATCGCACCACCTCGAGCGAGGAAAACGTTGCTGGCGACCCGGGAGTAACAATACCTATACTGTTCGCTCGAAATCACGACAGTAGATGGGCCCCACTGTCCGTCCTGCCCTCCTCGAGTCGGACAATCGGCTGTGGCAGTACCTGCGGCGATGCGTGCAGGTCGACACGCGGACGCTCGCCGTCTTCCGCGTCGTCGTCGGCGTGCTCGTCGTCGCCGACCTGTTGCTCCGGTCGCGTAACTTCGAGTTCTTCTACACCGACGACGGCGTCGTTCCGCGATCGCTCGCGAGAGAGGCCACGCCGGAGTACGCCGTCTCGGTGTATCATCTCACGACCGATCCGACGCTCATCGCGGCGCTTTTCGTCCTCCAGGGGCTGCTCGCCGTCCAGTTGATCGTCGGCTACCGGACCAGGCTCGCGACCGCCCTCACGTTCCTGTTCGTCGTCTCGCTCGATCACCACAACCCGTTCGTGTTGAGCTACGCCGACACGCTGTTTCGGTTGCTGCTGTTCTGGGCACTCTTCCTCCCGCTCGGTGAACGCTGGTCCGTCGACGCCGTTCACAGGGATCGTCCGCCGAGACCGTCCGTCGCGAACGCCGCCTCGGCGTTGATCCTCGGCCAGATGGTCTACATGTACGTCACGAACGGACTGATCAAAGCACAGTCCGAACTCTGGACCGGCGGAGACGCGGCACCGCTCGTGTTCGGCCTCGACGAGATGACGTTCTTCCTCGGCGATTCCCTCCGGGCGTTCCCGACGTTGCTCGAGGCCGGTGGGCTGTTGTGGTTTTACATGCTCGTGTTCGCGTGGCTCCTGATCCTCCTGCGCGGCCGGGCGCGGATGCTGCTGGCCGGGCTGTTCGTCGGTGGCCATCTGGCGTTCGCGCTGACGGTTCGCATCGGGGCGTTCCCGTACGTCGCGCTGGCGGGCGTACTCTTGTTCCTGCAGGCGCAGTTCTGGGACGACCTGGCCACTGTCGCCGACCGGGCCGGCGTCGACCGCACGCGACTCGAGCACCTGGCCGGCCGACTCGAGGCGCTTGCAACGCGGTTCCCGAATCCGCGACTGGGCGACGAAGGGGTGCGACAGCTGCGGGCGCGAACGTACGACCTCGCACTCGCCGCCGTCGTCGTCACCGTCCTGTTCGTGGCCGTCGCGATCGCGGTCAACGTCGCCCCGGTCGCACTCGAAAGCGGCGATGGTGACGACCGCCCGATCGGGGAGCGAGTCGACGGCGAGATCGATGCGACGCTCGCGGAGACGACCGGCGTGAGACAGGTCGAGACGGCCGCCTCGAGTCTGGGGATCGACCAGCCGATCGGGTGGGGCGTCTTCGCCGGCCCTCATCCGCGGACGACGGATCGCTACTACGTCTTCCCGGCGGAGACCGCCTCCGGCGAGCTGATCGACGCCTACAACGAGCGAGCACTGACCTACGAGCGCCCGTACGATCAGTTACAGAACCAACACGGCACGTACCGGGAGCGGTTCTACATGAACAGCGTCCGCCGGGGAAGCATCGACGACGCCGTCCCGGCACGGCTCGCCGAGCACCGCTGTGAGCGCTGGCCGGACGACCACGGCGAGGAACTCGTCGCCGTCAACATGTACGTCGTCGAAGAGGCGGTAACCGCCGAGACGATCGACGACCCGGCGAACCGTGACCGCGAGTATGCATTGATTTACCGACACGGCTGTGGCGACAACCAGCGGACGGTGATCAGGCCACCGACGTAGCGCACGTCCGCCGGGTTCGTTTCACTTTCACCGTGGTACATCAAGGCTTAACCGAGCCGACGTCGAATCGCTGGCAATGGCTGTGCCGGATTCCGAGAACGAGACGCCGACGATCGACCATCCGCTGCTCGAGTCCGGCATCCTCGAGCGACGACTCTACCAGCTCCAGCTCGCGGGAACGGCCGCGACCGACCACACGCTCGTCTGTCTGCCCACCGGGCTCGGCAAGACGACGGTGAGCCTGCTCGTGACGGCGCGGCGACTCGAGGAAGTCGGCGGGAAATCGCTGATGCTCGCCCCCACCAAACCGCTTGTCTCCCAGCACGCCGAGTTCTACCGGGAGGCACTGGCGATTCCCGACGAGGAGATCGTCGTCTTCACGGGCGACGTCAGCCCCGAGGATCGCGCCGAGACGTGGGAGGCAGCGACGATCGTGATGGCTACCCCGCAGGTGATCGAGAACGACCTCGTCGGCTCGCGGATCTCGCTTGCGGACGTGACCCACTGCACCTTCGACGAGTGTCACCGCGCGACCGGCGACTACGCCTACAACTACATCGCCGAACGCTACCACGACGAGGCCGAGAACCCGCTTGTCACCGGCATGTCCGCCTCGCCGGGCGGCGACGAGGAGGCCATCCTCGAAGTCTGTGAGAACCTCGGCATCGGCGAGGTCGAGGTGATGACCGAAGAGGACGCAGACGTCGCGGAGTACACCCACGAGACCGACCTCGAGTGGGAACGCATCGAGTTGCCCGAGGAGGTCATAGAGATCCGGGACGCGCTGAACGAGGTGATCAGAGATCGCCTCGAGAAACTCAAGGAACTCGGCATCGCGGACTCGACCCAGCCCGACCAGTCCCAGAAGGAGCTCAACGCGATGCGCGGCGAGTTACAGCGACTGATCGGCAACGACCAGTCGAAAGGTTACGAGGGGATGTCGATCCACGCGGAGGTGATGAAACTGCGTCAGGCGGTCACCCTGGTCGAGACCCAAAGCGTCGAGGCCCTGCGGCGGTACTTCGAGCGCCAGCGCAACCAGGCCCGCACTTCCGGCGCGTCGAAGGCCAGCCAGCGGATGGTCTCGGATCCTCGCGTCCGCGAGGCGATGCGGAAAGCGGAGTCGTTCGACCAGCTTCACCCCAAGTACCGCAAGACTCGCATGCTGCTCGCCGAGACGCTCGGCCTCGAGGACGGTGAGCGCGTGATCGTCTTCACCGAGTCACGGGATACCGCCGAAGCGCTTTCCGATTTCCTCGCCGAGAGCGTCGACGTCCGGCGGTTCGTCGGCCAAGGCGACCGCGACGGATCGGACGGCATGACCCAGAACGAGCAACAGGAGGTGCTCGAGCAGTTCCGAGCGGGCGAGTTCGAGGTGCTCGTCTCGACGTCGGTCGCCGAGGAGGGACTCGACGTCCCCGAGGTCGACCTCGTGCTCTTTTATGAACCCGTCCCGACCGCGATCCGATCGATCCAGCGCAAGGGCCGAACCGGTCGCCAGTCGGAGGGCCGGGTCGTCGTGTTGATGGCCGAGGACACCCGCGACGAGGCCTACTTCTGGATCTCCCGGCGACGCGAAAAGGAGATGGAGTCGGAGCTGCGCGAGCTGAAGGGGATGGCCGACGACCTCGAGAACGAACTCGACGAGAGCCAGCGCTCACTCGCGGCGTTCGAGAGCGGAGCGAAAGTGAACGACGACGATGGAAAACCCGGAGACGGCAGCGAGGTCTCCAGTGGAACAGAGGGGGTTGCGGGCCAGCCCGGCTTGCAGGCGTTCGCCGACGTCGCCGACGAGGAGTCGACCGAGGGAGACGACGAGCCCGCATCCCTCGAGGACGAGCCGCCGGTCGCAAGCGCCGAGGGCGAGACGATCGAAGTCGTCGCCGACCAGCGCGAGATGGACGCCGACATCGCTCGCGAACTCTCGAGACGCGACGAGTACGAGGTCCGCCTCGAGACGCTCGCGGTCGGCGACTACGTGCTCTCGGACCGGGTCGTCGTCGAGCGCAAGTCCGTCGCCGACTTCGTCGACTCGCTGGTGGGCGGCGATCGCTCGCTGTTCGAGCAGGTCGGCGACATGGCCAGACACTACTCGCGGCCGATCGTCGTCGTCGAAGGCGAGGACATCTACGAACAGCGCGACGTCCACCCGAACGCCGTCCGGGGGGCGCTCTCGAGTCTCGCGGTCGACTTCGGTGCGAGCGTCCTCCGGACCGAAAGCGAGGCCGACACGACCGAACTGCTCGCCGTGATCGCCGGCCGCGAGCAGGACGTTTCGGGACGGGACGTCTCCGTCCACGGCGAGAAAGGGACCAAGACGCTCGGCGAACAACAGGAGTACGTCGTCGCCTCGATCGCCGAGATCGGCCCCGTCACCGCACGGTCGCTACTCACCGAGTTCGGCAGCGTCGAGGCGGTGATGATCGCGAGCGAGGAGGAACTCCAGAACGCCGAGGGTGTCGGCGAGGTGACCGCCGAACGGATCCGCGAGGTCGTCGGCAGCGACTACACCTGCTGATCGAGCGCCGCGAGCGCGTCGGCGGCCTCGCGGGCGGCCTCGAGACACTCCCGTGCGTACCGCGGATTCTCGGTCGCCGCAGCCTCGCCGGCAAAGTGCTCTAGGGCCGTGACCAACGACGATCGGGCGGTCTCGAGATCACTACCGTCGACTCTCGACGGCGGTCGCGTCCTCGCGGGTCGATCCTCGCGGGACGGCCGTCTCGCCGCCTCTCGCCCGTCGTCCGCCCGGGAGGCTGGCGTCCGGGCGGGACGGGTCGCTCGGTCGGTCGCCGGCGTCTCGGACCGGGATCGAGCTGCGGGCTGGTCGCGGTCGCTCGAGTCGGTATCGTCGGCGCTTTCGCGGTCGGCGGTCGCGTCGTCGGTCGCCGTCGTCTCCGCGTCCGCACCCGCCGGGGCTTCGTCCGTGGACGACTCGTCTACCGGTGTCGGCTCCGCCGTGGCCGTTGCGTCCGTCGTCGCCGCGTCGGTACCGCCCTCGTCGGCAGCCGTCGCCTCGACGCCCTCCGGCCCTCCGTGACAGCTCGGACAGAAGGTGGTCCCGTTCTGTTGAAAGAGCGGATCGCCACAGACGTCACAGTGGGCGTTCGTCATCGTCGCGCCCTTGAGCAGGAGGTCGCTCATCCGTTTCGTCGCCTCCCGGTCTTGCCTGTCGCGTTCGTACTTCTCTCGAAGCTTCTCGCGTTCTGCCTCCTTGTCGAAGTCGCTCATACTCGTCTCGAGGTGCTGGCCGATCGAAAAAGCTGCGACCCGTCTCGCTCGCCGGCACGTCACGGAACGTAACCCTTAGGTAGCTCCCGTGGATGCTCGAGAGACGAATGACAGAGCGGGTCGACTCGAGCGACGGCGTCGGTGCCGGGCGATCGGATCTTCGGTCCCGACTCGAACGGTGGCTGGCCGGCGTTCGCTCCCGGCTGGAACGGGAGTGGCGACTCTGGCTCGAGTTCGCGCCGGCGGTGCCGGCAAGCGTTGGCTATCTGCTCGTCGTGTGGTTGCTCGTGCCCGTCACGAGCCTGCAGGTCGGACTCCTCGGCACCGGCGTGTGGCTGCTCGCTGCCCTCGTGTGGATCGTTCTCGGCCGCCGTTCGGAGTCGACGATGGAACGGTTGTGACGACTCATACTGTCGGTCAGACGTACGTGATCCACCCGTGAGAGCGGACGGGCCGACACACGCTGTAACGCCGGTTCTGGCACACGCCAGTTCACAGGTCCATGACCGACAGTATCACCGCCGAACGGCCTCCTCGAGATAGTCAACCGCCTCGTCGGGCGTCTCGACAGCTTCGACCCCGGGAGCGTCGTGCGTTCCGATGCCGGCGACCGGACGATCGTAGACGCCCGCGAGGGCGATCTCCGAGAGCGTCCCGGAGCCCCCAGCCAGGGCGATCACGCCGTCGCCGTTCAGCGGAACCAGCGCGTTCCGGGCGTGGCCCATCCCGGTCGCGATCGGCGTGTCGACGAACTCGTTCGCGCGGTCGCGGTCCTCGACGGGGAGGATACCGATCGTCTCGCCGCCCTCGGCGTTCGCGCCCCGACAGACGGCCTCCATCGTCCCGCCGAGGCCACCACAGATGACGGTGTGGCCGCGTCGACCAAGTTCGCGTCCGACGGACTCCGCGATCGTCGCCTGCTCGTCCTCGATCGTCCTGCCGCCGATGACGCTTATGCGCATGCTCGAGTGCGTGTGACGAACGCGCATGAGCGTGACGAAGCCGGGGTCGTGTCGATGCGTCGGCGGCGCGAGAGGGTTCGACAACCGACGAACTCCGACTCGTCAAACCGTGCCAACGTGGGAGATTCGACGGATTTAACGCGATTCCCGGTGCAGGTTTACGTGGTATGACGAAAGTTAGCGTGGTCGGCGCGGCCGGAACGGTCGGTGCCGCTGCTGGCTACAACATCGCACTGCGAGAGGTGGCGGACGAACTCGTCTTCGTCGACATTCCGGACAAAGAAGACGACACTGTCGGGCAGGCAGCCGACGTGAACCACGGGGTCGCCTACGACTCGAACACGACGATCCGACAGGGGGGCTACGAGGACACCGCCGGCTCGGACGTCGTCGTCGTCACGGCCGGCATTCCGCGCCAGCCCGGCCAGACTCGCATCGACCTCGCGGGCGACAACGCCCCGATCATGGAAGACATCGGCTCCTCGCTCGCCGAGCACAACGACGACTTCATCACGATCACCACCTCGAACCCCGTCGACCTGCTCAACCGTCACCTCTACGAATCGGGCGATCTGGCACGCGAGCAGGTGATCGGCTTCGGCGGCCGACTCGACTCCGCTCGGTTCCGCTACGTCATCTCGGAACGCTACGACGCCCCCGTCCAGAACGTCGAGGCGACGATCCTCGGCGAACACGGCGACGCTCAGGTCCCCGTCTTCTCGAAAGTCCGGGTCAACGGCAAGGACCTCGAGTTCTCCGACGAGGAAAAAGCGGAGCTGCTCTCCGAGCTCCAGACCTCGGCGATGAACGTCATCGAGCGCAAGGGCGCGACGGAGTGGGGCCCCGCCACGGGCGTCGGCCACATGGTCGAGGCCATCCTCCGCGACACGGGCGAAGTGGTGCCGGCGAGTGTCAAACTCGAGGGTGAGTACGGCCACGAGGATACCGCCTTCGGCGTCCCCTGCAAGCTCGGCTCCGACGGCGTCGAGGAAGTCGTCGAGTGGGAGCTGCCCGAGTTCGAACGCAACCAGCTCGGCGAAGCCGCCGAGAAGCTCGCCGAGCAGTACGACGAGATCGCCTAGGGGTCACACCCCGCAGGGAGACGCGCGACAGCGCGTCTCGGACGGCTCATCGGCAGGTGTCAAAACTGCGAGCGAAGCGAGCAGTTACTGGATGTGTCCTTCCCGGCGCAGCTGATCGGCGTCGCTTTTCTCGTACCGCCAGGTGATGTCGGCTTTCTCGTCCTGCCAGTCCCACGGTTCGACCAGCACGACGTCGTCTTCGCGGATCCAGATGCGTTTTTGCATCTTGCCGGGGATGCGTGCCGTGCGTTCTTTGCCGTCGGCACACCGTACTTTGACGCGATTCGCCCCGAGCATGTCCGTGACGGTCGCGAATACCTCGTCTTCCTCTGGCATCCGGAGGTTCGTTCGACCGTCGCCGTCGTCACTCATAGGCCGAAATTGGGTTTCGAGGCGTTTAATCCTTTATCGATTTCGGCCCGCCCGCCGCAATCGATTCCGGTCGCCTCTGTGAATCACGGCGTTTATGCCCGTCGACCGTCCACACCGGTCCATGCTCGACAATCTCGGACCGGTCGGCATCGCCGGCATCGTGGTCATGCTCGCCGGCATCGCCCTCGTCGCACACGCGAGCTTACAGATCGCCGCCGGTATCGCCCTCGTGCTGGCTGGCCTCGGCATCGTCGTCAAGGCGCTGATAAGCGGGATGCTCCGTTCGTTCGGGATGATGGCCTGATCGTGACCGGTCGACCACCGAGACGCGTTCGTGCCAAAGGGCAATACACTTGCCCACCCACCGCCGACGGACAGAGACAGACATGAACACGACCACCCCCGCCACCGACGAGCCGATCGCGTCGGTGGTCGTCGTCGACTACGGCCTCGGGAACCTCCGCAGCGTCACGCGCGGACTCGAGCGCGCCGGTGCCGCGGTGGCGATCACCGACGATCCCGACGCGTTCGCAGACGCCGACGGGGTCGTCCTCCCCGGCGTCGGGGCGTTTCGCGAGGGCGTCGAGAACGCCGCTCCGATCCGCGAGGATCTGCTCGCGGTCGCCGAACGCGACCAGCCGCTGTTTGGCATCTGTCTCGGGATGCAGATGCTGCTCACCGCAAGCGAGGAGGGCGAAACCGACGGCGAGGCCGCCGTCGAAGGGCTCGACCTGGTCCCAGGGACCAACGTCCGCTTCGACGAGGGCCAGAAAGTCCCCCACATGGGCTGGAACGAGCTGTCGGTCGAGCGCGAGCACCCATTGGTCGCGGGAGTCGAGGGGGAGTACGCCTACTTCGTCCACTCCTACTACGCCCGCCCGGACGACGGCGACGCGACCGTCGCGACGACCGACTACGGTCGCGCGTTTCCCTCGGTCGTCGCCAGCGAGGACGGAACCGTCTTCGGCACCCAGTTTCACCCGGAGAAAAGCGGCGAGACGGGGCTGCAGATTCTGCGAAACTTCGTGAACCTCTGTGCACAACGATAATCGTCAGTCAGGAGCGTCGCTCCGTGGCGGTGACGTCTCGAGTTGCAACGCCGACAGCGTTCGGACGAGTGTCTCGCCCCGGTCTGTCAGAACGACGTCTCCGTGGCGCGGGTCGTAGTCGACGACGCCCGCGTCGGCCAGTTTCGGCAGATGGACGTGGACGAGTGATACCCGAACGCGTCGTTTCGTCTCCGTGGGTACTTCCTCGAGCGTCGTCTCCGCCTCGCAGGCGGCGATCCACGCGACCGCCTCGTCGATTCGAACGGCACGCCGGTCCGACAGCAACGACAGGAGACGGCGTCGCCGTCGATCGGAAAGCAACGAGAACGTGACGGCTGGGGTAAGCCCCATCCTGGAGATGGTCTCGGGCTGTAACGCGGCGACGATTGCACTCAGATTGCTCACAGTGAGTGTACAGTATAGCGAACAGGCAACTCCCATGGTAACGGATCGCACGAGAGGGTATTACAATTTTCGGCGTCAGTACACGACGGGTCGGCCATCACAGGAACTCCCGGACGTCCGAGTACCACATGTCGTGGTAGTCGACGTGGCCGATCCGACGGCCGATAGCGACCGCGAGCGCGTGCCAGCAGAGGTCGGTCGGATCGTCGGGGTCGAGGTTGTACTCGCTGTCCTTGCAGGTACAGCCCCGGCCCTCGACGACGTACTCGTCCTCGTAGCCGACGACGACGGTGAAATCGCGGTAGACTTTCACCCGGCCCTCGGCGACGGCCTCGATGGCTTTCGCGCCGCGGTCGCCGTGTAAATCCGTGATCCGACCGACGAGTGCCGGTGTCAGCTCTCCGGCTTCCTCGAGTCGGGCTTCCCACTGCTCGACCGGATTCGCCTCGGACACGTCACCGACTCTGCACCGGACTGTAAAATCGGTTTGGTTGTCTCGTCGCGAGCGAGATCGAAGTCGTAGTCGCGACGTTTCCACCGGCGGCGGACCACGTCGTTTAACGCCGTCGCCACTCGAGTGAGTCGTATGCGCGTGACGGAGGGCGGCCTCGAGTTCGAGGTTCCGGGGGAGTCGACCGACGGCGTCGAGGAGTCGGTGTTCTACAATCCACGACAGGAGTTAAACCGGGATCTGACGATCGCGACCCTGCGAGCCTACCGCGAGCGCGAGCCTCGCGCCGACTCCTATCTCGACGCGATGACGGCAAGCGGCGTCCGGGGGATCCGCGCTGGGGCCGACGGCTGGGAGGTGACCTGCTGTGATCGCGACCGCGAGGCGGTGTCGCTCGCCCGCGAGAACTGCCGGCGAAACGACTGCGACGCCGGCGTCGTCCACGGCGACGCGAACGTCGTCATGCACGAGGACTACTACGACGTGATCGATCTCGATCCCTACGGAACGCCGATGCCGTTTGCCGACGCCGCCGTCGCGAACTGTCGGGACCTGCTCTGTGTCACCGCGACCGATACCGCGCCGCTTTGTGGCGCACACTTCGCAAGCGGCGTCCGGTCGTACTCAGCGGTCCCGCGAAACACCGACTACCACGCCGAGATGGGCGTTCGAATCCTGGTATCTGCGCTGGCTCGCACCGCTGCTCGCCACGACGTCGGCGTCACGCCGTTGCTGACACACGCCTCGAGTCACTACGTCCGGACCTACCTCGAGCTCGAGCAGAAGGCGACGAGCGCCGACGCCACCCTCGAAGAACTCGGCCACCTCTATCACTGCGAGGACTGTCTCTACCGGGAGGCCGATCCTGGATTGATCGCGAACCCGCTCGAGACCTGTCCCAACTGCGGGGGAGAACGGATGCTCACGGCAGGTCCGGTCTGGCTCGGACGCACCTGCGAACCCGAGTTCGTCGCCGACGTCCGCGAGCGGGTTCCCGACGCGTTCGGGACCGCCGAGACGGGTCGTGCGTTGCTCGAGACGCTCGCGGCCGAACTCGCCGTTCCGACCCACTACGACCAGCATCGCCTCTGCAAGGAGTGGGGCGTCTCCGCGAACGCGATGGACGAGTTCCTTTCCGATCTCGAGGCGGCTGGCCACGAGGCGTCGCGGGCACACTACGGCGGGACGACGTTCAAGACCGACGCCGACGTCGCCGAGATTCGTGCGGCGACGAGAGACGGGACGGGTGAGTGATCGATCGGACACAGCCGACGAAAGACGTCGACACGCGCTGACGCCGAGGCGTATCGTGCCATCTATCGACTGCTTGCCAAAGGGTTTCAACCGTCTAACGTATAGCAGACGTCATGGCCACGGATTGGCAGGCGGTCCAACGGAACAGTCGTCTTCGAGCGGGATCCGGTTCACAGCGCGTGAAACCGTGTACCGACCTCTATACCGATCAGCCATGCTGAACCCAGTTCGCGTCGACGCGGCCGTCGACCTCGCGTACGGAGCGTTGATCGTCCTCGCGATCGTGTTGATCGCGACCCTCGAGTTCGGTATCGGGATCGCGTTCGGCCTGGGCGTTTTCTCAGCTTACGTCGTCCACGTCGTCTGGAAGATGGCCCGGTTCGATCCCGACTGGATGACCCAGGCCGTCGAGGAGACCGTCGAAGAGACAGTCGAGAAAACGGTCGGCGAGACGGTAGAGAAGCAAGTCGAAGGAGTGCAGGCGCAGGTCGAAGCCGTCGAGGAACGGGTCGACCGACGGCCTCGAGAGGACGAGGTCGAAGAGATCATCGAGGAGTCGGTCGGAGACGAGTCGGAGTCGTAGCCGACGTTTCATACTGACTGCTGTACGTCCGTACCGGGGAAACCGCGTCCCGTCTTGCGGTTGCCCCGGGACATAGGTACAGCAATCCGTATCAGCGTACGATCGTCACCGGCACCGGCGCCCGCTTGGAGACCGTCTCGGCGACGTTCCCGACGAGAAACTGACGCGTCGCACGGCTCCAGTCCTCGCCGTGACTCCCGAGAACGACCGTGTCGTAGTCGTCGGCGCGGTCGATGACGTTCCGGGCCGGGTGGCCGAACCCGACGATCGTCTCGATCTCTCGGTCTCGCTCGTCTGCGATCTCGTGGGCGCGGTCGAAGATTGGCTCGGCGCGGTCGGCTGCGGCCTCGCTGATGTCGTCCTCGAGCGTGAGACTCACCGCGTCGCCCATCATCATCGACGGGACGCCAACGACGTGGAGGACGGTGACCGCGGCGTCTGGGTGATTGTCGAGTGCGTACTCGAGGGCGCGGCCGGCCGGCTCGGAGTCGTCCATCGGAACGAGGATCGTCGAGAGCATACGCCACGGTACGCCGTCCGGGGACGTAAGTTTCCGTCAAGCGATCCCCGGCAGGAGGAGGAAAAACCCGTACGCCAGGATCGTCGACATCGACGGCCCGATGATCCACATCGAGACGTACTTGATCACCGCCCGGGGGTTGAACAGGTCTTCGCCACGAAGCACTTCTTCGGGCTCTTCCTCGCCGATGGGCGGTGCCTCTTCGCCTTCTTTCTCTTCGGCGACGATGGCGCCGAGTTCGATCTCACGCTCTTCGATCTCCGGCTCGCGGGTGACCGCCTCGCGGACGGTGATTGGACGGGTCGCCCGACCCCACCCGATGCCGACGATCGTCATCACCGTCGCCATCACGAGACTGATCGGGATGCCGGCCCACGAGAGGAGGGTCGTGATCGTGGATGCGGTCACCATGACGAATAGTGCCGCAAGAAGCGGGATGTCGCTCAGTTCGCCGCCGACCGACTCCATCGTCCGGCGAGCGATCGTAAACCCGCCGAGGCCGATCGCGAGCGTGGCGACGACGATCGCGGCGTCGACGTCCAGCCCATCGACGCCGCCGACAAGCGGCGCAGCGGCGTTCGGGACGTTACTCGCGCCAGCGCTGAACGCCATGTAACAGCCGATGACGAGAACGAGCGCCGTGGTGGCGAGTTCCACCCTGGTCGTGTTCGGACCCAGCGTCGGCGTCGGAACCGCGCCGCTACGATCGAAAGCGAGCAACGGCCCGTCGGACGTCTCGATCTGTACCCGCCGGTTGACCCACGGATAGATGTAACGGCCGATGATCCCACCGGCCCAGAATCCGACGATCGGCGTCACGATCCACCAGGAGATGATCCACGCGACCGTCTCGTAGTTGAGCGTGTCGGTCGCGAGTCCCAGCCCGGCGATCGCGCCGACGGTCGTCATCGACGTCGGGACGGGGACGCCGAAGATGTTCGCGACGAGAATCCCCAGTCCGATGAAAAAGAGGACGGCGACACCCGCCGTCAGCGTGAGATCGATCGTGACGATACCCTCGCTAAGGGTGTCCATCACGTTCCGACCGACGGTCCACCCGCCGAGAAAGACGAAAAACGTCATGACCGCCGCCGCCGTCGTCTTCGTTACGATTCCCGCGCCGACGGACGGCCCCCACGTGATCCCCGTCGACGATCCGCCGATGTTGAACCCGACGAAAATCGAGGCGACGATCCCGACCAACAGAACGGTTTCGACCATCGGTGGATAATACAGGTGTGATTGTAAAGTAAGTAGTGTAGCAGACAAACACGTTACCTCGATGTAATGGACGTGGGTCGCCGTTCGCAGTGTCGCGACGCCCACCCGTTCGCATATTTGTCTCTCGGCGTCGACGTAGTTTCCGTGACCGACGACAGAGACAGCCCTCGGACCGTCCGACGCGTAATCCGGCTGGCTCGAGCCGAGCAACTCACCTTCGTGGCCGCGGGCGTCGCGTTCTACGCGTTCGTCTCGTTGATTCCGCTCGCGTTGCTCGGCGTCGCCGTCGCGACGCTCGTCGGCGGCGAGGTACTCGCCGAGCTCGCGACGGAGGCGGTACGTGACGTGCTCACCCCGAGTGCACAGGAGCTGCTCGCGGAGGCGATCACCGAAGAGACCGGCAGGGGTGGTGCGACGGTCGTCGGGTTCGTCGGACTCGTCTGGAGCGGCACGCGGGTGTTACGCGGACTCGATCGTGCGTTCTCTGAAGTGTACGGCAGCGTCGAATCGAAGTCGTTACTCGGGGAGTTTCTCGACGGCGCGATCGTACTCGTCGCGGTCACGTTCGGGCTGCTCGCGCTCGGGACGATCGAAGCTGCCATCGGCGCGGCGACGACGGACGTGCTCGCCGTATTCGGGCCAGTTCTGCTCGTCGTCACGCTGCTCGTCGCCTTCCTTCCGATGTACGTCGTGTTTCCCGACGCGAACGTCAGCCTCCGGGAGGCGTTGCCGGGTGCGGCGCTTGCGGCTCTCGGCTGGACGCTCCTGAGCAGGACCTTCAGCGTCTACACGGCGCTTGCGGGGACGTACGCGCTGTACGGCGCACTCGGGGGCGTCTTTCTCGTCCTCACGTGGCTGTACGTCGGTTCGATGGTGCTCGTCCTCGGGGCAATCCTCAACGCCGTACTCGCCGGCCGCGATCTGGACCGGCAGCTACAAAGTCCCGGCGCGCGACAGGTTCGTCACGAAGCGATGACCGACGACGCCACGGAGGGCGACGACGAGCCGGGTGATCGACGGGCGAGTGCGCGAACGAGCGACCGCGCCGACGATCCCGACGTCCTGCGCGAGGAGATCGAGCGATTGCGGGACGAGCTCGAGGACCTCGAGGAGGACGTCGACCGCCGGACCGTCCGGAAAGAATCGCTCGAGGGGGAACTCAAACGATACGTCCGGCGGCGTATCCGGCAGAGTCACGCCCGTGGCTGGGGACCGTACCTGGTCTTGGGGTACGGTACGGCGATGACAATCGCGGCCTTTTACTTTCTCTCCGGCGGGTGGGCGATCCTCGCGATGTTCGTCGTCTGGACTTCGACGATCGGCGTCTACCTGCTGATGGTACTTTTCGGCGCGGGGCTTTCCGTCCTCGGCGTTCCGGGTCGGCTTCGCGATCGAATCGGCGAGTGGCGTTCCTGATACTGTCGGTCATACATACGTTACCTATCCGTGAGAGAGGACGGGGTGACATGGGCTGTACCGCCGGCGCTGGCACACACCAGTTCACCGGTCCATGACCGACAGTATGATTCTGGCGATATCGTCGGTCGCCGACACTTTCTTTGATGTCGATGTCGTGTCTTCGACCGTCGACCCTCCATCGTCCCCGTCCCCAGCTGCGTCGATCACGCCAGCTATGTGGTTCGAACCAGCTACCGTCGAGGCCGTCAGAGACGCGTTCCCCGAGTGGATGGCGCTGCTCTTTGCCGTCCTCTCGTATCTCGGAAGCGTGTGGTTCGTCGCGCCCGTCGTCGTCCTCGCGTTCTGGTTCGTCGACCGACGTCGGTTCGCACCGTGGCTCGGGATCGTCATGGGCGGGTACGCCCTGATGGTCGGAATCAAAAGCGTCTTCGCAGTTTCCCGACCAGGTGTCGGACCGGCCATCGAACCGGCGGCGCTGCCGACCGTCGCGGGGCTGTTCTACGCACCGCTCGTGGAGGTTCATACGCCGGCGTTTCCGAGCGGTCACGCCCTCGCCGCGGTCGTCGTCTGGGGCATGTTCGCCCTCGAGAGCGACGTCGGTCGGCGTCGCGACCGCCTCGTCGTCGCCGGCCTGATTCCAATCCTCGTGGCGTTCTCGCGGGTGGCCGTCGGCGTCCACTATCCCATCGACGTCGTCGTCGGACTCGGGGTCGGTGTGACGTATCTCGTGGTTGCATTCGCCGTCGTCCGCCGGATCGACGATCGGGCAACGGCCGCGTTCGGCCTCGCCGCGACCGTCGGCGTCGTCGCGCTGGCAGTCAGCGCCGAACCAGACGCGGCCACGCTCCTCGGCGGTGCAGTCGGCGCGCTCGTCGCCTGGCGGCTGGCGACGCCGCCGCGTGATCCCTGGCCACGAACGCCGACGGGTGCCGGGTTGGCCGTCGCCGGGGTCGGATCGCTAGGACTGGTCGCACTCGTGCTCACGGTGACCGACGGCCTCCTCGCCAGGTGGATCGTCGGGTTCGTCGCCGCGGCGACCGTCGTCTCTTTGCCCGCGTTCGTTCCGTCACGAATCACGCGTCGCTCGTCGACAGAGCCCGAACCGGCGAGGTGAGATTGAGATCCGGTTTAGCTCACATAATCGAGTGTAGACGGGACGAAAGACGAGAAACGGACGTCTAGAACGTCTCGAGATACCGGTCGAGTTCCCACTCCGAGACGTCGATCATGTACTCTTCGTACTCCCGTCGTTTCGCCTCGACGAACTTCGGTCCGACGTGCTCGCCGAGTGCGTCGTAGACGACCTCGTCGTCCTCGAGGGCGTCGACCGCTTCGCCGAGGTTCGCCGGCAGCGTGTCGATGCCGTACTCCTCGCGTTTCCGTTCGTCGAACTCGTAGATGTTCTCCCGAACCGGTTCGGGAGCCTCGAGGTCGCGTTCGATGCCGTCGAGGCCGGCCTGGAGGATGACCGCCAGCGCGAGGTAGGGGTTACACGAGGGGTCGGGCGAGCGAAGTTCGACCCGGGAGGCTGCGGGCACCCGGGCGGCGGGCTTGCGGATCAGTGCCGAGCGGTTACGGTCGGACCAGGCGACGTAGACGGGTGCTTCGTAGCCCGGAACCAGCCGTTTGTAGCTGTTGACCGTCGGGTTACAGATCGCCGTGATCGCCGGCGCGTGCTCTAAGACGCCCGCGAGGAAGGCATGAGCCGTCTCCGAGAGGTCGAACTCGTCGTCCTCGTCGTGGAAGGCGTTCTCGCCGTCATCGTCGAACAGCGAAACGTGCGTGTGCATACCCGAGCCGTTGATGCGGGCGATCGGTTTCGGCATGAACGTCGCGTGGAGGTCGTGTTCGGCGGCGATCGCCCGGACGACGGTCCGGAAGGTCGCGACGTTGTCCGCCGTCGTGAGAACGTCGTCGTACTCGAAGTTGATCTCGTGTTGGCCCTCGGCGACTTCGTGGTGGCTGGCCTCGACTTCGAAGCCCATCGACTCGAGACCGTAGATGATGTCACGGCGAACGTCACTGGCGAGATCTTTCGGCGCGAGATCGAAGTAGCCGCCGGCGTCGTTGGTCTCGGTCGTCGCCCGGCCATCCTCGTCTTCTTCGAACAGGAAGAATTCGGGTTCGGGGGCGGCGTTGACGGTGTACCCCATCTCCCGGGCTCGCTCGAGCGCCTGCGTGAGAATGTACCGGGGATCGCCCACGAACGGTTCGCCCGAGGTCGTGTTGTAGACGTCACAGATCATCCGGGCGGCGGCGCTTTCCTCGTCCTGTCGCCAGGGGAGGATCGCGAACGTCTCCGGGTCGGGAACGAGACGCATGTCCGATTCCTGAATCCGGACGAAGCCTTCGATCGAGGAGCCGTCGAAGTAGATCCCCTCGGTAAACGCCTTCTCGGCCTGGCGGGCGGGGACCGAGACGTTCTTTACCGTCCCCAGAATGTCGGTAAACTGCAGGCGAAGGAAGTCGACGTCGTTCGCGTCGATCTCGTCTAGGACCTCTCGTTCCGTCGTGGTGAGATTGCCAGTTGTCATTCTCTAGTCGTCGTATCCAACTATCCCTGTGACTAAAACCCTACTGATCCGAGCAAATCTCCGCTCCACACTCCGAAACTGCATATTCGTAAAGTTCTAAAGGGAGGAATGAGTTGTTGCACGTGATGACGTACGAAAATCTCGATTCGAAGTTGGTGAATGCACTCCTGGGCGACGGTCGGGCGAGTCTGCGGAGCCTGGCCGAAGAGCTCGACGTCTCCGTGACGACGGTCTCGAATCACCTCTCGGACCTCGAAGAAGAGGGCGTGATCGAGGGATACACGCCGCGAGTCAACTACGACGCGTTGGGATACGACGTCACCGCGATCATCCAGCTCAAAGTCGAGGGACACGCCTTGCCCGAGATCACCGACAGTCTCCGCGAACACCGCCAGATGACGAGCGTCTACGAGGTCACCGGCGACTACGACGTCATCGCCATCGGCAAGTTCGCGGACACCGACGGGATGAACAAGCAGATCAAGGAGCTGCTAACCGATCCCGACATCAAAGAATCGAACACGAGCGTCGTCCTGAATCCCGTCTCCGAGAACGAGCAGTTCGAACTCGAGATCGAACAGGACTGATCGTTCGTCGCGTCCGCCGGAAGGCGGCGCTATCCTGTCGGATACGTCGAACGGATAGTCAATGATACTGGCGACGAACACCGTTCACACACCGATCGCACTCGAGACGGCACACAGGACGCGACAGCCGTCGAAACGCGATCGGGTGGACACTGGGCCGGTCGACGCTCCGTCGGGTGAGACGGTTACGACGCCGTCGTCACATCATGCCGCCCATGCCGCCCATGCCGCCGCCCATGCCGCCGGCACCGGGGGCACCCCCTTCCTCGTCGTCGCCTTTGTCCGTCGAGAGGTCGCCGGCGGAGATGATGTCGTCGATCTTGAGCACGAGGTTCGCGGCCTCGCTGGCGGAGGTGACGGCCTGTTCTTTGGCGTGGGCCGGTTCGACGATGCCAGCCTCGAACGTGTCCTCGACGTCGCTCGAGAAGACGTTCAGGCCGGCTTCGACGTCGCCGTCCTCGTGGGCCGCACGGAGGTCGACGAGCGTGTCGATCGAATCGAGGCCGGCGTTCTCGGCGAGCACGCGCGGGACGAGCTCGAGCGAGTCGGCGAAGGCCTCGACGGCGAGCTGTTCGCGACCCGAAACGCTGTCGGCGTAGTCACGCAGGCGCGAGGCGAGTTCGACCTCGATCGCACCGCCACCTGCGAGGACGCGGCCGTCGGAGACGGTCTGGGCGACGACGTCGAGCGCGTCGTTGACGCCACGCTCGAGTTCGTCGACGACGTGCTCGGTCGAACCACGCAGCAGGAGGGTAACGCCGTGGGCGTCCTCGCCTTCGACGTAGAACAGCTCGTCCTCGTCGTCGCGAGTGATGTCGCCCTGGCCGAGGTCGTCTTCGGTCGCACTCTCTAAGTCGGAGGCGACGTTCGCGTCGACGACCTCCTGAAGGAACTCGAGGTCGGACTTCTTGGCGCGACGCACCGCGAGAATGCCTTCCTTCGCGAGGTAGTGCTGGGCGAGGTCGTCGATGCCTTTCTGACAGAAGACGACGTCGGCACCGAGGTCGGCGATGTGATCGACCTTCTCGCGGAGTTGTTCTTCCTCGCGGTCGAGGAACTGCTGGAGCTGGTCGGGATCCGTAACGGAGACTTCGGTGTCGACGTCGGTCTCTTCGACCTCGATCGGGTCGTTCAACAGCAGGATGTCGGCGTCCTCGGCCTCGGCGGGCATGTTGTCGTGGACGGGATCTTTGTCCACGATACCGCCCTCGAGCAGGTCGGACTCGCCGACGCCACGGCCCTCCTGGCTCTCGATGTTGAGGAACTCGAGGTCGACGACGTTCTCGCCTTCGTCGTTCTCGACGGTGACGCTTGCGACGGCGTCGACGATGAGACGAGAGAGGTGTTCTTTGTTGACCTCCGCACCCTTGCCGGTCATCGACGTCTCAGCGACCGAACGCAGGAGATCCTCGTCCTCCGTGTCAACTTCCGTGGCGATGTCGTCGGTCTCCTCGCGGGCCTGCTCGGCGGCCATGTGGAAGCCCTTGATGATCGCGGTGGGGTGGATGTCCTGCTCTAAGAGGTCCTCGGCGTTTTTGAGCAGTTCACCCGCGATCGCGACGGCCGTCGTGGTCCCGTCGCCGGCCTCGTCCTCCTGGGTCTCGGCGACCTCGACGATCATCTCGGCCGTCGGGTTGTCGATGTCCATCTCCTTTAAGATGGTGACGCCGTCGTTGGTGATGGTGACCGACCCCATCGAGTCGACGAGCATCTTGTCCATCCCCTTCGGGCCGAGTGTGGACCGGACGGCCTCGGCGACCGCACGGGCTGCGCTGATGTTGTAGTCCTGCGCGTCCTCGTCTTTGACGCGCTGGGAGTCCTCGCTCATTACGATCATCGGCTGACCCTGCTGCATTCGCTGGCTCATAGTCACCCGGAGCTATGATTGTCCTTCTACATAAAAGTACCGGTATCTGTGATTCGTCTCCTGATGTGGCAAGCGAGGTCGGGGCGGAAAACCGCCGGAATACGGCCGGTTACATCGGCTCTCCCGAATCGGCTGACCGGCGCACTCGCTCGAGGACGTTTCGAGAAGACGCCACATTTAAGTTAGTTCGCGTTGCCGGGTCACGAATCGACCAGTTCGGGCAGCGACGGCTCGTCGGTCGACCGTTCACGAGGACGGGGTTTCGACACGTGGACTACTCGTTATCTGCCACATACCATCGGCGAACCCGCAGGTAGCGAGTCCGTTACGATAACCGACCGGAGTCGATACTCGCGTATGGACCACCGGTACGAACTGGTCGTCTGCTCGGACGGCACCCTCGAGCTCCGCGATCGAGACGAACCCGACTGCTGGATCGCGACCGATTCGCCGGCCGAACTCGAACGGTAGCCGACCGCTATTCGTCGCCCCAGTCGGCCGTCCGCTTGGGCCGGTCGGTCACCGCCGCCACCTCGAGGTCGTCTGCAGCCGTGGCACTTTCGAGTGCCTCGAGGTAGGCCTCGGCGCTTGCCACCGTCGAGAGGTAGGGGATCTCCTCCTCGACGGCCATCTCTAAGGCCTCGCGGTCGCGGCTGACGATGAAGTCGACCTTGCCCTCGCGGATGGCTGCCGGGACGTCGTCGAACTCGGCGACCTCGAAAAAGTCCTCGAAGCCGTCGACCTCGAGGTCGACCACGGCAGTGCCCTCGCTGACGTCGTTGTGGGCGGCCTGCTGGGACTTCCAGTAGGCCATGCCGACGTCGCTTGCCGTCCCCATGACCTCGCCCGTCGATTTCATCTCGGGACCGAGGCGTGGGTCCGAACCCGGCAGGCGGTCGAACGGCAGGACGACCTCCTTGAACGACGTATGTTCGGGGATCTGCTCGTCGACGTCGAGACTCGCTACGGTCTCGCCGGCCATCACCTTCGCGGCGAGTTTGGCGATCGGCACGCCCGTGGCCTTCGAGACGAACGGCACCGTCCGGGAGGACCGGGGGTTGGCCTCGAGGACGTACACCTCGCCGTCTTTCACGGCGAGCTGGACGTTCAGCAGGCCACGCGTTTTCAGCGCCACCGCGATGTCCTCGGTGACCTCGCGTACGCGGGCCATCGTCTCCTCGTCGAGCGAGCGTGGCGGGATCATACAGGCGGAGTCGCCCGAGTGGACGCCCGCGCTCTCGACGTGTTCCATGACGCCGCCGATCAGCACCGACCGGCCGTCGGCGACGGCGTCGACGTCGAGTTCGACCGCGTCCTCGAGGAAGTCGTCCACGAGGATCGGCTTGTCCGGGCTCACCCGCACCGCCTCCTCGATGTAGGTCTCGAGTTCGTCGTCGTCGTAGACGACGTCCATCGCACGGCCGCCGAGGACGTAGCTCGGGCGGACGAGCACGGGGTAGCCGATCTCGTGGGCGAGCTCTAGGGCCTCCTCTTTCGAGACGGCCGTGCCGCCGTCGGGCTGGGAAATCCCGAGTTCGTCCATCAGGGCGTTGAACCGGTCGCGGTCCTCGGCCAGGTCCATCGCCTCGACGCTCGTGCCCATGACCTCACACTCGAGGTCGCGGCGGTCGATCTCGTCTTGTAGCGGTTCGGCGATGTTGACCGAGGTCTGGCCGCCGAACTGGACCATCACGCCGTCGGCGTCGGTCGCCTCGGCGACGTCTGCGACCTCCTCGGCCGTGATCGGCTCGAAGAAGAGTCCGTCGGAGGTGTCGTAGTCCGTCGAGACCGTCTCCGGGTTGTTGTTGATGACGTGGGCGTCAATACCCTGTTCGCGCAGCGCCTGGACGGCGTGGACCGAACAGTAGTCGAACTCCACGCCCTGCCCGATCCGGATCGGGCCACCGCCGACGACGATGACGCTCTCGACCTCGGGGTCGACCTCGAGTTCGCCCGCGGCGGCCTGGCCCTCGAGGGGGCCGGCCTCGAACTCGTTCTTGCGGGCGGAGTAGTAGTACGGTGTCTCGGCCTCGAACTCGCCGGCGCAGGTATCGACCTGCTTGTAGGTGCGACCGGGCACCTCCTGTTCGACGGCGTCGACGTCGGTCTCGCCGCCAGCGGCCGCAGCGATCGCGGCGTTGGTGTGGCCGGCGATCGCGGCGTCGGTGAAGTCACCCTCCTGGGCGGCACGCGTCGAGTCGGCGATGCGCTTGAAGCGTTCGGTGTACCACTCGAAGATGCCGGTGAGTTCGACGACCTCGTCGACGCTGTAGCCCCGCTCGAAGGCCTCGAACATCGCGTACGGGCGGTCCGGCGAGGGACGCTCGAGGTAGCGCTCCTCGAGTTCCTCGTCGTTTACGTCCGCCCAGTCGACGCTTGGCTCGTACTCCGAGGAGCGAAGCGCCTTCAGCAGGGATTCCTCGAAGGTCCGCCCGATGGCCATCGCCTCGCCGGTCGACTTCATCGCCGTCGTCAGCTCGAAGTCGACGTCGTCGAACTTGTCCTTGGGCCAGCGCGGGACTTTGGTAACCACGTAGTCGATCGCGGGTTCGAACGCCGCCGTCGTCTCGCCGGTGATCTCGTTTTCGATCTCGTGGAGCCGTTTGCCCAGGGCGACCTTCGCGGTGACGCGGGCGATCGGGTAGCCGGTCGCCTTCGAGGCGAGTGCAGACGAGCGCGAGACGCGGGGGTTGACCTCGACGACGCGGTACTCGCCGCCGGGGGTGCCGTCGTCGTGCCAGGCGAACTGGATGTTACAGCCACCCTGGATGCCGAGTTCGCGGATGACGTCGAGGGCGGCAGTTCGCATCTCCTGGTGGCCCTTGTCGGGGACGATCTGGGAGGGCGTGACGACCGTCGACTCCCCCGTATGAATGCCCATCGGGTCGATGTTCTCCATGTTACAGATGATGATACAGGAGTCGTCGGCGTCGCGCATCACCTCGTACTCGTACTCGACCCAGCCGGAGATCGACTCCGTAATGAGCACTTCGCTGTTGCGCGAGAGGCGCAGCCCCTTCCGGACACGTTCGACGAGTTTGTCGAACTCGTGGACGACGCCGGAGCCGGAACCGCCCAGCGTGTACGTCGTGCGGGCGATAACCGGCAGGCCGCCGACCTCGTCGACGGCGTCCTGAACCCGGTCCTCGATGTCGTCCTCGGTCAGTTCCGAGACCTCCTCACCCTCGTCGAGTGCGATCGTCGTCGAGGCGGGAACCGGCTGGCCGATCTTCTCCATCCGCTGGCGGAACAGATCACGATCCTCGGTCGCGTAGATCGTGTCCAGCGGCGTCCCCATGATCTCGACGTCGTGCTCCTCTAAGACGCCCTCCTCTGCGAGTTCGGCCGTGACGTTCAGCCCGGTCTGGCCGCCCAGCCCGGCGATGACGCCGTCGGGGTTCTCTTCCCGGATGATCTCGGCGATCGCCTCGGTGGTGATCGGCTCGATGTACACCTCGTCGGCCATCTCCGGGTCGGTCATAATCGTCGCCGGATTCGAGTTGACCAACACGACCTCTGCACCCTCCTCCTGGAGTGCCCGACAGGCCTGTGCACCCGAATAGTCGAACTCGGCAGCCTGACCGATCTGTATCGGTCCGCTGCCGATCAGTAGAATCGTGCGTCCGTCCCCTGTGCCGTCTCCGGCACTGTCGTGATCCGTACTCATCGGTCCTTGTCCGTTCGAAGTTCGCACATCGTAATAAGCCCCACGAAACGATACGATTCTCGAAGGAGTTTTTCGAAATTCGTATTGGGTTGCGTTGGCACACCGCCGACAGTCGCGTCTGACGCGACTCATACGGTCTGCTGTACCGATGTGCCGGCGACCCGTCTGTGGCTTCGCCGGCACTGACCGACAGCGGTCCGTATCAGACCGGACGATCGCCCGCGCTCTCGAAGTTCCGTTGTCGTCTGTACTCCTCGACGAACGCCTCGACGTCGAACTCGGCGAGCTGGGACTGAAACTCCGTGACGGCAGTCTCGTCGTCGGCGTGGCTAACGGCGTGTTCCATCAGCTCGACGACGAGCTCGACGACCACCTCGTGGAGTCGGCGCGAATCGAAGTCGGCGATCCACAACAGGCCGTAGCCGACGGCACCATCCTCGGAGGCGTCGTAGGCCAGGACCTCCGCTGGGAACTCCTCCATGACGATCCCGAGCAGGTGTGGCGTACCGAACTCCTCGAGCTCGTCTGCCGGTTCGATCGTCTCGCGCAGTACCTCGACCATCGACTCCGGGAAGAACCGCGACGGTGGGTGGACGTCGAGGACGACCGCGTGACGGTCGCCGTTCGCACAGGTGTACTCGCGCATCCCGAGGTCGACGTCGTGGGGATCGACGGTCGCACCACAGGGAAGCTCGATCGTTCGTCCACCGTCGCCCGGAACGCGGGGTTCAGCCATCGCCTCGAGTTGGATCGGCGGGCCAATAAGGGCCGCGGCTAGCCGACGCGAGGGGACGCCTGCTCAGGGCCAGTCGTCGCGTTCGGGCTCGGTATTACTCGGTACCTCCGCTTCGTCGGCTGCGAGTTCCCACTCGGCTGCCTCGGCGGCGTCCTCGACGTCTAAATACTCCCACTCGAGGTCCTCGGCGAGAGCTTCGTCCTCGTCTCCCGCGCCGATGAAGACGTGACGTTCGGTGCTGAACTGGGCTTTGACCTTCGAGAGGCTCTCGCGTTTGCCGCGTGGACCCGAGAAGAAATCCTGTCGGACGCGATTCTCGCGCGTGAAGTTCGTGACCACGTAGGTCGGCTCCTCGGAGACGATGCCGACGTACTCAGACCAGCCGCGGGCGTCCTCGAAGACCCGTTCTGGGGACGCAACCTCTTTGAGTGCCTCGAGTTCGAACGCGAGTGTCATGTCGCTGCCGCCGTTCATACGGAAGCGGTGGCGGGGACGAGCCAAAACGGCTTCGATACCGCAAGTACCTGCATCAGGAGACGTCGATCCGGTAGTAGTCGGTGAAGACGATCACCTCACCGTCGACGAACGACGTCCCGTCGACGGCCGCAGACGGCGAGTCGGATGCGACGAGATCGTAGAACTGCTCCCGGGCCGACTCCTCGAGTTGGTCGACGTGTCGAACTCGGGCGGCGGCGGGCACCGAGTCGGTCCGTCGAATCGTCAGCGTTCGGGAAGCAGTGTCGATTGAGGACATTGGGCGTGGTACATACTAGCACGCGCAGACTTAACTCTTTTCGTGAGACGGTCGGCCAGCAGCTCCGGACGTTGCCACCGATGGCCGATACCGAGCGGTATCGGTGATCGAGAACGGCGACGCTACTGTTCCTGCGGGGGCGACGCGAGGTCGTCGAGGTCGATCTCGGGCTGGAGCAAGACCTCCTTCTGATCGGCGACGACGCGTCCGTCACGCATCAGCTGTTTGAGCGTACTCTGAGGCGAGAGGTCGCCGATGAGGACGCCGCCGACGACCTTGCCGTCTTTGAAGGCGATACGTCGCCACTCGGTATCCGAGTACTTGCGTTCGGCGTGGTCGTCGCCGAGCGTGGGATGGCCAAAGGAGAGAAACGGAAAGTCGAAGTGCGTGATCGAGTACGAGGAGACCCACTCGAACACCTCGGCTTCGTCGTCGGCGGCCATGTTGACCGCGGCGACTCGCCCCTGTTCTTTGGCCGATCCCCACGAGCCGTTCTGGGCGCGCTCGCCGAGCAAGACGTCGTGGAATCGCGTAATGTCGCCGGCGGCGTAGATGTCCTCGAGGTTGGTCTGCATGTACTCGTCGACGAGGATGCCGTTTTCCTCCTCGATGCCGGTGCCGTGGAGGTACTCGGTGTTGAACGTGAGTCCGATCGCGACGCCGGCCCAGTCACACTCGTACCGGTCGCCGTTGGGGTCGATTGCAGCGGTGACGTGGCCGTCGTCGTCGACCTCGAAGCGGTCGACACCGCTGTCGAAGACGGGCTCGACGCCTTTCTCGCGCATCCCTTCGTGCATAATCTCGGCACCGTCTTCCGAGAGAGCATAGCGCCACCAGCGGTCGCCACGCATCAGGTACTTCCCGGAGACGCCCTGTGCGCCACAGACCGCCGCGAAGTCGATTCCGAGCAGCCCCGCACCGACGATGGCGGCTTGTTCTGCGTTCTCTGCAGCTTCGCGGATCCGGCGAGCGTCCTCGAACGTCCAGAAGTGACGAACCCCGTCGGCGTCGCTGTTTGCCACCGGCAGCTGTGTCGGCGTCCCCCCGGTTGCGACCAGCAGCTTGTCGTAGGGAATCTGCTCGCCCTCGTGGGTGACGACGACCTTCCCGTCGACGTCGACGGTCGTGACGTGAGTAGAAAGCGAGAGATCGATATCCCGGTCCTCGTACCACTGCTCGTCGTGGATCGAGATGGGTGCTTCGGGGAGTTTTCCTTTCGCGTGTTCTTTGATCAGAATGCGATTGTACAGGGGCTCCCCCTCATCGGTAATGACGGTGATGTTCCCGTCCGGGTCCTCCTCCCGGAGCGTCTCGGCAGCCGAACTGCCAGAGATGCCGTCCCCGATGATGACGTACTCGGTCATGGCAGAACGTTCGCAACGCGGGTTAAAGTGGGTTGCTATCTCGCCGGTTGTAGTACGTTATGAGAACACACCACGTGAACACGATACCGTCACGAATCGGTAGTTTGGGCGGTCTTTCGAAAGAAATGATACGCCCGACACCACGACCGCCGTAGTCGTATCGCACGGCTCGATCCGACGTGGCCGGACGAACTCGAGAGCGTCGAGCCCGCCGCTTTCGAGCCCCGACGTTGGCACAGGGTCAGTCGCGGTCGAGACGAAACGCGATCTCATACGGACCGTTGTACGTCTGTCCCGGCGCAACCGCGACCGTTCTGCGGTTGCACCGGGACATCGGTACAGCAATCCGTATCAAAGAACGACGTCAGGAGCCGTTTGTCGCAGTAGATTCAGCCCGAGGACACACAACAGCACGATAACCGCGCGGTCGAACAGCGACTGGTCGAGCCCGAGACGACGCAGGACCGTCCCGAGGAGCAGTCCGCCGATCGAGGCGGTCGCGATGGCCGAGCCGAGCCACAGCCGGTACGGCGTCAACAGCCCAAGCGGATACATCATCACGAGCCGAAGCGACAGGATGATGGCGAGGACGATCGACAGCCCTCCGACGTAGCGTTCGATGTCCCGTTCGATCGTGTGCAGGTAGGCGGGGTGGACCGGACCCATGTTCGAGACGGCGATGAGAAACCCGTGGGAGAAGCCGACGACGCTGCTCACCACCGGGTGGTCGATCCCGTCGATCGTGACGAACCCGGTCAGAATCTCGTAGCCGACGTAGGCGACGAGTAAGACGCCGATGAGAAACGGGACGGCCGCTCCCAGCTCGATCGAAGCGAGAAGATACAGCCCGAGTACGGTACCGACGATCGCGAGGACGACGAGTGGCCAGTCCTCACGAACGTACGCCAGCCCGGTCCGGGTCTCGCCGATCTGAAAGATATTCATCATCCACGGCATCACCGCGAGGACGATGACGGCGACGGTCGGATCGATGATGATCGCGAAAATCGGCGTCGCCAGAAGCGACGCACCGAAGCCGACGACACCTTTCACGACCCCGGAAAGCGTCGCGACGAGCAACAACACGAGTAGCGTTCCGGCGCTGACTCCGCCGTCGATACCGGCGAGGACGTTATCGACGCCCGGAAACAGCACGATCGACAGCGCGACGACGGTTCCGGTCGCGGCGGTCATCGTGACCTCGCGATATCGCAACGAGAGCAGGTTCCGAACGAACCGCCTCGGATGAAGTGGAGCGTTGTCCATGTACGGAGTGTCGAACGCAAAGCGGCGGAACAGCTGTACAGAGATAGCCACGCGGCGTCGTAATCACTGTTACGGGCGACCGCGCTGGACCACGGTCCATCTCGAGGAGGTCACGGCAGGGAAGACAAAGATTTTTGCGCGACGGGGCGCGAAATCGCAACCAATGACCGGAGACGAGACACGCGAAGAATCCGGGGGCGGGGATCCGCGAGCTAACGGTGAGACAGCAGGAGCTGACGACGTCGCGCTCGATCCCTGGGGATCCTCGAGCGTCTCCGACTACCGCAAACTGTTCGAGGAGTTCGGCATCGAGGAGTTCGACGCCCTCCTCGAGGAGGTCCCGACTCCCCACTACCTGATGCGCCGGGGCGTCATCTTCGGCCACCGCGACTACCGACCCGTCGCCGAGGCGATGGCCAACGACGACCCCTTTGCTGCGCTCTCGGGGTTCATGCCCACCGGCGACCCCCACATCGGCCACAAGCTCGTCTTCGACGAGATCATCTGGCACCAGCAACAGGGCGGGGACGCCTACGCGTTGATCGCCGACCTCGAGGCCCACGCGGCCCGCGGGATGACCTGGGCGGAGATCGACGAACACGCCCGGGACTACCTGCTGTCGCTTCTGGCGCTTGGCTTTGACCCAGAGGAGGGGACGCTGTATCGCCAGTCCGCAAACCGCGAGCTGCAGGATCTGGCGTTCGAACTCGGCGCGGAGGCGAACTTCTCGGAGTTCCAGGCGATCTACGGCTTCGATGGCGAGACGGACGTCTCGCACATGCAGTCGGTCGTCACCCAGATGGCCGACATCCTCTATCCGCAGGTGGTCGACGAACCGAAGCCGACGGTGATCCCCGTCGGAGCCGACCAAGACCCCCACGTTCGGCTCGCTCGAGACCTGGCCGAACGGATGCGTTACTTTGGCGTAACAGAAGCATTTGCCAGTTTCGAGACTGAATCCGACGCCGAATCCCAACTGTTGGAATGGGCATACAGCAATCTCGAAGAATCTGCTCACTCACAGGGGCTCGAGTCAGAAGCTATCCGATGTGACCTCGCAGCAGAGTTACTGAGCAAGTATCGTTCCCGGCAGGCTGAATTACAAGAAAAGGTCCCACATGGAGCAGAAGCCCATGGATCACCCGAAGGGTCCGACGGTCTGTTCATCAAAGATGCGTTCCGCGACGATGACAACAATCTCAGACTTCCTGATCCATCGGCTGAAAGCGTATTTGACGATCTTTTCGCAGTTGAGACGTTCCCTCCAGAAGGTATCTCAACAAAAACCTTCGACTCACTCGTCACAAAACTTCGTAATTCAGGAAAAGAGCCACTTCAAATCCGACGTCGGTTCTTGAATCGAAACGCAACTGAAGAAGCGTTTTCAGCACTAATAGAAGCAATTCCCGGTAAGAAGCGAGTTTACGAGAATCATATCGATGCATTTGGAATGCATTATCAGGAAGCTAAAGAACTCGCCCGTGAAATTGAACTTGACCACGGCGGCTACGGCTTCCTGCCGCCGTCGTCGATCTACCACCGGTTCATGACTGGGCTGACTGGTGGGAAGATGTCCTCCTCGGAGCCGGCGAGTCACATCTCCCTGCTCGACGACCCCGACGAGGGCTACGACAAGGTGAAAGCGGCGACGACCGGCGGCCGAGAGACCGCCGCAAAACAGCGCGAACTCGGCGGGAAAGCAGACGAGTGTCCGGTCTACGAACTGTACGCCTACCTGCTTTCCGGCGACGACGACGAGTTCGCCAAACGCGTCTACGACGAGTGCGTCGGCGGCGAGCGCCTCTGTGGCGACTGCAAGGAACAGGCCGCCCAGCTCATGCGGGAGTTCCTCGCCGAACACCAGGAGAAACGCGAGGAGGTCGAAGACCTGCTCGAGAATACCGACATCGAGCTCGAGTCGTCGCGACGTCGATAAGTTCGATCCGCCGTTCTCATGCCGTTTTGTCTGACGGAAGACATAACCTTTCAGGTGGCAAACCGCCACACATGGATCGGTCCCGGGCGTCCGAGGACGTGCTCGTGTGTGCCGACGTACTCGGTGCATTCGGCGTCACGCCCGCCGACGTCGGGGGCGAGCGGACGACGCACTCGCTCGAGAACGAACTCGCCGCCAGGCTCGCAGACGCCCGAGACCGGACGGCGACGCTCCGGCAGTTGATCTGTCGGTCCGCCCGCGGTGTCGACGTCTCGGCACAGTACGCGACGGAGACGCTCGCGTCCGAACTGGCGGCGGCGTTCGAGGCGATGGAGTGGTCGCTGTCGGTGACCGAACGCGAGCGGGCGCTGGTGCTCGAGGCGAGCGGAGCGGCGGGAAAACGCCGTCGGGCGACGGTCGTCTACCCCGAGACGCCGCTCGGGACGGACAACCTCCCGGCGGTCCTCTACGGTATCACCGACGTCCTGCTCGAGGGGATCGACGCCCGGTTCGTCTTGCTCTCGTCGGGTCGGGATCGGTGGCGGGCAGCGCTGGTCGAGACCGACGACCTCACGGCGCTGCGAGAGCGCTACGGCGACCGGATCGAGGCGTTCGACCGACCGCTGTTGCCTGAGTACGACCTCGAGGCGTACGTCCCCACGGGTGACGGAGACGGCGAACCGTGGCCGGCGTGGGCGCTCGAGAACGACGGTTCGACGCCGGAGACGGCAGGGTCGCCGACCGACGGCCGAACGGCTGCAGACTCGGTCATCGAAGAGGCAGAACCCGACCGGACGAGAGCCGGCGACGCCGGGACCGGCGAGACGAACGGCTGGACGCTCGAGGGATCGATCGATCGAACGCACCGGGAAGGGGAGTCGTCGACGGAGCGCAACGATCGCACCGCGGCGGTCCCGCGAACGGACCGTCGAACCGACACCGAGGGGTTCGGCGAACTCTCGGGACCGACGACGACGGCTCGCGTCTCGAACGACGCGTTCGGCTCGGACGTCGACCCCTACGACGACGAGGAGCGCTACCTGGCGCTCGGAGCCGCCCTCGAGACGGGCGGAGCGGTCTCGGTGCGCGGGCTGCTCGAGGACGACGCGTTTCTCCCGGAGATTCCAGCCGCAGAGCCCGAGGAGACCCGCATCGAGTTCGAGGAGCCGTTCGATCCGGATGCGGTCTCGAGGGCGAGTGCCGTCGCCGAGGAGTCGGGATTCGAGTGGGTCGATGCGGGCTCGATGGAGACGACGCGGATCTCGAACGGGTAACGTCACGACTTTGCCGGCGGAAATCGATGTCACGGCTATGGAAGTCCACCACGTCACCGAAGACGCGGAGACGTTCACGTGTAACGTCTTTCTCGCGGTCGGCGAGCGAACGACGCTGGTCGACGCGGGCACGATGGACGGCATCGTCGAGGCGATCCGCGAGTACGTCGACGACGTCGATGCCGTCGTGCTCACCCACCAACACGGCGACCACGTCGAGCAACTCGAGGCCGTCTGCGAGGCGTTCGATCCCGACGTCTACGCCTACGCTCACCATCCTCGTCGAACCGACGTCCTCGAGGACGGCGAGGCGATCACGATCGGCGACGAGTCCTTCGAAGTCGTCTACACGCCGGGCCACGCCGACGACCACGTCTCGCTGGTGTCTGACACCACGCTGTTTTCCGGCGACGTGGTCGTCCACGACGACGGCGCGTTCGATTACGGCAGCTTCGGCCGGACCGACATGGCCGGCCAGTCCCGCGAGCGACTCATCGAGAGCATCGAGGAGCTGCTCGAGCGCATGCCCGCTGGCGTCGAACACATGTACGCGGGCCACGGCGGCGTCTTCCACGGGGACGTTCGCGACGTCGTCGAGACGGCTCTCGAGCGGGCCGAACGACGCGAGCCGAAGTATCCCGAGGAGTAACGCCCGCGAGTGAGCCTGCGAACGAGCGGCTTTTTGGTCCACGTTTTTTGGAGGAGGGTGAGCGAGCACCGCGAGCGAACCCGACGAGAAAAAAGTGGGTGTGAGACGGCTCTCGAGCGGGCCGAACGACGCGAGCCGAAGTATCCCGAGGAGTGACGCTGGTCAGTACACGTGCTCGTCTGCGAACTGCTCCGGCGTGATCACCCGGACCTCGTTGCGTTGGACGAGAACGTTCAGGTGTGATAGCGTGTCGGCGAGTCGTTCGCGGTCGTCGCTATCGATCCGATAGTACGCAAGCGTCGTGACGCCACCGTACTCCGCGGTTCTGTCGAGCACCGTCTCCGCTTGCGCGACCGACGGGTTGACGACCCGATTACAGAGGTGGGGGTGAACGGCGCGTCCCTGGCACGGATAGCGGCCGGCGAATGCAACGTCGTGGTGTTCCTCGACAGTCTCGAGTGAGATCTGGTCGTACGCACCGACGGGATACGAGAAGAACCTGGCACCGTCCTCGTAGCCGTGCTCTTCGAGCCACTCAATCGCGTTCGTGATCTCGCCTTCCGGCGTTCGCTCGCTAAGCGCGGTGAGGTTCTGTCCGTTTGCGCCGTTGCTGGCGATCGTCCAGCCGGCGTCGTGGAGGTCTGCGACCTGGTCCTCGGAGAGGCGGTTTTCGTGCCAGGCTTCGTCCTCGTGGATGCGAGCGGTCGGCACGAACGCGGTCGCGGGGAAATCGAAGGTCTCGAACAACGGCAACGCCGTGCTGTGATGACCTTCGTAGCCGCCGTCGAACTGGAGCATGACCAGCCCCGGTCGCTCCCGTGGAACGAAGTGCAGATCGTCGATCCACAGCCGGGCGGTCGTATCCTCGGCCGCGTCGAACGCGATCTGGATCTCCTCGATCTGGGACAGGTCGGGGTCGCCGTTGGTGTTCGAGATGCCGAAGTTGGTTCGCATGAACGGCATATCGGGCGCGACCTCACACATGACGTCGACCCGGTCACCGTCGTCGTCGTACAGCTGAATCGAGGGGTTCTCGACCGACTCGGCCATGACGGCGAGTCCGGCGTTCATGTTCGAGAGGTCCTCCGGCTCGTCGAGCTCGAGTGCGATGTTCGCCATCTGCTCGCCCTCGTCGATCTCGAGCACGGCGGACTGGGAGCCGGTGTAGTAGTTGTCCTCGTCGGCCGAGAGCGAGCCGACGATGACCTCCCACTGGTCTAAGTCCTCGAAGTCGTGGTACGTCTCCGGACCGACGTCGGTCTCCTCGTCGTCATCGTCATCGTCTTCCGGTTCGCGATCCGCCGAATCGTCGTCATCGTCGTCGACCGGTTCGTCGTCCGTCGGTTCGTCGTCCGGATCGCTGGAGTCGCCGATTCCCAGACATCCGGCGAGGGACAGTACACCTGCCGTCGCGAGATACGCACGTCGTCTCATTGTGCAACGTGATGACCGACCGACCCGTCGACACATTGTTAATTCTGTAGTACAGCGTCTGAACGTAACAGATACGCGAACGGTGTCTCGGCTGGCCTCGAATGCCGTGGAATCGGGATGGTAGCAACCTCGATAGAGGCGATCAGCCACGGCGTATCCACGTTTCGGCGGGGTTTCCGATCCGGAAGCGAACCGTTGCAGAGGTCCAAACGATCTCTCGTCGACACACCGGTCGATCGTCGTTCGTCACCGCGAGCGGGGACCGGAGCCGACCTCGAGGAGGGACGTCGCCGACGTCGGGACGACTGTATGGCTGACCAAAATGTGTTCATATTTTTACAGTATCGAGAGGGGACAGACGACGTAGGCAAGACGACGGGCGGTCAGGGACGGCCGTGTAAGTGCCTGTTACAGAACAGCTCCTGGAACACTCGTCGGTGACAGAATCTGTATCGAGGGCGTATGAACCGTTCTCGCTAGACGAGCACCTCGACCGGATACCCCGCGTCCTCGATCGCGTCGATGAGTTCCGCGACGTGGTCCGGGCCGCGGGTCTCGAGGTCGATCTCGACTTCGGTGTCGCTCATGCCGATGTCCCGTGACGTACGATCGTGCTGGATGGCGTAGATGTTCGCGCGATATCCCGAGAGGACGGCGAGCAAGTCCTCGAGCGCGCCGGGTCGATCCTCGAGGACGGTCCGGATCTTCAGGTAGCGGCCGGTCTCGACGAGTCCGCGGACGATGACGGTGGTGAGCGTGTTGAGATCGATGTTTCCGCCCGAGATGAGCGGGACGATCGTCTCGTCGGGTTCGAATTCGAAGTGCTCGAACAACAACGCGGCCAGTCCCACCGCACCGGCCCCTTCGACGAGCGTCTTCGAACGCTCGAGTAAGTAGACGACGGCCATGGCGATCTCGGAGTCGGGGACGGTGACGACCTCGTCGACGTACTCGGAGATGACCTCGAACGTCTGCGTGCCGATCGAGCGGGTAGCGATTCCGTCGGCGACGGTGTCGACGCCGTCTAAGGTGACGAGTTCACCCTTCTCGAGGGCGGCTGCGGCGCTTGCAGCCCCCTCGGCCTGAACGCCGATCACGCGGACGTCAGGACGTTTCTCCTTGATCGCGACGGCGATCCCGCTGATGAGGCCGCCGCCGCCGATCGGAACGATGACGGTCTCGACGTCGGGACAGTCCTCTAAGATCTCGAGACCGAGCGTTCCCTGCCCGGCCATCACGTACGGATCGTCGAAGGCGTGGACGTAGGTCCGGCCCTCCTCGCGTTCGATCTCGTGGGCGCGTTCGGCGGCTTCGTCGTAGTCGGCTCCCGAGAGGACGACGTCGCCGCCGTAGGATTGGGTCGCATTGACCTTCGAGATGGGGGCGTCTTCGGGCATGACGATCGTCGCGTCGACGCCCGTCCGAGACGCCGCAAGCGCGACGCCCTGGGCGTGGTTGCCGGCGCTTGCCGTGACGACCCCCGCGTCCTTTTCGGCCGCAGAGAGCGTCGCGATCCGGTTCGTCGCCCCGCGAATCTTGAACGCACCCGTCCGCTGGAAGTTCTCGAGTTTGAGATAGACGTCCGCGTCGGTCATCTTCGAGTAGGTGTACGAGTGTGCAAGCGGCGTATGCCGGGACGTCTCCCAGACCCGATCACGTGCCTCGAGAATATCCGAGAGCTGTAACATACGACGACCTACTGGCGAAGTTGTCGTAAGGATTGTGCTGTCTGTCGTCGAACAGCACGACAGGGACGACAGGGAATGCACGGCGTGTGACGTGCGGGTGTAGAGGAGTGCGCAGACCATATAAAGCTCATGGCCGCGTGGTGAAAGTGAAAGTGCAAGACGGGGCGGCGATCATCGGCCCGTCTGACGGACGACGGACAGTCGTCATTCGTCACGGCGAGACACATATCCCGGCCGACGTGACCGGTCTCACGCGCGGTCGTTGGCGCGTCGTACGACGACGCGCTCGCGCTCGAGGTAGGTCTGAACGCGGTCGCGAAACTGCCGCCCCGGCGGCCAGAAGACGGCGTCGGCGACCGCGAGCGCGTCGGGATCGCCGACGTAGACCCACGCCGTTCCGTCGTCGGCAACCGGAACCGCGACGCGGACGTACAGCCCCCGTTCGACGCCCTCGTAGGCGTCGAGCATCTCGATTCCCGCGGGATCGACCTCGAGCAGTCGTCCCTCGGCGGAGCCGCCGGGTGCGAGGGTTGGATACTCGCCGTCGACGCGGTGCAGTCCCTCGAGTGTCGCCGGGTTGGCGAACTCGTACTCGAGGTCGTCCGCCCCGTCAGCCAACACGGCTGCAACCCGGCCGGGGTCGGTGAGCGTCCCGTAGACGAACACGAACACACACGACGTGTTAGCCCGGCGAATCCTTGGTCCTGTCGCCGGGGCCGGCCAAGATTGGGATGAAGCGAAAGGTTGAGGGGACGAAACACGTGGTAACGGCACACAACACGTGCCATACGAAACCGTTACCGTCGAAACCGACGGCCACGTCGCAACGATCACGCTCGACCGACCCGAGGCGATGAACACGTTCAGCACGCAACTCGCGACGGACCTCGACGAGGCATTCGGCGACCTCGAGGCCGACGACGACGTCCGTGCGATCGTCGTCGACGGAGCCGGCGACGCGTTCTCGGCCGGAATCGACCTCTCAGAACACGCCGACCACGAGACGAAAGCCGACTACGAACAGTGGGTGTCGGGGATGGAAGAACCGTTCCTGACGCTCACCGAGATGGGGACGCCGGTTATCGCCGCGGCACACGGCCACGCCGCCGCGAACGGGCTCGGACTGGTCGCTGCCTGTGACCTCGCGGTGCTCGCGGAGGGGACGAAAGTCGGCGCAACCGCCCCAAAAGTCGGGCTGTTCTGTATGGGACCTGCGGTGCCGATCATGAACTCCGTCACCGAAACGCGATGTCTCGAGCTGTTGCTCACCGGCGATCTGATCGACGCCGAGACCGCCCTCGAGTGGGGGCTCGCGAACCGGGTCGTCCCCGAAGACGACCTCCGGGAGACGGCGATGGAGCTTGCGACGTCGATCGCCGAGAACAGCCCCGTCGCCGTCCAGCGGGGCAAGCGGGCCTACTACGCGATGGCAGGGATGAGATACGAGGACGCACTCGAGTACTCGAACGAACGGTTCGCCGAACTGTGTGCGACGGCGGACGCGGCCGAAGGGATCGAGGCGTTTCTCGAGGGTCGCGAGCCGGAATGGCCAGAGCAATAAACCCAAACGTCGTCGGCTTCGACCCGACAAAACGGTTCTATCGGTCCTCGAGGGAGACGAACTCCGTCTCCTCGGGGTCGGGACCGACGTAGCGAGCGCGCGGGCGGATCAGCCGGTTGTCGTCGTACTGCTCTAACACGTGGGCGATCCAGCCGCCGGCACGGCTCATCGCGAAGATCGGCGTATAGAGGTCGACGGGTATGCCCATCTGGTAGTACGTCGAGGCCGAGTAGAAGTCGACGTTCGGAGCCAGTCCCTTCTCTTCCATCAGGTGCTCTTCGATGGTGACGCTCATCTCGTACCAGCGCATATCGCCAGCGGCCTCGCCGAGCGCCTCCGAGCGCTGGCCGAGGATCTTCGCACGGGGGTCTTTGACGTTGTAGACGCGATGGCCGAAGCCGGGCACGCGACGACCCTCCTCCAAGGCGGTCTCGACCCACTCGAGTGGCTCCATGTCGCTGTCGTCGACCTCTTTGAGCATCCGCATGACGTCCTGGTTCGCGCCGCCGTGGAGACTCCCGGAGAGTGCACCGATCGCGCTCGTCGTCGCGGCGTGGACGTCGGCGAGTGTGCTCGCGGTGACCATCGCGGCGAACGTCGAGGCGTTCAGACCGTGGTCGACGTGGAGGACGAGCGCCTGGTCGAACGTCTCCGCCAGCACCTCGTCGGGCTCCTCGCCGTTGAGCATGTACAGGAAGTTCGCGGCGTGGCCGAGGTCCTCGCGAGGGGCGACGAACTCGTCGTCGTTGCGGGCGCGTTCGAACGCGGCGAGAGCGGTCGGAATCTTCGCCGTGATACGACGACCCTTCCGGAGGTTCGCCTCGCGGTCGGTCGGATCGGCGTCGGCGTCGGGATCGAACGCCGCCAGCTCGGAGACGACGGTCTGTAAGGCCGACATCGGGTTGGCGTCGGCGTCGGCGAGCGTCCGGACCGTCTCGAGGACGCCCTCGTCGAGCTCTCGTTCGTCGGCCATCGCCTCGGTGAACTCCTCGAGTTCGTCCTCGGCGGGAAGATGACCGTGCCAGAGCAAGTACAGCACTTCCTCGTAGCTCGCACCCTGGGCCAGGTCCTCGATCGTGTGACCGCGATAGATCAGTCGGCCTTCGTCGCCGTCGATCGAGCTGAGCTCGGATTCGGCGACCAGCACACCCTCTAGCCCTTTCTTGAGGTCGTCAGCCATGAGAGGAGTTTTCGCACGCCACTGGAAAAGGATTGTCTTTTTCCGTCCGGAACGAACCACTAGTTATAGACGATTGTCGTTATTCAAGCTCGTCACGTGGCGATTTTCACGGCAGTTCGCGTCAATCGTCGAACTCGACGGGCCACACAGCGGTCCAGCACACGGACTCGAGTACGTCCCCGGTAACGTTTTCTCGCGCCGGCACAATCCGGTTCGTATGGACGCGTCCCGCGAGGTCGAGTACCGTCCGGTCAGCGTCAAGGAGGTACTCTCGGAGATGAAAGACACCGCCGAGTTGCTCATCGACCTGTCGTACTCGGCCGTGTTGTTCGGCAGCGAAGACGTCGCGGCAGAAGTGCTCGAACTCGAAGAGCGGATGGACGTCCTCCAGTTGCAGGCTCGGATGAGTCTGCTAATGGCCGCCCGGACGACCGACGACGCAGAACAGCTCGCGCCGGTACTCGGCGTCGTCGGAGCCGCAGAGAAGATCTCCGACGCTGCCGGCGACATCGCGAAGATCGTCTTAGAGGAGATCGGTCTGCCGGATGCGATGCGAACAGCACTGCCCGAGGCCGTCGAATCGATCGTCCACGGGACCCTCGAGGCGGAGTCGCGCTTTGCCGACCGGACCCTCGGCGAGATCAACTTGGAGACGGAGACTGGCGTCCGGGTGATCGCCATCCGTCGCGGCGGGGACGGGGAGTGGCTCCTCAACCCCGATCTGGAGACCACCCTCGAGCCGGGCGATTCGCTTCTCATGCGCGGCTCCGAGGAGAACCTCGCGCCGGTCTACGAGACGGTCACCGGCACGCCGTACGAGACCCCCGAGCCAGTCGAGCCCGGCATCGCTGACCTGGAACGAGCAGTCGACGCCATCGTCCTCATGAAAAACATGAGCGAGCTCGCGGTCGACATCGCCTACGGCTCGGTGCTGTACGACAGCTCCGAACTCGCAGAGGAGGTGGCGGCCTTAGAGGCCGAGGTCGACCAGCTCGAGTCTCGCTTCGAGGCCTGGACGTTGCGTGCGGCCTCCCGCGTCGACGATCCGGTCGACCTGCGCGGGCTCGTCCACCTCGCGGAATCGACGGAGGTCATAAGTGACGCCGCCCTCGAGATCAGCGAAGGCGTCCTGCGTGGACTCGGTACCCATCCAGTCGTCGCCGAGGCGGTCCACGAGAGCGACGAGGTGATCGTCCGCTTTACCGTCGGCGAGGGAAGCAGTTTAGACGGCGCAACGCTCGGCGAACAGATGGTCCGGACCGAGACCGGCATGCGGGTCATCGCCGTCCGGCACCCTCGAGCCTCGGCCGACGAAGACGACGAGTGGGAGATCCAGCCTGGCCCCGAGACCGAACTCCACGCCAGCGACGTCCTGCTCGCGAAGGGGACCCGGAAAGGTTCCGACCGACTCGAGGAACTGGTCGTCTAACCGATCGAAACCGGGACTCCTCTCGGTTCTCATACTGTCGGTCATACCGACGTGAACACGGCTGGTGACAGAACGGCCAGACACACGTTCAACGGCCGGATCACCCGGACACCAGTTCACAGGTCCATGACCGACAGTATCACTCGGGCCGGTCGATCACGTCGGCGCGATCGGTTCCTCGTCCTCGTAGATCTCCTCGAGCAGATGCTCGAACCGATCGAGAATCACTCGTCGTTTCTTCTTCATCGTGGGGGTGAGCATCCCGTTTTCCTCGGTGAACTCGCGTGGCAGGAGTCGAAACTCCTCGATCCGTTCGTGGGGCTCGAATCCCCGGTTGATGCGGTCGACCTCTTCGGCGACGTACTCGCGGACGCGCTCGTCCGCACAGCGAGCGTCGGGATCGTCGGGGAGCTCGATGCCGTCCGCTGTGGCTCGCTCTTTGAGGTACTCGAGGTTCGGCACGAGCAACGCGGCGACGAACTGCTTGCCGTCGCCGACGACCAGACACTGTTCGACGACCTCGCTTGCGGCGAAGGCGTCCTCGATCGGGCCCGGGGCGACGTTTTTGCCCGTCGAGAGCACGAGGATCCGTTTGACGCGCTCGCGGAACTCGACGTAGCCGTCGGGTCGCAGGTGGACGACGTCGCCGGTACGAAACCACCCGTCTTCGGTAAACGCCCGGTCGGTCGCCTGCGGGCGGTTCCAGTAGCCGTCGGCGACGTTCGGTCCCCTGACGAGCAACTCGCCGACCTCGCCGGGGTCGTCGACGCCGGACTGGTCGAGGACCGACTCCTCGACTGCGAGTTCGACGTCAACGACCGGCGGACCGATCGTGCCGATCTTCGGCTCTTCGGGCGGATTCACCGTCACGACGGGGGCCGTCTCTGTGAGTCCGTACCCCTCGTAGATCGGCAGCCCCATCCCGTGATAGAGCGTACACAGCTCCGTCGAGAGGCTGCCGCCACCGCTTATCAACAGCTCGAGGTTGCCGCCCAGCGCCTCGCGGACGGACGAGAACACCAGTCGGTCGGCGACGGCGTGTTTCGCTCGTAGCGTCGGCCCGGGCGAGTCGGCTCGCTGATACGCTCGGGCGACGTCGGTCGCCCACTCGAAGATGCGTCGTTTCGCGTCCGATTCGGCCGCCTGCTCGCGAATCGCGTCGTAGATCGTCTCGTAGACGCGGGGGACGCTCGTGGCCGCGGTCGGTGCCACCGCCCCGAAGTCCGCCCGGAGCGTGTCCGGATGCTCGGCGTAGGCGATGCAGGCACCGCTTGCGAACATGAAGAAGTGACCCGCGGTCCGTTCGAAGACGTGAGCGAGCGGCAGGTACGACACCGTCTGCGTCTCGGCGTCGACGACGGGTACGTCGTCGCCTCTGTCGGGTCGGGGGCCGTACCGCGTGCGGATCTGGGCGACGTTCGCCAGGAAGTTCCGGTGTGTCAGCCGGACGCCTTTCGGCTCGCCGGTCGTGCCGCTCGTGTAGATCAGACTCGCCAGGCGCTCGGGATCGGATGTCTCGAGCCAGGACTCGTACGTCTCGCGGTCGAACGCCGCCGTGCCGCGTTCGTAGACGTCCGCGAGCGTGTAGACATCCTCGTGATCGACGGCGTCTCCGTCCATGACGACACGGAACTCGAGGTCGTCCTCGACCGCACGGACGCGCTCGAGCAGCTCCTCGTTCTCGGCGACGACTGCGGTCACGCCGGCGTCGGCGAGCAGGGTCCGGAGCCGTTCGGGCGAGGAACTCGAGTAGACGGTCGTGACGACGCCGCCCGCGGCGAGAACGGCGAAGTCCGTCTGGGCCCACTCCATGCGCGTGTTCGCGAAGATCGCCACGCGATCGCCCGACTCGAGTCCCAGTTCCCACAGCCCGGCCGCGAGCGCGCGGACGATCTCGCCCATCTCGGCGTAAGAGATCGCGACGAACTCGCCCGCCGGCGCTGGCGGGAGCGCGACGTCGGCCAGCGAGCGGTCGTACACCCCGCCCTTGTACCGCTGTGCCGGTCGGTTCGCGTTGCGTTCGACGGTCGCTTCGAACAGCCGGCCAAGCGTCGTCTCCCCGGCGGTGGCGTCGGCGTGCTCGCGTTCGGCGTCCCGCCAGTCCATACGTCGTGTCAGGACGTCAGACAGGATAAGCGTGCGGGAACTGTTCACACACTGCGGGCGGTTTATTCGGCCAGGACGCCACCGGCGTCGTCAGCGTCGATCCGGCGTTCGCCACGGAGACGATTGGAGACACACGCCGGATTCCTGGCGAACACAAGAGTCTTTTCGACATGTTTCATAGCCTTCGTATGGGGAACTCGAGCGGTCGAAACCGGAAATTGGCCCTGGTGTCGGCCATCGTCGTCGGCGGCGCGACGGTCCTGTTCGTCGTCGGTGCGACCGTTCTGGCTTCGGCTACCGCCACCCCGGCCGAGACGGAGCCGTTCGCGACGTCCACGTTCGTCGTCGGCGTGGTGGTGAGTACGACGGGAGCACTCGGCGTCGCCATCGCGCTCCCCGCGACGATACTGTTCTGGCGTCGCCACGAGACGACAGAGCGAGTTCACTCCTCGCGCCAGTCCAGGTAGCCGAGCACGCCGCGGGCGTTCATCATCCGCTCCTCGCGGGCCTTGCGCTCGCTCCAGACGTCTTCCATCTTCGGGTTGTCGCCGAAGTACTCGATCACCGCCTCGTCGTCGTCCAGTTCCGCGCGTTTTTCCTCGACGGTCTCGACCCACTCGGTGAGCACGTCCTTGTACTCCTCGAGGGCCGCCTCGGCGTCGTCGCCGACCTCTCGCGGACCGAAGTGCGTGTAAAGAAGCACGTCGGGATCCAGATCGATGAGCATGTCGACGTCCTCGAGACACCTCTCGAAGTTGAACTGCGAGGGCGGAGAGGTCTCCATGATCTCCTCGCGGTCGGCGGCCCAGAGGCCGGCCGCGTCGGCGGTGAAGACCGCGTCGTTTGCGGGGTCTTCGAAGACGGCGTGGTGGGGTGCGTGGCCGGGTGCCGCGTGAACCCGGAGTTCGTGATCACCGAGGTCGATGACGTCGCCGTCCTCGAGGCCGACGAGTCGCTCCTCCGGGACGGGTTCTGGCTCCGCGTAGAACTCCCACTGATCGCCGACTGCCGTCTTCGTTCCCTCGACCAGTCGGTCGGGGTCGACGAGGTGGTGTGCGCCGACCTCGGGGACGTAGACCTCGGCGTTCGGACAGGCCTCGGCCAGAAAGCCGGCACCGCCAGCGTGGTCGAGGTGGATGTGCGAGACGGCGATGACCTCGAGTTTCTCGCGGTCGATGCCGGCCGCCTCGAGCGCCTCGAGGATGTGCTCGGCGTTGGCACCGATCCCGCTCTCGACGACGGCGGGGCGGTCGGCGTCGAGTACGTACGCCGCGCCGTAGTTGCTCGTCTCGAACATGCCGGTGTCGACCACGTAGAGGTCCGAACAGTCACCGGCCGTGACCTCGCGAACGTCGCCAATTCCCATACCGGTAGACGGTGACCCCCTCACATAAACGCTGGCGTCCGTGCAAGTCATTGCCCGCCGAGACCGTTTCGCAACCCTCATTGTCACCCGCCGAAAACCGACGCCGCACGCTCCGGGCGATGGGGCCCGCCCGACCCAACCGCCGACGACGGGTCAGACTGTCAGTACACCCACTGCGTTCGGCTGACGGTCCCTGTCCACTGTCAGCCATGTCACGCGATCACCCACTCGTCCGACTCGAGACGCTCGCACTGATCGCCGTCGGCGCGTTCGCCGGCGCGAACCTCCGGTACGCCGCCCTCGGAGAGCTTCCGGACGTCCAGGCGATCCTGCTCGTCAACGTCCTCGGTAGCGCCATACTCGGCTTTCTTGCCTACGAGGCCCAGTACGCCGGCTTGCTCGATCGCCGGGCGAATCTGGTCTTTACGACCGGCTTTCTCTCCTCGCTGACGACCTACAGCACGTTCGCCGCCCAGGTGGCACTCGCCGGCGGCCCACTCGAGACGGTCGCCGTCGTCGCCGGCAACTACGGACTGGGGATCGCGGGCGTGCTGGTCGGGCGGGAACTCGCCCGCCGGATATCCGGCGGTGATCGGCCGTGATCGACGCCACACTGTTCGCGATGGGGCTCGCACTCGAGCCGGAGCCAACTCACCTCGTCGGTGCCGGCGCTGCGTTCGGGGCGCTCGCTCGTCACTGGGTCTACCTGTACGTGAGCTGGGAGGACGTCCCGGCGGCGACGTTTACGGTCAACGTCCTCGGCAGCTTCCTGTTCGGAGCCCTGTTGTTCGCCGGCGTCGACGACGCGACGCTGCGACTCGCCGGGATCGGTTTCTGTGGCTCGTTCACCACGTTCTCGTCGTTCTCCGTCGAGACGGTCCAGATCTGGGAACGCGGCGACCGAAAACTCGCCGTCGCCGTCGCCGCAGCGAACCTGCTCGTCGCCGTCGCGGCGATCGGGCTCGCGTGGGTCGTGATCGCTGTCGCGGTCTGATCACGCGGTGTCTTCCGTACGGACGACCGTCACCGGCACGCCGGCCCGGCGAACGACCGTCTCCGCGACGCTGCCAAGCAGGTACCGGGCCGGTCCCTCGCGGCCGTGACTCCCCATGATGATCTGATCGAGATCTTCCGCGTCGGCGTACTCGACGATCGTCCGCGCGACCGAGCCGACTTCGAGGCTCGTCTCCGCGTCGACGTCGTCGGGGACGTCCTCGAGTGTGGCCTCGAGGACGGCTTCGGCTTTCTCGCGTTCGTTATCGTACTCGTGTTCGCGGCCGTATCCGGTGCGGTGGCGACTGTACTCGCTCATCGGATCGACGGCGTAGAGGATCGTCAGGCGAGCGTCGGGGAAGTGTTCGCACGCGAACGCGAGCGCGTCGCGAGCGGGCTGGGAGCCGTCGACGGGGACGAGGACGTGGTGACTCATGCGAGAGCGTTCGATGGGCAGGAAGAAAAACGGCCGGGGCAGTTTACAGCAACTCAGCCAGCAGGACGGCCGCGAGGCCGAAGTAGATCAGCAACGCGGTCACGTCCTTGACGGTGGTGATCAGCGGGTCCGAGGCCGCGGCCGGGTCGAAGCCGAGTTTGTTCATGAGCCACGGGATGACGTAGCCGACGACGCTCGCGACGACACAGACCGCGACGAGGCCGACGAAGACGACCGTCGCCAGCTCGACGGCGTACGGTTCGTCCATCTGCCAGACGTAGGCCGCACCCGCACCGATGCCGCCGATGATGAGCCCGATCAGCAGGCCGATCACCCCCTCGCGGGCGAAGTGTTTCATCGCGTTCCGGTCGTCGATGTGACCGAGCGCCAGCCCGCGGACGAAGATCGTCGACGCCTGGGTGCCGACGTTGCCACCCATGTCCATGATGACGGGCACGAAAAAGGCGAGTGCAACGACGGCCTCGAGGGTGTCCTCGTAGGCCTCGATGACGCCGCCGGCGAGCAAGCCACCGGCCAGCGCGACGATCAGCCACGGCAGCCGGAGCCGGAGGATCCGCGTGATCGAGGACTCGAGGATCAGCGAACTCCGGGTCTCCTCGACGTCGGCGAAGGAAAAGCCCGCGCTCTTCAAGATGTCCTCGGTCGCTTCCTCCTCGACGACCTCGATCATGTCGTCGGTTCGGAGCACGCCGACGAGGACGCCCTCGTCGTCGACGACCGGCATCGCGGGGAAGTCCCGTTCGACGATCTCGTCGACGGCGAACTCTGGGTCGGCGTCGGCGTCGATCGTGTACAGGTCCGTCTCCATGTGATCTTCAACGACGTCGTCCTCCGGAACGTTGAGCAGTTCCCGAAGGGACATGACGCCGACTAACCGACCGTAGTTGTCCGTGACGTAGAGGTAGTAGACGGTGGTTTCGTCGGAGACCGGGTCGAACTTCCGGAACTCCTCGATCGCCATCTCGACGAACGTGTCCTGGGTGACGGCGACGTATTCGTCGTCGGCGATCTCGGCGACGCGGTCTGCGTGGAACTCGAGGTCGCGATCACCGGCCTCCATACACCTCACCTCGCGTGTGTGAGTCGATTACGCCGGCGAACTCGCCCTCGAGCAGGTCCAGAATCAGTTCCTCGAGCGTCGGTCCGTGTTCGTGATCGCCGTCGTCGGTCGCCGTACCGGTACCGTTTCGACTGCTGTGGTTGGTATCTAACATACAGTGGCTCGTTATTAGAAGGGGCTAAAATCAGTTTTCCTCTAGTACTACTGTCAGTATTACTTCACATGGGTGTCGATCACAGACGGACGGCTTGCCGTCGGAGCAGTCGAACGCCGTGACGGCGACGGCACGACGAATCGGCTCGAGGCACAGTCGGGCGTCAGTCACACGTTCACGCTACCTTTAACAAGGAATTGGTCGACTACCCAATATGAGCGTCAGAGGTGAGTTCTGGTCGATCTATCGCGAGGCGCTTCCGATCCTCTTGATCGCACTCGCCGGCGGGCTCTTCGCCGGGATCGTTCTCGAGGGGATGGTCGAAGAACTCGAGCGATTCACCGGGCTGTTCGTGATGATCCCCGTCTTTCTCGCCACGCGTGGAAACGTCTACGGCGCGCTGGGTGGGCGCATCGCGAGTGGGCTCCATCAGGGGTTGATCCCGCCGCGGTTCGAGCGCAACGACCGGCTCGTGAATGCGGTGATCGCCTCGTTCGTCAACGGGATCGGCATCTCGATCGTGATCGGCGTGATCACCTGGCTCGCACTGCTCGTGTTAGGCTGGGAGGATCCTGCGGCGCTTTATGAACTCGTCGGCATCATGCTGATCGCCGGCCTGTTGACCTCGGTCGTGATGATCGTCGGGCTGCTCGCGTTGATTTTCGCTGGCTTCAGGTACGGCTACGATCCCGACAACCTCGTCGGTCCGATCGTGACGACGCTCGGTGACATCTTCGGCATGCTGTTCATGTTGTTCGCGGTCACGCTCGTGGGGGTGCTCGTCTGATGGTCGTCCCCCAGGGCTCGCTCGGGACGTGGGACTGGCGATCGATCGTCGGCAACATGTTTCCGCTGCTAATCGTGCTCTCGATCATCGTCCTCTGGGCTGGTATCACTTTAGAGGGTGCAGAGGAGATGCTCGAACGGTACGGTCTTCTGGCGGTGATGGTGCCGACGATGGTCGACATGGGCGGCAACCTCGGTGCGATCTTGAGTTCGCGACTGTCGACCCGGTTTCACCTGGGAACGACGACGATCGACCCGAAAGACCGGGTGCTGTGGGCGAACGTCGGCGCAATCCTGGCACTCGCCGTGACGGTCTTTACCGCGCTCGCAATCGGCGCGTATCTGGTCGGCACCGTCATCGGCTCGCCGCTCGGACTCGGTACCTTACTGCTCATCTCGCTCGTCAGCGGCATGTCGGTGGCCGTGATCGCGATCGTCTTCAGCTTCGCCGCGACCTACGCCTCCTACCGGCTGGGGATCGACCCGGACGACACGACGATCCCGATCGTCACCAACGTCGTCGACGTCTTCGGGATGGTCATCTTCATCGGCGTCTCGGCGCTAGTCCTCGGGTTCTGACCGGACAGGGTTTTTCCCCGTTCGTAACGACCTGTTTTCCTATCAACGAGACGAAAACGTGGTCGTCCAGCCGTCTGACGCACGTCTGACGCCGTTTCAGATTCTGAACGTCTGACCAGGGTTCAAGTGCCGCGGTGTTGCCGTCGGTTCTGTGCCAGAAAGTGACCCATCCCGTCGAAGCGATCGACAATCACCCGACGGCCTCGAGGACGCGGGCGGAGACAACCCATGAGCGGACGTCTCGAACCGATCCCGGTTCGATTCCGAGCGCACGTCCGGACGATCGTTCCGTTCCTGCTCGCACTCGGCGTCGTCGTCGTCGGGACGCTCGGTTATCTCGAGCTCGTCGGCATCCTGCTCGAGGCGCTCGAGTGACCGCTTCGTCGGCTTCGAACGCGGGCCGTCGAAACGGAAACGAGACACTAACTATCACCCGATCGGTCGGAACGACGATCATGCTCCCGCCAGTCGCGAACCGTTTCGTCGCCGGCGAGACGGCGTCCGAGGCGATCGACCACGCCCGGCGGCAGACGGTCCACGGCATCAAGCCGATGTTCAATCTGCTCGGCTCACACCACGACGATTTGGCGACCGCCGAGGCCGACACTGCGGAGTATCGCCAGCTGATCGCAGACGTCGCCGCCGCCGATCTCGGATGCGAGACGGCGATCTCGCTCAAACCGACCCAGCTCGGGCTCGAGTGCAGTCCCGTCCGGTTTCGCGACCTGCTCGCTTGCGTTCTCGAGACGGCCGTCGAGCACGACGTCTTCGTCTGGCTCGACATGGAAGCACACACGACGGTCGACGCCACGCTCGACGCCTACGAACGCTTCGCACGCGTCTCCGACGGCCGGATCGGCGTCTGTCTGCAGGCTGACCTCGAGCGCACGGCCGACGACCTCGAGCGTCTCGCGTCCGTCCCGGGAAAGCTACGTCTCGTCAAAGGCGGTGCCTACGAGCGCCCGCCCGGGGTCGCCTACACGGACGCAGATCGCATCGACCGAGCCTACCGCGAACTCCTCGAGCGAGCGTTCGAGAGCGTCGAGGGGACGGTCGCCGTCGCCACCCACGATCCCGCGATGATCGAGTACGCGATCGACCGCGCCGGAGACGCCGAGGCCGACCTCGAGTTCCAGCTGCTGATGGGCGTTCGTCCGCAGACCCAGCGTGAGCTCGCGACCGAGTACGACGTCTGGCAGTTTCTGCCGTACGGCACCCGCTGGAAGCGGTGGGCGCTCAACCGGGTGAAACGAAACGCGGGGTTCGCCGCACGCGCAGTCGCCGGGAACGTCCTGTCGTTCACCGGGACGAGCGGGACCGACGCGGCTCGAACCGGTGTGGTCGCGACCGACGGAGCGGGCAGCGACTCCGGCTCAGGACTCGAGTCGTCGCGAGAGTGATCGGCCGACGTTCAACACCGACAGCGCCGGTGCCGGCCGTCCCCGTTCGTAGACGACGAGCGGGATCGTCTCCGCACCGAAGTACTCCTTGAACCGGAAGACGCCGTTTCGAAAATCCGGCGGCGAGCCCCGGAGTTCGTACGTTTCGTATCCCTCGTCGATTCCCCACTTGATCGCGTGTTCGTGCAGGAGTTCCGGCGCGTGGTACTCGAAGTGGTCTTCCGTGACACCGGTAAACAGGTGCTGGAGCGTCGACTGTTCTTCGTCGAGCAGGTACAGGTACTGACCGCGGGCCTCGCCGTCGACGCGTAGCGTAAAGAGCGCCAGTCGGTCCTCGAGGCGGGGCAGTTCGCGAAAGAACGAGCGAGGAAGCGTCGGCAACCCGACGCGTTCGGCCACCGTCTCGTACTCCTCGTAAAACGAGAGACAGGCCGCCTCGGTGAGTCGCTCCTCGACGACCTCGAAGTCGGAGTCGTGGCCACGTCTGATCCCCCGCCGTCGTTCGCTGTCCATCTCGGCGAACAGCGCGTCCCACCCCCGGGTGAGATCCAGCGTGAACCGACACGAGAGGATCGTCGGCCGATAGCCCTTCGACTCGAGGAGGTGGTGGTACCGGACGTAGTTCTGGTCGTAGGTCCGGAGTTCGTTGTAGAGGACGGTTCCCCGACAGCTCTCGCCGACGGCATCGAGCAACAACTCGAGGGTCTCTTCCTCGTTGGTCATCGTGATCGGCCCGCCGTAGCCGGGTCGGATCGAACTCAGCCGCTTGATCCGGCCGAGGTCGGTGACGAAGTTCGGAAAGAGCGCGACCGGATTCCCCTTCTTCGAGACCAACAGGTGACTCGGCTCGTGGTCGGTCCCCTCCTCGACGGCCCGGAGCCACTCGTAGCGGTGGTACACGCAGCCGAGGTCGGCCTGTTCGACGACGTTGTTCCATTGATTTCGGTTCGCGTGAGAGACGGTGTCGAGACGCGTGACCTCGAGTGCCATCGTTGTCGGCGCTTGCAGAGCGCGACCCATAATTACGCTCACATTACCGAACGGTTGGCGATCCGTACGGGAACCCGTACGGGCTCTAGGCGTGTCTACGGACCGCTGTACGTCATTGCCGCGAAACCACGACCCGTCTTGTGGTTTCACCAGTAAATCGTTACAGCGGACCGTATCGAGCACGCATGTACGTCGAGAGCGCGTAGGCCATCCAGGCCTGACACCACCGCATCAGGGTAAATCGCTTCGTATAGAACCGGCGCTGTTGATAGTAGAACTGGCCGTCCCCCGCGTACAACGCGTCGGTCGTCCACTCGACGATCCGGCGGGCGAACTCGAGGTCACCAGCTTCGGTGAACGTGATGATCCCCTGTGCGGCCGCGTGAACGTCCCGCGGGTACGCGCTCGACTCGTCCCAGTTCGGTGCGCCGTCCTCCTCGAATAGCTCCGACCGGTAGAACGACAGCGCTCGCTCGAGGGTCGTCTCGTAGCGCTTCGAGTCGGTCAGCTCCCGGTGGCGAAGCAGCGACTCGACGATGAACCCGTTGTGGAAGTTGTCCATCGAGAGGTGCGACGCCGTCGGCGGATCGGTGTACATCCACCCGCCGGTCGCCGTCTGTTTCGCGGCCACGTAATCCAGGATTTTCTCGCCAGCCTCGCGCCACTGCGGTTCGTCGAAGTACGCGGCGAGTTCGAGCAAGAGCCGCGCGCCGAGGGCGTTCGCGTTGAGCGTATACGGCGGAGAGCCGTCGTTCGACGAGCCGTTCGCGGCGGTGTAGGCGATGCAGGCACCGGTCTCGCGGTCGGTGTATGCGAGCTCCTCGAAGACGAACTCGGTCGCCGTCCGGGCGAGATCGGCGTACTCGGGTGCCTCGAGCACGTCGGCGGCCTGCAACAGCGCCTGGACCGCGTACGACGTCGAGACGATTCCGGACACCTCACCCGGGGTCGACGCCCCGTCGCTCGAGAGGTCCTGCAAGGGATGTCTGTGCCCGCCGCCACAGAAGCCGTCACACCAGTCGTTGTCCGCCTCGCGAAGCCACTCGACGAGCTCGCGGGCCTCTCGAGCGTACCGTTGCTCGCCGGAGAGGGCGTAGACGTCGAGATTCGCCATCGCGAACAGCGCCGCCCCTTTGTAGTTGCGCTTCGTCTCGACCCGAAAGTACGGCCGCAGGTTGATCGGCGCACGCTTGATACTCTCCTGGACGACGAGGTTCAAGAGCTTGCTCTCGAACGGCAGTCGCTTGATGTACGCGCTGCTCAACCCGTCCGCGTAATCCCAGCCGACGTATTCGCGTTCTCTCGCGTACGCGAGCGTCGCCTGGCAGCGCCGGAAGACCGGATCCGTGTCGACCTCGTGCGGTTCGTCTGCGTCGTTCGTCGGCGGTGCGTATTCGTTCGTCGCTCGTATCGATGACATCTGATTGGTTCGTAACCGTCTCGTCGTTCGTCGCTGATCGGTTCGCCTCGCATTCCGGGCCAGTCAAGCGACTATTCCGTCGGCGCGGAGTCGTCGACCGGCGGCAATCTCTCCGTCTCGGCTGCCCGTCTCGTCGCCTTCCGATCCGATTCGTCTGCGGCCAGTTCGACGGCCGCGTTCGATCGGCCGCGATCCACAGAGTGGGGAGACCGGTCGTCCAGAAATCGCTCGAGCAGCGACGGCGGCGGCGTCAGCCACGCGCCGAGGTCGCGCCGATCGACGTCCCAGACAGCCCCCGGAGCGGCGAGCGTCGACAGCGACTCGAGGATGCGCTCGTCCGCCCAGTTCGTCGCCGCGAACTGCAGCTCCCGCAGCGGAAACACCATCTCGCCCGACGGTGCCGGCGATCCGACCGGCAGGTCGACGTCCAGCTCGAGCTGGGTTGCGACGATTGTCGACGCGAAACGGTAGCCGAACCGACTGGCGAGCGCGTAGGAGGCCCAGAACTTCGGGTTGATCTCCATCAGGACGGCGGTCCCGTCGGGCCGGCGTTTGAACTCGACGAGTGCAACGCCGTGCCAGCCGAGCTCACGCAGTAATCGTCGAGCATGTGACTCGAGTTCCGTTCCGGGACTGATCCTGAGGTGTGTCCCGCTTCCTCCGTGACGCGGGACCGAACGGAGCTCCTCGTGGGTGATCGCGAGCTCGACGTCGGTGTCGAAACAACACAGTCCGCAGCCGTACGTCGAGTCGGTGCCGTCGACGTACTCCTGAACCAGTACGTCGTCGTTTGGCGCGCCGGCCGCGATTCGGTCGTACGTCTCCCAGAACGCCGCCGGCTCCGTGACGGGTGCAGTCGTTACACCACCGTTCTCCCATCGCGCCTTCAGGAAGATCGGAAACGGGAGCGTCCCGTCCGGCTCCGGACGGCCGTCGGCCTCGAGGTCAGCCACGACGTCCGAGTAGTCGGCCGGCGTCTCGAGACCGATCTCCCGGCCGCGACGTAGCGTCGCCGCCTTGTCCGCTGCGACGCGAAACGCGTCGGTCGAGGGGACACAGAGCGCGACCGACCCGGGAATCGAAGCCCGAATCGTCTGGACGGCCGCCATCGAGTCGTAGCCGACCGGCAACACGATGTCCGGTCGATCGCGCTCGATCAACTCGAGCAACGCGTCCGCGTAGGAGGGCGAGTCAGGGGGCGGAAGGATCCGGCCGTCGTCACAGTACGTCGACCGGAGCAGCCTGCTGTGACGAGTCGTTCCGACGCCGACGACCGTCGCATCGAGATCTTCGACGAGTTCGTCCGCGATCACCAGCGTGTTGTCGTAATCCCCGTCGAGCAGGAGTACCCTCGGTGAGGCGGAACGCATGCCCGGACGGGCATCCTCCAGTAGCAAAAGTAACTGGTTGGTATTCGAACGGAACCGCCAGCCGGTGTGTGTCCCGTTCTCGGCGTGATCGCGGTTCGATCTCGACGCGACGAGCGCGACCCGTAACCCGTCCCTTACGGCGACTCACGCGGGACTGGGCGGGGACATCGTCGAGCATCGAAAGCCGGAACACCGATCGTAGCGGACGCCTATCGCTTCGTTCTCCGAGCGCCGTCCTCGCTCGAGCGCGCCTCGTCGTTCGATCATCGGCCGCGACGCGGCCGTCTCTTCCGGATTTTCCGACACGGTTTTGACCGGGCACAAAGAAGCCACGGGCAATGATCGACCGGACGGACCTGCGCGAGCGTCCCGAGGAAGTACGCGACGCTCTCGAAAACCGAGGAGCCGACGTCGACCTCGAGACGATCCTCGAACGCGACGAGCGATGGCGCGAGCTGAAAGCCCGCGGCGACGACTTGCGTCACGAGCGCAACGAGGTCAGCGAACGCATCGGCCAGCTCAAACAGGACGGCGAGGACGAGCGAGCCCAGGAGGCTATCGAGCGCTCCCAGTCGCTAAAAGCCGAAATCGAGGAGGTCGAAAGCGAAGCGAAGCGTCTCGAGGCCGACCTCGAGGAGGCGATGCTCGAGATCCCCCAGATTCCCGACGACAGCGTCCCCGTCGGCGAGGACGAAGCCGACAACGTCGAACACCGACGACACGGCTTCGAGGACCGCCGTGAGTTACCCGAAACGGTCGTTCCCCACTACGATCTCGGCGAGGAACTCGACATCATCGACGAAGCCCGCGGCGCGAAGACGACCGGGGCGGGATTTTACTTCCTGAAGGGCGACGGCGCGCGCTTAGAGCACGCGCTGATCCAGTTCATGATGGACGTCCACCGCGAGCAGGGCTACGTCGATCTCTTCCCGCCGGTTCCCGTCTCGAGCGAGTCGATGCGCGGAACGGGCCAGCTCCCGAAGTTCGCCGACGACGCCTACCGGCTGGGCGGGAGCAACGCAGAGCCCTACGAGGACGAGGATCTCTGGCTCTGTCCGACCGCGGAGGTGCCGGTCACCAACATGTACGCCGAGGATATCCTCCTCTCCGATGATCTTCCGTTGAAACACCAGGCCTACACCCCCAACTTCCGGCGCGAAGCCGGCGAACACGGCACCGAAACCCGTGGCATCGTCCGGGTCCACCAGTTCAACAAGGTCGAACTCGTCAACTTCGTCGAGCCCGAGAGCAGTTACGACCGTCTCGAGACCCTCCTCGACGAGGCAGAAGAAGTACTGCGACGACTCGAACTTCCCTACCGCATTCTCGAACTCTGTACCGGCGACCTCACCTTCGCCTCGGCGAAGACCTACGACATCGAGGTCTGGGCACCCGCCGACGACATGCCCGACGGCCCCGAGGAAGGCGGCCGCTGGCTCGAGGTCTCCTCGGCGTCGAACTTCGAGGACTTCCAGGCCCGTCGTGCGGGGCTTCGCTACCGTCCGGAGCGACACGAATCCGCGGAGTATCTCCACACCCTGAACGCCTCCGGGCTCGCGCTCCCGCGGGTGATGGTGGCGATCCTCGAGTACTACCAGAACGACGACGGCACCGTCACGGTTCCCGAGGCCCTGCGACCGTACATGGATGGCCAGGAACTGATCGAGGGCCACGAGAAAGTCGGCGAGGCTGCCGTCGGCGCGGGCGAACGCGAGTAGCAGTCGCTCACCGCTTCGCTCCGGTGTGGTCGTCGGACGACTCACGGGAGTCGTCGTGACGAGCCCAGGCCGGCAGTCGGCTCCGGAGCCGGTCGATCCGTCCCCCGGCCACGGCTGGAATCAGCATCGTCACACTCGCAGCGAGTGCGTAGCCGGTGATCTCGACGATCCAGTACAGTCCCCAGACGAACCGCGGTTGCCAGAGAAACGTCACCGCGTGGATCGCGACCACGAGCGGGACGAAGAGATAGCCCAATACGAGAAGCGACCCGCCGTGTGGGTACCACGACCGCCGGCTGACGTACCCCCACGAAAGCGTCGCCCCGACCGCGGCTCCGATCGTCATCGTCGTGTACTCGCTCGAGCCGAGGGCGAACGCGACGACGGCGAGCAGCCCGGAGAACGCGAAGATGGGTTCGGGCGTGGGATTCGTCGATCTGGCGACGAGTGCAACCACGAGGAGTCCGAGCACGACGCCGGCGACGACGTCTCCGGGGTAGTGGACACCGATGACGATCCGCGAGAGTGCGACCAGCAGGACGATCGTTCCGGCGATCGCGTACCGTTTCAGGCGAGTGCCGACTCTGGTCAGCGTCGCGAGCGCGCCGTAGACCGCTGCCGAGCCCAGCGCGTGGGCGCTCGGAAAGCTGTAACCGGGATATCCGGCCGGGGCAAACGCAAGCTCCGGTCTCGCGTGCGCGACGATACCCTTGAGTCCGGCGCTGATCGCGAGCGCGGCGATCCCGATCGCGATGACGAGCGCCCACGTCTCCCGTCGCGACGGCGGCCCGAACCAGTACAGCGCCACGGCGACGACCACGAGCGTCGCACCGTCGCCGAGGTGGGTGACGAGTTCGAAGAAGGCGATCGCCGGGTCGGGGAGGCCAGCGCGGATCGCCTCGTTTACCGACTCGTCGAACAGCGCGTTCTCGAGGGCCGGGCCGGCCATGCTACCCTAGGGCACGTTTGACACCTAAAACGTTACTGGATCCGGTGATCGCTGGGACGAGACGAGACGAAACGAGAGCGGCCGAAACCGAACCGACCGACAGGAGGGCAAAAGCTATCGGTTCCCTTACCTCACGTTGATCCATGACCGATCATCGTACGCCGGCCGAGACGGCCGTTCGCCAGTGTCTGAACCTCGCCGCCGAGGAATCCTGTCTCGTCGTCACGGACGACGAGCGCGCGCCGATCGCCGAGGCGCTGTACGAGGTGGCCGGCGAGATCACAGACGACGCCGTCGTCACCCGTTATCCGCCCGGCGAAACTCACGGTGGCGAGCCGCCAGAGCCCGTCGCAGCCGCGATGGCGGGGGCGGACGTCGTGCTCGCGCCGACGACGAAGAGCCTGAGCCACACCAGAGCCCGCACGGAAGCGAACGAGGCAGGTGCCCGCGTGGCGACGCTGCCCGGCATCACCGACGAGGTGTTCGTAGCCGGCCTCGAGGCCGACTACGAGGCGATCGCGGACCACTGCGAGACAGTCCACGAACAGGTCACCGGGGCCGACGAGATCCGGGTCACGACCGACCGCGGCACCGACGTCACCTTCACGGTTGGCGACCGGGAGTTCCTCGAGGACACCGGCATCGTCCACGAACCGGGCGACATGTCGAACCTGCCCGCCGGCGAGGTGTTCGTCAGCCCCTCGAGTGCCGATGGGACGGTCGTCGTCGACGGCACTATGCGACCGCACGGATTGCTCGAGGACGACCAGGCGATCACCCTCGAGTTCGAGGACGGACTCGTAACCGAGATTTCGGACCCGGAGATCCGCGAGACGGTCGAGGGCGCGGCCGAGGAGGTCGGCGACGCGGCCTACAACGTCGCGGAACTGGGCATCGGGACGAACGTCGGTGTGACAGACCTCGTCGGCAGCGTCTTGCTCGATGAGAAAGCCGCCGGAACGATCCACGTCGCGATCGGCGACGACGCAGGAATCGGCGGCGACACCGAGGCACCGATCCACCTCGATGGCATCGTCTGCGAGCCGACGGTCGAGGCCGACGGCGAAGAGGTTACCTTGCCACGCGCGGAGTGAGCGTCGAGGCTCCGTTCGACAGTCGGCCCGAAGTGACCCGAAGGTATTCCAACGTCGCTTCCCTAGGACAGGCGATGACTGACTCCGATGGGGACGACGCGTCACTCGCGACGCGTGTCGAGCGCTGGCTCTCACGAGAGATGCCGATTATCCAGATGCACGGCGGGACGAGTGCCGTCCGCGAGGCCGACCCAGAGACCGGCGAGGTGATCGTCGAACTCGGCGGCGGCTGTAGCGGCTGTTCGGTGGCGGACGTCACGACGGGAAACATCGAAGCGGCGTTGCTCGAGTGGCCCGAGATCGAGGCGGTGACGGTGCGGGTTCCGGACCCCCGGGAGGAACTCGGCGGCCCCGACCAGGCCGAATCGGTCATGGGCATCGACCGAACCGAGGGGGGACGTGGCGACTGGGGATCGTCCAACCCTGGATCGGATCACCTGTGAGTCGGAACCGAACGCCGGCCGGTTTTGGGAACGCCTATATGTTTTTACGCTCCAATTGCCCACTCGTACTCGTATATGACGTGTGGACGTCCGCAGCTCGGAGGTGTCCGTGATGGGTGAAGAAAGCGACGGCGACGCCGAAACGGACGGCGGTATCCGTGCGTACACCGTTCGGCTCGAACTCGTCGACGAGCCCGGAGAGCTCCTGCGGGCGCTCTCGCCGATCGCCGACAACGGTGGCAATCTCTTGAGTATCCACCACGAACGCGGCAACATCACACCGCGAGGGCACATCCCGGTCGAAGTCGACCTCGAGTGTCCGCCCGATCGGTTCGACGACGTCGTCGACGGACTGCGCGAGGCCGGCATCAACGTCATCCAGGCGGGTGCCGAACGCTACGGCGAGGAGATAAGCGTCGTCCTCGTGGGCCAGCTCGTCGAGACTGACCTCTCGGCGACGCTGACCGCGATCGAAGACGAGGCCGAGGCGGCCGTCGTCGACCTCTCGCTCGCTGCCCCCGAGGGCATCGACGAGACCTCGAGTGCGCGCCTGCGGCTGGCCGTCGACTCCGGACGTATCGAGCGGGCGCTCGATGCGGTGCGGTCGATCGCCGACGAACGAAATCTCTGTGTGGTCGAACCGCTCCCGGGAGGTGATGCCTGATGCGACTCGCCATCCTCGGTGTCGGCGCAGTCGGTCGCTCCGTCGCCGATCTCGCGAGCGAGTACGGCCACGACGTGGTTGCACTTGCCGACTCGACGACCGCCGCCGTTTCCCCGGACGGGGTCGACGTCGCGGACGCGCTGGGACGCAAAGACGCTGGCGACGCCATCGGAACAAACGATCCCGAGGACGTCTTCGAGACCGACTACGACGTGTTGATCGAGGCGACGCCGACGACGCTCGGCGACGCCGAGCCCGGCTTCTCGCACGTGAAACGTGCCCTCGAGGCCGACCGCCACGTCGTGCTCGCGAACAAGGGACCGATCGCCGAACGCTACGACGAACTGCGCGACCTCGAGGCCGCGAGTGCGGGCTCGATCCGGTTCGAGGCGACCGTCGGCGGCGCGATCCCGATCCTCTCGACGATCGAGGACTGTACGCCACAGGCGGTGACCGCCGTCCGTGGCGTCCTGAACGGGACGGCGAATTTCATCCTCACGCGGATGGCCGCCGAGGGACTGGACTACGAACACGTCCTCGCGGAGGCCCAGGACTTAGGCGTCGCGGAGGCCGACCCCACCTTCGACGTCGACGGCACCGACGCCGCCCTGAAGTTCGTCATCCTGGCGAACGTGCTGGCAGACGGTGGGTTCAGCCTCGAGGACGCCGACGTGACCGGGATCCAGAACGTTCCCGGCAGTGCCTTAGAGCTCGCGGCCGAGGACGGGCGGACGATCCGGCTCATCGGCGAGGCGACCCGCGACGGCGTGCGCGTGGGTCCGCGGCTGGTGCCCGAAAACGGCGCGCTCGCGGTAACCGGCACCCGCAACATCGTCCAGATCGAGACCAGAAACGCCGGCAGCCTCCACAACAGCGGCCGTGGTGCGGGCGGACCCGAGACCGCGACCGCAGTGTTGTCCGACGTCGGACGGCTCCCGCCGCTGTAACGCCCTCGAGCCCGCAGTCGACGGATCCGACCCGACGCCCAGAACTCACGTTCGCCTGAATGCGTGTGGACGTGACACAAACCACGGGACGGCGTCGGGGTGAGCTGAGCGTGCTTTCGAAATGGTTTTAACCGCAACGGGCAAAAGAGACCGATATAAGCGCCTCTGCGCGTGAGCTACAACAATGAGCGAACAACACCAGAACCTGGCCATCATCGGCCACGTCGACCACGGTAAGAGCACACTGGTCGGGCGCCTCCTCTATGAGACGGGGAGCGTACCCGAGCACGTCATCGAACAGCACCGCGAGGAAGCCGAAGAGAAGGGCAAAGGCGGCTTCGAGTTCGCCTACGTCATGGACAACCTCGCCGAAGAGCGCGAACGCGGTGTCACCATCGACATCGCCCACCAGGAGTTCTCCACCGACGAGTACGACTTCACCATCGTCGACTGTCCTGGTCACCGCGACTTCGTCAAGAACATGATCACTGGCGCGAGCCAGGCCGACAACGCCGTCCTCGTCGTCGCCGCTGACGACGGCGTTGCCCCCCAGACCCAGGAGCACGTCTTCCTGGCCCGCACCCTGGGCATCGACGAACTCATCATCGGCATCAACAAGATGGACGTCGTCGACTACAAGGAGTCGACGTACAACGAGGTCATCGAGGAGGTCGAACAACTCCTCAAGCAGGTCCAGTTCAACACCGAAGACGCCTCGTTCATCCCGATCTCGGCGTTCGAGGGCGACAACATCGCCGACGCCTCGGACAACACCGACTGGTACGACGGCGAGATCCTCCTCGACGCACTGAACGCCCTGCCGGAGCCGGAGCCGCCGACGGACGCGCCGCTTCGCCTGCCGATCCAGGACGTCTACACCATCTCCGGTATCGGTACCGTCCCCGTCGGGCGGATCGAGACCGGTGTCATGAACGTCGGCGACAACGTCTCCTTCCAGCCCAGCGACGTGGGTGGCGAGGTCAAGACGATCGAGATGCACCACGAGGAAGTCCCCAAGGCCGAGCCCGGTGACAACGTTGGATTCAACGTCCGCGGCATCGGCAAAGACGACATCCGCCGCGGTGACGTCTGTGGCCCCGCCGACGAGCCACCGAGCGTCGCCGAGACGTTCCAGGCACAGGTCGTCGTCATGCAACACCCCTCGGTGATCACCGCGGGCTACACGCCGGTCTTCCACGCCCACACCGCACAGGTCGCCTGTACGATCGAGTCCATCGACAAGAAGATGGACCCGGCAAGCGGCGAGGTCGCCGAAGAAAACCCCGACTACATCCAGTCGGGCGACGCCGCTGTCGTCACCATCCGGCCACAGAAGCCGCTCAGCATCGAGCCCTCGAGCGAGATCCCCGAGCTCGGGAGCTTCGCCATCCGCGACATGGGTCAGACCATCGCGGCCGGCAAGGTGCTCGACGTCAACGAGAAATAAATGCAGCAGGCACGCGTTCGACTCGCGGGCACGAGCCCCGACGACTTAGACGACATCTGCGACGACGTCCGCGAGATCGCAAACAACACCGGCGTCAACCTCAGCGGACCGATTCCGCTACCCACCAAGACGCTCGAGGTGCCGACTCGAAAGTCGCCCGACGGCGAAGGCACCGCGACGTGGGAGCACTGGGAGATGCGCGTCCACAAACGCCTGATCGATCTGGACGCCGACGAACGCGCACTCCGTCAGCTCATGCGCATTCAGGTACCGAACGACGTCTCGATCGAGATCGTCCTCGAGGACTGATCGCGATCGACTCTCCCGTGTAGCTTCGTTCTCGATCGGACGTTCGAGGATCGCGAGCACGTAGCGAGTTCTTTTGTAACAGCCAGCCGTAGGTCACCGCATGTCCCGTGTATCGGCGTCGGGGAGTCCGATCGTCGAGACGCTCGTTGTCTTCCTGCTCGTCGCCGTCGCCCAGACGATCGCCGGGCTCGTCGGTGCGATGGTCGGCCTGTTCGTGCTCACTCCACCCGTCACCGAAAACCCGTGGACGATCGTCACGAGCGTCTACGCCCACGACAACCTCGGTCACCTGTTCTCGAACAGCGTCGCACTCGTCCTCTTTGGCTGGCCCGTCGCGCGTGCGACCTCGCGAGCCCGGTTTCACGCCTTCTTCGTCACGACCGGCGCGCTCGCCGGCGTCTCCCAGATCTGGGTCGCCGGGGCGGTCTTCGGCGTCAACGCTGCCGTCCTCGGGGCCAGCGGTGCGGTCTTCGCTCTGCTCGGCTACCTGCTCGCGGCGAACCCCATCGCCGAGGGGCTGGCCTCGAGCGTCCAGCTCCCGCAGTGGTTCGTCTGGCTCGTCTTCCTCGCGATGGCGGCCGTCGTCACGGTGGCGACGGCAAGTCCACGGGCCGCCCTGATCGCTCACTTCGTCGGCTTCCTGCTCGGACTGGTCGCGGGCCGGGCCCGGCTGCTCAAGGTGGACGACCGCCGCCCGGCCGAAAGCGTGGTGGCGTAGGCGGCGGCGCGTGCGTCCGCCGTCCGGAAGTTTTTTCCACAGCTGGTTTCATGCGACTGTCAACAGGACGGCAGGCATGGACGGCTATCGACTCCGGCTCTCGCTGTTTCTCCGCATGGGAATTGCGGTCTCGATTCTCGCGGCGGTCTCGCTCGTCGTCGCAGTGATCATCGGCATCCTCGGGGGCGTACTCGGCCTGACCGCCTGGGACTGGATACTCGGCGGCCTCGTGGCACTCGCGACGTTGCCGTCGCTCAGCGACGTGACACCCGCCGAAGCGGTTCACGTCGCGGTGATCGCCGCGCTCGGGCTATATTTCATCCTCGACTGGTGGTCGACGATCGCCCGACACACCAGTGCGACGTCCCTGCTGCAGCCGACCCCCGTCTCCCTGCTGGCCACCGGCTGGGCGCTTGGCTGTCTGTACCTCCTCGCCGTCGAGGGAAGCGCGGCGATCGTCACGGCCGTCGAGACGGCCTCGGCGGTGGGACAGCTCCTGCTCGTGTTCGGCCTGAGCGGCCTCCTCACCGTCGTGGTGATGGTGGCCGAATCCCGGCGGGAAATCCGCCGGCTCCGGGAGCGACTCGTCGACGACAGCGTCCCCGCCGCAGAGACCGCCCCCGAACTTGAGGCGACGGTCGCCCGGCTTGCCCAGCTCGCAGCCGTGCCCACGCCGGGCGTCTACGTCACCGAGACCGACCGGGCCGAGTCGTTCACGCTCGGCAACGGCGAGACGGCCGCCATCGTCGTCTCGAGTGGGCTCCAAGAGACGCTCTCGGCGGCGGAGCTCGAGGCGGTGCTGGCCCACGAGGTCAGCCACCTGGCGAACTGGGACAGCCGGCTCATGTCGGCGGCGATCGTCCCCGTGTTGATCGCCGAGGACTGGATCGACGAGCGCCCGGACGACGTCGGCGACAGGTTCTGGAACGCCCTCTTCCGGCTGTTGAAGCGGGTCAGCCAGTTCGGCGTCGCCGTTCTCTCGCGTGGCCGGGAGTTTCACGCCGATGCGGGGGCGGCGGCGTTGCTCGGCTCGCCCGCGGCGCTTGCGAGCGCGCTCGAGACGCTCGCGGAGGAGAGGCGGACGCCGACGACGGATCTCCGGGAGTGGGAGCAGACGGTGGTCGCGCTCGACATCCTCCCGCCGGCAGCCGACGATCGCGTCTCCGGACCGTTCCGGACCCATCCCCCGACCGAGGACCGCATCGCACGACTCAGGCAGCTGGCGGCCGAGTGACGGCTGTGTCATCGCGGGATCATCTCTCACGCCATCCTGGAAACACAAGCTACAAATAGATCTCGCGGGTAGCAACAGGTGAGGGCTCGTAGATCAGTGGCAGATCGCTTCCTTCGCAAGGAAGAGGCCCCGGGTTCAAATCCCGGCGAGTCCATCACAGTTTTGTCACGTTTCGAAGGATCCAGCTAGTCGTATCGTCACTGATCAGCGATACAATTTCCTAACTTCGACCGGTCGGAATATACCGTTCGTTCAAGCTCGCCGACGTCTGTGGGCTGTCGGCCGTGATGCACCGCGACCGACGCTACTTCTGGACGAATCGCCCGAACGTTTCTCGAATGAGGGTCCGTTCTGCGGCGTTCAGCCGCTGGGAGGCCGCCGAACTCGAGATATCGAGTTTGTCGGCGAGCTCGCCGAGCGTCGTTCGACGTGGCGTCTCGTAGTAGCCGTGCTCGAGCGCCAGCAACACGACCTCGCGCTGTTTTGCCGTCAGCGTGTCGACGTTGACGGGTACGACCGTCTGTTCCGACGACGTCGTCTCCATGACCGACTGAACCTGAAACTCCGTTTCGGCATTCCCCAACAGATGGAGAAGTTCGACCGTTGCTTCGCGGTCGGGAATTGCAAGCTGGAGACAAATCGAATCACACAACCTTGTCTCGCTACTAACGGGGTTCTCATTCATGGGCATACCGGACACGTAGCGACACGAGGTTGAATAAATACTGGTCCACCTCTCGAACGCCGATCGCATCGATCGAGCCGCGTCAAATCGTCCAAATCCGTCCATTGGGCGCTAGTGAGGGTGGTTGCGGCTGGACAGCGATCAGTGATCACCGACCACTGTGACCTACCAAAACTACCACTGGTAGTTCACGCTCGTCACACAACTGTGAAGTCGAATCGAAACTAGTATTACGTGTCAGTTTCAAAGAACGACGACCTCGAGGACGGCGTTGTCCTCGTCGATGAGGTTTCGAAGACGACTCGCGCTCGTGGCGTCGAACGTGGCGGGGGCACGATCAGTCGGCAACCGCGTCTGGCCAGTGCGTGAGTAAACGGTGGACGATCGAGACGTCGAGTGTCGGATACTCATGGTGGTGGTCGTCACGCCGGTCGCCGACTGGACGACGACCCTCGTGGTATCCGTAACTCACGGAACGGAATATAATAAATGTTCATGAAGGAGTGTGAGCAAATCACACGGTCCCGAAACCCCTCGAGTTTCGGAGGAGGCGACTCCGTCGTCGCGTAACGGGACCAGGAGATCGACAGCGTCAGAACAGTTCGACGCGGATGTCGTCGGCCTCGAGGTCGTCTGCGAACGCCTCGGCGTCGGTCTCGATGGGGTCGAACGTGTCGTAGTGACACGGCAACACGAGTTCGGGCTCGACGCTACGAGCGAGGTCGGCGGCCTCGTGGCGGTCCATCGTGTAGTGGCCGCCGATCGGCGGGACGAGGACGTCGGCGGCGGTCGACTCGTGATGGGACAGGACGTCCGTATCGGAGGGGACGAAGACGCTCGTGTCGGCAAGCTCGAGAACGAGCCCGATCACGTCACCCTCGGCGTGGAAGGGGTCGCCGGCGTCGTCGACGTGCTCGCCGTCGGGATCGTTGTACGCCGGGAGGGTCTCGACGTCGATCCCGTCGACGGTAGTTTCGCCCTCCTGTGGCAGGTCGACGACGTCGAACGCGAGGTCGTCGGTGTCGACAGCCTCGTAGACGGCGACCGTGGTGTCCGGACCGGCGACGGCCGCGATGGCGTCGGGATCGTAGTGATCGAAGTCGTCGTGTGTGACGAACACGACGTCGCCGTCGCCGGGTTCGCCCTCGAGGACGTCGTTCCAGGGATCGACGTAGACGACGGTGTCGTCACCGGTCTCGATACGAATGCTCGCGTGGCCGAGTCGCTCGAAGGTCAGATCGTCGTACTCGACGGACATGGTCACCTGAGCGTACTTCGCCGGATGGTATAATAGGGGGTGTCATCGAACGATCGCCGTGGACGGGGCGGTGTGACACGAATCGCCGAATCGATCACGGTGTCTCGTGTGCGTCGAGTTCCAGCCGGTCGGGATCGAGCGTGTAGTACCGTTCCCAGACGGGTGCGAGACTCACTACCCGGCTGCCGGCTATCTCGGTCTCGCGGTGAGTGTGGTGGTGGCCGACCAGACAGAGTTCGGGCGCGAGCGTCTCGATGAGGCCGGTGACGTGTTCACAGCCGGGGTCGTAGCCGTACGAGAGCAGTCCCGTTGGGGCCTCGTGGGAGAGAAAGACGTCGACGTCCTCGAGTTCGGCCGCCCTGTCGACGTCCTCGCGGGTGAAGTGACGACGGCGGCCACCGTCGAGTTCGTCGCGCGAGCAGTCGTACTTCGTCGGGGCGTAGTTACCCGAGAGGCCGGCGACGCGCAGCCCCGCGACGCGTGTGGCCGTGCTCGCGAGCAGGTGGGCGTTTCGAGTTTCGGGCGGCTCGTCGCCGGCTCGTAACGCGTCGACGATCTCGAAATCCTCGTTGTTGCCCGCGACGAACCACGTCGGAGCCGGCAGGTCGTAGTACTCGAGGTCGCCGACGTGGAGTGCAGCGTCGGGATCTGCGGCTTCGTAGGCGGCCAGAAGCGCCTCACGGTTCCCCGGGTCGGCGGCGTGAGCGTCGCCGAGAACGAGCATCGTCGACGGTTCGTCCCGAGCTCGTGTAACGTCTCCGGTCCCCGTCGTTCCGGTTCGCTGACGGGCACGTACAACAAAGGTCATCCCCGTCGAATCGATACCACATGTTTCGAGATCGAACCGAAGCCGGACGGGAACTGGGCACGGAACTCGAAGAGCGCGGGCTCGACGTCGACGTCGTCCTCGGGATTCCACGCGGCGCGTTGCCGGTCGCCCGACCGGTCGCGGACGCGCTCGAGGCCGACCTCGACGTAGTCGTGGCCTCGAAGATCGGCGCGCCGGGCAACCCCGAACTCGCGATCGGGGCGGTCGCGAGCGACGGCAGCGTCTGGCGCAACGAATCGCTCATCCAGCAACTCGGCGTTCCCGACGAGTACGTCGACGAGGAAGCCAAAAGCGAGGCCGAGTACGCCCGCGAAAAGGCCGAACGCTACCGCGACGACGGCCACGTCCCCGACCTCGAGGGGAGGCGGATCGTCGTCGTCGACGACGGCGTCGCGACCGGCGCGACCGCGCGGGCGTGTCTACGACAGGTCCATGAGGCGGACGCCGGCCACGTCGTCCTCGCCGTTCCCGTCGCCCCGCCCGACTCACTTTCGGAACTCGAGGCCGAAGCCGACGAGGTGGTCGCACTCGAGACACCCCGGGACTTCGGTGCGGTCGGCAGACACTACAGTGCCTTCCCGCAAGTCAGCGACGAGGAGGCGATCGAATACCTCGAGGAGTAAACGCCCCGGGGTCGCCGACGGCGTCTCTTAGCCGTCTTCCTCGAACTCGAGTGCAACGGAGTTGATACAGTAACGCAGCCCCGTCGGATCGGGGCCGTCCTCGAAGACGTGTCCGAGGTGGCCGCCGCAGTTCGCACACAGCACCTCGGTGCGGCGCATGCCGTGGCTGGTGTCGGGACGCGTCTCGACGCGGTCGTCGTCGACGTCGTAGAAACTCGGCCAGCCACAGCCGGACTCGAACTTGGTGTCGGCCTCGAAAAGCGTCGTGCCACAGCCCGCACAGGTGTACCGACCGTCCGCCTCGTGGTCGACGTACTCCCCGCTGAACGGCGGTTCGGTGCCAGCTTCACGGAGGATGCGATACTCCTCCTCGGAGAGCCGCTCGCGCCACTCCACCTCGGTCGTCGGGAGGTCGTCGCGTTCCTGGCTCATACGAGCCGGTACGGGCGAGCGACTCAAGAGTCTGTCTGCGCCGTCGAAGTCGGACCGGGCGTCAGACCGGCTCTGGCGTCTGGACGTGTGCGAGATACGCCGCGAGGTCCGCCGTCGAGAGCATCCCGATGACGCCTTCCGCCTCGTCGACGACGGGGACGTGGTGAAAGCCGTGCTCGGTAATCGTGTCCGCGACGTCGCGGATCGGGGTGTTCGCGGTCGTGGTGACGACGTCTGTCGTCATGTACCGCGAGACCGGCGTCTCGGCTTTGGGGTGGCTCTCGGCGACGATTCCAACGAAGTCGGTCGTCGTCAGGATCCCGTCGAGTCCGCCGTCGTCGTCGACGACGATGAGCGAGCTGACGTCGTTCGTGAGCATCGCTTCGGCTGCGTCCTCGACGAGCGTGTCAGGAGAGATCGTCCGCAGGTCGGTGGACATGAGTCGTGCGACGAAGATGTCGTCCATGCACGGGCACTTCTGTCGGTGTCGATATAAGAGTTGGTCCCGCCCACCACGGTCTGGAACAGTTTAAATACGAGACGGTCACATAGAACCGACAGTCGATGACCACAGCACCGGACCTCGAGGGGACGCTCATCGCTTTCCCGGCGCTTCGTCCCGACCTCCTCGAGGTCGTCGCAGACGAGTACGCAGCGCTCGCCGACGAGTACGGGCCACGAAACGTACTCGTCCTGAAGCGGCTCCCGGCGGGTCTCGAGCGTCTCCGCGAGGCACTGTCGACCGTCGAGACCGAAACCGGTGCGGCCCGCTCCGCTCGCGTCGAGTCGGTGCCCGAACACGCCTCGAAGGTGATCGAAGAGTACGACCCGACGCTCGACCGGCTGTCCTACGAGGAACGGATCGAGCTGCTCTCGATGGTCGTCGCCGGTGCGAACCGTGAGCTTCCCGAGTATCTCGAGCGCGCACGCGATCACGACAGCTTTGCCCGCGACGTCGGACAGCTCCTGCTCGAGGCGACCCGCCAGCGGATCCGCCTGGACGAGCTCGAGACCGAAGAGATACATCCGTGTCTCGAGTTCCTCTACGCGACGAACGACCGGTTTCACGAGGAGCTCGCAAGGCGGGGATACCTCGAGCGTGCGGACGTGATCCCGCGGGCCGTCTCGCTGCTCGAGGACGACGCCGACGAACTGCGAACGCGGGTGTGTTCGTCGTTCGACGCCGTCCTCGCGGTCGAGTTCGAAGAGTGTCGGCGTCTCGACCGCCGCTACCTCGCGGCGCTTTCAGCCGACGCCGACCTCGTCTGCCTGGGCGAACGCCACGCGAGCGTCGAGCGGGCACGCGTCGAAGTGGGCTCGCTCGAGGAGATCGCCGCCGGTCTCACACCCGAGTCCCGCGAGGAGGGCGTGCCGAGCTCGGATCCGACGTCCGAGCGACGAGATCGGCCAACGCCCGACCACCGACCGATCACCCGCTGGCTCGCGACGGGTTCGACCGGCGACGAACCGGGAAGCGCCCGTCGCATCCGCGCCGGGACCGCTCGCGAACAGGACCGCCAGGTCGCGACCGAGATCCAGACGCTTCTGTCCCGCCACGACTGGCGCTACGACGACGTTGCGGTCGCGGTTCCGACCGTCGAACGGGTTCCCGACGCCCGATCACACCTCCGGGACGCAGGGATTCCAACGGCGACGGTCGGCACGCCCGCCCTCGAGCAAGATCCCGCGGTCAACGAGCTCTACGCGTTCGTCGCGTACAACGCCGACTACGACCGCGAGCGGGCACGCGACCGTCTTGCCGCCCGCGTCCCCGAGTTCTCGTCCGCACTCGTCGCCGACTGCGTCGGCTCGAGCCTCCGGCGGTCGCTCGAGCGCTGGGTCGTCGCGACGGAGCTCAAAGGCCGGCTCGCCAGGGAGGAGGTGTGGGTCGACGCGCGAGAGAGCTTCGAGAACGTCCGTCGCGTGCTCGCAATTGCTCGCTTCGTCGAGGACACAGACGCCGTCGCGCCCGACTGGGACGGGCTCCGACGGATGCTCCGGCGGACGATCGAGTACGACGCCCCCTACGCCCACGACGTCGAAACCAGTCCTGATTCGGGCGGGGTCACCGTCTGTGCCGTCACCGACCTCAAGTACGACCGTCGCGAGGTCGTCTTCCTGCTCGATCTCGTCGAGCGTCAGTATCCGGGCGAGCAACACCTGACACAGCTGTTTCCCCAGCCGTGGCTCGAGTCGATGCCGGCCTATCCCGCCGTCACCGACCCGTCGCCAGCCGACGTCGACCGGACGTTCACACCCGTCGACGCCGACGAGGTCGGCAACGCCTTCGAGGCCTACCACGCCGAACGAGCGCGTCGACGACTCGCGATCGGGACGCGAGCAGCACGGTCGCGACTGTATCTCTGCTCGTACGAACGCGAGGCCGGCGGTCTCCGGCGGACCCGCGAGGAGTCACGCTACGTTCGACTGCTCGCGTCCCATCCCGAGATCACCCTCGAGGACGTCGACGCCCGCGCTCGCAGGGCCGCGATCGACGGCGACGCACGTGCCCTCGAGGCCCTGCTCGCCGAGCCACGAGGCGAACTCGAGCGCGTGCTCCGGGAGGCGAGCACCGGCGGCGAGGCCGACCTCGCCGAGACGGAGGCGCTGTTCGAGGAGATCGCACTCGTTCTTGCGGAGGGAGCCGTCGATCCGGAGCTCGCAAACGCCGTCCGGTCTGGATTCGAGTTCGCCGCCGGGGAGGTGTGTCGGGATGAGTGACGAGGATACGGACCGTCCGCAGTGTACGGTCGACGGGCTGTGGACCTACCTGCACTGTCCCCGCCGGTACGAGCTGGCCCACGTCCAGGATCTTGCCGCCGAGGACGGGGCGACCGAGACACCGCGACTCGAGCCGTTGCGACGGGCACTCTGTGCCTCCCTCGAGACGGGGACGACCGATCCCGGCGCACTCGTAGACGCCGCGACCGATCGGCTCGACGCAGTGTGGCCCGACGGCGACGACCGGTTTCACTCGCACACACAGCGTCGTCACGAGAAACGCGTCCTCGAGGCGACGGTCGAAGCCTACGTCGAGACGGTTGGGACCGATCACGCCCGCGGCCTCGAACGACTTCGCGAAGCCGCCGACGGCGAGTTTGTCGGTCCGGACCGGCCGCTGCGAGCGCCGATCTCGCTGCCCGAGACGGAACGAAACCGGTCGGTCGCGGTCGAATCGACGGTCGACTACGTCACCGCAGACGGCGCGTCGCTCGTGGGCGTGCGATTCGTGCCGACGACTGTACCCCTCGGGCTCTTGCGGTACCGCTCGAGCTGGGAGGGAGACGTCGCCGCCCTCTTCACCGATCACTTCGATCCCGACGCCGAGCGGACCGACCCCGACGCAGTCGGCGCTCTCCTCGAGACTGCAGTCGTCCTCGAGGGGCTGCGCGAGCTTTGCGACCGGCTCGGACTGGACGAGCGCACCTGCCGGTACGTCCTCGTGTCGGTGGCCGATCGCTCGAACGTCTCGGTCGACTGGGTCGGCGAGCGCGTCGAGGCGTCGGTCGACACCGTCGACCTGACCGAGGTCTTTCTCGACCACCACACCTTCGGGATGACTCACGAACACCGCAACCGGACCGTCGAGAACCGACTCGCTGAAACGCTCGCGGCGCTGGTCGACGGCGAGTTCGATCCGACGCCGGTGTGGGACCGGGTCGCCGCCGACGCCTGTCCCGACTGCGAGTACGCGGTCTGTTGTGCCGATCGGCTCTCGAGGGAGGTGGCGTTCGATGGGTGAGGACGAGCCACTCGAGCCGCGGGGAAACCAGCCTGCAGCCCTCGAGAGCGAGGCGGCGTGTATCTCCGTCGACGCCGGCGCGGGAACGGGAAAGACGACGACGATGCTCATGCGAATCGAACGGGCGATCGATCGCGACGGCGTCGACCCCGGCGACGTGCTCGTGCTCACGTTCGCGAACGAGACCGCCGCGAGCATCCGGGAGGCCGTCCGCGAACGGCTGGGACCGGCGACGGCAGCCGACATCGACGTCTACACCTATCACTCGCTGTGTCACCGGCTCGTCCGCGAGTACGCCTACGCCATCGGTCGCTCGCCGGAGTTCGACGTCGTCACCGGGCGTGGCCGGCGTCGCATCGTCCGGCGGCTGCTCGCGGAGAACGACTACGAGTTCGCTACGACCGGCGGCGACGGCTCCGTCGACGACCTCACAGCGGAGATCGACCACTTCGTCCGGGTGATGAGCCAGGAGGGGATCGATCCCGACGACCTCACGAGACGGCTGCCGGACGTTCGCACCCTCGAGTTACTCGCCCAGTTCGTCCTCCGGCTCGAACAGCAGGCCGAGGAGACGCTGTCGTTCGACAACGAGGCGCTTCGGTACTTCGACGGCGAGGCCCACCTCGAGACGGCCCGGGAGTCGCTGCTCGAGTACGGCAAGCTGTTGACGATCTGTCAGGAGAAAATCGCCGAAGCGCCCGAGGAGTACCGCGACGATCCGGTCGTCGCCGACGTCGATCGCTACGTCGCGGTCTTGCAAGGCTGCGTGACGAACGTCCGCGAGACGCTCTCGCTCGCCGAACCGACGACGAAACACCTGCCACGGGCGCTCTTTTGCAACCAGATCACAGGCGAAGCGACCGACCGCCTCGAGCAAACTCCGATCGGCCGGCTCGGAAGCTACGTCGAGTTCCTCCGGCTGGCCCGTCACTACACCGCAGTCTACGCCGACTACCGGGCGACGCTCGAACGAGAGGGGATCGCCGACTTCGACGACCTCGTCCGGACGGCGACCGATCTGCTCGCCGACGAGCGATTTACAGGCGAGATCACCGGGCGGTGGGAGCAGGTATACTGCGACGAGTTCCAGGACACAGACGCCACCCAGTTCGAACTCGTCCGGCGGCTGACTGCGGGGCCGGACCGTCCGGACCTCTTCGCGATCGGTGACAAAGACCAGTCGATCTACGGCTGGCGCGGCACCGACCGCGAGGGGCTAGATCGCCTCGCCGACGCCTACGACGATCACGAATCCGTCGCTCTCGAGTTGAACTTCCGTTCGAAACAGGAGATTCTCGACCTGACCAACGAGTGTGCCTACGACTTCGACTCGCCGAAGACGCTCCGGGAGGTGGGGCGAACGCCCGGCGAGTACGACGAGCCGGAGCCGCCGCTTCGCGTCGGGAGAGTCGCGAGCGACGCGATCGACTCCTCGCCGGCCCAGCAGGTCGCGACGACGGTCTCACGGCTGTTAAACGGCGAACTCGAGGACGTTCCGCGGCGGTCGCTGTCGGACGTGGCCGTGATCGTCCGTACGAACCGCCACGCCCGGGCGGTCGCCGACGAGCTCCGCGAGCGACAGATTCCACACGAGGTGTCGGGCTCGGCCGGAAGCGACCTCTCGCCGGGAATCCGGACCGTCGTCTCCTATCTCCGGGTGCTGGTCGAGCCGGGAGCCGACGTCCACCTCCGGCGGGTGCTGCTGTATCGCTACCGCGTCTCCCGAGCCGACCTCGCGCGTCTGGCCAGACCATCGGGATCGCTGTACGAGGGGCTGCTTTCGGCCGACCTGACCGACGAGAGCGCCTTCGCGGATCCCGAGGCCCTCGAGCGCGCTCGCGAGCACCTCACGGAGCTCGAGACCGTACGCGAGGTCTACCCGCTCGGCGGGTTCGTCCGGCGGTTTCGCGAACTGACCCGCCTCGAGTGGTTCACAGAGAGCGACGAACGGGCGGATCTCGAGCGGATCGAACGGTTCGCAGAGAGCTACGATCCCGACTCGGTGCTCGCGACGCTCACCGAGGAGTTCGTCGACGCCCTCGAGCGGGCACTGACCGGCGGCCGGACTGGCTACGATCGGGGCAGCCGATCCGAAGACTGCGTGGACGTGATGACCGTCCACCAGGCGAAAGGCCTCGAGTTCGACACCGTACTCGTACCGTATCTCTCCGACGAGGAGTGGTGCGTCGAACGCGATTACACGAACCGCGCCCGCGAGCGGCTGCTCGCAGCGACGATCGACGACGACGTCGACTCGCCGCTGTGTGCAGACCTCGCAGCGGAAACGGTCGGCGAGGAGTGGCGCGTACTCCACGTCGCGCTCACTCGCGCCGAGAACCACCTGTTCCTGTTCGGCTCGAGCTACGACTACGAGGGTGAAGACGACCAGCTCGGAGTCTCGACCGCCGAGACCTGTCTGGCCGATCCGATCGAGTGGGACGTCGCCGGCCGGCGGATGGACCTCTGGGATCGCCTGACCGAGAGCGTCGAGCGGGTCCGGGAGACCTACCCCGAGACCGTCGCCGACCGGACCGACGAGATCGCACGCTCGGCCGACGAGACGCCGGGAACGATCACCTACTACGAAGGGTACGCCGACCGGTCGGTCGAACCTCTCGAGAGCCGGGAGGCGATCGAGACGGTCCACCGGCTCGGGCGGTTGCTCCGATCCGAGACGTTGCTCCCGGCGGCCGACGCGGCCTCTCACGTCGACGAGGTTCGGGTTCCGGCGGACCGCAGCGCGAGCGCGCTCTCGACCGAAACCACCAGATTTCCCGTCGAGACGCTCTCGAGTGCGACCGACGTCCCCGTGGCCGTACGCCACAGCTACTCCGCCGTGCGAACTCACGGTGAGTGTCCGCGCAAACACTACCTCGATCACGTCGTCGACGCGGTCGCAGATCCGCCCGAGGACGGCGACGACGCACGGATCGTCGGCCGGCTCTTTCACGCCGTCGCCGAGGAGGCGTTTCACCGCGAGTACCGTAGTCGGGACGCGTGGCGTGAAGCCGCCGACCGACAGCTCACGGCCCGGGACCGGACCGACGGCCGCGAGGCCGTCCTCGCCTGCATCGATCGGTACTTCGAGGCGACCGCGTCCGGGATCGAGACGCCCGTCCGCGAGTGGGAGCCCCTCGCGGCCGAACTCCCCTTTTCGCTCGCCGACGTCGACGGGATCGGCGGCGAGGTCGTCGGCTACGTCGACGCGGTTCGACGGACGCCCGACGGCGAGGTCGTCGTGCTCGATTACAAGACGACGAACGAGCGCGTCGATCCCGACGACGCCGTCCAGCTTCGCCTGTACCTGCGGGCCTGTCGGGATCGCTTCGACGAGGCGATTTCGCGGGCCGGCTACGTCTACGTCGGCGAGGCGGGGCCGGCCGTCGACCTGTTCGACCGGGACGAGCTGCCTGCCTGGTCGTCGGTCCGGGAGCGACTCGCGGCCGTCGACGACCCCTCGTTCGCCGAGACCGAGCCCGGAGACCACTGCCGGTTCTGTGCTCACCGTTCGCTGGGCTGTGGTCCAGATGGCGACGACGAGAAGTAACGAATTCCGAGTCGCGACGTTTTACTCGCCGGCGTCCGTATCGTCGCCGATGATCGAGGCGACGCTGTGTTTCGTCGTCCGTGACGACGAGGTACTGTTGATCGAGAAACGACGCGGTCTGGGCGAGGGGTGGTACAACGGCCCCGGCGGCAAGCTCGAGACCGGCGAGACGCCCAGGGAATGTGCGAGACGGGAGGTCCGCGAGGAGGTCGGTCTCGAGGTGACCGAACTCGAGAAAGCGGGCGAACTCACCTTCTACCTGGACGGAGACGCACACACCCACTGTCACGTCTTCCGGACCGATTCGTTCGCTGGCGAGCCGACACCTTCTACGGAGGCCCGTCCGGAGTGGGTCCCGATCGAGGACGTTCCGTACGAGCAGATGTGGGAGGACGACCGGTTGTGGCTGCCCGGCGTCCTCGACGGACGGACCGTCACCGGGACGTTTCACTTCGAGGGTGGTGAACCGTTAGACGAGGCCGACTTCGTCGAGAGTGACCTCGAGTGGGGTGTGTGGGACGACTCGATCGGGGACGGGAGTGAGCCGCCGAGCTAGAGCAACGAGAGCTGAGTGCTTGTTTCCTCCCCGCCACAGCGTTCGGCACGCTCAATCGCTTCGTCGGCCGCGTCGAGGTGGTCGTGGGCGTCGGCGTCGCTGCCCTCGTCGAGCGCCTCCACGGCCCGTGAGAGGGATTCTGCAGCCTCGCTAAGTGCGTCCGCCGTACAGGCTAGTTCGATGATGTCCTCGCGAAACGCCGCTGGTGCGTCGTCTTCGGCGTCTCTGAAGGTGGTGTGGGCCGTGTAGAGTTCGTTCGAGGCGGTCGAAAACTCCGCCGTGGCGACGTCGTATCGTTGGGCTTCGAACTCCGTGACTGCGGTCTCGAACGGAATCATTCCCTCGACCAGCTGCCGGAGGCCGACGACGAGGACGTCGATCGCCCAGAGCGCGTCGTCGACGTCCTCGAGGGCGATCTCCATCTCGACGTAGTCGACGTCGTCGAGGTCTTCGAGTGCGTCCGGGTCGATGGTCTCGAAAGTCGACTGCGCGACGTTCAGGTGGCCGATCGCGTCGTCGACGTGGTCTTCGGCGCGCTCGAGCGACCCGAGGGCGTCCTCGAACCGGTCTTGCTCGAGGTAGACGTCGGCGGTGTCGATCTCATCGAGCGCGTCGCCGAGTTCCCTGAACACGTCGACGAATGCACGGAAGAACTCGACCGTCTCCTCGAGGGCATCGATCGTCGTCAGTTGCTCGTCGGTCGCGTCCGCGCGAGCAGCCTCGAGGTCGGCCGCGGCGTCGTCGAGCAGCGTCTCGATGGGCCGCGTCTCGATGGCGTGTGTACCGTCGCCGGTCGGATCGTCGGCCTCGTCGAGGGCGTCGTCGAACTTTTCGAGCGCCTCCTCGAGGGTTTCGTCGGCCGACTCGATTCGCGCCCGCGCGTCGACGCTGGGCTCTGAATCGTCGGCGCCGTCGCCGGATCCCTCGTCACCGCCGGTACTGTCGCCCCCGTCGTCGGCGGGGCCGTCAGTATCGTCGTCATCGAGACAGCCGGCGAGCGAGAGCGATGCAAGCGAGACGCCGGCAACAGAGAGGAGTCGTCTTCGGTGCATACGGACCGGTGCTACCAGAACGGTATATGTTTTGTTGAGTCGTTGCGGCAGACTGTCGGCTCACTCGAACAGCGGGCCGTGTCGCTGTGCCAGATTCGTGTACGCCCCCGAGGAGTGCTCTTCGAAGATCTCGTCGGGATCGATCGTCGTCTCAGAAAGCGGCGACACCGAGGCGGGGACACCTCTGACGAACGATTCGGGCGGAATGTCGTAGCCTTCGGGCACCACCGTCCCGGAGGCGACGATACTCCCCGCACCGACGTGTACGCTGGAGTTGAGCGTCGCGTTGAACCCCACGAGCGCGTCGTCCTCGACGACCGCGTCGTTGAGTATCGCGCCGTGGCCACACATCACCTGTTCGCCAAGTTGCGACGCGTGCAACGTTGCGTTGTCCCCGACGTGTGTCATCCGGCCGACGGTGACCGGCGCGACGTCACCCCGGCAGACGACGCCCGGCCAGATGCTCGCCTCGGCTTCGATCGTCACGTCTCCGACCAGCGTCGCCTCTCGACTGACACGTGCGTCCTCGTGGATCGACGGTTCGGTCCCCTCGAACTCGTATCGTCTGCTATCGACCATGTCCCTCGTGACCAGACCTGCGTCCAAAACGTTTGTCCTCCGCCAAAACGGCGTAAGCTATCACGACGTCTCGACAACGCTTTTGACACAGTCCGTGGACAGCCTCGACGGAGAACACCCGTGATCGATCACTCGCCGGACGGAAAGGCCGTTGAACTCTGGCTCCGGTCGTTCGATCCCATGACTGCGGGGCCAGCACACGACCGGGCCCTCGAGTTCGTCGACCGTCTCGAGACGCGAGATTCGATCGACTCGGTCAGGGTCGGTGTCTGGGGACGGGCGTTCCAGCGGACCGACCGCGTGCGATCGATCCCACAGCTCGAGCGGATCGAAACGACGATCGCGTCGTTCGAGACGTGGGCCGACCGCACCGGCCGTCAGCTCGAGCCGTTCTTCCGGATGCGTCACGTCGAGTCGAAACTCACCGGCGAGACCTTCGAAATCTGTCGGCTACCGTCGATCGCGCTGGCGGAGTATCGCGGCGGGAACGTCGTCCACGTCGCCCCCTCACGCGACGGCGACCGAACGATCGACGTGCTCGATCGACTCGAGGCGCTGGTCTGCGGCGAGGCCACGGACCCGACGCTCGCGTTCGACGACTCGAGCGATCGATCGGCGGACGAGCAGCCCCGGCGATACCGTCGCGGCTATCCCCGGTAAACGGCGAGGCCGCGGGTCGTGGTCGTTTCGCTCGAGCGGTGGACGAGTTCGAGACGGCGTGGAAAGTTCTATGGTACCACGAGCCGTGATAGCAGGTATGGCCAGCGAACCATCGGCAGTCGAACGATCACGGTGTCTGAACTGTGGGTTCGAAGCGCCGGGCGGCGACGACGAGTGGAACCGCGTCGAGGTCCCCGGTCTCGGCCGGATGACACAGTGTCCTCGCTGTGAGAGCACGAACATCATCACCGGCCGGTAGGGCGTTGTCGAGCCGATTCCATGGTGGCTCTCGGCGGACCGGGGCTCGAGTGAGAACTCCCCCGTGAGTAAAAAATCGCTCGAGAAGCCTCGAAACGGTTATCCGCCTCGGTACTGGATTTTCGGGTACATGCTGCAGGTCGCCATCAACGGGTACGGCACGATCGGGAAACGCGTCGCTGATGCCGTCCGACAACAGCCGGACATGGAGGTACGCGGCGTCGCGAAGACCCGACCGAACTTCGAGGCAGAAACCGCGATCGAGAACGGATTTCCGCTCTATGCCGCCGTCGAGGAGCGCGCCGACCAGTTCGCAGCGGCCGGCCTCGAGATCGCCGGACAGGTCGACGAGCTGGTCGACGCAGCAGACGTCGTCGTCGACGCGACGCCCTCTGGAATCGGGGCCGAAAACAAAGCGCTGTATGAAGAACACGACACCCCCGCACTCTACCAGGGTGGCGAGGACGCCGACTTAGCCGAGGTCAGTTTCAACGCCCGGTCGAACTTCGCGGAGGCAACGGGTGCCGACCACGTTCGGGTCGTCTCCTGTAACACGACCGGCCTCTCGCGGGTCATCGCACCGCTTCGCGAGACCTACGGCGTCGAGAAGGTTCGCGCGACGCTGGTTCGTCGCGGTGGCGACCCAGGTCAGACCTCGCGGGGTCCGATCAACGACATCCTCCCGAACCCGGTCACCGTCCCGTCTCACCACGGCCCCGACGTCAACACCATCTTCCCGGACCTCAAGATCGACACGCTCGGGATGAAGGTGCCCGCAACGCTGATGCACATGCACAGCCTGAACGTCACGCTCTCCGAGGAGGTCGACGCCGCGGACGTTCGCGAGTTGTTCGCCGACGAGAGCCGGCTGTTCCTGATCCCCGAGCGGATGGCCATCGACGGCAGCGGCAAACTCAAGGAGTACGCCTTAGACGCCGGCCGCCCGCGTGGCGACCTCTGGGAGAACTGTATCTGGGAGGAGTCGATCTCGACCGTCGGACGGGACCTCTATCTCTTCCAGGGCATTCACCAGGAAAGCGACGTCGTCCCCGAAAACATCGACGCCATCCGCGCCGTAACCGGAACGGCAGACGCCACAGAGAGCATGGAGACGACCGACGAGACGCTCGGTATCGGCCTCTAGATAAAGGGCTCGAAAATTCGCACCGACAGAAGGTTTTTGCCGCGTCGGCCGCTACGGGCGAGTATGCGCCGAGACGACCGCGACGAGCCCTTCGACGACTTTTTCAGAGAGATCGAACGGATGATGAACGAGATGATGAGCGGTGCGAACGTCGACTTCGAGTCGAACGCAAGCGTCGATACCGGATTCGGCACGGATACCCACGTCGACGTCCACGACACCGACGACGAGATCCGCGTCGTCGCCGACCTCCCCGGCGTCGAGAAAGACAACATCGACCTCGAGTGCGACGGGGAGACCCTGACCATCTCGGCTCGAAGCGACCACCGCGAGTACGACGAACGCGTCTCGCTTCCCCGCCGGGTCAACGAACACACCGCCACCGCCTCCTACAACAACGGCGTCCTCGAGGTCGTCTTCGAGCCGGCCGATCGATCCTCGGACATCAGCCTCGAGTAGCGGTCCCGCTCGGCGGTTCTCCCGGCTTCACTCTCTAGCGGCGCGTATCGAATCCGCCAGCCGATCGTAGAAGCCGGGTTCGTACTTCGTCGCCGCGTCGATCGTCGGCCGGGCGTTCGTCTCGGTGACGACGACGCGATCGCCGGTCACGAGGAGGTCGACGCCGAGAAACGGAATCTCGAGTTCACACGCGACCGCTTCGGCGATCTCTCGCCACGGCTCGGGAAGCGAAACGCCCGCCGCTTTCGCCCCACGGTGGACGTTGTGTTTCCACTGGCCGCCGGCGTGTACGTCCTCGGGGAGCCGGCGCTCGACGGCGCCGACGTACTCGCCTTCGAGTACCATCACCCGGTAGTCGACCGCGTCGGGCAGAAACTCCTGGACCAGAAACGACTTGTCGCCGGTCGCCCGGTAGTCGTGGACGAGCGAGAGATAATCACAGATCCCCAGAAACGAATCCAGGTCGTACGCCTTGGCGACGCCGACGCCGCGGGTCGTCGAGTTCGGTTTCACGACGATCGGCGGCTCGAGCCGCTCGAAGACCGCCGTCAGTTCGGCTTCGCCGACGTCGCTCGAGACGTAGACCGAGTCGGGCACCGGCAGGTCAGCACGTTCGAGCCGGGCGAGTACCTCGGCTTTGTTCCGTGAGGTCAAGACGGCCTTGCGGTCATTGAGCCAGGATACCTCGAGGAGTGCGTCAGCGACCCCGCCTTCCATCAGTCGGCCGGGATAGACGAAGCCGACGTCGAACTCGTCTGTCGACCACGGGGCATCCTCGCCCAGGGGAACCGTTCGCTCGGATACCGGGACGTGATGGGCGCGAATCCCTCGCTCGGAGAGCGGACCGCACATTCGCTCGAACGTCTCCTGCCGGTTGGCGACAGCGAGGTCGATCATACGTGTAGTCCGAACGGGGCGGGCAAAAAGGTGGGCCGTCGCCCCAGTGCGAAACGAGTACGGCGTAACCGGTCGAGTTACGCGATCAGCTTCTCTTCGCCCTTCTCGACGACGATCCGACACGGCGGGGTGATCTTGTTGTAGGCGCGACGGAACGCCTCCTTGGCGTGGTCGGCGTCGTCGACGTCACACCAGATCGTAAACAGCCGTTCGCCCTGCTGAATGCGGGCAGCGGTGCCGACGATCTTGCCGAACGACTGACGCATCCCGTCGGAAACGCGGTCCGCCCCGGCACCCGTCGCCTGCTTGTTCTCGCGGATGACGTGGTGGGGGAACTTCCGGAGGATCATCTTGTAGTTACCTTCGCCGGCTTCTTTCAGCATGTGGCGGTTGGCCGACAGGCGGGAGGCCTCGAGGCTGCCGTGGCGGATCTGGACTTCTTCTTCGGTGACGAGGCTGATCTGAACGGGATAATCCTCGGAATCGGCCTCGAGGTCACCCATCTTGTGCTGTGCGATCTTCGAGCCCGGGATTCCAGTGATGTACTCGCGGCGCGTGTAGGCCGGTTTACTGATGTCCCGGTACATGGAGGCGGGTTTCTCCGACATGGTTACTTACGGAAGAGGAAGCCTACCGCGGGGATAAAGCCTTCGAAGCGTCGAAGATCCGTAACGCCGGCGGGAAATCGTGGGCGATCGGTTCCAGACCGTCTCGTGTCCTTGGGAAGAAAACAGCGGCAGTATCAGTTCGTCGCGACGTATTCGTCACCGTTTTTCTCGACGAGGTCGTTGCTCGCTAACTCGTTCAGTACGCTCAAAATGGCGATCTTCTTCATCGCAAGTGTCTGGTTCAGATCGTCGACCGTCGCACCGCCGGCTGCGTCGAGATAGAGGTACACCAGTTTGGCTCGAGGCGAGGCGAGCTCCTCGGGAACGGGATCGATACGTGTCGTGGCTTGCTGTTCCATCATTGTATCTACACGAACGACGCGACTGCATATAAACTTACGTTGCATTGTGTATACACACCATAGTCGATATTAATGAGATTATATCGATATACTGTCCAAAGTCGAACAAAAACTAGACGTCAGTCCACGATCCACCGATCGTCGCGTCGGTCGAGACCGTACCACGTCATCGTAGATAACGCTCACGAGGAATATGCCAACATTCTACACGGTATTTCGGAACGATCGATCCCACCCGATTCGACACGCTACCCCGCCTCCTACCCACCGCTTTCGGCGAACTCACCGGCGTTGGCAGCGCGTTTAAGACGTTGCCACCAGTATCTTCCGGTATGAAGAGTTTCCGGATTGGATCGCTGTTTGGCATTCCGATCAAACTGGATCTGACGTTCCTGCTCATACTGCCGATTTTCGCCTATCTCATCGGTGCACAGCTCGAGCCGGTCGCGGAAATTCTAAACGAGCTCATGGGAGCCGGAATCGTTATCGCCCCGCTGACCGAGGGGACGACGCCGTGGATCCTCGGGCTCGTCGCGGCGATCGGCCTGTTTGTCGGCGTTCTCTTACACGAACTCGGTCACTCGCTCGTCGCACAGCGGTACGGATTTCCGATCGACTCGATCACCCTCTGGCTGTTCGGTGGTATCGCCGCACTCTCGGAGATGCCCGAAGACTGGCGCAAGGAGTTCAACATCGCTATCGCCGGTCCGATCGTCAGCATCCTCGTCGGCGTCGTCACGTACGGGCTGTTCTTGCTGACACCAGTACTCGAAGGCGTCGCACCGACGACGGTGCTCAACGGTACACTGTTCGTCCTCGCCTATCTCGCATTCTTGAACGTCGCACTTGCGATTTTCAACATGCTCCCTGCGTTCCCGATGGACGGTGGGCGCGTGCTCCGAGCCCTGCTCGCTCGTAATCAATCGTACACGCGCGCGACCCAACAGGCCGCCGGCATCGGCAAGTTCTTCGCCGTCCTCATGGGAATCTTCGGCCTGTTCACGTTCAACATCATCCTCATCGGTATCGCGGTCTTCGTCTACATCGCCGCCTCGAGCGAGGCCCAGCAGGTGGTGATCAAAGCCGCATTCACGGACGTCACCGTCAGCGACATCATGACGGCCGCACCCGATCTGGACACCGTCTCCCCGGATACGACCGTCGCAGAACTCGTCCAGCGGATGTTCAGCGAACGCCACACGGGCTATCCCGTCGTCGAGGACGGCCGCCTCGTCGGCCTCGTGACGCTCGACGACGCCCAGCAGATCCAACCCGTCGAACGTGATGCCCACCACGTCGAGGACGTGATGACGACCGAACTCGAGACCGTCGCACCCAACGCGGATGCGATGGACGCCCTCGAGCGCATGCAACGGGAACGAATCGGCCGCCTGCTGGTCGTCGACGACGCAGAGGGCGAGAAGCTACAGGGTGATCCCACGGAAAACGGCGATCTCGTCGGGCTGATCACCCGAACCGACGTCATGACAGCGCTGAACATCATCCAACAAAGCGGCGCGGTCGAACCGATGCAATCGAGTCAGCCCGCAGACTGATACGGATTGCTGTAAGTCCGTACCGGGGCAACCGCAAGACGAGGCGCGGTTGTCCCGGGAAATAGTTACAGCAGTCCGTAACGGGTGCGAGAATCGAACCCGACTGCGAGACTCGCTTCGCTCGTCTCGCGTGGTTCGATCTCGCCTTTCGGCTTTTCCACTCCTCCCTTCGGTCGTCGTGAAAAAGTCCGGGTGCGAGAATCGAACCCGCGTCTCAGCCTCCACAAGGCTGAAGGATAGTCCACTACCCTAACCCGGACACGTTCGCACCCGTAGCTAAACGGGGAGCGCCTGAAATACGTTACGACTCGTGGCGCAGTCGCCGGACGCGACGGGGTCAGTCCGTTCGCCGAACGCACTCGCGTACGAGACCATCGCGCTTTTGCCGGCCCCGCCCGTAGGACCGACAACGCGTGGCCCTCACCGACAAGATCTACGTCAAGAACCACCAGCAGCTAAGCTCCCAGCTCGAGACATCCATTCCGAAAGGCGCGTTCAAGGGAGCGACGCTCGACGTGTTGTTTCAGGGCGACGGCCTCGAGAAGTTAGACGACGCCACCCGCGAGCGGGTGCTCGACTTCGCCGGGGACTTTCTCGACTGTGGCTGTGACAACAACCCCTACTGTGGCTGTCCGGAACGGAAGTTCATCCGCTACGTCCTCGAGTTGCGCGCACAGGGACTCGGCCCCGACGCCATCGTGGACGTAATGAGCGACGACTACATGGTTTATGCCTATCCCGGCGACGTCCTCTCGTTTCTCGACCAGGGCGTCCGGACGCTCGAGGCAGCCGAAGCACTCGCCGCGGTCGAAGGTGACGAGGACAAGCAAGCAGAGATCAGACGGACGAAACAGGATCTCGCGAAGTGACAAATAGAGGGGCTACCGGACCTGATAGGGTTCGTCGTCGTCCAGATCGTCGAGCAACAGGACCTCTTCTTCGTCTTCGAGTCGTTCCCGGAGATCGGCCACGTAGGCTTTGTGCTCTTCGAGTTGCTCACGGAGGTGTTCGGCCTCGAGTTCGAGGCGTTCGTGTTCGCGTACGAAGCTCTTTGGAACCTCGACGGTCGGCGGAAACGCCGGTTCGCCGTCGTCGCGGCGGCGCTCCTCGAGTTCGGTCTCGGGCACGACCTCGACCCGACCGTCGTGTTCGACGAGCATGTCGACGTAGTCCCGGAAGACTGCGGACAACGAGATATCGCGTTCCTCGGCGATGTCCTGGAGCGCCTCGAACGCCTTTTCGTTCACCCGGAACGAGATCGTCTTGTTCTTGTTGCCCATGGTGTCCGTACTCGTCGGTCGTCCTACTTAACAATTCGTGAGACAGGTCACGAACGGGGCTCGAACGTTTCGGCTACGTCATCGACCGTATCGCCGACCCGCCGGCTTCGGTCGTGGTTCCGGTGAAAAACGGATGGTAGTGGTGGGAATGGTGGTCCGTCGGTCGCAGTCAGCGGTCCGGTCGTTAGGCGGTCGCTTCCGTCTGTTCGAGGCTCTCGAGCGCCTGAATCACGTCGCGGCGGTAGTTCTCGACGGGGGAGTCGTACCGTTCGCGGGCCATCTCGGCGTACTCGTTGCTGGGAACCGTCGAGGCGCTCTCGGGGGCTTCCTGTTCGGCCTTCCAGGCCTCGAACTCCTCGATGCGCTCCAAGGTGCGTTCGGCGGTCTCGACGACCCAGCGGTCGCGGACGTCGTCGTCGACGACGGCGATCGACTCGGGGCGAAGCGAGACGTTTACCGTCCCCTCCTCGGGTTCGTAGGTCCGGGGCTTGCCGACGGCGGCGACGTACGCTGGCGGTTCGGTCTCCCGAAGCGTCGAGGCGGCCTCGGGCTGGTACTGGCCGGCGTAGACGAAAAACGTCCCCGTCGGATCGACGATCCGGCCACGCCAGTACTCGCTGTCGTCGCCGACGTCTTCGGTCTCGGTAAGGGTGCCGACGACGAAGACGCGGTTGGCACGGTCGCCGGTCGGCAACAGCGCGTAGTTCGGCGCACGGTCGTCGTCGCTCTCTTTGAACGTGTACGTCGAATCGTTAAATTCCGACGCGAAGACGCGGCGTGCGACTTCGCGAGTGAGTTCTGCCTGGCTCATGTCACATCGACCTCGCTTTGATCAGCAGGTCGTCAGGATCGGTCGGCCCGCCCAGTTCCTCGACGTCGTCGGCCAGCACGTAGCGGCCGAACGTCGGCCCCTCGATCCGGTAGTAGCTGCCGATGATCTCGTCTGCGATCTCGTCGGCCACAACGGTCGTATCCAGCGCGTCCATAGCCATGTCCTTCGCTTCCTCCAGGCTGAGTCCCGTCAGCTCTTCGGTAGCCTCCTGGTCGAAGATGACCTCGTGGGCGTCGATCCCGTCGTCGACGACGCCTTTGATCCGGAGGTCGAACTCGCCTTCGACCTCGCCGTGTTCGCTACAGCGGCCGTTCTGGAGAACGCGGGTGCAGTCCTCGTGGGGACAGCGTTTGATCAGGCCGCTGCCGCTTTGCATGTCGACCAGCGCACCGTCGATCTCGCTCGTATCGTTACCGACCTCGAGGTCTTCCTCGCGTTCCTCGATTACCGTCGTCGAGTTGAGCTTGACCGAGTACCGCCCCTGGTACTCGTCGGTGACGACGTTTCGAAGCCGGTAGACGCCGCCTTCCTCGAGGGAGGGCAGGTCGGATTTGGCCCACTTGGTGAACTTGATCGTCCCCGTGGGATCGCCCAGCAGCCCTACCTGGGCGACGGCGTCGCTGCGGGGCTCCCAGAGTTCGATCACTTTCGCCGTGAGGTCGATCCACTGTTCGGGTTCGTCGACGTCCTCGACGGTGACCTCGTCGCTGCCGCCGCCGGCGAGGTCCTCGCGCTCTAAGCCGGCCTCGTCCAGGTAGTGGTTGGTAACGCTCCGGCGTGCCTCGTCCATCGGCACTTTGTACTCTTCGACCAGCGTCGCCAATCGATCCTCGACGTCTTCGAGGTCGACCTCGAGGTGGTCCGAAAACTGCTCGTGTATGTCTTCTGCGTGCTCTCGTACGTCGCTCATTGGTGTCACGCCTCCTCCTGGGTTTCGACGGGAGGCATACCGGGTTTCGCGCCCGATGGTATTTAAACTGCCGCCACCGGAGCGAAAGTGAACGCGACTCGGAACGGCCCGAGCCGCCAGTCTGAACGGTGATCTGTCGGGGTGACTGGGGTAAAACTGATACTGCCGGCTGTACGTCGTGTACGATTCTCGCCGTTACGGGGGGCGAGAATCGTCACACAGTGACAGCCGATAGTATGAACTAGATGGCTCGAGCCGTCACGGGAGACGGCGGGACAGTTCGTGGGATATTTGCGGCTCGCGGAGTTGCTCGCCGCAAAAGTACGCCCGAGGCGGGATTTGAACCGGGGAGTGCAGTGAGCGAGCGAACGGAACGACCGTGGTTCAAATCCCGGGCGCGGTTTTCCGCACACGGGTGACGAGCACACGCTACGCGGTGCTCGTCGGTGTTGTTCGCGGAAAACGCCCGAGGCGGGATTTGAACCCGCGTCACAACCGTGACAGGGTTGTATGATGGGCCACTACACCACCCGGGCTCGCAACTCGTCGTTGCTTCGTCGGTGTATTAAGACTTCCGTATCCGCTCTCCATTGGGTTCCGTTCGCACTTGTATCGTTCCCGAATACCAGATGTCGGTAAGCAGACACGTGCTCGAGACGGGCAGGATGCTACCACGGCTGTCCTCCTTCGAAGACACACCTGTTGAGAAAGGCGGGATTTGAACCACCTGAACTTCGGTCGCAGTGCTCGCTCGTTCCGTAGTTCAAATCCCGGACGCGGTTTTCCGCACACGGGTGACGAGCACACGCTACGCGGTGCTCGTCGGTGTTGTTCGCGGAAAACGCCCGAGGCGGGATTTGAACCCGCGTCACAACCGTGACAGGGTTGTATGATGGGCCACTACACCACCCGGGCTCGCAACTCATCATTGCCCAGTTGGAGTATTAAGACTTTCCACTCGAGCGCCGTGTGGTAGCCCGACACGGGCGATACGATGGGTGTCATCGACACACAGTCCCGCAAGGGATATATACCAGAACGGGGTAACCTCCATTGTGAACGACTGGCCCGGTCAGGTTCGCCCGGCCGGTTAGCGCTGCTTCTCGGCTCGAGTTAGTAACCGTTAAATAGGTCCCGGATGTAGGTCCCTGCAGTATATCGTGACAGCCGCTTCTCTCCCGTTAGCCCACAACACATGGTAGACGTAAGCCAACACGAACTGGTTCCGGAGCACACTGTCCTCGAGGAAGAGGCCCTCGAGGAGGTGCTCGCGGAGTACGACATCGACCGCACCGACCTGCCGAAAATCAAAACGAACGATCCCGCTTTGCCGGAGGAAGCCGAGGTGGGAGACGTCATCGAAATCGTCCGGGATTCACGGACAACCGACCAAGCCGTCGTGTACCGACTCGTGATAGAATAATGTCGATGGAAATGAACCGAGCGAAACGGCGTGACATCTCGCGAGAGTACTTCTCGAGGGAACGACTTGCCGACCACCATTACCGCTCGTTCAACGCCTTCCTCAATCGGGGAATGCAGGAAGTCGTCGACGAGAAGGCGACAATCGATACGGACATCGGCGACAAGGAAGGCGAAGAGCCCGTCCACGTCGAGCTGGGGGACGTCCGGGTCGTGACGCCACGGGTTCGCGAGGCCGACGGCTCCGAGGAGTTGCTCTATCCCCAGGAGGCGCGACTTCGCAACATCACGTACTCCGCGCCGGTTTTCATGGAGATGTCGATCGTCAAAGGCGAGGAGGGCGATCAGCGGGTCGTCGACTCCACGGAGACGAAAATCGGTCGGATGCCGGTCATGGTCGGCTCCGACAAGTGTAACATCGCAGGCTTCTCCGAGGAGGAACTCATCGAGATCGGTGAAGATCCCGCCGACCCCGGCGGCTACTTCATCGTCAACGGCTCCGAGCGAGTCCTGATGACGAGCGAGGACTTAGCGCCAAACAAGATCCTCGCGGAGTACGACACGAAATACGGCGACGAGATCCAGGTCGCCAAGACCTTCTCCCAGCGTCGTGGCTACCGTGCGCTCGTGCTGTGTGAGCGAGGTCGGGACGGACTGCTCGAGGTCTCGTTCCCCTCGGTGTCGGGCTCGGTCAACTTCGTGACGCTCGTGCGTGCGCTTGGCCTCGAATCCGACGAGGAGATCGTCCACAAGGTCTCGAACGATCCCGAGGTCGTCAAGTACATGCTCGAGAACTTAGAGGAAGCGGAGGTCCAGACCGAAGAGGAAGCGATCGAGGCGCTGGGCAAACGCGTCGCCTCCGGCCAGGGGAAAAACTACCAGCTCAAGCGAGCCAACTACGTGATCGACCGCTATCTCCTGCCACATCTCCACGAGGAGGGTGTCGACGAGGAGGACGTCCGGATCAACAAGGCCCACTACCTCTGTCGGATGGCAGAAGCGTGTTTCGAGCTCGCGCTGGGGCGACGCGAAGCCGACGACAAGGACCACTACGCGAACAAGCGTCTCAAGGTCAGCGGCGACCTGATGAAAGATCTCTTCCGGACAGCGCTGAACAAGCTGGCACGGGACGTCAAATACCAGCTCGAGCGGGCGAACATGCGGAACCGACAGCTCTCTGTCAACACGGTCGTGCGCTCTGACGTGCTCACGGAGCGACTCGAGCACCCGATCGCGACGGGGAACTGGGTCGGTGGCCGCTCCGGTGTGAGCCAGCTAGTCGACCGAACGGACTTCATGGGGGTGCTCTCGCATCTGCGACGGCTTCGGTCGCCGCTGTCACGCAGCCAGCCACACTTCGAAGCGCGGGACTTACACGCGACTCAGTGGGGGCGCATCTGTCCGTCCGAGACCCCGGAGGGACCGAACTGTGGGTTGGTGAAAAACTTCGCACAGGCGATGGAGCTCTCCCAGAACGTCGAGGACGAACAGGAACTCAAACGAGAACTGGCGTCGATGGGTGTCCAGGGCATTCCGGGCATCGAGGGCGTCAACCGAACCACGGCAGACGACTAACATGAGTAGCCAACAGCGAGAAGCCAAGGTGTACGTCAACGGGTCGCTGGTGGGGACCCACCCGAACCCGCACGAACTGGCCGAACAGATCCGGGAAGCGCGTCGTATGGGCGACGTCAGCGAGATGGTCAACGTTTCGGTGAAAGACCGAACCCGCGAGGTCATCGTTAACGCCGACGCCGGTCGGGCGCGTCGCCCGCTGCTCGTCGTCGAAGATGGCGAGCCACGCATCACCGACCAGGAGATCGAAGCGCTTCGAAACGGCGACCTCGAGTTCGAGGACCTGGTCGAGCACGGCTACGTCGAGTTCATCGACGCCGAGGAGGAAGAGGACATCTACGTCGCCGTCGACGAGGACGACTTGAACGCGGATCACACCCACCTCGAGATCGACCCGCAGCTGATCTTCGGGATCGGCGCGGGGATGATCCCCTATCCCGAGCACAACGCCTCGCCACGGATTACGATGGGTGCGGGGATGATCAAACAGTCGCTGGGACTGCCGAGTGCGAACTACCGGATCCGACCGGATACGCGCCAGCACCTGCTGCATTACCCCCAGCTGTCGATGGTCAAGACCCAGACCACCGAACAGATCGGCTTCGACGACCGGCCCGCAGCCCAGAACTTCGTCGTCGCCGTGATGAGCTACGAGGGGTTCAACATTGAGGACGCCCTCGTGATGAACGAAGCCTCCGTCGAGCGGGCACTCGCCCGGTCGCACTTCTTCCGGACCTACGAGGGCGAGGAACGACGGTATCCGGGCGGTCAGGAGGACCGCTTCGAGATTCCGTCCCAGGACGTCCGTGGCGCGCGTGGCGAGGAAGCCTACGCGCACCTAGACGAGGACGGGCTCGTGAACCCGGAGACGCCGGTCGACGAGAACTCGGTGTTGCTGGGCAAGACCTCGCCGCCACGATTCCTCGAAGAACCCGACGACATGGGCGGGCTCTCACCCCAGAAGCGTCGGGAGACGTCGGTGACGATGCGCTCGGGCGAGTCCGGCGTCGTCGACACCGTCACGCTGATGGAAGGCGAGGACGGCTCGAAGCTCTCGAAGGTCTCCGTACGTGACGAGCGCATCCCGGAGCTGGGCGACAAGTTCGCGTCTCGACACGGCCAGAAGGGAGTTATCGGTCACCTCGCACCCCAGGAGGACATGCCCTTTACCGAGGAAGGCGTCGTGCCCGACCTCGTCTTGAACCCCCACGCGCTGCCGTCCCGGATGACCGTCGGACACATCTTAGAGATGATCGGCGGCAAACTCGGCTCACTCGAAGGCCGACGCGTCGACGGAACGCCCTTCCTGGGCGAAGACGAAGCGGAGCTCCGTAAGGGTCTCGAGGAAGCCGGCTTCGACTCCGCCGGCAAGGAGGTCATGTACTCCGGCATCACGGGTGAGAAGATCGAGGCCGAGATCTTCGTCGGAATCATCTTCTATCAGAAGCTGTATCACATGGTCTCGAACAAGTTGCACGCCCGGTCGCGCGGGCCGGTGCAGGTGCTGACCCGCCAGCCGACCGAGGGACGTGCCCGCGAGGGTGGCCTCCGGATCGGGGAGATGGAACGCGACGTGTTCATCGGCCACGGTGCGGCGATGACGCTCAAAGAACGGCTGCTCGACGAGTCCGACCGGGAGTTCATCAACGTCTGTGGGAACTGTGGGATGACCGCAACCGAGAACGTCGAGCAACGTCGGGTGTACTGTCCGAACTGTGGCGAAGAGACGGACATCCACGAGATCGAGATGAGCTACGCGTTCAAGCTCTTGCTCGACGAGATGAAAGCGCTCGGAATCGCACCGCGACTGGAACTCGAAGACGCCGTCTAAACCATGCGAGATACGACACCCAAAGACATCGATACGATCACCTTCGGGCTGATGGAGCCCGAGGAGTACCGGGAGATGAGCGAGACGAAGATCATCACCGCGGACACCTACGACGACGACGGGTTCCCTATCGACATGGGACTGATGGATCCACGGCTGGGCGTCATCGACCCCGGCCTCGAGTGTAAGACCTGCGGGCAGCACTCGGGTTCGTGTCCGGGCCACTTCGGGCACATCGAACTCGCCGCACCGGTGATCCACGTCGGCTTCACGAAGCTCATCCGACGACTGCTTCGGGGGACCTGCCGGGAGTGTTCCCGACTACTGCTCACCGAGGACGAAAAAGCGGAGTTCCGGGACCAACTCCAGGAGTCCCGCGAACTCGGTCGCGACTTAAACGACGTGACGAAGGCGGCGATCCGACAGGCCCGCAAGAAGGATCGCTGTCCCCACTGTGGCGAGATCCAGTACGACATCGACCACGAGAAACCGACAACGTACTACGAAGTCCAGCAGGTCCTGACAAGCGAGTACTCCCAGCGCATCGCCGCGGCGATGCAAGGCGGCGAGGACCGCGAGCGGATGTCGCCGGACGAGCTCGCCGCGGAGACAGAGATCGAACTCGGCCGGATCAACGAGATCCTCTCGGGCTCGTTCCGGCCCCGCGAGAGCCAGCGCAAGGCGATCGAGAAGGCCTTAGACGTCGATCTCACCGAGGAGGACACGAACAAGCTGATGCCCAGTGACATCCGGGACTGGTTCGAAGCGATCCCCGACGAGGACATCGAGGTGCTCGGAATCAATCCCGAACGCTCCCGACCCGAGTGGATGATCCTCACCGTGCTTCCGGTCCCGCCCGTCACTGCGCGGCCGTCGATCACGCTGGACAACGGCCAGCGCAGCGAAGACGATCTGACCCACAAGCTCGTCGACATCATCCGTATCAACCAGCGGTTCATGGAGAACCGCGAGGCCGGTGCCCCCCAGCTGATCATCGAGGACCTCTGGGAGCTGTTGCAGTATCACGTGACGACGTTCATGGACAACGAGATCAGCGGCACGCCGCCGGCCCGTCACCGCTCGGGACGGCCGCTGAAGACCCTCTCCCAGCGCCTGAAGGGCAAGGAAGGGCGGTTCCGTGGCTCGCTGTCGGGCAAGCGTGTGAACTTCTCGGCCCGAACCGTCATCTCGCCGGACCCGACGCTTAGCCTGAACGAGGTCGGTGTCCCCGACCGCGTAGCGACAGAGATGACCCAGACGATGAACGTCACCGAGCGCAACGTCGCGGAGGCACGTCGCTACGTCTCGAACGGGCCCGAGGTCCATCCGGGTGCAAACTACGTCCGGAGACACGACGGTCGCCGACTCAAGGTGACCGAGAAGAACTGCGAGGAGCTCGCCGAGAAGGTCGAACCCGGCTGGGAAGTCAACCGACACCTCATCGACGGCGACATCGTCATCTTCAACCGCCAGCCGTCGCTGCACCGGATGAGTATCATGGCTCACGAGGTCGTCGTGATGCCGTACAAGACGTTCCGGCTCAACACCGTCGTCTGTCCGCCGTACAACGCCGACTTCGACGGCGACGAGATGAACATGCACGCGCTGCAAAACGAGGAGGCACGTGCCGAAGCGCGCGTGCTCATGCGCGTGCAAGAGCAGATATTGAGCCCACGGTTCGGCGAGAACATCATCGGTGCCATCCAGGACCACATCAGCGGGATGTACCTGCTGACCCACGACAACCCCCGGTTCAACGAGACCCAGGCACTCGACCTCCTGCGGGCGACCCGGATCGACGAGTTACCGGAGCCAAGCGGGATCGACGACGAAGGCGAGCCGTTCTGGACCGGCCTCGACGTCTTCTCGGAACTGCTGCCAGACGACCTGAGCCTCGAGTTCACCGGAACCGTCGGCGACGACGTGGTCATCGAGGAGGGCCAACTCGTCTCCGGCACCATCGCCGAAGACGAGGTCGGCGAGTTCGGCGGCGAAATCGTCGACACGATCACGAAGGTGTACAGCACCACCCGCGCCCGAATCTTCATCAACGAGGTCTCGACGCTCGCGATGCGGGCGATCATGCACTTCGGGTTCTCGATCGGCATCGACGACGAAACCATCCCCGAAGAAGCACAAGCGCGTATCGACGAGACGATCGACGACGCCTACGACCGTGTCGAGGAGCTGATCGCGGCCTACGAGCGCGGCGAGCTCGAGTCCCTGCCCGGCCGCACCATCGACGAGACCCTCGAGATGAAGATCATGCAGACGCTCTCGCGGGCGCGTGACAACGCCGGCAACATCGCCGAGGAGCACTTCGAGGACGACAACCCGGCGGTCGTCATGGCCGAATCCGGGGCGCGTGGCTCGATGCTGAACCTGACCCAGATGGCCGGCTGTGTGGGCCAGCAGGCAGTCCGTGGCGAACGGATCAACCGTGGCTACGAGGACCGCACGCTCTCACACTACCAGCCGAACGACCTCTCCGCCGAGGCACACGGCTTCGTCGAGAACTCCTACACCGGCGGGCTCACCCCCCGGGAGTTCTTCTTCCACGCGATGGGTGGCCGCGAGGGGCTGGTCGACACCGCCGTCCGAACGTCGAAATCCGGCTACCTCCAGCGCCGGCTGATCAACGCCCTCTCGGAACTCGAAACACAGTACGACGGCACCGTTCGCGACACCAGCGACACGATCGTCCAGTTCGAGTTCGGCGAGGACGGCACCTCGCCGGTGAAAGTCTCCTCGAGCGAGGACGGCGACATCGACGTCGAACAGATCGCAGATCGCATCCTCGAGTCCGAGTTCGACACCAAGGAGGAAAAGGCCCAGTTCCTCGGCTCTGAACCCGAACCGACGAACCTCTCCGAACACGCCGACAGCCGTCTCATCGGCGACGTCACGGAGGTGAGCTCCGATGACTAACGTCGAGTACGACGTTGGCGACGACGTCGTCGCACTCGTCGAGGACACCGAGCTCCCTCGCCGGCTCAAAAACCGGGTCTACGAGACGGTCGAGGAACGCGACGTGAGCCTCGAGCAAGCAGACGAGATCGCCCAGGCGGTCGAGAACCAGTATCTCGACACGCGCATCGATCCGCTCGATCCCGTCGGGACCGTCTCCGCCCAGTCGATCGGCGAACCCGGAACGCAGCTGACGATGAACACGTTCCACTACGCAGGGGTCGCAGAGATCGACGTCACCCAGGGGCTACCCCGGCTGATCGAGCTGGTCGACGCCCGGAAGACGCCGGACACGCCGATGATGACGGTCCACCTCGAGGACGAGTACGCCAAGCGACGCGAGAAGGCCCACGAGGTCGTCTGGAAGATCGAGGCGACGAAGATCCTCGCACTCGGTGACGTCTCGACGAACGTTGCGGACATGCGCGTCCAGATCTCGTTGAACCCCGATACGCTCGAAGAGCGGATGATCACGGCAGAAGAGGTCGCAGAGATCATCGAAGACGAACTCGGCGTCGAGACGCTCCAGCAGGGGGCGACGATCGAGTTCGGCCCCGAGGAGCCGTCCTATCGCGACCTGCTCCAGCTGGTCGAAGAACTGCGGGACATCACGTTCAAGGGTATCGAGGAGGTCTCCCGTGTCGTGATCCGCCGAGAGGAACTCGACGACGGTAGCGAGGAGTTCATCCTCTACACCGAAGGATCGGCATTCGGCGACGTCTTAGAGATCGAGGGCGTCGACGCCTCCCGGACGACGTGTAACAACATCCACGAGATTCACCGCAACCTCGGCATCGAGGCGGCCCGCGAGGCGATCATCGAGGAGACTCACAATACGCTCGCCGAACAGGGACTGGACGACGTGAACGTCCGCCACCTGATGCTCGTCTCAGACATCATGACGAACCGCGGCGAGATCGAGTCGATCGGTCGCCACGGCATCTCCGGCTCGAAGGAGTCCGTACTCGCCCGCGCGGCGTTCGAGGTGACGGTCAATCACCTGCTCAACGCCGCGATTCACGGCGAGGAAGACGAACTCGACGGCGTCACGGAGAACGTCATCGTCGGCAAGCCGATCAAACTCGGCACCGGCGACGTCGACCTCCGGATGGGGTCGAGTGCGGGCACGGGCTCGAGTACCGGTCGGACCGACTGACTTCGAGATCGGTCGAGTTCACAACGCAACGCGGTCGTTCCGAGTGTCCATCTCTCGATGACTTCTCGTCCCGTCTGTGCGTCGCCAAGCGGCGCTAACCCACGCTCGGGGCGTCACGCGAGATCGGCGAAACGGCTGCAGACTCCGCGAGAGGGGTACCTAACGCGATCTCGTGGCGTCGCGCTCGCTCCGAACAGGGACGCTTAAGTGCCTTCGTCGGTTAGCGGCGGGTACTATGGCAAACGGCAAGTACGCCGCGCGCAAGCTCAAGAAGGACCGCCAGAACCAGCGGTGGTCCGACTCGGACTACGCGCGCCGCGAACGCGGACTTCGAGAGAAGTCCGACCCGCTCGAGGGCGCTCCCCAGGGCCGGGGTATCGTACTCGAGAAAGTCGGTATCGAAGCGAAACAGCCCAACTCGGCGATCCGAAAGTGCGTCCGGGTCCAGCTGATCAAAAACGGCAAGCAGGTCACCGCCTTCTGTCCCGGTGACGGCGCTATCTCGTTCATCGACGAACACGACGAGGTCACCATCGCCGGGATCGGTGGTGCGAAGGGTCGTGCGATGGGCGACCTCTCGGGTGTCAACTACAAGGTCGAGAAGGTAAACGGCGTCTCGCTGATCGAACTCGTCCGCGGGAACGCGGAGAAACCGGTGCGATAATCATGGCGGCAGAAGACCAACCCGAACCCGAGGCCCCAGCCGGCGGCGGCGACGTCTCCGCACAGCTGTTCGGTCGGTGGGACGTCGACGAGATCGAGTACGGCGATCCCTCGACGGAGCGGTACATCTCCGTTACCCCCGTGGCTCACACGGCGGGTCGACACGCCAGCAAGCAGTTCAAGAAAAGCGAGGTCTCGATCGTCGAACGGTTCATCAACCGTCTGATGCAGACCGAGGAGAATACGGGCAAGAAACAACAGACGCTCAACCTCGTGCGCGAGGCGTTCGAACTCGTCCACGAGCGCACCGAGGAGAACCCCATCCAGGTGCTCGTCACGGCCGTCGAGAACGCCGCACCCCGCGAGGAGACCGTCCGTCTCAAGTACGGTGGCATCTCGGTCCCGAAAGCGGTCGACGTCGCCCCCCAGCGCCGGGTCGACCAGGCGCTTAAGTTCCTCGCCGAAGGCGTCCAGAACGACTCGTTCAAATCGCCCACCCCGGCCGAGGAGGCCATCGCCAACCAGCTCGTCGGCGCGGCCAACTACGACGTCGGTACGTACGCGATCAGCCAGAAAGAAGAAAAAGAGCGCGTGGCGGCAGCTGCACGCTAAGCTCGTCGTTTCGGTTTCGGATCGCTTTCTCGAGACGTGCTTGACACGAACGCAGCGTAGGTTAACAACCCCAGTTCACTCGCCAGCACGCCATCATCTCGATCTCTTCTTGCTGGACGTCGATAATCTCCGTCGCGAGATCTGCGACGCGTCGTGATCGGCCCTCCTCGAGCACCTCCTCGGACATCACGATCGCACCCTCGTGATGGCGGATCATGTACTCGGCAAACAGACAGTCAAACTCCTGGTCCTCGGCCTCCCGGAGGTCGTCCATCTCGTCGTCGGTCAACACACCGTCCATGTCCTCGTGAGCCATGTCGTGATCGTCGGGATCGACCCCAGCCTCGGCGAGCCACTCATTCAACTGTTTGATCTCTGCCTCTTGGACCTCGATTATCTCCGGGCCAAGCTCACACAGCTCCTCGCGGTCGGTTCGTCCTGGAATGAGCTCGGCCATCTCGATCGCCTGTTCGTGATGGGGGATCATTCCCTGCATGAACAGGATGTCGGCGTCGTTGAACGGGCCCTCTGAATCGATATCATCCTTGTCGTGTCCTCGTTTGTCCTTGTCAAAGTCGTGACCGTCGTTTTTCTCGTGGTCGCTCGCAGTAGCGAAGCCCGCCACGCCAGCAATACCTATCGATCCCGCCAAATACAGGACCCGGCGTCGTGCTGTACTATCCATTGAATCAAACATCGCACTCCGAATACGCTTTAGTATGGGGGATTGTTGCAGAAATGAAACTATGTACGAACGGTTGCAATCGGAAAAGGGAGAGACAGCTCGACGGAGTCGGAGGTCGCGACGCGGTATGTGCTTGCCAATACGCCTTTCAGGTGGAGGTCCAGGCTGGACGAGTCGGTAATTCGACTGCTCTCTGAAGGCGGTCATAGACTCCGACGGTACGGCGTCGAACTCGAGCGGTGTATCGCCGCCGTTTGAGTATTTGTACCATTCGTGCCCGTCCATCGTTACACGTTTTTCGTGTTCGAAAAATGCACCCATACTGCCTATTTTCCACTATAACGTGAACTTCACCACGCCCAATTCAATATATTAAATTTATTTATTTCCGTTAAATATATACTATATAGAGGTTAAATATTCTGTATGGATGGGTACAACCATTCGCCTGGACGGCGGACGTTTCTCAAGTACAGCAGCACAGGAATCGCGAGTGTCGGAGTCGGTCTCTCGAGCGTCAGACGCGGGGCTGGCGAATCGAGCGACGGAGACGAAACGGAACTCGATGACAGTGGAGAACCGATCGACGACAGCGACGAGCGAGCGCCGGTCACAGTCCAGTCGCTGCCGACGAATCCGGAATCGCCGCCGGACGGAACGATCGAAGCGAACGATTACGAGTGGCTCCCGGATGGGGCGCCGGAGACGGGCACCGACCACGCGCTCAGGCTGACCGACGATGGCGGCGTCGCACCGGAGTTTCGGTTTTCGACGTCGGACGATTTCACGATCGATTACCACTGGCGACACCACTCCGGCGGTGAGCTGGCCTACATGTTCAACGACCTCGACAGCGAGAGCTCCGGCTTTCGGGCGTTCACCAACGGGATCGCAGGCGACGGCCTCTACTTCCGGAACGTCTTCGGCGGGAGCGACGTTGCGTACGGACGCGACGTTCAGGACGGAAGCTGGTACAACGTTCGAGTCGTCCTCGATGCTAGCGACGAAACGTACACGGTCTACATCGACGGCGAAGAGATCGGACGGAGCCATTACAACGGTGACGGCTGGGTCGCTCGGGATCTGTTTCGGGTGATGGGACGAGAATCGGGCTCGTCGACGATGGTGGACTACGATCAGTTCGTGATGGCGCCAGCGGCGATTCATCCAGGTGAAGGCGAGCTCAGTTCCGATCTCCTCTCCTACGAACTCGACGACGGGACGGGAAGTCGAGTCGCGAACAGTTCCGAATCCGCTGGCAGCGAGCTTCCGGATCGATTCGAGGAGTTGCGAGCCGGGAAACTGGAGATGGCGAGCCACATCGCGGATATAAGCCAGGATATCGATGAGGTGTCTCGAGTCGAATCGACGTTGGACGATCTTGCTGACGAACTTCAGGCGGGCACTGTCGAAGTAGAGGCTGCGAACTCGACAGTTGAGAGAATGATAATGGGCCGGGACATAACCGAATTATCACTAGCGGGGCTAGGTCCCGTCTCGGTTTCTTCCCCAGAAGATCCTATATCACGGGTTGGAGAACCATCTGACTCACTAGCAACAGATGATTCATTTACTATTGTTGGAAAAGCTGTTGAGAATATAACTATGCTCACTGCGAGTATGTTCGTTGCACTAAGGGGTCTCAAGCATATTGCAGCGTGGATATCAAAGATTAGCCCGAGGGTCGGCAATGCATTGGAGAATATCGATGAGGGTATCAACAAAATCTTTAATATTCTTCCTTTTGCTAAGGGTTTTCTGAGGGAAGTATCTGTAGATCTAAGTGAGGAAGCTGAGACAGAAGCAGAAGAATTGGACAGTCCGGAAGACGAAGGAGAAACACTCTACAGTTTGATCAAAACTACATTCGATAACGAGTATCGGGATCCAGCCGCCAACTTTGTGATGGGGGGATTTGAAGCGGGTGTCGAGTTTATGCTTGATCACTTTGATAGTGAGATCGGTATTGACGATGATGAATTTGACCTGGAAGTTGATGACACTGCAGGAGACAGAAAAGTGAATGTGCAAGAGGATATCATCGATGAATGCAAAGCCGTCAACGACGAATTGCGCGTGACTGGATTCGTTTCGGCAGCAGGTGGCTACCTAGCAGGTGGCGGTGCACTACTAACTCTTGGATCATGGGGAACAGGAGCTCCAGTCGGCACTGCAATGGCTATCATTGGGACGTTTGTTGGAGCTAGCTTTGCGTTCCTCGGTTCAATGACTGCCGCAAATAGTATATTTACTATCCGAAATCTCCATGACGATGGTCTCATGGAGATAAGCGAGGGTGTGTAATATGAGATATGATGATATCATTTCGGGGCTGAACACTGTAGACGAGGCGATCGATAACGAAGACCTCAAGAATATCGATGAGAATCTCGCTTATTTGGATGAGCTGTATAGTGGTGTTAAACCCACGGAGCGAACACGGATGGCTCGGTTACAGGTAGCAAAAAACGAGTCCGATCTTACAAACGAGGAGCTTGAACCGCTAAGTGAATACGAAAGATGGTATCTTACAACGGTTTTTGCCCGAGGAGGTTTTCTAACAGCGAGCGAACTATACCTAATCGATCCGATAGAAATCGACTCCAACGAGTTGAGTGATATGGTTTCAGACCTCATTAGCCGGGAAATGGGGTTAAAAAATGCAACTCATAAAGCCAACTCGATACTTCGGGGTATTGAATTACCATCACAAATTGATATCCTATCCTTCTCAACTACTGAATCGCCATTATTTGGCAAATTTGTTACATCTAAAATAGATATTAAAAATATTGGTGATGATACTGCTACTGGAATCACAGCTAAATTAAAATCAAAAACGCTTGGTGTCGAGCAGTCAGTTACGATCGATAGTCTCGATCCAAATGACAGTCATACAACTACATTTGAGCTAGAAGCTTCGACAGAAGGCACAGCCAACCTGACTGCAGTAGTAGAAACAGAGAACGCAGGATCACTGACCGAAACTGATACTGTGACAGTTCGGACGGAAAAATCAGTGGTCAATACTTCACTAGAGACGATCATAAGTCTAGAAGATTTGGTCAAAGAAGAGCTAGGTCAGAAGGGAGCAAAACGCTCAATCGTGTCGAAGCTTAACGCAGCAAGTCAAAGCCTGAACCGTGCACTAACAGCGATCGAACGTGGACAAAACAAACAGGCAAGTAATGCGATAAAGACCGCCATGAACCAGCTCGAGTCGCTTCTGAACTCGGTCAACAAAAATCGTAGGGATCAAATCACTGAATCGTCTTTTCCTCATAGGAAAGTCGTAAACCATATAAATATTATACTTGAGCATCTAGCAGACGTGGAGAGTATAAAGTGAGCGAATATAATTGTGTATGAGAGGTCTCATAATAATAATTAGTCTTGGTCTTATTTCTGCGATGGGTGGTATTCTTGCTATTATAGATCCAAAGCTAGGGCTATTACGTGATACGAACGCGATCGAATCCAAAGAAGTCGGAGGGTTAGAACGCTTATTTTCTTATCTTGGCGGAGCAGTGTTGCTATTTGTTAGTTTGCTTTGTTTCTGGGTGGTCCTATGGGTATTGCTACAGTAAATAAAGACCATCAAATAGTTAGCAATGTTCGCAAGAAGCTCAATGTTCTCACATAAATGACGGAAGGGCGTGCTAAAATCAATCCGCTGCCGGCCGCCCACCAACGTACGACCGCGTCGCCTCGACTAACAGCTTGCGGTAGGTACTCGAGTCGGGCTCTCGTACGAGGTCTCGAAATCGACGGCGGAACCACTCGAAATCGACCTCGGGGGCGTCCATCGCGGCCGCGTGTGCAAGGTCGTACAGCCGGTGATCGTCCTCGAGCAGGTCGTGACGCTCACAGAGTGCGAGTGCGAACGCGGCGTTGACGGCTGTGATCTCTGGGTCGGCGGCAGGCGAGATGCGCTCGAGGCCGGGGCGGGGTGGCGACTGTGGCCGATCCGCGAGCGCGGTCGCGAGACTGGACTCGAGGAAGGCGAGCAGTTTCTCGCCCGGGCCGACGGCCAGCGTAATGTCGTCGGCGTAGATGTCTTTCATGTGGTTCGCGATCTGATAGCAGTGAGAGAGTTTGCGGCGTTCGACGCTCTTGCCGGCCAGTGCGAGATAGAGCACTTCCTCTGTCGACTGGGTGTGGGAGGGGTGGGCCTCCTCGTGACGAGCCATGTGGGCGAACTCGTGGATGGCGAGTTCGCGGGCGAGCGCGCTCGAGGCGGCCTGTCTGGAGATGTTCAGCACGTGGCAATCGTCGTAGTGGGCGGCCCAGGTTCGAACGTCGGGATCGTCGCGAATCCGGACGTGGACGGGTCGAGAGAGATCGCGTTCGGTCTCGAAGAGGTCACGGGCTCCGAGAAAGGGAGCCGCGGGGCCCGATCCGTGTACTCGTATATCCATGCGTGACGTTCCCAAGGGCTGAGTCGATATGGGTCTTACGCCCGTCCTCGCATGCTGGGATGGTCGTTCGTTGCGGTCAGGCGCCGTCGGATGAGTGGCATTCACTCGCGTAAACCCGACAGTCACTCGTTCCAACGGATAGATTCGCGGGATTTGGCCGGCTGGAAACAGCACCCTTTTGACCCCGCTTCCGGTAATAGGGCGTATATGGGCCGACGCAAGAAGATCGTACAGGAGTGTGAACGGCTGATGGACGAGCCGGAGAACATCCGGAACATCGCCATCGCCGCTCACGTCGACCACGGCAAGACGACACTCTCCGACAATCTGCTCGCCGGCGCGGGCATGATCTCCGACGAGACCGCCGGAGAACAGCTCGCGATGGACACCGAAGAAGACGAACAGGAACGCGGGATCACCATCGACGCGGCGAACGTCTCGATGACCCACGAGTACGAGGGGACGAACCACCTCATCAACCTCATCGACACGCCGGGCCACGTCGACTTCGGTGGCGACGTCACGCGTGCGATGCGTGCCGTCGACGGGGCGTTGGTGGTCGTCGACGCCGTCGAGGGGGCGATGCCCCAGACCGAGACGGTGTTGCGACAGGCACTGCGCGAGGGCGTCAAGCCGACGCTTTTCATCAACAAGGTCGACCGTTTGATCTCCGAACTGCAGGAAGGTCCCCAGGAGATGCAGGAGCGACTCCTCGCCGTCATCCACGACGTCAACGAACTCATCCGCGGCATGACCGAGGAGATGGACGACGTCGACGACTGGACCGTCTCCGTCGAAGACGGCACCGTCGGCTTCGGCTCCGCGCTGTACAAGTGGGGCGTCTCGATGCCCTCGATGCAGCGCACCGGCATGGACTTCGGCGACATCATGGAGATGGAGCGCAGCGACCAGCGCCAGGAACTCCACGAGCGCACGCCGTTGTCGGACGTCGTGCTCGACATGGTCTGTGAGCACTTCCCGAACCCTGTCGACGCACAGCCCCGCCGTATCCCGCGCATCTGGCGCGGTGACGCCGAGAGCGACCTCGCCGAAGGGATGCGTCTCGTCGACGAGACCGGCGAGGTCGTCTTCATGGTCACGGACATCTCGATGGACCCACACGCCGGCGAGATCGCCTCCGGTCGTGTCTTCTCGGGTAGCCTCGAGAAGGGCCAGGAGCTGTACGTCTCCGGCACCGCGGGCAAGAACCGCGTCCAGTCCGTCGGGATCTACATGGGTGGCGAGCGCGAGGAAGTCGACGAAGTTCCTGCTGGTAACATCGCCGCCGTCACCGGTCTCCGGGACGCCATCGCCGGCTCGACCGTCTCGAGTGCGGAGATGACGCCCTTCGAGTCGATCGAGCACATCTCCGAGCCGGTCATCACGAAGTCCGTCGAGGCAAAGAGCATGGACGACCTGCCGAAGCTCATCGAGACCCTGCGGCAGGTTTCCAAGGAAGACCCGACGATCCAGATCGACATCAACGAGGACACCGGCGAACACCTGATCTCCGGGCAGGGTGAACTCCACCTCGAGGTCATCACCCAGCGTATCGAGAAGAACCAGGGCATCCCCGTGAACACGGGTGAGCCGATCGTCGTCTACCGCGAGGCACCCCAGCAGGCAAGCGCCGAGGTCGAGGGAATCTCGCCGAACCGTCACAACCGCTTCTACATCTCCGTCGAGCCGATGGGCGAGGAGCTTGTCGAGACGATCAGGCTCGGCGAGGCGTCGATGGACATGCCCGAGCAGGAACGCCGCGAGGCCCTACAGGAGGCCGGCATGGACAAGGACACGTCCCAGAACGTCGAGACCATCCACGGGACGAACATCCTCATCGACGACACGAAGGGTATCCAGCACCTAAACGAGACGATGGAGCTGGTCGTCGAAGGGCTCGAGGAGGCACTCGACAACGGTCCACTCGCCAACGAGCCGGTCCAGGGCTCGCTCATCCGCCTGCACGACGCCCGGCTCCACGAGGACACTATCCACCGCGGTCCGGCACAGGTCATCCCGGCAACGCGTGAGGCGGTCCACAAGGCGATGATCGACGCCGAGATCAAGATGCTCGAGCCGATGCAGGACGTCCGGATCGACGTGCCCAACGACCACATGGGTGCGGCAAGCGGCGAGATTCAGGGTCGTCGTGGCCGCGTCGACGACATGTACCAGGAAGGCGACCTGATGGTCGTCGAGGGTATCGCCCCCGTCGACGAGATGATCGGCTTCGCGAGCGACATCCGCTCTGCGACCGAAGGACGTGCGTCCTGGAACACCGAAAACGCCGGCTTCGAGGTCATGTCCGACTCGCTGCAGACCGAGAAGATCATGGAGATCCGCGAGCGCAAGGGTATGAAGCTCGAGCTGCCCGAGTCGATCGACTACATCTAGATCTAGACGGCGCTCGGATTTCGCCGTCGACCGTTCACGTTCATGCCCACGCCTACGTCAGGGTCGATCAGCCGTGGCTCAAGCGCGATCTGGAAGGGAAGGGGAAGTGACAGCGAGCTGCCACACCGGCCACGTATGGAAGAGGACGCCGTCGAAATCTCGAGTCAGCGGCCCTGACCGGATTACCGGCCGAGTTTCTCGCGACTGATGGCGATGCCGGTCGGGGTGATGATGATCTGATCGTCGCCTTTCTGGACGATGTCGCCGTCGACCTCGCGGGCGACCTGGCGGAGTTCGTCGATGACGTGTTCGGACGTGCTGTCGTTCGTCCGCAGACGGGTGATGTCAGCGATGACGATATCGCCGTCGTAGACGGCGTCTTTGATGTCGATCGCCGATGCCTGGCCGTCGATTTCGGCGATGTGTACCTGCATCGTCGCGTCGCCGGCGTGATCGGAGACGTCGTCGAGGTCGAGTTCGACGTAATCCTCGGTGGATCGCGACGTTCCGCCGCCGAGAATCGTATCCATGAAGCCCATAGCGGACAGACACCCGCGCTGGCAGTATAGTTCTTACGTCAGACGGAGTGTCAGGAGAGTCAACGGGTCGGCCGCCACGCCGTGTTGGTCACTCCCAGCCGCCTCGAGGAACTCGGCAGGGACCGTCGTCACGTCGATTCCCCAGGCGATCGGGAGCCACAGCAACGCGAGCGCGGTGATCAGGAGGATGCCGATCACGTTGAGTCCGACACCGACTTTCGCCATCTTCGGGATGGTGATGTAGCCGCTGCCGAAAACGATCGCGTTCGGCGGCGTCGCGACCGGAAGCATGAATGCGAAAGAGGCAGCGGTCGCACCGGCGATCATCAGCCCGTAGGGGTGTACCTTGATGCCGACCGCGACACTGGCAAGGATCGGCATGAGCATCGCCGTCGTCGCCGTGTTCGAGGTGACTTCGGTGAGGAAGACGGTCATGACGACGACCACGAAGAGGATCACGAGCAGCGAGACGCCCTCGAGTGCGGTGAGTCCGTCGCCGATCCAGACTGCGAGTCCGGTCTCGCTGAAGCCCTCAGCGATCGCCAGTCCGCCACCGAACAACAGGATGACGCCCCAGGGGATGTCTTTCGCGTTCGTCCAGTCGAGCAGGAACGTGAACTCTCCGTCGTCGGTCTCGGTTGGGAGCAAGAAAAGCACCATCGCACCGCCGATGGCGACGATCGTGTCCGCGTCGTCGGGGACGGAGAGGAGCCCGACCTGATCGACCAGACTCGCTCCGATCCACGAAAGCGCCATCCCGACGAAGACGACGAGCACCAGTCGTTCCTGACGACCCATCACACCCAGCCGCTCGAGTTCGCGGTCGATGGTATCGACGCCGACCGGGAGCTGGTCGAACTCCGGCGAGAGCGCGATACGGGTGACGTAGACGTAGACGATTCCGAGCCCGAGGACGGCGATGGGGACGCCGTAGACCATCCACTCGCCGAACGTGATGCGCTGATCGAACAGCGTCTCGGCCTGGCTGGCAAAGAGGATGTTCGGTGGCGTGCCGATGAGCGTCGCGACGCCGCCGACCGACGCCCCGTAGGCGATACAGAGCATCAACGCGACGCCGAAGGAGAACTCGCCTTCGCTTGTGTCGATCTCGAGGCCGGCGTCGTCGATCAGGTCGCCGGTCTGGTAGATGACTCCGAGCGCGATCGGGACCATCATCATGACGGTCGCGCTGTTCGAGACCCACATCGAGAGAAACGCCGTCGCGAGCATGAACCCGAGGATGAGCTGCGAGGGCCGGGTACCGACGAGTTTGATCGTCCGCAGGGCGATCCGCTTGTGGAGACCCCATCGCTGCATGGCCATCGCGAGGAAAAAGCCACCCATGAACAGGAAGATCAGCGGATGGGCGTACGACGGTGTCGTCTCCGCGACCGGCAGCGCGCCGGTCAGCGGAAAGAGAACGATCGGAAGCAGCGAGGTCGCCGGGATCGGGATCGCTTCGGACATCCACCAGACGGCGACCCATGCTGTGACGGCCGCGACGGCCTGTGCTTCCGGCTCGAGTCCTGCAGGCGTCGGCGAGAGAGAGATCAGGGCAAAGAGAACGGGTCCGAGCACGAACCCGCTCTTTTGTCGGCGTCCGTAACCGTCACCGACGTCAAACGGCGAGTCGTCCCCACCGCCCGGCCCCCCCGCGTCAGTCGGTTCGTCGTACCCGCCGTCCGAACGTGCAGTTTTCGCGAGCGCCTCGTCGCTCACGCCGTCTAGATCCTGGGCGATCCGGCTGCCATCGAGCTGAAGATACGCCTTCGTCTGTGCGTTGAGACGCCACAGATACGACCAGAGCACGTGGCTATCCAGGTTCGACATCCGATTGATGATCTTACGCACGCCAGTTAAGTGGTGTCGATGGCGAACACACGAGCTGTGCTCGACTGACGGTCGTCTTTTTGGGTGGTCGGACCTATGTCACGTTACCGTGACATTCAGCATCTGCGTTCGGGAAGAGTACACGGACGAGACGGAAACGACACAGCGTCGGTTCGGCGTCGCGGTCACGACCAGACTGGCCGGCGTCGGCACGCTCTGTCCGTTCGCCAGCGAGCACGGCGCGGTTGCGACCCAGAGTCTCGTCAACGTCGACCTCGGCCGGCGTGGCATCCGGTACGTCGACGAGGGACTCGCGATCGAAGACGCCCTCGAAGCACTGCTGACTACCGACGACGCCGCCCCCCAGCGCCAGCTCCACGGCGTCGACGCCGACGGCGCGTTCGCCTTCTCCGGCGAGGCGTGCGGGGAGTGGTACGGCCACCGTGAGAGCGAGAGCTACACGGTCGCAGGCAACCTCCTCACGGGTCCGTCCGTTCTCGATGCGGCTGCCGACGCCTACGAGGCCGGCGACGAGAGCGAACCGCTCGCGAAGCGACTGATCGACACGCTAGCGGCCGGCCACGAGGCAGGCGGGGACAAACGCACCGAGTTGCCGGTTCAAAGCGCCGCCATCCTCGTCCAGACGACCGAATCGCACGTCCTCGAGCCGTTCGTCAACGACCTGCGGATCGACGCGAGCGAGGAGCCGATCGCCGACCTGTACGAGACCTACGAACTCGCTGCCCGGAGCTACGCCGACACGATGGCCCGATACGAAGACGCCTTCGCCGACGACGACCTCGAGGAGAGCAGCGACGGATAACCGGCGTCGAAGACGCAAGCGGTGGGTGCCAGCCACGAGGTGAGCCTCGAGCGAGCAGAGTTAACTATCATCCCTGTGAACGGGGGGTCGTGAGATCGCGAACGCGTGCGCTCGCCGTTTCCTGTCTCGCCCTGTTTTGCTCGATTCTGGTCTGGTTCAACTACTCTGCAGTGTTGCCCCTGATCGTCGACGAGTGGGGGCTGTCGGGGACGCGGGCGGGGGTCGTCTTCGGCGTCTTCCAGGCGGGCTATCTCGTCGCGATCGTTCCCGCCGGGTGGCTGGCGGATCGGTACTCGCCGCGGTGGGTGGTAAGCATCGGCGCGGCCGGAACGGGCGGGTTTAGCCTGCTCTTTGCTCTGCTCGCGACCGGATTCCCGTCGGCGTCGCTGCTGCGGTTTCTGTCGGGGCTGTTCATGGCCGGCGTCTACGTTCCCGGGATGCGTTTTGTCAGCGACTGGTACCCGGCGTCAGTTCGCGGTCGGGCGATGGGGATCTACGTCGGGACGTTCTCCGTCGGCAGCGGCCTCTCGTTTCTCGCCGCGACGGCCGTCGCGGACGCGATCGGGTGGCGGACCGCGATCGCCGCGACGAGCGTCGGGGCACTTGCCGTTCCACCCCTGATGCTCGGACTCGCGACGGACAGTCCCGGTCGAACGGCTCGAGGCGGCGGCTGGGACAGTTCGATCCTGCGCAATCGTGCCTACCTCTCGGCCGTGAGCATCTACTCCTGGCACAACTGGGAGCTGTTCGGCGTCAGAAACTGGCTGCTCGCCTTCCTGCTCGTGACGCCTGCGTTCGCCGCGGAGGGTGGGCTGTCGGCGACGGCCGCCGGTCTAGTGGTCGGGGTCGTCACGGCCATGAGCGGCGTCGGAAACGTCAGTGGCGGCTACCTCTCGGACCGGGTCGGTCGGACGCGAACGATCGCGCTCGGGCTGGGCAGTAGCGCCATCTGCAGCGCCGTTCTCGGCGTACTCGGCTGGCTGCCGCCGTGGGCGCTGGTCGGCTTCCTGCTCGCGTACGGAGCGTTACTAAGCGTCGACAGCGCCCCAACCTCGACGCTCGTCACGGAGGTCGTCGACGACGAGGCGGTCGGGACCGCCCTCTCCGTGCAGTCGTTCGTCGGGTTCTCGACGACGGTCGTTTCGCCGGTCGTCTTCGGACTGGCGCTCGACGTCGGCGGCTACGCGCTGGCGTGGCCGACGCTGGCCGCCGGTGCGCTGGCAGGACTCGGCTCCGTGATCGCACTCGAGCGAGCCCGAACGCCTCAGCCGGCGAACTCGTAGAGGTCGTCGCCGACGTGGTGGATGGAGTCGACGACTTTGCCCTCGTCGCCGAGCATCTCCTCGCCGTCGACGCGGGCGCGACCGATCGCCAGCACCTTGCCGTGGGATTCTTCGGCGATCACCACGAGATTGCCGTCGGAGACGTCGCCTCTGACCGCCGTGATACCCGGTCGCATCACGTCCGCGCCGCCGCTGACGAACGAGACGGCACCGGCGTCGACCACGACGACCCGTTGATCGATCTCGTAGTCGTTTGCCCCCCGGACAGTCAGAAACGCCTCGCCGTCGAAGTACGCCACCTGCGGCTCGCCGTCGACCAGGACGACCTCCTCTAAGTCGGCGTCCTCGAACTCGACGCGCTCGTAGGCCTCCCCCTCGAGGTCGACGCCGAGTTTCTCCTCGAGGCCGTCCTCGAGCGCCGCGACGGCGTCACTTCGAAGGTGGTGTCTGGACTTGACCTGCATAGTCTCGACGACGGCCGGTGTCTGCATAAAATGACCGTTCTGTGAACTTCGGTGTGTGGTAATCGCTAAGTGGGCACGCGATGACAGACGACGTATGTGGCCCCGCCGGACGGAACCACCGACGGTGACGTGTATCGCCTGTGGCACGTCAGTTCGGCGCGAGGAGGCACGCGAGTACGACAAGTACGGCGACCGCTGGGACCGCGAGGGCAAGACGTTCGAACACCTCTGTAAGGACTGTGACCGCGAGCTGTGTCGGTACGACCGCGACGAACTCGAGGCGTTGCTCGTCGAGATCGGAACCGGCGACCGAAGCCAGGAGGCGTTTCTCGAGTGGTACGTCGCCCTCGTCGAACAGCGGTACGATCGACTCGAGGAACAGTAGCCGTCGGGTATCGCGACGACGGCGGTGCATCTATTACAGCTGCCGCCGTAGTGTGTGTATCGGTACCGACAGACACAGCCATGACCTGTGCCAACTGTGGGGACGACGTCCCGATCCAGCGGTATCACGTCTACCTCGATACGAACGAGGTCGTCGAGGTCGTCCTCTGTGAGGGGTGTCGCTACAAGTTCGTCACCGCGAACTGGGTGACGGCCGTGGTCTGAGTAACGGACGGTCGTCTACGGCTCCGACCGACTCGCCTCCGAGAGAGGGACGGTCAGATCGTGATCAACACGGCTCCGACGACGATCAGCGCCGCCCCGACGACGACGCCGCTGGTCACGCGCTCGAGATCACGCAACAACACGGCGGCAAAGACGATAGTAAAAAGCGGCGCGGTCGCGACCAGCGGATCGACGATCGCGATTCGGCCCGCCTCGAGGCCGAGTGCGGCCATCAGCGATACCATCGCGACGGTCGTCAACAAACCACTGCCCGTAAAGTAGACGTACGTCTCTCGGGGCATCGCGAGGACGTCGACGTCCCGGTCACGCGCGAGGACGTAGGCGACGAGCGCTATCAGTCCCGCAGTCTCGTTTATCGCGACGGCCTCGAGAGCAGTGATCGGGGCCTCAAGCATGCCGTATCGGCGGGCGACGTTGGCGACGGCAAACGTGGCCGCGGCGGCGATCGGCCACACGAGGTCGAACAGGGTCCAGCCCTCGAGGTCGCCGCCTTTCGAGAGGGCGAGCAAGGTGAGTCCGACGACGAGGATCACGATGCCGGCCGCGGTGAGCGGACCGAGCGGTTCCCCGAGGACGGCGAGTGCGATCAGCGTCGCGAACAGGGGCCGCGTGCTCAAGATGGCGCTGTTGAGACTCGCTCCGACCCTGTCGACGCCGACGAAGATCGTGATCCGGCCGAACGCCGTTCCAATGACGCCCGCGAAGACGAACACGAGCACGACCTCGAGAGTGAGCCCCGCGAACGCGCTCCGGCCGTAGACGACGGCAATGGCGGCCCAGTACAACAGCAACTCGACGGTGACGACGACCAGCGACGCCTGGACGGCGTCGCCGCCGGCAGCCATCCCGCGCTTGTCGAAAATCGGCGCGAGTCCCCAGAAGATCGCGGGCACGAGCGCGAGCGCAACGACCTCGAGCGTCGCGCCGGTCATCGTGGGACCACCGGGTCCGACGTCTCTGCCATCGATGACAGTGGGGACGGCCGACGGGTCAACGTTGCGATGTCGGCGATCACCGCGGATCCGGGCGGCCGACCGGCACCTCGAAGGGAAGCGGAAGGGAAAAACAGGACACCGACTCTTATCTCGACCCGCCGTGTACTGCTACGTGATGTACGACCGCATACTGCTTCCGACGGACGCCCAGGCGGGGACCGAGCTGGCGATCGAACACGCGATCACCGTCGCCGAGAGCCACGACGCCGACCTGTACCTGCTGTACGTCGTCGACAGCGACGTCTACGGCTCCTACACCGGCGACGAATACGTCCACGAGTTCGAAGGACTGGAGTCGGCCCTCGAGCAGGAAGGCGAGGAAGCGCTCGAAGAGATCGCCGACAAGGCCCGCGAAGCGGGCCTCGAGCCGGAGGTGGAGATTCGACACGGGTCGCCCCACGAGCAGATCCTCGAGTACGCCGACGAAGAAGACATCGACTTGCTGGTGATGGGCTCGAAGGAACGACCCGGCGAGTACCGCCGCCTGCTCGGCAGCGTCACCGAACGGGTCGCTCGGCTGGCGTCTCGCCCGGTGACGATCGTCAAGACACCGGTCGAGGAGTAACACATCGGAATTGCGACCGGAATCGAAACATGAACTGGTTTATCCCGTCGGTCGCAAGAGCGAGGCGATGACACTCGTCGCCTTCGACTTCGACGGGACGCTATCGGACTCCGAAATGACCGTACTGCTTGGCGAACGCATCGACGTCGCCGACGACATGGCAGAGATCACGTCACGGGCAATGAACGACGAGATCGGCTACGCCGAGAGCGTTCGCGAGCGGGCGGCCCTGCTCGAGGGACTGCCAGAAGCGAAAGCTCAGGCCGCCTACGACAACGTCGAGCTCCGGGAGGGGGCAGCCGACCTCATCGAGACGCTCAACGACGACGGGATCACGACCGCCATCCTCACCGGCGGCTTCGAACGCGGCGTCGCGTCGGCACTCGAACGAAACGGCGTGTCGGTCGATCACATCCTCTCGAACCGCCTGCCGATCGTCGACGGCGAACTCACCGGCGAGGCCGAGGGACCGCTGATCGAGGGAACGAAAGACGACGCCCTCGAGGAGCTGGCCGCCGACCGGGGCGTCGAGATGGACGAGACGATCGCCGTCGGCGACGGCGCGAACGATCTGCCGATGCTCGAGGTCGCCGGTCTCGCGATCGGGTTCGACCCAAAACCGGCCGTCGAGCCGAGCTGTGAGGTCGTCGTCGAGACGATGGACGAGCTTCACGACGTGTTACTCGAAAACGGCGTCCTCGAAGCGTAGCCCGCCTCGGGGTCGACCCGCAGGAGTCGCCTCGTCGGCCGCAGGCAACCATCAAACTCATACCCGAACCGGCCCTAGTATCGCTTCAGTGTACAGCGTCAACGTCCCGGTCCCCGGCCGCGTACGCGAACTCGCAGCCGATCTCTATCCGTCGCTGTCGCGGTTCGACGCCGTCCGCGAGGACCACTCGCTGTTGCTCAAGCGACTCGGCGACGCCGACCACGTCACCCAGCTCCAGCACCGGGCTCACCGCGCCCTCGAGGGTGCTCCCGCCGTCGAGGCCCGGGTGACCGGCATCGACTACTTCGCCGAGCCGCCGCTTGGCGACGCGCCGGTCGTCTACCTGGCCGTCGAGAGCCCCGGTCTCGAGTCGATCCACGACGACCTCGTCGACACCTTCGGTGCGGTCGACGGACTCGAGGCTGGCGATTACGTCCCCCACGTGACGCTCGCTCGCGGCGGCAACCTCGAGGTCGCCCGAGAGGTCGCCGACCGCGAGATCGAGCCGATCGACTGGACGGTAAGCGAACTCGAGTTCTGGGACGGAACGTACAAACTGCCGGTGAGCCGGGTTTCGCTGCCGGCATAGTAGTGAATTATATTAACCCAAAAGACATAAGAATTAGAGCGCACACTCCGGATGAGATACACCAAGACCTCCGTCATTCTCATCGGTTGCTTCGTACACCCTTTCTCCCCCAATCGGTTTCTCACACTCATTATATTTAACCAACATATACTTCAATCATCTAATTAAAGGTTGCTGCGACAACGAGGATTGTCATCTTTCTCGAGGTTTACGGGGCCTGTGAATTATTATATCTCCAAGGTGTTAAACGAATCTCTCTAATGGGTGAATAGTCCAACACAGTTATACTGTCTACCTTTAAACAGTTCGTTGGCATGTCGACCCTCCACAATTCAAACGACTATAATCATGCTACAGGGACAGCGGAAGATTATCCAACGGTGAGTGCAAGGATTGACCAATGATGGGGTCTCGCACACGACGGAAAGTAATCGCTGGTGCAGGCGGACTAATTCCCCTCAGTGCGTGCATGAGCAGTCCGGATCGTGATGAGGAGAATGAAAGGTCACAGACAAACAGGAGTGATAACGACAACAAGTCAGAGGAAGGGACGGAATCAGAAAAGCCGAAAGAGACAGAAGAGTCGGAAGACAGCAACGGAATGGTCGTGTTTACCTACGATGATTCACCGATTGAGGATTACACGCAGACATTCTCGATCCATCAAGAGTACGAGGTTCCTGGAAACGCAGCAGTCAATCCCGGTCAGATGGGAAGCTCCGACTCCTACTTGACACCCGACCAACTGGAGGAGATGGTTGACGCTGGTTGGGATGTGCTATCTCACACGTACAAACACCGAGCGCTCGGGAAGATTCGACTTGACCAATCACTCGAACCGGGAGATGAACGAGTCTACGTAGACCGGAACAGACACGGGCGGTTCGATGAGGATCCGTTGGTTATTTTCGACGAGGAGAATCGAATAGCTACGGAGGTCGCTGGTCGGGGATCGAATGACACTGGAGAATTCATTGAGTTGACAAATTCGGTAAGTACATATATTTCTGACACAGGATACACCAAATATCCGGAGTGGAAGATTCAGGAAGTGTTAGAGAAGACGGATACTCAGCTAGCGGAATGGGGGTTTGACGTGTCGGGGTTCGTGTATCCTTACGGCCGATATGATGGAGTGGCTGAAGAGATAGTCCGAGATCATTACGACGCGGTTGTGAACCATCGCTGGGGCGGTGGCCTGAACGAGATTGAAGGACTGGATCCAACGACAATGCGGCGAATGTATATCGAAGAGGACGCGGCGTCTGAAGAGGATATCGAGGTATTTCTCGATAAAGCGGTCGAGAACGATGTCCTCGCAATCTTCGGGGCACATTCGCAGTACGAGACGATGACAGAAGAGCGAACGCGATTTACAATTGAATCCGTTCTCGCCCGAGATCTCGAGATCACCACATTGAGCGAGGCGATGACAAGAATTAACTAACCTACCGCGCTGGCGAAGGATAATCTAGTTCTGGCTCACCCTGCTGTTCATGAGGTGTCGGCTACGCGGGGATTTCCGTCGCCTTCCGACGCTCGAGATCGCGTACGTCGAGGTCGACTCACGGACTCACGGCATCGGCGGATCGCCGTCGTAGGCGTCGTGATCGCCGTAGAAGTTGAGCATCGCGAACTTGAGTTTCTCGGGCTCGATGTCGATCAACTCCTCGCGGTCCTCGTGTGGGAAGGTACCGTTGACGCTGTATCTGCCCAGGTCGGACTTCGCCCGTCGAGAGTAGCGTCGATCGAGCAGGGCCCGGACGCCGACGTCCTCGGGCGAACGGATCACACGACCGAGCGCCTGTCTGGTCTTGCGGACGGTCGGGATCTCGACGGCGTAGCGCCAGCCGGTGTCGGTCCCCTCGAAGGTCGCGTCGTAGGCCTCCTGGACCGCCTCGGCCCGGTCGTCGAGGTGGGGGTAGGGAACGCCGACGACGAGCACCGTGCGAGCGTCCTCGCCGTCGAAGCTGACCCCCTCCGCGAGGGTGCCCCACAGCGAGGTCAACAGGACGGAATCGTCGTCCGCGACGAACGACGAACGGAGCTCTTCGGCCGCGACGCCGGGCTCGTCGAGATAGACCGTCGTCGAGAGGTCGGCAGCCTCGAGGCGACTCGCGTACCGGGACGCCTCGGCGTAGTTGGGGAAGAAAACGAGCGTGTTCCCGGGCGTGAAGCGAACGGCGTCACGGATCGTCTCGCCGACTGCGGCCTGGACCTCGGGATCGTCCCGCTCGCTCGCGAACAGTGCCGGCGTCTCGACGGCGTAGGTGCGGCGGTGCTCCGGGGGAAACTGCAGACCGTAGGCCATCGTCACCGGTTCTTCGAGTCCAAGGACGTCCTCGGTCACCTCGAAGGGCTGGAGGGTGGCGCTCATCAACACCGTGGCGGCGACCTCCGCGAACAGCCGGCCGGTCACCTGTCGCGGCAGGCAGGTGAAAAGCTCCGCCCGGCCGTAGACCTCGTCGGTGCCGGCGTCCCGGCGCACGGAGACGACCGGGTACAGCCCCTGGCTCGCGCTCTCGTCCATCCACGCGCGGACGAACGCCGCGGCCTGGAGGGTCTGGCACTCGGTGCGGGTCGTCGTCTCGCCGTTGCGGTAGGCCTCCTCGTACTCCTCGTCGAGGCGCTGTCCGAGCGCGACCGCGGCCTCGAGATCGTCGTCGATCCCCTGGCCCGAGTACCGCTGCAGAAAGGCGAGCGTGAGGTCGTCCCGACGGTCCTCGTTGGCGATTGGAACGTCTTCCCACTCTTCGTCGATCCGTTCTCGCTGTCCGAACGCCATCGACTCTTCGTAGGTCTCGACTACGGCGTCTCGAAACGCCTCGAGAACGTTCGCCGCGTCGTCGGCCCGTGGGTCGTCGCTGTCGTCGAGTTCCTCGAGTGCCGACTCGAACGTCCGCTCCGAGCAGGTCCGGGTGGCGTGTTCGCGGGCGGCGTCCTCGAGGTTGTGGGCCTCGTCGAAGACGGCGATGACGTCTCCGGGGTCGCGACCGAGCCACCGGAAGAACTGCTCGCGGATGGTGGGATCGAGCAGGTGGTGGTAGTTACAGACGACGAGATCGACGCCCTCGAGGCCCTCCTTTAAGAGTTCGTAGCCACAGAGCTCGCGGTCGTCGGCGTACTCGTAGATCGCCGCGGGCGTGCGGACGTCCTCGAACAGCCACTCGAAGAAGTCGTCGGTGTTCTCCCGGAGGTTGTTCCGGTAGTGGTCACAGACGGTCGCGTCCTCAAGGTCCTCGATTTGCTCCTCGAGGTTCTCGAGTTCGTCCATCACGGCGCTGCGGGCCTCGGTGGCTCCCTCGTCGCCGGCCTGGCTCTCGGCGAGCAGGTCACGCTGGCGGGCCTCGAGTTGCTCGCGGTCGCGTTCGGCGTCGACGAGCGAGCGGGTGTTGTCCCGCAGGGTCTGGCACTCCTCGTAGCCGACGTCGATGTGACACATCGATCCCTTCCCCTTGAAGACGACCGCCCGGATCGACTCCTCGCGGGTGATCGCGCTCGCTTCCGCGACGAACTGGCGCATCTGCTGGTGGACGTCGGTGGTGATGATGACCGTCTTCTCCTGTTCGCGGGCGACTTCCAGGGCGGGCGCGAGCGACGAGAGCGTCTTGCCCGTCCCGCAGGCCCCCTCGAACAGCACGTTCTGGCCGCGGGCGAGGGTGTTGTAGATGCGGTCCATCGCCTCGCGCTGGTTCTCGTAGGGCTGGTCGTAGGGGAAAAACCGCATGTAGCCGCCAGTCCCGGACACAACAGGTGATAGGTCGGGCCGGCGATAAAAGCGTTCGTCTCGGTTGTGGGGCCGCGGGGGGCACGACCGCGAGACGAAAGGGTCGTCACCGGCGAGCCCCGACCGTCTGCCATGATCGCGATCTTCTCGGACACCCACGGCACCGACGACCACGGCCTCGAGGGGGCCGCACTCGAGGCGGCTCGCGAGGCCGACGTCGTCGTCCACGCCGGCGATTTCACGACCGAACGCGTCCTCGAGGCGTTCCAGGCGACGTGTCCGACCCTGTTTGCGGTCCACGGCAACGCCGACGAGCCGGCGGTTCGTGATCGGCTGCCGACCGAACGCGTCGTCGCGGCCGAGGGGATCCGGATCGCCGTCAGGCACCGCCACGACGGCGGCGAGACCGGGCTGGCGATGTTCGGCCGCTCGCGCCGAGCCGACGTCGTCGTCACCGGCCACACCCACCGACCCGCGGTCCGTGACGCGGGCGACGTCGTGGTGCTCAACCCCGGCAGTCACGCTCAACCGCGTGGCAACCGACCCGGGTTCGCGACCCTCGAGGCGGAAAACGACGCGCTCGAGGGACGGCTCCGCGAGCCGGACGGGACGGTGCTCGAATCGTTCGAGTACGAATCGGCGTGAGAGAATTGCGCCAGCAGGTGGATGGCGTCGGTCTGAGACGGAAGGCAGCGCATGGCTCGGACCGAGGAGGGGATTGGGCGTCAGAGGGTGTCGTGGCGGCCGCGTCAGCGGTGGAGGGCCGAAGTCCGCGGCGCATCCACGAATACGTATCGAATTGAAAAGTAGTCACCGAAAGCTAAAATACGGGTTTTAGCTACCCACTCGGATCGTCCGTACCGAGAGTCTGGTCGATTCGAGTCGAGGCGTCGGCAGAACCCGTCGGTCGTCGAAACGGTTTTGATCGACGACCGTGTACGGCCGCTATGCTCGGCTTCCTCCCCGACGATCCCGTCATCATCGCGATCGTCGCGATCTTGCTCGCCCTGATCTTCTTTACGTACCTGTTGCTTCGCCGGACCGTCCTCGAGTTCCGCGAAGGGATGGGTCGATAGTATCAACCGAGTGCCGAACCGACGCGGTCGACGGCCGTCTCGACGTCCTCGCGGTCGACGTCGCGGTGAGTGCAGAATCGAAGCGTCGTCTCCCCGAACCGGGTGGCTGCTACATCGTGCGCGCGCAGGCGTTCGAGGACGACCCCTGTCTCCAGTCCCGTTCCGGAGACGTCGGCGAGGACGATGTTCGTCTCCGGCTCCGTCACCGAGAGCCCGTCGATGGCGTCGAGTCCCTCGGCGAGGACGCGGGCGGTGACGTGATCGGTCGCGAGGTCGGAGACGTTCTCGAGTGCGCGCAGGCCGGGGCCGGCGATCACGCCCACCTGGCGCATCCCGCCGCCGAACAGTTTGCGTGTGCGTCGGGCCCGCTCGATAAACGCCTCGCTGCCGGCGAGTATCGAGCCGACGGGCGCGCCGAGGCCCTTCGAGAGACAGCACATCACCGAGTCGGCCGGCTCGGTGAATTCGGTGACGGGAACGTCGAGTGCGACCGCGGCGTTGAACAGCCGCGCGCCGTCTACGTGGACCGGCACGTCCCGCTCGTGGGCCGTCTCGGCTGCCGCGTCGATCGCTTCGGGCTCGATCGCGAGCCCGCCCCGGGCGTTGTGGGTGTTCTCGAGACACAGGAGTCCGGTGCCGGGACGGTGTGGTCCCTCTTCGACGTACGCCCCGTCGACGGTCTCGGGAGCGGGGACGCCGCGGGGATCGGCGTCGACCATTCGCACCTGGAGACCCGAGTGTGTCGCCAGCCCGCCGAGTTCGTACTTCACGACGTGACTCTCCCGATCGGTGATCACCTCCTGGCCGGGATCGGTGTGGACGGAAGCGGCGATCTGATTTCCCATCGTTCCCGTCGGGACGAACAGCGCTGCCTCCATGCCCAGTCGGTCAGCAGCCTGGGCCTCGAGGTCGGTTACCGTCGGATCCTCGCCGTAGACGTCGTCTCCGACCTCGGCAGTGGCGGCGGCCTCGCGCATCTCCTCGTCGGGCGTCGTGACCGTATCCGAACGCAGATCGATCATGCCACCTGATACTGTACGAGCGAAGAAATAGGCGGCGCTCGCGAGAGCGAACAAGCCGAAAGCGGTATGCGGCCGCTGACGGTACATCCCTCGCATGGATCCACGCATTCGCGAACACGCCGAGATCATCGCCGACCACTCCGTCGACCTCGAGGAGGGAGACGACGTCGTCGTCGACGCCCACCCCGTCGCCGAGGATCTGGTCGTTGCCCTGCACGAGGTGATCGGCGAACGGGGTGCGAATCCGATCACGATGACCCAGCGCACGGGCAAGCGCCAGCAGCGAGCCTACCTCCGGGCGTCTGACGGGGAGTTCGAGACGCCCGAGCACGAACTCGCCCTGATCGAGGCGACGGACGTCTACATCGCGATCCGGGCGAGCGACAACGTCACCCAGACCGCAGACGTCGACCCCGAGATCAGCGCAGCCTACCAGCAGGCCCACCACCCCATCCTCGAGGAACGACTCTCGAAGCGGTGGTGTCTCACGCAGTTTCCCGCGCCGGCGAACGCCCAGCTGGCGGAGATGTCCACCGAGGCCTACGAGGAGTTCGTCTGGGACGCGGTCAACAAGGACTGGGAGGCCCAGCGGGACCACCAGGCGAACATGGTCGAGATCTTGGATCCCGCCGACGAGGTCCGGATCGTCAGCGGCGACACCACCGACGTCACGATGAGCGTCGATGGCAACCCCACGCGCAACGACCACGGCGAGCACAACCTCCCCGGCGGCGAGGTCTTCACCGCGCCCGTCCCCGACAGCGTCGAGGGCGAGGTGCTGTTCGACATGCCGCTGTACCACCAGGGCAGGGAGATCACGGACGTCTTCCTCGAGTTCGAGGACGGCGAGGTCGTCGAGCATTCGGCGGCGAAAAACGAGGACGTGCTGACGGAAGTGCTCGAGACCGACGAGGGTGCCCGCCGGCTGGGCGAACTCGGCATCGGGATGAACCGTGCGATCGACCAGTTCACGTACAACATGCTGTTCGACGAGAAGATGGGCGACACCGTCCACATGGCGGTCGGCCGGGCCTACGACGACACCGTCGGCGAGGACAACGAGCAAAACGAGTCGGCGGTCCACGTCGACATGATCGTCGACATGAGCGAGGACTCGTTCATCGAGGTCGACGGCGAGGTCGTCCAGCGCGACGGGACCTTCAGGTTCGAGGGCTGACCCGTGACCGACCTCGGCAAGATCGATCGGGAGACCTTCGACAGCCACGTCGCCTCGAGTCTGGGGGCCGACCGCGACGACGTCCTGCTGGAACCCACCCACGGGATCGACTTCGGCGTCCTCGAGGTCGGCGGCGAGGCCGTCGTCGTCGCGACCGACCCGATCTCGATCCTGCCGGAAATCGGCCTCGAGCGCGCCGCGCGGTTCGCGCTCGACCTCGTGCTCGCAGACGTCGCGGTCAGCGGTATCGCGCCGACCCACCTCGCGATCAGCTTCACGCTGCCCCCGGAGATGGACGACGGGGCGTTCGCGACGATCCAGGAGACGATGGCCGCCGAGTGCCGGGAGCTGGGCGTCGCGATCGTCGCCGGCCACACGGCCCGCTACTCGGACGCGGCCTACCCCTGGGTCGGCGGCGCGACGGCGCTTGGGGTGGGCGATCCCGACCGGCTCGTCCGCCCCGACGGGGCACATCCGGGCGACCGACTCGTGCTGACGACCGGCCCCGCCGCCGAGGCCGTCGGCCTGTTCGCGACGCTGTTCGACGACGAGCTGGACCTGCCCGAAGACGTCCTCGGAGACGCCCGCGAGCGACTCGAGGACGTCTACGCCGTCCGGGACGCCATCACGGCCGCCGCGGCCGGCCCCGTGACGGCGATGCACGACGTGACCGAGGGCGGGCTGGCAGGCGCGTTGAACGAGATGGCAAACGGCGCGGGGGTCCGGTTCGAGATCGACCGCGAGGCCGTCCCGGTCAAAGCCGGCGTCCGGGCGGTCACCGACCACCTCGAGATCGACCCCTGGCACGTCACGAGCTGTGGCTCGCTCCTCGTCGCCGTCGACCCCGACGGCGTGGGGGACGTCCTCGCGGCGCTCGCCGATCGGGGCACCGTCGCAGCGGAGATCGGCCGCGTCGAGGACGGCGAGGGCGTCGTCGTCGACGGCGAGGTGCTCGAGCATCCCGAGGTCGACCCTTCCTGGGAGGCGTACGCCGAACTGGCGGGCGAATAGTCGGCGATCGGCGTCGTCGACCATCATCGATTTGTATAACAGACGAATAGCAACGGGTATGCGACGACCAGCACCCGACGACCGACCCGTCGGACTCACGATCGCGGGCAGCGACTCCGGCGGCGGGGCCGGCATCCAGGCCGACCTCGCGACGATGACGGCAGGCGGCGTCTACGGCACGAGCGTCGTGACCGCGGTCACGGCCCAGCACACCCGGGGCGTCGAGTCCTCACACGTGCTCCCGTCCGCGGAGGTCAGGGCCCAGCTCGAGGCCGTCACCGACGACTTCGACGTCGCCGCGGCGAAGACGGGGATGCTCGCGACGACCGAGATCGTCGAGACCGTCGCCGAGCGCGCTCTCGAGTTCGGGTTCCCGCTCGTGGTCGATCCCGTGATGGTCGCGACCTCGGGGGACCGACTGCTCGATCCAGACGCCGAACGCGCCTACGAGGCGCTGATCGGCGAGGCGGCGGTCGTCACGCCCAACGCCGACGAGGTCGAGGTGCTGACGGATATCGCCGTCGAGGACGAGGCGAGTGCGATCGAGGCCGGCGAGGCCCTCCGTGAGCTCGGTGCCGAGGCCGCGCTCGTGAAAGGCGGCCACGTCCCCGGCGAGACGGTCCGGGACGTGCTCGTGACCGACGACGGCACCCGGACCCTCGAGCACCCCCGGGTCGACACCGACGCGACCCACGGCTCGGGCTGTACGCTCGCGGCGGCGATCGTCGCGGGCCTGGCCCGGGGCGAAGACCTCGAGACGGCCGTCGAGGGCGCGACGGACCTCCTCGCGCGAGCGATCCGCTACCACTACGACGTCGGCCGGGGTCAGGGCGCGGTCAACCACGCCGTTTCCCTCCGCAACGATGCAGCGCGGACGGAGACCGCCGAGGCGGTACGATCGATCGTCGACCGGTTCGTCGCGGCCGACGACTTCACCTCGCTCGTCCCCGCGGTCGGCACCGACGTCGTCGGCGCGACGCCGTACGCGGAGACGCCCGCCGAGACGGCCGCCGTCGAGGGGAAACTCACCCGGACCCCCTCCGGCGTCGCCGCCCCCGGCGGCGTCAGGTTCGGTGCCTCGAGTCGCGTCGCCGACGTCTTGCTCGCTGCACGGGAAACGGACCCCGCACTTCGATTCGCCGCGAGCGTCCGGTTCGACGAGAGCCTCGAGGAGACGCTTTCGGCCCTCGAGTGGGCCGTGATAGAGGCCGGCGACGACGCACCCGTCGGAAGCAGCGCTGCCGACAGCCTCGAGAACGCCCCCGTCGCCGTGGTCGACCGCGACGACGTCGGTCGGGTGGCGACGACGACGCTGCTTGCCACCGACGCGGGGACGCTCGTCGACGGGGCGCTCGAGTTGGCCAGCCGGCTCGAGTGAGACGGACAGCTCGCTCTCGCTCTCGTGGACGGAGCCGACGTTGCGGGGCCCCACAGCGTTTTTACCGGATCGGGTCCACACGAGGCCATGGTCGAGAATCCGTTCGACGACGAGATCCGCGTCGGCGAAGTGCGTGAGGCGACGGCGTTTCCGGAGACGAACAAGCCACGGATGGTCAAGCTGTGGATCGACCTCGGAGACGAGGAGGTTCGGTCGGCCGCACAGCTCGGCTACAACCACGATCCGGACACCCTGCCGGGACGTCAGGTTCTCTGTGCGACGACGCTCGGTACCGTCCGGATCGCCGGCTTCGAGTCGGAGGCGTTGACCGTCTGCGTGCCCGACGAAGACGGCCACCCCGTACTCGTCGAACCCGATCGGGAGGTTCCCCTGGGTGGGCTGTTGTTCTGATCGGGCCTCGGCCGGGCGCCGTGTCGGACCACGCGAGACGAAACCGACCGGATGGATCATTTTCACACCGAAACCCGCAGGACTTTTGCGGTGGAGAGACAGTGAACCGCATATGACCGAGGCGACGGGTATCGTCGGGGAATTTTTCTCGCTCAAAGAAGAGACCGACGCGGGGTTGCTGGCGATGCAGTGTGGTGACTTCTACGAGTTCTTCGGCGAGGACGCCGAACTCGTCAGCGAGGAACTCGACCTGAAGGTGTCCCAGAAGTCCTCGCACGGCTCGTCGTACCCGATGGCCGGCGTTCCCGTCGACGATCTCACCCCCTATCTCACGGCGCTTGTCGAACGCGGCTACCGCGTCGCCGTCGCCGACCAGTACGAGACCGACGCCGGACACGCCCGCGAAATCGTCCGCGTGGTGAGTCCCGGAACCCTCATCGAGACGAGCGACGCCGACGCCCAGTACATGGCGGCCGTCGTCGAGAACGACGGCTACGGGCTCGCGTTCGCCGACGTCACGACCGGACGCTTCCTCGTCGCCGACGCCGAGGACCTCGAGGAGGCGCTGACGGAACTGTACCGGTTCGATCCCGTCGAGGTGCTGCCCGGTCCCGACGTCAGAAACGACGACGAGTTCGTGAGTCGGGTTCGGGATCGTCTCGGAGCGGCGCTGACGCTTCAGGACACGGAATCGTTCGCGCCGAAACGGGCGCGCCACGCCGTCTACGAGCAGTTCGGCCGCGAGACCGTCGACCGGCTCGCCGCCCCCGGGTCCGCGGTCGCCGCCGCGGGCGCGGTACTCGCGTACGTCGAGGAGACCGGCACCGGCGTACTCGCCTCGATGACCCGTATCGGAACCCACCGTAGCGACGACCACGTCACCCTCGACGGCACCACTCAGCGAAACTTAGAGCTCACCGAGACGATGCAAGGCGAGGGCGAGGGCTCGCTGTTCGCGACGCTCGATCACACCGTCACCAGTGCCGGCGGCCGCCTGCTTTCGGAGTGGCTCTGTCGTCCCCGGCGATCGATCGACGTCCTCGAGCGCCGCCAGGAAAGCGTCGGCGCACTCGCCGAGGCCGCGCTGGCCCGCGACGAGCTCCGGGAGACGCTGGGGGAGGCCTACGACCTCGAGCGACTCGCCTCGAAGGCGACCCACGGCAGCGCGGACGCGCGGGACCTGCTCGCAGTGGCGGACACGCTCTCGTTGTTGCCGGAGCTCGCCGACGTGATCACCGCCGAACCGGGGCTTGCCGACTCGCCGCTATCGGCGATCGTCGACCGACCGGATCGCGAGGCCGCCGCGACGCTTCGGGAGGCACTCGCCGAAGCGATCGCCGAGGAGCCGCCGTCAACGGTCACCCAGGGCGGCCTGCTCGAGCGAGGCTACGACGACGACCTCGACGAGGTGATCGACCGCCACGAGGAGGTCACGGGGTGGTTCGAGAACCTCGCCGACCGCGAGAAGCGCCAGCACGGACTGAGCCACGTCACCGTCGACCGCAACAAGACCGACGGCTACTACATTCAGGTCGGCAAGTCAGCAGCCGACGGCGTGCCCGACGAGTACGAGGAGATCAAGACGCTGAAGAACTCGAAACGGTTCACGACCGACGAGCTCGAGCAGAACGAACGCGAGTTGCTTCGGCTCGAGGAGAGACGGAGCGAGCTCGAGTACGAACTCTTCGAGGAGTTGCGCGAGGAGGTCGCCGTCCACGCCGAGCTCTTACAGGACGTCGGACGGACGCTCGCAACCGTCGACATCCTCGCGAGCCTGGCGACTCACGCCGCCGAGAACCGCTGGGTACGACCCGACCTCCACGACGGCGACGCCGTCGCGATCGATCAGGGACGCCATCCGGTCGTCGAACAGACGACCGAGTTCGTCCCCAACGACGTCCGCCTGACCGACGACCGGCGATTCCTCGTCGTCACCGGGCCGAACATGTCCGGCAAGTCGACGTACATGCGCCAGGTCGCGCTGATCGTTTTGCTCGCCCAGGTCGGTAGTTTCGTCCCGGCCCGCGAGGCACGGATCGGGCTCGTCGACGGCATCTTTACTCGCGTGGGCGCGCTCGACGAACTCGCCCAGGGACGATCGACGTTCATGGTCGAGATGAGTGAACTCTCGAACATTCTCCACACGGCGACCGACGAGTCGCTCGTCATCTTAGACGAGGTCGGCCGCGGGACGGCCACCTACGACGGCATCTCGATCGCGTGGGCGGCGACCGAGTACCTGCACAACGAGGTCGGTGCGAAGACGCTGTTTGCGACACACTACCACGAGCTGACGGGGCTCGCCGAGACGCTTCCGCGAGTGGCGAACGTTCACGTGGCGGCCGAGGAACGCGGCGGCGACGTCACCTTCCTGCGAACGATCCGGGACGGCCCGACAGATCGCTCCTACGGCATTCACGTCGCCGACCTCGCAGGCGTTCCGGGTCCCGTCGTCGACCGGGCTCGAGACGTCCTGGATCGACTGCGCGAGGAGAAAGCGATCGAGGCGAAAGGAAGCGGCGACCGCGAGCCCGTCCAGGCTGTCTTCGATCTCTCGAGTGGCACGATGCGGGCGACGACCGACGGCGGCGACGCCGCATCGGGGGAGGAACTCGAGCCCGAGACGGAGACGATCCTCGAGGATCTCGAGTCGATCGACGTCGCCGAGACGTCGCCGGTCGAGCTGATGGCGAAGGTACAGGAGTGGCAACGACGGCTCGACTAGAGTCGTCGCACGATCGACCCCGTCATCTCGAGCGAGCCACAGAACTGACAGACCGGCTCGCCCGTCGGCTCCGGCAGGCCGTTGGCGGCGAACATCGTATTCTCGTCGATCGTCACGGAGACGGGCCGAAGCGGCCACGGCGCGTGACCGATCTCACCGGTCAGCACGCCGCCGTTTGCGGGCGCATAGAACCGACGACGCGCGGTGAGCCAGCGCTCGAGCGAACCGGGTTCGGCGTAGTAGACCTCGCCGTCGGGTCGATACGCCGCCGAGAAGACGGCGTGGTCGTCGCCGAGTCTGGAACTCGAGAAGGCGACGCCCTCGCCGGTGCCGGCGACGTTCCCTTTCGCGTGATACACCGGCAGCCGCGTCGCCCGCTGAAGAAATCGAGCGATGAACGCGTTGGAGACGTCGATGCTGAAGAAAAACAGCCCCGGGTCGCCCGCGTAGCGGACGTAGGTCCGGACGTTGAGTTCCGGAAACGAGAGTCGCGAGACGGCCGGCGAGGCCCGGATCCCGGCACGGGTGAGCACGAACGGGAGTACGCTCACCCACGCGTTCCCGTCGCGGATATCGAGCTCGAGCGGCTCCGGAACGTGCGGTCTAAGCGATTCCGGATCGACGGGCCAGTGTGCGAACAATCCGTCACGCCAGGTCATCGAGAACAGGTGTGGCGTTCGCGGGGAGCTCGCGGGCTGTGCCTGCGGGCGTCGTCCGACGTCGGCGGACTGGCGGTCGTGGTCGTGGCCGGCCGTCATGCTCGACGCTTGGCGAGGGCGAGCAGTTTCGTGACGAGCCAGCACGCGACGGTAACCGGAAGATTCGTCTCTCGGTCCGGACGTCTTCCGAGCGGTGATACGACCGTACGCAGGATTTTCGGCGGTTTCGATTCGTTTTCGATAATATCCCCACGACCCATACCGGCGTCACGACGAACGGGAGGATAAAAGACGGAGTCGCGTCTCAGAGGCTGTGAACCCCAGTCGAGCTGTTAGCGCAACAATTCTCGTCGTCGACGTGCGTCGCGAACCACGCCACCGCGTCGTCGGTGACGTCCAGCAACTCGAGATCGTGGACGTTCCACTCGGCGACGGACCGGTCGTTGAACTCAAGGCCGGCGTCCGACACACCGACGACGCCGGTCGCGTAGAGCCCACCGAAGGAAACGACGAGGGCGACGACGAACACGCCAGCGATCTTCCCGAGCCGTCCGATCATGGCCGACGGAACGACTGTCACAGAAAAGATGGTGACAGCAGGCCAGACACACGTTCAACGGCCGGATCACCCGGACACCAGCTCACAGGTCCATGACCGACAGTATCACTTCGCGACCTCGAGCAACGCGACCCGCTCACGGACCAGCTCCTCGAGGGTCGCGTCGGTCGCCGCCCGTTCGGCGTCGGTGATCCCGAAGAACGAACACAGAACTTCCTCGTCGTACTCGCCGAGTGTCGGTTCTCGGTCGACGACCGCCTCGAGCGCGTCGAGGTCTGCGAGTGCGTCGTCTTCGTCCTCGCCCTCGATCAGGATGACGGCGCGGTTCTCGCCCGGCGAGAGCCCCATCTCGAGGGCGCGGTCGATCTGTCGACGACCCGCAGCGTACAGCAAGATCTCGACGGCCCGATCGCGGGCGACGTTCTCGCCGCGGTCGACCGCCCGGTCGGCGAGTGCCACGGCGCGTTCGAGGTGGCGACGGTCGGCGACGTAGCGGGCGTCGAACGCCTGGATCGTCACCCCGTGGCGGGAACCGATCTCGTCCAGCCGGGCGAGGAAGCTATCGAGGTCGTCGACGTCGACCCGGGTCTCGAGTAGCTCCATCAGAAATCACCCAGGCTGGACTGGCTCTCGGCGCGGTCGGGGTCTGCGTCCGCGCCGTCGCCGTCGGTCGTCTCGTCGCGCTCGGTCGGTTCGCCGTCGACGTCGGCCCGCGGTTCGACGCCCTCCATCGAGGGGTTCTCGCGACCGGCGTTCTCGAGGACGGTCTCGGCCGTCTTCTCACCTCTCAGGGCCGCGAGAACGACTCCCTTGTCCGCTTCACGCAGATCGACGGGCGTCTCGAGGCCGACCTCGTACAGTCGGCGGGCGCGCTTGCGACCGACGCCACGTATCGAGACGAGCTCGAGCAGCTCCTCGCGGACGCCGTGTTCGACGCGTGCCCGGGCCTCACGGACGGCGGCAGTCCACTCGCTGTCGAGTTCGGCGGCCAGCGATTCGGCCGCACCGAGCAACCACTCGGCGGTGTCGACCTTCCCACGGAGGTCGCCGGGCCCGATCTTGTAGCGCTCGGTGATCCGCCCCTCGTCGTCTTCGCTCGCCCAGTCCTCGAGCAGCGTCCCCGTCTTGAGTGCGGCGAGCCAGTCCTCGAAGCGGTCGTCTTCGAACTCACTCGGCGCGTTTCCGAGCAGTTCGTCTTCGCGCTCGTAGAACAGCTCGCCGTAGGTCTCGTCCTCGCCCGACCGGAGGTAGAGTTCGTACATGTCCGGCGTGCGGGCGACGAGCTGGTAGAGTCCGAGCGCGGTCGGGCGCTCGTCGGCCGACTCGAGGCCGTAGACGATCTCGGCGGCGCTCATGGGATCGAGGTAGAGCCGAGAGACGGTGTGGCCGAGACTCGTCGCCTGCAGGTCGACGGTCGCCCCGTCGGTTCCCCCGGCGTCGTCGAGGTCGGCCGCCGAGACGAACGCGTCGTCCTCGTTCTCTCCCCGGGGCTCGCCGGGACCGTCGCGCTCGATGAAGTCGTTTCGCTCGAGGTAGGCGAGTACGTCGTCGGTGACAGCCTCGAGCCGGCCCGGTTCGCTCGACTGACTCGCATAGAGGGTCTCGGAGAGAAAGTCGAGCAGCCCCTCGCGGGTGCGGGCGAAGCCGGAGGCGACCGTCGCCAGCACGTGGGTGCGCAGGGCGGGTTCGGCGGCGAGTTTCGAGCGGACGGGTTCGGGATCGGCCCAGACGTACCGATCGAACAGTTCGTCTTTCTCGTCGTAACTGCTCGCGAGCAAGACCGCCTCGCCGTAGGGATCGAGCCCGGGACGGCCCGCCCGGCCCATCATCTGGTGGACCTCGAGGACGTCGAGCGGTGCCATCCCGCCGGCGCTGGGGTCGAACCGCCGCCAGTCGCGGACGATCACGCGCCGGGCGGGCGTGTTGACCCCGGCCGCGAGCGTCGGCGTGGCGGCGATGACCTTCAGCAGTCGCTCGCGGAAGGCCTCCTCGACGAGCGAACGATGATCGCTCGAGAGCCCGGCGTGGTGAAAGGCCGCGCCGCGTTCGACGCAGTCTGCCAGATCCGCGCTCGTCTCGGTGTCGCTGACGTCGCGAATCTCGTCGGCCAGATCCGCGAGTTGCTCGCGTTCCGCGTCCGTCAGCGCCCGGGTGGTGACCCCCGAGAGACGACTCGCCGCCGCCTCGGCGTTGCGTCGAGAGTTGACGAACGCGAGCGAGGAACCGTCCTCGCCGAGGATGTCCCGGACGAGTGCCTCCTCCTGTTTTTCCGTACCCTCGACCGGGACTTCGCGGGTCGAGCCGTCGTCGAACTGGACGGCGTTGCCGTAGTGGACGCCGGTTTTGAGGTCGATCGGCCGCCAGTCGGTGTCGACGAGGTCGGCCTCGAGCCAGTCGGCGATCTCGCCGGCGTTGCCCACCGTCGCCGAGAGCGCGACGACCTGCAACGCGGGATTGAGTTTGCGGAGTTTCGCGAGCGTGACCTCGAGCGTCGGCCCACGGGAGGCGTCGTCGACCAGGTGAACTTCGTCGGAAACGACGCAGGTGAGCTCCGAGAGCCACGAGGCGTCGTTTCGCACCAGCGAGTCGACTTTCTCGCTGGTGGCGACGACGATATCTTTCGTCGCGAGCCAGTCGCTCGTCGATTCGTAGTTACCCGTCGCGACGCCGACGGAGACGTCGAATGCCTCGTAGGCCGAAAACTCCTCGCGTTTCTCGCTGGCGAGTGCTCGGAGCGGGACGATGTACAGCGCCGTCCCGCCACGCTCGATCGCCGACAGCATCGCCAGGGCGGCGATCATCGTCTTCCCGCTCGCGGTCGGCACCGCGGCGACGAGGTTCTCGCCCTCGAGGACGCCGGCCTCGACCGCCTCGGCCTGTGGCGGGTACAGCTCCTCGATGCCCTCCGTCCGGAAGTGCTCGAGGGCACCCGCGGGCAGCCCCGACAGCTCCTCGACGTTCATTATCCGGGGTTGGCGCGTCCAGTGGTTTAAACTGTCGTCTCTCGCTCGCTCGAGGACGATCGCTCCAGAGCGCACTTTCGCTCTCGCCTGTGGAACAACAGGTCGGCACTGGTCTTGAACACGACCAGCACGACGAGCACGCCCATCGGGCTCTGAGTGAGCGAGGTCGCGCCGAGCCCGAAGATGAGCGTCAGCCCGAGCACCCAGAACCGCGGTGCAGGTTCGACCAGCAACGACACCGGACCGCGGTGTTCGAACTCTCGAAGCCCGACGTACTCGTACCAGTACGAGAAGATGTGATAGCCGACGAGACTGACGGCCGCGAGGGCGACAGCGTCCGGACTCGCCGGCTCGAGCGCCATCTCCTCGGCGAACGGAATGATCAGGAAGAACACGCCCGCGAAGAGCCAGAATCCGGCGTAGTTCCGGACGAGAGCGACGGCGACCGTCCGGTTCGACTTCCCGACGTACGACTCGGGCGGTTCGCCGTCGACTGTCGTCCACGACCGAATAGCTTCGGGGTCGTCGGTGCCCGCTGCGCGGCGAATCTTCGCCACGTAGATCGCCCCAATGACGCCGGTTTCCAGCCAGTAGACCATCAGGAGAGCGTGTGCCTGCCAGTCGTACCACCAGATCGCGACCACCGACGCGAGGTTCGCGAGGAGAACGGCGACAAACGCCGTCTGCGACCGCTTCCACGACGAGTACACACTGAGGAATACGAGCGGCTCGAACCAGTAGTGTCTTTATGAATACTGGCGGCGATAGACCGATAGACGTCGCGACCGAATCACACGCTGATGGTCGACCCCGACCCGGACCGCGTCCTCGTTCCCACGCTGGGTCTCCCCCGCGAAGCGGAGGCTCTGACCTACGCCCTCGAGACGTTTCCCGACGCCGAGATCACTGTCCTCGTCGTCGTCACCCCGCTCGACGCGCCGCTGAGCGAGGGTGGCGTCCTCGAGCGAAGCGAGGACCGGACGAGCCAGGCACGCGAGAGCGCGACCGAACTCGTCGAACGCGTCGATGGAAACGGGCGAGTCGAGATCATCACGGCCGAAGAGCGACCCGGAACCGTCGTCCCGCGTGTCGCGAGCGAGGAGGGGTTCGACCACGTCGTCATGGGTGGTCACAGGGCCGAGACGAACGGGCTCGTGCGACGGGTCCTCGGCCGCGACGTCGCGACGACCGTCGTCGAGCGAACCCCGGTTCCCGTCACCGTCCTCGAGTGATTTCACGACCGAATCCGAAGGGTTCACCGTCCGCCGCGATCGTTCGAGTACCATGGTCCGGTGTCGGAACTGCGGCGAGGAGATCTCGAGACACGACCTCGAGTGTCCCGACTGTGGCTACAACCCCGGCTCGGCGATCAGACGCTTCGGTGCCGGGCTGGTGATCTTCGGTGCCGGGATCGCGTTCGTCTCGCCGCCGATCGGTCTCTTCGGCATCTTCGCCGGAATCATCGCCATGGGTGGCAGTTATCTGGTGACACCCGCCGAGTGATCGAGCGTCGGTATCGCCGTGTTTACCCGCCGGCGACGGTCGCGAACAGCCGATAGACGCCGAAGCCGACGGCGATCGAGGACGCGAGCGTGAGCAGCCAGAACGTGACGGTGAATCCGATCTTGCGCCGGGAGACGCCGGCCGAGCCGCCGGCCAGTCCGCCGCCGACGACCCCCGAGAGGATGATGTTGTTCAGCGAGATCGGGATACCGAGTGCGATCGCGAGCTGGGCGATGACGAACCCGGGGACGAGCGCTGCGATCGACCGACGGACGCCAAGCTGGGCGTACTCCCTCGAGGTCGCCTGCAGCAGTCGGGGCGCGCCCATCCACGCGCCGGCGAGGATGCCGGCCGCACCGAGCGAGAGCAGGGCGATTCCGGGCAGGCCCAGTCCCTCCCGAAAGAGGTTCTCGAGGGGACCGGTTGCGAGCCCGACCTGGGAGCCCCCCGAGGAGAAGGCGACGATGCCGCCGAGCACGAGCAGGAACGAACGGATGCCGCGCTCGACGGAAGCCAGCACCCGTCTACGGACCCAGACGGCAGCAAGCAGACCGGCCGCGAGGGTCACGAGGACGACGCCGAGATCGACGGTGCCGGCGATGGTAGGGCCGCCGCCGAGCCGACGCGAGAGGAAGGTTGCAAGCGTCCCCTGGGCGGCCTCGGGGTCGGGAATGACGCCGAGGCGGACGTTCGCGAGGATCGCACCGACGAAACCCGCAAGCAACGGAACGCCGACCGTTTCGGGAACGTCGTCGCGACGGAGGACGACCGCGGTGGCGTAGGCGAGCCCCCCGGACATGAACGGGACGAGCAGCCAGAACGTGCCGAGTCGTCGGTAGGTGGCCATCGCGGGATCGCCACCGAGCGAGAGGCCGACACCGACCATCGCCCCCGTCGTCGCAAACGCCGCGGGGATGGGATAGCGCGTGTAGATCCCGATCGCCATGAACGTCGCCGCAGTCAACAGGCCGGCGATAGCCGCAAGCGGCGTGATCGTCACGCCGTCTATGAGATCCGCGCCGACCGTCTCGGAGATGCTCCCGCCCTGGGCGATCGCCCCCGCGGCCGCGAGCACCCCGATGACGAACGCGGCCTGCATCGTCGAGATCGCGTTCGCGCCGATAGCAGGTGCAAACGGTGGTGAGTTACTGTTCGCACCGAGCACCCAAGCCATCGACAGGCACGTAAGAACAGCAACAGCGACGAGAACGGCGAACGAGAGCGCAACCATTCCGTCCGTTGATATTCGGCGTCGAGGGATAACCGTTCTCCCGAGAGGAACGTATCTACAGCAGTTCCTGTGTGGTCTCGAGGGTGTCCTCACGGTCGTCCCAGTCGACGAATAGGGCGACGCTGGTCGCGCTCGTGATCACGTCGTGGATGTCGATGCGAGCCTCCGCAAGCGGAGAGACGATCTCGCTGATGATGCCGGGCCGGTTCGGGAGATCGCCACCGGTGACCCGAACCACGGCGAGCGGTTCGTCGACGGTGACACTCGAGAGCGCGTCCTGTTCGACGACTTCGCGGTGGAGGATGTTCTCGGCGAACTCGGCCTCGTCGGCGTCGACGTAGAACGTGATGGTGTCCATCCCGCTTGCGACCGCGTCGATGTTGACGTCGTTGTTTCCGAGCGCGGCCGACAGCGACTGGAAAACACCGGGCTGGTTGCGGATCGCGCGGCCGGCGACAGTGAGACAGGCGAGCGGTTTCTCGCGCATGTCGACGAGGTTCCTGAACTCGCCTTCGATGCTGGTTCCGCCCGAGAGCAAGTCGCCGTGTTGGTAGTGGACGACCCGGACGTCTAAGTTGCTGTCTTTGTACGACAGCGCGGAGGGCGCGACGACTTCGGCTCCGCGGAACGAGAGGTTCCGGAGCTCGTCGACTGAGATCTCGCCGACGTTTCGGGCCCCTTCGACGACGTTCGGGTCGCCAGTCATGACGCCCTCGACGTCGGTGACGATGACGACCTCGTCGGCGTCCATGTAGTTGCCGAGCATGACGGCCGTCGTGTCGCTGCCCCCACGGCCGAGCGTCGTGATCGAGCCGTCGTGAGCCTGTGCGAGGAAGCCGGTGACGACCGCAACCTCCAAATCCAGATTCGAGGCGATCTCGCGTGCACGCTCGCGGGTCGTCTCGACGTCGACCTCGCCGTGTTCGTCGGTGATGACCGGCCAGTCGTCGCTTCCGGGTTCGAAAAAGCGGGCGTCGACGCCACGAGCCGAGAGCGCGGCCTTGAGCATGCGGACCGACGTCCGTTCGCCCATGCTGACGATCTGGGCGCGGTCGGCGTCGTCGACGTCGAAGGTGATCTCTTCTAGGAGTTTGTCGGTCGTCGCCCCCATCGCGCTGGCGACGACGGTGATCTCGTGGCCGTCCTCGACGGCGGCGGCGATGGAGTCGGCGGCGCGGTTGATCCGGTCGCCGCTGCCGAGGCTCGTCCCGCCGAACTTCGCTACGACGCGCATACGTTCACCCCACTGACGTGTGAACAGCCGGTGGATACGGTCATATGGACTACCGTTACCAGAGCGGGCAGATAACTGTGTTCATCTCCAAACAGCGCGGAAACCGGGTCGTTTACCGCTGGTCTCGAGTACTCCTCTCTCGGTCGCCACCGGATCGGACGGCCCGTCGGCGGGGTAACATTCACATCCGTGGGTGTCCTTGTCATACGCCGATGAACGTACGGGACGCGCTCGAGGCCGACGCCGACGCGCTGGCGGCGATCGCGGACTCACCGACCGACGTAATGCGAAATCTCGTCCACGATCGCACGGTGCGCGTGGCGGAAGAACGAACCCACGATCCGAACGCTGACGTCTCGGAAACACAGTACAACGGCTCGAACCCGGAGGATCTGCTCGGGTTCATCAGCTTCGACGCCCAGGCCGAGACGGTCCACGTCACACAGATCGACGGCACCGAAGACGCCTGTAAACGGCTGCTCGCCGAGCCGGTTCGGTTCGCCGAACGCGAGGGGATGAACGTCGAGGTGCTCGTCCCACTCGGGGACGACCGGGTCGAAGACGCCGCCAGGGAACTCGGATTCGACGAACGCGGGTTCGGTCCGCGATTCGACGGCGCACGAACGGTCCGGTTTCGACTCGAGCCGAGTTCGAGGGGGACTAACTGAACTTCTGGACGGTCACATCGAGCGTGTCGAGGTCGACGATCGGCGCATACCCCGAGTCAGGATCGATGTTGACACTCTCCTGGAAGTCGGTCTGGGCCTGCCAGCAGCCGGAGTTGATCGCGAGCACGTTGTGGTACTTCCCGAAGCCGAGTTTGTGGACGTGGCCAGTATGGAAGACGTCGGGCACCTCGTCGATGACGAGGTAATCGTTCTCCTCGGGAGCCAGCCGGGTATGACCGCCGAACTGCGGTGCGACGTGGCGTTTCTTGAGGAGGTGGTACATCGCCCTGTGGGGGTCGTCGTAGCTCGCTTTCTCCTCGGGGAGTTCCGCGATCACCTCGTCTAAGCTGACGCCGTGGTACATCAGCACGGAGACGCCCTCGATCGTCACCGTGGAGGGGTTGCTCACGATGCGAGCGTCGTGAGCCGACATGAGCTCGCGCAGGTCCTCGTCGAAGCCGGGTTGGGGCTCAGCGAGGCGGACCGCGTCGTGGTTGCCCGGAATCATGACGATCTCCATATCCCCCGGAACCGACTTCAGGTGCTCGCTGAACGCCTCGTACTGCTCGTAGATGTCGACGATCTCGAGTTCCTCGTCCTGGTCGGGGTAGACGCCGACGCCTTCGACCATGTCGCCGGCGATCAGCAGGTACTCGACGTGGCGGGCCTCCTCGGTGTGCAGCCAGTCGGCAAACCGGTTCCAGGCCCCGGCCATGAACTCCTGGCTGCCGACGTGGACGTCGCTTATCAGTGCCGCCTGCACGTGTCGATCCGCAGTCGAGGGCTCGTGCGTTCGGGGTACGTCCGGGAAGTACATCGAGTCGACGAAGGCGATCCCCGAATCGTCCGACAGCGTCCCCGCCATCGCCAGGGCCTCGTCGTACAGCAGTTCGTCGACGAGGTCGACGTACTCCCGATCCTTCATGACGAGCCACGGGAACGTGCCGGTGGCGTCCTCGAGTTCGATCAGCCAGTGGCCACTCGCCGTCGAGCGCACGTCGTTGACCAGTCCGACCATCGCGACCTCCTCGCCGCCGGGCATGTCCGCGATCGCACTCGCCGGCCGGTGGTTGACCCGCCCGCGGAGTTTCGAGCCGAGTCGCTCGAGCCGGTCGCGAAAGACCGACACGAAGTCGTCGTACTCGCCCGTTCCCGTACTCTGGCCGGTCATGTCGCCGTCGATCTCGAGGTCACGAAGCGTGGGGTCGACCGACCGATCGACCGTTCGCGTCGATCCCGCCGAGGCCTCTGCCACCTCCGACCCCTCCATTTCAACTGGAGACGCCTCGCTTTCGTGTGGCGTCTCGGTGGGGGGTGCTCCAGTTGAAGTGGGGGGGTCGTCGACGCCGTCGACGGAAGTCCCGCTATCGGACGACTCGAGGATCGACCGGACGTGATCCGTCCGCACGACGAGCGTTCCCTCAGCTGTGGCGTCGACGACGCGTTCGATCGTCGCGGCCGGATTCTCCGAGGACGCGATCAGGGTCACCGCCTCGCGTTCGACGTTGTAGCCACGGCTCGTGAACGCGTCGACGATCCGGGCAGACCCCTCGAGTGGCACACCAGTCGGGTTTCGTGAGTTTCGAAATAAGGGTGACGAATGTCCGGCTATCGGCATCGGTCCACGACTGGCACGAACAGAAGGTTGATTGCCGGGCCCGGCAAAGAAGGAGGCGATGAGCGGTCCCGGTCCGGACGACTCCTCCAGCGGCCCCCACGATAGTCGCAATAGCCGTGACGATGAAGGGGAGTCCGACGGCGACCACGACGACGATCGACGACGTGACGACCTGTCCCGGTCGGAGCACGACGGGAGAGACGACGACAGTGGATCAGACGGCGACGGATGGGCCAAACCACGTGGCGATTCAGGCCCTCACGACACCGGGTCCAGTCGACGCGCCGACGGCGATCGACCGACCCGTTCCGGCGGGGTGACGATCGAAGACGACGGCGTCGTGCGCTGGTTTCTGAAGTCGGACGACGGCACGGTGACGATGATCCGTGACGTCGCAAGCAGCGTCGCGATCGTCCTCCTGATCGGGCTCGTGCTGTTCGCGGTCAGCGGCGTCTGGCCCCCGCTGGTCGCCGTCGAAAGCGGCAGTATGGAGCCGAACATGGAACGTGGCGACATGATCTTCGTCGTCGACGAGAACCGCTTCGTCGGCGACGAGCCGATCGACGGGACCGGCGTCGTTACCTACGAGAACGGCCAGAACGGCGGCCACGAGAAGTTCGGCGAACCCGGAGACGTGATCATCTTCGAGCCCAACGGCGACGAGTTTCAGACCCCCGTGATACACCGAGCTCACTACTGGGTCGAAGAAGACGACAACTGGGTCGACGAACAGGCGGATCCGGAGCATCTCAACGGCGCTACCTGTGAGGACCTCACCACCTGTCCGGCCGACCACGACGGATTCATCACCAAAGGCGACGCGAACTCGGGCTACGATCAGGCAGGCAGCGGTGCTCCGACGGACGTCGTCAGCCCGGAGTGGGTCACCGGCAAAGCGTCGGTACGCATTCCGTGGCTCGGGCACGTTCGACTGGTGTTTGACTCGCTGCTCGTGAGTTCGCCGTCACAGGCCGGTTCCACACCCGGACCTGGCCCCAACCTCGGTCCCGACAGAGGACCCGCCTCCGGCGGCTCGAGCGGCCTCCAGGTCGGTCTCGTCGCCGTCGCGAGCGTCGCCGCGATCGCCGGCAGCCGTCGTCCGGGAAGCTGGTAGCGGGCGTCATACTATCGGACGTACCTGTGTGACGATTCGCGCCACCCCGGGGCGGCGCGAATCGTTCACGACGTACGTCCGGCAGTATCAGTTATCGAATCGCGCCTGGACGAACGGCTGGACGTCCTCGATATCCGACAGCCGAGAGTCCGACTGCAAGACGACTTCCGTCTCCTCGAGCGGAACCGAGAGGCTGATCTCTTTCGTGCGGCCGTACCGTCCCTTCGAGACGACGACGGCGTTGACGATGCCGAGCATGTCGAGTTCGCTGATGAGATCGGTCACGCGACGCTGGGTGAGGACGTCGGCGTCGATCTCCTCACAGAGGCGTTTGTAGATGTTGTAGACCTCGCCCGTGTTGATGCTGTGGACGCCGTTTTTCTCGAGTAGAATGATCGAGAATAGAACGAGTTTGCTCTGAGTCGGCAGGGTGCGGACGACCTCGACGACTCGATCGAGTTCGATCTTGTCCTGTGCCCGGCGGACGTGATCCTCGACGATCGTCTCGGACTGGGAGCGTTCGGCGAGTTCGCCCGCCGTCCGCAGGAGATCGAGCGCCCGCCGGGCGTCTCCGTGTTCCTGTGCGGCAAAGGCTGCACACAGCGGGATGACGTCCTCGGAGAGCGCACCGTCTTTGAACGCCACTTCGGCCCGGTGCTGGAGGATGTCCCGGAGCTGGTTTGCGTCATAGGGCGGGAAGACGATCTCCTCCTCCCCGAGCGAGGACTTGACGCGGGGATCGAGAAAGTCGGTGAACTTCAGGTCGTTCGAGATGCCGATGATCGACACCCGGGAGTTCTCGAGTTCGGAGTTCATCCGCGAGAGGTTATACAGGGTGTCGTCGCCGCTTTTCTCGACGAGTTTGTCGATCTCGTCTAACATGATGACGACGACGCGCTCTGAGTAATCCACAGCGTCGAAGAAGACGCTGTAAACCCGGTCGGTCGGCCATCCGGTCATCGGCACCTCCTCGAAGGAGTCGCGATCGGTCTCGAGCGAGTCGATCCGTCCGTCGATCTCGGCGGCCGAAGAGAACTCCGTCTCCGCCAGCGGATGGTCCTCGGCCGATCCGTCAGACCCCTTCGTTTCGACTGGAGATTCACCGGACGGCGAGGTGGAACCGTCCGTATCGAACGCATCCGAAGCGTCGGTTCGGTCGTCGACGCCCGGATCGTCGGGATCGAACAGCGAACCCGCCGTCGAGTCGGTACTCGAGTCCGCACACCCCTCCTCGTAGGTTTCGACTGCCTCACGAAGTTCTTCGAGGGAGGCGATTCGATCCTCGATGAGCCGTTCGTTCTCCTCGATGAACTTGTTCGCGAGCTGGGCGAGTACGCGATACTGCGTGTCGGTCACCTCGCAGTTGATGTACTCGACGTCACACGGAACACTGTACTTCGAGGAGGTGCTCTCGAGTTCCTTGCTGACGAACTTCGCACTCGCGGTCTTTCCCGTGCCGGTCTTGCCGTAGATGAGGATGTTCGAAGGCGTTTCTCCACGCAGCGCGGCGACGAGGATCGTCGCCATCTTGTTGATCTGGTCGCTTCGGTGGGGAAGTTCGTGTGGCGTGTACGAGGGGCGAAGTACCTCCTTGTTCTCGAAGATCGGTTCGCCACTGAGCAAATCGTCGAACAGTCCCTGACTCGAGTCCTCGTCGGTCAGCTCTCCCTCGGTTAGATCGGTCTCCGCGAGGTCCGTCGCGAACCCGCGTGCCGACTCGAGGTCGAGGTCACGACCCGGATCGGTTCGGTACTGATCGTCGTCAGACATCTGGCGTGCACGTACCCCCTCGTTTCAGGTGGAAGGTCGACCCGAGCGAGAGTGTTTCGGCTCGTACAGACTACAGAAAGCCGTTATCGAGATTTCGATAGTTCCCTCGGGTCCAGTTGATGCAATCGAACCAGAGGAAAGACTAGATATTAAATTCTTCCCTTCCGCTGAACGTTGTTATCCTCTATTAAGTGTTGTTACGCGCACGAAGTGAAATATGTGTGCGGTACGGTCTCTCTCGAGGTCGAGTCATACTGCCAGCTGTTCGTCGTGTGAGACTCTCGCCGTTACCGGAGGCGAGAATCGTCACACAGTTACAGCCGACAGTATCAGAAACGTGGACGAGTCAAACGTGTCTCGAGTGTGGCGACCGTGAGAACGGTTCGCCACGAGGATACGTTGACGTGTCCGTGTGAGTTCGGAGTGTAGATCCCATAGTGATCCAGCAGGTGTCGGCGAGACCGCGTGTGTCCTGCACATTGTTGCCGTCGAAGATTGAATGGTATTGAGGACAGCTGGAAAGGATCTGAGATGGGAGAGAGATACTGGACCCCCCCACCCCTTCGTTTCGAGTGCAACTCTGTGAGAAGGGAGGGGGGAGAGGGGGGGGTATCTAGAGTAGGAAGATTCAAGTGAAGCGAATAGAAACAGTATCCGCAGTCCTAGCAGATCTAACTTATTACTAGATGTGTTGTATTTAGTTACTAGAGAGAATCAAAAACGCGGCTGTCTGCCTCCCGAATTACTAGAACCATCTCCGGACCAAATTCCGGCATCTCACACCTGTAAACGTGCGTTCGATGGGAACGAAAGGTGGTATTGCCCGTATTTCCGGAACGAACGTTCGGCAGTTTCCACCCGAAACGAAGGGGTGGGGGGGTCGGCAATCGGGTAGGCCACCGTCACATCAGCTTGCTATCCTCGCCCATCCCTAATATCGTTGACACTCCCGTCGGGTGAATCACAGAAGGCTGTCCAACACGACCCGTCCCTGGGGAACGATCGCACGATCGGCGTTCGCGTTCGAAGCGTCGTTATCGTCACCGATAATTCCGCAGTTTTGGATAGTAAACATGTCTGACGTAGGCTTAAGTGAATCGAGCGCAGTATTACGCGCAGACGCACCCCGTGGTGCCCGGAGGACCTAAGGATGGGACTGTTCACAGGACTCAAAGATAGTATCTCTCGCGTTACGGATCGCCTGTTCTCCGAACAGGAGCCGAAGCGAATCGGCATCTACGGACCGCCAAACGCCGGAAAAACGACGCTGGCAAACCGTATCGCACGTGACTGGACCGGTGACGCAATCGGAAAGGAAAGCCACGTTCCTCACGAAACAAGACGCGCGCGACGGAAAGAAAATGTCGAGATCGAGCGCAACGGTAAGTCAGTCACCATCGACATCGTCGACACGCCGGGGGTGACGACCAAGGTCGATTACGAGGAGTTCACCGACGAACTCGAGGAAGACGAGGCCATCCGACGGTCCCGCGAGGCGACCGAGGGCGTCGCCGAAGCGATGCACTGGCTCCGTGAGGACGTCGACGGCGTCATCTACGTTCTCGACAGCGCCGAGGATCCGATCACGCAGGTCAACACGATGCTCATCGGTATCATCGAATCTCGCGATCTTCCCGTGTTGATCTTTGCAAACAAGATCGACCTCGACGAGGCAAGCGTCAAGCGGATCGAAGACGCGTTTCCACAGCACAAGACGATTCCACTCTCGGCGAAAGAAGGCGACAACATGGATGAAGTGTACGAGAGCATCGCGGAGTATTTCGGGTGATACCGATGCCGGAAGCTAAAGAACACGACGACGTCGACGGTGCAGACGGTGTCCAGATCGACCTGATCAGCGGCCAGCGAATGGCCGGCATGGCGACTATGGAGAAAATCAGGATGATCTTAGACGGCGTTCACGACGGAAAGATCGTCATCTTAGAGGAGGGGCTCTCGCCGGAAGAGGAGAGTAAACTCATCGAGGTGACGATGTCCGAGATCAGCCCGGACGAGTTCAACGGAATCGAGATCGAGACCTATCCGAAAGGAAGCGGCAGCGGCTCTTCACTGCTTGGCCGTCTGATGGGCTCCGACGACTCGGACGCCAAACTGACCGTCATCGGACCGGCCGATCGGATCGAGACGCTTCACAAAGACGAGACGCTGATTAGCGCGCTCGTGTCCCGAGACTAATGCCTCACCAGTGTACGAACTGTGGTCGCGAGTTCGAAGACGGCTCCAAGGAGATGCTCTCGGGCTGTCCGAGCTGTGACGGGAACACGTTTCAGTTCGTCCCGAAAGCGGACGCCGGCGACGATTCCCTGAACTCGAGTCCAAACCCGAACTCGAGTTCACCACCGCCGTCTACAGACGGGGCAGTCTCTCGAGCGGCCGAGACGGTTCGTGAGTGGGTGTCCGACGACGACTCCGAGACGTCGTGGCCGCCGGCCGACGAGGGCGGATCGGCATCGGAGACGTTCCCGGAGTGGCCGGAGTCGGCACGCCGACCAGAGGATCGATCCTCGAGTGCAGACGAGACAGCCAGCGTGACCACGGAACCGACGACGACCGACGAGAGCGCCGACCTCTCTGAGGACACGGCGCAGACGGACGCCAGGAGCGAACTCGCCACCTCCGAGGAGATTCCCTCGGATACCGGCTCCGTTGATGCCGCTGCCGACGCGTCGTCGGAACGAGACGAAATGCCACCGGATCGCGGTGACGACGGGTCCACACCCGAGTACGGACAGGTTGTCAGCGAGCCGTCCGCCGACCGGCCCTCGCTCGAGGAACTCCGTGACGAACTCAACGACCAGTTCGAGAGTATCAAGATCGTCAGCCCCGGCCAGTACGAGCTCAACCTGATGGAACTGTACAACCGCGAGGAGTACATCGTCTCGTTACAGGAGGATGGCCGATACGTCATCGACGTCCCGGACTCCTGGCGAAACGGCGACGAGTGATACGGATTGCTGTAGCGATACAACGGTCCGTATGAGCGGCGTCCGGTTCTCGACGCAACTCGACGTCTTCTCCGTATTCGTTCGTGAGTCACGAGTGTCGGCTACTGACCCTTGCTCGCGCGCGAAGCGCTACGTTCGGTCGAACCCGATCGTTTCGACAGTTTTCCCTTCCTTTCGGCTGGACCACCCCTTTGTTTCTACTGCAATACTGCCCATAAACCCTTTACTAGTGTCTGTACACGAGGGTTTCGATAGAGAGGAAACGGTACTTCGAAGGAAGATGAGACTGGTCCGAGGCCGATGGGACACGGCCGTCGAATCCGCGGTCCGAGAAGCGACCTCGATGCCGTCGTCTCCCGAGAAAGATGGATTTAAGCGATCCCGACGACAGCCACCGAGTATGAGCACTGCAACCAAGATCGTTCTCACGACGGTCGTCGTGGCGGCACTGCTGTCGATCCTGCTCGTCTTCCAGCTGGCCGTCGTCGCCTGATGTTCGAGCGTCGTGAGCTGTCCGATCCCGTTGCGTCGGTCCGCGAGAGCTACGCGGACGACGCTCTCGTCTTCGACTGCGCGCGGGACTTCGAGACGCTCCCGCCGGCGCAGGCCGAAGAGCTCGGGTTCGTCGTCTCCCGTCTCGAGCCGGCGACGTACCCCGACGAGTGGCTCCCGGCGGACGCGCCGACGTTGCTCGAACGGTACGCAAGCAGCGATCTCACGATCGGAATGCCCGGCGACGGCAGCATCGTCTGGACGCGCCAGACCGACCCGCCAGTCGTACTCGTCAAAGCTCGGGTCGAGGGATCGCCCGCCTCGTTCGTCGACTTCCTGCTCGCCGAAGCGATTCTCGAGGTCTCGCTCGACGTCCCGGAACACTTTCTCGGCTTTTTCGAGGCCGAGTACCGCGAGCTCGACGACGCCGTGGCGCTCGGTCCGACAGCGACCTATCAGGTCGCGGCGGCGTTGTACGACGGCTGGAAGGGGCTGCAGACTCGTGACGTCTTCGCGACGTGGCACGAGGATCATCCCGAACTCGCTACAGCGTGGCAGGATGCGGGAACCCGACTCGAAGATCGGGTGGCGGGCCTTCCGTCGGCCGTCGCACGCGGAGAGACGACGTTTGCAGACGCCACGGAACTCGCTTGCAGTGCGATCAAACACGCGATCGAACTGCCCGCGCCGTTTGCGGCGCTCGATACCGACGCCTACCGCGATCACGGACCCGAGTACGCGGTCCGGTGGGCCGAGAAGACGTTCGAGGCGCTTTCGGAGTAGGGTGCGTCGTTGTTCGTGCCGTCCCGTTCAGAACTCGACGGTTACCGATCCATCCTCGTCGAGGTCGACCGTTCCGTCGAACGGCGCGCGAAACTGCTCGACGGTGTCGTCGTCGTGGACCTCCTCGGAGAGATGAAAGAGACCGACGGCGTCGTGTTCCTCGAGCAACCCGAGAATGCGTTCGGTCGCCTCGAGGGCTGCGTCCTCGCCGGCGTAGTAGGCGAGTTCGGTGACGGAGTCGAAGCTGATTCTGAGTTTCCCGTCGTAGTTCTCGAGGAACCGTTCGACCTGTCTGACGATGCCGTCGACGTCGTCGGGTGCAGCGACGTAGTGGATGTCGTCGCCGGATCGTCGGGAGTAGCCGCGTTCGATGCTCAACGTATCGAGGATGACGGCACAGGATTCGTCGACGTCGTAGTGTTCGAGTTTCTGTTTGACCTCCCGGGCCGTGGTTCGCGTGGAGACGACGAGGAAGTGATCGGTGTCGGTCTTGAGAAAGTCGGTGTCGATGCGATCCGTTTCGCCCGTACTCGGATGTAACAAGAGAACGCTCGTCCCGCCGGCTACCGAGTCGGGTGCCCCATCGATCTCGAGTGCGTACTCCATGGTGGCGTGAACAACTTTCGGGACTGACTTAAGCGTGCGGATGTGGCCCGCGTCGCGTCCGTCGGTTGCTGTCCACTCCGATCCGATCGTCGGTCGTCGTCAACCCTGATCCAACTCCGGGTCGACATGTGCGTACCGACGCGCTCTTTTCGGCGGCTCGAGTACCGCCACCATGGTCCACGCGAGGCACAGTCGCCGTGGTCGGCCGTGACCGACACGTACCGGACCGTCGCCGAACCCGCGACCACCACCTTCGTCGTCCAGGGGTCCGAGTTTCTCGGCCACGTCCGACCGGTCGAGTCCGTCGAGGCGGCCGAGGCGTTCGTCGAGACGGTCGACTCGGAGTACGCGGACGCGACACACAACGTCCCCGCCTACCGCGTCCGTGCCGACCCCGACGGCGAACTGCTTCGAGAGTACTCGAGCGACGACGGCGAACCCTCGGGCTCGGCCGGCAAGCCCGCGCTCAACGTCCTCCAGGGACGAGAACTCGAGAACGTCGCCGTCGTCGTCACCCGCTACTACGGCGGGACGAACCTCGGTGTCGGCGGGCTCGTCCGGGCGTACTCCCGCGCCGTGAAAGAGGCCGTCGACGAGGCGGGGGTGATCGAGGAGCGGCCCCACGAACGGGTCGTGGTCGTCGTCGAGTACGACGACTCCGGCACCGTCAGGGGGGTCCTCGAGAGCGAGGGCTACGAGTTCGACGCCGACTACGAGCAACGGGTGACCTTCGACGTCCGCGTCCCACGCGAGGCGGCCGCGTCGTTGCGCGACCGACTTCGGAGCGCGACGAGCGGTCGCGTCGACCTCGAGTAATATCACCCGAGGACGGGAGGTCCCTCGTCGGGTCGCTGGCGTTCGATCGTCTCGAGGACGGCCTCGAGGTCGCCCAGCTCCGTGCGGTCGAAACGGACGTCACGGAGTCCGCGATCGATGACGAGTTCGTCCTCGCGCACACGAACGTGATCGACGGCCTTCCAGGGGACGAACGACCGGCTGTACGGACGCCGTTTGACCAGCCCGGCCTCGTGGACGCGAACCTCCGGAGACGCGCCGACGGAGGCGAATCGCCATCGGCCCTCGACGAGACAGGAGACGAGCCAGAGCACGCCGATCGTCGTCCAGATGGCGGCGGTCAGCCAGTTTCCGGCGACCGCGGCCGTGACGGCCATGACCGTCCACGCGAGAAACAGGACCCCATCCAGCCTGGGTGCGCCCGGCGGCTCCCAGTCCCACGTCGCGATCGGCTCGTCAGTCACGACCCGGTCGACGTACCGGTTTCCGGCGAGCGTCCCGAGGACGGAGCCCGTAACGAGGAGCGCGATCGCCGCCGTGACCGAGGCGGTGACGACACGAGCCCCGACCGACACGATCCACGAGGCGATCGCGATCGCACCGAAGAGGCCAGCGGGAGCCGCGACCGCACGCCGGCGGGCGACGGTCCGGCCGAGCCGTGCCGACAGCTCGTGATCGACACGTGCGACGCCGATACCGAGAACGACTCCGACGAGACCGCCAATCACGGACGTCCCCGCGAGAACGGAGGGCGAGGGATCGGTCGGCGCGAGTGCCGTCGTCGCGATGCCGGCGAGAAACACGCCGACGTAGAGGCCGACCGCGAGCTGGAACCGCCCGTTCGGGATGTCGCTCGCCGGATCGACGTCGTCGCGACCGTTCATCGCATTTCTCATCACCAACGCGAGTAAAAACGCTGCCGGAACGTTGGACAACGTGACACGAAAATTCGACCGGAAACGAAGGTGTGTCCGTTTCATGGAACACTGCTACGTGGGTGGCAATCGTTCGAATGCGTATGGAGCGAAACGTCGGTGGACTGGATCGCATCGGTCGCGTCGTCCTCGAGCTAACCTTGCTGATCGTGGGATATCGAAACCGAGACGAAACGCCTGGCACGCTCGCGTTCGTCGCCGGCAGCGACATATTGGCGACCGCCGTCATCGGGCGCTGTCCGCTGAATGCGCTGTGTGGTATCGACACCTGTCCGGACCCATAGCGCAGTCGATCGACGCCATCGAGACTCGAAGGCGGCGTCAGTTCGTCCGGAACGCCCGGTCGCCGGCGTCGCCGAGTCCGGGAACGATGTAGCCGTCGTCGTCGAGGTAGTCGTCGATCGAGACGGTGAGCAGGTCGACCTCCGGAAACGACTCGTTCACCCTGAGCAGTCCGTCCGGTGCCGAGACCGCAGCGAGGACGATGAGGTGATCCGGTTCGGGAGAGTTCTCGACGACGTGCTCTAAGACGGCACACATCGTGCTGCCGGTTGCGAGCATCGGATCGGCGACGATCACCGTATCTTCCTCACGGATCTCGGGCAGTTTCACGTAGTCGATCGTGATCGGGAACGAACCGTCCTCCTCGCGCCCGGCCGACTCGTCGCGGCTCGCGCTGATGACGCCCTGTCGCGCCCGCGGGAACGCCTTGAGCAGCCCTTCGACGAACGGCGTCGCCGCCCGCAAGACGTTGATGATGACGACGTCGTCGAGTCCTTTCACGCACTCGCCCATCGTCTCCTCGAGTGGCGTCTCGATCTCGACGTACTCGGTCTCCATGCGCCCGTCGATGATCTCGTAGCCACAGATCCGCCCGAGTTTGACGAGCCCCTTCCGGAAGTTGACCTGCTCGGTCTCGACGTCGCGAAGCCGCGAGAGCGTGTCTCTGGCCAGTGCGTGGGTGACGAGATACGCCTCGTCACGGTCTTCGATCGGCATCTCGTTTCCATTGGGAACCGCCGGGGAGTATAAGCTATCGGTCGAGACGCCGTCGATTCGAACGGTCGGTTCCGGATCGGGGGAGTCGACGGCGCCCTACAGATCGAGCCGGCGAAACCGCAGGTACCCAAGCGCCGGCGGCACGACGAGCCAGACGAGCAAGAGCACGAGAGCGAACCAGCCCGACAGGTAAAACGGGACCGCGGCCGGGTCCTCGAAGTACTGGAACACCTCGGGGTGGACGAGATCGGAGACGAGGCCGTTGAGCGCGGCGCTGTAGGCCTCGATCGGATTCAGCCGCGGGTACAGGAGATACCACGCCGACGGGTTCGAGCCGGGTGCGGGCATGACCGAGCCCGTAAGCAGGTAGTAGCCGACGAGCCGGAACGAGTCGAACACGAAGTACAGGAAGACGAAGACGCCGACGATGGCGGCGGCAGCTTTCGTCGTCGAGGTCGTCAGTGCGGAGATCGTGACCCCGATGCTGACGAAGACCGCACCCAGAAGCATCGAGAGGACGGCGAACGTAAGGATCGCGGTCACCGCGAGTTCGTCGTACAGCGCTACGATGACGGCGAGGGAAACGACGAGACCGACGAGAAACGTCGCCCACAGCACGAGCGTCCGACCGACGAGTTTGCCGACGACGACGTCGAGTCGGGAGTGTGGCAGCGTAAAGAGGATCTTGCCGGTCCCAGAGTCGACCTCGCCGGCGACGGCCTTGTAGCCGACGAGCAGCCCGATCAGGGGCAACAGCCACGCTACCGGTCCCTCGAGAAAGAGCACCAGGTCCGTCGCCGCGACCTCGGCTCCCTCGGCGGCGACGGCCTGTTCGAACTGGACGAACACGAACGCCGCACCGCCGAGGAAGGCGACGAACAGCACGGAAAGCAGCCACAGCACCTTCGAGCGGGCAGCGTCGTGGACGTCTTTTTTCGCGATCGCACGGACGCTTTCGAGGTTCAGCGACGGACTCGCATCGCTCATGCCGACCCCTCCGTGGTATAGGCGTGAAACACCTCGTCGAGCGAGGCCTCCTCGGTCGCGAAGTCTCTGACCTCGAGTCCACCCTCTTCCAGCGCGTGGATGATCTCGGTCTTCGAGCCGTCACAGGTGACGACGACGGTCGGATCGGCGCCGTCTTCGACCGTGACGGTCCCGACGTCCGGCAGCGTCTCGACGGCTGCGATCGCGTCGTCCTCGAGCTGGTCGACGCTCACCCGGAGAGTCGTCGAGCCGCCGACGGAGTCGCGCAGTCCGGAGACGGTGTCGACGGCGACCATCTCGCCGCCACGGAGGATGCCGACTCGGTCACAGACGGCCTCGACCTGGCCGAGGATGTGACTCGAGAAGAAGACGGTTGCGCCGCGGGCGTTTTCCTCGCGGACGATCTCGCGCATCTCGCGGGCTCCGTTCGGGTCCAGTCCGGTCGAGGGCTCGTCGAGGATCAACAGGTCGGGCTCGCCGACCAGCGCCATCGCGAGTGCGAGTCGCTGGGTCATCCCCGTCGAGTAGCCGCCGGCTTTCCGGTCGCCGGCTCCCTCGAGACCGACCCGCTCGAGCAACGCGTCGGGATCGTCGTCGGCGTCTTTGGAGTCGATGACGAACTCGAGGTGTTGGCGGCCGGTGAGCCGACTGTAGGTGTCGAACCCTTCGGGGAGGACGCCGGTCCGGCTGCGGACCGCGCGACCGGACGCTTGCGTGTCGAATCCGAGGACTTCGGCCCGGCCTGCGGTCGGACGGACGAGATCGAGCAACACGTTGATCGTGGTCGATTTGCCTGCGCCGTTGGGACCCAGAAATCCGAACACCTCGCCTTCGTGGACCTCGAAGGAAAGCTCCTCGAGGGCGACGGTCGAACCGAAGACCTTCGTCAGGCCGTCGACCGCTATCGCTGGCATGTCAGTACTGTCTCGGCGTCCGCCGATAAGGATTGTCACTTCGACCGGAACCGTCAGCTCAGATCTCCTCGTCGGGATCGTACGTCTCGGCGACCCGCCTGGCCTCGCTCGCGTACTGCTCGCGGATGTCCTCGTCGGTGACGTCCTCGAGTTCGTCTGCGGAAATCTCGACGGCTGCGGTCACCGGCGAGCCGGTTCGAAGCGCCGTCGCCGAGCGCTCACGTCGCTGGAACTGGTTCCCGTCGGGCGTCGCGTAGACGAGTGTTACCAGATTGCGCTGGTCGACCGTTCGCTCGACGAGCCAGCACCGCTCCGTCGAATCGCTCATGACCCGCCCTTCTCGGTCCGGGCAGGTGAAGGTATCGTCCGTTCCGGCTGCCGAGGGCGGAGATGGAGACGGATCACGGTGTCCCGATCGCACGCCGCCGTCTTAGCAGGTAGTACGCAGCGAGAAGCGGCTGCAACGGCGGGACGAACAGGCTAAGAAACGCCACCCCGAGATAGCCGGCGGGGTTGGGACGCCACAGACTGCCCTGCGTGCAGACGTAGGCGGCGTCCTGGTGGATCGCGACGGGGAAGAGTCCGACCGCGATCGCGCCGGCGACGCCTATCGCGGAGGTGACGACGCCCGGTAACTCGAGGACGAACGCGACCGACGCGATCGCACCGCCGGTGAGCGTCACGAGCAGCGAGCCGGCGACGACGAGCCACCAGCCCGACCAGCCCGGCGGCGTCCCGAAGTGACGGTGGCGTCGATAGAGGTAGACGACGCCGGCCGCCGGTGCCCAGAGGACGGCACCGATCGTGTACAGCCACGGCGTCGGCTGCCAGACGCCGCTTTCCCGGACCCGCCGCGCGTCGAAACACAGCGTGACCGCCATCGCGAGGGTGAGCAGGGTGTATCCGAACGTGCCGACGAGTACGAGCCCGCGTGCAAATCCTGGCACGCTGGGATCGACGTCTCTGAGGACGCCGACGACGCCGACGCCGACGACGGGTGGAAACAGAAAGCACAGCCGCTCGGCGAGTCGCGCCCAGTCGACGATCTCGAGAGCCGAGTCAGTCGTCACGGTGTGTTCGTGTTCTCAAACCTTGTCTCGTCCCCGCGCTCGTTTCGGCCCACGACGGAGCTACAGCGCCTCTTTGTACGCCTCGAGCGTCCGCTCGACGTCCTCGTCGGTGTGGGCGTAGCTCACGAACTGGGATTCGAACTGGTTCTGTGAGAGGAACACCCCCTGGTCTTTCATCTGTCCCCAGAAGATGCGCCGCCAGCGGTCGGTCTCGGCTGCTTTCACGTCGCCTGCGGTTTTCGGACAGCTGTCGTAGCGCGGACAGACCGGATCCTGCCGACAGCCCGACTCGCACTGTTGCTCGAGGCTGTTCCGATCCGGCCCGTCCCGCGTGAAGATGACTTTGAACAGGCTGGCGGTGCCGACGACGGTGTACTCGGGAGCCTGGTCGGCGAGGATATCGGTCAGCCCAGAGCGCAGTCGTTCGCCCAGGTCGTCGACGTGCTCGTAGACGTCGTTTTCGGCGGCGAAGCGAAGCGTCTCGAGGCCGGCGGCCATCGTCACCGGGTGGCCGGAGAAGGTGCCGGCCTGGAAGACGTCGCCCGCGGGCGCGAAGTGCTCGACGATCTCTGCCCGACCGCCGATCGCGCCGACGGGGAAACCGCCGCCGACGATCTTGCCGAACGTCGTCAGGTCCGGCGTGACGCCGAACTCGCTTTGTGCACAGCCCAACCCGCCGACGCGGAAGCCGGTGATGACCTCGTCGAAGATCAGGAGTGCGCCGTGTTCCTCGGTAAGCTCCCGGAGGAGTTCGTGGTAGCCGTCCTCGGGGTAGACGATGCCGTAGTTGCCGAGGATCGGTTCGGTCATGACGGCGGCGATGTCGTCGCCGTGTTCCTCGAAGACCTCGCGGACGGCCTCCTCGTCGTTGAACGGGACGGGGAGGGTGTGCTCGGCGAAGGCCTGGGGAATCCCCGCGGAGGACGGTTTCGGATCGTCGGCGTCGCCCTCGACGAGCGTCGACTCCTGGGCCCCGTGGTAGCCGCCTTGCATGACGACGATCTTGTTCCGGCCGGTGTAGCCGCGAGCGAGTCGCACCGCCGAGGTCGTCGCCTCGGTGCCGGAGTTGACGAACCGGATCTTCTCGACGCTCGGGACGTGACGGGAAACGAACTCGGCGAGGTCGACCTCGACCTCGGTCGGCGTCCCGTACATCGGGCCGGCGCTCGCGTGCTGTTGGATCGCCGCCTGGACGGGCTCGGGCAGGTCGTGGCCGAGAAGCAAGGGACCGAGCCCCATCACCCAGTCGATGTAGCGGTTGCCGTCGGCGTCGATCACGTGGCCGCCGTCGCCTTTCCGGACGAAAAACGGGTACGGTTCGATCGCCGCGCGAACGGCGGAGTTGACGCCGCCGGGCATGACAGAGAGCGCGCGATCGTACAGCTCGCGGGAGTGCTCGTGATTCATACCCGGCCGTTCGATACGGGACGGCAAAGTAGTACCGAGGTTCACTCGGCCTCTCTGCAGGTCTTTGTGACGGACTCGAGGCGACCCCGACGCCGTCAGACTGCCTCCGTGCCGGTGTCGCCGGTCCGGACCTGGCAGACGTCCTCGATCTCGGTCACGAAGATCTTCCCGTCGCCGGGTTCGCCGGTGTAGGCTGCCTCGCGGATCGCCGTGACGACGTCGTCAGCGGGGACGTCGGCGACGGCACACTCGATTTTGACCTTCTCGTGGAGGTCGACGGTGTACTCCTCGCCGCGCCACTGGCCTTTCTTCGCGGGCTGGGAGCCGCGACCGGAGACGTTCGTGACCGTCAGCGAGGGGGCGTCGGCGTCGACCAGCGCCGTCTTGATCGCGCCGAGTCGGTCGGGACGAACGATCGCCGTCACCAGTTTGACGCCGTCGTCGTTCGGCGTGCCGCCGTCCGTGCGGACGTCGAGACTCGAGGTCGCGCCGCCGGGCTGGCCGCCGTCTGGTGCGACCTCGGGCGTGCCGAACTCGGGGTAGGTGTCGACGCCGTGTTCCGCGACGTCGAGGCCGTCGCGTTCGTGTTCGGGCGTGACGCGGGCCTGGCCGATGGCTTTGAACGCGCCCCAGACGGCCGCGGTCGCGAGCACCGTCCAGATCGTGATGACGGCGACGCCGACGAGCTGGGGAACGAACGCGCCGGCCTCGATCGAGAGGACCCCGCCGGCGACGACGCCGCCACCGACCGCCGTTCCCTCGATCGACCACAGCGGGAAGAGGATCAGCCCGAGCATCCCCGCGGTGCCGTGGACGGGAAAGACCGCACAGACGTCGTCGATCCCCAGGCGCTTCTCGACGAACCGGAAGACGATCGGGAGCTGTGCGCCGGCGATGAAGCCGATCGCCAGTGCACCCATCGGCGTGATCAGGTCCGTCGGGCCAGTGACGCCGACGAGACCGGCGAGCATCCCGTTTGCGACGTACAGCGTGTCGACCTTGCCGGTCAATCCCAGGGAGACGACGGAGGCACCGATCGCGCCCATCCCCATCCCCAGGGCGGTGACCATCGCGACGCTGCCGACGTAGTCGAAGTCGGCGAGTTCGAACGTTCCCGGATCGACGACGGTCGCGGCCGTCCCGACGTTGAAGCCGAACCAGCCGAAACAGAGGATCAGCGTGCCCAACACGGCGAAGGTCATCGAGTGGCCCGGGATGACGTTGGCGGAGCCGTCGTCGTCGTACTTGTCCATGCGAGCGCCGAGAACCCACGCTGCGGTGAGGCCGGCGACGCCGCCGACGCCGTGGACGACCATCCCGCCCGCGAAGTCGGCGAAGCCGAAGGAAGCGAGGATCGGCGTTCCGCCGGGGGCGTACCAGACCGTCGCCGCGACGACGGGGTAGATGACCGCCGCCAGCAGGAAGGTGTACCCGACGTACGCCCGCAGCTTCGCGCGACCGGCGACGGCACCGGAGACGATCGTCGCCGCGGTCATCGCGAACACCGCACTAAAGAGCCACATCGCCCAGTCGAACGATCCCTCGCCGAACATCGTCAGCGGGCTACTCTCGCCGCCGCCGAGTGCCGCGCCGACGTTGTTCGAGATCCCCATCCCGATCACGAAGAAGACGCCGATGCCGACCGCCCAGGTCAGCATGTTCTTCGTGAGCTGGTTCGCGACGTTCTTCGAACGCACCTGGCCCGCCTCGAGCATCGCGAAGCCAGCGTGCATGAAGAAGATGAGGAACGTGACCGTCAACGCCCACATCAGGTTCATCCCCGTCGCGAGCTCTTCGAGGTCCGCCGCGGTCGCCTCGAGGAGGATCGGATCTACCATCCGATCACCACCGTCGGTGACGAACCGAAACTGATAGATTTCATACGTACGTCTATTTTCTGTGGCAATACATCCGTGATCGTATTTCTCATCACGGTTCGACGAGATGGGTGTGAACAATATAAGGATTGGTGTTGACAAACGTTTGTATTTAGACCTCCACAGTGGATACCCGGGCAGATATAGGAACAATTTAATCAATAATAGGGTGTCGAACGCCCGAAAGTCGGACGTCCGTCGTCTCGAATATGGACGTTCGTACAGCGGGTATTCGTCCGGCAGACGGCCTCGAAGGGAACCAGTCGCCGCTGACGGGAAAATACGCTCGGGCGCGGTCGGAATCGATACCGACGGTCTCACTCCTCGTCGGTTCGCTGCTGCCGGAGCTTCTGTCGCGTGAACTGGGGTTTCGCGCCGATCGAGCGCGGCTTGCGAAACGACCGGTAGAGCAAGACGGTGAGCACCGCAGAGAAGACGGCCGCGACGACCGACGCCTCCGGAGCGTCGAGGGCGTAGAGAACGCCCATCGAGAACAGCCCCATCGTCAGTAACATCCCGTAGATGAGCCGTTTGGCGAGCGCGTCGAAGTTCCCCTGTGAGTCCTCGACGTCGATGCGGACGTAGAGGTCGTCGCGGTCGGCCCGGTCGAGCAGCCGTTCGGCTTTCGGCGGCATCCGGACGAGCGACTGGCTTGCGTCTCGCACCTGATCGCCTGCACCCTCGAGAAAGCGGCGAACGGACTCCTCGCGGTAGCCCTGCTCGGTGAGGTAGTCGGTCGCCGTCGAGATGAAATCGAAGTCCGGATCGAGCGTGACACAGACGCCCTCGACGACCGTCGCCACCCGGAGCACGAGCGCGAGGTTCTTCGGCAGTCGGAGCGGAAACTCGTAGATCGAGTCTTCGACCTGGCCGATAATCTGCTGGACCCGGTACTGTTCGATGTCCTCGCCGCGGGCGTCCGCGATGGCCAGTTCCATCACCTCGGCCATCACGCCCCGGTCGGCCTCGGGGCTAAGCGTGCCGATCGCGATCAAGGCGTCGAGGATCGCGTCGATGTCCTGGTTCGCGACGGCGATGTAGAACTCGACGATCTTCTCCTGGACGTACTCGTCGACGCGGCTGCTCATCCCGAAGTCGTAGAAGACGATCCGGCCGTCGTCGGTCACCGCCAGGTTCCCGGGGTGAGGATCGGCGTGAAAGACGCCGTCGTCGATGATCATCTGCATGTACGACCGCTGGAGGTCTTCCGCAACCCGGCTGCGATCGATGTCACGCGCGTCGAGTTCGTCGACGTCCGTGATCTTCGTCCCGCCGACGTACTCCATCGTGAGCACCCGCGAACTCGAGTGCGAGTCGATCACCGCCGGAATGACGTAGCGGTCGTCCTCGAGGAAGTTCTGTCGAATCTCCGCGAGCATCGCCGCCTCGCGCTCGTAGTCCATCTCCTCACGGATCGTCTTCGCGAACTCGTCGGCCAGGTTCTCGAGCGAGAACGCCCGCGACTCGTCGACGAAGTACAGCAAAAGCGGCATCGACCACCGGATGACGTGAAGGTCGGCCTCGACCAGTTCCTCGATGTTCGGCCGGCGGATCTTGACCGCGACGTCCCGGCCGTCGACCGTCGCCCGGTACACCTGCCCGAGACTCGCGCCGCTTATCGCGTCGGTGTCGAACTCGTCGAATCGCTGCTCGACGGGTCCGAGATCGTCCTCGAGGACGTCTTTCGCCTCGACCCACGGGGCCGGCGGCACCCGATCCTGCAACGCCGAGAGGACGTCGATGTACGCCGGCGGGAGGATGTCCGGCCGCGTCGAGAGCAACTGGCCGAGTTTGATGAACGTCGGCCCGAGCGTCAGAAGCGACTCGAGCAACACTTCCGCTCGCTGGCGGTGGGTCTCGGCGGTGACCCGTCGCGAGCGCCCGAACAGCAGGAACCGTCGCCTGTCACGGGCGTACGCGAGCAAAATCGGCAGAAAGTGCCACGCGACGACGACGAATCGTCGGTACGCACGAAGATGAACCAGGTGTGTTCACCCCCCGTTAGGTGTCGGGTCCGTTCGTTCTACCGGTGCTGGTAGTGTCGGTGTCGGTATCTTCACTCTCGTTTTCGTCCGCGACGATGTCGATCGCCGTCTCCGCAGCGTCCTCACGTTTGGGCAGGTACAACTCGAGGACGCCGCGTGACACGGACGCCTCTGCACCCGCCTCGGTCGCGTCGGCGGGCAGCGGCAGGTCGACGTCGACGTGCATCGATCGATTCTCCTCGAGGTAGCGGTACTCCCCGGGTACGTCTTTCGCTCGAGTGGCTTGGATCGTGATGCGACCGCCGTCGACGCCGACCTCGAGCGCCTCCGCGGAGACGCCCGGCACGTCGAGTACGAGCAGGTACGCCTCGTCGCTCTCGAGGAGGTCGAAAAACACCGCGTCCGAAAGATCCCGCAAGGCGTCGCGGAGCGCTGACATGGATACGGGTTCGAACGCCGACACGAAAAAGCCCGCGGTCGTAGCGACGGGCCACGGTGAGAGCGCAACCAAAACACGTAGTATTCGCCCGGCGAACTCCGAGCCATGGACGAGCAGATGGACGGACTCGAGGTCACGGCCTGCACGCGGTGTCCGGCGCTGGTAGCGTCGCGAAGCCGGATCGTCAACGGAACCGGGCCGGAGGACGCCGACCTGTTGTTCGTCGGCGAGGGGCCGGGCGCACGGGAGGACGAACAGGGCGAGCCGTTCGTCGGCCGCAGCGGCTCGGTACTCGACGAGACGCTGCTTGCCGTTGGCCTCGAGCGGTCGGCCGTCCGGATCACCAACTGCGTGCGCTGTCGGCCGCCGGAGAACCGCGATCCGACCGCCGAGGAACTCGGGAACTGCCGGGGCTACCTCGAGCGGGAGATCGACCGCGTCGACCCCGAGGTCGTCGTCACGCTCGGGAAAGTGCCGAGCGAACACCTGCTCGAGCGATCGGTCGCCGTCACCGCGGCGGCGGGCGACCTCGAGGAGGTCCGCATCGCGGGCACGCCCCGTCGCGTCCTCGTCTGTGTCCACCCCGCGGCGACGCTGTACGACCGGAGCCAGGCCGACACGTTCGAGACGACACTCGAGCGGGCCGCGGCGCTTGCGGGTATCGACGACTCGGCCGGCGGCCAGACCCGGCTGGACGGCTTCTGATACGGAATGCTGTACCGATTTACCGGTGCGACCGCCGGACGGGTCGCGGTCGCGCCGGAAATGACTTACAGCAGTCAGTATGAGCGGAGATGGGGTCGGTACGCACTTGTCGCTGGTTCGCATACCCACCGACATGGTTCGGATTCGCCGTCTCGTACTCGACGTCCTGAAGCCACACGACCCTGGCACCGTCGCGTTCACCGAAGGGATCGGCGAACTCGAGGGCATCGAGGGCGTCACTGCCACGCTGGTCGAGATCGACGAGAACGTCCGCACCCTCCGGGTCACGCTCGAGGGCGAGGCCCTCGACGTCGACGCGATCGAAGACCGGATCACGGACCTGGGCGGGTCGGTCCACTCGGTCGACGAGGTCTCCTGTGGCGAGCGGATCGTCGAGGACAGCTGGACGGGCGGCAGATGAGTCTCGGCGATCGCGTCGCCAGCCTCCGGCGCGTCGCCGGCCGGTCGGAGGTACGCTCGATCTCGCGGCGATACTTCGTCGCGAACACCTTCGACGGAACCCTGACGGGAATCGGCGTCGTCGTCGGGGCGTACCTCTCGGGCGTCGCCGAGGGGTTCGTCGTCGTCGGCATCGGTCTGGGTGCGGCCGTCGGACTCGGCACCTCCGGAGTCTGGAGCGTCTGGGAGATCGAACGCGCCGAGACGCGCCGGAAGCGCCAGGAACTCGAGGGTGCCATGCTGACCGACCTCGGGGACACCCAGCTTTCCCGGGACCACCGCAGCGAACAGCTCCTGCACGCGATCGCCTCCGCGACGGGGCCGGTGATCGGTGTAACGGTCACCATCGTCCCGTTCCTGCTCGAGGGGGTCGTCCTCTCGATGCGACAGGGGGTGTTCGCCTCGGTCGGGATCGGCGTCCTGTTGCTCGCGGCCATCGGCGCGTACATGGGTGCCGTCTCGAAACAGCGCTGGTACGTCGCCGCCGTCCGGATGGGGCTTGCCGGCATCGTCGTCGCGCTCCTCAACGTTCTGTTGCCAGGCTGATCGCCGACGACGACGGCGGCCGATCGGGGCTGGTCGGCGGCCGTCCTCGAGTCTTCTCCTGTCAGACGATCGTAGATGCGAGATCCGGGCCGATCGCTTACTCCTCCTCGAGCAGGCGGTCGGCCATCCGCTCCGGCTCGAACCGCTCTATGTCGTCGTAGCCCTGACCGACGCCCAAGAAGAGAATGGGCTTGCCCGTGACGTGAGCGATCGAGATCGCCGCGCCGCCGTTGGAGTCGGCGTCGGCTTTCGTGAGGATCGCCCCGTCGATCTCGGCGGCGTCGTCGAACTCCCGGGCCCGGTTGACCGCGTCCTGGCCGGCGACCGCCTCGTCGACGAACAGGGTCATGTCCGGATCGACGACGCGATCGATCTTCTCGAGCTGGTCCATCAGCCCCTCGTCGGTGTGGAGCCGACCCGCCGTATCGCCGAGCACGACGTCGACGTCGTTTGCCTCGGCGTACTCGACGGCGTCGTACAACACTGCGGCAGGGTCACCACCCTGTTCGTGGGTGATGAGCTTCGTATCGAGTGCATCGGCGTGTTCCTCGATCTGTTCGTTCGCTCCCGCACGGTAGGTGTCGCCGTTTGCCATCACCGTCGAGTAGCCACGCTCTTCGAGATAGCGGCTCATCTTCGCGATCGAGGTCGTCTTGCCGACGCCGTTGACGCCGGTGAAGACGATCACGAGCGGTTTGTCCTCGACGGCGACCCGCTCGACGAAGTCGAACTGGCCGACGCTGATGACGTCGAGAATCGCCTCCCGGAGCGCCTCCGTGACGACGTCGCCGGTGGAGGTCGTGAACGTTCGAGTCTCCCCGACCAGTTCGTCGCGGATGTTCTCTAAGATCTCCTCGGCGACGGACATCTCGACGTCGCTCGAGAGCAACGCGAGCTCGAGTTCGTCGAGCGGTCCCTCGAGGTCGTCTTCCTCGATGACGAACTTCCCGCGGACGAGTGACTTTGCCTTGCGGCCGAACCCGGTCGAGTTGTTCTCGGTCGGCTCGTCTTCGTCGGCGTCGTCTTCGGCCTCGTCAGCCTCGTCGTCGGGCGTTGCAGCCACGTCGTCTGTCACGTCGCGTTCGACGCTCGTCTCGTCGGACGCCGTGGTCGTATCCTGTTCGTCGACGGACTCGTCCGTGTCGTTCGAGCCGTTGATGAGCGATTTCGCCCTGCGGCCGAACCTGGTCAGACCGTTCCCGCTTTCCCCGTCTTCGTCGTCTCCGTCTCGGTCCGACTCCTCGACGTCAGCTTCGTCGGCGTCGGCCGTAGCCGCATCCGGTCTTTCGTCCTCGGCGTCGGCCTCGTCGGCCGGCGTCGTCTCGGTGTCGACGGACGTCGGGTCGTCTGCCGTGGGGACTGTCGACTCGGCCGGTTCCTCGCCAGCCGCTGTGTCCTCGCGTTCTGCTTCTCCGAACTCGGCGTCCTCGAACTCTGCGTCCTCGAGGTCGTCCTCGTCGACCGGCTCCGCTTTCTCTTCGGCCGTCTCCTCGACGTCTTCGCGAAAGCTCCCGAGCTTCTCTTTCAGGCTATCGAACATGGGGGCGGCCTACGTTACTGGTCCGGACCCGTGCCCTGGCCCTGACCCTGGCCTTGTCCCCCCAGTCCCTGCATCTGCTGTTGCATCGCCTGCTGCTGGAGCTGCTGGGCTTTCTGCTCGAGCTGTGTGCTCTCGGCTTCGAGTTCGGAGATCTCTTCGGTGACCTCCTCGATGCGATCGTCGAGAGTATCCTTTCTGTTCTCGAGGGCGGAAACGGCTCCGTCCTGTTCGAACTCGGCGGCGTAGTCGGCACCGAGTTCGACGATCACTTCGTCGATGTCTTCGATCTCTGCACGGAGGTAGGCACCGCCGCCGAGTGGCACCTGCACGGTGTCGTCGGTCTCGAGAATCTCGATCGCCTCGATCGCCTCGTCGACGTCACTCTGTTCGGCCTGCAGTTCGGTGACCGTTGCCTGCAACGCCTCGATCTGTTGTTCGAGCTCCTGGAGCTGCTGGGAGATCGCCTGCAGTTCCTGCTGTCCGCTCATCGTGCCTCGACCTCCTCGAGCTCGATCTGGGTTCGTTTGAGTCCGTGACGACTCCCCAGCTGGGAGAGGACGTGCTCGCGAGCGACGTCTTCGTTTTCGGCCTCGATCGCGGTCTCGAACGACGAGTAGCCGTCCCGGCTCGCGAACTTACCGGAGACAGTGAACTGACTCATAGCTGTCCCTCCGTCGGGAAGCCGGAAGAATGTTCCCTTCCCGCGTGAGACCCCGCGGGCGCGTCGAAAGACGACGAGCGTCCCGTCGTCGGTCGCGACGGATCACACGGCGAAACGCCGGGAGCTGAAACGCTTATGATGCGGCCCGGGAGCGGCCGAACGGCGGAGTTCGTCAATCGCCGCTCGGGAACGATCGTCTGTCCGGAGTGTGAGATCGAAGACGAACTCGGCTACATGTACCGGAACTGCGTGAGAGCTTCCGGGCGACACCCTCGGATCGATCACGAACCCCAGTCCCGACCGGCGGGGTATCTTCTAGTCGATGTACTCCAGTGCGTCCTCGATGCGGCCGAGTTCCGGTCCGGTGGTGTCTTCGCCGACGACGTAGCCGACCTCGTTGGCGACGAGCCCGGAGCCGACAAGCGGTGCGCCGTAGTTGACCGTGCCGACGTCGGCGCGAACGTCGAGTACCTCCTCTACGTGGTCCAGTTCCGCGTCGGTCGCCTTCGGGTGACAGAGTACGCCCGCGTTGGTGGCGACCGCGGCCGTGCCGACGGTCCGGACGCCGGCGAGGTCGCCACGTTCGACGGGCACCTCGAGGGTCTCTTTGATGACCTGGATCGACTCCCGGGGGAGATCAGGATGAACGTACGCGCCGTAGTCGTTCGCGAGCACGACGTTTCCGGCGGCGTTGATACTGCCGGGAAGCTCCGTGACCGGAACGTCGACCTCGTCTTCGATTCGCTCGCGTTCGTACTCGAGAATCCGGCTGCTGACGAGCAGCCCGTTCTCGTTGCCGGTCGCGAGCGCGCCGACCGTCGAGGAGCCGCCGATGGTGGTCGCGAGCGCATCGACGGCGAGTTCGTCTGCGAGGTCGCCGATCAGGTCGTCGTCGACGTCGGGTCGGACCAGCAGGTAGTCGTCGGTTGCGCGGGCGAAGACGCCGACGTACGCCGAACCGGCGAAGGCGACGCGGAGCAAGTTATTCGGCGAACTCGGCTTCGACGACCGGTTCGCCCTCCTCTTCGAAGCGGGCGGCTCGGACCCGGAGCTTTCGTGGCGGGTTGGAGCGACCGTTCGCCCAGACGGCTTCGTTGATCGAGGGATCGAGGCGGATGGCGTCCTCGTCGACGGCGAAGTGTTTGGCGAGGTGCTCGCGAATGATCGTCATCGCTCTGTCGGCGGCCTCGTGGTTCGCGCCCGCCTTGACGTCCCGAAGCGGTACCGTCACGACCCGCTCTTCGAAGTCACTCGCGCTCATTATTCGTCAGTGTCGCTGCGCCGCCAGTGGCGTCGCTTGGGGTTTCGCGTCACGTCCATGTCCGTCTTCATCATGACCCAGGCCGGAACGCGGCTGTTCTGGTTCTCGAGTTTGGCAAGCCGTTTTTTCTTGCCTTTCGACTTCTTGCCCATAGTAGCCGGACGTAGCCCACGCTGGCTTAAAATCTTGTCCATCTGTGTAGGCGACGCCGAACCCGTCGACGGCGGGTCCGTCTCGAATCGAGACAGTCAGGGGAGTCGCCAAGGGTCATAAAGGATCTCGGCCGGGTACTGGGAGACGACGCGTCCACCAGACGACACCTGCGATCGCATGACAGACTACGAGTTCGGAACCGGTATGACGGACGCAGAGATCGAATCGTTCCTGCGCGAGCGTGGCATCGGCGTCCTGTCGCTGTCACGCGATGGCCGGGCCTACGCCGTTCCGGTCTCGTTCGCGTACGACGAGGAGTACCACCGGTGTCTGCTCGACCTCGGCTTCGGTCCCGAGAGCAAGAAACGGACGTTCATCGAGACGACCGAGATCGCCTGTCTCACCGCCTATGAGTGGCACTCGCCCTCGGAGTGGCAAAGTGTCGTCCTGACCGGTCTGCTTCGCCCGCTCGAGGAGCCACTCGATCGGTCCTACGAGACGCTCTTTTACGAACACGCGAAAGAGATCGAGATCACCGTCTTCGACCTGCCGCCCGAGGAGATCGACCTCGAGTGGTACGAGTTCGTCGTCAGAGAGCAGTCGGGGCGATCGTCGCCGTGACCGACCGTCAGACGCCCCAGAAGACGACGATACCGAGCGACGTAACGACCGCAAGCAGGAGCTGGAGCGGGATGCCGACGCGCATGTAATCGGTGAACCGGTAGCCGCCACGATCGTACACCATGAGATTCGTCTGGTAGCCCACGGGCGTCATGAGCGAGTCGCTGGCCGCAAAGGTGACGAGCAGGACGAACGAGAACGGATTCGCACCGAGTTGGGTCGCGACGTCGACGCCGATCGGAATCATGAGTGCAACGCTCGCCAGGTTGGTGATAATCTCGGTGACGATCGCCGTCAGCATGTAAAAGATCATCAGGAAGACGACCAGCGGGACGACGTCAGCCATCGGCGTGAGCTGGAGGGCGAGATACTCTGCACCGCCGGTCTCTTCGAGCGCAATCCCGAGCGGGATGACGCCTGCGAGCAGGAAGATGACGTTCCAGTCGACGGCGTCGTACACCTCCCTGGGTTCGACACAGCCGGTGACCACCATCGCCGCCATCCCGCCGAGTGCCGCGATCTCGACCGGAAGGTAGCCGGCTGCAGCCACGAGTACGACGCCGACGACGATACCGACGGCGACCGGAATTCGGGACGTGCGGTAGTCCGGCCGAACGACCTCCTCGGTGACGACGTAGTCGGGATCGTTCCTGAGCTCTTCGAACGCCCCCTCGTTCGCCTGGACGAGCAGCGTATCTCCGCCCCGTAACACGACTTTCGACAGCCGGCGAGTGACGAGCTCTCCTTGCCGACGGATCGCGAGGATCGGCGCGTCGAACCGCCGTCTGAACGCCGACGCCGTAATAGACTCGGATGCAAGCGCCGACTCGCCGGGGACGACGATGACCTCGACGAGCGGGACGGTACCGCCGTCGTCCTCGGACACGGGCTCGACGATCGGCTCGGCCGAGAACTCGAGTCCCCGAAAGCTCGCCAGCTCGAGCAGCGTCCGTCGACGACCCCGGAACAGCAGGTGGTCGCCGGCACGGATCGTCCGGTTCTCGATGTCCCTGTGGATGATCTTGCCGTGCCGGAGGATGCGAAGGATCTCCGCATCCCGGCCGATCCGGGCGACGACCTCGCCGACGGTCTCCCCGACGACGGCCGCGTCCGGTGGCACCGTCACTTCGGTGACGTACTCGCTCGTCTCGAAGCGGTCTGACAGATCCTCGTCCGGATCGATCCGTTCGGGGATGAGCCGGTGACCGATTGTCAGCAGGTAGACGGCCCCGGTGAGCAAGACGAGGACGCCGAGGTGGGTGAACGTGAACATCGAGTAGGGGCGACCGATAAGTCGATCGGAGATATCGCTCGCGAGGATGCTTGGCGAGGTTCCGACGAGTGTAAGCATCCCGCCGAGCATCGCCGCGTACGACAGCGGGATGAACAGCTTCGAGGGCGAGGTGTTCGTTCGCTCGGCGAGGTCGGTGACGAACGGGATCAATACGGCGACGACGGGCGTGTTGTTGATAACCCCCGCCGTGCTCCCGCTAAGGCCGATTACCGCCGCCAGTTGCTTGCGCTCGTCGTCGCCTGTGAACTCGATCACCCGGTCGCCGACGATTCTGATCGAGCCAGTTCGTTTGACCCCCTCGCTCAGCACGAACATCGCGAGCACCGTGATCGTCGCCGGGTTCGAGAACCCGGAGATGGCGAGCTCGGGCGTAATCTGCGTCCAGGGCTCGAGCACGACCAGGACGACGAGCATCAGGATCGCCGAGACGTCGATGGGAATCGGCTCGAGGACGAAAAGGAGCAAGGTCACGGCGACGACGGCGAAGACGACGACGACGTCGACCGTCAGGGACGGCTGTCCGGTCGACAGCACCAGCTCCATACTGGTCGGTCGACGCTCTCGGACAAAAACGTCGTCAGCCGTCGGGACCGATTGCACTCACGGCGTCGTGAGAGTCGTCCTCGAGCGAGGATCAGTCCTCGAGCGAAAACGAGGCGACCGTCGAGTAGACTGGGCCGTCGGACGTGAGCGTGCTCTCGGTCAGGTGGACCTCCTCGACGACCGTCTCGCCGACCGTCGGCTCGCGCTCGCTGACGACCTCCTGGACCAGTTCTTTCCCGCCGGCGTGTTCCATCCGCGCGAGCGTGATGTGTGGGGTGAAGTCGTGACTCTCGGGCTCAAAGCCCATCGCCGTCGTCCGCTCCTCGATCGCCTCGTGCAGGCGGGTCAGCTCGTCGCCGCCCTCCTCGACGCCGAGCCAGACGACGTGTATGTACTCGAGGTCGGGGAACACGCCCAGACCGCCGAATCGGGCGGAAAACGGCCCGACGCCCGAGTCCTCGACTGCGGTCTCGAGTTCGGACTCGAGGTCGGGCAGGCGTGACTCGTCGACGTCGCCGAGGAACTTCAGGGTGAGGTGGGCCTGTTCGGGATCCGTAACGTTGAGCCCGCTCGCGTCCTCGAGTGCCGCCTGCAGGTCGGCGATCGGTGTCGCGAAGTCGTCGGGACAGTCGACGCTGACGAACAGGCGCATACCTGACCTTCGGGGTCGATCCTCTTGAAGGCATGCGACTCCCGAAGGTAAAGTTATAGTACTCCAGTCCCTGGGTTACGTTACCATGTTCGAGGTATTCTCGCGCAGCTACTATCTCGGACGTCTCTACGTGACGCCGTCGGACGAAGAGTGTGCCCGGATGCACAGCGAACAACACGAACGCGTCAACGAACAGCTGTACGCCACCGGCGAGGGGGTCGAACGGCTCGACACTCCGCTCGTGATGAAACTCGAGTCCCGACACTTCCCCGTCTTCGGCGGCGAGGACGTTCCTGCGAACACCCTCGAGATCCCCGAACCGATGCTCGAAGAGACCGACGTTCGCAACCCACCGACGCTACAGGAGGTGTTACTCGCCCGTCGCGAACGCGCCGAGCAGCTGCTGTCGTTCGCCGGCGGACTCCCCGAGTGCCGACACGCCGGAACCTAGACATAGAAGTATCGCGACTTCGCGTGTTCGCCTGATGCTCGACGAGTTGCTGGGCCGGGCCCCGCTCAAAGAGCGGATCGACGAACTCGAGGAGGAGACCGAGCGGCTGCGTCGCCGCTACGAGGCCGAGTCCGAGCGCCGGGCTGAGGCCGTCACGGCTCGCCAGGAGGCCGAAGAGCGGGTCAATCGACTCGAGGACCGCATCGCCCAGCTCGAGGGCGAACTCGACCGTCTCGAGGACGACGATCGCTCACTCGAGGTCCGACGGCGGGAACGACTCCGCGGCGAGCGCCTCGAGGCAGTGCTGTCTCGCCTTGAGTCGCTGCGGACGGCTCCCGAGGGGGCGCTGACGGCGACGATCGACGCCGCAGACGAGGTTCCCGACGGGGCCGCCGAGATCCTCGGCGAACGGTCGGTCCTGCTCGAGGAGGCCACGCCGTGTCTGTGCTGTCTCGACGACGCCGGCATCGTCTCGGTCGCGCTCGATCCGCCGGTCGGGCCCGACCTCGAGGCGGCGTGGTCGGATCGGTTCGAACTCGAGCGGGCGTGGTTCCAGCCGACGGGTCCTCACGCCGTTGCGCTCGTTCGGACCGACCTGTTCGCACTCGGCGTCTACGAGGGAACCGAGCGGGTCGACTACCGCGGCTTCGAAAGCGACGTGAAGGGAGCCCACTCGAAAGGCGGCTTCTCGCAGGCTCGCTTCGAGCGTATCCGCGACGAGCAGATCGACGACCACCTCGAGCGCGTTCACGAGGTGCTCGCGCCGGTCGAGGCCGATCGACTCTACCTCGTCGGCCAGCGCGGCGTCGTCGATACCGTCGCCGAGACGGCCGACCCCGATGCGACTGCCGCCGTCGACGCGACCGGCGATCCCGAGTCGGCGCTCGAGGACGCGGTCAGGTCGTTCTGGACGACCGACGTCCGGGTGCTGTAGGCTGCGCCGCTCTGCCGGTGCGCGCACCCTTAAGTGGGGCGTGGTCTATGCACCCGGTATGCGCGTCGCGATCCTCGCCCACGAGCAGTTCCCCGACCGGGCCAAGACCGCCCTCGGGGTGCTCCGATACGCCGACTACGACGTCGCCGCGGTACTCGATCGGGAGACGGCCGGTCGCCGCGTCACCGAGTTCGTCGCCGACGTCCAGGACGCACCGATCGTCTCGAGCATGGACGACGTCGACGACCCCGTCGACGCCCTGTTGATCGGGATTGCCCCCATCGGCGGCGGCTTCGAAGAGCACTGGCGACCAGACGTCAGGACCGCACTCGAACGGAGCTGTGACGTCATCTCGGGGCTGCACTACTTCCTCGCCGAGGACGAGGAGTTCGCCACGCTGGCCGACGAGCACGGCTGTGAACTCCGGGACGTTCGCGAGCCGCCAGCGGACCTCACCGTGGCCGACGGCGTCGCCGACGAGGTCGACGCCGACGTGATCCTCACCGTCGGCACCGACTGCTCGGTCGGGAAGATGACGACGACGATGGAACTGTCCCGGGACGCGAACGAGCATGGCTACGACGCCGCGGTGGTGCCGACCGGTCAGACAGGGATCATGATCGAGGGCTGGGGCAATCCCATCGACCGCGTGATAAGCGACTTTACCGCCGGCGCGGTCGAGGAGATGATCCTCGAGGTCGGCGACGACCACGACTACCTCTTCGTGGAGGGCCAGGGAAGCATCGTCCATCCGGCCTACTCGGCGGTGACCTGTGGCATCCTCCACGGGGCGATGGCCGACAAACTCGTGCTCTGTCACGAGGCGGGCCGAGAGACGGTCCACGGCTACGAGTCGTTCTCGCTACCACCGATTCGTCGGTACGTCGACCTCTACGAGGGACTTGCCGAACCAGTCCGACCGGCCCGAATCTTCGCCGGCGCACTCAACACCCGAGGACTCGAGGACGACGCCGCCGCCCGCGAGGCCGTCGACGCCTACGCCGAGGCACTCGGTGCACCGGCGACGGACGCGGTTCGGTTCGACACCGACGGGGTGCTCGACGCGTTGCTATGAGCGTCGACCTCGAGACCGATTTCGAGCGCACCAGAGTGGCACTCGAGTTTCCGTTCACGATCGCCCGCGGGACGAGGACCCACGCCGAGATCGCGATCGTCGAGATCGAAGACGAAGCGGGCCACGTCGGCGTCGGGGCCGCAGCACCGGCGTCTCGCTACGGCGAGACGGTCGACACCGTCGAGGCCGTCCTCCCCGATCTGCTCGCGATCGTCGAAGACGTCGGGGATCCTCACGACCTCGCCCGGATCGAACGCCGGATGCGCGATCGGATTCGGGCGAACCCGTCCGCCCGCGCGGCCGTCAGTATCGCCGTCTACGACCTGGTCGCGAAACGGCTCGAGGTTCCCCTGTACCGGTACTTCGGGCTCGATCCGACCGACGCCCCCGAGACGTCGTACACGATCGGCATCGACGACCTCGACCGGATGCGCGCGAAGACCGAGACGGCACTCGAGCGGGGCTACGACACGCTCAAGGTCAAAGTCGGGACCGACCGCGACGAGGAGATTCTCGCCACGATCCGGGACGTCGCTCCCGACGCGACGATCCGCGTCGACGCCAACGAGGCCTGGTCGCCCCGCGAGGCCGTCGCGACGATCGACGAACTCGCGGCCTACGATCTCGAGTTCGTCGAACAGCCCGTCTCGGCCGACGATCCTGAGGGTCTTCGTTACGTCTACGAGCGCTCGTCGCTTCCGATCGCCGCCGACGAGTCCCTGCGGACCGCCACGGACGTCCCGCAGGTCGCCGACCGCTGTGACGTCGCGACCCTGAAGCTGATGAAGTGTGGCGGCTTATCGGAGGCGCGACGGATCGTCCACACCGCCCACGCTCACGGCCTCGAGGTCATGTGTGGCTGTATGGTCGAATCGAACGCCTCGATCGCCGCGGCCTGCCAGCTCGCGCCGGCGCTCGAGTACGCCGACCTCGACGGCTCGCTGTTGCTCGAGGCCGATCCCTACGACGGCGTTTCGATGCCCGACGGTCGGATCGACCTCGACGGACTCGAGCGGCCGGGTACGGGTGCACTCGAGCGGTGAAGGCGGTGTCAGCGTACCGAATCGCGATCAGGCAAGCGGCGTCCGTTCGACGACCTGTCCGTCGTAGGTCGGATACTGCTCGACGATCTCGCCGTCCTCGAGGTCGCCTTCCTCGATCATCTCCTCGAGGAGCCACCAGGCGACCTCGACGTGGTTCGATTTCACCGTGTAGAACTCCTCGGGGACGCCAAGTTCTTCGAACCGCTGGGGGGTGGCGTACGTTTTGCCGTAGACGAGGGTGCCGTCGTCGGTGACGTCGTCGAACTCCCGGCGAACGTTGCGGGCCATTCGTTTGAGCCGTCGCCGGTGCTGGGCGGCGTCTTTGAACACGGAGGTACAGAAGTAGACGCGCTCGTGTTCGCCCATGACCTCGAGGATCTCCTCGCGGCTGCCGTCGACGGCGCTCATGTGTCCTTCCTTGAGTTCGAAGCCCTGCTCTTGCATCCGACGGTAGTTGCCCTGGGACATCTCGAACTCGTTGATATTGCAGAACTCGGCAGCGCCCTCGTCTACGAACTCGAGAAACTCCTCCTCGGCGCGGATGCCAGGAATCTCGAAGGCGGGCGTGAGCCCTTCTTCGCGGGCGGTGTAGAGAATCTCCTCCCACTCGGTGCCGTGGAGCTCGCCCCACTGCTCGAGCGGCGGGTGAAAGCGGATCTCGTCTAAGCCGGCTTCGGCGAGCCGGCGCATGTTCTCGCGACCGCCCGTGATGCCGGTGTAGAGGTGGGTGTGGTGGTCGGAACCGAACTCCTCTTTCAGCAAGGAGAGGTAGTGACAGGTGCGATCGAGCGCTTCCTGGGGTTCGCCGCCGGTGATCGACGTTCCGAGTGCGTCCATCCGGCGGGCCTCGGTCAGGACGTCCTCGTCGTTCTCGACGAGCCGTTCGTTGGCGTAGACGTCGGTGACGTTCTTGCGGTTCTCGCCGAGCGGGCAGTAAAAGCAGTCGCGCTGGTCACAGTAGCCGTAGACGAACAGCACCATCTTGCCGCCTTCCGCGCACTGCTCACAGCCCTTCGAGATCATTCGATGTCTCCTCTAGCCGGTCGAGGCTCAAAAGGCGCACGAAAGCGACCGTCGGTCGTCGCCACGCGTCGCGATATCCGTCAATCCCCGAAGATGCAAATACCACGCCGTTTAATCTTCGAGCGATGCTGCTGGTCCTCTGTGTCGACCTCGACGACGACCTCGGACGAAAGACCGGCTTCTCGACGCCGGTCGTCGGTCGCGAGACGGTCGAGGACGCGGCTGCCGCTCTGGCGACGGCCGATCCCGAAGACAGCGACGTCAACGTCATCTTTCAGGGGATTCACATCTACGACGACCTCGCTGCGAGAGACGAAAGCGTCGAAGTGGCGGTCGTCACCGGCAACGAAGACGGCGACGTCAGCGCCAACCGCGAGGTCGGCGACGAGGTCGACACCGTCCTCGCGACGCTTACGACCGGCGAGGACGTCACCGCGCTCGTGGTCACCGACGGCGCACAGGACGAATCCGTCATCCCGGTCATCCGCTCGCGGGTCCCGATCGACGGCGTCAGACGCGTCGTCGTCCGGCAGGCCCAGGACTTAGAGTCGATGTACTACACGTTCAAGCAGGTGCTCGACGACCCCGAGACCAGGGGGACGGTACTCATCCCGCTCGGAATCGTTCTCCTCATCTATCCGCTCGCGCTGATCGGGACGTTGCTCGATCTCCCCGGACTCGTTCTCGGGACGACCTCCGCGTTGCTCGGGCTCTATCTCATCTCTCGGGGACTCGGACTCGGCGATCGTCTCGACGCCGCTGCCGAGCGCGCCCGCCGCTCGCTGTATGCCGGTCGCATGACACTGATCGCCTACGTCGTCGCCGCCGCCTTGCTCGTTCTCGGCGGGGTAAGCGGCGTGAACACCCTCGAGGCCCACCAGGAGACAGCGGGCGACGAACTCGGCATTCCACGCGTACTCGCCGCGCTCGTCTACGGCTCGATACAGTGGTTCGCCGCTGCCGGCGTCACCACGAGCCTCGGTCAGATCACCGACGAGTACATCGCCGGCACGCTCGAGTGGCGCTATCTCAACGCGCCCTTTTACGTCGTCGCGATGGCGGTCGTGCTTCACGCGGTGAGTGCGTTCTTCCTCGACGAGGTCTCGCTTGCGTATCTGGCGACCGCGCTGACCGGCGGAACGTTGCTGGGGATCGTCAGCACGCTCGCTTTCGCCGTCGCCGAGTCACACTTTTCGGAGGGCTCGAGACAGGCAGAGAGTGCATAGCTCTTTATCGCATCGGTTCAGCGCTCTCGTTCGACGACAAATTCGGCGAGCTCGACGAGGTAGCTCCGGGCCGTCTCGTCGGTGACGTCGACTCGCTCCAAGGCGTCGATGGCACAGTCCGCTTCCGCTCTGGCGCGGCCGTTTGCCTCGTCGGGCGAGAGGTCGGTCACCTGCACCACGGACGGGCGATCCATCGCCGCGTCGTGGCCGGTCGGTTTGCCGAGCGCTGCCGGATCGGCGACCGCGTCGAGGACGTCGTCGCGGATCTGGAAGGCGACCCCGACGCGTTCGGCGTACTCGCCGAGCGTTTCGACGGTGAGGGGATCGGCGTCGGCGGCGATGGCCCCGAGCTCGGCCGCCGCCCGAAACAGGGAGCCGGTCTTCCGGCGGGCGAGGGTCATGTACTCCGTTTCGCTCGTCGGTTGGGCGGTGAGTTCGGTCGCCTCGCCGACGCCGAGTTCGACCATCGCCTCGGCGACGGCCTGTGTCGCCCGCGGGTCAGCAGAGAAGAGCGCGAACGCCTCCCCGAGCAGGCCGTCGCTCGTGACGAGTGCGGGACCGTGCCCGTACTCGGCCCACGCACTCGTCGTTCCACGGCGAAGCTCCGAGCGATCGATGATGTCGTCGACGACCAGCGAGGCGGTGTGGACGAGTTCGATCCCGACGCCGAAGTCGACGGCGTCTTCGGCCTCGCCGCCGACGGTCTCACAGGCGAGGACGGTCACCGTCGGTCGGACTCGTTTCCCACCCGAGAGTGCGACGTGGCGAAGTTCCTCCCTGAGCGGTTCGGGCTCGACGCCGTCGATCACGTCGACGAGACGCTCCTCGATCAGCGCCCGACGGCGCTCCAGAAGTTCCATTACCGGCGCTTAGGAGAGGGCGAAAAAGTAGGTGACGGTTGTCAACGAACGGTGGTTCGGATCTCTAGCGCCGCCGCGAGCGCCAGGAGTCAGCTCACTCGAACTGCTCGGTGAGTGCAGGGACGACGTCGAAGAGGTCGTCGTGGATCGCGTAGTCAGCGATGTCCATGATCGGCGCACTCGGGTCGGTGTTGATCGCGACGATCGTCTCGGAGCCTTTCATGCCGGCGACGTGCTGGACGGCACCCGAGATACCGATTGCGATGTAGACATCCGGCGTCACCACCTTGCCGGACTGGCCGACCTGGCGATTCGGCGGCAGCCAGCCGTTGTCGACGATCGGACGCGACGAAGAGACCGTCGCATCGAGCGCCTCCGCGAGCTCTTCGATCAACTCGAGGTTGTCCTCCTCCTCGATACCGCGACCGACGCTTACCAGCACGTCGGCTTCGCTGATGTCGACGTCGCCGGCAGCGACCTCCTCGAAGCCGGTGACCGAAGAGCCGATCGCGTCGTCGTCGAGGTCGACCTCGAAGGGCTCGACCGCCGCGTCGCCGGTGCCGTCTGCCCCGGCCCACTCGCCGCCCCGGATCGTTACCACGGCGCGGTCGGCCGCCACCTCGACGGTCGTCTCGACTTTCCCGCCGTACATCTCCCGATCGACCGACAGCGTTCCGTCGGCCTCGACCGAGACGGCGTCGGTCACGAGCGGCCACTCGAGTCTGGTCGCGACCGCGGGCGCGTAGTCGAGTCCGTTGACGCTGTTTGGCACGACGAGATACTGCGGCTCGAGTTCGGCGACGAGCTGGCTCACCGCCTGCGTGTAGACGTCGTGGTTGAACTCCTCGCCGTCGGCGACGGTGTAGACGGCGTCGACGCCCTCGCGGTTGAGCTTGTCGCCGAACTCCTCGACGGGGCCGCTGATGACGGCGGCGTGGAGTTCGCCGCCGACGTCGTCGGCGAGCTCTCGACCCGCGGTGAGCAACTCGTAGCTGACGTCGCGAAGTTCGCCACGGCGGTGGTCCGCGACCGCGAGCACGGCCGTCATGGTGCCACCCCCTTCTCGTGGAGGAGAGACGCGAGCTCTTCGGCCGTCTCCTCGGGACCTCCTTCGAAGATCGTCGCCTCGCTCTCGGATTCGGGTTCGTACATGTCGACCAGCTCGAGATCGCCTGCGACGGCCGCCTCGTCGACGCCGAGATCGGCGAGGCTCATCGGCGTCAGCTCCTTTCGCTGGGCCTGGCGGATGCCACGCAGGCTCGCGTACCGCGGTTCGTTGATTCCGGTCTGGATCGTCAACACTGCGGGTAGCTCGACCTCGGTCAGCTCCTCGACGCCGCCTTCGAGCTCCCGGCGAACCGACGCCGTCTCCGCGTCCTCGAGCTCGAGGTCGTTGACGACGGCGGCCCACTGGATGCCGAGCTCTTCGGCCAGTGCGACACCGGTCGCACCGAAGCTGTCGTCGCCGGTCTGTACCCCGGAGAGTACCAGATCCGGCTCTTCGTCCTCGACGACGGCCGAGAGGATCTCGGTTTTCGCGCCGACGTCTACCAGGTCGACGTCCTCGAGGGCGTCGTCCCACACCCTGACGGCGCGGTCGGCACCTTTCGCGAGTGCCTGTCGGATCGTCTGTTCGCACTCGTCCGGTCCGATCGTGACCGTGACGACCTCGTCGACGAGTCCGTCCTCCTGGAGCGTGACTGCCTCCTCGATGGCGTACTCGTCCCACTCGTTCAGGTCCGCCCCCAGGTACCGATCGTCGATCGTGGTGCCTGCGATCTCGAACTCGTCGTCTACCGTTGCGACTTCTGCAACCGTAACGAGAACTTTCATACTCGTGAGGTCCGTTCTCACATCCCGTAAACGTTTTCGAAACCGCCATTCTTGGTACGGCAGGTAACGTCTCACTGGCAGGGACGCTCGATACGATAGCCACTCGCCGAGACGCCTCGAGCGGACTCGACGTCGGCGTTCGGCGGGGCTCGCGTCGAGACGCAAGCGGTTTAACGGTTCCGCAGGTAGTACTTGCCATGGCAGACTGCCCACTCGCGGACGACTGTCCGAGCTTCTCAGAGCGCATCTCGGGGATGGGGTGTCAACACTACGGCGACCGCGGCGGCAAGGAGTGGTGCAACCACTACAGCCAGCCGATCGAGGATCTCAAGACCCAGCCGGTCAAGGTAGGCGAGGAGGTCGTCGTCGACGTCGAGGACATCCACGAAAGCGGTGCCGGCGTCGGCCGGACCGAAGACGGCTTCATCGTGATGGTCGACGGCGTCCTGCCCGAGGCGCGCGCACGCGTCGAGATCACGGAAGTTCACAGCAACCACGCTCGCGCCGACGAACTCGAGCGGCTGCCGCTGGATCCGAACGACGAGCGAGACGGCGTCGAGACCGACGTCGAAGACGACGCTGGAGACGACGACGATGCCGCCGACCGCGAACGACTCGGCAGTCGCGAGAACTTCTGGGGAGCGTAACGCCTCTTCGCTTCGAGTGGACAGTCACCGGAAGCCTGCCTGTCGTCCTGTCGTCTGTTTCGGTCCGTTCCTCACCGTTTCGTGACGTCGTCTCGGTTTCATCTTCGTGGTGGCCGGTTCGATCGTGTCATACCGACCGTGTAATCTTTGGGTTCGCCGCGGCTACGCTCGGGTATGGATTCGCGATCTGCCGGACGTTGGAGGAGGTCGCCGTGATCGACGAGGTCGACGCGTTCCTCGACGAGATCGGGTTCGATCCGGAGACGAGCGTTCTCACCAGGCGACAGGCACAGGTCCTCGCGCTCAGGCGACAGGGCGTTTCACAGGCCGAGATAGCATCGGAACTGGGCACGTCGCGGGCCAACGTCTCCTCGATCGAGGGAAGTGCCCGGGACAACCTCGAGAAGGCCCGCGAGACGGTCGCCTTCGCGGAGGCGTTGCGCGCGCCGGTTCAGGTTCGAATCCCCGAAGGAACGGACCTCTATGAGGTCCCACAGGAGATCTACGACGCCTGCGACGAGGCGGGCGTGAAAGTCGGCCACTCCGCGCCGGAGCTGATGAAGATGATAAGCGACGCCGCCGGCGGCGCGGTCACCGGTCGACAGGTCGTCGCCGACGTGGTCATCGGCGTCACCTCCGACGGGATCGTTCGCGTCCGGCGGCCCGAGTCCGACGCCGAGTCGGACTGACTCGCGCCCCGACTGCTTTGTATCTGGCGTTCGTCTCCCCCGGCATGGATCTCGAACTCGAGGGAAACGCGGCACTGGTCACGGCGAGCTCGAGCGGGCTCGGGCTGGCGAGTGCGACCGCGCTCGCACGCGAGGGTGCAGACGTCGCGATCTGTGGCCGGGACGAGGATCGACTCGAGAACGCACGCGACCGTCTCGCGGACGAGGGTCCCGGCGACGTACTCGCCAGGCAGACGGATCTCACCGATCCCGACGCGGTCGCGGCGCTGGTCGCGGCGACGGTCGAGGCGTTCGGCGGCCTCGATCACCTCGTTACCTCCGCCGGCGGTCCGCCGAGTACGACCTTCCTCGAGACGACCGAACGGCAGTGGTACGAGGCCTACGATCTGCTGGTGATGAGCGTCGTCTGGACGATCGAGAACGCACATCCCCACCTGCTCGAGTCCGACGCGGGGACGATCGTCTGTATCACCTCCCGGTCGGTCCGGGAGGTCGTCGACGGACTCTTGCTGTCGAATGCGGTCCGGCGAGCGGTGATCGGGCTCGTGAAGACGATCGCCCGGGAGTTCGCACCCGAGATCAGAGCCAACGCCGTCTTGCCCGGGACGATCGAGACGCCACGCATCGAAGAGCTGATCGAGGCCCGAACCGACCGCGGCGAGTACGCGGACTACGAGGCAGGACTTGCGGCGCTTTCGCGTGACATCCCGATGGACCGGATCGGTGAGCCTCGCGAGCTGGGCGAGATGGCGGCCGTCCTCTCGAGTCCGCGCTCGAGTTTCGTCAACGGTGCGTCGATACCGGTCGACGGCGGACTGCTCCGGGGGTGAGACGCGACGCGACGGCCGTCGCGTTTTTCGGATACGCGGTGCTCCCGAACGGTCGCACCGATAAAAAACGAGCGTTCAGGTGACCTTACAGGTCGCGGGGCTGGACCGTCTTCCGGTCGTTGGCTTCGGCGCGACGGGCGGCGTTTTCGAGCAGCTCGTCGACTTCCTCGTCGAGGGCATCGTAGAAGTCCGAGGCGACGTTCTTGTCATCGAGCGCTTCCTTGACGGCGGCTTTGACGATAAGATCTGCCATACGGGTTTTCTGTTCCCGTTATCTCTTTATAAACGTTGTGGTTATAGCGCCGGTAGAGCGGCTCTGGAGGGCTGAAACGAGGGTTTTGCATCCGTGTGACACCGGAACGTATATGCTAACCGAGCCGTCGCCGGTGTCGAGCGTCTGGCAAGCGGCCGCCGGTCGCTCGCGCGCGCCGTCGCGACGCATTCGAGTGCGCTCGTCCGGTAGCGTGGATATGCGCGAACTACTCGAGGCCGTCGCAGACGGCGACCTGTCGCCAGCGGCGGCGGAGGCAAAGCTCCAGGGATACGTCACCGGCGAGGCGGGTCGGTTCGACGCGGCCAGAGATCGCCGCCGGGGCATTCCGGAGGCGATCTTCGCGACCGGAAAGACGCCCGACCAGGTTGCAGCGCTGGCTGCCGACGCCGTCGAGACGACCGGTCGGGCGCTCGTCACCAGAGCGACCGACGATCACGTCACCGCCGTCGAATCCCGGCTGGATCGGACCCATCCCGACGCGACGGTCTCCCGGCGCGGCTCGTCGCTTCTGGTCGAGGGTTCGTCCTACGAGTGCCCGTCGCTGTCGGCGACGGTCGGAATCGTCACCGCGGGTACCGTCGACGGACCGGTCGCCGACGAGGCCCAGGTCGTCTGTGAGGACGCGGGCGCGACGGTCGATCGAATCGACGACGTCGGCGTCGCCGCACTCGATCGAGTTCTCGATCAGCTCGACCGGCTCCGCGAAGTCGACGTGTTGGTCGTCGCCGCCGGACGCGAAGGCGCGTTACCGACCGTGATCGCCGGACTCGTCGATACGCCCGTGATCGGCGTTCCCGTCTCGAGCGGGTACGGTCACGGCGGTGACGGCGAGGCGGCGCTGTCGGGGATGCTCCAGTCGTGTACGGTGTTGTCGGTCGTCAACGTCGACGCCGGTTTCGTCGCCGGCGGCCAGGCCACTCTGATCGCACGAGCCGTCGCCAGCACAGCTGACCGAGAATAGTTCCGGTACCAAACAGAATATTGGAGAAACAAGAAAAGATTTCTCGAAGAAGAAACTCTAGACACTGTTCGGGAAAGGATATTTAACACCTCGTCCGTTAGACGTTACCACCGGCGAACGCCGGTGTGACCATGCCCGAGTGTAACCACTGCGGCGCGCACGTTTCCGACCGGTTTGCGCGCGTCTTCGCCGACGAGCACGGCGAGATCCACGCGTGTATCAACTGTTCGGCAAACGCCGGAATCGCGGAGGTTTCGCGACAGCGTGCCCGTTCCGCCTGATTTCGACGCATCGCATACGCGACCACTTCACTGGACCCCGACGCCGTGGCCGCCGAGCTTTTCGTCTCGTCTGCCGTACTACGCGTCGTGACCGATCACGTCGTCTACGTCCTCGAGTGTGCCGACGGTTCGCTGTATACGGGCTATACGACCGACCTCGAGCGTCGCGTCGCCGAACACGACGCCGGCGAGGGCGCGAAGTACACCCGCGGTCGAACGCCGGTCGAGCTCGTCTATCACGAACGCTACGAGACCCGATCGGACGCGATGTCCCGCGAGCACGAGATCAAGTCCCTGACGCGGGCGGCCAAAGAACGGTTGGTCGACCTCGAGTAGTCTGTCCGCCCGTCGCCGACACCCTCACGTTTTACCCGTTCGCACCCACCACTCCGAGTATGGAAGGTGCCGACAGCAACCGAACGGAAGCGGGGTTCAAGGAACGAACCCGCGTCGCACGCGCTCGAGAGATACTTCATGAGGCCGTCTCAGACCTCGCAGGACCAGGGTCCGAGCGGATCGCCCTCGAACATGCGGACGGTCGGGTACTGGCCGAATCGATCACGGCGAGCCGGAACGTCCCCCACTACGACCGGGCAGCGATGGACGGCTACGCCGTTCGCGCACGGGACACCTTCGGGGCGAGCGCTCGCTCGCCGGAGGTCGTCCGGATCGCCGAGGACGACCCCGTCGAGCCCGGCACTGCGGTCCGGGTCCACACGGGCAGTGACCTTCCCGACGGCGCCGACGCCGTCGTGATGATCGAACACGTCACCGAACTCGAGACGACGGGCGAACTCGAGATCGGAGACGCCGTCGCGGAGGGCGAAAACGTCGCGCCGGCCGGCGAGGACGTCGAGGCCGGCACGGAGCTGTACGAGCCGGGCCACCGGCTCCGACCCTCCGACCTCGGCCTGTTGCGCTCGGTCGGACTCGAGCGCGTCGCCGTCGCCGAACGGCCCTCGGTCGGCGTGATTCCGACCGGCGAGGAACTCGTCGAGGCCGACCCCGATCCCGGCGAGGTGATCGAGACGAACGGACTTACCATCTCGCGGCTGGTCGAACGCTGGGGCGGCGACGCGACCTATCGCGACATCGTCACCGACGACCACGAGGCGCTTCGGGTCGCGATCCAGCGAGACCTGACGAACGATGTCGTCGTCACCACCGGCGGCTCCTCCGTGGGCGAACGGGACCTCCTGCCGGAGGTGATCGACGACCTCGGCGAGGTGCTCGTCCACGGCGTCGCGCTGAAGCCGGGCCACCCCGTCTGTCTCGGCCTCGTCGAGGAGACGCCCGTGCTCGCCTTGCCGGGCTATCCCGTCGCCTGTATCATCAACGCCGTCCAGTTCCTCCGGCCGACGCTTCGCTGGCTCGAGGGAACGACCCCCGAACCGCATCCGACGGTCCAGGCTCGCCTCGGACGCAAGATCCCGAGCGAACCCGGCACCCGGACGTTTGCCCGGGTCCGACTCGAGGACCGCGACGGCGACCGGGTGGCGATCCCGACCCGGGCCAGCGGCTCGGGCGTGCTCTCGAGCGTCGCACTCGCGGACGGCTGGGTGGTCGTCGAGGAGGATCGCGAGGGGATCCCCTCCGGCGAGACCGTCGCCGTTCAACGCTGGGAGTGACGGCGTCGGCGGACGCTGGCCCGGGGTCGTCGACGACGCATGCGAACCCCTATACCGACGAGTGCGAAACGGGGCGTATGGTCGACGAAGGAGAACGCGCACCCGACTTCACAGTACCTCGAGCGAGCGGACAGGCGTACAACGATGTCGAACCGTTCACGCTGTCTGCGGCGCTTGGCGATGGCCCGATCGTTCTCGCGTTCTACCCCGCCGCGTTCACGGGCGGCTGTACCGAAGAGATGTGTACGTTCCGCGATTCGATGGACGCGTTCGAGGACCTCGACGCCACGGTCTACGGCATAAGCGTCGACATGCCGTTCGCTCAAAACATCTGGTCGTGTCCCACACTCGTCTAGAGTCGTAACTGACTCCTGTGGAAACAGGGTCACCTCTGGTACCTACCCCGAAGTGACCCATGCACGCCACAATCGACGCGCAAGTCACGGTTAGCATCGACTTAGACAAAACGCTACCGCTTGCCACTCTCGCTGAATCTCTCACAGAGCTTCACCTCGAGGCGACGATCCTCGAGGAGCAAGTAGTTGCTACCGATCCGGCCACGCTCGAAGTCGTTCACTCCGAATGCTCGTTCTTTTCGACTTCGGTGACGATCACGTCCCAGTCAGGATGTTCGACCCCATTCCGACATTCGAATCCGCCTTCCACATCGATTCCACTCTCGTATGCCCTGCGAAGGAGTGCTTTCAGCTCCGCGTTCAATTCCTCCTTCGACGTAAGCAAGGCCTCCTCAGACGTCATCTTCCCTCGTCCCTTTCGTATTTCTCCGCTGTGAGTTCGTGTTCTGGTGTGATGGCGACCACACCGTAGCTGTGGACGGTTATCGTGTGCCCCTCGTGCGTGAACGTAACGTGGGTATCCCCGTTTATCCCGTTGCGAACGCGGACGAGCGCATCTAATTCGTCGGCGTCAACAGTGGAATGGAGCGGGTCGAGTTCTACAGGATCAGTATCCATTACGTCCGCCAGCGTTGCGACAACAGCCATGCTCGCTGGTGTCTTCTCCTGATCGAACTGGGTGCGAACAGTCCCAGATTCCTGAGCGTGCTCAACCGCTTCGACTCCAACCCCAGATATCGTTGTACCCATCTAGCCTGATTCTAGACGTCTGAGTCGGTTCAACTGGGCTACTGATAATACAGCAGATTTAAAGGGTGGGCTATCCGAACGGTCACGACGAACTGCTGAGTGTCGCTCCAATGAGGCGTCGATGTCCCCGACGGAGTCGTGACGATAGTGACTGCTGGGTGATACCGAGCTCGTCGGCAATCTCTTCGAGCGACGCCTCGCGTGGGGAGTCGAAGTAGCCCCGTTCGTAGGCTAGTACCAGCGCCTCGCGTTGGGTCTCGGTCAACTCGTAGCCCTCTCCCTGGATCGGAAGCATGGCGTGGACGGCGGTGATCGCTATCGGAATGTCGTTTTCCTGGCAGTACTCTCGAAACTCAGCGAGCGTCTCCTGACTCTCACCGCGTACCTCGAACCGCCATTCCTCTTTCGTTCCAATCCCGGAAAGCACGACGACGTTGGCCTTGGCAAGCGCACTCAGGATGCCGAAGTACTCTGATTCCCACTCGGCACGCATGAGATACTCGTCTTCGACGCTATCGACCACTCGAATGTTGCTCACGCCGGAATGTGCCTCGAACGCAGCTTCGATATCCTCCGTTTCTACATCGCGCACCCAGAAGTACGGGATAATCAGCGTCTCGTGTGGAATCAATCGCTCCAGTTCAACGGTCACACCCGGCAGATTCTCGAACACACTTCCCAGCGGAAACTCCGCTACCGGACTCGTAAACTCCATTACAGTCGCCATGCGGAAGCCTTCGTCTGGCAGACGAATAACCGGCATGGGTGGTGTACCATGGCTTCGAGACGAGTCAACGCACCGTTGCTGGCGGAGATGGTGTGCGCTGCGAGCGGGGATGTACCATCTGGCACCCGGATGGCCATGGTGCACCATGTCATCTCCTTTTGTGCAATCGGACAATCTAGTCTTACAAGCGAGTATGAGCGTGATAACGGAGGTTCGCATCCCATCCGATGATTTTGAACTCGGGCAAATCCTCAATCTAGAGCAAGCCTCGGCCATCGAACTGGAAACGCTCGTCCCGAGTGGGAACGTGACTGTGCCGCTCTTCTGGGTCTACGAACCGGTCGAAAACGACTTTCTCGAAGCCGTCGAACGCTATCCAACGGTCAACAGCGTCACAGAGGTGGACGTGTTCGACGACAGGACGCTAATCAGGATCGACTGGGATGCGAGCCAGGACCACCTTTTTCAGTGCATCTTGGAACACGACGGGCAGATACTGGGTGCGACTGGCTCGTCGGAAGGGTGGAATTTCGAGATACGGTTTTCAGACCGCGAGGCATTGAATCAGTGCCAGACCTGTTGTGAGGACGCGCACATCTCTCTGGAGCTAACCCGCATATATAATCCGACGGAACCTGAGGCCGGTCCGTGGTACGGCCTGAGTGAGCCCCAACGAGAAGCGTTGACGCTTGCCATTCGAAGGGGATACTACGACATTCCACGCGGCTGTACGACCGCGGAGTTAGCTGCCGAGCTCGGGATTTCCGATCAGGCAGTGACGGAGCGATTACGTCGTGCCATTGGTACGTTCGGGAGGTATGCACTTCTTACTCCCGAGTCAGCGGCGCACGTGGACTGACCGTCTCCTTTACACACCATGGGACAGAACCAGGCAGTTGGGCCTACACTAGGTGAGTATGGATGAGAGTCGAGAGCTGGGGACACGTGATATACAGTCAATTGATGAGCGTACCGGTTCTTCGGGGCGTGAGAGATCGATCTCCCCCGAGACGATTCTGTCGGCAGTAGCGAACGAACACCGACGCGCCACCCTTAACGCGTTGGACAACGCTTCTGAGAAGACACTGGAATACGATGCGCTCGTAGATCGCGTTGCAGACCGGGTTCGGAACGAAGACCCGAGACGGGAGTCAGACGAACACCAACAACGCGTCCGAATCGCACTTCACCATACTCATCTTCCAAAACTGGAGGAGGCTCGGATAATCGACTACGAGGCTGAAACGGGGCACGTCCGGTTTGTTGGCGGTGAACTGGAACAAGATCTCCTGACGTTGGTCGAGCCGTACGAGGCCTACGAGTGACAGAATATCGGATCGACTTCTCGCTGCTGGATACCGAATCTGTACCCCGGCTACCGATCGCCGTCCAATCGCAACTGAATCGCCCTGTCGTCGGCCGTTGTAGACGAGCCCCTCGGATTTCGGTCCGGCCACAGCCGTGAATGAGTACGGTGATCGAGACTTTGAGTCACTCATGCGCGAGCGCGAACGTCGCGTCCTCCAGAGTGAGGCAGGTCGCCGCCTCGTAGCCGAGTTTCTCGTGTTCGGGGGAGGTGTCGCCATCCTGCTGATGGTGTTCGTCGAACCAGCCCTCCGCTCCACGTTCCCGGCGATCTTCCCCAACCCAGCCGCCCCCAGCGGGTGCTCGGTAGCGCACGATTGCTCCCCACGACGCGCGTCGAGTGGGCCCAGGGAGTGGTCTGGCCGATGATCTGCGGCCCGTTCCTCTACTATCGGCTGTTCCACACCAGCCTGGGGAGAGCGGTCGCCGACGACGTCGTAGACTCTGCCGAGTAGGCCACCACCCGACTCTCGAGACGTCACTTGCCCCCGTGAGTTCTCCCTCCTGGCAGGATACATCGACAGTTCACTCCCCGAGAGCGTCAACTGAACGGCGCGTTCGTTTCAAGAGCGCGGGAATCGACGTCCAGACTGGACACCATGGACGTGACGAACACCGCAGAACCGACCGAGTGGGAGCACCCAGTTCAGGTCTCCACAGCCCTGCTCTCGGAGAGCGTCGAGAGCGAGTTCGACGGGAACGCCGTCCGTTCGGCAGCGGTCACCTTTCGGCCGGGAGAGCGAACGAAGTTCCACACGCACGCGGGCGTGCAGGTGCTGTACGTCATCGAGGGAGAGGGAATCGTCGCGACGCGTGACGAAGAACGGGCGGTGTCGAGCGGCGACCTGATCGTCTTCCCGCCCGGCGAAGAACACTGGCACGGGAACACGACGGACGCGACGGAACCGTTCACGCACGTCTACTTCCTCGCCGAACGGGGAGACGGTGAGCTGACGGTTCTCGAGGAGCCGTAAGCCGGCGAGCGAGCGGTCGATAGAGTCGTGGCAAGCAGTCACCAGTAGCCGAGAGACACGCGCTTTTCAGGAGCCCGTGCAGCGACGACGAGCAGAACTGTCGGCGGGAGAGCGCGATCGCCGGCTACGCGGGTTCGTCGACGGTGTCAGTCTCGATCGGTTCGACGTTGTCGACCTCGATCGAGTCGACCTCGAACAGGAGCTCCGCGTCGGACCAGTTCTCGAACGGCGTTTCGCGCCAGACGATCGCGTCGGCGTCTCCCTCGAGCAGTTCCTCACGGCGCGCGATCACCGCATCGACCACCTGGTCGGGCACGTTCGGGCCGAACGCCGAGATGTCGGAGACGCCGTCGGCCATCCCCGGAAACGTCACGCCGGCCTCCCAGTCGCCGGCGCGAACGGCTTCGATTCGGTCGAGGTACAGGACGTCCCAGTTCCAGACCGGCGACGTGAGATAGTTCTCGCCACCGAACGTGGACATATCGGTGTTGAAACCGGAGCCCCAGACGTCGTTCTCGTTCGCCGTCTCGACGACGGCTGGCGAGTCCTGGTGCTGGGCCAGTACGTCGACGTTCTCGTCGTCGACGAGTGCCTGTGCAGTCTCGCGCTCGAGTGCCGGATCGAACCACTCGTTCGTCCAGCGCAGGTGGACCGTCGCGTCCGGGGTGACGTCTCGAACGCCCGCGGCGAAACCGTTGATGTCCTGGAGGACGGTCGAGACCGGGTTCGAAGCGACGTACCCGATCTCGTCGGTTTCGGTCACGAGCCCGGCCGCGTGGCCGACGAGGTACCGTGCCTGATAGATCTTGCCGTAGTAGGCGCCGAGATTGTCGGCCGTATACGTGCCGGAGGCGACCTCGAACGCGACGTCGGGAGACGTCTCAGAGGCGCGTTCTATCGGCGCGGTGAAGTCGGAGGTCGTCCCGAAGACGACGTCGAAGCCGTCGGCCGCGAATCGACGGGCGATGCCCTCGACGTCTGCCGGATCGACGTTTTCGACGTACTCCGCCTCGAGGACCTCTCCCAGCTCGTCGACAGCCCCTCGCAGGCCTCGATGATGCGCGTCCGTCCAGCCGAGGTCGTCCGTCCGTCCGTCGTATATCCAGGCTGCACTGACGTCGTCGCCGAGACCGTCGTCGAGATGCCCGACCGCGGTCGATACTACGGTCCCACCGACTGCGCCGAGGAATCGTCGTCGCGACGAGTTCCAGGTTCGCGCACTGTATGAGTTCCCCGTCACACTCTCGACGACACCGGCGAAATGGGTAAACCCCGGACTTGAATACCCGCTCATCGGCCGGCCAAGCAACTGTTGTTCCGACGAGGTGGCGACGATCGATATAGATCGGTACCGGACCGCCGAACCACTTCCGGACAAATCGAGAGGGCAGTCAACGCCGGCAGCGGGCCGCGAGAAACCGGCGGATACTGATGACAAAACCCGCTCGGAGTTTTGCCCGTCGGTCTGAACGGGCGAGGCGCGCTCGCGACCACAGTTGTTCATGATGAATCATTAGGTTTATGACGATCGATGCCATTGGAGTTGGTACCGACATGACGACCACAGTCACCCTCGGTGTGATCGGCTCGGACGCCCACGTCGTCGGCATCACGATCTTAGAACAGGCCCTCGAGGCGAGCGGGTTCGACGTCGTGAACCTGGGCGTCCAGACTTCCCAGGAGGAGTTTCTCGAGGCCGCAGGCGAACACGACGCCGAGGCGATCCTCGTCTCCTCGCTCTACGGTCACGCCAAACAGGACTGTGAGGGCTTTCACGAGAAACTCGCCGCGACCGATCTCGACGTCGTCACCTACATCGGCGGCAACCTCGCGGTCGGACAGGACGACTTCGAAGAGACCGAACGGTTCTTCCGCGAACTCGGGTTCGACCGGGTCTTCGACTCCGAAACCGATCCTGAAGAGGCCGTTGCCGCCCTCCGGACCGACCTCGACGTTCGCTCGAGCGAGGACGAACGCGAGCGCGCCTACGCCGACGCGTAAGCTGCCCTACACTTTTTGTCCGTATCGGTCGTACCGACGTCCGGATGAGCGAGCTCACCTTTCACGGCGTCGACATCGGACTCCTCGAGGGCGGCGAGGACCTCGTCGGGCTGATACTGGAGGCGACGGGTAGCGGCGAGCACCCCACGCTCCAGGACGGCGACGTCCTCGTCGTCGCCTCGAAGGTCGTCTCGCTCGCGGAGGGCCGATACGTCGGCCTCGAGTCGGTGCCGGTCTCTCCGCGGGCCGAGCGGATCGCCGACCGGACCGGGATCGATCCGCGCGAAGTCGAGTTGATTCTGCGGGAGTCGGACGTGGTCGGCTCGATCCCCGTCGACGAGATCGGCCGCGAGTTGCTCGCCGAGTACGCTGCAAGCGCCGAGGGGGCCGAGGGCGCACTCGAGACGCTCCCGTCGTTGCTCGTGACGGTGCGAAACGGACGGCTCTGTACGAACGCGGGGATCGACATGTCGAACTCGCCGGCAGGGACCGCGACCTTGCTCCCGGACGATCCGGACGCGAGCGCGCGCCGAATTCGCGAGGCGATCCGTGACCGCGCAGACGTCGACGTGGCGGTGATCCTCTCGGATTCGGAGGTGAGCTACCGCGGCGGCAGCGTCGACGTCGCGATCGGCTGTGCCGGCATCGATCCCGTCGATCACAACTTCGGCGCGACCGACCTCTTCGGCGAGCCGAAGCTGGGCGGGGTCGATCTGGTCGCCGACGAGCTCGCCGCCGGCGCGGCCCTGCTCGCCGGCCAGACCGACGAACGTATGCCCGTGGTCGTCGCCCGCGACCTCGAGTACGAAGACGGCGGCGGGATCGGCGGCGAGGCCTCGCTGGTCCGGGAGGGACTTCTCGCGACGGTCAGACAGTCGGTCGCGGTGAAGCTGGCCGAGAAGCTGCCACTACCGTGATCGGTGCCGACGTCGGCGGCCGGCAGTCATACGGACCGTTGTCCGTCTGTCCCGGCGCAACCGCGACCGTTCTGTGGGTGCACCGGGACGTCGGTACAGCAATCCGTATCAGCGAACGATCGTCACCGGGACGGGCGCACGTCTGGCGACGTCCTCGGCGACGCTTCCTAACAGGATTCGGGAGACGCCCGAGCGACCGTGGCTGCCGACGAAGACGCGATCGATTGGGTGTTCCTCGACGTATTCGACGATCTCGCGTGTCGGTTGCCCAACGGTGGTCTCGGTCGCGATCGAGACGCCACGTTCGGCCGCATGCTCCCGGACGTCCTCGAGGAGCTCTTCGGCGGTCTCCTGTTGCTCCTCGAGAAAGGCGTCCGCGCCGAACTGCGCGGCTTCCCCGTAGCCGACGTCGTACGGGCTGATCACGCACAACGCGGTGAACTCGGCGTCCGGATGCTCCGAGACGGCGAGTTCGAAGGCGGCCCGTGCGGGCTCTGAGTCGTCGACTGCGACGAGCGCGTGCATAGTCTTCGTTCGAGGAGGAAGACCGTAAAACCGACGAGCCCTCCTGACGACACTGGGGTATTATGTCGTCTGGTGTGGTGAGGGTAGTCCGCATGCCAGTTGAACACCTCGCACGGAGCGACGTTGTCACAGCGATGACGGACGACTCGGTTCAGGACCTCGCAACGATGATGGACGACGAGAGCGTCGGAAGTGTCGTAATCTCCGATGGCGACGAACCCGTCGGAATCGTAACCGACCGCGACCTCGCGATGCATGTGATCGCGGCGGGTGAGAGCCCGGACGGCATGACCGCCGAGGACGTGATGTCGACGGACCTGTGCACGATCGACCACGACGGCGGCTTCTACGAGGCCACCGAGCTGATGAGCGAGCACGGGATTCGCCGGCTCCCGGTGACCGACGACGACGGCGGACTGGCCGGTATCATCACGGCCGACGACCTGCACGAACTGCTCGCCGACGAACACCAGGAACTCGCAGGCGTCGTCCAGGCACAGCGACCGCCGTACTAAGGGCGCGACCCGGACCCGACCGGGCATCCCGAACGAAGGGTCCGAGTTCCGCTGCCAGCCTCGTCGGCGGTCACGGCGTCTCACCCCGCAACCGAACGATCGCAAGCGCGAGCGCTAACAGTATCACCGCATAGACCGCCGCTTCGATCCCGTCGTCCGTCGGCAACGTCCCGTCGAAGATGGCGCTCTCGAACAGCGCGTACGGCCGCACGAGCGGGAGGTAGTCGTCGATCCAGGTATCGACGGGGAAGGCCTCGGTCGCGAGGAACGCGTCGAGGTCCACGAGAAAGACGAGCACGAGCGAGCCCTCGAGTTCGCGCCCGATCAGGCCGCCGATAATCACGCCCAGCAGGCCGTAGGTGACGGCGGCGACGACCAGCGCGGCGATCGCTCGCCCCGACGAGGCTGGCTCGATGTCCGACCGCAGGAGGAACGTGCCGAAGGAGACGAGCGCGACGACGACGCCGACGAGGACGATCGCCAGGATGCGGGCCAGGAGCACCTCCCAGCGCCGGTACCCACAGATCTCCAGCCTGCGGTCCGGCCCCGTTGCACCGACGACCTGGAACACGCCGACCAGGCCGGCGAGGAAGGCGGCCGCGAACATCGTGCCGCCGAGTTCTCCCACGGCCGCTGGCGCGTCGATTCCGGGGACCCCGACGAAGGCGTCCAGCGCGAGATCGTATGCGACGATCACGACGGGTGGAAACAAGACGAGCAACAGCGCGTTCGTCGGCTCCCGGAGGAACGACCGGATCGCGGCGACGGTCGCGGCCCACTGACGCGCCGCGACGTCTCTCATAGGCCGCCCTCGCTCTCGCTGCCGACCAGCTCGACCTCCTCGGCTTCCTCCCGATGCAGGCGTCCGTCCCGGAGCTCGTAGATCGCGTCGAACCGATCGGGGTTCTCGACGAAGTGACTGATGATCGCAATCGCCGTTCCCTCGGCCGCGAGCGTCTCGGCCAGTTCCCAGAACGCGAGGTACGTGTTCCAGTCGAACCCCGTGTAGGGTTCATCGAGCAAGAGCACGTCGGGCTCGTGTAACAGCGCCACGCTGAGATTCACTTTCTGACGATTCCCGCCGCTGAGTCGATCGATCCGGGTGTCGAGGTACTCCTCGAAACCGAGCCGGTCGGCCAGCCACTCGAGGCGGGCCCGGCTTCGCTCGCGGTCGAGGCCGTATCCTCGACCGAACAGTCGGATCGTCTCCCGGACTGTCAGCCGGTCGTACAACAGCGTCTCCTGGGGACACCAGCCGATCGTCCCCCGGCGATCGACCGCGCCCGCATCCTTGTCCAATGCGCCGACGAGGATCTGCATCAGCGTCGACTTTCCCGAGCCGTTCCCGCCGACGATCCCGAGCAGTTCGCCCTCGTGAATCGACAGCGAGGCTCCGTCGAGGACTTCTACCGACGGCGAGAACGGGAGCCACGAGTCGTAGGTCTTCTCGAGATCCGTCGCCTCGAGTACGACCGACGGTTCGCTGTCCCGTTTCGATTCGGGCTCGCTCGCCATATGCAGTACAGTTCACGGAGCACCATAACGGCTTCACGCGGGACCGTGAACTATGGGCAATATCGCGGTGGTTGCGTTCCTCCAGATTGGGTTGGAGAACTGTCATCTCCGTGTCACGCGGATCGCGGTTTCGGTCACTGGCGTGCGGTGTACGCGATGGCTGCAATAGCGACGGCGAGCCCGAGGTAGCCGACTGCCCAGTTCGCGTGGCCGATCGCCACGTCGCTCGCGAAGGCGGCACTAAGCGCGAGTTCCATCGCGTGGTGACCTGGCAGCCACGACGCCCAGCTGGGCGGGTCGGCCAGCGGGAACTGGAGGACGAAGATGTCGATCAACGGCGCGAACAGCATGAGATATACGCCCGCCATCCGCCCGAGGAAGGTACCGGCGACGGCCCCAATCGCGCCGTAGACGCCCGCGGCCAGCACGAGCGCGAGGACGAACCAGCCCGGGTGTTCGGGAACGAAATGGATCGCGAGAGTCGCGGTCGAGACGGCGACCACGACGGCCACGACCGCCGAGAGTACCCCGAAGCGGGCGGCGAGCACCTCGAGTCGACGGAAGCCGACCACGAGCAAGCGGGCGTCGACCGACCAGCTGCGCTGGACGAGAAAGAGCGCGCTGATTCCGGCCACGAGCGCGCCCGTCACGGGAGCGACGACCGCGCCCATCAGTTCATCGAACGTGGGTTCGACGACCTCGGTGCCGCCGGATGCGGCCACTTCGAGCAGGAGTTCCTCGTCGGGGACGATCGCCACCCAGACGCCGACGAAGTAGGCCGGGAGGATGATCAACAGACCGACGAGAACGGGATCGCGGAGAACGTCCCGCCCGCCGATCAGGGTCGTGATCTCGGTTCGTCCCAGATTTTCCCGGTGGCGGTTCCACAGGACGAGAAAGCTCGGGAGGACGAAGACGCTCCCGAGAAACGCGTACGCGATCGTCAGCGCGATGATCACGGCGAACTGCTCGAGTACCGCCAGGATCGAGAACACGAGCATCCCGAACCCGAGGGCGGTTGTCCCGGCGCTGCCGAACAGCGCCCCGCCGGTGCCCGTGACGCTCCGGTAGAGGGCGTCCTGTAGTGACTCCTCGCGCTTCCGTTCGATCATGAACCGCTCGGTCATGTGGATGTTGTAGGCGACCCCGAGCCCGATCGTCAGGCTCGTGATCGTCCCGGTCACGATGTTGAACGGAATCGACAGCAGGTGCATCGTCCCGAGAATCCAGGTCACCGAGAGGACGATCGGAGAGAGCGTGATCGCACCGAGCGAGGCACTCCCGTACCGCCACCGGTAGGCGACCATGAGAACGAGAAAGACCCCAGCCATGCTCACCAGCAGGCTCTCGAACACCGCCTGGAAGACGTCGTCCTCGATGGCGCCGAAGACGATCGGCTGCCCGGTCGCCGTCGCCTCGAGCCCGTCGCCGTCCATCACGAATTCTAGTGTTTCTCCATCCTCAGCTATCTGGTCGGTATCTGCCTCACCGTGGACCGAGACGAGTATCAGGAGTCCCTCGTACTCGCGGTCGTCTCCCTCCTCAGTCCAGTCGAGGACCTCGGCAGCGCGGTCCTCGTCCGCCTCGACGAACTCGTCGTAGACCTCCTCGAGGTCGTCGTCGGGAATGCCGTCGTCGGTCGTATCGGCATCGGTGAACGTCTCATAGAACGTCTCGTTCTCTGCGGCGACGGCCGCCATCTCCGACAGCGGGCTGGTAACGTGTGGGTCGTTGTTCGGGAGCGTGTGCGTCGTCTCGAGCTCGTCCGCCAGCACTTCCGTTTCGTAGACACGTTCTAACGTGTCGTTCTGGGTCACGTTCCCGTCGACGACCACGTGCGTGCGTTGGTCAAGCCGGAAGAACCGTTCGTCGACGTACGAGAGGCTCTCGCAGGTCTCGTACTCGCCGACCGCCATGGGTTCGGGCAACTCCTGGGTCCACTCCGGCGGATCCTCGGCGATGAAGTCCTCGTCGTCGAAGGTCGTATCGATCTGGGCCGCGCCGACGACTCCGCCCGCCGTAAGGAATACCGCGAGGATGACGATCAGCCACGGACTCTGGTCGGACGCCCTTTGTCCGAGCGCCAACACCCCTGAGAGTCGACCGCCACCGGTGCCAAACGCCGACTTCCGTCGATCGATCCCGCGACGCTCGAGCACAGCGTCGAGTTCGACTTTCACCGCCGGGACGAGCGCACCGAAGATCGCGAACGCGGAGACGATGCCGAACGCGCTCGCGACGCCGAACTCCTGGATCGGCTCGATCGGGTTGACGACGTTCGCGAGAAACCCGATCGCGGCGGTCGTGGTGACCCAGACGAACGCGATGCCGAGCACGACGAGTACGACACTCATCGCCCCACTGGGTGTGCGTTCGTCCGCACCCGTCGCACGCTCGCGCTGTTCCCGGTGGCGCATGAACACGTGAATCGAGTAATCGATCGACAGCCCGATGAGGAGGACCGGCACCACGATCATGACCTGGTTGAATGCGATTCCGGCCCAGCCCATGAACCCGAACGTCCAGACGAGAACGAGGCCGATTCCGGCCATACCGAGAAGAATATCGAGCAGGTCGCGGTAGGCAATCGCCAACACGATGACGACGAACAGTGCCGCGAGTGGCATGACGAGCCCGAGGCTGTCTTCGATCGACCGGTCGGTCTCGTCGGCCAGGATGCCACCCCCGAACACGAGGGCGTCGTCGCCGAAACGCTCGTCGGCGAGCTCGGCCAGGGCGATCTGTCGATCGACGATCTCGTCGTCTGCGTCGAAGGCGACCGCTTCCGGCTCTTCGGTCTGCTGGCTCACGAACAGCATCCTGGCGTCCGTCGTCGTCGATCCCGGATGGAAGTCGTCGGGAACGAACAGGAACAGCTCCCGCTGGGCGTCCTCGTCGAGGAGGTCTTCGACCACGTCGTCGACCTCGGACTGGGTCATCGACTCGAGTTCGTCGATCTGCTCTTCGAGCGTCAGCTCGATGTCCGGTATCTCCTCCTCGGCCCGCTCCTCTAAGTCGTCGGCCCACTGCTCTACCGTCTCGATCCTGTCGGCGAAGACCTCGTCTTCGACGTCCTCGAAGATTTCCTCGAGGTCGTCCGACAGTTCGTCGGTCCGCTGTTCGAACTCGGCTTCGGAGACCGGGTCGAACTGCGCGCGGAACCCGACCTCGATCAGTTCGCTCTCGACCTCGCGGGTTTCCTCGAGTAGCTCCGCAAAGGCCGCGTACTCCTCGTCAGTCAGCGTTTCGCGAGCCTCCTCGTCGATGGCAGCGAACTCGCTTTCGAGACGTTCGCGCTCGGCCTCGTAAGTCTCCTCGTCGATCTCATCGAACTCGAAGGCCAGTTCGTTCTCCACGTAGGCCTCCTGGAGGTCGCGGGTCTCGGTTATCAGTTCGACCGCCCGTTCGGAGCGCTCCTCGAGGGCGGCGCGCTCGGCCTCGATTGCGGCGATCGTCTCGGCGAAGACCTCGGTCTCGACGGCCTCGTAGATTCCCTCGAGTTGCGCGCCGAGTTCGGCCGCGCGCTGTTGGTACTCCGCCTCGTCTATCTGTCCGCGTTCGAACTGGACGCCGACCCAGAACAGTTCGCTCTCGACCTCGCGGGTTTCCTCGAGCAGTCCCGCGAACACCGCGTACTCCTCGTCGCTCAGCGTCTCGCGGGCCTCGGCGTCGATGGCCGCGAACTCGCCCTCGAGGCGCTCGCGCTCGGCCTCGTAGGTCGTCGCATCGATCTGGCCGGTCTCGAAGGCCAGTTCGTTCTCCTCGTAGGTCTCCTGGAGGTCGCGCGTCTCGGTTATCAGTTCGACCGCTCGCTCGGAGCGCTCCTCGAGGGCGGTGCGCTCGGCCTCGATGGCGGCGATCGCATCGGCGAAGACCTCGGTTTCGACGGCCTCGTAGATCCCCTCGAGCTGTGCGCCGAGTTCGGCCGTGCGCCGCTGGAACTCCGCCTCGGAGATGCCGTCGAACTCGTAGCTGACGCCGAGACGGAACAGCTCGCCCTGGATCTCGGTCGCTTCGACGAGCAGCTCCTCGAACGCCTCGTACTCGTCGTCGTCGAGGACGTCCTGGGCCCGACGTTCGATCTCCTCGGCTTCCTCTTCGAGGCGGTCGCGTTCGAACTCGTAGACTGCCTCGTCGATCCGATCGAGTTCGTAGGCGAGTTCGTTCTCCTCGTAGGCCTCCTGCAGTTCGAGCGACTCGTCGAGTAATCCGACGGTCGTCTCCACGTCGGCCTCGAGTTCTTCGGATTCGTTCTCCAGGTCCTCGAATTGCTCTTCGACGAACTCGGCTTCGTCCTCCTGGACGGACGCGGTCGCGACGATCTCGGACAGACCCTGGAACGGATCCTCGTCGACGAGACTCTCGTTTACGGTCTCGTTCTTTCGGAGATCCTGCCGAAAGGCGAGCGTCTCGAGCAGCGACTCCCGCGAGAGGGCGTCGTCGTCGCGGACGACGATCTGTGTCGCCGTCTCGTTTGCTTCGACGCCGAATCGTTCCTGGGCCTCGTCGTACTCCTCTGCCTCCTCGAGGTCGGCCTCGAACTGCTCGAGTGAGGCCTCTTCGTCGAGGAGGACCGTTCCGCTTCCGAGTACGAGCGAGAACACGACCATTACGGCGATCACCGCTTTGCTCCACCCGGTGATCACAGTGACGAGACGGTCGCCCGTGCGCTGAGATTCCGGATCGTCTCGTCGAGACCGGTTCATGGGAGAGTCGTATCGAAAGCGAGTCGCGAGACGAGGCCCTCGGGTTTTCGCCCGGCGGTCAACAGGTGGATCGTTGCGTCCGGACGACGTCTGCGCGGAGCTCGTTCAGAGCGTCGGCCGCGACGATTCCGATCGGCTCGGTACCGTCGCTTCGCTCGAGGTGCGCGGCCCACGTGACCGGGTCACTCCACCGCCGAGGCTCATAAGCGCCCCCCGTTTGTTCCCCACCGGGACGGTCAGGAAGACCGAGGGAAACGCTCCGAGCACGAGGCGTCGTCGAAAACGGTGCCGTCACCCGAGGATGCCGTCGTCGTCGTCATCCTCGTCGTCGACATCGTTGTCATCGTCGTCGTCATCGACGTCGTCCTCGTCGTCGACATCGTTGTCATCGTCATCGAACGTAACGTCAACCTCGAGCATGTCCCATTCGTAGTCCCAGAACGACGGCGAATCGCCCATCGTTCCTCGATCACCGGGGTCCGGATCCACGCCGTTTTCGATCATCATGAGTACCAGTCTGCCCGCCGGTTCGCCGGCCTCGACGAGCGCCGAATACACTTCCCAGTCGTCGTGGTCGTCGAATACGTCCTCGTCGTCGTCGTACTCCTCGAGAAACTCGACCCGGTTTCGCTCCTCGAAATCCGTCAAGATGACGAACTCTTCGTTCGGGTAGTAATGGCTCGCCTTGAGGACGACGTCCTGGGTCTCCTGGGCCACAGCGCCGCCTGCACCGGCCGAAACGCCGACACCGGCCGCGAGCGCGGCAGCCGCAGCCGCCTCCCGGTTTTTGGAGTCGGTCGGTTCGTCCATGTGGTCTTCATCCGGTGTCATGGCTAGAGGTCGACCTCCGTTTCGACCAGATTCTGTTCGGGATTTCGAAACGAGCCAATCTCGTCCATCGTGCCCGAGTCGCCGGGTTCGACGTCCGGATCGTCGTTGTCGATGTCGATCAGCATGTGTGCCAGCTCACCTTCGCTCTCGCCGATGTCGATCCGGATCACGTACACCTCCCAGTCGTCCGGATCGCCGAACTCCGCTTCGTCTTCGTCGAACTGCTCCATGAAGTTGTCTCGCGTTCCCGTCCCGAGCTGGGTCAGGATGTCGAAATCGACGTCGGGATAGTAATCGCTTCCCTGTAAGACGGCGACTTCCTCGTCGGCCGTGGCGACGGTGGCGGTCGCTCCGGCACCGACCGTGAGCGCGGTGGCTGCGAGCGCCCCTCTCTTGATGAACGCTCGCCTCGAGTCGCCTCCTGAACGATGATCGTTGTCTGTCATGTCTCTCGTAGCGTGTGTCTGTCTGTCTGTCTGTCCGTTCGTCTCGCCTACCCATCTCTTCGCGACGTCTTGCCGGCAGTATCACGTCTCTGACGCGTACCGATTCGCTGTGAATCCGTGTCTCCGAACGAACGGACCCCAGCTGTGGACGTAAACCCCCACAGACAGTTCTGAACGGGGTGGACTCGACAGAGGTTCCACAAATGAACGGCCGGTAATAACCTCGACCGGACTCTCGGTTCACTACTGAACGTTCGTAACTATCGGCCGCGAACGCCCTGCGGACCTGTCGGTGTTTCGGGTCCACACCAGGACTCACCCGCGCGTCGAGCTGTCGAGATTCTCCTCGGCGAGGAGCGTGCGCTCGATCAGACTCGAGGTGGCCCGGCGGAGCCGTTTCGACAGCGCGCTGTCGCTTACGTCCTCTTTCGCCGCGAGGTCGGCGAGCTGGCACTCGCGTGGCGTCTCGTAGTAGCCGCTGTGATAGGCCAGCAACAGCGTCTCCCGATGGTTCGGCGGGAGCGAGGAGTGCTCGCAATCGACGTCGCCGGGTTCTCGTTGAACCGTCGAACTGGAGAGTCGGCGCAGCGTAACGGGAACCCCGTTGTTCGTGACGGCCATGTTGAACTCAGAGAGCGACACGTGCGAGTCGAAAAGCAGGTGGAACTCCCAGTGTTCGGCCGTCCCTCTGGCGGTGAGGATCCGTCCTTCGGCATCGAGAAGCGGTTGTACGATCCCATCGAGTTCGTCGGTCCACTCGAGTTCGAACAGGGCGCCCTCGCCGGCGGTCGCGAGCCGCTCGACGACTTCGATATCGTCGGTCTCACGCAAGGTCGTCACGGCCGCGTCCGGTTCGACACCGCTTATCCAGACGAGTGGGAGGTTCGTCTCTCGATCACTCTGTAGCGGCACTACGGGCTCGAACTCGACGACTGCGTCGGGAAACGCCTGGAACAGGCTGCCGAGAGCGAACGTGTCGGTCGGGACCGTGACGTCGGCGGTTAACACCATGGTAGCAGTCGTCCGCGAGCCGGCTAGGAGCCGAGTCTGTCACCCTAGGCGCGTCTCTGTTGGGGTTCACCCGCGACACAGCGAGCGCTGTGATTCGTTCACTCCACGCACCGTTAACTGTTGGTATCGGACACGGCACCGACAGAAACGGCGAGTGACATCCGACCGTGGCCGTCGCAGCGACCGTCTTCAGCGAGCGTGTCGAACGCGACACGCGTAGACACGGCGGCAAACCGTCAAACGTTACTGCACTCGCCCGGAGACCGTCTCGGCTACGAGCTCGTACCACTGAAGTTCGAGTTCGCTCGCGTCGACGTCGATGTCGCCGGCGACCTCGTGGAACCAGGATTCTGTCTCCTCGCCGATTTCGTCCTCCTCGAGCGCGACGAGTTCGCCGCTCAGGACGACGCTCGTCCAGTCGTCGGGTGCGTCGTGTTCGTAGACGGTGAGACAGACCTCGTCGGTTGCGTCGACGAACTCGCGTTTTCTGCTCTCGGGGGCGAACCCGAGATCGAGGATCGCCCGCTCGCCGTCGGCGTCGTAGGCGAACGCGATCGGGATGCCGTAGGCCCGACTCTCGCGTGCGAGACAGAGTACGCCGGTTCCCTGCTCGTTCAGGAACGTCTCGACGTCGTCAACCGCCATTCGTCGTCCGTACCAGGGATCAGACATTGTGGGCACCACGCCTATCTATGTCTCCGTTGATATTTATAATCGGAGGGGGCGTTGCGTCTCGCGTGATAGCCTCGACGGCCAGCCCGCCACGACGTACGTCCGGCAGTATTACGTTCTCTCCGCCCGTGACGCCCGAAAAATGATACGTCTCCTGGCATTCCGGTCGTCCGTCGACGTGACCGACGTGGGCGCGGTCGCGGCTACGTCCGTGATCGATGCCGTTTCGCTGTCGGTCCTCACGGCCGCGGGCGTCGTCGCGGTCGCGATGCTGATGGGCGTCTCCGCCTTTTTCTCGTCGTCTGAGATTGCGATGTTCGCGCTTCCGAAACACCGTCTCGACGTTTTCCTCGAGGAGGACGTCCCGAACGCCGCCGTCGCGAAGGGCCTGCTCGAGGATCCACACCGATTGCTCGTGACGATCCTGGTGGGTAACAACGTCGCTAACGTCGCTATGTCGAGTCTGACGACGGCCCTGCTGGGCTTTTACGTCTCCCAGGGCCAGGCCGTTCTCATTACGACGGTTGGGGTTACGGCGCTGGTGTTGCTGTTCTGTGAGAGCGCCCCGAAGTCTTACGCCGTCGAGAACACCGAGTCCTGGGCGATGCGGGTCGCCCGTCCGTTGCAACTCTCCGAGTACGTCTTCTACCCGTTCGTCGTCGTCTTCGACGTCCTCACTCGCGCGATCAACAAACTCGTCGGTGCAGGCACCCGGATCGAGTCGGCCTACGTCACCCGTTCCGAGCTCCAGGAGCTGATCGAGGCCGGCCAACGGGCGGGCGCGATCGAGGCCGACGAACGCGAGCGGCTCCAGCGCATCTTCCGGTTCTCCGAGACCCACGTCGACGAGATCATGGTCCCCCGGCCGGACGTCTACGCGGTCGAACTCGGTGAGAGCCTCGAGGACGCCATCCAGACGTGTGCCTACAGCGGCCACACGCACCTGCCGGTCTACGAGGACAGTTTCGACACCGTCGTCGGCACCGTCAACGTCTGTGAACTCGTCCGCGAGCGCCACTACGGGGAACGCGATCCGACCGAGCGATCGCTCGAGGACGTCCTCGAACCTGTGGTTCACGTCCCCGAGACGATGCCAGCAGACGAGGTGCTCGCGGAGCTCCAGGGGAGCCAGGCCCACGTCGCGGTCGTCGTCGACGAGTTCGGCACGACCGAGGGGATCGTCACGACCGAGGACCCGACCGAGGTGGTCGTCGGCGAGATCCTCCAGCCGCTCGAGCAAGCGCCAATCGAGATCATCGGCGACCGAACCGCGACGATCCAGGGTGAGGTATCCATCGGCGACGTCAACGAGACGCTCGACCTCGAGCTTCCGGAGACGACGTGGTACGATACGATCGCTGGCTTCGTACTCGCCCGGATCGGTCGACGTGCCAGGGAAGGCGACCGGGTCGAACACGACGGCATCAGCGTCGTCGTCGAGCACGTCACGGGAACCCGGATCGAGAGCGTCAGGCTCGTCGCCGAGGAACCGTTTACGTTCGACGAGGACGAGATTATCGACTGACGCGCTCGAGTCGAACCCGCGCCCCACCCTCGAGGCTGGAAAGCGGGGAGACGTCCTCGAGTCGCGCGACGACGGTTACCGGCGACGCCGCGTGCGGCTCCTCGCCCTCGCTGGCCGGCGTCTCCCCCCAGAACAGACAGAGCGCGTTGCCGGCGGGCCAGTAGGCGACCGCACCTTCGGGGACGCGTTCGCGGGCGTTCTCGGCGGGGACGTCGACCGGAATCTCGAAATACAGCTCGTCGCCCCAGCGGGTCGCCTCACCCTCGAGGGGGAGTGCGTCCTCGAGTGCGGCCCGCGTGTCGGCTGTCCCGTCGGTCCAGCTCGCCTCGAGGTCGCGACCGTCGACGGTCACGTGCAGATCCGCCATACTCGACCCGACGGACGGAACCTACTTTTCGTCGTCGGCTGCGAGGTGACGTTCTCGGGCGTCGACCGCCGAGCGGTGGCCCCACTGTCGTCACGTCCAGCTGGCGGTCGGCTCGTCGGTCGTGACCGCGTGTCGACGTACCGGTTGCGGGCCATCCGCCCGAGATCGAACGCCGAGTCGCCGGTTACCGCCACGAGTGCGACGGTCCTCTTACCAGTGAAAAATATTTGGCCCGGCGTCTCGGCGGGCGTGGAGGGTGCTAGCCGTTCGCGGAGCGGTGCGGTCCCGAAATCGTTTTCAATCGTTCCCGCGGACACTCGGTATGCCGACGGAACCGGACACTGAGTACGACCCCTCGCTGGGGAACAAGTTCATTTTCGTCACCGGCGGGGTGATGTCGGGACTCGGCAAGGGAATCACGGCCGCGAGCACCGGTCGACTCCTGAAAAACGCCGGGTTCGACGTGACCGCGGTAAAGATCGACCCCTACCTCAACGTCGATGCGGGGACGATGAACCCTTACCAACACGGCGAGGTCTACGTCTTAGAAGACGGCGGCGAGGTCGACCTCGACCTGGGGAACTACGAACGGTTCCTCGACATCGACATGACCTCGGACCACAACATTACGACGGGGAAGACCTATCAGCACGTCATCGAGAAAGAGCGTGCGGGCGATTATCTGGGAAAGACGGTCCAGATCATCCCACACATCACCGACGACATCAAACGGCGCATCCGCGAGGCCGCCGAGGGCACTGACGTCTGTCTCGTCGAGGTCGGCGGCACCGTCGGCGACATCGAAGGGATGCCCTACCTCGAGGCCTTGCGTCAGTTCGCCCACGAAGAAGACGAGGAGGACATCCTGTTCGTCCACGTCACGCTGGTGCCGTACTCGAAAAACGGCGAACAGAAGACCAAACCGACCCAGCACAGCGTCAAGGAGGTGCGTTCGATCGGCCTCCAGCCCGACGTCATCGTCGGCCGCTGTGAGGACCGCCTCGAGCCGAAGACCAAAGAGAAGATCGCGCTGTTCTGTGACATCCCCACCGAGGCGGTGTTCTCGAACCCCGACGTCGAGGACGTCTATCACGTCCCGCTGATGGTCGAAGACGAGGGGTTAGACCAGTACGTCCTCAAGCACTTCGGGCTCGACGACGACGCCCTGCCGGAGGGTGAGCGATCGAACGAGTGGCGCGAGATCGTCACCACGGCGAAAGACGACGAGGTCGACGTCGCGCTCGTCGGCAAGTACGACTTAGAGGACGCGTACATGTCGATCCACGAGTCGTTGAAACACGCTGGCTTCGAGGTCGGAGCCGACGTCAACGTCCACTGGGTGGCCGCCGACGAGATGGCCGACAGCTACGACGACCAGCTCGAGGCCGTCGACGCGGTCATCGTCCCCGGCGGCTTCGGGATGCGTGGCTCGGAAGGGAAGATCCGGGCGGTCCAGTACGCCCGCGAGAACGAGATTCCGTTCCTCGGGCTCTGTCTCGGCTTCCAGATGGCCGTCGTCGAGTACGCCCGCAACGTGCTCGGGCTCGAGGACGCTCACTCAGCGGAGATGGACGAGGAGACGCCCCACCCCGTCATCGACATCCTGCCCGAACAGTACGAGGTCGAGAACCTGGGCGGAACGATGCGACTCGGCGAGCACACGACGGTGATCGAGCCCCAGACGCTCGCGTACGACCTCTACGAGGATACGTCCTGTACGGAGCGTCATCGACACCGCTACGAGGTCAACCCCGAGTACTTCGATCACTTCGAGGACGAACCGCTCGTGTTCTCCGGGACGGCCGGAAACCGGATGGAGATCCTCGAACTCGAGACCCACCCCTACTTCCTGGGGACGCAGTTTCACCCCGAGTACACGTCCCGGCCCGGACAGCCGAGTCCGCCGTTTCTGGGATTGGTCGAAGCTGCCCTCGCACACGACGGCGGGACTGTCACGGACCCGGAGACCGAATCGGACACTGAAACGGAGGTTACTCACTGATGGTAGAGACAGAGACGTTCGTACCAGACGCAATTGAAGAGATCGACGACGAAATCGGCGACGCAAATGCGGTCATCGCCCTCTCGGGCGGGGTCGACTCCTCGGTCGCCGCCGCACTGGCCTACGAGGCCGTCGGCGACCAGCTCACCCCGGTCTACGTCGACACCGGCCTGATGCGCAAAGGCGAGACCGAACAGATCGAAGAGACGTTTTCCTACATGGACTCGCTGCGGATCGTCGACGCCAGAGAGCGATTCCTCGAGGCCCTCTCTGGCGTCACCGATCCCGAGGAGAAACGCGCGGTCATCGGCGAGCAGTTCATCCGGGAGTTCGAACGCGAGGCCCGCGATGCGGACGCCGACTACCTCGTGCAGGGGACGATCTACCCCGACCGCATCGAGAGCGAAGGGGGCATCAAGTCCCATCACAATGTCGGCGGTCTGCCCGAGGTCGTCGACTTCGAGGACATCGTCGAGCCCGTCCGCGACCTCTACAAAGACGAGGTCCGGGAAGTCGCGCGTCACCTCGGCCTCGAGGAGGTCGTCGCCGAGCGGATGCCGTTCCCCGGCCCCGGACTCGCCGTGCGCGTGATCGGCGAGGTCACCGAGGAGAAACTCGCGGTCGCCCGCGAGGCCTGTCACGTCGTCGAAGAGGAACTCGAGGAGTACGACCCGTGGCAGGCGCTCGCTGCGGTGATCGGCAAGGCGACGGGCGTCAAAGGCGACAACCGCGTCCACGGCTGGGTCGTTTCCGTCCGGTCGGTCGACTCCCGAGACGGGATGACCGCCCAGGCCCAGCAGATCGACTGGGAAACCCTCCAGCGCATCCAGTCTCGGATCACCGGCGAGAACGACGACGTCGCCCGGGTCGTCTACGACGTCACGCACAAACCACCTGCGACCATCGAGTACGAGTGATGCAGGCGATTGTCGCTGGCCCCGACGACGACATCGGCGACGCCCTCGAGGATGCGGGCGTCGACGTCACTCGGGTCGACTCGGACGCCCACCTCACGCGACCCGACCTGGAGGACGCCGGCATCGTCGAGGCCGATCTGTACGTGCTGACCGACGTCGCCCAGGCGACGACGATCCCGATCGCGGTCGACGTAAACGACGACCTCCGGACGGTCGTCTACGCGACTGATTCGGTCCCCGAGTTCGTCAGGGGACAGCTCGATCTCGCGATCGACCCGCGACTCGTCGCAGCCGACGTGGTCGCCGACGAGCTCGTCGACTAACTGAATACCGGCGACGTGAACGGTTTCTCCCCGAATTTCACTCTCGTAAACTGGCATTAAACTCGCGGAAATCCGGGCTAAGGGTCCTATACCGTCGCCCCCGTTCAAGTACCATTGGATCCAATACTGGATTGGAGGTCGACGGGCGACGACGAACCCAACCCCCACCCCACCCCCACCACTTCGTCGACCCGCGACTTCCAGCACCCCCACCACACCTTCCCCCACCATCACCTAGGGCATGATCGTGGCTTTTCCTGTCTGCCGGCGGGCCGCGCTCCCGACGGCTCGCCTTTGCCCTGCAGTTTTCGACGACCCGTACGTCGGTCAGACATACGTAATCAGCCGTTGGAACGGGATCGTCCGACACGCGCTGGCCGACCGTAGCTCGCAGGTCCACGACCGACAGCCTCAGGATTCGGCTCCCGACCGGAGCCGTCCCAACACCGGAATCTCCTCGAGGCGGTCCTCAGATAGGAGTTCCCAGTCGATTCCGGTCGGGTTCGCGCCAGCGGCCGGTCGAACGACCCGCTCCGGCGTGACGATCAGGTCCATCGACACGTCGTGTTCACCCGTCGTCACCGGCCCTTCGATCACCTGTCGTTCGTGAACCGTCGTGGCGACCGGCGTCTCCTCGTCGACGAGTTCGAGTTCACGAAGGATGGCGTACTCGAGGTCGCTGTATCCTTCGCCCTTGCCGACCCGTGCCCCTGCTTCCGTGACGGCGACGCTTCCCGAGACGATCAGGTCGATCTCGGCGACGTCGTCGGGACCGATCTGGACGCCGTGTTCCGACGAGCCCGAGACGGTCGTCGCGGCGTCGTAGTCGGCGAGTTCGTCGGGATCGAGTTCGAGAAAGCAATCCGACTCGCGCAGTCGCGGCACGGCCATGTAGACCGTCTTCCCCTCCCGGAGCGCCCGGCGACGGACGGGAAGCTGTGGCGCATCGGGGTTCGCCTTGATCGTCTCCGCCTCGTGCCACTCGGACTGGTCGGCCAGGCGATCGGCTGCCTCGCTCGCACCGGCGAAGTTGGGGATGCGGCCGTGGGGTGGAAACGGAAACCGCGCCTCGCCGCGGTCCTCGAGATCGTCCCACACGCGTTCGCGGACCGTCTGTTTCTGTTCTTGCTCGCCCGTCACGTCTCTGTTTCCTCCTCGTCTCGCGTTCCGTTCGCAAGCGTCGCCAGCCGCGATGCCTGTGGGACGATGATCTCCTCGCTCGCGATTCGTGCGGTCACTTCGTCGTTGGGGAGACAGAAGATCGCCACGCCGTCTGCGATCCCGCCGAGTGCCCGACTCGAGACGACGCTGATTCCGATTTCGTCGTATGTGAGCGCGTGAAACAGATCGGCGAAGGCGGGCAGATCCTTATCGAGCAACGGTCCGACTGCCTCGAGCGTGGCGTCCTGCGGTTCGACGCCCGTCCCGCCGACCGTGACGACGATGTCGACGTCGTCCCGGTCGACGGCGCGTGACACCTTCGACTGGACGTTGTCGTGGCCGCGTGCGATGAGCTCGCGCGTCGCGATTTCGTGGTCGTCCGCCTCGAACGCTTCGGCGACCGAATCGCCCGCGGGATCGTCATCGAGCGATCCCTCCGAGGTGATCGTGACGATCGCCGCACCGACTGTGTTGCCGGATGACTGGCTGGTCACGGTCACCTTTCACCTCGTGGTGTGAAAAACGGTCCGTCCGTCTCACCCCACCCCGTCTCGAGTGGTCGTCGACGACCCCACATGGCGTACATTGTCGTCGACTGTCGAGTAAACGATCGGCTACTGCCGTTAGCACCACCGTTTAGTATGGCCTATCCGTTGATGCTGGTATGCAAGCCGTCAAGATCACCGAGCACGGCGACACGGACGTCATCGAGTACGGCGAGTACCCCGATCCGGAGGTCGGCCGGGACGAGGTACTGGTCGACGTCAAATCGGCGGCGTTGAACCACCTCGACGTCTGGACCCGACGCGGGCTCCCGACGCTCGACCTCGAGATGCCCCACATCCCGGGCAGCGACGGCGCGGGCGTCGTCGTCGAGACCGGCGAGGACGTCACCCGCTTTTCGGAAGGCGACCACGTGGCGGTCTCGGCCGGCGTCGGCGACCTCCGGATGGACGACCCCACGCTCGATCCGAACTTCCACATCATCGGCGAGCACGTCCCGGGCGTCCACTCCGAGTACACCGCCATCTCCGAGGACAACCTGATCCCGGTGCCCGAACACGTCGACTGGGAGGTCGCGGGTTCGTGTGCGCTCGTCTTCCAGACCGCCTGGCGGATGCTGATCGATCGTGCGGACCTAGAGGCCGGCGAAAAAGTGCTGGTCCTCGGAGCCAGCGGCGGGGTCGGCCACGCCGCCCTCCAGATCGCCGACTACGCGGGTGCGGAAGTGTACGCCACCGGCAGCACGGAGGAAAAACTCGAGTACGCCAAAGACCACGGCGCTGACTACGTCTGTAACTACGAGGAGGAGAACTTCGCGAAGTGGGTCCGCTCGGAGACCGACGGCGCGGGCGTCGACGTCGTCGTCGAACACGTCGGCGCACCCACCTGGCAGGACTCGATCAAGAGCCTCGCCAAGGGCGGCCGACTCGTCACCTGTGGGGGCACCGGCGGCGGCAACCCCGAGACCGACATCCCACGGATCTTCTGGAACCAGCTCGAGATCATCGGCTCGACGATGGCCACGCCCGAACAGGTCGACGACGTGCTCGAGCTCGTCTGGGACGGCACCTTCGAGCCCGCGATCCGTGACGTCTTCCCGATGAGCGAGACGCCCCGCGCCCACGAGATGCTCGAAGAGCGCGAGGGCTTTGGCAAGGTCGTCGTCCGTCCCGACAGCGAACTGTAGCCGAGCGAACCGTGAGGGCTATGCCGGCGCAGCCGTAACCTCGAGGCGTGACCTCGAGTGACGACGGCGGCTACGTCCACGATCCGGCGGCGTTCGACGGCGACGGGTCCACCGACGACGCCGATGCGATAGACGACCACGACGCTCCCCATCCGGCCGAGGTCGACCGCGAGTTCGGCTGGCGGGGGTGGGTTCTGGTCGGCGTCATGATCCTCGCGTTCATCGTCGCGCCGCTTGCGATCCTGCTGTTACCGCCGTTTGGCGGCGACTACTACTTCTTCATGTTGCTCATCTTTCCGTTGCTACCGGCGGCGTTGCTGGCGGTCACCGCCGTCTGGGCGACGACGCGGCCCTGAGACGGTCCGTCTCACCCTTCGTCCTCGACGATGACGACCTCGCCGTCGACGACGTCGACCTGGATCAGCGTCTCGACGTCGTAGCCCGCGTCAGCGACTTCGTTTTCGTCGCCGACTTTTTCGATGACGGCGACGGTGTCGACGACCTCGGCACCGATCTCCTCGAGCGCCTCGAGGACGGCCGCCAGCGTCCCGCCGGTCGAGAGCACGTCGTCGATGACGAGGACGCGTTCGCCCGCGCGGACGTCGTTGATGTACATCTCGTTCTCGGAGTAGCCCGTCTGCTGGGCGATCTCGACCTCGCCGTCGAGCCCGTACTCGCGTTTGCGGATCACCGTCATCGGAATGTCGGTGGCCAGCGAGACGGCCGTCGAGATGTGAATGCCCATCGCCGCGGGTGTGACGATCCGGTCGACATCCTCGAGCGTTGCCACGCGGACGATCTGAACGGCGACCTCGCGCAGGAGCTGGGGATCGACCCTGGGGATGCCGTCGCTTATGGGGTGGACGAAGTAGTGATAGCCGTCTTTCTCGACGATCGGTGCCTCGAGCAGGGACGCTTCCAGCTGATCCATGCCGTGGCTCGAGCGCTAACCGAGTAAAAGCTGGCGATAGCCGGTCTCGCAGCGGTGTACCCGTGTCCCCGTGCAACCGAAGGGCGTACGGGTGCGCCGGAGTCGACGTACGACCCGCGGTGTCACTCGAATGCCGGCACCACGTCCGTCTCGTAACACTCGAAAAACGACGACTGGTCGGGACCGATCTGGTGGACGTAGACGTAGTCGTAGCCGACGTCGATCGCTTCCCGAATGCGCTCTCTGTGATCCTCGGGATCGGGACTCGTCACGGTCGAGCCCGCCGCGATGTCCTCGCGGTCGACCATCTCGATCGCCTGCTCGAAGTGTGCCGGCGTCGGGAGCTGCTGGCTGAGTTCGCCTGGTAAGGCGGTGTTGGGCCAGTGTTCGTAGGCGGTGTCTACCGCTTCGTCTTCGGTCTCGGCGTAACAGACGTCGAGCTGGGTGTAGGTCGGTCCGTCGCCGCCCGCCTCCTCGTAGGCCTCGAGGATCTTCTCCTGTGAACCCACGGTCCAGAGCCCGTCGCCGTGCTCGGCGGCCATCCGTGCGGTCTTCGGCCCGAACGCGCTCACGACGACCGGCGGCGGCTCCTCGGGAAGCGTGTACAGTCTGGCGTTTTCGACCGTGTAATGCTCGCCATGGTGGCTCACGTTCTCGCCAGTCCAGAGTTTCTCCATGACCGTCATCGCTTCCTCGAGCATCTCGAGACGGACCTCGTGTTCGGGCCAGCGATCGCCGAGTACGTGTTCGTTTAAGTTCTCGCCGGTGCCGACGCCGAAGGTGAACCGTCCCTCGAACATCGCGGCGACGGTCGCGACGGCCTGGGCGTGGATCGCCGGATGCATCCGGATCGTCGGACAGGTGACGCCGACGCCGACCTCGAGGTCGTCGGTCGCCCGTGCGATCGCTCCGAGCGTGCTCCAGACGAACGGCGACTCGCCCTGCGTCGAGGTCCAAGGATGAAAGTGATCCGAGATCGACACGAACTCGAAGCCGACCGACTCGGCGCGGACGGCGTTGTCGACGAGCGCGTTCGGCCCGTGTTCCTCACTCGAGAGGGTGTAGCCGATCTTCGCCATACACGCTCGAGGGCAACTGGCGGCGTAACGATTGGCCCTGCAATCGATGACCGACGTCCGGTCGTCGGCGCTCGAGTGACTCCGGCGGACGGAACCGAACGGCTTACCCGCCGTCGGCCGAAACTCGCCCGCATGGAAGCCGTCGTCGCCGCGGAGGGTGTACGCAAGACCTACGGCGATGTCGTCGCCGTAGACGGCGTCTCGCTGTCGGTCGATCGCGGCGAAGTGTTCGGACTCATCGGTCCCAACGGGGCCGGCAAGACGACGCTCGTTCGGGGACTCACCGGCACGCTCGAGCCCGACTCGGGACGCGTCCGACTGCTCGGCGACCGACCCGCCGACGTCGACCGCGGTCGCCTCGGCGTACTGCCACAGAACTTTGCGCCACCGGACCGACTCACCGCTCACGAACTGCTCACCTACTACGCCGGTCTCTACGAAGAGAGTCGGGATCCCGACTCCGTCCTCGTCGACGTGGGACTGGCCGACGTCGGCGGGACGTGGTACGAGGACCTCTCGGGCGGAGAAAAGCGGCGAGTCTGTGTCGGTTCTGCGCTCGTCAACGATCCCGACGTGCTCTTTCTCGACGAGCCGACGACCGGTATCGACCCCGCCGGCCGACGAACCGTCTGGCGGCTGATCGAAGAGCTCGCCGCCGACGGCACGACCGTCTTTCTCACGACCCACGACATGGCCGAAGCCCAGCGACTGGCCGATCGCGTCGGCCTGCTCGCCGACGGCGAACTCGTGGCCGTCGGCACGCCCGACGAGCTCGTCGCGACACACGGCGGCGAGAGCAGCCTCGCCGTCGAGACGGACGCCGGAGCGGACGCGTTCGACGACCTCTCGCAGGCGACCACGAGACGGGACGGTGTCGTCTTCGTCGAGGGCGTCACGCCCGCCGAGATCGGACGCGTCGTCGACTACCTCGAAGATCGGGACATCGCCTACACCGGGCTGGCGTGGTCCGAGCCCGATCTTGAGGACGTCTACCTCGCACTTGCGGACGACGCGGAACGTGCCCGCACGCGTCGGGGCGACGGGGTGGAGACGCCGATCGCGCCGGCAGGGGGTGAGACGCGATGAGCCGACTCGCCCGGATTCGTGCCGAGGCGGGGGCCGACTGGCGATCGTTTACCCGTCGGCGGACGGCGGTCTTTTTCACCTTTTTCTTCCCCGTCATCCTGGTTGTCATCTTCGGCGCGCTCGTGCGAACTGATCCGACGGGCGGCGGGCTCTTCGCCGAGCCGCCGGGCTATTACGTTCCCGGCTACATCGCGGCCGTCGTTCTCTTCACGCCGCTGTCGCGGCTGGGAAGCGAGGTCGCTCGTCACCGTGAGGGAAGTCGCTTCGAGAAGCTCGCGACGACGCCGCTTTCGAAGACCGAGTGGCTGTTCGCCCAGACGATCGTCAACACGGTCATCATCGGCGTGGCGAGTCTGCTCATCCTCGGACTCGTGCTCGCGTTGACGGGGGCGGCGGTTTCGTTCTCCCCGCTGCTCGTCGCCTACGTCGTCGTCGGCGTCGTCTGCTTCTGTGGGTTCGGTGTCATGCTCGGCAGCTACACCGACTCCCGTGACGGAGCCGTCGCCGCGAGCAACACGATCGCGCTTCCGTTGCTGTTTCTCTCGGAGACGTTCGTCACCCTCGAGCAACTCCCCGGCTGGTTCGCGCCGCTCGTGAACCTCTCGCCGCTGACCTACTTCGCCCGCGGGGTCCGGGCGGCGACCTACCCCGGCGCGGAGACGCCCGCTGTCGCCGGCGTCGATCCGGCGCTTGCGAACCTCGGAATTCTCGCGGCGATCGCCGTCGTCGCGTTTGCCGTCGGCGCGTGGTCGATTCCACAGACCGATTGAGATCGACGAACTACTGCTCTCCTTCCGGCAGGTCGACGATCTCGTGCTGTTCGAAGTACAGCCGGAGCCGACGGATCGAGGTCACGACGACGTCGCAGTGTTGTTCGACGACTGAATCGGGAGCAAACCCGATCGCCGTGCCGGCGACCTGAAGCATCGGCAGGTCCGACCGGGTGTCGCCGACCGCGATCGCTCGTCCGAGATCGATCCCCGCTCTCGTCGCGATTTCGCCAAGCGGGCCGTCCTTCTTGCCCTCGAGCAGCGGTCCCTCGAGTTCGCCCGTAAGCGCGTCGTTTTCGACGACGAGCCGGTTTGCTACGATATCGTCGACCGCGATGCCCGCCGCCTCGAGTGCTCGCTCGACGCCGCGTTCGAAACTCCCCGTGAGGATCGCCACGTGGTGGCCGGATCGTCGGAGATCGCCGATCAGGTCGGCCGCGCCCGCACGCAACGAGATGCGATCGAAGGCGGCGTCGACCTGTCGCGTCTGGACTCCCTCGAGCAGGGCGACACGCTGGCGCAGGCTCTCCCCGACGCCGAGGTCGCCGCGACGTCCCTGCTCGAGGAGGCCGCTCATCTCGTCGCCGACACCGGCTTCCTCCCCGAGGAGGACGGTCATATCCGACTGTGAGAGCGTCCCGTCGAAATCGAACGCGACGAGTGCCATGTCCGGACTGTCGACGGCGACTCACAAAAACCCGCACGTGGCAGGGTCAGACGTCGGCCTGCTCGGGCCGACGTGAGCGACGGGCTCAAGTTCTCCCGCCGGGAACGCTCTGTATGCACGTCACCGTCGACGTCAAGGGTGAAGGGACACACGACCTCGAGCTCGGCGACGCCTCGACGTATGCCGACCTGCTCGAGGCCGTCGAGTTGAGCCCTCACGAGGTGAGCGTCCTCGTCGACGGACGACCGGTGCCGGAAGATCAGCCGGTCGAGACCGACCACGTCACCGTCTTACGCTTGATCAAAGGCGGCTGATCCGCTCGCGTCGTTCCTCCGCACCTGCCACAGCGCGCGATACAGCGTCCGAAGCGAGCACTCACAGCGGTCGGCGACGACCCGACAGCGGGTCAGGTATCGCTCGTAGTCCGCGGGCGACGGCGGGTCGGGATAGGGTTCATCGAGTTCGCCGGCCGCGCGGAGGACGCGCCACTCGGCGGGGCTCACCACCAGGTACCGTTCGGGCTCGAGAAACGCGAGGAACGCGCTTGCGACGGGGACCTCGACGCCGGAAAGCGACGTCAGCGACTCGAGTTTCGCCGTCGTTTCGTCGGCTGCCATCGCGTCGCCGATCGCCGTCTGTACGTCCTCGAAGTCGTTCTCGCGGATGGCCGTCTCAGTCTCGCGGCGCTCGTCGTCGGGGTACGCGCCGAGAAACCGCCGGAAGTACCACTGGACGACCCACTCGACGTCGCGCCAGCCGTAGGAGTCGCTCGAAAACGTCGCGGGTAGCAACTCGCGGTGTTCGTCCTCGACGTCGGCCAGGGGCTGGTCGGTCTCGTAGTTGGCCGCCAGCTCGTCGACGGTCGCCGGCGTGAGCTCCATCGTGTCAGTGTCTCGTGTCTGGTGCCGTAACGTTTTCCCGGCGGCCCCGCCGAACCGGGATCGGTCGCGCTCTCGTGGAACCGTCCGGCTACTCGGTCCGTGTTCGCACCTGATCCGGGTGTTCGGCGACGAACACCTTCGTGTGATCCGGGATATCGTCGGTCACCCACGAGTTCGCACCGATACTGACGTGATCGCCGACGGTGATCGCTCCCAGCACCTTCGTTCCCGCGCCGATGACGACGTGGTCGCCGATGTCCGGATGGCGCTTGTAGCCCTTCTTTAGCGTGTGCTCGTCGTCTTCTTCCTCCTCGAAGTGCAAGGCCCCGAGCGTGACGTCCTGGTAGATCCGTACCCAGTCGCCGATCGTCGCCGTCTCACCGATGACGACGCCGGTACCGTGATCGACGAAGAAGTACTCGCCAATCTCCGCGCCGGGATGGATGTCGATGCCGGTCACCCGCTTTGCGTACTCGGTGAGTTCGCGAGCGAACTCGGGTTCGCCGGTCTCGTAGAGGACGTGTGCGATCCGTTGCATCGTGATGGCGCGCACACCGGGATACGACCGGATGACCTCGAGGTAGCTCTTCGCGGCTGGGTCGCCCTTGTAGGCGGCCTCGACGTCGCGTTTCAGCGTCTCCCTGAGCGCCGGCAACCGATCCAAGACCGTCTCGACTGTCTCTGTCGGATCGCGTTCGGCGTAGGGTGCGATTCCGGTACGGAAGAGTTCGCCGAGTTCCTCGAGCAGGGCCAGGATCGCGTCCTCGTCCGCGAGCAGGGCCTCGGCGTTCCAGCACCGAGGGAACAGCAGGCGTTCGAGGACGTCGAGTTCCGCACGCTGGGGATCGCGCTGTGGAAACGCCATCGACCGAGTCGGGAACGGCTCCGCGTCGGACTCGTAGGCCTCCCGGAGCACCTGGTGTGCGTCGCCGGTGTAGCTGTAGTCCATCGTACGTTCTCTTGGGCCGGGGGACAAATACGTTCGACGACCGCAGCCGATACGTTTTGCCGTCTCGAAGACGTCCACTGACCGTATGCTCGTCCGCCAGGCACGGCCCGCGGAGTCGCTATCGGTTCGGCGACTCTTGGACGCCGCGATGCTCGAGATCGACGACCTCGAGGCACGACTCGACGCGGGAGACGTCCTCGTGGCGGTCGAAGGCGACCGACTCGTCGGCGCGATCGTCCTCGAACCGCGCGATCGCGGCGCGTACGTCTCGGCGATCGCCGTTAGCCGCCGGCGACGCGACCGCGGGATCGGCACCGCACTCGTCGAGTGTGCCCTCGAACGCGAGGGTCGACTCACCGCGCGGTTCGACGAGCGCGTCCGGCCGTTCTACCAGTCGCTCGGGTTCTCGATCGAGTCCATCGACGACGAGCGATACCGGGGCGAACGCGAGGGACGGCCGACGCCCTCGTAATACCGATCTCGGTCTCTCGTCGCCCTCATAAGGACTCACAGCCTCGTTATCAGACGGCGTCGTCCGATGCCGTCCCGGAGCCGCCGGTGTACCCGAGTTCCAGCCAGAGCTTTGCGGTACAGCTCATCGCTTGCTCGTCGAGTTCGGTCTCGTCTTCCTGCTGGTCGAGGTAGCCGTTACAGCGGCCGTGTTTGACGACGTTCATCAGCGACGCGGCCGACCCACACTCCGGGCAGTCGACGTAGTAGTTACCCTCGTCGTTCTGGTGCCAGGCGTCGGGCGTCAGTTCCATGCGTACGGCGTCGTCACCGCTCATGCTCCGGACGACGTGCCTGTCGCGGATAACCGTCCGCCCGGAGCACGCAACCTCGAGTGTAGACGCCGGACGCTCCGGTGACCGCAGTTGCAGCTACACGAGTGGGTCGACCAACTCTTTGCCGGCCGCGAGCAGCTCCGCGAGGCGAGACTCGTCGTCGGCCTCGGCGTAGACGCGCAACACCGGCTCCGTCCCGCTCGGGCGAACGAGCAGCCACGAGCCGTCGGCGAGCAGGAGCTTGAAGCCGTCGGCCGTGTTCACGTCCTCGACGGCCGTCCCCGCGACGGCGTCGGGGATCTCGTCTTCGAGGGCCTCGAGGGCGCGTCCCTTCTCGGCGTCGGGACAGGGGACGCTCGTCTTGTCCTGGACGATGGTTCCGTGGGTCTCGAGTAGCCGGTCGACCCGGTCGTCGATCGGCTCGTCGGCGTGCATCGCCGCTGCCACGAGCGCCAGCAAGACGCCGTCTTTCTCCCGGACGTGTCCCCGGACCGTGAACCCGCCGGACTCCTCGCCGCCGACGAGTGCGTCGGTCTCGGCCATGGCTTCGGCGACCCACTTGAACCCGACCGGCACCTCCCGGACGGATTCGCCGTCTGCCTCGGCTACTCGATCGATCAGGTACGTCGTCGAGACGGTCCGGACCGCCGGTCCCGACCCGGACTCGAGCAGGTAGTCGTACAGCGCGGCGAAAAACAGGTTCTCGTCGAGGTGACCCCGCTCGGGCGTGACGACCGCGAGCCGATCGGCGTCGCCGTCGTTCGCGATCCCCAGTTCGGCCTCGCCCGACTCGACGGTCTCGATCAACTCCCCGAGATGTTCGGCCGCCGGCTCCGGTGGCGAGCCGCCAAACGTCGGGTCGCGGTCACAGCGTCGGCGGACGACCGTGGCTCCGGCGCGCTCGAGCAGGTCGTCGGTCGTCCCGCGGCCGCTGCCGTGCATGGCGTCGTAGGCCACGGTCAGTCCCTCGAGGTCGAGGTCAGCGTCGACGCGCTCGAGTGCGGCCTCGGCGTGGGCGCTGGCGAAGTCGACTTCCCGAATGCTCCCGTGTTCGGATTCGGGTAGCGGATCCGGCTCGGCGAGGCGGTTGGCGATGGCGTCGGTCACCGACGGGAGCGCGGGTGCACCGTCTTCCGGTACGAACTTCACGCCGTTGTACTCGGGGGGGTTGTGCGAGGCGGTGACGATCAGCGCGCCCGCGAGGTCCCGATCGACGATCGCGTGAGCGATACACGGCGTCGGTCGATCGCGGTCGGAGAGCAACACGTCGAACCCGTTCGCACACAGTACGCGAGCGAGCTCCTCGGCAAAGCCCCGCGAGCTCTCGCGGGCGTCGTAACCGACTGCGACCGGCCGCGCTATGCCCTCGTCGTGCAGATACGAGGCTACCCCCTGTCCCACCTTCCGTACCCGGGGCGTCGTGAACTCCTCGAGTGTCGCTCGCCAGCCGTCGGTCCCGAACGTAATCGCCTCCATACAGCCCACGTCGTCGCGGGGTGCGAAAAAAGCGACGCCGAGATCGCTCGCCCGTTCGATTCCGCCGACGAGCCGGAAGGGTTATGAGTGGGCGGACGCTCTCTTCAGAGGCAATGGCGAAAGGAACCGTTGATTTCTTCAACGACACTGGCGGCTACGGATTCATCGAAACTGAGGACGCGGACGACGACGTGTTCTTCCACATGGAAGACATCGGCGGCCCGGATCTCGAAGAAGGACAGGAACTCGAGTTCGACATCGAGCAGGCCCCCAAGGGCCCGCGCGCGACGAACGTCGAGCGCCTGTAAGGCGATTTCGTAGCGTATCGGCACTTGACTGCAGTATTTTACGCCCGAGAGCGCCAGCGCCGGATAGTCCCGTACAACGTTTAGTAGCTGCATCGTCCACGGGCACCCATGGCCGAACCACTGATCCGTGACGGCGAGGCGATCGAGTACGAACCCGTCGACGCCGCCGACGGCCTCGAGAAGGCCGTCCTGATCGGCGAGGACCACGGCGCGCCGAACTTCGCGATGCGTCGGTTCACGCTCGAGGCGGGTAGCGAGGTGCCGAAACACACGAACGAGCTCGAACACGAGCAGTACGTACTCGACGGCGAGTACACCGTCGGTATCGAAGACGAGGAACGCGAGGTGAGCGCGGGCGATTCCCTGTTCGTCCCCGCAGGTACCGTCCACTGGTACCGCAACGACGGCGACGACGACGCCGCGTTCATCTGTGTCGTCCCCCACGGCGACGACGAGATCGCCGTCCTTGAATGAGAGCGAGAGTGGGCACTGAACTCTCGTGCGGCCCGTCGACGGACCAGACGAGCACTTGCCCGGCCAACCGTTATGCAGAGCCGTGTCCATCGCCCAGTATGGGAGTTCTGCAGGACCGCGAGGCCGCCCGACGCTGGTTCGAGTTTCTCGCACCTGGCTACGACGCCGTCGTCCCGTCGCTGTTCTGGCCTCCGTCGCTCCAGCGGGCCGCACTCGAGCGTCTTGATCTCGCCGCCGCCGACCGGGTACTCGACGTCGGCTGTGGGACCGGCGAGACGATCGCACACCTCGAGCCGGACGTCTCGGCCGTCCACGGACTCGATCTGAGCCGTCCACAGCTCGAGACGGCTGCGAAAAAGGACGGGCTCGAGGACGTCCGTTTCGTCCGCGGAGACGCCCGGAGCCTCCCGTACGCGGACGGGACGTTCGACTGTGTGGTCTCTGTCGGCTCGATCCTCTACTGGTCCGATCCGTGCGAGACGTTGCGAGCGATCCGCCGGGTCACGAAGCCTGGCGGCGAAATGCTCGTGCTCGGATTCAACCGGCGTCCGTTCTCGTGGTGGGACCCGGTCAGAAACGTCCAGGACGGCGTCGCCTCGACGTTGTTTTTCCGGTACGATCCCGAGGAAGGGACGCGACTCTTTCGCGAGGCAGGCTGGACCGATCTCGATCACGAGATCACCGGTCCGGTCTGGAGTCCGGGGCTCGTGATCGCGACGACGGCGCGGAAAGCGGGCTGATCGACGACGTGTCTCCGCTCTCCCGTCGAAACGACGGGAATTTTGGAGTTGCGTTCGATGGTACCGACGAGATGAGCGGGGACCGTCGCAAGGAGATCGAGTTTCACCTCACCGAGGACGAACTCGACGAGAAGCTACGCGAAGCGGACGACGAACACCGGCTTCGCCGGATCGGATTCATCAAGAACCTCTATCAGGGCGATACCGTCGCCGAGGCGGCGGATCGAGAAGGTCGGTCCGAATCGACCGGCGATCGCTGGGCCGACGCCTGGAACGAGGGCGGACTCGAGGCGTTGATGCCCGATTTCGGGGGCGGACGACCCCCGAAGCTCGACGAGGAAGAACGCCAGGACCTGCTGGAACTGCTTCGGGACGGCGAGCCCTGGACCTCACGAGAGATTCGCCAGCTCCTCAAACGGGAGTTCGACGTCGAGTACCACCCCGATTACCTCGGGACGTTCCTCCGGAACCTCGGTTTGTCGTATTCGGACCGACGGTCACCTCGGGCCGAGACCGTTGCACCCGGCGACGGGGACGAGGAGGGGGACGACGATCGCGAAAACGGCCGGACCGGCGGCTGGATACTCGACGACAGCCGCTCCGAGGGATGACGGTCGCTGTTTCGAACCGCTCAAGTACGCCGACCGACTACGATTGATCAGTGTCACAGCAGGTCCAGGACGTCGAGACACTGTTCTGTCACGGGATCGGCGACGACTACCTCGTTGTCGTCAACAGGGATGGCGAGCGACTGTTCCGTGCGAGACTCGAGCTCGCCGAAACGTCGGCCGGCCCCCGTCCCGCGAAATTCCGACTCAAGCGGGGCTCGAGCGAGGAGCCACGCCAGCCCGACGAGTTCGTCGAACTCGCCCGTCGCGCAAAGCGCATCCGCATCTCCGAACAGACCGACCCCGAGAGCCGTCGTGAACTCCAGGAGATGCTCGATGGCTACCAGCTCGAGGCCAAAACCGTCCGGACCTGCCGGTACTGTGCCTCTGCGGGCCGGTACTCGCCGATTACCACCGACACCGCGGTCAAAGACGGGGACGACTGGATCTGTACGGACTGTGCCCGCGAGGAACTCGAGCGCCAGCTCACCTACGCCGGCGGCGGCGAGGTCACCGGAGCCGCCAAAGACCGCCTCGAGGAGCTCATGCTCGAGGTCCAGGACTTAGAACGGATCGTCAACCTGCTCAAGGGGCGACTCGACCCGGACCTGACGAAGTTCGACACGATCTCGGCGACGACCGACGAGGTCGATCCCGTCCCCGTCGACACGCTGAACCTCCACCCCGGCCTTCAGGACCTGCTCGAGGACCGCTTCGACACCCTGCTGCCGGTCCAGAGCCTCTCGGTCGAGAACGGCCTCTTCGAGGGCGAGGACCAGCTCGTCGTCTCGGCGACGGCGACCGGGAAGACGCTGGTCGGCGAGATGGCGGGCATCGACCGCGTCTTAAACGGCAAGGGGACGATGCTCTTTCTCGTCCCGCTGGTCGCGCTCGCGAACCAGAAGTACGAGGACTTCCAGGACGAATACGGCCACCTCGTCGACGTCACCCTCCGGGTGGGTGCGAGCCGGATCAACGACGACGGCCAGCAGTTCGACCCCAACGCGGACGTCATCGTCGGCACCTACGAGGGGATCGACCACGCCCTGCGGACGGGCAAGCACATGGGCGACATCGGCACCGTCGTCATCGACGAGGTCCACACGCTCAAAGAGGACGACCGGGGCCACCGGCTGGACGGGCTCATCTCGCGGCTCAAGTACACCTGCGAGCAACGTGCCGAACGCCGCGACGAGTACGACGGGGCCCAGTGGGTCTATCTCTCCGCGACCGTCGGCAACCCCGAACAGCTCACGAACGCACTCGAGGCGACGCTCATCGAGTTCGAGGAACGGCCCGTCCCGATCGAACGCCACGTCACCTTCGCGGACGGCCGCGAGAAGGTTCGCGTCGAGAACAAACTCGTCAAACGCGAGTTCGACACCGAGTCCTCGAAGGGGTATCGCGGCCAGACGATCATCTTCACCAACTCCCGGCGGCGGTGTCACGAGATCAGCCGGAAACTCGAGTACGACGCTGCCGCCTACCACGCCGGGCTCGATTACAAGCGCCGGAAGACGGTCGAACGGAAGTTCGGAGACCAGGAGCTGGCCGCGGTCGTCACCACGGCTGCACTCGCGGCGGGCGTCGACTTCCCGGCCTCGCAGGTGGTCTTCGACTCGCTGGCGATGGGCATCGAGTGGCTCTCGGTCCAGGAGTTTCACCAGATGCTCGGCCGGGCGGGCCGGCCCGACTACCACGACGAGGGGAAAGTGTACGTGCTGGTCGAACCCGACTGTGCGTACCACAACTCGATGGAGATGACCGAAGACGAGGTCGCGTTCAAGCTGTTGAAAGGCGAGATGGAGCCGGTAATGACGCGCTACGACGAGGACGCGGCCATCGAGGAGACCTTAGCGAACGTCACCGTCGGCGGCAGAGCCGCGAAGGCACTCAACGACCGGATGCTCGGCGATGTGCCGACCAAACACGCCCTCGGAAAACTCCTCGAGTACGACTTCATCGACGGCTTCGAGCCGACGCCGCTGGGTCGGGTCGTCACCGAACACTTCCTCTCGCCCGGCGAGGCGTTCACGCTCGTCGACGGCATCCGCAAGGACGCCCATCCCTACGACCTCGTCGCGGACATCGAACTGCGCGACGCCGAACTGTGACCTGGCGCGACGTGCCGGCGTCTAGAAGGCGACGCCGAAGACCGATAGCAGGACCACGAGCACCGCACCCGGCACGCCGGCGACGGCGACGACGAGCAGCGTCAGCCCCGTTACGGCGACCTCGAGACCGAACAGCACTTCGGCGAGGACGAGGACGACGAGCCCCACGACCGCGTTGACGATAAATGGCGTGACGGCGCGGATTATCGCGACGGCGCCGACGACCAACGCGAGGAGAACGAGCAGCAAGACGACGCCGAGGCCGGTCATGTCTCGTGAGGAAGGACTCGAGTCCCAAATCGGTTCCGCCGTGACACAGCGACCGCCGTAGAACGAAACCCTTTATGGAGTCCGCCCGAAAGTGGAGATACGGGACCGTGGGTTAGCCTGGTATACTTCGGGCCTTGGGTGCCCGTGACCCCGGTTCAAATCCGGGCGGTCCCACTGCGTATAAAAACAAACCGGGCGTTTTTGCCGGTTTTAACCACCTGAGAACAGCGATCCGCTTTCTCGGAGGCGATCGCTGATGCAGCGATGGCAGCCCACCAGTCGGGCGAATCGTTGCCTAACCTGTGGCTCACACGTCACCCCCGAGTTCCGACGAGGCTTTGGTGACGCCGATGACCGCGCCCAACGCTGCACCGAGTGCGATAACTACGGTCGACTCGCCAACGGGAGCGCCGCCGGTCTCGACGTTGGAAGCGTCGACCCGCTCGACAGTCCTGATCGGTTCGGTGTGCCGTTCGACGAGCTGAATCCGGCCGTTCGGTCACTCTGTCAGACCGTCGCGACTGACGGCGGAGGGGTGGAACGATGACCGCCGAGTTCGTTCCGGCGTCGGACCTGTACGACGTTTCGAGCGGTCACCGGACCACCTACCGAGTGGCGGTGATGCGCGGGCTGGCCCACACCCATAGCGATACGCGAGGTGAGTCGGCGTGAGCCGGATCGTCGACTCCGGCGAGTGCGAGCAGTGCGAGACTACCGTCGCCGCTACTCGACGACTGTGCCCGGAGTGTGCTCGCGAAATCCGCCGAGTCCGAGGTGATGTGCTGTGACGTTCACCTGTCGCGTCTGTGGCTTCGAATCGGAGTCTCCGAATGGGATCGTCGCCCACGCGAACAAGCACAAGAACCGGTTTCGGTCACTCACCGGCCGCGAGCCCGACGACTACGACGAAGTGGTTGACCTGTTCCGGAGTCAGCCGACGCTGTTCGCACCCTTCGGGGACGACCAGACCACGCTCGTCGATCACGGGGGTGAGTCAGGGTGACCTACCGGTGCACCTGCGGGGCCACAGTGTCGGCCACGCTCGCGAAGTTCAACCCGTCAAGACGGGCGCGTTGTCCGTACTGCGACGCCGATCTCGGAGGGAGGGAGTAGCCGATGACGGACTTGTCCGCCTTCGGTGTCGAGCCACAGGACCCGTCAGAGCCAGACGAGACAGACGACGAAACAGACGAACCACTCTGGCCGGCGTGTGCCGACTGCGAGTATCGTGGGCCGGAGGTGTCGGCACGACTCGGTCAGTCCGTCGAGTTGTGCACGGCGTGTTTCGTCGATCGTGAGGGGTTGGTGTGACGGGCCCGATTCGCGCCGTCGAGCCCGCCCCGCACGAGTTCGATGGGAACGCTATCTTTCCGACGCTCGGGCCGTGGATCGCCGCAAACAAGCTCATCGACCAGGCTGGTGGGAGCAAGGCCGGTGAGTTCCAACGCCGTGGTGAGCGGTGGGAGGTGACACTCTGGTACACCGACGGGAATCTGTTACCTCCAGACGGCGGTGAGACGCCCGGCGATACGCCGATCGCGTTCGAGACGATCCGCGAGCCACGCCTTACGATCGAGCGACACCCCGACGAGGACCCGACCGGTGAACAGGACTTTTCCGTTCACATGGCTCCCAGGTGGCAAGGGCTTCGGGGTGAAACGGGCGACGGCGAGGAGACGAAGATTTCGATCCCGCCGACGCTTCAGGAGGGTATCAACTGCCGTATTCTGCTCTGTTGAAGAGCGATCTAATCAGCTGATATCACGGGTTAGAAGGATGAAGTCGAGGAAATCGAGGTTGGTATGGAAATCGATATCCTCGACTTCGTTGAGCAGTGTCGAGACCTAGCCAAACAAGCGTTGGGGAAGCACGCGGGCGAGCCCGCCAGCGGCGGGTTCGCCCGCTGGGTACATGTCGTTTTGCACTGTTTTCGGCTCGAAGAGGGCCATAGCTACCGTGAAACGCCGAACCGGCTGAAGTACATGTCTGAGGTTCGTGACGTACTTGGCCTCGATCAGGACGAGTTGCCGGATTACAGCACGATCTACAAGTCGTTCGATCGGCTGAAAATGTGGGTGTGGCGGGCGTTGCTGCGCGTTTCAGCGCAGCAACACCCGCAGTCTGGACACGTCGCTCTCGACAGTACGTTCTTCGACCGACACGCTGCATCATCGTATTACCGTCAGCGATCCGGGAATAGCGTGCAGACGCTGAAAGTGACCACATTAACCGATGTAGAGTCTCTTGCAGTTCTTGACGTTCATATCTCAGCCCGGTGGAAACACGATACGAAGACAGGGCCGCAGGTCGTCCGCCGGAACGCGGACGACCTGCTTTCCGTCGCTGCTGACAAAGCCTTCCACAACTGGCACACCAAATACGAGTTCTACGCCCTCGGTGTCGAACCACTGATCTTACAGCGTGGATCGAAACCACTCACGACAGGGAACAACACGCTTATCCGGACAAAAGGCTACGCTCAGCGCTGGATGGCCGAAACGTCGTACTCGACAACGAAGCGCTCGCTCGGCGATGCCGTGCGAGCGCTGGGCTGGTATCGACAGTTCCGTGAAATTGTCCTCATGTTCGCCATCATCAACATAGAAAAGCTCTGTGAGCCACTCTAACCATCGTTCAGCAGCTATTCAACAAAGCAATTTTTATAGTATTACATATGATCAGACAACAACTCAGTGCTGAATACAGAGGATGGATGCAGCACAACAGCTCGGTTCATTTCTCTCCGTAGCCCCGATCATTCGGTATATAAGCGCCACGACCACCGCGACCAAATGCGGCCTGGAACCGGTCGTCCGACCGGATCAGGTGCTGTTATTACAATGCGTTGTATACTTTTGGTACTCGCGCTTTGCGCGCTCGTAGGCGCGTCTCTTCTTTCTCAGTTGCTTTTTCGTCACCCGCTCTTTCTCGTATTTCTTCTTGTACTTCTCATACTCGCGCTTTGCGCGTTCGTATTTGCGCTTTTTCTTGGCCTTCTTTTCCTTCTCGTCAACGGCTTCCTTCGTGAACTTCAGAGTCTCACCGTATACCACCGCACTGCCCACCTGGGCGACAGCCTTGAACTCGTAGACTGTGCCAGTCTCGAGGTTCGTCGCCGTTCCGCTGAATGGGCCGGGTTCGGTGAGGATCTCTTCGTCGGTAAACATCCACACTGCCGTCCCCTTGACGCGGTACAGGAAGTAGACGGTAACTTCTTCTGCACTACCGAGGGAAAGTAGTTCGCCGTTGAGCGTCGCTGTCGATTCGTTGATATCCGTCGCTGGCCCTGTCTCGACTTCCAACGCAGCTGGGACCGCTTTGGTGAACGATAGTGTGGCGCCTTCGAACCGTTCGTCATTCGCCCCCATGACAGCCCGGAACTCGTAGGTGGTACCGGGCTCTAGGCCAGCGATCTCGGCGTTGAAGGTGCCGGCTTCTTCGAGTGTCTGGGACTCGGTAGCAATCCAGTCTTCCTCGCCAAGGACACGCCACTCGAAGAAGACGTCGGCGGTGTCGAAGTCACCGAGGTCGATCACTTCACCGTTGAGCGTCGCCGTCGATCCGTTGATATCCGTCGCTGGCTGTGTCTCGACGCTGGGGACGCCGGGCTCGGCTTTGGTGAACGAGACGATGGTTCCTTCGTGACGATCGTCATTAGCGACCACGATTGCCCGAAACTCGTAGGTGACCTCGGGCTCGAGGCCCTCAATTTCGGCGTTGAAGGAACCCGGTTCTTCGAGCGTCTGAGACTCGGTGGTATTCCAGTCGTCCTCGCCGAGGACGCGCCACTCGAAGAAGACGTCGGCGGTGTCGAAGTCACCGAGGTCGATCACTTCACCGTTGAGCGTCGCCGTCGATCCGTTGATTTCCGTCGCTGACTGTGTTTCGACGATGGGAGCGCCGGGTTCGGCTTTGGTGAACGAAAGAATCGCCCCTTCCACCCGGGTGTCATTGGCGACGGCGACTGCCCGGAACTCGTAACTGGTGCCGGGCTCGAGCCCCTCGATTTCGGCGCTGAAGGTGCCGGTTTCTTCGAGTGTTTGGGATCCAGTGGCGATCCAGTCTTCCGCACCGACTTCACGCCATTCGAAGAAGACGTCGACGTCATCGAAATCTCCGAGATCGGTCAATTCGCCGTTGAGTGTCGCCGTCGACTCGTTGACGTCCGTAGCCGGCGAGGTAATCACGTCCGGTGTACCTGGAACCGGTTTGATGATTCGAAGCGTGGTGCCTTCCACCCGGGTATCATTGGCGACAGCGACCGCCCGAAATTCGTAGGTGGTGCCGGGCTCGAGATCCTCGATCTCAGCGCTGAAGACGCCAGGGTCCACGAGCGTCTGAGACTCGGTGGTGATCCAGTCGTCCTCGCCGAGGACGCGCCACTCGAAGAAGACGTCAACGGCGTCAAAGTCACCAAGGTCCGTTAGTTCGCCGTTGAGCGTCGCCGTCGACTCGTTGACGTCCGTCGCCGGGGTCGTGACGACGGTAGGCACGGAAGTATCGCAAACAATGTCGAGCGTCGTGATATCGAGACCGATTACGATATGGTCGGTTTCGAGTGAATACGTTCCATCTGCGAGAGTCCCCCACACTGTCGAACCGCCTGCGGGAACCTCCATCGTCTCCTCGTACCCGTCGGGACCGGTGACGGTCACCATCACCGAGACGTCGTTAGGGTTCGTTACCGTGATTTGCCCTTGCTCATCAACACAGTCCGAGTCCACTTTCAGGTCTACAAGATCACAGTCACATCCAGTAACCGTCGCCATCTGCAGATTGACGTCGGTTTGGGCATACAAACAGCCGTCCACCGTTGCATTGGTGAGCACGTTAATTCCCGTCTGGGCCAGCACAATTCCTGCGAAGTTCGCGTCCGTCCCAATCTCGACACCGGCACCGCCGGCGACCACCCAGACTATGTTTTCGACCTGCGCGCCACCTTCTAGATTGACAGTGGTCCCGCTAGCCGCGGTGAGATCCCCCGCGATCTGGAAGATCCACGTGTCGTCTGGCCCACCTTCGAGGGTGATATCGCCGTCGATTAACACGTCCGAACTCCAGTTGTAGATCCCTGGAGTGAATGTCTCGCCGCCGATATTTCCGGCACCTATTTCCGTATCGTCTGGCGGAACGCGACCCATAGCGTCGGTGAACGCGGATTCCATATCGCTCACGGCCGTGGTCAATCTGGACGGGGTCGGATCCGAATAATCGGCCGCGTACACCCGTCCGCCCACCTGAGTCGATGTCGAATAGACGCCGGTTGCATCCAGGGTCAAATCGAACCCGGTTATGGCGGTTGCCGCAATCGGACTCACGCCAATGTCCCCCGCCACGTCGGAATTGGGGACGCTCGAAATCCCGGATTTTGCTAGGATCGAAAAGTCACAGGCAGTCCCAAGATCGACCGGTGCTGGGCCGTCGGCTTGTTGGAGTTGGTTTTGTTGGAGTTGGTTCGGGTTTGAAGGCGAATCGTCTTCTTCCTGGGCGGTGCCCAGACAGCCGGCGAGGCCAGTGGCGAGTAACCCACTCGATGTGATGACTGCCCTTCTGGAAGGTCTGTAAACCATATCTGAAAAACATTGGTGGGTGTTATTGTTTATGAAGAGTTACTTCTATGTGGAAAGACTACGCTTCTGTTTGGTACTATCTTCCATCGATTAACAGGATCATTCCGACAGACTTCACAATCGATTAAGCGGGTAGGAGGTGATGGTGCAGATTCAGGTGAATGTTTCGCTCCCAATACCGCAAACACATCGTTAAGCGAAAGCGTAGTTGCGGATGGTGCTGTAGTGATGGTGGAATTATAATTGTAGTTATAGAATATTGCCGATCTTTCAGACCGAGAACGGTACGTTACGTTTTTCACTTGGACTGATTGATTCAATAGCTGATATCTGTACATCCCTTGTCCAAGATACGCGCCCTGTATCCATCACAATCGCTGAAACATATCTCTCAAAATGAGTTCCACTGGGGCCATTAGAAAACCTCACTGATCGCCAGTTTCGCTTGTTGTGTGTCCCTGTGATCGCCACCACCGTGCCATCGGAGTAGTGGCAAGTTCGCTGATTTCATCATTCGATCTTTGATGATCGTCAGGCCTGAGCATCCGTGTGGCCGATAGACGACGAAACAGTACCAGCCGTCCACCCGACGAAGCTTCTCGTGATACCGACGATAGATTTTGAACGTTCCTGGTTGGCCGTCCGCGTGTTCGAGCATCGTCGACTTGATCTCGACCGGTGTGCCGTTTTGGAACGTTGCGTCGTGCCAGCTCGATCGTTCCAGGTCGAACCGTCGTTTGGCTGCCATCCGCTTCTCGCAGATCGTGCCGAAGTGATTCGCTCGCTTCGAGCGATTCACACCGCATCACGCACGTCACGCGTTTTATATATCGACTCCTCCGCCGGTCTGGTTGCTGGCCGTGGGCCGCAATGGTCGATCCGTTTGGGGAGGACCGCGGCCCTATATGCAGGGTGTCGGTTGACGTTGACACCCTGCCACCGTCGTGCGGTCATGCGATCACGCCCTCGACGTTGGCAACCGTGTCGGTGTGCAGTCCGTCGTTCTCGAATTCGTTCCATCGCTTGCGCACGGTCTCGTGACTCCAGGGGACGAAATTCGCCACTTGTCGATTGCTCAAACCCTGTTGTTTCGCCCGGATAACGGTGTAGATCGCCGCCTGTTCGACCGCTTCGGACTCGCTTAGTCCGTCGTCCTCGTCGGTGGTCCGGAGATCCTGCCAACTCCACGCCGTCGCTTCGTGCGTGTCGAATCGCCAGTCAGTCGGTGGAATTCCGCTGATGCGTGCAATCTGGCCCTGGGGCTTGCGATTCCGGATAGAGTCGTAGATTGTCGCCTCTTTCTTGGTGTCTTTCTTGACTACTTTCGACTGCTCGCGAACCATCGGGTGAACGTCCCCGCCATCGTGTCCGATGATGATGAGCGATCCGCCGTACTTCCGGATTTTGTAGACGAGTGGTCCCATTTTCTGGTCCCGTCACAAACTCGTCTAGAGTTCGCCTCTGGTAGCGTCAACTGACACCTCCAATGTCATGGCTGTTTTGGCTGAACGCTCGAGCAGTTCGTCGGCGAACGCCGCGAACTGCTCGGAATCGGCATATCTCACGAGATTGAGCCAGAGGAGCGATTCTAAGCCGGACTCTGTCCATCTCATCCACTGGTTTTTACACCGCTTCGAGATTTCGCCCATGGCTCGTTCAACCACGTTCGATGTCCACAGAACCTCTTGTCCCTCGAGTGCGAGTTCGGCGAATGTGACGGTTGCTTGTGCCCATTTTCGGAGGTACGCCGCTGCTTTTGGAGAGTCCTGTTGCTCTAAGCGCCACGCCTCCTTCGTGAGGTTCTCGAGCGTTTGGTCGATCCGCTCGCGGATCGCCAAACGCTCATTCCTCGGTGCATGGAGCGCAACCGAGTTTTTCAGATGGAACAAGTCGTTTGTGACGTCTGAGGCGATCGCTTTCCGCGTTTTGAGCGAAAAGGTACCGTCCTTCCACAGCTTGTATCCAAGCGTTCGACCGACATGAACGAGATCGAGCTGATGAGATCGATAGCTGGTCTCGAAGGCGTCGACGAGGGATTCCTCGGCGTCACTGACGACCGTCGCGTCGTCAGTGATCGCCTCGTTCTCTTCGAGATCTTCTGCTGTATCGTCCCACGGTTCGTTGACATTGACGTCTAAGAGCGTGGTTTCCGCGTTGTCTTCGGTGATCTGTCCGAGAGTGACGTTGACGTCGTGGTACGTGCAGTGATCGTCCTGGCTATGACACTTCGTTCCGTCAGGAACGACAGTGTCTGCATTCGTCCCAGGAAGCCGATCACGAACGAAGTCACCGAGTTTGCTGCCGTACTCACGGACTCGGCGGTTGATCGTGGTTCTCGAAGGCATCGGAGTGAAGCCGTCGCCGTGGGCAACGGCATCACGAAAGCTGAGCGACGTAGCGAGTTCGGTACTCTGGAGCGAAATATCCTCTTGATAGATGCGCTGCCCGTCGAATTTGATGAGATCTTCGAGAGGGCGGAAGTAGGTAGGATCGTCACCGGTGGCAGCGGTGTCTTTGACGTGATGAAGGGAAAATTCGTGCTCTCCTGCGGTTGTCACAGCTGTTCGTGTTGTGGTTCCGGCGCGCTGGAAACGGCGATCGCCGTTTCCGCGCGCGTGTTTCTCCCCACAGTACGCCTCGACGAGGCGCTCGTCGAGGCTTTTGACAAGCTCCTCGAGGATCGTCGCCTCGAGGTGAAGCTCTGTGAGAGATTCAGCGAGAGTGGCAAGCGGTAGCGTTTTGTCTAAGTCGATGCTAACCGTGACTTGCGCGTCGATTGTGGCGTGCATGGGTCACTTCGGGGTAGGTACCAGAGGTGACCCTGTTTCCACAGGAGTCAGTTACGACTCTAGACGAGTTTGGGACACGACCAATATATTTCATCCTTGGCGTAGGTATCAGTCTTGATAATCGGAAATTTCGGTAAATCACTTTCACTTTCACTAACCGGCTTAGGGCATTCACTTTTACACTCTCGACTGTCGGTTTGCCTGAATGTCTTCAAAACAGTTGATACGGCTGCGTTCGCCCGCCGACAGGTGGCGATACACCTGCCCGAAGGGGCATCGGTCCTGGGAAGTAACGAATAACCACTTCTGGTGTCAGCAATGTGCGACTGGATACGCAAACGCTGAACCGGAGTTCGACGAACTGCGTGACCGGAAGACTGGGGCGCTGATCCCACGCGATCGGCTTGCGCTCACGCTCCGGGGAGGTGAGGCGTGAGGTTAGCTGTCCGGTTCGATACTGTTGGCGTCAATCTCGCCAGCGAGGTACTGCTCGCCGAGCTCGGTGATCTCGTAGTACCCACGCTCGACGCGCGTGACAACACCGTACTCGACAAGGACCGAAAGGCGACGGTTTACTTCGTCTCGACTCTTGTCGATGTTCTTCGCGATAACTGCCGGAGACAGGATCATACCGGAGGTAGAGAAGGCTTCAAGAATTCTCTCATCAATCGGGAGTTGCATCCAGTCAGCGCTTTTTCGCACTCTCAGTCACACCTACAACTCGTTCGTTACGCGACGAACATATCACATTTGGATAATGGATACGTGTGGTCAAGCACACGAATCCATGTGAACATTTATACTCTCTCGGTAGAGACTGGTTTGCTAACCGGAGACTCACGCGGATCTGACTGTCCGTCGGGTCCGGCAGTAAAATGCGGACCAGTGTTAGGGCACTGGATCCGCGGCGGCTCCGGTAACCAAGCTACCGAAGCCATGTTGGAGAACCACCGGCGGGGCCTTGAACGTCCCGCACTGACGGCCGAACCGACGGCGAATCGCTCCCCAGTCAGCCAGGGTGGGCAATGAAGCGGCCGACCGACCTTTCACCCCGCGAGGGATTCGAGCGGTATCTAAACGCTCGCAAGACCGAACTGACGGACGAAACGCTCGTCACGTACCGGTATCGGCTGAAGTTGTTCGTGGAGTGGTGTGAACGCCAGGAGATCGAGACTGTCGACGAACTCGACGGCTGGATTCTCGATCAGTTCGAGTCCGTCCGATCGGGTCAGAACGTGGCTTCGTACACTCTTCACAACGAGATGGATACGCTGCAGGCATTCATCGCGTACCTCGAACGGATTGAAGCGGTGGGCGGTGGGCTGGCCGAAAAGGTCCACGTCCCCGACGTTCCCGAAGACGAGCAATCCCGCGAGACGAAACTCGACGCCGAGCGAGCAATCCAGCTGCTCCAGCACTACCGGAGCAGTGATCGATACGGCTCGAAGTATCACGCGCTGCTGGAAGTCGCCTGGAACACCGGTGCCAGACTCGGTGGGATTCGTGCGCTCGATCTCCGGGATTTCGACGCCGGCGAGCAGTCGATCGAATTCGCGCACCGTCCGGAAACGGATACCCCGCTCAAGAACAAGCTCAACGGCGAGCGAATCGTCGGAATTGATGAACCGGTCGCCAAGTCGGTATCGGCGTACATTCGAACGAATCGAGCCGACAGACACGACGAGTACGGCCGCCAGCCCCTTTTCTCGTCGCTTCAGGGACGACCGACGACCAACACCCTCCGGAGTTGGATGTACCGGGCGACGTTCCCGTGTGTCCGACAGGCGTGCCCGCACGGCCACTCCCGGCCGACGTGCGACTTCACCAACCACAGCAGTTCGAGCCAGTGCCCGTCGTCGCGAGCACCCCACCACGTTCGAACCGGCTCAATCACTTGGCACCGAGACTGTGGCGTTCCTCGTGAAGTCGTCCGTGAGCGGGTCGACGCCAGTCAGGACGTGATTGAGAAGTACTACGACAAGGCGAGCAAGCGCGACCGGATGGAACAGTGCCGACGACCACACCTGCAGAAACTGACCTTCGAGTAACGATGTCACCGAATCACAAGTCCCGATCGAGTAGAATAGCAAGTCAAGAAAACGCCAGAGGAAACGGATCTAGACCGCGCGGTCCCATTCTCGCTGCGAACAACCCCGTGAGCAGCGAGGCTGGAAAGAACACGGATTTGAACCAGGGAGGAGTGCTCCGCCCGTGGTTCACAACCCGAGCGATCCCACGATCACTTTCGGCGCGGTATACGACCTTTTATGGCCGATGGCGCACCTAACCCAGTGCAATGGCGCAAGCGGGAACCTCCGAGCTCGTCGATGCGTTCGAGCAGTTCTTCCGGAGTTACTACGACAACGGGATCAAGCAGCTTGCGCAGCGATATCCGACCGAACAGCGCTCGCTGTACGTCGACTGGCAGGACCTCTATCGGTACGATCCCGACCTCGCCGACGACTATCTCAACAAACCCGAGCAGCTCCAGCGCTACGCCGAGGAAGCGCTCCGGCTGTACGACTTACCGATCGACGTGAGCCTCGGTCAGGCACACGTCCGCGTGCGGAACCTCCCCGAGACGGAGTCGCCCGAGATTCGGGACATCCGCGCGCGCCACATGAACCAGCTCGTCGAGGTCCGGGGGATCGTCCGCAAGGCCACCGACGTCCGCCCAAAAATCGAGGAAGCAGCCTTCGAATGCCAGCTCTGTGGCACCCTGAACCGTGTTCCCCAGTCGACCGGTGACTTCCAGGAGCCTCACGAGTGCCAGGGCTGTGAACGCCAGGGACCATTCCAGGTCAACTTCGACCAGTCCGAGTTCGTCGACGCCCAGAAGCTTCGCATCCAAGAAAGTCCCGAAGGGCTTAGAGGCGGGGAGACCCCCCAGTCGATCGACGTCCACGTCGAAGACGATATCACCGGGGAGGTCACCCCTGGCGACCACGTCTCCGCGACCGGCGTCTTGCGACTCGAGCAACAGACCAACCAGGGCGAGAAGTCGCCCATCTTCGATTTCTACATGGAGGGGGTCGCGGTCGAGATCGAAGAAGAGCAGTTCGAGGACATGGACATCACCGACGAGGACAAAGCGGAGATCGTCCGCCTCTCGGAGTCGTCGGACATCTACGAGCAGATGATCGGCTCCGTCGCGCCCTCGATCTACGGCTACGACCAGGAGAAGCTCGCGATGATCCTGCAGCTGTTCTCGGGTGTGACGAAGCAGTTACCCGACGGCTCGCGGATTCGCGGGGACCTGCACATGCTGCTGATCGGGGATCCGGGTACGGGCAAGTCGCAGATGCTGGGCTACATCCAGAACATCGCGCCCAGGTCCGTCTACACCTCTGGGAAGGGCTCGTCCTCGGCCGGTCTCTGTGTCACGGGTGACACCCTGGTCCACACGGAGAACGGGTTCGCGGAGATCCGGAACGTCGTCGAACGACGGCTCCCGGAACCGGTCGACGCCGAAACCGCCGTCGAGGACGAGATCGAACTCTACACGTTCGATCGCGACGGCGGAACGCTCGAGACCGCATCGACGTCACACGTCTGGCGAATGCCGCCGAAGCAGTGTCGCCGTATCGAGACGGCACGCGGCAAGGAACTCGAGGCCTCGCGAAACACGCCGGTCCTGACATGTGGCAACGACGGCCTCGAGTGGAAACCGATCGCTGACGTCGAGGCCGGCGAGTACGTCGCAGCCCCCAGATACGACGGGGTCGACCGATCGACGCCTCCGATCGAGGACTACTTCGAGTTCACGAACGAGAAGCTGAAACTCGACGACGAGTCGGTCGCCCTGATTCGCCGGCGGTTGTGCGAGGAGTTCGGGACGCTCCGGGACGCGGCGGCCGCACTCGATCTCACCGAGGATTTCCTCTATGACACGGTTCCGAACCGGCACGTCCCGCTGGATCGACTCGGACGAATACTCGAGGCGATCGACGTCGACCTCGAGGAGCTGTCGATCGACCGGGCGATGCTCCGACACGGCGACAGCGTTCGCATCCCTGACGAGTTCGATGAGGACCTGTGTTACCTGCTCGGACTCGTCTTCGGTGACGGCGATATTATGCTTTCCCGGCGCGGGGAGAATCGCGGTCACGTCCGGATCTCGAACGGCGACGAGGCGATCCTGGAGCGCGCCGTCGACATTTTCGACGAGACGTTCGACAAGCGCCCCGTGATCGAGTACCAGGACGACAGGGTCCCGTGTATCCGGGTCCACAGCGCCACGATCGCCAGGTTCGTCTCCAACGTCGGGATGGAGACGCCGAAAGCCCACCTCGAACTCGATCCGGCACTGGCGACCGCGGAACACGCCGACGCGTTCCTTCGTGGCCTGATGGATGCCGACGGCTCCGTCTCGGCACGGACGAACGGCGGCTCGAGCATCCACCTCTCGACGATCAGCGAGACGTTCGCCCGGCAGGTACAGCTCATGCTCGAGACCTACGGCGTCCGCGCTCGCGTCCGCGAACGCGACCGGCGTGGCGTCTCCGTCCTCGAGAACGGGTACGAGATCGAGTCGAACCACGTCCAGTACCACCTCGAATGCTACGGGACGGACATCGATCGGTTCGCGGACGCGATCGGGTTCGGCTGTCCGACGAAGCAGGCCGCGCTCGAGCGCGTCGTCGGCGACGCAAAGCGGCGCGGCGAGACGATTCCGGTCGGGAGCGTTCTGACCGCCGTCGACGCTGCGGGAGGCGAATACTACATGAACTTCAATCGGGGTGACAACCCCGGTCGGGAGCGAGCCCGCCGAATGCTCGAGGATCGGGACCTTGGCGACGCCGAGTCGATCGTCGAGGAAGCGGTCGAGGCCGACCTCCGCTGGGACGAGGTCGTCGCGGCGGTCGATACCGGTGAGAAAGAGGTGTTCGACCTCACCGTTCCGGAGACGCACAACTTCCTCGCGAACGGGGTCGTCACGCACAACACGGCCGCGGCCGTTCGCGACGACTTCGGCGACGGCCAGCAGTGGACCTTAGAGGCCGGCGCGCTGGTGCTCGCCGACCAGGGGATCGCCGCAGTCGACGAGCTCGATAAGATGCGGTGTGTCACCGGCGATTCGACCGTCTCGACATCCGGTGGAGAGGTGGAAATCCGCGAACTGGCCCACGACGCGATAGCCGAGGGAACCGTTGAAGAGCTCGAGAACGGGCGAACAATTCGCGACGTGGACCGCTCCGTTCGCACGATGGCTGACGACGGAACGATCGTCGAACGCCCGGTGACCGCCATCCACCAGTACGACGCGCCGTCGGAACTGGTCGAGGTCGTCACGGAAGACGGGAACTGGGTTCGGTCGACACCCGATCATCCGTTTTTCGTTCACGAGAACGGGGACGTCACCGAGCGGGCCGCGGCGGACCTCGAGCCAGGAGACGAGACGCTCGCGCCCTGCAACCAGTCCACCGTTGTGACCGATGGTGGTGCCGTACTCGTCGAATCGTCCGCGGACTCGGGTCTTCGTGACGTCGAACCGCGAGAGATCACCGACGTTCGCCGGATCGACGGCGACACGTTCGAGTTCGTCTACGACCTCACTGTCGAGGGCACGCACAACTTCGTCGCGAACGGGATGGTCGTCCACAACTCCGAGGACCGCAGTGCCATGCACGAAGCGCTCGAGCAACAGAAGATTTCGGTCTCGAAAGCTGGCATCAACGCGACGCTGCAGTCGCGCTGTTCGCTGCTGGGCGCGGCAAACCCCAAGTACGGCCGGTTCGACCAGTACGAGCCCATCGGCGAGCAGATCGACCTCGAGCCGGCGTTGATCTCGCGGTTCGACCTGATCTTTACGGTCACCGACCAGCCCGACGAGGAGAAAGATCGCGACCTCGCAGAGCACATTCTGACGACGAACTACGCGGGCGAGTTGACGACCCAGCGCGAGGAGATGCCCTCGCTCGAGGTCTCCGCCGAGGAGATCGAGGAGATGACCGACCAGGTCGATCCGGTGATCGACGCCGAACTGTTGCGCAAGTACGTCGCCTACGCGAAACAGAACTGTCACCCGCGGATGACCGAGGAGGCCCGGGAGGCGATCCGGGACTTCTACGTCGACCTGCGTGCGAAAGGCACCGACGAGGACGCGCCGGTGCCGGTCACGGCCCGGAAACTCGAGGCGCTGGTTCGGCTCTCCGAGGCCAGCGCCCGGGTGCGGCTGTCGGATACGGTCGAGCAAGCCGACGCCGAACGAGTGATCGAGATCGTCCGGTCGTGTCTCCAGGACATCGGCGTCGACCCCGAGACGGGCGAGTTCGACGCCGACATCGTCGAGGCCGGGACCTCCAAATCCCAGCGCGATCGGATCAAGAACCTCAAACAGCTCATCAGCGACGTCGAGGAGGAGTACGACGACGGCGCGCCGACCGACGTGGTGCTCGAGCGAGCCGACGAGGTCGGTCTGGACCGCTCGAAAGCCGAACACGAGATCGAGAAGCTCAAACAGAAAGGCGAGGTGTACGAGCCGAGCACGGATACGCTGCGGACGACCTGAGACCGGTCGGTGTCGGCACGTCCGCGATCGTTCCGGATGGGACGAGCCACACGGCGCGACGCCGCCGCGCTCGTGTCAACGGGAACAGTAAAGAATTTTAATTAGTTATTGCTACCACTAACCATGGTTGTGGATGGGAGCCGGGCGGCGTTTCTCGTCATTGCCGACACACCGGGGGCACGCCAGACGCTTCGAAACATCTGTAACGCACACGAAGAGACCGTCAGCAGGCGGTTCGGTCGAGCTGTCCTGCTCGAGGCGACCGAGTTCGGGGCGTTTCTCGCGTTTCGCCTGCGTGTCAAACACGGGGAGTCAGTGCAGGTGCGACGCGTCCAGCCGGTCGATGTGGATCGGCCGGACTATCGGCGGGCCTACGAGGCGGCCGTCGCGTTCGAGGAACGCGAGAACGAGCACACGCCGTATCCGAAATTCGCGGCCGGAACGGACCATCCGATGCCGCCGGAGATGCGCGATCGGGTGCTGTTCGACGACGAGTAGCCAGCCCGGCCCGCCAACGGTTGCCGTACCGACGTCCTGGCACAGCCGCGATCTGCTCGTGCCGGCACTGGCAGCGGTCCGTCTCAGAAGAGACTCCGGAGATCGTCGACGGTCGATCGAATCGTCACCGGAGCGACGTCGGCGACGGCCGCCGCGTCGGCCTGCGTGACGGTTCGTGTCGCGTCGTCGTCGCCGGCAGCGGCGTAGAGACAGGCCGCGGCGACGCCGCTTGGGTTCTTGCCGCCGATACGTTCGGCGTCGCGAAGCGCCGCCACGTGTTCGCGTGCGCGGCGTTCGACGGCCGTCTCGAGTTCGAGTTTCGACGCGTACCGAGCGAGGTACTCGGCGGGATCGATCGGGCCCGTCGGCAACCCGAGCTCACGGTTGAGCGCATCGTACGCAGCCACGAGCTCGCCCTCGTCTGCCCGTGCGATGGCGACGATCTCGTCGACCGTTCGGGCGATCGAGAGCGTTCGACAGATCGCATAGATCGCCGCGGCGGCAAAGCCTTCGATGGAGCGACCACGGAGTAGATCCGCAGACTGAGCGGACTCGAACAGCGCACAGGCTTGCTCCCGCACGTCGATCGGCAACGACAGTTGCGAGACGACGCGCCGGATCTCGGTGAAGCCACACACTCTGTTCGAGTCGGCTGTCGAGGGGATCCGCGCACGGTCGTGCTCTCGGCGCATTCGCGCGAGCTGGCGGCGCTTGCGACCGGTGAGTCGCACCGCTGATCCGTACCCGATCTCCGTCGAAAGTCCACGATCGTGACGCGATCGAGTCAGCGGCGCGCCGGTTCGCTTCCGGTCTTCGTCTTCGTCGTCGAACGTCCGCCACTCGGGACCGCGATCGATCGTATCCCTCGCGGTGACGAGTCCACACTCCTCGCAGACGGTTTCGGTCGCCAGCGTCCGCAAGCGCCCGCCGCACTCGGCACAGACAGGAATCGTATCAGGTTCGCTCATCGGTAATTCTTCCGCACACCATCTAACTTAAACTATAGTATTATTAAAATGCTTCCATGTATCTGAATGATATATCTGGTAACGGTACCTTGCGCGGCTGGGGAACTCGCTCTCACGACCTCATAAGAGGTGCGTACGAGGTCGATTCGGTACACGACCGCGGACGATCCGGACGGCTACCGGCCGAGTGTGACCGACGCTTGGCACACGCGGGCCAGCAGGCCGTCGTCTGATTCGCTGACGGTCGACTCGTCGTCGGTCTCGAGGAGCAGTTCGTACTGGTCGATGATCGCCTGTCGTTGGCGCTCGCTCTCGGCGAGTGCGTACTCGAGGGCAGCGACCCGTGCGCGCAACTGCAGACGTTCGATGCGGTCGGCAAGCGGTTGACGAGTACCTGGGGGGCTATGGTGGCGGATTCGCGGGCCGGAGTCGAACCCGTGACCGGGAGAGTGCGCCGACGGTGTGGCTGCGGTGTAGCCGTGAGCTCGGGGATCGATGGACATCGCGGACGAACGTACTGTGTGGTCGACCAAAAAAGTCAGTCAGTCTGACGTCAGACGCGTCTGACGCGCGTCGTTCGGCCGCCGACTCAGTTCTCGAGGTGCTCGAGCACGCCTTTCGTATCAGCGGGCACGGGCTCGGGATCGTTGCCGGCCGCGGCGGCGGCGTCGGGGTCTTTCAGCAGGTGGCCCGTCGTCAGGCAGGCGACGCGTTCGTCGTCGCCGACGACGCCCTCGGTGCGGAGTTTCCGGAGCCCGGCGACCGAGGCGGCAGAGGCGGGTTCGACGCCGACGCCTTCCGTGGCGAGGTCGCGCTGGGCTTCGGTGATCTCCCCGTCCGTGACGCTGACTGCGGTGCCGCCGGTCTCGCGGATGCCCGGCAGCGCTTTCGGCGCGTTCACGGGGTTGCCGATTCGGATCGCGGTTGCGCGGGTTTCGACCTCCTCCCAGCGACGGACCTCGTCGGCGTCGTTCTCGATCGCTTCGACCATCGGCGCTGCGCCCTCGGCCTGGACGCCCGTGAGTTTAGGTACGTCCTCGGGTTCGAGTTCGTCTGCCTGGACGAGTTCGCGAAAGGCCTTGTACAGCGCCGCCGTGTTGCCGGCGTTGCCGACCGGGAGGACGATTCGGTCGGGCCAAACGCCGTAGTCGGCCTGGAACCCCTCGAGGATCTCCAGCCCGATCGTCTTCTGGCCCTCGAGCCGGAACGGATTCAGCGAGTTCAGCAGGTAAGCCTCGCCGCGTTCGGCGAGTTCCTGGACGACGTCGAGACAGGCGTCGAAGTTGCCGTCGACCTCCAAGATGCGAGCGCCGTGGAGACTCGCCTGGGCGACCTTCCCGGCGGCGACTTTCCCGGCGGGCAAGAGGACGAGCGTCTCCATGTCGGCCCGGGAACCGTACGCCGCGAGCGCGGCACTCGTGTTGCCCGTCGAGGCACAGGCCAGCCGGTCGACGCCGAGTTTACGAGCGACGGCGACGCCGACGGTCATCCCGCGGTCTTTGAACGACCCCGTTGGGTTCATCCCCTCGTGTTTGATCCGCAGGGCCTCGACGCCGACCGATTCCTCGAGGCGAGGGACCTCGTAAAGCGGCGTCGCACCCTCCTGGGTCGTCACGCCGGACTCGAGTGGCAGGGCCGCGTCGTAGCGCCAGACGCCCTCGCCCTCGAACTCGTCGAACGTCGGGGGCTCGTCGTAGCGGACCTCGAGCAGGCCGTTGCACTCGTCGCAGGTGTAGCGGACGTCCTCGAAGGGGGCGTAGCTCTCGGCACACTCGATACACTCGAGCCAGGTGCCGTCGGTCGCCTCGGTCGGCGTCTCCGGCGTCGTCGCGGATAGACGAAGACTCATTGTCCCCGGGGAGGGGGTCGAGAGAGAAAAGTGGGGTGGGTTCGACTCGAGACGGGACGGACATGGACCCGCGTTCGAAAGTCCGGATCAGTCGTCACCGAGCAGTTCGACGAGCAACGCTTTCTGTGCGTGCAGCCGGTTCTCGGCCTGGTCGAAGACGATCGAGCGATCACCCTCCAAGACGGTGTCGGTGACCTCCTCGCCGCGGTGGGCGGGCAGACAGTGCATGACGACGGCTTCCGGAGCGTTCGAGAGCAACTCCTGGTTGACCTGGAAGCCGTCGAAGCGACGCAGACGGATCTCGCGTTCGTCCTCCTGACCCATGCTCACCCAGACGTCGGTGTAGACGACGTCCGTGCCCGCGACCGCCTCGACGGGATCAGTCGTCGTCTCCGGTTCGGCTCCGAGTTCGGCCGCTCGCTCGAGGACGGCGTCGTCGACGGTGTGTTCGGGCGGAGTCGCGACGGTGAGGTCGATGTCGGCGATCGCACAGCCCAGCACGAACGACTGGGCGACGTTGTTGCCGTCGCCGATCCAGGTCGCAGAGACGTCCTCGAGGTCGCCGAACTGCTGGCGGATCGTCAGCAGGTCCGCGAGGATCTGACAGGGATGAGCGTCGTCGGTGAGTCCGTTGACGACGGGGACGTCGGCGTACTCGGCCAGGATCTCGACGTTCTCGTGTTCGAACAGTCTGGCCATCACGCCGTCGACGTACCGCGAGAGCGTCCGTGCGGTGTCTTTCAGCGGCTCGCCGCGACCGAGTTGGATGTCGTCTTTGCCGAGAAAGACGGCGTGGCCGCCGAGTTGGGTCATCCCCGTCTCGAACGAGACCCGGGTACGGGTGCTCGGTTTCTGAAAGAGCATCCCGAGCGTCTGTCCGGCGAGCTCGTGGTGGTCTTCGTCGTTTGCGACGGCGGTTCTGTACTCCTCGGCGCGGTCGAGTACCGACAGCAGTTCCGGTTGCGAGAGGTCGTCGACGGTGAGAAAGTGTCGTGGTTCGGTCATGTATCGTATCGGATCGTATTACTCCTGAAGCGTCTTCGAAACGTGCTCGAGGACGGCGATCGAGCGGTCGTACGCCGACAGCGACAGGCGTTCGTCGGGTGCGTGATCGAGCTCTGAGTTGCCCGGGCCGTAGGTGACCATCGGACAGTCCCACGCGCCGGCGTAGACGTTCATGTCGCTGGTGCCGGTCTTTCGGAGCAGACGCGGTTCGTCGCCGACCTCGCGGATGGCGACCCGGAACGCCCGTGCGACCTCGGTGCGTGGACTCGTCATCACCGGCTCGACGGCGTCTTTCCAGGTCACGGTGCCGACCTCGAGTTCGGCTTCGGCGGTCTCGCGGACCGCATCAGTGTCGAGTTCGGGCGGGACCCGCAACTGGACGTCCATCGTCGTCTCAACGGAGAGGCCGTCCGTGCTGGTGCCGCCGTCGATCTCGACCGGCTTGGTCGTCACCTGCTCGAAGATGGGGTCGTACTCGTCGGCCTCGAAGGTCTCCTCGACGGCGGTCCACCACCGGATCGCGTGCTGGATCGCGTTCGGGTCGGGACGGGAGGTGTGCCCGGACTCGCTGGTCGCGACGTAGGTTCCGGCGAGCAGTCCGCGATAGCCGAGCGTGATGCCGTTGACGCCGGAGGGCTCCCCGTTGACGACGGCCGCAGGCTCCTCGCGGTTCTCGACCAGGTAGCGTGCGCCACGGGAGTCGACCTCCTCGCCGACGACGCCGACGAACGAGACCCCCGTGCGGACGGCGGCGACCGCCATCGCGGCGAGTGGCCCCGTCGCGTCGACGCTGCCACGACCCCAGAGGATCTCGTCGTCGCCGCTTTCCTCGACCTCGACCGGGATGTCACCCGGCACGGTGTCGATGTGCGAGGTGAGGAGAACGGCATCGTCGGCTGGCGCACGGACGTTGCCGATCCCGTCGATCCTGGCCTCCCGGTCGTGGGCCTCGAAGAAGTCGACGAGCCGTTTCGCCGCCTCGCGTTCCTCGCCGGAGGGCGAGGGGGTCGAGACGAGATCGACGAGGAGCTCCCGGGCCGCCTCGAGTGAGACGTTCGTCGGGTCGCTCGTGCTCGCGTTCATGATTCGGTTTCGGCGTCCGTCTCTGGTGCGACGACCGCGCCTAACGCGTCCACGAGCTGATCGGCCTCTTCCCGGTCGATCACCAGCGGCGGCAGCAGGCGCAGGACGGTCCGACCCGCCGGCAGCGCGAGCACCTGGTGGTTCATCGCCAGGTCACGAGCGACGCGGTTGGCCCCCCGTTTCAACTCGATGCCGACGAGCAGTCCCTCGCCGCGGACCTCGCGGACCTCGTCACCGAGGGTCGCCTCGAGTTCGCCCGCGAGATAGTCGCCCATCCCGGCGGCGTGGGCGGGCCACTCCTCTTCGACCAGCGTCGAGATCGTCGCGTGGACCGCCGCGGTGACGACGGGGCCGCCGCTGAAGGTGGCGTTGTGCGAGCCCGCGCCGTCTGCGATCCAGTCCCGAACGGCGACGCCGCCGACGGGCAGACCGTTACCGAGGCCTTTCGCCGTCGTGAGGATGTCGGGCGTGACGCCGACGTTTTGACAGGCCCACATCGAACCCGTCCGGCCCATCCCGGTCTGGACCTCGTCGAAGACCAGCGCCGCGTCTGCTTCCTCGGTGAGTTCGCGGGCGGTCTCGAGGTAGCCCGTGGGCGGGACGTTGATCCCGCCTTCGCCCTGGATCGGCTCGAGGATGACGGCCGCCGTCTCGTCGTCGACGGCCGCCGTGAGTTCCTCGCTATCGCCGTAGGGGACGAACTCGACGTCGCCGGCCAGAGGCTCGAACGGCTTCTTGTACGTGTCCTTCCAGGTCGCCGCGAGCGCACCCATCGTTCGGCCGTGGAACGCACGGGTCGCGGCGACGATCGTCGAGTCGCCGGTCGCCGAGCGGGCGAACTTCAGCGCGGCCTCGTTTGCCTCGGTGCCGGAGTTACAGAACCAGGCCGACTCGAGGCCTTCGGGCGTCGACGCGACGAACGCGGCGTAGGCGTCCTCGCGGGACTGGACCGGGAACGAGGAGTCGACGAACGTCAGCCTGCCGACCTGTTCCTGTACCGCGTCGACGACAGCCGGATGGCTGTGTCCAAGCGGTGTGCAGGCGAAACTCGCGCCCGCGTCTACGTACGCCGTCCCGTCGGTGCTGTAGAGATACGGCCCGTCGCCGCGTTCGATTCCGATCGGCTTGCTGCCGGAGACGAAGTCGTGGTCGCTCATTCTGCAGCCTCCGTTTCCGTTTCCGTTTCCGTTTCGTCCGCGAGCACCCCGGGCTCGAGGGTCGTCCCCTCACCCGCGAGTGCACTCGAGATCGGTTCCTCGCTATTGGCGTCGGCGACGACGACCGAACTCGCGCCGTCCTCGAGGGCTTCCTCGGCGGCCATGACCTTCTTCGTCATGAACCCCTCCGCGGCGGATTTGACCGTCTCGAACTCCGCGGGGGTCGACGCCGCGTCGATCTTCGTCGACTCGTCGTCGGGGTCCTCGTAGATCCCCGAGACGTCGGTCAGGAGAACGAGGTCGGCCTCGAGTGCGCCCGCGATCGCGGCCGCGGCGCGGTCGGCGTCGGCGTTGACCGCGGTGTAGCCGCCGGACTTCTCTTTCCCGAGCATCGGGACGGAGACGACGGGGGTGTAGCCGCCAGCGAGGACGGTCTCGAGCAGGTCCGCGTTGACGGACTCGATTTTGCCCGAGTGGTCGCCGCGTTTGATCTTCTTCTTGCCGTCCTCTTTGATCCGGACGGCCGATTTGCGCTTGCCCTCGAGCAGCTTGCCGTCGGTCCCCGAGAGGCCGACCGCGTTCACGCCCTCGTTCTGGAGGCTCTCGACGAGGTCGGTGTTGAGCTTGCCCGGCATTACCATCTTGAAGACGTCCATCGTCTCCTCGTCGGTGAAGCGGCCGACGACGCCGCCGGGCGTCTCGACGTAGGTGGGCTCCTCGCCGAGCTCTTCTAGGATCTCGTCGACGGCAGTCGAGCCGCCGTGAGTGAGGACGACGTCTTCACCCTCGTCGACCAGGGAGGCGACGTCCGCGAGCGCACCTTCGGGATCGACGGCGCGTGCGCCGCCGATTTTCACGACGACAGTCACGCGAGCCACCTCCGGTGGCGAGCGCTGAGAGAAGCGATGCGGCTCCCTCGAATCATCACGAACGAGCGAAGCGAGTTCATGGTGCTCCCACCGGGTGCAGTCCCGTAAACTCGAGGCCGGCCGTCTCCTCGAAGCCCAGCGCGACGTTTGCCGCGTGGACGGCCTGGCCGGCCGATCCCTTCATCATGTTGTCGATCGCCGAAAAGACCACGACGCGTTTGTTCGAGGGATCGAGTTCGAAGCCGACCTCGGCGTAGTTCGTGCCCGCGACGGCCTTCGGTTCGGGATAGCGATAGACCCCGGAGCCGCCGGCGGCCATCCGGACGAACGGCTCGTCCTCGTATGCGCCACGGTAGGCTTGCCAGAGGTCGCCCTTCGAGACCGGCCCCGACGGGAAGACGTGACTCGTCGCACTCGCGCCACGGGTCATATCGACGGCGTGGCAGGTGAACGAGACCGAAGTCTCGAGGAACTGCTCGATCTCGGCTTCGTGACGGTGGCCAGTCGGCGCGTACGGTCGGACGATGCCCGACCGTTCCGGATGCGAGGAGGCCTCGCCGCCACCCGCGCCACCCTCCGAGGAGCCGACTTTCACGTCGACGACGATCTGCTGGTCCCCGTCGACGATGCCGGCCTCGACGAGTGGGTAGAGCCCGAGGATCGTCGCGGTGGCGTTACAGCCGCCGCTTGCGATCAGGTCGGCCCCGGGGAGGTTCTCGCGGTTGATCTCCGGCAGGGCGTACTCGGCCTGCTCTAAGTATTCGGGTGCGTCGTGGCCGTCGTACCACTCGTCGTACTGGGCCTCGGTGTCGAGCCGGAAGTCCGCCGACAGGTCGACGACGGTGTCGGCGATCTCGAGAAAGTCGTCGATCTGTTCCATCGAGACGCCGTGAGGCGTCGCCGTAAAGAGGACGTCGACGCTTTCTAACTCGTCCGGCTGCGTAAACCGCAGGTCCTCGCCGCGCAGCGGCGGATGTTTCGAGCCGACGCTCTTGCCGGCGTAGCTCCGGCTGGTGGCCTGTGCGAGTTCGACGTTCGGGTGGCCATCGAGCAGCCGGAGCAGCTCGCCGCCGGTGAAGCCGCTGCCGCCGACGACGGAGGCGGTGACGGTCTCGCCCATCAGGCGGTCACCTCCGCGGTGTCCTCGGTCTCGACTTTCGTCTCGAGCCAGTCGACGATCTGACCTGGCACGTCCGCCTCGACGGCGTCGTTTAAGGCCTTGAACTCGACGGTGTGGTTGACCTCGTGGACGGTGTATCCGTCACCGCTTTCCATGAGGTCGACGCCGAGCAGACCGCCGCCGACGGCGTCGCTTGCCTGCTGGACGAGCGCTTTCGCCTCGTCGTCGAGCTCGAAGACGTCGGTCTCGGCTCCCTGGGCCGCGTTGGTGAGCCAGTGCTCGGACGAGCGGGCCATCGCCGCGACGGGCTCGCCGTCGATGGCGAGTACGCGGATGTCGCGGCCGGGTTTCTCGACGAACTCCTGGACGTAGAACACCTTGTGCTCGTAGTGGCCGAGCGTCGCCTTGTGCTCTAGGATGGCCTCGGCGGCGTCCCGGGAGTCGATCTTGGCCATCAGCCGCCCCCACGAGCCGACGACGGGTTTGAGCACGCAGGGGTAGCCGAAGCTCTCGATGGCCTCCATGGCCGACTCCTTCGTGAACGCGACCTCCGTCTCGGGCGTGGGCACACCCGCCTCCTCGAGCGCTAAGCTGTTCTTTACTTTGTCCGCACAGACCTCGGCGGTCCCGTTGCTGTTGACGACGGGAACGCCGTAGGCCTCACAGAACCGCGTGGCGTAGAGACTCCGGCTCGTCGCCAGACAGCGGTCGACGACGATATCGAGGTCGGCGAACGCCGCCGGCGGCTCGGAGATGCTGAACGTCTCCTTGCGGACGTCGATCTTCTCGACGTCGTGGCCCCGCTCGCGCAGCTCGTTGAGCAGGAGTTTCTCGTCTTTGCGGATCCGGGAATAGAGTACGCCGACGTTCATGCGAACCACCCCTGGTCGGGATCAGCGGAAAGCGACTGTGTCGCGACCGCGGTCAAGGTTACTCACCCCAGTCCTCTTCGAGCTCCGGCGCTCGCTCGAGGACTGGTGGCTCGACGTCGACGACTTCCAGCTCTGCACCGCAGGTCGTACAGTCGACGATCTCTCCCACTTCGAGGTCGTCGTGCAGGGTTACGTCGGCCCCACACTCGGGACATTCGGTCATTGTATTCCCAACTCTGGGAGCATCGACCTTAAACCCTTCGAACTTACCAGGAAGTTTATAGAACCCGGAGTATCCTCTATGCGTGTTTCAACCGAACTTTGCGGCCGTTTGTATCCCGTATATCATTCAGTAGGTAGTTCATCCCCTCGCGGGGATCGCGGCGGCGGTCGATACGACGAAACCGGCCCGTTCGGTCGGTGTTCGCCGTGATTCCCCGCCGTATTCCCCGTGGAACCGACGTGAACGCGCTTAGACATACCCGGCCACCTCCGACCGAAGCGTCTCGGCTGCGTCCTCGAGGTCGGCTGCGAGGTCCGCAAGCGCCGCCTCGTCGGCGTCGAGGTCCGCACGGGCCGACTCGAGCGTCGTCGCGACGGCCGCGGGTGCGGGGCCGCCACGGGAGTTCCGGCTGGCGACGCTTTCGGCCGGCTCGAGCGCCGCCTCGACGGCCGCGGGCTCGACGCAGCTCTCGAGGTCGTCTTCCAGGATCTCGGCGGCGGCTGCCTCGATGGCATCGTAGTCCGCGCCGTTTTCCGCCGCCCATGCTACCACTTCGTGAGCCGTCCGGAACGGCACTCCGTTGGCAGCGAGCAGATCCGCGACACCGGTCGCCGTCGCAAAGCCCTCGCCGGCGGCGTCGGCCAGGACTTCTTCGTTCCAGTCGGCCGTCGCGACCGCGCCCGCGGCGACCTCGGTCGCCTCCGTCACCGCGTCGACGGTCTCCCAGGCGTGGCCCGTTGCACGCTGGAGGTCGCGGTTGTACGCGCGTGGCAATCCTTTTAGCGTCGTGGTCAGCCCCTGGACCTCGCCGGCCGCGTCGCCCGCGACCGCACGGACGAGTTCGAGCGTGTCCGGGTTCTTCTTCTGGGGCATGATCGACGACGTCGAGGCGTAGTCGTCGGAGAGGGAGACGAAGCCGCGATTCGCGAAGATGATGACGTCCTCGGCGAGTCCCGACAGCGTCGTCGCGAGCGTCGACAGCGCCTGGATCGTCTCGAGCAAGAAGTCCCGGCTCGAGGCGGCGTCCATCGAGTTCTCGACGACCGACTCGAAGCCGAGCAACTCGGCGGTGCGCTCGCGGTCGATCTCGAAGGTGGTGCCCGCAAAGGCCGCCCCGCCCAGTGGCGACTGATTGATCCGGTCGTAGGCCTCGAGCAGCCGGGCCGTGTCGCGCCGGACGGCCGCCTCGTAGGACAGCGCCCAGTGGGCGACCGTCGTCGGCTGGGCGGGCTGGAGGTGCGTGTAGCCAGGCATGATCGTCTCTCGATTCTCGTCGGCGACCTCGAGCAAGGCCTCGCGCAGGCCACGCGTCGCCTCGAGGGCCTCGCGGACGTCCTCGCGCAGCCGGTAGCGGATGCAGGTCGCGACCTCGTCGTTTCTCGAGCGGGCGGTGTGCATCTTCCCACCATCGGGACCGATCCGCTCGATGACGGCGGTCTCGATCGCCTCGTGGACGTCCTCGCCGTCCGGGAGGTCGTCGTGGCCGGCCGCTTCGATCTCCTTGAGCGCCTCTAAGATCTCGCTGGCGACGTCGTCGCCGATGACGTCACACTCCGCGAGCATCACGACGTGGGCGCGGTCGACCGCGAGGTCGGCCGCGAAGATCCGCCGGTCGGCCGCAAGCGAGGAGAGAAACGAGCGCGCGGGGCCGCCGCTGAAGCGATCGCGGCGAACGACGCTTTCGTCTGTCCCCTCGTCGGTCATGTTAGTCCTCGTCGGCGTCGCCGCCGTCGGTTGCCACGTCGGTCGTCTCGTCCTCGCCGCCGAGTGCCGCGATCGACTCGTTGGCCAGGCGACGCTGGAAGCCGTGGTACTTGGCGACGCCGGTGGCGTCTTCCTGTTCGATCTTCCCGACCGTCTCGGTGTCGAAGGAAGCGTGGGCGGCGGAGTAGGCGGCGTACTCGCTGTCGCGAGCGACCGGGCGGGCCCGGCCGCCCTCGAAGCGGATCGTCACCGTTCCCGTGACGCGTTTCTGGGTCTCCGCGATGAACCCATCGAGGGCGGACACGAGCGGCGCGTCGACCAGTCCCTCGTAGGCCTTCTGGGCCCACTGATTGTCGATCTGGGTCTTGAACTGGCGTTCCTCCTGGGTGAGAACGAGTCCCTCGAGGGCCTCGTGGGCGGCAAGCAGCGTCGTCGCGGCGGGGTGCTCGTAGTTCTCCCGGACCTTCAGCCCGAGCATACGGTCTTCCATCATGTCGGTGCGACCGACGCCGTAGGCCCCGGCGACCTCGTTCAGCTGTTCGATGAGCGCGATGGGTTCGAGTTCCTCGCCATCGACGGCGACGGGGTAGCCGTTCTCGAAGCTGATCTCGATCTCGTCGGTCTCACCCGAGGGATCGTCGGTCCAGTCGTAGATGTCCCCCGGCGGCACGTAGCTCGGGTCCTCTAAGTCGTCGCCCTCGACCGACCGACTCCAGAGGTTGGTGTCGATCGACCAGTCGCCGCCGCTGCCCCCTTCGACGGGGAGGTCTTTCTCGTCGGCGTACTCCTGTTCCCACTCGCGGGTGAGTCCGAGTTCGCGCACGGGCGCGTAGACGTCGAGATCCGAGTCACGCCAGATCGCCTCGAAGCGCAGCTGGTCGTTGCCCTTGCCCGTACAGCCGTGGGCGACGGCGTCACAGTCCTGTTCTTTCGCGACCTCGAGGATCGCCTCGGCGATCACCGGGCGTGCAAGTGCGGTGCCAAGCGGGTAGCCCTGGTAGGTCGCGTTCGCGCGCACGCTCTCGAGACAGAGCTGAGCGAACTCCGCTCGCGCGTCGACGACGTAGTGTTCGAGGCCGAGTGCCTCGGCGGTTGCTTCGGCTTCGTCGAACTCCGCGGCCGGCTGGCCGACGTCGACGGTGACGCCGATCACGTCGTCGTATCCGTACTCTTCCTCGAGCAGCGGCACACAGACAGTCGTGTCCAGCCCGCCCGAGAACGCAAGTGCCACGCGTGTCATGTCGTACTCGAATCCAGTTCCCGTACGGACTTAAGTTCACTGATTTCAGCCACGTAATTTTTATTCGAAGCAGGAGCTACCTACAGAATCAGTGGATTTCTGTGAGGAACGAACGACGGGAAACGGAGTGGAGGATAGTGTGGGCCTATCGGCCCCGTCGCAGTCGTCGCAGAGTTCGGGCCGCGTCGCTATCGACGTCGCCAGCGGCGGTGGACGCGGTCAAATGCATCTGTACGGCCGTACTACGGCGTCGTTATTAAAGTCTGTCGGAACGGCGTTCGCCAGATCGATTCCGCACCCGGTTCACTCCTCGTCGTCCGGCACCGTCACTTCGTTGTCGGGTAACGTCAACACGTTCTCGCGGCCGATCCGGAAGACGTCGATCTCACCTGCCTCCCGGAGTTCGCCGACGACCTGGCTCGTCTTCGCCTCGGTCCACTCTAGCTCTGAGACGACGTCCTGTTGTTTGATCCGACCGCCGTGTTGCTCGAGCAAGCGCAGGACTCGCTCCTCGTTGCTCAACAGCTCCGGAGGTGGCGTCGCATCGGTCGCATCGGGGTCGTCGCTCGAGGACGTCTCCGCGTCGATCTCGGTGCGGCCGTTTCTCGTGACCAGCCACCCCGCTGCGCCGATCAGCGCGACAACGGCGACGCCGATGGCGGCGAGCAACGGCAGCGACACGAGTGATTCGGACTCATCGGGCGATTCAACCGGCGCTCCGCCCGTCTCGATCACCTCGACTCGAGGTTCGTCCTCGCGGAAGTCGGTCTCCTCGCCGTCCCAGATCGCGGCCGTCTCGCGGCGGTCGTCCGGCTGGGGTTCGATCGCGCTGTCGTTGTACGCCTCGGGCCAAGAGACGTCGAGTTTGATCCGCTCGTCGAGTTCGAATCCGACGAGCGCGTCGCCGGCTTCGATCCGGTTGACCTCGACGTGGGCGAACGAATCCCACTCGAACGTAAAGCGGACGTAGCCGTACTCGTGAGCCGCCGCGCTCTCGTCGGTTTCGAGCGAGAAGTCCGTAGCCTGCATCTCTCGGTCGGTTTCGTTCTCGGCCTCGGTGAGCGTTTCATCCCAGCGCTCCTCGAACGCCGCGAGGTACGCCTCCCGGTTCTCGTTGACGTCTGCTTCCAGTCTCTCCCAGTCGACGGTGTCGTTGTCGTCGTCGAGTCGGTACTGGTACTCGACCGTCCACGATGCGGAGCCGTTCTCGTGGAGTTCGATCCGGTACTCTAGATCGTCGTATCCCTCGAGTGAGGGCTCGTCTTCCGTCTGAAAGATCGCATTCGGCGTGTTGGCTCCGCGCTCGTCGGCGGCGATCGCCGGGGCTGCTGCGAGCAGGCCACCAAGGACCACGAGACAGCACAGCAACACCCCAAGCCCCCGTTCGTCCATTACACAGTGATGGTGTGTCCGCCCAAATAGATCTTTCCGAGTGCGAACCGGATATTTTTCAAACAGTCACACGTACGTGAACGTATGCCCGGTCTGCGTGGTGAACTCGAGGTCGAGACCCTGTTGAAGATCATCCTGGTGTTAGTCGCCGTGTTGCTCGTTCTCCGCGTTCTCCAGACGTTGATAAGCGGTATCGCGGCACTGCTTGGCCCGTTTTTCGTTCTCGTCCAGCTGATGATCGCGGTCCTGATCGTGCTCTGGTTACTCGATCGGCTGTAGAGGGGACGGCAGTCAGCGTGTTGAACGCGGACTGGACGCATCTACGCCACCATCTCGTCGCCGTCCCACTCTGCGGAGTTATCCCGCGGTTCGTAGCCGAGGACCTCTTTCGCGCGCTCGAGGGAGTAGTATTTCCGGTCGTTGTCGGAGATACCGTAGACGATCTCGTAGTCGTAGTCGGCCTTGATACAGCGATCGAACAGGTGAGCACAGTCGCGATAGGAGAGCCACATCGCTTGCCCGCGCTCGTAGTCGATCGGCGGATGACCCTTCGTCAAGTTGCCGATGCGGACGTTGACGACCGAGAGGCCGTATTCGTCGTGGTAGTACCGCCCGAGTGCTTCGCCGGTGACCTTCGAGACGCCGTAGAGGTTGCCCGGCCGGGGGAGTTCGGTGCCATCGAGGCGGAACTCGTCGTCCGTGCGGTACATCTCTGGCGTGCGCTCGTCGGTCTCGTAGTGACCGACGGCGTGGTTCGAGGAGGCGAACGCGACCTTCTCGATGCCAGCGTCGACCGCGGCGTCGTAGACGACCTTGGTGCCGTCGATGTTGTTCGGGAGCACGCTCTCCCAGGGTGCGGTCTTACGGGGGTCACCTGCGACGTGAAGCACCGCGTCGACGCCTTCCATCGCCTGGCGGACGGCTGCCTCATCGGTGATGTCCGCGACGACGAACTCTCCCGGCGGGTCGCCCGTCGGGGGATCGCGATCGAGCAACCGCCACTCGTAGGCGTCGGCGAGCCCGTCGAGGATCGCCTCCCCGACGTGTCCTTCCGCCCCGGTGAGCAGAACCGACTGTGCCATTCTCGGTCGAAAGAACGGACAGCGCCAATAAGTAACGTGCGATTCCGGTCGCCGCCGTCGTGGCCGTCCACCGACCGCAACGCCCATTCCGGTCGCCGACCTCGAGCCGATCATGGCAGACGATCCGACGGGTGCCGAACGCGCCTGCTTCGAGGCGGGTATCAAGTTCGGCTCGCTGTACCACCAGTTCGCCGGCACCCCGGTCTCGCCGGCGAGTGCGGCGAGTCTCGAGACGGCGATCGAGGAGGCGATCGAGAACCAGCCCCACTGCGAGGCGGTTCGCGTCGACATCCTGCGCGAGGAACTCGCGGACGCTCTGGAGGATTCGAGCGCCGACTACACCGAACTGACGGGCCGGTTTCTCGAGGTCGAGATCGACGTCGACTACGAGGGCCGGACGGTCCACACCCGCATGGAGATGGACGACGGCTACCCGCTGATGCGAATCGTCTCGGTCCGGAGGACCAATCGATAGAGGACATCTCTTTCGGAATCGATCGGCTACTTTCGCGGCAAGTCGCCTCAGAGTCGAGATTTCACTTTCACTTTCGGGCGATCTTTTAACCACGGTGAGCGTGAAGGAGATGACATGAGCCAAGCGACGCTCGGCGACGACGACGAACTGTTCGGCGAGGCGGCAACCGAGATGCGTGCGGACGTCGAATCCTCGCTGGCCGACGCCTGGGACGCGCTGCCGGCAGCCGACGACGTCTGGGAGACCGACGCCGACAACGTGTTGGGCGTGCTCAACGGACTGAAGACGGCACTGGACGCCGGCGACGCCGCCGAGCACCTCCGGGACGCAAAGAAGTGGTACACGATGGGCGAACGTGCCGACGCCTTCGAGGACGCCGCGGATCTCGAAGCCGAGATCGACGAACTCGAGGAGACGATCGCGGATCTCGAGACGGCGAGCGAACAGGTCGGCGACCTCACCACCACGGTTCCCGCGTTGCGAAGCAGCCTCGAGAACGCCGGAGACGACGGTGTCGACGTCGACGACGAGTGCGATGCAGACGCCACAGAGTAGTACTAGCTATCCTACTCGTTGGCCCGATACGTAGGCTCCGAGCGGTCTCGGTCCGCGACCGCCTCGAGCAGCTCCGCCAGCGCGTCGGCCGCGAGCTCGAGTAGCTCTGCGCCCAGTTCGGCGTCTCCCGCCGTCGGATCGCCGACGACGCCGTTTTCGGTAAACGCAGCCGAGTCGTACGCGAGATTCGTTCCGCTCGTCCACGCTCCCCAGCCGTCGCTTGCGCCCTCACGGGCGTCCTCGAGTCGGTCCTCCCGAACGAGGTCGGGATCGATTCGTTTCATCATCGCGGTCTCTAGGGGTCCGCCGTGGCCCATCTCGGTGCCGTGTTCGCCGATCGCGTCGAACCAGGTGAACGGGACGGCGTAGGCGTCGTCGTGACGAGAAATCGTCCCGGCGACCTCCCGGAGCGGGCCGACGTTGCCGCCGTGGCCGTTGACGAGGACGACCCGATCGAACCCGTGGGAGGCCAGACTCTCCACGGCGTCCCGGACGTACGCCCGAAAGGTGTCGGGCGAGACCCACATCGTCCCCGGAAAGTGGCGGTGTTCCTCGGCGACGCCGATCGAAACGGTCGGTGCGACGGCGACCTCGCCGTCGAAGGCGTCGACGCCGGCCTCGGCGACCGCCTCGGCGGCGATCGCGTCCGTTCCGAGCGGGGCGTGTGGCCCGTGCTGTTCCGTACTGCCCACCGGAAGGACTGCGAGGTCGGTCTCGAGTGTCGCCACCTCGGTCCAGGTAGCGCGAGCGAGTTCCATACCGTCGGCGACGGTTCCCGCCGACTTGTAAACGGCGTTCGACGCGACCGAGCCGCCCCGCGAACGCAGGCCCAACCGCTATCTGCTCGTCCGAGTACGACTCCCGTATGAGCGACGAGAACCGCGAACTCGGCGTCGAACTGGGCGACCTCGCCACGCAGCTGCGAGACCACGACTACCCCGCGAGCCAGGACGAACTGCTCTCGGCGTACGGGGATCGAGAGCTCGAGGTAGCCGAGGAGACGACGACGCTCGAGGAACTCATCGGACCGCTGAACGAGGAGGAGTACAGATCATACGACGAAGTCGAGGGGGCGATCATGAACATGGTCGGCGACGAGGCAATCGGGCGCAAGAACTACAGCGACCGGGATTCTCCGGCACTGGGTGAGAGTCGACAGGAAGAGGGCGCACCGGGACAGAAGGGACAGGGCGATCAGGAGTCGTTCTAGTGGCGTTCAAAGCCTGAACTGATGAGTGAAACCGGTCAACCGCACTCGGTTTCACTCATCAGTCGACGCTTGGAACGGTACTAGCCCTAGACGCCGGTCGAGTACCGGAGGATACCCGCGACGCCGCCGAAGGCGTTGTAGAGCTGTTCGCCCTTCTCGAAGTCCGTCGAGATGAACTTCGTTTCGGTCCCTCGCTGTTCGGCGATCTCGATGAGGTGGTCGATGGCGTCCTCGCGGTCGTCCTCGTCGGCTTCGATTTCGGCTCCGCACTCGCTGCAGGTGTGTTCTGGCGTCGACTTGCGACGATCGATCGTCACGTAGTCCGTGTTCGAACAGTCGGGACAGTCGTAGACGACGACGTCCTCGCGCAGGTCTTCGCTGATCAGCAGGCGGTCGACCGATCCCATCACGAGGTTCTGACGGGTCTGCTCGAAGCCGTAGGTCGCGAGATTGCCGGCGTTGAGTTCCTCGAAGAACTCCTCCATCTCCCGTTTGTCTTTCATCACCTCGGCGTCGGCTAAGGCGTCCTCGGCCGCGTCGACGAGGTCGTAGAGGCCGGATTCGTCGGTGTAGGCGACGTCGAACTTGCCGATCACTTTGTCCTGGAGTTCGTGATGGAGGTAGTCGCCGTCTAGGAACTCGTCTTTGGTGGGCGAGGGACCGCCGACGAGGACGCCATCTAAGTCGTGGCGTTCGGGGACGAACAGGTCGTTTGCCATCCCGGCGACCTCCTGGTAGAAGTTGTCGATCGCCTCGAGGCGCAGGCGGGCGAATCGCTGTGCGGACTGGCCACCTTTTCGCTGTTTGCCGGGGACGAGCGAAGAGGCGGATTTGACGGGTTCGACCCGCTTGCCACGGAGCCAGCCGACGTTCGCCTCGCGCCGATCCAGCACGACCAAGCCGTACAGACCCTTGTCGGCGAGCATCTCCTCGAGCGGCTCGGTGAGAAAATCCGAGTCGCAGTGATAGCGGAACGACTCGACGGGTTGGGGCGGGTTCTCGAGTACCTTGGTCACCATCTCGGTCCGACCGCCGCCTGAGTCGACGGCACCCGAGAACAGCACCATACCGTTCTCGGGCGGATAGGTGTCGTAGTACCGGAGCCGGTCTTTGATGCTCGTCAGCGCGTCCTGGACGTTCGTCCGGGTCTGTTTGGACTTGATGTTGGCCGCTTCGCTGTGTTCCTGGGTGACGTGGGCGACGACGTCGCTGACCTGGCGATCCTCGGGCACGTAGATCGTGACCAGCTGTGTCCCCGACCCCTCGTAGCTCTTTAAGTCCTCGATGACCTTCCGAAACTCGTATTTCTTCCGGTCGGAGTGGTCCTGCTCGCCCTCCTGGCTCATCGAGTAAACAAAACGGTGCTGCGTGTAAGTATCCTTTGACACGCCGACTGCAGTGGAGTTTCCGGAATCGGTACGCGTGCAGCGCCGCTCGAGCGAGTCGACACCGCCTGTAAGAAGTTAAGGTGTTCCCGTCACACTGTCCAGACAACGAATATGTCCCAGCAGACGGTGTACGCCATCGCGAGTGGCAAAGGCGGTGTCGGAAAGACGACGGCGACGGTGAACATCGGCACGGCCATCGCACAGGCAGGCGAGCGCGTCGCCGTCGTCGATACCGACCTCGGGATGGCAAACCTCGCCGGGTTCGTCAGTTTGCGTCCAGACTCGCACACCCTCCACGACGTCCTGGCCGGCGAGGTCCCGATCGCGGAGGCGACGTATACGCTCACGGACGACATCGTCGCCGTCCCGAGCGGCACCGACCTCACCGAGTACGCGGCGACTGCGCCGGAGAAACTCCGGGAGGTCGTCGACGGCCTCCGTTCGGAGTTCGACTACGTGTTGCTCGACGTCGGAGCTGGTGTGAGCCACGAGACCGTGTTGCCACTCGGACTCGCCGACGCCGTCGTCCTCGTCTCGACGCCCGAACCCGCAGCCGTCCACGACACGAAAAAGACGATCGAGCTGACCGACCGCGCCGGCGGGACGATCGAAGGGCTCGTCATCAACCGAACCCGACCGGCCTCTGACGTCTCCTATGAAGAGATCGCCGACCGACTCGAGGTGTCCCTGCTCGGAACGGTCCCCGAGGATCCGACCGTCCGTGACAGCGTCTACGCCGGGACGCCACTGGTCGTCTACGACTCCGACAGTCCCGCGGCGACGGCCTACCGACGCCTCGCTGCAGAGCTCGCCGATCTCGAGGTGGCGGTCGCCGACACCGACGACGGTGACGACGACACGACGACGTCTCACGACGAGGTCTCGAGTGCGATCACGGAGGCCGAATCGGATCTCGGCTGATCCTCGAGGCGGGTCCCGCGCCTACATCGACCGCGGGGCCTCGACGCCCAAAAGCGAGAGGGCGTTCGCGATCGTGTGTCGCGAGCCGGCCACGAGCGCGAGTCGTGCGTCTCGAAGCTCGGGGTCGACGTCGTCGGCGAGCACCGGACACTCCCGGTAGAAAGCGTTGAACCGCTCGGCGAACTCGCGGGTGTAGGTCGCGACCCGGTGGGGCTCGAGGTCGTCGGCGGCCGTCTCGACGACGCCCGGGAAGCGAGCGATCGTCTCGAGCAGGTCCCGTTCGGCCTCGGCCTCGAGGACGGTGGCGTCGATGTCCTCGCCGGCCTCGGTCTCGAACGCCGCCTCGGGGTCGAGTCCAGCCTCCTCTAAGATGCCACAGCAGCGAGCGTGGACGTACTGGACGTACGGCGCGGACTGGGCCTCGAAGTCGAGTGCCCGCTCCCACTCGAAGGTGATCGCCTTCGTCGGCTGTTTGGCGACGATGTCGTAACGAACCGCGCCGATGCCGACCTGGTGGGCGATGCGCTCGATGTCGTCCTCCTCGAGTTCGTCGTCGCGGATGCGATCGTCGAGCCGGGTCTCGACCTCCTCGCGGGCGCGGTCGATGGCCTCGTCCAACAGGTCGTCTAAGTCGACACCCGTGCCACGCCGGGTCGACATCTTCCCTTCCGGCAGGTTGACGTACGAATACAGCACCTGCTCGAGGCCGTCGGTGTCGGTGCCGAGCAACTCGAGGGCGGTCCGGAGCTGGCGGGCCTGAAGCTTGTGGTCCTCGCCAAGCACCGTCACGGCGCGGTCGTACTCGTCGAACTTCCACTCGTGGTGGGCCAGGTCGCGGGTGGGATACAGCGAGGTGCCGTCCGACCGGAGGAAGACGAGGTTCTTCTCGATGCCGTGGGCCGAGAGGTCCAGTTGCCAGGCGTCGTCCTCGTAGACGGCCTCGTCGAGCTCCTTGAGGCGGGCGACGAGGTCGTCGGTCGAGCCGTCGAACATGAACCGGGTCTCCTTGACGAACTCGTCGAACTCGGCGGGTAGGCGGGAGAGACAGGCCTGCATCCCGCCGAGCACCTGATCGACGACCTCGCTGACCCGCTCGTAGGTCTCTTCGTCGCCGTCCTCGAGTCCCTGCATGATCGCCTCGATCTCGGCCTCGGCGGCCTCGACCTCGGCCTCGGGGCCGTGCTCGAGGAACTCGTTGCCCGTGCGGTAGTAGCGAACGAGGTCGTAGTCGGCCCGGTCGCGTTCGGGCTCTCCCTCGAGGTCTTCCTCGTCGAAGGTCTCGTAGGCCCAGGTGAACGTCGCGATCTGGCGACCAGCGTCGTTGACGTAGTAGTGACGGGAGACGTCGTAGCCGGCAAACTCGAGGACGTTCGCGACGGCGTCGCCGATGATCGGGTTCCGGGCGCGGCCGACGTGGACCGGTCCCGTCGGGTTCGCGCTCGTGTGTTCGACGACGATCGACTCCTCGCGGTCGGGCAACCGGCCGTACTCGGCGTCGGTGCCGTTTGCGAGCGTCGTCCCGTAATACGTCTCGCTCGGCAGGAAGTTGAGATACGGCCCCTGTGTCTGCACCTCGGACACGTAGGTCAACTCGTCGTCGTCGATCTCCTCGGCCACCTCCGTGGCTGCCTCCGGCGGCGCGACACCGAGTTCGCCGGAAAGCCGGAAGGCGACGCTCGAGGCGAGGACGCTGTCGACGTCCTCGGGTGGCTCTTCGAGCCCGAGGTCGTCGGTCGGGAGTTCCAGGCGAGAGAGCGCCCCCTCGAGGGCGTCTTCGACCTCGCTGCGTAAGGCAAGGAACATACCCGCCCGTATTTCGGCGGGGAGTAAAGGGGTGTCGGGTTCCGACGAGCGCTCCACGTCACGTCACGTGTAGCTTTATGTCGTCGATGAACCACGTACCACGTATGACCGAACCGACTGCGGACGGCGAGTTGCTCGCACACGTCCTCTTGCCGGTCGCACACGAGGCAGACGCCCGCGAGAGCGCACGCGCGCTCTCGCCGTACGACCCTGACCGGGTGACGGTGCTACACGTCGTCGAGAAGGGCGACGGCGTTCCCGACAAGACGCCCGTCGAGAAATCGAGAGAGGTCGCAGCCGAGTCTTATGCCGCCGTCCGGGAGACGTTTCCCGACGCCGACGATCACACCGCCTACGCCAGAGACGTCGTCAGCGCAATCCTCGAGGCAGCAGACGAGGTCGACGCGAGCGCGGTCGCCTACCGACCCCGCGAGGGCGGGCGGATCGTCCGCTTTCTCTCGGGCGATCATTCGCTGAAACTCGTCACGAGAGCCGACCGACCGGTGATCGCGTTACCGACCGCGACGGACGAGACCGACAGCTGATACGTCGTGGGAGATCCTCATACTATCGGCTGTAACTGTGTGACGGTTCTCATACTGTCGGTCATACATACGTAACCCATCCGTGAGAGCGGACGGGCTGACATGCGCTGCAACGCCGGTTCTGGCACACACCAGTTCACCGGTCCACGACCGACAGTATCACTACCCCGTAACGGCGAGGATCGTCACGCCTACGACGGTTCCATCCACCGGTCGATCGCGTCGACGATCCGGTCGACCGCCGTCGACGCCGACAGTTTGTCGGTGTCGATCACGAGGTCGGCGTCTGGCTCGTGAAACTCCCGGTAGATCACGTGAACACCGCTCTCGTCGATCGGCTCCGCCCGGCAACGGTTTCGCTCGAGGCAGGTCTCGAGGCTCGCGGTCACGTAGACGAACCGGACGTCCTCGAGGTCGAGGGTGCGAAACTGGGTCTGCCACTCGCGTTTGTAGACGGTGCCGTCGATCATCACGACGTCAGCGTCGGTGTCGGCGGCGGCGTCAGCGAGCCGGTACAACCGCTCGTAGGTCGGGCTCGAGACGTCCTCGGAGTGAAAGAGTCGGACGTCTATATCCTGCTCGTCGAGGGCGTTCCGGACACCGCGTGCGATCGTCGTCTTGCCCGCAGCCGGTGGTCCACAGACGACGACGATCACGGGTTCAGGTTCACCCCAGGTCCTCGTCGCGTTCTGACTCCCGGAGGATGAACGGTCCCATCGCGAGCGTTCGTTTCGCGACGGTGGCGATCCGGAGGATGAACGCCGTGAAGACGACGAACGGGGCGATGCCGACGACGAACCCGGCGCTTGTCACCCAGACGAGGTTGTCGACGCCGGCCGTCGTTCCGGGAAGTGCGCCCGCGTCGACGTACATGATCATCGTCGCCATCACCGCGAGTGCAGGAACCGAGATATAGAGTAGCGCCCGCGAGAGGTTGATCAGTTCCCACTGGAAGTAAAGCGTCTTGAAGTGCTCTCGAGCGGGACCGAAAAGCTGCAACGTCTCGATCGTCCCCTCGAGCTCCTCGTGTGCGTCGTCCGAGAGCGCTTCAGCGTAGTCGGCCTGGAGCTTACGTGCGTCGTAGATCTTCCGGGAGTAGTTGAACGCGAGCGCGTTCCAGATTACCTCGAACGTTCCGAACTGGGCGTCCTCGAGGTTCCCCTCGACGACCCGGGCGTTCTCGGCGAGGTCGTCGACGTAGGCCCCGACGGCCGATCGTGCGTCCTCGTCGACGCCGGCGTCGACCGTCGCCGCGAGCTGATTGGCCTGTGTCCGGATACCACTGACGAGTTCGTGGAGAAACGCCGCGGGTTCGGGTGGGGTAACCGCCGTGTCGATCGCGTTCTCGACGTTCTGTCGAAACGCCATCGACTGTTGCATCCGCTCTCGCTGGTCGCCGACGGCGCCGAGTTCCTGGGAGAGGACGAGCTGGTTGATGGTGACGACGATCGAGGTGCCCGTGATGATCGCGCCGATGAACGCCGAGAAGAGAAACTCGAGGCCGTCCTGGGCCTCGACGATCCGTCGCAACGGGGAGAGTCCGACCTGGCTCAATGCGACGAGTGCGACGAATACGGCCGCCAGTACGGCCGCCGTGAACAGCCAGCGATTCACGCGGAGCAACAGGTACGACCAGCGACCGCTCGGTCTGCCCCGTTCGCTCGTCGTGTCGCCGCCGGGATCCGGCTCCGAATCGACCATCGGTCGTCCACGACAACGACGCCGGTCGGTAAAAGCCCCTGCCCGTTCGCCGGATGCGATTCCGTTCCGCTCACTCCTCGAGCGCCGGTTCGAGCGGCGAGTCCGCGACGGCGTCGACGACGGCGTCGGGGTCGACGGCGAGTGCGTAGGCGGGTCGGCCCTTCCCGACGGGTGAGGTCGACTCCGGCTCGGTCTCCTCGACCAGTCCTGCCGACTCGAGAGTGTAAAGCGAGCGCATGACGTCAGGTTCGGCGACGCTGCCGACGACCGCTTCAGACTCGTCTGGAAGCTGTTTCCGACAGATCTCACGGAGGTCGTGAGTCTGTGCCGGCGTCTCCCCGCGCTGGCGTAACTCGGTCAGACCGAGCAAGACGAGCCGGTCGGTCAGCGACGTCGACTCGAGATCTGTTCGATCCGTCATACATGATCGTTCATTGACGATCTGTAAGTTCTTTCGGTTCACCGATCGGCAGACGCCATCGAGTGTCGTAATACGAGTCGATCGCCTGGCGAACCTGCGCGACAGCTCGTAGGATCGGTGTTACACCAGGTGACCCCGAGCGGGGCTCATACTGTCGGTCATGGACCGGTGAACTGGTGTCCGGTTGATCCGGCCGTTGACCGTGTGTCTGGCCGTGCTGTCACCAGCCGTGTTCACGTCGGTATGACCGACAGTATCACTGTTCTTCTTCTCGAAGCTCGGATAGCTCTGCTTCGACGTCCTCGTCGAGTTCGTCCTCGAGGTCGTCGGTTTCGGTCTCTCCTTCGCTCTCACCCATCTCGGCTTTGAGCGTCTCGAGTTCGGCCTCGACGCCGCTTCCGGCCGACAGCTCCTCGAGTTCGCGATCGATCCGGTCTTTATCGGAGAGAACGTCCTCGAACGCACCCGACTGGTGGAGTTCGTCGAGCGCAGCGGCACGAGCTTCCATGTCCTCGGTTTTCTCCTCGGCGCGGTCGATCGCGCGGCCGACGTCCTCGAACTCCTCGCCCGTGGCCGTCATCGCCTCCGAAACCGTCGAACTCGCCTCGGCGGCCTCGTAGCGGGCTTTCATCGTCTCTTTCTTGGTGCGGAACTCCTCGATGCGGCTCTGGAGTTCGTTTTTCTGCTCGATGAGCTGATCCTGCTGGTCCTGTAACTCCGCGATCTGGCGTTCCAGGTCCTCGATCTGGCTCATCTTCGTCTTTTTCTTCTCTAAGGCCTGTCGCGCGAGGTCCTCGCGGTCTTGCTTGACGGCCGTGCGAGCCTGCTCGTTGTGTTTCTCGACGTTCTCCTCGAGGCGGCGTTTCTGCATCTCGAGGCGTTTTTTCTGCGTCGTGAGATCGGCGATGCCGCGTTTGACCTGCTGGAGCTGGTCGCGCATCTGCTCGTAGGAGTAATCGAGCGTCTCCGTCGGGTCCTCGGCCCGGTTGAGCACCGAGTTGATCTTCGACCGGATGACGTACGAAGTCCGAGAGAGGATGCCCATACGAGTACCGTGGGCCTCGGAGCCCTTAAAAACCTCACATCGGCAACACGCGCCGAAACGACGGATCGGAATCGGCCGACGCGGACGATTCTACGGATTGCTGTAACCATTTACCGGGGCAACCGCAAGACGAGTCGCGGTTGCCCCGGAAAGGACGTACAGCAGTCAGTATCATAGTGGTCGAGAACGAACCGGACGGCGTGACCGACGTACCGATTCCCGGCGGGCGCGACGTCCGGGGGACGCTCGAGACGCCCGAGACGCCCGAGGAGACGGACGCGATCGTCGTCGCCTGTCCCCCCCATCCCCGACACGGCGGCCACCGCGGCGACCGCCGGCTCCTCGCGGTCGCCGAGGCGCTTCTCGAGCGCGACGTTGCTTCCCTCAGATTCGACTACGGCCCGTGGGACGAGGGCTACGGCGAACGCGAGGACGTTCGGAACGCGATTCGCTGGGCGAGCGACCGGCACGACCACGTGGGTGTCTTCGGCTACAGTTTCGGCGCGTCCCAGGCGATCCTCGCGAGTGCGACCGTCGACAGGCCGGTCGAGGGAGTCACAGCACTCGCACCGACTGCGAGCCTCGGCGAGAGCCTCGCGGTCGTCCCCGCGCTCGGCGAACTCGACTGTCCCGTCCAGGTGTTGTACGGCGAACGCGACACGACCGCCGACTGGGAACCGATCACCGAGCGAGCGCGCGAACTCGGTTACGAGACGGTCGCGCTGTCGGGCGATCACTTCTTCGTCGGCCAGCAAGAGACGATCGCCGACGAGGTCGCGTCGTTCCTGGCGGACGCACTCGAGTGACTATGAAACGACACCCAAGCGTTATTTCACGCGTCGTGGTGGCGTTCCTATGGCGGCCTCTCACCCGAACGTCCTTCTCGTGCACTGTCACGATCTGGGACAGTATCTCGGCTGTTACGGCGTCGACGTCGAAACGCCGCGGATCGACGAGCTCGCGAACGAGGGTGCGCTGTTCGAGAATCACTTCGTTACCGCGCCACAGTGTTCGCCCTCGCGGGGGAGTCTGCTGACGGGCCGGTATCCTCACATCAACGGGCTGATGGGGCTCGCACACGGAAACTGGGAACTCGACGAGGGCGAACGGATCCTGCCGCAGTACCTGAGCGACGCGGGTTACGAGACACACCTCTTCGGACTCCAGCACGTCACGGGCGACACCGACCGGCTCGGCTTCGATCACGTCCACTCCGAAGGAAACCTCTACCCCGGCGTCTCGCCCGAAGTTCACCAGGTCAACCGGGCACGAAACGTCTCAGACGTCGTCGCGACGTTCCTCGAGAAGGAGGCCTACGACGCGCCGTTTTTCGCCTCGGTCGGCTTCTTCGAGTGTCACCGCGTCGAGGAGGAAAACGGCCGGTTCGGCTTCGACGCCGACTTCTACGATTCCGACGATCCCGACGAGGTGCGCCCGCTGCCGTATCTGCCCGACCGGCGGGGTATCCGACGTGATCTTGGGGAGTTTCGGGGCATGGTGTCGGCGCTCGACGACGGCGTCGGGACGATCCTCGACGCGCTGGCAGCGGCCGACCTCGAGTCGGAGACGATCGTCGTCTTCACCACCGAACACGGCATCGCCTTCCCCCGGGCGAAAGGCAGTCCCTACGATGCGGGCATCGAGGCGGTATTGCTCGTCCGGTGGCCCGGGGTCGTCGACGACGGCGTCCGATACGACGAACTCGTGAGCAACGTCGACGTGTTGCCGACGCTGCTCGAGTGTCTCGACATCGACGTCCCCGACGACCTGAACGGTCGGAGCTTCCATCCGTTGCTGGTCGACGACGGCTACGACGAGCGCGACCGCGTGTTCGCGGAGATGACTTGGCACGACATGTACAACCCGGTCCGGGCGATCCGCACCGACCGCTACAAGTACGTGAGAAATCTCTGGCACCTGCCGACGGTATACCTCTCTACTGACATCTTCGCGAGCGAGGCCGGTCGCGAGGTGCGTGAATCCTACGGTGTGCCGCTTCGTCCCGCCGAGGAGCTGTACGACCTCGAGGCCGATCCCCAGGAGTCCGACAACGTGGTCTACGAGCCCGGCTACCAGGACGTCCGCATCGACCTCTCACGACAGCTCCGGGAGTGGATGGAGACGACCGACGATCCGTTACTCGACGGCCCCGTCCCGCCCGCCGACTACGACGAGATCACGACGTGGCCACACGAAGAGGAGGCGACGGGCGAACCGGGATGAAATGTGCGTGGGTTGCCCGGCAGTATAAGTCGCCATGTGTGCTACAACTTGTAGCATGAATTACAAGGAGTTCGTCGGACAGGTCCAGCACAGACTCGAACTCGGTACGTTCGGCGAGGCCGTCCGGGCGACGCGGGCAACGCTTACGACGCTTGGCGAACGGCTCCACGAGGGGGAGGCGACCGACCTCGCGAGTCCGCTCCCGATGGAGATCGACCGCTATCTCACCGAGCACGAGGGCGTCACGCGATTTGACTACGACGAGTTCCTCGATCGCGTCGCCGACCGCGAGGGCGTCGACCGCGCGGACGCGAACCACCACGCCCAGCAGATCGTCGCCGTCGTCGCCGAGGTCGTTCCGCCGGGCAACCTCGAGAAGGTCCGCAACGGGCTGCCCGAGGAGTACGACGCGCTGTTCGAGGTCGTCGATCACGAAGCCGACGCGTAGCGACCGACTGCCGTCGGGTCCGAGTCCGGGACCGGGGATCGTTTTAGGACGACCCGCGACGTAGCCACGCCCGTGACCGAGTGTATCTTCTACGGCGGGAAAGGCGGCGTCGGCAAGACCACGTGTGCGGCCGCCACCGGACTGGCACTCGCCGACGCCGGTCGGGAGACGCTCGTCGTCTCGACCGATCCCGCTCACTCGCTGTCGGACGCCTTCGAGATCGACCTCGGCTCCGATCCCAGTCGGATCCGTCCCGGCCTCCAGGCCGTCGAAATCGATACCGACTCACGCGCCGATCGATACGAGCGGATCGCGACCGCGCTCGCTTCCGACCTCCGGTCGGCCGGCATCCGACTCGCCGACGAGGACGTCGAACGAATCTTCGCCGCGGGTACGCCCGCGGGCGGCGACGAACTGGCCGCCCTCGACCTGCTGGTCGAGTACGTCGACGCCGACGCGTGGGAGGTCGTCGTCTTCGACACCGCACCCACCGGTCACACGCTTCGACTGTTCGACCTGCCCGACGTGATGGGTCGCACCCTCGAGACGACCCGCTCGTTGCGGGGCCAGGTCCGGCGGATCGGCGACACCGCCCGACGGATGACGCTTGGCCCCCTGTCGTACGTCTCCGGTCGGGACGACGACGCGGACGACCTCGAACATCTCCAGGCCCGGATGGAACGAGCCCGCGCGCTCATGGTCGATCCCGACCGCACCGAGTTCCGGATCGTCACCGTCCCCGAACGGATGGCGATTGCCGAATCCGAACGTTTACTCGAGCGACTGCGCGAGGCCAGCGTGTCGGTCCGGACGATCGTCGTCAACCGCGTCCTTGAGGACCCGGGCGAGGACTGTTCGCGCTGTCGCTCGCGCACGAAACGCCACGAGCGACGCGTCGCCGAGATCCGCGAGACGGTTCCCGACCTCGAGGTCGTGACCCTGCCCGAAACCGAACGCGAAGTCCACGGCCTCGAGACGCTGTCCGTGATCTCCGATCGACTTCCTGTCTCGCTCTCGTCCGAGCCGTAACCCGAGTCCGTCAGGCCGTCAGCGCTACCGCTGTCTCGACGGCGTCGACCGCGGTCTCGCCGAGCACGTACGTGATCGGTTCGATCCCGAACGCACCGTCGTGATAGAGCACGCGCGGGACGTCCGACTCGGAAAACAGCGACCGGAGTCGCTCGTGTCGGTCCTCGTAGTCCGGGTCGAACTCGAGGGGGTCGAGACCGCGCTCGCGGGCGGCCTCGAGCAGCGAGTCGGACGTAGCGAGGTTGATCCCAGCCCGGACGGACGGGTCGATGGCTGCGGCCGCGAGCACGGTCGTCGCGACGTGCTGGGAGGCCCCGAACTCGGGGTTTGCCGGAACGTTGAGCTGGCCCCGCATCGCGTGGATGCGGCCGGGAACCGCCGCGACGTCGGTCGCGTCCGCGGCGTCGGGCAGCGCCATCGCGACGTTCGTCCCCACGTTCGGGACGTGATCGACGATCGCCGGCGCGTTCGAGATCGTCCGAACCGCCCGGCGGACGTTCTCGAGGACGTCCCGTTCGGCCTGGAGCCGCCTGTCCTGGCCGCGCACACAGAGGTCACAGCCCAGTCCCTGGAGAGCCGGCATCTCCTCTTCGTGGACGGCACAGATCGGTCCCCGGTCCTCGAAGGCCCGGATCATCGCGAGCAGTTCGGCGAGCGCCTCGTAGTCGTCCATCGTCCCGTCGGCGAAGCCGTCGGCGATCCGCTCGACGGTCTCCTGGAGCCGACGCTCCCGCGCGAAGCGGTCGTCGCCGGTCCGATCGCCGCTTAAGTACTGGCTTACGGCCGCCTGCGAGACGCCGAGGCGGTCGGCGATCTCGCGCTGGGTGAACCCTCGCTGCTCGAGCGCGACGGCCAGACTCGAGCGAATCGTCGGCAGGACCCGTTCGACGACGATCTCGCTGGGGAGTTGTACCGTCACGCCGACCACCCTCCGTGAGCGCACATGTCCGGTGGTGCGGGCGGACGGAACTTATCGGTCCCGGACGCCGTCTTCCGGCGGCTCGAGTCGCTGTGCCCTCGCCCGGTAGCGTCGGTAGACGGCGTCACCCCACTCGCAGGCGGCGTCCGAGTCGTTCCGGACGACGACGTCGCCGACGTCGCTCGTGAACACGAGCACCGTCTCGGACTGCGACGGCGTATCGAGGCGAACGAGCCCGTACGGGACCGACGAGACCGTATAGAAGTCGAAACCGCCGTCGAGGACGTCACGGACCTGGTCCGGATGACGCTCGAGCAGAAACGTGACGAGATCGTCGGCGAGAACGAGCTCACCTGTCAGCGAGCCCTCGACGGTGCGCTCGTAGAGTCGCGTCCGGATCTGTGGGATCCGTTCCGTCCCGTCGAACCCGCGAAACCGATCGGCGTCGTCGATCCGCTCGAGGAGGTGTGCGAGCGGTTCGTGTGGCGCGTGTGGCTCCGGTTCGTGGACGGTCGCCCCCTCGAGCACGCTGGGAGAAAGCGGCACAGTCTGTGGAACCGTCCCGAGATACTCGCCAAGCCCCGCGATTGCCTCGAGTCGGTCCCGGCTCCGGCGGTACTCCTCGAGTGCGAGCCGGCCCACGATCGTGAGCCGGTACGCGTCATCGACGCGCTCGACCAGCGCGAGCGTCTCGAGTTCGCGGATCGCCCGGTCGACCGTCGACCGCGAGCACTCGAGCTCCCCGACGAGCGCTCGTTTGTCCCGTGGCCCGTCCTCGAGAGACGAGAGAAACGACACCCGGCTGTCGATCGTCCCGAGTAGCGAGCTACCTGCGTCTGGAGGACGGACGGTCATACTCTCTCGGACGATGTTCAGCCCTGATAGCAAAAAGTGTTCTTGCCGAACTCCGTTAATCGTCGAGGTCGGTTCGTGCCTGCCGACGCTTCGCGCGTTCGATGAACTCCTGGGGAAGGTCGTCGATCTCGCCGGCCTGGACGCCCCAGAGGTGGGCGTAGAGTCCGTCGTTTGCGAGCAGTTCCTCGTGGGTTCCACGCTCGACGATCCGCCCGTCCTCTAAGACGGCGATGGTGTCTGCGTCTTTGATCGTCGAGAGCCGGTGTGCGATCGCGAAGGTGGTTCGATCGGCCGCGAGTTCGTCGAGAGAACGCTGGATGAGCAGCTCCGTCTCGGTGTCGACGTCGCTGGTTGCCTCGTCTAAGACGAGGACGTCGGGATCTTTGAGGATCGCTCTGGCGATGGAGATCCGCTGGCGCTGGCCGCCCGAGAGCTTGACGCCGCGTTCGCCGACCTCGGTATCGTAGCCGTCGGGCAGGTTCGCGATGAACTCGTGGGCCTGTGCCATCTTCGCGGCCTCGACGACGTCCTCGCGATCGGCCTCGAACGAGCCGTACGCGATGTTCTCTGCGACGGTACCGTAGAACAGAAACGTGTCCTGGCTGACGTAGCCGAGCGACTCCCGGAGACTCCGCAGGTTCACCTCGCGGACGTCCTGGCCGTCGATCCGGATCGCTCCCTCGTCGACGTCGTACAGCCGGAGCAGGAGTTTCAGAACCGTCGACTTCCCCGCCCCAGTTGGACCGACGAGCGCGAGCGTCTCGCCGCCGTCGACGGTGAACTCGACGTCCTCGAGAATCGGGCTGGTCTCGGACCCGGCGTCGGTCTCCTCGCTCCCGTTCGAACGCTCGTCGTCTCCGTCGTCCTCGTAGTCGAAGGTGACGTCGTCGTACGCCACCCGGCCACGGGTGACCTCGAGGTCTGGGGCGTTCGGATCGGCCGCGACGCGGTTGGGTTCGTCCATCAGGCCGAAGATGCGCGCGCTCGAGGCGCGGGCTCGCTGGTACATATTGATTATCTGTCCGAACTGGGCCATCGGCCAGATGAAACGCTGGGTGTAGAGGACGAAGACGACGAACATACCGGCGCTGAGTTCGCCGGTGAACGGGCCGGGTGCGCCGTCGACGACCCAGAGCCCGCCGACGACGAACGTGAGCACGAACCCGAATCCGGCGAGGACGCGCAGGGCCGGGAAGAACTTGATTCGCGTACGGATAGCAGACCAGTTGGCGTCGAAGTACTTCCGGGAGACGTCCTCGACCCGGTCCGACTCGTAGCCCTCGGTCGTGCTCGATTTGATCACCGCGATACCGCCGAGGTTGTTCTCGAGTCGGGAGTTGACCGACCCGACCGTCGAGCGCACCGTGGCGTACTTGGGCTGGATGATCTTGATGAACAGGTAGGTGAACACCGCGATCAGCGGAACGGGAAAGAGTGCGACGAGCGCGAGCTGCCAGTTGATCGCGACGAGCAAGACACCGATCCCGACGACCATCACGAGCATCCGAAACAGCGAGTTCATCCCGTCGTTGAGAAACTTCTCTAGGCGGTTGACGTCGTTCGACAGGATCGACATCATCTCGCCGGTTTGCTTGTCGGCGAAAAACCCCATGTCCAGTCGCTGCATCTGATCGTAGGTGTCGGTCCGGACGTCGTGTTGGACGTTCTGGGCGAAGGCGTTGAACCCCCAGTTGCGGACCCAGTGAAACGCGGCCCCGAACAGAAACGCGCCGGCGACGATCGCGATCGTCAGCCAGAACTGTGCCATCCGGCCGTCCGGCACGTACGGCGCGACGAGCCCGCCCCCGATGGGGAACGACTCGGCGTAGCCCGCCTCCTGTAAGATCACGGCGTCGATCGCGACGCCGAGCATCAACGGCGGGAGCAGATCGAGGACCCGGGCTGTGACGCTCGCGAGGACACCGACGATCGAGTACGAAGCGTAGGCGCGTCCGTACTCGAGAAACAGCCGTTTCATCGGGTTCTCGATCTCCGCTCGCTGCGTCTCGAACGGATCGTCTTTCTCCCAGTCGACGCCGCTCATTGTGCCGGTTGAATGGCCTGCCGGCAATAAGCGTTCCCTACGATTCGAACTATTGATAGAACTGATGGATCCCGTGGTCGGTGGCGGCGGTCGGGCGGTTCGGCGGTTCACGAGTATCGCGTCTCACACCACCGTCTCTGTAGCCGAATCATACTAAAGCCGCTCCGACTCCACGGTGTCGAGTAGGTGTCTATTCGATGGTATCACCGGGTACGCTCCGCGTGCTGGCCGAGCTACGGGAGAGCGATCGGGACGTGATCGAGCCGACGGTCGCGAAGACGGGTGCGGTTACGTACCCGTTCGTCGAACAACAGCTCGACGATCGGGACGGCGACCCCGAGGCGTTCCTCGAGGCGATGACCGATCGCGAGCTGTTGCGCCCGGCGTTCGAGTACAAGGTGTACATCTGCCCGGACTGTGCCGGCGAAGGGATGCAATACAGCAGCGGCTGTCCAAGCTGTGGCTCGGTGCACGCGACGCGAGAGCCCGTGATCGTCCACGCGACGTGTGGCGGAACGCTCGAGTCCGATTCGTTCGAGGACGGCGACGACGCGACGTGTCCGGGCTGTAGCGAGGACGTCACGGAAGCCGACCTCGAGCGCCAGCGCCGGTATCGGTGTCACGACTGCGGGTCGTCGTTCGACGATCCGACGCATCGACTCTGGTGTCGGGACTGTGACGGGATCTACCCGCCGGCGGAAACACGCGAGGAGCCGCTCTATCACTACCACCTGACCGTCGCCGGCGAGGAGTGGACCGTCGCCCAGCTCGAAGGCCGTCGATCGCTCGCGGACGCCTTCGACGCGCGCCGGTACGAAACGAGCGTCGATACGACGATCACGACGGCAGACGGCGAGATTCCGGTCCACGTCTACGCCGAGGACGGCCTCCTCGAGGACTGCATCGTCGCGGACGTCCACGAGTCGCCGACGGAAGACGACGTTTCCCGATTGTGCGAGGCCGCACGCGAGGTCGATGCCCGCCCGGTCGTCCTCGCGACCGACGGAACGGTCGACGAACGGGTCGCGGACCTGATCGACGCCGAGGGGGTGACGGTCCTGAGCGAGCGCGACGACGAGTTGACCAGCGAGTACGAAATCACCGAGCGTCCGCGCGAGCCGAACTCGCTGCTCGATCGGTTCGTCTCCGCTCTCGAGTCTTCGGCCTCCCGGTCGTAGCGTCTGCCCGTCCGAAACCGACATGGCTGGCCGCGTCGAATCGAGCCCATGGGAAACCGGGACGCCCCGTTCGTACTCGACCTGCCGGACGGGTACGCCGTCCGCGAGGCCGCCGCGGGCGACGCGGCGGACGTCGCGAGCGTGTACGCAGACGCGTATCCCGACGGAACCGAGTACCCGCTCGTCTCGGAACGAGCCGTCCGGACGGACCTCCTCGCGGACGAACGAACCCGCCCGTTCGTCGTCGAACACGGCGAGGACGTCGTCGCGGCCGCGGCGATCGAGTACGACTCGCTCGAGACGGGAAACGCACAGATCGGAAAGCTCGCGGTCAAACCGCCGTTTCGCGGGAAGGGGCTTGGCCGTGCGCTGTTGAAACACCGGGTGAACGTCCTCGAGACCGACGACTCCTTTCGGGGGCTGATCTACGCCGGCGCCGTCACCTCCCATCCCGCCTCCCAGCACAACCTCGTCGCGCGCGGATTCGCCCCGTTTTCGTTCCAGCGACACTTCCAGGGCCGATACTTCGGCGTCGCGAACGAAAGCGAGATCATCATGCTCTACACCGACAGCATCGCGTACGACGAACGGACCGTCTACGTCCCCGAGGCCTACCGCCACGTCGTCGAGCGAACGCTCGCGCAGGCATCGCTCGATCTCCTCGGGCGAGACCTCGAGATCACCGAGGGAACGACCTCCCCGGGCGTCGCCCTCGAGTGGCTCGAAATCGGCCTCGAACACAGCCGCGAGTTCCTCTGGGAGGTGACCGCAGCCGGCGACGAGTCGTGGGCCGAATCCGAACGGGAGATCCTGGCCGCGATGGAACGAAACGACACCCACATGATGGTCCCGATCGACGCGAACGCCCAGGAGCTGTGGTCGCTGTATGGAGCCCTCGAAAGCAGCGGCCTCGAGCCGGCCGGTTTCCTGCCCGACTGGCTCACCCGAAACGGCACGAACCGCGACGCGTTCGTCTTCCAGCACGATCCGGACGAAACGCCGGCCGAGGTCGACGTCATCGACGACGTGAAAGCGCTGCTCGACGTGCTCGGAACCGACTACCGCGTCCTCGAGGAACACGACCGGTACTGGACCCTCGAAATCTAGGAAATCCGTACCCGGTTGGGGAAACCGACAGAGGGTGTGCAGTCGATCGCCCTCGAGTCGTCGAGTCGTCCGAAGGCCCGTTGTTGATATACACCCGGTCATGGTCCAGTCAACGGTTGCGTGGATTGAACGGCCGACTGAACCCGTATCGAGGCCACTCCTGGCAGCCGACTGTTGAACGAATCATGACCGGGTGTATACTGTCGGTCGTGGACCGGTGAACTGGCGTGTGCCAGAACCGGCGGTACAGCGCATGTCAGCCCGTCCGCTCTCACGGGTAGGTTACGTATGTATGACCGACAGTATAAGCAAGCACAGCGTCTATTCCCGTCGCTATGGGACGTTTCGTATGGTCGACGAAGACCTCGAACTCGAGCGTGACCTCGGAGAGGCGACGATCGTCTACGAAGAACCGGACGAGGGGACCGTCAGGAAGACGGTTCCGAACGAACACGTCGCGTACTTCCAGGACCACTGGATCATCAAGACTGACGAGGACGAAGAGGGGAACGATATCGTCCGGCGGGTTCCTGCCAGACGAGTCCACTACGTCGAACGGTCCGTCGAGGAGTTCGAAGAGGAAGTCAGCACACTGCTCGATCAGGTCCAGTCGTTCGCGTCCGATCTTCGAACGAAGATCCCGGTCGGCGGCGACGACGAACGGAGCGAGGAACCCCACCGAATCGACGTCGAACGCGGCGACGACGATAATCAGTTCCGGTAACAGTGAGTGAACAGCAGGCTTTACCGGTTCTCGAGCATTACATCACCTGATGGATCCGACCCCGGCGGACACCGATCGTCGAACGTGGCTCCGGCGACAGAAAGTCGTCGCGGACCTCGGGCAGCGGGCACTCGAAACCGACGACCTCGATCGATTGATCTCCGATACCGCCGACGCCGTCGCCGAGACGTTCGACGCCGACTGCGCAGCAGTGTTCGAGTTGTGCCCCAGGGGAGAGAACGCGGTTCTCGAGGGGGGTGTCGGCTGGCGCGACGGCCTCGTCGGCGAGGCGACGGTACCGGCGACCGACGACTCGCAGGTGGGACAGACGCTGCGTTCGGAGACGCCGGTCATCGTCGACGATCTCTCTGCCGAAGAGCGGTTCTCCGACGCGTCGTTTTTCGCCAGCCACGACGTCGTCAGTGCCGTAAGCGTAACCGTCGGCCCAGGCGATGACCCGTGGGGCGTTCTGGGGGTGTACACGCGAGACCAGCGGACGTTCACGGAGCACGACGCCACGTTCGTCCGAAACGTCGCGAACGTTCTCGCATCGGCAATCGAGAGGGAGCACGAACTCGAGGAACTCCACGGTCGCATCTCGGATGCGTTCTACTCACTCGACACCGACTGGCGGATTACGTACGCCAACGACCGGGCCCGAGAGCTGATCGACGTCGAGGGTGATGGGCTCGTCGGAAAACGCGTCTGGGAGACGTTCGAGTGGGCCGCCGACTCGAGGCTCCGCGAGGAGTACGAGCGGGCGATGGAGACCCAGGAGTCGACGTCGTTCGAACTCTACTATCCCGAGCCGCTTGAGGCGTGGTACCGGATCGACGTCTACCCCTCCGAGACCGGCCTCTCGGTCTACTTCAGGGACGTCACCGAGCGCAAAGAGCGCGAACGCGAACTCGAGCGAAGCGAACGCCGCTACCGGACGCTGATCGAGCACTTCCCGAACGGTGTCGTCGCCCTCGTCGACGAGGACCTTCATTACGCCACCTTCGGCGGAACGCTCGAAGGACGAGCCGACATCCCCAGGGAGGAACTCGAGGGGCAGTATCTCCCCGGCGTGTTGCCCGAGGAGATCGCCGAGATCGTCGTTCCCCGCTATGAAGCCGCCCTCGAGGGCGAACCCAGCGAGTTCGAGGCACCGGTCGACGACGAGATATACCGGTTTCACTTCCATCCGGTCCGGGACGACGACGGCGAGATCTTCGCCGCCATGTGCCTGTCCCAGAACGTCACCGAGCGCCGGAAGATGGAACAGGAGCTACAGGACGCCAAATCCCAACTCGAAGCCGCGGTCGAGGCCGGCGCGATCGGGACCTGGGAGTGGCACGCCCCCGAGGACCGCATGGTCGTCGGCGCGTCCTTCGCCCGAACGTTCGGCGTCGATCCGGCGGCGGCCCGCGAGGGCGTCTCGCTCGAGCACTTCGTCGAGGCCATCCACGAGGACGACCGCGACCGCGTCGAGGCGAAGATCGACGCGGCGCTCGAATCCTGTGGCGAGTACGAGGCGGAGTATCGCGTCTGGAACGACGACGGGAACCTCCGGTGGGTGCTGGCCCGGGGCCACGTCGAGTGCGACGCGGAGGGAGATCCGACCACGTTTCCGGGTGCACTCATCGACATTACCGAGCGCAAAGAGGCCGAACGGGCCCTGCACGAGAGCGAGGCGAAGTTCCAGATGGTCGCGGAGAACCTCGATGAGATCGTCTGGATCATGACGGCCGATGCCTCGGCGTATCTCTATATCAGCCCCTCGTTCGACGACGTCTGGGGCATCGACCGCCACGAGCTGTACGACGATCCCGACGCCTATCTCGAGTGGGTCCACCCCGAAGACCGCGACCGCGTCCGCGAGAACTTCGCGAAACTCCCGACGGAGCCGTTCGAGGAGACGTTCCGGATCGATAGACCCGACGGGGAGACCCGCTGGCTCCACGTCCGCGGCAGCCGCGTCGAAGCCGGGGACGGCCCTGACCGGGTCATCGGCATCGGCCAGGACGTCACCGAACGCAAGGAGTACGAACGGAAACTCGAGACCTCGAACGAACGGTTAGAGCAGTTCGCCTACGCCGTCTCCCACGACCTCCAGGAGCCGTTGCGGATGGTCTCGAGTTACCTGCAACTCATCGAACGACGCTACGATGACGCGCTCGACGAGGACGGCGAAGAGTTTCTCGAGTTCGCCGTCGACGGTGCCGAACGGATGCGCGAGATGATCGACGGATTGCTCGCGTACTCGCGGGTCGAGACGCAGGGAGAGCCGTTCGAACCAATCGACCTGAATACGGTCCTCGAGAACGCTCGCACGGATCTGGGGGTGAAAGTCGAGCGCCACGATGCCGAGATCACCGCCGACTCCCTGCCCACGGTCGAGGGAGACGGCAACCAGCTCCGGCAAGTATTCCAGAACCTGCTCGACAACGCGATCGAGTACAGCGGCGACGAGCCGCCACGGATCCACGTGTCGGCTGATCGCGACGGATCGGAGTGGATCGTTTCGGTCCGTGACGAGGGGATCGGGATCGATCCGGACGACCAAGAACGGATCTTCGAGGTCTTCCAACGGCTCCACACCCACGGCGAGAACGACGGCATGGGGATCGGACTCGCGCTCTGTGAACGGATCGTCGAGCGCCACGGCGGCGAGATGTGGGTCGAGTCCGAGTCCGGCGACGGAGCGACGTTCTCGTTTACGCTTCCAGCCGTCGACGCGTGATGCCTCCATCCAGGGTGGCGCGTGGATCGTCGTTCGCTCGAGTCGCAACTTCGGCCGCTGTCAGCCGTACGGGCCGCCGGTAGCGAACTCGTACAGCGTTTCGACGTAGTCCTCGAGGCTCTCGAGGAGCAGATGTTCGAACTCCTCGTGGGAGCCGTAGGCCTCCGGACCGAACGCCACGCCGGGGACGTCGTTGCGGGCGAAGTGGCGAAGGTCGCTCGTGTGTGGTTTCCGGGTGAACTCGACCTCCCGGCCCCGGTCCGTGACCGACCGGGCGTGTTCGAGCAACGCCCGCGCGTGTGGCTCGTCCGGGTCAGTGTCGACCGGGTTGCCGTGTCCCATCGTCTTCACCTCGAGGTCGGGAAGCTGTCGCAGCTCGTAGAGCACCTCGTCTCTCGTCTCCTCGTCCGGGTAGCGGACGTCGAGTTCGAGGGTCGCTTCCGCGGGCACCTGGTTCAACGCCTCGCCGCCTCGAATCCGGCCGGCGTTGAGCGTCGGTCCCCACTCGCCGTCTCGATCGTCGAACACCTGCCGAAGATCCGGATAGGCTGCCATGATCTTCTCGATGGCGTTTTCGCCTTGCTCCGGCGTCGCGGCGTGGGCCGGCTCGCCCGTCGCCGAAACGCTCACCTGGACGATCCCTTTCTGTCGGTTGATGACGTCCATGTAGCCATCGAGGTTGTTCGGCTCCCCGGTGATACAGAAGTCGGGATCGTAGCCGACGTCCTCGAGGAGATACCGTGCGCCGTGGGTGCCGCCGCGTTCCTCGTCGGCGACGACCATCATCGCGACCGACGGGGTCCGCTCCGCCGTCGCGATCCGCTCTATGACGTACATCATCGCCGCGAGTCCGCCTTTCATGTCCGCAGCTCCGCGACCGTACAGCCGATCGCCTCTCACCTCCGGGGAAAACAGCCGTTCCTGGGCGGGCACGACGTCGAGGTGGCCGTGAAACACGACCTCGGGCGCGCTCGAGTCCGCGAGTGAGGCCACGAGCGACGGGACGCCACCATCTTCGTATCGGTCGATGGGGACGCCCGCGTCCTCGAAAAACGCCGCGACGCGATCCATACAGGCCTCGATCTCTTCCGGTCTGTCCGCCGTCGTCCGATAGGCCACGAGTTCGGCGGTCAGTTCGGTCACGCGCTCTCGGATCGAACCGTCGGCACTTGCCACCATCTCCCGACAGTTACGTTCCCGCCGGGTTTGATGGTTCCGTACCGACCGAGCCAGCGACGGCAGTACGCTCGCCGACGCAACGAACGTTTACCCGTGATACCGGAGCCAGACGCCGCCGATGGTCGAGACACGAGACTCGAGTCCGATCCCGACGACGATCCTACGAGATACGCGCGAACGACGCCCGTGGACGTTCGACTGCTACCCGGTCGAGACGCGAGACGTGACGCTCTCGACGGGAGATTACGCCGTACCGACGGACTGTACGCACGATCTCGAGTTGGATACGTATCACCCACGATTCGCGATCGAACGCAAGTCCGGCCACGACTTTCTCACTGCGCTCACCTGGGAGCGGGACCGATTCAAACGCGAGGTAAAGCGGGCAGCCCACTGGCCACAACCGCTCCCCGTCGTCGTCGAAACGTCGTGGCAGACGCTGCTTCGCAACCGCGGCTGTATGGCGAGACGAGATGTGCATCCAGCACAGGTCGCTGGGACGGTCACGGCATGGAGCAACCACTACAACGTAGCGTTTCACTTCACCGAGACGCGCCGTCAGGCCGAGTTCTGTGCGTTCTTACTTCTCGTTCGTCACGGTTTGCTCCGACGGCTCCACGACCGCTCGACCCGAGGTACCACCCGACACGACGTCGCTGAACGTACGGAGTGATGCCGACGGCCGTGAGTCTGTCTTCGGGATTTGAACCTCGCCAAGACGGTTGTGCTCGCTCACGGGAACGGGAGCGAGAATCGCGTAAAATCGGGATGCCGCCTCCCGGATTGTGAACTACGCCCGAGAACCTGCTCGCATCGCTCGCAGAACCTCGGTCTAGTTCAAATCCGCTCGGATAGATTTCTCTCGCTCACGGATTGTTCGCGAGAGAAATGCCGCCTCCCGGATTTGAACCGGGGACAGCTCGATCTTCAGTCGAGTGCTCTCCCAGTCTGAGCTAAGGCGGCGCGCACTCGAAGGTGGGTGGATGGAGCAAAAAAGGATTTCGAATCGCCGCCGATACCGATCCCCTTACTCGCAGTAGTAGCTGCAAACACAACGTCCAGTACAATTCAACCTTTCATTGGTGATTCCGACAATACGTTCAGATCGTCCGAAGTTTCGGTCATTCTGTGTCTAATTTTCAGATATTCCAGTCACCCTTTTCCGCTCTCGGGAGTAAGCGTATGTTATGGCGGCCCTTACCACCGGAAATGAGACGGAGGAACTGAGCGCGGATACGATCCTCGAACTCCTCGCGAACCGCCGCCGCCGGTATCTCCTCTATGCGCTCCGGGGACGTGACGATCCGACCGAACTCTCGAAACTCGCCGAAACTGTCGCCGGTTGGGAACACGACGTCCCACCCGAAGAGGTCGCACAGAACGAGTACAAAAGCGTTTACGTCTCGTCTGTTCAGTGTCACGTTCCGAAACTCGCCGACGCTGGCGTCGTCGACCACGACGAGGACAACCACACGGTGGTGCTCTCGGAGAACTTCGAGCAACTCGAGCCGTACCTCCAGCTGGTGGTGTTGGACGAGCCAAAAGACTCCACGCTACATGCCGAACTCGAGGCCGACTCGGGCGAGGGCTTTATCCGTCAGATACGCGAGAACGTCGCCCGACTCAAGCCCTGACTACTCCCTGCAATACGGGGCTACACCCAAGCGTCGTGAGGTCTCTCGATTCGACGCGTACAGCGGTCGAACCGAAACGCAGGCACGATACTGGACGTGTGTTTCGAGGCTGCTCGAGACGGCCCAGTGGGCTCGGGCGGGTTCGAACCTCGGTCGGAGCAAAGCTCCTCCCTGGTTCGAACCGCCGCTCGCGACAAATTCCTGCCGCTCACGGGCTGTTCGCGGCAGAAATATGGGCTCGGGCGGGTTCGAACCACCGATCTCGGCCTTGTAAAGGCCGCGTCATGACCAGCTAGACCACGAGCCCGCACTTGAGGAAAGTCGCCCCGTCCGAATAACCTTTACCTTCTCGTCGCACACCCCCGTTCGAATGGAGACGCGACGTGCATTCGCAGTCGCGTTCGCCGTCGTCGTCGCTGCAGGCGGCGGCTTCGCAATACTTGGGTTTCTTCCAGCGCCGTGGCACGAGGATCAGACGGAGGTTCGGATCGTTGACGACGGAACGACGAAAGCCGTCGTCGACGCCGAGGTCGCAGACACCTATCGCGACAGGTACGTCGGACTCAGCGAGCACGACTCCCTCGAGGACGGCGAGGGGATGTTGTTCGTCCACGGAAGCGAAGACGAACGAACCTACGTCATGCGCGAGATGGCGTTCGACATCGACATCGTCTTCATCGGTGCGGACGGCGAGATCACGACGATCCATCACGCACGCGCACCGGAGCCCGGCGAGGACGGCGAGGAGCTCCGGTACTCGGGTCGGGCGAAGTGGGTGCTCGAGGTGCCACGTAGCTACACGAACGAGACGGATGTCGAGGTCGGCGACGAAGTGCGAATCGACGACGGGTGACACACCGAATGCCGAGTCCAACATCCTTAACCGCCGTCGTGGCCGACCAACGATTGAATGCCACCGGCCATCGAAACGAAAGACCTCGTCAAGGAGTACGGCGATCTCCAGGCGTTGTCGGGGCTCGATTTGACCGTCAAGGAAGGCGAGTTCTTCGGTCTGCTCGGGCCAAACGGCGCCGGCAAGACGACGTTTATCAACACCCTCGTCGGGCTGGTCCGGAAAAGCGGCGGCGAGGCGTCCGTCTTCGGTCACGACGTCGAAGACGAGTACCGGCAGGTCCGGGACGCGATCGGCGTCGCCCCTCAGGAGTTCAACGTGGATCGGTTTTTCCCGATTCGAGAGGTGTTGATCCACAAGGCCGGCTATCACGGGATTCCGAAGGCGGAAGCCGCCGACCGAGCGGACGAGGTCTTACAGCGGGTCGGCATCTACGACAAGCGAGACGAACGGTTCGACTGGCTCTCGGGTGGGATGAAACGCCGCCTGCTGCTCGCCCGGGCGCTCGTCACCGAACCCGATCTGCTGATCTTAGACGAACCGACGGCGGGCGTCGACGTCCAGCTCCGTCACGACCTCTGGGAGCTCGTGACCGAACTCAACGAGGAGGGGACGACGATCCTCCTGACGACGCACTACATCGAGGAGGCCGAACGGCTCTGTGACCGGGTGGCAATCCTGAACGAGGGCCGGAAAGTCACCGTCGCGACGCCCGACGAGCTGAAAACGCGTGGCACCGACACCGTGGACGTCACCCTCGAGCCCGTCCCCGAGACGACCCCGGCGCTCGGCGCGTACGCCCACGAGACTTCCCTCGCCGGCGACCGCCTCGAGGTCAAAGTCGACAACGGCAGCAGGCTCGCGCCGCGCCTGCTCAACGACCTCGAGGCCGACGGCTACGAGATCACCGACCTCGAGATTTCGCGAACGTCGCTCGAGGAGATCTTCGTCGACCTCACCGAGCGGGAAGACCGGACGGTGACGCGCTCGAGTGCGAGCGAAGCGGACGGCGAGGAGTCGGCCGAACTCGAACAGGAGGGGATCGCCTGATGTGGTCGGTCGGCTCCCGGGCGCTGTTCAAACGCGAACTGTTGCGATTCGTCCGCCGGCCCAAGAACACGTTCATGCCGCCGGCGATCACGAACGTGCTCTACTTCGCCGTCTTCGGGGTGATCCTCGGGACGCGCATCGACGACATCGCCGGCTACGAGTATCTCCTCTTTATCCTGCCTGGCCTGATCGTCCTCGGGACGATCTCGAACGCCTTCGAGAACGCCTCCTTTTCGATCTTTCACGGCCGCTGGAACGAGTACATCCACGAGACGCTCACCTCACCGCTGTCGTATCTCGAGATGGTGGTCGCCTACGTCGCCGCGAGTGCCGTCCGGGGACTGATCGTCGGGCTCATCATCGCCGTCGTCGGGTGGGTGTTCGTTCCCTTCACCGTCGAGAGCGGCTCGTTCACGGTCGAAAACGCCGTCTTCCTCGTGGCGACGATGGTCGTCATCTCGGCGCTGTTTGCCGGCTTCGGGATCATCGGCGGGCTGGTCGCCAGAGACTTCGACGACCTCACCGTGATGAACCAGTTCATCCTGCGCCCGCTCGTGTTCTTCGGGGCGGTCTTTTACTCGCTGACCATGCTGGAGCCGTTCGCCCAGTACGCCTCCCTGCTGAACCCGATGGTCTACATGGTCGACAGCGTCCGGTACGGCCTACTCGGCCACTCGGATTTCCTCGAGCTCGCGCCGGCGGCCTACGGCGAGGTCGTCCCGGTGCTCTCACTCGGCGTGCTCACCGCGCTCACCCTCCTCGTGCTCGCGCTCGACGTTTACCTGTTCAAGATTGGGTACGGGCTCTCCGACTGATACGGACTGCTGGAACTGTGTACTGGCGCGGTCGCGGGACGGTCCCCGGTCGCGGCGGTACTGACTTACGATCCGAGTCGTTCTCCCCGCTCGCCCACGAGTTCCCGCGACTCGAGTGCGTCTGCGAGAACCGCCGAGAGCGCCGACAGCCAGAGCGCACAGGCTACGAGCCCGATCACGACCGCGGTCCAGGAGTGAATTGCGACCGGCGCGAGCACGAGAAACGGGAGTCCAGCGACGACCACGATCGGCCAGAAGGGATACTCGAGCCAGAACGGACCGACGTCGACCATCGCGACGGCTGCCCAGCCGGCGATGACGACGAGCCAGATCGCGAGCACGCCGAGGGAGCGATCGTCCGGAACGAACACGCGAGCAGGAAACGAGCCCGGCCGATCGCCGACGACGCTTCGTACGAGGGCCGCGCCGATCACGCCGACGACGAGCGCTCCCAGAACTGCGAGTACGACAGCTCCAACGATCACGTCGGCCGTCGGCTCGAGGTGTGGCCACAGGACCGCGGTCGTCACGTTCCGGTTGACGAACCACAGCGCCGGAAACAGCGCCATCAGAGACGGAACGACCATCGCCCGGAGGAAGGGATGCACCATCGTCCGGGCTATTCGTCCGGTCGAAGATAATGGTGCGGGAGAGACGGAAACCACCCGTCGCGTCGGGCTGAGACACAAGCCTTTTGCCGTCTCCCTCTGGCACTAACGATACCATGACCGGGGACACGGACGACGTACTCCAGGAGTTACTCGCCGGAAACGAAGCTCACCTCGAGAGACTGTCCGAGGGCCACTTCGCAGATGTCCAGGAGGCACAACACCCGTCGGTGGTATCGATCTGCTGTTCCGACTCGCGGGTCTCACAAGAAGGGATGTGGGACGTCGAGGAACCGGGAACGATCTTCACACCGAGCAACATCGGAAACCAGACCTGGGACGCCCACGAGGGCGAACGGATCGTCGACGGGAGTTTGCTGTATCCGATCCACCACGCGGGCACCGAGGCCGTGGCGGTCGTCGGCCACACGGGCTGTGGCGCGGTGACGGCGGCTTACGACGTCGCGGCCGGCGGTGAACTCCCCGAACCGGAGGGAGTGGCCAAGTGGGTCGAGTTGCTCGTACCGGTGGTCGAGGACGGGCTCGAGAGCGATCTGGTCGATCGGGACGTGCCCGAGACCGACGTCGTCAACCAGCTCGTCGAGTACAACGTCGACCACCAGGCGCAGTTTCTCCGCGACTCCGGGGACGTACCCGAGGACGTCGCCGTCTACGGCTTCGTCTACGACTTTCACGGCGTCTACGGCGAGTCGAAGGGACGGGCGTACCTCGTCAACCTCGACGGCGTAACCGACCCCGACGAGATCGCAACGCAGGTTCCCGACGCCTACGACGACGCCGTGGCGAGTCTGCTGTACTGACTGCCGACACCGTTTTAGACGTCGAACGTGAACTCCGTCCCATGCAGGCGTTTCTCGGGCCCGATACCCGGTTTTACTTCGCGATCGGCGCGTTTACGATCGCGGTTTTCGTCCTCGGGCTGGCGGTCCTCGCGGTCGTTTACCCGGGATTCGTCGACGTGTCGACGATGGCCGCGTTGACCGTCGGCTTTCTCGTCTACATGCTCGTGTATTTCGTCTCCATCTCCGTCCAGCGACTCGAGGACGGCGACGGGGTGTAACTGTCGATCGGAACGACAGGACGGACATGAACGTACGCGAGACGCCGGGTCCGGATCCGGCCAAACCGGAGTATACGGACGCAACTGCCGTGATCAGCGACGACGGGGAGTATCGCTACCGTCTCTCGCGAACGTGGGACGAGGAGAGACCGGTGCTGGCGTTTCTGATGGTAAATCCCAGTAGCGCCGACGGTGACAATGACGACCGGACCATCACACGATGCGTGAAGTACGCGAACGGGATGGGGTTCGGGAAGCTCGTCGTCGCCAATCTGTTCGCCGTTCGGAGTTCGGATCCCGCGGCGATCGATACCCACCCCGAACCGATCGGACCCGAGAACGAGCGGTACCTTCGGGCGACCTGTGACAAAGCCGACAGGGTCATCGCCGGGTGGGGACGCCACGGAGCGAAACGAGGCCGGGGCCGCGACGTCGCAACGGCCGTCGACGTCGAGCTGTACGCTCTCGATACGACCGCGGCAGGGCATCCCTGCCATCCGGGCCGTATGCCGTACGACACGACCATCGAACGGTTCGAGTACGACCAGTGAGCGATACTGGTGGGCGTGTGCGTAGTCGCGCTCGACTGCCGTCCGAGTGAGTCGGAAGGGTTATGAGTGGGCGGACGCTCTCTTCAGAGGCAATGGCGAAAGGAACCGTTGATTTCTTCAACGACACTGGCGGCTACGGATTCATCGAAACTGAGGACGCGGACGACGACGTGTTCTTCCACATGGAAGACATCGGCGGCCCGGATCTCGAAGAAGGACAGGAACTCGAGTTCGACATCGAGCAGGCCCCCAAGGGCCCGCGCGCGACGAACGTCGAGCGCCTGTAAGGCGATTTCGTAGCGTATCGGCACTTGACTGCAGTATTTTACGCCCGAGAGCAACGGCACCTACTATAGCTGATGGGCTGTTCCGGCGGCCACAGCCTCTTATCCGCGTCGCTCGCGGCGGTACGCGTCTGCGGCGCGCGCAGCGAGCCGTGCGACCCGGAGCGGTTCCGGCCGGCCGCCCTCGGGGGTGAACGCCCGGACGACCGTGTCAGCCTCCTCGTCCGCGAGTCCGACCGCCCGGACGTAGACCGTCTCGTCGCCGACGGCGACCTCCCGACGGGGCGGCAGGCTCCGATACAGTTCGAGGCGCTCCTCGCGTTCGGAACCGGAAAACGCCTCCCGAATGCCGGCCTCGAGGCCGTCGCTTTCCTCGAAGGTGACGGCGACGACTGGCCGGTCGACGCGCTGGTGGAGCGTTGAAAGATCGAGAACGTTGTACCACGCGGGGGCGACGGCCCCGAGCAGGACGTATTGGACGTCCTCGCGCGCGAGTCGATTGGAAAGCGAGACGATGGCGTCAGTTGCGTCCGTCCCACCGACGGTACACGACGCGAACGAGAGTCCGTCGACGACCCTGTCGGCCCGCACCACTGCGCCGGCCAACGTACTTCGGTCGTCTCTGAAGGACTCGGCGACACCCAGCGCCCGGACGCCGGGTTTCATCACTCCTCGTCTTTGATGTCCTTCAGACGGTCGATCAGTTCGTCACTCGAGGCACCGTTTTCGAACTCGATCGTACCCTCGTGCGTGTTCTGTTCGGACTCAACTGCGTCGTCGTCGTCGAAATCGGCGTCGAGGTCCTGCTGCTCGGATTCGTCGTAACTTCCGAATCCCATACGTATGATGGTACGAACTTGGAACGGAAAAATCCACGGCTCCGTTTCTCGGCGACGCTCGACGGAACCTACCGTTTCCCCGCCGTAGGCTACTCGGTTACGTTTTCCCACAGGGACATGATCGCGCCGCCGCCGCCGATGCTCATTCCGACGAGCCCGTACTCGAGGCTCTCGCGACGAAGCTGGGAGGCAAGACTCGCGGCTAACATGCCGCCCGACGCACCGATCGGGTGGCCGAACGCGACGGCCCCGCCGAGCGGGTTCATCGCCTCGCGGTCGATCCCGAGCCGTTGCATGACGTACACCGACTGGACGGCGAAGGCCTCGTTGATCCAGCAGGTATCGACGTCCGCGGGCTCGAGGTCGTTTGCGGCGAGTACCTCCTCGACGACGTCGCCGACGGCCTCGTTGAACTCGTCGGGCTCCCGGTAGACGAGGTCGTAGTCGACGAGGCGGGCCGTCGGCTCGAGGCCGGCGTCTGCGGCAGTCTCGCGGTCGGCGAGCAAGACGACGCCGGCTCCGTCGGAAAGCTTCGAGGCGTTCCCGGGCGTGACGGTGCCGTCGGAGCGAAACGCCGGGGAGAGTGCGTCGAGATCGTCGATCGTCGACTCCGGGCGTGGTCCTTCGTCGCGGTCGACGGTGGTCTCGCCCGTCTGGACGGGGACGACCTCGTCGTCGAAGACGCCGTCCTCGATCGCCTCGGCGGCCCGGCGGTGGCTCTCGAGCGCGTAGCGATCCTGGGCCTCCCGCGAGAGATCGTAGCGGTCGCTCCTCTCGGAGATCGCCTCGCCGTCGAACCGATCGACCAGTCGTTCGGCGATCTCCCCCATGTGGATATCGAGGTTGCAGTCCCACAGCGAATCGAGGATCATCGAGTCCTTCATGGTGACGTCGCCGTGGCGGACCCCCGTCCGGTAGTCGGGAACGATCCAGGGCGCGTTCGTCATCGACTCGAAGCCGCCGGCGATCGCGATCGACGCCTCCCCGGCCGCGATGCGATCCGCCGCGAGCGTGATCGCCCGCAAGCCGGAGCCGGAGGCCTCGTTGATCGTCGTGGTCCGGGTCGAATTCGGCAACTCGGACTTGATCACGACCTGTCGGCCCGGCACCTGGCCGATCCCGGCCTGGATCGCGTTGCCCAGCGAGACCCAGTCGACTTCCTCCGGGCCGACGTCGACCCGCTCGAGCAGGCCGTCGATCGCGGTTCGCCCGAGTTCGACCGCCTCGACGTCGGCGAGCGATCCCAGCAGGGTTCCGTGGGGCGTCCGTGCCCCGTCGACGAGGACGATGTCGTCCATCGAGCGGACGTCGACACGGAGGGAGTCAAACCTTTCGGCGGTCCTGGCGTCGTTTCTGATAAGGTGTCGCCGATTCGAGCGGCATCGGTACTACCCCGGTCCGACCGAACGCGTAACGCTTTTGGGAGCCTGTCACAACCGTTCGCGTATGGCACCCGAACCCCACAGCCGGTGTCTCGCCCGCCAACCAGCGACGCGTCCGGGGTTCGGCTTCTTCTTCGCCCGGTGATCGGCCGGTGGACCGTCGGGGCCTCACACCGAGTCCCCGGCGTGAAACCGTCCACGCCGGCACTCGGCCGTCGACGACTCGAGACGACCGGCGGCCGCCCCCAGTATCGGAACCGCTAACTGACCGACACACGCTGATCGAAGTAAGCGAATGCAACTACCACAGGCACAGGCCGCGGTCTTAGAGGCCGCGAGCGCAGACGAGGCACAGTCTGTCGACGAGCTCGCGGCGGCGACGGAGCTCCCACCCGAGACCGTCACCGGGGCGGCGTTCGAACTCGAGGACCGGGGCCTCCTCGCCGTCGAGGAACGCACAGACGAGACGACGACGACGACCGACGAGGGCAGCGAGTACGTCGCGACCGCCCTGCCCGAAATCTCCCTCTACGAGGCCGCCCTCGAGGCCGGGGCCGACGACGAGCCCGTCGAGATGGGCCGTGTCATCGGCGCCTCGGGACTCGAGGGCGGGGGCGTCGACATCGCGCTGTCGAACTACGCCCGGAAGGGGTACGGCACGATCGAGGGCGGCGAGATCACCGCCGACCCCGACGCCGACCCCGGTTCCGACCCCGAGGCGGCCGCCCTCGAGGCGATCGAGGCCGGCGATGGCGGCGACGTCGACGAGGAGACGATCGAGACCCTCGAGCGACGCGACCTGATCGAGCGCCACGAACGGACGGTCCGCGAGATCGTCCTGACCGAGACGGGCGTCACGGAACTGATGGCCGGCGTCGAGGTCGCCGAGACCGTCGGCCAGGTCACGCCCGAACTGCTGACCAGCGGCGAGTGGGAGGCCGTCGAGTTTGCCGAGTACAACGTCGAGGCCGACGCCGAACGCCTCGAGGGCGGTCGGGTCCACGTCCTGCGTCAGACCGCAGAACGGGTCAAGGACGTGCTGGTCGGCATGGGCTTCCAGGAGATGGACGGCCCGCACGCCGACGCGGACTTCTGGATCAACGACTGCCTGTTCATGCCCCAGGATCACCCCGCCCGGACCCACTGGGACCGGTTCGCACTCGAGGAGCCGAGCCACATCGACGAACTGCCCGAGGATCTCGTCTCCCGGGTCGAACGCGCCCACCGCGAGGGCGTCGGCGAGGACAGCGAGGGCTATCACTCGCCGTGGGACGAGGAGTTCGCCCGTGCGCTCGCGCTTCGCGGACACACGACCTCGCTGTCGACGCGATACCTCTCCGGCACCGAGATCGGCGAGATCGATCCGCCCGCGCGTTTCTTCAGCGTCGAGAAGGCCTACCGCAACGACACCTTAGACGCGACCCACCTGCTCGAGTTCTTCCAGATCGAGGGCTGGGTGATGGCCGAGGACCTCTCCGTTCGCGATCTCATGGGCACCTTCGAGGAGTTTTACGCCCAGTTCGGGATCGAGGACATCCAGTTCAAACCTCACTACAACCCCTACACGGAACCGAGCTTCGAGCTGTTCGGCACTCACCCGACGACCGGTGAACTGATCGAGATCGGCAACTCCGGCATCTTCCGCGAGGAGATGCTGGAACCGCTCGGCGTCGACTGTGACGTGATGGCCTGGGGACTGGCCTTAGAGCGACTCGCGATGCTCGTCACCGGCGCGGAGGACATCCGCGACCTGCACGGCACGCTTGCCGATCTCGAGTTCCTGCGTAACGCGGAGGTGATCTACTGATGCCAACCGTCGACGTCGACCCCGACGAACTGCGAACCCTGACCGGCCACGAGGAGAAAAGCGACGACGACCTGATCGAGGACCTGTTCGGGCTCGGCCTCGAGTTCGAGGGCCGCACCGAGGAGGGCGAGTTCGAACTCGAGTTCGCGCCCGATCGGCTCGACCGACTCTCCGTCGAGGGCGTCGCCCGCTCGCTTCGCTACCAGTACGGCGACGACCGCGGCGTGACTGTCCCGTCGACGAACAGTCCGGAGTGGACGATCGAGGTCGACGAGACCGTTCCCGACGAGCGACCCTACGTCACGGGTGCGGTGATCCGTGGCGTCGACCTGGACGAAGACGCGCTGGACTCGCTCATCCAGCTCCAGGAGAAACTCCACGCGACGATGGGCCGCAAGCGCGCGAAGGGCGCGATCGGGATTCACGATCTGACGATGTTAAAAGGCAGCCCCGCCACCGAAGGGGAGCCGACGATCCGGTACGTCGGCGTCGAGCCCGACGGCGACCGGTTCGTCCCGCTGGATTCGGACGCGGAGATGACCCTCGCCGAGGTGCTCGAGGAGCACCCGACCGGCGAGACCTACGCCGACCTCGTCGCCGACTACGAGCGGTATCCGGCGATCTACGACGACATCGGGCTGTTCTCGTTCCCGCCCGTGATCAACGGCCGCCGGACCGAGGTCTCGACGGACTCCCGGGAGCTGTTCGTCGAGATGACCGGCACCGACCAGTGGACGATCGACAAGATGCTCAACGTCGTCTGTTACGCGCTGTCGGCCCGCGGGGCGACGATCGAGAAGGTTCGCGTCGAGTACGGTCCGTCCACGCCCGACGGCGAACGCGACCTCGTCCGGCCCGACTTCTCGACGAAGACGAAGACCGTCGCCCACGATCGCATCGAGACGATTCTCGGCATCGACGTCGACCCCGAGGAGGTGCTCGACCTCGCCGAACGGGCGGGCCTCGACGCCGAGCGCGCCGAGGACGACGGCGAGCTGGTCTATGAGGTGACGATCCCACCCTACCGCGTCGACGTGCTCCACCCGCTGGACGTCATCGACGACCTCGGGCGCGCGTACGGTTTCAACGACCTCGAGCCGACCTACCCCGACGTCGGCACCGTCGGCGGCCGTCACGACCGTAGCCGCATAGAGGAGGCGACCCGGACCCGGCTGGTCGGGCTCGGGTTCGAGGACCTGCTGAACTTCCACATGACGAACGAGGAAGCGAACTTCGAGCGGATGGCCCTCGCTCCCGGTGACGAGGTCGTCGGCGCGGGCTCGCCCGCGACGATCAAAGAGCCCTACAGCGAGGACTACACCATCCTGCGGACCTGGACGCTGCCCTCGCTGGTGCAGGTACTCGAGAACAACACCCATCGGGCGTACCCACAGGACCTCGCCGAGGTCGGCTTCACGGCACGGATCGACGAGACGGCGAACACGGGCGTCGCCGAACGACGCCACGTCGGGGCCGCCCTCGCGCGCCACGACGCCGCCTACGAGGACGCCAAGGCCCGCCTGCAGGCACTCGCCCGGACGTTTGACGTCTCCCTCGAGACGCCACCGACGACCCATCCGTCGTTCATCGACGGGCGCACAGCCGCGGTCGTCATCGACGGCGAGGACGTCGGCGTCGTCGGCGAACTCCACCCGACGGTGCTCGTCGAACACGACCTCGAGGTACCCGTCGCAGCCTTCGAGTTCGAACTCGACGCGCTCCGGTAAGCGGGTGCGCGTCGGGGGACGTGTCGCCACTCCGAACGTCACATCGGGGCGAGTCGGCCGGTTGTGGCCGTCGACCGACCGCTACGTGAACCCACCGGGCGGATTCGGCCAGCGGTGTGATGGGATCGGTCAGAACTCGTGTTCTACGTCCTCTTTGTCGGCTTTCTGGATGATGATCTTGCCGTCCCGTACCCGGACGAAAACTTCGTCGCCGATATCCATGCCCGCGACTGCAAGTTCGTCCTCGTGGAGGTTGAGGTGGACGTTGTGGTAGTTGCCGTCTTCGTCTTTCGCACCGCTTGGACTCAACTTCTTTTTCCGGACCATCGCGGGATTCTACTCCGAACTTCGCCGTAGGATATACTTAAGTGTTTTCTACGACATGGGTTGAATATCCGTCACGCTGCCCGCCGAACTCGACAGCACTGTCTCGGTCGACGGAACGAGAGTCGTCTCCGTCTACCGACATTGCGGAACGGTGGTGACCCGAACCCACTTAAAGATACCGACGCTTGCACTCGGTTTTGGGGGATATCTTTATGTCGGGCCCTGTGCTGGGTTGGCATGGAGGTAAAACCATGGTACGTGAAGATGGGAAACGGAACTTCGCATTGCGCGACTCCGATGGCGACGAGTCGAGCGTCTTCTCGGGTAACACTCCGCGACAGGCGGCGCTGAAAGCGGCCCGCCGGCTCGAGCCGGCACCGAGCGAGGACGACGCCGAGATGACCGAACTCAGACTCCGCGAGAAAGGTACGGACAAGGTTCACATCTACGACGGCTGGGCCTGGGAGGAGACGGCACCAGAGGACAAGCCGGACTGGATGCCGGACGAGATCACCGAAGCGAACGTCTCGAAGAAGGGGATCGAACACTTAGAGGAGTAGTGGACTCTGTGGACGTCTTCTCGGCGGCATCGAGCGTTCGTAGCTAGTTCGAACTGTCGGCTGTCGCGTTCTGAGTGCCGATTCGATCTCGTCTCGTCGACGTGGCGCTCTCGACGCGTTTTTCCCGGCCGCCCCGCTACGGGATGGTATGACCGCCGTTACGCTCGGGCCCGAAGGGACGTACTCTCACCGCGCAGCGCGTGCGATCGGCGACGAGATCGACTTCCGACAGTCCGTGACTGCGATCGTCGACGCCGTCGCAAGCGGCGAATACGACAGGGGCGTCATTCCGGTCGAAAACAGCATCGAAGGGAGCGTCACCGAGAGTTTAGACGCCGTCGCGGAGTACGATGTCGCCGTCGTCCGCGAGATCGTCACGCCGATCCGCCACGCCCTGCTTGCCCAACACGACGGGTTCGAGGTCGTCGCCAGTCACTCTCAGGCGCTTGCCCAGTGCCGGTCTTACCTCGAGGACGAACACCCCGAGGCGAGCCTCGAGGCCGTCGCGAGCACGGCCCAGGGCGTCGAACGGGCCCGGGAGGATCCCGCCGTAGCGGGCATCGGCCACCCGGCGAACGCTGGCGAGGGTCTCCAGGTGCTCGCAGAGGACATCCAGGATCAGTCCTCGAACTCGACGCGGTTTTTCGCGCTCGCGCCCGAATCCGAACGTTCGGAAGGCGGCGGAAAGAGCTCGCTCGTCGTCTACCCGAACGCGAACTACCCCGGTCTGTTGCTCGAGTTGCTCGTGCCCTTCGCCGATCGGGACATCAACCTCACCCGCGTCGAGTCCCGTCCGAGCGGGGCGCGGCTGGGCGATTACGTCTTCCACATCGACGTCGCGGCGGGAATGTACGAACAGCGCACGAAAGACGCCGTCGCCGACCTCGAGGAGATCGCAGAGAACGGCTGGGTGCGCTGGCTCGGATCGTACGACACCGAACACGTCGTCGAGTAACCCGTCTGCGCTTCTGACCTCGTGCTGTGGGCAGATTTATCCCCGTCGGTTGCGTACCCGCACGTATGCGACCCAACCCGTTCGAGGAACTCGAGGACGTACTCGAGCGCGTGAGCCGCCAGATCGAAACGGGCATGTCCCGCGGAACCGGCTTTCCGGTTCCCGGCGAAGTCGCCGTCGACGTCCTCGATGCCGACGATGCCTACGTCGTCACGGCCGACCTGCCGGGCTATGAGACCGGCGACATCGAGTTGACCCTCTCTGAGGGGACGCTTCGACTCGAGGCGACCCGCGACGACGAACACGAGGAGGGACGGTACATCCGCCGCGAGCGGACGCGTCGATCGGCGAGTCGGACGCTCCGGATCCCGGAACCCGTCGAGGAGGACGAGGTCTCGGCGTCGTACGACGACGGCGTGTTGACGGTCGAACTCCCGAAGGAGGACACCGGCGAAGAGACGACCCGAATCGACGTCGAGTAGGCTACGAGCCAGCGTCGATGATCGACTGGATATCTCACAGGCTCCGCGAGTGATTTATCCGCATCAACCAACTGAAACCGTATATGAACGACCGTTCCGTGAGTGGGGGTTCGCTGTCCTCGTCGGCACGTCACCGGTACCGGACTTTGCTCGAGACCGTCGACGACGGCGTCGTTCGACTCGATGACGACGGCCACGTCGTCGAGGCCAACGGGGCGTTTCTCGATCTCGTCGGTGCCGACCGCGATGCCATCTGTGGCGAGCCCGTCGCGACCGTGCTGGCCGAGGGCGAGAACGCGCTCACGGATGCGATCGCCCGGTTCCGCGACGATCCCGACGACGTCTACACGACGGACCGATCGCTCCGGACGACCGACGGCGAGACGCGACGCTGTGAGTGGCGACTGTCGGCGCTCGAGGCGACCGACAGCGATTCGGGAGGGGTGCTCGCCGTCGTTAGCGAGCGAGACGATCACGACCGGTACGGTCTCCAGTACGCGGCGAGCCGGGCGATCGCCGCGGCCTCGTCGCTGTCGGAGGGGCTCGAGGGCGTCCTCGGAGCGGTCTGTGAGGAGACCGACTGGGAGTACGGCGAGGCCTGGCTGCCGGAGGGATCCGAGACGATCGGGCGGGCTCCGGTCTCCTGGCTCGAGTCCGATCGATTCGAGCCGTTCGACGAGGCGTCCACCGGCGCGCGGTTCGACCGCGGCGAGGGATTGCCTGGCCGCGTCTGGGCGTCGGGCAAACCCGAGTGGATCGCGGACGTCTCGACCGTCGACGACGTCGTCCGGGCCGAGATCGCCGAGTCGGTCGGCCTGACGGCCGTACTCGGGGTGCCGGTCGTCGACGACGGCGACGTGACCGCCGTGTTGGTCTTCGGCGCGTCCGAGCGACGCGCCCCGGACGATCGGCTGATCGAACACGTCGTCTCGGTCGGGGCCGAACTGGGCGGGCTGATCGCTCGCATCCAGTCCGAGGCAGTGCTCGAGCGCCAGCGCGACGGACTCCGGCGCGAACTCGACGACGTCTTCGATCGCGTGACCGACGCCTTCTACGCGCTCGACGACGAGTGGCGCTTTACGTATCTGAACGAGCGTGCCGAGGCGCTTCTCGGCCGGTCGGAGACGGAGCTTCTCGGGAAGAACATCTGGATGGAGTACCCGAACGCCGAGCGACGGGACCGGTTCGAACGGGCGATGGAGAGCCAGCAGCCGGTGACCTACGAGGAGTACTCCGAGACGATCGATGCCTGGTTCGAGGTCCGCATCTACCCGTCCGAGAGCGGCCTCTCGGTGTACTTCCGGGACGTGAGCGACCGCGAGAAACGCGAGCAGGCCCTGGTGGAGCCCGAACAGCGCTACCGGACGCTCGTCGAACACTTCCCGGACGGCGTGGTCATCCTCTTCGATCGGGACCTGCGGTACACGCTCGTCGAAGGCAGGAAGTTCGACGAACTCGAGATCGATCCCGAGACGATGCACGGCGAGCGTCCTCGCGACCTCTTTCAGCCACGCGTCGCCGACGCCCTCGAGGAGCACTTTCGCGCCGCGCTCGACGGTGAGAAGAACGCGTTCGAACTCACGCTCGAGGGCTACGAGTTCGAACTCCGAACGGTACCGGTGACCGACGAGAACGGCGAGGCTTTCGCCGGTATGGCGGTCGCCCAGGACGTCACCGACCGCACGGAGCGCGAACGCGAACTCGAGCGCTACGAGACGATCGTCGAGACGATGACCGACGGAGTGTTCGTTCTCGACGAGGATGACCGGACCGTCACGGTCAACGACGCGCTCGTCGAGCTAAGCGGCTACTCGCGCGAGGAGTTACTCGGCTCACACATCTCGCTGATCTCGGGCGAGGCGGTCGCCCGGAAAGCGAGATCGCTGACCGACGACCTCGTGGACGAGGACAGGGAGTACGCGACGATCGACGCGTCAGCCCGCCGGCCCGACGGCGAGCGGGTACCGGCCGAGAGCCGGTTCACCCCACTCACGGACGAACACGGCGAGTACCGTGGACGGGTCGGCGTCGTCCGTGACATCAGCGAGCGAAAGGAACGCGAACGCAGCCTCGAGCGCAGACGCGAACAGCTCGAGGCGTTGAACGAACTCAACGGCGTCGTCCGGGAGATCACCGACGCGATCCTGGAGCGGTCGACCCGCGAGGAGATCGAGGAGGTCGTCTGTGAGCGTCTCGCAGCCGCGGACTCGTACGCGTTCGCCTGGATCGGCGGACTCGATCCGGGGACGGAGACGATCGAGCTGCGGACCGAAGCCGGCGTCGAGGGCTATCTGGACGGCGTTACGATCTCGACCGATCCCGACGACGATCGCTGTACGGGACCGGCCGGCAATGCGGTCAGGAGCCGCGAGATTCGGGTCGTTCGGGACGGACAGGACGAGGGGTGGTGCGATCGAGCCGCCGCGTTCGGATTCCAGTCCGCGGCGGCGATTCCGATCGTACACGGGGGAACGCTCTACGGCGTCCTTAACGTCTACGCCGATCGGCCGCACGCGTTCGCAGACGACGAACGAACGGTCGTCGGCGGACTCGGCGAGATCGTCGGCCACGCCATCGCGGCAGCCGAACGCAAACGGGCGCTGATGAGCGACGACGTCGTCGAACTCGAGATTCGCATCGAGGACGTCTTCGATCCGGTCGACGCCACCGACGCGACCGACGCCTCGATCGATCTCGAGCGGACTGTCCCCATCGGCGACGGGGAGTACGTCCAGTACGGCACGACGACCGCGGACGGACTCGACGTGCTCGAGCGACTCTGTGCGACGCGCTCGTCCTGGACGGACGTGACCGTCGTCAGCGAAGAATTCGGCGAGATCTGGTTCGAACTCCGGCTCTCGGAGCCGCCGGTCATCTCGACCGTCGCCTCACACGGCGGCTCGGTCGGCGCGGCGACGATCGAGGACGCGGCGTTGTATCTGACGGTCCGGCTTCCCCAGGACGGGGACGTCCGGCGCGTGATCGACGCGGTCAAAGCTGTTCATCCGTCCGCGACCGTCCTCGCACACCGCCAGCGTTCACACTCGAACGAGCCGTCGGCACGGCTCGGCCGGGCCTGGACGGACGCGTTGACCGACCGCCAGCGAACGGCACTCGAGGTCGCGTACTACTCGGGCTTTTTCGAGTGGCCACGGGAGAACTCCGGCGAGGACGTCGCCGATACGCTCGGGGTGTCGTCGCCGACCTTCCACCAGCACGTCCGGCGAGCCGAAAAGGAGCTGTTTGCTGCGTTGCTCGACGAGGATAAAGAGCGAACTGATTGACACTAAGCATTTAGGGACGGTGCTTATTCGAATCAGCGCCGATGACGGATACGATGACCGACACCGAGACTGAAACGGCGACACTCGACCGGCCGCTCTCGTCGGACATCGCCGACGTCTTCGAGCTCCTCTCGGAGAAGCATCGATGTGCTATTCTTTTCGTCTTGTCCGATCGCTCTGATCCGCTTTCTGTCTCCGGACTTGCGACGCACCTCGAGGAGTGGCTGTCCAACGCTACCGGCGACACTGCGACGGTTCGCATCGAACTCGAGCACCGACATCTGCCGAAACTCGAGGCTGCCGACGTTCTCGAGTACGACCGCGATACGGGCACCGTCAGCCGGGGGCCGGCTTTCGCGCGAACGTACGAGACGCTCGAGCGGACCTGTTCCTGTCTGGATCGCTCGCCCGACACCCGTAGCTGTTAATCCGGGTCTGCGTGCCCGTCCCGTTCTCTCGTTGCCAGTAGTATGGAAAGGTATAGGGCTCCGTCCCCTCCATACGTAAGCAAATGAGCGACAGCGACGCGGGATACGACCACGCGACGGTCGAACGACGCTGGCAGGAGGCGTGGGACGAGGCCGAGGCCTACCGGACGCCCGACGACGTCGACGATCCGACGTACGTCCTCGGGATGTATCCCTACCCCTCGGGCAAACTCCACATGGGCCACGTCCGCAACTACACGATCACGGACGCCTACGCCCGCTACCGTCGAATGCGCGGCGACGACGTCCTCCACCCGATGGGCTGGGACGCGTTCGGCCTGCCCGCCGAGAACGCGGCCAAAGACCGCGACACGAATCCCCGGGACTGGACGTTCGACTGTATCGAGACGATGCGCGAGCAGATGGACGCGATGGGCTTTGGCTACGACTGGGAGCGTGAGGTCACGACCTGTACGCCAGAGTACTACCGGTGGAACCAGTGGCTCTTCTCGCGCTTTCACGACGAAGGGCTCGTGGAACGGCGCGACGCCGACGTCAACTGGTGTCCAGAGTGTGAGACCGTCCTCGCAGACGAGCAGGTCGAAGGCGAGGCGGAACTGTGCTGGCGCTGTGACACGCCCGTCGAGACGCGCGAACTCGAGCAGTGGTTTCTCAAAATCACCGAGTACGCAGACGCGTTGCTCGAGGCGATCGACGACCTCGAGGGATGGCCGAACTCGGTCCGGCAGATGCAGCGCAACTGGATCGGCCGCCAGTACGGGGCCGAAGTCGACTTCGAGATCAGCGAGGCACAACGCGCCTCGGACGGACGCGGCGAGGGAACCGAGCCGCGGGAGTACGGACCAGTCACCGCCTTCACCACCCGCCTCGACACCATCTACGGCGCGACCTTCTTCGCGCTCGCGCCGGATCATCCGATCAGCGAGGAACTCGCCGAGGAAGACGAGGACGTCCGACACTTCATCGAACACGAGGCCGATCCGGAGGGTGACGAACCAAACGGCGTCGAGACCGACCTGACCGCGACGAACCCGGTCACTGGCGAGGAGATCCCGGTCTACGTCGCCGACTTCGTCCTCTCTGACGTCGGGACGGGCGCGCTGATGGCCGTGCCGGGCCACGACGAGCGCGACCACGCCTTCGCCGAGAAGATGGGCGAAGAGATCGTTCCGGTCGTCGCACCCGAGCCCGAGGACTGGGACGGCGAGACGGTCCCCGACGCACCCGACGTCAGCGAGGCGGCGTTCACCGACGACGGCGTGCTCGTCAACTCGGGGGAGTACTCCGGACTGGACAGCGAGACCGCCCGCGAACGCCTGACCGAAGAGATCGAAAGCGCCGAGCACGCGAAACAGTACCAGCTCCGGGACTGGGGCATCTCCCGCCAGCGCTACTGGGGGACCCCGATCCCGGTCGTCCACTGTGAGGACTGTGGCCCCGTGCTGGTCCCCGAAGAAGAGCTGCCGGTCGAACTCCCCGAGTTCATCAACACTCCCGGAAATCCCTTAGACGCCGCCGAGGAGTGGAAGGAGACGACCTGTCCGGAGTGTGGCGGCCCCGCCGAGCGGGAGACGGACACGATGGACACCTTCGTCGACTCCTCGTGGTACTTCCTGCGGTACGTCTCGCCCGACCTCGCCGAGGCCCCGTTCGACCGCGAGCGCGCCAACGACTGGATGCCCGTCGATCAGTACGTCGGCGGCATCGAACACGCCGTGATGCACCTGCTTTACTCGCGGTTTTTCACGAAGGTGCTCGCCGACTACGAGGGACTCGAGCACCGCGAACCTTTCACGAACCTGCTGGCCCAGGGGATGGTCCAGCTCGAGGGCGAGAAGATGTCCAAATCGAAGGGCAACGTCGTCTCGCCCCAGCGGATCGTCGAGGAGTACGGCGCAGACACCGCACGCCTCTTTATGATGCAGGCCGCCCAGCCCGAGCGTGACTTCGACTGGAGCGAAGAGGGCGTCCGCTCGACGAACGCCTTCCTCGGGCGGCTCAAGGGGATGGTCGAGGAGTACGCTACCGACCGACCGGCCGGTGTGGACGACGCCGTCGCGAGCTACGTCGACGCGGAGATCGACGCGACGATCGCCATCGCCGACGCGGAGTACGACGAGCTGACGTTCAACGAGGCGCTCCGGGAGACCCAGGACCTCGTCGGGACGCTCCGGCAGTACGCCGACTACACCGAACCTCACGCCGAGACCTACGAGCGCGGCCTCTCGGCGGTCGTCCGACTGCTCGCTCCGGTCACACCACACCTCGCCGAGGAGCTGTACGACGAACTCGGCAACGACGGGCTCGTCGTCGACGCCGACTGGCCCACTGCCGAGATCGACCGCGAGAGCGTCCGGAAGCGCCGCCAGCTCGTCGAGAACACCCGCGAGGACGTCCGGGACATCGTCGAGGTCGCCGGCATCGACGACCCGACCGGAATCGACGTCGTCGTTGCCCCCGAGTGGAAGTACGACGCCTTAGAGATCGCAATCGACTCCGACGCCGAGAACCTGATCGGCGAACTCATGCAAGAACCCGAGATCCGCGAGCAGGGCGACGCCGCCGCAGACTACGGCCAGGACCTGCAGGCCGAACGCGAGGCCCTCGAGTACACGCTCGAGCCAGACGAAGAACGCGAGGCGCTCGAGGCTGCCGCCTGGCTGTTAGAACGCGAGTTCGACGCGTCGGTTCGGGTCATCGAGGCTGCCGAGGTCGAAGACGACGGCGTCTTGAAGCGGGCCGAGCCGGGTCGACCGGCGATCGAGATCGACGAATAGCGATCAGCCATCGCGGTTTTTGGCGGCTCTGAGTGCCAGAAGCACACAGAGGACACCGATTCCGCGGGTTGCGGTGACGAACCCCTCTCGCCACTCGAGGTCCTCGGAATTCTCGTAGGCGAGTCTGCCACCGACCTCGAGGTACCGTTTCGGAAACAGCGTGACGACGACGCCGACGATCCCGATGAGATTCATCAGCCAGGCGTAGCTCTTTCCGCCGACGACGCCGACCAGCACGTAGCCGATCCCCTCCGCACGGATGCCCGAGACGAGCCACGACTTCGGCCGGCTCTCCTCGGGGTTCTCGAGCGTGGCTCTCTCGAACGCCTCGAGGACGTCCGCCGGGAACAGCGCGATGAGACTCCCCAGCAATCCGAACGCGATTCGTGACATGCGTGTGAATTAATCGCACAGGTGACTTAATACCTGGCGACGACGTCGACGGTGTCGTCGATCGGATCGACCCGAGAACCGCGTCGCCCGTCCCGGCGAACACACGCTCTTGTACGCCCGGCCCGTACCGCCGTCATGGCTTCCCTCGAGGATCCGATCGAGATCGGCGGCGTGACGATCCCGAACCGACTCTATCGCGCGCCGTTGCTCGAGTGTGCGGGCAACGGCCCGGACGCGGTCGCAACGTTGATCGACGACCTCGAGCCGGCGGCTGCCTCCGGGGTCGGCCTGATCTTCCAGGGAGCGGTGATCGTCCGCGGCGAGGGTGGCTGTGCCGCGCCGGGGATGACCCGCGTCCACGATCCCGAGTTCGTCTCGCGACTTTCGGCGCTGACCGAGCGCATCCACGACCACGGCGGCCGGATCTTCGCCCAGCTCGAACACGGCGGCCTTCGGAGCATGGAAACCTGGCACGCCGAGTTCCGGGCGGCGAATCCGGACCTCGAACAACTCGCGGTCTCGCGGCCCCCGTGGCAGTTGCGCGCGCTGGATCGGTTCGGCGTCCTCTCGTACGATCCCCACGTCCTCTCGACGGCGGAGGTGTACGAACTCGCGGCGGATTTCGGACGGTCGGCGGCGTGGCTCGTCGAGGCGGGCTACGACGGACTGCACCTCTCGGGGGCGAACATGGGAATCGTCCAGCAGTTTCTCTCGCCGTTTTACAACCGCCGCGAGGACGAGTTCGGCGGCTCGCCCGAAGCTCGCCTTTCGTTTCTCGCGCTCGTCCACGACGAGATCCGCGAGCGAGCCGGCGACGTCCCGCTGACGACGAAGGTCCCCGCCGAGACGCCTGCCCCGCCGTCGCCGATTGTCCGCCGGAAGCTCTCACTCGAAGACGGCGTCGAGATCGCCCGCCGACTCGAGAAAATCGGCTACGACGCGGTCGTGCCGGTGCAGACGTCGGTGACCTGGGACATGAGTATCGTCCGCGGAAAGTACCCGAAGCGGGCGTGGGAGCTCGAACACCTCGAGGCGGCGTACGACGCCGCCTTCGGCGGTCCGTGGCGACGGCGGCTGGTGGCCGCGGCCAATCGACTCCAGTCGCTGCAGTACGGCACCGAGTCGGCCTGGAACGAGGAGTTCTGTCGGCGGGTGCGCGAGGCCGTCTCGATCCCCGTCCTCGCCGAGGGTGGTATCCGCGAGCGGGCGGAGATGGATCGATTGCTGGGCGACACCGGTGCAGAGCCGGCCTGTGACGTGGTCGGGATGGCCCGGCCGTTCTACGCCGAGCCCCGACTCGCCGCCCGTCTGCTCGAGTCCGACGCGCGCGTCCTCTGTGAGAGCTGTAACAACTGTGCAGTGCCCCAGGCGACCGGCGCGCCGGGGATGTGTCGGACGCCGTCCGTGTTACGACGACGCGGCGAACTCGAGCGAGCGGGCGCGTACGACGTCGATCGTAGCTCGTAACGGAATCGACTGCGGCGTTAGGATCGCAGTTGTCTAACTCTCTGCCCTCTATGCGTGTCATTGACCAACAATCATAAATGGACACGATTGTATAGTAGTTCCAACAGTGTTCGAATGAGACGCGTCTGGTCGTCACGGTGGGGACCGACGCCGGCACATCGAGTATGAGACAACACCGACACGACGCAGCTGGCAAGTCACGACCGAGGGGAAACGTTTCCGAAACGGGGGGTGAGAGACGGTGATCGCGCTATCGACGGCCATGCAGCTACTCGTCGCCGCCGGAGCGGTCGTGCTGTTCGTCTCGATCCTCTATACACGTCGCCTGTTCGTGCGCCTGGACGACGGCGTCTACCGACGACGGTGGCGCGGTCTGTTCGCACTGATGGTGTTTTTCCTGCTCGGATACGCCGGCTCCCTGTGGGTCGTCTTCGCCGGCCACGACACGCTCTTTCAGGCTCTCACGGGGCTCGTGTTCCTGTTCGGTGCGGTGTTCGTCTTCCTGGTCGTCAACACTGGACTGGCGACGATCACTGATCTACAGGAAAAACGCGAGTCGCTTCAGGCCGAAAAAGCGGAGACAGAACAGGCTCGCCAGGAGGCAGAGCAGGCACGCGAGGAGACCGAGCGGGTCAACCGCCAGCTCGAGGCGAAAGCCGACGAGTACAGCGAGGTGATGCAGACCTGTGCCGACGGCGATTTCACCGCCCGGATGAGCCCCGACGCGGACAACGAGGCCATGGCGGACATCGCCGAAGAGTTCAACGAGATGATCGCCGAGATCGAAGAGACGACCGAGCGGATCAAAGCGTTCGCACGCGAGGTCGCGACCGCCTCCGAGCAGGTCACGGCGAGTTCCGAGGAGGTCAGATCGGCCTCCGAGCAGGTCACCGAGTCCGTCCAGGAGATCTCCGCCGGAGCCGACGAGCAGAACGAGCACCTCCAGTCGGTCACCCACGAGATGAACGGGCTCTCGACGACGATCCAGCAGATCGCCGCCTCCTCGAACGAGGTCGCAGAGATCGCCGCAAAGACCGCCAACGCCGGCGACCAGGGTCGAGAGGCGGCCCAGGACGCCATCGAGGGGATGCGCGAGATCGAAACCGAGTCCGACGCCGCCGTCGAGGAGTTCGAACGCCTCGAAGCGGAGATCGAACAGATCGACGACCTCCTCGAGTTCATCACCGAGGTCGCCGAGCAGACCAACATGCTGGCGCTGAACGCGAACATCGAGGCGGCTCGCTCCGGCGGCTCCGACGAGGGGTTCTCGGTGGTCGCCGGCGAGGTCAAAGAACTCGCCGAGGAGACCAAAGCCGCCGCCGAGGACATCGACGACCGCCTCGCGCGCATCCAGCGCCAGAGCGAGCGGACGGCATCGGAGATCCGGGCCACGAGCGAGCACGTCTCCGAGCACGCGACGTCGGTCGAACGCGCCGTCGACGCACTCGAGGACATCGCCGAGTACGCAGCCGAAACCAACACCGGCGTCCAGGAGATCTCGGCGGCGAGCGAACAGCAGGCGGCCTCGACCCAGCAGGTCGTCGCGATGGTCGACGAGGCCGCGACGATCGCCGAAGAGACGACCGCCGAAAGCGAGACCGTCGCCGCCGCCGCCGAAGAACAGACCACGGCGCTGACGGACGTCTCACAGAGCGCAGACGAACTCGCCGACCGGGCCGTGCGACTCTCGGAGGCGCTCGACCGGTTCGAAACCGACGCTCGTGACGATGCCGCCGATCCCGTCGTCGACGACTCGACGATCGAGGACCTCGAGACGGCACAGCGGCCGATCGCCGACGACACGTGAGAAACCCCCTCGTTTCAACTGGAAACCACGGGACAACGTCGAGAAATTGCTCGAGGTGAACTGAAACCGAAAGGAGTAGTCCCCACAGGATTCGAACCTGTGTCGAAGCCCCCAGAAGGCTTCAGGATTGGCCACTACCCCAGGGGACTGCGTCGCACCAGCGGATTGGTGTCGGCCCTATTTATTCCTGTCGGGTTCGGTCGGTTCGCTCACAACGCGGCGGCTCCGACGGCGAGCACGGCGACGACGTGCCAGGCGAGCGCGCTGGCTTTGACCGCCGGATGGCTCTCCGGAAGCGGCGGGTGCTGGAACATCGCGGCGTAGACGAACGGCGCCGCGCCGATCGCGCCAGCGACCATCGCGACGTGCAACGGGACGGCCGTTGCGACGCCGACGACGATCCCAACCAGAAAACTCCCCGTGATCCCCAGGAGGAGTTTGTCGTAGTAGTCGAGTTCCATACGGTAGTTTCGTTCCGGATCGTCAAAGGTTACGTGGCACGCTCTGCTGGCTGGGAACCCTCTCTCACCGACAGTTTCGTTCGACGGACCGTCGCGAGCGGTGACAGACGGTTTTTGTCCTCCCAGAGAGTTGGTAGCATATGTCGATGACGATCCTCGTGCCGACGGAGGGATCACCGCTCTCGCAGAAAGCCCTCGAGGTCGCACTCTCCGATTACCCCGACGCCGACCTCGTCGTGCTCCACGTCATGGACCCGATCGGCTCCGGACTGAGTCTCATCGACGTCATGCGGCCGACGTTCGACGACGGCGCGCCGGCCGGCTCGGTGAGCCCGGAGTACTGGCGCGAGTGGCACGAACAGGCTGAACGCAAGGCCGAGGCAGTCTTCGAGAACGCCCGGGAGACGGCTGCCGAACACGACCTGTCGGCCGAGACCGTCCTCGAGTTCGGCGAACCGGACGACGTGATCCTCGAGTACGCAGAGGAGAACGAGGTCGATCGCATCGTGATGGGCAGTCACTGTCGGACCGGGGCCGAACGGTTTCTGCTCGGTAGCGTCGCCGAGCGAGTCGTCAAACGTGCGCCGGTACCCGTGATGGTCGTCAGGTGACTACTCGTCCTCGAGGTCGCTTCCCGTAGCCGGCTCGAGGTCGGACGTCGACTCGTCGATCGGTTCGACGTCGGCTTCGAGTTCCGGTTCGTCGACTGACGGGAGGGAGACGTCTGGACGGCGGTTACCCTCGACGTCGAGTACCATCTCGGTGTCACAGACCGCACATCGAAACGGGTACGACGGGGGCCGTTCGTCCGTGACGATCACCGCGTGCTCGTCGGGGTGACGCCACTGGTGGCCGTACAGGCGGCATTGCCATCCCATGTCACAGGCTAGTCGTCCAGAACGATTAACGCTGTCGGGTGGCCGGGACATCGATGAGGGTGAAACGTGTGATCGGATTCAGTACCGCTCGAAGTGGTGGTCCTGCACCTTCACGAAGATCGCCATGAGCAGTGCGAAGACGACCGCGGCGACGGCAATCTGGACCCAGTGGACGAGCGCGAGCGGTTCGACGTCGAACAGGAATTGCCCCGTCGGAGTATAGAGCACGAGCATCTGGAGCGCGGCCGCGACCGCGACCGCGAGCACGAGCCAGCGATTCGAGAAGAGCCCGAGCCCGTAGCGGTACCGGATCGCCTGGATGCGGACGATCTCGAAGACGACGAAGCCGGTGAACACCATCGTCTGGGCCAGTTCTCTACCCGTCTCGTAGCCGGGACTCCAGCCGAAGAGGGCACCGGTCACGTCGTATCCTGGAATCACTTCGCCGTAGAAGTTCAGCGTAAACAACGGGAGCAGACAGACCGTCATGAAGGCGGCGATGCCGACGATCGAGGTGACGATCCGGTCGGTGATCACGCCCTCACCCGGCGGCCGCGGATCGCGTTCCATGATGTCCTCCGCGGGCGGGTCGACGCCCATCGAGAGCGCGGGAATGCCGTCGGTGACGACGTTGATCCAGAGGATCTGGATCGGCGTGATGACGAGACCGAGCCCGACCATCGAGCCCGTAAAGACCATCGTCACCTCGCCGCCGTTACCAGAGAGGAGATAGTTGACGAACTTGCGGACGTTGTCGAAGATGCGCCGGCCGCCTTTCACCGCATCGCGGATCGTTGCGAAGTTATCGTCGAGCAACACGATGTCGGAGGCCTGTTCGGTGACGTCGGTGCCGCGGATGCCCATCGCGACGCCGACGTCGGCGTTTTTGACGGCGGGGGCGTCGTTGACGCCGTCGCCGGTCATCGCCACCGTGTGTCCTTTCTCCTGGAGCGTCTGCAGGATGCGCGTCTTGTGATCCGGCGACGTCCGCGCGAAGATGTCGACATCCTCGACGACGTCGGCGAGTTCCTCGTCTCCCATCTCCTCGAGTTCCGGCCCCGTGATCACCGTCGTCGAGCGGAGGCCGACTTCTTCGCCGACCGCCCGTGCAGTGACGGCGTTGTCGCCGGTGATCATCACCACGTCGATACCGGCGGCGAGACTGCCCGCGAGCGCGTCGGGAACCTCAGAGCGGGGCGGATCGAGCATCCCCTGGAGCCCGAGAAAGACCATCTCCTGTTCGAGGTCTGCGTCCGGGCTCTCGGCCTGGTCGGCGGGAACCTCGGGCCGGTAGGCAAACCCCATCACGCGGAGGGCGTCCTCGGCGAAGGACTCGTTGCGGGCCTCGATCTCCTCGCGGCGGTCGTCGGTGAGGTCGACGACCTCGCCGTCGAGGAGTTCCCGGTCACAGCGCTCGAGGACGGTCTCGGGAGCGCCTTTCATGTACGCGACCGGGCCGTCGTCCGGCGTCTCGTGGACCGTCGTCATTCGTTTTCGCGCGGAGGTGAACTCGACCTCGCCGAGCCGGGGGTACTCCGCGGCGAGTTCCTCGTGGTCGAAGCCGCCCTTCTGTGCAGCGACGAACAGCGCGATCTCGGTGGGGTCGCCGAGGTAGGTCCGTTCTCCCTCGCCGGACTCACTCGCTGCCCCGTCCTCGTCGCGTTCTCGCGTCCCGACGTCGACGTTGTTACACAGCATGCTACAGCGAAGCACCGCCGCGACCCGCTCTCTGTCGACGGGCTCGCCGTCTCGGCGAAACTCGCCGTCGGTATCGTAGCCGGTGCCGGTAACCTCGTAGACCTCGCGGTTGGCGACGATGCGCTGGACGGTCATCTCCTCTTCGGTGAGCGTCCCGGTCTTGTCCGTACAGATGACGTCGACCGATCCCAGCGCCTCGACGATCGGGAGTCGACGCACCAGGGCATTCTGGTCTGCCATCCGGCGAGCGCCGAGTGCGAGCGAGAGCGTGACGACCGCGGGCAGACCCTCGGGGACCGCGGAGACGGCGATACCGACCGCCGTCAGAAAGACCTGCAGCGGTTCGGTCTCACCGACGACGAGTTCGGCGATCGCGATCACCGCGACCGCACCGATGACGCCGGCGGCGATGATCTTTCCCAGCCGATCCATCTCGGACTGAAACGGCGTCTCCCGCTCTTCTGCTTCCTCGAGTGCGGTCGCGATCTGGCCGATCTCGGACTCGGGGCCGGTCTCGACGACGACCGCCGTCCCGGAGCCGCGCTCGACGACGGTGTCCTTATAGAGCATGTTCTCGCGTTCGGCCAGCGAGGTGTCCGCATCGACGGTGCCGACCTCCTTGGAGACGCCGACGCTCTCGCCGGTGAGTGCGGCCTCGTCGACGCTGAGGTTCGACTCCTCGACGATGCGGGCGTCGGCGGGGACGACGTCGCCGGACTCGACGAAGACCACGTCACCGGGGACGAGCTTCGTGGCGTCGAGCTCTCGTTTCTCGCCGTCGCGTCTGACGAGCGCGTACGTCGTCGCCATCTCCTTCAGCGCCTGGATGCTCTGTTCGGCCCGGTAGTCCTGGAGGAAGCCAAACAGCGTGATGAAGACGACGATGCCGGCGATGACCGCCGCGTCGATCGTGTGCCCGACGCCGGCCATCACGATCGCCGCGACGATCAGCACCCAGATCAGCGCCGACGTGTACTGTTCGAGCAGGATCTGCCACGGCGAGACGCCCTCTTCGGCCTCGATTTCGTTCGGGCCCTCGCGCTCGAGGCGTTCGCGCGCCTCACTCGAATTCAGTCCCGCGTCTGAGGTCTCGAGAGCGTCGTAGACGTCCTCGAGATCCCGGGCGTGCCAGTCGTTGGAAGGAGGCGTCTCCTGCTCTAAAGCGGTGGATGCGTCTGTCCGCGACACGATAGCCACGACTCCACGCTGTGGCGTTAAACTTCGGGTGGGTCACACGTTCACACGAGGGCCGGACAGGCGTACACGGGACTCACTCGAGGACGCGCCCGTGTTCGTCGATCTCGTCGTTTACGACCCGGGTCGATGAGATGCGCTCGCCGTCTTCGGCCAGGGCGTAGGGGGCGACGATCCCAGTGAGCGGTTCGAGGTCGCGGTCTCGGCGACGGTCGTTGATCGCCTCGAGTTCGGGTGCAGTCTCGGGCGAGAGCACGAGGCCGTCGAGGCTGGGATCGCTCGAGGCGATGTCCAGTTCGTCCTCGAGTGTCCTGATCTCGATGTCGCGTCCCCACTCGTCGAGCGCCGCGAACTCCTCGGCGACGCGACGCTTGCGCTTTTCGAACCGCGGGATCGGACGTGGCTCGTGACGGGTCTCGACGGCGAGCTCGTCGCTCGTCAGTGCCACGACGACGCCGTCTTCGCCGAACTCGAGGGCGTGTTCGAACAGCACGCGATGTCCATCGTGGATCGGGCCGAACGTGCCGGCGACGGCGATACGCATACACGACACTTCCAGTCGGAGATACGAGAACCCTCGTCCCGGACGCAGCCGAGCCGTCGATGAAGGACAAAGAGCATTACCTCGGGAGAGCGAAGTTCGACGTATGAAGATAACTGAACTCATCGACGAGGAGTTCGAGACGTTCGACGAGACGACGCCCGTCTCGAAGCTCCGGAGCGCATTCGAGGATACGAACCGGAAAGCCCTGCTCGTCACGGCAGACGGCGAGTTCGAGGGCATCGTCACCCGACGCGACGTGCTCTCCTCGCACCAGCCTGCCGAACGGAAAGCCGGCACGCTCGTTCGTCCCGTTCCGACGATCGGCCGCCACGAGGACCTCCGCGAGGCCGCCCGGCTCATGGTCGGTGGCGACACCCGTTTGCTGCCCGTCGTCGACGGCGACGACCTCGCCGGCGTCGTCCGGGCCGACGACCTCCTCGAGCACGTCCAGTCGTATCTCTCCGTGCTCACCGCCGCCGACGTCCAGACGGCAGACGTCGTCTCGGTCGAGCCTTCGACCACGCTTGGAAAGGCGCTGTCGACGTTCCGGAACGAGCGGATCGAACACCTGCCGGTCGTCGCCGAGGACGACGGCGAACGCGTCGTCGGCATCGTCAGCCTCTACGATGTCCTCGAGTTCGTCACCCGCGAGCTCCGGCGTTCCCGGGGCGGCGATCCGGGCGAACAGATGGACGCGAGCTCTGGCGGCCACCACGGCGGCTTCGGTGCCCGGGAAGGGGAAAGCGACGACATGCTCGCGTTGCCCGTCCGCAACGTGATGGTCGAGGCGATCGGAACGACGCGCCCCGACGCCGATCTCGAGGCGGTGCTCGATACGATGCTCGAGTTCGACGCCTCCTCGGCGATCGTCGTCGACGACGACGAGTCGCTCGTCGGCATCGTCACCAAGACCGACCTGCTCGAGTCGCTGACCTGGACCGACGAAGACCGCCTGCCGGTCCAGGTGTTTGGAGCCGACCTGATGACCGAACTCAGCCACGAAGAGCTCGCGAAACGCATCGAAGACGCCACCCGGAAGTACCGGGACATGCGCGTCCTCGAGGCGAAAGTCCACTTCCAGGAACACGACGAGCAGCTCCGGGGCATCCCGCTGCTGTACGCTCGCGTCCGCCTGTTCACCGACAAGGGGACGTTCGTTGCCGCCGACGAGGGCTACGGCGACCGCCACGCCGTCTCGCTCGCGTTGAACGCCGTCGAGCGCCAGATCCTCGAGGGCAAGACCTACGGCCGGAGCAAGAAGCCGGCCGACGGTGACGACCTCGAGAAGGTCTACGGCTGGTGGCTTAGCGAGTGACGGTCAGGGCGGTCTGGAACCGGTTTCAGCCTCGGTCTCGGTCTCGATCTCCGGTTTGTCGCCCGTAGAACGGGCCGAACGGCGACGGGCGCTCGATCTCGACGGCGAGACCATCTCGCTCGTCGGCGGCGACGATCACCGTCTCGAAGTCGCGGCTGTACCGGAGCGTGTGGTGGCCGTCGTCTCTGATCTTGACTGCGCTCCGGACGAGCGACGCGTCGACGAGCAAGTCGAGCTTCCGGTACAGCGTCGACGTCGAGACGTCACAGATGCTTGCAAGCTCCGGTGCGGTCCGGGGTTCGTCGAGTGCCTCGACGATCGACTGACAGGTCTCGTCCTCCAGGGCCTCGAGGACCGCCCGTGGATCGACGGTCTCGTCGTCGCGGGTGGAACGGAGAACGACCATCGGGATCGGTAGGGCGGCGACGACCAAAGACGTTTTCCCGACGTGACGATCGTAACTGGTCGCATCACGCCTCGTCGTCGACCGTTCGCACGGTCATCACCGGAACCGGGGCGTCGCTTACGACCCGCTGTGAGACGCTGCCGACGACGACGCGCTCGAGCGTGGATCGTCCCTCGGTCCCCATCACGAGCAGATCGACCGCGTGGGCCTCGGCGTACGCGAGAATCTCTGCACTCGGACGTCCGCGCTCGACTGCCTGGACCACGCCGACGCCGCGATCGGCTGCGCGGACGGCCACCTCGTTCGTCGCCTTTTCGGCGGCGCGTTCGAACGCCTCGCGGGCGGTCTCGGACCGGGCCCGTGTCTCATCAGCGACCGAGAGCACGCGAACGGTCGCGTCGTAGGCGTCAGCGAGTCCGATCGCCTGGTCGACGGCGGCATCGACCCCCGGTCGGCCGTCCGTCGCGACGAGAATCTTCTCGAGCGGGTCCGAGACGTCCCACACGTCCGGCCCGGCAGAGAGCACCGGTCGCCGGGCCGCCCGGATCACGCCGAGTGCCGTGCTCCCGAGCGAGAGCCGACCCAGCCCGGACCGACCACGCGTTCCGACGACGAGCAGGTCGACGTCGCGGTCGTCGGCGTACGCGAGGATCTCTCGTGTCGGCGACCCCTCGCGGACTGTTGTCTCGACTGCCAGGTTCCGATCGGTCGCCTCGACTGCGAGGTCCTCGACGGATCGGCGACATCGAGCGCGCATCGGCTCGCGTACGGCGTTGCGTCCGCGGTCGTCGACGACCGAGAGCACGTGTACGTCCGAGCCGAACCGGCCGGCGATCGCGAGCCCCTGTTCGGCAGCCGTCGCCGCGATGGTACTCCCGTCTGTCGCGAGCAAGACGTCGTCGTACATCGTCGAACGTACGCTCGCAGACGCCTTGGTAGTTCTCCCGTCCGAGATTTGCCCGAGTCACCACGAGTAATGGTACTGGACCACGTATTTCACAGCAACGAACATGACTGTCAACACGACGGACGCCGACGGGCGGTTGCTGGTGCCGATCGCGAACGCCGAAGCCGCCGAGCGACAGCTTCCCACCGCGATCGACGTCGCCACGGATCGAAACCTCGAGATCATCCTCTGTTACGTCCTCGACGTCCCGCCACAGCTGTCCTTACAGGACGGAAAGGAGTACCTCCTCGAAGACGAAGACGAGACGATGCTCGCGGACGCCATGGAGGTGGTCGAGTCGGCCGGAGTCCCGGCCGAGCGTCGTATCCGGATCGCGCGGGGGGTCGCCGCCGGCATCCTCAGCTCGATCGAGGCCTACGACGCCGACGCTGTCTTCATGGGCTGGCGGGGACGACCGCCACGGGAGGACCGCGTTCTCGGTGGATACCTCGATACCGTCCTCAAAAAGGCCACGTGTGACGTCCTCGTCGAGCGCATCAAGACGCCCCGGCCCGAGTCGATCGACTCCGTACTGGTGCCGGTCGCCGGCGGTCCACACGACGCCTTCGCTACCGAGGTCGCCGGCGCGACCGCCCGCCAGCACGACGCCTCGGTACAGCTGGTACACGTGATGGCGACCGACGACCCCGAGCTGAGCCGGCGGGACGCGGAGACGCTCCTTCGGCAGGCGACGGGGTCGCTCGAGGGTGTCTCGTCGATCGAACGGGTGATCGTCGAGCGCGACGACGTCGCCGGTGCGATCACCGACCGAACGGCGGACCACGACGTCACGTTCCTCGGCGTCTCCCGCGGGGGCGTTCTCGAGCGAACGCTCCTCGGGACGGTCTCGGAGGCGGTTGGTCGTCACGCCGCGGGCTCGGTCGTGCTGGCGAAGCGGTACGAACCCGTCTCCTCCCGGTTCAAGCGCCTCTTGCCGTAGCGGCTACTGACCCGTCTTCCGGCCTGTCAGCGTCTCGATCTCGAGTTCGTAGATCTCGAGGTCGACCTCGGCGACGTCCTCGTCGAAGATCCGTAGCCGGCGAAACTCCCGGTTGACCGTCGTCGCGTCGAACGCCTCGCGTTCCTCGCCCGTCAGCCGACGTAACTCGCCAGTGGCGACGATACTCCAGGAGTCATCGGGCGGCTCGACCTCGTACAGCAGGAAACTGGCCTCGGTCGTCGCCTCGAGAAACGCCATCTTCTTGCTCGAATCCGTCGCCGAAAGCCGGATGTAAAGTGAGGAGTCGTCGAACTGATAGCCGACGGGAATCGCATACGCCGCGCCCTCGTTCGCGAGCGAGAGGACGCCGACGTCGTGAGCGTCGAGTCGGTCGCCGATCTCGGTTTCGTCCATGCCGAACGTGTAGATGTACTCGATCCGGTCCATCACGGGGTGTACGGCCGAACGCGGTAAGAAGGTGCGCCGTCGCCGCGGCCTCGAGGCGAAACAGGGGGTGGGGTCGGAAGCTGGGACGTGTGACAGGGACGTCCACGGCCCCGGACTCGGCTCCAACGCCCACGCACATTAACATTTCCGTGAGTTCGATCGACGTTCGTCCACTCTCGAGGCGCTCGGTTACGCTGACAGCCGGCTCCGGAGGTACAACAGGAAGAACGCGACGGCGAGTGCGAGGCCAGCGATCTCGTAAGAGGCCTCGTGGAAGGTCAGGATCGCCGCGGCGACGACGGCGGCAGCAGCGAGAATCGCGTAGCCGACGCCCCCGTCGCCGTCGTCGGTCTCGACGGGCTCGGTCCGGACGAGGAGTTCGCCACGCTCGAGCTGTCCGAGGACCCGATCGGCTCGTGCGGGCAGTCCGGCCGCGACGGGAGCCGACTGACGCAGGTCGGTACGGACGTCCTCGAGCAGCGCCCGGAGTTCGGTCTCGATGAAGCCGTAGTCGATCAGAAAGTCGCGAATAACGGCGATGAAGTCGAAGTCAGGGTCGAGCGACCGACAGACGCCTTCGCCGACGGTGCCGACCCGGACGAGCAACATGACGTCGGGCGGGATCCGGAACGGAAAGTCCTGCAACATCGTCAGCAGCTCCGTGATGATCAGCCGCCAGGTGATCTCGGAGCGTCCCTCGAGGTTCTCGATGACGAGCCGGAGGACGTCCCGGACGGCGGCCCGGTCGACCGTCGGCTCGAGCACCTCCAGTGCGATCAGCGCGTCCATCAGACCGTCGACGTCCCGACGGACGAGCGTCCGGTACAGCGAGACGATGTCCTCCTGTTCGGCTGGCGTGAGCCGTTCGCTCATCCCGAAGTCGTAGATGACGAGTTGTCCCTCGTCGGTAACTGCGAGATTGCCCGGGTGAGGATCGGCGTGAAAGACGCCGTCGATCAGCCCCATCTTCAGGTACGTTCGGGCGATCAGCGTCGCCATCTCCGAGGGGGTGAGCTCGTGGGCGTCCAGGACATCCTCGTTCGTGATCTTCTCGCCGGGAACGTACTCCATCGCCAGCACCCGTTCGGCGGAGAGGTCCTCGTAGACTCCGGGCACGACGACCCGATCCTCGTCCTCGACGTTCGCACCGATATCGACCATCATCCGCGCCTCGCGCTCGAAGTCCAGTTCCTCGAGGATGATCTCCTCGAAGTCGTCGGCGACGTTCTCGATCGAGTACTGCTGGCGCTCGTCGGCGAAGAGCCCGACGATCGGGACCAGCGCCCTGACGACCCGAAGGTCGCGTTCGATCACCGTCCTGACGCCGGGTCGACGGACCTTCAACGCAATCCGCTCGCCCTCGTAGCGAGCGGTGTAGACGAACGCGAGCGAACCGCCGGCGACCGGCTCGAGCGTCCCGAGATCGAGCTCGTCGCCGAGTTCGGCCTCGAGGACGTCTCGCGGTTCCCCGCCTGCGTCCTCCGGGACCTCGTCCTGTAACGTCCCGAAGACGTCGACGTACGTCGGCGGGACGACGTCGGGTCGCGTCGAGAGCACCTGTCCGACCTTGACGAACGCGGGGCCGAGCTCGAGCATCGTCTCGGTCATCGCCTCGGCGCGTTCGCGGTGGGCCGACTCGGGGAGCCGACGGGGCGAGCCGACGAGCAGGAACCGTCGCCGGTCCCGGAGAAAGGCGATCGCGAACGGCAGAAAGCGAACGACGACCTGGAGGTACCGACGGTAAAAGCCCCTCATCGTCGTCGATCGGGACGGTCGTCGATGAGCTGGCCGTACATATCTCTCCGTTCGCACAACTGCTCAAAGAGGCTACCGGTACGAGGGTGGAGAGAGCCCACAGCGTGGCGTGTAGCTTCTTGAACCCCGACGTGGTACGTCCGACGCGATGTACGACAGTATCCTCGTTCCGGTCGACGGCACGCCCGGCGCGGAGGGCGCGATCGCCCGCGCACTCTCGCTCGCTCGAGTCGGCGGTGCGACCGTTCACGCGCTCTCCGTAATCGAGTCCGGAGACGACCTCGCGGCCCTCGATGCCGACGAACGCGAACAGGTCCGTCGCTCGACGGAACGACGGGGCGAGCAGGCGACCGAACACGTGATGGAACTGGCCGACGACGCGGGCGTCGAGGTCGTTCGACACGTCCGGGACGGCGTTTCCCACCGCCAGATCGTCGCCTACGCCGACGAGGCGGACGCCGACCTGATCGTGATGGGGACTCACGGCGAGCGCGACGTCCGACTCGGCAGCACGACCGAACGTGTGATCGCGACCGCCGACGTCCCCGTGATGGCGGTCCGACTTGCCGACGGTCCCGAAGATGTCCCCTCCGTCGCGGGCGTGACGACCGACCGCGTCGTCGTCCCGACCGACGGCAGCGACGCCGCCGACCGGGCCACAGACCGCGCTCTCGAGATCGCCGACCTCACCGGCGCGACCGTCGACGTCGTCTACGTGATCGACCGGACGATCTACGACTTAGAGGACGCCCCCCGGAGTATCATCGGGAACCTCCGCGAGGGCGGTGAGACCGTCCTCGAGGAGGTTGCAGCCGAGGCGACCGAGCGCGGACTCGGCGTGAACACCGAGGTTCTCCGCGGGGCACCCGACGAGGAGATCCTCGCGTACGCAGACGGCGTCGACGCCGACCTGCTGGCGATGGGAACGCGCGGCCGGGGCGGTGGCGGCCGCTCGGATCGCCTGCTCGGAAGTACGACCGCCCGCGTCGTGCGTCGGTCCGAGCGGCCGGTGTTGACGGTCAGGTGAGCACTCGGCGATATCAGGCCGTCAGGACGGGTCGATCGGCCGTCCGGACGACCCGTTCGGCGACGCTGCCGATTTTCATGTCACGCGAGTGGCTCTGGCCCTGGTAGCCGATGACGATGAGATCCGCGTCGCACTTCTCGGCGCAGTCGTGGATCTCCTCCCAGGGACGCCCGTGACAGACGGTACAGCCCATCTCGATACCCTCGTTGTCGGCGCGGTCGACGAGGTCCTGGAGCATCGCCTGTCCCTGTTCTTCGAGTTTGTTCAGGACGATCGCGGAGCTGCTTAGCGCGGGCTCGCCGTAGCGGTGGGTTTCGACGCAGTACAGCGCGTGGACCTCGGCGTCGTAGCGGTCTGCAAGCGTCAGCGCGTGTTCGACGGCGCGGTTCGCGGGATCGCTGCCATCCGTCGCGACCAGGATCGTATCGTACATAGATTGTCGATAGGGTTCGGATACGGTTCAGGCCGTGATCACGGGCCGGCCGGCGTATCTGACGACCCGTTCGGCGACGCTCCCGATCTCGCCACCCGGCGGTCCGGCGAGTCCTCGGTTTCCGAGGACGATGAGATCGGCACCGATCGCGTCCGCGTAGGCGTCGATCTCCTCGCTCGGCCGTCCGCGTCGAATCTCGGTCGTCATCTCGACGTCAGCACGCGTTTCGAGATCCTCGAGAATCCCCCGTCCGCTCTCTTCGAGGTCCTCGAGGACGCCACCGGCGTCCGAGACGCCACCGTACCGACGGGTGTCGACGACGTACAGCGCGTGGAGGTCCGCGTCGAACGTCGACGCGATGTCCATCGCGTGCTCTGTCGCCCGGTTTGCCGGTTCGCTGCCGTCGACCGGGACGAGGATCGTGTCGTACATGCTGGTCTCCGTACCACGAACGGGTTCTTATAGATTGGCAGGCGCAGGCGGCAGTTCGACGGTCGCGCGGGCGTACGGGACACAAACATCGGGGACCGTCGATCATCGCCGTTCGACGAGCGCGTCGGCTTTGCTCCGAATCCGGATCGGCTCGAGTTTCTCTGCGAGCCGTTCAGCTTCGTCGAGCTTGCTCGGTGTCTCGGCGTGGATCGTATAGAGGTCGTCGCCTTCGTCGACTGGCTCGCCCGTCGTCCGGTGGACAGCGATCCCGGCCCGGAGGTCTTTCGGCGCGCCGGCCCGTCTGGCGAGATCGCTCAGCTGGCGATTGTCGACCCGCGAGATCAGCCCCGCTCGCCCGGCCCGGATCGTCGCCGTCTCCGATCCCGGCTCGAGGTCACTGACGACGACGTCGGGATCGCCACCCTGGGCCGCGACGAGATCACGGAAGCGCTCGAGCGCTCGTCCGGAGTCGAGGATCTCGGTCGCGTCGGCCTCGACGCCGCAGTGCTCGAGCAGGATGTTCGCGAGCCGAAGCGACTTCAGCCGGAGCGACTCGGGGCCGCCGCCCTCGAGCACCGAGAGGACGTCTCTGGCCTCGAGGACGGGGCCGATGCCATAGCCCGTCGGGTCGGTGCCGTGGGTGATCGCACAGACGACGTCGACCCCGAGGTGGTCGCCGACGCGTTTGAAGTCGTCTGCGAGTTCGCGGGCGGCGACGAGGCTCTCGACTTTCGCGCCCTCGCCGTAGGGGACGTCGACGACGACGTGGGTCGAGCCCGCGCTCCGTTTCTTCGAGAGCACGGAGGCGATGAGCTGGCCCGGCGGGTCGATCGAGAGGGGGTTCTCCGCGCGGATGATCTCGTCGTCGACCGGCGAGAGGTCGACGCCGCCACCCCAGACGAGACAGCAGTTCGTCTCGGCGACGATCGATTCGATCTCGGCGGTCGTAAATTCGATCTCACAGAACACTTCCATCACGTCGGCGGTGCCCGCGGGCGAGGTCACCGCCCGCGAGGACGTCTTCGGCATCGTCAGCCCCGCCTCGGCGACGATCGGGACGATGATCGGCGTCGTCCGGTTGCCCGCGACGCCGCCGATTGAGTGTTTGTCGGCGACGACCGGCTCCTCCCACTCGAGGCGTTCGCCGATCGCGCTCATCGCCTCCGTGAGGTGTTTGGTCTCCTCGAGTGAGAGCCCGTTTGCGTAGACGCCCGAGACGTACGCGCTCAACTCGACGTCCGAGAGGCGATTCTCGTGGACGTCTCGGACGATTGCCTCGAGTTCGTCGCGCTCGAGTTCGACGTCGTCGAGTTTCTTGCGGACGTACCGGACCGACCCCGGCGTGCCGGCCAGGGCCACCTCGACGGGGCCGCGGACGTGTTCTAAGGGTTCGGAGACGCCGATCGTCCCGGCGTCGACCAGCTCGTCGGTCACCTTGACGATCCCGGTCGTCGTCGTCTCGTCGTAGTCGATCCGGACGCGGTCTAGCGGGTGGGCACCCAGCTCCGCCGCGTCGGCGACGTTCAACAGGACCGTCGGCCGGCTCGTCCCGATGTCGATCGCGTCGGCCTCGAGTTGCATCCTAGCCGTTCGAACCGACCGCGCGACCAAAACGGTGCCGGGTGCGCGAACGTCCTCGATCCGGAACCGATTCGAACGGTCAGTTCACCTCTCGAAAGCGTCGTCCGCGACGAACAGCGACGGCTCGTCGTGAGCGAACGACACCCAGCCGTCGTCGATCGAGGGGGGACGAACGCGGACGGTCAGCTCGCCGGCTTCGAGAGCCGACTCGAGCACACCCCGGCCCTCCGCGAGATCGTACGAGAGCGGGACGACGACGGCGGTCTCGGTCGCAGCGTCGAGTTCGACCGCCAGGACGTAGGTCGTCTCCTTGACCTGCCGTCGATAGACGTCGGCCCCCTCGAAGGTGGCCTCGTCACGGTCGACGACGGACGCCACAGGCTCGTACTCGGCGTCGGTGGCGAAGACGGTGAGCCAGGCGCGCTCCTCGCGGTTGACGGCCGTAACGTCCGTGGGTCGGACGGCGACGGCCTCCCAGCCCGCCTCGCGGTACTCCGTGGCGATCTCCTCGGTGTCGGCGAGAAGCTCCGTCCAGGGATCGTCCGGCTCGGGGGCGACGTCCGTCCCGCCGTCGGTGCCGTCGGCTCCGGTCATCGCGACCCTCCACGCGTTCGCGCGTCCATGCTCGAGTCCGGGAGAGTCGAGGCCAAAAGCGTTATCCACCGACTCGCAGAGGGGAGTCCTCGACGCGTCTCGGCCGTCCCGCGTCGGGAGCGGCCGGTCAGCCCGCAGGCCAGGCGCTCGACGGAGTCATCGGTGATCCGTTCCGACGGCGGGCGACGAACCGAGAGCGGTAGTCGGGTCACTACTACCGTCCCGCGCGTACCAATCGTCGGGGTAGACAGTTGGACGCGCCGAAACGTACGGGTAACAGCTCCAATACAATTACCGGCTGGCAGATAGCGTCACGCGGATGGACTCGAATACTCCCGCCGTCGACACCGATGTCGATTCGCGCGTGCCAGAACAGACCACTAAAGCGACCGACGACGCTGGAGCCGGAATGACGCGACGACGAGCGCTCCGGATGGGCAGCCTCGTGGGTGCCGGAAGCGTCCTCGGTGTCCTCGGAGCCGGTGTCGACACGGCGATGGCAGACCACGGTAACAGGCCGGACGAGGTGGTTCACCTCGAGTACGACGAGTACGACAGCTGGGACGACGTATACTGGCTCTCAAGCGGCGATGGCGACACCGTCGACCTCGTGTCCAGCCCGAGAGCGTCCGACGAGACCGCCCTCCAGCTTCAGGTCCGCGAGGACGACCACTGGGGGGCGAGTCTCCACTACGGCTTCGAAGATGGGCTGTTCGAACTCACCGGGCGCGTCGACTTCGCGCTCGACACCGGCTGGTCGATGGAAGGGCGAGACCCATCGAACTGTCGACTCTGGAACTGTGCGATAGCACTCGGCGAGGGAAGCGCCGGTGGCGGCGTTCCCGACGGCACCAACGGCTGGAGCAACCGTCTGTACGTCACGACGCGCGACGCCGACGCGGCGGGACCGTTCAATCTCCTGTCAATAACGTATCACATGGATCAGTATCAGGATCACGATTACATCGTCGACGGTGAGGAGTACACGATCGAGGAGGCCTCGATCGAACCCGGCGAGTGGTACGAACTCGAGTACTACATCTGCGTGAACACGATGACCGACGGCGTTGCAAACCCCGACGGCGTCGTGCGCTACAGCCTCGACGGCGAGCCCATTTACCAGCGCCGGGACCTCCGGTTCACGGAAGACTACGAGGACAACGTTATCGACACGAACGGCCCCGTCGGCCACTACGGCGGACGGTACGTCGCGCCACAGAACCTCTATGCGTACTACGACGATCACTCGATGGCGCTCAATGGCGAGTTCGAGTTCGATGCGTGTTGACTCGGCTGGAGATAGTGGTCAAAGCGACGTGACGAAGCCGCCCGCTTACTCGCCGTCTTCGTCGTCGACGCACGTCTCGACGGTCTCTCGATCGCCGACGAGGGCGTCCTCGAGCGCCGCTTGCACCCGGTCCGGATCGGCGGGTCCGCCCGCGGCCGCGGCGCTGCCAACCGAGCCCGGATCGAACGAAACCGCGAGCGCGTCGTAGACCGGCTCTAACACCCCTGCGAGTTCGTCGGCCGCGTCGACAACGAGAACGCCGGAGACAACGGCGGCGTCGTGTCGCACTCGCTGGGCGATGCCAGCGAGTTTGCCGCCTTCGGCCTGCAGTGAGTGGGCTCCGGGACAGAACGAGTCCATCGGCTCGCCGCGGGCGACGTCGACGCCGAGGTCGGCGAGTGCCCGTTCGAGCTCCCCGATCAGGCGCTCGTATCGCTCGTCGGTTCCCCGACGGAAATCTGCGACCGGCTCCGCACGGGCGAAGGCGAGCGTCGTCTCGCCGTCGTAGGCGACGGCCCGACCGCCGACGCTTCGCTCGACCGGCGGGAAGCCACGGTCGCGGGCGACCGTGCGAGCGCGGTCGTACCCCTCGAGGCCGGCGTCGCGACGGCCGAACGCGACCTGCCGGTGCGGGGTCCAGACCCGGACCGCGGGCTCGCCGGCGGCGGCGACCTCGAGCAGGCGGGCGCTTGCCTCGCGGTCGGCCGGGATCGTTCCGGTGCGGCCACGGAAGACGCGCATGCGGTATCGTTGGAGCCGACGGCTCTAAACGCTCCCGGCGCACACTCGCAACCGATGGCCGTCACGCTTCCCGAATCGATGCTCACCCAGTACGTGCGCTTTTCGCTGTACAACTCGCCGTACCGGGCTCACGACGAGGGGCGGGCGATCGACTGCTACCCGGGGACGCTCCGGGACGGCCGGACGACCGCCGCGCCCAGTCCCGTCTCGGGAACCGTCCTCGAGACGCGGACCGTCCGCGCTCCGTCGAAGCCGTACGCTCCCGCCCACGACCACCTGCTCTTGCTCGCATGTGACGGTCCCGGCGATCTCGAGGGGCTCGTCGCCCGGATCCTGCACGTCGACCCCGCCGTCTCGGCCGGCGACCGGGTGGCGATCGGCGAGGAACTCGGGACGCTCGTCCGGGCCGGCTTCTTCGCCCCCTGGGTCGACAACCACCTCCACGTGGGATTTCGCGAGCCGACACAGAACCTCCACCGTGCGGCGGGATCGCTCCCGCTCGAGGTCGGCGTCGACGTCTCCCCCCTGTCGTGGGACGGGACCGGAACGGTCGTCGCGACCGGCGAAACGTACGCCGTTCTCGACGCGCCCCGACACCCGGATCCGGGAGCCGGATTCGTCGGCATCGGTGCCGACGGCGGTGGAGTGCTCGACGGCGGCGTCCCCCACTACGACGGCGGCGGTCTGCTCGCGGGACCGGACGGCCCGGTCCGACTGAACGGCGACCGACTCGGGGTTGCCAGTCCACGAACCGTCACCTGGGACGACGTCGTCGTGACGGTCGACGGCGAGCCGGTGACCGGCCTGTCGACGTTCTGTGCTCGTGACGCCGGCTTCGGGGCGAAGCTGATCTGTCCCGACCGCTCGGTCTCGATCGGCGAGGACGTCCGCGTTCGAGTCGAACCGGCGTGACCGCTCTCGATCGCGTCACCACGCGTGAGTGTCGGTTCAGGGGCCAACACGGTTGATGTGCCATGGAATGGTAGCACGGCACATGGAGGGGTACGACAGACGTACGTTCCTCGGCCTCGCCGGAGGCGCGGCCGCCGTCGCCGGCGTTTCGGGGCAGGCGATAGCACAGTCGCGGCTACAGGTAGCGATCCAGGCGACGAACAGTCCGGTCGCCGCGGGCGGACAGTTGCGCGTGTCGGCGGAGATCTGGAACCTCGAGTACAGCCCGACGACGGAGCAGGTCACGCTCGAGGTTGGCGGCGAGATCGTCGACCGCGCGTGGGTATCGATCCCGGCTCGTGGACGGGCTGTCGCCGACGTGGGGTACGAGACGTACCCGGTCAGACAGGACGTCTCGTTTCCAGTAACGGTCGCGGCAGGAGACGATGCGGCGACTCGAACCGTCGAGGTGTACGCCGACGAACCGCCGGATCCGGGCGCGCTCGCGGTGTCGATCACCGGGACGAACGATCCGGTCGACGCCGGCGAGTTCCTGCAGGTGACCGCGACGGTCCGGAACACCGGCGATTCACAGGCGAGCGGGACCGCCCGACTCCTCGTCGGCGAGGATCGCGACCAGGTCGACTCGGCGTCAGTGTCGCTCGGTGCAGGCGGGACGTCGACCGTGACGCTCGGGTACGTGACGTATCCGGTCCGACGGGACGTCTCGTTCCCCGTGATCGTCGCCACCGACGACGACGAGGAGACGCGTACCGTTTCCGTCTCGGGAACGGGCTGACGGCAGCGCCGATCGACTGGTCCGCCCGTCCATCTGAGACGGCTTTATAGCCGTCGCGTTCGAACGTGATCACGGATGCCCTCCGAGTGTACGCCCGTCATCGAGATCGACGGACTCACCAAACGCTACGGTGAAGCGACGGCCGTCGAGGGGCTGACGACGACGGTCGATGCCGGAACCGTCTACGGCTTTCTCGGTCCCAACGGGGCCGGCAAGACGACGGCGATGAGAATGTTGACGACGCTCACCAGACCGACCGCCGGCACGGCCCGCGTCGACGGCCATCCGATCGACGACCGCGCGGCCGTCACGCCCCACATCGGCTACCTGCCCGAAGAGCCGCCGGTCTACGACGAGCTCACCGGCCGCGAACAGCTCGAGTACGCCGCCGGCCTGCGTGACCTCCCCGAGCCCGAGACCGGCGAACGCATCGCCGCCTTACTCGAGCGGTTCGACCTGCTCGAGGATGCAGACAAGCGCATCGAGCAGTACTCGAAGGGGATGCGCCAGAAGATCGGCGTCATCCAGGCCGTATTACACGAACCCGCCGTCGCCTTCCTCGACGAGCCGACGAGCGGGCTGGATCCCCGTGCCGCACGCACGATGCGGGAGACGATCGCCGATCTCGCCGACCGGGAGATGACGATCTTCCTCTCGACGCACATCCTCCCCGTCGCCGACGACCTCGCCGACACCGTCGGCGTTCTCCACGACGGTCGACTGGTCGCAGAGGACGCACCTGCGACGTTGAAACGTCGCGCCGAGACCGGCGACCAGCGGAGTCTCGAGGACGTCTTCCTCGAGGTGACCCGGGAGACGTCCGACGACGGCTCCACCGGGGAATCGACCCGCGCTAGCTGGTAACCAGGCTCACCGGTTTCACGGGATATTTCACCGGGGGTTGGGCAACTGTGTCGTATGACACGACAGCGAGCCGAAGTCGCCGGTCCGTTTGACGCGTTTCGGCAGTTTTTCTCGCTCCAGCGAGACGTCCTGGTGCTCTCGCTTGCGATGTTCGCGTTCAGTCTCGGCTTTCAGATGACGAACCGGTTTCTCCCCGACTATCTCGTCTACCTCGGGGCGACCGGATTCGTCGTGGGGCTGTTCGCGACGCTCGGGAACGTCATCGGCGCGGTGTATCCGTACTACGGAGGAGTCGTCTCCGACCGCGTCGGCTCGCGATACGCCCTGACCGTGTTCGGGTTCCTCTCGACGTTCGGGTTCGGGATCTGGCTCGTCTCCGCCTACGTTCCGGCGATCGACCTCGGCGTCACGACTGTCGAGCCGTGGGTCTGGGTGTTCGTCGGTCTGCTGTTGGCCCAGTGTTGGAAGTCGTTCGGGATCGGCGGCCACTACGCGATCGTCAAGCAGGCGACCGAACCCAGCCGGCTGGCTCGTGGATTTGCCAGCACGGAGACGTTCCGGCGGACGGCCTTTCTGATCGCGCCGCTGATCGTCGCCGTCCTCGTCGCCGACGACCTCATGCCCGGGTTCCTGTGGGTGCTCGCGATCGCCATCGCCGTCGCAATCTTCGGCACGATTACACAGCACCTGCTGTACGAGACCGGCGAGGACACCGTCGGCAAGGAGTTCGAGGGATTCGGCCAGATCGTCGACGACCTCCGGGCGCTTCCCGACCCGCTCCGGCCGTTGCTCGTGGCGGACACGTTCGTCAGGTTCGCCAACGGGATGGTGTACGCCTTCTTCATCCTCGTGATCACACAACTGATGGAGATCGGACTGACGGCGACCCTTCCTCTCGTCGGCACGATCGACCTCTCGCCCGCCGCGTTCTTCGGCGTGTTGCTCGCAATCGAGATGCTCGTCGCGCTGGTGACGATGGCGCCGGCCGCGAAGGTCGCCGAATACACCGGGCTCAAGCCGGTCGTCGGACTCGGCTTTCTCGTCTACGCCGTCTTCCCGGTCGCGTTGATCTTCGCGCCGGAGAACGTCTGGATCCTGATCGCGCTGTTTGCCTTTTCGGGACTGCGCTTTGCCGGGTTGCCGGCGCACAAGGCGTTGATCGTGGGGCCGGCCGAGCGAGGGGCAGGCGGTCGCGTGACGGGCTCGTACTACTTCGTCCGCGGTGCGATCGTGATTCCAAGCGGTGCACTCGGTGGGTTCCTCTGGGAGTTCGTCGCGCCGGAACTCTCGTTTACGGTCGCGACGGTCGTCGGACTGATCGGCGTCGGCTACTTCGCGATCTTCGGCGAGGAGTTCGAGGCGTACCGGTAGCTACCCAGACGACGCGGGGTCGTCCCGCCGGCGCGTTGATGCGAACTCGAGGTCGTCGCTCTCGACGACTTCCCCGAACAGCCAGTCGGCGTGCTCTAAGGCGTACTCACGGTGGTCCTCCTCGATGTGGCCGATGCAGTCTTCGACCAGCACCGGCCGAAAGTCACGGAGGCCGGCGCTGCCGCCGGTGTGGAGCACGCAGACGTTCGCGAGCGTGCCACAGAAGACGAGGTCTGTGATTCCCCGCGCGCTTAGCCATCCCTCGAGTTCGGTCTCGTAGAAGGCGTTGTAGGTGTGTTTCTCGACGATCAGGTCGGCCTCCTCGGCGGGCAGTTCGTCGACGATTTCGGCTCCCCACGTCCCCTCGACGACGTGTTCGCCCCAGCGTTCGAACTCGTCGTAGTAGTGGGTATCCTCGAACTGTTCGGGCGGGTGGACGTCGCGGGTGTAGACGATCGCCACGCCGGCCGCCTGGGCCCGCTCGAGGAGTTCGGCGATCGGCTCGATGACCGCCTCGCTGCCGGGGGCGTACAGCGCCCCCTCGGGGTGACAGAAGCCGTTTTGCATGTCGACGACCACGACAGCGGTAGTGTCTGGTTCGAGATTCATAACTGGTGGTAGGGGTCCGATCACAAAAACGTCCACGCCGACCGGGGCGCTTTTTGCGTTTGATTCCGAATACGTGTATATTCCCCGTCCATGACACCCCTTCGCGCGTTCGTTCTCGCCGTCCTCGTCGTAACGTCGCTTTCGGCGATGCCACTCGTCGCGGCGGACGCAGGCACGGGTACGTCGCCGTCCGAACCCGAAAGCGTCGACCGACTCGAGTCGACGGCTGTCCCGTCCGTCCTGGCGGATACCGACACCGAGACCGACGTCGACGCCGACGACGAGCCGACGACGACGGAGACGGTCGGCTACGTCGAGGGCTACTGGTACAACGATTCACTGCCGGTCGACGACCGTGACGACGCCGTCCTCGAGGACGACGAACTCGAGGCGGTCGTCTACCGATCGATGGCTCGCGTCGAGGTCGTTCGCGAGCTGACCTTCGAGGAGACGGTCCCCGTCGACGTCATCAGCCGCGAAGAGTTCGAAGCGGACGTCGACGGAATGACCGACGACACCAACGAGTCCGACCGACTCTACCAGAACCTCCGCTACGAGGCGCTGTTTATGGTCGATCGAGGGACCGATGCCGTCGACGAAGAAGAGACGCTGTACAGTGGCTCCGTGGCCGGCTACTACGACACCGGGGACGACCAGATCGTGATCGTCTCCGACAACCCCGAGACGCCCGAACTCGACGAGATTACACTCGGCCACGAGCTGTTACACGCCCTCCAGGACCAGCACTTCGACCTCGACGAGTACGACGGCGCGACCGTAGACCAAAACAGTGCGGAGCTCGGGTTGATCGAGGGCGACGCCGTCTGGGTCGACACCGAGTACGAGAACCGCTGTGAGGAGGAGTGGGACTGCGTGGTGCCGGCAGACGAGCAAGGAGAGCTGCCGGATATCAACTGGGGGATGTACCTCACCTTCTTCCAGCCCTACAGCGACGGTCCGGCGTACGTCGACCACCTCCGTGAAAACGGCGGCTGGGACGCCGTCAACGAAGCCTACGAGGAGCCGCCGGCGAGCTCGAGCGAGATCATCCGGCCCGGCGAAACGCGCGAGCCGGTCGAGATCGACCACGAAGATCGCTCGAGCGACCGCTGGGAGCGCCTCGAGCGCGACGCCGCCCCCGATCACATCTCCGTCGGAGAGGTGGGACTGGCCTCGATGATCGCCGCTCCCACGCTCGACGACCGACCTGCCATCGTCGATCACGGCGAGGTCATCAACGTCGGTGCCGTCGGCGTCGACGAAACAAATCCGTACAACTACGACCACGAGTACACCGACGGCTGGGCCGGCGACAAGCTCGTTCCGTACGCCACCGACGACGAGACGGTAGACGAGAGCGGCTACGTCTGGCACACCGAGTGGACGACGGAGCGAGACGCCGAGCAGTTCCGCGAGGGCTATCTCGAGCTACTCGCGATAACCGGCGCAGAGTCCGTCGACGGCCACCAATCGACCGTCACGATCGACGACGGATTCCCCGGCGCATACTATCTCGAGCACGATGGCGAGACGGTGACGATCGTCCGTGCGCCGTCGGTCGACGAACTGTCGGAACTCTACGAGGGGGCTGCACCCGACGGCGAGAATACCCTCGAACTCGGCACCGGTGTCGACGACACGACCGACGCGACAGACGACGCAGCCGACGACGAGACGCCCGGGTTCGGCGGGTCGCTCGCTCTCGGTGCAGTTGCACTCGCACTGCTCGCCGTCGCGTTCGCGACACGGCGGACGTATTCACGATAACCGTCGGAAACGATTTGGTTCGACCGATCGATGCTGTCGGTAATGCGACGACGTCGAAGCGTCCTCGTCGCCGTCGTCGTCCTCGTCGCGTTGTCGGGCTGTGCGTCCCCGTTCGCCGTCTCGGACGGCAGCCTCGACACCGACCGCGAACTCGGCTACGTCGACGAGTACGGCTACGACGACACCTTCGGTCTCGACGGGAGCGAGACGCTCTCCGAGGACGAACTCGAGGCGGTCACCTACCGCGCGATGGCCCGGATCGAGGTGTTGCGCGGTCACAAGTTCGAGCGAGCCGTCGACGTCGAGATCGTCGACCGCGACGAGTACCGTGATCGCGACGTCCGACCGGCACAGCCGGCCACGAACGAACTGTGGCGTGGCGCGTTCGTCGTCGACGGCGAGACGGACGTCAACGAGGCCTACGACGAGCTCTACGGTGATTCGATTCGGGGGTACTACCAGGACGGGACGGTCGCGCTCGTCGTCGACGATCCCGACGACGCCCGGATTGACCGGACGACGCTCGTCCACGAACTCGTCCACGCGTTACAGGACCAGCGACTCGCCCTCTCGGTCGAGGGCGAAACCCTCGACGAGCGTCGCGCCGAGACCGGGCTGATCGAGGGCGAAGCCGACTATCTCCCGACCCTGTACGACGACCGCTGTGAGACGGAGTGGGAGTGTCTCGAGGACGTCGAGCCAGACCCCGACGATCCCGACGAACGACCGTTCAACGCCGGTCTGTTCCTCTCGATGTACGCCCCCTACTCCGAGGGGCCGGCGTTCGTACAGCACCTCCACGAGAGTGGTGGCTGGGACGCCGTCGACGCCGCCTACGAGGAGCGGCCGGCGAGTACGTCACAGCTGATCCGTCCCGAGACGTACCCCGACGACCGCCCGCTCGAGGTGGGCGTCCCCGATCGGTCGACCGACGGGTGGGAGCCCCTCACCGACAGCAACGGCGATCAGAAACACACCGTCGGCGAGGCGACCCTGTTCGCGACGCTGTGGGCGAACGGCGTCATCGAGCGACCGCTCGAGGACGGGGCCGACGACGACAGCCAGTACAACTACTCCCACCCGATCACGAACGGCTGGGGCGGCGACACGTTCGTCGCCTACCGAAACGGCGACCGACACGGCCACGTCTGGCGACTCGCCTGGGAAAGCGCCGACGACGCCGAACGGTTCGCACAGGCCTACCGCGAATTACTCGCCGCACACGACGCCGAGCCGGTCGACGACGACAACGACGTCTACCGGATCGCCGACGGCGACCCCTTCGCCGGAGCCTACGAAATCTCACTCGAGGGCGACGAGGTCCTGATCGTGGGTGGTCCCACCGTCGAGAGTCTGGACGCGATCCACGACGGCGAACAGGCGTCGACTGCGACGCCATCGCTCGAGTCGCCGGCCGCGTCGACGGCGGTGGCCATCGGTGTGCCGACCGAGTCGGCGACGGCACCGCCGTAAGCCGAGACGGGACCTTTTTCGCCTCGGACTGGCAAGCGAGGGTATGTCAAACCCGTTCGGAACCGTATCGTCCGAGGCGATCCTCGCCGGCGAGGCGACCGACGCCTACTTCGAGCGAACGCGTACGACCCTCGAGCACGTCGGCGAGAACCCCCACGTGGTCGCCGAGGTGACCGCCGATCAGTTTCCCACGGGCTCGTTCGAAGTGTTCACCGGCGTTTCCGAGGCCGCACGCCTGCTCTCGGGACGGGCGGTCGACGTCGACGCGCTCCGGGACGGACGCCTGTTCGACGGCGGTCCGGTGATGCGGATCGAGGGTCCCTACCTCGAGTTCGGCGAACTCGAGACCGCACTACTTGGCTTGCTCTCTCAGCCGAGCGGTTTCGCGACGGCCGCACTCGAGGCCCGCCGTGCAGCTCCGGAGTCGACCGTCCTCTCGTTCGGTGCCAGACACGTCCACCCGGTGATCGCGTCTGTCGTCGAACGTGCGGCCCTGCTCGCGGGGCTTGACGGCTTCTCACACGTCGCCGCGGGCGACCTCCTCGGCCGGGACGCAAGCGGAACGATGCCACACGCGCTCATGTTCTGTTTCGGCGAGGGCAACCAGGACGAGGCCTGGGACGCGTTCGACGCGGCCGTCCCCGAGGACGTCCCGCGGATCGCGTTGACCGATACGTTCTGGGACGAGAAAGCCGAGAGCCTGCTTGCAGCCGAGACGCTCGGTGATCGCCTCGACGGCGTCCGCCTCGACACGACGGGTTCGCGCCGGGGCGAGTTCCGACACATCGTCCGCGAGGTTCGCTGGGAGCTCGACGCCCGTGGCTTCGAGGACGTCGACATCTTCTGTAGCGGCGGCCTCGGACCCGAGCAGCTGCGTGAGTTACGCGAGTTTGCCGACGGCTTCGGCGTCGGCAGCGCGGTCACGAACGCCGACCCGATCGACTTCAGTCTCGACATCGTCGAACTCGAGGGCGAGCCGGTCTCGAAGCGGGGCAAACTCGCGGGACGAAAGGACGTCTATCGCACCCCCGACGGCGGCCACCACGTCGTACTTGCGGATCGTGACGGGCCGGAAAACGGCGAGTCGCTGCTCGAGCCACTCGTTCGCGACGGCGAGATCGTCCGGGAGGACGACCTCGAGGCCGCGACAGGGCGCTGTCTGGCCGACGCCGAGACAGTCGGCTTCGACATCTCTACCGACCGATAACCCACGCGGTCGAGACGCCCGGACGTCAGAGCGCAGACAGGCCTGGTCGGATCGACGGTGACAGGCTACAGCTGTTCGATGCTGCCGTTTGCTTCGCGTTCGCGGAAGACCTGACCCTCGAAGAGGGTGACCACGACGTCGTCGTTCTGCCACGCCGTCGGCGGCAGTCGCGCCTTTCGGCAGACTCGGTCCAGGTACTCGCGTCCGCTCCAGCCGTTCTCGACGGGCACCGTAGGATAGAGCCAGCCGCTGTTTCCGCTCCCGTCGACCGCGACGCCGTGGACGCCGACCTCGAGGTCGGCGAGCGGATCGTCGGTCAGGACGACGTTCGTCACCGCACAGATCGAGACGGTGAGGTTCGACAGCTCCGAGGGAGTCACCTCCGACCCGCAGGAGGAGTCGCTCGCGGCCTGGATCGCCGAGTCGACGATGACGTGTCCGAGCTGATCGCCCGACTGGTAGCCGCCGGCACACCCCCTGAGACTTCCTCGGCCACAGGTAGACTCGAGACGGACGAACGCGCCCGTCCGTGCATAGAACGCATCGCGCATGCTACCCGGCTGCTCTCGTTGCCCGTTCCGTACGTAGGATTCGACGGCCTCACGCGCGAGTTCGACGGCACGCGCACCATCCTCGAAGGAGAGGTCGACGCCCTGTCGCTGGGACATACACTCGTACATGATCCTTCCCTGTCTAAAGCGCTTCCATTCGAAGCTCCGGCGACACTTGCCGACCGAGGGACTTATTCGGCCGAGAGCCCTACCTTACATGGGAGAGAGAGCCTGGCTGCCGCGGCGGTCGCGCCGGTGACAGCGCGTCCGTCCAACGCGGATCGTCTCATCGAGACTGTCCGCGCCCGCGAGGAAAGTCCCCCCACCGTTCGGGCGGGTGACCGGGCGCAAGCCCGGAGCGGGAGACCGCTGGCTCTGGAACAGAAACGACACGTCTCGACCCGACCGATGATGCGTGCGAACCCGACCGCGAGGAAGGGAAGTTGACCCGCAGAGGGACGGCGACTCAAACGCCGGACGGTCGAGGATCGATGGAACGGCGAACCCTCACCGGTGCAAGTCCGCGTCGCTGGTAGCCCGAACACGCCGCGATTTCGCGGGAGACGCGGACGCTTAGCCGAATGCCAGGACGAACAGAAGGGGGCTTACTCCTCTCGCCCAGGTTTCGTACTCGAGTGACGACACACTCGAACCGATAGACGCTGTGCTTGCTTCACAACGGGCGTTCGGACGATCCGACGACTCGAGGGGCCGTCACGAGAGAACGATCAACTCCCCGGTTTCGTCCTCGAGCTGTCTGCCGTCCGTCGTCACGAACAGCGTTCCGTCGGCCGCCGTCACGAAGTTGACGTCACCTTCTATCTCGCGTTCGAACCGCTGCTCGCCGACGCGAAGCGAGCGAACGCCGTAGCCGCCGTCGATGTCGATCGCCCGGAGCCGATCGCCGCCGACGTACACCGTGTCGCCGACGACGATCGGCGGGTTCCGGGAGCCGCGACCGAGGTCGACGCGCCAGCGCTCGTCCCCGTCGTTTGCGTCGAGAGCGTACAGCGTCGACCCCGACCGAGCGAGCAGGGTTCGATGGCCGATCGCGAGTCCGTCGTCGCCGAATCCGCGGAGTTCGGTCGTCCACTCCCGTGCCCCGCCGATATCGAAGTACGTGATCGAACCGTCACCGCCTGCGACGGCGACGCCCATTCCGGTCCGACGATCCCCCGAAGTCAACACCACCGGAGCGCTCGAGAGCCCCGCCTCGACCGTCCGTCGCCACTCGATGTCACCATCCCATCGGTTGATCTTGTGCAACTCGCCGCCTCTCGTCGCCACGAACAGCCAGTCCGCGTACTTCGCGGGTGCGTAGCGGGCGGCCCCGAGCAGTGCGTGCTCCCACAGGTGCTCGCCGCTTCCTGCATCGAGCGCGTGGACGGCGGTGCCGGCGGCCACGTAGACGCGGCCGTCGTCCGTCTCCGTGACGGTCAGCGAATCCCTGCCGATCGGGTCGTCGAGTTCGTACGACCAGTCGACGTCGCCTTCCTCGAGGTCTCGAGCGGTTAGCGTGTTCACCTCCGGGACGTACGCCGTATCGTCGAACACCGCCGGCGACCCGCGGTACGTGTAGGCGTCGTTCTCGGGATCGATCGACCAGCGTCGTTCTCTCGTCTCCCTGTCGAACGCAACGACGTCGAGGCCCGTGGGAACCAAGACGGTGTCGTCGGTCACGATCGGTTCGCCGAGTGCGCTCACGGACTCGAGGCTGACGCGCCAGTCGACGCCTGGCTCGTCCCGCGGGGCAACGCCGTCGGGGATCGCTCTCGAGTTTCGGAGGTCGGCACCGGTCGTCGACCACGCGTAGTCGCCGTCCGTTCCGGGACCGGTGTCGGTGCCGCCGAGACAGCCAGCAAGCACCGCAGTGGCGACAGTCCCGGTCCCGAGGAGGAGATCACGTCTGGAGGGCATTCGGGCACGACTATCGAGCGTCTCGAAATGAGTTTTGTGATACGGAACCGACGCTTCGATTCTCGTGATTGAGTGGGGCGATCACGCACGGCCGGGGGAAGAGAGCGACAAGGTATCCGACGTGAACCGACGCGGCGGTCATACTGTCGGTCATGGACCTGTGAACTGGTGTCCGGGTGATCCAGCCGTTGAACGTGTATCTGGCCGTGCTGTCACCAGCCGTGTTACGTCGGTATGACCGACAGTATCAGTCGTACGGCACGAACGGGTCGGACACGTCCTCCGAATTGAGGTACACGGTCTTCAGTTGCGTGTAGTGGTCGATGACCTCGGTGCCGTTCTCGCGGCCGATCCCGCTCTGTTTGTACCCGCCGAATGGGGCGGCGAGTGACGAATCACGATACGTGTTGACCCACACGACTCCTGCCCGGAGCTGTCGGGACAGACGGGTCGCCCGCCCCACGTCCGTGGTCCAGACGCCGGCGGCGAGTCCGTACTCGGTATCGTTGGCCAACTCGACGACTTCCGACTCGCTTTCGAACGGGATGACCGACACGACAGGACCGAAGATCTCCTCTCGAGCGATCCGCATCTCGTTGTCCACCCCGGTGAAGACCGTCGGCGGGTAAAAGAGTCCACCCGGCAGGTCGTCCCGGGAACTGCCGCCCGCTTGCAGCGTCGCCCCCTCCTCTCGACCGATATCGACGTATTCGCAGATCTTCTCGAACTGGTGTTCGTTCGCGATCGGACCGATATCCGTCTCCGGATCGAACGGGTCTCCCAGCACGATGTCGTCGATCCGATCGACGAGGGCGTCGACGAACTGGTCGTGGATCGACTCGTGGAGAAACAGGCGGGAACCGGCGACGCAGGTCTGTCCGGCCGATCCGAAGATGCCTTTCACCGCGCCGTTTACCGCGTTCTCGAGGTCCGCATCCTCGAACACGATGTTCGGGCTCTTGCCGCCTAACTCGAGCGTTACGGGGACGACGTTCTCGCCGGCGGTCGCGCCGATCTCTCGTCCCGCCGCCGTACTCCCGGTGAACGCCATCTTGTCGACGTCTCCGTTCGCCAGTTCGGCACCGGCTTCGTCTCCGTATCCGGTGACGACGTTTATTGCTCCGGCGGGAACGCCCGCCTCGTGTGCGAGTTCTGCGAGTCGGATCGTCGAGACGGGGGTCACCTCCGACGGTTTGATGACCACGGTGTTTCCGGCCGCCAACGCGGGCGCAATTTTGTACGTAGCGAGGTTCAGCGGCGAGTTCCAGGGGGTAATAGCGCCCACCACGCCGTACGGTTCCCGACGGGTGAACGCGAACATCCCGTCCTGATCGGTCGGGATCGTGCTTCCGCGGATCTTGTCGGCGGCTCCCGCGTAGAAGCGATACCACTCCGGCAGCGATTGCATACGGCCGCGCATCTCGCGGATCGCTTTCCCGTTTCCGAACACCTCGAGACGTGCCAGCTCCTCGGCGTGTTCGGCGAGCGTGTCGGCGAGCGAGTGCAGCAGCTCCGCCCTGTCAGACGCCGATAGCGACTGCCACTCGTCGCTTTCGAACCGCCGTCTCGCAGCGCCGATGGCGTCTTCGACGTCCGCTGCCGTCGCCCGCGGAACGGTCGCCCAGACGTCACGGGTGTACGGATACTCGATTTCGATCCGGTCGCCGGACGAGGCGTCACGGTGCTCGCCGTCGACGAACAGCTGATACTCCGTGATGTCTTCGGGAACGGCTGTCACTCGCTGGCATTTGTCGTGAGACGTCATAACTCTGTCGTGACTTCCTGACGGAGTCCAACGCGAGTGAAACGAGCGGTGGGCACGTCAGGACCGAACACAAGAGCGAGCGCTGAGCGATGCGAAGCGCCCGCGATAAGTGAGCGTCCTGACGGAGATTTACACCGACGCGGACGCCTCGCTACGCTCGGCGTTCTGCGTCGGTGAAAACGTCCTGACGGAGATTTGAACTCCGGTCCCTGGCTCCGCAAGCCAAGAGGATAGTCCACTACCCTATCAGGACTCATCTCTTCGTAGAGCGGTCCACGTTAAAGCCCTTTCGAAAGGGCTGTCGTGCTGTCGGGCGGTTTCGCGGGCCGTGGCCGTTGACTCGAGGCGACGGACCGAACCTTTAGGTATCAACCCGCGACCAGACTCCGCCATGTCACCGACGACGGGAGCACGAACCGGGCAACGACAACGTTTATGCGCGGGCTATTCATGCACGAGTATAGAATGAGCGACATCGAGGGCGTCTACGAGGACCTCGAGGCCGACGTCTCCCTCGAGGAGTTTCGCGAGGCCGTCGAGGCGAAAGTAGAGCAGATGGGTGGACTCGCGGACGAGGAGACGGCGGCGATGCTCGTCGCTCACGAACTCGGCGAGAGCGAAGTCGGCGGCGTCGCGGACGTCGAACCCGGCATGGAGGAAGCCAAGTTCGTCGCGAAGGTGGTGAGCATCGGCGAGCTACGGACGTTCGAACGCGACGGCGAGGACGAGGACGGTCGCGTGGTCAACGTCGAGGTCGCAGACGAGACGGGCTCCGTTCGCGCCGCGTTCTGGGACGAACACGCCGAGGCTGCAATCGGAGAACTCGAGGAGGGCCAGGTGTTACGGCTCAAGGGTCGTCCGAAGGAGGGCTTTTCCGGCGTCGAGGTCAGCGTCGACGAGGTCGAACCCGATCCAGACGCGGACGTCGACGTCCAGCTCTCCGATACGCAGACGGTCGAGGACCTCTCGCTCGGGCTCTCGAACGTCAACCTCGTGGGGGTCGTACTCGATACTGACTCGGTGCGGACGTTCGACCGCGACGACGGCTCCGAAGGGAGAGTCGCGAACCTCACGCTGGGCGATTCGACCGGTCGCGTTCGCGTGACGCTGTGGGACGAGCGAGCCGACCGCGTCGCGGACCTCGAGTCCGGGACGACCGTCGAGGTCGTCGACGGCTACGTCCGCGAACGCGACGGCGACCTCGAACTCCACGTCGGCAACCGGGGTGCAGTCGAGGAGGTCGATGCCGAGGTCGAGTACGTCCCCGAGAGCACGCCGATCGAGGACCTCGAGATCGGTCAGACGGTCGACGTCGCGGGGGTAATCCGGTCGGCAGATCCCAAACGCACCTTCGATCGCGACGACGGCTCGGAGGGTCAGGTTCGAAACGTTCGCCTGCAGGACGCCACCGGCGACGTTCGCGTCGCGCTGTGGGGCGAGAAAGCGGATATCGAACTCGGCCCCGGCGACGAGGTCGCGTTCACGGACGTCGAGGTCCAGGACGGCTGGCAGGACGACCTCGAGGCCTCGGCGGGGTGGCGATCGACGGTGACGGTGCTCGACGCCGACGATGCCGGTGCGGACGAATCCGACGCGGACGACGAGTCGGCCGGGCTCTCGGCGTTTTCAGACGACGGCACGGAGGACTCGACGGCCACCTCGAGCGATGTCGGCGGGGGCGACGGAGCTACGGGTACGGGTACGGACGCGGACGGCGAAGAACTCGAGTTCACGGGCGTGGTCGTCCAGGCCGGCGACCCGGTGGTGTTAGACGACGGTGAGGAGACGATGAGCGTCGAAACGGACGCGGACGTCGGACTCGGCGAGGAAGTCACCGCCCGCGGCGTCGTCCGCGACGGACGCCTCGAGGCGAGCGACGTGTTCTGATACGGCCGGTCGACCGATCCGCGGTTCGATCCCGCTAGGAAAACCATTAAGAGTGTCAACTGCAGGCATTAAGGTATGAACGTCGAGCTTCCGTTCGCCCCAGTAGACTCTATTATCCGGCGAAACGCAGGAAACCTCAGGGTGAGTGCCGAGGCGTCGGAGGAACTTGCAAAACGCATCCAGGAACACGGTGCCGACCTCGCAGGCGATGCGGCCCGTCGGGCGACGGAAGACGGTCGAAAGACGCTCATGGCGGCGGATTTCGACGTCGAGGTGGTCGTCGACAAGGACGATCTGGAGCTTCCGGTCGCACCGGTCGACCGGATCGCCCGTATCGAGATCGACGACCGGTACCGCGTCTCGATGGACGCCCGAATCGCCCTGGCTGACATCCTCGAAGACTACGCTGACAACGTCGCCCGTGCGGCGGCGACGCTCGCTCGACACGCCGACCGGCGGACGATCAAGGCCGAAGACATCGAGACGTACTTCTCGCTGTTCGAGTGAGATGCGATTTGGTTACAGCGACACCTGTCTCGAGCACGACCCCGGTTCCCGCCACCCGGAGTCGCCCGACCGGCTACGTGCGATCCGTGAGGGGCTGAAACGAAAACACGGCGTCGAGTACGTCGAGGCCGACCCCGCCACGATCGAACAGCTCGCGGCAGTTCACGACCGCGAGTATCTCGAGGAGATTCGATCGTTCTGTGCCGACGGTGGGGGCAACTGGGACCCCGATACGATCGCGGTCGAAGAAACCTGGGACGCAGCTCTCCGGAGTGCCGGATTGGCCTGCTGGGCCGCCGAGGCGGCCCTCGAGGGGGAAGACGGACGCGAGACGCCGTTTTCGCTCGGACGCCCGCCGGGACACCACGCTGTTACCGACGACGCGATGGGGTTTTGCTTCGCCAACAACGTCGCCGTCGCCGCCCAGCATGCACTCGAGGACCTGCGTGCACGACGAGTCGCGATCGTCGACTGGGACGTCCACCACGGCAACGGCACACAGGACATCTTCTACGATCGGGGTGACGTCTTCGTCGCCTCGATCCACGAGAGCGGGCTCTACCCTGGCACCGGCGACGTCGACGAAGCCGGCGAGGGAGACGGTGAGGGCACGACGGTGAACGTTCCGATGCCCGCAGGAGCCGACGACGCCGACTACCTGCGGACCGTCGAGGGCGTGCTCGCGCCCGCACTCGAGTCGTTCGACCCCGACCTCCTGCTCGTCAGTGCCGGCTTCGACGCCCACCGTCACGATCCGATCTCTCGCATTCGCCTCTCGACGGACGCCTACGCCGTCATGACGGATCGACTCCGAACGATCGCCAACGACACCGACGCTGCGCTCGCGTTCGTCCTCGAGGGGGGGTACGGTCTGGAGCTGCTCGCCGAAAGCGTCGCGATCGTCCACGAGGTCTTCGACGGCCAGCGGCCGATCGTTCCCGACGGCGACGTGAGCGACGACGTCGACGAGACGCTCTCTGCGGTCGCCGACGTCCACGGGATCGACTACTGACTACGGACGCGGATCGACGTACCGGGCCAGCTCCTCGCCGAACTCCTCGAGGACGGCGGTGAGTTCCTCGCCGACCAGCAGGTCGTAGCCGTCCTCGAGCGTCGTCTCGACGCGGGCACCCAGCGAGACGTCGAACAGCCGGTCGCTCTCGAGGAATTCGACGGCGCTCGTCCACTCCCGGCGACGTTCGACGACGTAGCGCTCGCCCTCGACGAACGGACCGTAGACGTCCGGATCGTCTGCGTACGCCTCGAAAAACCCCTCGGCATGGCCGCGGACGTGAACCGGGGGGCCGTCGTGGCGCTCGAGGAGGGGTCGCTCGGCGACCGCGAGTTCGACGAGCAAGACGGCGGTCTCGTCGGCGAACGTCGCCGCCCGGAAGACGTCGAACCCGCGCGCTTCTAACTCGCGTGTGATCCCTCCGAGTGACTTTCGGAGCTGGGGGTAGAGCTGGTCGTCGACCAGGTCCGGAGCCGGAAAGCGGATTGCGATCGGCGTCGTCCCGCGGCGCTCGAGGTGAGCCTCGAGGTCGGATTCGGAGAGCGGGTCGACCGTCGTCGGTTCGAAACACTCCTGGCGAGGATTCGCCAGGAACTCGCGGGCGTAGTGTTGAAACCGGGCGACGTTCGCCGCCGAACAGACCGCAGCGACGTTGCGCTCCGGGTCCGTTGGATCGATCACGACGAGTGCGTCGTCGAACGTCTCGCGGCCGTGAGCTTCGGGATCGAGCCGGACCGGCGGCTCCCAGTCCGCGGCGGCCTCGAGCAGTGGTTCGAAGCCGCCATACTCGAGAGTGAGCAGTTCGGTCAGGTAGCCGCTGAATCCCCTGGTCTGCAGGTCGCTTCCGTAGACGCCAACGCCTTTCGTGAACGCCTTCGTCAGCCGCACGTCGGCCGCCAGCTCGGGATCGAGTCGCTCCTGAACGTACGCGGTGTGGAAGGGAGTCCGGTCGACGGCCGATCGGATCTCCGTCGCGTCCTCGAGCCGAAAGCAGGGGACGACGTCGACGTCGAACCCCTCGTACTCGCCGGTGACGTAGGGGTGTTCGGCGTACTCCTCGCGGCCGTCGGGCAGGGTCGCGTGGCCGACCGCGAGACCGTACTCCTCGAGGCACTCGCTATCGAGATCGGGCGGGAACCTGACGAAGACGTCGACGTCCCGGTCGCCGCTGATCCAGGTGTTCCGCGCCGTCGACCCGACCCGCATGACGTCGGCGTCGGGACAGCGCTCGGTCGCCGCCTGCTCGGCGCGTGCACGCAGTTCGTCGGCGACGGCCTCGAGTCGGTCGCGTTCGTCCTCGTCGGGATCGATCCGCTCGCGGACCCGGGAGAGGACTCCCTCGAGGTCGCTACGTGTGTGCTCGTCGGCTCCCTCGTCGGTCATTAGGCGGACGTACTCCGGCGGTGCGTGAAAGCGTGTCGACCCGCCGTTGGGTGAAAACGAAAGCCCTATCAAATGCCCGCGGCTACCCAGAACTGCCGCGAGCCGAAGTAGCTCAGATGGTAGAGCGCCTCGCTGTTAACGAGGCGGTCCCAGGTTCGAGTCCTGGCTTCGGCGCTTCCTTTTGACGGGTCGGTCACGGCATACGGCGCTTCCAGGATGACGTATTCGAGACGTGAGCGTGTCGGTCAAGTAGCTCGCGTCCGTACGCGACTCTCGTGAGCGATACGCGAGGCCCCCTCCAGCCGGACCGCCCCGACGTCGATCGACCGTTCGCGGTCGACGCGCCCTTCGAGCCTGCGGGCGATCAGCCCGAGGCAATCGAGCAGTTGGCCGCGGGATTTCGACGGGGAAAGGACAAGCAGACCCTGCTCGGCGTCACCGGTTCCGGGAAGACGAACACTGTCTCCTGGCTGATCGAGGAGATCCAGCAGCCGACGCTGGTGATCGCCCACAACAAGACGCTGGCAGCGCAACTGTACGAGGAGTTCCGGAGCCTCTTTCCCGACAACGCCGTCGAGTACTTCGTCTCCTACTACGACTACTACCAGCCCGAGGCCTACGTCGAACAGACCGACACCTACATCGACAAGGACGCCTCGATCAACGACGAGATCGACCGCCTGCGACACAGCGCGACCCGGTCGCTCCTGACCCGGGAAGACGTCATCGTCGTCGCCTCCGTCTCGGCGATCTACGGGCTCGGCGATCCGCGCAACTACGTCGACATGTCGATGCGCCTCGAGGTCGGCGAGCAGGTCGGCCGCGACGACCTGCTCGCGCGGCTGGTCGATCTGAACTACGAGCGCAACGACGTCGACTTCACCCAGGGCACCTTCCGCGTTCGGGGCGACACGATCGAGATCTACCCGATGTACGGCCGCTACGCCGTCCGGGTGGAGCTGTGGGGCGACGAGATCGATCGCATGCTGAAAGTCGATCCCCTCGAGGGCGAGGTCGTAAGCGAAGAGCCCGCAGTCTTGATCCACCCCGCAGAACACTACTCGATCCCGGAACCGAAACTCGAGCGGGCGATGGCGGAGATCCGCGAGGATCTCGAGGACCGGGTCAGCTACTTCGAGCGCCAGGGTGATCTCGTCGCCGCCCAGCGGCTGGAGGAACGGACGACGTTCGACCTCGAGATGATGGCGGAGACGGGCTACTGTTCGGGTATCGAGAACTACTCGGTGTATCTCTCGGATCGAGAGCCGGGCGACTCGCCTTACACGTTGCTCGATTACTTCCCCGAGGACTTTCTGACCGTCGTCGACGAGTCCCACCAGACGCTGCCCCAGATCCGCGGCCAGTACGAGGGCGACAAGTCCCGCAAGGACTCGCTCGTCGAGAACGGCTTTCGTCTGCCGACGAGCTACGACAACCGTCCGCTCACCTTCGAGGAGTTCGAAGAAAAGACCGACCGGACGCTGTACGTCTCCGCCACACCGGGCGAGTACGAACGCGAGCACTCGGCACAGATCGTCGAGCAGATCGTCCGACCCACCCACCTCGTCGACCCGGCGATCGAGGTCGCTCCCGCCACCGGTCAGGTCGACGACCTCATGGACCGCATCGACGGGCGTATCGACCGCGACGAGCGCGTCCTCGTGACGACGCTGACAAAGCGGATGGCCGAAGATCTCACGGCGTATCTCGAGGAAGCAGGGATCGACGTCGCGTACATGCACGACGAGACCGACACGCTCGAACGACACGAGATTATCCGCTCGCTGCGGCTGGGCGAGATCGACGCCCTCGTGGGGATCAACCTCCTGCGGGAGGGACTCGACATCCCCGAGGTCTCGCTGGTCGCCATCCTCGACGCCGACCAGGAGGGCTTTCTTCGCAGCGAGACGATGCTCGTCCAGACGATGGGCCGGGCCGCACGCAACGTCAACGGCGAGGTCGTCCTCTACGCCGACGACCCCTCGTCGGCGATGGAGTCGGCCATCGAGGAGACGAAGCGTCGCCGGGAGATTCAACAGGAGTACAACGAGGAACACGGCCTCGAGCCGACGACGATCGAGAAAGAGATCGGCGAGACGAACCTGCCCGGCAGCAAGACCGACACCAGCGAGGTCTCCGGGCAGGAACTCGAGGACGCCGAGGCGGCCGCCCGCTACGTCGACGACCTCGAGACGCAGATGCAGGAGGCAGCGAACAACCTCGAGTTCGAACTCGCGGCGGACATCCGGGATCGCATTCGGGAGATCCGTGAGGAGTTCGACCTCGAGGACAGCGACGACGAAGCCGGGGTCGCACCGCCGAGCGAGGAGTTCTAGGGTCGTCGACTCCCCAGTCGTCTCGGCGACTGGGAACTCTTTCCGCTGGTGTGAAGTCCACTTTTGATCTGTCCGACCTGAAGCGATACATGCACACTCACCTGGCCGGCTGCACCCGTTCACCAGGCGCTGTCGTCGATAGAGACGCCCTCGAGCAGTCCGTCAGGAATGTGTCCGTGGTTGTCTTTGGCTCTCTGCCACCACTGGGCCTTGACGGGCTCGCTGTAGCGTTTCAGCTCGTCTTGTGTCAGCTCCCCGAACTCCGGTTTCGCACCGGCTTCTTTCGCCTCGATAGCGGACAACCCGTACTGGGCAGCGACGCGATCCATCCAGCTTTCGACGGTATCCTCTCTCGTATCCAATCGCTTCGCGATCCCGCTACTCGAGTAGCCCGCGTGTCGGTACGCCAACGCCTCCGGGATCGGTTCTCGCACGTCGGCGGCTCGACGGATGTAGCTGGCGGCGAGTTCGATCTTTCGGTCTTCGGAGATGTCGTCGAGACTCATGCTCGTTCGGTGGACGCGGCGGGTAATAATGGCACCGCGAACGAAACGGTTGTGACTGGTTGCGGACATAGCCGATGATGTGACGACGGCGAACGTGTCGGCACAGACGGAGGGATGGCTCGTTGCCGTTCGTGTCGGACACTCCGCTTCGTTCCGTCTCTCTCAGAACAACCCCTCGACGTCGTCTTCTTTCGCTCGCCGGCGCTCGACGTGTGCCGAGAGCCGCCGGTAGACGACATCGCGGTGGTCGCTCCGGACGAAAGCGAACACCACGGCGATGAAGCGACTGTCGTCCCGTCCCGCCTCGAGGTCGTCGATCGCGTACTCGGCTGCGGCCGTGACGGGGTCGTCGTCGAAGTCCAACTCCGCGGCCAGTACGCCGGCGGCGATCGCCGTCGGCCGGACGTCGAGGTCGTTCAGACCGGGCGTCTCGCCCTCGTGGACGAGTCGGATCGGTGATCGGCGCTCGATCACCTCGGGATCGGACGCCAGCGACTCGAGGTAGTCCCGCACCGGGGGCAGATCGACGTCGCGGTAGGCCGCCGGCAGCCCCTCGAGATACTCGCGTGCGCTTTCGGCCAGCCCGACCGCACCCGTCCAGTTGCGATCGCGAGCGTGGTAGACCGCGGCGGTGAACTGGATCAACCCGTGGAGGAGCCGTTCGTCGTCGGTGCCGGACTCGAGGGCGAGCCAGCGATCCTCCCAGGCGTCGTGGGCGGCGTGGTAGTAGCCGTCGTTGTAGACGGCGACGCCGGCACGGAGCGCGTCGCGCATGGTCGTGGTACGGCCGCCGGCGTGAAAAGCGAGGCGTCGGCGCGACGGAAGGCGGCCTCGAGTGACAGATGCGGGCGGTTCGATTCGGAAGCTGCTTTTGCGGAGGCGTACATCAATGACACCAAAAAACGAAGACAAGGGAAGATACACCACTTCGAACACACCCCGTTCACACGGATCAGTACCACTCCGATGCGGAGATACGTACTATGATGTCGCCCCAGACTAACGGCCGCAAAATTACCGCGTACCTAGTATCAATCTTCACGATCGTCTTCGGAACGGTTTACGTGTTCGCAAGCGCTATCGGTTTCGGCGTCCCGATAATCGCCGCTGGAACCATCGCAAATCCGTGGATCCGGGACGTGGTGAGGACCTATCTTGGCATTCACGTTCCGGCAGTTGCCGTCGCTCTCCTCTACGTTCTCGGCTGGATCGTCGCCCTCTGGCTTTCGCCGCCTCCAGACGTTTCGTTATTTTTACCCTTTCACTCTCAGCCGACACACTGACTATCCTGTTGCTTTTGGTTCGAATTGATCCAAAAGCCGTCCGATCACTCCTCGAAATCGTCCTCGCGGCTCCCAGTGGTCGCCGCTCGGTATCCCGAGGGCTCCTGCCTGCGGGCACGTCGCCCTCGTTACTCCCACCGGAAGCGTCCGTTCCGCTGGATCACCTCGCCGTCGACCTCGAGCCGCGAGTCCTCGCTCACGTCGGTGATGAGGTCGACGTGGACGGCCGACGCGGTGCCGGATTCGCCCTCGGGGAGGCAGGCGTCGTAGGCCCGCCCGAGCGCGAGGTGGACGGTGTCGCCCATCTTCTCGTCGAAGAGGATGTTGTCGGTGTAGCGGTCGATGTCGCGATTCATCCCGATCCCGAGTTCGCCGAGTCGGCGGGCACCGTCGTCGGTCTCGAGTACGTCGCCGATGACGTCTTCGCCTTCGCTCGCCCCGTAGTCGACCACCTCGCCGTCGGCGAACTCGAGGCGGACGCCCCGGACCGACTCGCCGCGGATCGTCATCGGGACGTCGAAGACGACCTCGCCCTCGGTCTCGGCGGGTGCAGTGAAGACCTCGCCGCTGGGGAGGTTGTGCGAGTCGTAGGCGACGCTCGCGGCGCTGTTGACCGCCGTGCGGTCTGCGATCGACATCGTCAGGTCGGTGTCCCCGGAGACGAGTCGGACCTCGCTGCCCGCGTCGAGGATCTCTTTCACCCGGTCCATCTCCGCGGCGAGAGACTCCCAGTCCCGGATGATCGCGCCGTAGGCGAACTCCTGGTACTCCTCGTAGGCCATGGTCGCCTGCTGGGCGAGCGAGCGCGTCGGGTGGACCGTCGATACCCAGCGCGTGTCGTAGCGGGCCTCTCGAATGTCCTGGCGGGCCTCGCGGTAGGCGTTGCGAGCCTCGCCGGGGACGTCCGCAGTGGCGCTCGTGTTTCGCCCGCCGCCCAGCGAGAGGTAGACATCGGCCTCGCGGGCGAGTGCGAGCTCGTGGTCGGCCTCGTCGAACTCGCCGTCGTGTGCCTGCAGGTAGGCCCGCTGCAGTTCTCCGGAGCTGTAGGTCGCGAGCAGGTTGGCCCCCCGCTCGCCCAGTGCCTCGGCGACGGCGACCGCCAGTTCGTGAGCTTCGGGGCCGACCGAGACGACGACGTCGTCGCCGGGCTCGACCCGTGCACTCCAGTCGACCAGAATCTCGGCGTGTTCGCGAACGCGTTCGTCCATACCTCCACTGCGAGCGGGGCGAGCAAAACTCCCACCGGTCTACGAGGTCGTCCCGGCGACCTCGAGCCCGTCCCGGGAGCGTGCGAGTGCAACGACGAGGTAGACAAACGGCGTGTCGACCACGGCGATGGCGAGTTTCAGCAGGTACTGGCCGACGATCAGGGCGGCGACGACCTCGAGTGGGAGGACGGCGCCGACGCCGAACAGCGCGGGCGCGATTGTGAACGCGACGGAGACGAAGATGAGGGTGTCGATGGCCTGGCTGGTGCCGGTCGAGACGATGTTGCGCAGCCAGAGCCGGTCGGGGCCGGTGCGGTCTCTGATCTCGTGGAAGAGCCAGACGTCCCAGTTCTGGCTGACGACGTAGGCGAGCAGGCTGCCGGCGACGATGTTCGTCGACGCGCCGAGCACGTCGGCGAACGCGGCGGGATCGACGCTATTCTCGGCAGCGGGCGCGGCGATCGTCGACCACACCAACAGGAGGACGACGAAGTTCATCGCGAACGCGACGTTGACGACGATCTGTGCCGCTCGCCGACCGTAGAGTTCGGCGTAACAGTCGCTGGCGAAGAACGTGAGCGCGTACGCAAGCGCCGCACCTGGCAGGACGAGGTCGGCACCCGTCACCGGGAGCGAGAACGGCAGCGAGAACGCGAGCACCTTCGAGGCCGTCAGCTGTGCGGTCACGAGTGCCGTGACGAACAGCCCGATCAGTGCGACCTGCGGGACCGTCGGCGTCCCTCGAGCGTCTGTCATCGATCCGCGGTAGTAACGGCGAAACCGTAAGTGGTGCTATTCGAGTACGACTCGAGTCGGACCCGACACTCCGCTCGAGAACCTCGGCTGGAGACCGCCGTGACGACCGTACCCGGACCGCTGCCGCGAGCCGTGGCTTTTCGGTTTTGCCCGTCTTCGACTCGCCTATGCTCCCGATCGCGATGGGATGGCGACGGCTGCTGTTCGCGAACTGGCCGCTCGAGCCCGAGGCCGTCGACGCCCGGCTCCCGGACGCGCTCGCGGCCGACACCCACGAGGGGCGGGCCTGGCTGTCGATCGTCCCCTTTCGCAACGTCGACGTCCGGCCGCGCGGGCTGCCCGCGTGGCTGGGACTGGACCTGCCCGAACTCAACCTCCGGACGTACGTCCGGTGTGACGGCGAGCCGGGCGTCTACTTCTTCAGCCTCGACGCCGAGGGAATCGCCGGCGTCCTCGGGGCACGCGTGACCCACTACCTGCCGTACTACTACGCCCGCATCGGGATGCGAGAACGGAACGACGTCGTCCGGTTTCGCACCGTCAGACGCCATCCCGGCGCGCGGCCGGTGCTGTTCGACGCGAGCTACGAACCCGTCGGGGAGTCGTTCACTCCCGCACCCGGCTCGCTCGCTGCGTTCCTGACCGAACGCTACCGCTACTACAGCCAGGACGCGAGCGGGCAGGTCCGCTACGCCGACGTCGACCACGAGCCCTGGACGCTGCAGGCGGCGACGGTCACCCTCGAGGAGAACACGCTCTTCGAGGCCAACGGCTTCGACGAGCCTGCGGGCAGCCCCGTCTGTTACTACAGCCGCGGGCTCGACGTGACGGCCTCGCGCAACCGGCCGTTTCGCTGACCCGGCGACGACCTGTGGTCGCTCGCGTACTGCGATCGGAACCGATTAGCCGGCGGCGACGGGAGGTGTGGGTGTGACCGAGAAGACGTACACGCTGACGGGTGAACGGATCAGCCCGCGACGGACGCGCATCGACGCCGACGACGCCGAGTTCGTGATCGGCGAGGACGCGAGCCCGGTCGAGTACCTGCTCGGGTCGATGCTCGCCTGTCTCAACGCGACGGCGACGAAAGTCGCGAGCGAGATGGATCTCGAGGTCGACGACCTGACCGCGACGGTCGAGGGCGATATCGACTACGCGGCGTTCCTCGGCAAGGACGAGGACGCCCGCGCCGGGTTCGGGGACCTGCAGATCACACTGGACGTCGCGGCGGACGCCGACGAGGAGACTCTCGAGGAGTGGCTCGCAGCCGTCGAAACGCGCTGTCCGGTCAACGACACCGTCCAGGGTGAGACGGCGGTCGACGTCGAACTGGCCTGACAGCACCCACGCGCCGGCAGCTCACGGCCGAGTAGCAGGTCGACCACAGCGACAGTCGGTTCGTGAGACTCGTTCTCGCGGCTACCACGGTAAGTAATGACGCTGGCGGGCAAAGCTCTGTGTATGTACGAGCACGTACTGGTGCCGACTGACGGGAGCGAGCCGGCCGACCGTGCCGTCGACCAGGCGGTCGAACTCGCAGCCCGGTTCGACGCGACGTTGCACGCGCTGTTCGTCGTCGACGTCGACGAACGGACGCCGCTTTCCATCTCGAGCGAACCCGTCGTCGAGGGACTGCGAACGGAAGGCGAGAAGATCACCCAGGAGGCCGTCGACCGGGCCCCCGACGACCTCGAGACGGTGACCGCCGTCGAGCAAGGTGAGGCAGACGAGACCATCCTCGCGTACGCCGGCGACCACGACGTCGACGCGATCGTGATGGGGACCCACGGTCGACGCGGGCTCGACCGGTTCCTGCTCGGCAGCGTCACCGAGAGCGTGCTGCGAAACGCCGACTGCTCGGTGCTCGTGTCCCGCTCGACCGGACCGAGAGACGAGTAGCGACTCGCGGGCTTTCTCGACCGGACCGAGGCGTCAGCGACGGGCGAACAGGTTGTACAGCCAGCCGAGGATGTAGCCGGCGGCGAAACCGTCGACGAACCCCCAGGCCGTGCCGATCGTCGTCGACTCTTCGTAGCCGATGTAGAGATCGGCGAACAACTCGCGCCACCCGTCTCCCCAGCCGAACCGGGACGTAAGCCCGAGGACGGCCATGGCAACCGCCCAGAGCACGCCAGCCGCGAGCCCGAGTGCGAACGGATCGACTGGACCGTCGTCGTTCGAGGTCATAATCGAAACGTCGACGCTCTCACACTTCGTTCTTCTGGCGGTCACTCGACATCGACGGTCCGTGTCTCGACGACGGGAACGAGCGGCTCCTCGGGCGTGACGACGGAGACGGTGAACTCGAGGATGTCCTCGTCGGCCCCGAAGACGCCCACGGGGACGGTCTCGCTATCCCGCAGGTAGGTACTCGTACTCGTCATCTCGACGCCGTTGACCGTCACCCGGATGCCCACCTGGGCCGGCTCGCCGACGTTTCTGATCGTGACCTCGTGGACGTCGCTCTCGCCGGGTGCGACGCGTTCGGGGAACGATCCCCACTCGAGTTCGATCGCCGGCAGCGACTGGGCACCTTCGTAGACGCGTTCGGCGATGCCTTCTGCGAGTCCGGCGTCGCCGATCCCCTCGATGCCCGCCTCGAGGACGTCGCCGGGCGTCGAGAGTCCCTCTGCGGCGAGTTTGCTCGCCCGGCCGGCGGCGACGCCGTCGATGGCCGTCAGCCCGACTGCGTCCTCGGCGACGCCGTTTTCGACGCGACCTTCGAGCCGGCGAGCGAGGTTCGCCGCGTGGGGGCCGTGAAAGCGCTCGAGGAAGGCACGCAACGCCGCGAGCAGGCGGAGGGCGTTCTGGCGGATCACCCAGGCGTCGCTTTGCAGTTCCCCGGGGGTCGTCCCGCTTGCGGCCCCCCGGAGGATCGCGAGCACTTTCCGTTCGCCCGGCTCGAGGTCGTCGGTTTCCTGACCGACGAGGACGGCACTGATCGCGTCGCGTTCGGCCTGGCGCGCGGAGACGGAGTCGAACTCCGCGGCCGTCGCGACCGCACGCAACAGGTCGCCGGCCGCGAGGTCGTCGCGTTCGCACAGCTGGGCGAAGGCTGCAGCAGTGTCGAGCCGGAGGTAGTACTTCGAGGCGAGTACGCCAAGTGGCGTCGCGTCGATCGAGAGCCCGTCCATTTCGACGAACCCCCGATCGACGAGCTCCTCGAGCGTGTCCCGGACCCGTTCCCGGAGGTTCGGGAAGTCGTACTCGTCGGGCCGGGACTGGCCCCGGACGTAGTAAAACGTCGTCTCGAGCCAGTCCATGACGTCCTCGAGGTCGGTGATCGTCCCCATCGCGATCTCGGCGTTGAGGTGGGACTCGAGCTCTGCGGCCAGCCGGGACTCGATCTCTTTGCCGTCCCGGAGCAGCTGCCGGTACCGGTCGGCGTCGGCACGGTCACAGACGACCCAGCCGTAGCCGACGTCGTCGTAGCCGGGCCGACCCGCCCGCCCGAGCATCTGGAGGACGTCCAGCGGACTCATGTCGACCTCGCCCTCGAGGGGGTCGTGGAGCTTGGTGTCGCGGATGACGACACAGCGGGCGGGGAGGTTCACGCCCCAGGCGAGCGTCGAGGTCGAAAAGAGGAGTTCGACCGTCCCCTCCTTGAACCACTCCTCGACCAGGTCCTTGTCGTTTTTCGAGAGCCCGGCGTGGTGGAAGGCGACGCCGTCGAGCACCGATTTCCGAAGCGTCTCGTCGTCGAGGGCGTCTTTGGTCTCGGCGTGGAAGTCGTAGTCGCCCCGCGGGCCGACCTGCAGGTCGCGGTCGGCGATCTCGTCTCTGGCCGTCTTCGCCGCCTCGACGGTGTCCTGTCGCGAGGCGACGAACACGAGCGCCTGGCCGTCCTCCCGGAGGTGGGGTTCGGCCAGATCGAGCGCCCGGTAGAGCCGGCGGTACTTGTCCGCGAAGGAGTTCTCGCCGTGGGTGTAGGTCTTCACGCCGGCGTTGAGATCGACCGGACGGTAGTCGTCGTCGAACTCGAAGGTACACTCGTCCGGGGCGTCGAGCCACGCCGCCACGTCGTCGACGTTTGGCATCGTCGCCGACAGTGCGACGATCCGTGGCTCACAGAGCCGACGCAGCCGGGAGACCGTCACCTCGAGGACCGCCCCCCGTCGGTCGGCGTCGAGTAAGTGGACCTCGTCGATGACGCAGACGTCGACGTCGGTGACGAACTCGTACCGCCGAGAGTCGTGTTTGCGCGTCGCCGAGTCGAGTTTCTCGGGAGTCATCACGAGGATGTCCGCGTGACGCGCCCGACGCGGGTTGAGCTCTCGCTCGCCCGTGACGACGTACACCGAGTAGCCGAGTTCCTCGAAGCGATCCCAGTCGCTTTCTTTCTCGTTGGTTAGCGCCCGCAACGGGGCGATAAAGAGTGCGGTCCCGTCCTCGGCGAGTGTCTTACAGATCGCCAGTTCCGCCAGCGCGGTCTTGCCGGAGGCCGTCGGCGCGCTCGCGACGACGTTTGCCTCGCGCTCGAGCAGGGCGGGCAGCGCCTCACGTTGCATCCGGTTGAACTCCTCGAAGGCGAAGGCGTCGGCAAACTCGGGCAGAACCTCGGCGACCTCCATCAGGTGGAGACGTGAGTCGGGTGCTGAAAGGCGTTTCTGTTACGGTCGCACGAACGCGCTCGTCTCGTCACCTCACGGCGTCGTCCGCGTGGCGTCGACGCCGTCGAGTTGTTCCGAGAGGATGATACTCGCACGGTGTGGCCGTGGCAGTCGCTCGAACGTGAGTTCCGGATCGCCGGAACCGGCAGTGTAGACGGTCAGGTCGCCGTATCCGAGCAGCCGGCCGAGCGCCGACTGACGTAACGTGGTGTTCTGGACGCGATTGAGACGAAACTGCGTGACGTCGTGGGTGACGACGCCGCGTTTCTCGTACAGCTCCGACGAGGTGATCACGTACCGCGTGTGGGTCCAGAACAGGTACAACACGGCGAGCAGCCCCGTTCCGGCGACCGCGAGAACGATCCCTGCGGCCGTCAGGATCGTCCGGCCCTCGGTGACGCCCCAGACGAGCAGCGGGACGCCGACGAGGACGAGAGCGGCACCGACGAGTAACCGTCGCCCCATCGCAACCGGATGCGGACGGCTCTCCCAGACGACGTCCTCCCCGTTCCCCAGATGGACCCAGTCCGGACTCGTCTCGGTTGCCATAGTGTAAGCATACACCCCTCGCGTCTGTAAACCTGTCGTAATCTAAACAATAAGTGGACTGTCTGGATCACGGAGGCATCACGACCGAGAGCGAGTTGGAGGCCGGGGACCATCACGACTTTGACGACGCGTCCCGACGGACGACGTATGAGCCGCTCGCGAAAGCCCGACTGGCTGAAGAGCCGTCCGCCGTCGGGCCGGGAGTTCGCCGGCATCCGCGAGACGCTTCGCGATCACGATCTCCACACCGTCTGTGAGGAAGCGAACTGCCCGAACCTGGGCGAGTGCTGGTCGGGTCGGGGCGACGACGGCGGCGGCACCGCCACGTTCATGTTGATGGGCGATCGCTGTTCTCGAGCCTGTAACTTCTGTGATGTGAAGACGGGCGGAATGGAACCGCTCGATCCCGACGAGCCCGCAAACGTCGCCGAGGCGATCGCCGAGATCGGCCTCGATTACGTCGTCCTGACGAGCGTCGACCGCGACGACCTGCCCGACCAGGGAGCGGGTCACTTCGCCGAGACGATCCGTGAGATCAAGGCCCGACATCCGGGCATCCTCGTGGAGGTCCTCATTCCGGACTTCCAGGGCGAGGAACGGCTCGTCCGAAAGATAATCGACGCCGGCCCCGACGTCATCGCCCACAACGTCGAGACCGTACGACGACTGCAGTTTCCCGTCCGGGACCGCCGTGCGGGCTACGAACAGAGCCTCTCGGTGCTCGACCAGGTCGATCGCGAATCCGACATCTACACGAAGACCTCGATCATGCTCGGCCACGGCGAGTACGACCACGAGGTCTACCAGACGCTTGCGGACTGTCGGGAACACGGCGTCGACGTCGTCACGCTGGGTCAGTATCTCCGGCCCTCGCGAGACCACCTCGAGGTCCGGCGCTACGACCACCCCGACAAGTACGAGACCTGGCGACGCGTCGCCGAGGAGGAACTCGGCTTTCTGTACTGTGCCAGTGGCCCGATGGTCCGGTCGTCGTACAAGGCCGGCGAACTCTTCGTCGACGCGGTACTCAGGGAGGGGAAGAGTCTCGAGGAAGCGAGGAAGGCGGCGCGAACAGCGTGAGCGCCGGAAAAGCGAGCGGTGACGAATGGAACCGCGAGCAAAGCGGCACGAGCGAAGTGAGTGCCGAACCTCCGATAGTGATACTGTCGGTCATGGACCTGTGAGCTGGTGTCCGGGTGATCCGGCCGTTGAACGTGTGTCTGGTCGTGCTGTCACCAGCCGTGTTCACGTCGGTATGACCGACAGTATGAGCGGCGAACGACGTAAATGCCTAGACGGCGACAGCACGACCAGCCACCGATGGTCGTTGGATTCATACGTCAGGAGATAGTATCCGCACGCATGAACAGGCGAAACAAGGTCATCGCCCTGCTGTTTGCCATCCTGATGGCGACGTCGATGATCGCCATGCCGGCGATGCATCTCTTCTGATCGTCGATTCGAGTCCGAGTCCGGACGATCCGCTCGAGGTACCGTCGAGCTAGCCGTCGGTCGTGCTCGCACGCGGATCTCCGTCCTGATCCCGACGAGGCGTGTCGTCGCCGTCCGTTTCCGAAACATCACCCCTCGTCTCCGAGAGACTCCCGGTGGGTTCTCGATCCGGGAGAGTCGGTCTGTGTCCCATCTTCCCGACGAAAGCATGCGCTAAGAAGGAGCGTAATCGGGACCGCGAGGAACGAGCGACGGTTCATGTGCCTGTGTCGTTTCGTTCCCACGTCCGCCCGCAAGGGCGTTTGGATCGATCACTCTCGCGACGGATCCGGGTCGGCCTCGAGGACGTACTCGAGCAACTCGTCTCCGGTCACGCCAAGCCCCTGCCGGGAGAAAAAGCTCGCGACGTTCTCGCAATCGCGCTCTAAGAACGCGCGGCTGTTGGGGTGATGGACCGTTACTGACTGGCCGAGGTCGATGATCACGAGCTGGCCCTCCTGGAAGACGACGTTGTACTCGCTCAAGTCGCCGTGGACCAGTCCCGAGGCGTACAGTCGGCGCATGTACTCGCGCATGACCTCGTAGGCTGTCTCCGGGTTCTCGACGTGGACCTCGCCGAGTCGCTTCGCCCGGCCGCCCTCGTCGCCGATGTACTCCATCACGAGCACGTTACGCTCGGCGGCAATCGGTTCGGGCACCCGCACGCCGGCTCGCTGGGCGCGCTCTAAGTTGGCGGCCTCCTTTTTCACCCACGCGAGGACGACGTCTTTTTTCTTGCCGCCGAGTCCCTCGAAGCGGGGGTCGCCCTCCAGGTAGTCGCGCATCTGCCGGAAGTTCGAGGCGTTGATCCGGTAGATCTTCACGGCGACGTCGCGGTCGTCGCCCAGGGCGTGGTAGACGTTTGCCTCCTTGCCCGTCGAGATCGGTCCGCCGAAGGCCTCGACGTGGCCGTCCTGAACGAGTTTGTACAGCGCGGCGAAGGTCGCGTCGTCGAAGACGGACTGTTCGACTTTGAACTGGTCGGCATCTTTGATCCGCTCCTGGAACTCGTTGAACTCGCGGTCGCGCTTGCGGGCGATGCGGTCGGCCTCCGTATCGGAGACGTCGATCTCTTCCCACTCGTCGCCCGGCGTGTCGACCTCGTCGGGATCGACCAGCCCGTACTCCCGTGGCATCTACCAGCAGGTACGAGGCCGAGCCGGTAAAGTGGCAGGGTCGACTCGAGTCGGTCCGAACGCGGACGGTGAGAGTCGGCGACCTTTAGGGGGATACCAACCCAATCCTCGAGCACGACGATGTCTCTCGCCGACGAGAACGCGGACGAGAACCCGTACCTCAGGGAGCCACCCACCGACTTCGAGCCGCTCGAGGAGCTCACCGAAGAGGACGCCCGCGAGCAGATCGAACTGTTGCGGGAGGCAATCCGCGAGCACGACCGCCGGTACTACGTCGAGAACGATCCCGTAATCGCCGACCGGACCTACGACGCGCTGTTTGCCCGCCTGCAGGACCTCGAGGAGGCGTTCGACCTCGCTCACCCCGACAGCCCCACCAGACGCGTCGGCGGCGACCCCATCGAGGCGTTCGAGACCGTCGAGCACGTCGCGCCGATGCTCTCGATCGAAGGAAGCGGTGAGGCCGATGACGTCCGGGAGTTCGACGAGCGCGTACGTCGCGAGGTCGGCGAGGTCGAGTACGTCTGTGAACCCAAGTTCGACGGCGTCTCGATGGAGTTCGTCTACGAGGACGGCTCGCTCGAGCGGGCGGTCACCCGCGGCGACGGCCACGAGGGCGACGACGTCACGCCGAACGCCCGCACCATCGGCTCCGTTCCGGGGCGGCTCCACGGCGACCACCCCGACTTCCTCGCGGTGCGTGGCGAAGTATACATGCCCAAAGATGCCTTCCAGGCCCACAACCGCGAGCGGGTCGAACGCGGCGAGGACCCCTTCGCTAACCCCCGGAACGCAACCGCGGGAACCATCCGCCAGCTCGATCCCGCGGTCGTCGCTGACCGCCCCCTCGAGGTCTTTTTCTTCGACGTGCTCGAGGCGAGCGACCTCGAGGACAGCCACCGCGGGGAACTCGAGCGGTTCCCGGCGTGGGGGCTCCGGGTGAACGAGCGGGTCGAGGTGGTAGACGGCGTCGACGAGGCCATCGACTACCGCGACCGGCTGCTCGAGGAGCGTGACGACCTCGACTACGAGATCGACGGCGTCGTGATCAAAGTCGACGATCGGTCGGCTCGCAAGGAACTCGGACGCACCGCGAGACACGACCGCTGGGCGTTCGCCTACAAGTTCCCCGCCCGCAGCGAGGTGACGCGGATCGCCGACGTCGCGGTACAGGTCGGTCGAACGGGCCGGGTGACCCCCGTCGCCTTGCTCGAGCCGGTCGACGTCGGCGGCGTCACGGTCTCGCGGGCGAGCCTGCACAACCCCGAGGAAATCGCCGCGAAGAACGTCGACGTCGGCGACACCGTCCGCGTAAAGCGGGCCGGCGACGTCATCCCCTACGTCGAGGAGGTGATCGAGAAGGGAAGCGAGGGCCACTACGAACTGCCCGAGAGCTGTCCCGTCTGTGACAGCCAGATCGAACGCGACGGGCCGATGGCTTTCTGTACCGGCGGGCTGGCCTGTGACGCCCAGCGTCGGCGCTCGATCGAGTACTACGCCGGCGACGACGGCCTCGACCTCGAGGGACTCGGTGAGAAGAGCGTCCGCCAGCTCGTCGACGCGGGGCTTGTCGAGACCGTCGCAGATCTCTACGGCCTCGAGCGCGAGGAGCTGGTCGAACTCGAGGGCTGGGGCGAGACGAGCGCGACGAATCTGCTCGCAGAGATCGAGGACAGTCGCGAGCCCCCGCTCGCGGACTTTCTCTCCGCACTGGGCATCCCCCAGGTCGGGCCGGCGACGGCCCGGGAACTCGCCGCCGAGTTCGGGACGGTCGAGGCCGTCAGGGAAACGGCTCTCGAGGAACCCGAACGGCTCGAGGCCGTCGACGACGTCGGCGAGACCGTCGCCCGGACGATCCACGACTTCTTCGCGAGCGAGGCAAACGCCGCGGTCGTCGACGACGTTCTCGAGTGCGTCTCCCCCCGGGAAACGGACCGAGCGGGCGGCGACGAACTCGAGGGGCTGACGTTCGTGTTCACCGGGTCGCTGTCGGGCATGACCAGAGCCGAGGCCCAGGAGACGGTCGAGGCCCACGGCGGGTCGGCGACGGGAAGTGTCTCGGGCAATACGGACTACCTCGTCGTCGGCGAAAACCCCGGCACCAGAAAGCGCGAGGATGCGGCCGAATACGACGTCGAGACCCTCGAGGAAGACGAGTTCAGGGCACTGCTCGAGCGCGAGGGCGTCGCCGTCGGCGTCGACTGAGAACGTCGGCGACCGGTAGCGACGTACCGTGCCAGTATTCGACCCGTTCATAACCGTTATGTGTCAGACTCCAGATTGAGACACCATGACAGTGGAGCCATCCCGGGACGGACGACGGGTCGCCGAGCGGTGGAACCGGGTTTTCGAGGTTCTCTCGGCGGAACCCCGTCGCCAGCTACTCACCACGCTCGCGGATGCACCGGCCGGCAGACACGTCTCGCTTCCCGACGCGGCAGTGCCCCCAAACGGCTCCGTCGATCACGACCGCATTCGGATCCACCTGCGTCACCGCCACCTCCCGATGCTCGCCGACGGCGGGTTCGTCGAGTGGAAGCGTGACCCGTTCCGTGCCTGGCGCGGTCCGACGTTCGATCAGGCGGCCGTCGTCCTCGAGTCGCTCTATGCGCGGGCGGACGTGGTCCCGGATCCGCTGGTAGAAGGCTGTCATCGTCTCGAGGAGGAGCGCCGGAACGATGAGTAACCGTCGCGATCTCATCGTTGACGTTCTCGAGGCGGTCGCCGAGGCCGATCGCGTCGCCGTCGAGGAGCTTTCGATTACGCTCGCTGATCACGTCGATCCGGAGGTGCTTGTGGCGCTGTCGGCGATGGACGAGGGGAACTGGGAGTTCACGTTCGAACTCGAAGACCACGAGGTGACGATCACGAGCGACGGCCAGCTGTTCGTCGACGGGGTTCTCTGTCGGACCGATCTCCCGGTGAAACGCCGGTCGCCGTGACCGACTACCGTCACGCGTGACCGTCGACGAGCGGGATCACGACCGTCCACAGCAACACGAACGCCGCGCCGAGGACGATCGTCGCCAGCCAGAGCCAGCCGTGTTCGGCGGGCGGACCGCTCGAGAGCGCGACGGTCGTCCAGACGAACAGTACGCCACAGACGAGGAGACTGCCGAACTCGACCGTCGCCGCGACGGGGTGTGCACGGAGGTCGGTTACCAACTCGGCGAGGTCGGTTCGGAGACTCACACTCGAGACTCGATGTCGGCGGCGATCGACTCGCGGTCGTCGTCGGCGAGCTCTGTGGGCCCGCCCAGGGCGCTGTGTAGCGTGCCGCCAGCGTCGTCCTCGAATCGAGGAACGATGTGACAGTGGACGTGGTCGACCTCCTGGCCAGCAGCCGTCCCGTTGTTGAACCCGACCGTCGTGGCGTCGGCGTCGACGGCGTCTTCGACCGCCGGCACGAGCCGGTGGACCGTCGCGAACAGCTCCCGTGCCACGTCCGCTGGCAGGTCGTCGATACGTGTGTACTCGTCTTTCGGAATCACGAGCGTGTGTCCCGGCGCGAGCGGGTTCGCGTCGAGAAACGCACAGGTCGTCTCGTTCTCGTAGACGATATCGGCTGGAATCTCGCCGTCGACGATCTGGGTGAAGATCGTGCTCATACTCCGAGCGTGTGGCCGCAGACCTCAAGAAGGTTACTCGCTTCCAGCCCGGGCGTCCCAGCCGCCGGTGTGGACGAGTTCCTCGAGGTCGATGCGATCGCGCCAGCCCTCGGTCTGGAGGGTCGGCTCGTCGGGAAACGACTCGGGGTAGCCGAGACAGAGGTAGGCGATCGGCTTGACGTGTGGCGGAATCCCGAGTACCTCGCGGACCTCGGCAGGGTAGAGAAAGCTCACCCAGCCGACGCCGACTCCCTCGGCCCGGGCGGCGAGCCAGAGGTTCTGCACGGCGAGACACGTCGAGTAGACGTCGGTGCGACGCATCGAGTTCCGTCCCAGGACGTGTGGACCGCCACGGGTCGGATCACAGGTGACACAGAGGTTGACCGGCGACTCCTCGATTCCCTCGAGTTTCAACTGCCCGAACTCGGACTGTCTGGGTTCCTCGTAGGCCGCCTGTGCGGCCGCGATCGCCCGCGAGGCGATCTCTTTGATATCGCTTTTCGTCTCCTCGTCGCGGATCACGACGAAGTCCCAGGGCTGGGAGAATCCGACGCTCGGGGCGTGGTGGGCGGCGTCGACGAGTCGCTCGAGCACGTCATCGGGGATCGGCTCGCTCCGGAATCGCCGGATATCCCGGCGAGCGTAGATCGCCTCGTAAACGGCCCGGGTCTCCTCCTCGGTGAACGAAACCATAATAGCAGTAGTGAAATTCAATTTGAAGAATGTTGCTGTCCGGACGGTCCTAGAGACAGGTTCGGCTGTTCAGGAGCGACTGGGGCCGGGTAGAACGGATAATTGTGGCGGGTATCGACAGCGAGGGTGAGCACTTGGCATCGATACGGCGTTCGATGTCCGTATTCGCCCCGCCATCTTCAGGTAGTACCGGGGGCATAATACATCTGTTGGCGTGTGCGTCGAATGATTGGAATATTGTCCTATGGATGTGAAACAATCGTCGAGTCGAGTGCGTAGCCGTCGTTCGCGAGCGTCCCTGCGATCGCGGTCACGTACTCCTCGGAGTCGCATTTCAGCCGGACGAGACAGACGTCCTGGCAGGACGGATGTAGGTCGGGACAGGCCGGAACCGGCGGACGTTCAGGCGGGCGTAATAGTCCGGATTTCGTCCTCGATGAACGAAACCGTAAGATCACTCGAGAATGGGTTCGGTTTCTGCAAGCGGCTGGAGGCCGCATGGAGCAGACGGCAGTGGCGGGTTCAGGTGGTGAGCACTGACGGGTGTTCGATGTCCGTATCCGTCCCGCCATCAGTCAGTAGGAGTGCACCAATAATACATCTGTTGGCGTGACTGTCGAACTGGTGGAAAATTTCCTACTCTTCTGGACCGACAGTCGAATATGTGTGAGAAATGAGTGTACTTTAGAGTGATCGTCTAACCGGAAACGTGGTCCGGACCGTGCTCGCGTGGGACCGGCTGCACGAGACAGTTCGCGAGCGTCTCTTCGATCGCCGTCACGTACTCCTCGGAGTCGTACTCCAGCCTGGCGAGCCAGACGTCCTGGTAGGACGGATGCAGGATCGGGACGAGCCAGACGCCGAGGTCGTCACAGCGAACCGGCTCGAGGACGGCCTCGAGAAAGCCATCGAGCGATCGCCCCTCCGCTTCGAGTATCGTCGTCGTGGCGTGTTTGCCCGTCGCGAGGACGACGACGGGGGCGACGGTCTCGAGTTCGGCGAGCAGGTGCCGACGGCAGTTCGACCGTTCTTCGTCGGTCGGTTCGCGATTCGTCGCCGGATCGTCCGGATCGGCAGGAAAGCACTTCACCGCGTTCGTGTAGTAGGCGTCCGCGGCGTAGCCGGTCGCTGTGAGCAACTCGCGGATGCGACGGCCGGAGTGTCTCGAGGTGTAGGCCATTCCGGTCCAGTTGCCGCCGCGCCAGCGGTCGGCGTCGGGATTTCCGTAGCCGGGAGCCTCGCCGACGACCAGGACGTCCGCGTCCGGATCGCCGGTACCCCAGGAGATGCACTCGCGAGCGTCGCTGAGAGACGGACAGCGAGCACAGTCGGACTCTACCACGTGGCGTTCGGTCGGAAACTCGGGCACGGTCTTTCGATCGACGGCCGGAAACTATAGCTCACGCGGAATCGATCGCTTCGAATCCGTTTTCGGACCTCCTCGAGGGGACAAGTTTACTTTCGTCGACTCGCCTACAGCTACTATGAGTTCGGAACTTCTCGTTGAATCGCTGTCGCTTCTCGTGTACGCCGCCCTCGCCGCCATCCTGACCGTCGGCGGCGTTCTCGTCGAGTACACGAGCTTTCAGCACTTCGGAGCCGGCGAGACGACGGTGGCACTCTGGCTCGCCGCCATCGGTGCCGTCATGCTGTATGCCGGCGTCGGGCTCGGCTACCGGAAAGTGCTCACACGGCTGACTCGCTGACGTCGGTCCGCCGGACCGATTCTCCTTTAGTGTCGGAGCCAATCACCTCACGTATGAGCAGGTTCGGCGAGGTCGACGACCAGTACGACCCACACGCACTCGAGGAGGCGATCTTCGAGTACTGGGACGAGGTCGACGCCTACGAGCAGACGAAAGCACACCGCGCAGACGGCGAATCGTTTTTCTTCGTCGACGGGCCGCCGTACACCTCTGGGTCGGCCCACATGGGGACGACCTGGAACAAGACGCTGAAAGACGTCTACATCCGCTACCTTCGAATGTGCGGCTACGACGTCACCGACCGACCCGGCTACGACATGCACGGGCTGCCGATCGAGACGAAAGTCGAGGAGCAACTCGGCTTCGAGAACAAGAAAGACATCGAGGAGTTCGGTGAGGACGCCTTCATCGAGGAGTGCAAGGCCTTCGCCGAGGAGCAACTCGAGGGGCTCCAGTCCGATTTCAAGTCCTTCGGCGTCTGGATGGACTGGGACGACCCCTACAAGACGGTCTCGCCGGAGTACATGGAGGCGGCCTGGTGGGGCTTTTCGAAGGCGGCCGAACGCGGGCTCGTCGAGAAAGGGAAACGGTCGATCTCGCAGTGTCCCCGATGTGAGACGGCGATCGCGAACAACGAGGTCGAGTACGAGGACGTCGAGGACCCCTCGATCTACGTGACGTTCGATCTCGAGGACCGCGAGGGGTCGCTGGTCATCTGGACGACCACCCCGTGGACGATCCCGGCGAACACCTTCGTCGCGGTCGACCCCGAGCTCACGTACCAGGGCGTCCGCGCCGAGAAAGACGGCGAGGAAGACGTGCTCTACGTCGCCGAGGAGTGTGTCGAAGGCGTGTTGAAAGCGGGGCGGTACGACGACTACGAGATCGTCGAGGAACTGCCCGGCGAGGAGATGGTCGGCTGGGCCTACGAGCACCCGCTGGCCGAGGAGGTGCCCGCGCATCCGGACCACGAGGGCGCACTCGAGGTCTACGGGGCCGACTACGTCGAGGCCGATCGCACGGGTCTGGTTCACTCTGCGCCCGGCCACGGTGAGGAGGACTTCGAGCGCGGCCGCGAGCTCGGGTTCCCGATCTTCTGTCCCGTCGCTGGCGACGGCAGCTACACCGACGAGGCGGGTACGTACGCCGGCCAGTTCGTCAAAGACGCCGACGAGGAGATCATCGCCGACCTCGAGGCGAAGGGTGCGATGCTCTCCTCGGGAACGGTCGAGCACAGCTACGGCCACTGCTGGCGGTGTGACACGGGCATCCTCCAGATCGTCACCGACCAGTGGTTCATCACGATCACGGACGTCAAGGACGAACTGCTCGCGAACATCGAGGACAGCGAGTGGTACCCCGACTGGGCCCGTGACAACCGCTTCCGGGACTTCGTCGAGGAGGCCCCCGACTGGAACGTCTCCCGGCAACGCTACTGGGGCATCCCGCTGCCGATCTGGACGCCCGAAGACCGGGACGACGACGAGGAGATGATCGTCATCAGCGATCGGGCGGAACTCGCTGAACGGGTCGATCAGGCGGTCGACCCCGAGACCGTCGACCTCCACAAGGACACCGTCGACGAGCTGACGATCACCGAAGCCGGCACCACCTACACCCGCGTCCCCGACGTCTTCGACGTCTGGTTCGACTCCTCGGTCGCCTCGCTTGGCACGCTCGATTTCCCCGAGGACGACAGCCGGTTCGACGAGCTCTGGCCTGCGGACTTCATCCTCGAGGCTCACGACCAGACCCGTGGCTGGTTCTGGTCCCAGCTGGGGATGGGTACCGCCGCGCTGGGCGAGATCCCCTACGACACGGTGCTCATGCACGGCCACGCCTTAGACGAGGACGGCCGCAAGATGTCCAAATCCGTCGGCAACGTCGTCGAACCCGGCGAGGCGATTTCCCGCCACGGCTCGGACCCGATGCGGCTGTTCCTGCTGTCGGCGAACCCCCAGGGTGAGGACATGCGTTTCTCCTGGGACGAGATGGCGACGATGGAGAACAACCTCCGGACGCTGTGGAACGTCTTCCGGTTTCCGCTGCCGTACATGCGCTTAGACGGCTTCGACCCGTCCGAGACGGACCTCGCGACCGTCGACGACGACCTCGAACTCGTCGACGAGTGGGTGCTCGCGCGCCTGCAGTCGACGAAAGCCGAGATGACAGAAGCGATGGAGGAGTTCCACCAGGACAAGGCCTTGGAGGCCTTGCTCGAGTTCGTCCTCGAGGACGTCTCCCGCTTTTACGTCCAGGCGGTCCGGGAACGCATGTGGGAAGAAGAAGACAGCGCCTCGAAGGAGGCCGCATACGCGACGATCTACCGGGTCCTCCGCGAGGTCGTCGCCCTGCTCGCGCCGTTTGCCCCCTTCGTCAGCGAGGAGATCTACGGGACGCTGACTGGCGAGGCCGAACATCCGACGGTCCACATGTGTGACTGGCCCGAACGCGAGGAGTACTGGACCGACGAACAGCTCGAGGACGACGTCGCCCTCCTGCGAGCGATCGAGGAAGCCGGTGCGAACGCCCGCCAGCAGGCCGGCCGCAAACTGCGCTGGCCGGTCCAACGCATCGTGGTCGCGGCGGACGACGACCGGGTCGTCGAGGCGATCTCCCGCCACGAGGCCTTACTCGCCGACCGGCTCAACGCCCGCGAGATCGAACTCGTCGAACCCGGCGAGCGCTGGGGCGAACTCGCCTACAGCGCAGAAGCCGACATGAGCGAACTCGGCCCCGCCTTCGGCGACCGCGCCGGCGAAGTGATGAACGCGCTCAACGAGGCACGCATCGAGGAGCCGACGCTTGACTCGCTCGAGGACGCCGTCGACGAGGAGCTCGAGGAGGAGATGGTGTCGTTCGTCACCGAGACGCCCGCGGACGTCGCGGGTGCGGCGTTCGGTCTGAACGGGGACGACCGGGGCGTCGTCTACGTCGACGCCTCGCTCACGGAGGACGTCGAGAGCGAGGGCTACGCCCGCGAGGTCATCCGGCGCGTCCAGGAGATGCGCAAAGAGCTCGACCTGGACGTCGAAGAACGGATCGCACTCGAACTCGAGATCGACGACGACCGCGTCGCCTCGCTGGTCGACGACCGCGAGGAACTGATCCGCGAGGAGGTCAGAGCCGACGAGGTCGGCACCGTCGAGGACGGCCACCGAAAGGAGTGGGCGGTCGAAGGCGTCACGATCGAACTCGCAATCGCCCCTCGTGCGGAGTCGACGGTGTGAACGATGACGACGGTTACGATCCTCTCGGACAACGAGGTCGCCACGTCGAGACCGAAAGGACTGTGCGCCGAGTGGGGATTCGCCGCGGCCGTCGGCGACGTCCTCTTCGACGCCGGACAGACCGGCGTCGCCGCGGACAACGCCGCGACGCTCGAGGCGGGTCCCTTCGAGACGATCGTCCTGAGCCACGGCCACTACGACCACACGTCGGGACTGCCACCGTTTCTCGAGGACGCCACGGAGCTGTACTGCCACCCCGCGGCCTTCGATCCGAAGTACGGCGACGACGACGAGCCCACCGGGATGCCGTACGATCGGGCGTGGCTCGAGTCCCAGGTCGACGTCCGGACTCACAGCGATCCCGTCGAAGTGGCCGACGGAATCTACGCGCTCGGCGAGATCCCACGGGAGTTTCCGGACAACCCGACGGGCGAGACGATCGACGACGACGGTCGTCGCGTCGACGATCCCGTCCGTGACGACCAGTCGCTCGTGGTCGAGATCGACGACGGGATCGCACTCGTCCTCGGCTGTTGTCACGCGGGACTGCAGAACACGGTCGTTCACGCCGAAGCCGTCTTCGACGAACCCGTCCGGACGGTCGTCGGCGGGACTCACCTACGCTCGAGCGACGCCGACGAGCTGACTGCGATCGCGCGGTGGCTCGAGGATCGACTCGAGTACGTCGTCCCGACACACTGTACCGGCCACGACGCCCGACGAATCCTGCAGGCGGAGTTCGGCGATCGGTTCGATCGGGTCGGGGTCGGATCGACGATCGAGCTCTGACCGCGGTCGGCATCGTCGGATTCCGGGTGCGTGGACTCGTCCGAAAATCGAAGATTCTCGACCGGTCTGGGTCCGGGCTGGGTCACTCTGTCAGGGATTCGGCGATTGCGGGCGCGACCGAGACCGCACTCGCCTCCCGTTCGATCGTGTCGGTGCCGTAGATCGCCTCGACGCCGGCACGGGCGAGTTTGGTGTAGGCGTCCCTGACGAGCAGCGGGTGGACACAGGAGACGAATACGCGGCCCACGTCCCGGTTGCCTAACACGGCGATCGCCTCACTCATCGTCGAGCCGGTGGCGATGATGTCGTCGACGACGACCACGTCACGACCTGCGACCGCGACGTCGCTCGGGGTGATCTCGACGTCAGTACCGGTGTGTCGAACTTTCTCGAAGTAGTCGGTCTCGCCTGCCCCGTAGGCGTCACGGACCGTCTCAGCGAGGTCGATCGCGCCCGCGTCGGGCGAGAGGAAGACCGGGTCCTCGAGGTCGGTCGGTAACGGTTCGGCCAGTCGGCCCGCCGCATCGATCGACTCGGCCGTCGGTTCGAAAAAGTCACAGACGGCCTCCTCGTGGGGCGTGACGGTGAGCACCCGATCGGTGCCGGTCGAGATCGCCCGCGCGACCGCCCGCGCCGAGATCGGCTGTCCGGATTCGAACGCCGCGTCCTGGCGGCCGTAGCCCATGTACGGCAGGACCGTCGTCACGTGCTCGGCTCCGGCCTCCCGGACGGCGTCTTGCAACTGCAGCAGCTCGAGGTGGGCGTCGCTCGAGGTCGTCGAGGCGACGAGTATCGCGCGCTCGCCCTCGAAATCGGGCACCGAAGCGAGTCGCTCACCGTCGGGAAACCGGTCGTAGGAGACGGCAGCGAGCGGCTTCTCGAGCTCTCGTGAGAGCGTGGCGGCGAGTGACTGTGACGTGGATCCGCTGACGATCATGCTCGAAGCCACAGCACGCGGGCTAAACCCGTTTTCGTTCTCCCGGCTCCGTCCTCGCCGTCGATCAGTCGTCGCCGTCCTCACATGGCCCGCCGTCGGTGTCGCCGGTGACCCTGACCTCGCCGTCGCGGCCGATCAACACGAGCAGGTTGAGACAGTCGGGCTCGTTCCACTTCGCGGCGGTGACCTGCTGGATCTCCTCGCCGTCGGTTCGGATCGTGACGCGGAAGTCGCCGGCGTCGTCCGGCCAGTCGCGCTCGAGGTCGACGCCGGCGTCGCCGGGTGCTAACTCGTGTGTCGACCAGTGTTCGATCTCGCTGCCGAACTCGACGAGGACGTCGACCGTGTGCGTCTCGTCGTGTAAGTTTTCGACGGCGAGTTCGCCGAGGATCGTTCCCCCGTCTCCCGACTCGGCAGCCGTCTCGTCGCTTTCGGCGTCGTCGGCCCCGGAACCGTCTCCGGCGTCCGACGTCGGTTCGTCGTCGCTTCCCTCGGGCTCGTCGTCGGCCTCCTCGGCGACGCCCGAACAGCCAGCAACTCCCCCCACGGCGGCGGTGGCAACGGCGGCCACCGCGCGCCGGCGCGTCAGTTCGTTCATCGGTGGTCGAATGGGGTCCGGACGGGATAACTCCCCGTCAGACGTCCGTCAGACGCCGTCGATCGGGGCCGACACGGCGAGTCCCGTGACGTCGGTCAGCCCGAGCGCCCGGGAGCGCCAGCCGTCCTGGCCCGCCGCGAGGAACGTCCCGGATCCGGTGACGGCGTAGACCGTCTCGCCGTACCCGACGTCGACGACCGGCTCGGGAGTCGCCTCGAGCGGTTCCCACGCGTCCTCGCCGTGTGCGAGAACCGTCGTCCCCGAAGCCGCGTACGCCCGCTCGAGGCTGCCCGGCTCCAGCCGGGGATCTGCCGCGACGGCGTCGAACCGCCCCTCGCGTTCGCGCATCCAGCCGTTGCCCAGCTTGTAGAGACCGTCGTCGGTCGCCGCGAGGGGGACACCCGGCGCGGAGACGTCGCGGGCGGCTTCGAGGCCGGCGTGTACGAGCGCGCCGCCGTGGACTCGGTAGATGCCGTCGTCGGTCGCGAACAGGTCGCGATCGATCGCTCGTACCGCGAGGTCGGCCGGCGACTCGAGGTCCGTCCACACCCCGTCCCGAAAGCGTGCGACGCGTCCCGACGGGGCGACAGCGAGGAGACTCGAGTCGTCGTAGCCGACGGCGACGGCGGGGCCGAAGCCGGTCGCGGTGAAGCCGTCCTCGCGGGCGGTGCCCGCTGTGGTGCCGTCCTCGCGGGCAGTGCCCGCTGTGGTGCCGTCCTCGCGGGCAGTGCCCGCTGTGGTGCCGTCCTCGCGGGCAGTGCCCGCTGTGGTGCTGTCAACACGCTCGTCTTCGAACACCAGCACGTCCTCGTCTGTCGCGACGGCGACGGCCTCGGCCGTAACGGCGACGTCGCGGGCGCTACAACGTGTGACGAGGCCGAACTCGCCGACGATCTCCTCGGAGATCCGGACCCAGCAGACGCCGATACCGGAGGCGACGTACGCTTCCGTCACGCCCGTTCGGTCGTCGTAGACGCGTTTCTCTTCGATAGAGAGCATACGTTTGGACTCGTCCGCGCCATTCGAAAGCGTTCCGACGACGAGCCGGGACGCGAGTTCGGCTCGACGGCGTCTACGATCGCGTTCGTCCGGAATCCCTTTGGGGATTCCCTCCCGAGTAGGAGTCGATGGAAGTGTTCGGCTCGAGCGGGACGCGGGGCGTCGCGAACGAGGAACTGACCCCCGAGTTCGTCCTGCGGGTGGCGACGGCCGCGGGGACGGCCTGGGGGCACGATCGGGTCGCGCTCGCTCGGGATACGCGGCTCACCGGGCGGATGCTCGCCGACGCAGCTGCCAGCGGGCTGGCGAGTACGGGTGCCGACGTCGATCGGCTGGGAACCGTCCCGACGCCGGCAGCACAGGCGTACGCCGATCGAGAGGGCGTGCCCGCGATGATCGTCACCGCCTCACACAACCCGCCGCAGTACAACGGCGTCAAGCTCGTCGGTTCCGACGGCGTCGAACTCGGGGTTCGCGACCTCGAGCGGATCGAAGAGACCTTACTGGCGGAGACGGTCGACGTCGCTCCCTGGGACGGCACCGGCCGGAGTCGCGAGGTCGAGGGTGTCCGCCGGGCCTACCTCGAGGAGCTACTCGCGGCCGTCGACCGGGACCGGATCGACGACGCAGAGCTCACGGTGGCACTCGATCCCGGCCACGGGGCGGGCGCGCTGACCAGTCCCGAATTCGTCCGGGAACTGGGCTGTCGGGTCGTCACCGTCAACGGCCAGGCCGACGGACGCTTTCCCGGTCGCGACCCCGAGCCGGTCCAGGACAACCTCCGCGATCTCGAACGGCTCGTCCGTGCAAGCGGCGCCGACGTCGGCATCGCCCACGACGGCGACGCCGATCGGGCCGTCTTCGTCGACGAACGCGGCAAGTACGTCTCCGGCGACGCCGCTCTCGCCGCCCTCGCCGCCGCCGAACTCGAAGCCGGCGACACGACCGTCTCCGCGGTCAACGTCTCCCAGCGGCTGGTCGACATCGTCGACGAGGTGGGCGCCGACCTCGAGCTTACCCCCATCGGATCGACGAACATCATCACCCGCATCCGCGAACTCGAGGATCGCTCGGTCCCGATCGCGGGCGAGGGAAACGGCGGGGTCTTCTTCCCCGGCTACCGGCTCGCCCGGGACGGTGCCTACACCGCCGCGCGCTTTCTCGAACTCGTTGCTGACCAGCCCGTCAGCGAGCTGGTCGCTCCCTACGACGGCTACGCCAACGTCCGGCACAACGTCGGCTACGACTCGACGGCACAGCGGGACGCGATGTTAGACGCCGCTGCCAACCAGGCCCACGCCGCGGACGCCGAACTCAACACCCGCGACGGCTACCGGCTCGACTACGGCGACGCGTGGGTACTCGCTCGTCCATCCGGCACGGAGCCGCTCGTGCGGGTGTACGCCGAGGCTCGCGACCGCGACCGCGCCGCAGCACTCGCCGGTGACATGTACGACGCCTTGCTCGAGGCGAAAGCGGACGCGTGATACGGTCTGCTGTCCCGCTAGCTGTTCTCTTCCTCGCGCAGTTCCTTGCTCGCTTCCCGAACCTCTCGCATCACCGACGAGATGCGCTCTTCGGCCTCGAGTTCGTCCTCGACGTCGAGGTCGACACCTTCGACCTCGAGCAAGAACTTCGCGACCTCGGTGGCCTCGTACATGACGTCGTCGAGTTCCTCGGCGGTGAAGAAATCACACATCGCGCCGTAGAGGAAGGTCGCACCGGACTTGCGGACCTTCTCCTCGAAGGACGAGCGGGCCTGGTTGACCGCCTGTGGCGTGTAGGTGTCGGTCATGAACGGGACCAGCTCGGGCAGGTTCTCGCCGATTTTGGTCATCTCGACGCCGGTTTCCGTCCGAAAGTCAGCACAGAGCCTGGCGATGGCCCACTCGCGGGCGGTGATGTAGGTTCGATCGCGCAGGAAGTCGTTAACCCGGTCGTACTCCGCGCCGTCCATCTTCGTGAAGCGGGCGTACTTGCGGACGTCCCCGGGGACCCCCTCGGCCTCGTCCTCGTCGACGGACTCGGGATCGGGAACGCCTGGCATCGGGTCGTCGCCCGTTCGTGTGCCGTCGGAACTGTCCGCTCCCTCCGACTCCTCGTTCATGAGGACTCATTCCGAAACGTCAGGGATAAGGGTTGTCCTCGGGGCCGTAAACTCGAGACGCGTCGTTCGCCGTTCTACCCGTTTTTAAGTCGATGACGATAGTTCGGTACGGTATGTCACGGACGCCAGTGATCGTCCGCGCGGTCCGGACCCCACAGGGGAAAGAAGACGGCGTCTTCGCGGACGTCCGCAGCGAGGACCTCTCGATCCCGCTCGTCAACGAGATTCTCGCCGAGACCGGACTCTCGGGTGCGGACGTCGACGACCTGCTGTGGGGCTGTGCCCAGCAACGCGACGAACAGGACAACAACCTCGCTCGCGTCGTCTGCCTCCTCTCGGAGCTCGGCGAGGACGTGCCGGGAACGACGATCAACCGCTGGTGTGCCTCCTCGATGCAGGCGCTTATCTCCGCTGCCGACGCGATCCGGGCGGGCCAGCGGGAGTGTCTCATCGCCGGCGGCGTCGAGAGCATGACTCGCCAGCCGATGGGCGAGAGCGTCGCTTCCCTGCACCCACGACTGGCGACGGAGTACAACGTCGGCGAACTCCAGATGGGGATGACCGCCGAAACGGTCGCCGAGGAGTACGACATTTCCCGCGAACAACAGGACGAGTACGCCCTGCAGAGCCACCGCCGGGCCGCCGCCGCTACCGAGGAGGGACGGTTCGACGACGAGATCGTCCCCATCGAGACCAGCGGTGCGTCGGGAACGCACCGAGCGGACGGCGACGCCGTCGACGACGACGGCACCGTCACCGAAGACGAGGGCATCCGCCCCGACACCGACCGCGAGACGCTCGCCGGGTTGCCGACGGTCTTCAAAAGCGACGGGACGGTCACGCCCGGCAACGCCTCCCAGGTCGCAGATGGCGCGGCCGCCTTGCTCGTCACCAGCGAGGCGTTCGCCGACGACCACGACCTCGAGGTCGTCGCCGAGGTCGGCGCGAACGAGGTCGCCGGCGTCGATCCGACCGTGATGGGTATCGGGCCCGTTCCCGCCACGCGCGGGCTGCTCGAGCGAACCGGCCGTACGATCGAGGACTACGACCTCGTGGAGTTAAACGAGGCGTTCGCGAGCCAGACCGTCTACTGCCGGGACGAGCTGGGAGTCGACCCTGACCGGTTCAACGTAAACGGCGGTGCGATCGCGATCGGACACCCACTCGGGGCGTCGGGCGCGCGCCTGCCCGTCACGCTGGCTCACGAACTCGAGCGACGCGGCGGTGGCCGCGGGCTGGCGACGCTGTGTGTCGGCTTCGGCCAGGGGGCGGCGATCGAACTCGAGGTCCCGTAGGCGCTCGAAGAGCCTGCGAATGCGATCTCACGGAGACGAGCCCCGTTCGTGCGGTTCGTCTCAGACCGATGGCTCTCACCGACGGAATCACCCCCACGTAAAATTATAAATGAGCTGGAACTCTGGTATCGAAGCGGTATGGAGCTGCACTTAGACGGCAAACGGGCGCTCGTTCTCGCAGCGAGCAAGGGACTCGGACGGGCATCCGCGACGGAACTCGTCAGGGAGGGGGCACAGACGGTGCTCACCTCGAGTAGCGAGGAGAATCTACGCGAGGCGAAAGCGGCGATTCTCGCAGAGACCGGTGCGAGTGACGACCTCGTCGAGACGCGTGTCATCGACCTCTCGAGCGAAGCGGGAATCGCCTCCGGAGTCGAGGACGCGATCGAGACGCTCGGCGGCCTGGATATTCTCGTCACCAACAAGGGCGGGCCGCCGGAACAGAACTTCGAGGAGTCCACGATCGAGGACTTCGACGACGTCTACACGTCCGTCTTGAAGAGCCAGATCATCGCGATCAAGGCGGCGATGCCCGCGCTGACCGACGGCGGCGGGGCGATCACGAACATCATCGCCACGTCGGTGAAAGAGCCACAGAAAAACCACGTCCTGGCGAACACGATCCGACCCGGGATCTACGGCCTTTCGAAGAGTCTATCCGTAGAGTACGGCGACGAAGACGTTCGGGTCAACTGCGTGACGCCGCGTGGGATCATGACCGACCGAGTCCGAAACCGCCGCGACCGATTCGGAACGCTCGGCGAGGATCTCACCCGCGAGGAGGCACGAGAGCAGGGTATCCTCCGGCTCATCACGGGAGAGGAGGACCACGCGCTCGGTCGGTATACGGAGCCAGAGTCGTTCGGGAAGGTCGTCGCGTTCGTCTCCTCGGACGCAGCGGAGTACGTTACCGGAAGCGTGATCGACGTCGACGGCGGCTGGACGCGTCATCTCTTCTGAAACCGCTATGCCACGCTAGGGGGTCGACGCGGATCGCCCGCCGCTCCCGCGTAGCACAACGGGTTTATCGGGCGGGGCCGTACTTCACGCCATGAGCAACGCGTTGCTTCTTCTCCTCGTCGGCATTCCGCTGGTGTGGCACGCCGCTCTCACGGGGTTCACTTACTACGATTCGGAGAAGGTGGGACTGTCGCAGACGAAGTGGACGGCGATCGTCTTGCTCGTCCCGATCTTCGGCTTTTTCCTCTATCTCCTCACGCGAAGCGAACTCGACTACGATCCGGAGACCGATCCCTACGCGGGTGGCAACTACAACATCCACGAATCCCGCAGGGACGACGACGAGTAGTGTCCGGCACAATCCGGTACCGCCCTCGTCCTCGAGAAACTCCGTCCCGAGAGCTCTCGCTCCTTAACCAGTTCCAGTAATATTAGGGACATATAATCACGTGGGTAGTATATTATATGTTTATTGGGTAGCTTCTTGTGCCAGTTCGGTCACGTCCCGCGTACGATGTCAGCTAACGCTGCTACGAACTGGAGCGATCCCGGGACGTGTCCGTTCTGCGGATCGGCGCTTGCAACTCCCGGTGCCGGCTTCGTCGACCACCTGGCGGAGAGCCCCGACTGTGCGTCCGGCTTCGAGATCTGGCGGGAGAACGTCGCCGGCGATCTGGCCGGCGAGTGGAGCGGCTAGGAGAGGTCGATCCCTCGCGCGGCCGTCGCCTTGAAGGAGGCGACGACCTCCCGGCCGGGCTCGAGAGCGAGCCGTTCGCGGCTCTCGCGGGTCACGAGCGCCTCGAGGTCGACGCCGTCCGGCTTGCCAGTCTCGTCGGCGAGGGCGATCCGGATCCTGGCGATGGCCTCGCCCGGTTCGACGTCGACGACGACCCCGCCGAACTGGTTGCGGAGGCTGGTTCCGTCGGCGTCGGGCGTCTCGTCCGGGTCGGTGAGGACGACGGCGTCCGAGCGAACGGTCACCTGGACCTCGCTCGCCTCGGCCGGGACGAGCGCCCGGACCGGTCCCACGGACGTCGAGACCGTCGCGAGCTCGCCCGTCCGGGACTCGACGGTGCCCGTAAAGACCGACTCGGTGACCGACGCGACGCCGTCGAGTTCGGCCTCGAGTCGGTCGAACTGTCGACACAGCCGAGTCGCAGTCGCGGTCAGTTCGGTTCCGCCGCCGTCTGTCCCACCGCGTTTGCGTTCGGTCAACTGGCCGACGGCCTCCTCGAGTTCGACGACGCGACGCTGGATCCGGGCGTAGGAACGGCCGAGTTCCTCGGCGGCCCGATGCATCGAACCGTAGCGATCGATCGCCTCGAGCATCTCGACGTCGCGTTCGTCGATCCGGACGTCTTCGACCGCGAGTCCCGGCTCTGCCGTCCTGTCCATACTCAGTAGACGAGTTCGCCGTCGATGAACTTTCTCGTTCGCTCGTCGGACGGTCGCTCGAACACCCGGTCGGTCTCGCCGGCCTCGACGATCCCGTCCCCGAGCAACACCGCGACTCGGTCGGCGATCCGCCTGGCCTGGTGCATGTCGTGGGTCGCGATCGCCACGCCGATCCCCCGGTCGCTGGCCTCGCCGACGGCCTCCTCGATGACCGCCGTGTTCCGCGGGTCGAGATCCGACGTCGGCTCGTCGAGCAGGAGGGCGTCCGGCTCGTAGGCGAGTGCTCGGGCAAAGGCCACCCGCTGGGCCTCGCCGCCGGATAGCGAGCTGGCCTCTTGCTCGAGACTGTCCTCGAGCCCGACGACCTCGAGTGCGGTCGCGGCGGCCTCGCTCGTGCCGTTTCGCTTGCCGACGAGCGCGGCCACCTCACGCCGGAGCCGCTCGCGCCAGTCCTGGCGCACCCGGAGGCCGTACTCGACGTTTCGCCTGACGCTCGCGTCGAAGAGGTTCGCGTCCTGGAACACCATGGCGATCCGTCGACGGAGCTCGAGGCGTCGCTGCTCGGGGGCGTCCCAGACGTCGACGCCGTCGTACTCGAGGGTACCCGCGTCGGGTTCGTCGAACAGTCCGAACAGACGAAGCAGCGTGGTCTTGCCGACCCCGGAGGGGCCGATGATCGCGACGACCTCGCCGCCCTCGACGCCGAGAGTGACGTCCTCGAGGACGGCCGTCCCGTCGAAGCCGTGGGAGATATCAGCCGCGTGAAGCGTCATCGTATCCTCCCGGTGTCGCTTCCCAGCCGGACGACGACGCCGTTGACGATCAACACGAGGACGAGCAGGATTGCGCCGAGTAACATCGCCGTCTCGAAGCGGCCCTGACGGGCCTCGAGTTGGATCGCGGTCGTCAGCGTGCGGGTCTTCGAGGTGCCGTCGGCACCGGCGATGTTTCCGCCGACGATCAGCACCGACCCGACCTCGCTGATCGCCCGGCCAAAGCCCGCAAGCACCGCCGTCGCGATGCCGTAGCGGGCCTGTTTGATCGTCACCAGGGCGACGTCGAGTTTCGTCCCGCCCATCGCGAAGGCGGCGTCACGGACGCCCTGGTCGACGCTCGAGACCGCCGCGAGGCTGACGCCGGTGATCACCGGCATCGCGAGCACGAACTGGGACATGATCATCGCCTCCGGCGTGAACACGAGATCGAACGTGCCGAGTGGTCCCTGACTCGAGACGAGAAAGAGCACGGCGAGTCCGACGACGACGCTCGGAAACCCCATCCCGGTGTTGATGAGCGCCGTCACCAGCCCCTTGCCGGGAAACTCCCGCATCCCGACGAACAACGCGATCGGGAGACTGGCGAGCGTGCTCAGGAAGACCGCGGTCAGGCTCACGTACAGCGAGACGCGGGCGATGCTCCTGACGTAGTTCCACTCGAACGGGAACGTGGCGAGCAGGGGATCGATCGTTGCGACGTCGACTGTCATTTCTGGCGTGTGTGGCGATGGATTCCGCCGGGGTTACTCCTCACTGCTCCAGTCCTCCGGAACGTACTGCTGGAAGTTCGGATCCTCCGGGACGGCCCTGGGGAAGAACAGCTGTTCGCCCTCGACGGTGTACGCTTCGATGCGGTCCTGACCCTCGGGGCTCGTGAGAAATCCGATGTAGGCCATCGCGAGGTCGTACACGACGTGGTCGTGGGCCGCCGGATTGACCGCGACGATCCCGTAGGGGTTCGAGAGCTGTTCCGGACCGTCCTCGATCGGACCCTGGACGAGGATCACCAGGTCGTCGTCCCGGGAGAGAAACGTCCCGCGGTCGGAGAGCGTGTAGCTGCCCTGCTGGGTTGCGTTGTTCAGCGCATCCCCCATCCCGCCGCCGATCTCCTGGTACCAGTCACCGCCGGGATCGATCCCGGCTTCCTCCCAGACCTCGAGCTCTTTGGTGTGGGTGCCGGATTCGTCCCCCCGGGAGACGAACGACGCCTCCGAATCCGCGATCGAGGCGAACGCGTCGGCCGCCGACTCCATCCCCTCGATACCCGCCGGATCGTCCTCGGCACCGACGATCACGAAGTCGTTGAACATCAGGTCCCGGCGGTTCACGCCGTATCCCTCCCGCATGAACTCGTCCTCGAGCGAGCGGGCGTGGACCATCACGACGTCTGAGTCGCCGTTTCTCGCCGTCTCGAGGGCGGCTCCGGTTCCCTGTGCGACGACGTCGACGGTGACGCCGTACCGATCCTCGAAGGGCGCGTTCAGTTCGTCGAGCAGCCCCGTGTCGTCGGTACTCGTCGTCGTCGTCAGTGTGAGTGTCTCGCCGCTGACGCCGGGTCGTTCCTCGTCGCCATCGTCCCCACCGAGACAGCCTGCCAGTCCGGCTGCCGCGACACCCCCGATCGATGCGACGACCTCCCGACGTTGTATCGACATGGGCACATCGTCGTTGCCCGTGGCAAAATAGCTTTCGACGATACGTAACGTATGTTGGTTACGGGATTCGAGTACTAGCGAAGCTGTCACTGTCACGTCTCGTGATTCACTCCCGTGACGAGAGGTAACGAAACCACTCGTGGCTGACATTCGCCCCGGTCGATCGACGCAGTCTGTCGATACAGATACCGGCAACATATTCGCCGGCGGCGTCCGTGGACGTGACGCGTGACGTCGTAAACTGCGCCGAACGGCCGCAAGCGCGCGTTCTGGCGGCTGGATTGGTACTCTCTCTCGTTCGTGATCGCAGCGTTGTCTGTCCGGTTCAGGAAAGTATTGCGACCATCACGTTCTTACCACAAGTCTTGAGAGGAAAAGAAAGGATAGTACTCCGGAATCGGAATGGAACGACTGGTACCAATGTCCCTAGAACGTGGCTACTCGCGGCGCTCGTTGCTCGGATCGATCGGAGCCGGTTCGGCACTCGGTCTCGCCGGCTGTCTCGGTTCGAACGGCGACTCGGCGATCCGAATCTCAGGCGGCGTGGGACCACTTCCGATGATGCAGGTGTGGGCCGACGAGTACGAACGGGCGACCGGCGTTTCGATCGACGTCTCCGGCGGCGGCACTGGCGTCGGCGTCTCCGACGTCTTGCACGGTCAGGTCGACGTCGCTATGATGGGACGAGCGCCCGACCCGGACGAACTCGATCGGGGACTGGTCGCGGTCGCAATGCTCGTCGATACCGTCGTCGGCACGGTCAACGTCGACAATCCCGTCTACGAGCAACTCAGAGAGCACGGTCTCACCCAGCGCGACCTCGAGGCGATCTTCACGAAGACGGTCACGAACTGGGGCGAGGTCGTCGAGGCGGACGTCGACGAACCGATCTACGTCTACGGCCGGTCCGACTCCTCGGCTGCCTACAAACAGTGGGGCGAGTTCCTCGGCGGGTACACCGAGAACGAACTCGAGAACCTCGCCGACGGGAACTTCGACGGCGACCAGCAGATCGCGCAAGCGATCGACAACGACGCACACGGGATTTCGATGAACAACATCAACTACGTCTACGACTTCAACACCGGCGACCTCGAGATGAACGTCCGACCCGTTCCGCTCGATCTCGAGGGAACCGGGACGCTTACGCCGACGGAGGACTTCTACGAGACTCGCGACGCGTTTCTCGCCGCCGTCGAAGACGGCATCTATCCGTCGCCACCGGCTCGCGAGATGTTTCTCGCAGCTAACGGGGAGTTCGAGTCGGAGGCCGCGGCGTTCGTCGAGTGGGTCCTCACCGACGGCCAGGAGTACGTTCGAGAGAACGGCTACGCCACGCTCGAGGACGATCGGCTGGCCCAACAGCGAGACGCGCTGGCGGAGGCGTCGTAAGTATGGCGACGACTGACACGAACCAACCCGACCGGTCGAACGGACTCGATCGACGGCTGCTGATCGAACGGCTAAGCAGTTACTGGCTGCTCGGTGCCGGACTGTTCGCCGTCGCGTTGTTCGGACTGATCGTCCTGACGCTCGTCCAGCAGTCGATACCGATCGTCTCCGAGCACTCGCTGCTCGAGATGGTGACCTCCTCGAACTGGGATCCCGCACAGAACGAGTTCGGCTTCCTGCCGGCTATCGTGGGGACGATCTACGTCACCGTGCTCTCGATGGCGATGGGGACGCCGATCGCGATCCTCGCGGCGATCTACATCGCCGAGTACGCCGAGGGACGAACGAAAGTTCTCGTCGCGTCGTTCATCGACGTCCTCGCGGCGATCCCGGGGGTCGTCTTCGGACTGGTCGGACTGATCGTCGTCGTCCCGTTCGTCGGCGACTACCTCGCGCCGGCGGTTGGCACACACAGCATCGGCCTGGGAATCGTCACGGTGAGTCTGGTGATGGCGATCATCGTCACCCCGTTCATGATCTCGCTGTCGGTCGAGTCCCTCGAGGCGCTTCCCGACGAACTTCGCGAGTCGGCACTCGGCGTCGGCGCGACGAAGTGGGAGATGATCCGGACGGTCCTCTTGCGGGCAGCGGGGCCGGGCATCTTCTCGGCGATCCTGCTCGGCTTCGGGCGCGTCTTCGGTGCGACGATCGTCCCCGCGATGCTCATCGGCGGCCAGACGGCGGTCCCGGAGAGCCCGTTCGACGCGGGCGAGACGCTGCCGACGCTGATCGTCAACGACTTCGGCGAGTTGATGTCGATCCCGATTACGCAGTCGGCGCTGATTCTCGTCGGGTTGCTGTTACTCGTGATCGTCTGGCTGTTCAACGTCGGGGCGATGCTCGTCCGTCGCAGACTGCAACGGAGGTGGCAGTACTGATGGACCGATACCTCGAACAGCGACTGTTCGGCCTGCTCGCCCGTGCAAGCGCCGCGCTCGTCGTCGCGGTGCTTCTGATCGTCGTCGGCGTGACGCTCTATCGCGGCGGGCGCGTGTTTCTCACCGACCCAGCAGTCGCGGTAACGCCGCCTGGGTCGCGGTACATGCTCGACGGCGGCGGCGGATTCCTCCACGCCGTGTTGGGAAGCATCTTCATCGTCGTCCCGGCGACCGTCGTCGCGACGACGCTTTCGATCTCGACGGCGGTCTTTCTCCAGAGCGACTACTCGAGCGAGCGCACGTCGGACGTCATCAACATGTTCCTGAACGTCCTCTGGGGGACGCCCCCGATCGTCTACGGCGTGTTCGTTCTGACGGTGATCATCGCCGTCGGCGCACAGACGAGTCTCGTCTTCGGGATCGTCGCAATCGCCATCTTCCAGTATCCGATCATCACGCGATACGCCGACGAGGCGTTGCGGTCGGCTCCCGACACGGTCAGGGAGGCGACGTACGGACTCGGCGCGACCCGGTTCGAGGCGGCTCGCGTGACACTCCGGGCGGCTCTGCCGGGCGTCGTCGCGGGTGTCGTCATGGGGTTCGCTCGCGGCATCGGCGACGCCGCGACGGTGCTCTTTACCGCCGGCCGGAGCACGCAGATGCCCGCCGGCCCGTTCGAACCGGCGACGACCTTGCCGATTCTCATCTTCGAGCAGGCGGCGTCGTTCAACGCCGAAGTGCGCTCGCACGCGTACGCGGCCTCGTTTCTGCTCATCGTGGCCGCCCTGACGCTGATTCTCGTCTCGAAACTGCTCGCAGGGCGGTTCGCACGCTACACACCAGGAGGGAGATATTCATGACGACACCACGAGAGACCAACGCGATCCGAACGGAACACTTCGCACTGACCTACACCGGCGCTCGCGACGTCGAGGCGCTTGCAGGCGTCGACGTCTCGTTCGCCGAGAACCGCCTGACGACCATCATCGGTCCCTCGGGCTGTGGCAAGTCGACGCTGCTTAAGTCGTTGAACCGGCTTCACGAGATCAACACCGCCGTCGACATCTCGGGAGAGGTTTACATCGGCGATCAGCCGCTTTACGACACCGACGAGCCGCTGCCGGAGATTCGCCGGCGGGTCAGCTACGTCCCCCAGGAGCCGACGCCGTTGCCGATGTCGATCTACGACAACGTCGCCTACGGCCCGCGACTCCACGGCGACCTCTCCACCGCCGAACTCGACGAGCGCGTCGAGCAATCCCTGCGAAAAGTCGATCTCTGGGAGGAGGTCGCGGACCGACTCGAGACCCCCGGCGCACAACTCTCCCGGGGACAGATCCAGCGGCTCTGTCTCGCCCGGTCGCTGGCCGTCGAACCGGACGTCTTGCTGTGTGACGAGGTGACCTCTGCGCTCGATCCGGTCTCGGCCGAGACCGTCGAAGAGACCCTCGAGTCGCTCAAATCGGAGTACACGATCGTCATGGTTACACACAGCATGAGCCAAGCGAGAGCGCTCGCCGACGACGTCGTCTTCCTCTATCTCGGCGAGGTCGTCGAGGCGAACGACGCCGAGTCGTTCTTCGAACGACCGGAGACCGAACGCGTCCGGGAGTTCCTCGGCGGTCACGACGCTGTCGCGCCAGCACCGATCGATCCCGCCTAGGGTCGATCCCGCCTAGAACTGATCGAATCGCACGCACGTTCACTCGCGCCATCGCCCGAAGAAAGAACTGTTCACACGTCCTTTGATAAACTTGTTGCAGAAACGAGTGGGTGATTATAACTCATAGTGGTTCCACTCTTCGTCGTATATGCGAGAATAACTTTGATAGCAACGTATTTACGAAACTCCTATAACGCAGGCGATAGATAGGTGGGTATGCACAGGTGCCGCTATCCGTGAGTACGTTACAGCGCGATCCCCACGATCGGGTGCAGGTACTCGACGACGCCGGTCGCGTCCTCGAGGGAGCGGCGGTGCCGGACCTCTCGGAGGACGAGTTAGTCGAGATGTACGAACAGATGCGCCTGGCCAGACACTTCGATCAGCGCGCGGTAAGTCTCCAGCGTCAGGGCCGGATGGGGACGTATCCGCCGCTGTCGGGACAGGAAGGTGCCCAGATCGGCAGCGCCCACGCACTCGAGGACAGCGACTGGATCTTCCCTAGCTACCGCGAACACGGGGCTGCGCTCGTGCGCGGAATGTCGCTGAAGCGAACGCTTCTGTATTGGATGGGCCACGAGGACGGGAACCTGATCCCCGAGGACGCGAACGTCTTCACCGTCGCGGTGCCGATCGCGACCCAGATTCCACACGCGACGGGTGCCGCCTGGGCGTCGAAACTCAAAGACGAGGACGACACCGCCTTCCTCTGTTACTTCGGCGACGGCGCGACGAGCGAAGGCGACTTCCACGAGGGGCTTAATTTCGCCGGCGTCTTCGACGTACCGGCGGTCTTTTTCTGTAACAACAACCAGTGGGCGATCTCGGTTCCCCGGGAACGCCAGACGGCGAGTGAGACCTTAGCCCAGAAGGCGACCGCCTACGGCTTCGAGGGCGTGCAGGTCGACGGGATGGACCCACTTGCGGTCTATCAGGTCACTCGCGACGCCATCGCAAAGGCCAAAGATCCCGACGAGGACGAGCTTCGACCGACGCTCATCGAGGCCGTCCAGTATCGCTTCGGCGCTCACACCACTGCGGACGATCCGTCGGTATATCGCGACGACGAGGAGGTCGAACGCTGGAAGCAGAAAGACCCGATCCCACGGCTGGAGACGTTCCTGCGGTCGAACGGGATACTCGAGGACGAACGCGTCGACGCGATCGAACGCCGCGTCGAGGAGGCAGTCGCCGACGCGATCGACGAGGCGGAAGCCTCCACACGGCCCGTCCCCGAGGAGATCTTCGCACACGTCTACGAGGGGATGCCCAAACGGTTACAGCAACAACTCGAGTGGTTCGAATCGGTGCGCGAACGACACGGCGACGACGCCCTCCTCGAGGAGTAAGATCATGGCTACGGATACGGAAAACCTCACGCTCGTACAAGCGGTTCGGGACGGACTCCACGCAGAGATGGAACGTGACGAGGACGTCCTCGTGATGGGCGAGGACGTCGGGAAAAACGGCGGCGTCTTCCGGGCGACGGAGGGTCTCTACGAGGAGTTCGGCGAGGAGCGAGTGATCGACACGCCACTCGCCGAGTCCGGCATCGTCGGCACCGCGATCGGGATGGCCGCCTACGGCCTCCGGCCGGTCCCGGAAATCCAGTTCATGGGCTTTATCTACCCCGCGTTCGACCAGCTCGTCTCGCACGCGGCCCGGCTGCGGACGCGCTCGCGCGGACGATACACCTGTCCGATGGTCGTCCGCGCCCCCTACGGCGGTGGCATCCGCGCGCCCGAACACCACTCCGAGTCGACGGAGGCCTTCTTCGTCCACCAGCCCGGCCTCAAGGTCGTCGTCCCCTCGACGCCGTCCGACACGAAGGGGTTGTTGACGAGCGCGATCCGCGATCCGGACCCGGTGGTCTTTCTCGAGCCCAAGCTCATCTACCGGGCGTTCCGCGAAGAGGTCCCGAGCGAGTCCTACGAGATTCCCCTCGGCGAGGCCGCGGTCAGACGCGAAGGCGCGGACGTCTCGGTGTTCACCTGGGGAGCGATGACCCGGCCGACGCTTTCGGCTGCCGACGACCTCGCGGGCGAAATCGACGTCGAGGTCGTCGATCTCCGGACACTGTCGCCGCTTGACACCGACGCCATCGTCGACTCGTTCAAAAAGACCGGTCGTGCCGCAGTCGTCCACGAGGCCCCCAAGACCGGCGGGCTCGCCGGCGAGATTACCGCGACAATCCAGGAGGAGGCCCTGCTGTACCAGGAGGCCCCGGTCAAACGTATCACCGGCTTCGACACGCCGTTCCCGCTGTACGCACTCGAAGACTACTACCTGCCCGAGCCGGCCCGCATCAAAGACGGCATCCGCGAGGCGGTGAACTTCTGATGGTTCGTGAGTTTCACCTCCCCGACGTCGGTGAGGGCGTCGCCGAGGGCGAACTGGTCTCCTGGCTCGTCGCCGAGGGCGAGGTGGTGAGCGAAGACCAGCCCGTCGCCGAGGTCGAGACCGACAAGGCACTCGTCGAGGTTCCCTCGCCCGTCGACGGTACCGTCCAGGAACTCCACTGGGCGGAAGGCGACGTCGTCCCCGTCGGCGACCTGTTCGTCACCTACGACGTCGCCGACGGGGAGGCCGAAGGCGACGCCGACGAGGCGGTCGAGGCCGACGCCGAGGAACGCTCCGACGAAGCCGACGACGAGACCGGGGGGGTCACCACGCCCGGCGGACGCGTCTTCGCGCCCCCGCGCGTTCGAAGACTGGCTCGCGAGGAGGGCGTCGACCTCGCGACGCTCGAGGGCAGCGGCCCCGGCGGCCGGATCACGGAGGGAGACGTTCGTGCAGCCGTCGACGCGAGTGCGGAGCCAGCGACGGCGGCCGACGACGGCGAGTCAGAACTCGAACACGAATCCGAGCCCGAGCCCGCACCGACCGACGAACCGGCGACGGACGAGAACGAGACCGGCCAGCAACCGACGCTCGAGTCGGCTGACCGCGATCGGACCCTCGCCGCGCCGGCGACGCGTCGGATCGCCGAGGAAGCAGGCGTCGACATCGACGCCGTCCCGGCGGCCGAGGAACGCGACGGCGAACCGTTCGTCACGCCGGAGGCGGTGATGGCGTACGCCGACGCCCAGAAGCAGGCTCAGGAGGCGGACGTCGAGGCTCTCGAGGCGGCGGCCGACACAGAGCGTGGGGAACGACGCGAGCCGTTTCGTGGCGTCCGCAAGCGGATCGCCGACGCGATGGTCGAGTCGAAGTACTCTGCCCCACACGTCACCCACCACGACGAAGTCGACGTCACCGACCTCGTCGCGACTCGAGAGCGCCTCGCCGCGAGGGCCGACGAGCAGGGAATCACCCTGACGTACATGCCGTTTATCATGAAGGCGGTGGTCGCCGCGTTAGCGGAGTTTCCCGAGATGAACGCCGTGCTCGACGACGACGCCGAGGAGATCGTCTACCGCGACTACTACAACGTCGGCGTCGCGACCGCGACCGACGTCGGGTTGATGGTGCCCGTCGTCGAGGACGTCGACCGGAAGGGGCTGCTCCAGCTCGCCTCGGAGATGAACGAACTCGTCGAGAAAGCCCGCGAGCGAACGATCTCCCCCGAGGAACTGCAGGGCTCGACGTTCACGGTGACGAACGTCGGCGGCATCGGCGGCGAGTACGCCACGCCGATTCTCAACTACCCCGAGTCGGGCATCCTCGCGATCGGCGAGATCAAACGCAAACCCCGCGTCGTCACCGACGAGGATGGGACCGAGTCGATCGAGCCCCGGTCGGTGATGACGCTGTCGCTGTCGTTCGACCACCGGCTGATCGACGGCGCGGTCGGCGCACGCTTTACCAACGCGGTGATGGCGTACCTCGAGGACCCCGAACTGCTCCTGTTGCAGTGACGTTCGGGTTTCGAACCCGCTCGTAACGTTCGTGTTCACCGACACGCCCGACGGCTGGAGGAGGGTACTTATACGTCGGCTCGGCGAAAGACGAGTATGGTCGTCGGGGACGTTACGACTGGAACTGACGTACTGGTAATCGGTGCGGGGCCTGCAGGCTACGCCGCCGCGATCCGTGCCGGCCAGCTCGATCTGGACGTCACGCTCGTCGAAAAGGACGCCTACGGCGGGACCTGCCTGAACCACGGCTGTATCCCCTCGAAGGCGTTGATCTCCGCCACGAACGTCGCCCACGAGGCCGCCACCGCCGAGGAGATGGGGATCCACGCCGATCCCGCCGTCGACCTCGCGGGAATGGTCGGCTGGAAAGACGACGTCGTCTCCCAGCTCACCTCCGGCGTCGAGAAACTCTGCAAGGCAAACGGCGTCTCCCTGCTCGAGGGAACCGCACGCTTCGCCGGCGAGGACACCGTCCGGCTCTCTCACGACGGCGACGGCCAGGGCAGCGAAACGCTCTCGTTCGAACACGCGATCGTCGCGACGGGCTCGCGTCCGATCGAGATTCCGAACTTCGATTTCGCCGACGATCCGGTCCTCGATTCCAAACAGGCACTCGCACTCGAGTCGGTTCCCGACTCGCTCGTCGTCGTCGGTGCAGGCTACATCGGGATGGAACTCGCCGGCGTCTTCGCCAAACTCGGCACCGACGTCACCGTCGTCGAGATGCTCGAGGACGTCCTGCCCGGCTACGACGACGACCTCGCGCGACCGGTCAGAAACCGCGCCGAGGAACTCGGCGTCGACTTCCAGTTCGGCTACACCGCCTCGAGCTGGCACGAACGAGACGACGGCATCCGCGTCGTCGCCGATCCTGCCGAGGAGACCGCAGCCGACGGCGGTGAACTCGACGCCGAGACCGACTCGCTCGAGGTCGACGCCGAGAAGGTTCTCGTCGCCGTCGGTCGCGAACCGGTCTCTGACACGCTCGACCTCGAGACCGTTGGCGTCGAGACCGACGACCGCGGCTTCATCGAGGTCGACGACCGCACGCGGACGAACGTCGACGATATCTACGCCGTCGGTGACGTCGCCGGCGAGCCGATGCTCGCTCACACCGGCATGGTCGAGGGCCAGGTCGCCGCGGCGGTGATCGCCGGCGAACCCGCGGCGCTCGACCACCAGGCGATGCCCGCCGCGGTCTTCACCGAGCCCGAGATCGGCACCGTCGGAATGACCGAAACCGAGGCCACCGAGCAGGGCTTCGAGACCGTCGTCGGCGAGTTCCCGTTCCGAGCCAGCGGCCGCGCCTTGACGACCGGTCACACTGACGGATTCGTCAGGATCGTCGCCGAGGCGGACGACGGCTTCGTCCTCGGTGCCCAGATCGTCGGCCCCGAGGCGTCGGAACTGATCGCCGAACTCGGGCTCGCGATCGAACTCGGTGCGACCCTCGAGGACGTCGCTGCCACCGTTCACACCCATCCCACACTCTCGGAGTCGGTGATGGAAGCCGCAGAGAACGCCCTCGGTCGAGCGATTCACACGCTGAATCGCTAAGGGCAGGGTGAGGCGGCGCCGAACCGAGACCCGTGATCGACGGCCGATCGATTACTGTACGTACAGCGAGTATGCGATGATGACGAAGCCGACGAGCACGAGCAGACTCTCGATCAGGATCCCGATTGCAAGCGGCACGTTGAGCAACTCGTGGGCGAATCCCGCAATCACCAGTCCGAGCGTGACGATCCCAAAGCCCGTCGCCAGATACCCGAGCGCTCGCTGTCGTGTCCGCCGATACGCCTTGAACGAGAAGTAGGTGATGATTCCGCCGACGATCAACACGAGCGTCTTCACGACGGTCAGAGCGATCGCGGCTTCCATTCCGATGGTGTCTGGACTCATGTTTCCTTTCGCACCTCAGACCACAGCTCTGCGAGCCGTTCCTCTGCCGTCCGGGCCGGCCGTTCGATCTTGACTGCGAGCGACTGATCGTCCTCGAGAACGATCGTCACCTCCTCGAAGGCGACCGCGTACTTGCTCGCGTGGTGGCCGTCCTTTCGGATCTCGGTCGACTCCTCGAGCAGCGTCGCGTCGGTCAGTAACTCGAGCTTCCGATACAGTGTCGATTGTGGAATGTCACAGTGTGAGGTGAGTTCAGCGGCAGTCATTGGTTCGTCGAGATTCCGGATGATCTCCCGACAGTCGGGATCGTCGAGCGCGGAGCAGATCTCCGCCGCCGACGGTGCCGACTCCGAAGCGATCGAGTCCCGGACCATTCGTGCGCTACTTTTCACGCGGTTGATTTAGAGCCATCGATGGCGAGAAACACCACAGCCATCTCAGAGCTGACTGCGTTGCCGAGAACAGTACCCCACCGGCTGTAAGTTGTACACGACTCACAGCCGTCGTTGCCGGTCACCCGTTTTGTCCGTTCGTATACCGTTCTGGCTCCTGCCCGAACGCTTCCCGGCAATCGATCGAACAGAAGTAGTACATCTCTCCGTCGCGTTCGGACTGGATTTCGGTTTCGTTCGGATTCACGTCACGCCCGCACACTGGATCGGTTACCATCGAACACGACGTACCCGACGGCAGGAAAAACCAGTTTGGCCGGCCACTGCCAGCGTTTGCAACTCGGCGTATTTCCGTTTGGGAAATCGGCAGCGTCGCGGCCCGTGCGCGACGGACCGCGTCGACGGCCGTCGCGGCTTTATCAGTGCTCGAGACGGCATCCCACGTGGAGAATCGTCCCATGGTACCGGGATCCGATGATGGATTCGTTCGACGGCTTTATATATCCACCCCACCTCGAACCGAATGCACACAACGTGGCGACGATCGTCACGTCCTCCGACCGTTCCCGGTGCGGAGGTAGGAAACGCATTCCACGCCGACTCGAGCACGACCCGGTTGGACGGAGACGACGCCCTTATATACCCAGGGCAATTTCGACCGGATACGCGATCCCGTCACCTGGGCCGACTTCCAGGTGGTGGATGATCCGATGCCCTTAAGTGTTCGAGGGCGTTGGGATGAAAACGCAACGATGCGTGATCGACGGGGCATCAGCCCCGTCGGCACGGACGGTGCGCTTCGAAGGGGTTAAGTACTCCTCGAAGCGTACGATTACGTCCGAAGGAAATGAGGATCCTACCCCTGCGGTCTTCCGTACAGATGGGATCTGATGTGAGCCTTGGTAGTTCGGTGACGCCCGATCGGTTCGCGATCGTGGGTCGATCACCGAACGTGGACCATTTGTGTGAGTGTGTATCTACATTCACCGCCAAACCCTCCCCTTCACGGGGAGATAGCATTCCGGTTGATCCTGCCGGAGGTCATTGCTATTGGAGTCCGATTTAGCCATGCTAGTCGCACGAGTTCAGGCTCGTGGCAGATAGCTCAGTAACACGTGGCCAAACTACCCTATGGAGCGGGACAACCTCGGGAAACTGAGGCTAATCCCGCATACGACTCGACCCCTGGAATGGGTCGAGTCCGAAACGCTTTCGCGCCATAGGATGTGGCTGCGGCCGATTAGGTTGACGGTGGGGTAACGGCCCACCGTGCCAGTAATCGGTACGGGTCATGAGAGTGAGAGCCCGGAGACGGTATCTGAGACAAGATACCGGGCCCTACGGGGCGCAGCAGGCGCGAAACCTTTACACTGCACGACAGTGCGATAAGGGGACTCCGAGTGCGAGGGCATACAGTCCTCGCTTTTCACTACCGTAAGGTGGTCGTGGAACAAGAGCTGGGCAAGACCGGTGCCAGCCGCCGCGGTAATACCGGCAGCTCGAGTGATGACCGCTATTATTGGGCCTAAAGCGTCCGTAGCCGGCCGGGCAAGTCCGTCGGGAAATCCGCACGCCTAACGTGCGGGCGTCCGGCGGAAACTGCCTGGCTTGGGACCGGAAGACCAGAGGGGTACGTCCGGGGTAGGAGTGAAATCCCGTAATCCTGGACGGACCACCGGTGGCGAAAGCGCCTCTGGAAGACGGATCCGACGGTGAGGGACGAAAGCTCGGGTCACGAACCGGATTAGATACCCGGGTAGTCCGAGCCGTAAACGATGTCTGCTAGGTGTGCCACAGGCTACGAGCCTGTGGTGTGCCGTAGGGAAGCCGTGAAGCAGACCGCCTGGGAAGTACGTCCGCAAGGATGAAACTTAAAGGAATTGGCGGGGGAGCACTACAACCGGAGGAGCCTGCGGTTTAATTGGACTCAACGCCGGACATCTCACCAGCATCGACAGCAGGAGTGACGGTCAGTGTGATGAGCTTACCTGACCTGCTGAGAGGAGGTGCATGGCCGCCGTCAGCTCGTACCGTGAGGCGTCCTGTTAAGTCAGGCAACGAGCGAGACCCGCACTCCTAATTGCCAGCAGTACCCTTGTGGTAGCTGGGTACATTAGGAGGACTGCCGCTGCCAAAGCGGAGGAAGGAACGGGCAACGGTAGGTCAGTATGCCCCGAATGTGCTGGGCGACACGCGGGCTACAATGGCCGAGACAGTGGGATGCCACGCCGAAAGGCGACGCTAATCTCCGAAACTCGGTCGTAGTTCGGATTGCGGGTTGAAACTCACCCGCATGAAGCTGGATTCGGTAGTAATCGCGCCTCAGAAGGGCGCGGTGAATACGTCCCTGCTCCTTGCACACACCGCCCGTCAAAGCACCCGAGTGAGGTCCGGATGAGGCCCCGATCGGGGTCGAATCTGGGCTTCGCAAGGGGGCTTAAGTCGTAACAAGGTAGCCGTAGGGGAATCTGCGGCTGGATCACCTCCACAGCCCGGGACTGGGGCGTCGCCCCAGCCCACCACTCGTGGCCCGTTGTGCCACACCACCACGTTCGATCGCCCACCCGTAGGCCGATCGGGCACCTTTGAACTACCAGGGCTCACACCTCGTTCCCGCTCGCTCTGTACGAGAACGCGAGCGGGCTGGACCCATACCTGACTGGAAGGGCGACCGCCGCCGACGGCGGTCGCCCCGGGTTCGACTCCCAGTGGGTCCATGTCTCGGCCCGTCGTCGAATCGCTCCCCTTAAGTGGGAGACGGCGCGACGATTGGGTACGACAGAACCGATGCACCACCCCGTGTAAACGCGGGTGGGAAGGGTTAATGCAGGCCAGCTGTCTACTGGCGTGCGGATGAGACCGTGTGTACGTGTAGTCCAGGCGTCCACTGGACCCGTTCCCGGGTCACTACATCGTTGCGACTTCGTCGCAACGCCGATCCGTCGAACGTGGCTACTGTGCCAGCTGGTGGATCGCTCGGCTCGAGAGCCGATGAAGGACGTGCCAAGCTGCGATAAGCCTCAGGGACCCGCACGGAGGGAAAGAACTGAGGATCTCCGAATGGGAATCCCCACCGCAATTGCTTCGCGCAATGGGGAACGCCGGAAATTGAAACATCTCAGTACCGGCAGGAAAAGAAAGCAATCGCGATGTCGTTACTAACGGCGAGTGAACGCGACACAGTCCAAACCGAAGCCTGTGTGGGACCGTCAGGTTCCGCGTGGGCAATGTGGTGTTCGGACTGACAACCACTCCTCGAACCGCTTCACGAAGTCTCCTGGAACGGAGCGTGAAACAGGGTGACAACCCCGTAGTGAAGCGTAGTACGGGACGCGTCAGCTCCAGAGTATCGGGGGTTGGATATCCCTCGTGAATCTCGCGGGCATCGACCGCGAAGACTAAACACTCCTCGAGACCGATAGCGAACAAGTAGCGTGAGCGAACGCTGAAAAGCACCCCACGAAGGGAGGTGCAATAGGGCGTGAAATCAGTTGGCGATGGAACGACGGGGCATACAAGGTCCCGATCAAAACGACCTACCCGCGAGGGTACAGTAGGAAGATCGGGAAGCCGGTGTTCCGTCGTACGTTTTGAAAAACGAACCAGGGAGTGTGTCTGATTGGCGAGTCTAACCCGATCATCGGGGAAGGCGCAGGGAAACCGACATGGCCGCAGCATTGCGAGGGCCGCCGTGTTCAAGCGCGGGGAGTCAATCGGACACGACCCGAAACCGGACGATCTAGGCGTGGGCAAGGTGAAGCGTGCCGAAAGGTGCGTGGAGGCCTGTTAGCGTTGGTGTCCTACAATACCCTCGCGTGACCTACGTCTAGGGGTGAAAGGCCCATCGAGTCCGGACACAGCTGGTTCCAACCGAAACATGTCGAAGCATGACCTCTGCCGAGGTAGTCCGTGGGGTAGAGCGACGGATTGGGGGACCGTACTCCGAGAGGAGTACGCCCCCCTGTCCAACTCCGAACCTACGGACGCCGTCGACGCAGGGAGTCCGGTATGCGGGGTAAGCCTGTGTACCGTGAGGGAGACAACCCAGAGCTGGGTTAAGGTCCCCAAGTGTGGACTAAGTGCGATCGAAGGTGGTCCCGAGCCCTAGACAGCCGGGAGGTGAGCTTAGAAGCAGCTACCCTCTAAGAAAAGCGTAACAGCTTACCGGCCGAGGTTCGGGGCGCCGAAAATGATCGGGGCTCAAGTCCACCACCGAGACCTAGCCGCACCCTTTACCGGGTGATCGTGTAGGTTGGCGTTCTGTTCGGGTGGAAGCACGGCCGAGAGGTCGTGTGGACCGTTCAGTAACGAAAATCCTGGTCATAGTAGCAGCGTGAGTCGGGTTAGACCCCCGACGGCCGAACGAGTAAGGGTTCCTCAGCACTGCTGATCAGCTGAGGGTTAGCCGGTCCTAAATCAGCCCGTAAGTCGAAGCTGATGAAAGGGAAACAGGTTAATATTCCTGTGCCAGTGTGCACTCAAAGCCGACGCTTTGGGGCCGCCTGAGCCGGGCTATCGCCCGGTCGAACAGTCGAAGTTCGTGGAAGCCGTAATGGCAGGAAGCGAGCGAATGGCTGGATAGCGCAAGTCAGGTCAACCGAGAGCCCGTGAAAAGGCGAGCACACTGTCCGTACCGAGAACCGACACAGGTACTCGTGGCGGCGAAAGCCAAGGTCTGTCGGGAGCAACCGACGTTAGGGAATTCGGCAAGTTAGTCCCGTACCTTCGGAAGAAGGGATGCCTGCCCTCTTCGGGGCAGGTCGCAGTGACTCGGGCGCTCCGACTGTCTAATACCAACATAGGTGACCGCAAATCCGCAAGGACTCGTACGGTCACTGAATCCTGCCCAGTGCGGGTATCTGAACACCTCGTACAAGAGGACGAAGGACCCGTTAACGGCGGGGGTAACTATGACCCTCTTAAGGTAGCGTAGTACCTTGCCGCTTCAGTAGCGGCTTGCATGAATGGATCAACGAGAGCGCCACTGTCCCAACGTTGGGCCCGGTGAACTGTACATTCCAGTGCGGAGTCTGGAGACCCCCAAGGGGAAGCGAAGACCCTATAGAGCTTTACTGCAGGCTGTCGCTGAGACGTGGTCGCCATTGTGCAGCATAGGTAGGAGCCAGTACACAGGTACCCGCGCCAGCGGGTCACCGAGGCAGCATTGAAATACTACCCGATGGTGACTGCGACTCTCACTCCGGGAGGAGGACACCGGTAGCCGGGCAGTTTGACTGGGGCGGTACGCGCCTGAAAAGATATCGGGCGCGCCCCACGGTTCCCTCACCCGCGTCGGAGACGCGGGAGAGAGCGCAAGAGCACATGGGAGCCTGACAGTGTCCGGCACAACGACGGACGCTGACGCGAAAGCGTGGTCTAGCGAACCAATTAGCCCGCTCGTTGCGGGCAATTGCTGACAGAAAAGCTACCTTAGGGATAACAGAGTCGTCACTCGCAAGAGCACATATCGACCGAGTGGCTTGCTACCTCGATGTCGGTTCCCTCCATCCTGCCCGTGCAGAAGCGGGCAAGGGTGAGGTTGTTCGCCTATTAAAGGAGGTCGTGAGCTGGGTTTAGACCGTCGTGAGACAGGTCGGCTGCTATCTATTGGGGGTGTTACGGTTCCTGACAGGAACGTTCGTATAGTACGAGAGGAACTACGAATGGGTGCCACTGGTGTACCGGTTGTTCGAGAGAGCACGTGCCGGGCAGCGACGCACCACGGGGTAACGGCTGAACGCATCTAAGCCGGAAACCCACCTGGAAACGAGGAACCACCTGAGATCCCTCCTAGAAGAGGAGGTCGATAGACTCGGGGTGTACGCGCCAAGGCAACGAGGCGTTGAGCCCGCGAGCACTAACCGATCGAGCCACCATTCATACCGCATGGATCATGACCCGGAAACGGGTCCAGGCGCAGACTGGACTACACGTACGACACGGTTGTGGCGGAGAGAGACCGATACTGGAGTGGCGACGGTTCGATTCCGTCGATCGGCGTTCGGGCGGCCACAGCGGCGGGGCGCTCCCGTACCCATCTCGAACACGGAAGATAAGCCCGCCAGCGTTCCGGCAAGTACTGGAGTGGGAGACCCTCTGGAAACGCTGGTTCGCCGCCTCCACTCATACTTTCATACTTATCTACGGCCCTACACAGCCACAGCTGTGGCTGTGTGGCCTTTTGTATATATTGGGCGATCGGGTACAGAATCGTACCGCTACGCTTAAACGACCGCAGTGACTACGACCAAGCGCGCCAAGGTGGCAGAGTCCGGCCGAACGCAGCGGCCTGCAGAGCCGCCCACCGCCGGTTCAAATCCGGCCCTTGGCTTATAGCGACTTCTTGGATAACTCTGAATCAGCAAGCGGTTATCCCCGTCTACCTATCTGGACTCTCGCGGCACTACATCGACCCCTCACCGGCTCTCGGACTTCGTGTCGGAAACAGACCGCATCGTTATCCTTCGAAGTGACTGACCTTCTTGGGTCTGATTGAGATGATGACGCGTTCCGTCTCGATTGGGTTGGGATACTCGTCCTCTCCTGTATATCGCTCTGACAGCTCGTCGATGTGCTCGCGCGCCCCATCCGTGGTAACTTCATCGACTTCACCCGTCACCGAGAGCATTCGGTAGGGATCGTCCGGATCAGTCATACTAATGGCGACTCGCGGGTCGTTTCGAACGTTTTTCTCCTTTCGGCGGCCGCGTTCGGTGTTCACCAACAGCCGATCCGCATCGGCGTCGTAGTCAACCCACACCGGCGTCGAATGCGGCGATCCGTCGGGTAGAACCGTCGCTATGTGAGCGAACGTTCGCTTCTCGAACACGTCCTGGACGTCAGCAGGAATCGATCCCATACGGTCTAGTAACGGCCGAGGTACAAAGTCACACACCCAACGTTCCCAACCCGATAGTTATCGTTCTAACACAAAGTGATGTCGAGACCGTCGACCGTTCACCGTTCGATAGTCGATTGTTCGTCGCAAAAGCGGGCCGGGCGCGATTTGAACACACGGTCACACGGTCGCTCACTTCGTTCGCGCTGCGTGTTCCCTGCGTTCAAATCCCGCCGGTTCCGATGCTCGCCGCTCGCGGATTTGCTCGCGGCGAGAAGCGGGCCGGGCGCGATTTGAACACGCGGCCGTCTGGTTAAAAGCCAGACGCTCTGCCGGACTGAGCTACCGGCCCTCCAATTTCACCTTCTCGTGAGCGCCGGTTAAACGTTTCTTTCTCGTTCTCCCGGTCCGACGCCGACATCGCCCTGTCGTGCGGTTCACTCGAGGTATTGCTCGAAGGCATCGGCGACGACGTCGCCTGGTGTGACGCCCTCGAGGGACGCTTGTCGCCGGAGATCGCGATAGGTCGTTCGTGGCAGGATGAGCTCGAGTCTACCGAGGACGACGCCGTGATCGGCGAGTGCCTCATCGATCGGGACGCCGTCGTTTATCGCGCTCGCGGCGGCACGGACCTCACGAACCGTCAGGTCGCCGTCGAGGGTCGCCCAGGCGAGCAACAGCCGTGCTTCACCGCTAACGCGGGCGATGTGCTTTGCGGCGGTGGGTGCGATGGCTCCGAGTGCGACCTGCCGGCGGACTGACCGCGGGAGGTCGTGGACGCGCGCCCACTTGCGGATGAACGAGACGGTAACCGTGCTGTCGTCGTCGCCGACCGCATTGGCCTGCTCTGTGGCAGTCTTGTAGGAGCCGACGCCTCTGACGAGTGCAGCACAGGCGGCGGCTCCACGGAGCATGACGAGGTTGTCTCCCTCGGCGTCACCGGTCGCGAACTGATAGACAATCTCGGCGGCGTTTGCGACGCTCTCGGGATCGTCGGGATCGAACTGTACGGCTTCGCGCGCACGTTGTCCGGTGACCGATTCGTCGCCCCGGATGACCGGGGCACCCACGGGCGATTCGCGGTCTGTGGGAACTGCGCCGTCGCGGTCGTCTCGGGATCGGGCGTCGGGATCGTCAGTCATGAACACGGATACGGGCGGTTCGGTAAAAAGCGCTCTCCAGTCGTGGTCTGCATATCGAGCCCACGTTCGTACCGGATGTGGGTAAGTGGCGCTACATGAGCAAACGATACCCTGACTCGGCAATAGCGGAAACAGCTGCCTCTATCCCGGATCGGGCGTCGCCTCGATAGCCCCACCGAGTCAGTAGCGTCGTGAGACCGACCTCGCGACGAGCGAGAGTGCGAGCAGACAGCTCATCGCCGAGAACCCGGCAAGAACGACGAACGTGATCGACTCCGAGCCGAGGGTGAGGACGGTTCCGGTGATCGCCGCGCCCAACGCGCCGATGCCGAAGATAGCCAGGTAGGTGTAGCCAAAGGAGAGTCCGCGTGCCTCTGGCGGGGAGTACTTCGCGATCGTGGCCTGCGTGAACGGCTGGAGGGCAAACAGGACGAACCCGAGGACGACGCTTACGACGAGCAGTTGCACGAGACCGGTTTCGGCAACCGGGACGAAAAGGAGGGCGACGACGGTCAGTCCGAGCGACATTCCAGCGAGCCCTCGTTCGGGTTCGATCGCGTCCGTGAGCTTTCCGCCGACGTACTGACCGACGATACCGACTGTCAGCAGACCGACGTAAAGATACTGTGCGAGGTCGAACTCCTCGGCCATCGGGGTGTCGGGGTCGAACAGCTGGACGTCTCCGACGGCGACCGCGAGGAAGTCTCCGAGGAGGTCGGGAAGGAAGGTCAACGTGCCGCGGTAGTAGAGGCCGTTGAACGAGACGACGACGAAGACGGTGAGAAAACCGACAGTGAACAGCCGACGCGTGTCGCCGACGACGTCACCGAGCGATCGGCTGTCCGATCCCCCGTCTTCGCCACCGTCGGTCAGTTCGACGGCTGCTGTGGGATCGAACGCGATCAGCAACCCGGCGACTGAACCGACGAGTGCCGGGACTGCGAGGATCGCGGCGACGAGTCGCCAGTCGAACGCTAGCAACAGCAGGGCCGTCGCGAGCGGACCGAAGGCGATACCGGCGTTACCCGCCATACCGTGGTAGGCGAAGCCGACACCGCGTTGCCGGACGCCGTTGCTGATCAGCGTGAGTCCGGCTGGATGATAGACGCTCGCGGCGAGCCCCCAGACGGCCAGTGCGACGGTGATGGCCCCGATCCCTGGAGCGAGACTCAACAGGAGAAAGGAAAGCCCCATCCCGGCGAGACAGGCGCTGATCAGCGCTCGGGGGCCGAACCGGTCGACGAGTACGCCGCCAGGAAGGGAACCGACGCCGAACAGCCCGTATCCGACGGTGACCGACGCACCGAGCACTGCAGCCGACACCGAGAACTCGAGCAGCCAGACCGTCATGAGAATCGGAATCGAGAGCTCGTAGGTGTGGACCATCGCGTGTCCGACCATCACGTAGCCGACGATCGATCGATCGTTGTCGTTCATGGGGGCACCTCGCGTGCGTTTTCGTGACCGTCACCGACCCGGTCTTCGTTCATGCAGTCCAGGGGGACGAGTGGCGGTAGCCATATATCTTACTCTCGATACGTGCTCGACTGCCGTCGACGCATTGCTCGAGACGCGACAGTATATGTACGATGGACACAAATACGTACGCGTGACGATTTCGGCCCCCGACGTCGACGCCGACGACGTCGTCGTCAGACGAGCACGACGTGCGGATCTGCTCGCCATCGTTCGCATCGAGAACGCCTCGTTTCCGCAGCCGTGGCCGTACGATGCGTTCGAGACTTTTCTCGGCGAACCCGGGTTTCTCGTCGCCGTAACCGATGACGATCGGATCGTCGGCTACGTCGTCGCCGACGTGACGACGACCCACGGCCGTTCGATCGGCCACATCAAAGACATCGCCGTCCACCCTGCTTGTCGCGGACGCGGCGTCGGCTCACGACTGCTTACCCGTTCGTTCGTGACCCTCGCGTCCCACGGTGCCGACTCGGTAAAACTCGAGGTCCGGACGTCGAACGAGGACGCAAAGCGGCTCTATCGCGAGTACGGCTTCGAGTCGCTACGGCGGATTCGCGGGTACTACGACGACGACGAGGACGCGATCATCATGGTTCGGGAACTCGAGTGATCGGACGCGGGCGTGGACGTGGCCACAGCCGTGGTCATTATAGGACCGGCGACGCTACGTCCGAATATGGGATACGCCTGTCCAGTGTGTGCTCGAGAGCAGGCAGACGATGTTCACCTCGCAAACCACCTCGCCGTGACCGCCTCGCTCGGCCGAGAGGATCATCTCGAGTGGCTCTCTGCACACGCTCCCGACTGGACCGACTGCACCCAACGGGAGCTTGCCGAACGAGTCCGCGAGTACGCCCCGGAGGTCGAAACGCCCGAGTTCGAGAGCGAAAACCACGCTCACGGTCACGCTGACGACCGCGGCCGTCCCTTCGAGGACGAACTCGCCCGCCAGGCCCAGGGGATGGGTCGGGGTTCGATGACCGCCCGGGGTGGAACCGACGGTGCACTGTCTGCCGACACGGAGGCGGTTCTCGAGGAGGCTCGAGAGCTGACCCGGCGGATGTACGAGGACGACGGCGACGAAGACGAAAACGCGTAACTGCACGCACCTCGAGCCCACTGGTATGCACACGGAGGGGACGTTCTCGCCCGAAACGATAGACGAGGTCCGCGAGCGATACGAGTCGCTCGGCCCTACAGCCCAGACGGTCGTTCGCGAAGTCGCCCGTGCGATGGCGTTCGACCGCGAGGAGTACGACGACCGCGTCACCGGCGACGTCGTCGAGACGGCACGGGACGTGCTGTTTGCGAGCCGACTCGCGGTCACCGTCGGCACGCGCGAGGAGTACGAGGACTGGTGTGAGAGCTACGACGGCGAGGTCATCGAGGTCGGCCACGAGCGCGTCGACAACGTCGTCTGGCACGCCGGCCCCGGCGACGAAGCGGTGGCAGCGACGTTCCAGGACGAGGAGGCGGCGGCGGTCGCGACGTTGCGGCGACAGGCGTTCGGTCGGCTCTACCGGGAGCTGGTGTGACAGCAATCCGTATCACCCGCTCGTCCGCGACCGCTATCTACTAGCCTTTCGAGTCCGCACTCCACGCGCATGGACGAGACGGAGTGGCCGGTGATCGAATCGGAAACCGAGTACGAGACGGGCTGGTACGACGGTGGCTACGACCTCGTCGAACAGCCCGACGGCACCGAAAAGCGCTACTACTGGGCCGAGTTGCCAGACGCCGTGGTGATCGTCGCCCGGACCGACGACGAGGTGATCTTCGTCGAACAGTACCGGCCGTCGATCCGCGAGACCCACCTCGAGTTACCCGCCGGCATCGTCGAGGACGGCGAGTCCTACACCGAGGCGGCCAGACGCGAACTCGAGGAAGAGACCGGGCTGTGCCCGTCGAGTCTCGCCGTTCTCCAGACCTACAGCGTCGCGACGGGGGTGCTTCGTCACGACCGGGCGATCGTCTACGCCGAGGGACTCGAACCCGGCCAGCGCGACCGCGACACCAACGAGTTCCTCGAGGTGCGGCCGGTGGCGGTCGAGGAGGCGCTCACGGTCGCGCGCGAGCAGCCGGCGAACGACGCCTCGATCAGCGGGCTGTTGCTGGCTGACGCCGACGGGCTGTTGTATACTGCCGGACGTACGTCGTGAACGAGTCTCGCCGCCCCGGGGTGGCGAGACTCGTCACACAGGTACGTCCGATAGTATAACCTCACCCCGTGGTGCTTATCGGGCTCGCGGACGAACCCCGTCTATGGACGGCGAAATATCGACCGACGAAGTCCACGAACTGCTCGAGGCCGACGAAGACGTCTGCATCGTCGACATTCGTGACGAACAGAGCTTCGAGCGCGGCCGAATCCCCGACAGCGAGAACGTTCCCTTCGACGAGTTGCCAGACCGCGTCGAGGGACTCGCCGGGGCCGATCGCATCGTGACCGTCTGTCCGCACGGAAAATCGAGCATTCAGGCGGCACGACTCATCGCCTCCTACGAGGGGACGGCAAACGCCCGCGTCGAGAGTATGGCGGGTGGACTCACCGAGTGGGCCGACTCGTACGACCTCGAGGGAGACGCTGGCGAATCGGAGACGCCGTTTTAGCTTTTCGTCGGTGCCGAGTGGATCGGCTCGTCCGGACGAAAGCGGTCGCTGACCGGATCGCCGAACGGAGAAGTCGCGGGATCGGAAGTCGTCTCAGAGCATTGCGGGCTCAGGCGACGTTGAAGCCGCGGTCCCGAAGGAACTCTTCGATGCGACCGGTGTGGTTACCCTGTAGTTCGATCTGCCCGTCTTCGACGGTCCCCCCACAGGCGAATTTGGACTTGAGATCCGACGATAGACTGTCGAGGTCGACGTCCTTCGGATCGAATCCTTCGATGATCGTTACCTCCTTACCGTATCTGCGCTCGTCAATGCGGACGTTGAGCTGTTGTTGCCCCTTGGCCACGTCTTCACAGACGCAGAGCTCTTCGGGGAGCCCGCACGTCGAGCAGACTTCCGACATTACGGCTGAATCTACGAAATGACCATATTAAACACTATCGGGACCTGTACGCCTTCGTGTGGTCTTTTTTAGGGATCTCGGTTCTGATTCCGGTCGCGACGGCGTCGGCCGAGGATCGGTGTCCGATCTCGAACGAGCGCGTCGACGGCTGCGATCGTTTCGGTCGCCTCCTCGCGGGTGACGCCGTCGCCGTAAGCTACTCGTTCGTACCGACGACCGACGGCGACGACCCGGTCGTCGAGGCCGTGTGCCGACGCGAGCCGCTCGAGGTAGTCCCGGACCGTCTCCGATCGACGTCGCGGCCGGTACTCGCGTTCGAGTAGCAATTCGAGACGTTCGTAGGCCCGTTCGACGTCTCGGCCGGGTTCGTCGCCGGGTCGTTGCCAGTGTAGCCGGTAGCCGCGATAGAGGCGGCTCGGGATGCGTGTTCGGCGTACGCCAGCAACGAGCCCGACGAGTGCGGCCAGCCCGACGATGGTCGTCTCGAGTCCCGGCATCGCGATCCCGTCGTCGTCGGGAGCCGAGACGTCCGGTCCGGGATCGATGCCGTCTTCGTCTTCCCCGTTCGAGTCGACTCGGTCATCGCCCGCGCCGTCGGCGTCGCTCTCGTTGTCACCGTCTGGTAGCTCCAGTTCGCCGAGGTCGAACGCGTCTTCGGGCGGGTCCTCGTCGTCTCCCTCCTCGATCGAGGCGTCCTCGCTATCGTCGGTGTCGACGCTCGCGGAGCCGTCCTCGCGGGCCTGTTCGACGAACGCGTCGTGAGTCTCCTCGCGAGGACCGCCCGGCGTCGGCTCGAACGTGACCCAGCCGTGATCGGGGAAGTACACTTCGACCCACGCGTGGGCGTCGGTCCCGCGGACGACGTACTCGCCGTCGTCGATCTCCTGGCCGCTCGTGTAGCCGACGGCGTACCGTGCGGGGACGTCAGCCGTCCGGAGCATCTGGACCATCGTCGTCGCGAAGTAGACGCAGTAGCCGTCGTCCATCTCGAAGAGAAACGCCTCCGCGACGTCGCCATCCGGCTTCTCGACCTCGAGGGAGTACTCCTTCGAGGTTCGCAGGTAGCGTTCGACGGCGACTGCTTTCTCGTACGGTGTGTCGGCGTCGGCGGTGACCGCTTCGGTGTAGGTCTCGAACGCCGGCGAGACGTCACCCGGCGTCTGGAGGTACGTCTCTGTGATCGGTTCCGGATACGCCGTTTCAGCCGCTTGGAGCTCGTCGGATGGAGGATCGACGATGGCGCTTCGGACGGTGTAGGTGTCGCCCGCGAACAACGGCCCGTCGGGCCGGATCTGACCGTGCGTCGTGACCGCGGTGTCCGATGCGAGTTCGCCGTCGACGGCGATCGGGTGGGCTGCGGCGGGCATGATTTCGGCTGGTGCCTCGACGTGAACGGTCTGTTCGACCGTCTCGTACTCGCCAGGCGGTCGCGCCAGCTCTCCGTCGTACGCCTGTTCCTGTCCCGTCCGGATCCACTCGTCGCCGGTAAACCGGTCGTAAACACCTGTTCGCCAGTAGCTCGGTCGTTCGCTCTGGACGGTAAAGCGGACCTCCGGCGAGAGGTCGACCTCGCCGGCGATCGGCGACCGGTCGGGCGCGGTTGCACTCGTCTCCTCGAGGGTGTCGACGCCGTCGCCGCCGCCTATCGCCGGTCCGTTCGTGCCCGCACTTCCGGGGACGAGTGGCACGGTCATCGAGAGCACCAGCATAGCGGCGACGACCAGCGAGACGAGCTCGAGCTGGGCGACCGTCCCGCCGCGACGCTCGAGGTCGCCGAGGGCGACGGCGGCGAGTGCGCCGACGGTTCCGACGGCGGTGGCGGCGACGGACGCGTCGCCGGTAAGCACGAGAAAGAAGAGTGCGACCGCACCCGGGACGACGCTTGCAGCGTACTGACGCCGGAGCGCGAGATACCACGAGAGAAAGACTGGCGCGGGGACGAACGCGAGCGCCCAGGTTCCCGCATCGACCATTCGCAACACCGACAGCCCGGTCGCGAGCGCGGCGGTGTCTGCGAGCAGGTCGCGTGCGGTCGCGACCGTCGCGCCGAGGCCGGCGTCCGTCGTGACGAGATAGTAGCCGAATCCGCCCGCGCCGGCTGCGGCGGCGAGGCCAATCGCGGTTCGCGGTCGGATCGCCCGGGCGAGCACCGTCGCCGCCGCGAGTATCGCGACGACGAGCGCGAGCAACGACGTCGCGTCGCCGACGACCAGCGCCACGTCCCGTAACACCCACACGTACGAGCCCGTCAGCGCGAGGACGCTCCCGAGTGCGAGCAGGCGAAACGCCGTCGTCGCGTCGACGGCGACCGTCGCCGATCGCTGTGTCGTCGTCCTCACGTGATCACCCTCGAGCCGGTTCGGTTCGTTCCGTGATCTCTCCGCAGAGTCGATCGAACGGGAACTCGCGGTCCCCGACGACGACGACCGTTCCGCCCGCGTCGGCCCGGACGAGCACGTCCGCTTCGCGTCGGTCGTCGCCCTCGACCTCGCCCGGCCCGACCGTCGCGAGCAACTCGAGCAGGTCCCGGCGGTCGTCCCGCCCGGACGCCGACCGGGTGCCCTCGGGCGTGACGACGCGGACCGGAACGGCCGCCTCGAGCAGGGCCGTGGCCACGCTCGCGGTCGCGGCGGCCATCTCGTCGCCCTGGCCCGGACTCGCTTCGGCGACGATCGTCGCGGTCCGACCGTCGCCGTCGGCCGCGTCTGCTGCGACGAGCAGCTCGTCGTCGGCTCGTTTCGCCGTCGCCGTCCAGTGGACGTCCCGGACCGGATCGCCGCGTTCGTACTCCCGGAGGTGGTCGAACTCGCCGCGGTCGAACCCGCGGGTGGCCGAAAGCGCCGACCGCAGTTCGGCTCCGTCGCCGCGCAGTTCGTAGACGCGGGGATAGACGAGGACGCGGCCCCGGTCGGGGAGCTCGAAGCGCCGTCTGACGAGTCCGAAGGCGTCGGTCACCGCGATCGAAAGCGGACCGAGCTCGTGTTCGCCTCGCTCCTCGAGTTCGATCTCGTAGCGGTAGTCGTCCGTAAGCGTCGTCGTCGCGACGTTGCCCGTCGCCGAGAGCCCGTCGTCGACGGCGTCGTCGATCCGTGCCGGCGTTGCCCCGCCGCCGTCGATCGAGAGCGAGACGGGTCGGGTCTCGCCGGGAAACCCCGCCGCGACCGGCCGACGATCGATCGTCGGCTCGCCCGCCCGGACGACCGCGATCAGGCCGACGAGTGCAGCGACGGCAAGCGGCGCGACGACGGCGTTCAACGCCCGTGGTCCGAACGCCCGGGCCATGGCCAGGCTGGCGATCACAACGACGACGACCGCCAGCCCGCGTCCCGTCGGTCTCATGGTACCGGGACGCGCTCGAGGGCATCTTCGACGACGTCGCGTCCGTTCTCGCCCGTCGCCGTCCGAATGCGATGGCCCAACACGACGGGGGCTTCGTGCTGGACGTCGCCCGGAACGACGTACTCTCGACCGTCGGTGATCGCCCGGGCCTGTGCCGCCCGCAAGAGCGAGATCGTTCCACGCGGACTCGCACCGATGCGTGCGTGCTCGCGGGTGTCGGTTACGAGCCGTGTCGCGTACTCCCGGACCGGCTCTCGCACCGACACCCGTGCGACCGTCTCTCGGGCCCTGCGGATCGACTCGAGATCGGTGACGGGGTCGAGCGTCTCGATGGGGTGGTGGCCGACGGCCCTGTCGAGCAGCTCGATCTCTTCGTCGGCGTCGGGATAGCCCAACTCGAGTTTCTTCGTGAACCGGTCGACCTCCGCGAACGGCAACTCGTAGGCCCGGTCGCGCTCGACGGCGTTTTGGGTCGCGACGACCGTAAACGGCGTCGGAAGCGACCGCGTCTCGCCGTCGACGGTGACCTGACTCTCCGCCATCGCCTCGAGCAACGCCGACTGGGTCTTCGGCGGCGCGCGGTTGATCTCGTCGGCCAGCACGACGTTTCCGAAGATGGGGCCGGGCTGGAACTCGAACTCGCGTCGTTGCTTGTCGAAGACGTTGACGCCGGTGACGTCGGTCGGCAACAGATCGGGGGTGAACTGGATCCGGCTGAACGTGCAGTCGATCGATCTCGCGAGCGCGCGAGCGAGCATCGTCTTGCCGACGCCGGGGACGTCCTCGAGCAGGACGTGGCCGCGAGCGAGGACGGCCGTGATCACGTGCTCGACCGCCTCGTCGTGGCCGACGATCACGCGACCGACGTTCGACTCGACGTCCGCACACAGCTGTGTCACCTCGCGAGGCGGAAGGGGCTCGACGGTCGTCGGCGCGTCGCCCTGTTCGAGCGACGGCGTATCGGCGTCTGTCATGGTACCACGTGACGCGTAGGGGACCGTTCGGGTCTTGCTATCTCCATCCGCACCGCCGTCTATATGTCTTGTGCCGGTGCCGTGGACTGATCGTCACGCATCGACGGACGTCCGTGCTAGAGAATTCGATCGAACTCCTCGAGCGTGGTCAGCTCGTAGGTCGGTTCGTGGTCGACCGGACTCCGGTGGCCGAGGTCGATCCACGCCGAGTCCATTCCCATGGCGTTGGCTCCGGCAACGTCGGCGTAGAGGGTGTCACCGATGTGGATCGTCCGCTCCGGTTCGACCTCGAGCGCCGACAGCGCGTGTTCGAACGGTGCCGGATCGGGCTTCGGCGGGAGGCCGTTTCGCGGATCGACGAAGACGGCCGTATCGAAGGCGTCGGTGAGCCCGAGCGCCTCGAGTTTCTTCGTCTGAGTCTCCTCACTTCCGTTGGTGATGAGTCCGATCGGTCCGAGCTCGCTCGCGTGCTCGAGGGCGTCTTCGGCCCCGGGTCGAAAGCGTACGCGTGCGGGGTCGATCGCCTCGAGGTAGGTCTCGGCGAGTCGCGGTGCGTCTGCCGGATCCGCGTCGGCGCGGCCGGCGGCCGCCGCGAAGACGCGCTCGAAGAACTCCGTGTCGGTGTCGGCGTCGGACACCTCTCGCGTGGCGGCCCGGAGGCCGGCGACCGTACAGAACTGCTCGACGCCAGCGCGCTCGAAGACGGTCTCGAGCAGTTCCGCTCGATCGCGGATAGGCTCGCAGATGGTGTTGTCGAGATCGAAGAAGATCGCATCGTAGGAAGCCATACCGAAAACTACGCCGTCTCGACTCCTGAACGTTTCGGCGATCGTGTACGACGGTACCACACTGCGGACCACGGTGTGGGTACAACACGAGGCGACCGCGGCGACCGCTGTCGAATCCGCCACGTTCAAGCCGGTCCCGTACGAGAGTCGAGCCATGACGAGAGCAGTCTGGGTCAAAGCCGACGACACCGTCGGCGACTGGGACGACCGACGGGCGCGGATCACGGCCGCCCTCGAGGCGGGCGTCGACTGGGTGCTGGTCGACGAAGACGACGTCGATCGGGTCCGCGAGCTGGGCGAGATAAACGTCGCCGCGTTTCGAACCGACGGCGACGTGACGCTGGTCGACGACGCCGAGAGCGACGACGGACCGGAGACGCGACCCGACGCCGTCGTCGTCGGCAAAGACGGCGAAGGCGACGCGACGATCGACCTTCCCGAGGACTTCTCGGGCTCTGCGGACCTCTCGACGCTGCGTCGGGACGGCGACCTCGATCGGGGCGCGTACGTCCGTATTCTCGGCAAGGAGTACGAACGGTTCGCCGAGACGGCCGCCGCGGAAGCCGATCACACGATCGTCGTCGGCGAGGACTGGACGATCATCCCGCTCGAGAACCTCATCGCCCGCATCGGCGAGGAGACAGACCTCGTCGCGGGCGTGACGAGCGCCGAGGAGGCGAAGACGGCGTTCGAGACGCTCGAGATCGGTGCCGACGCCGTCTTGCTCGACTCGGACGACCCCGACGAAATTCGCCGCACCGTCGAGGTTCGTGACGAGGCCGACCGCGAGTCGCTCGAACTCGAGTACGCCGAGGTGACGGAGATCGAACGCGCCGGCTCTGCAGACCGGGTCTGTGTCGACACCGGCAACCTGTTGGATCACGACGAGGGAATGCTGGTCGGCTCGATGTCTCGCGGGCTCGTCTTCGTCCACGCCGAGACCGCCGAGTCTCCCTACGTCGCCTCCCGGCCGTTCCGGGTCAACGCGGGCGCGGTCCACGCCTACGTCCGCACCCCCGACGGTGGCACGAAGTACCTCTCGGAGTTACAAAGCGGCGACGAGGTCCAGGTCGTCGACCTCGAGGGCCACACCCGCGAGGCGATCGTCGGTCGGGTCAAAATCGAGCAACGACCGATGTTCCGGGTCGCACTCGAGACCGACGACGGCGACCGCGTCGAGACGCTGTTGCAAAACGCCGAGACGATCAAAGTCGCCACGTCCGACGGTCGGAAGGCGGTGACCGACCTCGAGGCCGGCGACGAGCTCACACTCTACTACGAGGATACGGCTCGACACTTCGGCGAAGCCGTCGAAGAGTCGATCATCGAGAAGTAATCGACGATCGTTTTTCCGCGTTCGTGATGTGTACCCGTTAGCACAAAATCTCTTATGTGTGTTAATAGGTCACAATAGGCGTAACGGGAGACGACGCTACCCGATCGACAGCCGATTGTGACATATGAAACGAATGTGTACTCCTACCGCACTTATTGAAAACAGTTGAGTACTAATATTGTTTATCTTGTGGATGTGACCAAAGAACTTACTTCGGAGCCGTCGTCGTTCATATGAGCTATGGGAACAACGCACGAGACGTTACGGCAACTCGAGGGATCCGAGATTCCCGCGACGCTCCGCCAGGCGGGGGTCGCGGGTGCCGGCGGTGCAGGCTTTCCCACCTACGCGAAGTGGGAACACCTCGAGTCGGTAGACTCCCTGCTCGTCAACCATCAGGAGAGCGAACCGAACTACTACATCGACAAGTGGCTCGGTCGCGAGCGCGCCGACGACCTCGCGTCGCTGTTCGACGCGTTGCTCGAGACGACGTTCGACCGGGTCGTCGTCGGTGCGAAACGAACTGATCGCGAGGAGTGGCACGCCGACCTCGAGGCGGCGACGGACGGCACCGTCTACGAACCGGATGAACTCCCGATCGATCCGGACGAAGACGGCGTCGTCTTCGCGTACACCGAGGATCGGTACGAGTACGGGATGGAAGGCGTCCTGCTGGGACTGATCGCCGACGTCGTCGTCCGTGGCGACGACCTTCCCGTCGACCACGGCTGGATCGTCCAGAACACCGAGACGCTGTACAACGTCTACCGGGCACTGACACGGGAGGAGGCGATGACGCGAAAACTCGTTCACGTCGACGGCCGGGTGCCGGAGCATCGCTTCCTCGAGGTTCCGGTCGGGACCCCAGCGGAGGAGTTGCTGGCTGCAGCGGGCCGTGAGGGGGGACTTCGCGACGACGAGGTCGTGCTCGACGGCGGACCGGGCTGGTGTTTCGAAGTCGGGACCGACCCGGCGTCGTTCGGCGTCCGAAAGCGAACCAACGGCCTGCTGGTGATGGACGAACGGGTCGTCGAGGAGAACCGCCTCGGCGGCGGTCGGGTCAACGTCCTCGGGCCCAGCGCGTGGAAACGGGTGCCCCACGAGACCGAACCGGACGCGACGCTGTCGCCGGGTCGGGTCAGCGTCCCGCTAATTACCAACCCGGACTTCGAGGGGCTGGTGACGCCGAGTGACCCGATCGTCGAGTCGGGTGAGACCGTCTCGGCCGGCGAGGTGGTCGCTCGACCCGGCGACGGCATCAGCACCGCCCAGCACGCGCCGATCGACGGGACGGTCGTCGACGTGACCGACGCCTGGATCGCCATCGAGCGCCGGTGAGTGTTCCGGTATCGTTTTCAGCTGGCCGGTTTTTCCTCGGTCTCGTTTTCGTCTCCGCCTCCGAGGCGGGTCGTACACCAGTGACAGAACTCGAGGTCCTCGTCGAGTTCTTTGCCACAGCTCGGACAGCTCGTGCCGTCGGTGTCGCCGCCTGTGCCCGGCGGGACGTTCACCGCCCGCAGCGCCGCGTCGACGGCGGCAAACAACACGATGAACGTGACGAACAGCTGGTTTACGGTCGAGGTTTCGGCTTCGACGACCGCCATCGCGTCCGCGGTCGAGCCGGCCGCTGATAGCTCTGCGATTGGAAAGAAGATCACGACCGACGAGACGAACAGACCGGCAAACAGCAGGGCCCGAATCCAGTCTCGAAGCAGGGCGTGGCCGGCGCCGGGCAGAAACACCGAGAGCCCGGCCGCAGCCAGCGCGCGAATCCAGGTCATCATCGCTGTCGGTACTCGTTAGCGAGCGCGGTTAATACTCTCGGTCCTGCCCGGCCGACGACGGCCGCTTAGCTCGACAGCGTCGCGACGAGGTCGGCGAGTGTCTCGAGGTCGTACTGGCCCGGCGCGGTCGCCGCCGCGGGGTCGACGGGCGCGTAGCCGATCTTCGAGCCGTACACCGGCGCGACCGCACGGGTGTGGCTGCCGAGTTCGCCCATCGCCATCGTCGCGACGGCGTCGCCGTGGGCGGTCAGCTGCTCGGTCGCCGAGAGCACGGCGAGCGTATCGGCCCTCGACTCCGCCGTCACCGCCAGCTTCGCGACGTCGCCGTACTTGCCCGCCTCGGTCAACGTCCGCACCAGCTCGGGTCGCGACGGCGTCCCCTCGAAGTCGTGGGCCGAGACCACGACCGAGACGTCGCGCTCGCGGGCGGTCTCGAGGACGTCCTCCGCGTCGCCCGCCAGCACCGCCTCGAGTTCGACGTCGATCGCCTCGACGGCGTCTGTGGCGGTCGCCTCGGCGAGGACCTCGAGTCGTCGGTCGTCGTCGCCGGCCCACTCGCCGCCTTCCCACGCGGCGCGGTTCGTCGCCAGGATCGGCAACGCGACGTCGGCGGACTCGAGCGCCGTGAGGGGGTCGTCGGCGAGGTCCAGCCGGAACTCGATGCAATCGGCGTGCTCGCGGGCGTCTGTCGCGTCGGCGAGATCGGCCGTCGATGCGGCGAGGACGAACGAATCGAACTCCATGTGGTGGTGACTCGCTCGGATCGACAAAAAGGCGTCTCCTCGCGGGTGCGTCGACGACGGGTGCGGGACGATCAGGCCCGCACAGCCGGGGCCTCCCGTGACCGTTCGTCGATCACGTCGCCGATGCCCTCGAGTAACAGCCCGATCGCCTGTCGATGGTCGTCCTTCGAGCGGTGGACGTGGACCGGCCGAACCGGCTGTCTGTCGTACGCGTCGAAGGCGTCGCCGACGTGGTGGTGTTCCTCGACGTGCTCGCGCAGGAGCTGTAATAACGCATGAAGCTGTACGCACTCCTGGCTTCTCATGGTACAGCACGGCACGACAGTACACTACTTAGAACCCAGTTGACGTTCGGCGTGTAACACCGTCTGGCTGACCGGTCAGACGGCATCACAGACGGGTCGTGGGTTCCCCGATCAGGCCATGCCGAGTGACTCCTCGGCCTCGAGCAGCTCGTGGTACCGGTTGCGGATCGTCACCTCGGAGATGTCGGCGACTTCGCTGACGGCGGCCTGGGTGGTCTTCTCGTTCGTCAACAACGCGGCGGCGTACACCGCGGCGGCGGCGAGTCCGACCGGCGACTTGCCGGAGTGGACGCCTTTCTCTTTGGCGTTCTGGAGCAACGCTCGAGCGCGGTGTTCGGCCTCGTCCGAGAGTTTCAGCCCCGAGGCGAACCGCGGGACGTAGCTCTCGGGATCTGCGGGCTGGACTTCGAGTCCGAGTTCGCGGACGACGTAGCGGTAGGTGCGGGCGATCTCGTTTTTCTCGACGCGGCTCACGTCGGCGATCTCGTCCAAGCTTCGGGGGACGCCGGCCTGTCGGGCAGCGGCGTAGACACAGGAGGTCGAGACGCCCTCGATGGAGCGACCGGGCAGCAGGTCCTCGTCGAGTGCGCGGCGGTAGATGACCGAGGCGGTCTCGCGAACGTTGTTCGGCAATCCGAGCGCGCTCGCCATCCGGTCGATCTCGCCCAGTGCCTGTTTCAGGTTTCGCTCTTTCGAATCGCGCGTCCGGAACCGCTCGTTCCACTTTCGCAGCCGCTGCATCTTCTCGCGCTGGCGGGAGTCGAGCGAGTTGCCGTAGGCGTCTTTGTTGCGCCAGTCGATGTTCGTCGACAGCCCCTTGTCGTGCATCGTGTTCGTCGTCGGCGCGCCGACGCGGGACTTCTCGTTTTTCTCGGCGGCGTCGAACGCGCGCCACTCGGGACCGCGGTCGACCGAATCCTCTTCGACGACGAGGCCACAGTCCGCACAGACGGTTTCGCCGTGTTCGTCGTCGGTGACGAGCTGTCCGCTGCACTCGGGACAGCAGAGATCGCTGTCTTCGGTTTCAGTTTCGGTTTCAGTTGCTCGCTGGTCGGTTCTCCGTACGCTGGTACTCTGGGATGCGTTCGTCATACGATGGCAAATGCTGTCCGGCCGAACCTGCGGGAAAAGCTCGGGCGGATTCGTTACCACTGTCGTTCCGAGCCACCCCAGTTAAAGGTTCCGGAATAGGGGCGAGAAAGCGCCGAGAAACGAGGAATTCGCCGGAACTAGCATTAAAAATCAAAACATTCATACGGGTGGGTTGTCACCGGGTGACACTTACTTCCCCGCGCGGAACGCCCGATATGGAACTCGCGGTCGGCAGTACCAACCCGACGAAAGCAGACGCTACGGCGCGCGCACTCGAGCGATACGAGCCGACGGTGACCGCCGTCGACGTCGACTCGGGCGTGAGCGACCAACCCCGATCGATCGCCGAGACAATCGAGGGAGCCGAGACGCGCGCGAGGAGGGCGCTCGAGGCGGTCGACACTGTCCCAGCCAGCGACGGGCGCGCTGGTCCGGGAGTCGGCGCGTTCGGCGTCGGGCTCGAGGGCGGCGTCGCCCACCTCGAGTCGACGCCGGGACTGTTTCTGATCATGTGGGCGGCGGTCACCGACGGCGATCGGATCGAACGCGCGAGCGGACCGAGCCTCCGGCTCCCGGACCGGGTCGCGGCCCGGATCGACGGCGGCGAGGAGCTCGGTCCCGTCATGGCCGACGTATTCGGTGCCGACCGGACGGACGAGGGTGCAATCGGCGCGCTCACCGGTGGGCTGGTCGACCGGACGCGGGCGCTCGAGGTGGCGGTCGCGTCCGCGTTCGGCCCGTTCGTCGCGGCTCATCTCGCCTAGAGAACCGTTAGCGTCGGCTATCGGCGGCGGTTTCCGACGCCGCACCGAGACGTTCTCTCGAGAGCGCTCGTTTGGGGCTGCGTACGCCGACACCGACGCCGACGACGATCCACGGGCGGCGGCGACCGATCCCGCCTCCCTCCGTGGGAAAGCCGCCATTACTTCCGGCGTCCGACCGCCGGATCGATTACGCTTCGCCCAATGTTCTCTTATCGGTGATTTTCCTCGAAAAGAATCAATTAACCACCCGTACCAACGGCACGTTACCCCGTCGACACCACACCGGTATTGGGCACCAAAACCGCACGACTGCGGTGGATTAACTACGCGTACCAAACCCCCTAAGGAGGTCGCTGGCCTCTCGTGTAGTATGAGCAGTGCAATGGCCCCCGCCGAACTGACGACCAAGCAACACCGGATCCTCCAGTACCTGAGAGAACACGCCGCAACGAAGACCTACTTCAAGTCCCGGCTCATCGGCGAGGAACTGGGGATGACCGCGAAGGAAGTCGGTGCGAACATCACCGCGATTCAGGACGGCGACTTCGACATCGAGATCGAGAAGTGGGGCTACTCCTCGAGTACGACCTGGAAGGTCAGCGTCTAGCCCGGGGACGGCGACGGTGTTTTTGCGGTTCGTGTCGTAGCCACAGGCCATGACCCAGCCGATCCTCTTCGACATGGACGGCGTCGTCCTCGAGGGTCGTGGCACCCACCCGACGGTCTACGATCGGGCGGCCGACGCCGCACTCACAGAACTCGGACTCGAGCCCGACGAGCGCCGACGGGCAGCCCTTCGCGAGTACGAGTACGAGTCCGTCGAACGCGCCTGTACGGCCCTCGGGGTCGACCCGGCGCGGTTCTGGCAGCTGAAAGAGCGCCACGCCTCCCGGCTCTGTCACGACCGCCTTCGCGCCGGCGAGCGCGGCGTCTACGACGACGTCGCCGCGATCGACGCCCTCGCCGCGGAGACGACGCTCGCGCTCGTGAGCAACAACCGCCACGAGACCGTCTCGTTCGTCGCCGATCACTTCGAGTTGCCGTTCGACCTCGTCCGGGGCCGGGATCCGACGCCCGAGGGGTTTCGCCGCCGGAAGCCACGCCCCGACTACCTCGAGGAAACCCTCGAGCGGCTGGACGAAGACGGCGGGCTCTACGTCGGCGACCGCGAGACGGACGTCGTCGCGGCCTCCCGCGCCGGCCTCGAGGCGGCGTACCTCCGTCGGCCGCACAACGCCGACACGACCTGTCCCGACGGCGCGATCGAACTCGAGTCGCTGTCGGACCTGCTCGAGCGCCGCTGACCGCCAGTCTCGAGCGAGACGGAGGTATAAGTCGACGGCCGTAGTGTGATACCCGATGGCGGATCAACCGGTGCGGTACCGACGAGCGATCGCGGACGCAGCCCCGACGATTACGGCACTGTTTTTGCTCTGTCTGGTCGGCTACTACTACGTCAGAACCTGGTGGTGGATCGTCGTCTTCGCGTTCGGTGCGCTCGCGGTGTTCTCGAACCGGGTGTACTATCAGAAATCTATACAGCTTCGCGAGCAGCTGAACGACCGGTGAGGGGCAGACGACGTCAGCCTCGAGCCGACTCGAACCCGTCGGAGCCGGTCCGGAGCGTGCCGTCGTGTTGGAGCTGTATCTCGAGTGCGTCCTCGCTACCGGGTGAGACCTCGTTGTCGGGGAGGTGGGCGTCGATGTTCGGCTCGCCGCGGATGAGTCCGTCCGTCTGGCCGGCGACGACCGCCGCCGTGCCGACGAACGCGACCGCGAGCACCAGCCGGCGGTCGGGGAGGGGGACCAGCGTGAGCATTGACGATCCGTCCCCGATGTCGTCTTTCGTGACATAGTCCTTGTGATTGAACGTTCAATCAACTGGTTTATGATCGATCGGTCCAAGGTTGGCCCATGAACCCGACGATTCGTCGCGTCCGGACGCGGCTCCGGCGCAGACGCGCTGTCGGCCCCTCGATCGCCGTTCCGTCTCGCCGCGGCAGGTGGTCGACGTGACGACGGACGTCTTCGCAGAGCCCGACGGTACCCGCGAAGCGATCCTCGCGGCGACGTATCGCGCCCTCTGTGAACACGGTTACAGCGACCTGACGATCCAGCGAATCGGCGACGAGTTCGCGAAGAGCCAGTCGCTGATCTACCACCACTACGATAGCAAAGACGAACTCGTACTCGCCTGTCTCGAGTACATGCTCGAACGCTTCGAGGAGGCGTTCGCCGACGACGAGCTCGCCGGACCCCGCGACCGCCTCGAGGCGTTCGTCGAGCTGGTGCTCGCGGCCGACCTCGAGGCCGACAGCCACCAGTTCTTCGCGAGCCTGATCGAACTCCGCGCGCGAGCGTGCCACGACGACGACTACGAGCGACACTTCACCCGAAGCGACCGGGTCTTCGAGAACTACCTCGCGGACGTGATCGAAACCGGCGTCGACCGGGGGGCGTTCCGTGACTGCGATCCCGACCGAGTCGCGACGACGATCGTGACGATGCTCGCGGGAGTGATGTTACGTCGGTCGACGACCGACGACGAGACGACGTGGCTTCCGGCTCTCCGGGCGGAGCTTGCGACCTACCTCGAGACGCGCGTGTACGCCGACGGGGGTGAGAGACGATGAACGCACGCTCCGTCCTCGTCGCTGCCGTCGCCGTCGCGTTCGTCGTCTCGTTGCCGGCGCTTGGATTCGTCCAGGCCGGCGAACAGAGCGAGCCGACCCAACCGTCGCCGGCGATCATCGACGGCGAGCCCGACCTCGAGGCGTTCGCGCCCGATCGTCACTTCGTGCCGGGGACGGCGAGCGAGCTATCGCTCCAGGTCGCAAACGACGGCGAGTTCTCGAGTGGCGATCCCGACGCCCGCGAGCTCGTCACGACCGCCCGGAACGTCCGGGTCGCGGTCGACGACGACAGCGTCCCCTTCGAGGTCCGGACCGGCACGCAGGCGATCGGCTCGGTCTCGGAGAACGAGCCCCGCGAGCAGGTGCCGTTCGAGGTCCACGTCCCCGAGGACGTCGACCACGGCGAGTACGAGGTCGACGTGGAACTCGAGTACTCCTACACCGATCGGTACTTCCCGCGGGCACAGTCGGCCCGCGAACGAACGACGACGACGACGGAGACGATCACGATCGAGGTCGACGACGCACCCCGCTTCGAAGTCGTCGACGCACACTCCGACGTCCAGGTCGGTGAGGAGGGGACGGCCACTCTCGCGGTCGAAAACGTCGGCGACGAGGACGCACGCGACGTCAGGCTGACCTCGGAGGCGACGAGTTCCAGGCTCGCCTTCGGAGAGCGCGAGACCGACACGACCCACGTCGACGAGTGGAAAGCCGGCGAGCGACAAACGGTGACCTACGACGTCGTGGCGACGCCGGACGCGAGCGCCCGGAGCTACGCCTTCGAGACGACGGCCCGGTACGACGATTCCGAGGGCGTTCCGGGAGCCGACGAGGGGATCACCTGGGGACTGACCCCGGCCGGAGAACAGCGCTTCAGCGTCGAATCGACCGAGACGAGCCTGCGCGTCGGCGAGGACGGCGCGATCTACGGCACCGTAAGAAACGACGGGCCGACGAAAGCGGAGAACGTCGTCCTCCGGTACACCGACGAGACGCCCAACGTGGTCCCGATCGAGACCGCCGTCGCCGTCGGCACGCTCGAGCCCGGCGAGTCCGGCGAGTTCCGCCTGCCACTCGAGGTCACCGGCGAGGCCGACGCCGTCGACCGCACGCTCGACGTCGGCGTCCAGTATCGCACCGCCGACCTCGAACAACGGCTCTACGAGGACGTCGAACTCCTCGCCGCCGTCGAGCCCAAACGCGACCAGTTCGACGTCGACGTCACGGACCGCGAGATCGCCGCCGGCGAGACGAAATCCGTCGACGTCGAGGTGACGAACAACCTCGACCAGACGGTGACCGACGTCGAGGCGCGGCTGTTCGCCGACGATCCGCTGGATAGCGACGACGACGAGGGGTTCGTCGAGGAGCTCGAGCCCGGCGAGTCCGTGACGATGACGTTCGAACTCGAGGCGGCGTCGGGAGCGACCGCGAAGACGTACCCGATCTCGTTCGACTTCCGGTACGACGACGAACGCGGAACCAGCCAGCTGTCGGAGACGACCCGCGTCGCCATCGACGTCGACGCCCCCGAGGACGACTTCCCGTGGCTGCTCGTCGGTCTCGTCGTGGCGTCGGGACTCGGCGGGGGCGCGTACGTCTACCGACACCGCTAACCCCCCCCATGGCCGGCCTAGACGAGCGGATCGAGACGGCGACGGCCCGGGTGAACGAGACGATCGTCTCGCGACCGAAGACGGTCGTCGTCGCCTTCCTGTTGTTGACCGCCGTCTTCGCTGGCGGGATGGCGGCGGTCGAGGACGACGACGACGCGACCGACGCGTTCACCGACGACCTGCCCGAACAGGAGGCGTTCGACGCCATCAACGAGGAGTTCGAGGGGCCGTTCACGACCGACGACGAGACGACACAGCTGATCCACGACGGCACGAACGTCCTGTCCCAGGCGGAGCTCGTGGCGATTCTCACCGTTCTCGAGCGGGTCGAACAACGCGACGACCTCCGGATGGAGTCGGCAAACGGGCCGGCGACGATCGTCGCCCAGCAACTCGACCCCGAGGCGGAGACGATGGCCGAGAAACGCCGCGCCGTCGAGCGGGCGTCGGGCACCGAGATCCGACAGGCGATCCGGGCCGCGAGCGACCGGCCCGCGTTTACGACGATCGTCTCCGACGACTTCACCGAAAAGGAGGCGTCGGCTTCGACGTCGGTCACCGTCGTCACCCACGACGTCCCCCAGGAGTTCGACAACGACGATCTCGTCACCCTCCAGACCACCGTGGACTCGATCGCCGACGACGAACCCTCGGCTATCTACGCCTTCGGCGGCGGCGTCGTCAACGACGAGTTCGGTGCGATCATCGGCGACTCGCTCGCGATCGTGATGCCGATCGTCGTCGTCCTGTTGCTCGCCTTCCTGGTCGTCGCCTACCGGGACCCGATCGATCTGGCGCTCGGACTGCTGGCGTTGCTCATGACGATCGTCTGGACGTTCGGCTTCATGGGCTACGCCGGGATCCCGTTCGACCAGCAGCTCATCTCCGTCCCCGTGTTGTTGCTCGCCGTCGGCGTCGACTTCGGCATCCACATCATCAACCGCTACCGGGAGGAGACCGTCCAGGGATACGAGCCGATTCCGGCGATGCGGACGGCGACCAACCAGCTCGTCGTCGCCTTCATCATCGTGACGGTCACCACCGTCTTCGGTTTCGGCGCGAACGTCGTCTCCGACCTCGGGCCGATCCGGAACATGGGGATCGTCTCGAGCGTCGGCATCGTGTTTACGTTTCTCATCTTCGGCCTCTTCCTCCCGGCGGCGAAACTCGAGGTCGACCGCCTTCGCGCACGCTATACCGTCCCCGAGTTCAACTCGACGCCGATCGCCTCCGAGGAGTCGGCGCTCGGTCGGCTCCTGTCGGTCTCCGTCACCGTCAGTCGGCGGGCACCCGTCGTCTTCGTCGTCGTCCTCCTTCTCCTCGGCGGTGGAATGGGTGCCTACGGCGCGGGCGTCGACACCAGCTTCGACGAGGAGGACTTCCTCCCGCCCGAGGAGGAGGCGTGGTACGTCGAGCACATCCCCGAGCCGTTCGCCCCCGGCGAGTACACGGTCACCCGGACGATCACCCTGCTCGAGGACCGCTTCGAGGCCAACCAGGACGAGTCGGTCACGATATACGTCGAAGGCTCCTTCGAGGAGGACCACGCGCTCGAGGCGCTCGCCAGTCCCAACGACGAGCCGACCGACAGCCTCGCCGTCGGCGAGGGCGGCCAGGCAGATGCCGAGAGCATCGTGACGGCGATCCAGGCCCACGCCCAGGACGACGAGGAGTTCGCCGCCCTCGTCGCGCGCAACGACCGCAGCGGAAACGGGATCCCCGACCGCAACCTCGATCGGATCTACGACGAGCTACCCGCGGCCCAGACCGATCGCTTCCTGACCGACGACAGACGCGCCACACAGCTCGAGTACGCGATCGACGCCGAGGCCTCACAGGAGGCGGTGTCGGCAGACGCCGCCGCCTTCGCCGACCAGTTCCGCTACAGCGCGACCGCCACCGGCGAGATCGTCATCTTCGACGCCGTCAGCGACGTCATCTTCGCGTCGGCGATCCAGGGACTGTCGATCGCGCTCGTGCTCACCGGCGTCTTCCTGGTCGTCGCCTACGGCGTCCTCGAGCGCAGGCCACTGCTCGGCGTCGTCAACGTCTTCCCGATTCTGATCGCCGTCGCCGCGCTCATCGCCACGATGCGGCTGCTCGGCATGCCGCTGAACGCGTTGACGGCGACGATACTGTCGATCTCGATCGGGATCGGCATCGCCTACTCCGTCCACGTCACGGCCCGGTTCGTCGACGAGTACGACGAGTCGACACCGACGCATCACGCGCTGACGACGACGCTTTCGGGCACCGGCGGCGCGCTGACCGGCAGCATGCTGACGACCTCGCTCGGGACGGGGGCGCTCGCGTTCGCGATCACGCCCGTGCTCGGCGACTTCGGGCTGTTGATGGCGCTGAGCGTCTTCTACTCGTTCGTCGCCTCGGTCGTCGCGTTGCCGCCGGCGATCTTCCTGTGGGCGCAGGTAACCGGATCGGGGATCGGGTTCGGTACGATCCGGGAGCGATTGGGCGGGTAGCTCCCCCATCGTGGTCACTTCGTCGCCGACACTGACTACCGACGTTTGCCGGAACGACGACGCTGTTCCGGAGCTGAAACAGTTTCGAACCGGCACTGTACTGATAGATTTCATATCGGGGTAGTTATATGCACGGCAGACGCGGACTCGTGACCCGTTCGTCGACCCTGACCGATCCGGTTGTCTCTCGGTTGACTCTCGAGTCGAATAGTCGCCGGGACCGCATTCACCACCGTCATGTCTGGCGATTTCAGTACCGAAATAGTACCTTACCTTCCGTATGAGCTAATTTCGTTTTCGAAATAGTACCTTACTGGTTCGAAATTCTGTTACACAAAACTTATTACACACCTCGGATGAATCCCTGATACCCCTATCCGGGAGGCGACCCGGCAGGACAAGCCGCGTCCAGCCAGGGGACGTCTGCCAGCGGTGATGGATCGCGCGCTAATCAACCAACGAAATACGACAATACAACACAACATGACAAGCGATTCAGTATCATATCGCGAAAAGGGACGTGCAGTGTTCCTCGCAGCGATGATGGTTCTGTCCGTGTTTGCCATGTCCGCAGCGTTTGCGGGCTCGGCGGCAGCACACGACGGGGTTACCTACAAAGACGTCGATGGTGACGAAGTTAGTGTGGTGTTCCAGGGACAGGACGTGATTGCAGATAAAACAGAGATTGATGAGGACGATACGTACGAGCTTCGGAGCGTTAACGACTACAACGACCAGAATGAAGTCTCCGACAGCTCCTTCGAAGAGGAATTGACAGCTGACGATGAGGAGGTCGAAATCGATACTAGCGACCTCGACGAAGGAGATTACTTCATCCTCGGTCCGGACGTCGACCGTCCTGTGGACCAGGATGATGTCTTCGAAGTGACGATCCAGGACTTCGACGCCGAGTTCGATGACGACGAAGTCACCGACGAAGGTGAAGATTCCGTCACCGAGCTTGACGTTGATTCCGACCGTGGCACGTACTCGGTGAACGTGAGTGCTGACGGTGATCTCGATGAGGAAGAACTCGTCGACATCCTCGTCACGCTAGAGAACGTCGATTCAGATGGTGTTGAAGTCGACGATGGTGCGGACCCCCTCGATGGAGAAGAAATCGGTGACATCCGTTCGGACCTCCTCTCTGACGACATTCGTGACGAAGTCGTGACGGATGGGGACGACAGACTCTACATCGATGATGAAACTGCGACTGGGCCTGAAACTGGTGCCGAACTCCAAGACCTAGTCGAAACGGATGCGAACCCGTTCAATGTCCTCGTCTACGCCGATGGTGAGGACGACGCAGACGAGAAGGTTGCGATGTCGAGCATCAGTGACACGGACGCAGATGTCTCGTTCTATGACATCGACGACGGCGATTACACCTTTGAACTCAGTGTCGACGACACTGAAGCCGAAGCCACGGCCGACATTACGGTCCGCGAGGAAGACGCTGACGCCGACTTCGACCAGGGTGTCTACGAACAGCACGCCGGTGACATCGTCGAGTACGAAATCGAACTCGAGGACACCGACGATGCATACATCCAGATCGGTGACGAAGACTCCGGATTCGTCGACATTCTCTACGTCGAGGATGACGACGATAGCGGATCCGTCGAGTTCGCGGTGAACACCCGTATGCTCGGTGCCGACACCGACGTCGAAAACGTCTACTACTCCGATGATGATGAAATCGAGAGTGAACTTTACGAAGGTACCGACGCTACCTTCTGGGACGATGACGTTGGTGAAGACGTGATTACCTACGAGGAGTACCTCGAAGAACTCAACCTGATCGACGAAGCTGGTCCTGACGACGGCTTCGACCAGATCGTCCGACCGCTCCAGCCGATCAGCTACGATGTCGCTGCCGACAACAACGGCAACTTCATCGTTGACGGCGGTGAGTCCGAACTCGACGACGAGATCGGATTCGCCACGATGGACCTCGTCCGACCCGGTGTCGACGCGGTGAACACCCACGTCGCACCCGAAGACGACGCCGACGAGGACGACTCCCTCGAGGACATCGACGACATCGCCACCGAGCGCATGGACGTCGCCGAAGACGACCGGCTCGTCGTCCAGGCTGAAGCGAGCGGTATCTTCGGCTGGATGGTCGCCGAAGACGACAACGGCTTCGAGGCCATCACCGACGAAGACGGCTTCCACCCCGAGACGATCCACGAGCTGAACGACCAGACCGGTGAGGGTGTCACGATCGAAATCGAAGCCGACGACATCACGGGTCAGGACCCGACCTCTGCAGCCTTCGACAGTGCTGACGAGGAAGACATCTTCGTCATCGTCGACAACGACGCGGGCGAGATGTACATCGTCGTCGACACCAGCTCGAGCGACGCCTTCGACCGCGACCTCGACCCCGATCAGGACTTCACCGCAACGATCGAGTACGAGGCTGACGACGACGACCGGTTCGAATTCCACAGCAACAGCCCACAAGGTAGTGCTGATGCAACTGGCGAACCGGCCTTCCCGTACTTCGGCGCTGACGAAGACGAGACCGAAGTCGCTACCCAAGAGTTCACGGTCGTCGAACCTGACGCCGAATTCGACAACCTCGACGCTGACGAACGCGTCCAGGTCGAGAACGTCGAAGACGCGCTGATCGAAGGAACGACCAACGTCGCACCCGGCTCGGACGCTGATGTCCGCGTCACGTCCGACAGCGAAGTCGAGCCATCGTTCACCTACACCGTTGACGCCGAAATCGCTGCCGACGGTTCCTTCGAGGGCGAAATCGACGACCTCTCGGGCAACCAGGAGGGCGACACCGGTGACGCAACCTTCCGTGTCGGCGGCTCGGACACTGCGGACGCTGACCTAGTCGTCGTCGAAGCGGTCGACGACGACCCCGAGCTGCCCGCTGACTTCGACGTCGACGCTGCCGCACCCGGTGAAGTCGAACCTGGCGACGACGCCAGCCTCGACGTGACGGTCACGAACGTCGGCGACGAAACTGGCACGACCAGCTACGAGGTCACCATCGACGGCGAGACCGTCGACGCCGACGACCTCGAGCTCGACGGTGGCGACAGCGTCAGCGAGAGCTACGACTTCGACACCGCCGACGAAGCCGAGCTCGACTGGGAAGTCACCACCGACGACGACGCTGCCTCCGGCACCCTGACGGTTGCCGAGGAAGAGGACGATGACGACGTCGAAGAAGATGACGACGTCGAAGAAGATGACGACGCTGTCGACGACACCGACGACGAAGAGCCGGCTGACGACGACGAACAGCCCGGCTTCGGTGTCGCCGTCGCCGTCGTCGCGCTGCTCGCCGCTGCGATGCTGGCCCTGCGCCGGCAGAACTAAGGCACCAGCAGCAATCCCAGCCTGAAACCACCGAATCGGTTCGGTTCGATTCGGCCATTTCCGATCGCGGTTTCATTTTTCGTGCGACTGATCCCGAGACGATCCCCGATAGCGACAGCCACCGCCACAATCAATTTGCGTGATCAGTTCCAACGGCTACCCGTCTCCGGTCTCCGCGACCTGTGACCGGATGCGAACCCTCCCATGACCACCGATACCACACGTCCGAACCCGAACCGCCGGACCGGCCGCACGCTGGTTCTCGCCGCCGTCGTCGTCTGTGCGACGCTTGCCGTCGGGGCGGGGACGGCTACCGCCACGCCACCGATCGAGACCGACGCCGACGACCTCGACCGCGGCGTCGTCTGGGCCGGCCAGACGATCGTCGCCACCGACGAGACGTTCGACGACGGCGAGATCGTCGAACTCCGCGAGGTGACCGACTCGAGCGCCGGCGCGGTCGACTCCTCGTCGTTCGTCCGCGAACTCGCCGTCGACGGCGACGTCGTCGAGTTCGACACCGACGACCTCGAGGGCGAGTACGTCCTGCGCTCTGCAGCGGGCGACTCGCCGATCTTCGAGGTCGTCGCCCAGGAGCTGACCGTCAGCTGGGCGGAGACCGACGTCACCACTGGCGACGAGGTCGACGTCGCGTTCGACAGCAACCGCGGCGACTACAACGTGACGGTCTCGGCCGACGGCCTCGACGCCGACCAGCTCCGGGCGCTGTTTATCACCCACCCCGAAAGCGACGTCGAGGAGATCGACGACCCCGACCACCTCCCGCTCGATCGCCTCGGGTACGACCGCGACGCAGGCGGCGTCGACTCGTTCACTGGCGACGGCTACGTCGGCCTCGACCTCTCGGACGTCGACCAGGCAGACGGTATCGTCGCCGACTTCGAACACCTCGCAGACGAGGAGGGCATCGACGAGAGAGGCTACGAGTTCGAGTTTCTGGTCACCGACACGGGCGTTACGTGTCCGAGCACCGTCGACGCCGACGAGCACGATCCCGACGCGACGTTCGTCGACCCCGACCCCGATCCGGATCCGGACGAAGACGACGACCCGGACGACGAACCCACGCCCGCCCTCCTCGAGGCGACGGTCACCGACGAGGCCGGCGACCCCGTCACCGACGCCACGGTCGCGGTCGGCGACGAGACGAACCAGACCGACGCCGACGGCGTCGCTACGCTCGCCCTCGAGGACGCCGAGTACGACCTCGAGATCTCGGCGGCGGGCTACGAGGACGTCGCGAAGGCGGTGACGATCGACGGCGCGGACGTCGACGTGACGGCGACCCTGACCGCCGAGGCCGAGGCTGACGACGACGACGCGGACGATCTCGAGGAGGACGACGCCGACGACGAGGCTGTCGCGGACGACGACCGCGACGAGGACGAGACAGTCGACGACGCTGACGACGAGCCGGCTGACGACGACGCACAGCCCGGCTTCGGCGTCGTCGTCGCCGCCGTTTCGCTGCTCGCTGCCAGCGTGCTGGCGTCGTTCCGTCGCGAGTAGCGGCCGTCGCCCGGTTCGGTTCGCGTTCGACGTTCGGTCGCGTCGGCGACCGAGATCCGTCCGATCGAACTGACAGCGCAGTTCCGGCCGACGCCGGAGACGGTGGGGCTCTCGAGGCTACCTTTCAACAGCGAGAGCGTCCCGCCGTTCACAGTAGACAACCTCACCAGCAGTGTCGTGAATTAGATTCGGCGTCTACTGTTCACGGCGGGGAGGATGTCATTCTGTCCGTGGATCCCGGTCCGGACCCGGGTACGACCCACCCTCGACGGCCTCGTAGAGGCTGTCGGCGTCGAAGACCCGGACGAAGGCGTCGGGCGAGCGAACGCTCACCGAGAGCTGGCGTTGCATCGTCAGTCCGGCTTTCGCCGATCCCAGCCCTTCGTTGTACGACAGCAGGTGTGCGGCCTGGCCCGCGTACGCCGAGGCGAGCGCCGCGTGGTCGCCGTCGGGGTGTTCGACGCGGACGCGCTCGTCCGCGAGGCGCTCGCGGTGGGACGCGGCGAGGTCGGGATCCGAGAGGGTTGCCACGAGCGACTCCGTCTCGGCGAGCAACGGATCGCTCGCGACCAGTTCGACCCAGGAGTGTCGACGGACGACGTCGAGCGCCTCGCGGGCGTCGCCCCCGACGAGTACGTCCGCCGCGAGGACGTCTGCGTCGGCGACGACGCGAGCCGGGTTCGGTCGGTCGGGGTTGGAGGCTGATTCAGCCATCCGTATCACCGTCGTCGGTCCGATGTCGATCGAGTTCCTCGCGGACGTCCGACAGCGAGACGTCGTAGGCCTCACCGCGCTCGAACAGTTCCTCCCAGCGTTCGGTCATCGGTCGTTGTACGCGCCGCGAGGTGAAAAAACGGCGTGGCCGTCGTGGTGACCGACCTCGGCCGAGCCCGTCGGCGAGTGAGACAGTACTAAGGCCACGCGCCGGCGTACGGGTGGGTATGGACGACGATATGCTCGCCGATCAGCGGCGGTTGATCGAGCTGGTCGAGGCCGAGGGCTGGGAGGTAACCGACGTCGAACTCTCGGCGTACGACAGTCCGTGGGAAGACGAGGACGATCCCGAGGCGACGGTGACGATCACGGCGAGAAAGCCCTACGAGAGCGACGAGGACGACGACGCCGACGACAACCCGTTTCGGGTGAAGTGATCGCCGCCGGTGGGCGTCGCGTTCCTCGGACAGCACACGACGTTCTCGGGGCGATCGACGAACCGACGCGGCGTTCGAATCCGAACTCGAGACCGCTCGAGCCCGGTACCACGACGACAGCCGTCACACGGCGTCTGCGATCGCTCGCTCGACGACCTCGCGAACGTCGGCGACGAGCGCCGCGACGTCGTCGCTCTCGGCGTAGATCCGGACGTACGGCTCGGTGCCGCTCGGACGGACGAGCGTCCAGGAGGCGTCGTCGAACTCGAGGCGAACCCCGTAGGCCGTCTCGACGGTCGCGTCGGGAAACTCCTCGGGGAGTGCGGTCTCGAGGCGGTCCATGACGGCCGATTTGGCCTCGTCGGCGCAGTCGACGCTTCGTTTGCGGTAGGGGCGTTCGCTGACCGGGGCTCGAAGCGCGTCGACGCTGTCGGCGTCTGCGACGAGACAGGCGACGACGGCGGCGCTTGCCACCCCGTCGATCCAGCCGCCGAAGGCGGGGTGGACGTGTTTCCAGGGTTCGGCGGCGAAGACCACGGCGGTGCCGTCGCCGCCCTCGCGGCGTTCTCGAGCGATCCCCTCGTGGAGGGCACCGAGTCGGACGCGTTCGGTGCGTCCGCCCGCCGCCCGGACCTGCTCGTCGATCCGGGCCGAGGCGTTGGGCGTGGTGACGACGACGGGATCGGCCGCCTCGGAGCGGCGGACGTAGTCGGCGGCGACGACCGCGAGGACGGTGTCCTCGTGGACGACGTCGCCGTTCCCGTCGAGGACGACGAGTCGGTCGGCGTCGCCGTCGTGTGCCAGCCCGAGATCGAACGAGCCCTCGGCGAGAAACGCCGAGAGGTCCGACAGCGTCTCCGGGGTCGGTTTGCTCTCTCTGGCCGGGAAGTGTCCGTCGACGGCGGCGTTCAACGCGACGACGTCCGCGCCGAGTCGATCGAGGACCTGTGGCGTCGCGAGCCCGCCGACGCCCGCCCCGCAGTCGACGACGACCGACAGCCTCGCGAGCGGTTCGTCGCCGAACCGATCGCGAACGTACGCCGTGACGGCCTCGCGGTACGGTTCGAGAACGTCGACCCGCTCGGAGCTGCCCCACTCGTCCCACGGAGCCGGACCGGGCTCGTCTTCGATTCGGGCGTCGATCGTCGCCTCGGCGTCGCGGTCGTACTCGACCCCGTCGACGAAGAGTTTGAGCCCGTTGTCGGCGGGCGGGTTGTGACTCGCGGTTACCATCACGCCACGTCGCCCCCGCGAGGCGAACGCGAGCGCGGGTGTCGGCACGACGCCGAGACGACGGACGTCGGCCCCGGCGCTTGCGAGGCCGGCCTCGAGCGCTGCCGCCAGGGCGGGACCGGTTTCGCGGCCGTCGCGGCCGACGACGACCGTCTCGCCCGGCTCGCCTGCGGCCCGGCCGACGGCGACCGCGAGCTCGGGCGTCACCTCGCTTTCGACAGGGCCGCGAATTCCGGCGGTCCCGAAACGCGTCATGGTGGTTCGATTCGTGCCGAGTAACTTATAAATGGCGTGAGAGGCGGCGCTCGTCGGTCGGTGCCGACGGCGAGAAACGCAGAGTGTGGAGTCGCGGGCGACTACTCTTCGGGGAGGTCGTCGATCAACACGACGGCTTCGCCGCCGATGACCGTCTCGTCGCTGTCCTCGTCGTGGACGATCGTCTCGAGGCGATACTGGCCGTTTCCGAGGTCTTCGACGACTTCGACCCGGGCGGAGACGCGGTCGCCGACGCCGACCGGTGCACGGAACTCGAGGTCCTGGGAGAGATAGACGGTCAGCCCCGGCAGGCGAGCGAGGGCGGCGCTGATGAGTCCGGACGCCAGGGTGCCGTGGACGATCCGTTCGCCGAAGCGACTGTCGGCACCGAACTCCTCGTCGAGGTGGAGTCGGTTCGTGTCGCCGCTCGCTCGCGCGAACGCGGCGACGTCCTCGTCAGTAAGCGTCTTGCCGAAGGTGACGGTGTCGCCGACGTCGATCTGGTCGGGGTCGTCGACGGTTCGTTCGAACTCCCAGTCGAGATCGGAGTACTCGAGCGAGGAGATCGGGGCGGTGACGGCTTTCGGGGCGGAGTCGGAACCGTTCTTGCTGGCGGCTGGGGGAACGAGTGCGGAGACGGCGGCGCGGTTTGCGGCGGTCGCTCCCTGGAGGAAGCTGCTTGCCATCGTCGTCCACACGTTCGTTAGAGTTGAAATATTGTCCCCCCCAACGTTCTGCTGTGACATACAATCGCAAGGAACGGTTGCGGAGTTATGACTCCTTTGGTCACGGCCGACGAGACCGATTCGCCAGTGTGGGACAACCGGTGTAAAACCGTGACGATGAGACACCGACCGTGTCGTTGGCCGTCGGTTTTCCGGCCGATAACGTCTGTTTTCGGTTGGTAATGAACTATTTCGACCGGTAACGATCGTCAGTAACGTCGAGACGGCCCTCCTCGGTACGAGCGTCGGTATCGACCGATCCGAAAAGCCGCCCCATCTGATACCATAGAATGGGTTTCTATGGAAACGCTTATTACGACGCCGCACGACTGCTCGAGTGATGACGGACGATTCCGGTCAGCCACCCTGGTTTCCGCCGGCGATGATGAAAAAGCAACTCGAGGAGATACAGGAGGCAGGCGAGAACGTCGCCGAGTCCCAACAGGAGCTCTGGCAGCAGTTCATGCAAACGCAGTCGCCGTTCGACGAGCTGTCGACACTTGGCCCGACGAGCCTGGGGACCGCGACGTTCAAAGCCCGCGTCCAAAGCGGCGGCCGGATCAGTATTCCCGAACCGGAACGGGAAGCCCTCGACATCGAAGAGGGCGACATCGTCCAGACGATCGTCGTTCCGGTCAAACGAGACCGCGATCAGGAGTGACCACAACCATGAGCCAGCAGAACCCAGTTACCACCGTCTTCGATGCACAGCGCACCGCCGTCGAACAGAGTCAGGCCCTGACCCACGACGCGATCGAGGCACAGCGAACCTCCTTCGACGCCGTCGCCGACGCCGTCTCGGCCTCGGAGGCGCTCGTCGAGCAAAACGCCGAGCTGACGAAACGTGCCGTTTTCACCTCGCTCGACGCCCTCGAGGCGAACACACCAGAGGAGGCGGCTGATTTCACCGAGATCCGCGAGATGGTCGAAGAGGGCGTCGACGCCACCACCGAGACCCAGATTCAATCGCTCGAGGCGCTCGCCGAAGCGACAACGGAGGCCGGCAACGCCTACGACGAGTTCGCTGCGAGCTACACGGACGCCGTCGACTCCTCGTTCGATTCGTTCCTCCAGGCCCACGAGCACGTCGAGACGAACGTCACGCAGGCGGCTGACCGACTCGAGTCGGCCACCGAGGAGTTCGACGTTCCGAGATAGCGACAACGTTTCCCCATTCGCGGCCGCACGTTCTTTCAATGACAGACTCTCAGCCCCAGACGCAAAACTGGAACGCGTTCGTCGAACAGTGGAACGAGCAACTCCTCGAGGCACTCGAGGAGAACATGGAAGCACAGGCCCAGTTCGTCGAGAGCTGGACGCAGACGGTCGAAGAGACGACCGACGACGAGGAGATGGCCGACGGCGTCGAGGGATACGCCCGCGCCTACGAGGCCTGGATGGACGCCTCCCGCCAGATGGTCGAGCGGGTCAACGACGTCGCCGAAGGCGAGGACGTCGACGTCGAAGAGTTCCGTGACATCTGGCTCAACACCGCAAACGAGGCGTTCAAGGAGGTCATGTCGACGACCGCCTTCGCCAAGATGACCGGCGAGACCGTCGGCGACGTCCTCGACGCGCAACAACAGGCCGACGAGACCGCCGAGTCGACACTTCGGACGCTCGGGTTCGCGACCGAACGCGACGTCGTCGAGGTCGGCGACCGCCTCGTCGAACTCGAGCGACGACAACACGCAGTCGAGCAGAAACTCGACCGCGTCCTCGAGGAACTCCAAGAATGAAAAACCCGTACGCACTCGCGATGGACATGCAACGGCAGGCCTGGGAGGGAGCGGCCGAGACAGCCGAGAACCTCGCGGTCGCGCCGGATCGCTCGGAGACGTTAAACGAGGTCGAGGTCGGCCAGACGCCCCACGAGGTCGTCTACGAGGAGAACAAGCTCCATCTCAAACACTACGAACCGCTGACCGAGGAACAACACGACGTCCCGATCCTGATCACCTACGCGTTGATCAATCGCCCGTACATCCTCGACCTCCAGCCCGATCGTTCGGTCGTCCAGACGCTGCTCGAGGAGGGGTTCGACGTCTACCTCATCGACTGGGGCGAGCCCTCGCCGCTCGATCGCTCGCTCACGCTCGAGGACTACGTCAGTCGCTACATCGACAACTGCGTCGACGTGGTTCGCGAACGCTCCGGCGTCGACGCGATCAACCTGCTCGGCTACTGTATGGGCGGCACCATGTCGGCGATGTACGCCGCCCTCGACCCCGAAAAGGTCCGCAACCTCGGGCTGATGGCCGCCGGCCTCTGTTTCACCGGCGAGGGTGGCGTCCTCGAACTCTGGGGCGCAGAGGAGTACTACGATCCCGAGGCGGTGACCGACACGTTCGGCAACGTCCCGGCGGAGTTTCTGGATCTCGGATTCGCGCTGATGGATCCCGTCCAGAACAACGTCACGAAGTACGTCCGCTTCTACGAGAACATGGCGGACGAGGACTTCGTCGAGAACTTCGCCCGGATGGAGAAGTGGTTAGGCGACGGCATCGACGTCGCCGGTGCGACCTACGATCAGTTCATCAGCGACGTCTACCAGGAGAACAAGCTGATCGAGAACGAACTGTACCTCGGCGACGACCACGTCGACGTCGAGAACCTCGAGATGCCGATCCTCCAGATCGTCGCGGAGTACGACCACCTCATCCCGCCGGGTGCGTCGAAGCCGTTCAACGACGCGATTCCAAGCGAGGACACGGAGATCATGGAGTTCCCGACCGGCCACATCGGGATGTCGGTCTCCTCGCGCAGCCACGGCGAACTCTGGCCGGATGTCTGTGACTGGTTCGCCGAGCGCTCCCGGCTCGACGAGGACGGCGAGACGCTCGAGTCCGAAACCGAGGCGACCGGTCCGACAGACCGCGACGAGGCTCTCGCCGAGGAGCCTTCCCTCGCCGAGGACGCCGCCGGTGACGAGACGGGCGCGGACGTCGAATCGACCGAAGCGGACGGCGCGGGCGTGACGTCGGCGATGGACGTGGACGATCTGACGGCACTCGACGGCGTCGGCGACTCCTACGCCGACGACCTCCGTGCAGCCGGCATCGAGACGTTCAGCGATCTCGCGACCGCTGACGTCACAGCCCTCGCCGCCGATACCGGCATCTCCCCGGGCCGGATCGAAAACTGGGTCGAGCAGGCGCGGGATCGATAGCACCGCTGTAGCCGTTTCGTCCGTTCGAGATATCGATCGGTCGTGATACCCACGTGATCTTATGTACTGTCGGGTGTTCAATACGGTCATAGCCATGTCAATGAAGGGACGCACCTGCGTCATCACCGGCTCCGCACGCGGGATCGGCCGTGGCATCGCAGAGCACCTCGGCAACGAAGGTGCGAACGTGGTCATCAACTACCGTTCCTCGGAGGACGCGGCGTACGACGCCGTCGAAACGATCGAGGATCTCGGCGGGAACGCAGTCGCCGCACGAGCAGACGTCACGAACCGAGAGGACGTCGAGCACATGCGCGAGGTCTGTCACGAGGCGTTCGGTCCGGCGGACGTACTCGTAAACAACGCCGGACTCACTGCCGACACCCAGTTCATCGAGATGACCCGCGAGGAGTGGGATCGGGTCATCGACGTCAACCTCGGGGGGATGTTCAACTGCACCCAGGAGTTCTACGACGACATCTGGAACGCCGAGGAGGGACGGCTCATCAACATCTCGAGCGTCGTCGGGAAACAGGGTAACTTCGGCCAGGCGAACTACGCCACCGCCAAAAGCGGGATGTTCGGCTTTACCCGCACGATCGCCCTCGAGCTCGCCCAGGGTGGCTCGACGGCAAACTGCGTCGCCCCCGGCTACACCAAGACCGACATGATCGAGTCGGTCCCCGATAAAGTCCTCGAGCGGATCATCGCGGGCGTCCCACTCGAGCGACTCGCCGAAGTCGAGGACATCGCTGCCGTCGTGCAGTTTCTCGCGAGCGAGCAGTCTTCGTACATCACCGGCGAAGTGATCGACGTCAACGGCGGAATGGACCTCTGAGGTCGCTACGACGGTTCGAATCATGGTCTCACCGGGGTCGTTCTTCCACGTTGCGTTGAACGTGCCCGACGTCGAGGAGGCGCTTGCGTTCTATCGCGAGCACGTAGACGGCGACTGCCTCGAGCACGAGCGAGCCGAGGCCGACGACGCGGGCGCCGAGGCTGTCGAACACGCAGCCCTGTCGGTCGGTGACAAGCGGGTCTACCTCTTCGATCGGGCGCCGTACGAGGCTGCGGGCCTGGTCGAGGACCTTCCCTACGGCGTCTTGCACTTCGGATACGTCGTCGACGACGTCGACGCCGCGGCCGCCGACCTCGAGTCCGCAGTCTCGTTCGTCATGGAACCGACGACGTTCGGCGATCTGAAGATCGCGTTCTTCGAGGGCCCCGCTGGAGAGCGTATCGAGTTGATCGAGTACCTCGAGTGATCGAGCGGCCGCCAGCACGTTGAAACGGCGGCTACGCCCGCCGTTTTTCTTTCTCGAGCACCCGGACGTTCTCGATGCCCGTCTCGGGATACTGGCCGTCGCCGTCTTTCTCGATCGCTTTCACCATGTCCCAGACGACGTTCAGCCCGGTCGTGACGCCCTCTAAGGCTTCCATCTCACAGCCCGTCTTGCCCGTCGTCTCGACGGCGACGGTGAGTTCGATCCGGTCCTCACGAAGCTCGAAACCCGTGTCGACGTTCGTGATTGGTATCTGGTGACACATCGGGATCGTCTCCCAGGTGTGTTTGACGGCCTGGATCGCGCCGACGCGGGCAGTGGCGAGCACGTCACCCTTGCCGACCTCGTCCGCGCGGATCGCCTCGACGGTCGAGGGCTGGAGGCGAATCTCGCCGGCGGCGACGGCCCGCCGTTTCGTGTCGGGTTTGTCGCCGACGTCGACCATCTGGACGTCACCTTCTGCCGTGGTGTGGGTGAGTTCGTCTGTGTCTGCGTCAGGGTCTTCACTCATCGTTCTCACCCCACAGTGCGGGCGGGATCGCAGAAAGCAGTTCGGATGCGAGAAAGCCGTTCCCGTTTCGCTCGGCCAGCCGTTCGCCTGCCGTCCCGTTGACGTAGGCTCCGACACAGGCTGCGTCGAAGGGAGCGGCGTGCTCGAGGAGAGCCGCGACGATCCCCGCGAGCGTGTCGCCGCTGCCGCCGACGGCCAGTCCGGACGCGCCAGCGCGGTTGATCCGGGTTCGCTCGCCGTCGGTGATCACGTCGTCGACCCCTTTCGCGAGCACGACGTGACCGAGGTCGGCGGCGAACGCTTCGATCTCGTCTGTCACGCTTCGGAGGTCGTCGGTCTCGGGGCCACCCATCCCCGCAAGTTCCCGGCGGTTGGGCGTACAGACGAGCGTCGCGTCGGTGTCGACGTCGGGAACGACCGCGAGCGCGTCGGCGTCGATCACCGCGGGTCCGGTGTAGGACTCGAGGAACTCGCGAGCCGCCTCGAGCGTCTCGTCGGCGGTGCCGAGTCCGGGACCGAGGATCACGACATCGTCGTAGCGTTCTGCCGTCTCGACGAGGTCCTCGACCTGCTCGGGTGTGAGTACGTCCCCCTCGTAGGGCTGGACGATGAGGTCCTCGGCGTAGCCCTGGATCTCGCCCGAGACGGATTCGGGTGCGGCGACGAACGACAGCTCCGCGCCCGTCCGGAGGGCGGCCTGGGCTGCGAGCGCGGGCGCACCCGTGTAAGGGCCGCCGCCGATCACGAACGCCCGACCGTCTCGGTGCTCGGGACGGGCGAGTCGCCGGTCACCGGGACCGACGAATCGCTCCGCCGCGGCCGGGATACCGATGTCCGAAACGGTGACCTCGGCGCCGAGGTCGTCGAGTCCCGGTTTCGTGTCGTGGAACGTGACGACGTGGTCGGCGGCGACGCCGTTTGTCGCGTGCTCGCCCGCGTCGGCGTCGAACCCGGAGGGGACGTCGACGGCGACGACGGTCGCGTCCGCTTCGTTGATCGCCTGCGCGGCCGTCGCCGCCGGCTCTCGAAGGTCGCCGCTGACTCCCGTCCCGAGCATCGCGTCGACGATCACGTCCGCCTCGGGGAGGGCGAACGCACTCGAGTCGGTCACCTCGCGGACGTCGTACGCGCCGGCGTCGAGGGCCGCCCAGTTCTCGCGGGCGATCTCGGTGCCGATGGTCTCGGCCCGGCCGAGCAACAGCGTGGTGACGTCGTACGTCTCGAGAAAGCGGGCGGCGACGAACGCGTCTCCGCCGTTGTTCCCGCGGCCGGCGACGATCGCGACGCGAGCGCCCGGGTCGGCGACCGACCGGACGACGCGGGCGACGGCGTTGCCACTCGACTCCATCAGCTGTTTTCGCGGTACCCCGAGGCTGGCCGCGTTCTCGTCGACGACGGCCATCCGTCTCCCAGTGATCATGTACTCACAGTGGTTCGCCCGCGGTCGCGAAAAACGTGTGGGGCTACCGTCGAAGGAGCCGGAACCGACCGCCAGCCGCGATCGCCGTGGCCTCCTCGCCGACCTGTACCGCGTTGAACGTCGACCGGTCGACCGTATCGCCCTCACACTCGAGCTGGCCGTTCTCGACACAGATCGTGAGACCGTACTCGACGTCGGCGTACTGGTCGGTGAGCCGATCGTGATCGTCCGCGGAGACGACCGGCGTCCGCTCGGCTCCCGGCCCGAAGACGTCGACGTCCTCGAGTCGGTCCGTGACGTACGGGCTACGGCTGCTGTCTGCGACTACGGCGTGGAGGTCGTCGCTCTCGCCGTCCCGTCGGCCACGAACCCACTTCTCCCAGACCGTGCCCCGGTGGACCGCAGTGCCGACGCCGACGCCAGCGACCCCGAGCCCAACTCCGGCCCCGGCCGCCGCGAGCAGCTGTCGTCTCGATACCATGTCGACACGTTGGTCGCCGTCGAAATGAACCCTCCGTCTTGGCCGTCTGATCTCGTCTCGTCGCCATCAGTACCGGATCTCGAATCCGTCCTCGCCTCGAGGCCGTTCGTACTCGACCGTGACGTCTTCGACGCTCGCGGCCGGACTCCCCTCGTGACACCACTCGATCATCGACTCGACGGCGTCCTCGGGACCCTCGAAGACGGCCTCGACGCGGCCGTCGTCCAGGTTTTTCACCCAGCCGTCGACGCGGTTCCTGCGAGCCGTCCGCCGTGTGTTCGCACGGTAGCCGACGCCCTGTACCCTGCCGGAAACGAGGACGTGTGCGCGTTTTCGATCGGTCACGTGCGAGGAATCGACCGTGAGAGACAAAAAGCCGACCCTCGAGGCGTCATACGGACCGTTGTAAGCCTTTACCGGCGCAGCCGCGACCGTTCTGCGGTTGCACCGGTAAATCGTTACAGCAATCCGTATCACTCACCGGCCCGGAGATGGTGAAAGACGTACTTGTGTACTTCCCGAAGGAGTCCACCCAACAGGTCGGTTTCCCGCTGGAACCCGGCGGCGAGTTTCGTGCCGTGCTCGTTCCCAGCGAGGCCATTCTCTTGTTGCCGCCGTCGACGAGCTGTGACTATCCGCTCGAGGTCACCGTACACGCACCCGAGTCGTACCGCCTGTCGATCGATCTATCCACCGAACCCATGCAATCCAACACCGACCACGAGGAACCCGATTCGACCCGTTCGAACCCTGTGGGGGTGAGCGTCCGTGACAGAGGAGACACCACCCTCAGATCGGAAGCGATTCACCACCGACGAGTTTCGAGACATCGACGAGATCGCCGACCCACATACGACCGAGGACGACACCAAAGAGCCGATTTCGGCGAAGATCAAACGCAACTGGAAATTCCTCGCCGTCGTCGTTCCAATCGGGCTGGCGGCGGTCGGTATCCTCATCGGCTACGATAATGATCGCTGATCCGATGCCCCCGAGAACTCGGGACGAGCCCTCGGGGAACGGCGACGACCGCCGTTCGTCCCGCCGTCGTTGTCGAGCGGGGACCTGACGACGAACACGTCGTACTCCTGGTCCGACGCGCCGGCCGCGCCGATCACACTCATCCAGTGCTGAAGGCGACGGCGTCCGACGAGACCTCCTTATATTATGTCTCCAGGGCTTGTGAGAGTCGAAGTACCGATGTACGCACGAATCCTGGCGCCGACCGACGGGAGCGACGTCTCGGTGGTCGCGGCCGAGACCGCCTTCTCGCTTGCCCGGCGGTTCGACTCGGTGGTGCACGCCGTCCACGTGCTCGAAGATGGGGACTCTGCCCGCGGCGACCGGCTAGTGGCGGCCGTCGAGGAGGTGGCCCCGACGTTGATGTGCGAACGGAGACGTCCGTTCTTGACGGCGCAACGCACGTCCACGACGCGATCGTCGACTATGTGGGCGAGCACGGGGTCGATTGCGTCGTAATGGGGACCCACGGCGCGGCGCACCCGGACCGGCGGGTGCTGGGGAGCGTTGCCGAACGAACGATCAGGACGGCCCCCGTCCCGGTCGTGACGGTCAACGAAGGTGCGGCCCTGGCGTCGACGTTCGACACGATCCTCGTCCCGACCGATGGGAGCGATGGCGCGATGGCGGCGGCCGCGCACGCTGTCGACATCGCGGCGGCGGTGGACGTGTCAGTCCACGTCGTTCACGTCGTTCCTTCGACGGTCGTCGACGATCTCTCGGGAACGGCTAGCGACCTCGAGGAACGTGGCCGACAGGCGCTCGAGGCTGTCGTGGACGTGGCGCGAGAGTCGAACGTCGCTCCGGTGGAGGCGTCGCTCCTCACGGGCGTTCCACATCGGGCGATCACCGATTTCGTAGGATCCCACGACGTCGACCTCGTCGTCATGGGGACCCACGGCCGATCGGGAGTGAGCCGTCACTTTCTCGGGAGCGTGACCGAACGCGTGCTGCGGCGAGTAGACGTCCCGGTCGTCGCTGTGTCGGAGCACCCCTCCGGTGACGGGGGATGACCGGTTTCCGATTCCCCGACCGGTAAGCCACAAGGTACCCGGACTGCCTTGGAGTGTCATCCGGTTTCGGGAGTCGCCCCGATCGGCCTCACTCCGCAGGCGGTACCGTCAAAACTGGCACGGATGACATCTGTATCGTTCGTTGGGCGACGCTCCCCACCAGGAATCGATGGAGGCCGGTTCGCCCGTGGGTTCCCATGACGATCAGATCGACGTCGTGCTCGTCGGCGTACTGCACGATTCGGCTCGCTACCGGGCCTTCCAGCGTTTCTACCGTCAACTCGAGGTTCTCCGATTCGACAAGTTCCCGGGCCCGATCGTGGGACTCTTTGACACGCTCTTCCCATTTCGTACGGGCCTGACTCCCCCTAGTCATTTGCGGGATCACCGCAAGCGCGTGGATTTTCGCATCGAACGGTTTTGCGATGTGAACCGCCCGCTCCATTGCTCGAAAACTGGTGTCGCTACCGTCTGTCGGGGAGACGATATTCTGGACCATAGCCGTTCCGACTTGATCTGGCCACGAACCAAGTAATAAAGCATGAGGGACGCCAGGTTCGCTCGTGCGACGTACTCACTGCAGTTCACCTCGAACGGCCCAGCGTCGTGCGAGTCCTCCGGATAGCATTATTGCGTTCGACATGGTACGTCCCCCGCGAGGGGTCGAACCAAATGGTACAACGTGTTCTCGATCCGATCGACGGGTCGGACGAGGCGTTCGACGCATTGGAATACAGTTTCGTGACGTTTCCCGACGCTTCCCACACCACACTATACGTGATCAATCCGACGAAGAAACGATACGAGGGGCCGGGACGCGATGAAAACTGGTTAACGAAAGCCGAGCAAGAGACCGAAGAGGTTCACGACACAGCACGAGAGATGGCCGAACACCGTGGGGTAACCCTCGAAGGGACAGTAACGCGACGAGGGGCTCCAGCCGAGCAAATCCTCGAATACGTCGACCAAAACGATATCGACCAGATCTCGGTCGGAAGCAAGGGACGCTCGAGCATCGACACCGTGTTCGTCGGCAGCGTCGCGAAAACCGTAACCCGTAGATCACCGACGACCGTTACGGTAGTGCGGAACGTCGACCGTGAGGACGCCACGCCACCCGAACAGGTTCTCGTTGCGGTCGACGGATCCGAACGTGCGTACGATGCATTCGAGTTCGCCCTGCACGAATTTTCGAACGGTACCATCACCGTCTTGCACGTCATCGATCCGTCGGAGGCGTTCGCGACGGCTACCAACGCTGACTCCATCCTCGAAACGACACGACAGCGCGCGGATGACCGCGGTTCGACGATCCGGACCGAGTCAGAACGCGGTGATCCAGCCCGAACGATCGCCGAACGCGTCACCGAGAGAGACGTCGATCACCTGGTCGTCGGTCGGTCCGGACGCTCCGGATGGCCGCGGGTACTCCTCGGCAGCGTGGCTGAATCACTCGTCCTTCGAGCGCCCGTACCGGTCACCGTCGTTAGCTGAACGTCGCGGACGCCATTACAGCAGATAAGGCGAACGCTCTTCTGTAGTACTGCGGAACTGGATCGAACGTTGTGCCGAGTTTTGCCACTCACATGTGTTCCGACGTCTCAGCCTGTAACACTGGCAAAGATGTGGGCTGTTAACATACTACACTACGTCGAGTGAAGTTTTGGAATTGTTGTCCCGTTCCAATAGAGGTCTCAAGCACACGATCGCCTGATTCGATCGTTATGATTTCGGCGAGCTCATGTGAACTAATCGTAGGCGGCTTGTTGTTTCCGACTGTTCCCGAAAACATCGCCTTTCCGGAGAATCACCGGTATTCCGTCCCTGACTTCGAACCGCTCTTCTGTAGTCGGATCGACCATCACACCATCTTCAAAAACAAGCGAATTTCCAGTAGTCGGATTCCACAATAGAGAGTGTATTTCACGTTGTTTGGTTTGAACAGTCTCGGGTCCACTCTCACTAGCCATGCCAATTGATACCATTCGAGAGCGATTAGCTGTTGTGTGGATTCCTGCTCCTTTAGAAGTCGCGCATGGCTTTACTCCCCTACAATCCGTAATCCATGCATGGGGACAAGCGAAGAACAACGAACCAAACCGGCTGAACGGCTTCGGTTACTACGGAATCCATACACAGGCAATACAGTAGTTCGTGACGACGACGTGCTGATTGATTCGGAGTCGGGAGAGCAGTTCCCGATCCGTGATGGAATTCCAGTGCTTCTCCGCGAGGGTGACGTGGTTGGAATCAACCGACGGATGCAATGGACGTTCGATTTACAGAGTTATATATATGATTTGTCGAGAACGAGGATACTGTCCGGTCTCGAAGCCGGGCGATCGGAATACTCCGAACAGTTGGATGTGAACCCCGGAGACCGTGTACTCGAAAGCTGCGTGGGGACGGGATTGCAGCTTCGAAACCTCCAGGAAAACGGGAAGGAGGCTGACTATTTTGGAGTGGATATCTCGTATGGAATGCTGAAGAAATGTCGGAAAAATGCTCGAAAATGGGGGATGAACGTCGGACTGGTTCAGGGGAATGCAGAACAACTCCCCTATGCGGACGATACCTTCGATGTCGTATTCGAGTTCGGTGGGATTCTGTTCGTGCCAGAAAAGGTCGAGACAACTATTCAGGAAATGACTCGGGTCACCAAACCTGGTGGACAAGTTGCGTTTGTGACGCCCACAGCAAAGTTACTCGATTTGAATCTCTTTGTGAAAGCCGGTCTGAAGTGGTTCGGGATACCATCAGAACCTGGACCCTGGGAAGCCGCATTAGAGATCGTTCCAGACATTGCAACGAACACATTCCAGAAGGAGATCTGGAACGGGAAACTGAGCGTGATCTCGTTTCAAAAACCAGAAGAAGGAGTGATAGAATGACCACATTCCCTGTGTCCGTCTAGGAACTTGCCGCTGAACTTGTGCAGCTGGGGATCGATCAGCGGTCGACCGTCGTCCTCGGACAGCTCGAGGTCGCGACGACCGTCGCACTGGTGGCGACGCTCGAACGTCAGCGTCCGGAACTCTTGCTCACAAAACCGGCACTGTGTCCGAACGGGTGGCTCGTCGACGTCGCGGTCCTCGTCGAACTCGAATGTGGTGCCGCCGACCTCGTCACCGCCAGCGGTCGGCGTGTCCTGGTCGATCCCGACGTCGACGTCGTCGGACGGATCGACGGCCTCGCCGGAGAGGATCGCGTCGAGGACGTCGTCGACGACGTCCTCGAGGTCGTCACGATCGGCGTCACGCACCATCGTTCTTCCCCTCGCGCTCGATCAGCCCCGAACGCACCGCCACCGGGTTCCACCACGCCGCTGTCTGACACCGGTGGCAGACGTGTTTGAACGAGGTGAGATCGCGCGCCTCGAGGGTGGCGGGATCGATCTGGGACGTCCGGTCAGCCTTCGCGCCGACGATCCCGCCGTCGCTCACGTCGACCACCCCCAGTCCTCGAACGCCGACTGGCCGTCGACGTCGGGTCGTTCGACGTCGTCCTGGTCGTCGAGTTCCGGGACGCCGTCAGTCCGCTCCTCACCGATCGGTTCGGGGTCGGTCGCATAGATGACGTCCTCGGCTTCCTCCTCGAGTTCGGGACGCTCGGTGATCGCCTGGTAGGTGACGTCGAGCGAGTCGCCGGAGTAGGACCGCCGGCCGATCATGCCGGGACCCCTCCGTTACCGCTAGTGGCGTTCAAAGCCTGAACTGATGGGTGAAACCGAGTGCGGTTGACCGGTTTCACTCATCAGTCGACGCTTGGAACGGTACTAGCTATCGTGGTATGTAGTGCACGGTTAAGTCCCGTTCCGTGATACTGTGAATGTGTTGTTTTCGCGTCTCTAAGCGTCTCACCTTCGCGTTCTGAGTTCGTGGAAGACGTACGTCTGGGCGTAGCCTGCGTACTCACCACCCAGTCGCGTTCGGATCGCCCGGGAGGTCTCGGCGTAGCTCCCGCCATCGCAGTCGGGATAGTGGTCCTCGATGGCGGTTTTGATCCAGGTATCGAGCGGGACGGCCTCGTCGAAGCCAAGCGAGAACAACAGGACGCAGTCGGCGACCTTCTCGCCGACGCCGACGAACTGCGTGAGGTACTCGCGGGCCTCCTCGTAGGGCAGGTGTCGAGCCTCTCGTGGATGGGCCTCGCCGTCTGCGACCATCGCTGCCGTCCGGACGACGTAGGGCGCGCGATATCCCAGCCCGAGTTCGCGCAACTCGGCTTCGGTCGCGTCAGCGAGCTGTGTCGGCGTTGGAAACGCGTGATATCGCGTTCCCTCGAGGAAGACGACATCGCCGTACTCGCGGGCGAGTGCGGAGACCATCTCGTGAATCCGCGCGACGCGCATCTGCGCCGAGCAGATAAACGAGATCAACGTCCCGAACGGCGGACCGGCGACCAGTCGCAACCCGCGGTGGGCGTCGTAGGCCGCCTGGAGTAACGGGTCGTCCGGGGCTGTGGCGACGATTTCCTCGAGATCGTCCTCGAGACGCAGGAGTCGCCGGACGAGTCGGTCGGCGTCGGTCGTCGACTCCCACTCGAGAACGCCGTCGCGCTGTCGGACGCGGACGACCTCGTGGGCGGAGACGTCGTCCGGATCACCGCCGGCGTTGCTCGCGAAGCTGTTGTCGACCACGGTGTCGTACCACGCCTCCGGGTTCGGGTCGCCGCCGTACATCGCGCCGTCGTCTCGTCGCCAGAGATAGCTCTGGCCGCTCTCGAGCGTGCGATACAGGTCTAGTCCGCCCGGGAGGTCGGCGACCGGGATCGTGCCCGTCTCCATCGCGTTGATCTTCGAGAGCGAACGCTTTGTCCTTTCGAACTCCACGCGGCGTCTCGACGGCGTCCTGCCCCTGGAGACGGGGCGAAGCTTCATACTGCAGGACACACAATGTCACGGTATGAACTGCAGGGTTGTCGTCGAAGCCGCCGTGCCGGTGTTTGACGTCGAGACGGAAGAGGAGGCGATCCGGATCGCCATCTCGAAGACGGGGGAGATGCTGAACCCTGACCTGAACTACGTCGAGATAGACATGGGGGAACGGACCGCGCCGTCGGGAGAGGAGCTACCGCCGGCGTTTATCGCCGCCGACGAGGCACTCGTCGCGCTCGAACTCGAGATGACGGTGTTCAACGTCGAACGCAACGAACACGCCTCCCGGATCGCTCGCAAGGAGATCGGCCAGCGCCTCGAGAACATTCCGCTCGAGGTACTTCGCGTCGAAGAGCTCGACGAAGAAGAACTCGAAGACGAGGACGAGGACGAAGACGAGGACGAGGTCGAAGCCGAAGACGAGGTCGAAGCCGAAGACGAAAGCGAGGACGTCGACGTCGAGACCGACTCGGCGGACGACGACGTTTTACCGGAGTTCGAAGATTTAGTCGAGTAACGACGTATTCACCGACGGTTCGTCTGTTTTCATTCGGTGAGACGTGGCGTTGGCTGCGAGCCGGAGCGTCGATACCGAGGATATCTGAGTCTCTCCAGTAGACGGTCGTGAGTTCTCGAGGATACAGCGTTCGTGCTTAGTCTGCAGTTGCGGCGACAGTTTCCGTCTCTTCTTCGCGCATGTGCTGGGTGATTCCACCAGCGAGTGCAAAAACAGCGTCCTTGTGGTCGGTTTTCGATTTGTGGATCGATGTCGGGCGAATACCGAGCGATTCGTACTCGTCGAGATCGATTCGACAGTTGTCCCACTCTGTACACTGGTTTGATACCTCCGCGAGAAGGCCGTGGAGGTGGATGAGCTCCTGTTTTTTCATAACCATCACGTTCTACCCACTGCAGGGTTATATTATTATCTTGAGGCTCGTTAACACGGAACTTTATGCCGGTTTTCCGATGGCTACGTGTCGTGAACAGTGTAACAGTGAGACCAAACTGGACGAAACGAACGCTGTCTGTGAGTATCGTGTATTTACCCTCCGTCTAAGAAGCCGTTTCTCGACGTCAATACGATGTTTTCGACGAAAGACGGCGACGCGGGGTTAGCCGAACTGTTTCAGCGTTCGAAGGTCTCGATCCGTCCGGGTGAACTCGGCCGTTCTCCGCGACGCGTGACAGTTCGGACAGTGAAACATTTCGTCCGCGTTCGGTAACTCTCCCGGCGACGCTTGCCAGTTTTTCGCACATTCGGGACACAATAGTTGGACGGTCGTCTCCTCCATGCGGGTGGCTTTCACACCAGGATGCAAAAACGTTACCGCCCCGACCGATTCGTCTCGTCCACCTCAGGCCGGTGTCGTCGTATCCGACGCCTCGAGCAACTCCTTGTACCGGTTGCGGATCGTCACCTCGGAGATGCTCGCGACCTCGCTGACCGCGTTTTGGGTCACCTTCTCGTTGGTCAACAACGCGGCGGCGTACACCGCGGCAGCGGCGAGCCCGACGGGCGATTTACCCGAGTGGACGCCCTCGTCGCGGGCGCTGTCGAGCAGGGTGCGAGCCATCCGTTCGGTCTCGTCTGAGAGCTCGAGTTCGCTGACGAACCGCGGGACGTAGTGTTCCGGGTCCGCGGGTTTGACCTCGAGGTTGAGCTCTCGAACGACGTAGCGGTAGGTGCGAGTGAGCTCCATGCGGTCGACGCGGCTGACCGCCGAAATCTCGTCGAGGCTGCGGGGCGTGCCGGCCTGGCGGGCGGCGGCGTACAGCGAGGCCGTCGCGACGCCTTCGATCGAGCGACCCGGAAGCAGGTCCTCCTCGAGCGCACGCCGGTAGATCACCGAGGCGGTCTCGCGGACGCTCTCGGGGAGGCCGAGTGCGCTTGCCATGCGGTCGATCTCGCCGAGTGCCTGTTTCAGGTTGCGCTCTTTCGAGTCACGCGTGCGAAAGCGCTCGTTCCAGGTCCGTAGTCGCTGCATCTTCTGTCGCTGGCGACTCGAGAGGGACTTGCCGTAGGCGTCTTTGTTCTGCCAGCCGATGTTCGTCGAGAGGCCCTGATCGTGCATCATCTTCGTCGTCGGCGCACCGACGCGACTCTTCTCGTCTTTCTCGGCGGCGTCGAACGCGCGCCACTCGGGGCCGCGGTCGATCTCGTCTTCCTCGACGACGAGACCGCAGTCTTCACAGACCGTCTCGGCGTGTTCCGTGTCCGAGACGAGCCGGCCGCCACACTCTGGACACTGCTCTCTCTCGTCCGCTCGGTCGACCGATTCCTCCTGTCGTTCCCGCTCGTCGGCGTAGGTTCGGGTAGCTGTATCTGTCATGGTGTATCACGCTGTTACTCGGGACTCCCGGGCGGGGAAACCAGAAAAACCCGGTCGTCAGCTAACGTATAGTTAGACCGAAACGGCTATAAATGTTTTCCCTACCTGATAAGGGTGTCGGGTTGAGTGGTAAGTACGTTTTGGTTAGTAACCAATTAATCGTTATGGTGCCGGCCGGTCTATACGGTAAAGAGGTGACCCTCCGTCGGGACGTCGAACAGACCGATCCGGGCACCCGCATCGAGCCAGGCGTGACCGTACGAAAACGCCGCCAGCGCGTTGACCGGATCGTCGGCCGACCGGAAGTGTCGTCCGTCCTCGAGATACGACGCTGCCATTTCCCGACACTCCGTCGCTGCTTCGGCCATCGGCGTTCCTGCCGGCGGTGCCACCGTCGCCTCCTCGAGTGCCTCGGCGAGCAACGTCTCGTACCGGTCGGTCTTCTCCTCGAGTTCCGCCGCCATAGCCGTGGCCACGGTGCGGAACTATAAAGTCGGTCGGATCACCGAACGGGTGCTGACGATATCCGACGTCACCGGGGATCGTACGGACAGCCGATCGACGACGCGATCTCGACGACCGGCTCCTCGCCGCGAGGACTCGAGACCTCGTAACTCAGCCCGTCGCACGTCCAGAAGACGCTCTCGATCCGTCCGTCCCGGAGATAGCCCGTCTGGCCGTCGAACTCGATCGCGTCCAGGACCTCCTCGTCGAACCGTTGTTCCTCTCGGACGACCACGAACAGCTCCCGGTGGGTTCGCTCCGGATCGACGTACCACAGCGTCGTGGTCGTATCCTCGTCCCGCTCGAGGACGGTGACCCGATCGAGTTCGTAGGCGTCGGAGACGTCGGGCTCCGGAAGGTCGTACGGGACGACGCTTCCTGCGGCCTCGGCGGAGTCGAAGACGCCCTCGGGCTCGATGCCTCGCCTGACGAGGTCGACGTCGGCGGGCGGATCGAACGTGAAGACGTCGTCGTCGACTCCCTCGTCGATCGCGACGTCCTCGTAGCTGAACGTGACGCTGTGATAGACGTCGTCGCCGTCGGTCACGACGGTGCACTCTTTGACCGGATAGCGACGCTCGTCGTCGATCCAGAGCCGGCGTCTCACCGTGAGCTCGTCTTCGTCCGCGTCGTCGACGTCCTGCAAGGGGATGACGTACTCCGTGTTCCCGACGGCGACGCTGATCGCGTACTCGAAGTCGTCGTCCGCCGGCGGCTCCACGTCGATGACGTGTGCCGTTCGGCCGTCGACCGTCTCGGTACCGTCGTACGTGAGGTCGTACTCCTCGAGCAGGGACTCGAGGACGAGTCGCGTCCGGTCGTCGATCACCCTGTTCGGGTGGTGTCGCTCGGTCACCTCCCCCGCTGCGGGATCGTACTCCCACGTGACCAAGCGGTTACGCACCGAGACGGTGCCTTCGGGGTGGAGGGGATCGCTCGACTCGAGGACCTCGCGGCGGTTGTCCGCCGGCGGGCGCTCTGTGACCCGCTCGACTCGTTCGACGGTCCCGTCGGCGGTCTCGGCCGTCGTGGTCCGTACTGCCTGGACGTCCGACAGGCCGGCCCGCGTCTCGATCGCCTCCGCGACGAGTTCCGAACTCGTCGGTGGTTCGTCTTCGCGGGACAGACAGCCGGCGAGTGCCGCCGTCACTCCCGTCGTGATGAGCCGTCGACGGTGCATGGTCGACTGACTCTCTCAGTTGCTGATAAACCGTGCGGTTGCCCGGATCGGAACGTTTACAACCCGAACTTCACAAATTAAAATTATATTGATGTCTGGCGAGCGTACACGCTCGGTGATCGCATGAACCGTCGGACCGACGAACAGAAGGGGCGGGGGTTGACCGATCACGTCTTCGTCTGTACCAACGACCGCGACTCCGAGTACGCCTGCTGTCGGGACGCACACGGCCCCGAGGTCGAGGCGGCGATCAAGGAGTGGCTGCGCGAGCGAAACGCCTTCTGGTCGACCGTCTCCGTCTCGAGTGCGTCCTGTCTGGGCCTCTGTAGCGAGGAGGGAACGGCGGTGACGATCCAGCCACGTGACGAGTGGTACGACGAGGTCACACCCGCGGACGTCCCCGACCTGCTCGAGGCCGAGTTCGGCCCCGACGCCGAGGAGCTTCCGGGCGAGCAGTGATCGCCGACGCCTGGCCCGTCTCCACCCCACACCGGTTACGGTCCTCGAGCGAGACGGTACCACATGGCATTCGATCCCGACCGCGTCTCCACGATCACCGTCGACTCCTACAGTACGCTCGTCGACGTCGACTCCGTCGAGCGGGCGCTGGCCGCCCGCGTCGGCGACCCCGAACCGATCTCCCGGCGCTGGCGTGCCCGCTCGCTGCAGTACACGATGGTGGCGAACCACCTCGAGACCTACGAGACGTTCTACGAGCTGAATCGTGCGGCCCTCGAGTACGCCCTCGAGGCGAGCGACGTCTCACTGTCGGCCGCGGAACGTGAGGAAATCCTCGAGACCTACCACGAACTCGCGGTCTTCGAGGACGTCCGTGACGGCCTCGCCCGCCTCGCCGAGGGCGGCTACGGCGTCTTCGTGCTCTCGAACGGCAACCCGGCGATGCTCGCGTCGATGGTCGACCACGCCGGCATCGAGGACCTCCTCGCGGGCGTGATAAGCGCCGACGAGATCGAGACGTACAAGCCGTCCCGCGAGCTGTATCGCCACGCCGCCGCCCGGACGGGGACGCCGATCGCGGAGATCGCCCACGCGAGTGCGCTCCCGTTGGACGTTCAGGGAGCGACGAACGCGGGAATGCAGGGCGTATGGATCGACCGACAGGGTTCGCCCTGGGAACTGTTCGGTCCCGAGCCCGACCTGACCGTCGAGACGTTTCACGAGCTGGCCGACGAACTCGGCGCGTGAGTCGGCAGACGTTTTTGCCCCCTCGCTCCAAAGGCCACGCATGGACCGCAAGGAGTTTCGCGATCTCGCGACCCCGGCGGAGGCACAGGAGACGATCGCGTCGCTTTCGCTCGAGGGTGGTATCGACCGCGTCCCGCTCGCGGAGGCACGGGGACGGGTGCTGGTGAGCCGGATCGACGCTGACCTCGACGTCCCGGGCTTTGACCGGGCGAGTCTGGACGGCTACGCGCTTCGCGCTCGGGACACGTTCGGTGCTGACGAGGCCGAACCGGCCCGCCTCGAGCTCGTCGGCGAGGTACACGCCGGCGAGGAACCCGACATCGACGTCGGCGAGGGCGAGGCCGTCGAGATCTCGACCGGTGCGGTGATGCCGCCGGGAGCGGACGCGATGGTTCCCGTCGAACGCACCGACCGCGCCGAGCCGGACTCGACGGACGGAGCGAGTAGCGCGGAACGACGTTCCACGGACGGTCACGCGGCGGAGCCGCGAGACGACGGCACTGACGTCCTCGTCCGGACGTCGGTCGCACCCGGGGACAACGTGATGTTCGCCGGCGCTGACGTCGCAGCGGGCGAGCGCGCGCTCGGGCCCGGTACCCGTATCACCCCTCGCGACATCGGGTTGTTGTCGGCGCTCGGAATCGAGGAGGTTCCCGTCCGGGCACGCCCCAGGGTCGGTATCGTCTCGACCGGCGACGAACTGGTCCGACCCGGCGAGGATCTCGACGCCGACAGCGGCGAAATCTACGACGTCAACAGCTACACGATCGCCGCGGGCATCGAGGACGCCGGCGGCGAAGCCGTCCTCTATCCCCACGCCGGTGACGACACAGCGGAGTTAGAACGGGTCCTCCGGGAGGCTGCCGACGAGTGCGATCTCGTGCTCTCGTCGGGCTCGACGAGTGCAAGCGCCGTCGACGTCGTCTACCGCGTCATCGAAGCCCAGGGCGAGTTGCTCCTCCACGGCGTGAGCATCAAACCCGGCAAGCCGATGCTCGTCGGTCGGCTCGCAGACTCGGCGTACGTCGGCCTCCCCGGCTACCCGGTGTCGGCGATGATGATCTTCCGAACGTTCGTCGCGCCGGCGATCCGTGAGGCTGCGGGCGTCCCCGAACCCGACACGGCGACCGTCTCGGGATCGATGGCCGTCGCGGAACGGTACACCGAGGGGCGACATCGGCTCATGCCCGTCGGTCTGCTCACCGACGGCGACGGCGAGACGCTCGTCTACCCCGTCGACAAGGGAAGCGGCGCGACGACCAGCCTCGCAGAAGCCGACGGGCTCGTCGAGATCGACCCCGACACCGACTACCTCGAGGCCGGCACCGACGTCACCGTGTCGCTGTTCTCGCCGGAGGTGAGGCCGCCGACCCTGTTCGGCGTCGGCGAGGACGATCCCGCGTTCGGTCGTCTGCTCGATCGCCTCGAGAATCCGCGACACCTCTCCGTCGGCACCCGACCCGCGGCCCGTCGGCTCCGCGATGGCGTCCCCGACGTGGCCGTCCTCGCCGGTCCCACGGATCGCGACCTCGACGCCGAAGCACTCGGTGCGTGGACTCGCGAGTGGGGACTGATCGTCCGACCCGGCAACCCCGACGACGTCGAGGGGCTCGCCGACCTCGTCGATCGGGACCTCCGGTTCGTCAACCGAACGAGCGACTCCGGGCTGCGAACGAGTCTCGAGGCCACCCTCGAGGCGTTCGCGACGGATCGCGGACGAGACCGTCGCGAGGTCGTCGAGGCCATCGACGGCTTCGATCTGGGACTGCGCGCACACGAAAGTCCCGCTCGGCGGGTGATCGCCGGCGAGGCCGACGTCGCCCTCGGCCTCCGGGAGACCGCAGATCGCCTCGACCTCGGATTCGTCCGACTCGGCGACCAGGACGTCCGCGCACTCGCGAACCCCGACCGCCTCGAGAAACCCGGCGTCCGGGAACTTCGGGAGGCACTCGAGTCGAACCCGGCGTTGCTCGCGGACGACGCCTACCGGTAGACGACGCCCCGATCGATCACACGAACTGACAGTCTCCGTCCTCGAAGTAGCAGTTTTACCGCCGAACGGTGTATGACCCCTGATGTCGACGATCGCCGAATTTCGTCTGTCGACCACGGAGATGGCACTCGCTGACACGCTCGAGTACGTTCCGGATGCGACGGTTCGTCTCGAGACCGCCGTGTCACGGACCCTGTCCGGCCTGTGGGTGCTCGACGCCGAGCGCGAGGCGATCGAGTCGGCGTTCGAGGCCGATCCCACCGTCGAGTCGGCGACGCTGCTCGTTCGGACCGACGAAGGGCTGCTCTACGACGTCGAGTTCGCCGAGGACGCTCGACGGCTCTGTGACGAACTGCTCGCCGAGGGTGGCTCCCTGCTCGAGGCTCGCGGAGCCGACGGCTCCTGGCAGGTCAGGATGCGGTTTCGCGACCGCGAGAAGCTCTGTCGAACCCACGACCGACTGCTCGAATCCGGGGTCAATATCGACGTCAGACGCGTGACCGACCTCGACGAGACGACGGCGACACACACCCGACTGACGCCGGAGCAACAGGAGGCGCTCTCGGCTGCGTTCGAGCTCGGCTACTTCGAGATCCCGCGTCGAATCTCGATGGAAGAGCTAGCCGACGAGCTCGACATCTCCCACCAGGCGCTGTCCGAGCGGTTGCGACGGGCCTACGAGACGCTCGTCGACGCGGAGTTACAGCCGACGAACGGTTCTTCGTGACCGACGTGTCCAGTGGCTACTCCAGTTCGTCGAACGACTCGACGCGGTAGTCCCCGAGCACGCACTGGCCGCGTCGGCCGTGACCGACTCGTTCGACGTGGATCGCGTCGAGGCCGGCGTTCCAGGCGGCGCCGACGTCGTTTGCCCCGTCACCGGCGAGGACGCCCCGGTGGCCGTTGTAGCCGACGCCCAGCTTCGACATCGTCTGCTCGACGGGGTCGGGATCGGGCTTCCAGCCCGTCTCGTCGGTACAACAGACCACGACGTCGAACCAGTCGCGGATGTCGACGTGCTCGAGCACCGGCTCGGTCAGGTAGCGCTGGCAGTGTGTGACGAGTCCGACCGGATCCTCGAGGTCGGCGACGAACGCGGCGTCGTCGTGGAGGTAGGTCTGCTCGGCTCGCACGAGCGGGTCTTCCTCGGCGTGAAACGCCTCCCAGAACGTGGTCGGATCGACGCCCCACTCGCGCAGCTGATGGTCCCGTGATCCGGTCAGGCCGTTCCAGATGATGTCCGCCTCCCGGTCGGTGAACTCCCGACCGAGGCGGTCGCCGACCCGGTCGAACACCTCGCGGGTGTAGGACCACTCGACGTCGACGAGCGTCCCGTCGAGATCGAGCAGCCAGAAGTCGTACTCGGAGACCATACTGAGACATTCGGTAGGACGTTCCAACGCAAGTGTTTGTCGGCTGCGTTCGTCTGCCGCGAATCCGTCGCGACGCGACCCACTTTTGAGACGCCGGTCCGTAGCGGTCCGCATGACGCTCGTTGCCGGTGTCGTCGCCGTCCAGGGTAACGTCGCCGAACACGTCACTGCGATCGAGCGTGCGGCCGCCTCCGTCGGCGAGGACGTCGACGTTCGGGAGGTTCGTGAGGCCGGCGTCGTCCCCGACTGTGACCTGCTTGCCCTGCCCGGTGGCGAGTCGACGACCATCTCCCGGCTCCTCCGTGAGACGGGGATTGCCTCCGAGATCTGCGCCCACGTCGACGACGGGGAGCCGCTGTTTGCGACCTGTGCAGGGTTGATCGTCGCCTCGCGTGACGCCCGCGACGACCGCGTCGACGAACTCGAACTCGTCGACGTCGCGGTCGAACGAAACGCCTTCGGCCGCCAGCGAGACAGCTTCGAGGCTCCGCTCGAGGTCGACGGACTTGCGCAGCCGTTTCCCGCAGTGTTCATTCGTGCACCGGCGATCGATGACGTCGGCGACGCCGAGGTGCTCGCGACGTGGGACGGCCGCCCCGTCGCTGCCCGGGATGGGCCGGTTCTGACGACTGCGTTCCATCCCGAACTGACCGGCGATCCGCGGTTGCACCGACTCGCGTTTTTCGACGGCGACGAAACGCGATGAGTCGCCGACGAAAGACCGACCGGCCGCACAGGTTTTTGCCACTCGCACCCATGCGTGGAGGTATGAACGCATCCATCGACGCGGTGCGGGTCGCCGGAACGCCGCAGGGACCGGTCCCCGTGCTCGTACTCACGGTCGAGGACGAAGACGACGTCGTGCCGATCTTCATCGGCTTCGAAGAAGCGACGAGCATCGCCCGCGGCCTCGAGGCCGAGGACATCGGCCGACCGCTGACCCACGACCTCCTGCTCGACGTGATGGAGGAACTGGGTGGGCGGATCGACCGCGTCGTCGTCAGCGAGATCGAACGACGAGACGGCCAGGGCGGGACCTACATCGCCGACCTCCACGTCGAGACACCACGCGGGTCGGCCGTGATCGACGCCCGCCCCAGCGACTCGATGGCGCTTGCTGCCCGGACGAACGCGCCGATCGAGGTCACGGAGTCGGTCTTCGAGAACGGCCGTGACGACAGTGACAAGTTCGCCGATCTCGAGGACATCCGTGAGGTCGCTGGTGAACTATAGATGGACGAGACGCTCACAGAGCTGTTTGCCGTGATCGAGGATCGCAAGGAAACGCTGCCCGAGGACTCGTATACGACGTCGTTGTTCACACACGAGAAAGGCGAGAACGCCGTCCTCGAGAAACTCGGCGAGGAGACGACCGAACTGATACTGGCGGCCAAAGACGACGACCGCGAGGAGCTGTCCCACGAGGCCGCCGACATCGTCTATCACCTGCTGGTGTTGCTCTCGATGAAGGGGATGGACCTCGAGGATCTCGAGGCGGAGCTCGAGACGCGTCGGTAGCATACTGTTGGTGATGGACCTGTGAACTGGCGTGTGCCAGAACCAGCTTAGGCGTTGAGCAGGCCGCCGATCGCGCCGGCCAGCCCGCTCTCGAGGGCCATGATGAACGCGACGAGGACGGCGAATCCGAAGATTCCAACGCCGGCAAGCCCGGAGAGCAGGCCGCCGACGGGGCCGAGCGCGAGACCGGCGACCCCGACGGCGACTGCGATGATGAGCCCGCCGACGATCCCGCCGAGCGCGCCGGCGAGTAGTCCGTGCCAGAAGCCGCTCAGGAGGCCGCCACCGGCGAGGTAGCCGGCGACGAAGCCGCCGAGGAGGCCCGCGGTGAGCTGTCCGAGCCCCGGCAAGGCGATGCCGACGATTCCGATCACGACCGCCACGACGAACCCGATCATTACTGCTCGCCAGTTCGTCATATCGTATCGAACCGTCGGTTCGGGCGGGCAAAAGCCCTCGCCGGGCAACGAACGCCCTTTTATGAGCGGCTGCCGTACTACCGGGTATGATTTTCGAAGATCTTCCGACGACGCCCACGTCGGAAGAGCTGATCGACAAGGCGTTCTCCCGGGCTGCGCGGGCCGGCAGGGCCAAGGGCGGACTCGAGGCCCAGCAGTCGATGCTCCAGACGGCGGCGAACATCATCTCGGACAACTTAGAGAACGTCGTCACCGCCTGGCCCGACTTCGAGTACGAGGTCGACCCATTCTACTACGAGCTGGCGGACGCGATCGTCGACGTCGACGCGCTCCGACAGAGCCTCTCGGAGGTGAGCTGGGCGAGTCGCAAGGCCCGCGAGATCCACGAGGAGTACCAGCCACGACTCAGAAAGACCGACGTCGAGACGGCCCGGAAACACCGCAAGCAGGCCTTTGCCCGGCTTGCGGACGTCGTCGAGCAGGTCGACGACCACCTGCGACAGATCAACGAGGCGCGCAACGACCTGCGTGACCTGCCCGACATCGACCCCGACGAGCCGACGGTCGTCGTCGCCGGCTACCCGAACGTCGGAAAATCTTCGTTCGTCAACGACGTCACGCGCGCCCGCGGCGAGACGGCGTCGTATCCGTTCACCACGAAAGGCGTCGGGGTCGGTCACTTCGAGGGGGCGGACTTGTCCGCCGATTCAGAGCGGACCGAACGGTCCGCGATGAGCGATCATCTTCGCTACCAGATCGTCGACACACCCGGCCTACTCGACCGCCCGCCGGAAGAGCGAAACGAGATCGAGTCCCAGGCCGTAAGCGCGCTAGAGCATCTGGCCGATTGCGTGCTCGTGTTGCTCGATCCAAGCGGCGAGTGTGGCTACCCGATCGACTCCCAACTCGAGTTGCGCGATGCGATCGCGGCCCAGTTCGAGGCCATTCCGGTCATCACGGTCGCGAACAAGGTAGACCGAGTCGACCGCCTGCCACGCGAGGTCGAGACGGCGGCCGACCACGAGATGAGCGTCGAAACCGGCGAGAACGTCGACGAGGTGCTCGAGGCGGCCATCGAGGCGATCGACTACGAGCCCGAGCTTCCCTTCGAGGGCTGATACCGAAGCGGAGGTGAACTGGCTCCGAACTCAGCTCCAGCGCACCCGCGAACTTCTGGGTTTTTGACACAGCTTTCCTGATCTGCCGGCTGGCGTCGATAGTACGACTATCGGTCCTCGAGCCAGCCGACCTCGAGGTCGCCCTCGACTGACCTGACGTGTGGTTTCAGATCGAGTACGGGCGTGCCGTCGACGAGGTCGAGCCCACGGACCTGCAGTGTCGTGTCGTCGACCGCACACACCTCGACGACGGTCTGGGCGATCGGGGTCGGCCGGTGTGGACTCCGGGTCGCGAACACGCCGACCTCGAGGTCGTCGACGTGTGGCGGTCGGGCGGTGAGCCGACTCTCGTCGATCTCGTCTAAGTGTGCGAGGACGACGACGTGAGAGAACTCCTCGAGCCCCTCGAGACCACGCTCGTACGCCTCCTCGAGGACGATTTCACCCGCCGTCTCGGCGACCTCGTCGTGGGCGACGTCGGCAGGAGTGTCGTGTGGCGAGCGGACGTGGCCGATCGGCGTGTAGCTGATCTCCATCGTGTGTCCCCGGCTCGCGATCTGTAGTTCATAAACAAGTCCATACCATCAAAGGTTGCTGGTGGTTCGACAGTAGTTCAAACCGCTATTATAGCGTATGCACGCGCTATAGGCTCAATTTACAGATCCCCAACGTCCCTGTTCCTCTGGGCAGTGTTGTTCGATTCCTACATTACAGACAGCTGTCCGTGTCGATGAGTCGGTTGCGTGATACGACTGCTGTCCTGGGTTACCGGCGTGCAACGATCGCGAACGTCTCGGGCCTGTTCCGGGCGCGTTCGATCTCGAATCCCGCCGTCTCGAGCTGGTCGGTCGCCGCCGCGAGGCCGAACCGTTCCTCGAGCGACGGACCGTCCGTTCCGGGGCCGTCGGCCGACCAGTCGACCGTCACCAGCCGTCCCCCAGGACGTAGGACGCGCGCGAGCTCGGCGAACGTCCCGTCACTCGCGTACTCGTGATGGGTCATCACGGAGTAGGCCCCGTCGAGGGCGTCGTCGTCGAACGGCAGCGAAGCCACGTCGCTGGTCACGAACTCGACGGCGTCAGGGACGCCTTTCTCCCGGTAGCAGTCGTGCATCTCTTCCTGGACGTCGACGGCGTAGAGACAGTCGACGAACGGGGCCACGTCGTCGGCGTAGAAACCGGTGCCCGAGCCGAGATCCGCGACGGTCGCGTCCGGGCCGGGGTCGAGCATCGCGAGGAGTTCCTCGCGCGAGCAGTACCGATACCGGGACGGATCCTCGAGGTCGTCGGCCCGGTCGATCGGGAACGTGTGAAATCCCATGTGGGCGATTCGGATCGCCGGCAAAAGAGCCTGCGGGTTTCGGCCGGCGGCCGGGGAAAGAACGATTGTCCATCACGTTGCCAGTCGTGGTATGGAGTACCGTGAGGCGACGCGTGGTGACCTCGAGGCGATCGGACGAATCGCCAGGGCGTCCTGGGAAGCCGACTATCCGGAGATTCTAAGCCGGGAGACGGCCGCCGACGAGGCCGTCGAGGAGTGGTACGGCCGGGAGACGATCGAACGCGAACTCGAGGCTCCGGGCTCGGTCGTACTCGTCGCCGAAGACGACGACGAGGTCGTCGGGTTTGCCCACGCCGTCGTCACCGGCGGCGAGGCGACGATCCTCCGGCTGTACGTCCATCCCGAGCGACGACGCGAGGGGATCGGACGGGAGGTACTCGGCCGAACGATCCGTGAGGCCGACAACCGTGCGGCCGACCGGATCACGGCGATGGTGCTCTCGGAAAACGACCTCGGCAACGCCTTCTACCGGAGCGCGGGCTTCGAGCCCGTCGAGACCGGCGAGACGACGATCGGCGGCGAGAGCTACGAGGAGACGACGTACGAACTCGGAAGCTGGGACGTCGAGGCGTAACGAAGGGGGGTCCGCGTCAGTGTCGGCGGCTTATACTATCGGACGGAACTGTGTGAAGATTATCGCCACCCCGGAGCGGCGATAATCGTTCACGACGTACGTCCGGTAGTATTAGTTGTACGAGAGCTCGAGATCGAGCGCGCGCTCGAGCAGCTCCTCGTCGTAGCGCTCGTCGGTCTGTTCGGGCCGGGTCTCGTGGATCGTCCGGACCTGCTCGACCGTGTTCCGGAAGTTCTTGAACGTCGCCTCGTCGACCATCTGGCCGTCGAGCGTGACCGCGCCGGTGCCCTCGCGTTTGGCCTCGTTGAACCGCTCGATCTTGCTGACGTCACGCTCGAGTTCCTCGGGCGTGGGCATGTGGATCGTGTTCGCCTGGATCGTCTGTTTGGGGTACAGCGACCAGGAGCCGTCCAGTCCGAGTTCGGCTTCGCGTTCGACCTGGTCGGCGTAGTCTTCGGCGTTGTAGTAGGTCAGGCCGGCGCGTTCTTTGAACAGGTCGTCGAACGGACCGCCGATCGAGAGCAGGTCGCCGGCGCTCGCTTCGTTCGACAGCTCCTCGAGCAGTCCGTCCCAGCGTGGCCGGCCGTCACCGAGGTCGCGACCGCCGAGTTCGGCGGTATAGTCAACAGGGCCGAAGACGAGCGCGGTGAGCCGGGAATCGGCTCCGAACGCGGCGATCTTCCGGAGGTCGGATTTCGCGCGGGCAGTCTCGATGATGACCGAGAGTCCGATCGAGCCGTCGGCGTAGCCGTGTTCCGCTTCGGCTTCGGCGACGGCGTCGGCGGCGCGTTCGACGTCCGACAGGCGACCGACCTTGGGGACGACGACGCCGTCGATCTCGTCGCCGATCTCGGCGACCAGTCGGTCGATCTGCTCGCGGCCACGGTCGCGGAACGAGGCGTCCTCGTAGCTCCACTCGACGCGGGGCCAGATCGAGCCGGGGAAGTCGTACTCGGGGATGAGCTCGATCGTGTTCTCGAGCCCTTCGTCTTTCATATCCGGTGCGGTGCCGTCTTCCATGTCGGGCACGAGCCAGTCGGGCGCCTGAAAGCCCTCGGCCTCGAGACCGGATCGCAGGTACTTCGCGGAGTCGTCTTTCGGAACGGCGGCCGGTGCGGTCTGGAACGTGCGACAGAGTCTAACGTTTCCCATGTGTTTCGTAGATTCGAAAGGTTATGGTTAATCGTTTCGATTGTAAATTCAGTTCTCTCGCTTACGAATCTTCGCCGTCCGGGTTCCCGAGTAGACGGGTTCGTCGTCCTGGTTGAACGCGATGTGTTCGAACCGGACGGTGCCGGCGACGTCGCCGTCGTCCTCGGCGGAGAGGACGCGAGTAAAGGCGTAGACGGTGTCGCCGTGGGTGACGAAGGTGTGGAACGATTCGTCGTCGAAGCCGACCTCGCGGTAGGTCCGTTCGTCCGAACGGGCGTGTCCAAGCGCCGTCGAGCGGGTCACGTCGCCGTAGGTGACGATATCGCCCGAGGGCGAGTCTTCCATCACGTCGACGTTGTGGTGCTGTTTTGCCGTGTTAAGCGTCGCCAGTGGCAGGTAGGCGACGGTGACGGCGTCCTGGCTCCGGCCGCGCTCGTGGCGGTAGGCCACCGCGGCGTCTCGGCCCTCCGCTTGCTCGAGGGCGTCGACGAAGTCCTCGAAGTAGCCGCCCTCGGGAGTGAGGAACTCCCCGGGGAGGTCGGGTTCGTCGTCTTCCGCCTCGGCGCTTTCCGCAGTCCCCCCGTCGGTCTCGAGGGGCTGACGCCGCGGGATCATGTTCGTTCGCTCGTAGGAACAGAGCACCTCGTCCGTCTCGGCGTCTTTCCCGCGGGTACGCCAGGAGACGATGCCGTAGTTCGGCCGGGAACTCGAGGACTTCTTCGTCACGACCTCGCTCTCGACGGTGAGTTCGGTACCGGTGTAGACCGGCGTCCCGGGGAACCGGACGTCGGTTCGCCCGAGGAAGTAGCCGCCTTTCTCACTCAGGTCCTCGACGGTGATGCCAAGCGTCGCGGCGGTGAGGTAGTCGGGGTGGACCGGGGGTTCGTCGAAGTCCCGCGCCTCGGCGGCGTCCTGACGCCAGTAGGCCGGGTCGTGATTGAGCGTCTGGCTCATCCACGCCTCGTTGCCGTGGCTGGTGAGTGTGAGGCCGGGATCGTGTTCGATCACCTGCCCCTCTTCGAAGTCCTCGAAGCAGTTGCCTTTCTCTTTCGTCTCGACCTGTTCTAACGCCTGTGTAAACGTGTCGGGGTCTGTCCAGTCAGTCATCTGCAGTCACCTCCTCTTCGATTTCGAGTCGCCCGCGCTGTCGGCGGGAGACCGTGCGACGCATCTCGTTTTCGACAATCATGTAGCCCTCGTCGAAGCCCATGCCGGGCTTTGCGAGCACCTGTGCGGCGTCTGTCGCGAGTGCGACGTGAGCACAGGCGCGCGCGGACGTTTCTGTTTCGTTGCAGGTACCACCGAGATAGGCGCGGGTGTCGGTCCCCTCACAGTACTGGACTGCGCGGGCACTGCGCTGGATGCCACCGAGGTCCGGCGTCTTCACCTGGACCACGTCGGCGGCACCCGCGTCGACGAACGCCGTCACGTCCTCGAAGGTGTTACACCACTCGTCGGCGACGATGTCGACGCCGACGCCGGCTTCCGCGAGACCGTCACGAAGCTCACACATCGCTTCGATCTGTGCTTCGCGGTCGCCGACGTCCATCGGCCCCTCGATCTGGATCGGGAGATCTCCCGCTGCTTCCTCGAGAGCGGCGAAGTACGCGACCACCTCGGGGCGGTCGTAGGGAGCCCCGAAGATCTCGCCGATCATCCCGTAGACGTCGATGTGGATGCGAGGCTCGTAGCCCTCGGGGCCGAGTTCCTGTGATCGGGAGACGAGCCACTCGACGTACTCGAGCAACGTCTCTCCCTCGGAGCCGATCTTTTCTTCGCTGTTGATCAGCCCGTGGGGAAGGACAGGGACGCCCTTGACGAACATCTTCTCGGCGTTGACGTAGCGGTCGTCACCGGACTGGCCGAACACCGGGATCGGCTCGCTCGAGGGGTCGGTGCCGAGTTCGTCGGCCAAGACGTCCGTCCGGGTCGTCCCCGTGGCCTCGGCGGCCGCGGCGAGTAAGGCCTGGGAGACACCGTAGCGGATCGCCGTGTGCAGGCGGTCGCCATCGACCTCCATCTCCTCGAGCAACTCCGCGTTCTCGAGGAACGCCTCGGCGTCACGACCGACGAGTTCGTCGGCGACCGGCTCCTCGACGACGGGGGCGTACTCCTCGGCCTGAAAGAGGGGGTCGCGCCCGCCAGCTCCCGAATACTGGACCGCGGCACAGTCGCCACGGACCACGGAGCCGTCCTCGAGTTCGATGTCGACGATCAGGGCCTCACCCGCCTGCCGAATCGAGTCGAAGCCGTCGGTGACGGGCTCACCCACGTAGGAAAAGCCGTCCTTTGCTGCGCCCCGCTTGATCGCGCGCTGGTCGTCGAAGTAAAAGCCCGAGAAGCCGGGCGTGGCGTAGACGTTCTCAATCCGCATTGCTAACACCTCCGGTACCGCTGTGTGGACGGCCGATCAGCTTCCCGTCGCTGATCGCGTCGACGTCGTCGGCGACCATCCGGAACGATTCGTCCCGTCCCTCGGTTTCGGCTCGCTGGGAGAGCCGGGCGCGGTGGATCTCTTTTATGTCCTCGTCCATCTCGAGGTCGGCCCACTCGAAGATCCGGACTCGACCGTCGTCGTCCCGGGCCGGGAGCACCGCACCCTTGGCGCTGTCACTCGGCGCGAAGGGCACGTCGAGCGCACCGGATTCGAAGGCCTTGATCGTCCCCTGTGCAACGTCGCCGTCGCCGTGTGCCAAGATCGTATCCATTAGACAGCGGGTCTCGCGTTCGATCAGCTCCTGTTCCTCGTCGATGCCGTCGATGTCGATGTCCTGCTCGATCGCCATGTCGATGACCTGGCGCGTGGTGCGCAGCCCGGAGGCGTTTGCCTCCTTGGTCGGCACACCCTGGAACTCCTGGGGCGACTTGGTGATGACTTTGTCCGGCTGGGCAATCGCTGCCGTCATCCCGCCGAGGCTGATGACGCCGTTGGCCCGGGCCTCGTCCGGCGGGAACCCGCCCATCCACTCGTGGAAGACGGTCGTGACCTCGACCTCGTCGGGCAGGTACTCGGTTGCGAGTTTCCGTAAGGCACGCAGGGCGGCGACGTCCTGGACGACGTTACCGACCTGGCCGTAGCCCGGCGTCACCGAGCGGACGCCCTGGGTGACCGCGAGCTGGCACTCGACGATCCCGATCGCGATGGCGATCGAGGGTGGCACCAGCGTGCCGGTCAGGGGACCGAACGGCTCGCGGTTGATCCGGACGCCGCGTTCGGTGTACGCGCCGGCCAGCCGGTCGACGAACTGCCAGTGTTTCATCGTCTCCTCGAGTCCGTGTTCTTTCGTGTAGGGAATGTTGTACGAGATCGGTCCACCCTCGAAACTCTGGAAGCCGCCTGCAAACGTGACCGCCGCGAGCAGGCGAGCGTCCGGCGTTCCGTGACGGACCTCGATCGGGGCGTCGATCGCCTCGATCAGGTTCCGACAGCCCTCGACGCCGTGGTTAACGGCCGGGAAGCCGTTTAGGGTGTCTTCGCCCGTCTCCTGGGCCTTCTCCAAGCCCGTCTGGGCTTTCTCGTACTCGTTGTCGCGGGTGTACGAATCGATCGTCGTCGGAAGCAGATCCGCTCGCCCCTCCGTGTGGAGGTACTCGAGCAGCTCGATCTGGTCGTCGAGTCGGGGCACCCCCGCCCGCGGCTGGAGGAGGGGTTTGTCGGCCGACTCGAGGACGTCCGCGAACTGCTTTTCGGCCGGCAGCGACTCGTGGTACTCGATGGCCTCCTCGAAGTCGACTGCCGAACCGCTAGGCCAGTTGGATCGAATTTCCTCGTCGATACGCCGTAGCTCGTCGGAAGGAATGCGCTCGTCTCGTATCATCTAGGTCCTATGAGGTGACCGTGGCACGGTCCGTCTCTGTCGTCGTGGTCTCTAGATCTCGTTCCAGGGCGGCGATCGCCTCTTCGGGGTCGGTCTCGGAGTCGAAGACCCGGTCGAATCCGAACGTTTCGAACGTCTCGCGGGTCTGCTCGAAGTCGTCCTGACCGACCGCGAGGTTACCACCGATGTACGTGATCGCGTCCACGCCGGCGTCCTCGAGGACGTCGTGGAAGCCCCGACAGTCCTGCTCGGCGTGACCGTACAGCGAGGAGACCAGTACAGCCTCCGCGTCGTGTTCTACCGCTGCCTCGGCGAACTCCGCCTGGGAGGTCTGGACGCCGAGGTTGACGACGTCGAAGCCAGCTGCACTGAACGCCTGCTCGAGGATCGTGATGCCGACGACGTGTGCGTCGGATCCGATCACACCGAGGACGACCGTTCGGGCCATTGTATGAGAGAACATGAGGAATGGGGTATTAAACCTAATGGTCTTTCATGATAATACACCTTATATTGCCTTCCAGCATCAGATCGGGACGTGTTTCCACGCAGCGTTTGTGACGTGTGAGCATCATCATGATCTATAGTAAAGGTTTTTGCGCCCGTCGGTACATTGGCCACGCATGGGAGCGCTCTCGAACTTACGCGTCCTGGATCTGACGCAGGTGCTCGCCGGACCGTACTGTACGATGTTGCTCGCGGACATGGGCGCAGACGTCGTAAAGATCGAGCGTCCGGGCGGAGACCTCATCCGGTCGAACCCGCCGTTCGTCGACGATCCGGACGAAGAGGCCTACGGCGGTTACTTCCAGAGTGTCAACCGCGGCAAACGGAGCATCGAACTCGACCTCGGCGACGAGGAGGACCGCGAGGACTTCCTCTCGCTCGTCGAGGAGGCCGACGTCGTCGTCGAGAACTACCGTGCGGGCACGATGGAGAAGTTCGATCTCGGCTACGAGACCCTCTCCGAGCACAACCCCGAAATCATCTACTCATCGATCCGCGGCTTCGGCGACCCCCGGACCGGCGAGACCAACCGGCAGGGCCAGCCCTCCTTCGATCTCATCGCCCAGGCGCTCGGTGGCGTCATGGAGATCACGGGCCAGGCCGAGGGCCCGCCGACGAAAGTCGGTCCCGGCATCGGCGACCTCTTCACGGCGACGCTGAACTGTATCGGCATCCTCGCGGCGGTCAACCACCGCGAACAGACCGGCGAGGGCCAACACGTCGACACCGCGATGTACGACTCGATGATCAGCATGGCCGAACGGGCGATCTACCAGCAGTCCTACACCGGCAACCCTCCGACTCGGCGGGGTAACTCCCACCCGACGCTTTTCCCCTACAACGCCTTCGAGGCCGCAGACGGCTACGTCGTCATCGCCGCCTTCGGCACGAACCACTGGCAGGAACTCTGTGACGCGATGGGGCGGGAGGACTTAGCGGAGGACTACCCCGACCCTGCAAGCCGGCTGAAAAATCGTGACTTCCTGCGAGAAGAAGTCGCCGAGTGGACCCGCGAACGCTCGAGCGAAGAGATCTGTGACACCCTCGAGGGACGCATTCCGGTCGCCCCCGTCCAGAACACGGAGGACATCTTCGAGGACCCCCACATCCACGCGCGGGACATGCTCGTTCCGGTCGAACAGCCCGGCGCGGACACCGAGGTCGAGATCGCCGGCAGCGCGATCAAGATGTCCGAGACGAACCCCGAGCCCCGAGGTCGTGCGCCGCTGCTCGGCGAACACCAGGAGGAGATCCTCGGCGAGGAGATCGACGCCGAGACGGCGGCTGACGACTGATACGGATTGCTGTAACCGTTTACCGGTGAAACCACAACCCGCCTGGGATTTCGGTCGGATCCGACGCCCGGTCTCGCCTTCCGCGTGCTCCACTACGAGTACGAAGACCGGATCGGTCGAACGTTGCTTTTTCGCCTGGGTAGTCCTGACCGTCTTCGCGAGGCAACGACCGAAACCGACTGGACTCTCGCCGAGATCCGTCGACCGCACGACGTCTACTACTATCGGGCAGCACTGATCAAATCGCGGAGACGTCCTCGCCGTCGCGGAGCTCGAGTCGGACGTCCCCGCCGCTACGACTGAAATCGAGTCGCTCGACACCGACGCTCGGTTCGTGTTCCGCCCGCAACTCGCCGGCTGCGACGTCGAAGACGTAGACTCGGCGGTCAGGGTCAGACGTTCCGGCTGCAGCGTAGCTACCGTCGGCGGTGATTGCACAGTCCGTGACGGCCGCGTTGACGTAGTGCGTCAGGACGACCTCGCCGTCGAGGTCGAACACCGCGAGTTTGCCGGCGTCTCCATCGGGACCAAGCGCCTCGAGGACGGCGATGTGACCGGTGTCGGCGATAGCAGCTGCTACCGGCTGCTCGGTGGTCACGCTGAACCGGCGGTCGGCCTCCCTGAAGACGAACGCGCGACACTCGTCCGTGCCGGTCCCGCATCCGTACGCGACCGTCCACGTCTCATTCGGCGAGCGTACAACGGTACACGAGAAGCGATCGTCCCCGTACTCGATCGTTCGCGTGTTCCCGTGATCCCGGGAGTCGCTCGTCGAGTTTCCGTCGGACTCGAGCGTTCTCGCGGTCGATTCGGCCGCGTTCGCCAGCGTTCGCCGTCGCCACAGATAGAGGACGCCTGGAACGATGGCGAGATCCAGACGAGTGCACCACCGATGTAGGCCCACCGATGTGTCGGCCAGTCGGTGTGCCGTCGAACCGTCCGGCTGTCCAGGTAGATCGCGATCGGCAGACCGAGCCAGGAACCGAGCACGAGGAGTCCGCCGACCGCCTCGGGTACGACATTGATACCGGCGACGACGACTACCGATAACAGTGAGCACTAGCGGCCTGTGAGAGAACATTCGGGAGCAACGGCAGAGATATCGACCGGATGTCTAGACGTCGCTCTCCGATATTCGTAGTCGCGTATTCGGACGAAGGCAACCGTCGGAGTGAAGTGAAACATTTTGCAACCCAATCGCGGCATAGAGCCATTATACCACCATTTTCTTTCGGTTGTATTTGAAATTACAAACTACTGCCGGCGGATGTTCGGGTAACGTGTTTTTATCCACGGTAGTCATATCATAAGCATAGCTTTCGAATGTTATATTTTCCATTCGACGTCATCGTCGCGTGTCGGGAGGTTGCATCTGGAGAGACGAGCGGGACGCTATCGTTCGAGACCGAAATATATGGGAACAAGGTGAAGTATATGGGTTCCGGCTCGGATTGTGACTACTGATGCTCCTCGCCGCCGTTGCGCTCATCTTGGCACTCGGAGTCGGTTCGCGGGTCCTCGCGGACCGGCTGCGGATTCCGAGCGTGCTGTTTCTGATTCTCGCAGGCATCCTGATCGGGCCCGAGGGAATCGGCATCGTTTCACGGGCGACGTTCGGTGACGGGCTGACGGCTATCGTCGGTGTCTGTGTCGCGATTATTCTTTTCGAAGGAGGCTATCACTTACGTCTCGAGAAACTTCGAGAGAGCCCGTCGGCGATGATCCGACTCGTCACCGTCGGCGCGGTCGTCACCTGGCTCGGAACTGCCGTTGCAGTTATCACGTTTCTCGAGACGAGTCTCGAGGTCGGGTTGCTCGTCGGGGCGTTGTTGATCGCGACCGGGCCGACGGTGGTCGGACCGATCCTGCAGGTCGTTACCGTTCGCGATCACGTCGCCTCCCTCCTCGAGGGTGAAGGCATCATCAACGACGTGACGGCGGCGATTCTCGTCGTCGTCGTCTTCGAAGTGCTCGTTGCCGGCAACGGCGGCTGGGCGCTGTTGGTCGTTGACTTCCTCCAGCGGCTCCTCCTCGGACTGGCGGTCGGAGCACTCGTCGCCGGCAGCGTGTGGCTGTTGCTCACCCGTAGCAATCTCACGCCGAGTGACGGACCGCTTCACGCGCGGTTGGTCGTCCTCGCCGGGGTCATCGTCGCCTACGGGAGTGCGGAGCTGATCGCGAGCGAGACGGGGATCGCCGCCGCTGCGATGGCCGGGTTCGCCCTGGGAAACGTCGACCTTCCCCACCACGAAGCGGTCATCGACTTCCTGGACGACCTCTCGGTCGTCGTCCTCTCGTTTATCTTCGTCGCGCTGGCGGCCCTGATCGACTTCGACGACATCCGCACACTGGGGCTCGCCGGACTCGCCATCGTGGTCGCAGTTACGCTGGTGCTTCGGCCGGCAGTGATCTACCTTTCGACGACTGACGAGCGATTCACGACCAGAGAGCAACTGTTTCTCAGCGCGGTCGGCCCCCGTGGCATCATCCCGGCGAGCGTCGCGACGCTGTTTGCCGTCGAGCTGGAGGCGCTCGGCCGGCCCCAGGAGGCCCAGCTACTCGCCGGAACCGTCTTCCTGATCATCTTCGCGACGGTCGTCCTCCAGGCCGGCCTCGCACGACAGATCGCAAACTACCTCGAGGTATCACCAATGCACACGATAATCGTCGGCGGGGGGCGAGTCGGCCTCTCGCTCGCGGAACGCCTCGAACAGGATGGAGAGAACGTACTCATCGTCGACCCCGATCCAGACGCCGTCGAAGAAGCACGCAACCGTGGCTTCCGGACCGTCAAGGGCGACGGTACCGACGCCGACGTCTTAGAACGTGCCGACGCCGGGGACGCGAAGACGGTCATCGCCGTGTCGCCGGACGACGACGTCAACCTGCTGGTCTGTCAGCTCGCGAAGACGTCGTTCGGCGTCTCCACGCTCGCCTCGCGGGTCAACCAACCCGACAACGTCGAGGCGTTCGAATCACTGGGAGTTCGCGCGATCGATCTCTCGATGGCGACCGCCTGGTCGCTCGAGAACGTCTTAGAGCGTCCCTCGCTGTCGGCCTGGATGAACGAACTCGGGCGGACCGGGGACGTCCAGGAGATCGAAGTGACCGCCTCGGATCTGGTCGGAAAGACGATCTCCGAGGTCAACGCTGAGATTCCCGACGGCTGTATCGTCGGGCTCGTAACCCGTGAAAGCGGCGAAACGGAAGTCCCGACGGGCGATCACGAGCTCCGTCCGTGCGATCGGGTTACCTTCATCGGACAGGTTGACGCGGTCGATCGAGCCGTGAAACGGTTCCATCCACACGATTGATAGCAATCTCATCCTATCAATTCAGTTATTGTCTCCCAGAAATATCAGATTCGCATCGAGTCCAGGTACGAGGATCGCCGATCAGGCGCGACAGCGCCGTCTAATTATCCGGACATCCAGCGCAATACGTTCAGTAACCGATCACGCTTATTGGTAACTCCCGTCAGAAAATTTTGACAAGAGTATTAAGGACGTGTGTGAATACGTATCAACAGCCCCCGACGATGAACTCCAAAAAGTCGAGCGATCAGGTCAGGGAAACCCTCGAGGACTTGCCCCCGAGTTCGAAGCTCATATACCAGACGTTGGCGAGAAACGGCCCCATGACGCTGCATTCGCTAAGCGAGGAGACACTACTGTCGTCACGGACGGCACGATCGGGTCTCGAGAAACTGCACAAAGCAGACCTCATCGAGAGCATCCCACTCGAGGAGGACAGACGAAAGAACCTCTATAGCCTGACGTCAACGGACCGGGCCAACACTCGCTCGGGCGAACAACCATCGCCGCTGGTGTCGGCGGAGTGGGTCGAGGACAACCTCGACGAGTTCGAACGCGATAATCCCGAGTTACGGCTCATCGAGGCAGACGACGAGTACGACCAGGGGCACATTCCCAGTGCCGTACAGGTAGACGTCACTGAAGATTTCAACGAGCCGGGACGACACACGCTGGTCGACAGGCCGGAGTTCGAAAACCGCATGAGCACTCGTGGGATCACGGAAAACAGTACGGTCGTCATCTACAGTACGAGACAGAACCAGCTCGCGGCGTATCTCTACTGGCTGTTCAAGTACTATCGACACACCGACGTGCGCTTGCTCGAGGGGGGGAAAGAGCGCTGGCAAGAGAACGGGGGTCAGCTCGTCGAACACGAACCGTCGACCACGAAAACGGAGTACTCCGCCCATCCGTCCAACGAGCGAATTCGAGCGTACCGACACGACATCGAAGAGGCACTCGAACAGGACGCGGCGTTGCTCGACGTCCGGACGGCCGAAGAGTTTACGGGCGAAAGCGCCTGTCCGATTCCCGACCTGCCAGAGGCGAGGAACACGGGCCGCATTCCGCAGACGATCCACCTCGAGTGGACATCGGTGCTCGACGACAGCGGCGAGTTCAAAGAGCGAAGTCAGCTCGAAGACATATTTCATGAAAAGGACATATACCCACACGATAGAGTGATTGCATACTGTCACGTCGGCTGGCGGTCGGCGTTGATCTGGTTCGTTCTCTCGGAGCTGCTCAACTATCCGGACGTCTCTAACTACGACGGGTCGTGGATCGAGTGGGGGAATCTGGTCGATGCGCCGATCAAAGGCGGATCAGACCTGAGCGAATCGACGTGAGAACGCGATCGGTCGAGGCGGGCTCCGACATCCTCCACTCTTATATACCGTCGTTCAGTAGTCTGCCCATGGCCGATCGGATTACCGAAGACACGATCCGGGGTTGGATCGACAACGAACTCGTCGAATCGGTGGATACGATGCCCGATCCCGAGGCGGACGTCAATCTACTCGTCGAGATGTCCAACATCATGATCCACATCATTTACAGGGAACCGGGCGGACCGATCCTGATCGGACAGGAGATCGAGTACGACGATCAGATCCAATCGCGGATCCAGGGACTGTCCGAATCGGATCGGGGCGAGCTCGTCAGTCGCGTTCGCGAAACTCTCACGACCGTTCCCGTCATCTACGGCTTTACCGACGAAACCGGAGCGAACGTGCACTTTGCGGAGATGCAACGGATCTTCCTCGAGTGTCGTATCTACCCAGACAGCATCAGTCAACAGACCGTAATGGCGCGTCTCGTCGACGTCTGGAAGGCGATGCGGTATCTCGACGATCTCGTGACGGTTATGGATGCTATCGAGCGGGAGAAATAACCCGAAGCGGGAGCGGAGACCGCTCGTGAGGACTCGCCGTGGCTCGATCGAAGGTGCCGGTCGACGCCCGATCCCGAGCGGAGACGCTCCGTTGCGAACCGACACGTCGTTCGACCACGACGTCTATCGCCAGCACGGTAGTCGGGCTCAGGTGGACGAACGGTTCGCATAGGATGGCCGAAACTACCGCCTCGGGCGTCCGCCAACGAGGGCAACGCCTCTGGCGTACGCTCTGGAACGACGGCCAGGGGTGGATCCTTCTCACCGTCTCGCTTGGCTGGGCGCTTACGATCGGTACCCGGATCGTCTATCCGGCGTTGCTCCCGGAGATCCGCCTCGAGTTCGCGTTCGGATACACGACGGCGGGCGTGCTCGTCGGACTCGTCTGGGCGGCGTACGGGATCACGCAGTTTCCGGGCGGACTGTTGGCGGACGTGACGACCGAACGAACGGCTCTCGTCGCCGGAACGGCGCTCACCGCGGTCGGAATCTGTGCGGTGATCGTCTCGCCGCTTTTCGGGTTGCTCGTCCTCGCGACGTTCGTGATGGGAGCCGGGACGGGGATCTACGGTACGAGCCGGGTCACCGTTCTCTCGAATGCGTATCCCGACAACGATTCGACGGCGATCGGCGTGAGCCAGGCGGCAGGAAACGTCGGTAATGCCGTCTTTCCCGTCGTCGCCGGAGTCTCGAGCGCGTACGTTGGCTGGCGACTCGGCCTCGGGTTTCTCGCACCGCTTCTCGTCGTCGTCACCGTCGGGCTGTGGCTGACGATACCCGCCACGGCCTCGCCTCGACCATCCTCGAGTCCGGCTCGCGAGCTAGTCGCCAGAGCCGGCGGTGCTCTCACCAGCCCGCCCGTCTACGTCGGGACGGGGCTGCTTCTCGCGTTGATGGTCGTCTACCAGAGCCTCACCGGATTCCTCCCGACGTACCTGGTCGACTCGAAAGGCGCCTCCTCGAGCGAAGCGGCCGCGGTCTACGGCGGATTTTTCGCAGTGGCAGTGCTCGCACAGCTCGTGGCCGGACTCCTCGCTGACAGGATCGGTGTCCGAACGACCATCGGTGTATTCGCGTCGCTGAGCTTGCCGGGATTCGCGATGATGCTCGTGGCAGACGGGCTCGGAGCTGTCCTGCTCGGCGTCGCATTTCTCAGTGCGTTGTTGGGCTGTTTTCCGCCGGCACACTCGTATCTGGTGAACGCCTTTCCGTCGTCGATTCAGGGTACCGGATACGGCGTCGTTCGGACTGTGTACATCGGCTTTGGCGCGGTCGGCCCAGTGGCCACTGGGCTGGTGGTTGATATCGGCTCGTTTTCGGCTGCGTTTCTCGCGTTGGGCGCGCTCTCGGCCGTGATTGTCGTGGTCGGATACGCCCTGCCATCAACGGTGTGACTGGGCCGGGTCGTGACGTCGGTAGAACAACTCTGCGTCGCTCTCAGTTTCGCGTCGGCCGCGAGGGGTCGTCGAACTCCGGCGGCGGTTCGGCCCCCTCAATGACCTCGGCGCTATCGGTGTCTTTCTCGACTTCGACGTGCCAGCGGTCGATCTCGTCGTCGAACACAGCGAGCGCATCGGATACCTCCGACTTCAGCTCGTCGTCGTTGATGTTCACCTCGAACACGAACTCGTCACCGTTGCCGCGACTCGTCTGCTGGATGTTTGCGCTGACGAGCTCGTTATCGAAGTAGTACGGCGACATCTGTGTCATCACGCGCTGGTAGACCGTGTCCTCGAACCGTCGGACTGCTTTCCGGCCGGCGGTGTCGGCTGCCCGTCTGACGAACCCGACAGACTTCTTCCAGCCACGCACCGCCTGCTCGGTGTCGTCGTCGTCGAGTCGTTCGTACGACTCCGTGAGCTTCTCGCCGGCGGTTCGAATGTCGTCGCCGGGGCCCTTCCCGGCTTTTTCGCCTTCGCCCTCCTCAAGGTGGGCCTGCTCTGCGGTTTTTTCGTTGACGTCGGTCTCGAGACGTTCGTGGGCTTTTGGCCGCCAGTCGTCCCACTCCTCGAAGGCGGTCTCGAGGTCGGTCTCGAGGTCGGAGACGCCGACTTCAACGAGTGCCTGGGTGATGCGTTCGCCGTGTTCGACGACGTCGCCCCAGTCACCGTTGGTCTTGAATCCCGAGATGCTCTCTTCCATTCGGTTAGGGCGATGGTGGGGGATGTGATATATCTTTTGCTGGCACGCCAGCTGTGAGAGAGGCGACGTTACCAGCGTGCTCGCACCGGCTGTCGACGTCGACGATCGATCACCATCGGGACGCGGCATCGAAAGCCACTCGAGCACACAGCTCGACGCAATTTGTCGCGTGGTATGTTGTGCAACGTTCGCAAGCGTTAAGGTACGTCAACAATGAGATGCAGCCACGCCAACGAGGTGAGCACTATCACAAACTACGGATTTGTCATCGATAACCGTCGATGTATCGGTTGTCATGCATGTACTGTTGCATGCAAGGCCGAGCACGACGATCCAATCGGGGTCAACAAGACCTGGGTGAAATACATCGAGAAGGGCGAGTTCCCGAACACGAATCGGAACTTCTCGGTGATTCGTTGTAACCACTGTGCCGACTCCCCGTGTACCGACGTCTGTCCCGTCACCGCACTCTGGGAGCGGGAAGACGGGATCGTCGACTTCGATACGGAACGGTGTATCGGCTGTAAAGCCTGTATGCAGGGTTGTCCCTACGACGCATTGTACATCGATCCGGAGACGTCGACCGCAGCGAAGTGTAACTACTGTTCCCACCGCGTCGATTCCGGTCGGGAGCCTGCGTGTGTGACCGTCTGTCCGGAGGATGCGATCATCGCTGGGGACCTGGAAAACCCCGAGACCGAGATCTCGGAGGTCAAGTCCCGACAGGAGACACAGGCACGCAAGCCAGAGAAAGGTACCGAGCCAAACCTGTCCTACGTCAACGGGGACGAAGGCAGCATCACCCCGGGGACGACCGCCAGGGAAGAACACTACATGTGGAGCGACGCGCCATCCGACATCGAAGTCGAGGGTGGCAAACGCGAGGATTTCGACATCGAGAAAGCGGCGAAGTCGCTTGCCGAATCCGACGTCACCTTCTCTCGTAGCGGATCGGCAGGCTCTGACGACTCGAAAGTCGAAGCCGACGCGCGTGCCGACGGTGGCTGTAACAGCGCCAACTGTGGCTGCAACGACGACGCGTCGTTCGCCTCCGACGGCGGCGTCGCTACCGGAAGCAGTGGCCGGATGGAAGAGGCCTACGAACTGCTCCACGAGGAAGCTAAACGCGTCTACGACGTCGGCGAGGACCACTACGCGTCCTGGGGCTGGGAGGTGTACTCCTACACCTGGACGAAGTCGATCTCCGCCGGCGCGTTGTTGCTGCCGGCGTTGCTCATGCTCGGTGGGATCATCGAGACCAGTATCACGCTAATGGGCGTGAGCGCGCTCGTCAGCGGCGTCTTCCTCGGACTGACCGGGATTCTCCTCATCCTCGACCTGGATCAGCCCCAGCGGTTCCACTGGGTGTTGTTACGCCCGAACTGGAACTCCTGGCTGGTGAAAGGAGCCTACATCATCAGCGCTGCCGGCGCATGGATCGGTCTGCTCGTCGTCGGCTGGCTACTCGAGGTCCAGGCGGTCGTCCACCCGGTCTCGCTCGGAATCAGCGCCATCCTCGGAGCGGCGACTGCAGTCTACACCGCATTCCTGCTTAGCCAATCGAAGGGACGTGACCTCTGGCAGAGCCCGGCCATGCCGCTTCACATCTTCGTGCAGGCGGTCGTCGCCGGCGCGGCAACGACCGGCATCATGGGCCTGGTCGCGTTCGATCAACTCGTCGGCCCGTCCGCGATGGCACTCGCCGCCGGACTGGTCGCTCACGTCGTGTTGATCGCCTCAGAGATCTTTACGCCACACCAGACCGAGGACGCCGAGGAGGCAGCGGCCCGGATCACGAAAGGACGCTTCAAGACCGCGTTCTGGCTCGGCGGTATCGTCGTCGGTATCGTCGCCCCGCTCGCCGTGCTCGCAGTCGGTGCGAGCGCACCGCTGGTCGCAGCCGCCGGCGTGCTCGCGCTGATTGGACTGTTCGCGTTCGAGTACTGCTGGATCATCGCTCCGCAAACGATTTCGCTCGCGTAACACACGTCCAACTCAACCTTCCAACAGAAAATTTCGTCCGTATACCACTATGGGAACACAATTCGACCCAAGTACGATCGAGAAAGTGGCACAGAAGCTCGGCATCCTGTCTAACAGGACCGAAGAAACGAAAAAACAGCGCCAGCGACGCGGCGTCAACGGCGACGTCGACCCGATTGCCAAGGAGGGCCATCTCGGCTCCTACCCCGGCCCCGACCAGTGGAACAACTGGACTGAGTACGACGAGACGGGCGAACCCCGTGACTACTCGCTGGTGCCGACGGCCTGTTTCAACTGCGAGGCCGGCTGTGGGCTGTTGACCTACATCGACAAGGAGACCGGCGAGATCCGCAAGATCGAGGGCAACCCCGAACACCCCGGCAGCCGGGGTAAAAACTGCGCGAAGGGACCGGCGACGATCAACCAGCTCGAAGACACCGGCCGGATCCTCCACCCGCTCAAGCGCGACGGGCCGCGCGGAAGTGGCCAGTGGACCCAGGTGTCCTGGGACGAGGCCCTAGACGACATCGCAAGCGAGATGCGCGAGACCATCGAGGACGGCCGCGAAAACGAAATTACCTACCACGTCGGTCGTCCAGGCCACGAAGACTACATGGACCGGGTGATCAACGCGTGGGGACTCGACGGTCACAACTCCCACACCAACATCTGCAGCTCGGGTGCCCGTACGGGCTATGCGCTCTGGCACAAGTACGATCGCCCGAGCGGTGACTTCGCCAACGCCGAGTTCATCCTGTTGCTGTCGGCTCACCTCGAGTCGGGCCACTACTTCAACCCGCACGCCCAGCGGATCATGGAGGGAATGCAGGATGGCGGACAGCTGGCGGTGATGGATCCGCGGCTGTCGAATACGGCAGCGATGTCCGACTACTGGCTGCCGACCCAACCCGGCAGCGAGGCCGCCGGCTTGCTCTCGATGGCAAGGACCATCCTCGACGAGGATCTCTACGACGCCGAGTTCGTCCGGAACTGGGTCAACTGGGAGCAGTTCCTCGACGAGAAGTATCCCGACGTCGGTCACGACTTCGATGCGTACATCGACCTCCTGCGAGAGGACGTCTACGCCGACTTCACGCCGAAGTACGCGGAAGCCGAAACCGGCGTCGACGCCGAGAAGATCCAGACGGTCGCACGAAAGATCGGTCGCGCCGGCGACCGGTTCGCGAGTCACATCTGGCGCTCGGCAGCGTCGGGCAACGAAGGCGGCTGGCAGGTCTCTCGGACGCTTCACTTCCTGTCCGTGCTGACCGGCAGCGTCGGCACGAAAGGAGGAACCTCGCCGAACGCCTGGCACGCCTACGATCCCGAACTGCCCAACGAGCCACCGCGGCAGAAACTCTGGGACGAGCTCCAGCTGCCCCAGGAGTGGCCCTTCGCCCACTACGAGCTCAGCCAGCTGCTGCCGTACTTCCTCAAGGAGGGCCGCGGAGAGCTCTCGGTGTACTTCACGCGGGTGTTCAACCCCGTCTACACCTACCCCGACGGCTTCTCCTGGATCGAGGCACTGACCGACGAGGACAAGGTCGGCATGCACGTCGCGCTCACCCCGACGTGGAACGAGACGGCCTACTTCGCCGACTACGTCCTGCCGATGGGTCATTCGCCGGAACGCCACGACATCCAGAGCCAAGAGACCCACGCCGCCACGTGGGTGACCTACCGCCAGCCCGTCCACCGCGAGTTCGCTGAACGCGAAGGCGAAGACGTCGAGCGCACCTACGAGGCCAACCCCGGCGAGGTCTGGGAGGAAGACGAGTTCTGGATGGATCTGTCCTGGCGCGTCGACGAGGACGGCGAGCTCGGTATCCGTGAACACTTCGAGAGCCCCTACCGCGACGGCGAAGACGGCGAGCCGGCTCAGATGACGATCGACGAGTACTACCGCTACGTCTTCGAAAACGACGAGCGGCTCGTCGAGGAAGCCGAAGAGGCGGGCATGGAGCCACTCGAGTACATGAAACACTACGGGGCGTTCGAAGCCTCGACGAACGAGTACGAGATCCACGAGGAGACACTCGACGAGTCGATCCTCGAGGAAGACGACGTCTACGTCGACGACTACGGAACGATCCGCCGCGGCGAGAAACCGGACACCTACTCCGAGATGGACGGCTCGGACATGCTGGGCGTGATGGTCGACGGCGAGCCCAAACGTGGGTTCCCGACGCCGACGGGCAAACAGCAGTTCTACTCGAAGACGATGGCCGAGTGGGGCCTCGACGATCCCGAGTACACGCTGCCACACTACATCAAATCCCACGTCCACCCCGACGAGATCGACTACGAGAACGGCGAGCGGGTGCTGGTGCCGACGTTCCGGCTGCCGACACAGATCCACTCCCGATCGTCGAACTCGAAATATCTCGAGGAGATCTCGCATAAGAACCCGGTGTGGATACACACCGACGACGCCGCACGGATGGGCGTCGAGACGGGCGATCTCGTCCGGGTGGTCACCGAGATCGGCTACTTCGTCAACGAGGTGTGGGTGACGGAGTCGATCAAACCCGGAATCGTGGCAATGAGCCACCACATGGGCCAGTGGAAGATAAACCGTGACGACAACCGCGATATCGAAGAAGGTGGCGATCCGTACGGCAAGGTCACCGTTGACCTCGACTCGGAGAATAGCCAGTGGGGACTGCGACAGGCCGAAGGCATCAAGCCGTTCGAGAGCACCGATCCGGACAGCGAACGGGTCTGGTGGAACGACGGCGGTGTCGCCCAGAACCTGACCCACGCGCCACATCCGGACCCGATCTCGGGGATGCACTGCTGGCACCAGAAGGTGACCGTCCGACCGGCCGAAGGAGACGACCACTACGGCGACGTCTACGTCGACACCGACCGCGCGTTCGAGATCTACCGCGAGTGGGTCGACAAGACCGAACCGGCACCGGGACCGAACAACCTCCGGCGGCCGAAGTGGCTCAAGCGACCGTTCTCACCCCCAACCGGGGACGGCGAGGACGACGCCTGGTACGCCGACGGCCCGATCGGGCGATCCGAGCGATGGGACGTCGACTCCCGTAGCCCGGTTCACGACGACGACTGATGATCGACGAGACGACTCCCGCGGAAAACGACGACGTCGAAGCTGCGATCCAGGCAGCAGGCGTCGGACGGGACGCGCTGACGGACGATCTCGTCGCGCTCGAGGCGATCGGACCGGTCACCGTCGCCGGCGACGGCGATGTGGCGACGATTCCGGTGACAATCCCGGTCCCGTCCGCCGAGCTACGGGAGTCGCTCGAACGTGAACTCAACGCCGCGGTCACGAACCGTACCGAGATCGATACCGTCGAGGTCGACTGGCAGCCCGACCCCGTCGACCCGGGGACAGAGGCCGACATTATCCCGGACGTGACACACGTCATCGCTGTCGGAAGCTCCAAAGGCGGCGTCGGAAAGAGTTCGGTCGCGGTCAACCTCGCGGCGGCGCTCGCAGACGCCGGTGCTGACGTCGGGCTACTCGATGCCGACGTCTACGGACCGAACGCGCCGACGATGCTTGGACTGTCCGAGCGAGCGCCCGAGCCGACGCTCGACGACCAGATGGTCCCGCAGGAGGCCTACGGGATCAACGTGATGAGCATGGGTTTCGTCACGGAGGAAGACGACCCGGTCATCTGGCGGGGCCCGCTCGTGACCGATTTCATCAAACAGCTGTTCGACGACGTCGAGTGGGGATCACTCGATTACCTGTTCGTCGACCTCCCACCCGGCACCGGGGACGCACACCTTGCGCTCGTCCAGTCGCTTCCGGTCACCGGCGCGGTCATCGTCACGACGCCACAGGACGTCGCCGTTGCAGACGCAAAGCGTGCGCTCGAGGGCTTCGTCGACTACGACGTCCCGATCCTGGGGATCGTCGAGAACATGAGCACGTTCGCGTGTGACGACTGTGGCACCGTCCACGACATCTTCGGAACGGGCGGTGGAGAGAGGCTGGCAGGCGAGTTCGACGTGCCCGTGCTCGGTCAGATCCCGATCGATTCGGAGCTAGGAACGGTCGAACAGGACGGAGCGGGCGCTCCTGGGATCGACATTCCGCTACTCGGTCGGCTGCAGCTGCCCCAAACCGAGCGCGAACGCCGGCAACAGGAGACCGTCGCGCCGATCGCGATTAGAGACGACGGCGGCCAGGCCCGGCATGCGTTCCGGAGACTCGCAGGACGTACTGCCGGACGCATCAACGCCGCTGCAACGCTGCTCGAGAGCAGTAACAGTCAGCCTCGAGCGAGCGATCAGGTAACCGAGTAATCTGCGGTCGCGTCTCATTCTTCTGCTTGGCCGAATCCGGCAGGAAGATCGAACCGATCCGCATTCATCGTTCAGCTGTTCGCTTACGAGCTCATGACTCTATGAACGGAGCCTGGCGTGGATGCGGCCGTTCAGCGTGTGTCGGACCGGTCTGACACACGACGTGTTTGCGTATTTATGACCGATAGTATCAGACACACACCACGGGGTGTGTCACTCGGTGGGTACGCGATGCAGACTCGATCGAAGACGACGCGACCAAACCGAACCATCTTTCGACGTCGAGGCGTCGATACGGTACATCAGAGGCGAGAAGGCCTCACGTCGGCGGCGTTCGTTACAGCGCTTCGATCGCCATTTCGACGCCCATGAACGCGACGTAACCGACCACCAGCGAGAAGATGATCGATCCAATCCAGATCACGGTCGTGTAGAACAACTTCTCCCGGCTCACGCCGCTGCCACCGGCGGCGTATCCGGTTCCGACGATGGCACTGATGAAAATCTCGTTGAACGACATCGGGATGCCGAAGAAGACGCCGAGTTGAGCGATCACGAACGAGGGGATGAGCACGCCGATCGATCGATCCGGACCGAGCATCGCGTAGTCCTGCGAGAGCGCTTTGATCATTCGCGGGGCGAGCATCCACGAGCCCGCAAGAATGCCCACGCCGCCGAAAAGAAGGATGGCGGTGATCGGGACGGTCCCCCAGACGTCGTCTGCAAGCGGCAACAGGGGACCGACGGCGAGACCGACTTTGCCGGCACCAGCGGTGAACGCGACTAACCCACCGAGTGCCAACAGAAAGCGCCGTTGCGTACGGAACGGGTGGCGACCGAACGCCCTCGCCGTGTACAGCGCCATCACGGCGGCGACGACGACCGTGAACGCTACCTCGGCAACGAACGCACCGTCCGCGAGGGTGGCGGCTGCGGTATCGGCAATGGATGCCTCTTCGCCGGACGATCCGAGCAGCAGAAACTCCATGTGGACGACGATTACCGCGACGAACGCGACGAACACCGGAAGTATCCGTTGGTTCGACACGCGATCGCTTAGGAGGAGCTTCGTGAACACGTACGACGGTGGGGCGACCATGACCGGCGTCAACAGCCAGTAAAGCCCGATCTCGGTGTACTCTCCCCAGGCGGGCTCGCCACCCATCGCCAGTCCGACGCCGACGACGCTTCCCGTGATCGCAAACGCGGTCGCGATGGGATATCCCTTGAACACCCCCGCACCGATGTAAAACGCCGCGATAACGAGCGCCAGCGTCGCTGCGATCGGTGACAGCGTAACGCCCTGGATGAGCCCTTCGCCGACCGTTTCGGTCACTGCTGCACCCTGCAACACTGCGCCGGCAAACCCGAGCGTCCCGACGATAAACGCAGCACGCATGGTCGTGAGCGCGTTCGCCCCGACGGCCGGTGCGAACGGCGTCGCACCCGAAGAGCTGGCGCCGATCGTCCAGGCAGCGAAGAGACTCGCGGCGGCAGCAAAGACGAGTAAGATGGTAACGGCGACCATTGTTACGCCCCCAATCTTTCGGACATGTTATTGTTTTGTTGATACATAAGATGTTCAGACAGTTTTGGTCTTACACGAACAGTTGAACCGGTCGACGGGCCACATTGTATCAGATATCGCCCAGTTTTTATCCCGAGCGGCGAGTTCAACCGTACGAAACGGTCGGATACGACGGACGATCGGAATGCCGGAGTTGCTACCACCTGTTCGATAGTATCAGCTTTTTCGAGTGTAATGTTAGCTGAATGTATCTGGTCCGGAATGTCAGCTCCAAGACCGCCGCCACGTAACCGAGTATCGGTCTGCATTTGCAGCCGTCCGGGGTCACGGAGCATGTGGTTCATTATCATCGACAGCGTTACTCGTGCTGAGAGAAAGAACGTTCATAAACCTGTTGGTCAGAACGGACGACAGCGTGCCGACATGCCGACCTCCACGGCCCCGTTTCGTTCGCGTCGTTACAGTACGTGACGTCGAAGAAATATCATATATCACATATCAATGCATGCACGATCGGACGGTTCGGTATTGGTTGATTGATGACTAGAACAGCATTATGGCACTGTCTGGATAAGGGAAGCCGCAAGACGTGGAAACGATGAAGGGATGACGAAACCTGTATCATTGTCATCTATCCTCTGATACAAGAGGGGCTCGACCGACGAATGGCGACGATTCGACTACTTCAGCACACTTCTCACTATGAATGAGTATCATATTCTTCATGATTGATGCCGCTACAGCCTCTGAAACGTCGATATACGCCAGAAGTGATTAGCTAGACAGTGACATTACTATCGATGCATCCGTTCGACGATGGATGGTGATGTATTCAACGTGACGAAACACGCCCAACGTCAACGTAGCGATGGGACGGTCAGATCACGGCGACGCCGAGTGGGTTCGCTTCCGTTTCGGCCGTCCAATCGACAGTTCGTCGCTCGGCGTCGATCATCGTGATCGAATCGTCGTAATAGTGAGAGACGAGGATTCGTGACGTACCCACGCTCGTCAACGCGCGCACCGGATACGGAAGTTCGAGAACAGTCCCCGACAGCGTCTGTATCGTTTGGTCGTCACGATGACCGATCCAGTGTGCACCGGCAACGGTCGTCGCGGCGATCGGCTCTCGTCCGACATCGTGTTCTGTGATCCGCTCGAGATCGCGGTCGAGTTCGTGGACGACCCCTCGCGTCTCCTCGAGGACGAACACCCGATCGTCGGTCACGTCGATACCGGTTAGTTCGGCGTCGAGATCGGCGGTTGCGAGGAGATCGGTCCGAGTGAGCGATGCCACCCGTCCGTTGGCTTCGTCGATCGCGTACACGCATTCGCCGTCCGGGGCTGCCTCGACGTCTTCGACGTAGGCGTCCGGACCGACGGGTATCGATCGCTCCGTCGTTATCTCGTTCGGGTCGATCACCGAGACGGTTCCGTCTCGTCGGCTGCCGGCGAACACGCGGCCGTCGGCGACCGCGAGTTCGTGCGGTTCGCGGCCGACTGAAGTGCGTCCAATCCGCTCGAGGGCGGTCGGATCGATCGCGGCGACGACGTCGCCGCCGGTACACGCAACGAACAGCGTTCCCGCGGCGGTAACGAAGTGAGACGGCCCGAGCACTCCCGTCGGGATCGTCGAGACGGCCCCGTCGGTGTCGACGACCGTCACCGTCCGCTCGTCCATCGTCGCGACGAACACGTTGTCCTCCGCGACCGTCAGATGAACTGGATGGCCGCCGGTCGGAACCGTTCCGATCTGCTCGCCGGTGTCGAACGAGTTGAGAGAAAGCCGATTAGCACCTTGACAACAGGTAGCGATCAGCATCGATCAGCATGAGAACGCGTCGGTGTCGGCACCGTCTTCGCCGGCTTCGATCTCGAGAACGGCCCGTGCCTGCGTCTCGAGCGGGTAGTCGTCTCCGGGGAGGTTGCCCCACTCGTTCCAGCCGCCCTCGTAGATCCGAACGTCCTCGAAGCCGAGCGATCGCAGCGTAAACCACGTGTTAGACGCGAACTCTCCGGACACACAGTAGACGACGACAGTACGACCCGGGGAGAGACCCGCGTCCTCGAAGTACAGGGTGTTGATATCGTCCGGCTCGTGTAAGGCTCCGCCGGAGGCGTTCGAGTCCCAGTAGATGTTTATCGCACCGGGGAGGTGACCGTGACGGTCGAACCGGTCGTCGTTATCGAGTCCGAGATACGCGTCCTCGTCCCGGACGTCGATGAGGTCGATCTCGGCTTCCTCCTCGGCGAGGTCGTCCAGGTGATCCTCCAGCCAGGTACGGGTGACGAAGAGGTCGGTGTTCGGATCCGGGTCGTACGACGACGGCTCCGGGTCGTGTGGCCCTGCCTGGGAGTACCCGTGCCACGAGTCGATGCCACCGTCGAGCACGTACACCTCGCCGTCGTGTCCAGCGACGTGCAGCGCATACGCCGTCCGCGTGACCCGTTCGTCGACGCCATCTCCGTACACGACAACGTCGTCGTTCTGATCGACCCCAGCGTCTGAAAGCGCGGTCGTGATCTCCGCGACGTCCGGTTCGATCCCATCGCTTTCTTCCTGTTGGGCGCTGACGCTCTCGAGCTCGACCCGGCTCGCGCCCCGAACCCGTTGGGCCTGGAACGCGCTCTGGTCTCTGGTGTCGAGCGGTTTGACGTCGCTCAAGTTGTCCTCGAGCCACGCGCTGTCGACGACGTGCGATAGCTGTTCGGCCGCCGGCGTGGACGCGAGGTCGATCGGCGTCGAGATACAGCCTGCGGTTACAGCCGTCGCCGTCGCTCCCGTCGCCATCAACAGTGCACGCCGTGTGGTGTCGTTGTCGTCGCTCGGTGCGTCAGAGCCCGAGTTCGCCATGTTATCTTCTGTCATCGTTTGCAGTCCTAGGTAATGGTTCTCTAGCAGGCATAAAAATGTTGTCCTCGACGACGATGCCTACGTCGCGTTATCGAAGTGCTCGACGATGTTCTCGGCTTCCTGGGAGTAGGGGTACTCGCCGTCCGGCAAGTTCCCCCAGTCCCGCCAGCTGCCTTCGTACATCTTCATGTCGTCCCAGCCGAGCGTGGTCAGCATGAACATCCCCGGCGAGGACCGAATGCCGGAGACGCAGTACGACACCGTCAACTCGCTCGGATCGAGTCCGGCCGCGTCGATGTACAACTCCTCGAGTTCCTCCTGTGACCGGAGCCGCTCGTAGGCGTTGTCGCCCGATCCGATCCCGTTCTGGGGGTGGTTGATGTTCGTCGCACCGGGGATGTGACCGAATCGTTCGAACTCGAACGTGTGGTGATAGCCGGGATCGACGTTGCCGAGGAACTCGTCTCGGCCTCGCGCGTCGATGAGCGGGATCTCCGAACCGTCTTCGTCGATACGCTCGTTGAGCCACTCGTGAGTGACGATCAGGTCGCCGATTTCGACGTCGTCCGCATCGTACGAGCCACCTTCGTGGTCTTTGTCTCCCGACTCGGTCGGCAGGTCGGCTTCGTCCCACACCGAGTAGCCGCCGTCGAGGATGTAGGTGTTCCCTTCGTGACCGGCCGCCCAGAACATCACCGACGCGCGCATCACCTCGTGGTCGGGAGAGGTCCCGTAAAACACGATGTCGTCGTTTCTGCCGATTCCAGCACGCTCTGCGCCTTCTGCGACCGCCTCTACGTCCGGAAGGTATCCATCGTCCGTTTCGACGGCCGCCCGGGCCCAGTTCATGTCCTCTGCGCCGTCGTCACCGAAGAAGTGCGCACCTTCGATGCGCGAGTTCGTGAAGTCTGCTTTGGTCCTCACGTCGAGCGGCTGGACGTTGTCCAGGTTGTCCTCGAGCCACTGCACGTCGACGACGGTGTCGAGGTCGGCTGCAGCAGGTGTCGAGTAGTGTTCCGGCTCGCCGTCGTCTCCGAGACAGCCTGCCGAGGCCGTCACCGCCGCTGCTCCCGATGCTACCAAAAACGTTCGCCGTTTCATACGGTTTTCTGCCATGGTTTTTTCGTTGGTATCGTGTTCGCGGTGGCACTCGTGTCACAACCCTTCGGCTTCGTGGCCCGACGAACTCATCCCGAGTACCCAGTATGCCTGTTATTCTCTAACGATTCATCCAGATTGTTCTGGCTAGAGACACTAAAGCCTTTCGGACAAATCTGTATTATACAGGTGTATATATAAGCGCAAAGCCGTGTCTTTCGACAGTGTAAACGGAATACGTTACGGATCAGGACGGTGGGAAAACGATACCGGACGGTGGATAGCCGTGGTACGCGAGCGAGTCGATCACGGTTCTCGTTCCGCGTCCGGCGGGCGGTCCGTGACCGCCATCCCGTCTCAGAACAGTTCTCGAATCGCGATCGAGACTCGTTCTCTCGCTACGCGTTATCGAAGTGCTCGACGATGTTCTCCGCTTCCTGGGAGTAGGGGTGCTCGTCTTCCGGCAAGTTCCCCCAGTCCCGCCAGCTGCCTTCGTACATCCGGATGTCGTCCCAGCCAAGCTGGTCAAGCATGAACAGCCCTGGCGCAGCACGAATGCCGGAGACGCAGTACGACACCGTCAACTCGTCCGGATCGAGTCCGGCCGCGTCGAGGTACAGCTCCTCGAGTTCCTCCTGTGACCGGAGGCGCTCGTAGGCGTTGTCGCCCGATCCGATCCCGTTCTGTGGGTGGTTGATGTTCGTCGCACCGGGGATGTGGCCGAAGCGCTCGAACTCGAACGTGTGGTGATATCCCGGTTCGACGTTGCCGAGGAACTCGTCTCGACCCCGCGCGTCGACGAGTTGGATCTCTGCCCCGTCTTCGTTGACGCGCTCGCTGAGCCACTCGTGAGTAACGATCAGGTCCTCGGGGACCCCGTCCGCATCGTACGAGCCGTCCTCGTGGTCTGCATCTCCCGACTCGGTCGGCAGGTCGGCTTCGTTCCACACCGAGTAGCCGCCGTCGAGGATGTAGAGGTCCCCTTCGTGACCGGCCGACCAGAACATCACCGACGCGCGCATCACCTCGTGGTCAGGGGAGGTCCCGTAAAACACGATGTCGTCGCTTCTGCCGATTCCGGCGCGTGCTGCCCCTTCTTCGACTGCCTCCATATCCGGGAGATACCCCTCGTCCGTTTCGGCGGCCGCTCGGGCCCAGTTCATGTCCTCCGCGCCGTCGTCGCCGAAGAAGTGCGCGCCCTCGATGCGCGAGTTCGTAAAGTCGGCTTTGGATCTCACGTCGAGTGGCTGGACATTGTCGAGGTTGTCCTCGAGCCACTGCACGTCGACGACGCGGTCGAGGTCGTCCGCGGCGGGCGTCGAGTAGTGCTCCGGCTCGCCGTCGTCGCCGAGACAGCCTGCCGAGGCCGTCACTGCCGCTGCTCCCGATGCTATCAAAAACGTCCGTCGTTTCATGCTATTTTCTGTCATAGTTTCGTTTACGGTTGTTGGGTTCGTAACAAGTACTCGTGTTCGCTGACCTGCGGTCTCTGTGACCCGACAGACCCGCCCAGAGTACCACCATATGCATGCTATTCTCTACCGATGCGTTCAGCCCATTTCAGGTAGAGGAACTAAAATCATTCGAAAGTACCTATATTATACAGGCATATATATTATAGATAACCTCGCGTTTTTCCGAGCTGTAAGAATTGTGTACCACGAGCGCGCCTCGTGGGGCGTCCACCGATATTAAAAATACAGTGTTTGGTATGTTATATGAACGGGTCAATCACCGTCCCCGTTCCCTCACCAGTCGTGTAGTAGTAGCCGTCGTCGTCAGAGAGGGTCCCCCAGTCGAGCCAGCTTCCCTCGTAGTTTCTGACCTCGTCCCAGCCAAGTTGTTTCATGACGAACCAGCCGACGGAAGCGCGGACGGCAGAGACACAGTACGAAATCGTCTCCTCGTCGGGATCGAGCCCAGCTTCGTCGAACCACAGCTCCTCGAGTTCCTCCGGCGATCGGAGCCGTCGGGCGTCTTCGATCATGTTCTGTGGGAAGGTGATGTTTATCGCGCCCGTAACGTGGCCGTGTCGATCGAACCGATCGTCGTCGGTGTCCTGACCGAAGTACTCCTCGGGGTCGCGGTTGTCGACGATCGGGATATCCGCGCCGTCTTCGTTGACGTGATCGGCGACGTACTCGCGGGTTGCGATAACGTCCATATCCAGTTCCGGTTCGTAGGATCCATCTCCGTCGTCGGGCACGCCCGAGTCGGTTTCGCCGCCGGCTTCGTCCCAGACCGGAAAGCCACCGTCGAGCAGGGACACGTTCCCGTCGTGGCCGATCGCATGGAGTGTGTATATCCCGTACGTTTCCCAGAGGTTTGAGCTTTCTCCGTAGACGACGACGTCGTCGTCCCTGCTGATTCCGGCATCCTCGAGGATCCCCGCGATGACTTCGGGCGACGCCTCGTATCCGTCGTCGGTCTCTTCGTAGTGGTCGCGCATCATCTCGTAATCCGGCAACCGGTGGGCACCCTCGATGTGAGACACCGTGAAATCACCCTCCTCTCTAATATCGAGGAGCGCAACGTCGTCGAGGTTGTCCTCGAGCCACTGGACGTCGACGACGTCGTCGAACTCAGTCGCCGCCGGCGTCGTGTAAAGTTCGGGTTCGTCATCGTCGCCGTTGCCGAGACAACCCGCTGAAGCCGTAACTGTTGCTGCAGTCGTTGCCACCAGAAACGTCCGTCGTTTCATGCGTTTTCCTGTCATGGTATCGTCGGTAGTCGGTGCGTGCCCGTTTTACCAGCCGTCGTCCCCCACAACCCAACCCATCCGAGAGCACACAGCGTATGTGATTATCTAGCTCTACCGCTTTGCACGTGGACCTACCGAGCAAGTGGATAAAAGCGTTTCTAAGGAATATTAACAGGTGGAACAGTACATAGTATATAAACACCTAATATATTGAGGAGAAGTGCGATTGGTACCGGCACACAACAGTATGCGATACGACGTCGACGACCTCGCACTGCCGGAGCAAGCACTCGCATACGAGACGCTCGAGGGGCCCCACCCTGTGACCGCTTCGACTGGTGGCATTTTGCTGCAGTTATTGCGAACTTCGAGTGCGGATAACAACCGTAGGGGAGTTATGGATTGAAATTATTTCCTCATTTGCCGTTTATTTTACGAGACGTGGGAATATTGCTCGTTATGTGCGTTACGTCCTACCCGTGAATCGCACGGGACGACGCTTGAAACTACCGGCGTACCCAAACAATTATAACCAACCAGTGTGAACAGTGTTCGCATGCCAGTCGGTAGCGCAACAGGCTACATAGCAGTATCGATCATGACCGGATTCCTGTTTGGAGTGTTCCTCCAGAAGGGGAGGTTCTGCTTCGTGAGCGGAATCCGTGACTTCGTCGCATTCAAAGATACACGCGTCCTCAAAGGCGTTCTCGTCGGCCTCGGCATACTGTTGATCTTCTGGAGCACAGCAGCCGCGGCCGGCTACTTCCGTGGATGGTGGATCCCGCCGTGGGGACTGACGTCGCTCATCGGCGGACTCATCTTCGGGTTCGGGATGACGATCGCGGGCGGCTGTGCAACCGGCGTGTTGTACCGCTGCGGACAGGGGTACATGCAGTTCTGGTTAACGCTCGTGTTCATGGGCATCGGATACATCGCGATCGCGCTGGCGTTCCCGACGCTTCAGGGAACCTTCTTCGAGCCACTTCGGTTCGGCGAGGGAACGTCGCTGTACCTCACCGCTCCCTGGTCCCCTGCCGTTACCGGCGTGACAGTCGCGTTCGCGATACTTATCCTGTACAGCATACTCATCGGGCGAAAGTCACTCCCCGAAAAACCGGGCCAAGGCATCCAAGACAGCGACGTCGCCCAGCTGAACATCGCAACGCTACGGCGACCGATCGATGCGGTCGTGATCGGGCTCCAGCAGATCGTGAGCGGAACCCAGGCGTACTTCAAAGGATTCATTGACGGCGACAGATCGATCAAAAAGCAGCTCCAGGATCCGTGGGACGCCCGCACGGCGGGAGCCGGACTCGCACTGACGGCGGTCGTCTGGTTCGTGGTGTTCGACGCGTTCACCGTCACCGGGAGCGAGGTCAGGTGGACTGGCTGGGTGCTGCAACAGGCCGGTGTCGACGCCGAAGGGATCGAGTACTTCGGCGCGGTCATGTTCGCCGGTGAAGGAATCACGATCACGGTCGACATGCTCATGATCCTGTTCCTCATCGTCGGCTCGTTCACCGCCGCGTTCCTTTCCGGCGACTTCCGGATTCGATGGCCCAAGCTCAACCGGATCCACAACCCCATCATCGGCGGACTCCTGATGGGTGTCGGTGCCCGCCTCGCACCCGGCTGTAACATGGCGAACCTGTTCAGCGGCCTCGCGCTCCTTTCGGCTCACTCGATCATCGCCGGCACGGGAATGGTCATCGGCACCTACGTCATGACGCGCTGGATGTACCGTGACGTGGGCTGTGCCTACTGACGACGCGACCGACGAGCCGTCGTTTGCGGCGTAGATTCACCGCGGCTGCCGTGAACGGACGGGTCACCTTTTTGTAGCGCTTCTCCTGCCGACTTCGCCAGTAGACCGATGGCACAACGTCTACCCGTCTGTAACATCGTCCAGGTGGCCCACCGTCTTTCGACCAACCGTGTCAGAACGAGCACGGCAGGCGCCCACCGCTTGTACGCCGGAGCCAGACACCCAGGATGAAACCGAGTGCAGGCGATGATCTCAACTCACCCAATACATGCGAGACACGATCATCACCGACCATTCAGCCGGCGACAGAGTAAGCGATCGAAATTGGCCTTCCCCCACCCTAAATATTGAAACGAATACAAAAAGTATATATACCATAGGAAGGTATGTGATGATGTACCATGTCGATGGAAGATTTCGTGGACATGCCCGACGAGGTTGATGATGAGACCGCCGAAGAACTCCTGGACCAAGCAGACGAGGTACAGGATGCAGTCGGGGAGGTTTGCCCACACCCACAGGTCGAAGCGAAACGAGCACTCCAGAGTATGGACGAGGGAGAACTCCTCGTTCAGGAAACGGATCACGTGCCGTCGACCGAGAACGTCCCGGACGCAGTCGGAGAGCTGGCCCAAGGGAAAGTCTGGAAAAGCGGCGACGGCTTTTACCGGATTTTCCTGAGGCGGCAGTAAACGTAGGCGTCCACCCTCGAAGAGAACCGTATTTCAACAACAGAGCGACACAGCAGATAATACACATGGTTGAAAATATCACACCGGAAGAAGTTCAGGACAGAATCGATAACGACGACCCACTCCAGATCGTGGACGTTCGAAACGAAGGCGACTTCGCGTCGAGTCAGATTCCGACCGCGGAGAACATCCCGCTGCACGACCTCGAGGACGAAATCGACGAGGTCGACTGGGAGGACGAGATTGCAGTCGTCTGTGCCGTCGGGAAGTCGTCCCAGCAGGCAGCGAAGATGCTCGAGGCGAGCGACGAGACCGGCGACGCGACCATCGCGAACGTCGAAGACGGAATGGAAGGCTGGAACCACCGCGCGTGGGCACAGGCCGAGATCCAAACCGACAACGACGACCTCGAGCTCATTCAGCTACAGCGACGGGCGACGGGCTGTCTGGCCTACATGGTCGGATCGAAATCCGCGGGTGAGGCGGCCGTCATCGACGCGACCCGCCACCCCGACATGTACCAGGAGGTCGCCGAGGAAGCAGGCTACGAGATCACGAGCGTGTTCGACACGCACATCCACGCCGACCACCTCACCGGCGGACGGATTCTGGCAGAGGAAGTCGACGCGACGTACTACGCCAGCAAGTTCGTCGAAACCCGCGACCCCGAGTTCGAGTACACGCCGCTCGACCGGAACGAAGTCATCCAGGTCGGTGACATCGACATCAAGTCGGTCTATACGCCGGGGCACACGACCGACATGTCGAGCTACCTGGTCGAAGACGAAGCGCTCATGACCGGCGACACGATCTTCGTCGAGTCGATCGGTCGAACGGAGCTGCAGTTCACGGGCGACGGCGCGAAAGACGGCGCACGAACGATGTACGAGACGCTTCACGGCACCGTGATGTCAATGCCGGACTCGATCAAGATTCTGCCGGCACACTTCTCCGTCCGACCCGACGGAACGGCGATCGACGTCACGCCCGGCGAGCCGATCCAGGCGACTGTCGGCTACCTGCGCAAGCACAACAACGTGTTGCAGCTGCCCGAAGAGGAGTTCGTCGAGCACATGTTCGACAACCTTCCGTCGAAGCCGCCGAACTACGAACAGATCATCGAAACCAACCTCGGTCACCGCGAACCGGAGGACGAAGACGAGGCACGACAGCTCGAGATGGGTCCAAACAGCTGTGCAGCCTCCGAAGAGAGTATGGTTTCCGACGACGACTGACGACGGCTTTCGTCCGTCACAGCGCCTGTTGGGCCAGATAAGCCCGTGCAGGCGAGCGTAACAGAAGCCAGCAACTTCCTTTCCGGCGGCGAGTCCCTGAGGCTCCTCAATCGAATAGCGAACGTCCTCACCGGCAGCATCAGCGGCGCGGGCCACCCGGCCGAGACGATCGGTTTGTGACTGGTAGACCACCGTGAGCTATACGTACTGACGAGCCGGTCGACCGATGTTGGTTATCGCCCGCTTTCTCTATAACAACTTATTCACAATTGTTGCAAATATATAGAAGCACATTCGAGAGGTGTCATACATCAGTGATAGCGTGGTGAACAACTCAGTCAAAGCGATGGCCATTCAGGTAGTAAAAGTCCATAGTTAAATACATGTAGAGACTGATCTCGTCGAGATAAACAATATACGACAACTATATATCCACTAGCATTCATTTGTAGGATCCCCGGTTCGAGTCTTGTTATTATGATTCGGTATTGGGTCGAAGAGGGCGTTTGCTTCGCCTACCAGTGTATTTTATTATATCCTACGAACATGGCCGAGAACATATGTTCTATGATGTGTTCGGACTATTCGAGTCGGTCCAGTTTGATCATCATATAAATAAACATATATCATGTTTATTCGCGCTCGATATCGGAGAACGGACGGCCCAGTCGTCGCTCCCGAGTCGGTTCCTCGTTTGCAGTATTGCCATGGACAGAGGGGGTAAATATCATGAGAGATCGCAACACAGAGTATAAGTGCGTGAGACGCAATTGAACCGAGCGAGGCTATATGCACGGACGGAGACTCGCAACGACGGACGAGATCATCGCTATCGTCAGCCCCGGTAGCGACGACGAGTTACAGCGATTGGAATCGTGGGCAGAGAAACAGGGGATCAACGTATCTCCCGTCGAGCTCGGTGAGAACATCGACGACGTGTACGACGAGACCCGAGCGACGCTCGGTGTCACCTTCGGCGGGGACGGAACGTTTCTCGAGGGAATCAAGACGTTTGCTCCCCGGAACGTTCCGTTGCTCGGTGTGAACACGGGGACGCTCGCGTTTCTCGCTCGAGTCGAACCGGACGACCTCGAGGCTGCACTGGAGGAAACGCTCCAAGGGCGGGCAACGGTCGACAGCCGCCAACAGGTTCAAGCGACGGCGCCGGGTGTGGATGCGACCGGAATCAACGACGTGATGGTTCGTCACGTCCCACCGGAGAACCCCGTCGATCGGAAGGTCACCAGGCTCGACGTTTATGCCGACGACGAGTACGTCGGTCAGTTCGAAGGGTCGGGTATCGCAGTATCGACGCCGACGGGATCGACTGGGGTCGCGCTGTCGGCCGACGGTCCGATCCATTACCCGGTGAACAACCACTCACTACAGCTCGTTCCGCTTCACACCCATCAGATGGGCGTCCGACCCGTCGTCGTGCCGCCGTCGACGGAGCTTCGGATCGTTACGAGAGGACAGGCGAGCCTTCAGGTCGACGGCGGACGCGCACACACGATTCTCTCCGAAGACGAAGAAATTCTCGTTACTGGTGCAGAACAGCCCGCACACGTCGTGCGAACGAGCTACGACGACGAGTACTTCCCCGCGATCGCCGACAAACTCGGCTGGGGAATCCGCGACGCCGACGACGATGGGCCAGTCGAGCTGACATCGGCACGCACCGACGAGTCGAAAGCGGACTTCCTCGGGCAAGCGATGACGATCGCGAAAGAAGCTGCCACGAGCGCCGGTGAGCCGCTTCGGGAGCTGCACGGACAGGTCGAATCGGTCACGTACAAGACCGACAAGTCCGACATCGTCACCGAAGCCGACCACCAGGCAGACCGGATCATTACGACCGTCATCGGAAACGAGTTCCCCGATCACGGCATCTTCTCAGAAGAGAGCGCTCGGCAGGAAAGCGAGGGGCCGTACACCTGGCTGATCGATCCGCTCGACGGAACGGGAAACTTCGCACACGGCAACCCGAACTATTCGGTGTCTATCGCGCTGATCAAAGAGGGAGAACCAATCATGGGAGTCGTCTACGAGCCGGAAACGGACAAACTGTTCAGCGCGATGGCTGGCGGTGACGCCTACGTCGACGACACGAAGATCGTTACGACCAATCGCGACAGCCTCGACGAAAGTATGTTACTCTCGGGCTACGACCCGGACGGATCGTTCCTCTCGCACTTCTATCAGAACTCCCGTGGCGTTCGCCGGATCGGATCGGCCGCACTCAACCTCTGCTATCTCGCGAGCGGAAGCGCAGACGCGGTGTGGGAGTACGACACGTACCCGTGGGACGTCGCCGCCGGTATCGTCATCGCGCGTGCAGCCGGTGCGACGATCACCGATGGGGCCGACGAGCCGTACGAGCTCGATCTCGACATCCAGGACAAAGAGCGAAAGGAGCTTCTGGGCTCGAACGGACCACTTCACGAAGAGCTGACCGATACGCTCGAGGGACGCGTCGTCGACCTTCCAGAACAGTAATCAGAGTTCGTACGCCATCATCACTTCGTCGAGATACTCGTCTCCGAGTTTGTAGTGATTGTCGCGTATGGCTTCGGTCGTCCAGCCGTGATGTTCGAGGAACTCGATCGCATCTCCGTTGCTCGATGGAACGCTGTTGTAGACCTTCTCGTATCCGTTCGTGCGAGCCCACTCGAGACCACGTGACAGCAACTGCGAGCCGATTCCGTGACTGCGATACTCCGCTAAGACGCCGACGGTGAGTTCCGCGATATGATCCAGCTTGTCGAGGTCGGGCGCGTGGACGTGAACCCATCCGGTCACCTCGTCGCCAACCGTCGCGACGAAGAACATCCGCGACTCGAGTTCGTTGTTCCGAAGCACGACGTCCTGATAGTCGATCTCGTCGGCGACGGTCTCTGCAACGATGTAGTCTTTCCGTTCGGTCACTTGCCGGATGGCACCGACGATCCCAGAGAGATCTTCTTGGCGAGCCGGCCGAATACAAAACTCGACATCGTCGGTGGCATAGACGTTTTCCGTGCCGGCGTCGATCGTCACGCGTAACGTATCGCCGCTGGTCTCGATGCGTCCATCGCGTCGGAGGATTGCGACGTGGTGACAGAAGCCGCGCGGATCGATTCCGAGCCGGTTGCGTACCACGTCCTTGCTCGTTTCACCATGACGTTCGATGAATTCGTATATCCGCTTTCGGTCCGTGTGGTCGAACTCGAGGGGCCTGTGAACGGGCATCTCTACCATATTCGCGTCGCAAAGGTCCATACACTGTACCCTCGGGGCAAGTATTGCCTCGCCGACTGACGACCCGTGAACTCGGTCGCACGATCGGACGTGGGATCGTCGACCCACATCCGCAGATCGTCGTCACGGCCGAAAGCTGATATACCAGCGCTCCGTTTATGACAATATGCCATTACTGGTGCCATTCGACGGCTCGACGCTATCGGAAGCAGCACTCGAGCGTGCAGTCGAGTTCGGCGAGTGTCTCGACCGGAACGTCGTCGTTCTAGCGGTCGTTCCACAGGAGAAACGCTACCTCGAGGACCGATGGGGTGAGACGGATCCAGAGACCGTCATCGAGCGGCTCCAGGCCCGCGCCCACGACCTCGTACCGGAGGCGACGTTCCGGGTCGAACGGCCAAGCGATCCCGAGGACGAACCGTTCGCCGACGCCACGATGAATGTGGTGCGTGCGATCCGAGAAGTCGCAAACGACATCGACGCCGACGTCATCTTTGTCGGCAGCGAGAACGCCGGTCGCGTCTCGACGCCCGTCACGAGCGTCGGCGCGCCGGTTTCGGAGGATCCGCGATACGACGTTCACATCGTTCGCCACGCGGAGTGATACGTACGCGACGGGGTAGTTTCTGTTCGAAACGGTATCGTTTTGTACGATATGTCCGATGAACGTATCATGCAAGCAGTCCAGATTACGGAGCACGGCGATACGGACGTCATCGAGTACGGCGAGTACCCCGACCCGGAAGTCGGTCGGGACGAGGTGCTAGTCGACGTGAAAGCAGCGGCGTTAAACCACCTCGACGTCTGGACCCGACGCGGACTTCCGACACTCGATCTCGAGATGCCACACATCCCGGGAAGCGACGGCGCAGGCGTCGTCGCCGAGACCGGACCGGACGTCACCCGTTTCGAGGAAGGCGACCGGGTCGCCGTTTCTGCCGGTATCGGCGATCTCCGGATGGACGATCCGACGCTCGATCCGGGCTATCACCTCATCGGCGAACACATCACGGGTGTCCACTCGGAGTACGCGGCGATTCCCGAGGACAACCTGGTTCCCGTCCCGGAAGACGTCGACTGGGAGGTCGCGGGCTCGAGCTGTCTGGTGTTTCAGACGGCGTGGCGGATGCTGATCGACCGAGCCGACCTCGAAGCTGGCGAGGACGTCCTCGTGCTCGGTGCCAGCGGCGGGGTGGGTCACGCCGCCTTGCAGATCGCCGACTACGCGGGCGCGGAGGTCTACGCCACCGGCAGCTCCGAAGAGAAACTACAGTACGCCGAAGACCACGGCGCGGACCACGTCTGTAACTACGAGGAGGAGAACTTCGCCGACTGGGTCCACTCGGAAACGGGCGGTCGCGGCGTCGACGTCGTCGTCGAACACGTCGGCGCACCCACCTGGCAGGACTCGATCAAGAGCCTCGCGAAGGGCGGCCGGCTCGTCACCTGCGGCGGCACCGGCGGTGGCAACCCCGAAACCGACATCCCCCGCATCTTCTGGAACCAACTCGAGATCATCGGCTCGACGATGGCCACCCCCGAACAGGTCGACGACGTGATGGACCTCGTCTGGGACGGCACCTTCGAACCCGCCATCCGTGACGTTCTCCCGATGAGCGAAACTGCCCGCGCACACGAGATGCTCGAAAACCGCGAAGGCTTCGGCAAGGTCGTCGTCCGCCCCGACAGCGAACTGTGATATCGCGTTCGGACATCGCTCCGAGTACGATTGTGCGATTCGGTCGGTGACACCGCCGGATCGCACCACGATTCCCTCAGCCGAACTATCTAATAAAAGTAAATATTTTGAGGCGAACCGAAACGGTTGTATGTCTACCCTTTGAGTAGACGGATATGACCGTCATGGACATTGCACGGGAATCGGTCGTCAGTCTTCCGACTACGACGTCGGTCAGCGACGTCGCTCGAACGATGCAAGATCAGTCCGTCACAACCGTCATCATCGTCGAGGAAGACAAACCGATCGGCATCGTGTCCGATCGTGACCTGGCGTTTATCATGCTCAGCGGTGAGGTCGATCCGGAGACGACTACCGTAGAGGAAGCAGTCGATCTGAACGGCGGCTTGGTGACGATGCCGAGTGACGCGGGTATCTACGATCTCGTCGAGCGAATGTCGGAAACGGGAACGCGTCGCGTCCCGATTACCGAAGACGGCGACCTGGTCGGAATCGTGTCGTTAAGCGACGTGATTGTACTGCTCGGGATGGAGCTCCAACACGTCGCAAATACGCTTCGAACCGTTGCACCGGCCTACGAGAAACCCGCTACGGAGCTATACGACCACTGAGAACGGATCGACTACCAGTTACCAAACTCTACCCGGTCCGATATCGCCCGTCGTCGGTGGCGTCAAACGAGAGTAACGCGATAGTAGTCAGTGTAAACGATCACTTCACCATCGGTCAAATCGGCTTCGTCGGTACCAACAGCGCCCGATTCGACCGCCTCGTAGAATACCTCTTTGGTCCGTTCGTCGAGCTGATCTACGTGCCGTATCTGTGAGGGAGAACCGACAGCGTCGATTTCCTGCAAAACGACTGTCTCACTCGTGGTACCTTTCGCTTGCATGCCGTGAGAGAACAAACATCACGAGATGGTTTAACGTTTTCGTCGCTCGGTTCGAGCGGAAATAACGGGGTCGCGTGACTCCCTCGATCACAGTGCCGAGTGCGGTATGACTCGACACCATCACAATATTTAACACAGTGGTGTGGTAACTACGAACTTGACGGAGCACTCGACGCGACGAGACGAGCCAACCGCGAGACGACGACCGGGTTTCCCAACCTGACTCGATACGTACTACTCACAATGACAGAATCCAGTATTCGACGCCGATCCGACCGGGAAGACGGTCACGACGTCGTCGACCGAGCAGACGGCCGATCGTCCTGTCCCGAATGCGAGGGACAGCTGATATCCGACGAGGAACACGCCGAAACGGTCTGTGCCGGATGTGGCCTCGTGGTTCACGTCGACGAGCTCGACCGTGGTCCCGAGTGGCGCGCGTCCGACGCGACCGAGAACGACAAAAAGAGCCGCGTCGGCTCGCCGACGACGAAGCTGTTACACGACGAAGGTCTCTCGACGAATATCAGCTGGCAGAACGTCGACGCACACGGAACGACGCTCTCGAGCGAGCGACGGCGGACGATGAAACGACTGCGGACCTGGAACAAGCGGTTTCGAACGCGGGGTTCGAAAGAGCGAAACCTCCAGCAAGCACTCGGCGAGATCAGTCGAATGGCGAGTGCACTCGGGCTGCCGAAGCCGACCCGGGAGATGGCGAGTGTCATCTATCGGCGCGCACTCGACGACGACCTCGTTCTCGGTAGATCGATCGAAGGCGTCGCGACGGCGTCGCTGTACGCTGCCGCCAGAAAAGCCGGTACGCCCCGAAGCCTCGACGAGGTCAGCGTCGTAAGCCGCGTCGAGAAAGACGAAATCGGACGTACGTATCGGTACCTATCACGCGACCTCTCGCTCAAGATAGAGCCCGCAGATCCGGAGAGCTACGTCCCTCGCTTCGTGAGCGAGCTCGAGCTTTCCGACGAGACACAGCGGCGTGCATGCCGTCTCCTGGAACGCACCAAATCAGACGGCGTCCAGTGTGGCAAATCCCCGGTGAGTCTCGCCGCATCGGCGGTGTACGCCGCGGCACAGTTGACCAACGAAGGTGTTACACAGTACGAGATCAGCGACGTTGCGAACGTGTCGGAGGTTACTATCCGTAACCGATACCACGAGTTACTCGAGGCCGAAGCGGACCATCTGCACTGACCGTCTTCCGGACCGTCGTGAACGGCTAAGCTCGCAATGAAACGTCGAATCCCTCGCCACGGACCGGGAAAGATTTAATATCCCCCGGGCCACGTCTACACATGGCAGCCACCGAGAAATACTACCTGTATTGTCGATCCCGACGAGTCGCGATCCCATGGCAACACGTGGCTGCTAGACTGGCCCTTCCTCGGACAGTCTTTAGCGAAGATATTTGAGTTTCGAGTCAGGTGAAATTACTGAACGCGTGAGGCGTACGTAAACGCTACCCTGCCCGAACGTTCGTTCGATATCTCGGGGTCGCACGGAACGTTTCCGGTCGCCGTACTGGGAGGCGACGAACACTCTCGGACCACTCGGTCTCGCGGCGAGTTACTCCGAACCGGTGTACTCGGGATCTCTGTCCTCGCCGAACGCAGCCGCACCCTCGTGTGCGTCCGGGCCGGCATAGAGGTACCCGAATCCACTTCGCATGGCGTCGTCCTCGCCGGGGAAGCGAAGGCTCGCGTTCAGCCAGGATTTGGTCACATCGATCGAACCGGGTGATCCCTCACGGATACCGTCGATAATCTCCTCGACCGTCTCACTCACCTCGTCTTCTGGGACTGCGCGGGCGAACACTCCCCAGTCTGCGGCCGTCTGCCCGGAAATCTCCCGGCCAGCGATCGACAGCTCCATCGCTCGTTGCTTGCCGATCAACACTGCGAGACGTTTAGTCGCGTAGAACGGATACGCGCCGATCTGCACCTCGGGGAGAGCGAACGTGGCGTCCTCGGGCACCACGGTCATATCACAGGACAGCAAGAGTTCGAACCCACCGCCGTATGCCGACCCGTTCGCCATCCCGATCACCGGGATCGGTGCACGTTCGATCGCTCGGAAACACTCGAAGGCCGTCTCGGTGAGTTCGCGGACGTCCCATTCGGAGTCGATCGCCTCGAGTGTACCGATGTCGTCGCCAGCACAGAACGCACGCCCCGTTCCGGTGAGAACGATCGCACGTGCGCCGTCCTGGCGTGCTTGCTGGATCGCGTCGGGAATCGCATCCCACATCGAAAGCGAGAGCGAGTTCAGTTTGTCGGGTCGGTTCAATCGAACGGTACTCACGTCTCCGTCGCACTCGTAGATGACGTGTTCTGTCATGACCGGGTAGAAATCGGTGAGCCGATCGTATAAAACCACCCGCCTGTCGAGCCCGTCGCAAATGAGTCGTCAGACGTAACACATATACTGTGATAGGTCCTATCATGCACAGAGGTAACTGATATGTCCGATTCCGTAGACGGGAGTGACTGGACCGGCGACGGCAGGCACGACGGTCCCAAAGCCGAGGGAACGATCGAATCCTACGAAAGCGAGGAGCGCATCGTGCTCTATGACTCGGAAAATCCCAGCGCGTGGATGGAAACGACACAGTCGATCCAGCTCGAAGAGTTCGTCTAGGTACCGATTCGACCCGGACCGACGAGCGACCGGTCTCGACGACTGCGCGAACGAGATGACTCGACTTGTGGTTTCGCATCTGTTTGCGCCTTCCGAAAAACTAAGGTGTGAGCCGGACGAGCTATTTGACAGGAATGATCAGGAAGGTTTCGGCAGCGAACGGACCAGTGACACGACCGACGCGAACACCGAAACAGTGACCCAACCGATGGCTTCCAAAGAACGCTCGGCTACCGGCGACGATTTACAGATCGCACTCGAACCAGACGACGACGCGGCCGGGGACGTTACGGTTACCGTTCCCCAGACCGCGACCGACACGGAGGCAGCCGCGATCGTCGCTGCCATCGGAGCCCACGTCTCCGACCTCGAGCGAGCAGCCGCCGTCGCTGCGGCCGAAGACGCGACCGAAGAGAAGTGGAACGGCAACCGATGGGCGTTTGCCGGCCGCGTGCCGGGGGAAAACGGCTGGAACGGTCGTGTACCGACGGAGGTCCCGACCGATCCCTGGACCGCTGCAGGCCGTATCGGTCAGTTCTGACGACGTCGTCTACCGATACAATAGCTCGGCATAGCCCTGTAGACAGTAGTGTGGCGAACGAAAGAATCGTCCCCATCCGAAAAAGTAAGGTAGAGTCCCTGCAACCGTTCTATCAGGAATGTTCAGGAAGGTTCTCGTCGCGAACCGTGGAGAGATCGCCGTCAGAGTGATGCGTGCGTGTGAAGAACTGAATATCGGCACCGTCGCGGTCTACTCGGAGGCCGACAAAGACGCTGGCCACGTCCGCTACGCCGACGAAGCCTACAACGTCGGTCCCGCCCGGGCAGCCGACTCGTATCTCGATCACGAGGCCGTCATCGGGGCCGCCAAAAAGGCCGACGCCGACGCCATCCACCCTGGCTACGGCTTCCTCGCCGAAAATGCCGAGTTCGCCCGCAAAGTCGAAGACACAGAGGGGATCACCTGGGTCGGTCCCGCCGGCGACGCGATGGAAGCCCTCGGCGAGAAAACGAAAGCTCGCACGATCATGGACGAGGCTGACGTCCCCATCGTTCCCGGCACCACCGACCCCGTCACCGACCCCGAGCAAGTCCGTGAGTTCGGCGAGAAACACGGCTACCCGATCGCCATCAAGGCCGAAGGTGGCGGTGGCGGTCGCGGCATGAAGGTCGTCTGGGACGAAAGTGAGGTCGAAGACCAACTCGAGAGCGCCAAACGCGAGGGCGAGGCCTACTTCGACAACGACTCGGTCTACTTAGAGCGCTACCTCGAACAGCCCCGCCACATCGAGGTCCAGATCGTCGCTGACGAACACGGCAACGTCCGTCACCTCGGCGAGCGTGACTGTTCGCTCCAGCGCCGCCACCAGAAGGTCATCGAAGAGGGTCCCTCGGCGGCGCTGACCGACGAACTCCGCGAGAAGATCGGCGAGGCCGCTCGCCGCGGCGTCGCCGCCGCCGACTACACCAACGCCGGCACCGTCGAGTTCCTCGTCGAGGAGGAACCCGGCCGTGACGGCCCACTCGGACCCGACGCTAACTTCTACTTCCTCGAGGTCAACACCCGTATCCAGGTCGAACACACCGTCACCGAGGAGATCACCGGCATCGACATCGTCAAACGCCAGCTCCAGATCGCCGCCGGCGAGGAGATCGACTTCGAGCAGGACGACGTCACGTTCGACGGCCACGCCATCGAGTTCCGCATCAACGCCGAAAACGCCGCCAACGACTTCGCCCCCGCCACCGGCGGCACCCTCGAAACGTACGATCCGCCGGGTGGCGTCGGCGTCCGCATGGACGACGCCCTGCGCCAGGGCGACGACCTCGTCACCGACTACGACTCGATGATCGCCAAACTCGTCGTCTGGGGCGAGGATCGCGACGAGTGCATTTCCCGCTCGCTGCGAGCCCTCCGTGAGTACGACATCGAGGGTATCCCAACCATCATCCCCTTCCACCGGCTGATGCTCACCGACGAAGAGTTCGTCGCCAGTACCCACACCACGAAGTATCTCGACGAGGAGATGGACCACAGCCGCATCGAGGAGGCCCAACAACAGTGGGGCGAGGACACCACGAGCGAGGAAGCCGACGACGAGGTCGTCGAACGCGAGTTCACCGTCGAAGTCAACGGCAAACGCTTCGAGGTCGAACTCGAGGAACGCGACGCACCCCCGATGCCCGCCGTCGACGGCGGCGACGCCACCGCCTCCCGACCCGACCACATCGGTGCCAGCGACGGCGACGACGTCGAGATCGAGGGCGACGGCGAAGTCGTCGACGCCGAAATGCAAGGCACCATCCTCTCGGTCGACGTCGACGAAGGCGAGGAGGTCGCCGCCGGCGACGTGCTCGTCGTCCTCGAGGCGATGAAGATGGAAAACGACATCGTCGCCTCCCGCGGCGGCGAGGTCTCACAGATCGCCGTCGCCGAAGGCGACAGCGTCGACATGGGGGACACCTTAGTCGTCCTCGAGTGAACGGCAGACTCCGTTCAGATCCAGAGCGACACTGGATTGGTCAAGTAGGTTCGAAAGAGTTCGACAGGTCGGCGACAGCGTCCAGGAGGACAGAACTCAATCGAGCAGGTGATCGCCGATCGTGTTTCGCAACACTTCGCTCGTTCCCTCGTATATCTCGTTGAGTTTGGCGTCGCGGTAGAAGCGTTCGGCGGGGAAGTCTTTGGTGTAGCCGTAGCCGCCGTGAATCTGGATGCCCTCGTTTGCCACCTCGGTGCTCACTTCGGAGGCGTACAGTTTCGCCTGGGCGGCTTCTTTGATGTAGTCTTCGCCACGAATCTTGTTGTCGGCGGCCTTGTGCATGAGCAGTTTCGCGGCCTGGATCTTCGTGTCCATGTCCGCGAGTTTGTGTTTGATCGCCTGGAACTCGCCGATGGGCTGGCCGAACTGTTCGCGCTCGCTGGCGTACTCGCGTGCTTCGTCGAAGGCCGCGCGGGCGATGCCAATCGATCTGGCGGCGATGGTGATTCGACCGCCGTTCAGCGTCTTCAGGGCGTGGACGAATCCGCGTCCTTCCTCGCCGATCAGACGGTCTTCGGGGAGCCGGAGGTCGTCGAAGCGGAGTTCAGCGGTGGGACAGCCCTTGTCGCCGAGTTTCTCTTCCGTTCCTTCGACGTGGAAGCCGTCGTCTTCATCGGGCCGGACGATAAACGAGGAGACCCCTTTGGTGCCGGCGTCGGGGTCGGTCTTCGCGAAGACGGTGACCGTGTCGGCGACCGAGCCGTTCGAGATCCAGAGCTTGCCACCGTTTATGACGTACTCGTTACCGTCGCGGTCGGCGGTCGTCTCCATCGCCGGCACGTCACTGCCCGCACCGGCCTCCGAGAGCGCGAACGCACCGATCTCCTCGCCGGCCGCAAGCGGCGTCAGGTACTCCTCTTTCTGGGCCTCGTCGCCGAACTCGTAGAGCATGTTGCCCGCAAGCGAGATGTGGGCCGCGAGGATCGTGCCGATCCCGCCCGAGCCACGGGAAATCTCCTCGAGGCCGATCGCGTACGAGTGGTAATCGAGGCCCGCACCGCCGTACTCCTCGGGAAACGGCATCCCCATCAGGCCGAGTTCGGCCATCTCGCGTATGAGCTCGGCCGGAAACTCGTCGTCATGGTCGATCTCGTCTGCGACCGGAACGATCTCCTCGTCGACGAACTCGGCGACCATCTCGCGGATCTGTTCTTGCTCCGGGGAGAGCGTGAAGTCCATACACGGACCAACGGGTGATCGGTCCTTTACTGTTGATGTCGCGGTAAAGTTCGTCCCGGTGATTCAACGAAGCGACCGCTAGTCGGGACGCGATCGGTACGATCCGACCGGCAGCAGCGGTCGTAACGGCGCGTCGACGGATGACGTCTGGGACTAATCCGATCCGTGCGGCGGCGCGTATCCGCATTCGGGACAGACGTACGGCTCGTCCTCCTCGGCGACGGTGGTATCACACCGTGGACAGTCGAACTGAAGCATTCGTCTACGTAGAATCGACTCTACCACTTAAAATTGTGCCTCCGTCTCTGAGGTGTCCCCTCAGGTACCAAAACGATTAATAGGACGGAGTTTACATGTTCTGTTGCTGGCTGATGCTGGATTAGACATCCGCTCGCGGCCAGTTGTGCACACAGCACTTCGTAGTTGAGGACTCATCTCAGCCATTCCCGTCCGCCCTTCCCCGGCGGACAGTTTCGTCATACCGTTGGACGTACCGAGTGACTTGATTTCGACCGGCGACGGTCGAAATCACCATCACGTCCGTTCACGCGCGTGGTATGCTGGCCAGTATCGAACACACACTAACTATTATGTGTAATCTACACATGGGTTCGGACGAGCATGTCGACAGATACGACTGCAAGTCACGAATCGGGTTTCGAGGACTTCGACTGGGATATTCCAACAGACTACTCTCTTCCCGGAACGATCGAATCACACGCAGCGTCGTTCGGCGACAGGGTCGCAGTCCGGTTTCGCGACGACGAAGGGACGACGGCCGAGCGAACGTACGCCGACCTCAGGGAGGACATGAATCGGTTTGCGAATGCACTCGCCGACATGGGCGTTGGAAAGGGCGATCGCGTGATGCACTTGCTCCCGCGCCATCCCGACACCTTCGCCATCCAACTCGGCGTACTGAAACGAGGGGCGTTAGTCGTCCCGTGTTCGTCGATGCTCGCTCCGAAAGACATCAACTTCCGAGCGACCGACTGCGAAGCGACCACGATCGTCGCCCACGAGTCGCTGACCGACATGGTCGAACCAGTGCTCGAGGAGACGCCGCTTGAGCAGACGATCGCCCTCGACGGCGACCAGGACGGCTGGGAGTCGTTTGCGGACCTCCTCGAGGGGCAGGATACGGACCACGACGGCCCAGCGGTCGGGGCGTCCGACCCGATGTCGATAAACTACACGAGCGGGACGACGGGACGGCCCAAGCCCGTAATGCACCGCCACCGGTGGATGCGGTGTTTCGAGCAGATCAACGCGTCGTACTGGTGGGGACTGAGCCGCGACGCCGACGGCATCGAGGACGAGTTCATGTGGGCCACGACCGGCACCGGCTGGGCCAAGTGGTTCTGGAGTCCCGTCGGCGTCGGACTGACGACGGGTGTGACCCAGTTCATCTACGACGGGGAGTTCGAACCGATCCAGTTCCTCGAGTTGATGGAAGAAGAAGGTGTGACGAAACTCTGTGCGGTTCCGACCCAGTACCGGATGTGGGCCCAAGAAGACCTCGCGTCGTACGACCTCGAGCTCACCGACGCGCTATCGGCCGGCGAACCGCTCAACCGCGAGCCGATCGAGGCCTTCGAGGACGCACTCGACGTGACCCCCCGAGGCGCATACGGTCAGACTGAGACGACTGCGATCGTCGGCAATTACCCCGGGATCGACGTCGAACCCGGCAGCATGGGCAAGCCGCTTCCGGGCTGTGGGGCGACGATCATCGACACCGAAGAGGAAACCGAGGTCGAACCGGGCGAGATCGGCGAGATCGCCGCGCCGGTCGACTGTCCGGCGATCTTCGACGGCTACTACGAAAAGCCCGAACTCGACGAGGTAACGTTCGACGGCGAGTACTACCGCACCGGAGATCTTGCCCGGAGAGACGAGGACGGCTACTTCTTCTTCGAGGGACGAGCTGACGACGTCATCATCTCCTCGGGATACCGCATCGGCCCCTTCGAGGTCGAGGACGCGCTGGTTTCACACGAGGCCGTCTCGGAAGCCGCCGCAGTCGGCAGTCCGCACGAAGAACGCGGCAACGTCGTCAAAGCCTACGTCGTGCTTGCCGAGGAACACCACGGACGAGAAAGCGACGACCTCGTCGAGGACATTCAAGAGCACGTGAAATCGGAGACGGCACCGTACAAGTACCCTCGCCGGGTCGAGTTCGTCGACGAGCTACCCAAGACCTCGAGCGGAAAGATCCGCCGCATCGAACTCAGAGAGCGCGAGGAAGAAAAGCACGGAGGACGCTGACCGGACAGCTCAGTTGCCGACCGTCACGTACTCCGAGTCCTCGACGAGTGCGATGTTCGCGGCGATTTCGGCGTTTCGCAGCGAGTGTTCCGCGATCTGTTGGAACCGAACGAGCACGTCACGGACGTACGACTGCGTTTCGACGCTGCCGTCGAGACCGTCGAGAATCGCGTCTTTGTGGTCGACTATTGTCCTGAAGTGTTCACGCGGCGTCATCGCGAGGTCGTAATCGCGTTCGATCGCTGCCGTAACGCTTTCCCGAGCGATCTCGTCGATGCGGTCGGACAGATTGCGTATTTCTCGTACCGTCGTATCGTCGACGTCGATCTCCTGGCGGTTTATCTCGACGACGAGTTCGGCGAGTGCCTGCGAGCTGTCGGCGGTGAGTTCGAGGTTCTTGGCGATCGATCGGTAGGCGATCAGCGGCAACTCGTCGTCGAGACAGATCTCGCGGGCCACGATCGGGTTCTGGTAACCGGTGTAGATGAGCCGCAACAGGAGAACGAAGATCCGATTCGCCTGCCGCTCTCGTCCGGTGACGTTCCTGACCAGCTCGGGGTTGGCGTACGCGAGTGCTTTCATCGCGTCGTCACGAATCGTTCGTCCCGTCGACTCGAGGCGCTCGAGCAGTTCGGCGAGGTTGAAATCAGCGGGGTCGACCGAACAGCGAACGACGACGTGACCTGGCGCTTCCTCGACGATACCAAGGCCCATGAGCTGTGATTCGGCGTCGTAGACGGCGGTGATGTGGCCGCTAGCGAGTGTGTCCTCGGCGTGTGTAATGCGAATCGTCCGACGTCCGAGGACGTACTGTGCGATGATCGCTCGCTCGAGGGCATCCTCACCGAGTTCTTCGGCGTGGATCGTCGCCGTCGAGTGGTCGGTGAGCCCTTGATCAGCAACTACGCGCAGACATCCCCGACTGGCCGGAACGTACACTTCGTCACCTTTCTCGACGCCGTTTTCCTCGACCCATTCCAGAGGCAGACTTACTGCCAGCGTAGATCCTCCGAGCTGCTGTACTTTTCGCCGCTCCATGACACGCCGTTGTACTGGCGTGCCCTTAGTCTCTCCGTTACTTACAGCGGTTGTCACCCGACGTGTTCGTCTCCCTGTCTCGAGCCACGGAGACGACACGCGAGGCGATCGCCGACGCGGGAAAATCAGCTCGTCACTGGCTCAACGCGGTGGTCGCGACGCCGAGTTCACGCGCCGGGATGAAGCGTTCCGCCCGTTCGCGTCGTTGCTCGGTGGTCGTTGAAACGTCCGTAGACGGTCAGCGAGTCGGTCGCGACGGTGTCGTCGGCGACACGTGCATCGAACTCGTACTTCCGTCCGTTCCAGCGGACGACGTCGCCGACGTCCTCGAGTCGGCCGCGAAGGCGGTCTTCCATCTCCACACGGTCGTAGATCGTTTTGACCTCGAGCAGAACCTCGCCGTTTTCGACGTACTTGTGGCCGGACTCGTCCTCGATGACGATACTGATTCGCTCGGCGCCGGCCGTCCGGAGACCGTCGATGACGGCAGCCAGCGACGGTGGCTGGTCGTCTCCGGAAGCGTCCGAGGTGTCGATGACGTCTGCGCGATCGCTGTGTGGTATCGATGGTATGCTCCGGGGTTCCCTCCCGGAGGGTACGTCCGTGTTTCGGTCCATACGTATCATGTGTGTTGTTCTGGGGGTTAGTTGCGCTCGATCTCGACGTGGGTGTCGGTCACGTCGGTGACCGTCCCGTCGATCGAGGCGTGTTGTGCGATGCTGATACCGTCTGCGGCCGGTTCGGCGACGACGTCACCTTCCGTAACGTCCTGGCCCTCCGTGACGACCGGCTCGCTCGGCTTGACGAGCCCCTCGTAGGCCGGGTTGGTGATCATCGGGATCCGGACGCGTTCGGGGCTGATCGTCGATGGCGTCGTCTCGTGATTGTCATCGTCCCAGTCGTCGACATCGAGGAGGTCGATCCGCTCTTCGCCAAGTCTGTGTTCCTCGACCGTCTCGGGACTCGAGAGCAACAGCCCGTTCGTCGCCTTGGTCACGGTAAATTCGGCGAGGTCGTCGACTTCGAAACACCAGCCCGGGCCGCCTTTGAGCGCGACCTTCTCGTCCTGTACCGCCTCCAGCGACGTCTCCGCAGCCTCGAGCAACACCGACGACGGTGTGCCGACCGGAACCTGGAGGAACCGGTGTCGTGGAACGTCGATTCCGACGTGAACGAGCTTGCGGGTCACTGGAGCGTCGTCGACGAGTGCCCGGTAAACGTTGTACAGGGATTCGGTGTTGTGAACGATCCAGCCGTGGTCGGTCGGCACGTTGTCGCCGGCGATCGCTGTGCCGGTCGTCGTCGGAAGCAACACCTGCTCCATTCCGTACTGGAACTTGTCGTCCGTGTACGTGATCACGACGCCGGAATCCTGTTCGACGTCGGCCGGGAGTTCGTCCGGGTCGTAGGTCGTCGCGTCCGTCGCCGCCTCGAACTCCTGCATCCACTTGTCGCGGTCTTTCGCTTTGGCCCCGATCACGACGGCGTCGAGCAGCTGTTCCGTGAGCGTCTCGAGGAACGCTGCGAGCTCCTCGGTCCGCTCTCGGAGCAGCCACTTATCGCCGTAGAAGTTCGGTTCGCTCTCCTGGTGGTTCACCATCAGATACTGGACGTCGTCCAGTGCCTGCCACTTCATGTACGAGGGAAACCCTGCTCCACCAGCGCCGCTGATACCGGCGTTGCACACTGCATCTGCGATCTCGTCCGCGTCCGGTGACGTGGACGATTCGGTCAGTACTGCCTGTTCGACATTCTGCATACCTGTTCTTGGCAGAGAACGAGAACCAACTATAAAAGCTAACTGGTAACACGATACATACTCCTTAATCATGTTTGTATCGTTTGTACGACAGATGCGGCGAGTTTGGAGGGAATCACGAGGTATAACACGTCGTTCGACGAGCGTACGGGCATGAGTGACGTACGAGTAGCTGGTATCGGACTCACGAAGTTCGGCGAGTTCCCCGATCGAACTGGCCGTGATCTCTTCGGAGAAGCGAGCAACGACGCGATCGAAGACGCCGACGTTCCCAGAGACGACATCGAGGAAGTGCTCTACGGGAACTTCATGGGGGAGTTATCGGAGCACCAGGGCCACCAGGGGCCACTGATGGCCGAAGCTGCGGGCGTACGAGGATCAGCGACCAGATGTGAAGCGGCGTGTGCTTCGGGAAGCGTCCCCGTCCGGACGGCGGTCAAACAGATCCGGACGGGCGAATCGGACGTCGTTCTCGTCGGCGGTGCCGAGCGGATGACGAACCTCGGCACCGCAGGCGCAACCGAAGGGCTCGCGATGGCCGCCGACGAACTCTGGGAGGTCCGAGCCGGGATCACGTTCCCAGGTGCGTACGCCCTGATGGCCCGGGCGTACTTCGAACGCTACGGCGGTGGCCAGGAAGATCTCGCTCACATCGCGGTGAAAAACCACGAAAACGCACTGGCAAACGAGAACGCCCACCACCGACAGGCGATCGCGACCGAAGACGTCCTCGAGGCACCCCAAATCTCGACGCCGCTTGGCCTGTACGACGCCTGCCCGATCTCCGACGGTGCAGCGGCGCTCGTACTCACGAGCGAGTCCTACGCCGAGGCCCACGACCTCGAGGCACCGGTCGCGATTACCGGCACCGGCCAGGGCGGTGACCGGCTCGCGTTACACGATCGCGAGTTTCTCGAACGGACGCCGGCGACCCGGCAGGCGGGCCAGGAGGCCTACGCCGACGCTGGGGTTACGGCCGGTGACGTCGACCTCGCGGAGGTCCACGACTGTTTCACGATCGCGGAGGTGCTCGCGATCGAAGGGCTCGACATCGAGCCCCTCGGCGAGGGGGTCTCGGCGGCACGGGACGGCCGGACGGCTGCGGACGGCGAGACGCCGGTCAACCTCTCCGGCGGGCTGAAAGCGAAGGGCCACCCCGTCGGCGCGACCGGTGCGGCACAGATCGCGGAGGCGACGTCGCTGCTACGGGGAGACCACCCCAACAGCGAACACCTCGAGGACGCGACGACGGCACTTACGCACAACGCTGGCGGGACCGTCGCGACTGCGATCGTGCACGTCTTGGAGGTGGTTGCATGAGCGAACGCAGTGAGCGAAAGCAACTACGCCGGGGCTTCGCTCCGGAGGTGGTCGCATGAGCGAAACAGTCAGAGACGAGGGGTTCGACGACTGGCTGGACGCCGTCGAGCGCGGTGAGCCGTACTACCTCAAGTGTACAGAGGGTCACAGCTTTCTTCCACCGCGGCGCGTCTGTCCGGACTGTGGGTCGACGTCCGTCGAGTCAGCACCACTACCGGCGACCGGAGACGTCGAGACGTTTACCGTCACCAGCGTAGCGACGCCGGCGTTCGAAGACGACACACCGTACGCGGTCGCGATCGCGGACTTCGGTCCGGTCCGACTCACGGGACAACTCGTCGAAATCGACGTCGACGACGTCGAAAACGGGATGACGGTCGAGCCCGACGTGGTCACCTCGGAGACGACCGGCGAACGGGTGCTTTCGTTCCGGCCATGTCATGCGAGCTGGTGTTGTTGACGCGATCGGAGACCGAACGACGAGCGCTCAGGCAACATCTGCCATGAACATTCATTATGGATGGGCCGCCACTGAAAGGTGTGACCGAACCGAAACGCGTCGACTGCCCTGCGACCCGCGATGAATCAGTTGAACCGAACGACAACGACTGCCGTGCTCATCGAGAACCCAGATACTAACACATGACTGAGGATACAACCGAAACGCCCGTTACTGCGGAATCGACAGCCCTGCCACGTCACGACCGGCGTGGCGACGACTACACCGAAAATGACGACGATCGTCGTCGGCGACGACAAGGTGAGAGACGATGACTGATGCGGACGACCCGGTCGAAGAACTCCGGGACCGACGCGAGCAGGCACACATCGGCGGTGGCGAAGAGCGGATCGAAGCCCAACACGAGAAGGGGAAGATGACCGCTCGCGAGCGGATTGACTACTTCCTGGACGACGGAACGTTCAACGAGATCGATACGTTCGTCGAACACCGCTCGAGCAACTTCGGTCTCGACGAGAAGCGCTTCCCCGGTGACGCGGTCGTCGCCGGTTACGGCGACGTCGACGGCCGGAAGGTGTTCGTCTTCGCCCACGACTTCACCGTGCTGGGGGGATCTGTCAGCGAGGTCGTCGCCGACAAGATCACGAAGGCGATGGACCAGGCCGTAAACGCCGGCGTCCCGATCATCGGACTGAACGACTCGGGTGGCGCACGCATTCAGGAGGGTGTGACCTCGCTCGTCGGCTTCGCGCGGATCTTCAAGCGCAACACCGACGCCTCCGGACTCGTTCCGCAAATCTCGGCGATCATGGGACCGTGTGCCGGCGGTGCGACGTACTCGCCGGCGCTGACTGACTTCACCTTCATGGTGAAGGACACGAGCCACGCGTTCATCACCGGCCCGGACGTGATCGAAACGGTCACCGGCGAGCAGGTGACGATGAACGAACTCGGCGGTGCACAGACCCACGCCGACACCTCTGGCGTCGCACACATGGCCTGTGACACCGAAGAGGAGACGCTCGACTCCATCCGTGCGTTGCTCTCGTATCTCCCACAGAACAACCTGGAAGATCCGCCCCGCGTCGAGCCGTGGGACGACCCCGACCGCGACGCCGACGTCGGCAGTCTCGTCCCCCAGGAGCCGAAGAAACCGTACGACGTCACCAACGTCATCGACGAGGTGGTCGACGAGGAATCGTTCTACGAGGTCCACGAGGGCTATGCGCGCAACGTCGTCGTCGGCTTCGCCCGCATGGACGGCCGGTCGGTCGGAATCGTCGCCAACCAGCCACGGGTCAGCGCCGGCACGCTCGACATCGACGCCTCACAGAAGGCCGCACGGTTCGTCCGGACGTGTGACTCGTTTAACGTCCCCATCGTGACGCTGGTCGACGTGCCCGGCTTCATGCCCGGTACCGACCAGGAGCACAACGGCATCATCAGACACGGTGCCAAACTCATCTACGCCTACGCCGAGGCGACGGTGCCGCTTCTGACGGTGATCACGCGGAAAGCCTACGGCGGCGCCTACATCGTCATGGCCTCGAAGGAGCTCGAGGCCGACGTCAACTACGCCTGGCCAAGCGCCGAGATGGCCGTGATGGGGCCACGCGGGGCCGTGAACATCCTCTATCGCAACGAACTCGCCGAAGCCGACGACACAGAGACGCGTCGCGAACAGCTGATCGACGAATACCGCGAAGAGTTTACGAACCCGTACAAGCCGGCCAAACGCGGCTACATCGACGACGTGATCGAGCCCAAGGATACGAGACGACGACTGATCGACGACCTCGAGTTGCTCGAGCGAAAGCGCGTCGATGGGCCGCCGAAAGACCACGGGAACGTCCCGCTGTAAGTCGGCGTCATCGGATCTGCCGTCACCGTGTCGTATTTTCGCGATCAGGAACGTACAGCGAGTGGAAATTGTACCGCAATGGCAAGGTATACCAATACGGAGCCCTCATCGGAAACTGATGCCGACAGTAGAATACCTGAATTACGAAGCACTGGACGATCAAGGCTGGAGCGTCGACGACGACGATCTGTTCGAAAAGGCCGCCGACGCCGGCCTCGACGAGGAGGATTACGGCACACTCGAGGTCGCCGAAGGCGAGTACATCCTCGAGGCCGCCGAGGCCCAGGGCTACGACTGGCCGTTTTCCTGTCGTGCTGGCGCGTGTGCGAACTGTGCGTCGGTTCTGAAAGAGGGCGAGATCGAGATGGACATGCAACAGATCTTGAGCGACGAGGAAGTCGAGGAACGACAGGTCCGGCTGACCTGTATCGGCCACCCCGCGGCCGAGGAAGTCCGGATCGTCTACAACGCGAAACATCTCGACTATCTGCAAGATCGGGTCATATAGGACGGCCCACACAACCGTATTTTTCCGCCTACGAGAACCATCTGGCACGGAGATCGTTCCATGGACAGCACAAACGTTATAATCAGGGCGATAGAGGGTTTCTGAACGTATGTACGATGAAGACGACCTCGAGCGGATCAACCAGCATCGAAAGCGATGGGAGGACGAGCAGTTAGAACCCATCCTGGACCGCCACGGAGAGCGCAAAGACGAGTTCGTCACTGTATCGAACCACGACGTAGATCGACTCTACACGCCAGAAGACGTCGCCGACCTCGACTTCGAGGAGGATCTCGGCTTTCCCGGCGAGGAGCCGTACACTCGCGGCCCGTACCCGACGATGTATCGAGGACGGACGTGGACGATGCGCCAGTTCGCCGGCTTCGGGACGGCAGAGGAGACCAACGACCGGTTTCACTACCTGATCGAGAACGGTCAGACGGGACTGTCGACGGCCTTCGACATGCCGTCGCTGATGGGGCTCGATTCGGACCACCCGATGAGTGAGGGAGAAGTCGGCAAGGAAGGCGTCGCCGTCGACACCCTTCGGGACATGGAGATCCTCTTCGAGGGAATCGACGTCGGGGAAGTCTCGACGTCGTTTACGATCAACCCCTCAGCACCGGTCGTCTACGCGATGTACGTCGCGCTTGCAGACCAGCAGGGCGTTCCCCGCGATGAGATCCGTGCGACGTTTCAAAACGACATGTTCAAGGAGTTCATCGCACAGCGGGAGTGGGTCGTTCCCCCGGAGCCGTCTCTGGACGCAGTCACCGACACGGTCGAGTTCGCCGTCGAGGAGACGCCGAACGTCCACCCGATCTCGATCTCGGGCTATCACATCCGCGAGGCGGGCTCGACGGCGATTCAGGAACTGGCCTTTACGCTCGCCGACGGCTTCGGCTACGTCGAAGACGCGATGGATCGTGGCCTCGACGTCGACGAGTTCGCGCCGTTGCTCTCGTTTTTCTTCAACTCCCACAATTCGATCTTCGAGGAGATCGCGAAGTTCCGCGCCGGCAGGCGGATCTACGCTCGCGTGATGGACGAGTGGTACGGTGCGGAGAAACCGGAGTCGAAGCGACTGAAGTTCCACACCCAGACCGCGGGCCAGTCGTTGACGGCCCAGCAGCCGCTTAACAACATCGCTCGAGTGACGATTCAGGCGCTTGCGGCAGTCATGGGCGGCACCCAATCGCTGCATACGAACAGCTACGACGAAGCGCTCGCACTGCCGAGTGAGGAGGCCGTTCGCGTGGCGCTTCGCACCCAGCAGATCATCGCCGAAGAGTCCGGCGCGGCCGACATCGTCGATCCGATGGGCGGTAGTTTCGCCATCGAGAAGCTGACGAGCGAGGTCGAAGCGGAGACGATGGCCTACATCGAAGAGATCCGTGAGATGGGTAACGGCTCGGTCCGTGACGGCGTTCTCGTGGGTCTCGAAGAGGGCTACTTCCACCGGGAGATCCAGGAAGCCTCCTACGAGTACCAGAACCGAGTCGACGCAGGCGAGGAAGTCGTCGTCGGCGTCAACGAGTTCACCATCGAAGAGGATACGAACCCGGAGATTCTGGAGGTCGACGACAGCGTCCGAGAGAAACAGCTCGGTCGCTTAGAACGCGTCAAAGACGAACGAGACGACGCCGATGTCGAGGCGGCTCTCGAGGCGGTGTCGGACGCGATCGCGAACGACGAGAACGTAATGCCGCCGATCATCGACGCCGTGAAAGCGTACGCGACGATGGGCGAGATCATGGACGTGTTCAAGAAACACCACGGTGCGTACGAAGAGCGGATCGGACTGGCCTGAGACGGCCGACCCAGCGAGTCTGGCCGACACAAGAGACAGGTTTCGGCTCAACTGTTCTCGTCTCGAACGCTCGAACGCCGGACCGTCACGTCGTTTCTACGGGTTGCTGTACCGGTTTACCGGCGCAACCCAAGGCGGTTCGCGGTTGCGTGGAAAATGACTCACAGCAGTCCGTATCGGTGTGTGGTTTCCGTACTCACGACCGCCGATCCCTGCGACAGAAACCAGCGCTACCGCGTCCTGCCGGGAGCAGTCATCTCGTCGATCCGCAACACGAGGACGTTGTTCAGGTCGTCGATGCCGTCGATTCGGCCTTCGATGACGAGGTTCGAGTCCGGCGTCGGGCCGACGACGACGCTGTCGCCGTTTTCCATCCCCGTCATCGATCCCTGGACGTGAATCTCCGCTCGACACAGGTCGGGATGGTGGACGCTCGAGAACGTGATATCGTCGACGTCGGCCCGCGAGACGGACTCGCCCTCGTGCTCGATCGGCACCGCGGACTCGTCGTCGGGATCGTCTCCTCGTCTGACCTCGAGCGTGTCGTACGCCGCGTCGGTGGGTTTGTAGCCGCCGTGGCGACCGGGGACGCCCTCGACGAGTTGGAGCGATTTCAGTCGCTGCATCTGGTTGCGGACCGTCCCCGGGTTCCGGTCGACTCGGGCCGCGACGTCCTTGCCTCTGATCGCGCCGCCGGACTCGTCGTGAAGTTCGATCAATACGTGCAGTATCTTCTCCTGACACACGGGAAGCTCAACCGCTGGTACTGACGCCATACTACTTCGATTGGCGTGGGTTTCCTTAAATCCTGGTGGATGGTAGCAGACGACTCCCAGCCGGCCGGCGTTGTGGGCAATTCTGGCGAAACCGGCAGCCAGTTCGGGCGTCCCGAACGGGAAAGACTACGTGATCCGTAATCACTTTAAGCTATCGAGATGAACGACTTCAGACATCGGTTCCATGTCAGACCCAGACGTATTAGCAGACAGACCGAGCACAGAGAGAGAGATTCGATCGAACCCGATCCGCACCGCCGAGGATTGGGAGTCGATGCGCGAACAAGCACGCGAGGATCCGGGCGCGTTCCACGGTTCCATCGCGAAACAGGAGATCCACTGGTACCACGAGGGAGACGACGAGTGGCTGTCCTGGGACGACGACGACGCGACCTGGTCCGGCTTCGAGTTCGAGGACGGAACGCCGGTCGAGCGCGACTACGACGAGTCACACGAACCGTGGGACGTGGCGTTCGACGATTCGGATGCCCCGCTCTATGAGTGGTTCTCCGGAGGACAGACGAACGCCTGCTTCAACGAGGTCGATCGGAACGTCCTCGCCGGCCACGGCGACGAGACGGCGTTTCACTTCGAAGGCGACCGGTGGGACCAGTCGAAAAACGACGGGCGTGGCGGACCCGTCGTCTCAGAGGACATCTCGCGGCGCGAACTGCTCGTCCGCGTCGTCTCTGCAGCGCAGGTGCTGAAAAACCTCGGCCTCGAGAAGGGCGATCGGATCGCGCTGAACATGCCGAACATCATGGAGCAGCTCTACTACACCGAGGCGGCAAAGCGTCTCGGGATCGTCTACACCCCGGTGTTCGGCGGTTTCAGCGACAAGACGCTCTCCGACCGCATCGCACGGCTCGGCGCCGACGTCCTGATCACGAGCGACGGCGGCTACCGCAACGCCGAGGTCGTGCCGTACAAAGAGCAGTACGGCGATCCGGCGCTCGACAACTACCTGCCCGTCGACACCGTGACCGAGATTGTCGAGGAGACACTCGCTGATCTCGCGACCGAAGACCACCACGCCGAGGCCATCCTCGAGGGGGTCGAGGGAGCGATCGAGGGCGAGATAACCGTCGAACGAGCCCAGGCGATGCGTGGCGTGGGCAACGCGCTTGCCGAGTTCGGCGACCTCTCGGGTGAGGAGAAATCCGAGATCAGAACCGAGATCGCCCAGGCGCTCGTCGACTCCGACGAACGCGTCGAACGGGTAATCGTCGTCGAACACACGAGCCAGGAGATCCAGATGCACGGTCGGGATGCGTGGTCTGCGGACCTGCTCGCCGACGCCCGCGAGGACGTCCTCGCAAACGCTCGCGAGGCTGGCTTCGACCTCGAGGCGTTCGAGGACCTGTATGACCTCTCCGACAGGGAGCTGGTCCGGGCGATGTGGGCGAGCTCGAAGCCCGAGCCGGTCGACGCCGAGTACCCGCTCTTTGTCATCTTCACCAGCGGTTCGACGGGCAAGCCGAAAGGCGTCGTCCACGTCCACGGCGGCTACACCGCCGGCATCGCTCACACGATGAAGACCTCCTTCGACGTCGTCCCCGGCGAGGACACGATGTTCGTCATCGCCGACCCCGGCTGGATCACGGGCCAGTCCTATCTCATCAGCGCCTCGCTGTCGACCCGGACGACGAGCGTCCTGCTCGAGGGCGCGCCCGTCTACCCCGACGCCGGCCGGTTCAGTTCGGTGATCGAACGCTACGGCGCGACGATCTTCAAGGCAGGCGTGACCTTCCTCAAGGGCATCATGGAGGACGACGAGAGCATAAGCGACATGCGTGAGTGGAGCACGGACTCCCTGCGCGTCGCGACCTTCTGTGCCGAGCCCGTGAGCCCGGCTGTCCAGCAGTTCGGGATGGACGAGCTGTGTGAGTGGTACATCAACTCCTACTGGGCGACCGAACACGGCGGGATCGCCTGGACGCACTTCTTCGGTAACGACGACTTCGAGCTGCGTCCGGACGCCCACAACTACCCGCTGCCGTGGGTGTTCGGCGACGTCTGGGTCAAAGAGGAGGAACACGAGGACGGCTCGATTACCTGGCGAGAGGCCGACTACGAGGAACGCGGCGAGATCATGATCCGCGAGCCCTACCCGTACCTGATGCGGTACGTCTGGGGCGACCTCGAGAACTGGGGTCCCGACTCCTGGAAGGACGACTGGAAGGGCAACGCCGAACGCTTCGAGGACGTCTACTGGGTCGAAAACGACGGCGAGTACGCCTACCTCCAGGGTGACTTCGCCAAGAAGTACGAGGACCGCTCGTTCAGCCTCCACGGTCGCTCCGACGAGGTCATCAACGTCTCCGGCCACCGGATGGGCACCGAGGAGATCGAGGGCGCGATCCTCCAGGACAAACAGATCAATCCCGACTCGCCGGTGGCGAACGTCGTCGTCGTCGGTGCCGACCATCACGAGAAGGGACTGACACCGGTCGCGTTCGTCCAGACCAAGCCAAACGACCGACTGACCACCGAGGTCGAAGATCGCCTCTCCCGGCTGGTCAAAGAGGAGAAAGGCATCACCGCGGTGCCCGAAGAGTTCATCGAGGTCGAGGCCTTCCCCGAGACCCGATCCGGGAAGTACATGCGCCGGATGCTCACCGCCATGCTGAACGGCGAGGAGATCGGCGACACGACGACGCTGAAGAACCCGGGCACGATCGAGGACATCAAGCCCAAGTGCGAGCGATGGCGACGTCGCCAGGAACTGGCGGCCGAACAGGAGATCTTAGAGCAGTACCGCAACGTCACGGTCCAGTACAACGCGGTCCGCGGGGCAGACACCGACAAGCAGGTCGCGACGGTGACGATCGACAGCCCGCCGGTGAACGCGCTCAACGAGCGCGCACTCGACGAACTCAACACGGTCCTCGAGCACCTCGACCGGCGCGAGGACGTCGGCGCGGTCGTCGTGACCGGTGCCGGCCCGAGCAACTTCGTCGCCGGCGCGGACATCGAGCAGTTCCTCGAGGAGGTCCACGAGTTCGAGGAGGCGATTTCGTTCCCGAACAAGGCCCACGAGGCGTTCCGACGGATCGAGGAGCTGTCGGTGCCGGTCGTCGCCGCCGTCAACGGCTCCGCACTCGGTGGCGGTAACGAGTTACAGCTCGCAGCTCACTACTCGGTCGCCGATCCGGGAGCCGAGTTCGGCCAGCCCGAACTCAACCTGAACCTCATCCCGGGCTACGGTGGCACCCAGCGACTACCCCGTCTGCTCGCGGAACGACGCGGCGAAGCGGGCGTCCGTGACGCGGTGAAGGTGATCACGAACGGCCGAAACGTCGACGCCGACGACGCCCTCGAGATGGGCCTAATCGACGAACTCGAGACCGAGCGGACCGCCCGGGCGCGAGCGTCCGAACTCGCCCGCGAACACGTCGCCGACGGCGACGGCGTGCTGGCCGAGGCCCGCGAACAGCGTCTCGAGAACCGCGAGGCCTGGAGCGAGCCCGACGAGTTCCCCGAGGCGGTCCTCGAGGATCCGGTCGTCGAGCGCAACCGCAATCAGTGTGCGTACATGAGCGAAGGCCGCGAGAAGGCCTTCGAACGAGCGATCGAGGCGATCCGGACCGGCTTCGAAGACGGTATCGATGCCGGTCTCGAGGCCGAGGCGACCCACTTCGCCGAAGCCGTCGTCGATCCCGTCGGCGGCAAGGCGGGCATCGAGAAGTTCCTCGACCGTGCGAGCGAGCCGTTGCCGACGCGCGAACGGTTCGATCCCTCGCCCGAGGAGGAACAACAGCTCGTCGAGGAGGGGAAACTCCTCGAGCCCGGCGAGCCGTTCTATCCCGGCGTCGACGAGCTGCCGGAGTACCAGTACGCCCAGGCGGTTACCAAAGACGACGAGACCGGCGAGGCAGACCACGGCGACCCCGAAGAGGCAGAGGTCGAGGAGGTCGTCCCGGTCGAAGAGCCCGGCCCGAACGAGGTCTTGCTGTACGTCTTAGCGAGCGAGGTCAACTTCAACGACATCTGGGCGATCACCGGCATCCCGGTGAGCCAGTTCGACGCCCACGACCAGGACTACCACATCACCGGCAGTGGTGGGGTCGCACTCGTCGTCGACGCGGGCGAGGCCGTCACGCGCGAGGGTCGAGTCGCGATCGGCGACCTGGTGACGATCTACTCCGGCCAGAGCGACGTGCTCTCGCCGACGATGGGACTCGATCCGATGTACGCCGACTTCTCGATCCAGGGATACCAGGGACCGAACGGGAGCCACCAGCAGTTCATGCTGGCCCAGGGTCCGCAGGTCCTGCCGATCCCACAGGAGGCGACCATCGAGCAGGCGGGTGCGTACATCCTCGCGACCGGTACCGTCTGGCGCGCGCTGTTTACGACGCTCGACATCGATCCCCAGACGACGATGTTCGTCGAGGGTGCCTCGACGGGGACCGGCTGGGAGACGACCAAGCTGGCGACCAGAAACGACGTCGACGTCACGGGGCTGTGTTCCAGCGAGGAACGGGCCGAACGCATCGAGACGCTCGGAGCCGACGCGATCGACCGGACCGACGGCCCGTACGGCGACATCTGGGGTCGCATTCCGCGCGATCCCGACGAGTGGGACGACTGGAAGGAAGCCGGCCGTGAGTTCGTCGAGGAATTCGAAGAGCAACACGACGGACGACGCGCCGATTACGCCGTGAGCCACGCTGGCGAACTCTCGTTCCCACGGACGTTCCAGATGCTCGAGGAGGGTGGCAAGCTCACGTTCTACGGCGCTTCGACCGGTTACTACCTGACGTTCCTTGGCAAGCCCGGCACGTCGACGCCCGCGGAGATGTACGAGCGTGCCGACGTCCGCGCCGGCGACGGCGTGCTCGTCTACTACGGGACCGACACCGGCCCCGACGGCGTCGTCGACGAGACCGGCCTGCGAGCGATCGAGGACGCCCGCGAGGCCGGCGGTCGGATCGCCGTGGTCACCTACACCGACGAACAACAGGAGTTCGTCGAGTCACTCGGCTACGGCGACGCCGTCGAGGGGACGGTCAGCTTAGAAGACCTCAAACGCCGCGAGGACGAGTTCCGCTGGCCGGAGACGCTGCCGGACCTACCGAACGCACAGGACGACCCCGAGACGTTCCGACGGAAGGTCCAGGAGTTCACCGACGAGGTGTTCAAGCCGCTCGGCCAGGCGGTCGGCGCACACCTCCGGACGCCGAAGAACCCACGTGGCTACCCCGACGTGGTCTTCGAGCGCGCCGACCACGACGCCCTGTTCGTGAGTACGATGCTCACGCAACCACACACCGGCAAAGTGGTCTACAGCGAGGATCTCGAGGACAACCGCTACTCGATGTACGCCCCGCAGGTGTGGATGCGCCAGCGTGACGTCCTGATGCCGACCGCGGAGATCCTCGGCACGCACCTGAGCAACGCCTACGAGGTCGAACAGCTCAACGAGGCGATCGACGCCGGCGAGATCGACCTCACCGATCCAGCGGTCGTCGACTGGGACGACCTACCCGAGGCCCACCAGGCGATGTGGGACAACGAACACGAGGCGAGCAGCTACGTCGTCGAGCACGCCCTGCCCGACGAGGGGCTGACCACGAAAGAGGAGCTGTTCCTCGCGTGGGCTGACCAGGACGAGTAAGCTGACCGTCAGGCCGTATTCTTTTTTGGAGTCGCCGCGACGACGTCGTCGCTACCGGCACTCGAGTTCCGGGTGCAGTATACCGAGGGGACAGAAGACAGCTGATCGAACAACTGAGAGACAGCGGGCCGCGAGAAACCGGACGACAGTCCGGTGACGAGCGGCCCGAATACACCGGAAGTAATTCGATGCTGGCGGACGTCAGTATCAGGAGCGTCGCGGGCTGTCGGGTGCGAGCGCGTCGTCGTAGACGGTCACGAACAGCTCCTCGAGTTCCTCCCGGGTCGGTTTGCGGGGGTTGTTGTCGGGCGATCCCGAGTCGATCGCGTCCTGGGCCATCTTGCCGACGGCGTCGACGTACTCCTCGCGGGACGGAATCTCACCGAAGTCGTCCAGATACGACGCGAGGCTGACGTCTTCGCACAGCTCGAGGACGGCCTCGCTCGCCTTCTCGGCTGCCTCGCGATCGGTGTCGTCGGGATCAGCCGCGTCCATCAACCGGGCGATCTCGGCGTACTCCTCGGGTGCGGCCATCGCCGAGAATTCCATCACGTACGGCAGCAGGATGGCGTTTGCCAGCCCGTGGGGGATGTGCAGCTGTGCGCCGAGCGGACGGGCCATCCCGTGGACGAGCGCGACCGAGGAGTTGGTAAAGGCCTGGCCGGCCTGGAGCTGGCCGATCATCATCTCGGTCCGGGCCTCGAGGTCGTCGCCGTTGGCCCACGCGATCGGCATCCAGCGGCCGATGCGCCGAATCGCGCTCCGTGCGAAGTCCTGTGGGACGCTGTAAGATTTGACCGAGACGTAGGCCTCGATCGCGTGGGTGAGCGCGTCGATCCCGGTGAACGCGGTGTGACTCTGGGGCAACGACAGCGTCAGTTCCGGGTCCTCGACTGCCACGTCCGGCACGACGTTTTTCGAGACGATGAGGAACTTCGTGTCGGTGCTCTCGTCGGTGACGACGACTGACCGGGTCGCCTCACTGCCCGTGCCGGCGGTGGTGTTGACGGCGAGAAGCGGTGGGGTCGGGTTCGGAACGCCCTCGTAGCCCGCTCTGTCGACGCCGAAGTCGCGGATCGAGCCCTCGTTGGCGGCGAGGATGCCGACGCCCTTTCCGGCGTCGATCGAGGAACCACCACCCAGGGTGACGATCACGTCACACTCCTCTCGTTGCCAGAGTTCGTACGCAGACTCGATGTTTTCGACCGTCGGGTCGGGCCGAACGTCCGTGTACGAGACGGTCTCGATCCCCGCTTCCGACAGGTGCTCGCGCACTGCATCGCCGTGGATGTCGTCGATCATCTCGGTCGCGATGAGCAGCGCCCGGCTGCCGTAGAGGTCGGCGTAGTCGCCGACTTCTTCGACCGCGCCAGCGCCGACCACGACCTGGCTGGGTGAGACGATGAGTCGGGTTCCGTGCGTCGGTGTTGGATGTTCCATGCACCCGACGTGATCGGCAACCAATAAAAAAGTTCGTAGCGGAGCAAAAACCGCTGGTAGGCGACTCACGCGGGTGTACGGGTTGGATACACCGTCTTCGCGACTGGCCCGGTTGCAGCCGCGGGAATATAGTCACCGAGCCAAATTTTTTGGTGATCCAGCGAGTCTCGGTACCCATGCGTTCGAACAGAATCGGATTTATCGGCCTCGGAATCATGGGTAAACCGACCGCGAAGAACCTCGTCGATGCCGGATACGACGTCGTCGTCAACGACGTTCGCGACGATCCGGTCGCCGAACTCGAGGACCACGGTGCGGAATCGAGAGAAACGCCGGCCGAGGTCGCCGAGGTAAGCGATACTATCATCACGTTCTTGCCGAAAGGCGAGCACGTCCGGAAGGTCGCACTCGGCGACGACGGAATCGTCGAAGGTGCGGACGAAGGACAGGTGCTGATCGACATGAGCACGATCGGGCCCGGGATGATCCGAGAGGTCGCCGACGCTCTCGCCGACGAAGGGATTCGGACCATCGACGCCCCGGTCAGCGGCTCCGAACAGGGTGCACGGGAAGCGTGGATGCGGATCATGATCGGCGGCGACGAACATCTCGTCGAGGAGTATCGAGAGATGTTCGAAGTGATCGGCGGACAGGTCACGCGCGTCGGCGATACGGGCGCGGGACAGGTCGCAAAAGTCTGTAACAACATGATCGCCGCAGCCGAAGTGGCGAGTCTCTCCGAAGCGCTCGTGTTCGCCGAGAAAGCCGGCATCTCCCAAGAGAAACTCGTCGAGGCGATCGAGGGCGGCGCAGCACAGACCTGGGCGCTCGAGACCCGCGCGGAGGGGATGATCGACGGCGATCTCGAGCCGGGCTTTTTCGGCTCGTACATGTACAAGGATCTCTCGATCGCCGTCGACGACGGCGAGGAGTACGGAGCGCCGATCCCACTTTCTTCGATCAACCACGAACTGTTCAAATCGCTCGAAGAGAAAGGCCGGGGCGAACTCGACTTCTCCGCGGTCGTGACCGTCTACGAGGATATGGCCGGGCTGGACGAGTAACGGACCGACGACCTCGCACTGGTGGCGGCCGTTTCAAACACATTAAACTCATTATATCGACTCGAACTACTCGTCCATTAACATTATATGCCACGGTAGCGACGTCCGTAACACGATGGGAGTCGAAGCACAATCATCCCCAGCGGACGCAGACGCAAGCGATATCGTAGCCGACCTCGTTGCCCGTGGCCGCGACGCCATGTCGGAGATCAGCGATTACAGCCAGGAAGAAGTCGACGAACTCGTCCAGGCTGTCGGATGGGCCGTCTACGAGGAAGACCGTGCCGTTCACCTCTCCGAGATCGCCGTCGAGGAAAGCGACCTCGGGAAGGTCGAGGACAAGATCCAGAAGAAGCGACGCAAGATCCTGGGCGTGCTCCACGACACGCTCGGCGAGCAGTCGGTCGGCGTCATCGACGTCGACGAGGAACGCGGGCTGGTAGACATCGCCAAGCCGGTTGGCGTCGTCGGCGCCGTCGTCCCCTCGACCCACCCGGGAACGACGCCGACCGCGCTCGCGATGATGGCGCTGAAAGGTCGTAACGCGATCATCCTCTCGCCGTCGCCCCGCGGCGAGGAGGTCTGTGAGCTGGTCGTCGAGTACATCCACAACGAACTCGAGAAAGTCGGAGCGCCGAAAGACCTCGTGCAGATGGTCCCGCGACCGGCGAGCAAGAGCAAAGCCTACGAGCTGATGGAGCAGGTCGATCTGCTCCAGGTTACGGGCTCGTCCGCGAACGTTGAACAGGGCCAGAAGTGTGGAACCCCCAACTACTGTGTCGGTGAGGGCAACGCCGTGGCACTCGTCGACGACACCGCCGACATCGAGACGGTCGCCGAGCGGATCCACAAGAGCAAGACCGTCGACCACGCCACCAGCTGCTCGGCTGACAACAACGCCGCGATCGTCGAGGAGGTCTACGACGATCTCATCGAGGCCTTGCAGGACGAGGGCGGATACCTGTGTAACGAGACCGAACGCCAGAAGATTCGAGACACGCTGTTCCCCGAGGGCCACGGCTCGCTCGACACCGACCTCGTCGCTAAGCCGGCGGAGGTCCTCGCCGAGGCGGCCGACCTCGAGAACGAGGCAGCCCACGAGGCGAACTTCTTCATCACCGAAGGAACCGGCATCGGGCCGGAGTACCCGCTCTCGGGCGAGAAACTCGCTGTCGTCCTGAACGTCTTCGAGGTCGCTGACATCGACGAGGCGATCGAGGTGACGAACGACGTCCTCGCGTTCGAAGGTGCCGGCCACTCCTGTGGCATCCACACCGAAGACGACGACGTCGTTCGGAAAGTCGGCAACGAGGTCGACGTCGCCCGCGTCATCGTCAACCAGCCCCACGCGTTCGCAAACGGCGGCTGGTACAAAAACGGTCTCCCGAACACGCTCTCGGAAGGCGGCGGCACGTGGGCCGGCAACCAGTTCGACTGGAACGTGAACTACGAACACTTCATCCAGACGACGACGATAGCGCGACCCCTCGATGGCGCCGAACCGTACAGCGAGGAGCTGTTCGGCTCCTACGTCGAGGAGCACGTGTAACGACAACACGACGACAGCGGCCCACTGGAGTCCGATCTGCCGTTGGTCCCGAGCCGCCCGTTTTTAGCCATGGTTTTTCGGGCGGCTTTCGTGTGTTGTGGGCGCACGCGAGCTGTGACTCGAGCCGAGCCACGCCTACAGATAGTTTTACATGGGTCGCCATCCCATACGGAGTCGTATGGAAGTTCGCGAAGCGAACAGTGCAGATCTGGATGCGATCGAGGAGATTGCTCGTCGATCGTTACAGGCATCGTATGCACTCAGCCCGGCGATAATCGACGAGGCGATCACACAGTGGTACGGCCACGACGCGTTCGCGAGTACGCTCGAGCAGTCGGATCGGCTCGTCTTGGTCGCCACCCGCGGAGACGAGGTCGTCGGGTTCTCCGAGAACACCGTCGGGACCTACAGCGATGTCAACTGGCTTCACGTCATGCCCAGACACCGCGGCCGAGGGGTCGGCTCGGAGCTGTTCGAACGAAGTCGGTCAGCGCTTCAGGCGAGGGGAGCAGAGCACCTCCGTGGACGCGTCCTGAACGTGAACACCGACGGGAACGCGTTCTACGAGCACCACGGGCTCCAGAAAATCGACGTCAACCGAGTCGAGATCGGTGGACGGTCGTTCGTCGAGAACGTCTACGGCGAGACGGAGATGGCAACGCGAAAGACGGTGACGACGCCGGAGGGGGGACGGCTGTACGTCGCATCTGAGACGGACCAGGGGTCGAACGGGGCGTTCCGTGCCGTCTACACCGATCCCGAACGAAACGACCAGTACGGTTACTACTGCGATCGGTGCGACGGACTCGCGACAGCGATGGACGCGATGGGCCGTCTCGAGTGCAGCGAGTGTGGGAACGTTCGGAAACCGATGCGCTGGGACGCCGCATACCTCTGACCTCGGATCGACGACACGGCGTATGCTGTCAAGTGTTATGCCGAAACGCACGATTAAGTAGCATGGCATATACTCGAGGGAGTAATGGCCGACGACAGGACGCAACGCCCGACGGCGAACGCGGACGGGGAGATAGAGTCGAGTGCAGCAGTAAAGTCCAATCGAACGCTGTTTGCGATCATCGACGAACTCCAGACACGCGGATCAGCCGGCGTCACCGAGCTGGCAAACGAGATCGGGTTCTCGAAGAGCACGGTTCACAAACACCTGACGTCTCTCGAGGAGGAAGACTTCGTCGTTAACGACGGTGGACGGTACCGGCTCGGGTTCAGATTTCTGACGATCGGCGGAACGCTCCGTGACGAGAACGACCTCTGTCACCAGGCCAACGTAAAAGCCGGCGAACTCGGCAACGAGACCGACCAGATGGTACTCGTCTCGATCAAAGAGGAAGGACGAGGGATCTTCACGTTCGTCGACCGGAGTCGGTACGACATCAAAAACATCATTCTCGGTGAACGGTTTCACCTGCACGCGACTGCCTCCGGGAAGGCGATGCTCGCGACACACGCCGACGAGGAGATCGAAGAGATCGTCGACGACAACGGACTGACCGAGCTGACGTCGAGTACGATTACCGACAAGGCGGAACTGCTCGAGCGGATCGGAGTCATCAGGGAGCGAGGGTACGCACTCAACTTAGAGGAGCGACAACGCGGAATACGAGCCGTCAGCGCCGCTACAACCCATCCGGAAACCGGAATGGCGTGTGCGATGACCGTTGCTGGCCCGGCGAACCGACTGCCGAAACAGGAACTCGAGGGGACGTACGCAAACGCCGTGCTTGGCGCGGTGAACGAACTTGAACTCGAGATGCGCTACTGACAGCTGTTTCTCTACAAGAAACACAGACGGGTCGACGTGACTCGGATCACCGACCGCAGACGGCAGACACAGACAGCCGCGTAGGATCGTGTCCCGTCTGCTGGCCAGCGCCATCACGTCACCGGGAGTCCCGTTACCGCAAGTCAACCGAAAGCCGCGACGACTGCGGTCGCTTACCCGTCGCGATCGACGAGCCACCTGGGCGAGCGCCATGCGTTTCGTATCAATAAACGCCCGCGGCTCCGGCTGACGACTGCGCGCGACTGGTAGTGACGTTGAGTTCGATTGTAACACCTCATATCTGGTGTTCCAGGATCGGACAGCCGAATCGAGCCACGGTATTGTGGAAAAACGGGAGAAGAACCCTGTTGGCGGCGGTTTCGATCACCCTATATCAATACTCTTGATAATACAGCGACCCTGGAACAGTAGTGTCGTTTCCTATTAGAGAACATCTTCGGCGGGCAGACGCGTCGAGTCACCGGTACGTAACAGCCATACCAGTGTTATTTTCGTCGTGGCAGACGCCATTCAGCCGTAACTGCCATAGTACCGTTATGGATAAGGGCATCAACAGTCGCACGCACGTTCCTCCAGGAGGTCCTCGATCGGAAACTGCGTTTCACAGTCGTTGCAGTAGACGCGGGCGTTGACGAACACGTCGAACTCGCCGAGGGAGATGTGGTCCCGTTTTTTTAGCTCCTCGAGTTCGCCGGCCGAAACCGTCTGCATTCGACCCTGTAGTCGAAGAATGCGGTCGCGACTGCTCTCGACCGGATCGGTATCGTCTCGTTCGTACTCGACGTCCTGATACTTCGTCAGGTACGTCCGGATAGCCTGGTAGGAGACGAAGTCGTTCTCCAATGCGTCGACATCGATTCCCGCCCGCTCGAGCCGCCGTCGAGCCTGCACACGCGTGCCACCGCTGACGTCGTCAGTCAACAGACGGTACATGTTGTCCAGTTCCCCGTCGAGCGTGTCGACGCCAGCGTCCGCAAGCGCCGACTCGAGGGTTCGCTTGTTGAAGAATTCGGCGAGTTCGCGGAGGCTGTATCGATCCTCGTCTCTGGTCCACCGCTGCGCAAGTTCCCGTTCGATACCGTCGAGCTCGTAGGTATCGATGACGCGGCCGACCTTCGAGCGCGAACGAGAACTGTCAGTGTCGTCAGCCATGTCGATACGTAGACGAACGAACGGTAAATCTGTACCGCTTTCGCGTAGCGATCACGAACGGTCGAACGACGATCGAGCCGTCGAGAGCAGACTACCGTCAGTCGCCCGATCCAAGCCTGGTCTGACAAAGATAATTTCTGAAAGTTAATAGACCCTGACCGACTGCCAGCCAGGTATTTAGTATATTTCACCCATTCATAACGTCCAGTTCCATCGAAGTCCGGTACGGTCGGGCTAACGCACCACCAAGCTCCCGACAGCGAACGATCCGACGCTCCTCTCGCGGTTTTATAGCCCATTATATCAGATCTTGTCGTTTCTGCACCGGCTTCTCGTCCGACGGAACGATTCGGGTGTCACACTCCGACGTCGATCCAGATATTAACGTGGTAGCCGCGACCGATTCGAGCTATACCGTCCGTATACCGACGCTACTGGCCGTATTTCGCCGCCATATGCCGTTTAGATAGCACGGTTTCGATCGCACGCGAAGCGTTCTGTAGCCGCCGCCAATATATGATAGAAATATGTTATTCTCCACCTACACCTACCCGTCCCTGTATTATGGAATCTCATTTACTCCCATAAGTTTATTAGCAGTTTGCCAAAGGACGATTACGCTGGCTACGCTCGGGTCCTGAGGTGGGCCTGCGCCGTCACCGGCGTGGTATCCCGAGCGTTTTCTCGGTCAGAAAACGCCGTCAGGGTATTACTACCCGCGGCGACGACCGATCGAACGGGGACGCGGACACGCCGGATCCGTGTTCCCGACAGCCGGCTGCAGTCGACGCCTCTGACACAGTCGACCGACGTCGGTCATCCCACCTGTTCCCGGTTTACGTCGACCGCCGGGACGCGACGCCCGTCGCGTGCCAGCGTGTCGCCGTCCCATCGGCCCTCCACGCGAACCGGAACGACGCCGGTCAGTGCCGGCCGTACAGCGAATACGTGATCGCAACCAGCCCGAGCAGCCGGCTTACGTTCTCGAGAAAGACGATGACGATCCAGTCGGGACCGAAGAGCGTGTTGACGGTGACGTTGACGAGAAACGGACACAGCGTCAGTAACAGGAGACCGATCGCGAGATACAGCATCGACGTACTGTCGTTTCGCCGGTAGCCACGGTAGGCCTGGTAGGCAATGAGCGTCCCGACGAGCGCGACGAGAAAGAGACTCGCCACGGTCAGCATCTCGAACAGCGTCGCCTGATCGAGGCGAACGACGTCGCGGCTCATCGCATCCCCTCCCACATGCGGGTGAACTTGTCGGCGACGTCCTCGTCCCGGTAGTCGACAGCGAGGGCAAACTCGCCGTCGTCGAGCGAGAGCTCCAGGCTGTCGAGGTTCGCCTCGTAGACGCTGTAGTGGTTGCCGTCCGCTGCGAGTTCGGTTTCTTCGGTGACGAGGTGACACTCCTCCAGTCGCTCGAGGCGACGATAGATCGTCGGCAGAGAAGCGTCACACCGGTCGCTCAACGTGCTGGCAGACATGGGTTCGACGCTCGTTTCGGTGAGGATCGCTCGTGCGTACTCGTCGTCGAGAACAGCGAGCAGTTCCGAGAGGTCGGGCTCCTCACTCACGCTTTCGTATCGTTCTAACAATCGTATGATAAGCGCTTTGTTCCGCGGCCGGCCGGCGTCCGTCGCTCGCGACGAGATACGATCACCGGTAACAATCGATCGCGACCGACAGTCGGACGAGACGGACAGTCCGGCACCATTATACCATCGCCGCTCCGAGTACGGAAAGCGCATGGAGGAGCGAACGAGGGCGTACCTGCGTGGACGGTTCCGGGATCACTACCGCCGGACGGAGATCACGCCGCCACCTGCGGCCACCGAACGCGAGTGGGGGTACATTCCGTGGACCAGCAGTCCGGGAACGACGATGGTCCGGCACCGGTCGCTGCTCGAGCTCGGCGACCCGTCGTCGTTTCTCGAGCGCGAGCGTCCCCGTCACGTCTACTTCTCGGCCGGACGATACGACGACCCGGGTGCGGGATCGATGAACGAGAAGGGATGGCGCGGTTCGGATCTCGTCTTCGACCTCGACGCCGACCACCTTCCGGGCGTCACTCCGGGCGAGGACTCCTACGCCGAGATGCTGGCGACGTGTAAAGACGCGCTCCGTCGACTGCTCGACTTTCTCGAGGACGATTTCGCCTTCGAAGAGCTCGAAGTCGTCTTCTCCGGCGGTCGTGGCTACCACGTCCACGTTCGCGACGAGCGCGTCCAGGACCTCGAAAGCGAGCACCGCCGCGAGATCGTCGACTACGTCCGCGGCATCGGACTGGAGTTCGAGGAGCTGATCGAGACCGAGACCGTCGCGGGACTGGGCCGCGAGACCCCGACCGAACGACGTCTGCTCGAGGCAGACGGTGGCTGGGGGAGACGCACCCACCAGCGGTTCGTCTCGTTCGTCGACGACCTGCTCGAGTGCGAGGAAGACGACGCCATCGCGCGGCTGCAGGAGTTCGACGGCATCGGCGAAAGGAGAGCAGCGGCGATGTTGAACGCCGCCCGGAACAACCGTGAGGGACTCGAGGCGGGTAACGTCACGGTCCACGCCGCCGTCTCCCAGCTCGCAGAACGCTTTGTCGCACGGACGGTCGAGCGAGAGCACGCACCGATCGACGAACCCGTCACGACCGATACGAACCGACTGATCCGCCTGCCAGGGAGCCTCCACGGCGGCAGCGCCCTCGAGACGGTCCGGATCGATCGCGAAGAGATCGACGACTTCGATCCGCTGGTCGACGCCGTCCCCGAGACGTTCCACGGTCACGAGGTCGCCGTCGACGTCACCAGCGGGGGCGAGATCGAACTCGGCGGCGATATCTTTACGGTATCGGACGGTGACCAATCACTCCCGGAGTACGTCGCAATGTTTCTTATGACACGCGGCAGGGCGGAAAAGGAGAAAGAACGAACGTGAGAGAGAACGAATGAACCTAGACGAGTTGCGCACGGTCCAGAGTACGGAGCGAACGAAGGACAGCCTCCAGCACCTTCGACCGTCGTTCTACCAGGAGGTCGGCGAGTACATCGCCGATCTCGAGGCCGAGCGCGACCGCCTCGCCGCGGAACTCGACGACCCGTTTTCGTCGCCGGAGATACGACAGCTCACCGACGAGGTCGAGACCGCGAAAGACGTCGTCGAAGCCGTCTACGAACGCCGGATGGGAAAGCTCGTCAAACAGGCGAGTCTCGCCGCCGCCGGCATGAACGCCGACGACGAAGGCCTGACGGCCGAGGAACAGGACCTCTTCGAGGATCTCGTCGCTCGCATCGAATCGAACAAGGGGCGCGTCCTCGACGTCCTCGAGGGCGAACAGCCGGTGACGACAGAAAGCGACGGCGATCCACCGACCGACCAGACGGCGGCCGACCGCTCGAGCGACACAGACGACACACCGCCGCCTCCGCCGGCGGAGCCGCCGACCGATCGACGGCCGTCAGCGTCCGCCGTCGACAGCGACGCCACCGACGACATCACTGCGGCGGACGTCATGGGTGGTGACGTCGTCGATTCGCCGTCGCCGACGGCACCGGGGTCCGACGACGGAGCCGACGACGAACCGACGACGGATACCGAAACGTCGCCGGAGGCGAGATCGGCCACAGACAACGCCGGGGATCGCTCGAGCGACGACGTCGATCGCGTCACCGTCCGGATCACCTGCGACGTCGGCTCGATCCTCGGCGTCGACGACCGCGAGTACACGCTCGCAAGCGACGACGTGGTCACCCTACCCGAACGGAACGCGGCGCCGCTTGTCGAACGCGACGCAGCGGAGCCACTCGAGTGAGCGGACTCGAGTCCTCGAGGCGGACACCCGTTCGAGACCGATAAACATACCTTCGCTCGGTCGAACACGTCGCTATGCTCGACGTCGGCGAAACGGCACCCGAATTCGTACTGCAGAACCAACACGGCGAGATGGTTCGTCGCTCGGACTTCGAGGGGCAGCGTCTCGTCCTGTACTTCTACCCCCGGGCGAACACCAGAGGCTGTACCGTCGAAGCACAGGGCTTTCGAGACGAGCGGTCTGTCTTCGCGGACCGAGACGTCGCGATCGTCGGCGTTAGCGACGACCCCGTCTCCGATCTCGCGTCCTTCGCCGACGATCACGACCTCGAGTTCGACCTGCTCTCGGACGAAAACGGCGAGGTGTCGACACTGTATGAGTCCTACGGCGAGAAACAGATGTTCGGCAACACCTTCGACGGCGTCTTCCGGAACACGTACGTGATCGACGCCGAGGGGACGATCGAGGCGGTCTACGAGGACGTCACACCCGAGGGCCACGCCGAGGAGATCCTCGCGGATCTGGGATCGACTGCGGTCTCACACTGATCGGCGACGACGCGACGCAAACGCGATGTCCCTGGGGTGTAGCAGAGCGCAACTGCCCGCAGTCCTCACTGGAACGTGCGTCCGAGCTGGTCTTCGGTCTCGGGTTCGGCAGTCTGGAACTCCTCTTCGATCTCCTCGTAGCGTTCGCGGGTCTCGGGAGTCACGCTCGGGCCGATCTCCGTTAAGGCGTTCTCGAAGTGTTCTTTGCTGATGCGGACGTTGCCGACGCTTTCGTCGATCTCCTCGGGATCGACCGAGTCGATGAACTCGCGAGTGGCCTCCATCGATGCCTCGCGACAGACCGCTTCGATGTCCGCGCCGACGTAGCCGTCCGTTTCGGCGGCGAGCCACTCGAGATCGATCGCGTCGGCGAGTGGTTTCTCGCGGGTGTGAACCTCGAAGATCTTCTTGCGACCCTCCTCGTCGGGAACGGGCACGTGGACGTGCCGGTCGAGCCGGCCCGGTCGGAGCAGGGCCTGGTCGATCAGATCCGGCCGGTTGGTCGTCGCGATGACGACGACGTCTTCGAGCTCCTCGAGCCCATCGAGTTCCGTCAACAGCTGGGAGACGACGCGTTCGCCGACGCCGGAGTCGCCGGTCGTCTGTCCGCGTTCGCCCGCGATCGAGTCGATCTCGTCGAAGAAGATCACGGTCGGAGCGTTCGAGCGTGCCTTCTCGAAGACCTCGCGGACGCCCTTCTCGGACTCGCCGACGTACTTGTTGAGCAGTTCGGGGCCTTTGATCGAGATGAAGTTCGACTGGGCCTCGTTGGCGACGGCTTTCGCGAGCAGCGTCTTGCCGGTGCCGGGCGGGCCGTACATGAGCACGCCCTTGGCGGCTTCCATGTCCATCTGCTCGAAGACTTCGGGATAGTCGAGTGGCCACTGGATCGTCTCGCGCAGACGCTCTTTGGTGTCCTCGAGGCCGCCGACGTCGTTCCAGGAGACGTCCGGCACCTCGACGAAGACCTCCCGCATCGCGGAGGGCTGGATGCCCTTGAGCGCCTCCTTGAAGTCCCGTTCGGTCACCTGCAGCGACTCGAGCACTTCGGCGTCGATCTCCTCGCTCTCTAAGTCGAGGTCGGGGCGAATGCGACGCAGGGCGTTCATTGCGCTCTCGCGAGTGAGACTCTCTAAGTCGGCCCCGACGAAGCCGTGGGTGTTCTCGGCGTACTGCTCTAAGTCGACGGCGTCGGACAGGGGCATCCCGCGGGTGTGAACCTGCAGGATCTCCTTGCGGCCGTCCTTGTCGGGGACACCGATTTCGATCTCACGGTCGAAACGGCCGCCACGTCGGAGTGCGGGGTCGATGTCGTCGATCCGGTTCGTCGCAGCGATGACCGTGACCCGACCCCGTTCCTCTAAGCCGTCCATCAGCGAGAGCAGCTGTGCGACGACGCGGCGCTCGACGTCGCCGCCTGCTTCCTCGCGTTTGGCGGCGATCGAGTCGAGTTCGTCGATGAAGACGATCGCGGGCGCGTTCTCTTCTGCCTCCTCGAAGACTTCGCGCAGTTGCTCTTCGGACTCGCCGTAGTACTTCGACATGATCTCCGGCCCGGAGATCGTCTGGAAATGAGCGTCGATCTCGTTGGCGACGGCTTTCGCCATCAGCGTCTTGCCCGTCCCCGGCGGACCGTGGAGCAAGACGCCCTTCGGCGGCTCGATGCCGAGTTGCTGGAACAGCTCGGGGTGGCGCATCGGGAGTTCGATCATCTCCCGGACCTGGTCGAGTTCGTCGTCTAAGCCGCCGATGTCCTCGTAGGTGACGTTCGGGACGCCCTCGGGCGTCTCGCCGGCGGCCTCGCTTATCTGTTCGGCCGGCGTCTCGGAGATCTCGATGCTCGTCGAGTCGGTGATGACGACGGTGCCCGACGGAGAGGTGCTCGCGATCTTCAGCGGCACCGACTGGCCGGAGCGGCTCATCGGGCCAAAGGACAGCGAGAACGGCACCGTCTGTCCCTCGGTGACGGCCTGGCCGGAAAGCTTGTCACGCACGAGCGGCCCGATGTCGCCTTTGATCCGGAGGTTCTGTGGCAAAGCGACCGTCACCGACGAGGCGGGCTTGACGTCTGCTTTCTCGACGGTGACCCGGTCGTCGATCCCGACGTTCGCCTCCTGTCGGAGCCGGCCGTCGATTCGGACGACGCCGTTGCCCTCGTCCTCGGGATAGCCGGGCCAGACGCGTGCGACCGCCTGTCCGTCGCCGTTGCCGGAGATGAGGATGTAATCCCCGTTCTCGAGGTCGAGTTTGCGCATCGAGGCGCGGTCGATCGCTGCGAGTCCACGCCCTGCGTCTTTCTGTTTGAGTGGTTTGACAGTGAGTTTCATGCGTCGCCCTCCACCTCGATAGTGAGGACACCGTTTTTCATAAACGCTTGCGCGTCTCCGACGTCGGCCGGGAGCTCGAGCTCGCGCTGGTCGTCCTCGAAGACGACGATCACGGTGTCGTCGACGACGTCGACGGCCGCGTCGGCCTCGACCGCGCCGAAGTCGACGGCCACGATCGTCTCGTCGCCGTAGTCGTACTGTCGTGCCATCTGCCCGTCGTCGCGGGCGAGGTGCTCGATCTTCATTACTAACTCGAGGTAAGCACTGACAGTATTTAAACCCTTTCCCAGTAACCAATGGACGTAGAAGGGGTCCCAGTATTAACACTGTTCGCGGTTCACAGCAGAGGGGCACGTCGAGCGCAGCCGGTGATCGGACCACGATCACTCGTCGGATCGTGTGACACCCCCACGATTGATACGCCGAGACAGTGTATCGAATCAGGACGATGTACGACAGGATTCTCGCTCCGACGGACGGAAGCCGGATCGCAGAGCGCGCAGGCGAGCACGCATGCGAGTTAGCACGACGTTTCGGTGCCGATCTCTCCGTCGCCACCGTCCTCGAGGACGACGATCGCGAGCGCGCCGAGCGCGCGGTCGACGCTGTTGCCGAGCACGCGACCGAACGCGGCGTCGACGCGACGACGGAGATTCTCGATCGGGAGGCGTCCGTCGCCGAGACCGTCATCGAGTACGCGACCGATCACGACGTCGACTGTATCGTGATGGGAACCCAGGGTCGAAGCGGACTGGATCGATTCCTGCTGGGCAGCGTCGCCGAAGAACTCCTGCGCGAGTCGCCGCTTCCGGTGGTGACAGTTACCGAGGGAGCCGACCCGAGACCGGACCTCGAGCGGGTGCTGGTCGCGACCGACGGCAGCGACAGCGCAACCGCAGCCACCGATCACGCGATCGAGCTCGCGACGGAAGCGGGGGCGACGCTACACGTCGTTCACGTGACCGACGCCCTGCTGGCCGGCGAGCGCGAGACGGTCGAGGTCGCCCCCGGCGAGGAGATCGGAACCGACGCCATCGACGACGTCCTCGAGCGAGCACAGGGGACCGACCTGGAGACGATCCACACCGCGGTCGTCCCCGGCCGAACGCACCAGGCGATCCTCGCGTACGCGACCGAACACGACGTGGACGCGATCGTCATGGGCACGCACGGTCGGACCGGTCTCGGCCGGTACCTGCTCGGGAGCACCACGGAGCGGGTCGTTCGCTTCGCCACCGTCCCCGTGACCGGCGTCCGGCCGGAGCCAGGACCGACGACGACCGTCGAGTACCTCGACTACCAGGTGCTCGAAGAGCAGGGCTGGTCGCTCGAGGACGAGGACCTCTTCGAGCAGGCCGCCGAGGCCGACCTCGGGGAAGACGCCTACGGCACCCTCGAGGTCGAACAGGGCGAGTACGTCCTCGATGCTGCCGAGGCCGAGGGAGAAGACTGGCCCTTTTACTGTCGCGTCGGCGGCTGTGTGGACTGTACCGCCGCCGTCCTCGAGGGCGACCTCGAGATGGACGAGAACCGGCAGCTGAGCGACGAGGAAGTCGAGGAGAAAGGATTCCGGCTCACCTGTGTCGGGACGCCGACGACCGAGGAGGTCACGCTCGTCTACAACGTCAAGCACCACGAGGATCTCCAGGATCGGGTCATGTGATCGTGGCACCGTCGGGTCGATGGCGATCGGAGGGGTGGTAGTGTCCGCTCGAGGCCGAGCGCACGATCGGACCCGCAGACGCAGCCGCCTTCGCCACCCGGTTCCACGTTCGGTACTGGACGACCATCGAAAGAACAATTGTTCGACAGGCGAACTATCGGGCGATGACCGGAACGAACTCGCCGTGGATATACTCGCCGTGGGTGTTCCTCTCCGTTGCGATCGGCGGACTGTTGCTTCCGTTCCTGATCCTGTATGCGATCTGGGCCGGCGACGTCCTCTCGCTTGCGATCCTCTTGCTCCTCGTGGTCGTCCTCTGGATGTTGTACAACGTCGTCGAACGGTTGTCGAGGATCGAAGCGACGCTCGCCGACGATCGATAGAAGCAGTCCATTGCCGTTGTTTTCACCTCTGTTTCGATGAACCAACCGATACGTAGGTGTGCAAACTGCTCGCTTCGCTCGCAGTTTCCCAGTAGACAGTTCGCCGTCCGAGACGCGCGACAGCGCGTCTCTCTGCGAGATGACGAACGCACTGCGAGCGAAGCGAGCAGTAAGTGAGTCAGCTGTATTTACCGTTCGTCGGGTAGTCGCAGAGAGGACGCGAACCGTTCTATGGCGCCCTCCCGGTATAGCAATTACTCGAGTCCCGCCTCGAACGCCCCCTCCAGATCGCCGATCAAGTCGTCGACGTGCTCGATACCGACGCTAACCCGGATCAGGCCGTCGGTGAGCCCGGCCGCGAGGCGTTCCTCCCGTGGAATGGCGGCGTGGGTCATCGGCGCAGGCTGTTCGATCAGACTCTCGACGCCGCCTAAGCTCTCCGCGAGGGTAAAGACCTCCGTCGCGGAGACGACCTCGCTCGTCTCCTCGAGCGTCGCATCGAGTTCGAAACTCAACATCCCGCCGAAGTCGTCCATCTGTTCGCGGGCGAGTTCGTGGCCGGGGTGGCTCTCGAGGCCGGGGTAGTAGACCCGGGAGACGTCGGGGTGGTCCTGCAACCAGTCGGCAATCGCGCGGGCGTTCTCGCAGTGACGACCCATGCGAACGGGCAGGGTCTTCGTTCCCCGGAGGACGAGAAAACACTCGAAGGGGCCGGGGGTCGCGCCGACGGCGTTCTGGTAGAAGCCGAAGCGCTCGTCGAGGTCTTCGTCGTTCGTCACGAGCGCCCCGCCGACGACATCGGAGTGACCGCCGAGGTACTTCGTCAGCGAGTGCGAGACGACGTCGGCACCGAGTTCGAGCGGGCGCTGGAGGTACGGCGTCGCGAAGGTGTTGTCGATCGCACAGATGGCGTCGTTCGCGTGGGCGATCTCGGCTGCGCCCTCGACGTCGACGATCGACATGAGCGGGTTCGTCGGCGTCTCGAGCCAGAGCAGTTCGGTCTCGGGACGACACGCCGCCTCGATCGCCTCGAGGTCGGTCATGTCGACGAAGCTGAACTCGAGGTCGTACTCCTCGTAGACCTGCGTGAAGATGCGGTGAGTGCCGCCGTAGACGTCGGTTCCGGTGACGACGTGATCGCCAGCCTCGAGCAGGTTGAGTACGGTGTTGATCGAGGCCATTCCCGAGGCGAAGGCCCGGCCGTACTCGGCATTCTCGAGGCTCGCGAGGTTCTCCTCGAGATCAGCACGTGTGGGGTTGCCGGTCCGGGAGTACTCGTAGCCGCGGTGTTCGCCGGGGGCGTCCTGTTCGTAGGTGGAGTTGGCGTGGATGGGCGTCATCAACGCGCCCGTCTCCGGATCGGGCTCCTGGCCGGCGTGGATCGATCGCGTCTCGAACCGAAACTCGTCGTCGGTCATGGGAGAGACGACGACGCGAAGGCAAGTCATCCTGTCGACCGGACGATTCGAATCAGTCCCTTTTTACCCCATGCCGGGGAACTGCGACTATGAGCTTCGAGGAAGACGACCGCGTCGTCTTACACGACGAGCACAGCGAGTTCGACGGCGAAGTCGGAACCGTCACTCAGACGATGGAGTCGATGTTCGGCGACGTCACCTACACGATCAGCTTCGAGGATGGTCAGGAGACCGGCGTTCCCGAAGACGCTCTCGCAGCCGCCGACGGCGACGACACCGAAGAGTAATCACCCGACCTGCTACGGCTTTCCCGTCGATGCCCAAGATCCCGCTTCACTACGTCGACCTGCGAGCGTTCTGTTACGCCACCGAGGACGAGAAACGCGTCGAGGAGGCGCTTCGAACGTTCCTACCCGAGGAGTTCGAGATAGATCGCGCCGAGACCGAAGGTCACTACGGCGACCGCATCCTCGTCCTCTCGGCCCGCGTCGAGAACGCCGACGACGTCCGGTACGTCCTCTCGCGACTGGCGGATCTCGCGGAACTCGACCGGCTGCTCGCGGAACTCGACCAGCGGGTTACCGAGAACACCGAACTGTTCGTAACGCTAGACAAACAGGCGGCTTTCGAAGGGGAGGTCCGCCTCGGCGACGGAATCACGTTCCGGGCGAAAGTCGAGGCCTACCCCGCGAAAAAAGAGCAGGCGATCGAAAACGCCGAGGAGGTCCTCGAGCGACTTCGCGACGAGGACCGCGAGTCGACCGCGTAGCAGAGCGTACCGAGAGACCGGTCGAAAACCTTCACTGACTTACGTTCGGCCGTATAGTCGCCGGTATGGACGTACACGTCGTCGCGGAAGACCCGATTCGCGAGGCCGTCGTGGCCGCGCTCTCGGACGTCGACGTCACGGTCCGGGATGCTGACCCGGCCGACGTCGAAAACGCCCGCTTTGCCGTCGTCAGCGACGTCGCCGGCGCGGAATCGATCCGGAGCGCGAACGACGCGGCGCTTGCAGGAAACACCCCGTGGATCGCTGTCGAAATCGGCGGCGTCGGCGGCCATCCACTCGCCGACGTCGACGCGGCCATCTCCGGCTTCGCCCCGAAGACGGGCTGTTTCGACTGTCTCGACGCACGCGTCGGTGCGAACGCGACAGCACTCGCCGAGAAACCGAGTACCGACCGAAGCACGGCCCGACTGGCCGGAGCGATCGCGGGCAGAGAGTGCGTCCGGCTCTTCTCGGGCGAGGAGCCGTCCATCGTGGGCCACGTTCTCGAACTCCCCCACACCCGTCGACGCGTTCTGTCCGTCCCCGGCTGTTCGTGTGACGACGCCGACCGGGACCGCAGCCTCGAGCGCGACGACGACGACGTCGACCTCGAGACGGCAGTCGAACGCGCCGAAGCCGCCATCGACGACCGAGTCGGCATCGTCCGCAGCATCGGCGAACTCGAGTCGTTCCCGGCTCCGTACTACCTCGCGACGAACGCCGAGACCGAGGGGTTCAGCGACGCGAGCGCGCCGACCCAGGCCGCCGGCGTCGACGCCGACTGGAACGCCGCGTTGATGAAAGCCGTCGGCGAGGCCCTCGAGCGCTACTGTGCGGGCGTCTATCGCGAGGACGACTTCGTCCACGCGAGCGCCGACGACCTCGCGTCCGTCGTCTCCCCGACCGACCTGGTCCGCCCGGACAACGCCCTCGAGTTCGATCCCGCGGCGGAGTATCGGTGGGTCGACGGCGAAAACCTCGCGACCGGCGAGACGACGCACGTGCCTGCTGCCGCGGTACAGTTCCCCCAGCCCGGCGAGGGGCTCGTGCCCGCGATCACGACCGGGCTCGGCCTCGGCTCGTCGACGGTCGACGCCCTGCGATCGGGCCTGACCGAGGTCCTCGAACGCGACGCGACGATGCTCGCGTGGTACTCGACGTACGAGCCGCTCGCGCTCGAGACAGACGACGAGGGCGTCACGACGCTCACGAAACGCGCCCGCAGCGAGGGGCTATCGGTGACGCCGCTTCTCGTCACACAGGACGTCGACGTCCCCGTCGTCGCCGTCGCCGTCCATCGGGAGGGTGAGTGGCCGCGGTTTGCAGCCGGCTCCGCGGCCGACCTCGATGTCGCCGCCGCGGCCCGCTCCGCACTCGCGGAGGCGCTGCAAAACTGGATGGAGCTGCGTTCGATCGGTCCCGACGACGCCGCCGACGCCGGCGCGGCGATCGGAGCGTACGCCGAGTTCCCCGAGCCCGCCCGGTCGTTCGTCGACGTCGAGCGGTCGATCGACGCCGACGCCGTCGGTCCCGACACCGTCCCGACGGGTCGTGACGCGCTCGAGGAACTGATCGAGAGAACGGACGCCGCCGGGCTAACGCCGTACGCCACGCGGCTTACGACCCGTGACGTCAGCCGGCTCGGTTTCGAGGCCGTTCGGGTCGTCGTTCCGGGCGCACAGCCGCTGTTTACCGACGAGCCGTACTTCGGAGAACGAGCACGAACCGTGCCGCCGGAACTCGGGTTCGAACCGCGACTCGAGCGGGCGTTTCACCCCTACCCCTGACTACTCGTCGGCGTCGTCGCTCGTCGCGTCCGTCTCGTTCCCGCCGTTTCGTCTCGTCTCGTTCCCGCCGTTTCGTCTCGTCTCGTTTTTCGCATCGCCGTCGCCGTCGTCGATTTCGAGCTCGAGTGAGTCGTCGTACACCCTGACGACGACGAGCTGTGTCTCCGAGGTGATCGTTCCCGTCTCGACTAAGTCGTCGTATTCGTCGTCTCCGTGGCGGACCACGCGAAACCGCTGTTCGCCTCGCTCCAGCCGTCCGGGGATCGCCCGTTCGCCAGGTGTCATCGCGATGCTCTCGTCGTAGGTCTGACGATCCATTCCCCGTTCGTGGGCCTCGAGTTGTACGTTGAACGTGCGGTCGGCTTCGTTGTAGACCTCGATCGGGACCGGGCTTTCGACGCCGACGTCTCCGAGACAGCCCGCGAGTCCGATCGCCCCGAGAGCGCCGGCAGACCGAAGTACTGTACGGCGGTTCACAGTCGCACGTGGGTGCCGGACGACCGTATGTGTTACCGTTCTCGTCTGTGGTGGCGTCATACTGCCGGACGTACGTCGTGAACGATTCTCCCCGCCACGGGGTGGCGAGAACCGTCACACAGTGACGTCCGATAGTATCACTCCTCGTTCGGCGAGTAGTTCGGTGCTTCGTCGGTGATAACCACGTCGTGGGCGTGGCTCTCGGTCTGGCCCGCTGCGGAGACCCGGACGAACTCGCTTCGCTCTTTGAACCCGGGGATCGTCCCCGCGCCGACGTAACCCATCCCCGACTGCATACCGCCGGCGAGCTGGTGGAGCTCGGACTCGAGCGTTCCCTTGTATGGCGTCGCCGCCTCGACGCCTTCGGGGACGTACTCGTCGTCGTCTTCGGGATCGTCCTTGAGATAGCGGTCGCTGTCGCCGGATTTCATTGCGCCGACGCTACCCATGCCGCGGTACTGTTTGTACTTCTTTCCGTTCATCGTAACGACGCGGCCGGGGGCCTCGTCCGTCCCCGCGAAGTACGATCCGAGCATGACGGCGTCGGCACCGGCCGCGACCGCCTTGATCGCGTCGCCGGAGTAGCGGATGCCGCCGTCGGCGATCACCGGCACGTCGTGTTCGCTCGCGACGTCTGCGACCTGGGCGATCGCCGTGATCTGGGGCATTCCCGCCCCCGAGACGACGCGGGTCGTACAGATCGATCCGGGACCGATTCCGACCTTGATCCCGTCTGCGAAGTCGATCAGGTCCGCGGCCGCTTCGCGCGTGCCGACGTTGCCGACGACCACGTCGGCGTCGACCGACTCCTTGATCTCGCGGGCACCGTCGATTACGTTCCGGTTGTGTGCGTGTGCGGTGTCGATAAAGAGCACGTCCGCACCTGCCTCGTCGGCGGCGGTCGCACGTTCGGGTTCGAACGGGCTAACAGCGGCGCCACAGCGAAGCCGCCCCGCCTCGTCGCGGGCGGCCTGCTTGTACTCCCGACGCTGGAGGATGCCCTGCATCGTCACCAGTCCCACCAGCAGGTTCTCCTCGTCGACGACCGGGACGCGTTCGATCTTGTGGTCGTACATCAGATCGAACGCCTCGCGGGCGTCGATGTCCTCGGGGGCGGTGATAACCTCGTCGGTCATCGCCTCGGTGACCGGGTCGTCCTCGTTGACCTCGAGGTGAGGTCGAATGTCCGTACTCGAGATGATACCGAGCACCTCGCCGTTCGTGTTGACGACCGGCGCGCCGCCGACGCCCTCTCGGATCATCATCTCGTCGACCTCGCGGACGGTCATCTCCGGATCGGCCGTGACGACCTCCTCGAGAGGGATGATGAGTTCGTCGGCGCGTTTGATGCGTTCGATCTCCTCGACCATCCGATCGACGGTCATGTTCCGATGGAGCACGCCGAGGCCGCCGTGGCGAGCCATCGCGATTGCCATGTCGCTTTCCGTAACGGTGTCCATCGCCGCCGAGATGATCGGTACCGACACCTCGACGTTTTTCGAGACCCGCGAGGAGAGATCCGCGTCGTCGGGTTCGACTCGGCTCTCTTTGGGCCGCAACAGAACGTCGTCGAACGTCAGCGCCTCCGGTACCTCGAGTTTCGAAGAATAGGGCTCGTGCTCGGGAACGTCGTTCGCCATGTAAACCGTCCGCCGTCGGACGGGAAAAACGTTGCGAGACGAATGCTGTCGTATCCGCATCTGCATCGACCGGTGGGTTTCGACGAACACGAACGCTTCCGGATGCGGTCGAACTCGATACCGACTGTGCCAATACTCGAATCCGTCCACCGTCGAACACGTTCGGTGGACGATACCTGACTTTTTCCACCGGTTCGGGCCACGACCGTAGTACAGTGTTCCCGCTTGCCACACAACGTTTATTGCCAGACGCGTCGACCGAACTGGTATGCGCGCTGTGAGTTTCAGTGAGTCCCGTATCGCAGGCCGGACGAGTTTCGACTCCGACGCCGCGTTTACCTTCGGGAACACATTCGAAAAACGTAAACTCACAGTGCAGGGCAACGAGCGCTCGCTCGACCGGTCGATCGGAGTGCGACGTCGCTCGAGATATCGCCCACCGGCCGCGGGTGACGGCCATCGTCCGTAGCCGATGAGCACGTCACAGCATCCGGTCGCCCTCCGGTTCGAGCGCCTCGTCGGTGCCGACGGACGGCTGCTCGCGCTCGTGATGGGGCTACCCCTGATCGACGGGGTCTTTCCCGCACTCATCCTCGGTGGCGCGCTGGCCGATCCGCTCGGCGCGATCCAGGTCGGGTTGCTCATCTTCGGCGGGAGTGCGACCGTCGCCGTAATCCTCGCCGACATGGACGGAACGCCGCGCGAACAGGCCTGGATCGTCCTCGCCGTCGGCCTGCCACTTATCGTTCTCGCGGCCGTCCAGGCGGCACTCGCTCCGGCGATCGCGAGTGTACTCGACATCGTGATCTTCGAACGATTCGCCGCCGTCGTCATCGCTGCAATCGCCGCCCAGACCGCGAGCGCGACCGTCGGCAACTACCTGCCCAGCCCGCCCGTCATCATCGGGCTCGGGCTCCTCGCCAGTTTCGACCCCGCCGGCGCATCGCTGACGCTGCTTGCGGAGCCGACGCTCGTCGCCTACGCCACGCTGTCGGCGGTCGTCGGCGTCGGCTCCGCGCTCGCGGTCGCACTCTCCGGTCCGTACCTGCGGGAGTACCTGGATATCGACCGATTCCGCTTCGGGAGCGCCGTCGCACTGGGGCTACTCCCCCTCTCGCTTTTGGGAATGCCCTTCGGCAACGCGCCGCTTGCCGTACTCGCCATCGCCGCCGTCTTCGCGTTCGATCCCGACGTCGACGGCTCGCTGTTCGACCGCCTCATCGCCGACGGAACCTGGACGGGCGATTCGCACTCGCGTCCGGACGAGGAGGCCGAGGATCTCGAAGACGACGACGGCCTCGAGAAACCGTATCCAGGTGACGACAGCACGGACACCTCGGGGCGGTCTCCCTGGCTGTGATCGGGAACCGTAACGGCTTTAGGCGGTATCCACCAACGTGAGGTCGAGGGGTCGTGGCCAAGTCAGGCATGGCGACTGACTCCAGAGGCTACGCGCCCGGGACGAGACTCCAGACTGATATACTGATCGGACAGCTGATCACTGTCCGTGTGATGACCCTCTGGAGTTCCGAGGCGCACCGGAGATATCAGTCGATCGGGGGTTCAAATCCCTCCGACCCCATACTTTTGCGCCGAACAACATCGTGAGGCGTAAATATGGAATATCACATTGGAGGTGTCAGTTGACGCTACCAGAGGCGAACTCTAGACGAGTTTGTGACGGGACCGGACTTTTGCGATCTCCTGACCAGAAAAGGACGTCCGAACCATTCACTGCATGAACTCGGGGAGTTCCGTCTCACCCTGCGCGTCGGGGTCGAGACCCAACTCTTCGAGATCGTCGTCAGTGACGGGCTCGCCACCACCCTCGTGCAACTCGAGGGCTTCCGCGAGCATCGCGAGTGCCTCGGACTTCGTGTCACCGTACGACGCGACACCCGTCTCGAGATCGATAGCGGTGATCCTCCCGTCGTCCTCGTGGATGAATGCGACACCTTCCGATCGACCGTTTCGGGTTGCACTCGCCATCTATCCTCGAATAAGGGAAAGGCGCTGATAAACGTTCGTTCCGACTCGAGCGCGTCGGATTCACTCGCCGACGGGCTCAAGCGCGGCAGCGTCGAGATCGCCCTCGAGGTACTGTTCACCGAGGTCGGTGATCTCGTAGTAGCCACGTTCGACTCGAGAGACGAGACCGTACTCAACCAGGGTCGAGAGTCGTCTACTTACGTGAACCCGCGACTTTTCGATGTTCTTCGGGATAACTTGGGGAGGAGGAGAATCAGGCCCGTCGAGAGGATTGCAAGGATTCTCTCATCTGTCGGCAATTGTATCCACTCTCCGGGCTGTCGCATTGTTCTGCCATAACAGAACAGATTCTTACGGCTATCGGTAACTCCGAAATGTGTTTCTGGTTAGTCACTCCTGTGTTACCAAATAGTAACAAACTATATGATGCTGGCGTTATGACTGGTTTAGTTGGTTTGGTAATCAACCCCTCGCCAGCTCACGCACGCGGTGTCAAATAGCTGGTGAACGTATCGAGGTCGGTGTTTTCAAGATCCTGAATCGAATCTTCTAGTGCTTGTGCCTTTCGTTCACCGAGCCGTGATTCGGCACATTCGTAGAATTTCTGTCGAAGACGATCTTCCTCGATCGGATTATTTGGACTTCCAGGAGCATACCGAATTTCCTCACGGAGTTCGGCTCCATCAGATTTTGTAACCGTTACGACGGCACCGTATCCTGCGTAGTCGTCTCCGAATAGATCCGGTTCGAAGGCGCGGGACACCGTTTTGATCGCATTCTGAGTTTCTTCCTGCTGAACGTATTCGTCGGTGAACTCGTGGATTCCTGCTCGACCGTCGCGAAGGATCGAAGCCAAACAGAACTCGATAGAGAACTTTGCTTGTAACGCATCGTCCGGCTGCGTATGATGAAGCATTTCCGAGGCAGCGTCTTCTAGCGTGACGACGATCGATTCGACGGTTGCCGGTTCGAGATTGTGTTCCTCGGTGAGACTTTTCATCGCATCCATCGCCGCGTGAGTGATGACGCCGGACGGATACGGTTTGAACCCAATATCTAGCACGGCCCACTCCTCGTAGAGGTTCTCGGTTATTTCCTCGGGGTCGTACGCGTCGTCGACGGTCATCACGCGGTTGTAACCGATCTCGCCCTCGAAGATACTCGAGTCGGCGGTGAACCCGTCACGAGCGAGCAACGTTGCTCGTATGCCGGACTCGGCCGCATGACCAGCGTGGAGTGGCTTGGTCATCGTGCCAAAGTTTTTCTTCAGTGCCGAGGACGACGACGCAACGATTCCAAACGCGTTGGCGACCTCTTCCGAACCGAGATCGAGTATCGACGCAGCTGCGCCGACTGCGCCGAATGACCCTGCCGTGCCAGTGCTGTGCCACCCGTTCTGATAGTGTTCTGGATACGTGCTCTGGCCGACCCGGTACGCGACCTCACAGCCAACGATATATCCTGTTACGAGTTCGGTCGTCGAAGCCCCACCCTCTTCAGCAGCAGCGAGGGACGCGGCAAAGATTGGAGACGAGGGATGGATAACGATCGACTCGAACGTATCGTCGTAGTCGATCGCATGGCCGAATGCGCCGTTAGCTAACGCTGCGGCTGGTGCAGTTTTATTCCCGCGACGGAACACGGTAGCGTCACCTTCACCGTACTGGGTGTCGACGTACTCGTAAACGGCATCACCGACATCGTGGTGCGAACCGTACAGTGCCACACCGATGTAATCACGGATGGCAGTTTTTGCGTGATCAACCGCATCCGCGGGTACATCGTCGTAGGTGACTGACGCTACGTACTCGGACAGTTCCTGGGTTTCTCCCATCGGTAACGGCTCTCGATGGGGCGGACTTAGCTATTATGATGGACGAAATGGACCGATATTATCTGACGTGGCCAGCGAGTCGCAGGTACGGCACGATCACGTCCGGGGAGACCGCTAGCTCCACCAGGGTGGTCTCGTCGTCGTAGCGGACCAAACCGGCGTCACGCAGCTGTGGCAAGTGCCGGTGGTGTAAGTCGACGATAATCTGTTGATGCCGGGCGTCCGAGGAACGGTTTTCCACGAGGGCGACGTATTCGGTGAGATCGTCGAGGTGGAGTGCCGCCGGTTTCTGTGCGAGGTACGTGAGCACGTGCTGGCGTCGCTCTTCCGAGAAAGCGGCAAACAGCCTCGTGGGAGTGATTTCCGAACGCTCGCTTCCTACGTCCTGGGGGTCTCGTGCATCTGGTTTCATACTATCTCCATACGTTACCGACACGTCGGCACCGACACCGGCTCATCGAGCAACGTAACCCGTTACAGCCGATGTCGATATAGCCTTTATTGTATAGAAACATGGCTAGAAATCAGGTTGTGTTGAAGGGTTACCAGTCGTTCTCGTGGGGCATCACCCCGTTTGGAGAATCCACTGAGAGAGCGTCGGGAACTGCCACGGTGATCGGAGCCAAAGTACTCCGTCAAGCGTCGACGAGTGAGTCGGACCGGACATCCGCAGTCGGTTCGACGCACCCGTTCAGGCTTGACGAACCACTAGTGGCGTTCAAAGCCTGAACTGATGGGTGAAACCGAGTACGGTTGACCGGTTTCACTCATCAGTCGACGCTTGGAACGGTACTAGAGAATAAGAACGGCAGCGATGAGCAAGAGAGCAACCTTCACGATCGTAAGTTCCGTCCGGCGTTCTTCGGCCACGGACTGGAACGTGTCCGAGTCGTGCTCGAGCATAACGAGGATCGAGTACTGAACCAGACACGCCGCCGCCAGGAGGCTGGTCGTCGCCACCGAAAACGCAATTGCCAACACGACCGCAGCGATGAGGAGCTTGAGGGCCTGCCCGAAATCCATTGCTGGTATTCGAGAATACGGTTTAATAGATGTTGTTAGTCGCCGGCGGCGATCGCGGACGAATCGCCGGCGTCTCAGACGCAGCCGGGGAACTCCTCGCCCTGGATGTGGACGGAGTCGACCCACGGCGGGAGTTCCTCGTCGGGTTTGCTAAATCGCGACCGCGAGCGCATGTACGCCATGATCAACGCACGACGCCACTGGTCGGTCGTGTTCGGTGCCGTGTAGTGGGGGACCAGACAGTGCGTAAAGAGTGCGCTCCCGGACTCCATCGGAATCGGGATGGCGTCGTCCTCGTCGTAGTCCTTCTCGGCGATGACGATGTCGGTGTCGTACTCGACGGCCTCGTGGCCGAGGATGCCGTCTTTGTGCCCACCGGGGACGACGTTCATACAACCGTTTTCCGTCGTTGCCTCGTCGAGAGCGACCCAGACGGTGACGTGGTCCATCGGGTGGATCGGGTAGTACGCGGCGTCCTGGTGATACCCCTTCTCGCTGCCGATCTCCGGCGGTTTGAACATCGCTGCACTCCGCAGGAGCTTGAGGTTCGGACCGAGCAACTGACTCGCGACCGAGACGATCGTCTCGTTGTTCGCGACCTCGGCGAAAACGTCGTCCGCTTCGACCATCCCGAGCCCTTCGAACTTCCGAACGGCGTCGCCTTCCTCCTCGACTTCGAGTTCGCCCCGTTCGACGCGGGGCTCGAGTTGGCTTTCGAACGTTTCGTGCTCGCGATCACCGTGTGTGTACTCACGGAGACGAGTTTTCACGCGGTCGACGGCCGCCGGCGAAAGCGCATCCTCGACGACGAGATACCCGTCCGTCTGATACTGCTCGAACTCCGTGTCGGTCAGTTCCATGCGATTTCACGGGGGTAGCACACAGTAATAGTTTCCGTTTACCGGTCAGTAGTACAACCGAAGAAAGGATTTTTAACCGTGTACTTAATTTGGTCAGCAAATGACTGACGTTTCAGTAGAAACCCCAACACGAAGTCCGACCGACGTTCGGTCCTATCTCTCGGAGTTAGGACCCGCCTGGCTCGCCGGTGCGATCGCCGCCGGGCCGGCGACGATGGCCGCCGTACTCACTGCCGGTGCCTCGTTCGGCTACGCGCTGTTGTGGGTGGTCGTTCTCTCTGCGGTCCTCGGGGCGACGGCACAGTACCTCTCGATGCGACTCGGACTACTCACCGAGCAGGGAATCGTCGCGACCGTCGAGGAGAACCTCGGCGAGTTCTGGGCGTGGGTGCTGGTTATCGATACGGTACTCGCCTCCGGTCTCGCACAACTCGTGATCATGAAGACCGTCGCCGACGTGAGCGCGATGATCACCGGGATCGATCCCTGGATCTGGGGCATCGTGTGGGCGCTCGTTCTCGCACTCGGGCTTGCCGGCGGTGGATATTACATCGCCGAGATCGGCGCAAAAGTGATCGTCTCCGCGGTCGTGGTCGCGTTCATCGTCTCTGTCTTCGTCGTTCCCATCGACGGAACGGCGGCAGCGTCCGGACTCGTCCCGACGATTCCCGAGGGTCTCGGCGGCGCGTTGGTCGCGGCTGGCGTCCTCGGCGGTGCCGTACACATCACGCTCATAACGATGCAGACGTACACGATGCGGGCGCGTGGCTGGACCCGCGACGAGTACGATCTCGGGCTGTTCGACATCGGCACGTCGATGCTGATCGCGTTCGGGCTGTTCAGCCTCGCGACCTTCCTCGTCGCCGCGAGCGTGTTGCACACCCCCGAACTCGCCGCGGATCTCGATGCCATCGCCGCTGCCGAAGCGCTCGGTCCGCTTGCCGGGGACTGGGCTGCCGGGTTCTTCCTCCTCGGTCTGTGGGGTGCGGCTATCTCGACGCTCGGTGCCAACGCCGTCGTTCCGCCGTATCTCATCGCCGACAAACTCGACTGGGGACGTGACGTCTCCGACACCCGGTTCCGTGCTGCGCTCATCGTCGTCGTGTTTGCCGGCGGCCTCGGTGCGTTCCTCGAGGGTGCGTTCTTCCCGCTGCTCGTGCTCGTGCTCGCGTTCGGGCTGGTCGGAACGCCGTTCGCGCTCGTCGTCGTGCTGTACCTGCTCAACGATCCGGAAACGGTGCCGGAAACGAACCCAACGATTGCGAACATCGGCGCACTGGTGTTGATCGCGATCACAACGGTGCTCGCCGTCGGGTTCGTCACAGAAGAGATTCCGACTGCCACGAGCGATCCGGTCTCGGCGATCGTCGTCGGCTTCGCTGGCGCCATCGGCCTCGCGACCGTGGGGCTTGTCGTCAAGTACATCCGCGAGGCGAGCCGGCTGGCGTCGAACTGACGACGGGATCCTCGTCGTTCGCACAGATAGACTCTCGGTCATAATTCAGTTGCCACTCGATAACCAGATTCAACGCTGATAGGCTCTCAGATGCTATGCTGGCAGTGACTCCGTAAACAGGACCAGGGCCGGAAGTATAGTGACCGGCGGTCACGGTCGAGTCAACTCGCCTCCTCGTCGATGTTCTTGAAGACGTGCCAGACGCCGAGCAGGACGACGAAAAACACTGCACCGATTCCGACCCGTAACGCGAGTTCCTCGCTACCGGTGGCCTCCGCGCGGACGAGTCCGCCTGCCCAGCCGCCGACGAGGACCGCCAGACCGGTCGCGACCACGAGCATGATCAGGAGGCGGTCAGTGGGAACGTTCATCGACGGATCTCGGGGTTCGACTCGCGTAAGCTGAGTGCCTGAATATACGGACTCGAGCTGTTGCGACAGCGTCGAGCCGCCAGCGACTCGAGATCGAAAGCGACCGAACACCGAAACGCACATCCCCCTTACCCGACAACGGATGACTGCGTTCCGCGCGAGGGTAGCCAAGCAGGCCAACGGCGGTGGGCTTAAGACCCGCTCCCGTAGGGGTCCCTGGGTTCGAATCCCAGCCCTCGCATACTGCGACGATCGATCAGTAAGAGCGTCCCTACCGTCTGCGTTCGCGTCGCGATCCGTCGCCGTCGTCGCTCGAGCCCACCGGAAGTCCAACCGCATCGTCGACAGTCCCGAGCAGGCGTGCGAATCGTCGTCGTTCGGCGAGCCGTTTATCCGGTGTCATGCCATCGACAGACGGCATATTCTGTCGTAGTTATGCGGCTCGTTCGTCGCATCAACGGCGGGTTGGAACGCGAAACGGTCGGTCGGGTGATGTGAAACGATCGGAACGGTCACCTCCCCATCCCACCGCGAACGTAACGCCCTTGCTCGACAATCGCCTCGCTGGAGGTGATGACTCCACCGGAGATCGAGCGTGCATTCGAATCTCACGAGGCGTTCGACGTCGCCGACGACGGCTACGACCTGACGACGACCGTCTTCGAGACGACGATCACCGCCGAACAGCCACTGGATCAGGACCGCCACGATGGTCGCATCGCTATCACGGTTTTCCTTCCGACGCTATCAGCTGCGACGGTAGACGACGTCGCCGACGTCGTCGAAGACGGCTGGGTCGAGACGCTCGAGCGTCGCCTCGAGGACGTCTTTACCGTCGCCGGAACGGACACCCACGAAGAGCCACGCGTCGAACGCGACGAGGACGTCGTCCGGGTCCATCTCGAGTACGTCGCCTGGGACGCAGACGACGGCGTCACGGACGCGAAGGCGCTCGTCGAGTTCGTCGAGGGAACCTACGCCCAGGGGATCATCCCTGGCTACGAGTATCGCGGGGAGGCGGCGGCGCTGCTCGAGAGCGCACGAGAACGCGGCCAGGGAGCCGGAAACGAGGAGTCGGGAACGCCGCTTTGAGTCATACGGACCGCTGGACGTCAGTGCCAGCGAGCCCACGGCTCGTCTGTGGTTCGCCGGTCCATCGGTACAGCCGACCGTATCACCCCATCGCGATGTACGTTTGCGTGTCTTCGACCCCGGCTACGCCCTGAATCTTCGTCGCGGCGACGTCTTTGACCGCCGCCGGAGTCTCGACGCGTGCTTTCGCGATGATGTCGACATCGCCGGCGACGATGTGTGCCGATTCGACGCCTTCGATCGCCTCGATCTCGTCTCTGAGCCGATCCGCCTCGCCCGTGTTCGCTTTCACCATGACGAATGCCGTAACCATCAGTTGACACCTCCTGTCTCCGTGCTCGCGGTCGCGTCGTGTCTCGTCTCGCCGACGAGAAGCTGGCGGACGGCGTCTAAGACCTCGAAGTCTGCGAGTACCACGAGTCGGTCGCCCGCCGCGAACGACTCGTCGGGAGCCGGAACCGCGAGTTCGCCGTTTCCTTTCCCGTACGCGAGGACGGTCGCGTCAGCGGGTAACTCCAGTTCTTCCGTCGTGTACCCCGTGATAGGGGCGTCCTCGGTGATCGTTATCTCGAGGATCTGTAAGTGCTGGGCAACGTCGGCGATCGCGCGGATCGTTCCGCCCAGTAAGGCGTTTTTGGCACCGATCGCGCCGAGACGTTCCGGGTAGACCACTTCGTCGACCTCGGTGGCGTACTTTCGATAGATCGTCTCACGGTAGTCCTGGTCGATCCGCATCACGGTTCGACAGTCGTAGTAGTTCCCGATCAGACACGCCGTGAAGTTGGCGTTCAGATCGCCGGTCAACGCACCGACGGCGTCGGCGTCGTCGATCCCGGCCTCCTCGAGGACGTCCTCCTGGGAGCCGTCGCCGGCGACGGTCTCGATCCCCTCTTTGCGCGCGCGACGGACCTTCGCCTCGTCTCGCTCGATCGACGTCACCTCGTGGCCCTCCTCACGAAGCACGCGCGCGGTCCGCAGGCCGACCGCTCCTGCACCAATGATCACAAACCGCATGGTCGAGCTACGCTCGCCCCGGTGAATAAGTTTGCCCCGAACGCCGGGCAAAGCTTTAGTCGTGTGAGAGAGTACCACAGAGAAATGGTTCACGCGTTCATCATGGTGAAGACGGCCGCCGGAAAGTCCGAGGGGCTTCTCGCCGACGTACGCGGGCTCGAGCCCGTCGTGGACGCTCACATCGTCGCGGGTACCTACGACATCATCGCCGAGGTCGACGCCGAGGAGGTGTACGACATTCTCGAGGCCGTCTCCTCGGGAATCCAGGGGTTCGACGGCGTCATGGACACGAAGACATACATCGCGATGGACTGACCGGCTCGCAGGTGCTACTCGACGACGACGGCGCGGTCCGTTCCGGGAACGGTCGTCCCCGACTGGGCTGCAAACGCCTCGTGGAGGTGATCGTACGTATCCTCGAGTGCCTCGACGATCACTTTCGTGTCGCCGATGACTGGCATGAAGTTGGTGTCGCCCTCCCAGCGAGGGACGACGTGAGTGTGTAAGTGCTCGGAGATCGAGCCGCCGGCCGACTGTCCCAGATTCAACCCCGCGTTGAACCCGTCCGGATCGAGTGCGGTCTCGAGTGCCTCGAACGTCCGCGACTTCAGGCGAGCGTGGTCGAGCAGTTGGTCGTCGGTCAGATCGCCGTACTCGCCGGTGTGCTCGCGCGGAATCACCATAACGTGGCCCGGATTGTACGGGTAGTTGTTCAACAACACGAACGCGTGGTCGCTTCGAGCGACGATCAGGTTCTCACGATCGTTCGTCCGCTCGGGCAGATTACAGAAGACACAACCCTCGACGTCAGCGTCGTCCTCGCGTCGAACCCACTCGATGCGCCACGGTGCAAACACCTGCTCCATATCCGGTGGGATTCGGTCCGATCCTATAGTATTTGATTCTACGGCCGATTGTATTCCGGCTCGATCGCTACTACGGCTGCCAGAACGTCCTCAGGACAGGGTTGAACGGCGATATTTGCGTAATTTTCATTGAAAATTCACAGTATAGTACTATAGGTCCATCACATTTTACCGTCGTAAGAACGTCGCAGCTGCACTCGTGAAAAGTATGCGTCTGTCTCGTCCGATATTTCAGCACGGGCTCGACAGCTAGTCGATCGTGATCACTGCACGAAATGAAGTGGGGTTTTATATCACACCTAGAAAATTGACCAGTCAATGGCAACGACAGACAACTCGGTCAACGGGATGACCGAACACTGCGAGGAGTGTGGACTCGAGACGATACACGAGGTCTCGGTTCAGATTCGTACCGAGAGTCTGAAAGAAGAGAACGCCCAGTTCTCGCGTGAACCGTACCGGGTGACGGAGTGTCAACGGTGTGGCCACCGGAAGAGCCAGCGGATGAACAACGCTTGAGTTTCGATCGCCACCCGCTTTCTCTCTCACTGTCGGTCGGCCCGTCTCGAGCACGAGGCCGTTCGGTGGACCGGTGGATGCCTATCGCATGATAGGTTATCGTGTCGTCACTTCACAGCCGTCGTCGGTTACGATGACCGTGTGTTCTTTCTGGCTGACGAGGCAGCCGTCGTCTTCTTTGAGCACCGGATAGCCGTGAATCACGTCCCGGGACTTCAGCCGCCGAAGTGCCATCTCCGCTCGATCGACCTCGAGCCACCGGGTCGCAAACGGCAGTGTCCGAAACTCCTCGGTGATCTGTGCGAGGGCCTCGCGGGCCTGGCGGTTGCGGACCGAACGTTCGTTCTGCAGCGAGAAGATCTCCTCTTTCGACCCCTCGGTCACTTTCCCACCGCCGTCGGTCGCGAACGGCTCGATCGCGACGACATCGCCGACCGAAAGCGTCGTCCCCTGCGAGACGGCGCGGTTCGGGATGTTCGGGCTGGTGTGTTGTTCCCAGTGGCCGAGTCCGTGGCCGGTGAGATTGACGACGGGGTTGTAGCCGTAGCCGTCGATGACGTCCTCGATCTCGGCTCCGATCTCACCGGTCTCGACGCCCGGTTCGACGACGTCGATCGCCGCCTCGAGCGCCTGTTCGGAGGCTTCAGCGAGTTCGGGATTGCCGGAGAGGTCGACCGTGATCGCGGTGTCGGCCAGCCAGCCGTCGACGTGAACCCCGATATCGAGGTTGATCATCTCCTCGCCGAAGGTCGTCTCGTCGTCGATCGCTGGCGTCGCGTGGGCGGCTTCCTCGTCGATCGAGATGTTGACCGGAAACGCCGGCTCGCCGCCGAGTTCGCGGATTCGGTTCTCGGCGAACTCGGCGACCTCGAGGTGGGTTGTGCCGACCTCGACGCGGTCTGCGGCCTCCTCGCGAACCTGTGCGAGGATCTCACCCGCCTCGCGATGTTTCTCGTACTGTTCGGATTCGAGGTCGACCTCGGTTTCGGCCATGTAACGGGGTTGACCGGGTCGACAAAAAGAGGTTGCGTCTCTCGGAGCACTTCGGCGAGTCGAGGAGGCGCGGGGCGTTTACGGCACACCGTCGACGTCCAGCCAGTCGCAGTCGGGACAGGCGTCGATGCCCTGAACGATCGTCCGCGTCGCGTCACATCGTGGACACCGTCGCGTCGTGTGCTGTGGTGCTCGAAGCATCAGTATCGACGATGCTTTCGACGATAATAAACTTCATCTACGACGATCGTCGTATCACAACCATCGTTATTCGCGAGTCCGGCTCAGCGTCGAACGCTCGCAGTCGCCATCGAATCGCTGTTGTACGCCGATCCGATGGTTCCACGGTCATCGATCGCGATGACGCCGGCAGCCGAGCCGGTGAGCTCTTCGAACTCCTCGATCGCGCGGTCGGTCGCCGACTGGGCGTCGCGGCCGTCCTCGAGGTGACGGACGACCCGCCTCGAGAGCATCGTCCGGGCGATGTCCTCGCCCGCGCCCGTCGCGCCCGCCGCGCCGGCGGACGAACAGTAGTAGCCCGACCCGACCTGCGGGACGTCGCCGACGCGGCCGGCAAGCGCACCGAGGCGGCCGCCGGTCGACGTCGCGGCGGCGAAGGCGTCGCCGTCGAACGCGACCGCACCGACCGTGTCGTGGTCGGCCGGATCAGACGTCGAGCCGTCCGAATCAGTCTCGTCGAACGTCCCGCGTACCCACTCGAGTTGGCGTGTCGGACCAGCGGCTGGCGCGTCGAGGTCGTCCCACAGTTCGCGCGTTCGGTCAGTCCAGAGGTCGACACCGGTGTCGATTCCACAGGCGTCGGCCAGCGAGACGGCATGCTCGCCCGAGAGAAGGATGTGAGGCGTCTCCGCTAAGACGACGCGGGCGACGCTGACGGCGCGTTCGACGCCCGGCATCGAACACACCGCACCGACGGATCGATCGTCGGTCATGATCCCCGCGTCGGTTCTGATCTCGCCGTCGCTCTGGGGGACGCTTCCGACCCCGGCGTTGAAAAGTGGTGCAGCTTCGAGGACGTTCACGGCTGCTTCGACGGCGTCGAGCGGCGTCGCCGCGTCGGCACCGGTTTCGGCCGCCTCCTCGAGCGTCCGCTGGCGGGCAGCGGGTTCGTCGGTGTCGCTACAGGCGCCTCCGTGGACGATGACGTGCATACGAGCATCCATCGACTGCATCGGCAAAACCGTGCCGACCTCTCCTCGACAGTCGAATCGTGTATACGGGACGTACCCGTACGTATCGACGATGACGCCGGTGGTCCTGCTTGCCGTCTTCTGTGCGTGCATGACGGTCCTCGCTGCGGTTCGACTCGCGATCGTGGATCGACGGGAACCGACCGACGTCGGGTCGACGGCGGTGGCCGCCGGGGTCACGCTGTTCGTACTGGCGTGGCTCGGCTTCCAGCAGCGATCGGGATCGGTGTCGTCGGACCGTCGTTTGCCGCCGCTGGAATAGTCACCTCGTGTATCGGCATCGCGGTGATCGTCCGTCACCGGTGACCGCTTCCGATAGCGAAGCCCATACGTGAAAACGCCGTTTCGACAGCCTGGGACGTCGGTTTCGAGAGTTGGCGGCGAACGGTGGGTCACGAACGCAAATGGCAGCCCTTTTAGCAGTCGTGTGAGAATCCTAGAGACGAGATGAGTTCCGACTACGACAAGATCGAGGTCCCCGAAGACGGGACGAAGATCACGCTCACGGAGGGTACCGACGACGAACTCGAGGTTCCCGACGACCCGATTATCCCGATCATCTACGGTGACGGCGTCGGCAAGGACGTCGGTCCCGCCGCCCAGCAGGTGCTCGAAGCTGCCGCGGAGGCAACTGGCCGCGAGATCAACTGGATGCGCGTCTACGCTGGCGAGTCCGCCCGCGAGAAATACGACGAGAACCTGCCCGACGAGACCGTCGAGGCGATCAAGGAACACCGCGTCGCGATCAAGGGGCCGCTGACGACGCCCGTCGGCGCCGGTTTCCGCTCGCTGAACGTCGGCCTGCGAAAGCTGCTCGACCTCTACGCGAACGTCCGACCCACCTACCACTTAGACGGCGTCCCGTCGCCCGTCTCCGAACCCGGCCAGATGGACATGGTCACCTTCCGTGAGAATACGGAGGACGTCTACGCCGGTATCGAGTGGGAAGAGGGCACCGACGAAGTCGAGGAGGTCAAGGAGTTCGTCGAGGAGGACATGGGCTTCGACGACGTCATCCACGACGGCCCCGTCGGCATCGGCGTCAAGCCGATCACGGAGTTCGGCACCAAGCGCCTCGTCCGCCGCGCCATCGACTACGCCTTAGAGCACGACCGCGACTCGGTCACCCTGGTCCACAAGGGTAACATCATGAAGTTCACCGAGGGCCAGTTCCGCGACTGGGGCTACGAGGTCGCCGAAGAGGAGTACGGCGACGAGGTCATTACCGAGGATACCCTCTGGGAAGAGCGTGACGGTGAGGCCCCCGAGGACGCCGTCGTCGTCAACGACCGCATCGCGGACAACATGCTCCAGCAGGTCCTCACCCGGACCGACGAGTACGACGTCCTCGCGACGATGAACCTAAACGGGGACTACATCTCCGACGCCTGTGGCGCCCAGATCGGCGGTCTCGGCATCGCACCCGGCGCGAACTTCGGCGACGGCCGCCTGCTCGCCGAGCCCGTCCACGGTTCGGCTCCCAAGTACGAGGGCCAGGACAAGGTCAACCCCACCGCCATCATCCTCTCGGGCCGCATGATGCTCGAGTACATGGGCTGGTCCGACGCCGCCGACCTCGTGCGTGACGCCGTCGAGGAGACGATTTCGTCGGGCAAGGTCACCTACGACCTCGAACGCCAGCTCGAGGACGCCGAGAAGCTCGCCACGAGCGAGTTCGCAGAAGAAGTCGTTCAGAATATCGAGAAGCTCGCGTAGAGGGGTTTCTCGTCCTCGCGTCCGCTGCGAGAACATCGAGACGCTTTCGTACGCCGGCTTCTGGGGAACGTTCCCCTTTCGGCACTGATTTCGTTTTCTCTCGTGTCGTAACGTACTCCTCACCGGACCGGAGTTCGTACGCACGCGGTATGGTCATCGGACGACCTCGAGGTTCGCGTCGCCGTCCTGTGCTCGCAACGTGGCGACGGGATCGGCCGGACGCTGATATGCGCTGCAACGCCGGTTCTGGCACACACCAGTTCACCGGTCCATGACCGACAGTATGATGACCAGCGAGTGGGACGCACTCGAGGAGTACAGGCGATCAGTCGGAGTCGATTCGTCCGAGCGCGTCGCCCCGGTCGAACTCCTCGTTCTCGCCGACCAGAATCTCCTCGAGCGTTCCCGACACTGGGGCCGGCACGTCGACGCTTACCTTCTCGACCTGGATCTCACAGATCGTCTCGCCCTCGTCGACGCCGCCACCCTCGCGGGCGAACCACGTCGCGACCATCCCCTCGTCGACGTCGTCGGCGTCCTCGGGCCAGACGTCGGTCGCGTCGATCTCGATCGAGTCGCTCATTCGTGAACCGACCGGACGGCCGCGCCGATGTCGTCGGCGTCGGGCAAGACCTCGTTTTCGAGCGGGCGCGCGTAGGGGATCGGCGTATCGGGCATCGTCACGCGGGAGACGCCCTCGAGGTCGTCGAGCGCCCCCTCGCTCGCCCGCGCGATCAGTTCGCCGCTGACCCCGTAGGAGTGATAATCTTCGTCGACGACGACGAGGCGGCCGGTCTTGCGAACCGACTCGAGCACCGTCTCCGTATCGAGCGGGACGAGCGTCCGGAGGTCGATCACCTCCGTCTCGATGCCGTCCTCGGCGAGGGTCTCGGCTGCCTCGAGCGCACGGTGGACGTGCAGGCCGAGCGTGACGACGGTGACGTCCTCGCCCTCGCGTTTGACGTCTGCCTCGCCGAACTCGATCTCGTAGTCGTCCTCGGGGACGCCGGTCTTCGGCCCCTCGGGAGCGGGCATCCAGGCCAGCCCCATCAGGCGCTTGTGGAACATGTAGACGACGGGGTCGTCGTCGCGGACGGCGGCATGCATCAACCCCTTGGCGTCGTAGGCGGTGGAGGGAACGACGACTTTCATCCCGGGGAGGTGGGCGAACGTTCCGTACAGCGTCTGGGAGTGCTGGGCGGCGTCGTTGTAAGTGCCGCCGACGGCGGTCATGAGCACCATCGGAACGGACACCGAGCCCCCGGACATGTAGGCCGTCTTCGCCATGTTGTTGTAGATCTGGTCCATTGCGACGCCGAAGAAGTCGGCGAACATCAACTCGACGATCGGACGCATGCCCTCCATGGCCGCGCCGACACCTGCACCGATGAAACTCGTCTCCGAGATGGGGACGTCCATGATCCGATCGTAGCCGAACTCCTCGCGCAACCCCTCGGTGGAGTCGAAGATGCCGCCGTAGTCGGCGACGTCCTCGCCCATCACGAACACCTCCTCGTTCTCGCGCATCTCCGTCGCGATCGCCTCGACTATCGCCCGACTCATCGTCAACTCGCGGTCGGTCGCCTCCGGCCCCGGTTTCTCGACTTGCGCCATCACCGCTCACCCCCGTCGGTCGCGGCGGGCTCCGGGCGCTCGGGCCAGCCCTCGAGCTCGTCGACGAAGACGTCGTCGTAGGCCTCCGCTGGCTCGGGCTGGGGCTGATCTTTGGCCCACTCGATCGCCGCCTCGATGCGCTCGTGAGCGCGCTCGCGGATCTCCTCGAGGTCGTCCTCGTCGAACCCGTGGTCCCGGAGGTCCGCGGCGAGACGTTCGATCGAGTCCCGTTCGTTCGCGAGGTCGACGTCCTCGTCGGGGCGATAGGTCTCGGGGTCGCCCATGAAGTGACCCATCCGGCGGTGGACCTGCACCTCGAGCAGCGTCGGGCCGTTGCCGTCGCGGGCACGTCCAATCGCCTCGCGGGCGGCCTCGTAGACGGCGACGGCGTCGTCGCTATCGACCCGCTCGCCCGCGAGGTCGAAGCCGCCCGCCCGTCGTGAGCCGTCGTCGACGTCCGTCACGCGCGCTTTGGGCATGCTGATCGCCCAGTCGTTGTCCTCGATCACGAAGACGACGGGCAGTTCCTGGACGGCAGCGAGGTTCAGCGACTCGAGGAAGGCTCCCTGACTGATCGCGCCCTCGCCGAGGAAGGCGACGGCGACCCCGTCGGTGTTGCGTTTTTTCGCCGCCATCGCCGCGCCGACCGCGGGCGGGACGCCTTGAGCGATGATTCCGCTACAGGCGAAGTTCACGTCGGGGTCGTACAGGTGCATGTGGCCGCCTTTCCCCTTCGAGAGGCCCGTCTCCCGGCCGAAGATTTCGGCGGTCATCCGCTTCAGATCGACGCCTTTCGAGATCGCGACGTGGTGAGGTCGATGCGGCGCGGTCACGGTGTCCTCCTCGCGGAGGTGGGCACAGACGCCCGCCGCGGAGGCCTCGTGGCCCGCCGCCAGGTGGAGTTCACCCGGGATCGGTCCCGCCGAGATGTCGAACGCCGGCTGTTTGCCCTCGAGATACTCCTCCTGGAGGCGCTGCTCGTAGCGACGAGCCGTCACCATCTCCTCGTACATCCGCTCTAGTGTGGTTGGTGGTACCATTCCGGACACCGCCGGACGTACAACGAAGCAGGGTATAAGCGTTTGACCGAACGATCAACCATTCATCGGTGTCTGTCGGTCCGACTCACAGCAGATCGTCCTCGAGCAGCGTCTCGTCGCCGTGTCGGTCGCGCAGTTCCCGAAACTGCTCGCGCTGTGTGTCGAGTTCGGCCGTCGGCTCCGCGTAGACGTACTCGAACATCGCCTCGGGATCACCGTCGAACCGTTCGGCCGCGTCGATCGCCGTCTCGAGGTCGGCCTCGATCTCGGTCTCGAGCGCGTCGATGCGTTCGGTATCGAGCCGGCCCGTCTCGAGGAGGAACGTCTCGAGGCGATCGATCGGGTCTTTCTCGCGCCAGCGCTCGACGTCCGCCTCGTCGCGGTAGACCGACGGATCGTCGGCGGTGGTGTGTGCGCCATAGCGGTAGGTGAGCGTCTCGATCAGCGTCGGGCGTGGTTCGTCGTCGGCGGGGTCGCGTGCCTTCTCGACGGCCGCGTTCGTAACCTCGTAGACCGCGAGCGGGTCCATCCCGTCGACCTGGACGCCGTCGAAGCCGTAGGCGTGGGCTTTCTGTGCGATCGTCGCGCTTGCGGTCTGGCGATCCCGAGGAATCGAGATCGCCCAGCCGTTGTTGTGACAGCAAAAGATCGTCGGCGTATCGAAGACGCCGGCAAAGTTCAGTCCCTCGTGGACGTCGCCCTCACTCGTCGCTCCGTCGCCGAAGTGTGTCAGAAAGACGGTCTCCTCGTCTCTGTACCGGGCTGCCATCCCCATACCCGTCATGTGTGGCACGTGCGAGCCGATCGAGATGTTCAGCGGGAAGACGTTCACGTCGGCGATTTCGGCGTTGCCCCGTTCGTGGCCCATCCAGTACAGCAGGTACTCGGCGAGTTTGCCACGGGCGGTGACCGCCAGGTGCTCGCGATACTGGTAGGCGATCCAGTCGTCGTCGGCCAGCGCGTACGTCGACCCGACCTGTGTCGCTTCCTGGCCGGCCAGGGAGGCGTAGGTCCCGAGCCGACCCTGACGCTGGAGGCTCAACAGCCGTTCGTCGAACCGACGGGCGAGTCGCATGTCGGCGTACATGCCCACCAACGTCTCGTCCGTGAGCTCCGGCTCCTCACCCCCACCGAGCAGTTCCCCATCGGCGGAGAGTCGCCGGATCGGCTCCGACGGCGGTCGGTCGAAGAGATTGCCTCGGTCAGTCACGGCTACGCGTACCGAGCGTCGCGTATAGGCCACCCGGGTAGCGGCAACCCTGTCCGGTTCGAATCACTCGACGACGAGGACGGGGACCGACGCCTCCGCCTCGACGCGATCCGAGACGCTGTGTCGGAAGAGTCGCTCGAGGCCCGTATGCCGGCCCATCACGATCAAGTCGACGTCGTGGTCGTCGGCGTACTGCAGGATCGCCCGGTGGCGAAGTCCGTGAGTGACCGTCGTCTCGACGTCTGTCAGCCCGCGCTCGGCTGCCAGATCGGCGACGTACTCGACCGCATCCCGGCCGATCGCCTCGAGGTCGTCGAAGTCGATTCCGGGCGCGACCGCCGCAGAGTTGATCACGTACAGCGTATGTAACCCCGCGTCGTGGATCGACGCGAGTTCGATCGCCTCCTCGATCGCGAGTTCGGTGTTTTCCCGACCGTCCGTGGGAACGAGGATGTCGTCATACATGGCAGACACGTTCGACGTCGGCTGCCAAAGTCCTAGTCCCAGGCGATGCCCGGTACGCTTATTCCGCCGCTCGACGAACGGCCACTATGCCCGATCGCGTGCTCGTCGCTCTCGACGGCTCGAAACAGTCCGAGAACGCGCTGGCTTACGCCGTCGACACGTTCCCCGACGCGACGCTCGTGTGTTTTCACGCGATCGATCCGTTCGACTCGGATCCGGAAGGCGCCGACGCGGAACCGTTGACCGAGTCCTGGCTCGAGGGCGAACACGAGCGAGCCGACCAGCTGTTCGATCGCGCACTCGAGGCCGTCGGCGTCGACGCCGAGCGAATCGAACGGGAGACCTCGATCGGCGCACCGGCGGAGTCGATCGTCGCCTACGCAGAACAGGAAGCCATCGACGGCATCGTCGTCGGAAGCTACGGTCGCGGGGAAGCCTCACATCTCAAGCTTGGCAGCGTCTCAGAGGTCGTCGTCCGTCGAGCGCCGGTCCCGGTGACGGTCGTGCGGTGAACTCGAGTCAGGTCCAGAACCGCTTTGCAAACCGTGAGAGGATCCCCTCCTCGGGCGGCTCGACCTCCTCCCAGAGGACGAACGCGTCCGCGATCTCGGCGGCCTCGCTGGCGACGGCGTCCTGCTCGCGGGGGGTGACGACGACGAAATTTACTTCATAGTGTCCGTAGTAGCCCCACTTCAACAGCGTCCGGTCGCGAAAGCCGTCGACGTACGCGCTGACCGACTCGGGGATCGTCTCCGCGACGAGGACGAACGTGAAGTCGGTCCGGTAGTGTTCCTCGTCGGCCTCGACCCAGTCGTCGGCGAGGTCGTGGCCGAGGCCACGGAGGCGTTCGAGCTCCGGGGGCGACGGCCGGTCGCTTCGGCGGACGAAGACGTACTCTCGAGTCTCGTGATTGGCGTAGCGCAACGCCGGGTGGAAAAACTGTCGCTGGGTGCGCATCCGCATCTCCGCGTAGAGGTCGAACCGTTCGCCACGGAGGCGACGGTCTTTCTCCAGGTCGAAGCTGTACAACAGCCGGTCAGAGACCCGATCGAGGTACGGATCCTCCCAGTCGGGGACCTCCTCGCGAATCTCGGCCGGCAACTCCTCGGGATCCCGTCGCGTCTCCTCGGTCGATAGCCACGCTGGCTCCTCGTCGTCGGGAGACCGGTCAGCCATCGTCGAACGTGAATGTGTCGACGCCGTCCTCGAGTGACGGTTCGAGCGGTGAGACGATCGCGACGATCCGAGCGTTCATACCGATAGATACGACACGGAGCTTATAAGCTCGTCGCGCACTCCGAGCCGGGCGGCCGGCTTATAAGCACGCACGTGCTACGATAGTACATGCCCGGTGAGAAAAACACGGAGGCCTGCGGTCGCTGTTCGATGTCGACGGTCGTCGATGCGGCCCGGGACGACGACGACGGTGACGGCGACGGCGATCGGAATCCGTTCGCCGACGAGCGAATCGAGGTCGATCGCTCCGAACTCGCGCGCGTCTCGCCGGCGGTCCTGCTCGCGTCGCTAAGCGAGCGACTCGACGCGGTCGCGTACCGGCTCACCTACGGTCGAGGCGACGAGCGTCGGCCGGACTAACACGCACAGCTACCGCCGTCCGGCGACAGCTCGAACTGCATCGGCTCGTCACAGTCAGGACACGGTCGCTGCTCGTTACCGTCGGGTCGGCTCTCGAGTGGGATCCGAACTGCACAGTCATCACACCAGTACGCACCGGCGATCGGTGCGGGTGTCTCCCGATCGGACGGCTCGAGCGCGGCACGAACCGAATCGAGAATCCCCATGGGAGGTGTACACACGCCGTCGTGAAAACGGTATCGGTGGCTACTCACACCCGCGCTATGGCTGGATCGTCAGTCGATCTCGGTCGGGTCGACTTCCGGCAGCGTGATGAGGTTTTCGCGACCGATCCGGAGCTTCTCGATCTCGTCGTTTTCGTCCATCTCAGAGAGCAGCTGGGAGACTTTGGCGTTCGACCAGCCGGTCTCGGAGACGATCGAGGCCTGTTTCATGCGGCCACCGTTCTGGCGGAGCAGCCGGTGGACGCGTTCCTCGTCGCTAAGCAGTTCGACGTCGACCTCGTCTGCGTCGGGAACGCGGTCGTCGTCGTAGCTGACGGTGTAGGTCTCGTTCCCATCGTCTGTGTCCGGCTCCATTCTGGCCGAACCGTCGGCGTCGAATCCCGTTACCGAGTCAGAGGCAGTCATCGAGTCGTCCTCGTCGGAGCGGAGAAACGGCACCGGACGCTGTGACGCCAGCAGGTAGCCGCCGACGCCGACGAGAACGAACAGAACGGCCAGCCCAACCCCGGTCACGACCGTCAGCGGGGACAGAAGCGAGTCGAGGAGGGACGGACCGGCGCCGCCGTTGGTGCCGCCGTTGGTCACGCCACGCAGGAACGTCACCTCGAGTTCGTCGTCGTCGAACTCGTGTGGGCCGTCCCAGACGAGAGCCCCGTCCTGGGCACCGATCGGCGGGTTCTCGAAGCCGTAGTTCGGGGGGGACTCGACGACGAGTCGCTGGCCGTCGGCAAGCGAGAGCCACGGCCCGTCGTCGGTCGTGACCGCGTCGCCGAGGTAGATCCGGTTGTCGTCGACGGCGGTAAAGTCGGACCACTCGACCGAGTACGAGATGACTCCGATACGGGTGTCGTCGTCGTCACCGTCGTCCGGGATCACCCGTGGCTCGTCCCAGCCGAGGTCCTCGATCTCCATCTCTCGGTCGGTCGACTCCTCGGCGGTGTCGAGGAACCGCTCGAACGTCGCGGCGTCGTAGCCGGCGTCGCGGTCACCGTCTGCGACCGCGTCGGCGAACGACTGGAACGAGTCGACGTCGTCGTCGTCCTCGAGTACGTAGCGGCTCTCGATCGTCCAGGTCGTATCACCGTCGGCGGAGACGTTGATCCGTATCACCTGCTGTGGCTCGGCGGGCTCGAGCGGTGGGTGGTCGACGTCCGCCACCTGCGGGGACCGGTCGGCCGAGGGGCCGACGCCCGACGGTGCGGCAGCCACCACCCCAAGAGAGGACGTAACGAGGAGGGCGGAGAGGGCGATTGTGATGGCGGTGGATAACCGCATATGTGCCAAGGGTGGTTTGCCAGGGGAAAAAACACTTTCCATCCAACAGGCATCATCGGCCGACACGCGTTCGCTTCGATCGGTGGCCGCGGTCGGGGCGAGACGACCGGAGCGTTCTTGGAGCGACTGCGGCTATACAAAGCAGTGACCGACGAGACGAACGACGCATCGACGTGGCCAACGCTCGGAACCGACGCCGAATTCGGCTTCGAGCTGCGGACCTGCCGGTGGGCCGAACTGAACTGGGAACCCGTCGACGATCGTGCCGTCGTCGTCGCTCGTCAGCTCGGGACGAAACACAGGCTGTGGGACACGATCGTCCTCGAGTGCGACCGCGAGGCTCTCCGCGAACGTGCCCGATTCGGTCCGGACCGGCTCGACGGCGACCTCCTGCACGTCGTCAGGAACGCACCCGCAGACTGGACCTACTACCGGGAGAGCCTCCCCGAACCCGACTACCCGTGGCGGTACGTCCGTGAGGCGATCCACCGCGGGGCCGACCGGGGAATCCTCGAGACGCGCAAGCGTTCCGGACGCATCCAGATTCGCCGGAAGTGGCCCTACCCCGACTGGCTCGAGCGCGTCGTCGCGATCGAGAACAAACCCGACGTCGACGCCAGCGCCGCCCGCGACCTGGCGAGTCAACTCGAGTACGACGTGGCGATGGGACTGGCCGACGAAGTCTGGGTGGCAACACGGAAGACGAACGAGCCGGTCGAACCGGTCCTGTTCGAGGATCTGCCGGTCGAAGCGGGCATCCTCGTGTTCGACCCGGGCACGCTTGCGGCCACGGTCGCGTGGCATCCACGGACGCTGCCGGTCGAGGAGCCGGGGACGCGGATCCTCGAGCGGCCGTCCGGCGGTGACCGGGACCGATCGGCCGCGCGATTCGAGTCCGTCTCTCCGGAGACGAAAGCGACGACGCGACTCGAGATCGCCGAGCGCGCCTACGAACGTGGCTGGCGGTCGTTCGTCGAGACGATGCGTCCAGACTGTCGATATTTCGAGCTTCGCGCGCGCGATCAGTTGCTGCCGTGGTGTGTCTCGAAAGGACGATGCCAGACGGCTGGCGAATGTCGCGGTTCCTGTTCGGAGTACGAGCCCGAGCCGCCAACCTGGCGAACCCGCGGCTGGCCGATCGAGGGCGGGCCGGGGAAACGATGTCGGACGTTGCTCGAGACACGACGGCGGCGGCGGCGGCCGGGGCTGTCCGACTCGCCCGACGAGGCGAAGTGACCGGCGGACCGACGGCCGACGCGGCTAGCGACGCCGACCGGGTTCGCGGTACGTCCCCATCAGTCCCCGACACTCCGGACAGTGGACGAGCAACAGACCGCCGGACTCGTGTCGAACCAGGTCGTCCGTCGCCGGCGTCGCACCGCATCGGTTGCAGGTCGGCATGCTATGTTATACGGTACCACCGGACAAAAGCACTCGGTTTCGATCGATCGACTCCAGTATCGTTTTATCCACGGCGGAACTAGTCACAGCCAGTGTGAAAGGACAGGAGTGGTACCAGGCCGACGACGTCGCCGCGGAGTACGACGACAAGCGGTTCTCTCGAGGCGGTCAGCTGATCGACCGCCGGGAGAAGGAGGCGGTCCTCGAGGCAATCGCACCGGTCGAAGACCGGAGCATTCTCGAGATCGCCTGCGGGACCGGTCGGTTCACGGTGATGCTCGCAGAGCGCGGTGCTGACGTCGTTGGACTGGACATCTCGGCACCGATGTTACAGCGCGGACGCGAGAAGGCACGCCAGGCCGGCGTCTCGGACACCCTCGAGTTTCTCCGTGGCGATGCGGGCCGGCTGCCGTTTCCGGACGATCACTTCGACACCGTCGTCGCGATGCGGTTTTTCCACCTCGCAGACGACCCGGAAGCGTTCTTAGCGGAGATGCGTCGCGTCTCCAGCGAACAGATCGTCTTCGATACGTTCAACCGGTTTTCGACGCGCAGCATCTACAACTGGGCGTTGCCGATGGGATCGCGTCTGTACTCGAAAAGCGAAGTGAGTGTCCTGCTCGCAAAGACGAACCTGACGCTCGTCGACGTCGAGGACGACTTTCTCTTTCCGTACGGACTGTATCGCCAGCTTCCCAACAGCTTCGCCGAGCCGATCCGGTCGCTCGATCGGACGCTCGGACGGGTTCCCAACGTGGACCACCTCGCGTCGGTTTCGTACTGGAATACGCGGGTCCGATGAGGGTCCGACTGGAGTGGGCCGTCCATCGCGTCGATCGGTTACGGCCAGTCTCAGCCGAGCGACGTCTCACTAAGGGTGAATCCCAGTGTATTTTTACCGTTCGGTATCGCTATCACTCTCTATGGAGCTCTCGGTGATCGTTCCGACGCTCAACGACCGGGAGCGACTGCTCACCTGTCTCGACGCGCTCGCGTCTCGGCTTCCGTCGGCCGTCGAGGTCGTCGTCGTCAACGGGCCGTCCTCGGACGGCACGACGGGAGTCGTCCGGGACAGAGACGACGTCGACGTGCTCGTCGAAGTCTCCGAGCGAAACCGAAACGTCGCCCGGAACGCGGGGATCGGCGTCGCCGGAGGCGACGTTATCGCGTTCGTCGGTGACGCCTACGTCGTCGCACCGTCGTGGTACGACGCCCTCGAGACCGCGGTCGGAACCGGTGCCGACGTCGTCTCCGGTCCCGTCAGCGGCGGGCCGGATCAGAGCGCGACGTCGCCACAGGCCGTCGCAGGTCGCTCGATCGACGACATCGCCGGCGACAACGTCGCGTTCGATCGCACTGTACTCGAGCGACTCGACGGCTTCGACGAGAACCTCTCCGTCGGCGGCGTCCGCGACTGTGCGTATCGGCTCGCGACGCTCGACGTGACCGTCGCCTGGCGTCCGGAGCTGCGCGTCAGAAGCGAGTTCAGCGTCGACGGGGGACGGATCGACACCGGCTGGAACGACGGCGGCTGGGGAGATCAGTACTGGGCAACCGCGTACACGCTCGGAAAAAACCACGGCGTCCATCCGACGGTCGTTACCCGTCCGCTCGGCAGTGCGATCCGGGACGGGATCGCAAACGCCCGGCGCGTCCTCGGCGGCGACGAAACACCGACCGACTGGCTGCAAAACGGCATCGCCGTCGCGACCAGTACGGTCCGCGGTCTAGCGGACGGACTCCGTGCCCGTCGTGCCGACGATCCGCCGAGTCGAAACCCGGCTGGACTCTCCACGCGCCACGACCGTGCCGTTCGGGTGTACGATTGACATCCTCCCCGCGCTGAAGCGCGAGGTTTTGCGCCTGTTCATCCTATAATCGACTTCGGAGCGGTCACAGTACGGTACAATCACTCCCACTCGGGCGCGAGCGGTTCGATCACGCGACAGGCGTTTTTCGAGAACGCACGTCGCAGCATGTCCTCGGAGACGTCGAGCGTGAGGATCTCCATGACGGCGACGTTGGGATGACACGCCGGCGCGCCGCTGCCGAAGAAGACCCTGTCCGGGTGTTCGAGCAGGGCGCGCTCGAGCTGTTCGCGATAGCGGACGAAACTCGTGTCGAGATAGCAGTCATCGTACTCTCCGAGCAGGTCGATCATTCGATCCATCAGCTCGCGGTTCAGCGGATGACCGCCGAAGTGGGCAACGACGACGGGAAACGAACGTCCGAGCACCGTCTCGGCGAGCACCTCGGGTGAGGCGTCGACGCCGCCGCTGACGAGTACCGGGAGGCCGACCGACTCGAGCGTCTCGAGGACGGACGCTCCGGGGAGGCCGTCGACGGACGGGTCGATCGCAAACCCGTGAAACCGATCGTCGTAGCCGTACTGTTCGACGTCCTCGGGCGTGGTGTGGTGGGATCGCTGGCCCCCGATGACGCTGCGGAGGGGGTTCGCGATCGCGTCGGGAGCCCGGGAGCCGTCGATACGGGCGAACGCGACGAACGGCCGGTCGACGCTGAGCCGTGCGACTCCGTTGTTCGCCCGGAGATAGCTCGCGTCGGGAGTAGGTGCGGGTGTGACGACGGCCTTGACGATTCCGGCCTGGTGAAATTCGCGCTCGAGACGGTCCGGCGTCGTCGTCCGTCCACGTCCCCCCATTCCTTCGGTCGGCGTCAACCGGGCGTGGACGTCGACGACCCGGAACTCGTGTTCCAACTCGAGCATCGACCGGCGATTGGAAGCCATCCTATATTTTGCTACCGGCCGAATCCGACAGAAGTGGACATCGATCCCGACGGCGGCCGGTTCCCGGCGTCGGCCACCGTGATCGAGGACCAATCGCCAGACGGAAGCGATCCGGGAGGGCAAAAGTTATATAGAAGTGCTGATGATACCTCTATTGAGGATCCAACTATGGCAGAACAGCGACGCATGGGCGGACAGCCCATGTTCATCCTGAGCGAGGACAGTCAGCGAACACAGGGACGCGACGCCCAGTCGTCGAACATCGTCGCCGGCAAGGCGGTCGCCGAATCGGTACGAACGACGCTCGGTCCACGCGGTATGGACAAGATGCTCGTCGGCTCGAGCGGGGACGTCGTCATCACGAACGACGGCGCGACGATCTTAGACGAGATGGACATCGAACACCCCGCAGCCCAGATGATCGTCGAGGTCGCCGAGACCCAGGAAGAGGAGGTCGGCGACGGAACGACGACGGCCGCGGTGCTCGCTGGCACCCTTCTCGGTGAAGCGGAAGACCTCATCGAACAGGACGTCCACGCGACGACGATCGTCGAGGGCTACCACGAGGCCGCCCGCATCGCCCAGAGCGCCGTCGACGAGATGGTTCTCGAGGCCGACGTCGACGACGACCTCCTCGAGGAGGTCGCCGAATCGAGCATGACCGGCAAGGGAACCGGCGGCCTCACCGCGGAGGCGCTCGCCGAAACCGTCGTCGAGGCGGTCCGTCACGTCGCCGACGACGAGGTCCGACGCGACGACGTCGCCGTCCACACCCAGGTCGGTGCCTCCTCGAGCGCGACCGAACTCGTCCCCGGTATCGTCGTCGACGAAGAGCCCATCCACGACGAGATGCCTGGCGACGTCGAGGACGCCGATATCGCGATTCTCGACGTCGCCCTGGAAGTGCGAACGGGCGACGTCGACGCCGAGTATGCGATCGACTCGATCGACCAGCTCAACGCCGCCATCGACCACGAGGAGTCCGAACTCCGTGGCTACGCCGAGACGATCGCCGACTCCGGCGTCGACGTCGTGTTCACGACGGAGGACGTCGACGATCGCGTCGCGACTCACCTCGCCAACGAAGGCGTGCTCACCTTCGAGAACCTCAGCAGCTCCGACGCCCGCAAGATCGCCTCCGCGACGGGCACGGGTCGAGTCGGCGCCCTCGAGGACCTCTCCGAGGACGACTTCGGCCACGCCGACCGGATCCGCACCGAGAGATACGGCGACGACGATCTCGCGTTCGTCGAAGGCGGCGCGGCCGCGGAGACGGTGACGGTGTTCGTCCGCGGCGGCACCGAACACGTCGTCGACGAACTCGAGCGCACGATCCGTGACGCACTCGACGTCGTCGCGACCGCACTCGCCTCGGGCGAGGTCGTCCCGGGTGCCGGCGCAACCGAGATCGCAATCGCCGACCGCGTGCGCGCCGAAGCCGCCGGCGTCGAGGGCCGCAAACAGCTCGCCGTCGAGGCGTTTGCCGACGCGCTCGACGTCGTCCCGCGGACGCTCGCCGCGAATTCCGGGCAGGACCCGATCGACTCGCTGGTCGACCTGCGTGCCGCCCACGAGTCCGAAGGTCGGGCCGGCCTGATCACCGACGGCGAAGAAGTCACGATCGACGATCCCGTCGACGATGGCGTCGTCGACCCGGCCGACGTCAAACGAGAAGCAGTCGAGAGCGCGACCGAGGCCGCGACGATGATCGCCCGCATCGACGACGTTATCGCTGCCGAATAGCCGTCCGTTCACCCTCTCGTCGGCCCATTTTTCTTGGTTCTGCCGTCGAACGTCGCCGTTCCCATGTGTTACTACCCGGACTCGGACTCGAGCTCGAGGACGACCACGTCGCCGGGTTCGAGGCCGAACGCTTCCTCGCCTCGACCGCGATTGACGTCGAGTTCGACGTAGCCGTGGCTGCCGACAGTCGCCAGCCGCTCGCCGGGGTCGACGGCGGCGAACGTCCGTTCGACGGGAACCCGTTCGTCGTTCGCCCGGACGGCGTCGCGACCCTCGAGGGACGTGCCGGGGACGTTCGTGACGACGTTGCCGAAGTCGTCGACGACGAGCACCTCGCCGGTCGCACGATCGTCGGCGACGGTCGCCTCGGGAAGCACGAGGTCGACGACGTCGTCGGTCGGCGAGAGGACGGCACGTGCCGCCAGGCTCTCGCGGTCGGTCTCGTGGACGATAGCGGCCGCAGGGGCGAAGACGTCCCGGCCGTGGAAGGTGGTGCTCTTCGCTGCGGTCGCGTTTCCGAGACGGACCGGTACGAGGTCGTCGTGATCGTCGTCGATTCGGAAGTACTCGAGAGCGCCGTCTCCGGCGAGTTCGCGTGCGACCGGACGGAGGACGCCGTTGTCGGGGCCGACGAGAGTACACTGTCCGGCCCGAACGACGAGTGCATCCCGGTCGGTGCCGACGCCGGGGTCGACGACGACGAGGTGCGTCGCCGGCGGGAAGTACGGCAGCGTCTCCCGGAGCCAGAACGCCGCCGCGCGGACGTCCTGGCGGGGGAAGTCGTGGGCGACGTCGACCAACCTGGCGTCGGTACGCTCGAGCAAGACGCCTTTCATCGCCGCCGGATACGGCGAGCCGAAGTCCGAGGCGAGGGTGATCACGGTTCGGTCACTTACCGTTGGCGTCCGTCTCGCTTATCATTCGGAGTCGCTCGAGGCCGTCGATCTCGTCGACGACCTCGACGACGGCGTCGGGGACGAGGTGTTTCCACTCGCCGCCTTCGATCATGCGCCGTCGGATCTCGGCACCCTCGAGAACGTCGCGGTTGAACATGGGTGACTGACGGACCTCGACGCTGGCTTCTCGAAAGAGCTGGATGACGAGCGGATTGTTCGAGTAGGCGACGTCGAAGTCGGGGCTCATGCTCTGGACGTGGCTTACCCACACCGAGTGACGCTCTAAGTCCTCGATCGGGACGACGTACGTCACGAGTTCGGAGTCGACGAGCGCCTTCGTGATCATCATGATGCGTTCGCCGGCGGTGAACGGGTCCCGTGCCGAGTGAGAGTCGCCGGCGCTGCCGATCCCGACGACGAGTTCGTCGACGTCTTCGGCGATCGCTTCGACGACCTGGCGATGACCGTTGTGAAACGGCTGGAATCGACCGATGTAAAACCCTCGGGTCATTGCCGACGTCTTCTCACCTCGTACTCTTAAGCGTGGCGAGCAACAGTTCCGACCGAAATGACCGAATTCACTCGCGTTGGCCCGTGACGAGAGAGGTAGCGGTTGTGAGAAGGGAGAAAGTATATCAGTCGCAATCCCTTCGGTTCTGGTACCGAACACAGTTCTATGAGTAACGACACGAACGTTGACGACCCTCCCGAAGCGGCCGACGGGACGGCTCCGGACGAGGAGCCGTCCGACCAGCAGGGAGACAGCTGGTCGGTGCCCGACGACGGTCGAGACGAGGACGCCGGAGGCGACGGCGACCTCGAGTCGGACCCCGAGCCGACCGAGGACTGGGACGACGGTCGCGACGAAGAGGACGACGACATCGAGACCGTCGAAGACCTCGGCAGCGCGGTCGAGGTCGATCCGGGGGTCGAGATCGACGAGGACATCGCCGAAGACGATCTGCTCGGCGGGCTCAAGATCGATTCGACGGCCGAGATCGAAGTCCCCGATCGGCTCGTCGATCAGGTCATCGGCCAGGACGAAGCACGCGACATCATCATCAAAGCCGCCAAACAGCGCCGTCACGTGATGATGATCGGCTCGCCCGGGACGGGCAAGTCGATGCTGGCGAAAGCGATGAGCCAGCTGTTGCCACAGGAAGATCTCCAGGACGTTCTCGTCTATCACAACCCCGACGACGGCAACGAGCCGAAAGTCCGGACCGTCCCCGCCGGCAAGGGCGAACAGATCATCGAAGCACACAAGGAGGAAGCCCGAAAGCGCAACCAGATGCGCTCGATCCTGATGTGGATCATCATCGCGATCATCATCGGGTACGCGATCCTGACGACCAACATCCTGCTTGGCATCCTTGCGGCGGGTATCATCTGGCTCATCTTCCGCTATACGAGTCGTGGAACGGACGCGATGGTGCCGAACATGATCGTCGATAACGGCGATCAGCGGACCGCGCCGTTCGAGGACGCGACCGGCGCCCACGCCGGTGCCCTGCTTGGTGACGTCCGCCACGACCCATTCCAGTCCGGCGGCATGGAGACGCCGAGTCACGACCGCGTCGAACCCGGCGCGATCCACAAGTCCAACAAGGGCGTGCTGTTCGTCGACGAGATCAACACGCTCGACGTCCGGACCCAACAGAAGCTGATGACGGCGATCCAGGAAGGCGAGTTCTCGATTACGGGCCAGTCCGAGCGCTCTTCGGGTGCGATGGTCCAGACCGAGCCCGTCCCCTGTGACTTCGTCATGATCGCCGCAGGGAACTTAGACGCGATGGAGAACATGCACCCCGCCCTGCGCTCCCGTATCAAGGGATACGGCTACGAGGTGTATATGGACGACACCATCGAGGACACTGCCGAGATGCGTCGCAAGTACGCCCGCTTCATCGCCCAGGAGGTCGACCGCGACGGTCGGCTTCCTCACTTCGACCGCGAGGCCGTCGAGGAGCTCATCCTCGAGGCCAAACGCCGTGCCGGTCGCAAGGAACACCTCACGCTCGAGTTCCGGAACCTCGGTGGACTCGTCCGCGTCGCCGGCGACATCGCCCGCGCCCAGGACGTCGAGTACACCACCCGTGAGCACGTCCTCGAGGCCAAGGGTCGCTCGCGCTCGATCGAGCAACAGCTCGCCGACGACTACATCGATCGGCGCAAGGACTACGAGCTACAGGTCACCGAAGACGGCGTCGAAGGCCGGGTCAACGGCCTCGCCGTCATGGGCGAAGACTCCGGTATCATGCTCCCCGTGATGGCCGAGATCGCGCCCGCCCAGGGACAGGGCCAGGTGATCGCGACCGGCCAGCTCAAGGAGATGGCCGAGGAGTCGGTCCAAAACGTCTCGGCGATCATCAAGAAGTTCTCCGACGTGAATCTCTCGGAGAAGGACGTCCACATCCAGTTCGTCCAGGCGGGCCAGCAGGGCGTCGACGGCGACTCCGCCTCCATCACGGTGGCGACGGCCGTCATCTCCGCGCTCGAGGACATCCCCGTCGACCAGTCGGTCGCGATGACCGGCTCGCTGTCGGTGCGTGGCGACGTCCTCCCCGTCGGCGGCGTCACTCACAAGATCGAGGCCGCAGCGAAAGCCGGCTGTGAGAAGGTCATCATCCCCAAGGCGAACGAACAGGACGTGATGATCGAAGACGAGTACGACGAGATGGTCGAGATCATCCCCTGTTCGAACATCAGCGAGGTCCTAGACGTCGCCCTGATGGGCGAGCCGAAGAAGGACTCGCTGGTCGATCGGCTCAAGTCGATCACCGGCTCGGCGTTCGAAGGACAACAGGTCGCCGGCAGCTCGAGCCCGAGTCCACAATAGATGCCCCAATGGACGACGTTCGCCGGCGTGACGGGCGTCGTCCTCGTACTGTTACTCGTTCTCTCACACCTCACACAGCAGGCGTTCGCCGATCCCGAGTCAGCACCGTCGACGTCCTCGCGCGATCGCGAGGAGCCGACCCCGACGCGAGATGGGACGAGTCGCGTAGACCTCGAGACGACGACGATCGACGCGAGCGAGACGCCGTCAGCGACCGATCCCGGCGGGACCGAGACGACACCGACACCCACCGACGAGGAGACGCCGCGTACGGTCGACGAACGCGAGCAGACGCCCGATCCCCGCGTCTCGCCGGAGTCGCTGTCGACCGCCGAGTTGCTCGCGAACGTCGCGATCTCACAGGGACTGTTCGCGGGAGTGTTGATCGGCGCCGCGATCTACACGGCGATCCCGGCCGAGGCGTTCGGACTCACGTTCACCCGCGAGTATCTCGTCTCCGGGCTCGTACTCGGTGTCGGCGTCGGGCTCGTCCTCTACGTCGCGAACGAACTCGGGGCGGCGGGTGCGAAGCGGGCCGGAATCGACCACAACGAGGAGCTCAGACGGATGCTCGCTCCCGACACGCTTAGGGGGTGGCTCGCGCTGTTGCTGATCGTGTTGCCCATCATCGCCGTCTTCGAGGAACTGCTCTTTCGGGCGGCGCTGATCGGCGTCCTCGCCGCCGGCTTCGATCTCTCGCCGTGGCTGCTCGCCGTCGGCTCCTCGGTCGTGTTCGCGCTCGGACACGGAATGCAGGGGACGGCCGGCATCCTCGTGACAGGTACGCTCGGATTCGTCCTCGCGGCCGTATTCATCCTCACCGGCAGTCTCCTGGTCGTGGTCGTCGCGCACTATCTGATCAACGCCCTCGAGTTCGTCGTTCACGAGGGACTCGGCCTCGAGTGGACCGAACCGCTGGAAACTAACGGCTAGACGTCGTTGGCCCGCCATGGGAGAGTTCGACGACGCGTTTGGGTCGGTACGGAAATGGCTCGTCGGTGCGATCGTGCTCTACTTCGCGCTCGTACTGTACGGCATTCTCACGGGAAGCGAGACCGTCCAGCTGGTCGCACACGCCTTCTTTGGCTGTATCGCGGTCGGGATGGGTGGCATGCTCGTTCGACACGCGAGCGAGCAGTCACCGACGATGGCCGCCGGCGTCGCCCTCGTCGCCGGTGGGCTCGCCCAGTTCGGCTGGATCGCAACCGGATCGGCCGCACTCGGCGATGTCGCCACCGTCGGCGTCCTCTTCGGCATTGGACTGTACATCTTCGACGTCCGATTTAAAAACTAGTGGACAAAAGCGCCGCTAGAGGTAGCCAAACAGCGTCCCGGCGAGTACCAGCACCCACGTCACGACGCCGACGAGCAACACGTCGTTTCGCCACCCGGCCCGCGTCGCGCGTGTCGTGGCACCGCCGGCGATCAGCCCGAGCGCGACGACGACGAGCATCCGCTGGACGACCACGTCGATCGGCAACACGTCGACTCCGAGTAAGGCGTAATCGAGCCAGATCGCGACGGCGAGCGACGTCGTGGCGACGACCGCCGCGTCGAGGCGACGCTCGAGGCCGCTTGCGATCGCGTACGTCGCGACCGGGAGGAAAACGGCGATGAGGGGATAGAGCAATCCCGCGATCATGTGCACCGTCAATGTGTCGACGGTCCGGTCCAGCGCGACACCGGCGATACGAACGCCGAGGATCACCGCGAGGATCGTCGCCGCGAGGACCAGGTGTCGGGCCTCGAAACGATCGGAAGCGGCCTCGAGACGTCTACGATCGGTCTCGGTCAGTCGGCTCTCGATCCGTTCGCCGGTCCGCTCGAGGAGGTCACGGCCGGCTGCGAGTCCGATCGCGACCGCGACGATCGCCGCGGCCCGGAGATCCGCCTTCGTCGCCCAGCCGTCGGCGTCTGCCGGGCCGTCGTTGCCGATGTAGATCCGCTGAACGTCCTCGTGAGGGTCGAGCGCCGGATTCGCGAACAGGTCGGCCTCGATACGCGCCTGGGCGGCCTCGACGCCGTCGACGCGGTGTCTGAGTGTGAACCAGTCGAAGTGTTCCGAGTGCGTCTGCATGACGATCCACTGGTCGTCGTTCGGACTCTCGTAGAGGCGGATGTGGTAGCGGTAGCCGTAGTACTCGCCGTCCTCGAGCTGGAGCGTCTCCGTGGTCCAGGTCGACTCCCCGCTGGGACCGGGGTCGAGGTAGGCGTACCGGGTCGCGCCGTCGGCCTGTGACCAGGGAATCGCAGTCGGCGACAGCGGTCGCAGCTCCTCGGCGTCGCTGTCGTTACTCGGAGTGGCTGACTCGAGCAGCTCGTCCGCGTCGAAGTGGTCGTCGTCCGTCTCCTCCCAGTCAGTGTCCTCGGCCTCGGACAGCAGTCGCACGACCTCGTCGGTGTCGCCGCGAACGATGACGTTTACCGGGCTTCGCTTCTCGTGGCGCTCGCGGGCGTTGAGATAGGGCCAGAAGCCGCCGTCGGCTCCCTCGAGCGAGACCAGTTCCGGATCCGCCTCGTCGTCGGGTGCAACGTCGCTGGTCGACGACGACAGCAAAAGCGACGGACCACCGACGAGGACGAACGCGATGGCGATCAAGACGGCCGCGACGACGATCGAACGGCGCATCGGTCGTCATCACGGACGACAACCACATCACTCTAGGCGTTGCGGATACGGCGCTGGCGTTTCGACTCGGTCGTCAGTCTCATCTCACTGAACTGATCCGGTCAGGCGTCGAGTCCGACGGTCAACACGGGGGCAGGCGAGGCCTCGACGACGCGTCGAGAGACGCTGCCGACGACGGTTCGCTCGTAGTCGTCGCCGCTCGTCCCCATCACCACGAGGTCGACGTCGTTGTCCGCGACGTAGTCGACGATACACTCCGCCGGATTGCCGACGTCGACGTCGGATTCGGTGTCGACGCCGTCGTCTTCCGCGGCCGTGACGGCCTCGTCGATCGCTTCGAGTGCGTTCTCCTCGAGTTCGCTTCTGACCTCCTCGATACGATCGTCCGAGAGGGTCAGAAACGCCCGGTCGTCGACGACCGAGAAGACGTGTAGCGTCGCGTCTCGCGTCTTCGCGACGTCGATGGCGTGGTCTGCGACCCGACTCGCGTGATCGCTGCCGTCGGTCGGGAAGAGGATCGTATCGTACATCTATACGAATAGCGTGTGCGAGCGAGGAAAAGAACTTCTAGATGACTCGGCCTCGCTCGAGTGTCGGGCGTCACGAACCCGGCGACGACAGCCACCTCGAGTCCGCGAGCCGTCACGGCCTCATCATCAGGGCTTCCAGCTGAGTTCGATGTCGACCGTCTCCCGGCTCCCGCGAAGCACCGACGACCGCTCGACGACCTCGACGTCGCACTCGACGTTCTCTGGCGGATGGAGCGTGACGCTTTTGTTCCCGACCTCGACGGCGATCTCATCGTCGTCTGCTTCGAACTCCGCCGCCAGCGCCGAGAGATACGTTGCCAGTTCCGAACGCGTCATCGTCTCGCTCGAGTGCGTTCGCTCTGCCATGGCCCATCGACGACGAACGCTCGGAAAAGTATGGATGGCAAACGGGGTCCTACCTTCGTGTTACCGTTGCCTTACAGCCACGCCGACGGGGGGTTTTTTGCCCGCGAGGCGGTATCGACCGACGATGGGTGTAGAGGTCGGAATCGTCGCCAAGCGTGACACCGAACGTGCACAGGAGTTGGCCGCGACCCTCCTCGAGGCGCTCTCGACGGACGAGGTGACCGTCACGGTCGACGACGAAACCGGAGCCGCGATCGACGCCTCGAGCGCGCCGGTCGCAGCGATGAAGACGGCCGATCTGGTCGTGAGCATCGGCGGCGACGGCACTTTCCTCTTCGTCGCACGCGAAGCCGGCGACGCACCGCTCGTCGGCGTCAACCTCGGCGAGGTGGGGTTTCTCAACGCGGTGTCACCGGAGGAGGCCGTCGACGCGGTCACGTCGCTCGTCGACGTGCTGCGGACGACAGGCGAACTCGAGACCACGACCGTCGATCGGATCACGGCCCGTGGTGACGGTTGGGAGCTCGAGCCGGCGCTCAACGAGGTCGTCGTCCACGGACCGCGACGGGGTCACGGCGGGGGCGCAGAAATCGACGTCCGCGTCGACGGCGAGTCCTACGCCCGGAGTCACGCCGACGGCATCCTCGTCGCGACGCCGACCGGCTCGACCGCCTACAACCTGAGCGAGGGCGGCCCGCTCGTGTACCCGGCCGCTGACGCGCTCGTGGTGACACAGATGTGCGCCGAGGACGCGATGCCGCCGCTCGTGATCGACGACGACAGCGAGATCGAACTTCGAGTGGCCGGTGCCGAGACCGCCTGGGCGATCAGCGACGGCCGTAACAGGCGGGCACTCGAGGTGCCGACGACCGTCACCGTCACAGTCGCGGACGACCCCGTGACGATCGCCGGACCGCGGACGAACTTCTTCGAGGCGCTCGAGAAACTCGAGTGACGATCCGATAGGGTCGGGTCACCGGTTCACTCGCGTGCGTTCTCGTCCGCAGCCGGAGAATCAGCGTCGTCGGTAAGCGCCGGCAGGTTCGGATCGCGGTTCGGATTCCGGCCGTACGCCGGCAACGGCTCGCCCTCGAGTTGTGCTTTCAGCACCCGGCGCAGACGATTGAGGGAGGTGATGTCGAGGCCGTGCTGGGCGGCGAGGTGCTCGAACGTCGGGTCGTCGGTGACGTCGTGGGCCCGGTAGCGGGCGAACAGCTCGTCCATCCGGTCGGGCGAGAGCTCGCCGACGTCGACGTCGTCCAGCCCGAAGTACCGTCGCCGGTCGACGTCGACGACGTGGCGAATCACCACGAGCGCGACCTTCGGGATCGCCCGCTGGCTACCGAACTCGGTGAGGTCGATCTCGTCCATGATCCCGAGTGTGACGTCTCGCTGCCAGGGCGTAAGCTCCAACGCGTTGCACATCGCCTGGGTCGTTCGCAGCCGGTCGAGACGATGTGCGCGTGCGCCGTGACCGGCCGTCGCCGCGTGCTGTTCGTCGTGCAATCGTCTGACGTTCTCGGAGAGGTCGTTCTCCGGTGTGTCCGCCCGGCCGATGACCGTCGCACTCGGCGTGACGACGCCCCACCGGCGAACCGTCGCATCGCGTTGGGCAGCCACGCGAGAGAGCGACCCTGCCCCAGGACGCGTCTCGAGGCGACGCCTCTCGTCGGACGGCCGTCGTGACTTCGCTCCTGGAGCAGCGCCGTCACCACTCATACAGTGGTGGTCATACGTAGAGACGGATAAACCCGTCACCCGAACGCGAGAGACGATAGCACGGCTCTGCAGTACGATCGACGAGTACGGCGAAAATCCCTTCGTAGCTCTACCTTGTGACCAGAGGCACTTAAAGCGGAGACGGATACGATCCGAAAATCCCTTCGTAGCTTCACCGTGTCACCAGAGACACGTAACGGAGACCCGGCGCGTGGTCGGTTGGAAGTACTCCATTCGAAAGCCCTAATCGCGCGCTCGCCCGAGTGTCAGACAATGAGTCAGCAACTGCCGGACGTGCAGGCGACCGCACCCGACGTCACCGTCGGGTTGAGCCAGGTCGGCGTCACCGGCGTCGAAAAGCTCGTCAAAATCGCCCGCGAGGAGAAACGCCCCATCGTGTTGATGGCCGAGTTCGAGGTGTTCGTCGATCTGCCCTCCTGGCGAAAGGGGGCGGACATGAGCCGCAACATGGAGGTCATCGACGAGATCTTAGAGGAGGCGACCCGCGAGGAAGCCTACCGGGTCGAGGACGTCTGTGGCGATGCCGCCGAACGACTGCTCGAGAAACACGACTACACCACGCGTGCGGAGGTGGCGATGGAAGCCGAGTTCGTCCGGCGCGAGCGCACGCCCGAAACGGATCGGGAAACCCAGTACAGCGTCGATCTCATCGCCTCGGCGACGGCGACCGAGGAAGGCACCCGCGAGGAGATCGGCGCTCGCGCCACCGGGATGACCGTCTGTCCCTGCTCGCAGGGGATGTCCGTCGCACGAGCGAAAGGGAAACTCGAGGAGCTCGACGTTCCCGAGGAGAAGATCAGCGAGTTCCTCGAGGACGTCCCACAGCCAGGCCACTCCCAGCGCGGCCACGCCACCCTGACCGTCGAATCTGCGGGCGACCCCGACGTCGATTTGAACGATATCATCGACGTCGCCCGCGACGCGATGAGCGCCCGAATCTACAACCTCGCGAAACGGCCAGACGAAGATCACATGACCTTCGACGCCCACGACGACGCGAAGTTCGTCGAAGACTGCGTGCGCTCGATGGCAGAGGGCGTCGTCGCCGAGTTCGACGAGCTGCCAGACGACGCCGTGATCACGATGAAACAGTCGAACGACGAGTCGATCCACCAGCACAACGCTCACGCCGAGCGCGTCGTCGAGATGGGGGCCTTACGCGAGGAAGTAACCGGCGACCTCGCGTAGCGGACCGGTGTAAGCGTTTTCACGCCACGTATCCAAGAGTCGAGACGACATGACAGAAACCAAACTCGCGGACAGAGAGTGTACGGCCTGTACGAGCGACGACGAGCCGCTTTCGGGCTCGGCGCTGACGGAGCTGTACGACGAGATCGAGACCGACGTCTGGGAAATCGTCGACGACCATCACCTCGAGGGAACCTACGCGTTCGAGGACTTCCGGGACGCCTTGGAGTTCACCTACGAGGTCGGCGAGCTGGCAGAAGACGAGTGGCACCATCCCGATCTGCACCTCTCGTGGGGCGAGGTCGTCGTCGAGATGTGGACTCACAAGATCGACGGCCTCCACGAGACGGACTTCATCATGGCCGCCAGGATGGATCGAATCTACGACGAGTACGAGACGCCCGAGGAATAACTACTCCCGCGCGGGTGCACTCTCGCGGACGTGTACGGCCATCCCGGTCTCGAAGTCAGCGATCGCCTCGGCTCCGAGCTCGGCGCGACCGACCGCCAGCAACGCGCCGCGTTCGTGGACGACGAGCACCTCGTCGCCCGGCCGGACCTCGGGGCCGACCTCGCAGACGAACTTCGCGAAGACGTTTTTCCCGTCGCGGACGAACGGCTCGCTCTCGTCGTCGACGACCACGCGGTAGGCGGGATACTCGAGCGCCGTCACGAGCCGTCGCCCGCCCTCGAGGCCGAGGGTGAACCGACCGTCGGTGCCGAAGGAGACGAGACGGTCCCCGTCGACGTGGACCTGCTGGGGTCGGCCGGAGGAGGTTCGCTTTATCGTCGGTGACTCCCCGCGTGGAAACAGCGTCTCGCCAGCGCCGGCCCCGAACTGGTAGTCCGCGATCGTTCGAAGCGACGGCAGCGACGTCTGTCCGTCGACTGGCTCGGTCATCGTCGTCGGTTCGGTGCGACGGGGCGAAAGCCCTTCGAAGACGAGCGATGCCGGCGGCACGGCGATAGACTCCGAGGAATGGTACGTAATGGCATAGCAACGTTAACGACGATAAGTAATATTTTAGGTTAGTGCTCGCTAGATAACGACTATATGGACCTCACGCAGGTCGGTCTCGGCCTCGTCCTCGTCGCCGTCGGTGCGGTAACGTTCGCCAGCCCGACGGTGCTCGACTCGACGCTTCACGTCTCGATACTCGCGCTGGCGACGCTCGTTGTCGCCGGCGGGGCGTTCCTCGTCGGAACCGTCCGGGACGGCGCGATCGACTAAAGCAGGAACGTTTCAGTTCGGTCCTCGAGGTCGATGAACGTGTCGGCCTCTGCGATGAGGTCGTCGGCGGTCGAGGACTCGAAGGCCATCACCTCGACGCGGACGCCTTCGTGACGCAGGTGCGAGCACAACCGCGAGAAGTCTCCGTCGCCCGTACAGAGGACGATCGTGTCGACGTGGTTCGCGAGCGTCACCGCGTCCAGACTCATACCGACGTCCCAGTCTGCCTTTTTCGTCCCGTCGGCGAAGCGCCTGATGTCTTTGATCTTCGTCTCGAAGCCGATGTCGGTCAGTGCCTCGAAGAAACTCTCCTCTTCGGGTGAGTCTGCGCGGATGACGTACGCGATCGCGCGCGTGAGTTGGCGGTCCTGGACGCCTTTCTCGAGCAGCGAGGAGTAATCGATGTTACGACTGTGAAGGCTCTGGGCCGTGTGATAGAGGTTCTGGGCGTCGACCAGCATGGCGACGCGCTGGCCCGGGTGGATGTCCGTCATGCTCGAAGATGCGCCGGCGACGCCCAAAACCGCTTCCCTCGAGACGTCCGCTCACGAGGATGCGATCGGACGAACTCGAGGATGCGATCGGACGAACTCGAGGATGGATCGGAAGAAACGGCGGTTGGTTCAGACGGATTGCTGTAACGGTGTACCGGCGCAACCGCGACCATTCTGCGGTTGTACCGGGACAGACGTACAACGGTCCGTATCAGTAGCGGAGTTTCTCGATACGCTTTTCCATCGGTGGGTGGGTCGCAAACACCGTCTGGAGCAGACCGCGCTCTGAGTTGAAGATACAGAGTGCGGCCTGGCTGTCATCGATGGTCGACTCGCGGTTCTGTGCACCCTTCGAGATCTTCTCGAGTGCTCGGGCGAGGGGTTCGCCGCTGCCGATGTACTGGCGTGCGTCGTCGTCGGCGACGTACTCGCGGTACCGCGAGATCGCCATCACCAGCACCGTCACCAGCATCTGGGCGACCATCGAGAGCACCCAGCCCACGATGAAGCCGCCGGGGTTGTCCTCGCCGGCGAAGACGTAGACGAAGTAAACGGCGTAGCCGACCATCATCCCGATCGAACTCCCGATCGTCATCATCAGGACGTCGCGGTTCTTGATGTGGGCGAGTTCGTGGGCGACGACGCCCTCGAGTTCGTCACGGTCGAGCAGCCGGATGAGTTCCTCGCTGACGACGACGACGCCGTTGCCCTTGCGGCCGGTCGCAAAGGCGTTAGGGACGCCCATCTCCTGGATCATCAGCTTGGGCTTGTCGATCCCCATGTCACGGCTTAGCGATTCGGTCATCCGATGGATGTCCGCGTACTGGCCGCTCTCGGGCATCTTCTCGGCTCCTCTGGTCGCGGCCCAGGTCCCGATCTTGTACTGGATGACCGGGAACGTAACGAGCAACAACAGGACGATCGGCCATGCGCCCGTGCCAAGGATCGTCAGGCCAACGATCCCGACGAAGAGATACAGTGCCGCCAGGATCGAGCCGACGACGAACATTCGAACTTTCAGTCCGAAGTCTGTCATGGGCGTCGGTAAGCGTTCACCACGTATAAATTCCGCGGGATTTCTCCCCGGTATAACGCTCTCTACCGTCGATGACACTTTCCGACACGTTGTGACTGCCACTATGAGACTCCAGTGACAGCTTCTATCTCTGTGGAATAACGAAATCCATAAGTTCGTTCCCGATGACCGTCCGTCTATGATTCGCTCCGCGTTCGTCACGGCCGAGGTTTCCCGTAGCGGAGCGAACGCCGTTCCTTTTAAAAAACGTGCGTGAAGAGTGCTCGAGGCGAGCGTAGCGACCTCGTCTCGGGCGCGTTCCGGATCGCACCGCCTGTAACCGACTGCGACCGCGACCGATCACGATCGCGACTCCGATCACGACCACACCAGCTATGACACACGACATCGACTTCACCGGCGTCTTCCCGGCGATGTGTACGCCGTTTGGCGACGACGAACGTATCGACTTCGAAACGCTGCAGGCCGACGCTCAACGGCTCGAGGCCGCGGGCGTCGACGGGCTCGTCCCCGTCGGCTCGACGGGCGAGTCGGCGACGCTGACCCACGACGAACACGTCCAGGTCGTCGAGGCCGTCATCGAGGCCGTCGAGGACGTTCCCGTCATCGCAGGTTCCGGGTCGAACAACACCCGCGAGGCACTCGAACTCTCAGAACGCGCCGCCGACGCCGGCGCCGACGGCCTCCTCCTGATCTCGCCGTACTACAACAAGCCCGAACAACGCGGCCTGCTCGAGCACTACCGGACGATCGCCGACGCCGTCGACCTGCCCCAGATCGTCTACAACGTTCCCTCCCGAACGGGCCAGACGATCGAGCCCGACACCGTCGTTTCCCTCGCAGAACACCCCAACGTTGCAGGCTACAAGGCCGCCGAAGGAGACATGTGGGCGATCGGTGAGATCGTCGAACGCACGGTCGAAGAAGACTTTTCCGTCCTCTCGGGCGACGACGCGGTGACGCTGCCGTTGCTTTCGATGGGCGGGGCAGGGACGATCAGCGTCGTCGCGAACGTCGAGCCCGAACGGACCTGTGCGATGGTCGGTGCGGCACTCGAAGGCGACTACGACCGCGCCCGCAAGCTCCACCACGAGCTCGGCCCACTGATGCGCCAGCTGTTCGTCGAGACCAACCCGATTCCGGTCAAGGAAGCCATGGAAATCCGCGGGTACGGCCCAGCCCGACTTCGTTCGCCGCTGTCCCGACTCGCCGAGGACCACCGAGAGGAACTCGAGGCGATCCTCGCCGATCTCGAGTCCGAACCCGTCGCGGTCGCCGACGCGGAGGGTGGTGAATGACCGTCCGGATCGGCGTCACCGGCGCGGCCGGCCGGATGGGTCGTGAGGTCCTCGCCGTCCTGGCCGCACGCGAAGACTGCGAGCCCGCCCTCGCGGTCAACCGGAGCCCGGTCGCGGAGCCGATCGACGGCGTCGAGGTCGAGCCGGCAGCCGAGTTCGACCGGCTGGTCGCCGACCGCGAGCCGGACGTCGTGATCGACTTCACCGGACCGGAGTCGGCGCTCGCGTACGCCGAGACCTGCGCCGAGGCCGACGTTGCGTTCGTCACGGGTACGACCGGCTTCGACGACGGCGAACGCGAGCGACTCCGGGAGACGAGCGAGCGGATTCCGGTCATGCACGCGCCGAACTTCGCCCGTGGCGTCCAGGCACTTCTCAACGTCGTCGGCCAGGCCGTTCGGAACCTGCCGGGCTACGACGTCGAACTCGTCGAGACCCACCACAACGGGAAGCGAGACGCCCCGAGCGGGACGGCGAACCGGCTGCTCGCCGAGATCGAGGACAACGGCGAGTTCGCCGGCCGCACGTACGGCCGCGAGGGCGAACAGCCCCGCGAGGAGGGCGAGATCGGCGTCCACGTGCTCCGGGCCGGCGGGATCCGGGGCGAACACGAGATCGTCCTCGCGGACGACCACGAGGAGCTGCGACTGACCCACCGGGCGGAGGACCGCGGGGTCTTCGCCGCCGGGGCGGTCGACGCCGCCGAATGGATCGTAGGACGGAAGGCGGACTGGTACGACTTCGCGAACGTGATCGACGAATGAGCCTGGAACGCGAGATTACGGACCTACAGCAGCGATACGAGAACGACGAGGTCGACGCGGCCACCGCCGACGAGGACGACCTGGCCACCCTCGAGGCGTTCCTCGAGGCGCTCGAGGCCGGCGAGATCCGCGCAGCCGAGAAGCACAACGGTTCGTGGGAAGCCAACGAGTGGGTCAAACGCGGCATCCTGCTCAACTTCGGCCTCCGGGAGAACCGGGCGTTCGAGTACGGCGGCGTCGACCACTACGACGTCCTGCCGCTGCGGGAGACCGCCGACTTGGGCGAGCGGGGCACCCGGAACACCCCCGACGGCACGACGATCCGTCGTGGCGCGTACCTCGGGGAGGATTGCATCATGATGAGCCCGAGCTTCGTCAACATCGGCGCCTACGTCGGCGACGGCACGCTCGTCGACTCCTGTGACACCGTCGGCTCCTGTGCCCAGATCGGCGAGGACGTCAAACTCGGCGCGAACACGCTGATCGGCGGCGTGCTCGAGCCGGTCGAGAGCGCCCCGGTCGTGGTCGAGGACGGCGTCTCGCTCGGTGCGGGCTGTCGGGTCACCTCGGGCTTCGTCGTCGGCGCGGACAGCGTCGTCGGCGAGAACACCCTGCTCACGCCACGGATCCCGGTGTACGACCTCGTCGAGGAGGAGGTCCTCTACGGCGAACTGCCGCCCGAACGGCGTGCGTTCACCCGCTTCGTCGAGTCCTCGGTCGGCGACCACGACCTCTTCGAGGGCGGCGCGTACAAACCCGCCGTCGTCGCCACCGACCTTGAGGACCGCACCCTCGAGTCGACCGAGCGCGAGGAGGTGCTCAGGGAGTGAGAAACGACGGGATGGGGGCATCGTTCGCGACCGAGCCCGGGACAGTCGCGGATCCACCGGTCCGTCGGCTCGGAGAGTGGCACGCCGGCAGGCTCCGAAGCCTCGCGGCGAGCTACGAGACACCGCTTTACGTCCTCGATCTCGAGCGCGTCCGGGCAAACTATCGGCGACTCGCGAGCGCGTTCGCCGACGAGGAGGTGCTGTACGCGGCGAAAGCCAACGCCCTCCGGGACGTCCTCGACGTCGTCCTCGAGGAAGGCGGCGGCATCGAGTGCGCCTCCGCGGGCGAACTCGAGCGCGCGCTCGATGCGGGGGCCGACGGCTCGCAGGTCCACTACACCGCTGTCAGCCCGCCCGAACGCGACCTCGAGTACGCCGTCGAGGCCGCCACGGAGTACCCGGAGCTGACGATCGTCGCGGGAGCCGAAGACACGATCGACCGCCTCGCCGACCTGGGCTACGACGGACGGCTGGCGCTCCGCGTGAATCCGGGTATCGGCGCGGGCCACCACGAGAAGGTCCGGACGGGCTCGGACGCAACGTTCGGCGTCCCGGCCGAACGGGCCGTCTCTGTCCTCGCCGACGCGAGCGCGAGCGGCTTCGACGTCGTCGGGCTCCACGCCCACGTTGGCTCGGGCGTCTCCGCGGACGCGCTCGAGGACCACCGCGCGTTCGTCGAACGGATGGGCGAGCTTACCCGCGAGGTCGAACGCGCTGTCGGCAGCCTCGAGTTCGTCGACGTCGGCGGCGGCTTCGGCGTCCCCTACCGCGCCGAGGCGAAGCCACTCGACCTCGAGGCCGTCGCTGAAGCGACCCGGGAGGCCCTGGGCGAGGTCGACGCCGAACTCGTGATCGAGCCCGGCCGCTACCTCGTCGCCGACGCCGGCGTCCTGTTGACCCGAGTCAATACGGTCAAGGAGGCCCCGGAAACGACCGTGGTCGGGGTCGACGCGGGCATGACGACGCTGCTTCGACCGGCGATGTACGACGCCTACCACCCGATCCGAAACCTCGCGCCCGACGTCGACGACCGCGAGACGGTCGCCCAGACGATCACGGGACCGATCTGTGAGAGTTCGGACGTCTTCTGTGAGGATCGTCCCATGCCGGCGAGCCGACGCGGGGACGTCCTCGCGATCGGGAACGCGGGCGCGTACGGCTACGAGATGGGCAGTCACTACAACTCCCGGCCGCGGCCGGCCTCGGTCGTCCTCGAAGCGGGCGTCGCCCGTCTCGCCCGCCGTCGCGAGACCGTCGCAGACGTCACCCGACCCGAACGGGCCGCGCGGGAAATCGCGGGGGATAAGACGGCGGACGACCAGGCTCCCACAACGGCCCCCCTCAGGAGAATGCACGTAGCTTTCGAGAAGTACCACGGGACTGGAAACGACTTTCTGATCATCGACGCCGAGGAGTTCGTCCCCGACCGCGGCGAGCTCGCGAAACGCGAGTGCGACCGCGAGGACGGCGTCGGCGCGGACGGCATCCTCTTTCTGGCACTCGAGCCCGCCTTCGATCCGCCGCGGGTCGTGATGACGCTGGTCCAGCCCGACGGCCGCCCGGCCCCGATGTGTGGCAACGGCGCACGCTGTGTCGCCGAGTGGGCCATGCGCGAGACCGGCCGCGAGAGCGTGATGATCGACACCCAGGCGGGCACGCTGCGTGCGGAACGTACCGACGGCGGCGTCGCCGTCGAGATGGGCGACCCGACGTTCGAGCCCGACGCGATCCCGGTCGCGGCCGACGAACCCGTGATCGAAGCGGAGCTCGAGGGTCTCGAGATCACCATGGTCAACACCGGGGTCCCCCACGCCGTCGCGTTCGTCGACGACGTCGACGCGGTCGACCTCGAGTCGGTCGCGCCGCCGATCCGCCACGCCGACCGCTTCCCGCGGGGCACGAACGTGACGATCGCAAGCCCCGACGGCGACGGCGGCTTCCGCCAGCGCTCCTACGAACGTGGCGTCGAGGGCGAGACCGACGCCTGTGGCACCGGCGCGGTCGCCATCGCGGCGGTCGCGAGACGGCTCGGGCACACCGACGCCGACGTGATCGAGGTGGCCCCGCCGGGTGGCGACCTCGAGGTCACCTTCGACGACGGCGACGTCTTGCTCGCCGGCCCGGTCGAACGCGAGTTCGACGGCGAGGTCGCCGTCGGCGTCGCCGAACAGTGACCCGCGTCGACGCATTCGATCCGATCGCCTTCCTCGAGCGAGCCGTCCAGTACTCCTCGAACGAGGACGTCACCGAGATGCGGTCGTTTCTCGTCGAGACGCTCGAGGAACAGGAGTGTGAACCCGAGGTCGACGACGCGGGCAACGTGCTCGCGACGCGTGGCGACGGCGACGGGACACACGTCCTGCTCAACACCCACATCGACACCGTCTCGCCACACGTCCCCTTCGAACGCGATGGGGGCGTCATTCGCGGCCGTGGCTCCTGTGACGCGAAGGGGCCACTCGCCGCATTGCTCTCGGCCTTCCTCGCGGTCGACCCCGGCGACGGTCGGCTGACGCTCGCGATCACGCCCGACGAGGAGGTGCTCTCGACCGGCGCGTACGACCTCGTCTCCGATCCCGACTCGCCAGTTCACGACGCCGACGCCGTAATCGTCGGCGAGCCGACCGACCTCGACGTCTGTACCGCCGCGAAGGGGCGGTTCCAGGGGACGATCGAGCTCTCGGGCGCGAGCGCCCACGCCGCCGAACCCGACAGCGGGACCAACGCGGTCGCCGCCCTCGAGTCCGTCCTCGGGGCGCTCGAAACGTTTTCCGACCGCGCCGAAGCCCCACCCGACCACCCACAGCTCGGGGAAGCGACGCTCACCCCGACCGTCGTCGAGGGCGGCGAGGCGACCAACCAGGTGCCTGCGAGCTGTCGGCTGACAATCGACCGCCGGAGCGTCCCGCCCGAGAGCGCCGCGGAGTTCCGCGAGGCGTTGCGCTCGCATCTGCGGGAGGCCGTTCCCGCGGCGTCCGGCGTCGACGTCGACTTTACCTTTACCGACCGGCCGACGCCGTTTCTCGAGGCCTGGGAGACCGACCCCGAAGATCGGGTCGCGACGACCCTCGCCGACGCTTCCGGCGGCGAGATACGTCCGTTCACCGCTGCCACCGAAGCGTCGTACTTCGCTTCCGACGCGCCCACGGTCGTCTTCGGCCCTGGCGTGCTGGCCGACGACGAGGGTGCGGTCGCACACGCGCCACGAGAGTACGTGCGAGTCGCCGACGTCGAGGCCGCAGCCGACGCGCTCGAGACGACGCTGTCGCGGCTCTAGTGACCGCGACTCGAGCGCGAACGTCTAGCTGGGTGGCTTCCGTTCGCGAACGTGGCCGGTCGCCTCGATGGCCATCAAGACGATGAACAGCGTGGGAATGCCGGCGAACAACAGCACGGGGGCGTCGATATCGATCGGACCGGCTACAGCGATCGGCAGCTCGTCGGGGACGGATACCGTCACCACGTAGCCGTTCGAAAGCCACACACCCGGTAACAGGAGTGCGAGCATCACGACCGCGCCGTAGGTCCGGCGATTCATCGGTCGTTCACCTCCGGCCGAACGCCATCGGTGGCGGTTGGATCGTTGTCCTCGACACCGCCGTCGGTTGCACTACCGGCATCGTTCCGCATCGAGAGTTCGACACCGGTACCGATATCGTCGGCACCGTCTCCCGTCTCCCACTGTGGCGTCGCTACCTGCTTTGACAACTCGAGGGCTTCGTCGATCCAGTCGGCGCTGTCCCACCGCCTGGCGAGTGTGATCTTTTCGTCGGGGGATTTCAGATCGAACGAGTCGGGGAGTGCCTCGATGAACGCCGTCCGTTCGAGGAGGCCGTCGAACGTCGAGTTCTGGATCCCGAGACCGGGTCGTGCGTTGATCTCGAGGACCATCGGCCCCTCGTCTTCGTCGATCACGATGTCGACGCCGGTGTAGCCGAGCCGGGAGACTTCGGCGGCTTTGACCGCCGTCGAGAGCACCTCCTCCCAGTTGGGGATGGTGAACGATTCGAGGTCGACGCCGGTGTCGGGATGCTCGTCGAACCACTTGTTCGTACTCTGGTATCCGCCCAGGGCGTCCCCATTTGCGATGTCGAGACCGACGCCGACCGCCCCCATGTGGAGGTTAGCAGCCCCGTCCGATTCCTCGGTCGGAAGTCGGGTCATCGCCATGATCGGGAATCCCTTGAAGACGATCACCCGAACGTCGGGGACGCCCTGGCCGGCGATCGAGAGCAAGTGCTCGTCGGGGTGAATTAGCCCCTCGATCACCGCAACGCCCTCGAGTCCCATCGGTTCGTACTGTCCCTCGACGATCGATCGTACGTGACCGAGCAGTTGGTCGTGGGTTTTGATTCCCTTCGACGTCTCGAAGTACCCGTCTTCGGTTCGACCAGTGACGACGATGATCCCTTCGCCTCCGTACCCGCTGTCCGGTTTGATGACGAACTCGTCTCGCGAGTCGAAGATCGCAGCTGCCGTCTCGAGGTCGTTCGGCGAGTCGACGAGTGCGTACGTTTCCGGCGTCGGCACGCCAGTGCCGTGAAACGCGCGTTTCATCGACGCCTTGTCGAGTTCCGGAAAGAGGTGTGATGGGTTGTACTCCTTGATGAGTCGATTTCGGCGGCTCATCGACATCACCGTCGACGGTTCGACGCGGGAGGCATTTCCGCCGAACAGGGTCCGGATACCTGCCCCGATGTTGTGGATCCCTGCACGGATCGTGCTGCTCACAGCAGCCAGCCGTGACCCGCTGTAGACGTTCGAAAACCGTAGATACTCCTTGATCCGCATGTTCGATCGGGTTCCGAGGTAGACGTTCGCCGCCAGCACGAGCGCCCACGTCTCCGGCGTCTGCATGAACCAGGTGATGAGGGCCTCGTTCCCGATGATGAAAGCGGCGAAGACGATGGCGACGACCGTCCACGAGAACCGGACCGCAGGTGCCCGCCAGCCGCGTTCGGAGAGTTCGCGAGCGAAGCGGTCTGCGTACCACGCGGTGACGATCGCCGGGAAGAACACCTGCAGTGCGTCGACCCGTTCCGGAAGCACGCCGATGTCACTCATGACGTGAAACGACGTAATGGCTATCGAGACGACCATGACGAGTCCACCGATCCGGTGGGCAGTTCCGAGTCGGAACGGCTCGAAAATCAGGTACGTCCCCAGCGCCACAAGGAACACGTTCGTGAACAGGACGAGTCCCCAGAAGATGCCACTCTCGATCAGGATAAACGAGATGATGATCGGTCCGAACATCCCATACGTGACGAGACCGACCTTGCTTCGAATCAGCGCGACGATGAGTCCGGCGATGAGCAACTCGAAAAAGATGCGATAGGACTCGAGTGGCTGCTGTGTGAAATCGAGTTGTGTTCTGAACACCACACCGAGGGCGACGATCGTCATGAGCAATCCGATCAGTGGCGCGTACACGCCAACTGTAGAAGCGACGGAACGAAGGCGGCCTGACACACCTGTCGATGGTTCGACCGTTCTGTTTTGTGAGGCCATTACCGGCTCATCGACCGGTAGGGGTATTTCTATCGGTGAGATAAGTCTGTTGTACGGAGTAAAATTCAGGGATAAGAGATGGCACAAGCACGGGAGCGATCAGCCAAACCGGCCAAAGCTCCGCTACGCGATTTCAACCTGCGAGGGAGCGAACTCGGGATCCGCTATCAGGTGACTGCATGACACGTCGCTCCCGTCGTTTCCCGCGGCGGTGGTGACGATCACGACTGCCTCGTTGCCGTCGAACGTCCCGCGTTCGCCGAGTTCCGACGTCCACTGCGTTCGATAGCTGAACCGACACGCTTTTGTAACCGGTTTCGAAATGATCGTGTGGATATAATGTCAGAAAATTCTGACAGTCGAAGGCAATTCCTCCAGTACAGCGGTATCGTGGGGGCTGGAGTGTTGACGGCGGGGTGTCTCGGAAGCGACGACGACCCCGAGGAACCAGCCGACGACGGGGAAAACGGTGGAAACGGCAACGACGGTGGGGAAGACGATGACGACGAGGGGGGCAACGGCAACGGTGATACCGGCGATCTCCATCCTCGCTACGGCTACCCGTCGGTCTCGATGGACGACGAACAGCCCGTCGAGAACGACCACACCGTCGAGCTTCTCATGGACTACCCCGACGAAGACGAGGATCGGCCACCGGAGTTTTTCTTCGAGCCCGCGGGGCTGGCGATCGAACCCGGCGACGTGATCCGGTTCGATTTCCACACGCCGGATCACGCCGTCGCGGCGTTTCACAGGGCCTTCGGTCGAACCCACCGCGCACCCGACGACGCAGAGCCCGTCTCCTCGCCGATGATGGACACCGGCACGTACTGGCTGTGTGCGTTCGACGAGCCGGGGGTCTGGGACCTGTACTGTCCGCCACACGAGTTCCTCGGCATGGGGATGCGGATCGTCGTCGGTGAGGAGAGAGGCGGTCCCGCAACCGAGCCCGCAGATCCCGACTACGAGGGCGAGGAGCGTCCACCGGAGCCCGCACTCGCCGCGGCGTTCAACGCCGACGCGTTAGAGCCCGAAACCATCCTCGAGGAAGGCGACGTCCCGTGGGCGGACGTCGGCGTCGGACCTGGAAACTAAGCGTCGTCGGTTCTTCGGACGTCTCAGATCCCCTTGCCCATCAGGTGACTGCGTAACACGTCGCTCTCTTTGTTACCCGCGCCGGTGTTGAGGACGACGACCGTCTCGTCGCCGTCGAACGTCCCGCGTTCGCCGAGTTCCCACGTCCCGCTTGCCGCCGCCGCGGCCGAGGGAGCCATCTCGAGGCCCTCGCCTTTCGCGACGGCGATACCCGCCTCGAGAATCGCGTCGTCGTCGGTCGCGACCGCACCGCCGTCGGTCGCACGGAGTGCCTCGAGGACGAGTGCACCGCCGGCGGGATCGGGGATCTCGATCTCGCCACAGATGGTGTCGGGGTGGTCGATCGGCTCGTGGGCCTCCGCGTCCACGTCGAACGCCTCGACGATCGGGGCACAGCCTTCCGCCTGGGCGGCGTACAGTGGGGGAATTTCGTCGATCAGTCCGAGTTCGAGCAGTTCGGTGCCGGCCTTGTACAGTCCGGCGAGCGCTACGCCGTCGCCGGCCGGGACGACGACTGCGTCCGGCGTCGTCCACTCGAGGTCCTCGAGCAGTTCGAACAGGATCGTCTTCGCTCCCTCGTGGCGGTAGGGGGTATCGAACGCCGAAAGCGGCTCCCAGCCGTCGTGTTCGGCCAGCGCCTCCTCGTAGGCCCCGGCGGCGTCGGGAAACCGCCCGCCGACGACGGTCATCTCTCCACCGTGGACGTTCACCATCGACTTCGTCGTGTGACTCGCACGCGAGGGGAGATAGACGTGTGCCTCGAGGTCGGCCCGTCCGGCGTAGGCTGTGACGGCCTGGCCGGCGTCGCCCGCGGCGGGGAGTGCGACGTCGTCGACGCCGGCCTCGGCGGCTGCGGTGACGGCGACGGCAGCCTCGCGGTCTCTGATCGATCCCGTCGGGTTTCGACCCTCGTCTTTGAAGAGTACGCGCTCGACGCCGAGTTCGGCCGCGAGGCCCCCACAGTCGACAAGCGGCGTTGCCCCCTCGTTCGTCGTCACCGCCCGCTCGCGGGCGAACGGGAGCAACTCCTCGTAGCGCCACATCGAGTCACGCGGTCGGGACGCGAGCGTCTCGCGATCGAGGTCGATCGCGTCGTAGTCGTAGACCGGGTCGAGAATCCCTCCGCATTCCGGACAGCGAGCGGCCGCCGTCTCGGCGTCGACGGTCTCCCCGCAGTCGATGCACTCGAGGTCGAGGAGCGTCTCGTTCGTCTCCATACCGGTGGTTTCGGTCCCGCGGCCAAATCCCTGTCTATCCGTTCAGTTCGGCCCGACCTGGATTGGCTCTACGTCTTTATGTGTCGCGTTCGAACGTATTGACATGACGTCGGAACTGGACGTAATCGTCGCCGGCGGGGGACTCGCCGGGCTCGTCGCCGCCCGCCACCTCGCGGCCGGCGGGGCGACGGTGGCGGTGTTCGAACGCCGCGATGAGATCGGTGGCCGCGTCAGGACCGTCGAACGCGACGGCTACCAGTTCGACCGGGGCTTTCAGGTGTTGTTTACCGCCTACCCGGCCGTCAGACGAGAGCTCGACCTCGAGGCCCTCGACCTCCGGACGTTCTCGCCGGGGGCCTGCATCGCCCGCCCGGGGCACCGATCGACGCTGTCGGATCCGCTTCGCGAGCCGACCGCGCTCCCGGCGACGCTTTTCAACCCCGATCTCACGATCGGCGACAAGCTGCGCGTGCTCCGACTCCGTCGGCGGTTGACGGCGTCGGATCCGTCGTCGATCTTCGACGGACCGGACACCTCGATCGAAACGTACCTCCGCGAGCAGGGGTTCTCCAAACAGTTCCGCGAGAACTTCGTCGCACCCTTTTACGGAGGAATCACGCTCGATCGGTCGCTGTCGACCTCCAAGCGCGTCTTCGAGTACACGTTTCGGGCACTCGCCACGGGCGAGGTCGGCGTCCCCGCAGAGGGGATGGCCGCAATCCCGCGACAGCTCTCGAGACGCGCCCGCGAGGCCGGCGCGACGATCGAGACCGACGCCACGGTGACGTCGGTGTCGGCGAACGGTCAGACGGCGACTGTCACCGTAGCCGGCGAGAAGCGGACGGCCGATGCGGTCGTCGTCGCTACCGATCCGCCGACGGCCGCGGAGCTGACCGGCCTCGAGTCCGTTCCGACCGAGGCGCGTGCCTGCGTGACCCAGTACTACGCGCTGTCCGAGGGAACCGACCTCGGGACCGACGGGCGGCTGCTGTTGAACGCCGGGGAGGCGGGACCGAACCAGATCGTTCCACACAGCGAGGTCGCCCCGGAGTACGCGCCCGAGGACGCGACGCTCGTGAGCGCGACCTTCCTCGGCGACCGCGCGGAAAGCGACCGTGAGCTGGCCGAGCTGACGGCCGAGGCGCTCGCGTCGTGGTATCCCGAACGGCTGTTCGACCGGATCGAACTCGTCCACACCGAGCGGGTACCCTTCGCCCAGTTCGCCCAGCCGCCCGGGGTTCACGACGACCTGCCCGACGTCCGCGATCCCGCCGGCCCGGTGTACCTCGCCGGCGACTACACGCGGTGGTCGTCGATCCAGGGCGCAATAGAAAGCGGCCGCCTGGCGGCACGAGCCGTCCTCGAGGACCGGTGAAGCCAGTAATAACGACGCCCTAAGATCGATCCTCGGCGTCTACGGTTGACATAACAATGATAGCCGATCCGATATCCCGGCCTATAGCGAGACCGCCGCGCTCCCACCGCTGGGGTATGGGCCGGTTCGATCCCGGCCGGGAGGCTATGAGCGTCGACGACGCGAACTGGGTCCGACGGCTCGACGACGGGTTCGACGGGATGACTGACCTCGAGTGGTATCTCTGGCTGCTGGTCGCCATCTCGCTCGTCGGCGACGTGGTGACGACGTTCGTCGGACTCCACCTCGGGCTCGCCGAGTCGAATCCGATCGCTCGAGCCGCGATCGACGGCTGGGGGCTGGCCGGAATGCTCGCGTTGAAAGCGGGAGCGGTCGGCGTCGGACTCGCCTGTCGGTCGCTGCTCGAGCCCGCGTACCGGCCAATCGTGCCAGCGGGGCTCGCCCTGCCGTGGCTCGTCGCCGTCGTCGTCAATATGACTCTGATCTCGACGGTGGTTTGAACCGGTTCCGGCTCCGATTCACCGCGACCGTCACGTGTCGTCGAGGCGTCGCGATGGGTGGCGTATTCAAGGCGAGGTCCTATCGGTCCGACGGCGATATCACCGAGCATGTTAGAACTCGCGCTCGCGTTCTTCGTCATCGCGATCATCGCCGCTGCCGTCGGTGCGACAGGCGTCGCCGGTATCAGCATGAGCATCGCGAAGTGGCTCGTGTTGATCTTCCTGGTGCTCGCGGCGCTGTCGTTGCTCCTCTAGTGCGTCGCACCGACGGCTGCCGTCCGACACGCTGTCAGTCGGTGGTGCAAATATTGCACGTACCTGAGATTGGTGACAAGGACTAAGAATCTCGGCGGTCAAATTTGACCGAATGCGCCGGCGGCGACAGCCAGTCGCGCCGACAGTGACTCCACGCCGGAGACAGCCGACCGATCATGGCTTCTACTGACCCAGCTCACGAACCGGAAGAAGAGACCGCCGTCGAGACCGCCCGCCGCCAGCTCGAGCGGGCGGCCGCTCACCTCGACGTGACCGAGAGCACGCTCGAGCGACTCCGTCGTGCGACGTCCGTCTACCGGACCACGGTTCCGCTCGAGCGCGACGACGGCTCGACGGAGGTGTACACCGCTTACCGGGCTCACCACGACGACGTCCGGGGACCCTACAAAGGCGGGATGCGCTATCATCCAGGCGTCACCGAACAGGAGTGTATCGGGCTCGCGATGTGGATGACCTGGAAGTGTGCGCTGATGGACATCCCCTTCGGCGGCGGCAAGGGTGGCGTCGTCGTCGATCCCAAGGACCTGAGCACAGACGAGAAAGAACGACTCACCCGACGGCTGGCCCAGGAGCTCCGGCCGGTGATCGGACCGATGAAAGACATTCCCGCGCCGGATATGGGGACCGATCCACAGACGATGGCGTGGTTCATGGACGCCTACTCGATGCAGGAAGGCGAGACCACGCCCGGGATCGTCACCGGCAAGCCGCCGGTCATCGGCGGTTCGTACGGTCGCGAGGAAGCCCCCGGTCGAAGCGTCGGCATCGTCACCCGGAAGGCACTCGAGTACGACGATCGCGACGTGACCGAGACGACCGTCGCCGTCCAGGGATTCGGTAGCGTCGGCGCGAACGCGGCCCGCTACCTCGAGGACCTCGGCGCGGACGTCGTCGCCGTCTCGGACGTCGACGGTGCGATCTACGATCCCGCCGGGCTCGACACCAACGACGTCGAGGACCACGACGAACGGCCCGGGATGGTTTCGGGGTACGACGCTCCGGAGTCGCTGACCAACGAGGAACTGCTCACGCTGGACGTCGACGTCCTCATCCCGGCCGCGGTCGGCAACGTCCTGACGGGCGAGAATGCCCACGAGATCCAGGCCGATCTCATCGTCGAGGGCGCGAACGGGCCAGCGACCTCGACGGCCGACCGGATCTTCGAGGATCGCGAGATCCCCGTGATCCCGGACATCCTGGCGAACGCCGGCGGCGTCACCGTTTCGTACTTCGAGTGGCTCCAGGACATCAGCCGCCGCACGTGGACCCTATCGCGGGTCAACGAGGAACTCGAAAACGAGATGCTCAACGCCTGGGCGGCGATGCAAACGGAGTACGAGAATCGCGACGTTACCTGGCGTGACGCCGCGTACATCGTCGCGTTGCGACGGGTCGGCGAAGCCCACGATATGCGCGGTCTCTGGCCGTAGACCCACAGCCGGCCGCAGGCGCCGGTAGTATGAAACGGCCGCCTATCGAGAGCGTGAGTATGGTTCGCAGAAGCGTCATGTTCACGCCCGGCGATCGACCGAGGATGATGCGAACGGCGCCCGAATCGGGAGCCGACGTGATCGTCTTCGACCTCGAGGACGCCGTCGTACCGGACCGAAAGGCGGACGCACGCGAGGCCGTCCGCGAGGTCCTCGCCGATCCCGAGTTCGATCCCGACTGCGACGTCTGCCTGCGGGTCAACCCCATCGGCTTCGGCGTCAACGACGACCTCGAGGGCGTGCTCACCGGAGACGTCCGTCTCGACGGCGTCATGCTCCCGAAGGTGGAGTCCGCAGACGAGGTTGGAGCGCTGTCGAGTCGGCTCGCGAGCTACGACGTCGACGTTTCGATCCTCGCGCTCGTCGAGAGCGCTCGTGGCGTCCTCGAAGCCGACGCGATCGCGGCCGTCAGCGAGACGGACGCGCTGATCTTCGGGGCCGAAGATTTCGTCGCCGACGTCGGTGCGATCCGCACCCGTACAGGAGCCGAGACACGCTACGCCCACCAACGCGTCGTGACCGCGGCCGCCGCCTTCGACGTCGACGCGATCGACACCGTCTTCACCGATCTCGAGGACGAAGACGGGCTCGTCGAGGCCACCGAACGCGCCATCGGACTCGGCTACGACGGCAAGCTGGCGATCCATCCGGATCAGGTCGCCACGATCAACGAAGCGTTCACGCCGGACCCGGACGACCTCGAGTGGGCCCGGGCCGTCCTCGAGGGGGAACGCGAGGCCGACGTCGAAGATCGGGGCGTCTTCGCCGTCGACGGCGAGATGATCGACGCCCCGCTGATCGCCCAGGCCGAGCGCATCCTCGAGCGCGCCGGAGCAGCCGACGTCGACGACGATGCCGTATAACTGAACATTCGTTTTCTTCGATAACACCCTCGAAGACGAACGGTGGTATTACCATACAATGGGATAAATACTGTATTTACATATGATATGCTATTATATCTCATACCTTCGGCGTTATTCGACACGCTTAATTTGGGGTCGCCGAAAATCCAGTACAATGTCCGAGGAAGCGAACCCGTTCGAGAGCTTGCAGTCACAGGTCGACGACGCCGCCGAATACTTAGACGTTGGCGACGACGTCATCGAGCGGCTCAAACACCCCGAACGCGTGCTCGAGACGAACCTCACCGTCGAGCTCGACGACGGGTCGCTCGAGCGCTTTACCGCCTTTCGGTCCCAGTTCAACGGCGACCGCGGGCCGTACAAAGGCGGTATCCGGTACCACCCAAACGTCACCCGCGACGAAGTCACGGCGCTGTCGGGATGGATGGTCTACAAGTGTGCTGTCGTCGACATCCCGTTCGGCGGCGGCAAAGGCGGCATCGTCGTCGATCCCACCGAGTACAGCGACAGCGAAATCGAACGGCTCACACGCGCGTTCGCAAAGGAGCTCCGCCCGTTCATCGGCGAGGACAAAGACATTCCCGCACCCGACGTCAACACGGGCCAGCGGGAGATGAACTGGATCAAAGACACCTACGAGACCTTAGAGAACACGACCGAGCCAGGAGTCATCACCGGGAAGGCACTCGACAGCGGCGGCAGCGAGGGTCGCGTCGAGGCGACCGGCCGCTCGACGATCATCGCTGCCCGCGAGGCCTTCGACTACCTCGGGCGTGACCTCTCTGACGCGACCGTCGCCATCCAGGGCTATGGCAACGCCGGCTGGATCGCCGCGAAACTCGTCGAGGACCGTGGGGCGGACGTCGTCGCCGTCTCCGACTCGAGCGGCGCGATCTACAACGCGGACGGGTTCGACGCTCGCGACGTCAAGGCGTTCAAAAACGAGACCGGGACGGTCTCGGGCTACAGCGAGGCCAACGAGGAGTTCACGAACGAGGAACTGCTCACCCTCGACGTCGACCTTCTCATCCCCGCCGCCCTCGAGAACGCAATCGACGCCGATCTCGCCGAGGACGTTAGTGCCGACGTGATCTCAGAGGCCGCAAACGGGCCGCTTACCCCTGCCGCCGACGAGGTGCTGGCAACCGAGGACGTTCTCATCATTCCTGATATTCTGGCAAACGCCGGCGGCGTCACCGTTTCCTACTTCGAGTGGGTCCAGAACCGCCAGCGGTTCTACTGGAGCGAGGAGAAGGTCAACGAGGAACTCGAGGGGATCATCGTCGACGGCTTCGACGCCCTGACCGACGCCTACGAGAAACACGACCTCGAGACGCTCCGGCAAGCGGCGTACATCGTCGCGATTCAACGCGTCGTCGACTCTTTCGAGGAAGCCGGCTCGTTCCCCTGATCGTCACGGACCTGTCTTCCCGGATCGGCCGGCTCACAGCTCTCGGACCCGGTCGCTGTCCTCGGCGTATTCTCGATTTCGTCGCGTCGTCTTCTAGTGGGTTTGTTACGTCGACACCGCTCGAGCGAGTTGCCCGTTACTGATAGAAGTAGCCAGCAGAGGAGATGACGTCGCTGCCGTCGTCGTCTTCGATCTTCTCGAGTGCGTTCTCGAAGTCGGTCATCTGGACGTCGGTGCGGTCGTTGCGGATGGCGAACATACCGGCTTCGGTGGCGACGCTTTCGATCTCTGCGCCACTGTAGCCGTCCGTCTCGTCGGCCAGGTCGTCGAAGTCGACGTCGCCGGCGACGCTCATGCCGCGGGTGTGGATCTCGAAGATCTGCTCGCGACCCTCGTGGTCGGGTTCGGGAACCTCGATGAGGCGATCGAACCGCCCCGGCCGGAGGATGGCGCGATCGAGCATGTCGAAGCGGTTCGTCGCGGCGATGATCCGAACGTCGCCGCGTGCCTCGAAGCCGTCCATCTCCGAAAGGAGTTGCATCATGGTCCGCTGGACTTCGGCGTCACCGGAGGTCTTCGACTCCGTGCGCTTCGAGGCGATGGCGTCGATCTCGTCGATGAAGATGATTGCGGGTTCGCGCTCGCGGGCCATCTCGAAGAGGTCACGGACCAGCCGCGACCCCTCGCCGATGAACTTCCGGACGAGTTCGGAGCCGGCCATCTTGATGAAGGTGGCGTCGGTCTGGTTCGCGACGGCCTTCGCGAGCATCGTCTTGCCGGTCCCCGGCGGGCCGTACAGCAACACGCCCGAGGGCGGATCGATGCCGACCTTCTCGAACATCTCCGGCTGAGAAAGCGGCTGCTCGACGGCCTCACGCACCTCGCGGATCTGCTCGTCGATGCCGCCGATATCCTCGTAGCCGACCGACGGGCTCTCGTCGATCTCCATCGACTGAGCGCGGGCGTCGGTCTCGGCGTTCAGGATCGTCTGGATACCGAAAGAGTCGTTGACGGCGACGCGGTCGCCCGCCTCGAGGCGGTCGTGCATCTGTGGCGAGACCTCGGTCAACACCTCCTGGTTGTTGCCGTGTTGTTTGACGACGACCTCCGCCTCGAGGACGTCCTCGACGGTCGCGATGTACAGCGAGGTACTCTTTAGCGTCTCGTTTTCGCGTTCGATGCGGTCGACCTTCTCGCGAAGATCCTGCCGGCGCTGCTGTGCCGTCTCGAGCTGTTCCGAAAGCTGCTGGTGGACGTCGACGATGTCCGTGAAGTGATCACGAAGCGCCTCGAGCCGCTCGTCGTCCGGGAGGTCCGGATCGATCTCACGTCGAGGGCGGTCGGGTAAAGACGGGCTTCGAGACATCTGATGTGTGCGCTTAGTCGGTGCCCGTAAATGTGCCTTTGGGTCCCGGACGGATTTCTTCACTCGAAGTCAGGCAGATCTTCCGGCGGCTCGTACTCGGCTTCCCAGTCGATATACTCCGATTTCAGCGTTACACAGACGATCTGACCGAACTCCGTGAGTTCGGCGTTGATCGACGAGACTGTCCCCCAGGAGTCGAGTTCGGAGTGATACGCCCGTTCCTGCCAGTCTTCCGGGATGCCCGGCGCGTGATAGCCGACCCGGTCGGCGAAGTCGTCCCAGAAGAAATCGAACTCGGCGAACAACTCGAGATCACGGGCGATCTCGTACTCCCTGTTGGTGAGGTCGGTCTCGGCGGCCCACTCGTCGAACGCTTCCGCCCAGGCACCGTTCTCGAGAAACGCCTGGAGCTCCTCGCGTCGATAGTCGACGTCGGTGGCGGTGCCGTCACCGATCGTGGCGTCTTCGTACTCGTTCGGGTCGACGAACGACAGCTCGGGCGGTTCCGGTGGATCGACTTCGAGTCCCATACCCGCCGTTGGGCGGGTTCGTGGATAAGGATTCCCACGTCGTCTCGAGATCCCGAACGGACACAGTGACGAGAGATAGGCTGACCGTCCCGCATACGGCAAGACGGAGAGGTCAGCCCTGTTAATTGTTTGAATATTCCGGGAGTGTTCTCTCCCCGGAACGGCTACAATGACGACCACGTCGGTTCGGGTTTGGGAGCCAGCTACCGAACGCCCTCGCGAACGGTAACTATTCGGTCGGAGACACGTCACAAACGCGAATACAACTACCATGCATCGACCCTCATCGACGTTCGACCTTCGATACGACGAACGGGTATCACACGATAGAGACTGCCCCTCGCGCTCGAGAACGCCTCCTTCTTCGAGGATCGACGTATGAGTCTCCGAGAAGCTACCCTCGTCGAGGATCTGACCGGTCACGTCCAGCAGTACGGGCTGGCGTTCGTGATGGTCGCCAGCTACTTCGGATCCGGGTCGGTGTTCATTGCCAGCCAGGCGGGCGTGATGCACGGATACACGTTGCTGTGGGCCGTCGTCGGCGCCGCGCTGCTCGGGTTTATGGCACAAGACATGAGCGCCCGACTGGGCATTCACGGCGATTCACTGATGGTGTTCGTCCGCGAGAAGCTCGGTCGACCCGCGGCCACAGCGATCGCGATATTCCTGTCGGTCGGCTGCGTAGCGTGGACGCTCGGGCTCGTCGCGGCCGTCGGCGCCGGCGTCTCGTTTCTGCTCGGCGGAACGATTCCCTGGCAACCGATCGCCGTGGTGACGACGTTCGCGGCGATCGCCGTCGGCGTGTTGAACTACGACGCCGTCGAGAACCTGATGATCGCGATGATGCTCTCGTTGATGGTCGTCTACGTCATCGTCGCGTTGCCAAGCGGTGCCGATCCCGGTGGGGTAGCGGTCGGGTTCGTGCCGACGATGGACACGTTCGGCGCGCTGGCGATGGCCGCCGGCTTGCTCGGGACGACCGCGCTGTGGCCGAACTTCTTTCTCGAGTCGATCCTCGTCTACCAGAAGGGGTGGACCGAAAAGAGCGACCTGTCCGACGCGCGCGTGGACCTGACGGTCGGTTACGCGGTCGGCGGGGTGACGACGATCGCTATCCTCATCGCCTCTGCTGCCCTGTTGCGTCCGATGGGGTATACGACCCTCGAGTCGTTCATCACGCCGGGCGAAGCGCTCGTCGAAGTGCTGGGAGTGTGGGCGATGGTGTTGTTCGTCGGTGGCGTGATCGCCGCCGCGTTCAACAGTATCATCCCGATCATGTGGACGCCGGCGTACATCGTTCCGCAGGCTGCCGGCTACGACGTCAGCAAGGGCGATCGCCTGTTCAACGTGATCTTCGCGTCGCTGACCGGCATCGGCGTCCTCTCGCCGGCCGTGAGCTGGTGGCTCGAGCTGTCGGTCGTGGACATGGTGATCCTGTTTCCGATGTACAACGGGATCTTCGCGCTGCCGGTCGCGGCCGTCCTGTTGTTCTGGGCGGTCAACGACCGCGAGACGATGGGTGAACACCGCAACTCGCGGCGGCTGAACGTCGCCAACGCCGCGTTGGTGTTTCTCGCGATCGTGCTGGCGGCGTTGTCCGTCCAGGACTTTATCGAACTCATCACCGGCGGCGGCTTCTAGACGCGTGATCGGAGTCCCCCGCCGTGGCTTGCCTCTTCGCCGGTGTCGCACTCTGAGATGTCGCTGAGACGGAACCCTCGAGGGTAGAGCCGTCCCAAGTCCCGTCGCCGAAGTCGAGGGCGTCGTTCCAGTGATCGACGTCGACCGACAGCGATTCTACGCGGTGCGTATCGTGTTTCGTTCCATCGCCTCTTCGTCTCCCTTCCGCGGAACCCGGAACGCTCAACCGGTCCGCGCTCGTCTCTCCGAGCGATGACAGGCTACGAGGCGGCCATCGTCGACGTCGACGGGACGATCCTCCGCGGCGATCGGCTGCTCGAGGGCGCGACCGACGGGCTGGCGGCGCTCGAGGCGGCGGGGATCTCGCCGCTTCTGTTCTCGAACAACCCGACGCGTGGCGGGGCTCACTACCGAACGCGGGTCGAGACTCACGGGATCGAGATCGGCCCCGAGAACGCGCTCACGTCGGCGACGGTTACGGCCGAGTATCTCGCGGCGAACCACCACGGGGACGCCGTCTACCTCGTCGGCGAGGACCGTCTCGCCGCAATCTTGCGTGCGGCCGGTCTCAGTCTGACCGACGATCCGACGGCGGCGAATCTCGTGGTCGGATCGATCGATCGGTCGTTCGGCTACGATCGCCTCGAGGACGCTCTGGTGGCCCTCGAGCGCGACGTCCCCTTTTACGGCACGGATCCCGACGCGACGATCCCGACCGAGAACGGGGCCGTCCCGGGCTCGGGAGCGATACTGGCCGCGATGGAAGCGATCGCGGGACGGGAGCCGGACGCCATCCTCGGCAAACCGTCGTCGATCGCCGCCGACGCCGCACTCGAACGGCTCGGAGCCGATCCCACGGACACGATCGTCGTCGGCGACCGACTCGACACCGACGTCGCGCTCGGGGAACGAGCCGGGATGACCACCGCCGTCGTCCTGACCGGGCTCACGACGCGAGCCGACCTCGAGCGGTCGTCGATCGAACCGGATCACGTGCTCGAGTCACTCGCCGACCTCGAGACCGTCCTCGACGGGTAGAAGCCACCGTTCGGTTACCGGCTGCCAGCCTCGCCCTCGATCGCCTCCTGTCGGAGCCGTTCGCCCTTCTCGGTGGCGACGGTGAGTTCGGGGACGGACGTCGGGTTGTGGTCGTCGTCGATGGCGACGAAGACGAAGTACGATTCGGTCGTCTTCTCCCGGTTGCCGGTCCGGAGGTTCTCGCGATAGACGCGCAATCGGACGTTGACGCTCGTCTCGCTCGCGTCGTAGACGTAGGAGGTGATGAAGGCGGTGTCGCCGAGGTGGATCGGCCGCTCGAAGTTCATCTGGTTGACCCAGGCGGTGACACAGGTTTCGCCGGAAAACCGCATCGCGGACATCGCGCCGATCTCGTCCATCCACTTCATGACGGTCCCGCCGTGGGTCGTCCCGAGCATGTTCGTGTGGTTCGGCTGGACCATCTCGCGGTTTTCGATGTAGGTCTCCATCAGGTCGGTCATCGGCGGTGGTTGCCGAGGGAGAGAGATCAGTCTTCCCGTCCGATCATGGCCTCGTTTCTTCTCGGCCGTCTCCGGTGGGCGCTTCGATACTGGTAAAAGTCGTGGTCCGTTTACAGTCGCTAATGAGTGATGCAGGCGACGCGAGCGTTCCGGACCCTCCTGATCCGCCGGAACGCGAGCGTGGCGACGTCACGGTTCTCGGCACGGCACACGTTTCGGAGGCGAGCGTCGAGGAGGTACACGAGACCGTCGATGCGGAGCGACCGGACGTCGTCGCCGTGGAACTCGACGAGAGTCGGTTCCGCCAGATGCAAGGTGGAACCCCCGAGGACATCGAGGCCCGTGATCTGTTGAGCGGCAACACCGTCTTCCAGTTTCTCGCCTACTGGATGCTGTCGTACGTCCAGTCCCGGCTGGGCGAGCGCTTCGACATCGAACCCGGCGCTGACATGCAGGCTGCGATCGACGCCGCCGAGCGAAACGGCTCCGGGGTCGCCCTCGTCGATCGGGACATCCAGGTGACGATCCAGCGGTTCTGGGCCCGGCTTTCGGTTTCCGAAAAACTGAGGATGGTCGGCGGGCTCGCGCTCGGAATCACCGATCCGCGGACGATCGGCTTCTCTCTCGGTGCCGGACTCGGCGTCTTCGTCGGTCTAATCTTCGCCGCGTTCGTCGCGCCGCTTCTCGGGCTGGGCGAGACGCTCGCACTCGGCGTCACTGACTCCGCGACGCTGCAGTACGTCGGCGCGGGCGGGATCGGCGTCGTCGGTGGACTCTTACTCGGACTGCTGTTCTTGCCGTCGCTCGAGAACGCCCCGGAGTACACCGGCGGACTCCTCGATGGCTTCTCGATGCGGCTGTTCGCCGGTGCCGGAATCGGCGTCGTCGGGTCGCTCGCGCTCGTCGTCACCGGAACCGGAATCGGCCCGCTCGAGGCCACCACCTTCGAGAGTGCCGGCACCCTGACGATCCGCGGAAGTGTCGGCGCACTCGCCGGACTGGGACTGGGCGTGCTCGTCGGCGGTATGATCGGAATCGCCCTCGATGCCCTCGCGGACGACCCCGAAGAGCTAGACGAGATCGACATCGAACAGCTGACCGACGGCGACGTCGTCTCGGCGATGATGGAGGAGTTCCGACGCTTCAGTCCCCAGGGCGCAAACGCCTTGATCGACGAACGCGACGCCTACATCGCCCACAAGCTCCACGCGTTACGAGAGCAGGGATACGACGTCGTCGCCGTCGTCGGCGCCGGCCACAAAGCCGGTATCGAACGGCACCTCGAGGCTCCCGACTCGTTGCCGCCGATGGAGTCGATCACCGGCACCGACTCGGGGCGACGGTTCTCGGTGCTGAAAGTCCTTAGCTACCTCGTCATGATCGGCTTTGTCGGCTTTTTCTTCCTGCTTCTCATGGCGGGCGTCCAGAACACCTTCTTGCTCCAGGTGTTTCTCGCCTGGGTGCTGTTCAACGGCGTCTTCGCGTTCACGCTTGCTCGCCTGGCCGGCGCGCGATGGACCAGCGCGGGTGTCGGCGGTGCGGTCGCGTGGCTGACGAGCATCAATCCGCTGCTCGCTCCGGGCTGGTTCGCCGGCTACGTCGAACTGCGCCACCGGCCGGTCAACGTCGGCGACATCCAGCTTCTCAACGACATCATCGGCGACACCGAGAAACCGATCGGGGAGCTGTTCGAGGAGATGCTCGACGTGCCCCTGTTTCGGCTCATCATGATCGTCGCGCTGACGAACGTCGGGAGCATGATCGCGACCGTCCTGTTCCCGTTCGTCGTGTTGCCCTGGCTCGCGCCCGACATCGGCGGTGTCGATGCCCTGATGGCCGAACTGCTCGCCGGTGCCGAGAACACCCTCGAGGGGATCCGGGAGGTGATCTCGTGAGCTACCGTACCGAACCCGAGATTTCCTTCAGCGATAAAGAGCGGTTCGACCTCGGCGTCGCCTGGGTTACCCTGAGCGTCGCGTTCGCGTTGTTTCTCGACCCGCCGGCGGCGGGCGGCTTCGAGATCGGCTCGTTTCTGACGCTTACGGCGTTGAGCTTCGTCACCGTCGGCGTCGCCTTCCTGGCACACGAACTCGCCCACAAGGTCGTCGCGATCGAGTTCGGACAGGTCGCCGAGTTCCGGGCGGACTACCAGATGCTGTTTCTCGCGGTCATGAGCGCCCTGATCGGCTTTCTCGTCGCTGCACCGGGTGCAGTCTATCACAGCGGCCGGATCACCGAGCGAGAGAACGGGCTGATCGCGGTCGCCGGACCGTCGACGAACCTCGTGCTCGCGGTGCTTTTCTTCCCGTTGATCGCGTTCCCCGGCGTCTTAGGCGTGATCGGCCACCTCGGGGTCTTGATCAACCTCTTTCTGGCCGCGTTCAACATGATCCCGTTTGGCCCGCTGGATGGTAAATCCGTCCTCGGGTGGAGCAAAGCCGTCTTCGCCGGCACGTTCGCGTTGAGCGTCGCCTTGCTCGTCGGCTTCTTCCTCGTGTTCGGATTCTGGTGGTAGACCGACTCGGACCGCCTCCTCATTCGACACTCTCGACTCGAGCTGACGGCTGTGGATCGTCCACTCCCCGACTTTATGCCGTCGCCTGGTGTTGGTCTCTCCATGAGAGACGGAGTCGAGATTCCGGACCTCGAGACGGGGAGCGATCGCGTGAGACTCCCGGCCTGGTTCGTCGACGAGGGTGAGCCAGTCGCGACAGGAGAACGGAGCGGGGCGGTCGAATCCGGGGAGGCAACCGTCGGGCTCGAGGCGATGACCGACGGCGGTGACGAACCGGTCGACGACGTCGAGACCGAAGCCGAAGAGGACGAGGAGAACGACGACACGCCCGAGGGAATTCTCGAGGAACGCCCCCTCGACGGAATGCGACGGACGATCAGCGACCGACTCGGCAGGAGCTACCGCGAGGCCGTCCACGTCACCGAACGCCGGATCGCCGACGCCGAGGAGCTCCGCGCCGCCGCGACGGCCGCCGCTTTCGTCCACGAGGAGTCGGTGACGGTGACCGACGTCCTCCTCGCCGCCCTCTCGGCGACGTTCGAGGAACACCCGTCGTTCAACGCGACCTTCGAGGGCGGCGTCCACCGACTCCACGAGTCACATCACATTGCCGTCGCCGTCGACGTCGAGGACGGACTGCTCACCCCGGTCGTCAGGGACGTCGACGAGCGCTCGATCGGCGATCTCGCCTGCGAACGAGCCAGGATGACCGACCGGGCACGCTCTGGCGAGTACACCATGACGGATCTCACCGGTGCCACGTTCACCGTCACGAACCTCGGTCCGCTCGGTGTCGAATCGTTCGACCCCGTCATCAACCCGCCACAGGTCGCCATCCTCGGCGTCGACGCCCTGCGGGAACGGCCGGTCGCCCGCGACGGCGAACTCACGGTCCGGCGGACGCTTCCGGTCGATCTTTCGTTCGACCACCGCGTCGTCGACGGGGCCGACGCCGCCCGCTTCCTCGAGACGCTGGTCGGCCACCTCGAGGAGCCCTGGCCGTTGCTTCCCGACGTGACGGCCGCGGACGTCCCGGCGGACGTCGACTGGCGGGGCGACGGCGCGGGCGCGGTCGAACTCCCGGAACGGGACGTCACCGCGAGCCTCGAGCCCGACCTCTCGGGGGCGGTCGACGCCGGCAGCGAGCGCTGGCCCTTCGACGTCACCGAGGACTTCGGCGGCGGCAGTGCACCGACGCCCGTCGATTACTTCCTGGGGGCGCTGTCTGCCTGTCTGGCCTCGAGCATCGGCATCCAGGCCGACATCCGCGACGTCGATCTCGCGACCCTCGAGGTTCGGGCGGTCGGCTCACCGGCGGACGACAGCGAGTCCGTCGAATCGATCGCGCTCGACGTGACGATCGACGCCGACGCCGACGACGACGTCCTCGAGCGGATCGTCGAGGCCGGCGAACGGACCTGCCACGTCGCGGAGCTGCTTCGGGCAGACCTCGAGACCGACCTCGGCTGGAGCCGGGCGTAATACGGTCCGATGTAAATCAGTACCGGCGAACCCACAGACGGGCCGCGGTTGCCCCGGGACACAGGGACAGCAATCCGTATCAGACGAACCTGTCGTCCGCTCGCGTCGATTCGATCGCGGACGTCGAGGCGTCCAGCCACCCGGTCTCGACGTCGTCCGCCGGAACGTCGAACTGGGGGACGAACGGTTTGACGTCGAGCAGCGGCGTCCCGTCGACGACGTCGACGCCGGTGACGGTCAGCTCGTTCTCGTCGATCGCGTCGATTTCGACGACCGAGAGGCCGATAGGATTCGGTCGCTGGGGGGCTCGCGTCGCGAAGAGACCGCGCGAGACGTCGTCGAGAAACGGCTCAACGGTCATGGCGACCTCGTCGTTCGATTCGTGGAAGTGATAGAGCAACAGGCAGTGGCTGAACCTGTCCAGATCCTGCAATCCCTCGGTGTACGCGGGCGCCAGCTCGACAGTCCCGTCCGCGTCTGCCCCGGCGGGCTGGATCGGCATCTCCTCCGGCGACTCGAACGGCGTGTGGATCGTTCCGATCGGTTCGTACTCGAGGCGATCGTCGGTCATAGCTGACGTATCGTCGCTCGAGGGGAAGTCAGTACCGCTCGTGGGAGACGCGTTCCATCCGACACCGACGCAACGTTTTTTGCGCGACTCGAGCAGGTACGCGTATGGTCTCCCGCGAAACGATCGTCCACGTCTGTGCCGTCCTGCTTGCGGTGTTCCTGCTGTTCGCCCTCGAGTACGCCGGCATCCTACCGGAGACGGGGCCGGCACCGGTCTGGGTGGCACTGCTGTTCTACGGGCTCGTCTTCGGCGGCGCACACCTCTATCTCGCTCTCCGTGGCGAGGGCGGGATTGTCCCCGTCGAGGCACGGTGGCGGTACCTGGCGATGCTCGTCGTCCTCCTCGGGGCCGGAGCCGTGATCGTCTCCGCCGGGGATCGCTCCATCGTCGGCGTCGAGCTGGAGTCGGTCGGGATCGCCGTCGTCGTCCTCACCGTCCTCGTCTATTTCGTCGACGAGGCCGTCGCCGGCTACCGTTCCGCCCGGCCGGAGTGATGGACGCCGGCGAGGCCGATCTCGATCGGGCCCTCCGTCGTCACACGAGCCCGGACCGGTGGCCTTTTGCTCGCGCCCCGTGCTCTCCCGGGTATGAGCGATCGAGACGACGACGGACTCACCTACGCCGACACCGGAGTCGACATCGAGGCCAGCGAGGACGCCACGGCGGCGCTGCTCGAGGCCTTCGGCAGCGGCCTGACGACCGAGTACGCCGGCCTGCTCGACATCGGCGACCGCTACCTGGCGCTTGCGACCGACGGCGTCGGCACCAAGCTGCTCGTCGCCGAGGCCATCGAGGACTACTCGACGATCGGCATCGACTGCATCGCGATGAACGTCAACGACCTCGTCGCGGCCGGCGTTACCCCCGTGGCGTTCGTCGACTACCTCGCGATCGACGAGCCCGACGAGGACGTCACGAACGAGGTCGGCGAGGGGCTGGCCGTCGGCCTCGAGACGGCCGACCTCGCGATGTTGGGCGGCGAGACCGCCGTCATGCCCGAGGTCGTGAAGGGCTTCGACCTCGCGGGGACCTGTGTGGGACTGGCCGAGAAAGACGAGATTTTCGAGGGCGAGGCCCAGGTCGGCGACGTGCTCGTCGGCTTCCCGTCGAACGGCATTCACTCCAACGGGCTGACGCTGGCCCGCGAGGCCGTCACCCGCGACCACGAGTACACCGACCCGTTCCCGGGCGACGAGGAGCGAACGATCGGCGAGGAACTGCTCCGGCCGACTCGGATCTACACGGACTTACTCGAGCCGATGCGTTCCCACGGAGTCAACGCCGCAGCCCATGTCACGGGTGGCGGGTGGACGAACCTACTCCGGATGGGCGAGTACGCCTACGTCATCGACGACCCACTCCCGGCAGGGCCGGTCTTCGAGTTCGTTCAGGCGGAGGGCAACGTCTCCGACGAGGAGATGCACCGGACGTTCAACATGGGAACCGGCTTCGTCGTCGCCGTCTCCGAGGATCGAGCCGAGAACCTCGTCGCCGAGACCGACGGCCGGGTGATTGGGCGGGTAGAAGACGGTAACAGCGTCGAAATTCGCGGCCTCTCGCTGTCCTAGACTCACATTTCGCACCTGATGTGGTCGTACAGCGCAATGTCATCGACCCACCATTACCCTTCGCCCACGATCCGTCGTTTCACCCGTCGGTACCACGGGAGGTGTGTTTCCGCCTCGTTTGCCACGAGGACGGACGCCTCGGTTTCGGCGGCGACGACGTCCGTGGTCTGACCGAAGAAGTCGTGGAGCCGATCCGGGTGGGAGGGGGCACCGAGTACCAGTAGATCCGCGGCGTTGCCCCGTTCGACCAGGGCCGCTCTGACGTCGTCGCGCTGGATCAGTTCGGTCTCGACGGGGCTTCTGACCAGTTCTTCCAGGCTGGCAAGGTACTCCTCGGCCGTGGTGATCCTCTCCTCGGAGGCGTCCTCGGGGATGACTTTCGTCAGCGTCAGCGTCGCGTCCGTCGCGGCGGCGATCGCATCGGCCAGTTCGACCTCGGCGCGGTCGTAGGGTTTCTCCTCGGTGGCGACCACGATGTCCGTGAGATCGCTCGTATCCCGGTGTTTCAACACGGCCACCCGAACCGGGAGTTCCGACCGGAGGACCTCGTCGACGTGACTCTCCCGGAGATGACGCTCCCTGATCGGGCCGTGCCAGTCGACGACGACGAGTTCCGTCCGGTCGTCGATCAAATCGAGCAGGGCGTCGGTCCGATCACGAGCGAGGACGTGCTCGATGTCGACTTCGCAGTCTTTCTCTTCCAGTCGCTGCCAGAGCGTGGCGACCCACTCCTCGTCGATGTCGTGGTCGTACTCCGACAGCGGGATATGCGGCGGGACCTCGGAGATGACGACGGTCTCGAGGTCCGCTTCGAGGCGGTCGGCAAAGGCTGCGACGATCGAGAGTAGGTCCTCGTTTTCTTTCTCCTCGACGACCTCGACGACGATCTTCGGCCCCGCCGCCGACCCGTCGGCGAGCTGTGACTCTTTTTCCTCGAGTGCTTTCCGGTACTGGACCCGCTGGAGCTGATCGCCGATGTTGTGGTCCGGCTCGACCGGTTCGCCGATTCGAGTCTGTGCGTAGTACCAGACGATCCCGAGCAGGACGAAGGCGATCGCACTCACCTGCGAGAGGAGTCCCATAAATGGGATCAAGAGAAGTGCGGCCGCCGCACCGGCGAGCGGGAGGATCGGCGAGAACGGCACCCGGAAGTCCGGATCGTACCACTCCGGTCGTGCACTCCGCAGAAGGACGACGGTCACGTTCAACAGCGCGAATACGAGGATGCCGAACGTGCCGCCGAGTTTGGCCAGTCCCTCGACGTCGAAGGCGAGCGCGAGGGCGATCATGACGAGACCGGTCAGCCAGATCGACCGCGTCGGCGTCCCAAACCGGGGCGAGGACTGGCGCAGTTTCGGAGTCATCAGGCCGTCTCGAGCCATGGCGAAGGGGAACCGTGACGAGGAGAGGATCGCCGCGTTCGCCGTCGAGACCGTCGCGAAGATGCCAGCGAGGGCAACGAGCGCACCGCCGAGCGCGCCGAGGAACACCTCCCCGGTGTCAGCGACCGGAGCCGTACTCTCCACGACCGCGTCGATCGGCAACACGCCAGTGACGATCACCATGACCGCTGCGTACAGAGTCGTCACGAACACCACGGCGGCGAGCAGCGCCCGTGGGAGCGTGGTCCCCGGCTCTTTGACCTCGCCTGCGATCGCGGTGGCCTTGACGATCCCCAGATAGGAGATAAAGACGAGGCCGGTCGTGGTGACCACGCCGCCCCAGCCATCCTCGAGGAACGGCGAGAGGGTCGCGGTCTCGACGGCGAAGATCCCCCGGCCGGCGAAGACGGCGAGGATGGCGACGAGTCCGATCACGACGAGGTTCTGAAGCCCGCCGCTTTTCTCCGCACCCACCCAGTTTATCACGATCAGAAGGAGACCACCGACGACGGCGACGGCGAGCACTGGAACAGCCGAGAAGTAGGTAACGTACCATCCGAGCCCGACCAGGGCGAACGAGCCCTTGAAGATGAGCGCGAGCCAGGCTCCGAGGCCGATGACCGTGCCGACCAGCGGTCCCATTGCTCGGCTCGCGAAGAAGTAGGGGCCGCCGGCCCGAGGCATGGCCGTCGCCAGTTCGACGGCACACATGGTCGCGACCAGCGCAATAATCCCGGCGAAGGTAAACGAGAGTGCCGCGGAGGGTCCCGCTCCGGCCGCAGCCGGCCCGGGAAGGATGAAGATGCCAGCCCCGATCATGGTGCCGGCTGCAGTGGTAAAGACCGCGAACGTGCCCAGATCCCGCGTAAGTTCGGTGTCCGCGTCGTGTGAAACCATTCGATAGCGAGAGGCCGCGACGGTCACTCGCCGGAATCGGTCGGCAGCGCGACCACGGGGCGGCCAGCCCGGATGACGAGTTTCACCGAGAGGTCTCCCGAGAGAAACTGCACGATCCGTCCACCCCCGCGTGAGCGGTAGACGATGGCGCTGGCGTCGACCTCGTCGGCGGCCTCGAGGGTGGCCCCGACGACGTCGCGTGCGTAGGCGATGTGCTCTCCGGCCTCGGGGAAGGTTTCGCGGACGGCGGCGTGGGACTCCTCGGCCAGTTCGTGTGAATACTCGACGGGCGTCTTGTCCGGGACGCCCTCGCCTTTTTCGACGACGTGCAGCGCCGTCACGTGAGCGGGGTCGTAAACCTCGAGTGCACGGGCGGTCTTTCGGGCGTCCTCGGCGTGGGCGACGGGGACGAGGGCGTGTGCGAGGAGGTCACGGTCGTCCGGCCGGTCCATGTTGGAGAGAAGGCGAATCCGGCGTAAAAGGGTTGGTTCCCGCTCATGCGACGTTCACACAGCTTGAACGAAGTATCAGCCGATTAATAGTGCCAGGGGAACTCCGAAAAGTCCGGCTCCCGGTCCTCGACGAAGGCGTCCCGGCCTTCTTTGGCCTCATCGGTCATGTACCCCAGCCGGGTGGCCTCGCCCGCAAAGACCTGCTGACCGACGAGCCCGTCGTCTGCCATGTTGAAGCCGTACTTGAGCATCCGCATCGCGTTCGGACTCTTCGCGTTGATCTCCTCGCCCCACTCGAGGGCGCGTTCCTCGAGTTCCTCGTGGGGGACGACCTCGTTGACCATGCCCATCTCGGCGGCTTCCTCCGCGGAGTAGGTCTTTCCGAGGAAAAAGACCTCGCGGGCTTTCTTCTGGCCGACCTGGCGGGCGAGGTACGCGGAACCGAAGCCGGCGTCGTAACTGCCGACGTCCGGGTCGGTCTGGAGGAACTTCGCGTGCTCTTCGCTCGCAAGCGTCAGGTCACAGACGACGTGTAAGGAGTGACCGCCGCCGACGGCCCAGCCGGGCACCACGCAGACGACGACCTTCGGAATGTGCCGGATGAGCCGCTGGACCTCGAGGATGTGCAGCCGGCCCTGCTCGGATGCTCGTTCCTCGGTTCCCTCGTACTCGTAGCCGGCGTCGCCGCGAATCGTCTGGTCGCCGCCCGAGCAAAAGGCCCAACCTCCGTCCTCCGGCGAGGGACCGTTGCCCGTAAGCAGGACACAGCCGACGTCGGTCTGGCGCTTCGCGTGGTCGAGGGCGTCGTAGAGCTCGTCGACGGTGCCGGGACGGAACGCGTTTCGTACTTCGGGGCGGTCGAACGCGATCCGAACGGTGCCTCCGTCGACGGCTCGATGATAGGTAATATCCCGAGTGTCGAGCTCGTCGATCGGTTCCCACCGGTCCGGATCGAACAGTGCCGAAACCATGTCTCGAGTTGTGGCCGAGACGGCCAAATAGGTTCCCGTCCCTGGCGACGCCGACCGGAGCTGGCTACCGGCAACAGCGGGGCGTACTGGCAAGTTTTAGTGGCGTATGCCGGCAACTTTTAGTGATGGTGAGATCTACACCCGCTCATGGTGACCAACGAATCCGAAGCACCCTCACTCGAGGAGGGACAGGCGCTCGTCCGAAAGACCATGATCTATCTCATCCTCTGGGTGTTGATCATCGTGCTCGCAGGCGTCGTTCTCTACTTCGTCGGCGATCCCCTGATGGACCTCGTCGTCTGATCAGGCGGTACGGTAGCTGACCGCGATCCCTTCCCCGAGCGCCACTGCGACCGTCTCGAAGTCGGGATCGGTTGTCACCGCCTCGAGGTAGTCGGCGACGCCGCGGGTCTCTTTGGTGAGCTCGGACGGTGACTCGCCGTCGAGAATCGCCAGCAGCTTCTCGGTCTGGATCGGCGTCGCCGCGATCGCGTTGTCGGCGACGACGACGCCTCCGACGGGTACCTGCTCTCGAACCGCCTCGAACGCCTCCAGGTAGCGGTGTTTCTGGTGATCGATCAGGACCACGTCGAACGGGCCGTCGTAGCGTTCGATCGTCTCGAGGGCGTCGCCGAGCTCGTAGCGGGCGAGCTCGTCGTAGCCGCCGTCGGCCATGTACTCACGGGCGAGCTCGAGTTCGTCCTCGTCGACCTCCGTGAGGACGATCTCGCCGTCGTCGGGTAACGCCTCGGCGAGCCAGTACGCCGAGTAGCCGTAGCCGGAGCCGAACTCGAAGGCTCGCTCGGCGTCGACCATCCGGGCGAGCAGCCGTAGGAACGCGCCGACCTCGGGGCCGACGTGGGGAAAGCCCTCGGCGGCGGCGTACTCGTCCATCTCGATCAGCGTCTCGTCCGGGTCGGGTCCGATCGCGCGAACGAACCGGGCGACCTCGTCTGTCAGGACCATAGTCGACCGTCGGGTTCGCGTCCCAAAGCTCTCCCGCCGAACCCGGCCCCGTCGTCGCGGTCGACGCCGAGTGCTCACCTTTTTCTCCGCTCGTTCCGTTGTCCCGCGTGATATGTCCGCGGAACATCCGCTCGCGGAACGCGTCGACAACCTGGTGTATGAACCCGTCCAGGTCCACGACCACGGCGTCGACCTCACCGTCAGCGCCATCTACGAGGTCGCTGCCCCCGGCCGCCTCGACTTCGGCGGCGACGAACTCGAAGACGCCGACTTCGAGCCACACCCGACCGAGCTACGGAATCCCGACGACGACTACGAGTGGTGGCACCTCGAGGGCGGCCAGTACGTCCTCCAGCACAACGAGTTTCTCACCGATCTCGAGGAGCCGGCCCTCCTCCAGCCGCGAAACGACCTGCTCGCCCGCGGCGGCTCACACCCGTCCGTGCGGGTTCGGTCGCATCTGCCGCTCGTGCCACTGTCGGTCGCCGACGGCGGCATCCGGATCAAAGAGAACGCACGCGTTTCGACGCTGGTTTCGGCGGCGACGACCGAGCCGTAAGAGCGGGCAGCGCTCGAGTCACCGTTCGAGTTCTTTGCAAACGTGCAAGATCCCGTCGAGTACTGCCGGCGGATCGTCGTATCGAACCGTTTCGCTCGCCGGATCGTACTCGAGAACGTCGAGGGTCGCGAGCTGTGGGAGATCGCCGTGGACGAGTCGCTGACGCCGGCACTCTACGTCCGTCGCCTGCACGTCCGTCCCGTCGGGTTCGAGCTCGAGGCTCTTCTGGGCGAGTTCTTTGACCGTCGCCACCTCGACCTCCTGCAGATAGTAGACGACGTACCGTCGCCGCCTCGTGTGCAGGGCCGCGAGCACCTCGTCGAGTTCGAACGCACGTCCTGTCTCTGTGCCCCGGCGTTCACCGGGGGCATTGTCAATTGACACCATCACACATGGAATGCTAGCGATCGATACACGTAACGTTTACCCACAGTCATACTATCGTCCGTATCAGGGGTCGATGACGGCGTCGACGACGTCTCGAACCCGCTCGAGTGCGACTGGATTCGTCGTTTCGCCGTCTCGTTTCAGCGCCGTCCCGACGATCGCACCGTCTGCACCGGCCGCGAACAGATCGTCGATCGTCTCGTTCGTCACGCCGCTGCCGACGAAGACGCCGACCTCTCGATCCGCGAGCGTCTCTGTGACGCGGGCGACGTCCTCGAGGGCCGTCTCGGTACCGGTACCCGGGCCAGAGACGATCACGCCGTCGGCCAGCCCGCGCTCGACCGTCTCGCGGGCGGCTCGCTCGAGCGTGTCGTCCCCGACCGGCGTGGCGTGTTTGACGTGGACGTCGGCGAGGATCGCCACGTCGGCTTCGAGTCGCTCGCGAAGTCGCAGGGTCTCGTGGGCCTGTCCCTCGAGCAGCCCCTGATCGGTCGCGGCGGTCCCGACGTGGACGTTCACACGAATAAACGACGCGTCGGACGCGGCTGCCACCGACAGCGCCGCAGTCGCGTCGTTTCGCAGGACGTTGACCCCGACGGGGAGGTCGACGGCTTCGGTCAGCTCGGTCGCGACCGAGGCGAGGTCGGCGACGACGTGTGTCGGCACGTCCTCGGGATAGAAGGGTGCGTCCCCGAAGTTCTCGAGGAGCACGGCGTCGACGCCGCCTTCCTCGAGCGTCCGGGCGTCCTCGAGGGCGCGCTCGCGGATCGCCTCGCGGTCGCCGTCGAACCGCGGTGAGCCGGGCAACGGCGGCAGGTGGACCATGCCGACGACGGGAGTGTCGGTATCGAATGGATCGTGAGTCACGGACGGCGTTTACGTCCGAGACGGATTATACGTCGGCCATCACGGCCGAGAGTATATCCATCCGTCCGTGGTCGAACCCTCCATGCGGTACCTGGAGATCACAGTTCCGGAGGGACGCCGCCAGGCCGTGCTCACTATCCTCGAGGACGAAGGAGTCGACTACGTCGTCAGCGACGAGACGAGCGGCCGGGGTTACGAGGCTGTCGTCCGATTTCCGCTCCCGACGCGGGCCGTCGAGCCGACGCTCGACCGCCTGAACCAGGCCGGGGTCGGTGAGGAGGCACGCGTCGTCGTCGTCGACGCCGAGACGGTCATCTCCCAGCAGTTCGACGACCTGCTCGAACAACACAGCCACGACGGCGCGAAAGGCGAACGGACCTCGCGGCAGGTGCTCCGGACGAAAGCGGACGAACTCACGCCAGCGTTTCCCATCTACGTCGTGATGTTGCTCATAAGCGCCGTCGTCGCCACGTCCGGACTGCTCGCGGACTCGCCGGCGGTCGTCGTCGGCTCGATGGTGATCGCGCCGCTTATCGGCCCCGCACTCGCCTCGAGCGTCGGCATCGTCACCGGCGACGACGGGCTGAAAGCGACGGGGTTTCGCTACCAGGTCGTCGGCCTGGCGGTCGTCGTCGCCGCCTCGATCGGACTCGCTTCGCTCGCCAGACTGGCGGGGCTCGAGCCCGGTGGCGTCGATATCGTCGTCGTCGCCGAGTTACAAGAGCGGGTCTCGCCCAACGTGTTCTCGCTCGCGGTCGCGCTGGGTGCTGGCGTTGCCGGCATCCTGAGTCTCACTCGAGGATTCTCGGAGGCCATCGTCGGCGTGATGATCGCCGCCGCGCTCATCCCGCCCGCCGCCGCGGTCGGAATCACGGTCGCCTGGGGGATGTACGGCGCGGCCGCCGGTGCCGCCGTACTCGTCGCCGTCAACGTACTCTCGATCAACCTCGCCGCCCTGGCCACGCTGTGGGTCGCCGGCTACCGTCCCCAGGGGCTGTTCGAGGTGTCGCCGACCCGCCGTCCGACCTACACGTATGCGGCCGTCTTCGCGGTCGCGTTACTCGTACTCGCCGCGCCACTTGCCGGCATCACTCTGCTCGACTTCCAGTCGACCCAGCTGTCGTCGGCGGCCGACGACGAGGTCGAGACGGCCCTCGAAGAGCCCGTGTACGACGACTTCGAGCTCGATTCGGTCGAGGTAGTCCTCGACGACGACTACCCGTTCCGGTCGATCGATCAGGTCGTCGTCACCGTCTCCGGCGACGACCCCGGACAGTTACCCGAACTCGCAGACCGGATCCACGACGGGGTCTCGGCCCATGACGAGTCGGCCGTCGTCGAGGTTCGGTTCATCGTTGCCGAACAGCGCGGTGGCGAGGTCGAGACGTCCGATAGTATAGCTCACGCCTGCAAACGAGTGGAATCTGCGACGTGTGTGAGCACGCTGATGATCGGGCCACAAGACACCCAAGCCGATGCTGAAATCCAGCAGGAGACGCGTGGAACGTATGCGTCTTGAAACCAACAGGTCACTTCGCTCGGCCTACAATCCCGTGGTGGGATTCCGCCGCGTTCACGCGGAAGGAGGTCAATAGTCGTCGTTCCACTTGATCGAACAGCCCCGCGAGGGTTGCCACTCGAGGTCGACGTCCTCGCCCACCAGCACGGCGTCGATCGCCTCCCGGATGTGGTATCGAGTGGGTTCGTCGTCGGGGTTCAGGGCGTCGTCGAGCCGGCCGTGATAGACGAGCCGGAACTCGCCGTCGTCCCGTTCGAAGAGGAACGGATCGGGCGTACAGGCCGCACCGTACTCGGCAGCGACCTCCTGGGACTCGTCCCGGAGGTAGGCGTCGTACTGGATCGTTCCGTCTTCGACGTACGCTTTCATCTTCTCGACGGAGTCTTCGGGATACTCCGCTGCGTCGTTCGGGTTGATACCGACGACCGAGACGTCGTCGTACTCGGACGCAAGGTCGTTGAGCAGGTCGAACTTCGCTTTCGCGTACGGGCAGTGATTGCAGGTGAACACGACCAACAGCGCCTCGTCGTCGGCGAATGACTCGAGCGTGTACGTCTCGCCGTCGGTGCCGGGCAGCTCGAACGCGGGCGCGGGCTCGCCCGCTTCGAGATCCGTCCGGGACTCTTCCAGTGCCATACCGGGCCTACCTCGGCGGCGACCTTATACTATCGGACGTAACTGTGTGACGATTCTCGCCACCCCGGTGACGTCGAGACGGTGCGTGCTGGAACTATTATGTACCCGCCACGACATCGGGGAGACATGAAGACGCTCGAGGTCACCGACGAGCAGTACGCCTACGTCCAGCGCCTGCGCGAGGAGCTGTCCGAAACGGTCGTCGGCAAGTACGGTCACGTCCGCGACCACGACGCCATCCAGTTCCTGATCGATACCCTCGAGGACGACCTCGAGGTCGATGGCGGGTTCGAAGCGCCGTCGATGGACGATCTCGCGGTTTCGCGAGAGGAGGGGGAGATGAAAAACGGCGCCACGGAACTCGAGGAACCGTCCCCGTCGACGACCGACGATTCCGGAACCGACGAGGGGACGCTGTCGTACGACGAGGAGAGCCAGCTCGAGACGGCGGACGCAACCGAAGACGTGGATAACGACGGGACCGCCAGCGACTCGGACGACGCGTCCGCGGACGACTCGAACGGAGACGCCACCGACGACGACATGCTCGACCGGATGATGAGCCTGCTCGAGACTCACGACGACAAGTGGGCGGAGTCGCCGTCTGCGGACTACCGGTATCGGGTCACCCTTCCCGACGGCACGACCGAGGACGTTCAGACGAAAGACGACGTCCGTGCGCTGTTGTTCAAACATTACTAGGGCCCGAAACCGTCGGAGTAAGGGAACTCGCGGTATATCGATCGGCCATGATCGTCGAGCGCGTCGCCGTCGGCGAGGGAACGCCGGAAGGAACGAACAGCGCGTACGTCCTGCCCGACCGGGGTGTCGTAATCGACCCCGGGCCGCCGACCGACGATGCCTGGGACGACCTCCGGGCCGGACTCGACCGCGCCGACGTAGCGCTCGCAGACGTCGAACACGTACTCGTCACACACTGGCACGCAGACCACGCTGGACTCGCGCCGCGGCTGGCGATGGAGGCGGACGCGACGGTCGCGATGGGCGAAGACGACGCGACCCTGGTCGCCGACTACGCCGCCGAGCGCGAGAACCGACTCGAGCGAGACGCGACGGCGATGCGGTCGTGGGGCGTCCCCCACGAAACGGTCGCGTCGGTGATCGCAGGCGACGAGCCGTCGTCGATGTCCGACACCCACCCGGTCGAGACGCTTTCCGACGGCGACCGAGTCGCCGGCCTCGAGGTGCTGGCCACGCTGGGGCACACGCTTGGTCACACCGCGTTCGGGACCGCCGACGTGACGTTCGTCGGCGACGCCGTCTTGCCGACGTACACCCCGAACGTCGGCGGCAGCGACACCCGAACGACCGATCCACTCGCGACGTATCGCGACACACTCGACCGTCTCGAGGAGCGACCGGGCCGGCTCCTGCCCGGTCACGGGACGAGCCTCGAGTCCGATCGCATCGACGTCGTCCGTGCCCACCACCGCGAGCGAACCGAACGCGTCACGCGGACTCTCGAGGCGATCGGCCCGGCGACGCCGTGGGAACTCGCCTGCGAGCTGTTCGGTGACCTCGCGGACGTCCACGTCAAGTTCGGAGCCGGCGAGGCGGCGGCTCACCTCGAGCGCCTCGAGCGCGAGGGGACCGTCGAACGCGTCGCCCGCGAGCCGGTCGTCTATCGACGCCGAGCCGAGTTCGATTCGTAGCGATACCCACCGGAAACCGAGTTTCGGCTTTCGGGAATCCGTCTGACTGCTCGAGGTCGGCCGAGCAGACCCGTCTCGAGCCAGTGCGATTCGTACTGACTACTGTCAGCCCATGGCAACCGCGACTCGTCTTTCGGTTGCCCAGGTAGCTGAGTACAGCAATCCATATCAGGCGATGAGAGTTGAAGGAAACGACAAAGCCTAGGCCGGGATTTGAACCCGGGCTCTCGTCCTTACCAAGGACGCGCTTTACCGCTAAGCTACCCAGGCACGCACTTGCTTGTTGCCGGGAGTCATCTTTATGGGTTTCGATTCACCACGGGGGTGTGCATCCGTCGCGCGTCACGCGATCACGAGTCAGTCGCCGACGTTGCTCGATCGGTCGCAGCCTCCTCACCCGGGGTCGCGTCCATCTCCGATATATCGAGATCGGACAGACACTCTGTCGCAGGTGGAAAGCCGACGCCAACGGCGTCGCTTACGTCGTTTGCGATTGCGAACAGCTCGGCCGGCGGCGTCGACCCGACCGCGGACGTCCCGGCAGTCACCGCGAGCTCGAGGACGTCACACTCGAGGTTGGCGTCGATAGCCTCGGCGTCGGCGTCCGGCTGCTCGCGCAGCGTCTGGTCGCGGCCGAACGCCTGGACGGTCCGGACGGCCATCTCTGCGGCACCGGTTCGTGCGAGCAGGTAGAACCCGCGGGCAACGAGGATGTCGGCGGCGAGGATCTCGAGGTCGGCATCGAGGTCGTCGCTTACGACGTCGGCATCGGTGTAGGTGTGGGTGTTGGCGTCTGCCCACGGTTCGGCGTGTGCGAGCGATCGCGTCAGGCGCAGGCCCTCGTAGATGAGCTGGACGCCGGCGGCGCGATCGAGGACGGGTTCGACGTCGGCGTCGGCGTCGGCGTCGATCGCGACGGCGCTCTCGAGCGTGAGTACACCCGGCGTCATCGATGCGGCCTCGAGCAGGTCGGTGATAACGTCGTGCAACCGGGGCGGTTCGACGTCCGCGACGGCGTCGCGGGCGGCGCGCCGGCAGCGGGCGGCCCTGTCCATCATCGGGGGGTTACGGCGGAGGAGGCAAAGACCTTTGGAAACGCCATCCCACGTTTCGGCATGATCGAACCCGACGCCGACGGCGAGATTTGCACCGTGACGATCGATCGTCCCGACGCGCGCAACGCGCTTCCCTGGGAGGGACTCGACGAACTCGAGGCTGCGATCGTCGACGCCACCGAACCGATCGTCTATCTCGAAGGAACCGGACCAGCCTTCTGTGCGGGGGCGGATCTGGACGTCGTCGCTGAACTCGACGGGCCGGAGGCACGGCGATTCGCCGAACGCGGCCAGGCGGTCGCGACCGCGATCGAGGAGTCGTCGTCGATCGTCGTCGCCGGGATCGACGGACCGGCACGAGGCGGTGGTCTCGAACTCGCACTCGCCTGTGACCTCCGGGTCGCGACGCCGGAGGCGACGTTCAGCGAGCCGGGCGTAACGTTCGGTCTCTTCGGTGCGTGGGGCGGGACGGTCCGGCTCCCGCGGGTGCTCGGCGAGGGCGACGCCCTCGAGCTTGCGCTCTCGGGACGGGTGGTAGACGCCGAGGAGGCACTCCGGATGGGACTCATCTCGCGGATCGAGGACGACCCCCGGACGGTTGCGACGGAACTCGCCGACAACGCCGCCGACGCACTCTCCGTACTGAAACGACGACTGCGCGACGACGGCGACCGAAAACGCCAGGAACGACGCGAGGCCGAGGCGTTCGCAGACCTCGTCGTCGCCCACGCCGAGGAGCTGGCCGCGTTGCGGGAGTAGTCCGCTACTCGAGCGGCTCGGGTGCCGGCGGTACGGTTCGTTTGTGTGCACTCGCCTCGTACATGCCGCGAACGGTCGCGACGGTCTCCTCGTCGACGGCGAGGTGACGGGCGGCAGCGGCAGACGACAGCGGGCCGTCGACGTGCGTCGCGAGGATGGCATCGAGCGTGTCGTAGTCCAGTCCCATCTCCTCTTCGTCGGTCTGGTCGGCCCACAGTTCGGCCGTCGGCGTCTTCGTGACCAGTTCCTCCGGCACGCCGACGTGACGGGCGAGCTGGCGGACCTGTGCCTTGTAGAGGTTCCCGATTGGGTGACAGTCGACCGCGCCGTCGCCGTACTTGGTGAAATAGCCCACCGCGGCCTCGCTGCGGTTGCCGGTGCCGAGTACGAGCCGGTCTTCGTGGTTCGCCACGAGGTAGTTGAACACTGCCCGTACGCGCGCCCGAGCGTTGCCAACGGCGACGTGATCGTCCTCCGCCTCGGGATAGGCCTCGAGCAGCGTCTCGATCACCGGCTCGATCTCGATGACGTCGACGGGCATCTCGAGGTCGTGAGCGACCCGTTCGGCGTCTCCCATGTGCTCGTCGTCGCTGACTCGGGCGGGGAGAACGAGGCCGTGGACGGCGTCGGCACCGAGGGCCTCGACCGCGAGGTAGGCGGTGAGCGTACTGTCGATCCCACCGGAGAGTCCGAGGACGACTCCGTCGACACCCGCGGCGTCGACCTGTTCGCGAATGAAGTCGGTAATGTGTTCGCGTCGCAGTTCCAGTTCTGCCTCCGAGAACCGAAGGTCCATCATCGCTCGCCCGTATGGCCGACGCGGCCAAATAGACTCGCCTCGCCGCGAAAAAGTGACCGGACGTCAAGATTCGTGATCGTTCCGTCGAGAGCGCTACGTTCAAGTGCCCAGAACGGAAAGAATGCGTAGACGAGCGCCGGTGGTCTAGTGGTAGGACATGAGCTTCCCAAGCTCATAGCCCGGGTTCAATTCCCGGCCGGCGCATACCGGACCCGGTTCTGTCTCCTCGTGCGGTGATCCACGCCTCCGTCTGCTGGATTCGACGGCGCATCGCTTCCGTCACTCGAGATCGTCGACCGCTCCTGTGCTCGTCGCGAACCGAGGTCGTTATCCGCGACTGCCTCGAAGTACAACCGTGACTAGTCGTGAATCCCCTCCCGACGAGGGCCAGGTGCTAACGAGCCGTGGGTACCGGATTACTGTCGACGATGGACGAGATTCGTTCTTTGCGATCTGCCTCGAAGAGCCTGGTAGCGAAACGGCGTGGATCATGTCGGACACCGTTCAAACGCTAGAGGAGATGCGGTAGGTCTCATACTATCGGACGTAACTGTGTGACGGTTCTCGCCACTTCGGGGCGGCAAGAATCGTTCACGACGTACGTCCGGCAGTATCACACGCCCCGTGGGCCGTCGATCGATCCGAAACGAACCCGGAGCTCGGACGTCTATCTCGCCGTCGGCCACAAGAGCTAAGCCCTCTGAGCAGGCGGCCACAACGCTAAATACGCCGGTTTCCCATGTCCCACCTGGCGACGACGGCCACGAACGGTCGGGGTGGTTGGACGGGCGGAGGATGGCGTAAGAGGGCCAGCAGGTCCTACTCCGATGGGGCGTCCGGTATCGGGCTAACCAGGGTCACACGATCCAGGTCAAGCGATACTGGACATGTGAGTCGAGACAGCGAGGGCACCATACTCGATTCACTTTCCGTTCCAACGTCACCATCTTTCTCGATGCGTATCACTCGACGCGAACACCTGGTGGTGCGACACGACGCGGTCGACACTCGGTCGACTTAGAGATTGCCGCGGAGGTACACCTCGTCGTCGGTGATCCTCTCGATGCTGCCCTCGTCGAGCGGGTGAGCGGTCTCGCTGACGTCGCCCCAGCCGAGTTTTGCCTTGATCGTGTCGGTGAGGCTCGGATCCGGCTCGACGTAGCCGCGACCGTCCTCGACATCGACGATTCGGCCGACTGCCGTTCCGTCGGTGTTCAGGACGCGTTTCCCCTCGTCGTCCGCGGTGAGTGTCGTTCTGGACATGTGTATATCCGATAGTCGTCACGACCGCGAGACGGGCTGGGAGGCGTCACGGTCGATCCTTTCTCACGACCTGCGAAAGCAGACGGTCGAGACGGCAATAAAGCGACGCCGTCGTTTTGCCGACTCGCCCCCAGTTATCCCAAAACGGTCGGTAAAACGGACGATTGGCATCAGAAACGATCGAGTTCCGCGACGAGAACGCGTTGGGGCCGAGATTCTCATTCAGCGTCCGCTCGATCAAGCTGACGTTGAGCCGAGGAACAGAAGGATTATATCGCCGCTCACGTACGTCCATGCGAGTTCATGGCCGACTCTTCGTTTGCCGCTACGTTCGACGACCCCCGGGTCGATCCCCGGTTCTGTCGTCGAATTTCGGGCGACGACGGCGACGTCTTCCTCGTCGGCGTCGTCCACGATCATCCGGCGAGCGTCGCCCGCGTCCGGAGCGTTCTCGAGTCGGTTCGACCGGCCGTGCTCGCCCTCGAGTTGCCCTCCGCCGCGATCGATCTGTATCGGATGTACGCCCGGGAGGACGCGACGCCGCCGCGGTTCGGCGGCGAGATGAGCGCGGCGATCCAGGCCGCACCCGACGCCGACGTCGTCGGAATCGACGCGCCGAACTGGTCGTTTCTGCGCCGGTTGATCGCGCGACTCGTCGCCGATCGCGTCCCGCTCGAGACCGCGAAACGGGTGATGTCGGGACTCGGCAGTGCGACCCGTGAGGCGATGACGTGTCGACTCGCAGCGACGGTGACACGTACGACCGCGATGACGGTCGCGTGTGACGACCGGATCGAGTACGCGGTGGATCACGCCGATCCGCCGGCCCGCCAGGCAGCACACGAGCGGACCCACGTCGCCGGCGTTCGGGCGCTGATCGGGGACGACAACGGCGCGTCCGCGTATCGTGACGAAACGCGCGAACGGTGTATGGTCGATCGCCTCGAGTCGATTCGCAACCGTGGTGACGTCGTCGCCGTGGTCGGGATCGATCACCTCGAGGCGCTCGAGACGGCGATTACCGAGTAGCCTCGGTCGGCTCGATCAGGATCTCGCCGTCGGCGTAGACCGTGACGTAGTGTCGTTGGACGACGAACGAGACGTGACCGCCGGTGCGGGCCGCCCCGTCGTAACGTGGTCGAAAGATGGCATCGAGCGCGTCGGGGTCGATCGAGTCGTACAGCGTGAACGTCGCGTCGGTGACGTCGACGCCGAGGCAGTCGGCGAGTGCGTGCACGACTGTCGTACTAAGCGTGGCGGGACCGTCCGGGTCGTGCGTGACGCGATACACTGCGGGAGGACGTGGCGTGTCGTGGTTGGACGTGGGGTCTCGGTCGTACATACGATCGCGTCTTTGCGAGAGAACTCCTGATATAAAACGCAATCGTTTATTACCCGTAGTATTTACAGAACTTTCGGTTAGATGTACAGATTCGTGGTGCGTTTCAACCGGAGAGAGATTGGCTGTCCGGGCGGGCGTCACTCGTGGCGGAACTTGCCACCAGCCGATCACTGCCGAAGCGTCGAGATGCAGTTCCAGCAGTACGTGTACGTCTTGTCGGCGTCGTTCCGGACGCCGCAGTGGGGACACCTGATCGTCTCGCCGTCGAACTCCGGTTCGGCGTCGGTGTCGTCGCCCGATCCGGAGTAGCCGTCGGAGCTCGAAGAGTACTGGGTACCGGCGCGGTTGCCGTCGGCAAAGGACGGCATCGGGGAGCCGTCGTCGCTTCCACGGCGGACGTAGGCGTAGTACAGTAACAGGTGAAGCAGGGCGAACAGGACCACGTACCCGACGAGCCAGCCCCAGAGCTCCATCGGTGTGACATACGTTCTCGAAGCACTTGGATATTCCGTGGCCCGTCACTACCCGCGACCGTCACGGGAATGTGAACGAGTTACCGTGGTGGCTCGAGGTCGCGTCCGAACTCGTCGAACTGCTTGAGGTCGTCGGGGAGGTCGTACTCGATCCGGCGCTGTTCCTGTCGGTTGACGCCGGCCTCGTCGACCGGCGTCGCGGTCGACTCCCAGCCGGGTTTGATCTTGACGCTCTTTGCCGGCATGCCGACGGCGATGTGGTGGGCGGGCACGTCGTTCTGGACGACGCCGCGAGCGCCGACGATGGCGTTCTCGCCGACCCTACAGCCCGAACGGACGACGGCGTCGTAGGTGAGCCGGACGTCGTCTTCGATTATCGTGTGGTAGTTGCGGACCTCTGTCTGGTCGACGACGTCGTGATCGTGGCTGTAGACGTGGACGCCGTCGGAGATCGAAACGCGATCGCCGATCGAGAGTTCGCCGCGGTCGTCTAAGTGGACGTCGTCGTGGATCACGACGTTGTCGCCGACGGAGATGTTGTGTCCGTAGGTGAACGTGATACCCTTGAAGAACCGGCATTTTTCGCCACACTCCTCGAAGAGGTGGTTCGCGAGCATCTGTCGGAACCGCAAGGCGAATTCGACGTTGTCCGCGATCGGGAGGCTGTCGAACTGGCGCCACAGCCACTGGAGGTGTTTCGATCGGCGAAACTTCGCTTCGTCTTTCTCGGCGTAGTACTCGCTCTCGAGGGTGGTGTTACAGGGGTCGTAACTCTGGAGCCGGATCCGTTCGGCGGGCGAGACGTCCGCACCTGCCTGCCATCGGTCGTATGCGTCTCGGTCGCCCGAGAGGTCGACCAGGACGTCCTCGACGATCGAACACGTGTCCTCGTCGCTCGAGAGTCGCTCGTCGACTGTCTCGATGAACTCACGCATACCCGCCTCGGCCTCGTCGGGGAGCGAGACGTGCCGCTTTGTCATACCCGCTCCTTACTGGGCTGCCTTGATAGGGGTTCGGTTGTGCGGCTGCGTTTGCCGGACTTGTCTTACTGGCACCGAACCGTCGAGGCCGAGTCGCGTCCACGTCGTCACTTCGAGAGCGCTCGCTCGACGGCGCTTGCGACGTTCCGTGCCGTTTCGGCCAGCGCCGTCGAGACGAGCCCGTCGTCGACGGCCGCCTCGAGTTCGTCGTCGTCGACGACCTCGACGGTACCGTCGCGGTGACGGACCACGTCGACGTAGAGGTCGACGTACCGGGCACAGTCGGGAAAGAGTTCGACGGGCGTACAGACGTTGACGTACGTGCCCTTCGTCTCCCCGTCTTCGTTTTTGTACGTCGTCGGATACCACCACCGACCTTCCCGGAGCTTGGTGACCGCGACGTCGCCGTCTTCCTTCGGCACGTCGAGTGCGTCGTAGGTTCCGCCGCCGTGCATCCGGCGTTCGAGCGTGATCGTTCCCTCGGGATCCCAGTCGGTCACGTCGCCGGTCCCGAGCGTGAGCAGGCGGCCGTCGGGTTTGCCGTGGCCGAGCGCGAGCCGATCGTCGTCGGAGGGGCCGAACCGACGCGAGACGGCGTCGAACGGGAACGCGAACGCGTCGCCATCGTCGTCGCCGTCGTCGTTCCACTGCGATCCACAGACCGATTCGGCGAAGTCGACGGCCGCACTCGCCGTTCGATCCGCGGCCTTGATCCGGTGATGGCCGGGCATCGTCGTCTCGACGTCGCGACGAACTCCGTCCAGCGCGAACCTGGATTCGCGACCGAACCAGAGCCACACCGTCGCTTCGGGTGTCGCGAGCCGTCGTGGCTTGCCCGGCTCGTCGTCGACGCCTCCGAGGGCGTCCTCGAGCGTTCGCGCCTGTTCGGCTGCACGTGCAAGCGCGTCGTCCATCGCCTCGAGATTGGCCTCGGCTGCGATGCGGTTCCAGCGCACCCCCCACCCCTCCGGCGGCTCGGCCGACAGCAGGTCGGTCATGCCCACGAGTTCGGTCGCCTCCTCGCCGTCGGTTGCCGCCGAGACGCCGGTCCGGTCCCGCGAGAGCGAGAGGAGTCCGCCCTCGACTGCGAGGGTCGGGCGCACGAGCGGACGGTCGTCGTCCCACGGCGGCTTCGGATCCTGGACCTGTACCCGGTAGCGGTCACCAACGTCGACGTAGCCGTCGACGTCGTCGTAGGGTAGATAGCCCCGGACGGTGTCGCCGAGTTCGACCGCACCGCCGCCGCCGGCCGTCTGGACGACCTCGGCGTCGAAAACCGCCCCTCGCGGAGCGTCTGCGTCCCACCGGAACGTGTCGATCGCGACCGACTCGAGTTCGGCTGTGACCGCCTCGACGGCGTCCGGTTCGCCCGACACCGAGACGCCCTGTCGGTCGCGAGTCGTCTCGACTGTGACGTCGGCGGGCTCGAACCCGAACGTCTCGTCGAACCGGTCCCGGATCGGCTCGGAAGCCTGGACGACCTCACAGTCGGCCGTCTCGAGCAGCCTGGTCACTGCCGTCGTGTAGATGCCACGAACGCGAACGGTCGTCATCGTCGACCGGCCACCCCCGTCCACGGATCGATCGGCCGCAGTCGTCGGTCGAAGTACATGCCCTCGAGTTAGAACGCGGTGCCTTTGTGGATTCCGAGTCGTCGGCCGCATATCCTCCGTCGAAGACGGTTCCGCGAACCAACGTATTACCGGGGCGGAACCCGTACGTGCGGGCATGACACGCAGGCGCGATCCGGTCGAGCGAGCCGCAGACGACTCCGTCGACCTCTACGACGTCTCGACGTGGGAGCCCCGATCGACGCTCGATCACCTCGCGTACAGCGTTTACGCGGCACTGAACTACGGTCTCCGAGGGGTCGTTCTTGCGGCCGCGTTCATGTTCACGCTCGCGTTGCTCGCCTCGCCGGCCGTGCTCGTCGCCGACGAGCCCGCGATCAGCGTCTTCTTCCTGCTGTCGATCGTGCCCGCCCTCTTGCTCGCGGCGTACATCTGGCGGGCGGACATCACGACGCGGGAGCCACTCGGGTTGCTCGTGGCCACGTTCGCACTCGCGGTCCTGTTTGCGACGTTCGCCGCCGTCATCAACACGATCGGTGCCGGCGTCTTCTACCCGATCCCGGTCGTCGGTGCCGCCCTCTTTTTCTACCTGATCGTCGGCCCTGTCGAGGAGATCGTCAAGCTGCTCGCCGTCCGGGTCTTCGCCTACCGAAGCGAGAGCTTCGACGCCGTCATCGTCGGCACGGTGTACGGCGCCGTCGCCGGCCTCGGCTTCGCGGCGATCGAGAACGTCATCTACATTACGCAAGTTGTCGCCGAGGTCGGTCCCGAGGCGGGGCTGTACACGGCTGCGACCGAGATCGCGACCGTCCGCGCGCTCGTCGGTCCCGGCCACGTCATCTACTCCGCCATCGCGGGCTACTACCTCGGACTCGCGAAGTTCAACCGCCAGTACGCAGGGCCGCTCATCGCCAAGGGACTGCTCGTCGCCGCATTCGTCCACGCGACGTACAACATCACCGTCGGCTTCATTCCCGGCTTCGTCGCGGGTCTCTACCCCGTCACCGCCGACGCCGTCTTCGTCACCTACGTCGTCGGATACAACGTCGCGATCGGCTACTACCTCTATCGCAAGATCGCCCACTACCGCCGTACCTACCGCGACGTAAGCGCCGGCGACACCGGCGAGCCCCGATCGGAGCTGACCGAGTTCGATCCCTCGCGACGCTAGGGCTATTCGACGTATCCCTCGAGCAGCCCCTCGACGTACTTCGCGATCACGTCGACCTCGAGGTGGACCGGATCGCCGGGCTCCTTCGCAGAGAGCGTCGTCACCTCGTAGGTCGTCGGCACGATCGCGACGGTCACGCGGTCCTCGGCGAGGTCGGCGACGGTCAGCGAGATGCCATCGAGCGTGATCGAGCCCTTCTCGACGACGTAGCGGTCGTACCCCTCCGGCAGCCGGAACTCGAAGAACCAGTCCTCGCCCGCTGACTCGACGGCTTCGACCGTCGCCACCGCGTCGACGTGACCCTGGACGACGTGACCGTCGAACCGGCCGTCCGCGGGCATCGCCCGTTCTACGTTGACCACGTCGCCGTCCTCGAGATCACCGAGGTACGTCCGGGAAATCGTCTCCTCGGCCAGGAAGACCTCGAAGGACTCGCCCTCCTCGAACGTCTCGACCGTGAGACAGACCCCGCTGACGCTTATGCTCTGGCCGTGCTCGAGGTCCGTCGCGACCTCGTCGGCCCCGATCTGCAGTCGCAGCCCGTCGTCCGTTGCCGTCCGGGCGAGGATCTCACCCGTCTCCTCGACGATTCCCGTGAACATAGCCGTGGATGACGGGCGATAGGGGAAAGCCGTTCCGGGTCGTCGTGTTTTTGGGCGTCGCCCACGTCCTGTCGGCCGATGGCAGGGATCCTCGATACGATCACGCTCGCCGGCACGCTGATTCTCGCGATTCCGGCCGCGCTGGCCGGCCTCGAGTTCGTACTCGTCCGTGGCGAGCCGGTCGTCGGGACGGCCCTGCTGGTGCTCGCCGGTGGGCTCGTAGCCGGCAAACAGTATCTCACGCTGCCGACGGACGTGCCCGCGCTGCTCGCAAAACGAGTCGTGGGCGCGGTCGTCGGCGACCAGAACGCGGGCGAGCCAGACTCGGACTCGAGCGAGTCGAAACGGGACGCGGAGTGAGCGTCCGTCCTCGAACCCCGACGTTGATAGCTCCTCCAGCCGTACCCCGATTCGATGGCGACAGACCAGACCTCGACGACGGACCCGGACGTCTACGCGGAGTTCGAGCAGCGAGTCACGCGAATCAGAAACGTCGACAACGCCGCCGGCGTGCTCAAGTGGGACCAGGAGGTCGTGATGCCCGACGAGGGGACGCCAGCCCGGGCACAGCAGCTCTCGACGCTGTCGTCGCTTTCTCACGAACTGCTGACCGACGAGGAGACCGGCGACCTCCTCGAGGAACTCGAGTCGGCCGACCTCGCCGACGAGCAAGCCGCAGTCGTTCGGGAGATTCGCCGGGAGTACGATCGCCAGACGAGCGTCCCCCGAGAGCTCGTCGAGCGGATTTCGGAGACGACGACGAACGCCCACCCCACGTGGAAGGAAGCGAAAGCCGAGGACGACTTCGAGACGTTCGCACCCGTCCTCGAGGAACTCGTCTCGCTCAAACGCGAGTACGCCGAGCACGTCGACCCCGACGCGGATCCCTACGCCGTGCTCTTCGCGGAGTTCGAACCCTACGTCGACCTCGAGACCGCCGAACACGTCCTCGAGCGGTTGCGCGACGAACTCGTCTCACTGATCGACGCGATCGGCGACGCTGACGCCGACCTCGCGACGGACGCGTTCGACGGCGAGTTCGATCCGGACGCCCAGGAAGCGTTGTGTCGCGACGTCCTCGACACGCTGGGCTATGACTGGGACCGGGGTCGACTCGACACCGCGCCACACCCCTTTTCCTCGGGAACTCAGTTCGACGCCCGCGTGACCACCCGGTTCGACGAGACGGATCTGCTCGGCTCGCTCACCTCGACGGTCCACGAGTTCGGCCACGCGAACTACACCCTCGGGCTGCCCGACGAGGGGTACGCCACCCCACTCGGCGAGGCCCGTGACCTCTCGGTCCACGAGTCCCAGTCCCGGCTCTGGGAGAACCACGTCGGCCGCTCGCGGCCGTTCTGGGAGCGGTTTCTCCCTGCCGTCGCCGACAGGTTCCCCGCGACCGACGACGTCACGCCAGCCGAGGCCTACGAGGCCGCAAACCAGGTCTACGACGACAACCTCATCCGGGTCGAGGCGGACGAGCTCACCTACCACCTCCACATCGTGATCCGGTTCGAGATCGAACGCGAGCTCATCAGGGGCGAGCTCGAGGTCGCCGAGGTCCCCGAGGTCTGGAACGACAAGTACGAGGCGTATCTGGGCGTCCGCCCCGAGACCGACGCGGAGGGCTGTCTGCAGGATATCCACTGGTCGCACGGCTCCTTTGGCTACTTCCCGACGTACTCGCTTGGCTCCGTGCTCGCCGCACAGCTGTACGCGGCTGCCGAGGACGACCTCGGCGACCTCGACGACCGGACCCGCGAGGGCGCGTTCGACGACCTCAACGGCTGGCTCCGCGAGAACGTCCACGCCCACGGCAAACGCTACACCACTCCCGAGCTGATCGAACGGGCGACCGGCGAGCGGCTGACGGCCGACCCCTTCCTCGAGTACGCCGAATCGAAGTACGGCGAGCTGTACGACCTCGAGGGGTACTGATCCCCGCGGAGCGAAACACCGAACAAGGTCGACGACGTTGCTCCGGCCATGACGAACGACCGACGACTCGAGGGACAGGCGGCGATCGTCACCGGGGCGAGCGCCGGCATCGGCACGGCAACGGCCCACGAACTCGCAGCCGAGGGCGCGAACGTGACGATTGCAGCCCGCAGGGAGGCGAGACTCGAGGAGATCGCGGCCGACCTCGAGGCCGAGTACGACGTCGAGGTGCTGGTCGCGCCGACGAACGTTCGCGTCGAAGCGGAGGTCGAGGCGCTCGTCGAGGCGACCGTCGATCGGTTCGGCGGACTCGACGTCCTGGTGAACAACGCGGGGCTGGGCCGTGGCAGCGACGTCGAGACGATGGCCACCGAGGACTACCGGACGATGCAGGAGACGAACGTCGACGGTGTCTTCTTCGCGACGCGGGAAGCGATCCCTCACGTTCGCGAGCGCGAGGGACACCTGATCTTCGTGGGGAGTTTCGCGGGACAGTACCCGCGGCCGTTCAACCCCGCCTACGCGGCGACGAAGTGGTGGGTCCGTGGCTTCGCCAAGAGCGTCGCCGCACAGGTCGGCGACGACGGCATCGGAGTGACGATCGTCAACCCCTCGGAGGTCCGCTCGGAGTTCGAGACGACCGACGGCGATACGTTCGCCGAGCGGTTCGAGGAGGGCGAGGTCACCGAACCCGAAGAGATCGCCGAGGCGATCGCGTTCGCCGCGACGCGAGAGCACTCCTCGGTGTCCGAACTCGATCTCTACCGGCGGGACAAGTTCACGGGATTCTGACGGCCACTGTACCGATTCGAACCGTCGTCCGGATTTTCTGTGACCTGAAGCAACCATCGGTCCAGACGATGTCCGTCCCTACAAAACGGGGCTGACTGTGCCGGGTACACGTTCACGCCGAGCGCGCGCCACCTCCCGACGATGAGACTCTCGATTCCCGGCGTCCCGGGCGTCTACTACGATACGGACGCCCGCTCGACGGCACTGACGATCGCACTGACGGCCGCAGGCAGGCGCGCCCCGAAACCACAGGGATACGCCGTACAGGTGGTGCCGTACCTGTGGTCGTTCGACGTCGACTTGCGCGAAGTTCCGAACGATCACCCGTTCCAGTATCTCCACCCCGAAGGCGCACGAAGCATCGACCAGCTCACCCGTGATCGGCTCGGCACCGACGTCGACCCGGAACTCGACCGGCTGCTCCGATTCGCCTGGGCCGTAAACGAAGAGACGGAGACGGCGTTCGAGACGCTACTCGGCCGTCGCGAAACCGCCGACGGGGTCGTCATCGAGATCGACGAAGGCGCTGTCGACGACGCGCTCGAGGACGGCGACGTCGAACGGACCGATCTCGAGTCGGCCGGCGGCCACGAGACCGCCGACGAGTCGACCGTCACCGAGATCGACGTCACCGAGGCGCCGACGGACGACGATCCGGAGACGCCGGCCGATGGTGCCGACGGCGGCGGACTCGACGAGGACGACGGTAAGAACGAGGACGAAGACGGCCCACGTGGGATCCGCTAACGCGACTCCTTTTGCCGTCGGGGTTCGTATCTGACGTATGCGAATCGTCACGACGTTACCCTCCGCGACGGAGATCGTCGCCGAACTCGGATTCGAGCCGGTCGGCGTCTCCCACGAGTGTGACTACCCACCCTGGGTCGGGGAGATTCCCTCGGTCACGACCTCGCGAATCGACGCCGACGCGTCGAGCACCGAGATCGATCGGCAGGTCCGTGAGACGGGTGACGAGGGTGTCTACGAGGTCGACGTCGGGTTACTGGATGACCTCGAGCCGGACGTGATCGTCACCCAGGGAATGTGTGACGTCTGTGCGGTCGACGAGGCGGTAATCGAACGCGCCGTCGAAGCGATTACGGCAGATCCCGAAATCGTGACGACCGATCCGCACACGGTCGCGGACGTTCTCGGCGACATCGAACGGATCGGTCGGGTGACCAACCGCGAACGCCGGGCGACCGAGATCGTTCGGCGACGTCGCGAGCGGATCGACGACGTGCGCGAGACAGCTTCGGACGCCCTCGAGCGGCCACGCGTCGCCGTCCTCGACTGGACCGACCCCGTGATGGTGGCCGGTCACTGGACCCCCGAACTCGTCACAGCCGCCGGCGGGGAGTACGGCATGGCCGATCCGGCCGATCGATCGACGCCACGGGAGTGGGACGACGTGCTCGCGTACGATCCCGAGGTACTCGTCGTCGCCCCCTGCGGGTTCGACCTCGAGCAGATCACCGAAAATATCGGTGATCTCACCGAGCGTGAGGGCTGGAGCGACCTCACCGCCGTCCGCGAGGATCGGGTGTGGGCGATGGACGGCCACCACTACGTCAACCGGCCCGGCCCGCGACTCGTCGACACCCTCGAGTACCTCGCGGCGATCGTCCAGCCCGACCACTTTGTGGGGCCGCCCACGGACGTCGCCGTTTCGGTCGCCGACCTCGAACGCGAGGCGACGGAGCCGTGATCTCCATCCCGGCCGACGTTCGCGAGGCGATCCTGGAACACGCTCGAGCGGGCAGCCCACGGGAGATCTGTGGCGTCTTCGGTGGCGAGTTCGACGAGAAATGCAGTCGCGTTCGCTCGCACTACCCCGCCGAAAACGCGGCCGACACCCCTCTGAATCGGTACCGGATCGATCCCGAAGAGCAACTGGCGATCTTCGAGCGACTCGAGGACCGCGGCGAAGAGATCGTCGGCTTCTATCACTCACATCCACGTGGCCCACTCTCGCCGAGCGAGACGGACGTCGAGGCGGCGGCCTGGCCCGATCGATCGTACGTCATCGTCTCGCTCGCCGACGACCCCGAGATCGGATCCTGGCGATGGCGCGAGGAGTCAGAACGGTTCGAACGCGAGGCAGTCGAGTTCGCGTAGGCCGAGACGAGACCGGCTACCCGAACGAGTCGAGCGAGGACTGACGGCTCCGATCGCTCTCGCCCGTCTCGAGGTCGTACCCGACGAGGTCACGCAGGTCGACGACGTAGTTCGTTCCACCCTGCTCGAGCACGAGCAGTCGGCCTTTGAGACCGACGACGGTCCCCGCGGCGATCGTCTCGCGGATCGGCCTGGTCTCGAGGTCGAGGCCGTACTCGAGATCGAACCGCTCGGCGACGTCGTACTCGGCGAGCAGCGTCTCCCAGGCGTCCTCGTCGACGGCTGCTGTGAGACCCTCGATTTTGGCGGCCGTCCGAACGCGGTCCGGTAGCCGGCGGGCGATCTCGGCTTCGATCTCGCGGGCGATCCGGCCGTTCTCGACGGTCCGGATGTGTGCGGCACGATCCGCACCCTGCTCGCGAAGTCGGGTCTCGAGGCGACGGCGTTTCGTGACGCCGACTTTGAACGTGTCAGGAGCGAAGGCTGCGAGATAGACCGCGTGAGTCTCGTGACAGTCCATCTCGTCTTTCAGACACGTGCCGGTACACGTCGCACACACCCACGTGCTCGTATGATATGCACAAAACGGTGCGGTCGGTCGATCACACGGCTGATGGACGTCGCCGTCGATCGTGCCGGCACAGACGCGACGTCCCAGCGTGCCGTCGAGTTCGGTGCCGGACTCGAGCGAGCGGCGTCGAACGTCGCCGTCGTCGCTGACGAGCACCGCCGATCCGACCCCGCTTCGCTCGTAGCCGACGATCTGCACGCTCGCCCGTAGGGGCGGTTCAGCCATAGGTGTGACGATGCGGGCGGTGTCTCGCCGTCTAGCGGTTGCGAACGCCGCACCGTCGGCTCTCGACCGCGACAGCGTCGACAAAACCGTCGTTACGCCAGCTCGACGGTCCCACTCGAGTCGACGGTTACGTCGTAGTCCCGGTACTGGAACGAGACGTGGCCACGACGAGTGGTGTCGTCGTCTGCGGCGGTCGATTCGAACAACAGGTCGAGCGCGGTCGGATCGACGACGTCGTTGAGCGGTGGTTCGAGATCTGCGGGGTGGACGTCTTCCGCATCGGCGATCGCTTCGACGACGCGGAGACTCGGTTTCGCCAAGGTGTGTTCGGTTTCGGATCCATGCATTGGTGAGTGGTTAGACGAGCAGCTGGATGTCCGACTCGGCCATGTGCTGGATCGCGGTGGCCGCGCCGACACCGGTGGTGACGCCGTCGTAGAAGTCGTCTTCGTCGTAGTCCATCAGCTCGATCGTCATCTGACAGGCCTGCAGATCGACGCCCTGATCCAGCGAGAGCTCGATCAGCTCCTCGATAGTGGCGGTCTCGTTGTCGGCGATCTTCTTTCGCATCATCTTGGTGGCCATCGCGTCCATGCCGGGCAGGGCCGCCACGGCGTTTGGCACCGGCATGTTCGGGTTGCCGACGGCGCTGAGTTTGAGCTCTCTGGCCTTTTCCTCGTGGAGGATGTCGAGTCCCCAGAACGTGTGGAAGACGACGACGTCCCAGCCGAAGGCGGCGGCCGTACTCCCGAGGATAAGCGGCGGGTACGCCATGTCGAGTGTCCCCTGCGTGGCGATGATCGTCATCTTCTTGCCGTCGTCGTCGCTATCGGCGTCGGCCAGCGACGACTCGAGGTCGTCGACGCGTTCACGAAGCGCCTGGAAGTCGGCGGCGTCGACCGCGGGATCGGCGTCGTCGGCCGGTGTGGGGTTGTCCGTACTCATCTCAGTCAGTCTTCTGTACGTAGTGTTTGTAGACGCCGTCGCCCTCGACCTGCTCGAGGAGATCGACGCCGTCGGTGCCCGCTGCCCAGCCGTCGATGTCGCTCATGCTCCCCGAATCCGTCGCCACCACCTCGAGGACGTCACCCTCTGCTAGGTCGTCGATCGCCTGTTTCGTCTTGACGACCGGCATTGGGCAGGACTGTCCTTTCACGTCGAGCGTCTCCGTAACGTCGTATTCCGTGCTCATGGTTATTGTGCTCTATATTGGAGCTATCACACAATACAATGTGCGAAAGTAAAAGGGCGTCGGTTATCGTGATCGACCGTCGGCGCTCGATCGGAGCTTGGAATCAGGTCACGCGAGCCGGCGGCACGAGTAGTACGTTGCCGGTCGCTCGAGCGACGACGTCTTCGGAGACGCTACCGAGCAACAGTCGACGGAGTCGACTTTGCCCGCGCGAACCGACGAGGATCGTCGTCGGATCGTGCGTCTCCTCGGCGGCGAGAATCTCCTCGGCTGGATCGCCCTGACGGACGTCCGTCTGCGTCTCGATCCCCCACGCGTTGAGCTGGCTCGCCAACTCCGCGAGTTGCTCGCCGGGATCGTCCCCTTCGGACAGTCCCGGATCTTTCGGCGTCTGTACGTGGACGAGCGTCGCCTCCTGGGTGGCGTGGCGGAGATACGAGAACGCCTCGAATGCCCGCTCGGCGTTGTCGGAGAAGTCGGTCGCATACAGCATCCGCTGGAAGAGGTGTGTTCGGACCATGGTGGGCTCGTCGACTTCGCGCTCGATCCGGTTTATCAAAAGCGGCGTCTCCGTCGTTCGAGCGAGGTTTCTGGCGGTCGATCCGATGACGCGGTTCTCGAGTGGGCTCTGTCCGCGCGAGCCAGCGACCGTCAGGCTGGCGCCGATCGTCTCCGCGATGCCGGTGATACGTCGGTGTGGCGTCCCGCGGACGACGTGTGTCTCGATGTCGAACCCGGCGCTCTCGATGGCGCGACGGTAGCGCTCGAGAGCCTTCCGTCGTCGCTTTTCGAAGTCGATGCCCGGCATTCCGGCGTGTACGTTCGACGGAACGACCGTCACCAGGTGGATCTCATCGATGCCGATCCGTCCGAGACACTCGAGACAGACCTCGTTCTCGATCGTCGCTTCGCTCGCTGCCGACAGATCGGTCGCCAGTACTGCTTTCATACCGGTGGTAGGTCCCGACGGTATAATATTGTTTTGATAACCCAATACAAGGGTATTCGATACGCAGTGATACGGTGTTGGGCCACGCATTCACTTCCCCAGATATCGAATATTGGTTCAAGAGAGAGAAAAATAACCATGAACGTGTAGTGGCCTCGATACCACTTGATTCTCCGGAAGGGAGGGTCGACCGGTGGGCGATTACTCGATATCGGCTTCGAACGCGACGCGACCGACGGCACCACCGTGGTGGGACGCAACGAAACCGCTGCATCCGCTAGTAGCTTTCAAATACAATTGTACAATACTCACAAAATCCTTTTATCGACGGCTCTCCTATGTCAGGGTAATGGCCGATCCAATGGCAGAACAGCTACAACGAGATATGCAGTGTGAAGGACTGCTCGAGTGTATCCACGGGCTCAAGCGACTCGACACGGAGTGTTTTCAGGCGATGGTCGAGCACGACGAGCCAATGACGATCGACGAGGTCGCAGAGCGGGTCGATCGCGAACGCTCGACCGCTTACCGGTCGATCCAGCGACTGCTCCAGAGCGGGTTCATCCAGAAAGACCAGATCAACTACGACCAGGGCGGGTACTACCACGTCTACTACCCGACCGACCCGTCTCAGATCGCGGGCGATATGCGGCGTATGTTGAACGACTGGTACGCGAAGATGGGGCTGCTGATCCAAGAGTTCGAAGACAAGTACGAGCACGTCGACGATGGTGCTGCCGTCGTCGACAGCTAGAACTTCCCGTCAGGAGGCTCGTCCGCTGTCCGTGTTCCCGTGACAGCCGCTTGCAGCGGCATGCACGGAGTTGACCGGACGACGACGCGTACTCCGTGTTGTCATGTCGTTACAAGACCTTTCACACGCGGACGAGGTTATGCAGGAGTGTATCGACAACTGCCTCGAGGCTGCACAGGCCTGTGAGTGGTGTGCGGACGCCTGTGCCGACGAGGGCGAAGCGATGGCCGAGTGTGTCCGGCTCTGTCGCGACGTCGCGGATCTGACGACGCTACACGCGAGGCTTATGGCTCGCGACTCGGACTATCACGGTGATCTGGCTGCCGTCTGTGCCGATGTGTGCGAAGCGTGTGCCGAGGAGTGCGAGCAGTTCGATCACGAACACTGTCGAGTGTGTGCCGAGGTTCTGCCGACGTGTGCGGAGTCGTGTCGAGAGATGGCGAGCTAAGCTCGAGTCGCTCGTGTATCGGGCAACGAAACGCCGTCCTCACTCGCTACCGGAATCGCGGTCGACGCTTACCCGGCCGTCGCTCGTCTCGAGTGTGAATCCCGCGTCCTCGAGGAACGATCGCGAGCGGCCGTCGCCGTGGACGAGCACTTCCACCAGATCAGTGGGTTCGTCGACGTCGACCGCCAGTCGAAACGAGTCGACCGTCTCGAGGTCGGCGTCGACCTCGCGTGCGGCCCGTCGGTGGTCGAGGATGGAGACCCCGTGGTAGTCGACACGGAAGCCGGGATGGTGGCTAACGACGGCGTTCGTCCCTCCGCCGCGACCTGGAGCGAGGACGACGTCGCCGTCGGCCGAAAACAGCGTCTCGAGTGCGTCGGCCGTCGCGAGTGCGAGATCAGCCATCACGATCGCGACCGGCCCGTCCGCCGACGAGAGGACGTCGTTAACTGTGTCGGTCAGCGGCCGATCGTCGACCCGAACCGGAACGTCGGCGTCGACCGACTCGGTCGCGAGCACCGTCGGCTCTCTGCCCGTCTCGGTGACGGCGTGGACGACGTCTTCGAGCATCGCCCGGGCGAACCCCAGCCGTTCGTCGGGGTCGAGTACCGGGGCCAGACGGGTTTTTGGCGAGCCAGCAGCAAACGGGACGACGACGTGCATCCAGTTGTGCCGTCGGACCACGCTGGCAAAAGCGCGACGACTGCGACCGTCACCGTCTTTCGGGGACTGATCGACGAACCACTACGTCTAAACCGTCCTGGGGCCAACCGACGACGATGTCCGGAGACGACGATCCCGGTGTGATTCGCTCGCTCGCGATCTCCGCGGCGGACGTCGTCGACGCGTTCGTCTACACGCGAGAGAACCCCGGCACGTCCGTCCTTCGGGTGACGCCACCGTTTCACGGCCGGATGCGTGCCCGCATTCACGTCTCTCACGGGACCGACCGTGCTACCGACGCGATCCACGTCTCGCCGGCCGATCTGCTCGCGGATGCGGTCGTCTCGGAGTTTCCGACGCTCGCAGCGATCGAGGGAGACCTCCCCGACGAGGCTTCCCCCGAACGGGTTCGCGAGGCCCGCGCGGACGCCCTCGAGGCGTGGCGCGATCGGGCGACGGACGCGATCGTCGACGAGACGACCATCGAGACCGACTGCGGAACGACACGCGTCTCGGTTGCCCGTCTCGACTGACCGATACGCCCGACCCAGACCGGACTTGGAGTCGTCTCGAGCGTCTCAGCTGTCTACTTTCACTTTCACTTCGGACGGGTCGGTTTGACGTCCCGTCGGTCCGATCGGAGAGCTATGAACGTCGACACGAACTGGCTCGAGAGCGAGGGTGGCATCGAATCGGCAACTGTCGAACCCGGCATCGAACCGCGAGTCGCCGACCCGACAGTCCGACGACGCGTCGACGTCACAGGACTCGATCTCACGGCGATCCGACGGCTCGTCCGCGAGGACCTCGAGACCGACCGCGTCTCGCTCGAGCGATGTGGTGCTCGAACCTACCTCCTGCTCGCAGCGTGAGCTTCGCCACGCCGGACCCACTCGCGTAACGTTCCGGTGAATCGCGACACAGGGAAACGGTTCGTTCGCTCGAGGGCAGTCGTCTTGCCGCTTCGGGGCTCCGGTGACGGCTGCTCCGGGGCATACGGTCTCGTTTCGTCGCTGAGTCGCGAGGAGACGGACTCGGTGATCGTGGGAGATCGAAACCGGGCGTCGCTACTCCTTGCCTTTCGCGATCGGCGCGCGGATGAGGTTGCCCCACTCGGTCCAGGAGCCGTCGTAGTTGTGGACGTCCTCGTAGCCGAGCAGTTCGGAGAGGGCGAACCACGCGATCGCCGAGCGCTCGCCGACCCGGCAGTAGGTGACGACCGACTCGTCGCCGTCGATGCCCTCCTCGGCGTACAGCTCCTCGAGGTCGTCCGGTGGCAGAAATCGGCCGTCGTCGCGGAGGTTCGTCGGCACGGGGACGTTCGACGCGCCGGGGATGTGGCCGCCGCGCTGGGCGGTCTCGTCGAGTTCCGGCGGCGCGATGAGGTCACCGGTGAACTCCTCGGGCGATCGGACGTCGACCATCGGGAGGCCGGCCTCACGGGCCTTGTCGACGTCGTCCTTGTACGCGCGGATGCTCTCGAAGGGCCCTCGGGCCTCGTACTCCTGGGCCGAGAACTCCGGCTCCTCGTCGGTCAGCGGGTAGTCGTTTTCGATCCAGTAGTCCTTCCCGCCGTCTAAGACCCGGGCGTCCTCGTGGCCGTAGTATTTGAACTCCCAGTAGGCGAAGACGGCGAACCAGTTGGGGATGTGGCCGTCGCCGTAGAAGACGACCGTCGAGTCCTCGCTGATTCCGATCTCGCCGACGAGGTCTTCGAAGTCGTCCTTTTTGAGGATGTCGCGCTGGTCGGGATCGGAGAGGTCCTCGTCCCAGTTGAGGCCAATCGCGCCCGGGATGTGGCCCTCGTCGTACAGCGAGGGGAAGTCGTTGTCTGGCGGACTCGGGCTCTCGATCTCGACGAGTCGATACTCGGGATCGTCGGACTGGAACTCCTCGAGGTGGTCCTCGACCCAGTCAGCCGAGACGAGTACGTCGGTGTCGTAGTCGGACATACACGATACTGTTGGTCAGACAACGGGATAAAGCTACCAGCGAGGGTAAATCTGGACCGTGCCTGTGACGCCGATTGGCGGCGTCTATCGGTTCAGATCGCCGCTTTGCCGACGATACGCCGACCGGCCGGTCCGGACGGTCCGTCTCGCCCCGTCGACAGCCCCGGCAACGTTCGCCACGTTCCGATCGATGCGTCCGAGGGCGGGTCGATCACGCTCGAGCGGCGTTCGGACGGATCGACATACCTAACCCCTCGGCTCGGCGAGCGGGCGTATGCGACTCGCACGACTTGCGACTCCGGAGGGGCCGGTTGCCGGGCGGTACGAAGACGGCGTCGTCTACGCCGACGACGGTCGCTACGAGGTCGGCCGGGACGGCCACCTCCTCCCGCCGTGTGAGCCCTCGGCGCTTTACTGCGTCGGACGTAACTACGCGGCGACGCTCGAGCAGATGGAATACGAACGACCCGAGGAACCCGACTTCTTCATCAAACCCCCGACCGCACTCGTTGGTCACGACCGACCGATTCCCTACCCCGACTTCACGGACGAGCTGACCTACGCGGGCGAGCTGGCGGCCGTGATCGACGAGCGCTGTCGCGACCTCGAGCCCGAAGACGTCCCCGAGGTCGTCCGGGGCTATACGATCCTGAACGACGTCGACGCGCTCGATCAGGTCGGTCGGACCGCCCGGAAGGCCTTCGACGGTGCCGCGCCGCTGGGGCCGTGGCTCGAGACCGACCTCGATCCGCGCGGGATCGAGATGTGGACCGACGTCGCCGGCGAGCGCCGCCAGGAGGCGAACACCGACCTGATGCTGTTCGGGCCGTACGAGCTGATCGCACATCTCTCCCGTCGGTTCACCTTCCGACCGGGCGACGTGATCGCCTTCGGCAGCCCCGAGAACCCCGGCCTGATCGAACCCGGCGACGACGTCGAGGTCACCTACGAGGGCGTCGGAACGCTTCGGAACGCCGTCGCCGATCGCTGACGGCGGCCGTCACCGGCTCGAGTCCGCCGCTTGAGCGTCCCGGTCGCGGATCCACGCGTCGGTGCCGTACTTGTCGGCGGCGAGTTCGCGTGCGGCCTCGAGTTCGTCTTCGCGCCAGTCGCCTTCCTCGGCGTTACACCACTCCCCGAGCGCGTCCGCGAGCGTCTCGACGGCGGTCTCGCGATCGATCGCTGCCTGTTCGCGGATGCTCGTCACCCGGTCGGTGAACGCCGCCGACGAGGTTTCGTGATCGGCGAAGACCCCGAGGTGGCGGGCGGGCTCGCGGGCGTAGCTGATCGAGCCGTGCTGGATGACGACGTCGCGCTGGCGGTACTGGGCGTTACCGCTGAGCTTTTTCGCACGCCCGTCGCTGGCTGGAGCCACGACGTCGTGGGCCGGATGAACGTCCCGGAGGTAACAGGAGGGCTCGAGGATCGCCGCCCGTTCCGTGGCCGCGAAGCCGGCGTCGACGCCCATCGTCTCGAGGGCTGCGAGGATCGGCTCACAGAACAGCCGGTAACAGTCCATCAGGTCGCTGGGGACGTCCTCGGCGGGCGCGACGATCGTGTACGAGATGTCCGCGTACGCGTCGTGGTAGATGCCGCCGCCGCCCGTCTGGCGTCGTGTGACGTCGATCCCCGCTCGCTCACAGAACGTCCAGTCGACCGCGTCGGCATCGGTCCGGTAGCCGAGCGAGAGCGTGCTCGGCTCCCAGGAGAAGACCCGAACTGTCCGGACCCCCTCCGCGAGTGCCGTCTCGCCAGCGACCTCCTCGAGTGCCATCTGGGTCGGCCCGTCGCGGGCGTCGTCCCGGACCAGTCGCCACTCCCGGCCTGCAACGTCGGTCATACTCGAGGTCTCGTCGGCGAGCGAGTTAGCGATTACGACGACGCGGTGTCCCCGCTCGGACTGTTGCAGGATGTTGTTGACGCCGTATCTGTCCGGCTACTTTATGCGGATTGCTGTACCGACGCCTCGGTACACCCGCAGAACGGTCGCGAGTGCGCCGGTGAAGACGTACAACGGTCCGTCTCAGCGGCCACGGAACGTGATGCCGAGGTGAGAACCGAGGCCCCGAACCCCGTCGGCGTTTTTCGCCGGACAGATCCGGGCAGCCACGTCTCGAGTGCGTTCGGACCGTCACCGCCACCGACGAGAACCCTTAAGCGGGTGGAATCGGCACATGCGAGTATGGCGATCGAGACAATTTTACTTGCAGTTGGGCCGATGGATACGGCGCGTGCGGACGACCTCGCCGAGACGGCCCTCGAACTCGCCGAGCCGCTCGATGCGACCGTGGTGATCGGACACGCGTTCACGACCGAGGAGTACGAGGACTTCCGTGAGAACCTCGGGTTCGAGGCCCGGGCCGAGGACGTCGATCCCGACGAGGTCGCCGCCCGTCGTCCGCCGGTCGGGGATCTACAATCGAGACTCGAGGAGGCAGGTGTCGACACCGCGATCCGGGGAAAACGCGGCGACGTCGACGAGGCCGTCGTCGAACTCGCGAGAGACGTCGACGCGGATCGGCTGATTCTCGCCGGCCAGCGGGGGTCGCCAGCACAGCGGGCTGTCCTCGGTTCGGTGTCCAAAGAGATCATCCTTTCTGCGCCGTGTTCGGTCACGTACTTCCGCGATCTGGACGTCATGGAGTGACGGCCGCGCCGACTCGAGGTCGGTGTAACTCGGCGTTGTCTCCGGTCTCGAAGCTTCCGGCCGTTCGGACTGTGTTCGATATACGGACCGCTGTGAGTCACACGTCTTTCCTCGTGTGCTCCTGCCGGTAGCTCGCCCTGGAATTCCATATAGCTATATTTGGTTTATCTTGGTCATCACCCGTCACGACGTTTTTACGTGCACGCCGGCTACGGAGGATATGGTGCGGAACGTCGCCGGCCTGTTGCCGGAACTCGAGACGGAAGACTTCTACTTGCTGTCGGGGATCGAACAGGGGATGCGCTTCTCCGAGTGGGTCCAACGCGAGAAACTCCCCACGTTTTCGGGACTGACTCCCGAGGAGGTCGAGTACCGCCTCGAGCGTTGTCTCAAACGCGGGCTGATCGAGAAAAAGACGATCCAGTACGAAGGCTACACCCTCGCGTTCGAAGGCTACGACGCGCTCGCGTTGCACACGCTCGTCGAACGCGATACGATCTCCGAGTTCGGATCCTCGCTCGGGGTCGGCAAGGAAAGCGACGTCTACGAGGTCCGGTCGTACAAACCGCTCGCGTTGAAGTACCATCGCGAGGGGTACACGAACTTTCGGGAGGTACACAAAGAACGGGACTACACGGCGGACAGAGATCACGTCTCCTGGATGTACACCGCCCGGAAGGCCGCCGAACGCGAGTACGAGACCCTCGAGACGCTGTATCCCGACGTGTCGGTACCACGGCCGATCGACCAGAACCGTCACGCGATCGTCATGGAGAAGATGGACGGCGTCGAACTCTCGCGAGCGACGTTCGAGGACGATCAGGTCCTCGGCGTCCTCGAGTTACTGCTTCGCGAACTCGCGCGAGCACACGAATCGAGGTACGTCCACGCGGACATGAGTGAGTACAACGTCTTCGTGAGCGAAGACGGCGTCACGATCTTCGACTGGCCCCAGGCCGTCCCGACCGACCACGAAAACGCCGCGGAGTTCCTTCGCCGTGACGTCACGAACCTGATCGGCTACTTCCGTCGAAAGTATCCCCAGGTGGTGCCCGAGATCGACACAGCGACTGTCGCGAACGCGATCGAAGCGGGCTCGTTCGAATCGCTCGAGGCGGATGCGATCTGACGAAGGCGCTGTTGAGCGTCATCGGCCGGATCTGATTCGGATTTCGGCCACCGGTAAACCACATTCAGATATATAGAACGGTCCCGCAGTGCTGTCGTGTCCCGTTCCGGGTGACGGTCGACAGACGTCCGTCACGAGGTCGGTTCGAAGCGCTTATACTCGAGAGTTGGATACGTTCGGATAACTCGCTGGTCGGCGGGCACCAGCGGGCACCTGTTCGGAACTACCACAGGTCGGGATGTGATCCACGGACGGATTGAACCAGCAAGCCCGCAGGTGATACGATGGCACGAAGCTTCTACTCTCACATCAAGGAGGCATGGAAGAACCCCGACGACGGGAAGCTCGGGGAACTGCAGTGGCAACGAAAACAGGAGTGGCGCAAGCAGGGCGCAATCGAGCGAATCGACCGCCCGACGCGACTCGATAAGGCCCGCGAACTGGGCTACAAGGCAAAGCAAGGCATCGTCGTCGCTCGCGTCTCGGTCCGGAAAGGCACCGCGCGCAAAGAGCGGTTCACGGCCGGTCGACGCTCGAAGCGACAGGGCGTCAACCGCATCGGTCGCCGGAAGAACATCCAGCGCATCGGTGAGGAACGCGTCACCCGAAAGTACCCCAACCTGCGGGTGCTAAACAGCTACTGGGTCGGCGAGGACGGCAGTCAGAAGTGGTTCGAAGTGATTCTCGTGGATCCGAACCACCCCGCTATCCAGAACGACGACGACCTGAACTGGATCTGTGACGACGCCCACGAGAACCGTGCGCTGCGCGGGCTCACCAGCGCCGGCAAGAAAAACCGCGGGCTCGATACCCGCGGTAAGGGTGCCGAGAAGGTTCGCCCGAGCAACACGGGCGGACAGGGTCGCGCGAAGTAACGAATATCGATTCGACGTCCGATTTTTCGCCGACGCGTCGACGTCGGAGACGACCGAAGTGATCGTTCCTGCCGCCGACTCGAGCGTGCGACTGCCGAGTTCCGATCGCGAACCGACAACCTGTGCCCAGTCGTGGCTCGACCGAGGTGACTAGATACTTATTTCCCGACGACAATAGCCGGACCATGGCAGAACACGTCCTCGTCCCGGTCGACGAGTCGGAGCAGTCGATGCAAGCCCTCGAGTTCGCCCTCGAGGAGTACCCGGACGCGACGATTACGGCTTTCCACGTCATCGATCCGGCCGACTTCTATGCGGCGACCGGGATCGAGGGGGGCGCGATGGCGAACTACGAACAGATCCGCGAAAACCACGAGCAGCGAGCCGAAAACCTCCTCGGGGACGTCCGCGACCGGGCGGACGAGAAGGGCGTCGAGATCGAAACGGAGCACGTAATCGGCGGCGTCTCCCGATCGATCATCGAGTACGCCGAGGAAGCGGACGTCGACCACGTCGCCATCGGCAGCCACGGACGAACAGGTGCCAGCCGGATCCTGCTGGGTAGTGTCGCGGAGAAAGTCGCTCGTCGCTCGCCGGTGCCGGTGACGATCGTGCGGTGATCGGTCCGAGTGCGGTACGCGAACCGACCGACAGTCGGGAAGGCGGTACGCTTACACCTGAAAGGTTTGGACTCATCGGCTCGAGCTACGAACCGTCGCGTATGCAGTACGACGACTTCATCGGCGAGGTCCAACACCGAGCACAGCTCGATTCCCGCGAGGCGGCGCTGAATATCACCCGGGCGACGCTTCTGACCCTCTCCGAACGCGTCCAGCCCGGCGACGCGGACAACCTCGGCGCGCAGCTTCCCGAAGAGATCGGGCGGTTCCTCGAGACGGTCGACGACGTCGAACGGTTCGGGATGGACGAGTATCTGTTCGAGATCGCCGACAGCGAGGGAGCGCCGGCCTGAACCGCCCCCGTCGACGACCGATCACAGCTTGAGGGCCATCATCACTTCGTCGACGTAGTGACCGTTGAGCTTGTAGTGGTCCTCCCGGACCGCTTCGGTCTCCCAGCCATGTGACTCGAGGAAGGCGATCGCCTCCTTGTTCGTCGAGGGAACGCTGTTGTACACTTTCTCGTAGCCGTTCGAGCTGGCCCACTCGAGCCCGCGCGAGAGCAGGTGTGAGCCGATGCCGTGGCCGCGATACTCCTCTAAGACGCCGACGGTGAGCTCGGCAGTGTGGCTTAGTTTGTCGAGTTCGGGACTGTGGAGGTGAACCCAGCCGACGACCTCGTCGCTGACCGTCGCGACGAAGAACATCCGCGATTCGACCTCGTTGTACCGCAACAGTGCGTCCTCGTGGTCGATCTCGTCGGCGACGCTCTCGGCGACGATGTACGTCCGCTCTCTGGCGACCTGTCGAATGGCACCGACGATGCCCGAGAGGTCGTCCTGTCTGGCCGGTCGGATGTGAAACTCGAGGTCCTCTTTTCTGTACTCCTCTTCGGCTCCAGCGTCGATCGTGACCTGGAGGGTTCCGTTCCGGTTTTCGAGGCGACCGTCCCGTTTGAGGATCGCGATGTGATGGCGCGCCCCGCCCGGATCGAGATTCAACTGTTTCCGAATCTCATCGGGCTCGACCGCCCCGTGTCGTTCGACGTACTCGTAGATTCGCTTTCGGTCCTCGTGACCGAACTCGAGATCCTCGGTGAATGGCATGGGCTGCGGTAGCACTTCCCTATATTTAACTGTTGGCTGTGAGCCGTCCGCGTTCGGAACGGAACCGACGGATTGATAGCCGGGTCGACGAATCCGGCGGACGAATGATCGGATCGGACCTGATCGTCGCTGCCCCCGTTCTCGCGTTCGCCGTCGTGGTCGGATTGATCGTACACGAACACGCCCACGCGTTCGTCCTCGAACTCGCCGGCGTCGAGTACACGCTCGAGTACGTTCCCGACCGATCCGACGGCGTCGTCGCCGCGCTCGCGAGCACGCCGTGGGCGCGGGTCGAACCGCGGCCGACCGGCCACGAGTCGCCGTGGGTGCTCCGGATCGCGGCGCTGATGCCGCTTGCACTCGCCGTGCCGGTGCTCGCACTCGGCGTCGGCGGCCACCTTCCGGGGGCGGACGATCCCGTCGCGACGGCGGCCGTCGTCGGCTGGCTCGGCTGTGCCCTGCCGAGCCCGCAGGACTTTTCGGTCGCGTTCTACGCCCACCGCGTCCTCGAGGACGTGGCTTAGATCGTCAGTCGTCGTCGGTCGGTGCTGTCACAGGTTCGACGCGTTCGCCACGCGGGCCCTCGAGGTCGACGTCCGGAAGCAGGTCCCGGAGGTACCGACCCGTATGCGAGTCCTCGAGGCGGGCGATCTCCTCGGGGGTGCCCGTCGCCACCACGTCGCCACCGTGTTCGCCGCCCTCGGGGCCGAGGTCGACGACGTGGTCGGCGTTTTTCACGAGATCGAGTTCGTGTTCGATGACGACGACGGTGTTGCCGTCGTCGACCAGCCGGTGGAGGACGTCGATGAGTTTGCGCTCGTCCTCGCTGTGGAGGCCGGTCGTGGGCTCGTCGAGCAGGTACAGCGTGTCGCCGGTGTCTTTCTTCCCCAGTTCTTCGGCGAGTTTGATCCGCTGGGCCTCCCCACCCGACAGCGTCGTCGATGGCTGGCCGAGTTTCATGTAATCCAGCCCGACGTCTTTGAGTAGCTGGAGCCGCCGGCGGATGCGACTCGAGGACTCGAAGAAGTCGTAAGCCTCCTCGACGGACATCTCGAGCACGTCGGCGATCGTCTTGTCCTTGTAGGTGACGTCGAGCGTGGCGTCGTTGTAGCGGGTGCCGTCACACTCCTCGCAGGGGACGTAGACGTCGGAGAGGAAGTTCATGTCGATCTTCACCGTCCCCTGGCCACCACACTCCTCACAGCGGCCGTCCGAGACGTTGAACGAGAACCGCCCCTTCTCGTAGCCCCGCTGTTTCGAGAGCTTGGTCTCGGCGAACAGCTCCCGGATGTAGTCGAAGACGCCGGTGTAGGTCGCGGGATTCGAACGGGGGGTCCGGCCGATCGGCGACTGGTCGATCAGCCGCACCGTCTCGATCTCCTCGATGCCCTCGATCGCGTCGTGGTCGCCTGGAATAACCGAGGTGTTGTCGTTCATCTCGCGAGCGAGTCCCTTGTACAGCACCTCGTGCATCAGGGTGGACTTGCCCGAGCCCGAGACGCCGGTGATCGCCGTGAAACAGCCGAGCGGGAGGTCGACGTCCAGATCGTCGAGGTTGTGCTGGCGGGCACCGAGCACCGTCAGTGCGCCGTCGGGGTCTCGCCGGTCGTCGGGCACCGGGATCTGTTTTCGCCCGGAGAGGTACTCGCCGGTGATCGACTCCTCACAGGCCTTGAGCTCCTCGACGGGACCGTTGACGACGACCTCGCCGCCGCGTTTGCCGGGGCCGGGACCCATGTCGATGACGTTGTCCGCGCGACGCATCGTTTCCTCGTCGTGTTCGACCACGATCAGGGTGTTGCCGAGGTCGCGCAGTTCCTCCAAGGTGTCGAGCAGCCGGTCGTTGTCCCGCTGGTGGAGCCCGATCGAGGGCTCGTCGAGGACGTACAGCACGCCGACGAGCCCGGAACCGATCTGCGTGGCGAGGCGAATGCGCTGGCTCTCACCACCGGAGAGCGTCGACGCCTCCCGATCGAGGGTGAGATACTCGAGGCCGACCTCGCACATGAACCCCAGCCGGGCGCGGATCTCTTTGAGAATCTCCTCGGCGATGACCTTCTCGCGTTCGGTCAGGTCGGCCTCCATCGACTCGAAGTGTTCCAGGGCGTCGCCGATGCTCATCGCGTTGACCGCGGTGATCGAGACGTCGTCGATAAGCACCGCGCGAGAGGCAGGTTTCAGCCGCGTGCCCTCACAGGCTGGACACTCCGTCACCGACATGTAGTCCTCGATGTGCTCGCGGGTGGAGTCCGAATCCGTCTCGAGGTAGCGCCGCTCCAAATTGGGGATGATCCCCTCGAAGCGCTTTTTCTTCCGGCGGGTGCCGTTTTTCGTCTGCCGTTTGAACACCACCTCCTCGTCGGTGCCGTAGAGAAACGCCTCCCGGATCTCCGGATCGACCGCCGAGAAGGGCGTCTCGAGGGAGACGTCGAAGTGGGCAGCGACGGCGTCCAGCCGGGTCCGGTAGTACGACCGGTTGTAGCTCCAGGGTTCGAAGACCTCCTTCAGGGGCTTTGATTCGTCCTGGATCACGAGACCCTCGTCGACCTCCTTGGTCTCGCCGAGTCCCTCGCACTCGGGACAGGCACCGTGGGGCGAGTTAAAGGAAAACGAGCGAGTCTCGACTTCGGGGACGTCGATGCCACAGTGGGTACACGCGAGGTCCTTCGAGAACTCGACGACGAGGCGGTCGTCGTCGCTCTCGCTCTCGTCGCCGAGTGCGCCCGTCGACCGGGCCTCCTCGCCGAGGTCGTCTGCGGCCTCCGCGGGCGGATCCGGCAGGATCACCTTCAGGATGCCCTCTCCCTCCGCGAGGGCGGTCTCGACGCTGTCGACGATGCGGGGCCGGTCCGCGGCACTGATCTTCACGCGGTCGACGATCACGTCGACGGTGTGGTCGTAGTTCTCGTCTAACTCGGGGTCGTCGACCGTCAGGTCGTAGGCCTCGTCGTCGACCTCGACGCGGGCGTATCCCTCCGAGACGAGTTCTTCGAACAGGTCCTCGAACGCTCCCTTCTGGTCGCGGACGACGGGGGCCGCGAGTTTCGCTTTCGTTCCCTCGGGGAGCTCGAACAGCCGTTCGACCATGTTCTGGGCCGACTGCTCGCCGACCTCGCGACCGCACTCCGGACAGTGTGGCGTCCCGACGCGGGCGTACAGCAGCCGGAGGTAGTCGTGTAGCTCCGTCACCGTCCCGACCGTCGAGCGAGGATTGTTGGCGGCGTTTTTCTGGTCGATCGAGATCGCCGGCGAGAGCCCCTCGACGGTCTCGACCTGGGGTTTGTCCATCTGGCCCAGGAAGTTCCGGGCGTACGCCGAGAGACTCTCGATGTACCGACGCTGGCCCTCGGCGTAGACGGTCTCGAACGCGAGCGAGGACTTCCCCGAGCCCGAGAGCCCGGTGACGACGGTGAGCTCCTCGCGAGGAATCGAGACGTCGAGGTCCTTCAGGTTGTGTTCCTGTGCACCTCGCACCTCGATGTGCTCCGTGCTCATCTAGACGCAGGCAACGACTGCAGCAATGAAGCGTTGTCGGTTGCGAGATTGCCTCGAGAACGCACGCCTGCTCCCGTCACCGGACGACTGTCACCGGGACGGATGCCCGACGAACGACGGTCTCGGCCACGCTTCCTAACAGGACCCGGGACAGGCCGTCACGGCCGTGACTTCCCATCACGACGTGGTCGACGTCCGCTTTCTCGGCGTACTCGACGATCGACCGCGCCGGCTTTCCCATGGCGGTCGCCGTCTCGATCTCGAGGTCGTACTCCGCGGCGAGTGACTGTGCGTCCTCGAGCGTCTCCTCGGCTCGCTTCTCGGCGTCGTGTTGGAGCTCGGCGTCGACCCACTTCGGCGTGAACTCTTCCGGTCCGGTGCGGCCGAGTTCGACCACGTAGAGGACCGTCACTTCGGGGTCTGCGTCCCGCTCGAGGACGTGACGGAGCGCTTCGGTCGCCTGTTCGGAGCCGTCGGTCGGAACCAGGTAGTGTGTCACGGTCGGCCGGACGCAGGCCGGGGGGAAATGTATTGTGGCGGTCCGTATCAGTCGGCGTTCGGATCCGGAACGACGACGACCGGGACGGGCGACGACCGTACGAGGTGATCGGTCGTGTTTCCTACGCTGGCCGGACGTCCTCGAGACCTTCGACCGACACAGAGCAAGTCGGCGTCGATCTCGTCGGCGTACGCGACGATCACCTCGGTCGGTCGGCCGCGGCGAAGTTCGACGGAGAGGTCGACGTCCCGATCGGGACGAGCGTCGTAGGCGTCGACGACGTCGTCGACGAGACGCTCGGCCGCACGGTTGAGTGCGTCGACCTCCGCGACGCCGAACCGTCTGGGGCTTCCAGATGGCTCGACGACGGTGAGGACGTGTACCGTCACCTCGAGGCCGTCGGCCAGCTCGATCGCGCTCTCGAGGACGACACGTGCCGTCTCGCTCCGATCGATCGCGACGAGGATCGCCTCGTACATGCCGGGTCCGAGAAACGGTACCAGCCCAGCCGCCTTAACGGTGGGCCCAACCGACGGCGTATCGCGTCGCGAGAGTGTTTTGATTTCCGTCCTCATTGCGGCCAAAGAACGTAATAGCGTCGGTAGGCTATGGTGTAGAAGATGGATCAGGATGACGGACGCCTCGGGGGTGGAATAGCTCCGAGTACGGCGTCGGCGTCGGACGGTCCGCTCGAGGACGGACCGATACCCGTCTGCTACCTCGACACCGACGACGGCGGCGACACCGCGGCGCAGACGGCGACGTGGCTCGAACGACGGCGCGGCCGTCTCTCGGTGACGGTCGAGACGGACGCGGGAGCCGCCATCGAGGCCGTCGAAGCCGGCAGCGTCGACTGTCTCGTCTTCGGGCCGACGATGGCGGCGGAGACGGTCCTGTCGCTGCTCGAGTCGGTTCGGAACCGGGCGTCACGCCTGCCGGTCGTCTGTTACACCGACGCCGACACCGACGAGTCGTTCGTTCGGGAGCTACTCGCCGTCGAGGGAGCCGACTGCGTTCGAACGGGAGGTGGCGGACGCGAGATTCTCGCCGCCCGGATCGTAAACGCCGCCGTTCGGTACCGGGCTCAGACGACGGCGACAGCCCTCGAGGCCCGTCGGCGGATCAGCCGGCGACTCACCCGCCACACGCTGCCGTCGACGATCGATCCGGGTCCGATCGCCGCCGACAACGACGGAAACGGGGTGGTGACGACGGTTCGGGAGGCGCTGCTCGAGTACGATCCCGTCGCCCGAATCGAGGTCGCGACCTACGACGAGACGACGGGAACGCTCGAGATGTTGACGACTGGCGGAACGGAGACGACCGACGACGGCTCGGTGCTCGAAGCCTGTCACGACGCGACCTGCGACGTCCTCGTCGATGCGATCCGAACGGATCGTCCGGTGACCGTCGAGGCCGGCGACGACGTGCGACGCGTCCCCGCCGGAATCGACCTCGAGGCGGACGACCGACTGACGGTTCACTCGACCGCAGTAGGCGAGCGCCGTCACGTCCTCGTTGCGGCGGTGACGACCGCACGGCGTGGCATCGGACCACCGTTTCTGTCGGAGCTCGGACCCGAGATCGCCCACGCGATATCCGCCATACGTCTGAAAGTCGACTGCAGACGGTTTCACAACGCGGTCGAACACGCCGGTCACGTCGTACTCATCACCGACGACGACGGAGAGATCGAGTACGTCAATCCGGCGTTCGAGTCGGTAACGGGGTACGAGCGCGAGGAAGCGATCGGACGGACGCCGTCGATACTCCAGTCCGGCGAACACGACGACTCGTTCTACGAGGACCTCTGGAAGACGATCCGTGCCGGCGAGGTCTGGCGAGGTGAGGTGATAAACGAGCGCAGGGACGGGACGCGGTACGTCATCAACCAGACCGTCGCACCGATCGAGGACGACCGTGGCGAGACCGTCGGCTTCGTCGGAATCAACCAGGACATCACCGACCGGAAACGTCGCGAACGGGATCTGGCCTTTCTCAAGCGAGCCGTCGACCAGGTCGGCATCGGTATCGGCACCTACGGAACAGACGGGGCGTTCGGATACGTCAACGACCGGTTCGCCGAACTGCTCGGGACGAGCGTCGACGAGCTCCGCGACCGTCACGTCGCCGACGTAACGCCGGCGCTCGATCGCAACGAGTTCGATCGCTACTGGGGCTCCTTCGAGGAGGGCGAGACCCGCGTCCAGGAGACGCGCTTGCGTCGGCTCGACACCGCCGAGGAGCTCCCCGTCGAGGCCGTCACCTCACACATCACGGTCGACGACGACCCGTACCAGGTCGGCACCGTCCGCGACATCACCGACCGGAAACGCCGCGAGCGGGAGTTGCGGCGGTTCCGCAGCGCCGTCGAACACGCCGGCCACGGCGTCATCATTACCGACCGGGACGGACGGATCGAGTACGTCAACGAGGCCTTCGAGGAGATGAGCGGCTACGCGGTCTCGGAGGCGGTCGGACGGACCCCAGCAATATTGAACTCCGGCGAACACGACGAGTCGTTCTACGAAGACCTCTGGGAGACGATCCTCGACGGCGACGTCTGGCGCGGCGAGATCGCCAACGAGCGTGCAGACGGCACCCGGTACGTCGTCGATCAGACGATCGCGCCCATCACCGACGACAGCGACGACGACCCGGTCGGATTCGTCGGAATCAACCAGGACATCACGGAACTGAAAAACTACGAGCGGGAACTCGAGCGACAGAACGAACGACTCGGCGAGTACGGTCGCATGGTCGCACACGACCTGCGAAATCCGCTGACCCTGCTCGAGGCCCAGCTCGAGCGGCTCCGAAGCCACCTCGACGCCGACCCGGACACCCCACTCGCGTCGATCGCACCCGCGATCCGATCCGACGTCGGTGAACTCGAAGAGATCGCCGAGTACATGCGTCGATTGATCGACGACCTGCTGTCGATGGCCGAGCAGGGTCGGCTCGTTCTCGAGGCCGAGGAGACCTCACTCGAGTCGGTCTCACGGGAGGCCTGGCGAGAGGTCGGCGACCGAGACGCCGAGTTAGTCGTCGAGGACGGTCGCGTCGAGGCAGATCCCGAACGGTTGCGGGGGTTGCTGTCGAATCTGTTTCGAAACAGCGTAGAGCACGGCTCTACGAGCAGTCGGTCACAGACCGACGACAGCGTGGAACACGGTTCCACGAGCAGTCGGCCACAGGCCGACGACAGCGTAGCGCACGGCTCTACGAACGGCGAGCCAGTTGGCGATCCGTCGGTCACCGTCCGTGCTGGCCCGCTCGCGTTCGACGACGGCTTCTTCGTCGCCGACGACGGCCCCGGCATCCCCGAGGACGAACGCGACCGGGTGCTCGAGCGAGGGTATACGACCGCCGAGGAGGGGACTGGCTTCGGCCTCGCGATCGTTTCCCGGATCGCCGACGCCCACGAGTGGGACCTCGACGTCACCGAGAGCGAAGACGGCGGCGCTCGGTTCGAGTTTCGCGAGCAGTCCTAGGACTCGAGAAACTCCTCGAGGTACGTGTGGCGACACGTCTCACAGAGGCGTTCGACCGTCGGCGGGTTGAGGTCGCCGAGGAAGTCCCGGCGGACGATCTCCGTGTGCGTGGACGTGGGGCCGAACTCGGCCCCACACCGGGTGCATTCATGTGTCGTCATACCATACCAATACGTACGCAGTGCTAGCTCATGAGCGTTTCCCGGCCGTCACTTCGCCGGCCGGCCGATCGTGTACAGAAACGTCGGCGTCGCGCCGTCGGCCCGAGGTTCGAAGAAGTCCGTGACGACGTCGTCGTAGAACGTCAACCCGGTGCCGCCGAGCGCCCGGTGGGCGTAGGTCGCGAGATAGAGCCGACCCGCCGCGAGCGACGCCTCGAGCTGGGCCAGCCGGTAGCCACGGTCGCCGAGCGCGTCAGTGACCGCCTCGAGGTCCGTCAGGAAGTACAGACAGACGGCGGCGTCGGCACCGAGGCGCTGATCGAGCGCGAGGTGACCTGCCTCCTGGCGACACTCGCCCCGACGGAGCCGCTCGAGCTGGGCCTCGTCCGGGTGGTAGTGGTAGGTTCCTGCCTCGAGTCCGTCGACGCCGTTGACCACGAGAAAGGGCTCGACGAACGACAGCGCCGGGGCGTCCTCGTCGCGGACGTCGAGCGGGGCGGCACGGATCGCCCGGTCGAGGATCGTCGAGAGCTTGCGAAACGAGATCGGTTCCCGGTCGTACTCCCGACAGGAGCCTCGCCTGACGATCGTGTTCGCGAGCGGCCGACTCGAGGCGGTCTCGCGGGAGACGGGTTCGAGGGAGACGGTGTCGCCGTCGCCCGGATTCCGAGTGCCGACGGGGGCCGCGTCCCTGGCCGTACGTCGCCACTCCTCGGCACGGTCGCCGTCGGCGAGGGTGCCGGCCCGCCAGGCCCGTTCGATGAGCGAGTACGTCTTCGGGTCCGGCGAGAGCGGGTCCGTCTCCGGATCGATAGGGTCGACATCCGGCTCGGCCGGAGCTGACTCGGCAACGCCGACCGGGACGAGTTCGAGCGGAGCTTCGTCGCTCGGATCGAGCCCGAGAAGGGAACCGACGGGATCGTCGGCGAAACCGAGCGTGACCGACGCGGGGAGCCCCCGGGAGTGAGCGACCGCGAGCAGGTTGGCGAGGATCGTCCCGGAGTCCCAGAAGGCGTGACGAAACGTCCGTTCGCCGTACTTCCAGGCGTTGCGCCACCACGTCGAGGTCGCCACGAACGTAACCGGCGCGTCGGCGACGCGGTCGTCCTCGCTTGCGGCCGCGAGCACGCCGCGGTAGTCGCCCCGCCGGAGGACGTCGAGTGACTCGGTTCGCGGATCGTAGTGGTAGACGCCGGCTTCGAGATCCTCGAGGTCGCCACAGACGGGGTAGAGGTCGACGTGATACAACGCCCCGGTACACGACGCAGCCCGGAACTCGACGGTTCGGTTCTCGAGTTCGATCTCTTTCGTGATCCCCGCGGCGTAGTGACAGAGCTCTCCGAGCGTCTCGCGGTCGAGTTCGTCGGCCTCGAGGTCGCCGAAGAGGTCACGCCCCGGCGGCGTCGGTCCGTCGACGGTTATCGCCTCGAGTGCGGGCGTCGTGGGACCGGACGGGTCGTCGGGAAGCTCCTCTCGGGACAGCTCGGCGTACTGCTTGTACGGCGTCGGCTTGTTCTCGAAGTCGAGTCGGCCGCCGCCGCGAACGTTCCGCGGGGCGTGTTTCGTCCGTTGGTGGTACTCGCGTGCGTCGACCATGCCTACGACTACCGCTCGAGGACGAAAAAACGGGCGGGGGATTTTTCTCGCCTCGGTGGGATACGCCGTCCGATGGACCTCGAGTCGATCCCGGGGGTCGGAAAGAAGACGGCACGGGCACTCGCCGACCTGGACGATCCCGAGCGGGCGCTTCGGGCGGGCGACGTCGCCGAGATCGCACAGGCTCCGGGAATCACGCAGGGACGTGCGGCACGCATCGCCCGCGGGGCGATCCGCCACGAACACGACGACCCCGGCGGCTTTCTCGCGACCGACCGGGCGCGAGAGATCTACCGCGAGCTGCTCGCGTTGCTCAAAGCGCGGACCGTCACCCACTACGGGGCCTGCCGGCTCGAGACGCTGTACCCGAGTTCCAGTCGATCGCGCATCGAGGAGGTGCGGTCGTTCGCCCGCGAGGCGATCGAGCGCGACCCCGACGAGGAGACTCTCACCGCACTCGAGGACGTCGAGCCGCTCGAGACGCCCGGCGACGTTCGGGTTCGGGACCGCTGTCTGGCGACGGCAGACGCCGAGCGATACAGCGAGGCTCGCGAGGCGGTCCCGGAACTCTCAATCGAGGTCGTCGAGGACGCCCGCGACCTCGCGGAACTCGCTCGCGGGTACGCGACCGTCATTGCGCTCGACGACTCCTTCGCCGGCATCGACGTCGACGGCGACGTTCAGGTCCGACCCGACGCCCTCGAGACGCCCGCCGAGATCGTCCCCGAACGAACGCTCTCGTTTTTCGCGCGCAACCGTGACTCGCTCCGTGCCGCGGCTGCGGTCCACCGGCGTGCCGACCTCGAGACGGAGTGTGACCTCGAGACGCTCGAGAGCTGTCTCGACCGACTCGCCGCCGACGGCACCGTCGCGGGCGACGACGAACTCGACCGACTGTCGACCGCCGTCGACGACCTCGAGGCAGCCGCCGCGAGTGCCGAAAGCGTCGCCAACGACCGGCTCAGGGAGGCGATCCGCGAGCAGGACGTCACGATCGAGGGCTCGGACCTGCTCTCGCTGGTCGAACGGGGTGCCGGCGTCGACTCGCTGCTCTCCCGGGAGCTCGCAGACGAGTACGCAGACGCCGTCGCAGCCGCCCGCGACCATCTGATCGACGCACTCGAACTCGATCCGGGCGAGGCCGAGATTGCCCGCCGGGCGTTCGGCGACGAACCCACGTTTCCCGTCGAGCGCGACGAGGCGGTGATTTCACGGCTGCGCGAGGAGCTTTCGGCGGCGAAAGAACGCCGCGCCGCCCGGCTCAAACGCGAACTCGCCGCCGACCTGGCCGATCAACGCGCGGGTGCGAGCCGACTCGTTCGGAACGCCCTCGAACTCGACGTCGAGTACGCGATCGCCCGTTTTGCGAGCGAGTTCGCGTGCACGATGCCGGTCTTTGACGACGATGTCGGCTTCGCTATCGAGGGCGGCCGGTCGCCGCTGCTCGAGGAGCCGCTCGAGGCGATCGATCCCGTCGACTACGAGGTCTCCGGCGTCACCTTGCTTTCGGGCGTCAACAGCGGTGGAAAGACCTCGACGCTCGATCTGATCGCGAGCGTCGTCGTGCTGGCGCACATGGGGCTGGCGGTGCCCGCCGAGAGCGCCCGGCTGCGACGCTTCGAAGACCTCCACTATCACGCCAAGAGTCAGGGCACCCTCGACGCCGGTGCCTTCGAGTCGACGGTCCGGGAATTTGCCGACCTGGCGGAGGGAGGCGAGGGGTCGCTCGTGCTCGTCGACGAACTCGAGAGCATCACCGAACCGGGCGCGAGCGCGAAGATCATCGCCGGCATCCTCGAAGCGCTCCACGAAAACGGCGCGGCGGCGGTGTTCGTCTCACACCTCGCAGGCGAAATCCGCGAGATGGCCGACGTCGCGGTCACCGTCGACGGCATCGAGGCAGTCGGGCTCGTCGACGGCGAACTCCGGGTCAACCGCTCGCCGGTCAACGATCACCTCGCCCGCTCGACGCCCGAGCTGATCGTCGAGAAACTCGCCGGTGAGGCGCGCGAGGGGTCCGGGGCCGGATCCGGATCGACGACTCGAGACGACGCCGCGTTCTACGATCGGCTGCTCGAGAAGTTCGAGTGACGTGGTCGGCGGAACCCGGGGGTATTCGCCTGCCAGCAGTTGCAAGTACAGTCCCTTCGTCGCTCGGTATCGTACATCACGCTATGGCATACAGGTTCGAGTGTCCGCGTGAGAACTGTCCGTTCGTGCTCCGTTCGGCCGGTGACGACGAAGTCGAAAAGCTAGGGAGAGCACACGTCCGTCTCGCCCATCGCGATCACATCGCGCCGGTCGACCTCGAGCGTCGAATCGAACGCGTCGACACGGTGTGATACCGGCGGCCGTGAGTCGATACCGATGCAACCGCGGAGCTGCCTTGCGGTCCTGCCGGATTACCGTCCGCGCCAGTCTCTGATCTTGCTCGTTGCCCATCCGCCGTCGTCGCCCTCCGTATCGTCGTTCCCTGCGTCGTCGTCTCTCTTTGTGGCCGTGGCTCCGATCGACGACGCTTTCGTCGTCCCCAGCTCTTCGACGTACGTCGCGACCGCCTCGAGCGTCTCGTCGTCTTGCAACGCGAACGCTTCGACGACATCGTCGGGCACCTCCTCGGGTGCAACGTAGCTACCGTTGCGTGCGAACTCGGCCGTCGCCCGGAGTGCCTCGAGGCCGAGTTCGTCGAGCCGCTCGCGGAGAAAGTCGGGGATATCGGCCGAGGGTTCTGCCGTCATATCGTTCAATCCGTTATCGCTAATTCATCAAGTAACTACCGTACGTATAATTGTCGGCTTCTGGCGGGGGGTCGCCACCGACGCGGCCGGGAGGCTGACCCGGCTCGACCGCACGACGGTCACCTCAGGCGTCTCCGCAAGCGACGTTCCCGGCGACTACCGTCCAGTCCCACTCGCGGTACTCGAGTCGGGGGTCGGCGGCGTCCGGAACCGCGCCGTAAGAGCGAAGAAACGAGACGACGCCCGACTCGCCGCCGAAATCCGGTGCGAACCACTCGAACAGCTCCGGCACCGAGACAGTCCCGGTCGTGGCGTCGTACTCGACCGCACTGGAGAGATACTGCTCGCTCGCGCATTCGAGTTCTCGCTCGAGCGATTCGGACGTGTACCACCGGATCGGCGGACAGCTCCTCGCACCGCAGTTGAGCGCGAAGTGGATCCTGGGGTCGGTCCGACCGACGCGGAACCTCGCGGTGAACGCGGCCGGTGCGGTCGGTTCGTAGGCGAGTCCCGACGGGTCGCCGTTTCGCAAGATCGCGTGTTCGACGTCGTTGAGCGAGAGTTCGGTACGGGCGAACGCGAACGGGACGTCGAACAGCCCCTCGTCGACGGATTGTCCGTCGTATTCGGAGAGCAACAGCTGGGAGAACGCGTTGTAGACGTTGAGCCAAAACGCCGTCCGAACGTCCGGTCCGTCGAGCGCCGCCTCGAGACGGTCCGGGTCGAATCGACGAAGCGTCTCCCGTGCCGGTCCGTCTCCACCTCCGTCGGCGATTCGAGAGAGCAGGCGTCTCGACGTTCGCTCGGGATCGTTCGCCACGTTCGGCCGTTCCATACGAACATGCTTATCGGTATCTATTCACAAACAAGTTTCGGGACGGCAACGCCGGTGTGTCACCGACACACTTTTTGGCCGATTCCTGTAGTCTATTGTTACCGTGTCTCAAACTGAGGCTCACGACCACACGGCGGGCCACGTCGAGTTACCGCCACGGGAGCTTCCGGTCTGTGACGCTCCGGGTACGGGCGGTGACGAGATCACAGCACTCACGACCTCGGAACCGAAGTACTGCGGACCCGGCTGACAAATGCTCAGAATCGAATTCAAGATAGGCTTGGCAGGAATCCCGGCGCAACTATTCGACATCGAGGAACCGGTCGAAAGCGTCGAGATCGACAACGCACTGCCGGTAGCTGGCGACATGGTTTTTCTCTTTTTAACGGCCTCATTCGACTCCGAAATCACGGAGAGCCGTCTATCTAATCAATTATCTGATGTGAAGATCGTGGACGTGACCCGGACGGAGTTGAATCAGCATATGTACTATCTCAGCGTGATGGTCGGCCTTTCGGATGCATCCGTGCTGTCGCTTCTGACGGAAAACCGGGCGATTCCACACCGGATCGTCGGGAAGAACGCTCACCTCGAGGTCGTGGCGTCGGTCCAGGACTGGACTCACCTCAAACACGTTGCGACCGCGATCGAAGACGAACACGGCTCCCTCGAGTTGATGGGGACGACCCAGACCGACCGCCTCGGGTTTCCACTCGGGGGCAACAAGATCAAACAGAGCCTGTCGGGGAAGTTGTCCAGCGAACAGCTAGAGGTCCTGGAAACGGCCTACCAGATGGGGTATTTCAAGGTGCCCCAGGAGGTGACGGCGGAGGAAATCGCGAACGAACTGGATATCAGCAGGTCGACGCTGAGCGCGCGTCTCCGTCGTGTCGAACACAACTTCTGTGCACTACTTTTCGGACCACAAGAATGACAACCATCGTCCTGCTCAAATCGGCCGACAAACAATCCGCTGTCAGGGAGGTCCTCGGCTCGGTCGTGGGTGCTGGCGAAACGATTCACTTCGTCCGGGTGCCGACCGTGCGGTGTCTCGGTTCGTTAATACAGGAGACAAAACCCATGATCAACTACGACGTCGATTACACGATCAGCTGTCTGCCGGACGGATACGACGTGTCCGAACTCGTCGGGTTTGCGACCGAATCCGACGCGAACCGAATCTGCATCGAGATCACTGAACGAACGCTGACCGGCAAGGCACGGATCGACGACCTCACCCAGTCGATTCTGCTCCACGAAACGATCTCGGGTGACTTCGTGGTCGGCGACCACGTCATCATTCTCGAGGAACTCGAATATGACGCCTAGCCCGCCCGGACTCCCTCGAGTACCCGCCGTTCGCACAAATCCAGCAGCAGACGACAATCCATGAACTCGTCCGATCGAACCGAGAAACGACGCGCCGAAGCAAAGCGTGAAAAACAACGAGTGCGCGAGAAGCGCCAGCGTGGTGAAGGAATCGGCTGGAACGGAAAGACGCTCCGCGAGCAGATCGCACAGCTCGAGGACAAGACGGCGGCGACTGGTCACTACTGTGGTCTGTCGGAGCTGGCGTTGAAAGAGGAAGACCCGATCCGTTTCGAGCAGCTGTACTCACGGCTCCGTGGCGACCTCGTTACGGCACGCGAAACGTCGAAAGAGGTCTCCGCGACGCCGATCGTCGAGCAGGAGGGTGAGCTCTGTTATGGCCTCTTCACGCCAGAGGGCGACTCGATCGCCGTCTCGACGGGAATCATCGTGCACGTCCACACGATGAGCGAAGCGATCAAGTTCATGATCAACCACGATTACGAAGAGAATCCCGGCATCGAGCCCGGAGACGTCTTCGTCAACAACGACCCCCACGTCGGCGACGTCCACCCGTGTGATCTCATGACGATCATTCCGATCTTCCACGAGGGGGAACTCGTCGCCTGGGTCGGCGGTGTCAACCACGTCATCGATACCGGTGCGATCGGTCCGGGGAGCATGAACGTCTCGCAGGCCTCCCGGTTCGGCGACGGCGCCTACTACACGGCCCGAAAGATCGGCGAGAACTTCGAACTGTACAACTCCTGGAAGAAAGAGTATCCAGCCAAGACGCGAACGCCGAACTTCCTGAAACTCGACGAACGAACCCGGATGACAGGCTGTCTGATGATACGACACTCCGTCAAGGAGATGATAGCCAAACACGGCGTCGATACGTTCAAGCAACTCTCCCGTGAGGCCGTCGAGGACGGTCGCCGCGGGTTCAGGAGTCGCATCAAACGGACGATGCTCCCTGGCACCTATCGTGGCGTTTCGTTCGTCGACGCCCTCTATGAGGGCCAGGAGAACGTCACACGAGAATACGCGAACGAGAATCACCTCATGCACGCCCCCTCGGAACTCCACGTTCGGGAAGACGGGACGTTTCAGGTGTCTTTCGAGGGTGCGAACAAGTGGGGGTGGCACCCGTTCAACTGCACGCCTGCCGCGATACAGGGCGGCATCTGGGTGATGCTCACCCAGACGGTGATCCCCAACGAGTTAGTCAACGACGGTGCCTACTACGCGTGTGACTTTCACTTGCCGGTCGGCTCGTGGGCGAACACCCAGAACACGGAGACGGCTCACGCCTACGCCTGGCACTTCCTCGTGTCGGCGTGGGCCCCGCTCTGGCAACACCTCTCGCGGGGATACTTCGCCCGCGGGTTCTGGGAGGAGATCAACGCCGGCAACGCCAACACGTCGAACTGGCTGCAGGGCGGCGGCATCGACCAGTTCGACAAGCTTCACGCCGTCAACTCCTTCGAGTCGGCCTGTGAGGGCGTCGGCGCTCGCTACGTCGAGGACGGCGAACCGCACGCGTCGGCGATCTGGAACCCCGAAGGCGACATGGGCGACGCCGAAGCGTGGGAGCGGGTCGAACCGCTCCCGTTCCTCGGTCGTGCTGTCAAGCCAAACACGGGCGGTGTGGGCCGTCGGGCAGGCGGTGCCGGCTTCGAGTCGATGCGGACCGTCAAGGACGTGAGCAGGTGGTTGCTCTACGAGATGGGCAACGGCTACATGACCAGCGACGGCGGCCTCTTCGGTGGCTATCCCGCAGCCTCCGGCTACATCCTCAACGCCCGGAACACGGATCTCGAAGAACGCTTCGAGAACGGTGAAGAGTACCCACAGCACGACCTGGACCCCGAAAGCGGCGAGTTCGAGTCCAAGATCGACGGGGAGATAACCCGCCGGCCAGAGGGCATCAGCACGCCCAAGGAGTTCGACGACTACGATATGTACCTGAACTACCTCCGTGGCGGGTCGGGGCTCGGTGACCCGCTCGAACGAGAGCCCGAGAAGGTGCTCGAGGACATCCACGACGGGTACGTCCTGCCGCGACACGCCAAGGACGCTTATGCCGTCGTCGTGGAGAACGTCGACGACGAGGCACAACACAACTCCGCCGTGCAGGGTGAGTGGGAACTCGACGAGGAAGCGACCGAACGACTCCGCGAGCAGCGAATGCAAGAACGCACCGAGAAGGCTCAACCGGTTTCGGAATGGTACGACGAGGAACGCGAACGAATCCGCGACGAGGAGGGGCTCATCGACGACGTCAAAAAGACCTACGTCAGCAGCATGCGGATGAGCAAGCAGTTCGCGACGTTCTTCCGTCGCTTCTGGGACCTGCCAGCGGAGTTCGAATTCGAACTCAGTGAGAAAGCCCAGCGATCTCTCGACAACCGGTTCGATTCCGGACTCCGTCCGATGTGGGATAGCCCCACGCTGGGACACGAAACGTGGCTCGATGTCGAGGACGAACCGTATGTCCCGTACACGTGGACGGATCGTTCTATTCGGGACCTCCCTGGTCCGGCGTCGACCTTTCGTGACCGGGAACGAGCGGCTGACGATGACTGATCTACACCCGGTCGTGGTCCAGTCAACGGTCTCGTGGACTGAACGGCCGACTGAACCCGTATCGAGGCCACTCCCGGCAGCCGACTGTTGAACGAATCATGACCGGGTGTATCGACAGTGGCGGTGTCCTGTCGGGTACGATCGACGATTCTGCGATCACGGGTAACTGCACGAGGTCGTCGGAACCGATCCGGGCGCTTCTTGCAACCGGGTACATCCCACTTAAAGAGAGACATATGTCGCGGTCTATCGTGACGCGTTTCTCCGATTTTCCCAGGTACGTGGTAATAGATAACTTGTCACATGTTGACGAAGTCGTCGATGGCAAGTTCAGAAGACAACCCTTCGGAGCGCCACAACGCAGAAACACTGTCCATCGACGCTGGCGGTACGATGACAGACACGTTCCTCATGGATTCGGAGGGAGAGTTCACCGTTGGAAAGGCAAAGACCACACCGGACGACGAATCACGAGGATTCATCAAATCTTCCGCGGACGCCCTCGATACCTGGGATCTGAGCGTGGAAGATGCGTTCCCGAACCTCGTTTCGACGGTCTATTCGGGAACTGCAATGCTCAATCGATTGGTCGAACGCGAGAGCGAAGTCGACGTCGGCATTCTCACCACTGGGGGGATGGAGGACACGCTCCGAATGGGACGTGGCCGACAGTCCTACACTGGGTTTTCGTACTCGGATCGCCTGCACGTCAACACGCACAAACATCCCGAACCGCTGATCCCACGTAACCGTATTCGGGGTGTGCGAGAACGGATCGACGTCAAGGGTAACGAGTTGATCCCCTTAGAGCAGTACGAGGACGACGTCCGCGAGGCCGTTACGGATCTCCTCGATCAGGATGTTGACGAGATCGCGGTGATGTTTCTCCACTCCTATCAGGAGGACAAACACGAGCAACGAACGAAAGAAATTGCCGAGGAAGTCATCGACGAACGGGGTGTCGATACCTCGGTGATGTTGTCCAGCGAGTACTATCCGACTCTGAAAGAACTCGGCCGGCTAAACACACTCGTTGCTGAAGCCTTCGCTGCGGAGCCATCACGTGACCAGTTGAAGAACGTTCAGGAGGCCGTCGACGACCACGGCGGCGAGGTCGGCGTTCGTGTGATGGCGAGCCACGGTGGAACGATCGATATCTACGCGAACGAACTGGCACGGACGTTGATCTCCGGCCCTATCGGTGGGATGATCGGAGCGAACTACTTCGGGAAAGAGCTCGGCTACGAGAACCTGGTCTGTACCGATATCGGCGGAACGAGCTTCGATATGGGGATCATCATCGACAACGACTGGAAGATCGACTACAGTCCGGAGATGGCTCGCCTCCTCCTTTCGTTGCCGATGGTCAATATGGACAGTGTCGGATCGGGAACCGGCAGTTACGTCCGTGTGAATCCCACGTTCGATAAGATCGAACTCGGTCCGGAGAGTGCGGGAGACCAGGTCGGCGTCTGTGCAACCGAAACCGACGTCGAGACGGTGACTGTTACGGACTGTCACGTTGCGCTGGGCTGGATCGATCCGGAAAACTTCCTGGGTGGTGACATGCCCATCGATCGTGACGCTGCCGAAGCGGCGATCGAGGAACAGGTCGCCGACAAGCTGGATATGGGCGTCTACGAGGCTGCCCAGGGTGTCATCGACATCCTCGAAAACAAGCTTCGCAACGACCTCGAGTCCGTCGTGACCGGTGAGGGATACGCACCATCGAATTTCAAGTGTCTCTCCTACGGTGGGGGCGGCCCGGTCCACACCGCTGGATACACCACGGATCTCGGCTTCGACGAAGTTCTCGTTCCGGAGTGGGCGGCCGGCTTCTCCGCGTTCGGCTGTGGTGCAGCCGACTACGAATACCGGTACGACCAGACGACCAGCATCGATATCGACGCCGATCTGTCGATGGAAGATGCGGCCGACACCGCCGGGGCGGAACTGACCGAGGTCTGGAAAGCCCTCGAGCAGAAAGTCGAAGACGAGTTCGCCAAAAGTGACATTGGACTAGACGAAGTCGAGTTCCAGTACCACATCCTCGGCCAGTACCAGGGTCAACTCAACAGTATCGACGTCCGGTCACCAGTGGGCCGAGTCGATACGCCGGAAAAACTCGAGGAGTTAATCGACACGTTCGAAGAAGGGTATCGGCGCCAGTACTCCGAAGAAGCGCGGTCTCCAGAACTCGGGCACACGATCACGCAGGCGTCCGTCCGTGGCGTTCGCGACGTCGTCAAGCCCGAAATTCCAACCGAGGAACTGCAGGGGTCAGATCCACCCGAGGACGCCTACAAAGAGCCCCGCGAGACCTACTGGGACGGAGAGTGGCTGGAGACCGAGATCTACGATCTCCACGCGCTCCAACCCGGGAACGAACTCGGCGGTCCCGCAGTGCTGGAAGGGGAGGCAACGACGTACATCGTTCCGCCGGAGTACGAAACCCGTCTCGACGAGCACCGCGTGCACCACCTCAGGCAGGAGACCTGAGAGAGGGCGTTCCACCGCCCTCGTGTAGACATGCATCTACCTCACTGCAGGTGTCACCTGGCGGGTGGCTGTCCTGGCCGTGAGGTGGATGCGCTGCACCAGCTCACATCTGGCTGTAATCAGATGAGAACACCAGACAAGCAACAATGAGTTCAGAACAGCATCCATCAGATGCGTCAGGAGAGAGAACCCACGGGAAGTCCGAGGAAAACTTTCCTCGAATGCACCGGGAGCAAGAACGGTTCAGAGAGAAACAAGAGAAGGGAGACGGTATCGGCTGGGATGGAACGGGACTTCGCGAACAGTTCGAAGAACTCGAAGAAGAGACCGAAAAGACGGGCCACTATGCCGGGTTCGAGAAGCTCTCGCTAAAAGAGGAAGACCCAATCGAGTACGAGCAGATGTTCGCCCAGCTACGTGGCGAACTGGTCAATGCGCGAGAGACCTCGAAAGAGGTCGCCGCAACCCCGATCGTCGAACAGGAAGGTGAGTTGTGCTATGGGCTGTTTACCCCAGAGGGAGACTCGATCGCCATCTCGACGGGGATCATCGTGCACATCCACACGATGAGTGAGGCGATCAAGTACATGATCAACCACGACTACGAAGAGAGTCCGGGTATCGAGCCCGGCGACATCTTCGTGAATAATGACACACACGTCGGCGACGTCCACCCGTGTGATATCATGACGATCATTCCGATCTTCCACGACGGGGAGCTCGTTGCCTGGGCCGGCGGTGTGACCCACGTTATCGACACCGGTGCGGTCGGTCCCGGGAGCATGAACGTGTCCCAGGCCTCCCGATTCGGTGACGGTGCCCACTACACGGCCCGAAAGATCGGTGAAGACCTCGAGATCTACAACTCCTGGAAAAACGACTTCCCCGATAAGACCAGAACGCCGGACTTCCTGAAACTCGACGAACGGACCCGGATGACTGGTTGTCTGATGATTCGTAAAGCAGTGAACGATCTCATCGACGAGTACGGTATCGAGAAATTCAAACAACTGTCTCGTGAAGTCGTCGAGGACGGCCGGCGTGGGTTCAGAAGTCGTATCCAGAAGACGATGTTGCCGGGGACATACCGCGGTGCATCGTTCGTGGACGCACTCTACGAGGGCCAGGATAATCTCACCCGGGCGTACGCGAACGAGAATCACCTCATGCACGCCCCCTCGGAACTCCACGTTCGGGAAGACGGATCGTTTCAGGTGTCTTTCGAGGGTGCGAATAAGTGGGGCTGGCACCCGTACAACTGCACGCCAGCCGCGATACAGGGCGGCATCTGGGTGATGTTAACACAGACGGTCATACCCAACAAACTGGTCAACGACGGTGCCTACTACGCGTGTGACTTTCACTTGCCGGTCGGCTCGTGGGCGAACACCCAGAACACGGAGACGGCTCACGCCTACGCCTGGCACTTCCTCGTGTCGGCGTGGGCACCGCTCTGGCAACACCTCTCGCGGGGATACTTCGCCCGCGGGTTCTGGGAGGAGATCAACGCCGGCAACGCCAACACGTCGAACTGGCTGCAGGGCGGCGGCATCGACCAGTTCGACAAGCTCCACGCCGTCAACTCCTTCGAGTCGGCCTGTGAAGGCGTCGGCGCTCGCTACGTCGAGGACGGCGAACCGCACGCGGCGGCGATCTGGAACCCCGAAGGCGACATGGGCGACGCCGAAGTGTGGGAGATGACCGAACCGCTTCCGTTCCTCGGCCGCGCTGTCAAACCAAATACTGGTGGCGCAGGCCGCCGTACAGGTGGTTCCGGCTTCGAGTCGATGCGAACGGTCAAGGACGTGAGCAGGTGGTTGCTCTACGAGATGGGCAACGGCTACATGACCAGCGACGGCGGCCTCTTCGGTGGCTATCCCGCTGCCTCCGGCTACATCCTCAACGCCCGGAACACGGACCTCGAAGAACGCTTCGAGAACGGCGAGGAGTACCCACAACACGACCTGGACCCCGAAAGCGGCGAGTTCGAGTCCAAGATCGACGGGGAGATAACCCGCCGACCGGAGGGCATCAGCACGCCCAAGGAGTTCGACGACTACGACATGTATCTGAACTACCTCCGTGGGGGGTCAGGGCTCGGTGACCCGCTCGAACGAGAGCCCGAGAAGGTGCTCGAGGACATCCACGACGGGTACGTCCTGCCGCGCCACGCCAAGGACGCCTACGCCGTCGTCGTGGAGAACGTCGACGACGAGGCACAACACAACTCCGCCGTGCAGGGCGAGTGGGAACTCGACGAAGAGGCGACCGACCAGCTCCGGACAGAACGGATGGAAGAACGCGAAGAGATCACCCAGCCCGTCTCGGAGTGGTACGAGGACGAGCGCCAGCGAATTCGCGAGGAAGAGGGTCTCATCGACGACGTCAAAAAGACCTACGAGAGCAGCATGCGGATGAGCAAGCAGTTCGCCGACTTCTACCGCGACTTCTGGGACCTGCCGGACGACTTCCGGTTCACGGTGAGCGACAAGGCGGAGACATCACTCGAGAATCGTTTCGCGTCCGGCCTCAAACAGAAGTGGAAGAACCCGACGAAGAGCCACGAAACCTGGCTCGGCGTTGGCCGAGACGACGAACCGGCAGTGCCCTACACCTGGGGGAGCGAGCGGTCCATCAAGGATTTGCCGAGCCCTGAAGCATCGTTCCAGGATACACCGCTAGAACAACCGACGGACGACGACTAAGACAGAGGTGAACATCAATGCCAGAATCATACCCACGCGAGATAATCGAAGACCTCGTCGACGACAATCTGGAGTGGAATCAGCTGCACAACATGATGAGTGACTTCAAAGACTCGGACCGGTTCCAGCAGGTCCGGGACGTTCTCCAGGACCGGGTCGACTGGGATGACCCGATCATCATCCCGTATGCGGACAACCTGTTCGTCGTTGCGAAGCCCGAGGACCACTGGCTCATCAAGTGTGAGTGCGGCCACGAGTTCTGTGAACACGACGAGAACTGGAAGAAAGACGCGCTGATCAACGTTCGAGATACGGAAGAAGACTACCTCGAAATCTACCCGGAAAACATGCACCCTCATCCGGATTACATGGAACTTCGAGAGTACTTCTGCCCTGGCTGCAAGACGCTGCTCGAGGTGAACAACGTGATGCCGGGCTATCCGATCATCCACGAATTCGAACCCGACATCGAGACGTTCTACGAGGAGTGGATCGACGAGCCGATCCCGGAGGCTTGACGCTCGTCGGGGCTCCGACGGCGTTCTCGAGGGTCGAACGCTGACGCTGGCACTGACACTAGTACGGACCAGCGCGAACCAGCAAACAACTAAGTAGCTCCGAGAGCGTGGTGAAAGTGATGTCCGACGACCCCGAAGAGGGGATGCTATCGTGGGACGAGTCCGTGTTCAGAGACGAGCGCGTCTTCGAACTCGGATACCTCCCCGAGACGTTCAAACACCGCGACTCCCAGATGGAGAGTCTCGGCTACGCGTTGCGGCCGGCAGTCCGGGGCTCACAGCCGCTCAACGTCGTCGTCCGTGGGCCGCCCGGCACCGGCAAGACCACCGCCATCCAGAAGCTGTTCGACGAGGTCGGTGCCCAGACTCGCACGGTTCGGACGATCCGGGTCAACTGCCAGGTCAACGCCACTCGCTACTCCGTCTTCTCGCGACTGTTCGAGGGGACCTTCGACTACGAACCGCCCTCTTCCGGCATCTCGTTCAAGAAGCTCTTCGGTCAGATCGCCGAGAAACTCGTCGAACAGGACCGGATCCTCGTCGTCGCGCTCGACGACGTCAACTACCTCTTCTACGAGAACGAAGCCTCTGATACGCTGTACTCGCTGTTGCGCGCCCACGAGGAGTATCCCGGCGCGAAAATCGGCGTCGTCGTCGTCTCCTCGGACCCAACCCTCGAGCCGATCGAGGAGCTGGACTCCCGCGTCCAGAGCGTCTTCCGGCCCGAGGACGTCTACTTTCCCGTCTACGACGAACCAGAGATCGTCGACATCCTCATGGAACGAGTCGAGCGGGGCTTTCACGACGGCGTCGTCGACCGACCGGTGCTCGAACGCGTCGCCGAGCTGACCGCAGAAAGCGGCGACCTGCGCGTCGGCATCGACCTCCTCCGGCGAGCGGGGCTGAACGCAGAGATGCGTGCCAGCCGCGTCGTCGAACGCGAGGACGTCGAGGAGGCCTACGAGACCTCGAAGTACGTTCACCTCTCCCGGAGCCTCTCGGGGCTCGAGGCGAACGAACGGGCTCTCCTCGAGATCGTCGCCAGAAACGACGGCGATCAGGCCGGCGACGTCTACGAGGCCTTCCACGAGGAGACCGACCTCGGCTACACCCGCTACTCCGAACTCGTCAACAAACTCGACCAGCTCGGACTGATCGACGCCGAGTACGCGGACGTCGAGGGTCGCGGACGGTCGCGCTCGCTCTCGCTGGCCTACGAGAAAGACGCCGTGTTGGATCGACTCGAGTAACTCGGACTGTCAGGCCGGACGCTCCTCGAGCGTCTCCTCGGGGACGGTGCCGTCGTCGTTCCAGCCGCGTTCGGCGTAGTAGCTCTCGAGTGCCGTCTCGAATTCGGGCAGCTCGTAGGGCAGGCGGTCGTCCTCGTGGTCGAAGCCGCGCTGGTTGTTGAAGTGACGCTCGAGGGAGACGACGCGAGCCCCGACTGCGAGCAACTGCTCGTAGTCGGCGTCGAGCAACGTCTCGAGGCGGTCGGGCGTGACGAAGTCACGAGAGAACTTACAGAGGACGGCGCTGTCTTTGACGACGTTTAGGTTCTCGTTTTCGACGAGCGTCGACGGCTTGCCCTCGAGACCGCTTTTGTCGAGCGCTCGCTCCTCGTCGACGAGCGGGTACTCGAAGGAGTAAAACTCGCCGTACATGTGATCGGCACCACGGTTCGAGGTGGCAAACCCCAGTCCCTGCCCGTGTAAGGAGCGGCCGTCGTGGGCGGGAAACTCGAGACCTTTCACGGTCCAGTTTTCGACGCCGAGTTCGTCGTGGAAGCGGTCGATCCCTTCCGCGAGCGTGTCGCCGATGCCCTCCCGGGAGGCGATTTTTTCGACGGTCTCGTGGATCAGTTCGGCGTTACCGAACTCGTCAACGCTTTCGAGGTACGCTGCGACGACGTCGCCAGCCGAGATGGTGTCCATCCCGAGTTCGTCACACAGCTTGTTCGCTTTCATCACCTCGACGACGTCGTCGACGCCCGAGTTCGAGCCGAAGGCCATGAGCGTCTCGAACTCCGGGCCTTCCGTCTCGAGGTCTTCGTCCTCGTCACGGGTGGGCAGTTTGCAGGCGAACGCACAGGCAGAACAGGTCCCTTTTTCGTACTTCTTCTCCTCGACGCGGTCGCCGCTGATTCCCGAGATGCCGTCGAACGACAGTTCGGAGAAGTAATGCGTCGGCAAGGCCTCGACGTGGTTTGCATACTCCGTCACCGAGGTCGTCCCCTGGCGTTTCATGATGTGCTCTGACTGGGCGGCCTCGCGGTGGACGTCCATCTGCAGGGACGGGATCTCGACGTCGGAGGTCGCGTCGCCCTCGAACGTGATCGCTTTGACGTTCTTCGAGCCGAGCACCGCGCCGAGACCGCCCCGACCGAACGCCCGCTCGCGGGAGGTCATGATCGAGGCGAAGCGAACCTCGTTCTCGCCGGCCGGGCCGACGGTGGCGGTGTGTTCCGGGCCGAGCCCGTGTTCGTCCTCGAGGTACGCACAGATCTCGGAGGTTTCGGCCCCCTCGAGTTCTGGTACTTCCTCGAACTCGACACGCGGGCGAGACTCCGTCTCGCTGCCCGACGAGTGTGGCTCGTCGATCCCGTCGGTGACGTGGACGACGACGAGTTCGTCGCTCTCGCCTGTGATCTCGACTGCGCCGTAGCCCGTCGCGGTGAAATTGCGCGAGAGGAAGCCGCCGGCGTTCGAAGACAGCAGGCCGTCGGTAAGCGGCGAGATAGCCGTCGCCGACATCCGTCCGGTAAAACTCATCGTCGAGTGCTGGAGCGGGCCCGTCGCGAAGTACAGGCGGTTCTCGGGACCAAACGGGTCGGCATCGAAGGGAATCCGGTCGTGGGCGAGTTTCGTCCCGACCGCACGCCCGCCGACGAACGACTCGAGGACGTCGTCTACGTCCTCCGTCGTCGCCGTTCGCTCGCCGACGTCGATCGAACAGAGTGGGCCGTTGGCGTGTTTCATATACGAGACGACACCGTCCCCGTCCGCAAAATGATACCGGTTCCGCCAGATTTGCGGACGTGAACACGAAAAGTCCTAATGGGTTCCCGTTCAACGAAGCGTATGCGCCGGTCCGTCGGCAGTCGTCTCGCCGTTTTCGTAGGGGCCTCGTAGCCCCAACCTCATCACCCACGATTCGACGGATGTATTGTGGCCGACCGGTATGCATCGATCAAGGACACGTATGTACGACCGACGCTCCCGACGACGCACCCGGTATCGACCGCGCCCACGGAGGGCGGTGAGAACATGAGTACGGACACGCCGGAGCGAGACCGCGAGCTCGAGGTCTCCCTCGAGGGGGAGTACGACCCCGAGACGGCCGAACCGCGCTGGCAACGGACGTGGGTCGAGGAGAAGACCTACGCCTACGAGGACGATCCCGAGACGGACCCGAACACCGTCTACGCGATCGACACGCCGCCGCCGACGGTGTCGGGTGATCTGCACATGGGTCATCTCTACGGTCACACGCTGCAGGACTTCGCCGCCCGGTTCCAGCGAATGCACGACGGCGACGTACTCTTTCCCTTCGGCTACGACGACAACGGGATCGCGAGCGAGCGGCTGACCGAGAAGGAACTGGACATCCGTCACCAGGACTACGAGCGCCGGGAGTTCCAGCAGCTCTGCCGGGAGGTCTGTCAGGAGTACGAGGCGGACTTCACCGAGAAGATGCAGGCACTCGGCTGCTCGATCGACTGGGACAACACCTACAAGACGATCGAGCCCCGCGTCCAGCGGATCTCCCAGCTCTCCTTCCTCGATCTCTACGAACAGGGCCGGGAGTACCGCAAGAAGGCCCCGGCGATCTGGTGTCCCGAATGTGAGACCGCCATCTCGCAAGTCGAGATGGAGGACATGGAGCAGGGCTCGCACTTCAACGACATCGCGTTCGAAGTTGTCGGTGACGACGCCCCACGCGAGGAGTTCGTCATCTCGACGACCCGTCCCGAACTCCTGCCCGCGTGTGTCTCCGTGTTCGTCCACCCCGACGACGAGGACAACGCCGACCTCGTCGGCGAGACCGCTCGCATCCCGATCTTCGGCCACGAGGTGCCGATCATCGAGGACGAGCGCGTCGACATGGAGAAAGGGACCGGCGTCGTGATGTGTTGTACCTTCGGCGACCAGAAGGACATCGAGTGGTACCAGGCCCACGACCTCCCGCTTCGGGTGGCGATCGACGAGTCCGCGACGATGACCGACCTCGCGGGCGAGTACGAGGGCCTGTCGACCGAGGAAGCTCGCGAGGCCATCGTCGAGGACTTAGACGAGGAAGGCTACCTTCGGGACCGCTGGGAAATCTCCCACACCGTCCAGGTCCACGAACGCTGTGACACGCCCGTCGAGTTCCGGGTCTCGAAGCAGTGGTACGTCGAAATTCTGGACCACAAGGAGGAGTACTTGGAGGCCGGCCGGGAGATGGACTGGTACCCCAAGAAGATGTTTACTCGCTACAAACACTGGATCGAGGGCCTCGAGTGGGACTGGCTGATCTCCCGACAACGGGACTCGGGGATCCCGTTCCCGGTGTGGTACTGCGAGGCGTGTGACCACCCGGTGATGGCCGACCGCGAGGACCTGCCGGTCGACCCGCTAAGCGACGAGCCGCCAGTCGATTCCTGTCCCGAGTGTGGGGCGGACGCGTTCGACCCCGAAGACGACGTCTTCGACACCTGGGCGACCTCCTCGCTCACGCCACTGATCAACGCCGGCTGGGACTGGGACGCCGATGCGGCGGCGTTCCGGATGGACAACCCCGAACTCTACCCGTTCGACCTCCGTCCCCAGGGCCACGACATCATCTCGTTCTGGCTGTTCCACACGATCGTCAAGTGCTACGAGCACACCGGCGAGGTCCCCTTCGACGCGACGATGATCAACGGCCACGTCTTAGACGAGAACCGAGAGAAGATGTCGAAATCGCGTGGCAACGTCGTCGCTCCCGACGAGGTGCTCGAGGCCTATCCCGTCGACGCCGCCCGCTACTGGGCAGCCGGCACCTCCGTCGGCGACGACTTCCCGTATCAGGAGAAAGACCTCACCGCAGGCGAGAAGCTACTGCGAAAGCTCTGGAACGCCTCGAAGCTCGTCGACACACTCGCACCGGCCGAGCCCGACGAACCCGAGGAACTCGAGGCGATCGACCGCTGGCTGCTCGCCGAACTCGACGCTGCCATCGCGGACCTGACCGACCACCTCGAGGCCTACGAGTTCGCGAAGGCCCGCGATCGGCTCCGGACGTTCTTCTGGGGGACGTTCTGTGACGACTACCTCGAGATCGCGAAAGAACGCGAGGACAACCCCTCGACGGCGTACGCGTTGCGAGTCGCTCACCGGACGTTCCTCAAACTGTGGGCCCCGTACCTGCCACACATCACCGAGGAGATCTGGCAGGCGCTGTATGCGAATAGCGAGCCGCGAGACGACGCCTTCGACAGCGTTCACACCGAGGACTGGCCCGAACCCCGGGGCTACGAGGCCGACCTCGAGGCCGGCGAGACGGCGATGGAGGTCATCTCAGCGCTACGGCGGTACAAAAGCGAACGCCAGCTCCCGCTGAACGAAGAGCTCGAATCGGTGTCGGTCTACGGCCCGATCGAAGGCTTTGAGGACGCCGTCAGAACTGTGATGCACGTCGACGACCTCGAGGTACTCGCCGACCAGCCGGAGATCACCACCGAAGTGGCCGCGATCGACCTCGATTACTCGCAGGTCGGCCCGCGGTACGGCGAGAAAGTCGGCGAGATCGACGCCGCGATCGAGAGCGGCGAGTACGAGATTGAGGGCACAGAGCCACGCGCTGTGGATGATGCGAGCGGGCAACGCTCGCGAGACGACGACGTCTTGTGCGTCGCCGGCGAGGAACTCGAAGGCGAGTTGTTCGACGTCGAGTACGAGCGCACCTACTCGGGCGAAGGCGAGATGCTCGAGACCGAATCGGCGGTCGTCATCGTCGAGTAGCGATCGAACAGACCCGACTCGATCGGCTTTACACGAGTCATCGAACTGGCGTCTTCGTTCGTCCGACCGACGTACCGGCGAGTGACACGACCGACGATCTCCGAGATGAACGGACGTGTCGATCAGGGAGAGCGTGAGACGGCTCGAGAGGTTGCCACGGAGGAAGTCGCCGCGATCTACCAGCATCCGTGGACGAACTGACGTCGATCGCCGGTGACGGACCGAGCGGTGCCGACGACGACAGGTCTCTGACACCAGATGTGACCGATCCGGCGCGTACCGGCCGAAACGGACGCTCGATCGAACCGTCACCGTCACCGAACCGATGTTGCCTTCGATCCGGAGTCGGATTTTGCCCCGTCGTCGACGCGACGGTCGAGGACAATGAAACGTGAATTACCCGTCCGGAACGGTCGTAACATAGGTTTACCCTGTCAGATGACCCGCGATCAGATCGTATCGTCGACGATCCGGCCGTTGACGGCCGCTATCGTCTCAGGTTTCCTGGAAACGGCGTCGTCGTACACGTTCGATTGTGCGACATAACGACAGGATTCTCGAGGCGACAACTGCTCGCCTCGAAGAAACTGTTCGACTCCAACCGACTCCGAGGGCGTCCGTCGAGACGGCACAACGCGTTCTCCGGTGGTAATGCAGCGATGGTAACTACGTTTCGGCAAAATTAATGGTTGCCGAAATGTGGCTATGAGAAAAACAGTTCGTATTAGAACTCCGGATATCCCGATGCCGCCGTGCTGTTTCGTCGATTCGTGTCCGAACGCGACACTGACCACTCCGCTGAGACGGTGCAACAATAGATATCGCTTATACTGTCGGCTAAAAGTATTTTAAACAAGGCGAGACATTGATCGATTATGAACTCTCTCGACAACGTCTCTACCGAAGACCTCCGCCAGGTCTTGGCGGAGGTCGAGGGAAAGAAGCCGGCACAACGGCTGATGGCGGCGATCAATTACCTCGAAGAAGACGATGCGACGTTAGAAGAAGTCGCTGAGCGGTATGGATATACTGGTGCCTGGCTCTCGCAGTGGCTTGATCGACTCGAACGGCTCTCTGATGAGCCGTTCGAGGAGGTTGTCTACGACGATCATCGTTCAGGAAGGCCCTCAAAACTCTCCGATCAAGAGTACGAGCGGTTCGTTGAAGCACTCCATAGCTCACCAGAGGACGTTGGACTTGACGCGCCTGCTTGGTCTGTTCCACTCGCTCGTCACTATCTCGCTGAGGAGTTCGACGTTGAGTACTGCGAACGACACGTCCGACGACTGATGTCCGAGGCCGGGCTGTCCTGGAAGACAGCCCGGCCGGAGTTCCACAAGTCCGACGAACGGGCCCAAAAAGCGTGGAAAAACGGGTTCAAAAAAAGCTCGACAACCTGGACGACGAATACACGATCCTGACCATTGATCAGACGCGTCAAGTGCTCTCGACGCTGATCTACGCGTGGTTTCCGGAGGGAGAGCGCCCGTCACTCCCGGTGACGGGCGCGTGGGACAGTGTTAAACTCCTCGGGGCAGTCAGCGATAGCGGCGAGACGTTCTTTCTCCCGTGTGAAGAAAATTTCAACAGCGACACCACAATCCGGTTGCTCGACGCTCTCCAAACCGAGTTCGGCGAAAAGATCTGCGTCGTCTTGGACAATGCGTCTTATTTTACAGCGAATAGGGTGCAGGAATTCGCCGAAGGAACGCCGATCGAACTGTGTTACCTTCCACGGGGTTCACCGGAGCTGAACCCCGTGGAAGAGTGTTGGCGACGACTCAACCAGACACTGGGCAACCGTCTGTTCGACACACTGGATGAACTTCAAGAGGCTGCACTGACTGCGCTTGACGCCATTGAATCGCCGAACGTCTTTACGTACTTATGTCCTTGAGTATTATTCATGTCCTGATTCCACTGCCCATAGCCCCACGCGGGGCACGAGAGAAACATGGCACGAGAAGAGAGTTCGGACGATACGCGGCGTTCGTTTATGAAAAAGGGAACGCTGGCAGCGACAGCTCTCGCAGTCGGTGCCGGTGCGACGGGCACCTACGCCGGCGTGATGGCACAAGAAGAAGACGAAGAGGGCGAAATCGTAATCCACGGGCAGGACTACTATCCGGAGGCGGAGTTCCACGTCCTGGCACAGCTAGAGACGCTGTCGAAAAATGACTTCCTCGAAAACGTCGATCCGGACGAGGAAGAGTTCGACGATCCGGACGACTGGGAAGTGTATCCGATTCGCGTCGAGGCCGGCGAGGCAGGTCCGCTGGGCTACATCATGGTCGAAAACGACGCAGTCGACCCGAGTGCCGGCGATATGGGAACGATGGGCGAGACCGCGTCCTTCCGTGACCCCGACATGAACCTGCTGGAGACGGACGTCACCATTGAGCCGGATGAGGTCGACGACGAAGTTGACGACGAGCCCGACGACGAAGTCGACGACGAACCAGACGACGAGGTCGACGACGAACCAGACGACGAGGTCGATGACGAACCAGACGACGAGGTCGATGACGAACCAGACGACGAGGTCGATGACGAACCAGACGACGAAGTTAACAACAACAACGACGACAACGACGACGGCCTCTTCTGATCGTTGACGTCGTCCGGCGAAGATCCGTCACCGGACGACCGTCCTCTCGCGGACCGCCCTTCTTTTCGCGTCGTTCCCACCGACAGGCGTGAACGGTGACGACCGACGAATCACTCGCATCGTCCGTCGCTCGAGAACCGTTCCCGGGCCGTTCGACCGTCCCCGTCGGCTCCGGACCGTCACTCGATCCGATCGCCGTCGACGGCACCCGTCTCGAGTTTCTTCACCCGGACCGAGAGTGCGAGAAAGAGTGCGAGCAGGGTAAACGTCGTCTCGCCGGCAGCGATGACTCCGAGCGCGTCGGCCGCGAGGAACATCGGCTCGTCGCGGGGGACGGGAATCGTCGTGTGGTGGGGCTCGCCGACGATCGGGACGAAGTAGTCGACGATCAGGTCGAGCCCGTACCACGCCAGCGCGACGGCGACGGCCCAGACCGGAAAGTCGGTGATTCGATGGAGGACAAGCGCCTGGACGACCATCGCGAGGTGACTCCAGAAGAGGAACTGGTACATCAGCGGATGGGTCTGGGCCGTATACGTTTCGTGAAAGACAAGCAGCGTGTACGGCGTCCACAGCCCCAGAATGATATTTCCGAAAAACGCGAGTGCTGTGAGCCAGGGCTGTTCGTACCCGAGTTTCCAGGCAGCGATCGCGAGTGCGATGAGCAACGTCGCGACGGGGCTGTCGGGAACGAACGGCCACATCACCGTTGCGGTCTCGGCGAACTGGTGGCGGTAGTACCAGAAGCCAAACGCTGTCCCGGCGAGGTTGATCGCGACGACGAGCCAGGCGTACCGGAGCCCGAGGTCCTCGAGTCGCTTCGGGAGGGGAGCGAACACTGTCGGCAGCGGATCCCGCTCGGGGAGTCCGGTCGATCCCGTCATCGTCAGGCGACGACGAACGGAAACTGTAAAACGGTAGCGGTCGCCGACCCTCAGCGTTGGATTCTCGAGCGAATCGGTGCCAGCCCCGGATAGCCGTCCCGACGCCACACGACGAGTGCGATCGCCGCGAACACGAACTCCGAGAGGAAGTACGGATCGTCGAGCGAGTCAGCCAGGAGCGCGAGTACGGACGGGGACCCGCTCTCGTAGCTCTCGACGGGAAGGGCGGGCCACAGCAGAAAGCTCGGGTCGGTTCCGCCCCACAGTGCCGGCAGGGCGTCGACGAGCGCGTGCGAGAGCGCACCGATCGCGAAGGCAACGCCGACGGCCGCGTATCCGGCCCGGTCGGCGACGAGGCCGACGACGAGCACGAGCGGAACCAACACGAGCAGCGAGTGAGCGAGCGTCCGTCCGGTCGGGAGCACGCCAAGGTACCACGCGAGCGGTTTGTCGACGAGGTCCGGAAACAGGCTGGCGAACACCACGACCACGGCAGGCACGTGATCCGGCGGTCGTTCGTACCGCGTGCGTGCGACGAGCGAGTAACAGAGGTACGCGATAGCAACGTGTCCGAGCGGCCACATTCTATCCGCTTCGACGACCCCGGCTCGTATAAACGACCTGACTCGCTTCGCGTGTCGAGCACGGCGACGGCGTGAAACGGCGGTCGTCGCCAGTCGTCTCGATCGTCGCGATCACCGGGTGGTATTGGCGAAAGAGACACGCGTAAGTACCCCCCCTCCCAACGCCGTAGCATGACCGACGACACCGATCTCGAGGAGCTTCGACGCGGGACCGACCTCGTCAAACGCGGCTTCGCTCGGATGCAGAAAGGCGGCGTCATCATGGACGTGGTCGACCGCGAGCAGGCTCGCATCGCCGAGGACGCCGGCGCAGTCGCCGTGATGGCACTCGAGGCCGTCCCCGCGGACATCCGCAAACGCGGCGGGGTCGCCCGAATGGCCGACCCGGCAGACGTCGAGGCGATCGTCGACGAGGTATCCATTCCGGTGATGGGTAAAACACGGATCGGCCACCGGAAGGAAGCAGAGATCCTCGAGGCGATCGGCGTGGATATGATCGACGAATCTGAGGTGCTCACGCCGGCCGACGACGCTTACCACATCGACAAACGCGAGTTTACCGCACCGTTCGTCTGTGGCGCACGCGATCTCGGGGAAGCCCTGCGTCGAATCGACGAAGGAGCAGCGATGATCCGCACCAAAGGCGAAGCCGGCACCGGCGACGTCAACCAGGCCGTCCACCACCAGCGGACGATCAAAGGCGAGATCCGCCGGCTCGAGGGGATGAACCACGAGGAGCGTGAGGCCTACGCCCGCGAGATCGAAGCACCCGCCGAACTCGTCCACGAGGCCGCCGAAGTCGGCCGGCTGCCGGTCGTGAACTTCGCCGCGGGCGGGATCGCGACGCCGGCCGACGCCGCGCTCATGATGTACCACGAGTGTGACGGCATCTTCGTCGGCAGCGGCATCTTCGGCGCGGAGAACCCGGAGGCGATGGCCGAAGCGATCGTCGCGGCGACGACCAACTGGGACGATCCGGAGACACTCGCCGACATCTCGAAGAACCTCGGCAAAGGGATGAAAGGCGACGCGAACGTCGACTTGCCCGAAGAGGAGCAGTTGCAAGGACGAGGTATCTGATTCAGTCGGTCCCGGACTCGTCACCGTAGGTGACGTCGAACGGGCCCTCGGCGGGATCTTTCTGGGGTAACATCGGACCGATGGAGGCCGTCCGGCGCGTCACCGTCGCCGTCCGAAGGATGTACGAGACCAAAAGAGCAAGCGGCGAGACGACGACCACGACGAGTCCGCTGACGACGAACGGCAGGTAGTCGGTGCTGATCGTCGGTCCGGCGGTGTCCGCGTACAGGAACCCGATGAGCATCGCCGCGACGATCGCCGGGACGCCACAGTAGATCGTCAGCTGTGAAAAGCGCGTGAGCTCTCGCTGTAAGTACGTCGTCGTCAACTGCCCCGCGCACGGTGGCGCGGGGCTTGTCAGTGAACTCGGCCTCTGCCGACCGTAGTTAGTCGGACGGGACAAATCCCCGGTTCGGCGTTGACGAGACGCGTCGCGTCTCGTTCGCACATCAGGTTTCGCAGAAACCTGAGGACGTCACCGTTCCTGACTTCAGGGCGAGTTGACTGTTGCCCGTCCGCCGCGACGACTGTAGGCCGCGACGGACATACCGCCACCCAACATTCTTTGCACCCACGTAATCCGAATTCTGCGTCGCACCACACGACTCACACTCGAAATCCGCCTGTTTCACCCTATTCCCGTCGCTCGTGTGCCCACACTCGGGACATCGCCGACTCGTGTTCTTCGGATCAACAAACTCGACGCTTATCCCTTCGGTTTCAGCCTTGTACTCCACGAGATCAACAAGCTGACGGTGCGCCCACTGGTGGAACTCTTTGACAGGTGGCGCACGTTCTCGAATGTGCTTCAGGTTCTCGAACGCGATGTACTCGCAGTCGTGTGTCCGCGCTTCTTCGAGAATCCGGTTAGCGACTTGATGGAGTTCGTCACGAAGATACCGTGACTCCCTCCCACTCATCTGCTGAATCGTCCGATGAGCTGATTGTGTGCCGGTCTGCTGAAGGTTGCCTCGAATCCGCTCGAACTCCCGGTGTCGATGCCTGACTTCTCTCCCCGAGGCGAAGTACGCCGTGCTGGTGGTGGCGATGTTGACGATGCCGAGGTCAACGCCGAGAACTGTCCTGTCCTCGTCGTCATCCTGTCTTTCGGCCTGCTTCTCGGGCTTCGGTTTGCGAAACCCGAGGTTGAGGTAGTAGTCGCCATCACGCTTTGACAGCGTGGACTCCGTTACTTCCCACTCGTCATCGGTGAGGTATTCGTGTTGATACCCGTCTTCGTCGTCGGGGAGGTTCAGGTCACACCGAATCCGGCCATCGACGGTGGAAAGCGACACAGACCCGTCATCGAACAGCGTCATCGTCCGGGTGTCGTATTTCACCGTGTTACTTGTGAACTCCGGTCGGGATGTTTTGTAGTGTTCGTCAAGGTCTTCGATTGCTTCGATACCATCGAGTGCGGCTGCAGCCTGATGGGTGGCGAGGATTGCGTGTTGGCTCCCGAGACGTGTGTTCTCCAACACCGTGTCGTAGGTGAGGTCTTGGAGGTAGGTTTTCCGCGTTTCACCGTGTTCCCATCCGATGCGGCTACTGATGTTGCAGGCAGCTTTCCACTCGTTGATGGTGGTATCGAGCAAGTCCTGTTGCTCGTCAGTGAGGATGGGGCGGGTGATTGCGGTGCGTCTCAGGTAGCCGTCTGCCACGAATTTCAATAGTTTGTATAGGTACTTAACAGTCCGTGGTTAGTGGCAGCGGGTGTCGGCTTCAACCCCGCCCACAGTGGGGCGGGGAATCCGCCTTGGTTTTCTTTTGAAGTGTTCGCGGGCGACGCTTAACAGCTCGAGCGTCTCGATCAACTCCTCGAGTGCCTCGGCCGCCTCGGCGGATAGCTCCTCGCCGTGACGCTTCCGGAGGTGTCTGGCGACGTACAACTGCCAGGCAGTGTCGTACCCGATAGCGGCTGAGACGGCCCGGAACGTGCCGAACGTCGTGTGCTCGAGCGTCTCGTCGACCCTGTCGGTGCTCTCTCGAACCTGGTTGGCGTACGGGACCACCCGCTCTCTGAGCTCGTCGTCGCGAAACGACAGGACCCCCTCGAGTTGCTCTTCTGACTCGCCGGCGGCGGCGAACTCCCGCGAGAGGATGATACTGTCGGACAGAAGTACGTAAACGACAGAAGACGGCAATCGGGACAGCCGACGAAACAGCGGGCGCGAAGAACGGGACTGCTGTCCCGTGATGAGCGCCCGAACACTGAAACACCGTGTTCGATACTGGCGGGCGAAAATCCGCCAGGATTTTCGTCCGACAGTATGAGCTGGTTGATCGAGACGACGAGCGTGACGAGCGACAGCGTCCCGGCGATCATGCCGCCGGCCAGACGGGTGATCGAGTCGTCGTTGGTGAACGCGATGAGATCGCCCCAGAACAGGAGCAAAAACGTGGCGAACGTCACGATCATGACGAAGGCAGCGACGAGCAGGCGATCGCCCTCGACGAGGAACCACTCCCGAAACCGGGTCCAGACGTTCGTCCGCGTTCCGATGTCGGTGCCGTAAGACGCTATCGTCTCGTCGGTGCTGGACGAACCCATACCGGGCCGTTCGCCGGTCACGTGGATAAGCACAGACGTTGCACATCTCGAGGATCGATCGGACATCACGTCGGCGAGTTCGGAGCAGGAGCCGGTCAGTCGCGACCGTCCTCGAGGACGCCCCGAACGTGAACGACGAAGAGGAGAACGAGGTACGCTACCAGCGCGCCGATCCCGGCCGAGAGCGCCCTCGAGGGTACAGTCTGGGCCCCGACGGCCGCGATTGCGACCCCGGCTACGAGCGCCGTGACCTGAACGATCGGCCGGTCCCAGCACGCTCGCACCCGATCGTACGCTCGAGCGGCGAGCAGTTCGAAGACGATCGTTCCGAGCACGCCGGCGAGGAAAAACGGCGTCGAGAGCGACGCCTCGACGGAGACGAACGCGAACAGAAATGCGGCGAGAACGGCTCCTGCGAGCGCGCCATCGCGCCGGCGAGCCATTTATAACGACGGCTGTGAGTCGGTACCGGTGCAACCGCGAACCATCGTTCGGTTGCACCGGAACACAGTCACAGCCGTCATTATTACTCGCGATAGACCGTCGCGCCGGTTCCGACGGTCGTCTGGTAGGCTCGACTCTCGACGCCGATCGAATCGAAGACGTCGATCATGGCTGTGGCGACCGCCCGTCGATCGTGACGGCGACAGACCGCGAGTATCGTCGGGCCGGCCCCGCTTACGGTGACGCCGGTCGCGCCGGCCTCGAGGGCCGCCTCCCGGACTCGATCGTAGCCGTCGATGAGTGCGGCCCGTTCGGGGGTAACGATGCCGTCGTCCATACCGCGGCCGACGAGGTCGGGGTCGTCGCGAGTCATCCCGACGGCGAGCGTCGACGCGTGACCGACGGTGTCGACGATCTGTGTCATCGTCGCCGACTCGGGGACGACGTCGCGTGCAGCACGCGTCGAAACCGAAATCTCGGGGAGGCAGGCGACCAGCGAGACGTCGGCGTCGACCTGCGTGACCCCCCCATTGCTGACGATGGTGAATCCGCCCAACAGAGCGGGTGCGACGTTGTCGGCGTGGGCCTCGCCCGAGACGAGTGCCTCGCCCTCGGCAGCGACGGGGACGAGTTCCTCTCGCGAGAGGCCGCGGTCGTAGAGTTCGTTCAGTGCAACGGCGGCTGCGGCGGCGCTTGCGGCCGAGGAACCGAGTCCCGAGGACGGTCTGACGCCCTTGTCGATCCGGATCCGAGCAGGTGCATCGAGTTCCTCGACGACCGCACCGACGGTGTTTTTCGCGGGATCTTCGGGAATGTACTGGCTCCCGACACCGGTGACCGTAATCGTGGTTTCGGCCGCTCGTTCGACACGAATCACGTCGGCGGGCGTCTCGAGCGCGACGCCGAAGACGTCGAAGCCGCTCCCGAGGTTCGCGCTCGTTGCCGGAGCCCGCACGGTGAGCATGCCGAAATGTATCCACAGGGTCGGGAAAAAGGTAGCGAACCGTCGCGTCGAAATCGCCTACCGTTCGGCCTCGATGACGCTCGCCAGCTCGACGTCTCTATCCGTGACGCCGCCTTCCTCGTGGGTCGTAAGCCTGATCTCGAGTTCCTCGTACCGAATCGTGAGCTCGGGGTGATGGGAGTGAGCTTCGGCGATCTCGCCGACCATCTGTGCGAAGTTGACGCCACGGAGGTAGTCGGCGAACTCGTAGACGCGAACGATCTCGTCGCCGTCGTGGTCCCACCCCTGGGGAAGCAGATCCGCAATCTCGTCGTCGGAAAGCAGATCGGACATGTGCGGTCGCACGAAACCCAATTAAATAATCGTTGTGCTAGATCAGTCGTCCTCGAGCGCGCCGACGGCCTCCGTGCCGTCGGGTGAACCATCACCGCCGACGATCGATTCGGGTCCGAACTCGGGGTCGAACAGCTGCAAGGCGGTGCTGATCGTCTCCCAGTCGTCCTCGGCGGCGGCCTCTCGCAGGCTCTTAGTCGGCGGTGCGAGCAGCTGTGAGACCAACGCGTCGGCCATCGATCGGACGACCTCCTCGCGTTCTGCGGCGGTCTCGGCCGCCTCGAGCCGACTGCAGGCGGTCTCGAGCTCGCGTCGTTTGATCCGGTCTGCGCTCTCGTACATCGCGGCGATGACCTCGTCGGCTCGCATGCGTTTGTACTGTTCACAGAGCAGATCGAACTCGCGGTCGATCATCGCCTCGACTTCGGCTGCGGCGTCGGCTCGCTGGCATCGGGTCCGTTCGGTGACCGCCTCGAGGTCGTCTAAGTCGTAGACGGTGACGTTGTCGAGCGAGTCGGCCGTAGGCCGGACGTCCCGTGGCTGCCCGAGGTCGACGACGACCTGTTCGCACTCGCCGAGGTGAGCCGGTTCGAGAATCGGCTCCGGGCTCCCCGTCGCCGTGACGACCGCATCGGCACGGGAGGCGACGGACTCGAGGTCTGCGAGGGAGACGGCACGAGCGTCGGCGTCGTCTTCGAGGGCGGTGACGAGGTCCTCGGCGGCCGAGACGGTCCGGTTCGCGACGACGACCGCCTCGACGTCTCGATCGGCGAGGCTCCGGGCGGCGAGTTCGCCCATCTCGCCCGCCCCGACGACCAGCGTCGTGGCGTCCTCGAGACCGGCGGTTTCGGCGATCAGCTTCGTGGCAGCCGAGCCGAGCGAGACGACGCCCTCGTTGATCGACGTCTCGGTTCGAGCACGTTCGCCGACGTGGATCGCCTTCGTGATCGCCGTCTCGAGCATCGGCCCGACCGCACCGACCGTGCGGGCGTCCTCGTAGGCGTCTCTAACCTGGCCGATGATCTGGTCTTCGCCGAGGACGACCGACTCGAGCCCAGTAGCGACCCGCAGGAGGTGTCGCAGGCTCTCGTCGTGGTCCGTGTAGACGACCGTCTCAGCGGGGACGTCGCCGAATACGTCTGCGAGCAGCTCCCGGCCGGTTTCAGCGTCCGGCGTCACGACGTAGGCCTCGACGCGGTTGCACGTCGAGATGACGAACGCCTCCTCGACGTCCGATCGCGAGTACAACTCGGCGACGCCGGCTCGCTGACTGTCCGGGCTGGCAGCGGCGAGCTCGTCGACGCTTCCGGTCTCGTGTGTGACACGTGCACCGCTTACGACGCCAGCGTCGGTCACGACGACACCCCCCCTATCGACGGTCGTTCGACGAACACGTCCTCGATCACTTGCCGCAGTTTGGCGTCACCACTATGTAAAAGTAACCAATCTCCTGGGTTATTGACCGAACGGGCGGGGACCAACGCCACGCTCATACGAGTACGTCGGTACCGGCTTCGCATAAGGGACACGCCCGCTCCAGCGACGTGGGAATCGCTCCGCTACGTGCCTTCGACGCCGGTGACCTCGTAGCCGAGTTCGCGGATCTCCTCGAGGATCGCCTCGTGGTCGGCACTCGCTTCGTAGTAGATGACGACGTCGAAGGTGCCCTCCCGCAGGAGCTGTTGGCACTCCCAGACGAACTCCTCGTCCTCGAGCGTGCGCCCCTGGTGCTGGTTCGAGGCGAAGTCGGTGTTGTCGTTGCCCGAGTAGACGTAACAGTCCTTCGGGTCGTATCCGGCGTGTTCGGCAATAATATCGCCGACGTCGATCGTCGCCTGCATCATCTTGACGTCCTCGTCGGAGCCGTACTGGGTGTGAACGATCGTCCCGTTGAGTTCGATCTCGCCGGGCTCGAGCAACGCCTTCGTTCGCCTGTAGAGGTCCTCGTCGATCGCGTCTGCCATTGCCCGAGGCGAGGACGCGGGTACGGATAGCCGTCACGGTTCGTCGCGGCGGTGCTGGCAGCGTCTCATTGGTGGCGAGTGTCACACAAAACACATAGTCGTCGACGATGTTACCGCAGACGAGACGATGAATCGGTGGCTTCACCGACGCGTCAGGTCGGCCTACGAACGACTGCTCGCCCGGGAAATATCGGGTGCGCCGACCCACGTCGCAGTCATCCAGGACGGCAACCGGCGGTATGCGAAACGGCGTGGCGACGACGCGCCCGACGGCCATCGCGCCGGCGCGGAGACGACCGAACGCGTCCTCGAGTGGTGCCAGGACGTCGGCGTCGAAGAGCTCACGCTGTATGCGTTCTCGACGGAGAACTTCGATCGGCCACCCGAAGAACGGGAAGCGTTGTTCGACCTCCTCTGTGAGAAGCTGCGAGAGTTCGCCGACGCCGACCGCGTCCACGACAACGAGGTATGCATTCGCGGCATCGGCGACATCGACCGCCTCCCCGAGCGCGTCCGAGACGCCGTCAACTACGCCGAGTCTCGAACCCGCGAGTACGATCGATTCGTACTCAACATTGCACTCGCCTACGGCGGCCGCAACGAACTTCTCTGTGCCGCCCGCAGCGTTTCCCGCGACGTCGCCGACGGCGAACTCGAACCCGAAGCGGTAGACGTCGAGACGATCGAACGGCGGCTGTACGACCGACCGGTCCGTGACGTCGATCTCATCATCCGCACCGGCGGGGACGAACGCACCTCGAATTTCCTGCCGTGGCACGCAAACGGCAACGAGGCCGCCGTCTTCTTCTGTACGCCGTACTGGCCCGAGTTCTCGAAGACGGACTTTCTGCGGGCAGTCAGAACCTACGAACACCGCGAGCAGTCCTGGCGACGCACTCGCGCCCGTCGTGCGATCGCACTGCTCGGTGCCGTCAGCGAACCCGAACTCGCCGACGCTCGTTCGGTCGTCAGCCGGTTTCGGGACTCACTGCCACGCGGGGAACGACCCGACGAAGACGCCCTCGAGTCGAACCGAACGACCGAGACAAGGTAGACGCCGAACCACACCCGACGGACTCGAGTGGTCGGACCGCAGGCGAAGCGTCAGTGTCTCGTTTTCCCGTTCCACAGCGTACCTGCGCGCATGTCAACAGGTATTTGCCATCGACGCCCCAAATTTATCGAACAGAACCCGACGGCTCCCGTGTTACCGGGGCTGATCGCTCATGGAAGATACATCGAAATATCTCATTCACGCGGACGTCACGGCCGACGGCGTGGTCGAACGGAGCGACGTCGTCGGGGCGATCTTCGGCCAGACCGAAGGCTTACTCGGCGACGAACTCGACCTCCGTGACCTGCGTCAGTCCCAAAAAGTCGGCCGCATCGACGTCGAAATCTCGAGTACGGCCGGCCAGTCGTACGGTCACCTGACGATCGCGACCAGTCTCGACAAAGTCGAGACGGCGACGCTTGCGGCCGCCCTCGAGACGATCACGCGGATCGGTCCCTGCCGAGCCGACCTCGAGACCACCGACATCGAGGACGTCCGGGCGGCAAAACGAAAGGAGGTCGTCGACCGCGCGAAGGAGTTGCTCGAGACCGGTTTCGACGACTCGGTGATGAGCACCGAAGAGATCTTAGCCGAAGTACGCCAGCACGTCCGCGTCGAGGACGTCACCGAGTACGAGGGATTCCCTGCCGGACCGCGCGTGCCGGACAGCGACGCGGTCATCGTCGTCGAGGGCCGATCCGACGTGCTCACCCTGCTCAAGTACGGCATCAAAAACGCCATCGCGGTCGAGGGAACGAACGTCCCCGACGCCGTCGCCGACCTCACGAGAAGTCGCACCGTCACCGCGTTTCTCGACGGCGACCGTGGCGGCGACCTCATTCTGGAAGAGCTCTCACAGGTCGGTGAGATAGATTACGTGGCGTTCGCCCCCGCCGGATCGTCGGTCGAGGAACTCGACCACCACGAGCTGTTCGCCGCTCTTAGAAACAAGGTTCCCTACGACGCCGTCGCCGGACTGAACACGCCCCGGGAGGCCGTCGCCGCCACCGACGGGAGTACGACGCCCGCACCGCCAGTCGGTGAGGAGTCGACGTCTCCGGAGACGGCGTCCCATCCGGACTCGAGTGACGAAGACGAGGGCGACGCGTCCGCGACCGTCGAGGACGAACCGGAGCCGGAGTCAGCACCGACCGACGATCCCGAAACGATCTACGGCCACGCCGCTGCCGTCGTCCGCGAGGGAACCGACCGAGTACGGTTTCTCGACGCCGACGGCGACGTACTCGAGGAAGGAGACGCCCCGGAAGCCGAGACGTTGCTCGACGAACTCGAGACGACTCCGTCGACGATCGTCCTCGACGACATTCTCGGCCAGCAACTGCTCGACCGGATGGCCGACCACGACGTCGACCGGGTCGTCGCCCGATCACTCGGTCAGTTCGTGAAACGGCCGACGGACGTCCGGATCTACGCGATCGACGAGATTGCCGAGCGGCCGCCCGACTCGCAGTGATCGACACCGCAGACGGCAGATCGTCCGGCACGACTCGCGGCGCTCGCGCTCGTTTTGCTGGGGTAGCCCCGTCGAAAGTCAGCCGACGGCGGCAACCGAGAACACGAGAACGGCGCCGACGAGCGCGCCCGAAAGCGTCGCGAGGAAGTTCACGCCCTGGTTACCGAGTACCGTTCCCTCGAGCGTGGCCCCGAGCAGGCTATCGACGGTCATCCCGACGACGCCGGCGGCGACGATCACGGCCGCACCGACGGCGTCGACCTCGGGGAAGAACGCGAACGAAAGCGCCGCGACGATCGTCGCACCGGCGATGCCGGCGAGTTCGCCCTGCCAGGTGACGCCGCCGTCGGTGCCCGGTTCGACGCGCTCGAAGGTGGTGATGAGCCGTGGTCGGTCGAAGACGCCGCCGATCTCACTCGAGAGGGTGTCGCTCATCGCGGTCGCGACGGAGCCGGCGAACGCGAACAGGAAGACGTCGGCCTCGAGTGCGAGCAAGCCGGCGGTGCTTGCGGCGTAGCCGATGACGGCAGCGAGGGAGACGGCGGCGTTTCCGAGAACGTTCGCGCTGCCGCGAGCGCCGTCGTTCGCTTCGGCGATGCCGCGTGCTTTCTTCTCCTCGTAGCGATACTTCGTCGAAAGGCTGCCGATCGCGAAAAACGAAAGCAAGACGACGAACCAGTCGTAGCCGCCGAAGACGATCGTCAACAGCCCGAGCAAGACGCCCGTGAACATTCCGGCGATCGAGGCGGCCCCGAGCACGTAGGAGACGTACCCGAACGCACCCGTGACGGCCAGGGCGACGACGACCTCGAGCGAGCCGACGGCCGGCTCGAGTTCGATGAGCAACCAGAGTACGAGTCCGACGACGAGCATGATCACGGGGGCGTCATAGAGGATCAACACCTCACGGAGAATCGACGCGAGCAACGCGCCGCTTGCCGCGAGAAAGACGATCGTCGCCGCAGCGGCTCCGACCGCCTCGCCGGCGAGCGCGAGCGCGAGTGCCTGTCCGACGACGGCAGCGAGGCCGCCAGCCAGACAGAACGCCCCGACGGAGACCGATGGGTCGTCGGCCCGTCGTCTGGCGAGCCGTGCGGCGAGGTTCCCGTAGCCGACGAGCATCACGGCCCCGACGAAGGCAGCGATCGTCATCGAAGACATCACCGCGACGACCCCGAGTGCGGTCGCCGCGAGGACGAACGCCATCAGCCCGTAGAGGCGACCGTCCTCGTAGTCGTCCGGGTAGGCGAAGAGGTCGAACAGTGGTCCGTCGGTGACCACGAGTGCTCCCAGCAACACGACGACCGGAATCGGGATCGCGACCGCCGGGCCGAGAAGCGGTACGGCGAGCGAGAGCGTACAGAGCGCTGCAAACGCCCCTGCTCGCCGAACTGCTGATGTCACGATACCGCTTCCTTTCTGCGGGGGTCACTTCAACTCTTCCAACCGGACGCCGTCGGCACGCGAACGTTATCGTTCGGGAACGCCGTACTCGACGTGGACGGTCGGGGTACTCGCGGAGTCGGCTCCCTCGACGCCGTTCCAGTCGACGACGTGGACGTTCGCCAGCTCGCCGGAGAATCGAAAGCGCCACACGCCGACGTCGATCGCCCCTTCTGCCGTGCCACCCGAGACGACGATGGCCTCTTCGAGGGGGGCGTCGCCGACCAGTTCGATGTCGCCGTCGACCGAGATTTCGACGTTCGAGGGAACGCCGCGTCCGACGACAGTGACGAGGTTTGGAAGCTGACTATTCTCCGTTGTACCGGCGTGCTCTCGTGACGCATCGCCTTGCATAGATCGATAACTCGAGCATCCCGTTGTAAGCCTTCCTGTCGACGAATCGGTAGGAACGAGAGAAAGTCCTCGCTCTCGAGACTGGTTGCCGGCCCGATTCCGATCCACACGACGGGTCGGTCGACGAACGCGAAGGCGAACGAAGCGATTCGAGTGGAGGGGAGTTTCAAGGCGGTCGCCTCCGTACGCTTGGACATGTACGACGACGTTCTGGTCGCGACCGACGGCAGCGACGTCGCCGACGCCGCCACGAAACAGGGAACCGCGCTCGCTCGCGGACCGGAGGCGACCGTTCACGTCCTGTCGGTCGCGCCCGACGAGGAGAGTCGAACGCTTTACGAGGAGTTCGCCGCCGCCGTCGCCGACGACGCACGCGAGGCGGGACGCGTCGCCCGGTCGACGGTTCGCGAAGGGAGACCAGCCGGCGAGATCCTCGCATACGCCGACGAACACGACGTCGATCTGATCGTCGTTGGGACACACGGTCGAACGGGTATTCAGCAGGTGCTGGTCGGCAGCGTCGCTCTCGAGGTGGTCCGTGATGCCCGCCGTCCGGTCTGTACCGTGAGTCCGAACGCGACGATCGCCGAGACGGTAGACGACGTCGCGCTCGCGACCGACGGCTGGTCCGGTTCGGCCGCGGCGACGGATCACGCCCTGAGACTAGCCGGTGGCGCCGACGCCCGGCTGCACGCGCTGTATGCCGTCGACGTCGAGTCCGACGTCTCGGACACACTCGCGGCCTTCGAAGAGCACGGAGCGCAGACGACGATGGACGTGGTCGACCAGGCCGCATCGCGCGACATCGAGGCCACGAGACACGTCGAGCAGGGAGCCCCCCACGAGACGATTCTCGCGTACGTCGACGGGGAAGACGTCGACGTGCTCGTGATGGGCACCGAGAGCAAGAGTACGCTCGAGCGACTCGTCGTCGGCAGCGTCTCCCAGCGGGTCGTGCCGAACGCGACCGTCCCCGTCGTCACCGTCCGGACGATCGAGGACGAGTAGCCGTCGTCACCGCCGATCAGTTCCGGAGCGGAGAAACGGCTTTGAGTGCGGCTGTCACACGGTTCCGTATGGTCGCCCAGACCGAACGCGACGGTGCGATCTGGTACGAGTGTGAGACCTGTGGACTGCTGTTCGACGATCGGTCGGATGCAGAAGAACACGAGAAACGATGTGACGAGGACGACTCCGAGCCACCGTACATCCTGTGACTACAGCCGCTCGCGGTGGCTCGCTGCGAGATCGTCGGCCTGCTCGAGGGTGTGGGTTTCCTCCCAGCGAACCCGCTCGCCGTCGCCGTAGGCGAGCGCGCTCTTGAGTTCGTCCCGCAGAACCCCTGAATCGACGGCGAGGACAGTCCCGCTGGCGTCGCCGAGTTCGTAGACACCCGGTCGGTCCGGCGCGCGGGCGACCGTCTCCCGATCGAGGTCGCGCCAGGGTTTAGCAAGCGGCATTACTCGGAGACGAGTTCGTAGCCGTGTTCGCTTATCTCGTCCTCCGCAAAGACGAACACCCGGCCGTCGACGACCTCGAGGTCGGCTTCGACGACGACCGAGTAGCCGTCGGTGCCGACGGTGACGCCGGGAAACAGCTGGGTCTCGTCGTCGCTGTCGAGCATGATCCGGCCGACGCCGGTCGACTCGAGGATGTCGTCGTGGGTGTTGCGGTCGTTGACGTAGGTCATCACGCCCTCGACGCCGTCGGCGTCGGTGACGAGCACGTGGACCTCCTTGCCCGGTGGGGTCTGGACCGCACCCTCGACGGGTTCGGGCACGCCGTGGTAGAACGTCTCACGTCCGTCGAGATACTGGACGGCGACGCCACCCTCCTGGAGTTCGACCGAGAGCGTACTCGGTGCGACGTTGGATCGGGCGCTCATGGACGGACGGTTGTGCGCGCGTCGGGAAAAACGAACCGTTCGTCGAACCGAACTGAACCGAACCCTTACGCCCCGGGGACCGGAGCCATGGTCGCCCCGTAGAACGCGGCGAGGGTCAACACGCCGATCGCAACCGCGAGTATCGGCCAGGTGAACGTGGTCCGCTCGAGCAGGGAGCCAGCGTCAGCGAGCAGTTCGGTCGTCGGCGGCAGGTCGCTCGTTCGCAGGATCGCCAACTCGAGTCCGAGCAGGGTCACCGTCGCCGCCGCAGACATCATACAGAACGGACAGATCTCCCCGATCGGAACCAGCTGCAGCCAGACGAAGTACGACGAGGCGAGCACGCCACTCGCCGTGATCGGCGTCAGGATCTTGACGATGAGCGGATGGCGCGTATCGAGCCACCAGGCCGCCAGCCCGATCGTCGTCAGGTAGTAAAACGCCCCGAGCGTCGCAAGCGGCACCCCGAAGACGTAGGCGTACGAGCTCGTGATGACCTCGATGCTCCCGGAGAGTTCGGCGTCGGACGGGATCTGGGGAATCGCCCAGAAGTGAATCCCGCTCAGGAACGTACTGACCACCCAGCCGAAGACTGCGACGGCCATAAACAGGCCGAACAGCGTCGACGTCCGCGGCGAGTAATGCCAATCGTGATCCGTCACGTTCGCCGGTCTCGTTTTCGTTGCCATATCCAGGTGTTGTTCGCGGAGGCACTAATATATTGTGCTATATCCACAACACCACACACTATACACTTCGTCGCGGGGGAGCAGAACTAAACTCTCGTGCGAAGGGGTTCCGCGAAATCTTTCAGAGTAACACGGATTACCGCTCTCTCGGAAGAGCTGTGTATTGTTTATTATTCACAATACAGTTTCTGGAACGAGATCGGCTGCGCGGATCGCCAGCCGTAAATAGTCCCGTTGAGCAAATGAGGACATGGACGGCCGGGCCGTTGCCCCCGCAGCCGGAACGGTGCTCAACGCGCTCGCTACCGGTACGGGGTCGGCGTTCGCGATCGACCTCGAGACGACCGCCTCTGTCTCGCTCGACACCGGCGGGACCGTCACGGGCGAGATCGCCGAGGAACCCGACGCGGACGCCTCGTTGATCGAACGCTGCGTCGAACTGACACTCGAACGCTACGCCGCCGAGGCAGGCCTCGAGCCGACCGAGGCCGGCGGACACGTCCGCACCGAGACCGAGACCCCGATGGCGTCGGGACTGAAGAGTTCGAGCGCCGCTGCGAACGCGACGGTGCTCGCAACGCTCGAGGCGCTCGGGCTCGCCGACGCGGTCGATCGGGTCGACGCCTGCCGACTCGGCGTGCAGGCGGCCCGCGACGCCGGCGTGACGGTGACGGGCGCGTTCGACGACGCGAGCGCGAGCATGCTCGGGGGCGTGACGGTGACCGACAACACCGGCGACGAGTTACTCGCCCGGGAGGAATTCAACTGCCACGCCCTGGTGTACACGCCGCCGGAACGGGCCTACAGCGCCGACACCGACGTCTCGGCCTGTGAGCGGATCGCCCCGATGGCCGAACTCGTCGCCGAACTCGCACTCGACGGACGCTACGGCGAGGCGATGACCGTCAACGGCTTCGCCTTCGCCGCCGCCCTCGAGTTCCCGACGGGACCGATGATCGACGCCATGCCGGCCGCCGACGGCGTCTCACTGTCGGGCACGGGCCCGAGCTACGTGGCCGTCGGAGATCGGACGGCTCTCGAGGCGGTACAAGAGCGCTGGACGAATCGGGACGGAACCACGCGATTACTTCGAACGCGAACTGACGGGACACACACGATATGACTCGAGATCCGGAACCTGACGACGAAGCGAGTGAGCGAACCCCCGAGCAGATGGAACTCGACGAACTGCGCGAAGAGATCCAGGAGATAGACCGCAACCTCGTCGAACTGATCGCTCGACGGACCTACGTCGCGGACTCGATCGCCCAGGTCAAAGCCGCCGAGGGGCTGCCGACGACCGACGCGAAACAAGAAGAGCGCGTGATGGAACGAGCGGGCGAGAACGCCGCGCAGTTCGGCCTCGAGCCCAACCTGGTGAAAGCCATTTTCCGATTACTCATCGAGCTGAACAAAGTAGAGCAGCGTGAGAACCGGTAGCACGCGATAGAGATATTGTCATTCATCAGCCGGTTCTAGCGGGACTCGTTCCACCTCGATGTCTTCGTAGTCTTTCTCCGATGAGAGCACGTTCTGCGTCCGTGTTTCTGCAGTCGCGGCGTGGAACGCATCGAACGCCGTCATTCCCTCGTCGTAGTAGTTGACGGCCTTCAGAACGATTTGTCGTTCTTCCTCGTCCCGGACAGGGACAAGTTCGAGCAGATTTGCCACGAGTGGGACGTAATCAAACTCGTACCGTTCTCGGGCGAGAAGGAGTTCGAGATAGGAGAAGGCCGACGTTTCTACGTCGTACTCGTCGAGTGCTTCTGCTGCTGATTGCTGCAACCAGTCTGAGTCTTTAGCGAGCGCGAGTAAAAAGTCGGTTTCGACGTAGACCGTCATCTATCGTCCCCTTTCTCGCGGGCCTCTGTTTTCGCTTCTGCTTCGATGTCCGCGCGAATATCGTCAACGGATGCGTCACGTAACTCGCCTGCCGCTTCGCGGACTGCAGCGAGCGGGTCGTCTGCAACCGGAACGAGTTCAATTCTGTCCTCATACGTGACGATGTGGTACTTCTCTCCGTATTTTTCTCGTACGTCTTTGGGGATGTACAACCTCCCCTGCCCGTCCGTTTCTGCTGACATAGATGTGACTATGGTGCCATAGGAAAAGAATCTTACCACCAGTAGGGATTCGATGGTACAGTCACCAGTGTTCCATCTGTTCGCACATTGGATATTGTCTATCTGAACAAGGTCGAGCAGCGGGAGAACCGGTAGTGAACTACCCCACCCTGCTCGCGCTGACGCGCTCGCTGAGGGTGGGGCTTCCTGCTTCCAAGACGCGCTTTGCAGGAACCGAGGTGGTTCCCGTAGGGAGCGCAGTCTCCACAGGCGTACCTTCGGAGTGTCCCACTCCTAGTGTCTCGACGGGGTAGTTCCGTGGGACAGCGCACGCTTCTTGTCGCGTTCTAACGCTGTCCGTGACTGGGAACTTCGCAAGGAGCGAGCCGTTCAACGTGGAACGGCGAGCGAGTCGAAGTCCACAGGTCGGAACGCCCATCTTACACTCTGGTTGGGCGTTTTCCGGTAAAATGCTGGTCCCGTCACAAACTCGTCTAGAGTTCGCCTCTGGTAGCGTCAACTGACACCTCCAATGTCATGGCTGTTTTGGCTGAACGCTCGAGCAGTTCGTCGGCGAACGCCGCGAACTGCTCGGAATCGGCATATCTCACGAGATTGAGCCAGAGGAGCGATTCTAAGCCGGACTCTGTCCATCTCATCCACTGGTTTTTACACCGCTTCGAGATTTCGCCCATGGCTCGTTCAACCACGTTCGATGTCCACAGAACCTCTTGTCCCTCGAGTGCGAGTTCGGCGAATGTGACGGTTGCTTGTGCCCATTTTCGGAGGTACGCCGCTGCTTTTGGAGAGTCCTGTTGCTCTAAGCGCCACGCCTCCTTCGTGAGGTTCTCGAGCGTTTGGTCGATCCGCTCGCGGATCGCCAAACGCTCATTCCTCGATGCATGGAGCGCAACCGAGTTTTTCAGATGGAACAAGTCGTTTGTGACGTCTGAGGCGATCGCTTTCCGCGTTTCGAGCGAAAAGGTACCGTCCTTCCACAGCTTGTATCCAAGCGTTCGACCGACATGAACGAGATCGAGCTGATGAGATCGATAGCTGGTCTCGAAGGCGTCGACGAGGGATTCCTCGGCGTCACTGACGACCGTCGCGTCGTCAGTGATCGCCTCGTTCTCTTCGAGATCTTCTGCTGTATCGTCCCACGGTTCGTTGACATTGACGTCTAAGAGCGTGGTTTCCGCGTTGTCTTCGGTGATCTGTCCGAGAGTGACGTTGACGTCGTGGTACGTGCAGTGATCGTCCTGGCTATGACACTTCGTTCCGTCAGGAACGACAGTGTCTGCATTCGTCCCAGGAAGCCGATCACGAACGAAGTCACCGAGTTTGCTGCCGTACTCACGGACTCGGCGGTTGATCGTGGTTCTCGAAGGCATCGGAGTGAAGCCGTCGCCGTGGGCAACGGCATCACGAAAGCTGAGCGACGTAGCGAGTTCGGTACTCTGGAGCGAAATATCCTCTTGATAGATGCGCTGCCCGTCGAATTTGATGAGATCTTCGAGAGGGCGGAAGTAGGTAGGATCGTCACCGGTGGCAGCGGTGTCTTTGACGTGATGAAGGGAAAATTCGTGCTCTCCTGCGGTTGTCACAGCTGTTCGTGTTGTGGTTCCGGCGCGCTGGAAACGGCGATCGCCGTTTCCGCGCGCGTGTTTCTCCCCACAGTACGCCTCGACGAGGCGCTCGTCGAGGCTTTTGACAAGCTCCTCGAGGATCGTCGCCTCGAGGTGAAGCTCTGTGAGAGATTCAGCGAGAGTGGCAAGCGGTAGCGTTTTGTCTAAGTCGATGCTAACCGTGACTTGCGCGTCGATTGTGGCGTGCATGGGTCACTTCGGGGTAGGTACCAGAGGTGACCCTGTTTCCACAGGAGTCAGTTACGACTCTAGACGAGTTTGGGACACGACCAAAATGCTTGCGTGGGCCTGTGAGACAGTCACCGGAACGTGCAAGAACAGGAGAAGACGGCGCTGTATCCCCGCCCTACTGCGCTGCTTATCCGCTTACGCGGACTGCGCTGCTCGTTGAGGGCGGGGCTTAGCGCCTGCATTCAGCTAATTTCACGTATCTACTACTGTTTCTCCTCACCACTAACGTCTGCGTTCGGACGCCGAAACATCTACAGTAACACACAAGTAAAGTGCGTATCGTGAATTCCGTCTTGCGGTCACTTTTCACAAAGACGAATACCGAATGGTCGTTGCTCGAATCAAACGTCGCGGAGGCGCGTATACCGCTGACGACGACTGAGTAGATGTGCCAGAATTAGGCAAAGTAGACAGGATCTGTAACATCAGTCTGAGACCTGAACAAGGTGGAGCAAAGGGATAGTAGATAGCACTCAGCGGGCCTCTGAGTGCGTGTGCTGCCCGGTCAACGAACAGAAATCTTCCGGTTGCTGTCCAGTTGGTTCAGGCCGAGTGAGTACATTGGAACTGGTGGACATTACACGTGCGTATTGACCGCCAGCGATTCTGGCCATTCTGATAGATGTTCTAAGCGCCGTGCAAGATGTAGGGCGCATATCTCGAAAGGAGAGAAGTCGTCCGCTACTGCTATCTATCCACGATGACGACGTATGATTCCATTGGGGAGATAATTCCTTCGTCGTCAACGTACGCGTCTAATGCATTCTCAACGTCCCGGACGAGTTCGTTTCGCACCGCTTGCTCAACAGCAGCGATTGGTTCGGCTAACGGCGAGCTAGCCGCCTCTCGGCGAATGAACTCCGCGACCGACGGATACCGCACTGAACCGATTTCGATGGTGACTGAAGCGTCGTCGAACCCTGCGTCGCCAGTGAGTGTTCGCAAGTAACCCATGTCCCAGTCGGGAAACGGAGAGCGCATCATTGCTCCAGCCTCGTCACCGATGTGTCGCTTTAAGGCGTCGGCTAGCACCACGTACGCAGGCTGATAGTCGAGCGGTCGCCAAACGCTCATTGCTACACGCCCGCCCGGTGAGAGAACTCGCCGTATCTCCCCGACTGCCGCGCCAGGATCGTCGAAGAACTGGAGGGCTTGTTGACAGCAGACGACGTCGAACTCTTCGTTGGAGAACGGGAGGTCGGTCGCGTCGCCCTGTCGCCACTCGATCGACGGCTGGATCTCGGCAGCGGTTTCCTCCGCCACTGCGAGCATCCCTTCGTTGATGTCGAGTCCGACGACGGATCCACTCGTACCGACCCAAGATGCGGCGCGACGCGCCACGATGCCAGTCCCGCAGGCAACGTCCAGGACTCGATCTCCCTCGTGTATCTCGCCGGCCTCGATCAGCCGATCCGTCCACGGCGCGAAAATCGCCTGTACGAGATACTGTTCGTAGGCCTCGGAAGCACTCTGTTCGACCTGCCAGCCGGCCGATTGACGTGTTTGGTCGTTCATGACATCTTACCACGAATACGGGTACACCGCGGACGAAAGTATAAATGCTCAGTGAAATATTTCACACCGTGAAACCATCATTCTCGAGAACAATCCGAGTTGGAGTACGTCGATTATCAGATCGATTCTATCGAGAGTAGCTCAGTTGCGTCGTCGAGTGGTCGGGCCTCATCACGGAACTGTTCGTAGTACGACTCCGCCCACGTATGTACCTCGTCGCTTCCGGTATCGATGAGCGATTGCAACGTTCCTGTGTCCGTATCATAACAACAGATGCTGACCCGGTCATCGAAGAGGCAAATACCACACCGGTCGTCAAGCGGAAGGTCATCATGCAGCATAACGGTGTAGTTGGCGCGTGTCGTCGTCTCCAAGACTGTTTCTTCGTCCCACGAGACAAGTTCCTCGAAAACGACGGGTGGGTAGATGTATTCACACTTCAGGCCAGCTCGAACGTGGTCGAAAAACGGCTCCAGATTTCCCGACTTGAGCAGTGCCATGCCGAATCCACGCATCGTTCTGGTCGCTGTGATGAGTTCCGTGAGACGCTCGATCGGTTTGTAGGGATATCCAGGCCCCGGCCGGGAGACAACCACGTCGGTGAATAACTCGATACTGAATCCGTCGACTTCGTGTGGTAGCCAGGACCAGATCTCACGGAGTTGCCGTTGATACTCCATCGCCTCCGTGAATTCCTCGAACTGGTCGGCCACGAAATCACCAAGCCAGGTCAGCTGATACGTCCTCCCGTCTCGTTCGATCCAGTGGCGGTTCTGGAAGTCGGTGAGGATTCGGCCCATGGTCGGAGAAGATGCTCCTGTTGCGGTACGGAGTTCGTCCCGATCACACGGACCTCTGGTCAGTGCGTCAAGCACCCCCACGCGATGGGACGAACTGACGAGGAACTTGATGTCGTCAAGGGTTGCATCCATAACTATAGTAAGGGTTAACACACAATAATCGTACAGCCCGGGACCTCGTTGAGAGGTCTTACTGTGCATATCCAACCCCTTCCCGGGAAGGACCCCCAGTTCCTATTTTGATGGAGATTCTGCTGTGTCAGCAGATCTACCATCGGTTGGTTCACTTGCTTCCGAATGAAACAAACGACGCCGTCTTGCTGACTATACGCTCTGTATGCAGCAGGCAGAGTTTGACAGCTATCAGAGAGCTCGATCACCGTTCCGGCAATTGCTTGCCCTATACTGATCGCAACGCATACGTCAGTCTAGTCCGAGACTCAGTTTCAACGCCTCGTCCACCGCCTCCATCGTTTCTGTGTCGAGGCTTCCAAGCACCGAGTGAATCCGTTTTTCGATGGAGACGACACGTATCTGGTCGAGACGGACCGAGGAATCTTTCTCGAACGGTGACTCCGCCGCTTCAACGAGGACCTCGAACGGATAGCCTCGATACGTTCCCGTCGCAGGTGCGACAATAGTTGTACTGGCATTTTTGTTCCCAACGTCGTTCTGGACGACTACTGCGGGGCGAGTTTTCTTCATCTCGTGCCCTTCAGCAGGGTAAAGCCGAACGATAACGACGTCGCCACGACGGATTTTCGACCCTTCGCTCATTTATCCAGTCCGCTCCACACCTCGTCCGACGCGTCGTCCCACTCTTCCGAAAGTTCTTCCGCACTCTCAGAAGCCTCGCGGTACGCAGCAGCCAGTTCGTCCTCGTCTGGGTGGTCAGATTCTACTTCGACGACAGCGACCGTTACACGCTTGTTCGCATACTCTGTCCCAAGATAGATTCGGCCTCGGTCGTCAGTCTCGTTGGTCTGGAGGTCTCGCGCATCTACTTTCGTCATGTTTCCAATTAGATTCTACTACTGAATAAGCCTTGCCCACTATTACCCACGACAGATATTTTCCGTGACTCGTACCATGGGTTTCATCTCCCTGAACAAGGTCGAGCAGCGCGAGAATCGGTAGTTATCGATGACCGAGAGACGCTCGAGCACGAGTGAACGCCGCGAGTATGTCGAACGCAAACCGCAAGCGGCGAGTACGGGATCGGGTAAGAACTTCCTGGACGGTCCACTAGTACCGTTCCAAGCGTCGACTGATGAGTGAAACCGGTCAACCGCACTCGGTTTCACCCATCAGTTCAGGCTTTGAACGCCACTAGTCGTCGCCGGGTTCCGGTTCGGCGACGTCCCGGTCGCCGCGTGCGGTTCGGATCCCCTCGTATCCTTTCTTGACAAGCGCCAGCCCGAGGCCGATCAACACGATCGCGAGGACGATCTGTACGACCGACGAGATCAGCGCCTCGGTCGTTTCGGCTCCGCCGAGGGCGATGTTCTGGTAGAGGTTCTCGTAGAACGCGAGCCAGGCGAGTCCCAGGACGGTGATGACCACCATGATAGCCATCGGGACGCCGGTGCTGACGAGCTGTTTGGACTCGTCCCAGTTTGCGAGCCAGACGGTCGCAGTGAGCAATGCGAGCGCGGCGAGTAGCTGGTTCGCACCGCCGAAAAGCGCCCACAGCGTCACCCACTCGCCGGAGACGACGAGCAGGTAGGCGGGAATGATCTGGACGACGGGGTTGGTGTACCGGCCCCGACCGATCGAACCGAGGGTCTCGCGGAAGCCACCGCCGATGTCCTCGAAGCCGGTCGCCGTCCGGCCGGCCGGCGTACCGACGACTTCTTCCATCATGTACCGACCGAGTCGGACGGCCGTGTCCATCGACGTGAGCAGGAAGCTCACGAGCACGAGCGCCATAAAGACGGCGCCGACCGCCTCGGGGATAAAGAGGGCCGTCAGGATGATCCCACCGCCGTCAGCGAAGTTCGGCAAGGCCGCACCGATTCCACCTGCGGGGTCGGCAAAGCCCCACACCGCAAGCGTCGACAGTGCAACGGCCGCGAGCAGCCCCTCGCCGAGCATGCCGCCGTAGCCGATGAGTCGAGCGTCGGTCTCTTTGTTCAGCTGTTTCGCCGTCGTCCCCGAGGAAACCAGCGAGTGGAATCCGCTGATCGTCCCGCAGGCGATCGTCAGAAACAGGATCGGAAACAGCGGGACGAGCCCGGCAGCCTCGGTGCCCCAGAAGCCTTCGAATGCGCCGATTGTCGGATCGATAACGAGCGGCTCCGTGGAGGTAGCAAAAAGGGTGCCGACGATGATCGCGATGATCGCGCCACCGACGCCGGTGTACAGCAGGAACGACGACAGATAGTCACGCGGTTGCAACAGCACCCATACCGGAAGCGCACTGGCGATCGCGCCGTAGATCATGATGATCGGAACCCACGCAGCCGTGTTGGCGTAGCCGAGCCCGACGAGCAACTCGGTGCCGGGGAGCCACGCTCCGTCGCCGAGCCCGAGCAGGTCTGCGAGCACGATCGTTCCCTCGGGATAGGTCGTCTCGGGACCCGCAGGAAACAGCGCGAACGGGAACTGGATCCCGACCCAGACGCCGGCGAAGACGCCCGCGACGAAGATGATCGTCCCCACGATAAAGGGTCCGTTCAGCTGATAGAGGTACACGCCGAATACGAACGCGAGTGCGATGTAGACGAACGAGGCGGTCGTCACCTGCGGGAACGCGTTGAAGACGATACCCACGACGAGTGCGAACACCGCCACGATCAGGATGATCGTCAGAAACGCAAACCAAAGCAGCATGTCCTTCCCCTGTTCACCCACGTACTGACCGATGATGTATCCGATTGACTTCCCCTCGTGACGCAGCGAGCCCGACAGCGAGACGAAGTCGTGAACTGCGCCCATCAGCGGGTTCCCGATCGCGACCCACAACAGTGCGGGAACCCAGCCCCAGATCGCACCGGCCGTGATCGGACCGATGATCGGCGCACCGCCGGCAATGCTCGAGAAGTGATGCCCGAGTAACACCGGCTTCTTCGATGGTACGTACTCCTGGCCGTCCTCGTACTTGTGTGCTGGAGTCTCCGCCTCCGCGTCGAGCTCGACGAACTGCGTGAGGTATCGTGAGTACCCGACGTACCCGACGGAAAACGTCACCAGCACGGCAAGTACGATCCATATTACTGCCGTCATTGTTAACTCATAACACCATCGACGTCTGGTTGACTTGCACGCATATAGCAATAAAAGTTCGGTAGCCACTGGCGATTGTTTTCACGATCGACTTATTCATCCGAGCGAATGTGTGCGATCCTAACTCTCTTCTCGTCATCGCGGGCCATCGGCGTACCGCGGTAGTAATTGCGATCGACAGGGAACAGCCGAGCTCCGGTGATCGCGGTGTATCGGTTACGACGAGACGAACGTCGGCGACTCCGCGTCCGTTTCGATCTCGAGGTCGGCGGCAACGTCCGCGAGCAGCTCACCGCGAATCTCCTCGGGGCGGGACTCGATCGTCGCGAGCAACGGCGGTTCGAACTCCGTGCGAACCCGCTCGAGGCGGTCCCGTTCGGTCCGGACCCGCTCGCGGAGATAGTGGATACCGCGGCCGTCCTCGCCGGAGTCGGGCTCGGGAGTGAGTTTGTTGGCGACCAGTCCCCGGACGTCGAGGTCGCGGTCGGCCATCTCCTCGATCGTGCGTGCGGTCTCCTCGAGCGAGAGCTGGTCGGGATTCAACACGAGCACGAACGCGGCGTCGTTTCGCAGGGCTCCGCCGGCGAACTCGAAGAACTCCTTGCGCTCTTCGAGCCGGTTCAAGACGGGATCGCCCTCCATCACGCGACGGGGTTCTCTTTTTCCGATCGCAGCCTTCTCGAAGAGGTCGATGCTCTGGCGACGCTTGTACGCCAGTCGTTCGATCCAGCCCTCGAGAAACGACGGCAGACCGAGCAAGCGAAGCGTCGCTCCGGTCGGTGCGGTGTCGAAGACGACTCGGTCGTAGGCGTCTGCGTTTCGCATCACGTCGACGAACCGATCGAACAGCGCGGCCTCGTAGGCCCCCGGCGTCTGGTGGGCCATCTCGAGCTGGCGGTTGATCTCGTTGACCATCGCCGCCGACACCTGCTCGGAAAGCTGGCTGCGGATCTCCTCGAGGTGGGCGGTCACTTCCGCGTCGGGGTCGATCTCGAGCGCGGAGAGGCCCGCGATCCCCCCAACGGGTTCGGGGACGTCGCCGAAGGACTGGTCGAACACGTCCGAGACCGAGTGTGCCGGATCCGTAGAGACGACGAGCGTCTCGAGGCCCGCGTCGGCACACTTGCGGGCGTACGCACAGGAGACGGTCGTCTTGCCGACGCCGCCTTTCCCGCCGAAGAAGACGAACGGCTCCATCAGAAGTGATACTGCTGGCCCTTGCGCTCGATGTAGCTGTCGCGGTCCCAGAGTCTGCGCTCCCAGGCCTCGAACTCGTCTTCGAGGTAGGGGAGCAACTCGGCGGTGTAGTACGAGACCGGCGAAGGAACGCCGAAGGCGTCGGGGAAGCAGGCCAGCATGAACGCGTCTTCGGCGTCTTCGGCTTCCTTCTCGATCTTCTCGTAGGCCGGGTGGGAGACCATCCCGTGGTAGAGTCCACGGAGCCACTCCTCGAGTGTCACGCGGTAGGCCGCGATGCGATCGGCCACTGTCATCGCTCGAGAGGAGGCGCGGGCGACAGTAAAAGCTGTCGTGGCCTCGAGCGGGACGTTCAAAAGCCACAGGCGTCTTTGTTCTGTATGAGCGACCGGATCCCGGTGACGATCCTCTCGGGCGGGCTCGGAGCCGGAAAGACGACGCTTCTGAACCACCTGCTCCGGACCGCCGACGACCGCGAGATCGCCGTCTTAGTCAACGATATGGGAGCGGTCAACGTCGACGCCGAGTTGATCGCCGACGGCTCCGAACTCGACCCCGACGGCGGGGTCACCGAACTCTCGAACGGCTGTATCTGCTGTGAACTCCAGGACGACCTCGAGACGGCCGTCGTCCGGCTCGCACGCGAGCGGTCGTTTGACGTCCTCGTCGTGGAGTCGTCGGGTATCTCCGAGCCGGCGCCCGTCGCCCGGCTGTTCACGACCGAGTCACGGGTCGCCGCACGCTACCGCGTCGACGCGCTGGTGACGGTCCTCGACACCCGGCAGTTCCTCGACGCCTTCGCCGGATCGGGGGGTCCCGAACGTCGGGGAACCGAGGGCGACCGGCCGCTGTCGGATCTGCTCGTCGAACAGGTCGAGGTTTCGAACGTCGTCCTGCTGAACAAGGCCGATCGCTGTACGTCCGACGAACTCGACGACGCCGAGGAACTCGTCGGGACGCTCCAGCCCGACGCCGAGACGATCCGGACGGAGTTTTCCGTCGTCGATCCCGACCGGCTGCTCGAGGTCGAGCTGTTCGACGCGAGTGCGATCGACGGGCTGGCGGGCTGGAAGCGAGCGCTCGAGGACGAGCACCACGACCACCGCCACCCCGACGAGGTATACGGCGTCTCCTCGTTCACGTTCCGCCGTCGCCGCCCGTTTCATCCCGACCGGATCGCCACGACGCTCCGTGACCTGCCCGACGGCGTCGTCCGCTCGAAAGGAACGCTCTGGATCGCCGGTAACGAGTTTCGACAGTCCGTAAGCCAGGCCGGCCCGTCGGTGCGGGTCACTGCACAGGGTCCGTGGATCGCAAGCCTTCCCGACGTCGAACGCGAGATGTACCGCTCGAACCGGCCCGACCTCGAGTGGCACGACGACTACGGCGACCGCCGGACGGCGTTCGTCGTGATCGGCACCGACGTCGACGAGACGGCGATCCGGACGGCGCTCGAGGACGCCCTCGTCACCGACACGGAGTGGGAACGGATCGGGGACGGACGAAAGGGAGAGAGTACCGATCCGTTTTCGACGGCGGCTGGCGAGACGGTCGTGCTCCGATCGCCGTAGTCGTGGTCGACGACGGACGACGGAGTCAGAACGGGTCGTGTCGTCCCCGTCACAGAAGCGGGATCGTCAGCCCCACGAGCACGGCCCCGAGTGCGGCACCGCCGTACAGCAGCCGGAGAAAGCGACTCTCGACGGCGATCTCGCCGGCCGCCTCCGGCGTCGCCAGCCAGACGAGCTGGTAGTACGCTCCCGCGGCCACCACGAGCGAGACGGCCACGGAGACGGCAAGCGACGTCGACACCGAGAGTCCGTAGGAGATGCCGTACACCGGGCCAAACGAGATCGACAGCATGGTCACGAGGGCGGCGACGACGACGAACGGGACCGGATCGACCGGGGTGCCGTTTCGGTTTCGCGGCCGGTGCATACCGCCTGCTTCACCCCCAACGGACAAAGAGCTAAGTGGTGAACGACCCCGTTCACAGTATGAGCAGGGACGGCGACGGCGGTTTCTCCGAGGGACTTGAATCCTCTCGTGGCGATCCGCGGGTCGTGCTCGCGTTGAACGCCCTCCTCTCGACGGCGTTCGCGTGGACGGTCGTCTGGGGGCTCGACCTCCTCGGCGTGATGACGTTTTCGCTGGTCAACGTCGCGACGGGTGCGCTCTTGTTGTTCGTGGTGACGTACGTCGTCACGCGACCGTAGTGCGCAGCGATCGGTTGCGACAGTAAAGCGAGGTTTCGCCCGTGGAACGGCCCAGCCGGCTGCGGGCAGACTCGCCGCTGCGTCCGTTCTGGAACCGGCCGAACCGAGCCGAAAACGGTCGTAACGGTCGTGGCGCTTTATCCGAGGGTTCGTCGTTAGTCCAACACCCACGCCCGGAGAGTGGTGATCTCGAATGCATCAGGAACACCAGGATCGACGGCTGCGACGGTACGGAAAACAGCAGTCGGCGTACGGTCAGGGAACGCCGGCACGGTCACGGCCACAGCAGGACCAGCCGATGGACGACCAGCAACAGCGCCCAGCCCAGGCGGCCCCACAGTTCGAGGACCATCTCACGAACGAGCTACGCATCGCTCTCGAGGATTTCAACGAGGTGACCCACGTCGCCGAGTGGTGTGCGAAAGAGTGTGCCTACGGCGGTCCACAGCTCGCAGAGTGTACACGAGTCTGTGAGGACATCGCCGAGATCGCAGCACTCAACGAGAAGTTGATCGCCCGCGACTCGATGTTCGGACCCGACCTGGCCGAGGCGTTCGTCCACGTTGCGAGGGAGGCACTGCCCGAAATAGAACGTCACCAGCAACGACACCCCCACGTCACGGAGACGATCTCGGCGATCACCCGTACGATCGACTCCTGTGAGACGTTGCTCCGGATGGGCGAGAGACGACAGGGCGGCCGACAGTCGGAGGGGGGGCAGCGTCCACAGCCGACGGACAGCCGATCGGAGCAGCTCTACTAACCACTCGAGGCGATCCAGCAACGAAGTTTATACCGTCCGGGCACATATCGGTGCACTAATCGAATGGAAGAGAGCATCTCGGGATTCAAGATCCGTGGCGACTGGGGAGACGTCGTCGAACACGGCGAACGGGTCACGCACGCGCTCCGGGACGAAGGCGTCCACGATCCCGACGCGGACTACGGAGCCCGGTTCGCCCGCGCCTTCGAGGAGTGGGACGACTGGCGACCGAAGTCCCACGAGACCCTCGAGGAAGACGTCAGCGAGAAGACCGCCGAACAGGCACACGTCGAGGAAGGAAAAGGCGAGAAAGCCGGTAAAGAGCCCGACGAAGACATCAAAACCGCCGGCGAGAAACTCTCGGAGTCGTACGAAGCACTCGAGGAGGAAGATACCGAGAGCGCAGTCGACACCTGGAAGGAGTCGGTCGATTACGTCGCACGCGCTGCCGACACGGCTAGCCGGAGGGCGCTCCGTCGCGTCGAGGACACGGTCTACGAACGCGTGATGACTCAACTCGCGCCGTACTACTTCGACAACGAACTCGTCAGCGCCAACATCCAACAGTCCGGCGGGGACGACCGCGAGATATTCGTCTTCGAGGTCAACGTCAACGATGACGAGCTCAAAGACACCGTCTCCGATCGGCTGACCGAGTACGAAGACGAGATCGATCGCTGGCACATCGAGGTCGAGAAAGACACCGAGGCAGCCGAGGCCGTCGAGGGTGCCGAGCCGCCGCCCGAACCCGACGACGACTCACAGTCGATGACGAACTGATCCCGGTACGCCGACAGGTCGCCACACTTATCAGGGCAGCCAGCAGAACGCCGGTAGATGGTCGACGTCGCGACGCTGGGAACCTTCGCCGTGGCCGCGATTGCGAGTCTCTTCATGGCGTGGTCGATCGGAGCAGGATCGTCCGGATCGACGCCGTTTGCGCCGGCGGTCGGCGCGAACGCGATCTCGGTGATGCGAGCGGGGTTCATCGTCGGTATTCTCGGGTTTGCAGGAGCAGTGTTACAGGGTGCGAACGTCTCCGAGGCAGTCGGAGCCGAACTCATCGGCGGCGTGACGCTGTCGCCGGTTGCGGCGACGATCGGACTGACGATCGCCGCGATCCTCGTGGCGTTCGGGGTCTTCACCGGCTACCCGATCGCGACGGCGTTTACCGTCACGGGCGCGGTGATCGGCGTCGGGTTGGCGATGGGCGGCGACCCGGCGTGGGCGAAGTACACCGAAATCGCCGCGTTGTGGATACTGACGCCGTTTATCGGTGGTGGTATCGCCTACGCCATCGCCCGAACGCTACGGGTAGAGCCGCTCCCGGAACAGTTCCTGATCCTCGCCCTCGCGGCGATCGTCGGCGCGCTCGTCGCGAACATCGAGTTTGCAGTGCTCGGACCGCCGGACGCCGGTGCCTCGATCGCACTCGAGCTTGCGGGTTGGCTCCCCGTCTCACAGCTTCCTGGCGTCGTCGCCGTCACCGTGACGATTGCGGCGCTTTGGGCGCTTGCACTCTGGTTCGACCTCCGTGGCGGCATCGAACGGGCCGAGCGACACTTCCTGCTCGTTCTCGGCGGGCTCGTGGCGTTCTCCGCGGGCGGCAGCCAGGTCGGGCTCGCGATCGGACCGTTGTTGCCGCTGTCGGGCGACGTCGGCCTCCCCATGATCGCCTTGCTCGTCGGTGGCGGCTTCGGTCTGCTCGTCGGCTCCTGGACCGGTGCACCGCGAATGATCAAAGCGATCTCGCAAGATTACTCCTCGCTCGGTCCTCGACGGTCGATCGCCGCACTCATTCCCTCGTTTATCATCGCTCAGACGGCCGTTCTCTTCGGCATCCCCGTCTCGTTCAACGAGATCATCGTTAGCTCGATCATCGGAAGCGGCTACGCCGCCGATACGGGAGGCGGTGTCAGCGCGAGCAAGATGGGCTACACCGTCCTCGCGTGGGTACTTTCGCTCGCCCTCTCGCTCGGGGTCGGCTACGCGGGGTACGCAACTGTAAGCGCGATCTTGTGACGGACCGGAGACCGAACGTGCTTTACCGGATCGTCGTCGACGTATATCCATGAACGACTCTCGAACGGTTCAGTGGCGACGTGACGCCTCGAACTTTCGGACCGTTCGTATCCTGTGGGCGCTCGGTTCCGGGACCTTCGTCGCCGCGATCAGCCTCATGATCTACGGACGATTCTTCGCGCTGACCGGCGAAACCGGCGGACAGTCCGTCGTCATCGCCGCCCTCGCCGCCATCGCGGGTGTAATTCTCGTCTTCGCGGCCATCAACCGCACCGAGGGTCGTCTCGAGGCCGTCCTCGAGGCGATACCTGGCGTCTCGGTCGGCGACGGACGACTCCAGCGCGTACTCGACACCGCGGTCGGCGCGGTCGTGATGGGTGCCGTGATCTACGGGTTGGCGTTCGGACTCGGCCCCGGTGTCGGCTTCTTCGTGGCAGCGCTTACGATCCCGATCGCGCTCTTTTTGCTCGTGGGATCATCGTTTCTCCAGTCCGTCGGGTCACTCGATCCCGACGAGAAGCGACTCTACCTCTACGAGCCGGAGCAGTCGGTCGACCTGGACGACGTCGAGGACGTCTCGGTACGGCGAATCGGGGAGACGGCGATCGTGAAACTCAGGTACGCCCAGCCCGACGGCCAGTACGTGAAAGGCCCCCGACGGCTCGTCGTGCCGCCGGCAGTCGCCCGCGAGTTGCAGGCGATCGTTCGCTCGCGGTGATCGTCGTACGGGTCGGCGATACGCGGCCGGACGTCGGTATCGGTGCCACACTCGTATCTGGCGACCGTTCACGGTAGCTGCTAACGGCTACTCTTCGACGACTTTGTCGCCTTCCGTCGTGGCCGGGGATTCCTCGAGTTTCGTCAGTCGCGCTTTCATGATCCGGGTGTTCTCGACGTCTTCGACCGTGATCCGAACGCCGTCGAAGGTGATCTCCTCGCCCTCCTCGACGAGTCGGCCCGCACGGTTGAAGATGAAGCCGGCGATCGTCTCGAACTCCTCGCCTTCCGGCAACTCGACCTCGAGTGCCTCGTTGACGTCCTCGATGTTGACCTCGCCACGGACCAAGACGGTCCGGTCGTCGATCTCCTCGATAGGCTCTTCCTCGCCGCCCTCTAGGATCTCGCCGACGATCTCCTCGATCATATCCTCCATCGTGACGATCCCCTCGGTGGTGCCGAACTCGTCGATGACGATCGCCATGTGCATCCGGTTTTCCCGCATCTCGGAGAGCAGTTCGTCGACGTTTTTCGACTCGGGGACGTGCAGCGTCGGGTGGATGAGGTCTTCGAGCTCGAGGTCGTCGCCCTCGCCGTAGTTGAGATCGCGCACGAGGTCTCGAATGTGGACGACGCCCTGGATGCTGTCGAGACTCCCCTCGTAGACGGGCAGGCGGGCGTGGCCGCTTTGAATACAGGTCTCGATGGCCTCGTCGATGTCGGCATCTTTCGGCACCGCGGTCACGTCGAGCCGGGGCGTCATCACCTCCTTGACGATGGTGTTGTTGAACCGAAAGATCCGCGTGAGCATCTCGTGTTCTTCCTCCGCCAGGACCCCCTCGCGCTCGCCGGACTCGATCATCTCCTGAATCTCGTCGCGGGTGACGTAGGGCGTCTCGATCGCCCCCGTCGATCCCGTGAGCTTGTTCACCTGCCGGGTGAGGTAATCGAAGAGGACGATGAGCGGATACAGCAGGTACTCGGTGATGCGAAGCGGCTTCGCGATCCGGAGCGCCCACGACTCGGTGTTCTCGACGGCGTAGGACTTCGGTGCGCTCTCACCGAACAGCAACACGATCGCGGTGATCCCGAACGTCGCGAGGATGACACCGATCAGTCCGCCGAAGTAAATCGACAGAAGCGCCGTCGCGATCGACGACATCGCGATGTTGACGATGTTGTTTCCGACGAGGATCGTCACGAGCAGCCGGTGTGGGTCGTCTTTGAGCTCTTTGACGAGTTCGGCACCTGTAACCCCGTCCTCGACCATCCCCTCGATGCGGTGTTTCGGCAGCGAGAACATCGCGATCTCCGACGAGGAGAAAAAGCCGGAGAGAAAGATGAGCACGGCGACAGCTACCACGCCCGTAATCGTCACCGCAGACCGGCTGACGTCGACGCCCAGCCAGGGAACGTCGTACGTCGCCAGTACCAACTCGCCGAGTAGAGCCGACACCATTGAGTACGTGGGCGTTGTCACCGGTGCGATTAACCTTTTCCGCTTTTTTTGACCCAGGATACCGACATCGGCATGCGCAGTCGGTCGTGCCGTCGCCGGCGACACGCTTACCACGCCAGTTTCCGAACACGCGTACATGGCCGAGACGACAGATCCGCCGATTACGTTCTACCGGCTCCAGGGCTGTCCGTTCTGTGAGCGCATCACCCGCCTGTTGCAGGCGTACGACCTGTCCTACCGCTCGCGGTTCGTCGAACCGCTGCACTCGCGACGCGACGTCGTCAAACGCGTCGCCGGCGTCCGGACCGTCCCCGTCATCGTCGACGAGCGAACCGGGGTTACGATGGCCGAAAGCGAGAACATCGCCGACTACCTCGAGACGACCTACGGCGGCGACGGGGACCCAAGCGCCGACGCGGCCGTCGCCGACGGCGGTGAGTGCCGATGATGGAGTTCGACGTCGTCGATCTGGCTCCCACATCCCATCCCGAGCCCGGCGACGAGGCACCCGACTTCACCCGGCCGCTGGTCACCCCGGAGTACTGGGAGGACCGCTCGCTGTCCGAGCTTACGGACGACGGTCGCGTGATCCTCGTGTTCACGCCGATGAACCGCACCTTCCTCGCGACCCACACCTGGGAGGAGCTGAAAGAGCGGGGCTGGGACGACCGGGAGGCGACCGTCGTCGGCGTCTCTATCTCGACGCCGTACGCACACAAACGACTCATCGACGAGTACGACCTCCCGTTTCCGATCTTCTCTGACCCGGCCAACGAGGTCGCCGAGACCTACGGGGTCGGTCACGACCTCGACGGGATGACCGGCATCTCCGAGCCTCGACTCGCCGTCTTCGTCCTCGAGTCGGACAGGACCATCTCCCACGCCTGGGTGGCCGACGAGTGGCCCGAGTTCCCCGACTACGACGAGATCGAAGACGCCCTCGCGTCGGCGTGAGCCGGGACGCTTTTGCTCGCGACGGCCCGACTTCGCGTCGATGAACGACCTCGAGCGTGCAACGGAGGCGATCCAGGCCGGCGAACTCGTCGTCTACCCGACGGAGACGGTCTACGGTCTCGGTGCCGACGCCACCGACTCCGACGCCGTCGACCGTGTCTTCGCGGCGAAAGGCCGCGATCGATCGAACCCGGTCTCGCTCGCGGTCCCCTCGGTACCGTCGGCACTCGAGTACGTCCGCGCGAGCGACCGTGAACGTCGGTTCATGGCGGCGTTTCTCCCCGGCCCCGTGACGGTGCTCTGTCGACGCCGCGAGGCGGTTCCGACGGAACTGGTCGCCGGCCGCGACCGCGTCGGCGTCCGGGTTCCGGACCACCAGGGCGCGCTGCGCTTTCTCGAGCGAGCCGGGACCGCGGTGACGGCGACGAGCGCGAACGTCAGCGGGCGAGACAGCGCTCGTCGCGTCGAGGAACTCGATCCGGAGATCGTCGAGGCGGCGGCGGTCGTCCTCGACGGGGGCGAGACCGAGGGGACCGAGAGTACCGTCGTCGACGTCTCGAGCGGAAAGATTCACCGACGAGGTGCGTTAGCCGAGGAGATCGAAACCTGGCTCGCTACGAGCTGATACGGGACGTGGATCGAACTGTCCGTCTTCGCTGAACGAGGTTTATCTCTACTGACAACGTAGTGACGGCTGGACATGGGCGTCAACTGGAGAGCTGTTCTGACCGGATTCGTCGTGAGCCTCGTGGCAGGGTCTATCAGCGGCCCCGTCTCCGTCGGGTCAGGAATCTCGATCGTGGTGCTGTACTGGGGCGGAATCGGGCTGATCGGTGGTCTCACTGCCGGATACCTCGCTGGCGGAGCAGCGAGTTCCGGTGCGGTCCACGGCGGTATCGCGACCGCCTTCGGATCGCTAGTCCTGGTGACCATTGTGACGGTTACGACCCTGCTATTTTCGGGGCTCGTCGCATCGTTCGGTGTACTCGTCCTTGGGGCCCTCCTGCTTGCGTTGTACGCCATCCCCGGCGCGCTGGGTGGCGTGATCGGCTCGTGGGCAAGACACCGTCGGACCGCGAAAGCGACGGCCGGCACGCGAGCGTAAGACCGACTCGAGGTGTTGTATGTCAGGTCGGATTCGTTCGAACCGGTACGTAACGCCACCGAACTCCCCGTTGCTTCGCCGGACCTTTCTCCTTCTGTGGGCCGTCGATACGATCACTGCCGTGTTCTTGATTCTGGTCCCGTACGCGGTCGAACTCAACCCTGTCACCGTGTTTTTCTACACGTTGTTCGGAATACCCGGAATCGTGCTCGCTGCCTGTTGCTACGTTGCTCTCGTTATCATCGTCGGAAACTTCCTTCCCAATCCATCGGACGTGGTGTTCGTCGCAGCGCTAGTCGCACTGTACGTTCTTTTTGTTTTCAACAATGTCATACTTCTCCTGTTCGAGTGGGCCCCTTTCGGACTCGATACCGGTACCTGGCGTCCACCGTGACGTCCAAGAATCGGCACGTTCTCGTCGAAACTCGACTCGCAGAACCCGACGCGCGACCACTACGCCATCGAGTTATCGGCCGCCACGCAACAGTTTGACGATGCCCTGTGCCGCCATCCCGAGCATCGTCCACTTCCAGGCGAGGGCCGCGACGCCGAGCAACGCGGCCGCTCGAACGGTGTTGTTCCGGTCGAACGCCCGTTTCGCCTCGAGCAACACCGACAGTACGGTTACCGATCGAGTCGCCCGCGAACCGAGAAGTCGTTGGAGTGCCATACCCGCTCTATCGGGGCCGGCGGGGTAACGGCTGGCCCGGAGCGCGCAAGCCCCGGTGTCACCCGTCCCGGTCGACCGGCGATTCGCAGCCGGATCCGGGGTCGACGGTCCGAACGAACTCGTAGACACGCTTGCGCTCTCGTCCAGGGGCGATCTCGAGGTCGGCGTCGAGCGTATCGAGGTCACCATCTTCGAGCGGGAGCGTCCCGCCGGCCATCCCGTAGGCCTCGTCGGTCGGCCAGACGGCGACGTGGGTCTCGGCGGCGATCGCGTCCGCGCTCGCCCGATCGGTGTCGGTTCGGGACGCGGTCTCGAGGACGTACCGCTTCCCGGTCGTCCCGTCGGCACGTTCGAACCGCGTCGCTTCGCGTTCGTCCTCGACGACGAGTCCCGCCGACGCGACCGTCTCGAGGAACTGGCGTTTCGCCCGTGGTGCAGCCATCTCGAGGACCGCCGCAGGCGCGATGCCGATCGACGGCAGCGACGGGGAAAGCACCAACTCGACTGCGAACAGCGACCGAGCCGGAAGTCGATCGTCCGCGGCTCGTCCGATCGCGGGCGCAGCGTCGGCGGTCGGTCCGTGTTCGAAAAGCGTCGTTTCGGCGGTGCTCGAGACGAATCCGAGTTTGCGCTGGCTGGTGCGGGTACCCGCAACCCGCCAGACGTCACGAAACGGCTCCGGAAGCGGGGTTGCCATCGGTCGTATATCGGTAGTGAGACGCCTTCGAACTGACGGGATCAGTCCGCGCCCAGCCCCTCGAAGTACCGCGCCTGTCGTTCGTCGGCGGCAGGCGACGTCAGCGCCGAAACCCCGACCGTGAGGATCAGTCCGAGCAGCATGCCGACGATGCCGGGCGTCCAGCCGGCGTAACTCGCACGGAAGACGAACTCGAGGACGGCGATCAGCGCGCTGGCGGGGAAGGTACCGACGACGCTGCCGAGGGCTGTAATCACGGCGACGATTGATTCGATAAACAGCGCCGTGAGGTAAAACAGCTGGCTGGCGACGATCCCGACGGTGATCCCGGCACGGGTCGTCCGTCGCCAGTAGAGCGCGACCATCACCGGGAGCGCGAGCTGGGCGAACCCGGAGAAGGCGGCGTCGCCGAGTTCGAACAGCGTGGCGGGGTTGTACAGACTCGCGACGAAGGCGGCGGTCGCGAAAACGGCGACACCGACCCGGGCGATCGTGTCCTCACGGCGGGCGGAGACCCCCCGATCGACGAACGGCCGGTAGATGTCTCGGGTGAAATACGACGAGCCCGAGAGCAACATCGAGTCCGAAGAGGACATCATCGCGGCCATCGCGCCGGCGATGACGAGCGCGACGAACCAGACGGGCGTGTACTCGGCGAGAACGGCGGGCAAGACGTTGCCGCCTTCGGGGACCTCGACGCCGAGTCCGCGTCCCCACGCGCCGAGCATGAACGCCGGGAGGAACAACAGGAGACAGAGAATCGGCCAGAGCGCGAACGACCGTTTGAGCACCGTCTTCGATCCGGCCGCGAAAAAGCGCTGGTTCACCTGTGGGAACATCGCGACGCCGAAGCCGATCGTGATCGCCGTCGAGAGCATCCACTGGGGCGTGTAGAAGTCGCTCCCGAAGGTGAGGTGACCCGGCGCGGCGGCCTCGAGTTCGGCCGTGGCGACGCCGGGGCCGCCGACGGCGGCAAGCACCCAGATCAGCGCAACCCAGGTGACGACGAGCATGAACGCGCCCTGGAGCGTGTCGGTCCAGGCGATGCCACGCATCCCGGCGACGACGACGTAGAGGATCATGAAGACGGTGATGAGCCCGGCCCCGACGCCGTAAGAGACCGCACCCTCGGTCAGCGCCTCGAGTGCGGTGCCGGCCCCGACCTGCTGGAGCATCACGTAGGGAAACAGCCACAGGAGGCCGACGACGGCAATCAGGGCGCGCAACGCCGGCGAGCCGAACCGGTCGCCGAGCATCTCGCCGAGGGTGACGTAGCCGTGCTGTCTGCCGAGTAACCACTGTTTGTAGCCGATCACGTACCAGAGGATCGCGAAGATGATCCCGTCCATCAGCCCCATCACGAGAATCCACTCGGGACCCTGGTGGTAGGCGATGTTCGGCCCGGCGAAGAAGGTAAATGCGGACAGCAGCGTCGCGAACGTCGTAAACAGGAGAACGATCGTGCCGAAGGTCCGACTCGCGAGGTAGAAGTCCTCGGCCGTGCGTTCGGCGAGGCGGTAGGCGACGAGTCCGACCGCCAGCGCGATCAGCATGTACGCCAGGACGATCCCGATCTGAAGCGCAGCGGTCACTCGAGATCACCCCGCCGGCCGGAGGCGTCTCCGGCCGATTCGATGCCGATTCCCCACGCTCGCGTCGCGAACAGCCAGAAGACGATAGACGTGAGCACCATCCAGCCAGCGTGCCACCACACCCACACCGGGAGGCCGGCGACGACGGTCGCCGATCCCCAGAGAAACCACGGCAGCGAGAGGGAGGTGAGGATCACCGCGACCGCAACCCAGACTCCGAGTTCGAGACGACGCATGCACGACCCTGGCGGATCGGAGTTTGGTAACTCTTTCCTTTCGGACGAGATTTTCCCTTCGAACGAGACTGTTGAAGAGATCTCGTCATCACCGACGAGGTGTCCGCTCGCCGGGTTTTCCGAGATAGAAACGACTGCTTCACCGACGAACGGGGAAGGTAAAATCGCGTTTTGAGCTATAGAAAGGAGTATACGTGTCGGGAATCGAACTCGAGAGAAGAGCATGGCCCGTCTGTTTCCCTTCCGGTCTGAGACGTCTTCGGAGGAAGGGCAGCCGCGGGTCGTCGATCTGGCGGGTGAGGACGCCGACGCGGTGTTCAGCGCGCTCTCGTCGACGACGGCCCGGGAGATCTACGCGCGACTCGACGAGGAACCCGGGACGCCGAGTGACGTCGCCGAATCGATCGACTCCTCGATCCAGAACGTCCGCTATCACCTCGAGAAACTCGAGGAGGCGGGGCTGGTCGACGTCGTCGACACCTGGTACTCCGAGAAGGGCAACGAGATGAGCGTCTACGCGACGGCGAACGGTCCACTGATCGTCACCGGAAACGAGTCGACGGCGACGAAGCTCAAAGACGCGCTCTCGCGGTTCGTCGGCGGACTCGCGGCGCTTGCAGGCGGGAGCCTGCTCGTCCAGTACGGTGCCCGGCAGTTTTTCAGCCCCACCGTCGAGGAGTACACGGGTCCGACCGCCGATCCCGCGCCGACGGCGACCGACGACGAACCGGCCGACGAGCCGGCGACCGAGGACGAACCGACAGACGACACGGACGACGAGGTCGACGCGTTCGCCAGCCCGGACGACGAGCCGGCGGCCGACGAAGACGAGGACGTAGCCGACGAAGAGCCCGAGGCGGACGATGCCGACGAGGAAGACGTCGCGTTCGAGGACGCCGACGACGTCGGCGATCCGGCCGCGCCGGACGGGGAGGTACCGGTCGTCACCGACGCCGGACCGGACGCACTCGAGACCGCGACGACGCTGCCGCCCGGACTCCTCTTTTTCCTGGGCGGATTGCTCGTACTCGTGATAGTCACGGCCTACTGGTACTGGTCGGCGAGACGACTGGCGTAGTACGAGCCCTCCCTACCGTCCGAACCGCCGCGACCGGGTACAGAACTCGAGAACCGCTCGTAGGAAGTCTCGCTCGCGGAAGTCACGCCAGTTGACGTCGGTGAAGTACAGTTCGGAGTACACCGACTGCCAGATCATAAAATCCGAGAGCCGTTCCGCACCGGTTTTGATGACGAGATCGGGTTCGGACGGAAAGACGAGGTGACGTTCGACGTCCTCGTCGTCGATCTCGCCGGGCTCGAGTTCGCCGGCCGCGACGCCCTCTGCGAGCGTTCGAACGGCGCTCGTGAACTCGTGTTTTCCGCCGAGTCCGATCCCGATCCGGATCGGCGCATCCGCCCGGTCCCGATCGTCCGGTCCCCGAACCGCGACGTCGCGAGGCGTCTCGAGCTCTTCGAGCTGTCGACGAAGCGTCGGCACTGCCGCGGTGTCGAGGACACTCACGTAGACGGTCACCTGCCTCGCGTACTCGAACGCCCACTCGAAGAAGTCGACGAGCGTCTCGTAGGCCCCTTGCTCGAGGAGGTCGCGTTCGGTGATGACGAGCGCGACGTGCTCCGGCGGATCGCCGACGCGACGGCGGATGCGGAAAGCGAGGTACCGTTCGTACAGTCCCACGAATCGACGTTTCCCGTCGTGAATCCTAACGGTTGCGGCTTCGATCGAGCGCCGAGAACGCCGAAGCGTCGATCGGAAGGACACAACGTTGACGTCCGTTCGCGAGAAGCCACGACCATGGCAGACGGACCGCAGCTTCCGGGCGTCGCCGGCGATGTGGACGAGGACGAGGAAAATCGCATCGTCCTCCACGTCGACGCCGACTGCTTCTATGCTGCCTGTGAGCGGCTCCGCGACCCCGACTTACGCGGTGAGCCCGTCGTCGTCGGCATGGGTTACGAGCCGGGCGAGACCGTCGGTGCCGTCGCCACCGCGAGCTACGAGGCCCGCGAGTTCGGCGTCGAGAGCGCACAAGCGATCTCGACTGCCCTCGAGCGACTCCCCCGCCGGGCGGACCTCCAGGACGATCCCGAACTCACCCGCGCCGAGACGGGTCACTACCGCCCGGTCGACATGGACCACTACGAATCAGTCGCCGCCGAGGTCAAGGCGATTCTCCACGACTGTGCCGACGTCGTCCGTGAGGTCAGCGTCGACGAAGCCTACCTCGACGTCACCGACCGCACCGCCTGGGAAGTGGTCGACGGCTTCGCACGCCACGTGAAAGACCGGGTTCGTCGCGAGGTCGGCATCACCGTCAGTATCGGCGTCGCGCCGACGATGAGCGCGGCCAAGATTGCGAGCGATTTCGACAAACCGGACGGGCTCACCGTCGTCCGCCCGGACGAGGTTCGCGAGTTTCTGTCCCCGCTCGAGGTCGACCTGCTCTACGGCGTCGGCCCCGTCACCGCTCGAGAGCTTCGCGAACTGGGACTCGAGACGGCCGGCGACGTCGCCGCGGCCGATCCCGGACCGCTCGTCGAACGCTTCGGCGAGCGCGGCCGGGAGATCTACGACCGTGCCCGCGGTGAGGACGACCGCGAGGTCGAGCCACGAGGACGACCCAAGAGCTTCTCGCGAGAGTCGGCGTTCGGTTCGCCCGTCGAGGAACCCGGCCCGAAACGCGAGGGAATCGAGACGCTCGCGGCCGCCGTCGCCGATCGGGCGCGCCGGGAAGGTGCGATGTACCGTACCGTCGGCGTCAAAGCCGTCACGCCACCGTACGACGTCCACACCCGCGAACGATCGCTCCCGGGGCCGGTCGACGATCCCGACCTCGTCTCCGAGATCGCCCTCGAGCTGCTCACCGAGTTCGACGACCGACGCGTCCGAAAGCTCGGCGTCAGGGTCTCGAACCTCGAGTTCGCCGCGACAGATCAAGCGAGTCTCGACGGCTGGTCGGCGGGTGACCGAGGGTCGTCCGCCGGTGCCGACGGGACGGATGCCTCGCTCGCCTCGGAGACGGCCGCGGACGGACAGACGTCGCTCGAGGACTTCTCGTGATCCGTTAGAACGCCGGCAATCCGCCTCGTATTTATAACCTCCGTGGACATACTCGAGAGTACACCAGTCGCCAGCGAGCCATGACCGAGGACTTCTACGACCTGCTCGACGTGCCCGAGGACGCCTCCCAGGAGGAGATCACGGCGGCGTTTCGCGAACAGGTCCGGGTGTATCACCCCGACCTGAACGACGACGACCGCGCCCAGGCGCAGTTCGTGGCGCTCAAGAAGGCCTACGACGTCCTCGACGATCCGACCGAACGACAGGCGTACGATCGCCTCGGTCACGAAACGTACGTCGCGAAACGGACCTCCGGGCTCCCGTCGGCAGACGTCTTCGGGACCGACGCCGATGCCGACACTGACACCGACGACGAACCGTCCTCGGAGACGGCGTCGACCTCGACCGGCGACGAATCCAGCGATCGGACGGAGAGACGGGGCTCGTCCTCGAGTACGGACGCCACCTCGGACGACGCGTCCGCTACCGGAGCCGGCGCGTCGACGTCGTCGAGCACAGCGGCCACGTCCGGCACTGGCCCAACGGCTGCGGGCACGGCGACCGCGTCGACGGCCACCTCGAGTGCGACCGCCTCGAGGACGGCGGCCGCCAGCGGGACGGCGTCGTCGACGCACGAGCCGACGGGGACGTCGACCGAAGCGTCGACGCCTCCTCGTGACGAGTCGAACACCGACACCGCGTTCGTCGGATGGGTTCGGGACCCGAACGTGAACGCCGCCTGGGCGCTCATCTGGGCGTCGACGCTTACGTACCTCGCCGGGCTCGTCCACCTCGTCCTCGAGAACGCGGCCGTGTTGTCGACGCTCGGGACGGAACTCGCCGCGGTCGGCGCGGACCCGGCGGGCGCGTGGACGGTTCTCACCAGCGGTCGCCACGAGATCGCCACCCCTGGCGGAGTCCTCACGGAACTCGAGCCGGTCGTGCCATCCGTTACACCGGTAGCGGGGATCGGCGTCGCCGCCGGCGTCGTCGCGCTGTCGTCCGCCCTCCTCGCCGGGACGCGCATCGTCCGGAGCCGACGAGGGCCGGTCTCGACGGGGGAGATGGCCGCACTCGCAGTCGTAATCGGCTTGACGACCGTCCTCGTCGGCGGACCGTTGCTCGCCGGTGCCGTCCTCATGCCGTTGCTGTTCGGGTGGACCATCCACCGGACGCGAAAACTCCCCGGCTGGTCACCGTCGTACGGCTACGTCCTCGCCGTCTTCGCCCCGGCAGTCGCGTTCGCTGTCGGCGCGGCCGTCCCCCGGTCGTCGCCGATCGCCGTGGATCTGCTCGCGTTCGTCGTCCTGCCACTTGCCGGCGCGTTCGGTCTGTCGCTACGGATGGCCGTCAGGCGACGAACCGGGCGATGACGCCACTTCACCCGACTCGCGTCGACACGCCTTTCGTCTGGCGGTAATCGGACGCGAGGATCTCCGCGAGCGTCTCGCGAATCGTCTCGCGCTCGTTTGTCTCCCACTCGGTCGGCTCCCTGATCGGGACGACCAGAACGCCCCGTCCGCGAATCTCGCTGGCGTGGAGGTCAGCCATCTCGAGGTCGAGGCGGTCGCGCTGGGTCGTGTACGCCCGGAGGACGTGATCGGTCGCGCGGTCGCCGACCGGCAGGAGGACGTGGGCGTTGATCGCCCGCAGCTCCGCGTCGAAGACGGGCTCGAGGGAAGCGTACTCCTCGTCGGTCGGGTCGCGTCCGTCGGGGAGCGGGCACAGGTGGAGATAGCTCGCGAACAGATTCGCCACGACGGGACGATTCCGTGGCCCGCTCGCGAATCCGAGGTCGACGGTCAGCTCGTAGACGGCGTCGCCGGAGTCGGTCCCGGTGAACGGGACGCCGGTCGTTTCGCCGCCGTGGACGCCCGGGTGGTCGCCGATCAGGTGGAAGTCGGCGTTGGCGTCGCCGTAGCCGAAAACGGGGCGTCCGGCGTCCGGACTGTGCTCACACGGCGGAGCCATCCCGAAGGGATTGCTCACCCTGTCCGTGACGTGTTTCACGGGGCCGGATACGCCCGGCCGGCATATATTCGTCTCGGGAGTTATGCGTCGGCAACCGCGACGTCCTCGAACGCAGAGATACCAGTCCCGACGACGTTTCGCGAGAGACATGGTGCGCTGCTGGAGCGGCCCTGTCGAGAGGGACGCCCAGTTTCCGGCCTCGAGCGGTCATACGGATCGTTGTAACGTGTTACCGGTGACCGCTGCCCCGTTCGAGCGATCACCGGTACCGAATCACAACAGACCGTATCAGTCGTCGCGTACGTCGTAGGTGTCGATCAGCGTCTCGTGGGATCCGGGCCCGTCAGACCAGACGATCTGCACCGTATCACCCTCGTCGATACCGCCGCCACAGTCGAACGTTACGACGTCTCCGGGCTCGACCTCCCCACTTCCGTCCCAGACATCGTCACAGCGCTCGCCGTCGACCTGGACACGTGTGTTCCCTTCGGAGAGGCGATCCGCCTCGGAGACGGCGATCGTCACCTCGAGACCACCACCGGTACTATCCTCGTAGTACACCAGATCGGCGCTCGGTTCGGACTCGAACACGCCGTACCCCGAGACCGCGAACAGGATCAGTGACATCGCCGAGACCACGATTCCGACGAGTAACACGACGCCGACGACGGGCGACAGACCATCGTCCTCGTCTGTGAGGGGACGACGCGGGCTCATCGACCGACCATACAGGCGCACCCGCTAAATCACTTGCGCCCATCGGAGAACGCCTAGAGAACAACGACCGTCCCGTCTACGATGCCTCGCGAATCCGTTGCGTTCCCGCCGACGCCGCCGTGCGGTTCGTCGACGCGACCGCGAGAATCCACAGCCGACGCGAACTCAACTCGCCTCCTCGAGTGCCGCCAGGGCGTCGGGGTTCTCGAGACTCGAGAGATCTCCCAGGTCTTCGCCGGTGTAGGCGGCTTCGATCGCCCGGCGAATGACTTTGCCGGATTGCGTTTTCGGGAACTCGTCGACGAAGAGGAGCTCGCGGGGGCGAAACGGCTTGCCGTGTTCCTCGCCGACCTGGGCGCGCAGTTCCTCGCGGAGCTCCTTGGAGGGTTCTTCGCCCTCCTCTAAGATGACGTAGGCGACGACGGCAGTGCCCGTCGTCTCGTCGGGAACGCCGACGGCGGCGGCCTGGTTGACCGCGTCGTGGTCGATGAGCACGCCTTCGATCTCGGCGGGGCCGACCTTCCGACCTGCCACGTTGAGGGCGTCGTCGGCCCGGCCGTGGAGGAACCAGAATCCGTCCTCGTCTTTCTGTGCCCAGTCGCCGTGGTCCCAGAGGTCCTCCCAGGAGGACCAGTACTCTTCCAGGTAGCGTTCGTCGCCACTCCAGAGCGACTTGGTCATCGACGGACAGGAGTCACGCGCGACGAGAAAGCCCCGTTCGTTCGTGTCGGCGATGGACTCGCCCGAGGAGTCGACGATGTCGACGTCCATCCCGAGTCCGGGGCCGCCGAGGGTGCAGGGTTTCAGCGGCTGGATCGGCATCGGCATGAGGAAACAGCCACAGATCTCGGTGCCGCCAGAGATGTTGATGATCGGTGTCTCCTCGTTGCCGACGTTCTCGTAGAACCACTGCCAGGACTCGGGATCCCAGGGTTCGCCGGTCGAGCCGAGCAGGCGTAGCGAGGAGAGGTCGTGGCCCTCGACCCACTCGTCGTCTCCGGCTTCTCCGGAGCCGGATGGCTCGTCAGACGACGTCTGACGCGTGCCGTGTTTGCGAAGCGCCCGAATGGCGGTCGGCGAGATACCGAACTGGGTGATCGCGTGGCGGTCGATCATCTCCCAGAATCGGTCGGGTTCGGGATGGTCGGGTGCGCCCTCGTACATGAACGTCGTCCCGCCGAAGGTGTGGGTGCCGATGAGCGTCCACGGCCCCATCATCCAGCCGATGTCCGACACCCAGAAAAAGCGGTCCGAGGGTTTCAGATCGAAGCCGAAGTACACCTCCTTGGCACACTGCATCAACGCGCCGGCGTGGGTGTGGACGATCCCCTTCGGCTTGCCGGTCGTCCCCGAGGAGTACAGCAACATCGACTCCTGGTCCGAGGGCAGGGACGCCGTTTCGTAGGCGTCGTCCTGGCGCTCGACGGCCTCGGCCCACCACTCGTCGCGGTCGGTCCAGGGAATCTCGAGGTCGACGTCGTCGTCGCTGGCACCGAGGCGATCGACGACGATCGTGTGTTCGACGTGGCCCGCCTCGTCGATAGCCTCGTCTGCCGACTCCTTCAACAGGACGTGGTCTCCCCGGCGGTAGAAGCCGTCGCCGGTGAACAAGACGGCGGGCTCACTGTCTTCGATCCGCGTCGCGGCGGCCTCGACGCCGAAACCCGAGAAGATCGGCACCACGATCGCACCGACTTTGAAACAGCCATAGAGGATCGAGACGACCTCGGGCACCATCGGCATGTAGAGTGCAACCGTATCGCCCGTCTCGACGCCCCGCTCTTCTAAGGCGTTTGCTACCTTGTTCGACTGGCGATGCAGGTCGTGGTAGGTTACCTCCCGAACCTCGCCGTCTTCGCCCTCCCAGATGCAGGCGACCCTGTTTCGGGTCTCCGCCTCGAGGTCGGCGTGGCGATCCAGGACGTTGTGGGCGATGTTTATCTTCCCACCGGGATACCAGTCGGTGAACTGTGGCCCCCCGCGGCTCGCGGGTTCATCGCTCGCACCCGCTGAGACGCTTCGTGTCTCGCTCTCGCTGTCGTCTCTGACCTCGTCGTACTCCTCGTCGAACTCGATCCCGAGGTAGTCGACTAGCTCGTCCCAGAACCAGCCGACGCCGCTTTCGTCGACGCCGTCGACCTCCGTTGTGGTGCGCTCGATGAGTTCGTCGTAGTCGTCGATGCCGTACTCCTGCATGAACGCGTAGACGTTCGTCGATTCGACGAACTCCTGGGCCGGTTCGTGGACGATTTCGTCGACCGAATCGTTCTCCATGGCTCATTGTCACTGTTTCACACCATACGCGAAGAAAGTTGTCACCAGTCACATCGACTCGCCATCGCTCGAGTCGCTGTTCGACCCTCCACAAACGATTTAGGTTACGGATGCCGTATCTCGAATCATGTACGTGCGGGACGCGAAAAACAGAGAGGAGGTCTGGCTGCTCGAGCAGATCGAGTCGATGGAGCTCGACGACACGGCGTTCCGCTCGCGCGATTACGTCGTCGCGATCGACGAGAACTCCGGCACGAAGGCAGGCTTCGGTCGCATCCGGGTCCACAAAGGCGAGGTGGACGTCTGTGAACTCACGAGTATCGGCGTCCTCGAGGAGTGGCGCGGCCAGGGCGTCGGTGCCCACGTGATCGAACGCTTACTCGAGTACGCCGGCGACGACGGCTTCGAGGCCGTGTACGCGCTGACTGGCGAGGTAGAGTATCTTATGCAGTTTGGTTTCCGTCCCATCGAGGAAGGGAGGCTTCCGGCACCGCTCGCCGATCGCCTCGAGGAGAAACGCGAGGAGACGGATCCGAACGCGGTCCCGTTACGGATCGAGGTCGGCCGGTTCCGGATGCCGGAACGACTCCGCGAGGCGTTCAAACGTGCAACGGCACGCCAGGACGACGAAGACGACGGCGAGACGGCCGAAGACTTCGGTATTGACCCCGATTCGGCGACGTACAAGTACGATACCGGCCGCTAGTCAGCCGAGTGCGGAGACGACGCCAGCACCGAGAGAGACGGCGACGACGCCGACTGTAAGGAGCGCGTAGTTTGCGACCGGGTTCGCCGCCCGCGTGAGATCGAGCGTGTAGTGTCGGTCCGACACGGGCCAGAACGGTCGAATCCCCATCGGTGTGATCGCGTCGGCCAGCAGGTGTGAGACGATCGCGAGCGTCCCGACGACGAAAGCGAACGCGCCGATCGAAACGCCGCCGACGGTCGAGGACGGACCGACGGCGACGGTCGCCGCGACGGAAACGACGATTCCGACCAGTACGGCGAACAACACGGTGTGAGTCGGTCCTCGATGTTCGATAGACGGCAGCTGGTGATCGACGTCGGGTAGCGTCGCGAGCGCGATCGAGACGAGCGCGCCGCCGATTGCCACCGATTCGTGGCCCGCAAGCGCGGTGGCCACGCCAAGCGGCGTGTACGCGAGCAGTGCCGCGCCGACGTGTCCAGCCTGGTACATCTGGACAGTGTGAGGCGCCAGCGAAATATAACTCCACCGGCACGGCCTGCCGAGGTCCAGTACGGGTTTACGTCTCCGATGCGTACCGGGAGGCGATGAAAGCGAGTATCCTGGACACCATCGGCTCGCCGCTGGTCCAGGTCGACTCACCCGAGGGGACGACCGTCGCCGCCAAGGTCGAGTCGTTCAATCCCGGTGGATCGGCCAAAGATCGCCCCGCCATGGCGATGGTCCGGGCGGCCGAGGAAGACGGCACGCTCGAGCCGGGCGACCGGATCGTCGAACCGACGAGCGGAAACACGGGGATCGGGCTCGCACTCGTCTGTGCCGCTCGCGGCTACGACCTCACGATCGTCATGCCCGCCTCCAAGTCCGAGGAACGACGGCAGATCATGGCCGCCTACGGGGCCGACCTCGAGCTCGTCGAGGGCGACATGACCGACGCCCGCGAGCGGGCCGACGAGATTGAGGCCGAGGGCGCGGTCCAGCTCGGCCAGTTCGACAACCCGGCGAATCCCGAGGCTCACTACCGGACGACCGGCGAGGAGATCGTCGAACAGGTCGGCGACCGCGAGGTCGACGTCTTCGTCGCGGGCGTGGGTACCGGGGGGACGCTGTCGGGTGCCGGCCGGCGGCTCCGCGAGGCGTTTCCCGACGTCGAGATCGTCGCCGTCGAGCCCGAACGAAACGCCGTACTCTCGACCGGCGAAGCCGGCGACGACGACTTCCAGGGGATGGGACCCGGCTTCGTCAGCGAGAACCTCGATACCGATCTGATCGATTCCGTCGAGACGGTTCGACTCGAGGACGCCGAAGCCGAGTGTCGCCGTCTCGCCCGCGAGGAGGGGGTGCTCGTCGGCCAATCCAGCGGCGCGACGAGTCTCGTCGCCCAGCGAGTCGCCAGCGAGATCGCCGATCCGGATCGCGAGTGTCCGACCCTGCCCGACCCCTTCGAACGGCAGTTCGGGACACCGACGGAGGCCGACGGGGGTGACGTCGAGGACTGTCCGCTCGTCGTGACAGTCTTCTGGGACAGCGGCGAACGCTACCTCTCGACCGGTCTGTTCGACTGACTCGACTACCACCGAATCGTGCAAACGCGTGAAACCATCGGATTCTGAAATACCCCGCGTGGTATTTTATCGATGGTAGTGGAAGCCGCGTCGTATGAGCGATTCCGACCCGGACGTGATCGTCGTCGGCGGCGGCCCCGCCGGCCTCAGTGGCGCATTGTTCACCCAGAAGAATGGCCTCGAGACGACCGTCTTCGATACGGACGAAACGTGGATGCACAAGGCCCACCTCTTCAACTACCTCGGCATCGGCTCCCGGGACGGGTCGGCGTTCATGGAGACCGCCCGCGAACAGGTCGACAGCTTCGGCGTCGAGCGCAGACAGGAGGAGGTAACGGACGTGACCGAAACCGACGACGGCTTCCGCGTCGAGACGGACGACGGCGAAGAAGACGCCGACTACGTGATCCTCGCGACCGGCGCGAACCGCGACTTGGCGGAGTCGTTGGGCTGTGACTTCGACGGAGACATCGTCGACGTCGACGTGACGATGGAGACGAACGTCGCGGACGCCTACGCGACGGGTGCGATGGTCCGGGCCGAGGAGTGGCAGGCAGTCATCGCCGCCGGCGACGGCGCGGCTGCCGCGCTCAACGTGCTCACGAAAGAAAAGGGCGAACACTTCCACGACTTCGACGTTCCCGCCGACGCCGACGCGGTCTTCGAGTCGATGGCCGACGAGGAGTGACGGCGTCGATTCCTACCGGCTCTCACGCTCGAGAAACCCCCGCAAGATCTCGTTGAACCGTTCGGGCCGTTCCCGCGGCGTCCAGTGACCGCAGTCGTCGAGGATCTCGAGGTCGGCCTCGGGAATCTTCGCCGCGGCGCGTTTCGACCAGCGGACGGGAAAGAGCGGATCCTCGGCACCGTGGACGAGCAGCGTAGGAACGGACAAGAACTCGAGGTCCTCGAGGTAGCTCGTCGCGGCCGTCCCGTCGGGGCCGAGTTCGTTGCGCTGGAACGCTTCGAACGCCGTTCCGGCACCCGGCCGGCTCGCCCGCGATCGGACGGCCTCGACGAACTCGTCCGAGAGGTTGTGAGGGTTCGCGACGACGTTTCCAAGTCCTAGCCGCGTTGCCTGTTTCGAGGTGCCGATCGCGGACCAGGCCATCGCGTTCGATCCCGGGACGTATGCGGCGGTCTTCCAGAACGGGCCGGCCGGGATCTCCCGTCCGAGCCCGTAGCTGTCGACGAGCGCCAGTCGATCGACCCGCTCGGGCCGTTCGAGCGCGTATCCGAGCGCCGCGGCTCCGCCCATCGAAATGCCGGCGAGTGTCGCTCGCTCGAGGCCGACCGCCTCGAGAAAGCCGGCGAGGACGTCGACGTAGGCTTCCGTCGTGTGGGTGATCCCGTCCTCGCTGTCGCCGTACCCGGGCCAGTCGGGGGCGTACACCCGATACTCCTCGGCTACGGCGTCGATCGTGTGTCGCCACGAGAGTCGCGAGTCGTCGACGCCGCCACCGTGGAGCAAGACGACGGGTGGGCCGTCCGTTCCGGCCCGCTGGTAGGCGATACGTCGTCCGTCGACCGTCGTGATTCCGGTGCCACTCATGCGGAAAACTCAGCCTCCGTGAGCCGAACGACCAGCGTCTCGGCGACGTCCCGGAGGTCGTAGGCGGGGACGTTGCCGTCGGTCCGGCGGGCGTACAGCGGTTCGACGAGCCGGACGGGTGCCGTGAGGGTCGCGCCACCGGGTCCGCTCTCGGAACCGCCTGCGGTGTCGTCCTCCTCGGCCGACTCGACGCCGTAGATCTTCAGATACTCGCCCGTCTCCTCGGGCGTGATCTCGCCGCTTCGAAGCGACTCCGCGAGCTCGCGTGAGAGCCACTCCGCCTCGCTGACGCTTGGCTCCTGGAGCAGTGCCTCGTCGACGAACCGGACGAGGTACCACTCGAGATCGTTGAGAAGAGAGACGGCCGCGCCGACGCTGACCGTCCGGACGGCGAGCGTGTTCTCGAAGGGGCATTCGAGGTCGTAGGTCGCGAGGGCCTCCCGAGAGGTCTCCCGCGAGAGGAGTTCGTACCGCAGGTTCACGTCCGGGGAGCCGATGAAACAGACGCGGGTCACTGTCTCACGTGGGAGCGAGAGCGTAATGTCGGTTTCGCCTTCGGGTGCAGCTTACGGCTCGACGCGGTCCGCGTTCGCGGCCGCCCGCACGGCGTACTCGAGTACGTCGTCGGGCTCGGCCGCGAGCAGTGGCTCGAGACGGGCGTTTGTCTCGGCGCGGTCGGGGGCGACCCGGTTACAGCCCGCCGGGATCGTCGAGTCGGTGAACGTCTCGATCTCGCGGGCACGGGCGACGATGTCCTGTTTGTCCCAGGTCAAAAGCGGCCGGTGGATGGGGATGTCGGTGACCCGACTCGTGACGCCGAGGTTCTGGGCGGTCTGGCTCGACTTCTGGCCGAGGGCCTCGCCGGTGACGATGCCGCTTGCGTCGACCTCCGCGGCGATTTCCTCGGCGACGCGATAGAAGAAGCGCCGCAGCGAGAGCATGCGTCCTTCCTCCATCGTCTCGACGAGTCGCTCCACGGCGTTCCCGCCGGGTACCCGGTAGACGCGCATGTCGAAGTTCGGGGCGTAGTGTGCGAGCGAGCGAACTGTCTCCATCGCGCGTGCCTCGTGGTCGACCCCGCCGTACTCCCCGAGGTCGACGTAGACCGGGACCACGGGACTGCCCCGACACATCACCTCGTAGGCCGCGACCGGCGAGTCGATGCCGCCGCTGATCAGCGCGACCATCGGAGCCTGCGAGCCAAGCGGGAGCCCGCCGGGCCCGTCGAGTTCCTCGAGGTAGACGTAGGCGGCGTCCTCGCGGACTTCGACGCCGAAGGTGAGGTCTGGATCCTCGAGGTCGACCTCGGGCTCGAACTCGTCCTCGACGGCGGCCCAGATTTCGTCGCCGCCCTCGCGAGCGAGGTCCTCGCTCGTAAACGGCAGGTCCTTGTCGGCCCGGCGGGCGTCGACGGCGAAGGAGCCGCCGTCGTAACACTCGCGGGCGGTCTCGGCGAGGGCCTCGTAGATGGCTTCCCGTTCGGGCGTGACGGCCCGTGCCGGACTGGCCGAGACGACGCCGAACGCGTCGGCGGCCGTCGCCGCCGCCTCGGCGACCGACGCCTCGTCGGTGTGGACGAGCAGCCGGTTCCAGCGCCGGTCGACCTCGCCGGGAACCGACCGGTCCGCGAGCAGGGCCTCGAGGTGCTCGACGAGCAGCCCAACCATGTACCGCTTGACCTGCGTGCTCTTTACGTTCACGTCGCCGTGGCGAACGAGCACGACGTCGGCTCCCGGCGGATGCATGCTTCGAGGTAGTTGGTCGCCGCTTAAGGGGGTTACGAGGGATCGGCCGACTCCGCAACCGTCGGGTTGATCCGTCCCGTGTGACGGTAGATGCCGGCGAGGAGGATCACGCCGGCGAGCGCCGGAACGATCGCACTCGCGGCGTAGACGGCCTCGAAGCCGACGGTTCTGACGAGCGGCAGCGAGACGAGCGGCCCGAGCCCGCCGCCGACGTCACCCAGGACGTTGTTCGTCCCCACGGCGCGGCCCATCCGCTCGTCGGGCGTGAGATCGGCGAGCAAGGCGGTGAGCGGACCGCCGACGCCGCCCTGGCCTGCGCCGATCAGGAGACAGGCGAGCACGAGCACCTCGAGCGAGGAGGCGAACGCGAGGACGGCGAAGCCGACACACGTCGTCAGGAGGAAGACGATCAACACCGGAACGCGCGCGCCGACCGTATCGCTCAAGACGCCGCCGCCGATCGTAAACGTCGCGCCTGCGAGCACGGTTACGGCCATCAACATACCGGAGGTACCCTGGGCGTCGAGCCCGAAGACGGCGACCTCGCGGGCTCCGAGCAGGAGGACGAGCGTCGAGAACAACACGCCGATGTACGCGAAGTAGAGCCCGAAGTTGACGAGGCCAACGGTGAGTGCGGGGACGGTCGTCTCGACGTCCCAGGGTTTGACCGAGCCCTTCGGGTTCTCGACGTGTGTCTCCGGAACGATCAGGTAGGCGATGACGCTCGCGAACGCGGCGAAGGCGGCGGCCAGCACGAACGCCTCTGAGTTGCCGTAGAGGTCGCTGACGACACCTCCGAGGACGAGCCCAGCCGGGAAGCCGAAGGTGATGCCGGCCCGGACGATGCCCATGCTCGCCCCCCGCGAGTCGGCCTCGCTGACGTCTGCCGTGATCGTGTACGCGGTCGCGAATACGAGCGCGCTACCCACTCCCCAGAGAACCCGCGCGAGGAGAAACCACGCTTCCGGCGCGCCGGAGTGAAGCGCAATTACGTAGCCAAAGGTCGCGACGCCCTCGATCGCGAGTCCGGCGACGAACGGCGTTCGCGTCCCGACGCGGTCGACGAGTGCTCCCGCCGGCGCGTTGCTCACCAGTCGGACGAACCGGTTCGCGCTCAAGATGAGCCCGACCATAACCGCCGAGATGCCGAGTGCCGCCTCGAGGTTCGGCAGAATCGGAAACACCACACCGCCGCCGAAGCCGACGAAGAACGTGCTCGCGACGACGGCGAGAACGACGCTACGGGAGCTACTCGAGTCGGTCACCGAACGGATCCGTCCCGTCGTACGGCGGGATCGGTCTTGGACTTTCCGAACTCTCTCATACTGACTGCTGTCAGTCCGTTCCGGGACAACCGTGACACGTCTGGCGGTTGCCCCGGTAACCAGTTACAGCGATTCGTCTCAAGCGAAGCCGGTGACAGTTCCCACGGTCTCCGAGCCGGTCGATCGCGACTGGCATGGACTCGTTTGGGCGGACGGGGGCGATGTCAGCCGTCTGGCTGCCAGTTAGTGCCAACCGTCGTACTTCTCGGCGACGAGCGTCTCGACCTGATCGAGTGACGGCGCCAGCGGTGCGTGCTCTTCTCGACCGCTCGCGAGCGAAACCATAACTTTTCCCCAAGTGTTTCCGGCACGGAAGTCGGCTCGAACCGTCGTCTCCTCGAGGACCATCGCGAAGCCACTGTCCGCGACGTCCAGCCCTCGACTGACAGCGTACATCTCCCCGTCCTCGACGAGTTCGCGTTCGCGTTCGAACGTGGTCACGAACTCGTCGTACGATCCGATCGTCCCGACGTCGATTCCCGCGACGACGCCGAACTCGCCCTGACGGTAGACGCCGGAGCGAACCTCACAGAGTACGTCAGGACCAGCTACCACCTCGTACTCGAAGTGGTAATCGCGTCTGTTGACCTCGCCCCCGTCGGTCGTTTCCTCGTTGAAGGTCGTCCACTCCGATTCGGGAAGGTCCGCCGGCGTCAGCAGGAGGTCTTCCGGCGACACGTCAGCGTACGGTCGGTCGTCGGCCGAGTCGCCGGACCCGGATCCGGATGAACCGTCGTCCTCGTTCGAAGGATCGGCCGTCTCGCCGTTTTCGTCGTTCAGTCCGGCCACGTCGAGACAGCCGGCCCAGAGTGCCGTCCCGATTCCACTCGCCAGCGAGAGGTACGTCCGCCGGTTCATAGGGTTCGCTCACGAAGTGATCGTATACTAATTTTGTTATGGTTGCCAACGCTCGAGACCGAGTGACAGCCCACCGGTGAAGCGACACCCTTAAACGGAAGACACTCGTCGTTTCACGTGCGGGACCGTGGGGTAGTGGTATCCTCTGCGGATGGGGTCCGTAGGACCCGAGTTCGACTCTCGGCGGTCCCATTCAACGTTTTGCCGGATGAAAATTACGACAGGGAGAGTACTCTGTCGTCTCAAAATTCTCTTTGGCGATAGGTGGACTAAACACCCGTGTTTAAGCAGGGGTGGTCTGCGTGAGTTCCGATGCCGAGGACCTCCCGCCAGCGGTCCACATGTGTCGATTCTGTGGGTTCGCAATCGAGGAAGTCGGCCAGGAGTGTCCCGCGAAAGACGACGGGGTGTGTCAGCCATGATGCGCCTCGAGGTCGATCGTGACCCGCGGTGCTGTCGCTGCTGTGGCTCGCACGTCACGCCCGAGTTCCGGCGGTCGCAGAGAGACGATAACGACGTCGCCCACCGCTGTCCCGAGTGCGATACGCTCGAGCGAATTGCGAAGGGAAGTGCCGCCGGTCTATCGGTTACCCATCCCGACCCACTCGAGGAGTACCCTCGAACGTTCGCGCGCGGCGGTCACTGACGAGGGTGAGCAGCCGTGACGACCGGCTACGTCGTCAACCTCGAGAACGGTCACACGGGGTACGCGGTCGACCGTGACCCGGATCACCCGTACAACCAGCTTTGTTTCGAGTGCTCGAAAGCGGGTAGTCGGTGTGTCTGCGGTGCCGCGCGGGATGGTTCGACATGAGCGAGCAGCCCTCGAGCGAGAAACGCGAGATTACCGTCGCCGTTGCTGATCGTGTCGACGACCGTCGAGTGGTCCGGCTCGAAACGCTATAGCTTCCAGCTCCACAGGACCCCGACTCATTCTGCCGAGGACGGGGCGCTGTTGGCACGTCTGCGGTCTTTCTTCGGTACACTACTGCAGAGTGAGGTACGTACAGTAGTGTACTGTCGACGCCCGCTTAGCGACGATGCGAGTGGCCGACGTAGAGCGCAACGAGGTTCGCTACGAAAAGCCCGAGAAACGTGACCGTCTCGGCGGCATCTGAGAGCCCTGTCACGAGCAACGGGACGTACAGAAAGGGAAGGACGATCGCCATCCAGAAGCTCATGACGCGGACAGGCGTTGCGAGTCCGGGAGCGATCCGCTCGAGTGTCTTCCGATCGGACGTATCTTCGTCGCGAGACGACGTCGTTCGTCGGTCGTGGGTGGTGGAACTGGACATCGTGGCTTCGTGATCTGCTCGTTCGAAAGCCGATGGGATATAGACGGTCGAGCGTTTCGTTCGGTTGTCCCGAGTTCATCCGGTTGTGTCGGTCTAGAACGTTCTAAGGCCCTGGCGAGTCCGACGCCCTCTTGAATCTGCGGTCTTCCCGTCGTATCGGTTTTCGCAGTCGATCTATGACCGATCGTGCCGTTGCCCGCACGTGCCGTCTTCGGGGTCCGGTTACGGCTTGCCGGTGGCGATTAGGGAACCTCTAATGCTCTCGATCGGCGCCACCGAGTGAAAAGCGAAACACGCGAAACGAAGAGCGGAGAACTGATGACCGGAACCGGGACGAGTCCGGCTCCGGCCAGCGAGAGCGCCGCGAGGGCGCTACATCAGGTAGAAGATGGGGAAGAGGAACACCCAGACGATGTCGACGAAGTGCCAGTAGAGTCCGAAGAACTCGACCGGCCGCTCGTCATCGAGGTAGGCGTCGACCGTGATGATCCGATAGAGCATGAAGCTGGCGATGAGCACGCCGAAGATGACGTGTAGACCGTGCAGACCGGTGGTGAAGTAGTACATCGAGTACTCGACGCCGTTGAACCAGAACTCACCCTCGGCGAACTTGGCGCTGTACTCGTAGGCCTTCACGCCCATGAAGGTAAGCGCGAGCAGGATTGTCGCACCAAGGAAGCCCAGCAGCCCCTTCTTGTTGCCACGTTCTGCCATTACCAGCGCCATGATGACGGTGAAACTCGAGGTCAACAGGACGTACGTGTTCAACAGGCCGGGCCAGGCCGCCGGCGGGATGGTCTCGAAGTTACCCCAGCCGGCGTGGATGCGCATGAACAGATACGCCCCGATGACCGCGCCGAACAGGACGACGTCGGATGCGAGGAAGACCCACATCCCGAACTTGGTGTCGCCCATGCCCTCGAACGGCCAGCGCTCGGCCACGCGTGGTTCGGGCACGTTGAAGTCCTCGACGCCGAGCTTGAAGAGGGTGAATCCGAGGGTCAACACACCGAGGACGGTGATCGCGGGGTAGAGATACCCGATCTCACCGGCGGTAGTGATCGAACCGGGATCGGGGTGATACGGCTCGATAAGCTCGACCATCGTGGGCGTCAGCCCGGCCAGCCCGAGGAACAGCAGGAAGGTTCCGACTGCGATGCCGAACGGCCAGATGCTTGCGTGGTCGGCGTGTTCTTCGTGTTCGACGGCAGCGGCGTCGCTTGCCGTCGCCGTCCCGCCGTCGGTGGCGGGCGTGTCGTCGACGAACTCGAGTTTGCCACTCGCGTAGGAGGGGCGGCCGGGCCAGTTCTCGAGCGGCGGCGGTGAGGAGACTGCCCACTCGGCCGTCCGGGAGAACTCCCAGGGATTGGCAGGCGCATCGGGGCCCCAGCGGAGGCTGTGGACGAGCGTTACGATCGCCAGCACGACGCCGGCCCCGAGGACGAACGCGCCGACGGTCGAGATCTGGTGGTAGAGGTGCATGCCCTCCGCGTAGTGGAAGACACGGCGAGGCGTCTCCCAGGCGAGGAACATCGGGAAGTACACCAGGTTGAACCCGACGAAGTAGACGGCGAAGCTAAGCTTCCCAAGGAACTCGCTGTACATCTTCCCGGTCATCTTCGGCCACCAGTAGAAGACGCCGCCGATGAGAGCTGTCACCCCGGCGACCATCACGTAGTGGAAGTGTGCGACGACCCAGTAGGTGCCACGGAACTCGTAGTCGAGTACGACGGCACCGAGGAAGACGCCGGTGATCCCACCGAGGATGAACAACACGAGCGCGCCGAGGTTGAACAGGAACGGTGTGGTAAAGCGAACGCGCCCTTTGACCATCGTGTAGATCATCGCGAAGACCATCAGATCGAACGGCAGGGAGATCCCGATCGTCGTCGCCATGATCAGCGTCTTGACCTCGAGGTTGATGGTCGTCAGGAACATGTGGTGCATCCAGACGAGGAACGACTGGACCGTCACCAGCACCATCGCGATGATGACCCACTTGCGACCGACGAGCCGTCGACCACAGAAGGTCTGGAACGTCTCGAACATGACCCCGAGTGCGGGGAAGAAGACGATGTACACCTCGGGGTGGCCGAAGAACCAGAAGAGGTGTGCCCACAGCAGGCCCGATCCCTGATCAGTCGCGAAGTACTGAGTCAGGAGGATGCGGTCTGCCGACAGCATGAAGACCGCAGCGAGCAGCGCCGCGAACGCGAACAACATCATCCAGACGGTCAGCAGGATCGACCACGTGAACATGGGCATGTTCCAGAGGCCCATTCCCTCGGCTCTGTGACGGTGGATGGTGGTCATGAAGTTCACCGTCCCCATCGTCACTGAGATGATGAACATAAACAACCCGAGGATGGTCGCGTTCCCACCCGTCGTCGCCTCCATCGCGGGCGTGTAGGTCGGGACGTTAAGCGGCGCGTACAGCGTCCAGCCACCAGCGTAGGTCCCGCCCTGGAAGAACGATCCGATGACGAGGATAGCGGAGAACAGGTAGAACCAGTAGCTCATCGCGTTCAGTCGCGGGAACGCGAGGTCTTCCGCCCCGATCTGCAGGGGGATGAAGTAGTTCGCGAAGGCGACCCCGATCGGGGAGAAGAACCAAAACACCATCAACAGCCCGTGGGCTGTCACGAACTGGTTGAACATATCGCCGTCGCTCCCTTCACCGAGGAGGCCGGTTCCACCCGGCTCGAACAGGTGGTACCGGAAGGCAAGAGCGAGCACGCCGGCGATCAGTAGAATGGCGAGCGACGTCGCCAGATAGAGCTGACCGACGTCCTTGTGATTCGTGGTGACGAGCCAGCGTTTGATCGACGTCTTCGGCGGCAGGTCTTCACCCATCAGTCGTCACCTCCGTCGTTGGAATCGTCGTTGTCGTCGTCTTCATCCGTTTCTTCCTCTTCCTCTTCGTCGTCGCCGTCGTCAGCCTGTTCTTCGGCTTCTTCTTCCAGCCAGTCGTCGAACTCGTCTTGTTCCATCACGAGCATATCGGCTTCCATATCGGAGTGGCCGGGTCCACAGAGTTCGAAACACTCGATGGTGTACTCCTCACCGGGTTCGCTCGCTTCGAACCAGGTCTGGTCGTATTCACCCGGAATCGCGTCCGCTTTCACACGGAGCTCGGAGATGCCAAAGGTGTGCCAGACGTCAGTCGAGGTCACGTTTACCCAGACCTTTGTATCGGCTGGTACCCGCATCGGCTCAGTCACGGACGTCGTCTGGACTGTCGTGTCGATCTCGGTGTCGACACCGTCGTTGTAGTAAAAGTCCCAGTCGAACGCCCAGCCTTCGACCTCGACTTCGATCCCGTCATCTCCGGGGTTGTCGCCGGGATCCTCGACGTACAGCAACATCCCGTACGACCAGACGACGAGCGAGATAACGATTATCGCGCTCAGACCGAACGACAGGAAGAGCTTCTTCCCACCGACGCCACCGGTCGGTAACTCACCGACCGAAGGCAGGTCTTCACCGGCCTCGCGATCGTCCGAGTCCCGATACTTATAGGCATTGTACAACGTGTACAGTACAACTATGATGCCGACGAGCGTGCCGAGCCCGAGGAAGAGGAGGAACATCTCCTCGAACACGTCAACGCGTGTCTGCATCGGATGTATTTCGTTGAAGATCGTATTCACCTCGATTGTGAGCGTGTTATCTCGCCCATTCAGAGACTAGGTATTTATTTATTTTGGGACTCGGCTGCGAGCGTCGCCGCGCCGTACGGGCCTTCAACGGAGAATAGAATCTGTTTATCGTGATATTTGTCTTCATGTATTTTATATAAGAGTATGTTTACGATAATATCATATATACTAATCTAATTATAACACATATTATTATAACGAACATATTTCCTCTACTCATCCTCCGAAATACGATGTTGAGTGTATAAAATTGCTGGATTTTGAAGGTAGTACACGGATAATGTTAATTGATATAAACAGTACAATCCAACTCGAGATGTCGTCGGTCAGGACCATTCCCGTTCCAGTACCTATAGGTGCTCTCGAGTTCTCAGCTCACCCATGCCCGAAGAAGTCCTCTTCAAATTCGAAGGTTCGATGGACCGTTCGGAGATCGCCTCGTATCTGCGTACTGTCGCCGACAACCTCGAGCGCGGCGACGCGATCGAACTCGAATCCGGCAGCGAGTCGGTGACGATGGAGCCGCCGTCTCGTCCGACCTTCGAGATCAAAGCCGAGCGCGAAACCTCGAGCAGCGGCGGTCCTGCAGAGCTGTCCGTCGAGTTCGAACTCGAGTGGGACGACGGAGAGACCGACGGTGACGGCGGCGGCCTTAGCATCGAGTAACCACGCGGTCGGTGGTCAGACGGCGACGACCCACGCCCGAAACTCGTCGGGACAGTCGTAGACCCTCTGGAACGTGGCGTCGACGAACTGGGCGATCCGGTTCGGATCGGCCTTCGCGCTCACGCGTACGTTAACTCCCTCGGTACTATCGGAGCGAGTGATCTCGTCGATTTTGAACGCCGGAAACTCTCCGAGCAGGTCCTTGAGGGACTCGAGCTCCGCGTCAGTACAGTCGAGGTTGACGATCCCGTCGGCAAACTGAAGCCACGGCGCGTCGAGCTTGGGGTCGTCGCTCTCGAGCGTCTCCTTGTCGACTTCGATCGTCAGGAACGGACTGGCGCGGGTCCGGTGAGCCGTGATCGCGTCGACAAAGAGTTTTCGTCGGTCGGCAGGGTCAGCCGCGTCGAAGCGGGTCATACGTATCCGATCGGACGCGATTCTTTAAGCATTTACGTGACGGTTGTAAACGGTAGATCATGGCACAGCCACGACTCCTCATCCTCGGTGCGCCGGGGGCAGGCAAAGGAACACAGAGTGCGAACATCGTCGACGAGTTCGACGTCGAGCACGTCACCACCGGCGACGCACTCCGTGCGAACAAGGACATGGACATCTCGGAGATGGACACGGAGTACGACACCCCACGAGAGTACATGGACAAGGGCGAACTCGTCCCCGACGCGGTCGTCAACGCCATCGTCGACGAGGCCCTCTCCCAGGCCGACGGCTTCGTGCTCGACGGCTACCCCCGGAACTTAGAGCAGGCCGAGGAACTCGCGGAGATGACCGAGCTCGATCTCGCGCTGATGCTCGACGTCAGCGAGGAAGAGCTCGTCCACCGGCTGACGGGTCGCCGGCTCGACCCCGAGACGGGCGAGATCTACCACGTCGAGTACAACCCGCCGGAGGACCCCGAGATCGAGGAGCGACTCGTCCAGCGCGACGACGACGACGAAGAGACCGTCCGCGAACGCCTCAGCGTCTACGAGGAGAACACCGAGCCCGTGGTGGAACACTACGAGACGGAGGGACTGCTCGAGCGCGTCGACGGCGAGCAGGCACCCGACGAGGTCTGGGCAGAGGTGAAGGAAACGATCGAGAACGCGGCCTGAATGCGTCTCGACTGGGAACAGATTCTCAGACCAGCTGCGTCTCCCATCGAATGCAACGACCGGCGGGCGTAACAGCGCGACTGGAAACGACGGCCGCTGTCGATACTATCGTTATCGCTGTTTGACGTCGACCTCGTGGTGGACGACGTTGAGATACGTGAGCTGAGGCGGGAGCTGGTACCCTTTCGGGTAGATGTCGATATCGGCGAGATCTGAATCGTATCCGAAGTCGATACTTCCTTCGCCCCCCTGGGCGTGGATCGACGAGGCGACGATCGCACCGTAGAAATCGACGTCGGAGTGGATGCACACCTGCGAACTACACTGTCCCTCACCCGTATCGTGGACGACGTTTTCATCGGGGTCGTCATCGCCCGCGACGTAGATCGCTCCTTCGAACGTCGACGTCCCCGGACCGAGGCTTACGTGCGAATCAGAAGTACCGTAGATCTGTAGCTGGCTTGCGTCGGCATCCTCGGCAGAATCTGGACAATCGTTGACACAGGCGTCTTGGCTGCTGACGTCGACGTGTTCAGTCGTCCAGATACTAAACTCGTTGTTCGTGCCAGCAGGATCGACGTCGATGGCCGCGTCGTCGACCGTCACGTTCCCGTCGACGATGAGCGTCACGTTCCCGTCCTCGAGCTCGGCGGTAAGTTCTTCATCGAGATCGACTTCGTCTGCGTAGTACGAACCGCTTGTCAACGTGCCACCCTCATACGTTTCGAGATCCTCGTCGATGCCGCCTTCGTAGGAGCCGCTTTTGGCATCCTCGACCATCATCTCGATCATCTCGTCGAGTTCCGGCATCGGTGCAGCGTCCCAGTCGTCGTCACTGAGACCAGTGCTTCCCTGTTCGCTGAAGCCATCGTCGTCACCAACGATCAGTCCCTCTTCGAACGCTTCGTCAATCTCGACGTACCCGACCATGACTTCGACGGTTCCGGGCTCACCGTCGGCTTCGGGGTGTGTGACGTTTCGAACCGACGCGTCACCGGCCTGTCGTTCGAAGTACTCCTGCCAGCCACGGTAGTAGACGCTCTCGATCGTGATCGTCACGGAGTCGTCCTCGACGACAGTGGCGTTCCGGTGCGGATCGGTTCGGTCGTGTTTGATGGCGATCTCTCCGGAGCTGAGACTCGTCTCGCCGCTTACCGTCGTCACCGGAAACGAGAAGGTTTCGGTGGCGGAATCGTAGTGGACTGGTGGTGCGGAAACGAGCCGTGTCTGGTTGCCGGTTTCGTAGAAGACGCCGCCGGCCTGGTAGGCGACTCGAGTCCCGTCGTCTGCCTCGTACTCGATCGCACCGATAGAGAGATTCGTGTCGACGTCGCCGCCCTCGAGGTGGATGTTTCCGGTGTCTTTCTTCACGACTGCGCCGTGTTCGCCCGCGGCGAAGTCAAGCACTTCGGTCGTATCTCCCGTCGCGGCCGTCGACGCCATCGTCTGGCTCAACTCGACGAACGACTGTTCGATGCGTTCGTTTTCGGCATCCTGCTCGAGGCTCTCGGTCGTCTCCGCGGCGAGCATGAGGAGACCGACGGAAGCGATCGCGACGACACCGATCAGGAGCACGACGCCGAGGACCGCCGATTGTGCTCTCTCGTCGCCGCCCGACTCGGTATCCGCCGCAGTCATATCGAAGAGTATGACTGTCAGTGGTGAAGTATCGTTCGGTTATCGTCACCAGATAGAAAAGAGGGACGACTGCAGTTCAACTGGCCTGCCAATTCTGAGATAGATTATTTCTGTGACTTAATTCTATAACACCCAGGAGAAGATACTACGACATGGTTATAACCTGAGAGATGTATTCCTAGGGACATTAGTTCTCTACATCAACCTTGTGTTCGACAATGTTGAAGTAGGTGAGATCTGGAGGGAGGACGATTTCGTCAGTTGGTAACTTGGGATCGTGGTCCTCTAGATCCTCATCCCATCTCAGAGCGATATTCCCTTGGTCAGCGTTGATTAATGTTGGACCGGCAATGATTGCTCCTCCAATTTCTGTATTTCCACCATCAATACAAACGTCTGCATATTCGCCAGTCTCTTCTATTTCACAATCGTCCTCCTGATTACCAGAATAAGCAGTGTTGGGAGACTCATTAAGTGCTGCCTCATGCCGAGGTGCTAAGATTGTTCCCTCAAACTCGCTACCCTGCCCGCCAACGATCATTGATGATGTTCCATATATGCTTATATGTTGTCCATCTGGATCCTCAAATTCGAAATCGTCAGTGGCTGCAGTACCGTCAATAGTTAAATTTCCTGTTAGATAGATATCTAGTGATCTGCTATCTTCATATTCTTTAATTTCTAACTCACCATCGATATTGAGATCTCCATCAATCACAAGGGTGATATCACCTTCATCTAAGTTTGCCTCAATAGCATTTGCACCCTGACCATCAATCGTAACTCCATCATCTGCATAGTAGGTGTTCCCCCCTTCGAGGTTGTCACTGCCATCGAAACTTTTAGCCTCGCTATCTTTGACAGATTCATTCATTTTTTCGATAACTCTGTCGAGTGGTGGAAGTGTCTCATCGGGATCAATGCCAATAGCATCGTCTCTCCAATCCTCATCAATACATTCTTTGGCATCATTGTCAACACCCCCCTCGATTGCAACTGGACCAGCTATAATTTGATGTGCAGACTCGCATCGGAGATCAACGCCTGTTTCACCAACAGCATAGAGTCCCTGCTCGTAGGCACCTTTCAGGTCAGTAAGCCCAAGCTCGACAACGACCTGATCGTCCGTATTCTCGTCACAGGACTCCTGAATAGCGCCTGCCTGGGTCTGACCTCGGAAGTAGTTCTCCCATCCCACGCAGTAATCACTCGTGACGTTGATCTGGACGACGCTGTCTTCGATGCGAGTGAGATTTCGGTACGTCTCGGTGTCGGCGTGTGAGATCGTGACGTCTCCGGAGTTGATCTGTGCTTCCTCTTCGACTTCGACGATCGGGAACGAGAACGTGCTGGTGTCGTCGTGGTAGTGAATCGGCGGCGCGGTGACGACCCGCGTTTCGGTACCGGTTTCCCGGAAGACGCCGCCAGCCTGGTAGGCGATCCGAGTTCCGTCGTCGGCCTCGTACTCGATCGTACCGATCGAAATATTCTCCTCGAAGTCGGCGGGACCGTCGGCGCTGATGTTGATGTGCCCCGTCTCGGTCATCACGACTGCACCATGCTCACCCGCAGCGAAGTCTACGACTTCGGTCGTATCACCGGTCGCAGATGTCGTCGACATCGTCTGGCTCAACTCGACGAACGACTGCTCGATGCGCTCGTTTTCGGCCTGCTGCTCGAGTTCCTCCGTCGTCTCCGCAGCGAGCATGAGAATTCCGACGGAGGCGATCGCAACGACGCCGACGAGCAGGACGACGCCGAGCACCGCAGTCTGGGCGCGCTCGCTCGTCACTGTCTCTCCCCCTCGAGGACCAACTCGTTCATGTTCGTTGGCATGAATTACACTGGTATATATCAATCGGCCGTTTGACCGGCCGGCAGTCGGGTTGATGGACACCCGCCGCGTTCAGGCACACATCATCACGAGTCAACGGCCGCTTGAAACCGACCATCGGGACCGCTCTGGCGTCATTTGGGGTCGCCGGCCGTTGCGAGCCGACGTCGACGACGCCTGTACGCGCCGCCACGCGAAGAAAAAGGCTTGTATACCGGACGTAACCTAGTCCCGAACAGATGACGCGTACAGCGGAGAAGATCGACGCCCTCGTTCGCGAGGACGCCTCGATGGCCGACGCCCTCGAGACGATCCGCGAGACGGCCGACGAGAACGGCGGGGAGGTCGCGTGGGGCGACGTCAACGACGAACTCTCGAGTGGGCAGTGGGGCCGGCTGATCGAGAAGGGCGTCCTGGTCGACGGCGAGGAGGGGTTCGTCATCGCCGATCGGGAGGCCTTCGACGAGGCTCTCGACGGGGAGGTCGAGACCGGTATCCCGGACGTCGACATCGACGAGGAAGAATCGCAATGGTCCCAGTGGGACAAGATGGCGGCTGGCGGGGCCGTCCTGTTGATGGTCGGCTACTGGTTCGACTCGATCCGGGACACCGTCGGCGGGACGATCGACCTCCTGCTTGCACCACTCGACGCCGCGTTGCCGTTTTACGCGGTGATTCTCTCCGTCGCGTTGCTTACGGGGCTTTACTCGTCGCTGTTGCAGGCGAATCTGATGAATCCCGACCGGATGGCGAAGTACCAACAGCGGATGAAAGCCGTCCAGGAGAAGCGAAAGGAGATCCAGGAACGAAAGAAAGAGGCCAAAGAGCGCGACGCGAGCGAAGCGGAACTCGAGCGCATCGACGAGGAGATGGAGCAGGTCCAGGAAGAACAGATGGAGGCGATGGCCGAGAACATGGGGATGTTCAAAGAGCAGTTCCGGCCGATGGTCTGGATCATGCTCTTTACGATCCCGCTGTTTCTGTGGATGTGGTGGAAGATCCACGATCCCGGCCCACACCAGATCGAAGAGTCGGTGGTCATGCCCATGGTCGGCACCATCGAGTGGGGGTCGGGCGTGGTCGGACCGCTCCGGGCCTGGATCGTCTGGTACTTCCTGTGCTCGATGGGCTTTACCCAGCTGCTTCGAAAGTCGTTGAACATCAACATGACGCCCTCGACGAGCTGACGCCGACCGATCCACAACCCCTTTTACCGGCCACGGCACAGATCGACTATGTTACTTACCGTCTCCGGCCCGCCGGGCAGCGGGAAGAGCACCACCGCAGCGTTGCTCGCCGACGAGTTCGACCTCGAGCACGTAAGCGGCGGCGACATCTTCCGCGAGTTGGCCGACGAACGGGGCTACAGCCCCCTCGAGTTCAACAAGCTCGCGGAGGAAGACGACGAGATCGACCGGGATCTCGACCGTCGGCTGCGCGAGATCGCGATCGAACGCGACGACCTGGTGCTCGAGTCCCGGCTCGCGGGCTGGCTCGCCGGCGAGTACGCGGACTTTCGGTTCTGGCTCGACGCGCCCGCGTCGGTCCGTGGCGAGCGCATCGCCGACCGCGAAGGGAAAGATCCAGAGCGTGCGACCGAGGAGACGCGAGCCCGTGAGGCGAGCGAAGCCATGCGGTACGAGGAGTACTACAACATCGACATCCGGGATCTGACGATCTACGATCTCTCGGTGAACACCGCACGCTGGGAGCCAGACGCCGTCCTCGATATGCTCGTGACCGCCGTCGAGGAGTACGAGCCCGCGGGCGACGAAGGGATGACTCCCGTCACCGACGTCGACTACGACTTCTGATGAGTCTGCGTGGCCCACCCGAAGATCGGTCGCCGGCCGAACTGCTCGCATTCGGCGTCGTCGCGCTGGACAAGCCGCCGGGACCCTCCTCCCACCAGGTGAGCGGCTGGATCCGCGACGCCGTCGCCGACGCACTCGAGGACGCCGACGCGGCGACGACCGTCGAAAAGGCAGCCCACGCGGGGACGCTCGATCCGAAGGTGACGGGCTGTCTGCCGGTCATGCTCGGAACGGCGACCAGGCTCGCGCCGGTGTTTCTCGAGGGGAAAAAGGAGTACGTCACCGTGCTGGAGTGTCACGCCCCCGTGCCGGCCGACGCCGAGGCCGTCATCGCCGAGTTCGAAGGCGAGATCTACCAGAAGCCACCCCGAAAGAGCGCCGTCGCCCGTCGGCTGCGAACCCGCGAGATCCACGCACTCGAGTTGCTCGAGACCGACGATCGGCAAGCACTCGTGCGGATCCGCTGTGAGAGCGGGACCTACGTCCGCAAACTCTGTCACGACCTCGGACTGGCGCTTGGAACGGGCGCTCACATGGGCGACTTACGCCGGACCGCGACCGAGCCGTTCGACGACCGAGAGCTTCACAGCGCCTACGACCTCGTCGACGCACTCGCGTTCTGGCTCGAGGACGACGATCCCGGACCGCTGTACGACGCCGTCGAGCCGGCAGAACGGATTCTCGCGGACCTGCCGGCGGTGACGATCGCCGAGAGCGCGGCCCGGGAGGTCGCCAACGGAGCTCCGGTGTACGCCCCGGGCGTCCTCGAGGCCGACCCGGCCGACTGCGACGACCTTGTGGCCTGTTTCACACCGAACGACGCGGCCGTCTGTCTGGGTCGACTCGTCGGCGATCCCGACGCCGACTCGGGGACGGTCGTCGACCTCGAGCGCGTCCTGGTGTGAGAACTCACCGACGAGCGGACGGCTCGAGCGAGATCGGATACTCCGTCAGGTTCTCGTAGCCGTCCTCGCGGACGACGACGAGGTCTTCGATGCGGATGCCGCCGATCTCGGGATCGTAGAGGCCGGGCTCGATCGTGATCACGTGGCCGGGCTCGAGCTCGCCCCCGCCCGGCGAGACGGTGGGGCGTTCGTGAATCGCCAGTCCGACGCCGTGGCCCGTACCGTGGATAAAGCCCGTTTCGGCGTCGGGGTTACTCCGAAGGGTTTCGTAGCCGGCCGTCTCGATCACGTCACAGGCTACGTCGTGGACGTCGGCGCCCGTGACGCCGGGTTCGACGGCCTCGAGGGCGGCCTGGTGGGCGTCGTGGACGACCTCGTAGCGCCGTCGAAGTTCGTCGGTCGGCTCACCACGGAGGAACGTCCGGGTCATGTCGGCGAAGTACTTCGTCTCTTTGTCCTGTGGGAAGATGTCGACGACGATCGCCTCGCCGGCCTCGAGCGGGCCGCTACCGCGGTCGTGGGGATCGGCGGCGTCTTCGCCACAGGCGACGATGGTGTCCTCGAGCGTACAGCCGCGTCGGAGGAGTTCGATCTCGAGGTCTCGTGTGACCCGTTCGCTGGTGAGTGTCTCGCCGTCGTAGACGAGCCGGCCGTCTTCGACGTCGGCTTCGGCGATCAGCGTTTCGGCCGTGGCCATCGCGGCCTCGTTTGCTCGCTGGGTCGTCCGGACGTGGTCTATCTCGGATGCCGTCTTGACCGCGCGAACGTCCTCGACGATCCCCGCGGGTTCGACGGTTACCGAAACACCGTGCTCGCGTAGGCCGTCTGCCGTTCCGGTCGGAAATCCCCTGGGAACGGCGACGGCGTCGACGTCGTGATCTGCGAGGAAGGCGGCGACGGTCCGGATGCGAGCCTCGTAGCGGCCGTGTTCCTCGAGCAGATCCCGGTACCCGTACTCTGACAACCGCGCGACGACGTCGGCGTCGGCCTCCGTGACTGCGCGGCCGTACTCGAGTTCCGAGACGAGCAGGGACACGCCGTCGTCGGTCACCAGCGTCTGGAAGGGATCGGGCGCTTCGAACCCCGAGACGTACCGCTGGTCGGGATCCGTGGAGTCGGCGTCGATGAGGTAGCCGTCGAGCCCTTCCTCGGCGAGATACGCCTGCAGCGTCGAGCGGTCTGGGTCCATACGCGAGGGTGTGCGTCCGGGCCTATAACGACGTGGGATCGATCGATCATCAGCCGACGGCCCGGACCCGAGAGCGGACGCCAGCGTAGAGTCCGATCACCGCGGCCTGGAGAAAGAGTACGAGCAACAGCTGACCGACCAGAACGGCGGCTCCTACGCTTGCGAGGACGACGAGGAGTGCAAGCGCCACCGACGGGGCCTGGCCGTACGCGAGAAACTCGTCGTAGACGAGCCAGGCGACGATGGGCTGGGCGAACAGAAACAGCGCCAGGTCGATGCCAACCTCGGTCACACCGGATCCGTCGGGGCTTGCGTACAAGACGGTTTCGTTCGCTCGGCTCCGACCACTGGGTATCCGGCCTGTCGCTCCGAGAGGCCAGCCGTGAGTGATCAATCGACCTCGAGGACGTTACGACGAACGCGAGACGTCGATCCCGGCTACGAACCGGTCGGCTCTCGCCGATAGATCCGAAGGCGGCCGTCACAAACGGAAAACACCGACGTAAGCGACGGGGGGATCGTCTCGGATTTGCCGATCACGAGGTAGCCACCGGGGCGAAGCGAGTCCGCGATCGTCTCGAGCATCGGCGTCTTGTACTCGTTGTCGATGTAGATGAACAGGTTTCGACAGATGATCAGATCGAAGTCGGATTTCGGGTCGTCGTTGATGAGGTCGTGCCGTTCGAACGTGACGGAGCGTTTGACCCGGTCTCGAACGCGAAAGGTGTCGCCCGATCGGTCGACGAACCGTTCGTAATCTTTCAACACCGAGAGTTGATCGTCGATGTCGGTGGTCCGTGTGTCCTCGTAGACGCCCTCGCGGGCCGTCTGTAGCGCCGTCTCGCTGATGTCCGTCGCCAGAACGTGAACGGCCGATTCGTCGATAGCCGGATCCGCGTGTGCGAGTATCGACAGTGAGTAGGGCTCACGACCGTCGGCACAGGCCGCACTCCAGGCGCGGATCCGACCGCGCTTTCGGTCGTCAGAAAGCGTTCGCAACACGTCGCGGATGCCCTCCCAGACGTCGGGGTTGCGAAAGAATCCGGTGACGTTGATGCTCAAGGCGTCGAGCAGGGCCTCCTGCTCGTCGAGGTCGGTCCGGAGCAACTCGAGGTAGTCCTCGTATCCCCCGACGTCGGCACGGCGAACGCGCGAGGAGACGCGACGATCGAGATAGCTGTCGTTGTAGTGACTGCTCGCGAACGCCAACTCCGACTCGACGTACTCGAGAATCGACTCGAGTGCCGCCGTCTCGTTCGTCACAGCTCTGTCACTCCGCCGTCGTCGGTGCTCGATGTGACGACGAGGACTCCGGTTCCGGGGGAGAACTCGACGGTCCGGCCGCGGTCACCGCCGACGTCTTCGGCGACGAGCGGGACGCCGAGTTTCTCGAGTTCCGCCCGTGCCGCCTCGACGTTTCGCTCTCCGACGCCCTCGTCGAAGCTTTCGAATTCGAACATGTCGCTTCCACCTGCGATCTTCGCTTCGACGTCGACGTAACTCGCTCCGCGTTCGACCATCCGTCGAAGTAACGCCCGGATTGCGGTGTCTGCGTACTTGCCGGGCGTTTCGTCGCTGGTTTCGACCTCGTCGCCGTTCGGTAGCATCACGTGTGCGAGTCCGCCGATGCCGGTATCGGGCTCGTAGAGGGCGATTGCCAGACACGATCCGAGTCCGTACGACCGAAGCGTGTCGTCGCCGTCGCTGACGACGAGCTCTGCGATGCCGACCTGTACCGGATCGGGTGCGCCGGGTTCGGTTCCGTACGTTTTCATGCGTTTTCGATCTCTTCGAACTCCGCGGTCGTCGGCGTGTCGTCGATGCGGTCGGTGTCGAGATCGTCGAGCGCGCGCTCGAGGTCGTCCTCGTCGGGAATCGCGTAGATCTGGCAATCGAGGTCGCGTCCGTCGGCCGTCACGACGGTGTCGAAGACGAACGCGAATTCCTGGCTTTCGCCGAGTTGAACGACGACCGGATCGACCGCCGCAGCGCCGGTATCGTGGACGAACTCCGGCGTCGAGTGGTCGATCGTCGTATCGAGGACGTTCGCCCAGCCGTCCAGAAAGCCACTCGCCATGATGTTTCCGAGTTCCATGATAGCGCTTTGTCCCATCTCGTCGAATCCGTCCGCGTCGGTCGCGGTCGGGACCATCGCGTCGACGATCTCGTGGGCCGACTCCTCGTCGAACAGAAAGAGCAGATACCCACTCGGGGTGCCGTCGAATTCGAAGGCGACGCCGACGAGGGTCTCGTTCGCGACGGTCTCGGGAATGGTCTCGAGCGAGACGAAGTTCAGTCGACGAATCTCGACGGTCGTGTCGATTCCGGTCAGCGTCGTCGCCGTCTCCGCGACCTCCTCTGCGCCCTGCTCGGCCATCCGATCGAAGCCGTCGAGTTTGTCGTAGTCGATACCCTCGCTCGTCCGAAGTTGCTCGAGCAGCGACGCCATCGACTCGCGTTCGGGAAACAGATAGTGGTCGAACCCGATCTCGGTGCCGACGGCCTCGATAGTGCTCTGAAAGAGCAACGCGAGGTCGTCGTCTCCGGGCGCGTGGTCGATGTCGTCGACGAACGGCTCGGCGGAGGCTCCCACGACGTACTCCGGTGTCGAGAGTTCGATCGCGGTCTCGAGGACGTCCGCCCAGCCGTCGATCAGACCGCTGTTTATGATGTGGCCGACCTCGGTCGTGGCGCTTTTGTCCATCTCCTCGACGTCTTCGACGTCGGAGGCCGAGACGATCGTCTCGACGATCTGTACAGCGCTGTCTCGATCGAAGACGATGAGCGAGTAGCCGTCGAGACCGCCGCTGAGTTCGACCCGGACGCCGACCTTCTCCGCGCCGTCCGTGAAGTCTCGGCGAATGTCCGCCCCGCGCGTGAAGTTGACCTTCGTCACGCCGACTCTGGTATCGACGCCGGTCAGCCGCGTCAGCCTGCCGGCCGCGAGTCCAGCGCCTTCCCTGGCGATCCGATAAAACGTCCCGAGTGCGTCGGTGTCGAGTTTCATGCTTCGGTCACGTCCATACCGTTTATCATCTCGACGAACGCTTCCAGGTCGGGAAACGCGTAGATCTCGGCTTCGATCTGGTAACTCGGAACGGTGAGATCCGAGTCGAAGAACAACGCGAGGTCGTCACCGTCCCGTTCGGCGGTCCGGACGACGATCTCGTCGACGGGGGCGTAGACGAGCTGGGGAGCAGCGATGTCGATCGCCCGTCCCAGAACGTCTGCCCAGCCGTCGATGAAGCCACTTGCCATCATGTTGCCCATCTCCTCGACGGCGCTTCGTGCCATCTTCCCCGAGACGTTCGACATGTCGTCGGTGACGTCCCGGAGCATGAGCGCCGTGATTTTCTTCGCACTCGCTTCGGGAAAGAGAACGAGAATGTGTCCGTGTGGGGGATCGAGCAGCCGAACGCGAACGCCGACGCGCTTGCCGGGCTCGAGCTGGGAACCGAGGTCGTCGACGTCGATGAAGTTCGTCGTCGTGACCTCCATTCTGGCGTCTTTGCCGGTCAGCTTTCCCATGTTGTCGGCCACGCCGTTCGTCCCGACTTTCGCCATTTCGTTTATCAAACTCAGTTTTCGGATGTCGACTTTCAGCGTCATAGGTTCCTCCGTGCACTCTCGATCATAGTGTCTTCACGTCCAGAATGTTAACCACTTCGCCACGACCCCGGACGGTCGCACCGCTTAGCCCCGGAATGTCGGCCATGAACCCTTCGAACGGTTTGACCACGACCTCCTGCTGACCGCCGATCTCGTCACAGCGGATCGCGACGGGCCGGACCTCCTCTCGAGCGCGGACGATCATTCCGTCGTCCGCTCCGGGTTCGGGGGTATCAAGCGCCGTCGCGAGGTCGACGATCGGGAGCTCCTCGTCGTCTCCTCGACGTAACCGCCCGTCGTCGATCTCGAGTGCGGTCGTCGTCTCGACGTCTTCGATCGCCTTCGAGGGGATGCCGAACGTCTCGTCGCCGCTTTCGACGAACAGGACGTCCGTAATCGCCACCGTCACGGGGAGTGTCAGCGTGAACGTCGTTCCGTCGCCGGGTTCGCTCTCGACCGAGACGGCGCCGTCGAGTTCGTCGATCGTTCGTTTGACGACGTCCATCCCGACGCCGCGGCCGCTGACGTCGGTGACCTCCTCGGCCGTCGACAGCCCGGGGTGGAAGATCAGCTCGTGGGCCTCCTCGTCGGTCAGCTCCGTAGCTTCCGTCTCGCTTACGACGCCGGCGTCGACGGCCTCGTCCCGGAGCCGGTCGGGGTCGAGCCCGCTGCCGTCGTCTTCGATCTCGATCGTCACCCGATCGCGCGATCGGTCGGCCCGAAGCTCGACGGTTCCCTCACGGGGTTTGCCCGCCGCCTCGCGCTCGTCCGGCGGTTCGATCCCGTGGTCGACGGCGTTTCGGACCACGTGGATCAACGGATCGTCGAGCCGACCGAGGATGCTCCGGTCGAGTTCGACCGTCTCACCCGACACCTCGAGAGAGACCTCCTTGTCCCGTTCTCTGGCGACGTCGCGGACGACACGTGGCAGTCTGTTCGTGACGGACTGGAGGGGGACGAGTCGAATGTCCATCACCGTCTCCTGGAGTTCCGTCGTGATGTCCTCGAGGTCGTCGAGCTCCCGCTCTACCGTCTTCGGACCCGCGTCGGACTCGATCGCGTGTCGCAGCCGGACGCGGCTCGTAACCAGTCCCTCGACGAGGGTGAGCAGGGAGTCGACCTGGTCGGCGTCGACGCGAACGGACTGCTGTGTCGCGGTCCGGTCGCGCTCGTCGTCGGCCGTCGACGTCTCCTCGACGTCGGGGAGGGAGATGTCGGGGGCCTCCGGCGGCTCGACGTCCGTCGACGCCGACTCGTCGAGCGATTCCGGCGTCTCTGTCTCTATCTCCGTCTCCGGCGTCGTCTCGTCGGTTCCCGCATCCGGCTCGGCCGCCGTCTCGAGTGTGTCGTCGAAACCGCCGTCGTCGAGGTCGACGTCGACGTCGAACGCGTCGTCGCCGGCTTCCGGCTCCGTGAAGCCGCCGGCGCTGGCAGCTGGTGGATCGAATTCGCCGACGTCGTCGGTGTCGTCGGCGTCGTCGATCGTCGACGCGTCCGTCTCGAGAGACGGATCCGAAACTGCAGACGACTCCTCGTAGTCGGACGTATCGGCGACCGTCGTCTCGTCGAACCCGGAGCCGACGTCGAACTCGTCGTCGGCCGAGTCGACGTCCCAACCGGCGTCCGTCGATGGCTCGAGTCCGTCGTCGACGAACGCGTTCGTCTCCGCATCGTCGTCGCCAGCGGCCGGCGCGTCGTCGGCGTCGACGCGATCGTCGTCATCGTCGGTCTCGATGGTCTCCCAATCGGCGTCCGCCGACGCCTCGAGTGCGTCCGACTCCGACGCCGGTTCTAGCTCCTCGCCTGAGTGCTCGTCGGCCGATTCGACGTCGCCGAACTGGAACGTCACGTCCGTCGATTCGTCGTCGCTCTCCGATTCCGGCTCCGACGCCGTACCGGCGTGTTCGTCCGCCGACGGCTCTATCGTGACCGTTTCGTCCACTCGCTCGTCGTCCGCCGACGACGCCATCTCAGCGAACACTTCGTCCGCCGTCTCGTCGGGCAACGGCCCCGTCTCGTCGTCTGCTGACGGTTCCGCCTCGACAGCCGACGACTCCGTTTCGCCGGGGACCTCGTCGATTTCGTCGCCGTCGGACCCCTCCGCGAGGGATGTCCCGCCGTCGACGTCGTCATCGAGTAACTCGTCCATGCCGACTTCCTCCTCGTCGTACTCGTCGAACTCGAGGTCGTCGAGCTCCGCTTGCAGTTCGTCGAACTCGACCTGCTCGACCTCGTCTTTGAGTTCGTTGAAGACGGCGTTTGCATCGCCGTCGACCTCGTCGGCTACGGCTGGGTCGTCTGTTTCGTCGACGGCGGTAGCGGGGGCGTCGTCGCCGACCGTCTCGGCTCTATCGTCGTCCACCTCGCCCTCGACGGGACCGTCCACGCTGGGGACGCCCGGCTCGAGACCGGGATCGATCTCGTCTTCGTCCGCGAGGAGGTCGTCGAACGAGCCCGCGTCGCCCATGTCCTCGAAGGCGCTTACGTCCTCGACGTCCTCGACCATCCGATCGAGGTCGTCGAACTCGTCGAACTCGTCGAGTAACTCGTCGACGTCCATCTCGGCCGCGTCAGTCGTCGAGAGCTCGCCGGCGTCTTCGTTGCTGGCGTCACCGTCGAACGCGTCGAACCGGTCGGTGACGTCGACGATCTCGAACTCGACGACGACGTCGACTGGATCGAGCGCGGCGGCGATCGCATCTTCGCTCACGGGTGTTCCGAAGACGGCGTCGAAGCCGTCGCCGTACTCGCCTGCCTCGATCTCTTCTCGAGGGGGATCGGTTGCGAGCAGGTCGAAAGCGTCGACCAGCGCCGCGACGACGAGCGTGCCGCTTCGACCGTCCGTCTCGTCGACCGCGAGCCGCACGAAGTAGGCCCTGTGGGTTTCGGCCGGCGGATCGACCCCCTCGAGGACGGCGTCGATCGCCTCGTCGCCCGGCGTCGAGAACTCCTCGTCGTCGAGGGTCGCCCGGAGCGTCTCGATCGTCGGCGTCGGATCGGTCCGGACCTCCCCGTCGGACGCGACCTCGTCGACCATCGCCTCGAGTTCGTCGACGCCGTCGAAGATGGCGTCCATGAGTTCGGGTGACACCTCGACGGTGCCGGCCCGGACCGCATCGAGGAGGTCTTCGATCGCGTGTGCGAGCTCGCTCGCCCGGGCAAGCCCCATCGCACCGCAGTTGCCCTTGAGCGTGTGAGCGATCCGGAAGATGGCGTCCATCGACTCCTCGTTCTCCGGGGAGCGTTCGAGCTCGAGCAGCCGGTTGTTCAGCTCCGTGATTTGTTCTTGACTCTCCTCTACGAACTCGCTGACGTACTCACTCATGGTTCTCACCGCATGCACTGACGATACTGTCGGCGATGGCGCCGGCTGGAACGACGTCGTCGACACAGCCCGTTTCGATCGCCTGACAGGGGATGCCAAAGACCGGACTCGTTTGTTCGTCCTGTGCGATCGTCCGGCCGCCGGCGGCTTTGATCGCCTCAATCCCGGCCGCGCCGTCGCGTCCCATGCCCGTCAGGACGACGCCGACGAGGGGATCGCCGGCCCGTGTAGCCGCCGTCTCCATCGTAACGTCGATCGCGGGTTTGACGCCGTGTCGCGGCTCGCTCTCGTCGAGGCCGACCTGCACGCGACCGCCGGTACCGTCTACCACCTCGAGGTGGTAGCCACCGGGAGCGACCAGCGCGTCTCCGGGACCGATTCGGTCGCCGTCGCGAGCCTCGCGAACGCGGTACTCGCTGATCCGGTCGAGTCTGTCGGCGAGCCGTCCGGTAAACGCCGGCGGCATGTGCTGGACGACGAGCAGTTTCGCGCCGAGTTCGCGGGGTAACGTGGCGAGTAGCTGTTCGACGATCTTCGGTCCGCCAGTCGACGCACCGACGACGACGAGCGGGTCGTCGCCGACGACCTCCTCGCCTGCGTCGCTCGAGTCGACTGCCGTTCCGTCACCGGTGTCGATCGCGTCGGATCCGGACGCAGACGCGGACGCGGGCACGGACCCAGCGTCGACCGCGGCTGTCGGCCCGGCGGCGGCCTCGAGATCGCGTCCGTTCGACCCCAACTCTATCGACTCGATCGCAGCGGCGGCACGGGCGAGTGCGAGCGAGGAGACGTCCGTCGCTGCGAGCTCGTCGACTTTCTCCGTCACCTCCGCCGTGAGATCGACGACTGTCCGCGAGGAGCCGTCGGGTTTCGGCAGGAAGTCGGCGGCACCGCGTTCGAGCGCGTCGAGGGTCGCGTCGGCACCGTCGTCCGTGTACGCACTAAGCATCAGAATCGGCGTCGGATACGTCGACATGATCCGCTCGACAGCCTCGATCCCGCCGAGTTCCGGCATTTCCACGTCCATCGTCACGACGTCTGGGCGATCCGTCCTGACGCGGTCGACGGCCTCGAGTCCGTTCGAAGCCAGCGAGACCTCATAGCCCGCTCGCTCGAGTGCGTTGCCGACGACTGTTCGCATGAACCGCGAGTCGTCGACAACGAGTACGCTGGTCATACAGCCGACGGTTCCGATTCCACGACGTCTGTCAGGGCTTTCCGGACGCTCTCTTCCTCGAACGGTTTCGTCACGTAGCCGTCGGCACCTGCCTTGACGGCGAGTTTCATCTTCTCTCGCTGACCGACGCTCGTGCACATAATAACCTTCGCGTCGGGATCGATCTTTTTGATCGCCGCGGTCGCTTTGATCCCGTTCGCTTTCGGCATCACGATGTCCATCATCACGACGTCGGGGTCGTGTTCTTTGTACATCTTGACCGCCTTCGCGCCGTTTTCGGCTTCTCCGACGATGTGGTAATCCTGCTGTAAGATCTGGCCCAGTAAATTACGCATAAAATGAGAGTCGTCTACGATGAGCACCCCTGTCGACATTCAATTGTACACCATGGTTCGGTTGCGATACGACGACCATAAATGCTGTCTCCCGATTATCAGACGTGATAAGTGATGGCGTTGACATCGGCACCGAACGAACGCGACGACCCGACAGCTTACTCCTGTTCGTGACCAGCGGCGAGTAACATCCGCTCGACGTCGATCAGCATCGTCGCCTCGTAGACGACGTTCGTCGACTCGTCCTCGCGTTCCTCGTCGTCCTCGTCCTCGATCTCGAGTTCGAAGGTCGTCCCTGGGCTCTCGTCGTCGCCCTCGAGCAGTCCATCGGCTTCAGTTTCGGTCTCGGTCGGTTCGTCGCGTTCGCTCGTGAGGACGATCCCGGCGACGAGCGGATGGGCGGTCCTGTCGACGAGCGACTCGGCGTCGAGTCCGTACTCGAGGAGGTCGCCCTCGTCGAACTCCCCGTCCCGGAGGACGTTCGACGTCGGAACGCTCTCGACGCCGCGGACGTCGTCGACACGGATGCCGGCCGACTGTCGATCGCTCGGTCGATCGAAGACGAGCAAATCCTGGTCGGCGGTGGGCGGTTCGTGCGTCGGAAAGTGCGCCCGGGGATCGACCACCGCCGTGACGTCACCGCGCAGATCCGTCACCCCCTCGATCGCGTCCGGAGACCGAGGCACACGCGTTATCGACGACGGGACGGCCGTGGTCGTTCCGACGTCGTCGACGGAGACGGCGAGACGACGTTCCCCGAGTTCGAAGACGACGAACCGCTCGCGTTCTTCGAGGTCCTCGTCGTCGGCGTCGTCCCGGGAGCGCTCCTCGCTCGGCTCGCCGATGCTGATCCCCTGGAGTGTCTCGGAGAGGTCCGGTGACATGATTTCGTTCGTACCCGTATCTCAGATTCCACGACCAAAACGTTGACCCCCGTTCGGCGGAGCCGTCAGTCGATCGGCGGCTGGTCGTCAGATTGATCTCCCGAACCGAGAAACGTTCTCGAGATGACCGACACCGACGAGCAGTCGGGTCCGATGGTGCTGCCGTTCGAACTCGAGGGAGAACGCTACTGTGTCGACGTCGATCGCGTCAGGTCGGTACTCGGCGTCGACCGCGAGGCCGTCCCGGCCGACGCGACCGACCCCTGGTACGCAGGAGAGTTCACTACCGACGGAACGCGCGTCCGCGTCGTCGATCTCGGGCGGGTGGTCGGCTCCGGGACGCCAGCACGGTCGGCCGATCCGAAACTGGTGGTGTTCACATCGACCGACGCGGACGGCTCGCGGTACGGGTGGCTCGTCGACGCCGTCGGAAGTCCCTCGGCCGTCGCTCCGTCGACGCTCGAGAAGACGGTCGGCCACTCCCGGTTCGTCCGCGGACGGGTCGACCTCGACCGCCAGGCCGGGAGAGAGCGTGCGCTCTGGCTCGATGCGAAACGGATCAACGAGTGATACGGATTGCTGTACCGATGTACCGGCGAAACCGCGACCGTTCTACGGTTGCACCGGGACAGACGTACAACGGTCCGTATGAGTACGGTTACCGCATTCCGGGCGGCGGTCCGCTGTCGTCGTCGTCGTCGATCTCGACGTCGAGGCCCATCTCCTCGCGTCGTTCCCGCAGCCGTTTCACCTGTCGGTAGTAGTAGGCGACGCCAGCTCCGCCGAGGGTGACGACCACGACGACGAGCCCGGTAAACACCGTCACGTCCCGCGGGAGGTAGTACCGCAGCGAGATCGTTCCGCCGTTTTCTTCCCAGTGAAGGTGTTCCCGGTCGTCGACGACCTCCCGCTCGTAGCCGCCCGGACTGACGGCCCCGAACAGGAAGTTCGACGTCCGGTAGCCGTCCGCAAGCATCACTTCGTACGACCCCGCTTTGAACGCCGGCAGCTGGAACGTCCGACTCCCGGCGCTGCCGGTAAAGGCGAGCGTGCCGTTCCCGTCCGGCACCCGGACGTCGGTGTTCGAGCGTCCCTGATCGACGTCGAGCTCCGAGCCGGTCACCTCCGTCCCGTTCGGGTACCAGTACCGGACGCTGTGGACGTCCATCGCCCGATCGCGGTAGAACGTGGATCGATGGAGCGAGAGCTCGTCGGTGTCGTTGAGATCGTACACCGCACGGAACTCGCCGCTGCGGACCAGCCCGACGTCCTCGATGGAGATGACGACGTCCGCGTTGCGGTCTTTGAGGTCGTCGTACTCCTGTTCGCGGTCGAGGTCCTCGTCGGAGATGCCACCGAAGATCGCCGCACAGCCGGCGAGCGTCGCGAGCGCGGCGACGGCGATCACGGCGAAGACGAGACGTCGATTCATACTAGGGAACGACACAGCGTAGCTCCGCGGGGAGGTACTCCCCGACGCTTGCGAGCAGCCCCGGCGGGTCCGTATCCTCGGTCGTGATGACGCTTTGCTCGAGCAGACCGAGCCGTTCGATCGTCACCACGTCCCGTGCGTGTCCGGCACGGTTGAGCGTGGCCCGTACCTCCGCACGGGTGGCGCTGTTTACGTTCAGTCGCCCGTTCTCGCTTCTGGTCCACTCGTAGAGTCGGTCCCGTTCCGCCTCGGCGAGTCGCGAGGGGTCGTCGTCGCCGTAGACGAACCGTAATGGAACGTGCTGGACGAGTCCGAACCGTTCGCGGATCTGCGAGGGCGACCCCGGCCCGAGACCGATCTCGTCTGTGGGAATCCGGACCGGCTGGCCCGCATCGAGGACGAACCCGCCCTCGTCCCAGGACTCGAGCGTGCCGACGTAGCTCTCGCCGGCCTCGAGATCGGGGACGATCTCGCCCCACTCCTCGCGGAGGACGTTGCGCGCGACCACGGCGTCGTCGCCCTCGATCGTGACCGACGGGAACTGGTCGTGGCGAACCCCGACGTCCGTCTCGACCTCGAGGTCGCCGACGGCGTTGTCGACGAGCGACCGTAACGAATCGAGCGCGCGCTCGCGTGCGTCGCCGTCGACGTACACTTTCGTCGCGAGTACGACCATTATACGTTGAGCTCGGATTCGAGCTCTGCGATTCGGTCTTCCATCGCGTTCACGAGCCTGTCGTTGTCCATCGATTCAAGCGGCGAGCCACACTCGGGACACTCGAATCCGAAGTCCATCGCCTCCTCGAACTCGAACCGGATCGAGCAGATCTCACAGAGGTAAAACTCGTGGGTTCGCTCGTACTCCTGACGAGCCTCGAGCGCCTCGTGGAGGCGGTACATCTCCTCTTCTAGATTCTCCGGAATGTTGTCGTACTCGAACGTCCAGAGATAGGTCAGCCACCCCGAATCCTCGTCGCGCAGTCGGCGGTACGACGCGAGATCGTTCTCGTAGAGGATAAACAGCGCGCGGCGAACGTCGTTCAACTCGAGGTCGAGCTCTTCGGCGAGCTCCTCGTCGGTCACTTCCCCGTCCGGCGGTGCTGCCGCGACGGGCATCCCCTTGGGACCGACCAGCTCGTGCAAGTACTTCTGGACGACCGGATCCTCGAGCAGCTCCTCAAAAGCCATTACCTATCCGTAACGCCATGTAGCCATTAAGTCTTTTGAGCCGCGATCATCCCTTCTCGTCGGCACGCCACTCGAGGGAGAGGGTGATCGACTGGCGGTTCCCGCCGAACATCGGCGATCGTTCTTCGACCTCGACGTGGTACTCGAGGACGTCTCCCGGCGACAGCCGCACGCGTTTGTTCCCGACGCGAACGTTCGTCGGTCCGTCCCCGCGGAGTTCGTGAGCGAGTTCTTCTATCAGCTCCGATGCCTCTTCTCTCGAGATCTCGTCGTCGTAGTCGGTCGTTTCGGCCATACAGCAACCGACCACCGACCGGAGGGAAATAGGTTGGTGCCGGAATTCGCTACTTGTCCGTCGGCTCCGAGTTCGGCTCGACCGACTCGACCCGTTTGCCGGTCTCCTGGGGTACCACCCGTCGGTCGGCGTCGTTCCACTCCCGTTCGAGTTCCTCGCCCTCGAACAGTCGGTCCAGGAAGACGGCTAGCCCGGCGACCTCGGAGTGGGGCTGGTTCGTCACGGCGACGTTCCAGTCGGCGGCCTCGTAGACGTCGAACGGAACCTTCTCGGAGCCGACGACGACGAGAAGCGGTTCTGTCCGACTCGTCTCGCGGACCTCGGCTTCGACGTCCTGAATCCGCTCGCCGTACATCGTCAGGTGGACGATCTGTCCCTCCCAGTTCCGGACGACTCCCCGAGGCGAGTCCGTGAGTTCGACCTCGAAGGGGCCGCCGAACCGGTCCGTGATGTCCGCGACCGTCTCGAGGGAGCCGCCGGCGTTGTCGGGGAAGATCACCCGGTCCGCCCCGAGTGCGCGGGCGGTCAGGCCGACGTGGGTCGTCATGCGATCGTCCCGGCCGGGACGATGGCCGAGTCGAAGCACGGCGACCTCGGGCGTCTCGTTCATGCCGGTCGTTCGCCCGGTTCGCATATGTGGGTTCGGATTCGGGGACGGACCGTGACAGTAGGCTTTTTGAGTGTCCTTCCGTACTCGTGTACATGACGTACACGACGGCGAGACGGGTGAGTACACGGTGACGACCGTCAGGGAGTGGATCGCGACCGCCCGGGAGGAGAAGTGGGGAATATTCGTCGACCTCGTGTTCGCGATCGTCTGGGTGACGATGGTCGAGATCATCTTCCAGGTGCTGGATGGACCGACCTGGGCCTACTACGCGATGATGGTCGCCGGTATCGTCGCTTACTTCGGGTTGTTCTGGAACCTCGAGCTCGCGAAAAGCGGCAAGCAAGGATAGCGACGTCGACGGCAGCCGCTCGAGGCTGTCCGACGATGCACAAAAAACGTGACCGGCGACGGGATCGCTACTCTTCGTCGTGGATGTCGACGACCATCACCGGAATCTTCGTGGTCCGGAGCGTCCGTTCGGCGACGCTACCGAGCAGGGCACGGCGGACGCCGCTGCGTCCGGCCGATCCCATTACGACCAGATCGACGTCGTTGTCCTCCGCGTAGCGGCTGATCTGGCGGTGAGGTTGGCCCGCGGTGATCGACTCGGTAACCTCGACGCCGAGGTCTTCGCCACGTTCGGCGACGGTGTCCATGGCCGCTTGTGCTTGTGCCTGCAGTTCCGGCATCTCGTCGAACTGTCCCTCCTTGATGCGCTGGACCTGTTCGGTGCCGAGGCTGACGTCGATCGCGTCGACGTCGATGACGTACATCGTGTGTACCTCGGCCCCGTACTGGCTGGCGATGTCGAGCGCGTGGGTGACTGCGTTCTCTGCGACTTCGCTTCCGTCCGTCGGGATGAGTATTCTCTCGTACATGGGTCAGTCATCCGAGGGGGTACCGCCGTCGGTTGCGACGTCTTCGGCGGTCTGCATCTGCTCCATCGGTTCGGGGCTGTGACACTGCCGGACGAGGCGTTTGACGCTCTCCGGCGGACTCTCCGTGACCAGCGAGACGACGATGATGACGGCGAAGACGATCGGGACACCGACGAGTCCCGAGGCCAGGCCGGGCACCCACTGGGCGAGTGCCGGAATGACGGCGTCTTCGACGCCAGTGTACATCGGAATCGCGGTGTCGTTTGCGATGGCGCCGAACGAGATAACGATACCGGTGATCATGCCAGCGAGTGCGCCTTCCTTGGTGGCGTTCTCCCACCAGAGACCGAGGAAGAACACCGGGAAGAACACACTGGCGGCGATCGCGAACGACATCGCGACCAGCTCGCCGATCAGCGCTGGCGGGTTCAGCGCGATGATGGCGGTGAGGATACCGATCACGAGAATCGTCGTTCGACCGACGACCATCTGCTCGCGCTGACTGGCGTCTTTCTTGTAGAGGTTCGTGTAGATGTCGTGGGCTGCAGCCGACGACGCGGAGACGAACAGGCCAGCAGTCGTCGCGAGTGCGGCTGCGACCGCACCGGCGGCGACGATGCCGACCAGCCATTCGGGCATGTCCGCGAGCTGGACGGTCAGTGCGACCAGCGCGTCGCTGTCGGCTGCGGGCATCTCTGCGAAGCTATCGACTGCACCAGCCGTCACGCCCGTTTCGTCGCCGCTTGCCGGTTCTTCGTACAGCAACCCACCGAAGACGGCGTAGGCCGCGGTACCCCAGTACAGCAGGCAGATGAACAGCAGTCCGGTGACGGTCGACCAGCGAGCAGTGCGCTCGTTGTCGACCGTGTAAAAGCGCACGAGGACGTGTGGCAGTCCACACGTACCCAGGATCAGGCTGACGACCAGCGCGAACCACATGTAGGCGCTGTTGACGGCGAAGGGCTCTGCGAACTGCGCGTGGAACTCGTCGATGAGCAGTGCCGTCTGTGGACCAGCCTCGAGGTACGGCAGGAACGTCGACCAGCCCTGGCTCCAGCCGACTGCGTACAGGCCGGCCAGGAACGCGATGATCAGAATGATGTACTGGGCTGCCATGTTCTTGGTCGCACCCAGCATCCCGGAGAGGGCGACGTAGGCGATTGTGACACCCATGAACAGGATGACACCGGCCTCGTAGGAGAGCCCGAGGATGTACTGGGCCATGTAGCCCATGCCACTCCCCTGGCCGATCGCGTAGACGAGCGCGATCACGAGCGTCGTGAACGCGGCGATGCCGCGTGCGCGGTCGGAGTAGAACCGGTCACCGACGAAGTCGGGTGCGGTGTATTTCCCGAACCGGCGGAACTGCGCGGCCAGGAAGATCAGCAGGATGAAGTATCCCGTCGTCCAGCCGACGACGAAGCCCAGACCGTAGTATCCCGCCGTCGCGACCAGTGCTGCGACGCCGAGATACGACGCGGCACTCATCCAGTTTGCTGCGATCGCCATCCCGTTTTCCCACGGGCCGATCGAGCGGCCGGCGACCCACAGGTCGTCGACCGCCGCGACGCGGAAGAAGTACCCGATACCGAGAAACAGCAGCATCATTCCGACGATCGTCAGCGCCGGGATCGTCTTGAACCCGATGTCGACTGCGGTCTCGTACTGGAGAACGACTGGCTCTATCATTGTCCACCTCCGTGGCTAATGTCGTACTTCTCGTCGAGCTTGTCCCGGTACCAGGCATAGATCCCCGATAGCACCAGCGCGGCGGACGGCGAGACGATCGCGGTGAGGAAGAAGTTAAGCGGATAGCCACCCAGCACCCGCGTCTCGAACATGAACTCCGGTGCCATGTAACTCGCCACTGCCGGCCCGAAGACGGCCACCAGCCAGATGGCGAACAACCCGAAGATCATCTTCAGGTTGTCCCGCATGAACGGCGTCGCAGGCTTGAACAGGTTGATCTCTTTCTCGAGGTAGTTGACAGTCTGTCCCCCTTCTCTCACCGTGGCAGTACCGCCATCGGTTTCTGTATTATCGTCTGACATTGTTGGTGCCTCTGTTGTCGTGAGTTGCGTTCGTATCTCTCATCGTGATTGGATGTCGGCTCACGGCTCGGTCACTCCCCCTGGACCTGCCGTTGGATGTCCTCGACGACCTCGGGGTTGCGAAGCGTCGAGGTGTTACCTAACTCGTTGCCGCTTGCGATGTCCTCGAGCAGTCGGCGCATGATCTTGCCCGAGCGCGTCTTCGGCAGTTCGGGTGTGAAGACGACCTCTTCGGGTTTGGCGATCGGTCCGATCGCGTCGACGACGTTGTCGACGATCTCGTCTTCGAGCTCGTCGCCGCCTTCGTAGCCGTCTTCGGGGATCACGTAGGCGTAGACCGCCTCGCCTTTGATCTCGTGGTCGCCGCCGACGACGGCGGCTTCGGCGACGCCTTGGGTGCCGACGATCGCGCTCTCGACTTCCATCGTGCCGAGCCGGTGGCCGGAGACGTTGATGACGTCGTCGACGCGGCCCAGCACGGTGATGTAGCCGTCGTCGTCGATTTTGGCGCCGTCTTCGGGGAAGTAGACCCACTCGTCGGCCTCGGGATCTGAGTACTCGGTCCAGTACTCCTCGATGAAGCGTTCGTCGTTGCGATACAGCGTCCGGAGCATGCTGGGCCAGGGCTTGTCGATGGAGAGGTAGCCGGCCTCGCCGGCGTCGACCTCCTCGCCGGCGGCGTCGACGACGCGGACGTCGATGCCGGGGAGGCCGGGACCGGCGGCGCCGGGTTTCATGTCACAGACGCCGGGCAGCGTCGTGATGATGTGGCCGCCGGTTTCGGTCTGCCACCAGGTGTCGACGATCGGACACTGTTCGTCGCCGATGTGTTTGTAGTACCACTTCCAGGCCCGGGGGTTGATCGGTTCGCCGACGGTGCCGAGCAGGCGCAGCGAGGAGAGGTCGTGCTTTTCGGGGTACTCCGCACCCCACTTCATGAACGCGCGGATCGCCGTCGGTGCGGTGTAGAAGACGTCGACGTCGTAGTCGTCGACGATCTCCCAGAACCGATCCTTGTCCGGATAATCCGGCGTGCCCTCGTACATCACCGTCGTCGTTCCAAGCGCCAGTGGCCCGTAGACGATGTACGAATGGCCGGTGATCCAGCCGATGTCGGCCGAACACCAGTAGGTGTCCTCGGGCTCTAAATCGAGCACCGCGTGGCTCGTCCAGGCCGTATAGGCGAGATAGCCCGCGGTGGTGTGTTTCACGCCCTTGGGTTTGCCGGTCGTCCCCGAGGTGTACATGAGGAACAGCATGTCCTCGGCGTCGCGGGTGACGGGCTCGACGGTCTCGCCTTCGTGGGCGGCGACGAGTTCGTCGTAGTCGTACTGGTCGGCCCCGAGGTCGTGCTCTACGTCGTCGCCGAGGCGGTCGACGACGACCGTCGAGGTTTCGTGCTCGACGTCTGTGAGTCCCTCGTTGGCCTTCGAGAGGTGCTCGAGGGCGTCGCCGCGACGGTAGTAGCCGTCACAGGTGACGAGGTACTCGCTGTCGGACGAGTTCATCCGCGTTGCGAGTGCGTCCGCGGAGAAGCCGGCGAACACCACCGAGTGGGGTGCACCGATGCGAGCACAGGCGAGCATCGCGATCGGCAACTCGGGAACCATCGGCATGTACATCGTGACGACGTCGTCCTCTTCGACGCCCAGTTCACGCAGTGCCGCGGCGAACTCGTTGACCTCCGCGAGCAGTTCCGCGTAGGTGTAGGTGCGCTGCTCGCCGAGTTCGCCCTCCCACTCGATGGCGACGGCGTCGCCGCGGCCGTCTTCGACGTGACGGTCCAGACAGTTGTACGAGGCGTTGAGCTTCCCCCCCGTAAACCACTGGTAGGTGGGCGCGTCGTCCTCGACGAGTACCTCGTCGTACGCCTGTTCCCACTCGAGGAAGTCGGCCGCACGCTCCCAACACTCCGGCCACTCCTGTTCGAACTGCTCGTAGATCGACTCGTCGGTGACGTTGGCCTGCTCGACGAACTCCGCCGGCGGCTCGAACGTCTCCTGCTCTTCGAGCCGTGCCTCCAAACCGCCATCACCACGCACATCTTCCTCTGACATGGTACTCGATTCAATGTGCTATTATCATAGTAAATCCCGAATCTAGGTGTGCAAAACCGCCACATATTGCCCGGGATAATCTTGTTGTATTTCTACAATAGTAATCGAAATAATTCCGATCGAACGGTTTGGTGTCGAATCACACCGTCGTCGATCGCCATAATAGATGTATTTCTGACACGGTGGGCGGTAAGACAGCAGCGGTTTCGACCGGCTACTCTAGAAGCCTAGGATCATCAATCATGCAGAACTGGTGACTCTAGTCTCTCGGCGGATGAACAGGGAGACAGGTAGTCACTGTCGCGTTCTGTCCTCGACCGTCGACTCGTCGAAGAACGTCCGAAGCAGTTCGTGTTGTGCCTTCCGAAGGTGGTTGTGCAGCGTCGGCGACGAGACGCCCATCGCGTCGGCGATCTCTTCGGCCGTACTCTCGCGGGGCCAGTCGTAGTAGCCGCCGAAGTACGCCGCTCGAAGTGCCGCTTCCTGCCGGTCGGTGAGTCGATCTTCGAGCCCCTCCCGGAACTCCCGGGCGGTCTGGACCGAGCGTTCGACCTCCCGTTTGCCGAGCAGCTCCGATCCGGGGAACCGCGACCGGAGGCCGTCGACGATCGTCCGGAGGTCGGCGTCTGCTGCACACTCAGCGACGATCGTCGCCTCACCGTCTTCGACGACGGTTTCGAGAACGGTCGCACCGTACTCGGTCAACGTCAACGTCGGCGAGGAGCCGTGGACGACGAACTCGAGACGGTAGCCGTCCTCGTAGCTCTCGACGAGTCGGAAGTCCTCGATGCCGTCGTCGTCTTCGGCGAGTTCGAAGACCTCGGCCGGCTGGGAGCCTTCGAGGTGGACGTAGTAGAGGTGTGTCGACTCCGAGATCGGAACGAGCGAGTCGAGTTCGAACCGACAGTCGAGCCGGTCGGTCGCGTCGACGAAAAAGGAATCGGCGTCGCGACAGGCGATCTCGAGCTCGACGAGCGTATCAGAAAGCAGGAGGTTACGACGTCTGACTGCGGCGATGCCGTAGCCCACCTGACGGCCGATCGTCTCGAGCCACGCGCGTTCGTCGTCGTCGAAGGCGTCGTTTCGGCTCGTTCCGATCCGGAGCGTGCCGTAGACCGTATCGCCGTACTCGAGGGGTATGGCCGCGACTGCACCCTCGAATCGACCGCTCTTCGAGTGATCGACGGCGACGTCGCGGTCGACCGAGAGCCGGATCGACGGCTCGTCCTCGTCAGTTGTTCCGGACGGATCGTCGAGCGTCGACGAGAGTCGTTCGACGTCGTCCGGTTCGATGCCACTCGTTGCGCGCCACTCGAGACGAGTACCCGAGAACGTTCGCCGATCGATCCAGGCGAAGTCGTAGACGTCGGCGTCGGCGACGACGGCGGTGACGTCGGTTTCGATCTCTTCGTGCGTCGAGGCGTCGAACAGCACCCCGGTGACCGCCCGGAGGAGTCGGGCGATCGAGAGTCGGCTCTCGAGTTCGTCGCGTTCGCGTCGGGTCGTCTCGAGTCGATCCTGGAACTCGGAGGCGTCGGCGACGAGCACGGCGAACCCGCGGTGGCGACCTCGATCGTCCCTGATGGGGGAGACGACCTCGCTCGCGAAAAACGTCGAGCCGTCCTTACCGACGCGCCAGCCTTCCTCTTCGACACCGGAGCCCTCGGCTGCGGCAGAGAGCATTCGGTCGGGAACGCCGCGTTCGACGTCGTCGTCGGTGTAAAACGCCGAGACGTGCGTGCCGATGATCTCCCCCGCCCGATAGCCGAACATCGTCGCGGCACTTCGGTTCCAGCGGTCGACGTATCCGTCCTCGTCGAGTCGGATCAACGCGTAGCCGTCACTCGCCGCGAGCAGCGACTGGACGATGCTGTCGTCGCTGACCGACGTCGACGCCGTGTCCTCGTCGTTTCCCTCGATCGTCTCGAAGGCGTCGACGATCGCGTCCTCGTTCGGCTCGGACAGGTACGGCTCGAGTCCCTCGAAGCTCTGCCAGCCGCCGACGGCCTTGACGACGCGGGGATTGATCTCGTGTTCGACGAGCGAGGCGTACGCGAACCGTCGTCGCAGGTCGCTCGTCGAGACTGACTCGAGACGTGGCTCCGCGTGGAGGTCGGCAGCGCGGTCGGCGACGTCCGAGACGAGCATCTGGAGTCGTCGTGGCGTGACCGAAAAGATCGGCTCGTCGTCGTCAATGTCGTTGCTCCTGACGTACCGTCGTAGCTCCCGCTCGACGCCGGTCGGGAGATACGCGGCCCGGTCGTCGTCGCCGTCCTCGGTCGGAACGGTGAGGAGATACCGTAACGGGTCGACTTGCGCGCGCGTGACGTCGCCCGGTCTGATCCGAGCGAGCTCTGCCGGACGCAGGCCGACCTCGCCGGCGAGACGAACGACGAGCGCCTCGCGGTAGGTCGCCGCCGCATCGAGGAGCGCGTCGTACTGCTCGCGGGAGAGGACGTCGGGGTCGGAACGCGGCTCCTCGAGACTCATCCTTCGCGTTTTCCGACGCTTCGAAGGCAAGTATTTCTTACGGTACAGCCCGAAACCCCGAAGCGTGAATTAAACTACCGTTCGGGCGTGCGTGTTTCGTTTCGCAGTTACAGGAATAGCGAAATCAGTCGATCGATACGTCGAGTCAGAGTTACTCCGTTCGAGTCGCCGCCTGGATCTCCCCGACGATCTCGGGGTTTCGCAGCGCACTCGTGTCGCCGAGTTCGTCGCCGCTTGCGATGTCCTCGAGGAGGCGACGCATGATCTTGCCCGAGCGCGTCTTCGGTAGTTCGGAGGTGAAGATAACTTCTTCGGGTCTCGCGATCGGACCGATCGCCGCCTCGACGGTCGAGACGATCGTTCTCGAGAGCGCGTCGCCGGGCTCGTAGTCGTTTTCGGTGCTAACGTACGCGTAGACGTCGGTCCTGTTTGCCCCCGAGGTACCGCCGACGACGGCGGCCTCGGCGACGCCGTCGACGTCTAAGATCGCCGATTCGATCTCCATCGTGCTAAGCCGGTGGCCGGCGACGTTGATCACGTCGTCGACGCGGCCGAGGATGGTGACGTAGCCGTCCTCGTCCACCTGGGCCGCGTCGCCGCTGAAGTACACCCACTCGTCGTCTTCGGACTCGGAGAATTGTCGCCAGTACTCCTCGACGAACTCGTCGTCGCCGTCGTACAGCGTCGTCGCCATACCGGGCCAGGGCGTCTGGATGGTGAGGTAGCCGTCCTCGCCGGGGCCGACCGCCGCCCCGTCGTCGTCGACAACGCGTGCGTCGATGCTCGGCAACGGCGGCCCCGCAGCGCCTGGTTTCATCTCGCTGACGCCTGGCAACGTCGTGATCGCGATGCCGCCGGTTTCGGTCTGCCACCAGGTGTCGACGATCGGGCACTCTCCGCCGCCGATATGTTCGTGGTACCACCGCCAGGGACGGGGGCTAAGCGGCTCGCCGACGCTGCCGAGCAGGCGCAGCGAGGTGAGGTCGTGACGGTCTGGGTACTCTGTGCCCCACTTCATGAACGCCTGGATTGCCGTCGGCGCGGTGTAGAAGACGTCGACAGCGTTGCGATCGACGATCTCCCAGAGGCGGTCCCGGTCGGGATAGTCCGGCGTGCCCTCGTACATCACCGTCGTCGTCCCGAGCGCGAGCGGCCCGTAGACGATGTACGAATGGCCGGTGATCCAGCCGATGTCGGCCGAACACCAGTGTGTATCGTCCGGCTTGATGTCCAAGACAGCGTGGGAGGTCCAGGCTGCATACGAGAGATAGCCGCCGGTCGAGTGAACGACGCCTTTCGGCTCGCCGGTCGTCCCCGAGGTGTACATCAGAAACAGCATGTCCTCGGCGTCTCGGGTGACCGGCTCGACGGTCTCGCCCTCGTGGGCGGCCGTGAGATCGTCGTAGTCGTACTGGTTCTCACCTAAGACGTGAGGCAAGTCCTCGCCCAGTCGGTCGACGACGACCGTCGAGACGTCCTGTGAGAGCGAGAGCAAGGCGTTGTCGGCTTTGCTCTTCTGGTTGAACGCGTCGCCACGGCGGTAGTAGCCGTCACAGGTGAGCAGGTACTCGCTGTCGGCGGCTTCCATCCGGGTCGCGAGCGCATCCGCAGAGAGCCCGGCGAAGACGACCGAGTGGGGTGCGCCGATGCGGGCACACGAAAGCATCGCGACCGGGAGCTCGGGGATCATCGGCAGGTAGATCGTCACGACGTCGTCTTCCTCGACGCCCAGTTCGCGAAGCGCCGCCGCGAACTCGTTTACCGCGACGAACAGCTCCCGGTACGTGTAGGTCTCTGACTCGCCGCGTTTGCCCTCCCACCAGATCGCGGCGTGGTTCTTCCGGCCGGCCTCGAGGTGTCTATCGAGGCAGTTGTACGACGCGTTCAGTTTGCCGTCCGGAAACCACCGGTAAAACGGTGCGTCGGAATCGTCGAGGATCGTCTCGTACTCCTGATCCCACTCGAGCAGGGATCCGGCTCGATCCCAACACTCCGGCCACTCGTCTTCGAACGTCTCGTAAATCCCCTCGTCAGTGACGTTCGCCTGTTCGACGAACGACGATGGAGGGCGTGTGGGCGAACCGGACGGTGACACGTCCCGGCCCTGCCCGTTCCGATCGACCATGCTCTCGTCCGAACCGAAGAAACTGAGACGAATAAACGTTCCTCAAGCGCGCCGTTCGACCCGGACGACATCGCCAACGCGGCAGGCCGGCATCGACGACCGGGAGTGTTATACTCGAGGCGACGTCACTCCGACGTGATGATCCCCGGGGTCGAGGAGGAAGACGTCGACGTCTCGATCGACGACGCCGAGATCGAACGCCTGCTTGCGGTCACACCCGAGAGCGTCTCGTCCGCCCCGGAACTGAGCTTCGCCCGGAACGTCTTCGTGCCGCTGACGACGGCGTGTCGGTACACCTGCACCTACTGTACGTACTTCGATCCGCCCGGCGAGGCGTCGCTGCTCTCACTCGCGGAGGTCCGGAAGATCTGTCGTCGCGGGGCCGACGCCGGCTGTACGGAGGCGCTGTTTACCTTCGGCGACGACCCCGACGACCGCTACACCGAGATCCACGCCCGACTCGCCGAGTGGGGCTACGACTCGATCCACGACTACCTGCGGGCGGCCTGTGAAGTCGCCCTCGAGGAGGGACTGCTCCCCCACGCGAACCCCGGCGACCAGACCCGCAAGGAGATGGCCGCAGTCGCCGACGTCAACGCCAGTATGGGAACGATGCTCGAGACGACCGCCGAGGTCGACGCCCACGCCGGGCCACGCAGAAAGGAGCCGGGCCAGCGCCTGCGAACGATCAAGAACGCGGGCGAACTCGCCGTCCCCTTCACCACCGGCATTCTCGTCGGCATCGGCGAGAGTCCGCGAGACCGGGCCGAGAGCCTGCTCGCGATCGCCGATCTGCACGACCGCTACGACCACGTCCAAGAGGTGATCGTCCAGCCCGTCGTCGAGAACGAGCGCTGGCACGGCGGGACGCCCGACCTCGAGACGCTCCGGCACGCGACGGCGATGGCCCGGGCGGCGCTGCCCCCGGCGGTGTCGGTCCAGGTGCCGCCGAACCTCGCGCCCGCCCGAGAGCTCGTCGACTGTGGCATCGACGACCTCGGCGGGGTCTCGCCCGTGACCGACGACCACGTCAACCCCGACTACGCCTGGCCCGAGCTGTGTGAACTCGAGGCCGTCGCCGAGACGGCGGGCGTTCCCTTGCGCGAGCGCCTGCCCGTCTACGAGCGGTACCTCCCGTCCGCTCTCCGACCGGCGGACTTCGAGGGGCCGCCCGCCGACGGCGTCGACGACGGAAGCCGCGAGTGGATTCGCGACCCGATCCGGCAGGCGCTGTCGGCCGACGACGACGCGGGAACGCGGTATCGGACGGTGCTCGAGGCCAGAAACTCTTGACGCAGTCGAGCCCGTGTCGTCAGTCGGGTCCCAGACGGACGATCGGCGCGTCGCCCGCATCGACCGCCACGTAGAGGTGTCCGGTGTCGGGTGCGACCCCGACGTCGCGGATCCGCCAGCCACGACCGTCGAGTAACGGCTCGCGTTCGTCGACGTCCGTGCCGTCGACGGTAAAGCGGCCGAGGTACTGCCCGGCCAGGTTGCCGACAAACAGGTCACCCTCCCAGTCGGGGAACGCATCGCCGTCGTAGAACGTCATTCCGGCTGGCGGAAAGCCGCCGCTCTCACACTCCCAGTAGTAGACCGGGTCGACCACGTCTTCGCGGTCGTGTGGATCGTCGCCGACCGGTTCGTCGGTGCCGTACGCACAGCCGGTGTGAGCGATCGGCCAGCCGTAGTTGCCCCCGCCCTCGACGACGTTGAGTTCGTCGCCGTCTTCCTCGCCGTGTTCGCTCTGCCAGATCGCGCCCGTCTCGGGGTGGACCGTCATCCCCTGGGCATTGCGGTGCCCGTAGCTGTAGATCGCGTCGGCGACGCCGGGGTCGGTAACGAACGGGTTGTCCTCGGGGATCGAGCCGTCGGGCTCGAGTCGAACCGTCGCGCCGAGTTCGTTCGTCCTGTCTTGTGAGACGTGGTCGGGTCCGAAGTCCTTGAACTGGCGGTCGCCGGTCGTGACGTAGACCATCCCGTCCTCGCCGAAGACGACTCGAGAGCCGTAGTGAGCGTCGGAGTCGACGAACGGCTCGGCGACGAACAGCTCCTCGAACGACTCGAGTTCGGGCCCCTCGAGTGCGAGTCGGCCCCGGCCGAGGTGGGTGGCCGACTCGCCGTCGTCGTTCGTCGCCGCGTATGTCAGGTAGATCCAGGACTCGTCCGGGAAGTCGGGGTGTACCGCCGCGTCGAGCAGCCCGCCCTGGCCGGCGGCGTAGACGTCGGGCGTACCGTCGACGGGCTCGACGGTTCCGTCCTCGCGGTCGAGGACGTTCAGGCGTCCCTCCCGTTCCGTGACGAGCACCCGTGAGTCACCCGGCAGGAAGGCGACGGCCCAGGGATGGGCGAATCCGTCGGCCACTGTCTCGACCGTGATGCCGTCGTCGTCACGGCGGCCGAGACAGCCGGCAGCCACGAGAGAGCCGGTCACGGCCCCGACCGCCGTGGCCATCTGCAGGAACGTTCGCCGATCGACGTCTCCCTCGAGTGCGGTTCGGGGACGTCTCGTCCGGTCGTCGGGTCGTGGTGGTGACATCGTGTTGGTGTGCGTTCCTCGGCACGGACGGCGAGGTCGGTCGCCGTAGTAGATAGTACATACGCCCGTGCGTGATAAAGCCGCGGCCGGATCACCCCGATCCGACGGTCGCCGGAGACGGCGCATCGCTCGAGTCGGTTCCGTCCAGTTCTCGGATGTACCGGATCCGCTCGGGGACCGGCGGGTGGGTGTAGTGAAACGCGGCGTACAGCGGATGGGGGAACGGGTTCGAGAGATTCTCGCCCGTGAGCCGACAGAGGGCGTCCACGAGCGGGTCGCCCTCACCCATCACGTCGGTCGCGACGGCGTCGGCCTCGCGTTCGTGGGCCAGCGAGAGCCTGTTCTCGAGGGGGCGGCTGAGTTTCGAAAGCGGCTGGATCCACAGCGCTCCGACGGCGAGTCCGGCGTAGGCGGTCTCGGGGAGCGTGAACATCTCGTAGAGCCACCTCGTCCCGAGCAGGTACCAGAGCACGAACAGGAGAGCACCGATGCGGACCGTACTCGCTCCGAGGCTCTTCCAGACGTGGGCTCGTTTCCAGTGGGCGAGTTCGTGAGCGAGGACGGCTTCGATCTCGGGTAGTGTCATCCGCTCGACGAGCGTATCGAACAGGACGACGCGTTTGGCTCGTCCGAAGCCGACGAAGTACGCGTTCGCGTGGCTGGAGCGACGACTCGCGTCCATGACGTAGATCCCCTCACACGAGAAGCCGGCGCGATCGAAGACCCGTTCGACGGCCTCGCGCAGCTCGCCGCCTTCGACCGGTTCGAAGTCGTTGAAAAGCGGGGCGATCACCCGCGGGTAGATCACGAGCATCGCAAGCGAGAACGCGACGAACAGTGCGAGGACGGCGAGCCACCACCAGTCGGGGACGAACGCGATGGCCCAGAGGACGCCCCCAGCGAGGACGACCGTAAACGCCACCGTGACGGTCGTTCCGACGACCGCGTCTCGTACGAACAGTCCTGGCGTCAGGTTGTTGAACTCGAAGCGCTCTTCGATCACGAATGCCTCGTAGGCCTCGAACGGTAACGAAAACAGCCGGAGGGCAACGGCAACCCCGACGAAAAAGACCACACCGGTGAGTACGGAGCCGTAGCCCAGTCCCTCAAGTCCCTCGACGACGCGAGCGAGCGCGCCGGAGTACAACGCGAGCAGGACCAGTCCCACGAACGCCCACGTCCGGCTCTGCCCGAACCGGGACTTCGCCCGCTGGTAGGCGAGGATTCGGTCGGGTTCTGTGAGTCCGAGTCGGTCCTCGACCCACCCTCGCTCGCGCTCGAGGGCTCGCTGTCCGTGACGAAGGTTCAGGATCGACAGGATGGTGAAAAACGCCGTCGTACCGACGAACAAGACGAGAAACGCGACGTGTGCGACGAGCATGGCCCTACTCGATCGACGGGGCGCGACCGACGTAACGTTTTCTCGGCCCCAGTCAGCCTGCGGGGTCGTCACCGACCGTCGTCTCTCACATCCGGCACCGGCGGCCCGCGCTCGAGACGATCCTCGAGGAACGCCCGTTCGTCGTCCGTGAGGTCCCGATCGCGAAACGCCGCGAGCCCCGCCCGATACGACTCGGCCTCGGCCGGCGTCTCGAGGTCGCAGTCGGCGGGATACTCGAGGACGAGTTCGGCGATCCCGGTCGTCTCGCCGGTGTAGGTAAAGCCGACGCGATGAAGCGCCTCGTATGCGTAGGGGTTGTTGACGGCGATCCGGAGCCGATCGTAGCCGCGCTCTTTGGCGCGGTCACGGACGAGTCCGAGCAGCTCGGGACCGATTCCCTCGCCGCGTCGGTCGCGGGCGACGGTGACATACCGCAGCCATAGCGTCGCGGAGTCGGTCCGGTCCTCGTTGAACGCGGCGGCGGCGACGATCCCGTCTCCCTCGCGGGCGACCGCCTTCCCCGTGTTCGTCATGACGAACTTGCCGGCGTAACTGAACCGCTCGTGATCCAGCGGAAGCTTCGGCCCGTCGGGCGGCCAGCCCAGTATCTCGTACTCCACGGGGACGTGTTCGGTCGTGTACGCCTAATCGTTCACGCTCGAGGACGCCGTATTGCGGTCGCCGACCAGCCCGGAACGTGCCGGTCGAACCCTTTTGGACGCGCTCGTGATAGGTCGCGTTATGAGCACCGAGTCAGACACGGCCGACAGCACGACCGGGTTCGGAATCAGCAGCCGCGTCGGATGGCCGATCGGCGGTGCGGTCGGCGGCGTGGTCGGCGCTGCCGTGTTCGGACTCCTGATCTGGCTGATCGATCCGGCGATCGTCGAGGACGCCGTCCCCGGTATCTACGGCCTCGAGGCGACGGGCGTCGGCGGCTGGCTTATCCACCTCGTTCACGGCGCGGCGCTCGGTATCGTCTTCGGCTTTCTCGTCACCCGAGACCTGTTTCTCGGGATCATCCGGACCGACGTCGAGACCGACGCGATCGCCTCGACCGGTGAGATGGCCCGCGTCACGGCCGCCGGCTTCGTCTACGGGCTCGCCGTCTGGTCGATCCTTCCCGTGGTCGTTCTGCCGCTTTGGGTCGAGGTGTTCGGCGCGGATCCCGCTGCAGGCTTTCCCGCCTTCGCCGTCGAGAGTCTCGTCGGCCACCTCGTCTTCGGGCTGTTGTTGGGGTTCGTCTTCGCGACGACGGTCGACCTCCAGGACCGATCGACGCCGGAGCCACTCGAGGAAGAGTCCGCGTGACGGATTTGCCTGCTCGCAGCAAACGTAATGGGTGGGGCAGATTTGAACGACGCCCGAGAACCTGCGCCTGCGGCGCAGAACTCCGGCCTAGTTCAAACTGACCAACATAACGAATTTACGCCTCACGAGTTTGTTCGGCGTAAAATTAGTGGGTTGGGGCAGATTTGAACTGCCGGCCTCCTCCATGTCAAGGAGGTGTCATAACCAGACTAGACCACCAACCCGCCTGGCGTGTTTCCCTGCTGCACTCGTTCGTTGCCCGCGGGTGTAATTGAAGGTTTCGAATCGGACGACGCACGCGAAGATCCACCACGGCTCGTCGACGACACGCTTAAGTGGATGTACGGATTTGATCATCACAACACAACAGCGTACATTGGTGTTCACTATGCAGGAATACGTCGAACGCGTCACGGACGGACGCGACCTGACCCAGACGGAGGCTCGAGCGGCCTCGAGTGCGGTCTTCGAGGACGCGACGGAGGCACAGATCGGTGCGCTGCTGGCGGGGCTGCGCGCGAAAGGGGAGACGGAAGCCGAGATCGCCGGCTTCGCCGAGGGGATGCGCGAGGTCGCCCGCCGGATCGACCCCGACCGCGAGCCGCTGGTCGACACCTGCGGGACCGGCGGGGACGATTACGACACGATCAACGTCTCGACGACGAGCGCGATCGTCGCCGCCGGGGCGGGCGTCCCGGTCGCGAAACACGGTAACTACTCGGTCTCGTCGTCCTCGGGCAGTGCGGACGTTCTCGAGGCGGTCGGCGTCGAGGTCGAGGCCGAGCCGCCGGCGGTCGAGGCCGCCATCGAACGCGACGGGATCGGGTTCATGCTCGCGCCGGTCTTCCACCCCGCGATGAAAGCCGTCATCGGCCCGCGCAAGGAACTCGGGATGCGGACGGTCTTCAACGTGCTCGGTCCGCTGACCAACCCCGCCGGCGCGGATGCCCAGGTCGTCGGCGTCTACGACCCCGATCTCGTGCCCGTGCTCGCGGACGCGCTCGCCCGGATGGACGTCGAGCGCGCGCTGGTCGTTCACGGCTCCGGTACCGACGAGATCGCGATCCACGGCGAGACGACCGTCGCCGAGGTCTCCCGCGAGGACGTCGAGACCTACGAACTCGAACCGGCCGACCTCGGCCTCGAGCGACACGCGATCGGCGACATCGCAGGCGGGAGCCCCGAAGCGAACGCCACGGACATGCGCGCGATCGTCGCGGGCGAACGCGACGGGGCGAAACGAGACGTCATCCTCGCGAACGCGGGCGCAGCACTGTACGTCGCCGGCGTCGCCCACAGTCTCGAGGACGGGGCCGAACGCGCCCGACAGGCGATCGACGACGGCGAGGCGGCGGCGACGCTCGAGCGGCTCCGGAGCGCCCAAGAGGCACGATGACGCGCGTGAAAATCTGCGGGCTCACTCGCGAGGACGACCTCGAGACGGCCGTCACAGCGGGTGCGGACGCGGTCGGCGTCGTCTGTTCGGTGCCGGTCGAGACGCCGCGGGAGGTTTCGCGAGAACGGGCACGCGAACTCGTCGATGCCGTCCCGCCGTTCGTGACGAGCGTGCTGGTGACGATGCCCGCGGATCTCGAGGACGCAGTTTCCCTCGTCGAGGCAATCGAGCCGGACGCGGTACAGGTCCACGACGGACTCGGCGTTGACGAGCTCGCCGAACTCCGGGAGCGCGTCGGGGTCGACGTGTTTCGCGCGGTCGACGCCGACGACCTCGAGACGGCACGCACCTACGACGATGTCGCCGACGCGCTCGTCGTCGACTCCGTCGACGGAGACGGCGGCGGCGGCACGGGCGAGACCCACGACTGGGACCGAACGGCGGAAGCGACGACCGACCTCGCGTCGCCGGTGGTCCTCGCGGGCGGACTCGAGCCAGGAAACGTGACCGACGCGATAGAGACGGTCGAGCCGTTCGCCGTCGATGTCGCAAGCGGCGTCGAAGCAAGCGGCGGGATCAAAGACGAGGCCGCTGTCCGGTCGTTCATCGAGCGAGCGACGACGGCCCGCGGACGAGTCGAACGGAGGAAGTCAGTATGACCGACGAACCCGAACTCGAACTCTCCCGGGAGGCGTTTATCGAGTTCGCTGGCGACGAGACAGACCGCCCCGTCGTCGTCCGAACCGCCGCGACGCTTGCCGTCGACGTGACGCCGCTTGCGGCCTACGCGGCCCTGACCGGACGGACCAACGGCAGGCAACGGTCGTCGCACGCCTTCCTGCTCGAGAGCGCGGAGAAGACCGCCTCGAGCGACCCCGACGGCGCGTTCCAGCGCGAGTCGACGCCGGCCGAGCGCCACGCGCGCTTTTCCTACGTCGGTTACGACCCAGAGGCGGTCGTCACGGTCGGTCCCGACGGGACGACAGTAGAGGCGCTGGCCCCGGAGGCACCCATCGAGCACGTGGAGGGAGACGCCGACGGCGACGTCGTCGACGCGTTGCGGGCTGCCATGCCCGACGTCAGGCTGGCGAACGTCCCCGACCGGGACCGCCAGCACTTAGAGGGCGGACTGGTCGGCTTCCTCGCCTACGACGCGGTGTACGACCTCTATCTCGAGGAGGTCGGCTGCGAGCGACCCGACTCGCGGTTTCCCGACGCGGAGTTCGTCCTGACGACGAAGACGCTCGCGTTCGACGAACGCGACGGGACGGTTTCGCTCGTGTTCACGCCCGTCGTGGGGGCCGACGACGACCCCGGCGCGGTGTACGACGAACTGGTCGCCGAAGCCGCCACAGTCCGGGAGACACTCGCCGCGGCCGACCCCCTCGAGACCGGCGGCTTCGTCCGTCACGACGAGACGGCAGGACCACAGGACGACTACGAGGACAGCGTCAGGCGGGCGAAAGAACACGTCCTCGACGGCGACATCTACCAGGGGGTGATCTCCCGCACCCGGGAGCTCCACGGCGAGGTCGACCCGCTCGGCTTCTATGAATCCCTGCGCGAGGTCAACCCGTCGCCGTACATGTACCTGCTCGAGCACGACGATCTCACCGTCGTCGGTGCCAGCCCCGAGACGCTCGTCTCCGTTCGCGGTCGCGAGGTGATGTCGAACCCGATCGCCGGCACCTGCGACCGCGGGTCGGGGCCCGTCGAGGATCGACGGCTCGCAGGTGAGATGCTCGCCGACGAGAAAGAACGAGCCGAACACACGATGCTCGTCGATCTCGCGCGAAACGACGTCCGGCGGGTCTCCGAACCGGGATCGGTTCGGGTCGACGAGTTCATGAACGTACTCAAGTACAGCCACGTCCAGCACATCGAATCGACGGTAACGGGGATGCTCGCAACCGATACGGACGCCTTCGACGCGACCAGGGCCGCGTTTCCCGCCGGGACGCTCTCGGGCGCGCCCAAGGTGCGTGCGATGGAGATCATCGACGATCTCGAGCGCGAGCCCCGTGGCCTGTACGGCGGCGGCGTCGGCTACTACTCCTGGACGGGCGACGCCGACTTCGCGATCGTCATCCGGACGGCGACCGTCGAGGAGGACGACACCGTTCCCGGCGGCCAGCGGATCACGATTCAGGCCGGTGCCGGGCTCGTCGCCGACAGCGACCCGACCGCCGAGTACGAGGAGACCGAAAAGAAGATGGACGGCGTCCGGGTCGCCCTCGAGCGGATCGAAGCCGACGCGCCGGCGTCGACGCCGGAGGTGAGTCGATGAACGCCACCGCAGACGAACTCGCGTCAGAGCCGACGCGCGTGCTGTTCGTCGACAACTTCGATTCGTTCACGTACAACCTCGTCGAGTACGTCAGCCAGCAGGCCGGCACCGAGACCGAGGTGCTGAAGAACACGGCCACGCTCGAGGCGGTCCGGGCCGTCGATCCGGACGCGATCGTCATCAGTCCCGGCCCCGGTCATCCGGAAAACGATCGGGACGTGGGCGTGTCGATAGACGCCCTCCGGGAGGTAAGCCCCGAGACGCCGACGCTCGGGGTCTGTCTCGGCCTCGAGGCTGCCGTCTACGCCTACGGCGGCAGCGTCGGCCGCGCCCCGGAGCCAATCCACGGGAAGACCTCCGCGGTCGACCACGACGGCGAGGGCGTCTTCGCCGGCCTCGAGCAGGGCTTTCGGGCCGGGCGGTACCACTCGCTGGTCGCGACGGACGTACCGGAGTGTTTCGAGGTGACGGCGACGGCCGAACACAGCGTAGAACACGGTTCCGCTGGCTCTGTGGCAGAGCCCCAGGACGACGGTGAGACTCTGGTCATGGGCGTTCGCCACCGCGAGTACCCGATCGAGGCCGTCCAGTTTCACCCCGAGAGCGTGCTCACGGCCGTCGGTCACGACGTGATCGAAAACTTCCTCGCAGAAGTTAAAAGCCGATAACGCCGACGGCATACAAGGCCGCGAGGACGACCGCGGCGACCAGACCGACCCTGATCGCGATTCTGACGGCTATCTTGATCGCCGTGATGACGACGACGATAGCAGCAAGCGCCGCGAGGACGAGCAGTAGCGTCGTACCCGCCGTAAGTGGCTCGAGCATACCCGAGACACGACGTTGCGATACCGTAACTGTTCCGGATGAATGAATATGACGCGTTCGTGACCATCTGTTCAAAAACAACGTTGGCCTCATTTGCGTCCAGCGCGTACCGTCACTGATGGTTCCGGGTTCGGGTACGAAAGCGGCCGGTGAGCGAGAAACGCCGACGTCGGGCGCCGAAATCGGCTCCGGCCGCCACCACTTTCAGGATGGTCTGAAAATCATTAAGACGGTCCTTTCCGTAGTCGGGTACGGACGCGGAGACGGCCGAACTGGTCGGCGGCTCTGCGAACGCACGAACCAGTAGAGACATCTTTGAAAATAGATTTTCATAACTGCAAAACCAGTTGCTTTATGAGAGTAGCATGAATACTGAACCTTCGTCACGGACGTTACAGAAACTAACGTCTTGTGATCGTGCCCGGCGGATTGGCGCGCAAAAAGTGAAGCCGCCGTGATACCATCACCGACGAAGCATCGTTGGCCTTCGCAAAGGCTGGCAGCCGAACCTTCACGGTAGGTTGCCTTACCAGCACTACTGTGGGCCCATCTACCGCAATATTGGCTGTAACCATCGCCATCACGATGGTCGCTTGGGCCTTTGCGATGGTCGTATGGTTCGGTGTATGGTACGCTGAACACCAGACTTGATTGCGTAGCAGTCAAGTCCGGCCTTCTTGTCTCTGTCGTCCGTAACGGGTGTTACGAGACAGTTTGTCAGATATGTCGCCGCCTATTTACGCTTTTCCCGTTAGAACTGGCATCACTCTATAGTAACTAAATTTATATAATCATCATTCGCACTGTCTTTGGCCAACCCTGACCACTCGCACACCAATGGTGATATAAGAGATTCCACCGGTAACCATAGATTCTCACCAGGGAGATTGAAACCTGTCGATCAGGGTTATTTGCCTCGAGCACGTACCCACAGCGATGGTTCCGGCTCCGGACGCCACGCCCGTCAGTGAAAGAGAAAACTCGCCGTCGGGACGCAACCCCGTCCTCGCTCACAATTACTTTCAGTACGTTCTGAAAATCGTTAAGAGCGTCCTTTCCGTAGGTGGGTACAGGCTCGGAGACGGCCGAACAGACCGGCGACTCCGTACACGCACGACCCCATAGAGATATCTGTACAAATAGAATTGGACTACTGCAAACCAGTTGTTTTATGAGAATAGCATGAATACCGAACCTTCGTCACGAACGATGAGAGCCAACACCCGAACTCCGGCCAAAACCGGCACGAGACGTCGGCGTACAGACGAGGTGGGGCGCGTATGAGCGAGTCCGAACGCTCCGCAGACGAGATCACGCTCCCGATCAAACGCACCGAGGGCGAGACGCTCGAGGAGCGGATGACCGACAACGCCTACCACAACATCCTCCCGGCACGGTACCTCCGGAAGAACGCCGACGGCGACCTGATCGAAGAACAGGAAGATCTCTTCGAGCGCGTCGGCACGAACATCGCCCTGGCGGAGGCCGTCTACGAGGCCGAGAAACGCGACCTCGAGATCACTGTCACGCCCGCCCAGCTCAAGCCCGATCACCCGCGTCGGGACGAACTCGCCGAAGAGGTGTTCGGGGAAGGCGTGACGACGAACGACGACGTCGAGACAGAACTCACCGAACACAACGTCAACAAGTTCGCCTACGACACCGTCGTCCCCGAACTCCCCGACGACGTTCGCGAGCACGTCGAGGGCGTCGCCGAGACGTTCACCGAGGGGATGGAGTCGCTCTCGTTTATGCCGAACTCGCCGACGCTCATGAACGCCGGCGACGAACTCCAGCAGCTGTCGGCGTGTTTCGTGATGTCTCCGGACGACGACCTCTCGGACATCCACGAGACCGCGAAAAAGGCCGCGGAGGTCTTCCAGAGCGGTGGTGGGGTCGGCTACGGCTTCTGGCAGCTTCGCCCGTACGGCGACTCAGTCGGCTCGACCGGCGGCATCGCGTCGGGACCGATCACCTTCATGCGCACGTACGACCAGCTCTGTGAGACGATCGCCCAGGGCGGCACTCGCCGCGGTGCCCAGATGGGGATCATGCGTATCTCTCACCCCGACGTCATCGAGTTCATCCACGCCAAGAACAAGGACGTCTCGCTCGCTCACTGTCTCCGGTTGAACGACCCCGACGACTATACCTACACCTCTTTCTCGGAAGCACTCGAGGAAGCCCGCGACCTCATCGACGACGAGGGACGGGTTCCCGAACACCTCCGCAACGCCGTCGAAGGCCACCTCTCGAATTTCAACATCTCGGTCGGCGTCACCGACGACTTCATGGAAGCCGTCCAGAACGGCGAGGAGTACACGTTCACCAATCCGCGCACCGAAGAGCCCCATATCGCCACCGAGGAGACAAAAGAGATGTACAGCCGCTACGACCTCGGCGAGTACGTCGAGGTCGGCGAGGAACTGTCGATCCCCGCGGAGCTCGTCTGGGAGCGCATCGTCGAGGGCGCTCACGAGAACGGCGAACCCGGCGTGATCTACTTAGAGCGGGTGAACAAGGAGCACTCCTTCGACGTCGGTGAACACGACGATCACCGGATCCTCGCGACGAACCCGTGTGTCACTGGAGAGACGCTCATTAGTACCGGACGTGGTCTCGTCCCTGCAGAAGAGCTATACGAACAGGGTGTCGCGACCGACGTCGTCGTCGACGGACGGCTTAGTGAAGACGAAATCAAAGAAGCAAGTAGTGTCTACAAAACCGGCGAGAAAGACGTCTACAAGCTCACGACCGAAGAAGGATACGAACTTCGACTCACCGCAGACCACCGTGTCATGACCGACGACGGATGGGTCGAAACACAGGAGCTTGACGCCGGTGATACGGTTCACATTCAGAATAGAAAGGGCGGATTCGGGCAGCACGGAACCGTCGAGGAAGGTCGGACGCTCGGTTGGCTCGTCGGAGATGGTCACCTCAAACACGGGGAGGAACGTGCCGTGTTGAACTTCTACGACGAGGACGCCGACATCTCCGAGACGCTCGTCGAGGACGTCAACGACGTCGTTCGTGAGCCCCTCGGGAACGCGGATTACGAAATCGGCGTCAACGAGATTAGCCGTGACGACGGGTATCGCGGTGCGCAAGCGATCGAACAGCGTATTCGATCCACCCGTCTCTACGAGTACGCCGAAGAAGTCGGCCTGACGGAAGACAAGCTGCAGGTTCCCGATACAGTGATGCGCGGCAGCGAGGAGATGGCGCGTGGATTCCTCCAGTCGCTGTTCACTGCAGACGGATGCGTTCAGGGTAACGTCGAAAAGGGCGTCTCGGTCCGACTGTGGAGTTCGGACGGCGATCTGCTCGGCGACGTCCAGCAGCTTCTCCTCAACTTCGGTATCGCCAGCAAGATCTATAAAAACCGCAAGGAAGCGGGAACTCGAGAACTCTCCGACGGTCGGGGCGGAACGAAGGAATACGAGACGAAAGACCAGCACGAACTCGTCATCGTCAAGGACAACCTCGAGCGGTTCGCCGACGAGATCGGCTTCTTGCTCGATAACAAGACCGACACGCTCGAGCACCGTCTCTCCGAGTACGAGCGCGGTCCATACAGCGAGCGATTCGAAGCGACCGTCGAATCAGTCGAACACGACGGCCACGAAGCCGTGTACGACCTGACCGAGCCCGACACCCACTCCTTCGTTGCGAACGGCCTTGTCGTTCACAACTGCGGAGAGCAACCCTTGGAGGAGTACGAGGCCTGCAATCTCGGACACATCAACCTCTCGACGCTCGCCGATCTGGACGCACCGGACTGGCGGGTCTGGTCTGCGGAACACGGCGACGACTACGACAGCCAGGAGGACGCGATCGCGGCGTTTCTCGAGGAGGCGATCGACTACGAGGAGTTCGACGAGCGCATCGAGTACGGCACGCGCTTTTTGGAAAACGTCGTCACGATGAGCGACTTCCCGGTCGAAGAGATCGAACAGAAGGTCCGGGAGATGCGCAAGATCGGGCTTGGCGTCATGGGACTGGCCCAGCTGTACATCCAACTCGGCGTTCGCTACGGCAGCGAGGAAGGCAACGAGATCGCCCGCCAGCTGATGACCCACATCAACCACGGGGCGAAAGCGACGAGCCACGACCTCGCGAACGAACGAGGCTCGTTCGCCGACTGGGAGGATTCGAAGTACGCGAACCCGACCGAGTACCGCGAGTGGTTCGAGAAACAGACCGGCGAAAACGCCGAGGACTGGGAAGACGGCTTCCCCATCCGCAACCACAACGTGACGACCATCGCGCCGACGGGGACGACCTCGATGGTCGGCAACACCACCGGCGGCTGTGAACCGATCTACAACGTCGCCTACTACAAGAACGTCACCGACGACGTCCAGGGCGATGAGATGCTGGTGGAGTTCGACGACTACTTCCTTCGAACGCTCGAGGCGAACGACATCGACGTCGACGCCGTCAAAACGGAGGCCCAAGAGCAGATGGCGACGAACCAGTTCGAGGGCGTCGAAGGTCTCTCGACCGTTCCGGACGCGATCGGCGAACTGTTCGTCATCACGAGTGACCTTTCGGCGAAAGAACACGCCGCGGTCCAGTGTGCCTGCCAGGACGGCGTCGACTCCGCGATCTCGAAGACCGTCAACGCGCCCAGCGATTCGACGGTCGAGGACGCAAAGGACGTCTTCGAGTGGGTCTACGAACACGGCGGGAAAGGCGTCACCTACTACCGCGACGGCACCCGCAGCAAGCAGGTGCTGACCACGCGCGCTGACAACGCGGAGTTCGCCGACGAGACCGAAGCCGCCGAGGCCCTGGTCGAACAGATCGAGGAGATCTTCGGCGGCCTCGAGGCGTTCCTCGAGAGCGAGGAAGCTCGAGACGTCCGCGAGACGGGCGTCGGCTCACCGGTCGGCGACCGACAGCCGGCCGAGGTCGATTTCACCGAGAAGCGCGACCGCCCCGACGCCCTGCAGGGTGTCAGCCAGCGCATCGACACCGGTTACGGGAAGATCTACGTGACGATCAACGAGGATCCCGAAACCGGCCAGCCGTTCGAGCTGTTCGCGAACATCGGTCACTCCGGCGGCTTCACCAACTCCTTTACCGAGGCGCTGGCGAAGGTCATCTCGACGTCGTTGCGCTCGGGCGTCGATCCCGAAGAGATCGTCGACGAACTCTGTGGAACGCGCAGCCCGAAGATCGCCTGGGACAAAGGCGAACAGATCCAGTCGATCCCCGACGCCATCGGGACGGCGATGCGTCGGTATCTGGACGGCGAGATCGACAAACCCTATCCGAAACAACAGACGCTCGAAGAGTCGGCTGACGCCGACGCAGCCGTAGACGTCGACCACGAGACCGACGGCGGTGCGGCCGCCCGAGAGGGCGACGACGCGACGCAGGACCTCATCGACGCCGGCGAATCCCCCGAGTGTCCCGACTGTGGCTCGCTGTCGCTTTACTACTCGGAGGGCTGTAAGACCTGCGAGTCCTGTGGCTGGAGCGAGTGTTAACCTCGCATCCAGAACGCTTAGCACCGCCTCGTCCGAACCGTGACACGATGGCCGGACCGAGTGAGCCAGACGAGGACGACGATCGCCGTGGACCGCGCTGTCCACGCTGTGGCGCTGCGCTGTACGACCGCCACTGCAAGTACGTCTGTCCCCAACACGGCGTGATCGTCGACTGTAGCGATCCGTTTCTGTAGCTTCAGCGTGGCGTGGCCCGCTCCCGTGCGAGCCGATAGGCAGGCCCGGCGAGCAATAGCGTCGCTGCAAGGGCACACGCCACAGCGAGTGGAAGACCGAACTCGCCGAGTCCGGTCGTCGTCACCGTCGCCGCCGATGCGCCGACGACGACGCCCGCGACGGTCCACGGCAGTTCGCCGATCGCCGTCCCGGCGACGAGATGACGGAGCTTCACGCCGCTTGTCGCCGCTGCGGCCGTCGAGACGTCCGACGGGATCGGCGCGAGTCGCGAGGCCGTCACGCCCCTGACCGGGCCCGCTGCCTCGTAGTAGCGATCCACGGCCCGGCCCGTCCGCTCGAGGAGACCGAACCCGCCGAGTACGTCGCCGTCGTGACCGCCGGCGCGTCCGACCGTCCGCCGAACGACGACGAAGACCGGGATCACCGTCACGACGACGCCGACGAGCGCGATCGGCACGCCCAGCGCCACGCCGTAGCCGTAGCCGACGACGACCGCGAGCGGCGTGGTCGGCCAGGCGAGCGCCGGTCGGACGAGGTACAGTCCCGCGACGACGAGTCCGAATCGGTACGGGTCGGATGCCGTCGACTCGACTGCCGTGAGCGGCGTAGACGGCGACGACAGCAGCCCCGCCGCGACGACTCCCCCGAGAACGACCGCACTCGCGACGACACGGGCCGAACGCGGCAGCGTCATCGACCGCGGTTCGACCTCGAGCGTTGAAGGCTTTGTGACTCTCCGCCGAATAGGACACAACGCTTAACCGGATCTGGAAGACACGAGGGACCGATGGGATCGACGGACGACCGCGTCGAACGAGGGTTGGCACTTCTCGAGCGTCTCGAACACGAGGAACTGCCGCTGTCGGCCGTCGTCGATCGGCTCGAGACGGTAACGACCGACCCGACCGTAACCCGGACGGTTCTCGACGAGGCGGAACTCCGGGGGATCATCGACCGCGACGACGGCATCGTTCGCCCGAAAAGTCGATCGTACGTCCGGTTCGACCGGGACGTGATCACGAAAGACGGTGAGTTTACGTGCGAGCGCTGTGGGTCGACGCTTTCGACCGGCTACTTCATCGACGTCGATGCCGGCGAGATCGGGCCGTTCGGTTCGTCGTGCATTCGAAAGGTGACTGGTCGGGAGTGATCGTCTCTCGTTGGACCGTCGTCAGCGACCCTGTCGGAGCTCTTCGATCAGTTTTTCGATCGTCCGCTGGTGGCGCTCGAGGAGTTCGTTCTGACGGGAAACGGTCGCCTCGAGATCCGCGATCCGCTCACGCAGCTCCGGATCGGAAAGACGTCCGTGCGCGTCGCTGCCGATGGCTCCGTCGCGACCGGCGGTCGACCGACGATCGTTCGCGACCGGCCGTTCGACGCTTGCGGCGACGCCGCCGCCGGTCGTAGCGTCTGCGTCCGGCGTCTCGCCTGCGAGGTTCTTGTCGGTCTCGTGTACGGCGCTCGAGTTACGTCCGTCCGTGGAAGCCGCCTCGGCGTTTCCCGCAGTTTCGTCACCGACTGACGAGAGCGGGTCGTCGGTGCTTGAGAGAGGGTCAGGATCGGCCCCAGCGTCGGTTGTGTTCGTACCTGCCGGTGTGTCGACCTCGGACCCGCTCGTGCCGAGTGGATCGACGCCGTCACCGAACGCGTCGGCCGGGTCGTCCGTCCGTTCGTCGTCGTCGTCGGGTGCGACGTACTCGTTGAGTTCCTCGAGCGAGGTAACGTCGTAGTACTCGAACAGCGCCTGTTCGAGGTGTTCCCGGACCTCATCGGCCTGATCGTTCGGGGCTTTGATTCGCTGCTGGCGGCCGTCGACCTCGAGGACGATCTGGGTTGCGACGCTGCCGTCCTCGAACGAGAGGTTCGTCACGTCGTCGAAGTGATGCTGTTCGAAGTCGCCGTCCCAGACCGCCTCGCCGATGTGTTTGACGATCCGGTCGCTCGTGATGATGAGCGTCAGCTCGCTGAACCGGTACGTCTTCGCGACCGTCTCGCCGGGATCGGTGATGTCGTTGCCGTTGAGAATACCCGCGAGGACCGGATGCAAGACCGTCTCGGTGCGACTCGACGGGACGGTAAACTCGCGTGTGCCCTCGAGTGGGTACTCGAGCGTAATGCGTGTCTTCCGTCGTCCCTCAGAGAGCGTAACCCGTTCGGCGTCGTGAGGATAGTCGTCGACGGATTCGTCACTAAGCAGTCCGTCGGCTCGATAGATGATCGTTCGTGTCGGAGTGATGAAAAGCTCGTCGTCGCCGCCGAGTGAGGCTCGCGCCGCAATCTCTTCGTCGTCGAGAGTAGACTGTACGATACCGGGAACGTTCATACGTACGAATTCGTAACGTCGTGTGATAAATCCGTGGGTGCAGGCCCCACGGCTGTGGCGAATGAGAACTTTAAAGAACGAGACCACTCTACGGGAGAGTGAGCCCGGGTGGCTTAGCTGGACATAGCGCCGCACTCATAGGGTTCAGAGATTCGGTGCGGTTCGCCTTGGAAGCCTCCCTGTCCCACAGAGGACTGCCGAGCCTCGAACCTGGGACATGCGGAGATCGAGGGTTCGGAGCCCTCCCCGGGCATTTCTGTTTCGTCACGAGTCGAAGACGAGTGACAACAATAGGGAGTATCCGATATCGACGTCACTTCGAGCGTGACGATCGATCGAACAGCGTTCGGAAAGGATGCTCGCTCAATCCGACGTGTCGGTGCATGCGCCGACATCCGACTCCAGATAGATCCGATTGGAATAGAGCAGTCCAATACAGCCAGCGGCGAGGACGGGTCCAACAGCGAGCCAGAGAAACCCCATTCTCATCCCGGCGGTTTCAAGAACGTACCCAATGACGGCCGGCAGCGGTGCTACCGTCAACGTTCCAGCAGTAAAGATGTATCCAAACGACCGCCCCTCGTAATCGGGTGGCGAGAAGTCACTAACCAGCGCATCACGCGCCGGGTTGACGCCGTAGAGCCCGACCCCAAGCATAGCGACGACGACGAGGAGGAGAAGGAACGAAAGATCGAACAGCGCAAGTGCGATCATCCCTCCCGTCGCGATTGCCATACAGTACAACAGAAGCTGTCGTGAGTCGTACGCGTCGGTCAGCCCGCCCAAAACGAGTTGCATCGCGGCACCGGCGATCAACATTCCCGAAAAGTACATGTTCGCCACCGACTCCGCACCGACCTGAACGCCCACGATCTCGAACGAATACGCGTAAACAGCGACCAAGAATGCGGGAAGGAACGTATTGAGACCGCGGGTCGAGATATGCGTCGAGATGAAAAAGAGGTAGATAGCGACCATCGGATAGAGATACCCTCGTCGCTCTACGGTGTCGCCAGACGATCCAGCACCATCTTCGGTCCGTTTCCCGGCAGGGACCGTCTCGTAGTCGTCGCTTCGAAGCACTACGTAGAGAGAAATTCCGTAAAGAACCCCTGCAACACCGAAAAGAAGGATGATCTGTTCCCAGGCGAGAGCCAGAATCAAGACGGCGATGACAGCAGGTGCTGCTGCGTCCCCGAGTTTCGAAGAGGCTCCAAAAACACCGAGCACCTTGCCCTTGTTCGTGTCGCTCACGTTGTCCGTGATCATCGGATATCCGACCGGGTGAACGACGGCCAACCCGACGCCGACCAAAAGCATCGCGAGCGACATGATGATAAATCCGCCCTCGACGGTGTAGCCGAAAAGAGAGAGCGCCGAAAGTGGATCTCCGAGTGTCGGTGCAAACGCAAATCCGATGTATGCCCCTCCGGTAATTGCAAGCCCCGTGGGCAGCAGGTACCGACGGTCGAGCTGGTCCGAGAGAACGCCCAGGGGGGCCTGGACGATACCCATGCCAAATTGGTAAACCGAGATCAGCAAGCCGAGCTGCCACAGTGGATACTCTAGCGCGACTGCCAGTACTGGAATGAGTGGCGGAAGGAGTCGGTAATATACGTGCTGGGTGAAATGAGATGAACTGATAACGAGAGCAAAGCGGATCTCACGCCTCGACAGCCCATACATAGCGGCGCGTTCACTACTGCTGGCAAAGACAGTTACGAAGGCGGCGGTTCAGAACGGTTCGTACGGGCTAGTTCGATCCCGACTCCCGCCCCCCGATCAGGCCGCGTTCAGACGAGGTGGTCGTCGGTGATCGCGATGCTCGAGAGTCACTTCGAGGGCAGGGGTAGCCACTTGGTGCCGTCCCGAGTCAGCGGACAGCTACCTTGAGAACCCCAGTAGTGAGATGTTTCTTCACGTTACCTAGTAGAATCAACCGTTTCGTTCGAGTTCGTAACCCCCAAGTGTGTTACTACGTTGGTCCCTGGACGTGACGCGGCTCACCCGCAGACGGTACCTGACGAGTGGTAGTATCGCTGTGACCGCACTGCTGGCCGGATGTATCGATGATCCATCGGGACTCGACGGTGACGAGCCGGGGTCGTTCTCTATGGCAGGGGCTCCCAGTCTCGAGTCCGAGGCACACCTGTGGGACGGCACCGGTGTCTACGGTCACGACGAGTTCGTGCAACGAGTCGAAAACGCAAGCGACGGCGGCCTCGAGGTGTCTTACTCCGGGGATAGTTCGATCTGTGGTGAAGAGGACTGTCCGGAGAGCGTCGTGCAAGATCTCGTCGACGTCGGCTCTGCCTCGATCGGCAACTCGAGTAGCCAGTGGCCGTCGAACGACGTGTTCCTGATCCCGTATACGTTCCCGACGGTGGCCTCGGTCACGCACGTGATCAGCCACGAGGAGACCTGGGAGCGATACTGGGTGCCGTTCGCCGAGGAGTACGGCGTCGTTCCGTTCTTCTTCGGCGTCCCGTTTTTCCGTCAGCTCATGATCGGTCAGGACACCCACGACGCCGACGATTCGATCCGGACGCCAGAGGACCTCGAGGGGCTCGCAATCCGTCGGACCGAAAGCGAGAACGCCTCGACGGCGATCGAAGCGTGGGGTGCGAACCCGGAGTCGGTCGCCTGGGGCGACACCGTCGAGGGGCTTCGAACGGGCGTCATCGACGGAGCCGAGACCTGGTCGAGCGCCGCGGCGGCGTTCGGAATGACGGAGACGCTCGGTGAGGTCGTCGTCAACGACTGGTCGATCGGCTACCAGGGCTGGTGGGCAAGCGTCGACTGGCTCCAGAGCCTCGACGACGAGGACCGCGAACTCCTCGCCGACGTCACACGCGAACTCACGGAAGACGCCGTCCACCTGCACGACGACGTCGTCGAAGAGCGCATCGGGCAGACGTCGCCGCCGGCCGACGGGACTGCGATGGCCGAACACGACATCACGGTGAACACACTCGAGGACGACGAGCTGGACGCGTGGCGAGCGCCGGTCGATCCACAGGACCATCCCGAACTCTACGACCAGATATACGCGTACGTCGACGATCTCGGTGTCGACGGCCAGGAGTTCCACGACTACCTCTGGACCGAGGCCCGTGCCGACACCACACCGACGGACGTCACTGACGTCACCGTCGACACCTGGTGGGACGACTACGTCGACGATCTGTAACCGATACCCTACCCGTAACCTAACCCATGGACACTCGCACGCTCGAGATCGGTGGGACGCAAATCGAGTTCAAAGATGCCGTGAGACGGGCAACCGCACATCTAGAAGGCCTCCTTGCGCTCGCGATCTTGGCCGTCTACACGACGATCATCACACTCGACGTGATCCAGCGGACGCTCTGGGGTGGATCGTTCACGTGGAGTCTCGATATCGTCCTCGGACTGTTCACGTGGATGACGTGGCTCAGTGCGGCATTCGCGGTTCGACACCGGTCGCACCTCCGGTTTACGCTCGTTCGCAAACAGCTCTCGAACCGGGCCAACTACGTCATGTACTGGCTCGAGTACGTCGCCTGGATCGTCGTGATGGGGCTCGTCCTCCGGTTTTCGGTGCCGATCTTCCTCGACCGGTGGGAGACCGGCCGGATCGTCGTCGGAACCGGGTTCGTCCCGTCTGCACTGTTGTACCTGTCGGTTCCCGTCGGAATGGGTCTGATCGTGCTACGTGCGACAGAACAGATCGTCCGCGTAAGAAACGCGTACCGTCGCGGCGAAGACGTCACGCCGACGGCGTCGATCGGGACGGGAGGCGAGATCGATGATTGAACTCGGCTTCACCACGGTGTTGGTCGGGTTGGCGCTTCTGTGTGCACTCCTGTTCGTGTTCGGAATGCCGATCTTGCTCGTGTTCGGGCTGTGGGTCGTCGGCTTTCATCTCCTCGTTCCGCAGTTTCCGATGACGAACATGGCGATCGAGTCACACGCGGAACTCCAGAACTTCGCGTACGTCGCGATACCGCTTTTCATTCTCGTCGGCGACCTCATACACGAGGGGAATATCGCGGACGATCTCATCGCGTTCTCACGACAGACGATCGGCTGGCTGCCGGGAAGTACCGGTAACACCGCCCTCTCGTGTTCGGCGATCTTCTCTGCGATCACCGGCTCTAACACGGCGACGACCGCTGCGGTCGGCAAAGCGCTTCATCCGCCGATGGTCGACGAGGGTTACGACTCGACGTACGCGGCGGCGACCGTCGCGGCCGGCGGGACCGTCGGTGCGATCATCCCGCCGAGTATCCTGCTCATCATCTACGGCGTGCTCTTTGGCGTCTCGATCACCGACCTCTTCATCGCGGGGATCGTTCCCGGGATCGCGATGGTCGGCGGGATGGTCGCGGTCAACTCGTATCTCTCCTCGAGAACCACATACGGCGTCTCGAGTCACGACTTCGAGTTTCGTCCCGCCGAGATCGCACTCTCCACGTGGAAGGCGAAACTCGGACTCGGGACGATCGTGATCCTCCTGGGTGGAATCTTCCTCGGATTTTTCACCCCTTCGGAGGCGTCCGCGGTCGCCGTGGTCTACATCCTGCTCACCGGCATCCTCGCACGGCGAATCGACGGACTCGATCAGATCGTCCGGGCCTGTTTCACCTCGCTGTTGCTCATCGGCGTCATCATGCCGGTAACGGTGTTCGCCGTGCTCGTCCAGCAGAATCTCTCGTTTCTCGGGGTCCAGACGGTCGTCTCGGATGCGATCTTGCGTCTCGACTCCGACTGGGCGATCATCCTCGCGATGATGATCATCATGCTGATTACGGGATCGCTGCTCTCGTCGGTCCCGAACATCGTCCTCACGGCCCCGTTTCTCACTCCCGCCGCGATGGAACTCGGACTCGATCCGGTCACGTGGGGCGTTCTCTTCATGATGAGCGACGCGATCGGCTTTATCACACCACCGTACGGGCTGAACCTCTACGTCATCAGCGGTCTGACTGACATCGACTACATGAAGGTAGCCTACGCGGCGTTACCGCACTTACTCGTTCTGATCGGGATCTGGACGGCGTTTTTCCTCGTCCCCGAGTTGAACGTCCTGGCTCCGGGCTGATCTCGGGCTGTGGCGATTTCTCGATGCGATCGGTGTTTATCAGACAAGTGAGCATCTCGTCGTCACCGTCGGGAGGTGGGTAGCTTCTCGAGTTCGAGCAAGTTCACAACCGCTACGACCACTGCATAGTCGCTCGTACAGGTGGTGAAGTACCCCGCGCACGGTGGCGCGGGGCGTCCGTGTTTAGTCCCCAGAGGATAGAAGTAGATCGGCCAGAGAGAAGATCGCACGACGGTCGATACGACGTTACTGGATGGAGTATCCAGCGGCGATGGTAAGCAACAGCACCATAAACAGCGCGGTTGCCATCATGTACGTGACGGCACGCGGTTCCTCGATCAGGTGCATGTAGTAGCCAGCGATCAGTCCCGACTTGACCGCTGCGAGAGCGATCGTACCGCCCATTGCCATCCAGTACGTGAAGAGGTCGAACTCGAAGAAGACGAACTTGGCACTCCCGAGCACCAGCAGTATGGCGTATATTATCGTGTACGTGCGAACACTCGTCATCGGTCGTCTAATTGGAGAGGGGATACTTATAACTTCTCCAATCGAACCGGGGCGGGACGATGGCAGTCGCCGACGCGGTGGTGAGCACACGGTGTGCTGTAACGCTGTACCGGTCAACCGAAGGTGGTTCCCGGCTGCGTCGAAAACGACGTACGACCGCCCGTATCAGACCGGCTCCGCTACTGGAACCCGATGCGACTGCCCCGTCGTCCAGTCGGTTCGATGGCACTCGAGCCGCCTTTGAACTCCTCTTCCATCTGCTCGTAGTAATCGAGGATGTCGTCGGTGATCGTCGGCCTGACGTTCTCGAGGGCCTGTCGGAAGTGACGCATCTCGACGGCGTCTGCGTCGTCGTCCTCCCGCAGCGCCTCGATCGCGGCCTCGCGGGCGATCGACTCGAGGTCGCTGCCGACGTAGCCGTCGGTGATCTCGGCGATCTCCTTCAGACTGACGTCTTCTGCAAGCGGCGTGTCGGCGGTGTGGATCTCGAGGATGCGCTCGCGACCGTCGACGTCGGGTTCGCCGATCATCACGAGCCGGTCGAACCGGCCCGAGCGCAGAAGTGCGGGGTCGATCATGTCGGGACGGTTGGTCGCGCCGATGACCATCACGTTGCCCATCTCCTCTAACCCATCGAGCTCGGTCAACAGCTGGTTGACGACCCGTTCGGAGACGTTCGAGCCGACGTCGCCGCCCCGACCCGGCGCGAGCGAGTCGAGTTCGTCGAAGAAGATCACCGTCGGGGAGACCTGTCTGGCCTTCCGGAAGGTCTGACGGATCGCCTTCTCCGATTCGCCGACCCACTTCGAGAGTAGCTGTGGTCCGCGCACCGAGATGAAGTTGGCGTTGGTCTCGTTGGCGACGGCTTTCGCCATCAGCGTCTTGCCGGTGCCGGGTGGGCCGTACAGCAAGACGCCTGCGGGTGGATCGATCCCCATCCGGTCGAACTTCTCGGGCTGAGACAGGGGCCACTCGACGGACTCTTTGACCTGGTCTTTGGCCTCGTGGAGGCCGCCGACGTCGTCCCAGGAGATCTTCGGCAACTCGACGAGCACCTCTCGCATCGCGGAGGGCTCGACCTCGTTTAACGCGCCACCGAAGTCCTCGCGTTTGACGATCATCCGGTCGATCAGCGACGGCGGGATGTCTTCCTCGTCCAGATCGATCTCGGGGAGGTATCGTCGCAGCGCCTTCATCGCGGCCTCTTTGGTCAGGCTCTCGATGTCCGCGCCGACGAAGCCGTGGGTCTCATCAGCCAGATGCGAGAGGTTGACGTCGTCCGAGAGCGGCATTCCGCGGGTGTGGATCTGGAGGATCTCCTCGCGGCCCGTCTCGTCCGGGACGCCGATTTCGATCTCTCGGTCGAACCGACCGGGACGGCGAAGTGCGGGGTCGACGCTGTCGACGCGGTTCGTCGCGGCGATGACGATGACCTGACCCCGGGACTCTAAGCCGTCCATCATCGTCAACAGCTGAGCGACGACGCGACGTTCGACCTCGCCGGTGACGTCCTCGCGTTTGGGCGCGATCGAGTCGAGCTCGTCGATGAAGATGATCGAGGGCGACTCCTCCTGGGCGTCCTCGAAGATCTCCCGCAGTTGCTGTTCGGACTCCCCGTAGTACTTCGAGATGATCTCCGGGCCGGCGATAGAGAAGAAACTCGCGGCGGTTTCGTTCGCCACCGCTTTCGCCAGCAGCGTCTTACCCGTTCCGGGCGGTCCGTGGAGTAAGACGCCCTGTGGCGGCTCGATCCCCAGTTTCTTGAAGATCTGGGGGTGTTTCATCGGGAGTTCGACCATCTCCCGGACGCGCTGGATCTCGTTTTGCAGGCCGCCGATGTCCTCGTAGGTGATCCCGCCGCCGGTCTTCTCGAAGCCCGAGATCGGCTCCTCGCGGAGTTCGACGTCCGTGTCCTCGGTGATGAGAACGACGCCTTCGGGCTCGGTCTCGACGGCGATCAGCGGAATCGCCTGACCCGGCGAGCGCATGAACGGGTGGTTCGTCGAGGACATGACGGGGACGATGTCTCGTTCGACGACGGGTCGCTTGAGGATCTGGCGTTTGACCATGCCAGCGGCGTCGGAGCCGAACTGGACGGACGCCTCCTCCGGCGGCGCGAGCACGAGCGAGTCGGCTTTCGTCGCCTCGGCTTTCCGGATGGTGACGCGCTCGCCGATGCCGACGTCGGCGTTCTGTCGCGTGAAGCCGTCGATGCGGACCGTGTCGGTGTTCCAGTCCTGCCGGTCGGCCCGCCAGACTTTCGCGGCAGTCGTATCGGCCCCTTCGATCTCGATGATGTCGCCCGGACTGAGCTTCAGATGCAAGAGCGTGTCCGGGTCGAGTCGGGCGATGCCACGACCCGAGTCGTTCGGGTACGCCTTCGCGACCTCCAGTTGAACTTCGTTCATGGTTCTCGATGGACGGGGATACTCGTGACTCCGATTCGTGCGCGGATAGGTTTTTTGTTACCGTAACAGGCTCCCACCGTGGCAGTCATTAGCACATAGACCTCGGTGACGGAGCTACATAGATGTACCGACCCGGGTGTCGTCGTCCGATTTTTCACTACCAGTCTCCAGTGCACGGATGGGTTTTTGGCGCTGTCTCCCCCCGGTGTACCCATGCGAGTACTGGCGTTCGACGGGCGCATGGGCGCAAGCGGTGACATGATCCTCGCATCCCTGCTGGCCGCCGGGGCCGATCGCGAGACGCTTTCCCCCGTCGAAGACGCACTCGAGCTCGAGTATCGCGTCGATCGAACTGTCACGTGTGGGATCGAGGCAACGGCCGTCGACGTGCTGTTGACCGACCGCGGCGACGGATACGAGCACGGACACGGTGGCGAACACGACCACCACGACCGCGACGACGGCCACGATCATCACCACGATCACGGCGATCACGAGCACGACCACGTCCACGCCGAGGGCCACGGCCCCCACCGAAGCTACGCCGAGGTCGTCGAGATCGTCGAGGGACTGGACCTGCCTGCCGACGTCGAGACCGACGCCCGCGAGATCTTCGAACTGCTCGGGCGGGCCGAAGCGGGCGTCCACGGCACCGACCTCGAGGAGACCCACTTTCACGAGGTCGGCGCGGACGACGCCATCGCAGACGTCGTCGGCGCGGCGCTTCTGGTCGCCGACCTCGAGCCCGACCGGATCGTCACCACGCCACTTTCGACCGGCGGGGGGACGGTCTCGATGAGCCACGGCGAGTACCCCGTCCCGACGCCGGCGGTCGTCGAGATCGCCGAACGCGCCGACTGGTCGCTGTCGGGCGGCCCCGTCGAGCGGGAGCTGCTCACGCCGACGGGAGCGGCGATCCTCGGCCACCTCGCCGACGGCGTCGCAACGCTGCCGACTCTCGAACTCGAGGCCTCGGGCTACGGTGCGGGCGGCTACGACCTCGATCCCCACCCGAACGTCCTCCGGGCGCTCGTCGGCGAAACCGCGGGCGAACTGGTCCGCGAGGAGATCGCCGTTCTCGAGACGACTCTCGACGACGCCACCCCGGAGGTACTCGGCGGGCTGCAGGAGACGCTCGGGGGCACAGGCGCGCGGGACGTTTCGGTCCTCCCGGTGACGATGAAGAAGTCCCGGCCGGGCCACCTCGTGAAGGTGATCTGCAAACCCGAGGATCGCGAGCGCGTGGCTCGAGCCCTCGCCGAAGAGACGGGGACGCTGGGGATCCGCGAGACGGGCGTGACCTCCCGTTGGATCGCCGAGCGGGAGTTCGAGACGGTCACCCTCGAGGCCGACGGCGAAACGTACGAGGTGACCGTGAAGGTGGCGAGCGACGAAAACGGCGAGGTCTACGACGTGAGTGCGGAGTACGACGACGCTCTCGCCGTGGCTCGAGAGACCGCCCTCCCGATCCGGGAGGTCACCAGACGGGCCGAACGGGAGCTACTCGAGGGGTAGCGGACCGCGAGACGAACTCGCGTCGTCGTCGACATCTATCGCTACCGTTGCGAAACGGCCGCTTTCGACCGGACACCGTACGGACGCGTTTCACTTCGACCGACGGATCTCGAAATCCGGGTAACCGGACCGTTCTCGAGCGGATCGCGAACGGGATCAAGGAAGCCACCGTCTACGCCGAGACCACGCGGTCCAGTTGCCGAATAACAAATGCCAGTACTGGAATCCGAACGGTTGCAGATGGAAGACAGTAATCCGACAGAGAACATTACTCGAAGAAGGGCCTTGAAAGGAACTGCAGCGGGCATCGGTATCGCCGGGTTGGCCGGCCTTCCCGTGAGTGCATTCGCGCAGGAAAACGATCCGATTCCGGCGACGTTCTGTGGCGAGGCCAGCCTGCCACCGGTTAGCCCACCAGGCGGACAGGCGGGACAGTGTATCAACTGTGTCGCGGCGGTCTGTGAAGGGCCAGTTGCGCTGGACCCGTTGTTCAATACGGACGACCAACCCGACTACTTTGACGGGATCGATTTCACGATTCCGGCGGCGGAGATTCCGGCCGGTGCCGACTATCTGACTCTCAAGGCGGGTCCGAACTGCTTCCTCGCGGAGGTGCCTGCTGCACCGAGCGGGGACGTTACGTTCCGTTTGACACAAGACGCGGAGGGGAATCCGGAGCGGTTACAGGACATCAGTAACGCGACGTTCTACTCGTGTGAAGGCGAGGATCCACCGACTGCCAACGTCGTGAAGGTTACGTGCGATTTCATCACCATCGAGACCGCAAACATCCCCGCAGGAACCGAGCTAGCCGTGACGGTAACGTTTGCGGACGGGAGCACTGAGCTCTACACGCCAACGGTCGACGAAGACGGACTGGCAACAGTCGGGCTGCCCGGCGATGTTGATCCGATATGGGTTCGGATCGAGTATCTAGGTATGATCCTGTTCGATGCGGGCGTGATGGCGAAGGACGCTCCGTGTGGACTCCAGCCAGCGGTGGTCGACTTCAAGGTCACCTGTGACAGGATCACGATCGAAACCGAGAACATCGACCCGGGATCGACGCTGAACGTGACAGTTACGTTCGCGGATGATACCGTGTTAACGTTCCTGCCCGATGTCGATGCGGACGGCGTTGCAGTCGTCGACCTCCCAGGAGATCGAGATCCGGCCCATCTCGTCGTGACGTTCGAGGAAACGGAAATATTCGACATGTTCGTCGAGGCGGTCGATGCGCCGTGTGTCAAGCCGAGGCCGAAGAAAAAGAAACGAAAGCGAAAGCGAACGGAAAAAACCCGGACTCGCCGCAAGAAAGACGAGAAGAAAAAAGCCGACGACCGCTCGTGCGGGAAGAAAGACGACTGACTCGACGGTTCGGCGACAGCCCTCGAGACTGATCCCGCCTTCCGGCTAGTGCGGCGTAGAACGCGAGAGAAACGCGTATGCGGCGGTCGTACAGATCGCCAGCGACGCCGATGGAGTGGCGATTCGGCACCCGGTTACCGGGGCTCACTCGTCCGAACCGGGATCGCCATCGCCGACGTCGACGTCAACGTCGATCTCGTCACCCTCGGCGCTCTCTGCGTGGGTGTGTACCGAAACGTTCGACGTCACGTTCTGTACGCTCGAGACACTGCGGTGTTCGCTTTCGGTGTGGGCATCGACGCTCACGGTCGTACTCCGAGACTCGTCCGGGTCGCCGGAGTGGACGGCGATTTCGGACGGGGATTCGTTCTCGGTCACGTGACACTCGAGGTGGTCGTCCGCGTCGACGGAGACGTTCACGGCGATGGTATCATCGCTCGTGGTCTCGAGGCTCTCTTCACAGTCGCCGAGAGATCCGCTCGAGTCGTTCGGATCGTCGACGACGCTGTCGGCGACACCGGTGGTGGCCACGACGAGCAGACAGACGACCAGTACGATTCCCGTCACTGCCAGTCGATTCATACGTTATTCTCCCCGTCGGTGGACATCGGTGCATCCGTTAGCATGGTATGTTTGACACGGTGTGTGGTACGGGTGCAGGTACAGATACGGTCCCGAGCCGGACGATAAAAATGGGGAACTCGGACGAGTACCCGCTCGGTAGCAATCCCGTTCCGTTACTCTTCGTTATTGTTATCGTCGTTATCGTCGACGGGCTCTTCGCCGAGATCAATAGTGATGTCGCCGACAGCGGCGTCACCAGTTTCGGCAGTCTGGTCTACGTTAGCCTCGTTACCCTGAGCGACGTCTTGTGTCTGGTCGACGCTGGCGGTGGCAGACACGCCGTCGCCGTCGTTGTTGTCGTCGTTGTAGTAGTCTTTCTTGTGATCGTTGTTATCGGCCGCGTCCCCTGCAGCGAACGCACCGCTGATACCGACCTGAGCATTGTTATTCTCTTGGCTCACCTCGGCGTTGTTCGTTGCATCGCCGGTCTCTTGACTGGCGTCGATACTTACATCCTGTGCAGCTGCCGTTCCGGCAAACCCCATGAACATGAGGCCGCCAATCAACGCCATTGTCAACGTGATCGTGAGTGTGCGTTTCATAGTTGTCACTCGGTGGGCACGGTTGTGCGCCCGGGAGCAGGGAAATCGGCGATCCCCGACGCGTTGCCCAGGTTCTCGTCACAACAGAGGGGATGATATAGCCAAAATACCGTTCCACTAACTATATCCTCGGTTTCGTTATCGTAGATCACTCATTCAAACTGAGACTTGTGCCGTTTCAGCTTCCGTCGACTGTTCTGTATACTAAACTGTGGGTAGTCACATTCTAGCCCGTGCTCTCAGAGCGTACGTCGGGATGGATGACAGCTGTCTGTGCGACGGCTATACGGGCTCGAGCGCGGGTTTACACGTCGGCGAAGGCATACTGCTGTTGTCGCACCTGCAACCGTTGTGTTCCCTGCAACGACGATCTCGCTGTCTCAACGCTCTGATTTATTCAAGAGAACAAATATTTGTATATATTCTGTATTCGAAGGCTTTTGTCCAGTTCGGTAGCCGATACGTGTGTCGTCTTGTTGCTCATGGCAGCTTCCAGATAACAAAGACGGTCATCGAAATAGACCGGTTCGCGTCGCAGACGTTCAGCAATCGGCGACTCTCACGGGTCGTATCAATGCTGTTGCGACAAACACATGAAACGTAGCATACGATTCACGACGGTTCTCGTCGCCGCGATGGTGGCCATCGCTATGACCGGGATGGCCATCCCCGCCGGCGCGAACGACGGTACAGCTCCGACGAGCGACGTACACGCGATGGAGAACGGAGAGGATCTCTACCTCTCGTTCGGTGCCGACTTCGACGACGAGAGTCTCGAGGAATACATCGAGAAGTACGCAGACGACAACCCGAGCGACGACGCGAACGCGGAGGTCGTCCAGTACCAGGACGTTAGCCAGGTGAACGTCCACGAACAGGGTCAAGCCGTCGCCATCTCGATCGATGGCGGTGATGCGACGGCCATCCAGGACGTGGCCCAGCAAAATGACAACGTACAGGAAGCTGACGCCACCGCGGAGAACCACGAGACGACGTTCGAGGACGTCGGTAACGTCTACGTGGTCGTGGGCAACGGCTCCGACAAGCAGTTCGACGGCTGGGGAATCGTCGACGACGGTGACTCGACGGTCACCCAGGCCGCCGAAGCGGCTGTCTCCCAGACGCAGGACGTGAGCCAGGCGAACGTCAACCAGAACACCACCGCGTTTGCGCTCGCCGAAAACGAGAGTACGGCGAATGCGCTGCAACAGACCCAACAGTCCAACCTGAACCTCCAGGAGGGCTCGGCGAACGCGACGAACGTTTACGCCAGCGACCTCGAGGACGGGGAGACGGACCGATACGACGAGCACAAGAAAGGCGACGACGACCGCCCGAACGCCCAGCAATCGGCCGACGCAGACGTCGAACAGATTCAGGAAGTCGACCAGGTGAACTCCTTCGACGGAAGCGCAGTCGCGATCGCGGTGGGTGAAGACTCCGTTGCGACGGCTGCCCAGATCGCCGAACAGTCGAACCTCAACGAACAGATCGGCACGGCCGAAGCGATGAACGTCCTGATGGACGCCGCTGGGATGAACGTCGCGACCGCGAACACCGACGGCGGCACCGACGTCGTGGACCAGGATAGCACGGAGTATCCCAAGCCAACGGACAAGAACGACGACGATCCCCACGACGGTGACGTGAGCCAGACTGCCGAGGCCAGCGTCACGCAGTACCAAAGCGCCGAGCAGCTGAACGTCGAACTCAACAGTTCGGCCACGGCGATCGCTACGAACGGCAGCGAGGCCGAAGCGATCCAGCTGACCTTCCAGCAGAACGTCAACGCGCAGGTCGGCTCCGCCGAGGCGCTGAACGTCTTCTTCGAGGACGCGACCGACGACTGCGAGTACGAGGACGGATACGACTACGATGGAGCCGTGCTGACCGAAACGACGAGCGCGACGATCGGCGGTGACGGCGTCGAGGACGCCGACCGGACCACCTTCGACTACGACGGCGACAACGACCAGCTCAACGACGTCGATCAGTACTCGACCGCGGAGATCGAACAGAGCCAGGACGTGACGCAGGTGAACCAGAACTCGAACAACGCGCTCGCAGTCGCCGAGGACGACGGTAACGCCTCCGCGTTCCAGATGACTATACAGGAAAACGAGAACGTCCAGATCGCCTCGAGTGAGGCGACGGCAGTCGAAGAGGGGTCGATCGACGACGAACGAGACGATAAGAAAGACGAGGCCGAGAAAGACGATAAGAAAGACGAGGCCGAGAAAGACGATAAGAAAGACGAGGCCACGAACGACTACGACGACGAGAAAGCCGATACCGAAGCGGCCGACGAAACGAAAGAGGAGGCGATGCCCGGATTCGGCGTCGCCGTCGCCCTCGTCGCAATGCTCGCCGCTGCGATGCTCGGACTGCACACAAAGCGGTGAGTCGACGACGCGACAGTGTCGGTCAACGGACGCTGAAACCCGGTCCCATCTCGCGGTCTGTCACCGTCGGTGACGGCCGCTCGAGCGCGACCGGGTGACTCCGACGATCGTTATTTTTTGCCGGGGTCGAGGACGACGTTCCGGGATCGGGAAACGGACGACGACTGGCGTTCAACCGTTCTCGTCGCCGGGCTCTGGCTCGAGATCGGTGTCGGTATCCCGTCGCCGATGTTCGGAAAGTGCCTCTCCGATCGTCAACTCGCCGGCAGCGACGCGTCTGGCGAGCCCGTCGTCGATCGCCCGGTTCGTCTCGCTGTGTTCGCGCGAGCGTTCCTTGATCCGGCGGAGTTCGCCTTCTGTCGGCTCGATCTCGCGGGCGTCGACTGGCTCGCCCTCGAGGCGGGCGATGTTGACCGCCGCGAGCACGTCGCCCATCCCCCGCGTTCCGGTCCCCAGGTAGGGCGTCGTCCCGGTTTCGTCGACGAGTTCGACCCGGACGTCCTCGAGGTCGGTGATCAGCTGTGCTCCCTGGAGACGTGCGCCGTCGCCGATCCTGACGACTGGATCGGGAGCGTCGGTGATCTCGCGTTCGACGACGTCGACGGCGTCGGCCAGCGGAACCTGAAACGCCGCGACGACGGTCTCGCCGGTGAGAACGGCGATGCCTGGCTTTCGGCCGGGGTCGACGCCGACGACGGTGCGGCCACTCCCGCTCCGAAGCGTCGCGAGCGCGCCGTCGACGGCTCGTCTCGCCCCGTCGGGGTCGGCGACGACCGTCTGTGCCTCGGGAAAGGCCCCGGCGTACTCGGCGTCGGTGACGACGACGCTCGTTCGCTCGGGAAGCTCCTCGTCGGGTTCGATCGTCGTGAACGTCACGCCGCGTTCGCGCAGCTCGTTGACGACGCCGTGGTAGACTTCGAAGTCATCGGTGGCGACGACGATCACGGATGCAGTTGCGTCGCCGGCGGATAAACGTGTTCCGCACGGACGACGCGTGTCCGGGAGCTTTTTGCTCGCCTGCACCTCAGGTCCGGGCGTGAACGACGAGGCGATTCCGACCGGCTGTGCGCCGGTCGACGAACTGTTGGGGGGAGGGTTCGAACGCGGCACCGTGACCCAGCTGTACGGCCCGCCGGCGTCCGGCAAGACGAATCTCGCGTTGAGCGGCTCGATCGAGGCTGCCGCCGCCGGGGGGACGACGGTCTACGTCGACACCGAAGGCGTCTCCGTCGATCGGTTTCACCAGCTGCTCGAGGCCCGAACCGACGACGTCGAGGCGGTCGCGTCCCGGATCGTGATCGAGGACGCCCTCGATTTCGACGAGCAGGCAGAAGCCGTCCGGGACGCCGAGGAGTTCGCCGACCGGGCGGACCTGATCGTCCTCGACAGCGCGACCGGCTTCTACCGGCTCGAACGCGGCGACGACGACGCAGAAGGCGACGCCTTACGACGGGTCACGCGACAGGTGACACACCTGCTCTCGCTTGCACGCAAACACGATCTGGCGGTCGTCGTCACAAACCAGGTGTTCGCCGACCCCGACGCCGACCGAACCCGGCCGCTTGGCGGCAACACCTTAGAACACTGGACCGGAGCCGTCGTCCGCCTCGAGCGCTTCCGTGGCGGCAACCGTCGGGCGACGCTCGCGAAACACCGCTCGAAACCCGCCGGCGAGTCCGTCCAGTTCCGAATCACGGAGACGGGACTCGAAGGGAGCGATGCGACGGAGAGAGTGTAACCGACGCTTCGGACGTGTCGCGTTCGCAGAGTCGGTTCCGGAACGACCGGCGACGAGTCGCTAGTGGCGTTTCTCGAGGCGAACTTCCTCCGCCGTCACCTCGACGTCGAAGCCGTCGTACTCGAATCGAATCTGCACGTCGTCGCCGCGGTCGACGAGCGCATCGAGGGCGTTCGTGGGTATCGATCCATAGAGCGTGGGAAGCTCTTCGCTAGGAGTGTTGCTGACTCTCGCAACGGCTCTCGTGACTGCCACCGTCGCGGATTCGCCGTCTTCGATACGCCGTCGGTATTTGTTCTTGTTCATGATACTCAAACCCAGATTCGAGATATAAGTGGTTGGAGTCGATTCCTATCTCGAGAGAATCCGGGCGAACATATTCGCATAGATAAATAATCACGACGACTCGATCGGCACCTCCCGTCCGTACGCTTCGACCGTGTGTGGACGGACGAAACGAAACGCGGACCGAGCGCCGACGCCTACAGCTCGTTCAGCTTTCGCAACAACTGGCCGCGATACTCCTCGTCGTGTTCGAGCCCTTTCAGCTCGAGGACGTTGCGCTCGAGTTTGTCCATCGCGACCCGGAAGGCGTTCTCCGCGCCGTAGCCCTCGCCGGAGCCGGCGACCTGGCCCTTGTTGGTCCGCAGGCGGATCTGGCAGGCGATAAGCGGCGTGCCACGCAGTTTCTCCTTGTGTTCGTGAAAGCGCACGTGAGCGTGAAACACCTGCATGTCGGCGTACTTATCGGAGACTTCCTCGATGTGCTGGACGATCGACTGACGCGAGATCGTATCGATCAGTGAGATGTTCGTGATCTGGACGTCCATGTGCTCGCGTTCGGTGTAGGTAAGCGCCCGGAGCACGTCGGTCTTGGTGATGATGCCTTCGATGGCGCGGTCGTCGTGGTCGGGCGTGACCACGAGCCCGCCGTAGTCGCTCTCGAGCATCCGTTCGACGGCCTCGCGGGCGGTCTCCTCGATCGAGGCCGTCTCGACGGGGCTGTTCATGATGTCGTAGACCGGCACGTCGAGCATTCGGTCGGTGTCGCCGACGCGGTCGCCGGTCGTCGTCGTCTCGTTTTTCCGGATGGCGAAGTCGGCGATGTCGTGGGTCGTCACGACACCGGTGAGATAGCCGTTCTCGTTGCGCACGGGCAGCCTGGAGATGCCGTGTTCTCGCAGGTAGTTGATCGCCTTCCCGATGCCGTCGTCTTCCTCGAGCGTGACCGGATCGTCGGTGTAGACGTCCGCGACGGTGATCGCGTCGAGATTCTCGAGGACGCCCTCGAGGATGGCGTCCGTGCTGACGATCCCCCAGAGGTCGTCGTTCTCCATGACGGGTGCGATCTTTGCGTTCCCCTCGATGAGTTTGCGGGCGACCTCGCGGACGTTTTCCTCTCGGCCGACCGTCGGGGCCGGATCCGTCCGGCTCGGTTTCGTGAGCGCCGCCACCGTGGCGTCGTCTTCGACGTGTGACTGAAGCACCTCGCGCTCGCCGATCACTCCCTCGTACTCACCGTCGTTCGTGACGATGAGCCCCTTCGGATTTCCGTTTTCGAAGAGAGAACGAACCTGTCCCATTCGCGTCCCGGCATCGACCTCGACGTAGTCCGTGGTGGCGATCTCGGCGATATCCATCGTTTCGCGCGAGGCTACTCGCGCGACGGTATTCAACGTACCGCCCGCACACGTCTGGGTGACTGTGTGGCGAGCACACGCCTTTTTCCGGATGGCCGTCGAATCGGTGTGTCATGGTTCCCGACATTAGCGTCTTCGGCCGGTACACCTACCTCGTCACGGAGGTCGTCTGGGGGACGGTCGCCGCCGCCCTCCTGTGGCGTGCCGACGCCATAGACAGGGCCGCCGTCACGATCGCTGCGCTGTATCCGATCGCGTATCTCTGGGACCGGTACACCCTCGCCGTCGGTGTCTTCTCGATCGATCTCCGGACGGGGATCGACGTCGCCGGTATCCCGCTCGAGGAACACCTCTTCATGGCCGTCGTGCCAGGACTGGTCGTCGGCGTCCACGAGACGATATTCGGCGAGACGGGCTGATACGGATTGCTGTACCGATGTACCGGTGCAACCCAGAACGGTCGCGGTTGCGCCGGTACAGACGTACAACGGTCCGTACGATACCCGTCCGAACGGATCGACACACGGACTGCACTCGAGCCGTCGTCCGCCGCGACGAGATTGCTCGCACTGTCCGCGAGTCAACGGCACTGACTTGTCCTCGGCCGACGAACGGCAGACGAATGCCCGGTCCCCGCCGCGTCGACGCTCCGTCGGCCGCCTCGAGCGACGGTTCCGGCCCCGTTCGTGCCGTCGCCCGCGTCCTCTTCGCTATCCTCCGGATGCTCGTCGTCGCCGTCGTTCTCGCGGCGCTCGTCGCCGGTGCCGTCCTCGTCGGCCCGGGACTGATCGACGACCTCGAGGATCGGACGGGTCCGGTCGGCTTCGAGGATCCACCACCGGCCGGCGACCGCGACCCCGACCGGGTCGATCCGGCAGATCCCGGTGAGTCGACCTACGAGGCCGCCGGCGGAACGGTCTCGTCGGCCGCCGTCGAAGACTACGTCCACCACGAGGTCAACGATCGGCGGGCCGAACGCGGTCTCGATCCCATCGAGTGGGACGGCACTATCGCGTCGGTCTCGCGAGCCCACAGCGCCGACATGCACGAGCGTGCGTACTTCGAGCACACGAACCCCGACGGCGAGGATCCGATGGATCGCTTTACCGACGTCGCCGGCTACTGTCGGGCCTACGGCGAGAACATCGCGATGACCCACCTCGAGCGGCCGATCGCCCAGCCCGACGGCGGGACGACCAGACACGAGACGCCGGAGCAACTCGCCGCGGGACTCGTCGACCAGTGGATGAATTCGCCGCCACACCGGGAGGCCATCCTCGAAGCGTCGTGGGATCGAGGCGGCGTCGGTATCTATCTGACCGAGGACGGACAGGTGTTCGCGACGCACAATTTCTGTGAAACGCCGTGACGCCCACAGGGACAGAGACTCCGCCGGCCGAAGAAACGTCTATACCTCGCGGTGGCCAACGTGTCGACAGTGACGAGTGAATCGATCGGCCGACGGCGGCTGCTCGCGGCTGCGGGAGCGGCGGCGACCGCGTTGGCCGGCTGTTCGGACGACCTCCGGTTTCGAGCCGGCAACTCCGCACCCGAGCAGGTGTCACTGACCGTCAAGACGCCGCCGCCGGACGACGATCCGATCGCGGCGAAGATCGCCAGCCAGCACGCCGAAAACCTTCGGGCAGCGGGAGTAGACGCCGTTCCGGAACCGGTCGATCCGCCGGAGCTGTACCGCGAGGTCCTCCTCGAGCACGACTTCGATCTCTTCGTGACGCGCCATCCGGGGTTCGACGATCCCGATGCGCTTCGAGCGCTGTTACACTCCGATTTCGCCGGCGAACGGGGATGGCAGAACCCGTTCGGGTTCTCGGATCCGACGGTCGACGAGCTGCTCGAGCGGCAAGCGACCGACGACGACCGCGAGGAGCCGCTCACCGAACTGTTCGAGTATCTGTTAGCGACGTCGCCGTACACCGCGATCGTCTTCCCGGATCGTCTCGGCGCGGCCAACTCGTCGCTCGGACTCTCGGCGCCACCACGTCGGCCGGTGGAGTTCGTGCAGTTGCTCGAGCACGTCTCCTCACAGCACGACCGAGAGGAGCCGGTCCGGGCCGGGCTGTTCGGCCAGGTAAGCATCGACCGGCTCAACCCCGTCGCCGTCGACGTCGCGGACGTCGAGTTCGTCTGTGATCTGCTGTACGATCCCCTCGTTCGCGAAACGCCTCGAGGCTACGTCCCCTGGCTGGCCGACGACGTCAGGTGGGACGAAGACGGCGAACTCGAGGCGACTGTCCCGTTACGAGACGGCTTGACCTGGCACGACGGGACGTCGATCACGCCCGGAGACGTCACGTTCACCGTCGCGTTCCTCGAGGATACCGCAGACGGTGCGACCGAGAGTCCACTCCCCGCGCCACGACACCGAGGACTCGTGACCGCCATCGACGGCGTCTCGAGAGTCGGTCGGAGGGCCGTCCGGTTCTCGTTTGACGATCGCTCGAGGGCAGTCGCCCGGCGGGCGCTGACGATCCCGCTGCTTCCCGAACACGTCTGGGCCGACCGCACCGAACCGATCGACGAGTCGCTCACCGAGGCGTTGGCCTGGGACAACGAGGAGCCGGTCGGTTCCGGTCTGTTCACGTTCGCGGACGCGAGCGGCGACCGACTCGAACTCCAGCCGTACGACGACCACGTCCTTCGGCGGGACGGCGTTCCCGGCTACGAAGACCTGCTCGAGGGAGATCACGGGGACGCCGGACTCGAGTTTCGAGTCTCGCCGACCGCGACCACGGTGGTCGAGACGTTGCTCGCGGACGACGTCGACCTCGTTCGTGGGTCGTTCACGCCGAGTACGCTCGAGCCCGTCGCGGACGACCCCGGCACGTCCACGATGGGGACGTCGACGCGATCGTTCTATCTCGTCGGCTACAACACCCGTCGCCCGGAGCTCGGGAATCATCGGTTCCGCGAGGTCGTCTCACAGCTGGTCGACCGTCGATACGTCGTCGACGAGTTCTGCGACGGACGTGCCGAGCCGGCGCTTACCCCCGATGCACTGGTCGGCGTGTTCGGCGACGAGTGGCGATCACAGCGCCCGGACGTCCTGACCTTTCCAGGCACGGACGGCGAGATAGACCCAGACGTGGTCCGCACTCGGTTCGAGGAGGCCGGGGGGTATCGCTACGACGAGGACGGAAACCTCCTCGCGTGAACGTCCCGGCAGGGTCTGTGAATCTCACCGTTTAAACTGCTGGACGTCCATCGGTTCGGTATGGTGCTCGCCGGGGTCTTGCTCGAGCTCGCGGTGGTCGTCGCGACGATGCTCGTCACGGCGACGCTCGTCTTCGTCGGTCCACGGCGGTTCACGACCGCACTCCGGGAGTTCAGACCCCGCGTCCGCGCCTGTGCGCTTTCGCTTTCGGTGCTCGCCGGCGTGTTGTTCGTTCGCTGGAGCACGCAGGACGTGATGCCGTGGCTCTCCTGGCGGATCATCGGCCAGAACATCACGCCGTACATCTACGCGCTTGAGCGGACGGTCTTCGGTGAGAACCCCGTCCTGGTACTGCAATCGTTCCAGACGCCCGAACTCACCTCGTTTTTCGTCTTCGTCTACATCTACGGCTACGCGTTCTTGCTTTCGTTCCCGTTTATCGCGTACTTCGCGCTCGAAGAGACCGACTATCTCTCGACGCTGATCGTCGCGTTCACGGCCAACTACGGGATCGGGCTGGTCTGTTATGCCCTGTTCATCGCGTACGGTCCGCGAAACTTCGACAACATTGCCTTCGACGGGTTGCTGTACGAGACGGTTCCGCAGTACGGCTACCTGACACACACGGTCAACCAGAGCGTGAACGTCTTTCCGTCGTTGCACACGTCGCTGTCGGTGACCGTCTTCCTGCTGGCGTGGCTCACCCGCGAGGAGTACCCGCTGTGGGTACCCGTCGCGGGCGTACTCGCAGGCAGCGTCGTCCTCTCGACGATGTATCTCGGTATCCACTGGTTCTCGGACGTCGTCGCCGGGACCATCCTCGCCGCCGTCAGCGTTCACATCGGCGTCAACTACACGGTCGAAGGCGTCCTCGAATCGGCACGACGCTCGCTCGAGGGCGGCATCCCACCCGGCGGATAGCAGATCACGTTTTCCGTCGTGCGGTCGTTGTCACGCGTATGCATATCCACTGGCACCGGCGGGACCTTCGGCCGGCGGACAACCGCGGACTCTCGGCCGGCACCGAGCGTGGCCCGGTCGTCCCGGTCTTCGTCTTCGACCCGACGATTCTCACACACGCCTCGTCCGTCCGCGTGGCCGCCATGCTCGAAGCCCTGTCCACACTCCGGGATAGCTACCGTGCACACGACAGCGACCTCGTCGTCGCCCACGGGGAGCCGAGCGCGGTGTTGCCCGACCTCGCTTCCGAGTACGGGGCCAACGGCGTGAGCTGGAACGACGACTACAGCGGCCTCGCCCGCGAGCGCGACCGGGCGGTGACCGCTTCACTCGAGGACGCCGACCTCGAGGTCACGACCTGTCAGGACGCCATCGCCCACGAGCCGGGCTCGATCACGCCGAACCAGGGCGAGCACTACTCCGTCTTCTCGTACTTCTGGACGAAGTGGCGCGACCGGACGAAAGCCGATCCGGTCGACCCGCCCGCCGCCGACGAGCTCGCGGCCGTCGAGGGCGAGCCCCTGCCGACGGTCGCGGAGCTGGGATTCGACGAGCCCGAGGCATCACTGCCGGCCGTCACCCGGCCGGCCGGGCAGGCCCGCCTCGAGTCGTTCTGTCGGGAAGACATCTACCGCTACGCCGAGGATCGGGACTACCCGGCCAGAGAGGGAACCTCGCGACTCTCGGCACACCTCACGTGGGGAACGCTCGGGGTCCGGGAAGTGTACGCCGCGACCGAGGACGCGATAGCGCGTGCCCGGTCCGACGCCGACCGCGAGTCGGTCTGGGAGTTCCGACGTCAGCTCGCCTGGCGGGAGTTCTACGCCCACGTCCTCGCCTACAACCCCGAGATCGTCCGCGAGAACGTCTCGAGGTACGAACGCGAGATCGAGTGGCGAACCGCCCCCGACGAATTCGCGGCCTGGCAACGCGGGGAGACCGGCTACCCGATCGTCGACGCGGGGATGCGCCAGCTCCGTGCGGAGGGGTGGATGCACAACCGCGTGCGGATGCTCGTCGCCTCGTTTCTCACGAAAGACCTCCTGATCGACTGGCGGGCGGGCTACGACTGGTTCCGACGGAAACTCGTCGACCACGACACGGCGAACGACGTCGGCGGCTGGCAGTGGGCCGCCTCGACTGGCACAGACGCCCAGCCGTACTTCCGGGTGTTCAACCCGATGACACAGGGCGAGCGATACGACCCCGACGCCGCCTACATCAGGGAGTACGTCCCCGAACTCGAGGGCGTCCCGGCCGAGGCGATCCACGCCTGGGACGACCTCGAGCCGACCCGACGGCGCGACCTCGCGCCCGACTATCCCGCGCCGATCGTCGATCACGCAGACCGGCGGGAGCTTGCGATCGAGACGTTCGAACGCGCGCGTGGCGACGATTGATTGAGAGCTAGAACTGGTACCGACGTTCGTCGTCCATCGACGGATACCGGTCCTCACCGGTCATCTCCTCGAAGGTCATCCCCGTGAGGTACTCGTCGTAGGTGACGTCGTAGCCCGACCGCAGGTGGAAATCGAGGTTACCGGTGTCGACGGCCGTCTGAAAGAGCATGTGGACCGCCCGCCGGACGAGTTCGTCGGTCTCGTCGGGCTCGAGTGCGGTCTCGAGCAAGGCGAGCTCGTTCCTGGTCTCCCGATCCAGCGAGACGGTGAGTTCCTCGCCCAGTTCGGAGTAGCTGTCCTGCATCTCCTCGTTCAACTCCTCGAGGCTCATGGCCGGGACAACCAGCCACGGCCCCATATCGCTTTCGAGCGAGCCGTCGACTGGAGGAGTCTCACAGAACGTTCGCATACTCCTCTACTGGAAACCTGCGAGCGAAGCCGAAGCCGCTATCTACGACGACCTTCGTGAAGAAACCGACTACCTGCACGCGAATCTCGTCCAGAAGGCTATCAAACGCGCCACCGACGACATTGACAACTGCGTTGACCGGCTGGCAGACGGTGAGAACACCAGCAAACCCCATTACGACACGTTCAGCATCGTCTACGATAAGCGGGCAGCGACCTACTACCGCGATAAAGTAAGTCTCGCCACCGTCAACGGCAGAGTCGAATGCGAATACGACCTACCCGACGACCCAGACGGCACACCACATGGCGAGTACTTGCTGAACGACGAGTACTCTTTTTCGACCAGCACCGTCCACTACGACAGCGAAGCCGACGAGTTCTACCTGCACGCAGTGATGGAACGGGAACTCGACGTTACTCGTCCTGAGAAAGCCGAGCATTCGAACGTGCTTGGCGTGGACTGCAACGTTGATGACCACATTGCAGTGACCTCAACGGGTGCATTCGTCGGGAACGCCGACTACCTCAACCACCAACGCCGCGAGTTCGAAAAACGACGTGCCAGCCTCCAACAGACTGGAACACGGAGCGCCCATCTGACGTTCCAACGGATCGGTGATAGGTTCGGTCGGTGGAGCGAAGACTATCTTCATCGGTGTTCCAAAGAGATCGTCGCGGAAGCCAAGCGCCACGGCTGTACGCACATCGCCTTCGAGGACTTGGAGCGGATTCGAGAGCGTATCAGCGACGACAAGAGGTTTCAGCAGTGGGCGTTCCGCGAGCTGCAAGAACAAACCGCGAACAAAGCAGAACTGGCTGGCATCGTGGTCGAAACAGTCGAACCGTCCTACACCAGCCAGCAATGCTCGAAGTGTGGGTGTACACTCGAAGAAAACCGCGACGGGCAACAGTTCAAGTGTCTTGACTGCTCGTACTCGGCAAACGCTGACTACAACGCAGCGAAGAACGTGGCCCGAAAATTGGCACTGAAACTCCAGCGAGGGCAGAAGTCCCCCGCTGGAGGGGCGTTCTGTCAGTACGCCCTGAAGTCGGGAACGATGACCGTGAACGCTACTGAAGTGGCGTCCGACGCCTACGTGTCGGCAGAACGGGAGTCCACTGACAAGCCAACGGCTTCAGCCGTTGGTAGCTGACTTGCCGATCTTATCGATAATATGACTAACCTATAAGGGCTGGTGGCAAAACATCCAGCTATGACAGACAGTACGCCGTTCGCATTCACGAGTGGACTCATCATCGGCGTTGTGTTGGTCGTGCTTGGCATCGGCGCTTGGGTTCTCACCGACTTCGCCAGTATGACGGCGCTCATCCCGGCTCTCTTTGGCATTCTCGTCGTTGGATTTGCAACTGTAGGTCAGGAGACCGACCGCGAGCGTCTTGCAGTCTACGGGCTCGGTGCACTGGGAGCGTTAGGTGTTCTGGGCTCACTCCGTGCCGTTCCCGACATAATCGCGTTTGCGACCGGCGAAGAGGTTGACTCCGCTGTCGCCGTGGCTTCGCAAGGGAGTATGATCGTCCTTTGTCTTGCACTGGTGGTTGTCTCAACTCGTGCTGTGTTGGCAGATCGTTGACCGTACGCTGGTGTTGTATATTCGCCCTGTCTCTTGCACGCCACGAAAGACAGTATCTGAATCTGGTACGTTGACTGGCGGTCAGTACGCCCCGCTATGACAGCGTTATCGGCAGGCCTAAAGGGCGTTCGTTCCCAACGACGGGCGATGACCGATCCGGACACCGAGTGGACCCTGCCCGAGGACCTCGCGGCCGTCCGCCAGGCCCTGCTCGCGTGGTACGAAGACGACCACCGCGAGTTCCCGTGGCGACGGACCGACGACCCCTACGAGATCCTCGTCTGTGAGGTGATGAGCCAGCAGACCCAGCTCGAGCGCGTCGTCGAGGCCTGGGAGGGCTTTCTCGAGCGCTGGCCGACGACAGCCGAGCTCGCGGCGGCCGACCGCGCGGACGTCGTCGGCTTCTGGACCGACCACAGCCTCGGCTACAACAACCGCGCGAAATACCTCCACGAGGCGGCCGGACAGGTCGAGACGGAGTTCGACGGCGAGTTCCCGACGACGCCCGGGGGGCTCGAGGAGCTGATGGGGGTCGGCCCCTACACCGCCAACGCGGTGGCGAGTTTCGCGTTCAACGCGGGCGACGCGGTCGTCGACACGAACGTCGAGCGGGTCTGTTATCGCGCATTTTCGGAAATACATAATACAGAAGATCCACCGTATCAGAAGCTGGCGGACGAGTTAATGCCGGATGGCCGATCTCGCGTTTGGAATAACGCTATTATGGAACTTGGTGCCGTCGCCTGCAAGAAAACACCCCGATGTGATGAAGCCGACTGTCCGTGGCGAGAGTGGTGCGACGCCTACGAAACAGGTGACTTTACTGCCCCTGATGTACCAACTCAGCCCAGTTTTGAGGGGAGCCGTCGACAGTTCCGTGGCCGGGTCATCCGTACTCTAAGTGAATACGGTGAACTATCGTTAGATGAGCTTGGACCACGGATTCGAGTCGATTACACCTCCGACGGTGACTATGGACAGGACTGGCTTCAGGACTTATTAGACGATCTTTCTGATGATGGGATGGTTCAAACTCTTGAACGAGATGGGAAGACTATTGCTAGACTCCAGCAGTAGCTGCGGTTTATTGATGCTGAAACAGGATTGGCGCAAGGTAAAATTAGTCTGAATCTCAATCTATCCACGAAACCTACACACGACATTCGAGCTTGTTTGACTGCCAAAGAACGTTGTTACTGATGTCTAAGCAAGGCCGGCTGGTTCTAAGTATAAGAGCTAGGAAAACGTTCTTATGTCAGAACCGTCTCCTTTAGAACAGGAGCTATTGGAGGCTTCACCAAATGACCTTCCAAGAACGACTCCGCTCAATAGAAGAGCGGTACGATGTAGGCGAAAGCGAACATGCCCGTGAACTCGGGCGTACAGTCGCTCATCTTCAGGATTAGCGCCGCTATTCTGACTCTTCGAGATACGTGACAAATTCCATTTTACTGATTCCATCAGTACTAATCAGTTCATCGTGTCCAGCCCGTGTAACCGACTCAATAAGGAACTCTGTACAGAGATCAGTATGCTTGTCCCCGTAATACTCGTAGGCATCTGACTGCGACAGATCAAGATTATACTCCGCGAGATTGATCTCAATATCGTTCTTTCGTTTGACGACGTCACAACCCCATTCTGCAAGCAGAGAAAATGCCGTGGTATTTCGTCGAACAGTGAGGATCCGCTTAGATTCGATAATATACTCGTTGACCCATTTCTTCCAGTCGTACTCTTCAGTGGCAAATTCCGGGAATGAGAATCCTGTTTCGATACTTTCTAGATACCACTTTGCCATACTGATCGATGTCCGATGATTTGCATTGGGAAGCGCATGCTTGAGAATGAGGGTAGACATCAGCTGACCAGCAACATCGACAGCTGCGCAGTCCCAATTGATTCGGTCGATCGCATCGGGGATCCGCTCAAGTTCGATCTGTTTGTATATCTCGAGCTTTGCATCCTCTTCAAGTTCTTTCTCTTCGATTATCTCTTCGAAAATCTGGAGTAGTCGTATAGCTATCGTCCGGTTCTGTGGTGACATCTCATCGAGTGCATCTTCGAAATCATCGTCGAGATTTTCGACTGTCCCACTGGCCCCTTGATTCGTATACAACACGAAGAACTCTTCATCAAGCTCATAACGCTCAATAATTGCGTTCTGTCCAGCGGTTATTTCGTCTTGATCCTGAGTAACGTATGCGAGAGAGTATTGGGGATCATCTGGATAATGGTAATAGATGTAGGCAGTCATCCAATAGACGTAGCCCGTGAAGGTAATTAAAACACACTTCGTTCTAAAGTACTTACCTTACCAAATGATTGGAATCCTCCTTCGAATCGATTGGTAAGGTGGTTCTTTGGTGGAGACTATATCACAGGCCACAATGATTCTTGGCCGCTTTGTCGGGGATGTCCCATTGACACCAGTTGTTTTACCGCCCTCCCTACGTATTTCGACCAATGAGCGACTGTCGCTACTGCGAACAAACTTTCGATGAGAAGACTGCGCTCCGAGAGCATCTCTACGAGTCCCACGAACGTGACGAACTGAGCCGAATCGATCGAAAGCGTGTCGAGCAATACGTCGACGAACACGGCGTAGATGAGAGCAGTAACGACGCAGACACGGACGCCAGTCAATCCATCCAGCGTGAGCAACGAACAGCCAATGCAACAGACGGTACCTATCCTGCAGATGCGTGGGAACTCAGTGATGTCGAAGCACTCTCGACGGACGAAATCGTTGAGAAGCTCGCGGATCACGGCATCGAAACAAACGAGGCGGCGTTTCGGGACCGAGCAGAAGACCTCGCTTCGGCGACGACACTCTCTGAGCAGTGGGAAGCCGAATACGAGGTCGATGCCACAGGCTACGATCAGGACTTTATCTGGATGGCGGCACAGGAACTCTGTGAGCGCTGGGCACCCGAGGTTCCGAATGAAGAACGGATATACGACTTCGTACAGGAGGGACGCGATCTCCGGGAGAAGGGAAACCGCGCTGAGGCCTGCGATCAGTGGCTAACTGCTTGGGAGTACATCCTCGCCGTCATACCCGACGACAGTACGACCATCGGAGAGGCAGACCGAACATTACCGACGTTTCTCTCACTCGAGGCGTTCATTCGAACGCTCGATAGCGATCTTGCCACCGTCGCTGAGAACGATCCGGCGTATCACGAGCACCGACTCGAGTTCTGCCGGGAGGTCTGCGAGCAGTTTCCGGACGCAGACGACGAGTTTCTTCTCGACTTTCGCCACTTCGTCGCCGACTCGCTCGCGGAACTGGGTAGAACCGCTGACAGCAGGGCCGAGTTCGAGGCGCTCATCGAGGAGTATCCCGAGGATCCCTGGGCATACAAGAAACTCGCGGATAGCTACTGGTCCCGTCACAAACTCGTCTAGAGTTCGCCTCTGGTAGCGTCAACTGACACCTCCAATGTCATGGCTGTTTTGGCTGAACGCTCGAGCAGTTCGTCGGCGAACGCCGCGAACTGCTCGGAATCGGCATATCTCACGAGATTGAGCCAGAGGAGCGATTCTAAGCCGGACTCTGTCCATCTCATCCACTGGTTTTTACACCGCTTCGAGATTTCGCCCATGGCTCGTTCAACCACGTTCGATGTCCACAGAACCTCTTGTCCCTCGAGTGCGAGTTCGGCGAATGTGACGGTTGCTTGTGCCCATTTTCGGAGGTACGCCGCTGCTTTTGGAGAGTCCTGTTGCTCTAAGTACCGTTCCAAGCGTCGACTGATGAGTGAAACCGGTCAACCGCACTCGGTTTCACCCATCAGTTCAGGCTTTGAACGCCACTAAGCGCCACGCCTCCTTCGTGAGGTTCTCGAGCGTTTGGTCGATCCGCTCGCGGATCGCCAAACGCTCATTCCTCGGTGCATGGAGCGCAACCGAGTTTTTCAGATGGAACAAGTCGTTTGTGACGTCTGAGGCGATCGCTTTCCGCGTTTCGAGCGAAAAGGTACCGTCCTTCCACAGCTTGTATCCAAGCGTTCGACCGACATGAACGAGATCGAGCTGATGAGATCGATAGCTGGTCTCGAAGGCGTCGACGAGGGATTCCTCGGCGTCACTGACGACCGTCGCGTCGTCAGTGATCGCCTCGTTCTCTTCGAGATCTTCTGCTGTATCGTCCCACGGTTCGTTGACATTGACGTCTAAGAGCGTGGTTTCCGCGTTGTCTTCGGTGATCTGTCCGAGAGTGACGTTGACGTCGTGGTACGTGCAGTGATCGTCCTGGCTATGACACTTCGTTCCGTCAGGAACGACAGTGTCTGCATTCGTCCCAGGAAGCCGATCACGAACGAAGTCACCGAGTTTGCTGCCGTACTCACGGACTCGGCGGTTGATCGTGGTTCTCGAAGGCATCGGAGTGAAGCCGTCGCCGTGGGCAACGGCATCACGAAAGCTGAGCGACGTAGCGAGTTCGGTACTCTGGAGCGAAATATCCTCTTGATAGATGCGCTGCCCGTCGAATTTGATGAGATCTTCGAGAGGGCGGAAGTAGGTAGGATCGTCACCGGTGGCAGCGGTGTCTTTGACGTGATGAAGGGAAAATTCGTGCTCTCCTGCGGTTGTCACAGCTGTTCGTGTTGTGGTTCCGGCGCGCTGGAAACGGCGATCGCCGTTTCCGCGCGCGTGTTTCTCCCCACAGTACGCCTCGACGAGGCGCTCGTCGAGGCTTTTGACAAGCTCCTCGAGGATCGTCGCCTCGAGGTGAAGCTCTGTGAGAGATTCAGCGAGAGTGGCAAGCGGTAGCGTTTTGTCTAAGTCGATGCTAACCGTGACTTGCGCGTCGATTGTGGCGTGCATGGGTCACTTCGGGGTAGGTACCAGAGGTGACCCTGTTTCCACAGGAGTCAGTTACGACTCTAGACGAGTTTGGGACACGACCAATATATTTCCGCAAATATCGCGCCTTCGACGTCCCGGATGACGATCGGGCCTTCGAGCGAGCAGCGAACGAGCTCATGCCCGCCGGCGAGTCACGCGTCTGGAACAACGCGATCATGGAACTGGGCGGCGTCGCCTGTCAGCAGACTCCTCGCTGTGACGAGGTCGGCTGTCCCTGGCGCGAGTGGTGTACCGCCTACGCCACCGGCGACTTCACTGCGCCCGACGTCCCCACCCAGCCCAGGTTCGAGGGGAGCCGTCGCCAGTTCCGGGGTCGGGTGATCGCCACGCTTCGGGAGTACGACGACCTCGAGCTCGACGCGCTCGGCCACCGGATCTGAGTCGATTACGCCCCCGACGGCGAGTACGGCCGGTCGTGGCTGCGAGGGCTACTCGAGGACCTGGCCGAGGACGGGCTGGTCACCCTCGAGGACGGCAGCGAGGAGACGGTCGCACGGCTCCGTCGCTGACCGGTCCGCCGACGGCCCGCCGGCGGGGTTTTTCACGTGGGGAGTCGAGTGGTCGACCGTGACAGAGACCGATTCGGATGGGAGTGGAGAGTCCGTTCGCGTGGTCGCGATCTGTGGCAGCCTGCGCGAGGAGAGTTACACCCGGCTCGCCCTCGAGCGCGCCCTCGAGGAGGCGTCCCGGCTGGGTGCCGAGACGGAACTGCTCGATTTGCGCGAGTGGGAACTGCCGCTTTTCGACGCCGACGTCGACCGCGAGGACGCCGGCGACGCCGCCGCGTTCGCCGCCCGCGTACGCGAGGCGGATTCGGTCCTGCTGGGCTCGCCGATGTATCACGGCTCGTACTCCTCGCCGCTGAAGACCGCACTCGATTACTGTGGCTTCGAGGAGTTCGAGGACAAGACGGTAGGGCTGCTCGCCGTCTCGGGTGGCTCGTTCCCGGTGACGACCCTCGAGCACCTGCGATCCGTCTGCCGGGCGCTCAACGCGTGGGTGCTCCCACACCAGGCGGTCGTTCCGAACGCCAGCGAGGCGTTCGAAGACGGCGCGTTCGTCGAGGAGAGCCTCGAGCAGCGGGTCGCCACGCTCGGTCGGCGAGCCGTCGAGTACGCGGCCATCGAACCGGACCCGGACTCGTTCGAGAGCGACCAGAACGTCGGTGCGTAGGGCGTGGCCAGCTACGAAGTCAGAAGACGGTACAACCGCCGCTGCTGGGCGAGAAACGAGGCACAGCCGAACGCGAGAACGCCGGCGTGAAGTGACTGGAGCTCGAGGACGAGCGTCATTCCCTCGAGCGAGAACGCCGTCGCCGTGAGCGTCCAGTCGAGAAGCCACGCCGTCGAGAGCAAGGCCGTCGCACCGACGGCGACGAGGACGCCCGGAACGGCGATCAGGACCGGAACGAGGCCCGTGTGTGAGGCGGTATCATATACCCGACCGACGCGGAACACCCGTCGTTCGAGGGCGAACTGACCGGTAAGGACGGCCGCGAGGACGACGCTGGCGACGCCGATTCCAGCGAGTCCGGACACGCGTTCGGCGACGAGCAGCCAGACGAGCCAACAGCCCGCCAGGGTGGGAACGGCCACGAGCCGTCGCGGACGCAACACGTCGACGGGCTGTTTCGTCGCCGCCCCGAAGACGCTCACCCGGAGCAACGAACCACAGAAGAGAACACCGAGACCGGCCATCGCCGTCGAGACCGTTCGTGCTTCCGTGACGAGAACGAACCACGCGCCGACGGCGAGCGTCTCGACCAGCGCGGCCGACAGTGCTGCCGTCGTTCCGACGAGGCGGCGCTGTGTCGTTCGACCGAGCATGCCCGGCCGTCGAATGACGCTCATACCACCACGTTGGACTCTACCCGTTTCGTTATGGAAGGCATTAGCTAGCACGGTTGCAGCCACACAAACCGTCACGTAGCCAGTTCCGAGGTCGGACTGTCTCCGACGACTGTCCGCCTCGGCTCGAGGTTTCGAACCGGCCCGGCACGGGAGTCGATTCCGCCGACGACGTTCCCGGACGGCGAACGGTGGGTAGTCGGCGATTGTCGCTCGGAACGACGTCGTTAGGTAGCGAGTAACGGATTACTGTCTGCAAAAAATAATCGAAACGTTGGACAGAACTATTTACAGTGTTGTCGTCGACCACGATATGTCCGACAAGAGCCAACAGGACGAACGCCTCTCCGAGCGTGTCGTAAAAGAAGCCGTCGGCAAGGGAATGGAGTCACCGATGCGGGATTCGATCGTCGAGGCCGTCGAGGAGTCCGACGCCGAGCGGGCGAGCAGACGCCGGCTACCGGTAGTGGGTGCGGTGCTCGGGCTCGGTGCCGCGGTGGGCTACCTCGTCGGCACGCGCCGAAGCGGCGAACTCGAGGAGCGGTCGGTGGACGAGGAGACGCCCGAAATCATCGAAGACGTACCGGAAGAGCTGTCGGACGAGGAGTCAGCAGATGAGCATGCTGACGTCGACGTCGGTGAGGAACCGACCGAGGGAGGTGGCAGCCGTCTCCGACGGCTACTCGTCGCCCTCGGGATCGTCGGCGCGATCGTACTCCTACGGCGGCGGCTCCGTTCCTCGGAGGAAGACGAGTGGGAACCAATCGACGAGTTCGAACCCGCGGTCGGCATCGAGGACGAGGGGCCGTCGACGACCGACGCCGAGTCCGACGACGAGGAGGAGTCGCTCGAGGGAGCCGCCACCGGTGACGACGAAAGCGAGGAGTGATACTGACTGCTGTACCGATGTACTGGCGAAATCACAGACAGGTCGTGGGTTCGCCGGCACTGACGTACAGCGGCCCGTATGAGCGCGCTCGAAAGCACCCAGCTGCGGGGGGTCACTCTTTCAGGTGCCGAGCGATGATCGTCTGCTGAATTTCCGAGGTCCCTTCGTAGATCGTCGTGACCTTGGCGTCGCGGTAGTAGCGTTCGACGTCGAAGTCTTTGGTGTAGCCGTAGCCGCCGTGGACTTGCACTGCCTCGTTCGCGACCTCGACGGCGGTCTCGCTGGCGAAGTACTTCGCCATGCTCGCGGCCATCGGATCGAGGGCGTCGTCGTTTTTCCGGGCGGCATCGCGGGTAAGCAGCCGTGCGGCCTGGACGTTCGTCTGCATGTCAGCGAGCTTGTGGGCGATGGCCTGGTGTTCGATGATGGGCTCGCCGAACTGCTCGCGTTCGTTGGCGTAGGCAACGGCGTCGTCCAGCGCCGCCTGCGCGAGGCCGACGGCCTGGCTGGCGATGGCGATACGTCCCCCGGTCAGGATCGAAAAGGCCGCTTTCAGCCCCTCGCCGACCGCCGTTAGCCGGTTTTCGGCGGGGATCCGAACGTCGTCGAAAAGCAGCGTCGTCGTGTCGCTGGCACGCAGTCCCAGTTTGTCCTCTTTCTTGCCGACCTCGAGGCCGTCGACGTCCGCGGGAACGAGAAACTGCGTGACGGTGTCCGGATCGTCGCGGTCGGTCTTGGCGAAGAGGACGACGACGCCCGCACGCTGACCGTTGGTGATCCACTGTTTCTGTCCCTCGATGACGTACTCGTCGCCCGCTCTCCGGGCTTCGGTGGTCATTTCCGCGGGATTCGAGCCGGCGTCGGCCTCCGACAGCGCGAACGCACCGACCGGACGTCCGGTCGTCATCTCGGGGAGCCACCGCTCTTTCTGTTCGTCGGAGCCGAACTCGGCGATACACGACGTCGTGAGCGAGTGTACGGAGAGTGCGGTCGCAATCGAGAGGTGTCCGTACGCGAGTTCCTCGTTGACGATGCTTTTCGTCAGCCCATCGGCGTCGAACCCGCCGTAGGATTCGGGGACCGTCAGACCGGTCAGATCGAGTTCCGCGAGTGCGTCCCAGACGTCCTCTGGAAACGTCTGGCTCTCGTCGGCCTCGTCGACGACGGGACGGACTCGCTCGTCGACGAACGCCCGCACCGTCTCCTGGATGAGCTGTTGCTCGTCTGAAACCTCCATGTCGGTCCGGTTCGATGACCGAGACCGTAAAGGGAGTGATTTTCACACACGGCGTGACCCAGGATCGGCCGCCGACGTCGCCCGACCGCGGTTACCGGTTACCGAAGGAGCAAGACGAGTGCGACGCCGACGCCGACGGCAACGACGAGAAAGCCGACGAACGCGACGAATCCACCGACGACGGCGGCCGTCACGGCTGCCGTCCCGATCGCGACCGCCCCCAGAGCGAGTACGCCGAGCGTTCCGGAGTCGACGCCAGCTACTATCCGCTCGAGCGGCGTCGGCTCCGGCTCCGGCTCGCGCGGACGCGAGAGACTCTCGTCGACCTCGACGCCGGCGGGCGACGGGGCGACGGTGACCGCGACCGTCGTCGCCGTCGCACCGTAGCCGGTCGAGACCTCGAGCCTGCCCGTAACGGGCTCGTCGACGTCGTCGACGAACACCGGCACGTACGTCTCCTCGGGCGGTTCGACGTAGTAGTTCGTGTTCTCGAGCGTGACGACCCGGTCGAGGGCGTCGTCGAGCCGGCAGTGGACGTGAGCCGGTCCCCCGTGGCTCTCGAGGACGATACCGAACGACTCGCGTACCTCGAGAGAATCGGTCGCAGCCGCGATGGTATCCGGCCCCTCGTGACTCACGTGGACGGTGATCTCCTCCCCGGGCACGGTCGTCACCTTAGGCCGGCGCTTGCTCGCGCATATCCGGCGGGAGCAGGTTCGGGATGCCGTCCTCGATCGGGTAGCGTTCGCCACATTCGGTACAGACGAGCGTTCCCGAGATGATCTCGTCGCCCTCGTACTCGGCGTCTTCGAGGTCGAGATCGTGTTTGTCGAGCGGACAACAGAGGATATCAAGCAACGATTCCTTCATGGTACAAGCCCGGGCCGCATCCAGCAAAAGGTTTCGGGAACGGAGAGGTCCGACCGGCGAGTCGTTCGTCTCGGCTCCGGACGGCTACCGGTCGCCGGACGGCTCGCCGACCGGCCGCAGTGGCGCGTTGAGACACATCGTCCCCGGTTCGTCGCGACACTGACACTGCCGGAAGCCGTAGTAGTCGGGCCCAAAGTCCGCGACGAACGGCTCGAGCAGATCCGCGAGTACCGCGCCGAAGCGGGGATCGTCGTGAGGAATCGGCACCCGGTGGAACTCGAGGCCGACGTCTGTGGCCTCCTCGCGGAGGTCGTCGTCCAGTTCCGACAGCGTCTCCGATTGCTCGTGCATGAAACTCACCGGGTCGACGACGACGCGGTCGGTCTCGAGATCCTCGATCAGCGTCTCGACGTCGGGCTCGGTCCAGGGAATGTCGCGGTTTTCGTGGTTCTGATATCCAAGTTCGTAGTCGTCGACGCCGACCAGGGAGGCGATCGTCTCGCAGTACTCCTCGACGTAGATCACGTACCGGCTCCCCTCTTCGAGGTAGTGCTGGGGCGTGCCGTGTGCCGAGAAGACGAGCGTCGTCCCGTCTTCGGTCAGCTCGAGACCCTGTTCGTCGACGAAGGTCGCGATCGCGTCGGCTCGGAGGCGGTTGTAGGTGGGGTGGCGGTGCCAGCCGGTGATCTCGTCGACCTCGACGTCCCAGTCGTCGCGGGCGTCGACTGACTCGCGCAACTCCTCGAGTGCGGCGACGGTCGTCGAGGGACCACACAGGGGGTAGATCGGGAGTCCGATCAGGTGGTCGATCCCGTCCGCGGCGGCCTGGGAGACGGCGTCGTCGATGTAGGGTTCGAGAAACTGCATGCCGACGTAGGTCTCGACGTCGTGACCTCGCTCTTCGAGCGTCTCCTCGAGCAGCGTCGCCTGGGCCCGTGATTGCTCGTTCAGCGGCGAGCCGCCGATTTCTTCGTACTCCTCGATCAGTCCCGGCGCGCGCCGGCGGGCCAGCTCCCGGGAGCGTTCTCTCGCCTCCTCGTCGGTGGCTGCGTCCTCGAGGTCGGCGTTGTTGTAGAAGATGTTCGTGAGATACTCGACGACGATGTCGCGATCCGGCTCCGGCGGTTCGCCGAAGTTCAACAGGACGATTCCAGTGTTCATGTTCGTGTTCGTCGTAACTGCGTGTTGGGGGCGGACTGTAACAATGGTTACTCCCTAACTGTGATCCGTTCGGGGCTCGAAATCCGTCAGTTACCGGTCGCGTGGCTCGAGACGGATCCGCCCGGCAGATCCGATTTCGATTTCGACTTCGTATCCGGCGAAGGCGAACGTAACGCGAACGTCTCCGTTCGAACGTGTGTGCCCGACCAGCCGATCGAGCGCGTCGGTATCGACGGCGTCGTGAAGCGGTTCGAGCGAGATCGGATCGACGCCCTCGACGGTCGCGACGGCGTCGACGACGGCGACCGTGGGTCGGTCCGCCAGGTCGTACGACAGGACGGCTGTACCCTCGTCTGCATCTCGTTCGAGCAGTTCGACGTCGGTCGTGTGGGTGGGTGGAGTCGACATGGAAGAGGATGCGTCGGATCCGGCACGCACGTTTGGACGTATTGTGCTATTCTCGAAACCCAGTATGGGGTAGCCGAATTTAAGTCGTTCGGCCATCCACACTCGAGACGTCTCGGGCCAACAGCTACGGTCGAAACGCTGACCCGGTACGTGGGCGACACCGTTTCTCGTGTTCAGGGAGCCCGACTCGGGACACGGTACACCGCGTCAAGAGCGTCCTCGATGACGAGTACGACGGTTGAACGTCCGACCACGATCGCCCCATTCCGGATTTCTTTCGGCTACGTCTCGAGCGCGTCACGAACCCGTCGCTGCAGTTCTTCCCGTCGTCGGTGGCTCGCCTCGGCGTCGAACTCGACGGCAAGTACCTGCGTCCCCGGCGCCGAAAGCGACGCTCGGTAGGCGTCTGCGAACGCCGAGGGCGAGATGCGTTCGAACTCGAGGTCGTACAGCTCTGCGACGGGGTCGAACGCGAGACCGTGAGGCGTCTTGAACTGCTCGGTGAAGGGCGGATCGAACGCCTCGATTGGGAGCTGATGGAAGATGCCGCCGCCGTCGTTGTCCAGGAGGACGATCGTCGCATCGACGCCACACCGCGAGAGTGCGAGCAGGCCGTTCATGTCGTGATAGAAGGCGAGGTCGCCGAGCACACAGACGAGTGGCTCCGTCGTCGCGCTACCGGCACCCAGGGCCGTGCTCGTGATGCCGTCGATGCCGCTTGCCCCACGATTCGCCAGCACCGTAAGCGCGGCCTCGCGCGGCCGGCCGAACCGGTCGGCGTCGCGGACGGGCATGCTGTTGGAGACGAACACCGTCGCGGGGTCGGGCGCGCCCTCGAGGACGGCCGCGAGGATCGCACCCTCGAACGGCGCGTCCGCAACCGCTCCGGGCTCGCAGGCCTCGTCGGTGACGGCCCAGTGACGATCCTCGGCCACGCGGAACCGCTCGAGCCAGCCGTCCTCGGTCGCACTCGTGGCGTCGCAGTCGGCGAGGGTCTCACACACCGCCGCGAGCAGGAGTTCGGGGTCGACCGCGAGCAGGTCGGTGGCGGTAAACGTCGCCTCGCGCCACTCGCCGGCGGGATCGACCAGGAACTGCCGGGCGTCGGCGTCGCGGAGGTACTGCCGGAGGGATTTCGAGGTCGGCGACGCGCCCGTTCGCACGACGACGTCCGGATCGGGCACGGCCTCGAGGTAGGCGTCGTACCCCCCGAAGACGGGTACGTCGACGACGTGGGAGCCGAATCGGACGCCCGAGAGTGGATCGGCCAGGATCGGCGCGTCGACGGCAGTCGCGAGCTCCGCGAGCGCGTCCGCGTCGAGCCCAGGCGGGTCGGCGGGGCCGGCGACGAGAAGCGGCCGGGCCGCGTCCTCGAGCGCGTTCGCGACCAGTTCGACGTCGGGCTGATCCGGCCTCGTTCGCCCGCCGGACGTCTCGACGAACGGGCCGTCCCGTCCTCCACCCGCGAGCGTCTCCCCGAAGTCTTCGGGGACGTCACTGGGCACCTCGACGGGCTCGAGGGGTTTGCGAAACGGACAGTTGAGATGAACCGGCCCCGCGGGCGTCTGCGTGGTCTTCGCGAGCGCTCGCGCGGCTGTCGTCCGTACCGATCGGACTTTTCGTTCGTCGGCCTCCGGTTCGGGGAGTTGCCCCTCCCAGCGGACGGCGTCGCCGTAGAGGTCGAGCTGGTCGATCGTCTGGTTCGCGCCGCTGTCGCGTAGCTCGGGCGGGCGGTCGGCCGTGAGCACGAGCAGGGGCACCCGTGCCTGGCTCGCCTCGATCACCGCGGGGTGGAAGTTCGCCGCCGCCGTGCCGGAGGTACAGACGAGCGCCGTCGGCTCGCCCGTCCGACGGCCCCGCCCGAGCGCGAAGAAGGCCGCGGATCGTTCGTCGAGATGCGAGTAGACCTCGACGTCGGGGTGGGCGGCGAACGCGACGGTAAGCGGCGTCGACCGACTCCCAGGGGCGAGACAGACCGCCTCGAGTCCGCCCGCGGCGAGCTCGTCGACGAGAACCCGTCCCCACAGCGTGGCGCGATTCGGTGCCGTCATCTGAGTTCGTCGAGGATCGGCCGGAACTTCAGCTGAACTTCCTCCCACTCCTCGCCGGGGTCGCTGTCGGCGACGATGCCGTTGCCGGCAAACAGCGTGACCGCATCGTCGGTCGCGACGCCCGAGCGGATTCCGACGGCGAACTCGCCGTTGCCGTCGGCGTCGAACCAGCCGACGGGTGCCGCATACCAGCCGCGGTCGAAGCACTCGACCTCTCGAATCGTCTCGAAGGCCGCCGAAAGCGGGATCCCGCCGACTGCCGGCGTCGGGTGCAACGCCTCGACGAGCTCGAGGACGTGACGATCCGTCGACAGCGTCGCCTCGATCGGCGTCTGCAGGTGTTGAATCGTCGCAAGCCGGCGGACGGTCCGTTCGCCGACGCTCACCTCACTCGAAAGCGGCTCGAGCTGGTCGCGAATCGTCTCGGCGACGAGGCGGTGTTCGTGCTGGAACTTCTCGCTGTCACAGAGTCGGTCGACGAGCGTGTCGTCTTCGACGGGCGTCTCCCCGCGCGGGACCGATCCCGCGAGCGCTTCGGTTTCGACGTGGTCGCCGTGGACCGCGACGAGCCGCTCCGGCGGTGCACCGAAGAAGATACCGTCGTCACCGCGATCGATCATAAATCGATAACAGTCCGGATACCGCCGGCGCAGTCGTTCGAGCGTCGCAGCGACGTCGATCGGCGTCTCGAGGTCTGCGATGAGCGAGAGTGCGAGAACGACCTTCTCGAGGTCACCCGCCTCGATCCGCCCGAGGGCGGTTTCGACGCCGTCAGTCCAGGCCTCCCGGTCCGTCGTCCGTCGAGTCGCGTCGATTCCGGGCGCGGAGCCGCTTGGACGCATCGATGGAAGCGTCGCGAATCGCGTTCGCCACGTCTCGAGCGCGTCGGCCGCCGCCGCGTCACTTTCGGCGACGACCGTCAGCCACGTGCCGTCGTCGGTTCTGGTCACCTGGACGCGAGGCACGACGAACGACGCTCCGGCGAAGCCCTGCCACGGCTCTGCAGGGTCGTGGTCGTGGTCGTGATCGTAGCTGTCGTGAAAGGAGAGGCCGCCGAAGGCCCGCGGTCGGCTCGCCGGCGCACCGTCGTGTTCCAGTGCCGTGAGCCGGTCGGCGGCAGCCGATCGAACCGTCTCGAACCGGTCGGGACCGGACGTTTCGAATCGCATCGCGACGCCACAGCCGGCGGCTTCGAGTCCGTGTGGCGTCGCCCACTGCACGCGGGGATGGCCGTCGACCTCGAGGACGGCACCGAAGGAGACGTCCTCGAGTTCACAGCTTCGGCTCACGAGCGACCCATCCAACTCCGGCCCCCCCGCAAGCCGTCCGTCGCCCGACGCTCGATCCATTGGACCGGACTCGGGACGCCGCCGCCTTCAGCCTAACTATCTGTACCCGTCTCTGGATCGTCACGCGAGCCAACGGCCAGGGCCGCTTCGGTCGGTGTTCGGAGGTTCTTGCGTTCGATTCGAGAGACGAACCAATAACGGTACTATCCTGTCGGGCAACAGGCTCGACTGGTGGGGCGCGCAAACGGGATACTCGTTTCACCACCTACCCTTTGCCCCATCACGAGTCCACCCGACGCGGAAGTGTTCTGATACGGGCCGTTGTCCGTCTGTCCCGGCGAAACAGCGACCGTTCTGCGGTTGCACCGGGACATCGGTACAGCAATCCGTATGATGCGACGACTTCCACGATCGCCGTCAGATAAACCTCCAGTTCCAGGGACGGGATGCGCCTCGAAACCGAGCGTAACGGTCTATCGATCGATCGGCAGCGCCGGCGTCAGTTGATACCCTCGCTATAACGAAGTGTGCGCTTGCCGACTGCCGTCGTGTATGGCGAGTAGACAACAGCTAGCGGAACGAGACGTGTCCGGAGAGGCTGCACAGGAAGTAAGCGAACAGGCGTTTGGCCCTGCCCTTCTCGTGTCGGCGGCGTCGGTCGGCCTCTCGTGGTACTACTTTTTCATCCGGGGCGAGAAACAGCGCGGGCTGTTCGTCGGACTCTGGCCGCCGACGATCCTCGCGTTCGCGAGTTACATCAACCAGCGAAAGATGCGCCAGCAACTCGAGACGCTCACACGGCCGGGGACGACGCTCAAGAACGCGATCGATTCGATGATGGGTAACCGGTAGCAACCGATAGCGCCTGTTCGCGATGGCGCATGCGACGGGGAGACGAATCCGATCGGATATTCGCCTTACCGACCAGGGAGTTCGTTCTGACCTCCGAACCGGCCGTTTCCCTCGAACAATTTAGCGGGAATCGGCGAATGCTCTTTTACATTCTGAAGTTTTTCTTTCCCGGCCGGGTATTATCCCCGTCAAACTTAAATACCCCCTCACCGAAAGCCGAACCAGATGCCGAAAGTAGAGATCACCATACCGGAACATCTCGAGATGCAGATCGCCCAGATGGTCGAGCGAGGCGAGTTCGTCAATCGGGAGGAAGCCGTCGAAGAGCTTCTCTCGACTGGCATCAAAGCGTACAAGACCAGCGGGCCACAGGACGAAGAGGAACCGGGGTTCGAAGACGACGGAATGATGGGACACGACGACGAGTACGTCTTCTAGCCTTTCTCACGTCTCCCGTTCCTTAGATCCCGATCAGTACCGGAACGCCGAACGCGACTGCCAGTCCGATGGCCATGATCACCACGCCGACGGCGACGTCACGGACCGTATACTCGCTCATCGGTGCTGTGGTTCTGTCGGCCTCGAGGTCGTGTCCGACGTCGGCCGCCGAGTCGTGATCGGTCTCCGCTTCCATACGCGAGACGTCCGCGTCCCCATCACGTAAACGTTCTGAACGGCCCCGGTTTTTGCGGATCCGCCGTCGGGCTCCGATACAGTAGCCACCTGTTAGGAACAGACAGTGATCAGTTAACGTGAAAGTATGGGTCCCATGACAGTCACTAACTGGGGCATAACAATGGCTCTGATCGAGTTGTGACCGGACGTGGTATCCGTTCCCGGACCCCGGCAGATGAGCCGTCGTGGGGCGACGACGCGGCGGGGAAAGGGACGCGGTACACGTGAGAACCCATGAAACTCGCACTCATCGGCTTCGGTCAGGCAGGCGGAAAGGTCGTCGACGCGTTCATCGAGTACGACGAGGCGATCGACGGTGGCTTCGTCGGCGATGCGATCGCGGTCAACTCCGCGAGCGTCGATCTACAGGGGCTCGAACACGTCCCGCAGGAAAAACAGGTGTTGATCGGCGGCGCACGCGTGAAAGGTCACGGCGTCGGCGCGGACAACGAACTCGGCGCGGAGATCGCCGAGGCGGACATCGACGAGATCCAGAACGCGGTCGACGCGGTGCCGGTTCACGAACTCGACGCGTTTCTCATCGTCGCCGGGATGGGCGGTGGCACCGGCTCGGGCGGCGCACCCGTCCTCGCGAAGCACCTGAAACGGATCTACTCGGAACCGGTGTACGGACTCGGTATCCTCCCCGGAACCGACGAGGGAAGCATCTACACGTTAAACGCCGCGCGCTCGTTCCAGACGTTCGTCCGCGAAGTCGACAACCTGCTCGTCTTCGACAACGACGTCTGGCGACGCAACGGCGAATCGGTTGGATCGGGCTACGATCGGATCAACCAGGAGATCGTCGAACGGTTCGGTCGCCTGTTCGCGGCCGGCGAGGTCGATTCGCAAGATCACGTCGCCGAGAGCATCGTCGACTCCTCCGAGATCATCAACACGCTCGAGGGTGGGGGCATCTCTACCGTCGGCTACGCGACCGAGACGGTCGAGCAAAGCGGCGGCTTGCTCTCGCGGTTCGGCAGCGACGACACCTCGAACAAACAGGAGGTCACCGAGACGAATCGGATGACGAGTCTCGTCCGGAAGGCGACGCTCGGACGGCTCACGCTTCCCTGTAACGTCTCGAGTACCAGCCGTGCGCTGGTCGTCGCTGCCGGTCCGCCGAACGAGCTGAACCGGAAAGGCATCGAACGCGGTCGGACGTGGCTCGAGGAGGAAACGAGCAGTATGGAGGTCCGGGGCGGGGACTACCCGCTTCCCGGCCACGACGAGGTCAAGTCGATCGTCCTCCTCTCGGGCGTCACCGACGTCGAACGGGTCGACCAGCTCCAGCAGGTCGCCATCGAGGCCAAGGAGACGACCGAGGACATCCGCGCGCGAAGTCGGGACGAAACCGCCGCCCTGGTGGACACGGGCGGCGAGCTCGACGCGCTCTTCTAGGGCGATACCCCGACAGCGGGCTGGTCTCGAGAACGAACGCTCGAGTTCGCCGGTCAATCGGTCCCCCTGACGCTTTCTCCCGCCGTCGATCGAGCGCTGGCCGACGAGACCGCCACGGCGACCAGCGATGAGAGTCCGACCAACAGCTTCTACATCCGGACACACGTGGCAACACGCATGGCGCTGTGGCGGTCCCGTCGTACTCTCAACTACCTCGCGCTGGTCGCGCTGACGACGGCGGTCTTTACGGTCGCGTACAATCTCGGTATGGCGATCTGGGAGGGGCGTCCCCAGTCGTTGATTCGCTCTCTCGAGGTCGTCTTCCAGAGTTTCACGACGACGGGGTACGGCCAGGACGCCCCCTGGGAGACGTTCCAGATGAACGTGCTGGTGATCGCGATGCAACTGGCCGGGATCGGGCTGATCGTGGCGGCGATACAGGCATTCGCCGTTCCGCTGATCCGGGCTGCCTTCGAGGCGTCGCCGCCGACCGAAGCGGTCGCCGTCGAGAACCACGTCGTGGTCTGTGGTTACACGCCCCGGACCGAGGCGTTCACGACGGAGCTGGCATCTCGAGACTACGAGTTCGTCGTCGTCGAATCCGACGATGAGACGGCGACCGAGCTTTACGAGTCCGGGATCGACGTCGTCCACGGCGACCCCGAATCCGTCGACGTCCTCGAGCGGGCAGGGACCGAACGGGCGACGGCGGTCGTCGCGGACGCGGCGGACGACGAGAACGCGAGCATCGTGCTCTCGGCCAGGGAAGTCGACGGGGACGTCCGGATTGTCACGGTCGTCGAGGACGAAGAGCTGGCCGCCTATCATCGGATCGCGGGTGCCGACGAGGTGCTCTCACCACGCCAGCTACTCGGTCAGAGCCTCGCGGAACGGGTGCCGACGGCCGTGACGACCGCGGCCGACGAACGCGTCGAACTCGGCGAGGACCTCGAGCTAGTCGAGGTCTCCATCACGGGCAGATGTGAGCTCTGTGGCCGGTCCGTCGCCGAGTGTCGCCTCCAGGACCGGTTCGGAGTGACGGTCGTCGGCGCCTGGCTCGACGGCGAGTTCGTGAGTCCGGTCGGTCCCGACCTCGAGCTAGACGCCGGCACCCGACTGCTCGCCGCCGGCGATCCGGACGGCGTCGACGATCTCCGATCGACGGCGCTGTCGACGGTTCGCGAGCTGTCGCCTCGGGAGGTGCTGATCGCCGGCTACGGCGAGTCGGGGGCAGCAGCCGTCGAGGCGTTCGCCGACACGAGTTCGGCGGTGACCGTTCTCGACGTCGAGGACCGGCCGGGCGTGGACGTGGTCGGAGACGCCCGCGATCCCGAGACGTTACAGGAAGCCGGCGTCGAGGACGCCGACGCGGTGATCGTCACCGTCGGCGACGACACGACTGCGATCTTCACCACGCTGATCGTCCGGGATCTGAACCCGGACGTCGACGTCTTCGTCCGGGCGGTCCAGGAGGAGGACGTGGCAAAACTCTACCGGGCGGGCGCAGATGACGTCCAGTCGCTGGCGACGGTCAGCGGCCGCATGCTGGCCGCGACTGTCTTCGAAGACGAGGCAGCGCTCGGGTTCGACAAGCAGATCCGGGTGGTGACGACGCCCGCCGGCGAACTGGCGGGACGAACGATCGTCGACGCCGACGTCCGCAACGAGACCGGCGCGACCGTTCTCGCCATCGTCAGAGATGACGAGGTGCGTACGGAGTTCGATCCCGACACGCTCGAGCTCGTGGTCGAGGACGAACTCGTACTGGCCGGCACCGACGAGAGCGTGAGTCGATTCGAGCGCCAGTTCGTCTGAAAGGGGCAGTCCGAACCTCTTTTCCCGTCCACCCCGACTGTGCGTTTCGAGCCGGAACTGCGGGTTCGGCGGCCGGCTCCCCACCTCGATCATGACAGACAGAACGCTTCACCTCCCCGTCGCCGCACAGCCACGCGTCGAGACGCTTCTCGAGTACGCCGTCCGTGGCGAAGACTGTGGCTACGAGCGCGTCTGGCTCCCCGAGACCTGGGGTCGTGACGCCGTCTCCGTCCTGACGCGCGTGGCCACCGAAACCGACGAGATCGGCCTCGGGCCGAGCATCTGTAACGTCTACTCGCGCTCGCCGGCGTTGCTCGCCCAGACTGCGACCACGCTGCAAGAGATCGCCGACGGACGCCTGCGCGTCGGCATCGGCCCCAGCGGCCCCGCCGTGATCGAGGGCTGGCACGGGGACGACTTCGACCGCCCACTGCGTCGCACCCGCGAGTGTCTCGAGGTCATGCGGGCGGTCATGAGCGGCGAGACCGTCGACTACAACGGCGAGCTCTTCACGCTCGGTGGCTTCCGGTTGCGGTGTGATCCCCCCGACGAACCCGTCCCGATCGACGTCGCGGGAATGGGACCGACGGCGGTCGAACTCGCCGGCCGATTCGCCGACGGCTGGCACGCCACCGTCTTCACGCCCGACGGGCTCCGGGACCGACTCGAGGACCTCCGTCGCGGTGCAACGCTCGGCGATCGCGATCCCGACGACGTGCGAACGACGCTGTCGGTCACGGCGTGTGCCCTCGAGGACGGCGAGCGCGCCCGCGAACTCGTCGCCGGACACGTCGCCTTCTACGTGGGTGCGATGGGAACGTACTACCGCGAGTCGCTGGCCAGACAAGGGTACGAGGACGTCGCGACCGAGATCGCGACGGCGTGGGGAAGCGGCGACCGCCAGCGGGCGAGCGCCCTCGCCGCCGAGTTGCTGGACGAACTCGGGGCCGCCGGCACGCCCGACCGGGCACGCGAGCAACTGGCGCGGTTCGAGGCGGTCGACGGCCTCGACGCGATCGCGGTGAGTTTCCCTCGCGGCGCTTCGTCCGAGGAGGTCCGGACGACGATCGAGGCGCTTGCGCCCTGAGCCGGCGGTCGGAGCCGCTCGTCTACTGTCGACACCCGCCGCGTGACGGATGTATCAAATGTGTGAGTGTTGCTCGTGAGGAAATCCTTTTGGTTGCGCTCGCGCTGGGGCAGGATATGAGCCAACGCGAGGTGCTCGAGTTGCTTCGGGAGAACGCGCGATACGACGTCGCGGACATCGCGCGGATGACCGACCTCGAGGAAGACGAGGTCGAGGCAGTGATCGAGGAACTCGAGTCGGCAGGCGTCATCCGGGGGTACCGGGCCGTCGTCGACTGGGACAAACTCGAGGACGAGCGCGTCCGCGCGGAGGTCGAACTCAACGTGAAACTCGACCGCGAGACGAGCTACGGCGACATCGCAGAACGGCTCGCCCGGTTCCCGCAGGTCCGTGCGCTCCGGCTGGTCAGCGGCGATTACGACTTCGACATGGAAGTCGAGGGCGACTCGATCCGCGAGGTCTCCCAGTTCATAAGCGAGAAGGTCGCGCCGGTGCCCGAGATCACACAGACGGTCACCCACTACATAATGACCTCCTACAAGGAAAGCGGGGTCGAACTCGGCGACGGCGACGACGACGACCGGCTCTCGATCTCGCCATGACGCTCGAGCCGTCCGAGCGTGTCCAGGCGGTTCCGCCGTCGGGTATCCGTCGCTTCTTCGAGATTGCCGAAGAACGCGACGACGTTATCTCGCTGGGCGTCGGCGAACCCGACTTCGCGACGCCGTGGGCCGCCCGCGACGCTGCGATCACCTCTCTCGAGCAGGGCAAGACCTCCTACACCGCGAACCGTGGCATGCGCGAGCTCCGGGAGGCGATCGCAGAGTACGTCGCCGACCGATTCGATCTGGGCTATGACCCCGACGAGGAGATCCTCGTCACCGCGGGCGCGAGCGAGGCCGTCGACCTGGCGTTCCGGGCGTTCGTCGATCCCGGCGACACCGTCGCGATCGCCCAGCCGTCGTACATCTCCTACGAGCCCGGCGTCATCTTCGCCGGCGGCGAGGCGCTGCCGGTGCCGACGTTCGAGGAAGACGACTTTCGGCTCACCGTCGACGCCCTCGCCGACGCCGGCGCGGCCGAGGCCGACGCGCTCGTGCTCTGTTATCCGAACAACCCGACGGGTGCGATCATGCCCGAAGACGACCTCGAGCCGATCGCCGACTTCGCCCGCGAGCACGACCTGACGGTCTTTTCCGACGAGATCTACGCCGAACTCACCTACGAGGGCGAACACACCTCGATCGCGACGTTCGAGGGGATGCGCGAACGCACCGTCGTCTTCAACGGCTTCTCGAAGGCCTACGCGATGACCGGCCTGCGGCTGGGCTATGCGCTCGCCCCCGCCGACGCGATCGCCGCGATGAACCGCATCCACCAGTACGGCATGCTTTCTGCGCCGACGACCGCCCAGCACGCCGCCCTCGAGGCGCTTGCCTCCTGTGACGACGACGTCGAGGAGATGGTCTCCCAGTACGACCGTCGCCGCCGGTTCGTTCTCTCGCGCTTTTCCGAGATCGGCATGCCCTGTTTCGAGGCCAAAGGCGCCTTCTACGTCTTCCCCGAGGTACCCGAGGGCTGGACCGCATCGGAGTTCGCCGAGGACCTGCTGCACGAACAGGGCGTCGCGGCCGTCCCTGGTGACGTCTTCGGCGACGGCGGCGCCGGCCACCTCCGGGTGTCCTATGCGACGGGGCTTGCCGACCTCCGGGAGGCGCTGGCTCGCATCGAGGCGTTCCTCGAGGACCACGCCTGATACGACTGTATTCGCGTACAACCGCGAACCGTCTCGATCGCACCGGTACCGACTCACGGCCGTCGTTGGAACGCGTCCGCGGGCGAGTCCGCGGTTACTACCGCAACCCCTGCGATTGTGCAAAGAGTTAACACACTACGTTGGTAACAGTTACCTATGGGCGCACACCAGGAGATCGAGTACGAGTGTCTCCAGTGTCGACGCCGGGAGACGTCGACGAACGCGCTTTTCAGCACCTGTCCGCGCTGCGGGGGCGAGATGCGAAACGTGACGCCGATCGGAAACTGACGATCGATCGGTCTGAGATCGACCGCTACGCGGTCCGAGTGCCGACGTCGGGCTCGCTTCACCGCGAGACGGGTCGACGGACGGGAGATCCACCGTCAACGCTCGAGTCGTTCTGGACCCGGCGAGCCACCTCGCCCATCGTCTCGACCGTGAGATCGGTCTCGTCCCGCCGTCGGGCGAGGTACGCGAGAACCGCACGCATGCGCTCGCGGTCGCGGTCGTCGACGAGGTTGTTCGGGTGGAGCCACAGGTGATAGACGCCGTCGTTTGCCGTCGCCTGGTCGATGCCCCGACGCGCCGTCGCCACCATCGGATCCTCCCAGACGGACTCCGCGACGGTCCGGATCGGTCCCTCGAACCCGAACAGAAACGTCGACGCCGGTACGTTCACGAGTCCGTACTCGTCGACGTGGGGCTCGACCAGCAACGACTGGCCGGCGAGCGTTCCGAGTACGCCACGAACGCCCTCGGGCGTCGGTGTCGACCCTCGGTACGCCCTGATCCCTGCCTCCGAAAGTGCTTCGCGGTGACCGACGTCGTTTCGCGGATAGACGAACGACTCGAGCTCGAGGCCCCACTCGGCGGCGAGCTCGTGACAGCGTCTGAGTTCGGCGCGAGCGAGGTCGCTCGAGGTGTCTGCCTCGCCGAAGAGGACGTGCGAGAAGGAGTGACAGCCAAGTTCGTGTTCGACGTCCGATGCGAGCACTGCCCGGACGAGGTCGGGACCGAATCGCAGATCTTCGCGGTCGCGCCAGCTCGTTCGTTCGCGTTCGAACCAGCCGTCCGGTGCCGGGTGGTCGGCGTGTTCACCGTTGCACGTCTCGAGCATGAGGTGACCGACGACGGCCCAGGTCGCCGGCACCTCGAACCGCTCGAACAGCTCGAGCAGCGTCTGCCACCCTCGGCGTGCGTTCTCGATGCGGTCGGTCGGCGGATCCGCGAGATCGTGAAACCCCCAGCCGAGTTCGGCATCCAGCGAGACCACTACACTTCCCATGGGATACCCCTCCCGTCATCGGTTGACATGCGTGCTGTGTCGTTTCCCGACCGACGGTTTTGTTATGGATGGCTTTTCCGTCCGTTCGCCTCCGAACGGACGGTCGGTCGCCGTCAGTCGATCCGAACCGTCCCGGCGATCCGACCGACAGCACCGACGGAGTGTCCGCTGTTCGTGACGATTTCGGCCCCAAAGTCGATCCATAACAAAGCGGTCACCTCACGACGCCCTCGACAGCAGGCGTGCGAGACGCCTCCCTGACTCGACGGCAATCATGAGTGGATCTACCTATTCGTCCGACCGAGCGTTCGTACTCGGAATCGACGGCGTACCGTGGCGATTCATCGAGCGATGGACCGACGCGGGCGAGTTGCCCAACTTCGCGCGGCTGCGCGAGGAGGGTGCCGCCGGCCCGCTCGAGAGCACGCGGCCGCCGACGACGCCGCTTGCCTGGCCGTCGATCGCGACCGGTGTCTGGCCGGATAAACACGGGATTTACGGCTTCCAGAATCTCGCTTCGGATTACACCCACCGAATGCACACCAGTCGGGACTGTACGCAGCCACCACTGTGGGAACAGCTCTCGCCCGCGCTGGTCGGAAACGTGCCGATGACGTATCCGCCGACCGAGATCGACGGGACCGTCGTCGCCGGAATGATGACGCCGTCGACGGACGCGGAGTTTACCCACCCGCCGGCGTTCGCCGACGAGATCGAGCGGCAGATTCCCGACTACCAGATCAGCCTCGAGTACCCCGAGTACGCCGACCGCCTCGAGGAGTTTCAGGTCGCGATCGACGAGCTACTCGCGAACCGACGCGAACTCATGCAATTGCTGATGGACCGGACCGACGACTGGCAGCTGTGTTTCTTCGTGTTCACCGCACCCGATCGCCTCCAGCACCTGATCTGGGACGAGACGACGCTCCGTGCACACTACCGCCAGCTCGACGAGATCGTCGGCGACGCTATCGCCTACGCCGACGACCACGACGCCGACCTCTACGTCGTCTCCGACCACGGCTTCGGTCCGCTCGAGCGACTCGTCTACGTCAACCGGATCCTCGAGCGTGAGGGCTACCTGACACGTCGCGACGAGGACGGAACCCGTGGCGCGCTCGCGAGTCTCGGCGTCTCGCGGGACGCCGTCAGGCGCGTGTTGAACGCGGTTGGCATCTCCGAAGAACAACTCGTCTCGATGCTGCCACGGGAGTTCGTCGACTCCGTCGCCAGCCAGCTACCGGGCGATCACGAGCTCTACGACGTCGACTACGAGGAGACGACGGCGTTCGTCCACGGAGCGGGTTCGCTGTACGTCAACGACGTCGACCGCTTCGAGCGCGGGATCGTTCCACCCGAGCAGGTGCCACGGATCAAACGGGAGCTTACCGACCTGCTCGAGTCCGTCGTCGATCCGGAAACGGGCGAGCAGGCGCTGTGTGTCTTCGACGGCGACGAGCTGTTTCCGACCGACGACGGCTCGCCGGATCTGGTCGTCAACGGTCGCGGCGCCCGCGAGATCCGGACCGCCCTCACCGACGAGCCGTTCGGCGAGACGGGAACGTACACTGCGAGTCACCGAAGCGAAGGCGTCGTGCTCTGTCGGGGGCCTGCGATCGAACCCGGCAGCGACCTCCGGAGCGCTCGCGTCGTCGACGTCGCCCCCACGCTGTTACACGGCATCGGCGAACCTGTCCCCTCGAACGCCGACGGGCGCGTGCTGTTCGACGCGTTCCGTGACGGCTCGCCCCCGGCGACCACCGGCGTCGAACGCGCCGACGTCTCGCGCGCGACGGGAGGCGACGACGTCGACGACGACTTCTCGGACGTCGAGGATCGGCTGAAGGGACTCGGCTACATGGAGTAACGACGCATAGCCGTCGTTGTCACTCCTCGAGCAGCCGTTTCAGCCGATCGAGCGCGGTCATCGCTTCGACGGGCGTCATGTGGGCGAGTTCGAGTTCGCGGAGTTCGCTCGCGACGGCCGCGAGATCGTCGAGTTCGCCCGAGTGAGAGGTAGGCGAGCCGCCGTCGGAGGCCGCTACCGACGTTGCCAGGGCCGTTTCGGGATCGTCGTCGGCGTGATCGGCGACGAGCTCTCGAGCGCGCTCGAGAACCGGTCCGGGGACGCCGGCGGCCGTCGCCACCTCGATGCCGTAGGAGCCGTCGGCCGCGCCGGGCTCGAGTACGTGGCTGAAGACGACCTCGCCGTCGTCCTGGCTCGCCGCGAAGTGCAGCCGGACGGCGGCCTCGAGGTCGTCGGCGAGTTCGGTCAGGGGGTGGTGGTGGGTGGCAAACAGCGTCGTCGCCCCCACCTCGTCGTGGAGGTGTTCGGCCATCGCGCCCGCGATCGCCATGCCGTCGGCCGTCGAGGTGCCACGGCCGACCTCGTCGAGCACGACGAGTGACCGCTCGTCGGCTTCCTCGAGGATGGTCGCGAGCTCGTCCATCTCGACCATGAACGTCGAGCGTCCGCCGGCGATGTCGTCGCTGGCCCCGACGCGGGTGAAGATCCGGTCGACGGGCGTGATCGACGCCGCACGCGCCGGAACGAAACTGCCGACCTGGGCGAGGAGGACGATCAACGCGACCTGGCGCATGTACGTCGACTTCCCGGACATGTTCGGACCCGTGATGATGGCGAGTCGGCGGTCGGGCGCGAAGGCGGCACCGTTCGGGACGAACGAGGACTGGGTGCGCTCGACGACGGGGTGGCGACCGTCTTCGATGTCGATCTCGAGGCCGAGGCCGCCGTCCCCGTGTTCACGGATCTCGGGACGACAGTAGTCGTACCGGGCAGCGACCGTCGCGAGCGAGACGAACGCATCGAGCGCCGAAAGCGCCTCGGCCAGCGCCTGGACGCGTTCAACCTCGTCGGCGACGTCGCTCCGGACCTCCCGAAACAGCTCGTACTCGTACTCGTCGGCTCGTCCCTCCGCGCTGACGATCTCGTCCTCCCGCGCTTTGAGCTCGGGCGTGACGAACCGTTCTGAGTTTTTCAGCGTCTGTCGGCGCTCGTAGTTCTCGGGGACCGCCTCGAGGTTCGGGTTCGTCACCTCGATGTAGTAGCCGTGAACGGAGTTGTGGCCGACCTTCAGCGAGTCGATGCCGGTTCGCTCGCGTTCGCGTTCCTCGAGGTCGTCGATCCAGCGTTTGCCCTCGCGGGCGGTCTCCCGAAGCGCGTCCAGGTTGTCGTCGTACCCCTCCGCGATCACCCCACCGTCGGTGATCTCCATCGGCGGATTCTCGACGACCGCCCGGTCGATCAGCTCCCGGACGTCGTCGAGGGGGTCGAGCTCGGCGTGAAGCTGCTCGAGACGGTCGCTCTCGGCGTCTGTGAGCAGTTCGCGGACGTCGGGGACGACGGCGAGGGTATCCTGCAGCGATCTGAGATCGCGGGCGTTCGCCCGCTCGCGGGAGATCCGGCCGATGAGGCGCTCGAGGTCGTAGACCTCACACAACAGTTCGTGAAGCTCCTCGCGAGTCCGGACTGCAGTCGTCAACTCGGCGACGGCGTCGAGTCTGGCTTCGATCGCGTCGGGCTCGAGCAGCGGCCGACGGAGCCAGTCTCTGAGTGTGCGTCCGCCGAGTGCGCTTGCCGTCTCGTCGAGGACGCCGACGAGCGTCGCCTCCTCGGTCCCCCGGACGGTGCGGGGTTCGAACAGCTCGAGACTGTCGACGGCGACCGAATCGAGCAGCAGGTACTCCCGGGGATCGTACCGCCGGAGGTGGGTGATGTACTCGAGGCGGCTGTCTTCCGTCGGACCGTCGGCGTCGGACGGATCGCGTTCGCCCGCGTCGGCCGGTTCGTCCTCGCTGACGCCGCCGCGAGCGTACTCCGCGTAGGCGAGCAACGCGCCACAGACACGACGCTCGACCGCGCTCGCGAGGGTCGCGTCAGAATCGCCGAGGTAGGCCGTGACGTACTCGTCGGCCAGCTCGCGATCGAACGCGGTCTGGTCGTACGGCGACACCACGACGTCATCGGGCAACAGCTCGCTCGAGACGTCCGGTCCCAGGAGTGCCTCGGCGGGATCGAACCGGCTGAGTTCGTCGACGATCGTCCTCGCGTCGGTCGCACTCGTCGCGAGGAAGTCGCCGGTGGAGACGTCGAGCACGGCGAGTCCGAGCTCGTCCCCGTCGCGGGCGACCGCCGCCACGAAGTTGTTGTCGTCGCTCGCGAGCAGTTCGTCCTCCGTGAGCGTCCCGGGCGTGATCACCCGCGTCACGGCACGGTCGACGACGCCCGTCGTCTCCGCTGGATCCTGAACCTGGTCCGCGACCGCGACGCGATACCCCGCCTCGAGCAGCCCCTCGATGTAGGACTCGGCGTTGTCGATCGGGATCCCCGTCATCGGGTACTCGCCCGTCGAGTCCTCGCGACTCGTGAGGGTGAGTTCGAGCAGGCGAGCGGTGCGTTCGGCCGCACCACAGAAGGTTTCATAGAAGTCCCCGACCTGAAAGAGGACGATCGCGTCGTCATAACGCGCACAGAGGTCGTGATACTGGCGCATCATCGGCGTCAGCTCGTCGCGTTTCTCGGCCATCTCTTCGGGCGGGCCACACGCCGGATCCATACCCGAACTGGGACCGCTCGAGGGGCAAATAGCTGCTGGATCCGGGAGTCACGAACGGCGTGCGGTCGATCGATCACCGGACCACGGTGACCGGGACGTCCGCACGACGCATGACGTGCTCGGCGACGCTTCCCAGAATGAGCCGTTCGATCCCGTCGCGGCCGTGACTCCCCATCACGACCTGGTCGACGTCCTCGCCCTCGAGCGCGTCGATGATCTTGTACCGTGGACTCCCGTAGCGCCACTCCATCTCGAGGTCGACGTCGTCGTCGACGGTCTCGTCCGCGACCGTTCGGATCACCTCGAACACCGCCTCGGCACGCTCTTCGACCCGGTCTTGCCACTTTCCTTCCCTGTCGGTCAGGGCGGCGTCGGTGTGGTCCGGAAACGGTTCCACGACGTACAGAGCGACGACGGTCGCGTCCGTCTCGACTGCGTCCTCGAGTGCGAACTCGAGTGCCGCCGTCGAGAGCTCGCTTCCGTCGTACGGGACGAGTACTCGAGACATGCTGGCAACGGGTTGTCGTCGTCGTTCGGCCGACTGCGTAATAGCGGTTTCCGTCACGTCCACTCGACCCGACGCGAGGGTCGGGGTTCGAGGGGACAACGGCCTTCGACGGCAGTCCTCAAAGCCGTTTGCTCACGTACGGCCCGTCCTGGTGATAGCCGAGTTTCTCGCGGTAGTACTCCCGGGCACCGATCCCCGAGATCACGCTGAGTTTGTCGTAGCCGGCGTCGGCGGCGAGTTCCTCGGCGCGTTCCATCAGCTGACGACCGTACCCCTGATGCTGGTGCTGGCCGCTCTCGCTCTCGTCGCCCATGGTGACTTCCGAGCCGTAGACGTGTAGTTCGCGGACCAAGGCGGCGTTCTCGAGTTCGGGTCGTACCGGCTCGTTCGGAAAACGCAGCCGACAGAAGCCCACGAGCAGGTCCGTCTCGAAGTCTTCGAACGAGATGAACTGTTCGGTACCGCCACAGGCCTCGTACTCCATCACGTCGAGTTCGACCGTCTCTGGCTCGGCGTCGTTCATCCCGACCTCACGACAGCGGATACACTCACAGTTCCAGCCGTGTTCGTCCATTCGCTTTCGGGCGAGCTGGCGGAGGTTCGACTTCCAGACGCCAGCGTCGATGAAGTCGGCGGGGATGTCCCGCTGGACGCGCTGAAGACGCGTATAACGGGGAATCATCTCCTTGATCTCGGCGATCAGTTCAGCGGCCTCCTCGTTGTCGAGGGGGTCGTACTCGTCTCTGTACCACCAGTCGTACGTCGCCGTCCCGCGGACGACGAGGGTGGGGTAGATCTTGAGGTAGTCGGGTTTCCACTGCTCGTGTTCGAACAGCCGCCGGAAGTCCTCGAGACACATCTCCGTCGACATCCCGGGCTGGCCCGGCATCATGTGAAAGCCGACCTTGAACGCGGCGTCGCGAAGCCGGTGATTGGCATCGATCGACTCGGCGACGCCGTGGCCGCGGTGCATCTCGCGGTTTATCCGCTCGTAGGTCGTCTGGACGCCGACCTCGACTTTCGTCCCGCCCAGCTCAAGCATCCGGTCGATCTGCTCGGGATCACACCAGTCGGGTTTCGTCTCGAAGGTCGTCCCGATGTTGCGAACGTCGCCCCGCTCGTTTTCGGCGATAACGTCCTCGAGGTATTTGAACTCGTACTCCTCGGGGTCCTGGGCGAAGCTGACTCCTTCGGCGGGCTCGGGCGCTTTCTCGACGTCGTAGTCGTTCATCGCCTCTAAGGCCCGCTTGACGAACCACTCCTGGTAGTCGTGAGAACGGGCGGTCATCGTCCCGCCCATCAGGATGAGTTCGACCTTGTCGACCGGGTGGCCGATCTCACGGAGTTGCTCTAAGCGCAGGGTCACCTGCCCGTACGGATCGTAATCGTTCTGGACGCCGCGAGCGGCGGCGGGTTCCTCGCCGGTGTAGCTCTGCGAGGAGGAAAACTCCGAATCGGGGCCGCCGGGGCAGTACAGACACTTCCCGTGGGGACAGCGCTCTGGCGAGGTCATGATCGCGACCGGCGAGACGCCCGAGGCCGTACGAACGGGTTTGCGCTGGAGCACCGCCTCTAAGTCCTCGCGGTACTCCTTGGGCGCGTAGTCCAGCAATTCCGAGTTCTTCGGTACCTTCGGTGCCGAGTGTTCCGAACAGGCCTCGAGTTTGGCTTTTTCGACCTCGTCGCGTTCGATCTCACCCGCCAGAATGCGCTCGACGAGCGTCTCACAGACCTTCTCGAACGCTTCGGTCTCGGTCGGATCAGACGACTCGGTACTCACTATCGGTGTTTCGTCGCCGTTCGTGAATAAGCGTGTCGGACTCGCCACTGAGCCATCGGCGACCGGAGAATGGACCCGACTCTACGTCTACGCGAGCGTCTCGCCGAGCGCCTCGAGTGCGGCTTCCCGAACCGCGTCGCGTTCGCCCGCGAGGAACTCGATGTAGCCGTCGTGACCGCCGACGACGCGGACGCCGGCGTCGGGAGTCGTCTCGGCGATCGTCTCGCCGAGTTCGCGGACGTCGACCGACGTGGTCGAACGAACGTGGAGTTCGTCTTCGTCGAGTCCGAGGGTGACGAACCGGTCGCCCTCGCGGTCGCGACGGTGTAACTCGTCGAGCAACAGATCCGTCGGCGGGAAGTCGAACCGGTGTGTAAACGCCTCGGTGTCAAGCACCGCGACGGTGACGTCACCGACCGACTCCGTCTCCAAGTTCTCTCGGGCCGTCTCGAGTTCGGTCTCGAGTTTGTCACGGAACTGCCCGGAGACGTGGGACGCGAGGTCGCCGGCGTCGTCGAACAGCAGGTCCGCGATCAGCTCGCGTTTGTCCTTGTAAGACTGGTAGTACGCCTCGAGCGCGACGGCCTCGCGGCGTTCGGAGATGTCGGTCTCGTCGTAGCCGGCCTCGGCCGCGAGCTCGGCGTAGACCTCGGGCGTGTCCTCCCAGTAGCTGACGGCGGGGAGGTGGCCGAGATCCTCGTACACCTCGTCGTTGACGTGGACGGCGACGTTGACGGCCACCGCCGTGGTGGTCACGTCGCCGGCGTCGGCAAGCGTCGGATTGACCGCGAGCGAGACGTCTTCGAGGATCGCCTCGTCGGCGTGGCTGTCGTCGATCACCAGTCGATCCGCGCCGTAGACCTCGAGCAGGTCGTAGCCGTCCGCCGACTCGACGGTCGAACCGGCGTCGACGAGAACGACGAGCGGCAGCTGTTCGCCGTGACGGTCGCGGGCCTCGAGCATCGAGGTGACGTCGTCGGTGGCGGCGTCCATGTCGTAGACCTGTCCGTCGAGCGGTCGCCGTTCGAAGTAGTGGTACTCGGCGTCGTCGCGGGTGTGTTTCTCACGGATCAGCGGCAGGACGGCTCGCTCGAGTGCCGCGCCGGCGACGTAGCCGTCGGCAGTGGCAGTGTGACGAACCACGATCGGACGGGCCTCCGTGACGGCCCGGCGGATCGCGGTCGCCGCCTCGACGAGTTCGTCTTCGATCGCGACGATGGCGTCGTGGCCGGCGAGTGGTTCGACGCGCTCGGGGCGGGCTTGCTGTTCGATGGCGTCCTCGAGTCGAGCCCGGACGTCCTCTCGATCCTCGTCCTCGAGGATTTCGAGGGTTTCGGTCTCGACCTGCAGATCGCCCTGGTGGCGTTCGACCTCGCCCTCGAGACGGACGACGTCGCCGACCTCGACGGCCGGATACGCGCGAACGCCGGCCTCCTCGAAGGCGGCACACTCGACGGTGGCGGTCTCGTCGCTGAGTTCGAACACCGTCGGTCCGCTGGTCTGGCGTGCGCCGGTGATCTCGCCCTCGAGGCGGACGACGGAGCCGACCTGCTCGGCGAGGGCGTCGATCGTCGTTCGTTTGAGCGGCGGCTCGGGCTCTTCGATCTCCATCGTCGGCGTGGCGGGCTCGCTCTCTCCCTCTTCGGCCGGCGTCGTATCCCCACCGTTCGTGGTGGTGGCCGACTCGTCGGGAGCCGGTTCGTCGGCGGGCGATTCCGCTGGCGTCGACTCGTCTGTCTCGTATTCGTCTTCCTCTCCCTCGACGTCGTCCAGACGGTACTCGCCGTCGGGGGCGTCGATCAACGTCCCGCGGAACTCGCGGTCGTCCTGACGGATCGACCAGCCGAGGTCGACGTTGCCGTTGTCTCTGACGTCCAGTACCTGTACGTAGACGGTGTCGCCGGGCTCCCAGTCTAAACTCTCGAGCCGGCGGTCGAGTTCGCTTCGGTGCAACAGCCCGGTGACGTGGTCGCCCAGGTCGACGAAGACGCCGAAGTCGGCGTATCCGTCGACGACCCCCCGATAGTACCGGTCGGGGGTAAGCTGCGAGGGGTCGTCGCCGTCGAACTCGAAGACGACGTCCTCCTCGTGGGTCGCACAGACCAAGCCATCGACGGGCTTGCCGCAGATGATACAGTTACCCATCTATTCGACCCAAGCAGGTACGCCCTAAAACGGTTGTCGAAATACGCTCGGGAATCGCCCGTGTGCCGTCACGACGACGACCTCGCGCCAGTCGGCGATCGACTCCCGCTACGGACCGCTGTCCGTCGCCCGGCCAAAAAACGACACGGCATGCCGTGTCCCTGCGTTTCCCTGGATCGCTAGTGCGATCGGTCGCCGCGTGGTGTGTCGTTCCTGCGGCCATTTACCGTATTAGCCGACATGTTATAAATATTGGTGGTCGTTTCCGACTCTCACGCCGGCCCAGCCGTCAGACCGTCGGCCACGACCACGTACGATCGACTCCGGCGACAGCGCTTGCCGTCTCGAGAATAATATCACAGAAGTGTCTTCACATCTAAATTGTATTTATTCATATGCTAATTCTGATTGGATACAACGAGGCCGTGACGGTTCACGGACTGTGCCGTCGCATCGTACAGCAGGCGAGCGGTCCCCGAGCCGTCGACGACTGATAGATCTGGCAGCATTGCGAACGACTTCCGAGTAGCTGTCGAAGCGAAACCGACGATCGAATGTAGGATCATTGGGGGATAGAGAGTCTCACTTGTCAACTTTTGACTCTCGTATCAAATACCGATTTGGTCTGTATAAATATGAGATGTTTCACACATGTCTGTTTACAAAGTATTATTTTGAGAAGGTAGATATGGTCGAAGTGAAACCGAGGCTGGTTCGACGAGTGGGTCGAGAGATCCGACGAGAGCGAAATCGTCTGGCTCGTTCGCATACCAACGCGTCAGATCGGACGTCGATCGTACCGGATCGGGCGTCGATACCGCTAGTGACGGTCCACGGCTGTAATCGACGCTTGGAAGGTACTAGATCGTCTCGATGCGCTGGTGTCTCTCGTCGACGGCCTGAGCGTCCTCGGTAAGCAAGGCGACGACCAGGTACTCGGCGTAGTCGGCGAGGTACTCGAGCAGCGTCGCGATTCGTTCGGCGTCGATCGCCTCGAGCGAGTCGAGCAGCATGAACGGAACCGTCTCGTAGACGTCGTGGACCAGGTAGCCGGCGAGCGCAAATACCAATCCGGTGATCTCCCGTTCGCTCTCGCTCAAGTTGTCGACGACGTCCTCGTAGGTCGTCCCGTCGTCGGTCGCCCGAACGACGTGGAGTTCGAACGACGACTCCGGCGTTCCTCGTCTTCCCTCCTGTTTGAGCCGCTCGATCCAGATCCGTTCGATGTTCGAGTATCCGAGGACGTCGACCAACTCGTCCATGTGATAGTTGAACTGTTCGACTGCCTCGCGTTCGATGTCCTCGACGCGCGTACGAAGCGACTCGAGTTCGTCGTTGATCTCGTCAACGCGGTCGGTCATCGATTCGCGGTCCTCGAGCCGTTTCTCGATCGTCTCGATCTTCTCTTCGACGGACTCGAGCCGTTGTTGACTCCGGCCCAGTTGGAACTCGAGTTCGTTCGCTTGCTTGTGTTTGTCGACGACCTCGCTGCGGTCGTCGGTGTCGAGCGTATCGACTTCCGCTTCGAGTTCGTCGATCGTCGCCTCGAGCTCCGTCGCTTGCTCCTCGAGGTCGTCGATGCGGTCCTGGCGGGTTTCTCTCTCTGACTGCAGCGACTCCCGGCGGTTGATCGTCCGCTCGCGCTCGTCGAGCGTCGACTGAAGCTCCCGTCGTCGGTCGCTGTGTTCGTTGATCTCGGCCTGGATCTCCTTGCGATCACCCAGCAGATCCTGGCGCAGCTCGCGAAGCTGGCCGATCGTCGACTCGATCTGGTCGCGCTCGACGTCCGTCCCGCAGGTCCAGCAGGTGACGGTCCGATCGGCGGCGAGCTGTTCCGTGACGGACCCGCTCTCGTCCGAGAGCGAAACGTCGGGATCGCGGTCCTCGAGTGTCTCCTCGTTGAACCTGATGATGCTCTGTAAGTCGTCGAGTCGCGCGTCGAGATCACCCTTTCGAGAGCGCAGCCGGTCGAGTTGGCTTCGAAGCCACTCGAGTTCCTCTTCGATCTCGTCGGGATCGACGTCGTCGACCTCGAGACCTTCGAGTTCGTCCTCAAGCGACGAGAGGCTCTCGCGTTCGGTCTCGAGTTCGTACCGGACGTCCTCGAGCGATTCACGCGTCGAGCGCAACTCCGCAAGCGTCGCCTCGAGTTCGTCGTCTTGCTCCGTCGCCGTCTCGTCGACGTCTGACTCCTCGATCTCCGCTTCCAGTTCCTCGAGCTGGGAACGCGTCGACTCGATTTCCGATTGCAGCTCGGTCCGTTGCTCTTCGAGTCTAGGCAGGCGGTCGGCTTGCTCGTCGATCGCGTCGAGTTCGTCCTCGAGGTCGCGTCGTTCGGCCTGGATCTGGGTGATACGGGCCTGAATCTCGTCCGTGTCGACGGGACGCATGATGATCTCGCGGAGGTCGTCGCCGCGGGCGACCGCCTGGCGAGCCTCGTTCGATTCGAGCAAGAACGCGAATAGATCTGCGAGTTCGGGGTCCTCGAGGTAGGGATCGCCGTCCGTTCGGATGGTCGTTCCCTGTCGAGCTAGCGTCCTGGTGTACGTTTCGCCGTCGAGCGCGAGTTCTACCTCGCCCCGGTCTGCGTCACTTTTCAGTGCCGTTTCGTCGCTGCCAAGCGCAGCCATCGTCGCCTTCAACAGGGACGTCCGGTTCGTTGCGTTCCGGCCGGAGAGAACGGTTATTCCAGAGTCGAACGTGACCGACGTCGAATCGATGCCGCCAATATTTTGCACTCGAAGCTCTACTCCAGTCGTTCGCTGTTTACTCATTGCTACTGGTTTGAGCCTGAACTGCCTTAATTACTTTCATTCCTGTTACACGCGTATCCGTGTAACAGTAACGGAAAGCTGCTGCCAGTGTATTCGCGTTTCGTAGACCTCGATATTGCAATCTGCTTCCAGTACTCTCCGCTTGCAACGAGCCATTCGGCTGGCTTACACGTATACGTCCGTAACACGAGTTTCGACATTGCTGAAACGGGGGCTGTACGTCTCGAGCGAACCGTCATCGTGACCGATCGCGACGACGTGGTTTCCGGAGTATGGATGATAACGGTGCAATATTCGCCGAATATCGGCACGCGACGTCCGTACCCGCTGCACACACCAGCGAATTTTTTCGGCATCGTGAAAATCGATGAACCGGTACAGTGCCATCGGCTATTCGGTCGTCATATGGGGGGTATCGGTACGATATCGATCTGCCGTCGTTCCCGTATGTCCGAAACTATCATGTTGGACTATGTGTAACACGGATTATGAGCGACGACGGAACCATCCAATCCGTGGCCAACGCGTTCGAGATCGTCGAGTCGCTGTCGCACAACGGGGGCCAGACGGCGTCGGAGCTGGCGTCGGAACTCGACATTCCGGTCAGCACCGCCCACAACTACCTCCACACGCTCACCGAAACCGGGTTCGTCGTCCGCACCGGCACCGTCTACCGACCCGGGACACGCTTTCTCGAGGTCGGCGAGCGACGGCGACAGCGCATGACGGTCGTCCGCGCTGCGGAGTCGACGCTCCCGAAACTCGCCGCTGAGACGGGCGAGCACGTCTCTCTCATGATAGAAGAGAACGGACTGGGCGTAGTGGTCGACCTCGAGACTGGCGCCGAGGCGATCGATCTCGACTCGTTTCGCGGCGTTCGGATGCCGCTTCACACGATCGCAGCTGGGAAGGCCATTCTCGCACACCTACCACGGGACCGCCTCGACGGAATCATCGATCGATACGGTCTCGAGCAGCTGACGGAGAACACGATCACCGACCGGGAGACGCTGTACGACCACGTCGTACGGATCCGCGAACGCGGGTACGCGGTCGATCGAGGTGAACGGATGTCGGGGATGACGTGTATCGCGGCACCGATTCTCGATCGAAACGACGAGGTTCGGGCCGCCGTCTGCGTCTGTAGCCCGTCACACCGGGTCGACGATGATCGACTCGAGGAGATCGCTACCGCGGTACAGCGTGGGGCAAACGTCGTGCAGGTGAACGTCGATTACTCCTGATGGTATCGACTGTCACTGAAGATCCTCGTCACCTCGTCGCGGCGAGAATCGGACACGACGTGCAGCCGACAGCATGACACACCGGGCGTACCGACCGACCGTCCGAGTCAGCGGTCGACTTCGAAAGCCAGGCGCGACTGGTGTGGGTGCCGACACACCTATTCACGACGGAGCCGTTCACCTTGTATGGCGACTATCGTCGCAGGAACCGACGCTGACACGAATCGGGCTCGGGCGCTCGCGGAGGGAATCGTGACGATCCCCGGGACGGACGACCTCGAAGCGATTCTGGTTCACGTTTTCGACGAGAACCCCGACGATGCGGACGTCGAACAGGTGGCCTCGGTCCGGCGAGCGCGCGAGATCCTCGAAGACCACGGCGTCGAGGTGACACTCGAAGGGACAAGCGGCGACGCAGCGCCCGAGTTGATCGACACGGCGGACGACCACGACGCCGAGATGATCGCCGTCGCCGGACGGAAGCGATCGCCGACGGGCAAGGCCATCTTCGGGAGCGTCACCCAGGACGTCGTTCTCGGAACCGACCGTCCTGTCCTCGTCTGTAGCGCCGAGCGTCGATGACCGACACGGGCACCCGGCGGAGCCGTCGAACGAGACCGGCGAGCGGTCTCACTCGCTCGACGCTCGACGTTTCAACGAGAGAACAGTCCGGTCGAACTCACAGACAAGTGGTTCGTCGGGATCGTTTACCTTGAAGACCTCGACGTGCATCGTCACGACGCCGCGGTCGCCGTCTGTCGTTTCCCGTTTGTCCGTCACCGTCGACTGGACCCGGATCGTATCGCCGTGGAAGACGGGTTCGGGGTGTTCGACATCGTCGTAGGAGAGATTCGCGACGATCGTACCGTCCGTCGTCTCCGGAATCGAGATGCCGACGGCGAGTGCCATCGTGTAGATGCCGTTGACCAGCCGCTTTCCGAACTCGGTGTCGGCAGCGATCGTCTCGTCGAGATGTAGCGGCTGCTGATTCATCGTCATGTCACAGAATCGCTGATTGTCGCTCTCGCTGATCGTTCGTCTGCGTTCGTGTTCGATCGTCTCTCCGACCGTAAACTCCTCGTAGTACTGACCGGTCATGGTTACAGGATGGTGCCGTGTTTCTTCTCGGGCAGGTCTTTCTCCACCGTCTCGTAGAACGCAAAGCGAGCCCCGAGTTCCTCGCGTAGCGTCGACGGAGGGACGATCTCGTCGATGACGACCTCGCTCGCCATCCGGTGGACGTCGATGTCCTCGCGGTACTCCTCGCGTAGCTCCCGTTCTCTTCGTGCGCGTTCGTCCTCGTCGTCGATCGCTGCGAGCTCGTTCGCGTAGACGGCGTTGATCGCCGCTTCGGGACCCATGATAGCAATCTCGCCCGAGGGAAGGGCGATGACGCTTTCTGGGTCGTAGGCTGGACCGGCCATCGCGTAGATGCCCGCGCCGTAGGCCTTCCGGACGACGACCGACTGCGTCGGCACGGTCGCACTCGAGGTCGCGTAGATCATCTTCTTTCCCTGCTCTAAAATACCGTCTTTCTCGACCTGCGAGCCGGCCATGAAGCCGGGCGTATCACACAGGTACAGAAGCGGGATCTCGTAGGCGTCACAGGTCCAGATGAACTGGGCGGCTTTCTCGGCGGCGTCGGGAAAGATCGCACCCGCGCGCTTGGCGGGCTGGTTGGCGACGATGCCGATCGGGCGGCCGTCGATTCGGGCGAACGCCGTGACGATCTCCGTGCCGAACTCGGGGCGTAGTTCGAGGACGGAATCGGCGTCGACGATCCGCTCGATGACGTCGAACACGTCGTACCCCCGGTTCGGCTCCTGTGGAATTACCCCGTCGATACCGTCCGGATCGCGCGCCGGCTCACTACCCTCCGTCCGCGGCGGCGTCTCGTCTGCGTTGTCCGGCAGGTAGCCGATGAGTTTCGCGACGAGCTCGCGGGCGTGTTCTTCGTCCTCCGCGATCAGGTCCGCACTGCCGGAGTGGCGGGCGTGGACGTCCGGTCCGCCCAGATCCTCGAGGTCGATCTCCTCGCCGGTGACCATCTCGACCATCCGCGGAGAGGCGATGGCCATCGCGGACATGTTCCGGACCATAATCGTGAAGTCGGCGAAGACGGGCGTGTAGGCCGCACCGGCGATACAGGGGCCGTACAGCACGCATATCTGTGGGACCCGTCCCGACAGCATCGAGTGGTTGTAGTAGTACTTCCCGATCCCCTCACGATTGGCGAAAAAGCCCGTCTGCTGGTCGATCCGTCCGCCCGACGAATCCATCAGGTACAGCACCGGCCGGCCGCTTTTCAGTGCGCGCCGTTGCATCCGGAGGAACTTCTCGACGCCGCGTTCGGCCATCGAGCCCGCTTTGACGGTGAAGTCGTTGGCCATGAAGTGCATCGTTCGTCCCTCGAACTCGGCGGCTCCGGTGATGAGCCCGTCGGCAGGAAGCCGGTTCCCGGAGTCGGCCTCGCCGTCTTGCCCGTCGGGATGCCACGAATCGAAGTTGGCGAACTTCCCGTCCTCGAACTGCAAGCCGTCCGCCCCGAACCAGAGCTCGAGGCGGTCCCGGACGAACAGTTTGCCGTGCTCGTCGAGCCGTTTTCGGTACTTCTCGGGACCACCCTCGAGGATCTCTTCGATCTCCGCTCTCAACTGCGCTTCGCGTTCGGTCCGCTCGATCTCGTCGTCGACCTTGCCGGCGTCATCCGCTGGGCTCGCGGTCGCGACCGGCTCGTCGTTCCCGTCGGCATAGAGTTCGACGTCCTCGCCGTACCGGGTGGCGAGTGCCGTCGCGATCGCCTGTGCCTCTTCGTCGGTCGTCGCTTCGTTGAGTCTCACTCTCATGGTGTCATCGGGACCAGCCGAACATGGTTCAGTAGGACTTCGGGAAGCCGAGTTCCTGGGCGATGTGGTTGTAGGCCATCTGCTGGGAGACCGGCGCGAGCCGGGTGAGGGTTATTTCGCGCCACCATCGTTCGACGTCGTACTCCTCCGCGTAACCCCACCCTCCGAACGCCTGCATCGAGTGTTTGACGGCCTCGATGCCGGCCGACACAGCGGTCGCTTTCGCAACGTTCGTTTCGTAGCCACACTGCTGGCCCTGGTCGTAGAGCCAGGCGGCCTTCTCGCGCATGAGCGTGGCCGTCTCCATTCGTGCGTACGCTTTCGTGATCGGGAACGAGACCCCCTGATGGGAGCCGATCGGTGCGCCGAAGACCTCGCGGTCGGTGGCGTACTCGATGGCCATGTTCGCGGCGAGCTTGCCGATTCCCGTCCCGGCGGCGGCGAAGCCGATTCGTTCGGGGTTTAACATGTCGACGAGCACCCACCAGCCGTCGTCCTCCTCGCCCAGCAGGTTCTCTGCGGGGACACGAACGTCCTCCATGAAGACCTCACACGACTTCGAGTAGTTGATGCCGTGTTTCGGAATTGGCGAGACGTCGACGTTCGGGTCGTCCATCTCGACGATAAAGAGGCTGATGCCGTCGGTACCCCGGTCGACCGCCTCGCGTGGCGTCGTCCGGGTGACGACGATCATGTTCTCTGCACGGTCGGCGAACGTGATCCAGGCTTTCTGTCCGTCGAGGACGTACTCGTCACCCTCCCGCTCGGCCGTGGTGGCGACGTTCAACGTGTTCGTTCCTGCTTCGGGCTCGGTGATCCCGATCGAGAAGTTACGCTTCCCGTCGGCGATGTCGGACAGGTACCGCTCTTTCTGGTCGTCCGTCCCGTACTCGCGGATGCCGACGGCGGCCATTCCTGCCGTAAGCACGAGATACCAGGTGCCGGCCATGCCACACCCCTCGGCACAGAGCGTCTCCATCGCCAGACCCATCTCCTGCATTCCCATGTCGGCACCGCCGTACGCCTCGGGGATCAAGAGACCATGAAAGCCCGCCTCGGCGAGTTCGTCCCAGAACGCCTCGGAGAACTCGCCGTCCCGTTCTTTCTCGCGCCAGTGTTCGGGGCCGAACTCCTCGGCGACGTCCGCGGCCGTCTGTCGGATCAACTGCCGTTCCTGTGTCGGTTCGAAGTTCATGGGTTTCGCGTCTCGAGTACGGTTCCAGATCGCCACCAGACGGCGACATCGAGCGGGAGCCGACCGTGAGACGACTCGAGACCACGTGACAGGGGAACCCCGACGAATATAATTACACTGGTTCGTTTCGGAGCGGTAGCGTAGAGATAAACAGAATCGACGTCTCGTCGCCGTCGCCAGCCCGAGACGGGTCCCCGTAAACGGAGTCGTAACTGGTCGACGTCACGGCAGGCGTTCGCTCGAGACCGGTTCAAAGCCACACGATACCTCATATATACTACATATATGTTAAAAATATGATTTCTCACAGATGTATGTGGGAGAGCAGCGACGTAGTTTACGTGCGCTATGGATATAGCCCGATACTCGATCGGGTATGGGAAGAATCCCTCCAAACAACCTAAATAGTAGCTGTTTTGCGAAACAGTTTCACAATTCATTCCGGCGTTGCCTGTCAGTCGGAAGCTATCGTCGGTACCGTCGGGATAACCCGGTATAGAGGGAAGAATTGGCGTTTCTTCGACTGTGTCTCGACGTGTCCGAACGCCGTCCAAATATATGAGATAGATCTATCAATACAGACTTAAAGTAACTACCCAAATATATCCTGCCGGGCGGCGACAGAGAGACGCCGCCTGCTCGAACCCGAGTGGTGTCATACGGTCTGCTGTACCGAGGTCCTCGGCACAACCGCAGGGTGGTTCGCGGTTGTGGCGGAGCTGACGTACAGCGGTCCGTATCAGTCCGCCGTCGGTTCGCCGGGTTCAGCCGCAGTCGGCGTCTCCGGACGTCGTCCACGAAGGGCGTAGAGTCCGCCCGCGAGCGCACCGAGTCCGAGCAGGAACACGAGGAAGTTGAGGAAGTCGCCGACGATCGGGACCTGTGCCAGCAACGCGGCACTGACGAGGCCGACGACGAGCGCGAGCCACCGATTGTCGACGTCGACCTGCGCGAGCAGCCACGCAGCGACGGCGAAGCGACCGTAGACGATTCCGACCCAGACCAGAAACGCGAACGCGAACGCACCGACGATCGTGATCGGGATGCCGATAATCGTGATCGCGATCGCGACCAGCACGATCGGCACGCCGACGAGGACGGCCAGGCCAACCAGTCCCGTCTTGACGGGTTCGGTCGACACCCGGTCGACGACGCCGTCGGAGAAGCGGGGGAACAACGCGAGTAACAGAGCCCCGAGCAGCAGGTTCAACACGAGCGCGTAGAGACCGAGGATCGGCTCGAGCGAGGGAAGTGTCTCGAGGCCGGTGACGTTACCAATGCTCGTATCCTCGCGGACCTCGCCTGCAACGGCGTCCGTGTCGCCGACCAGCGTGCCGGCGTAGGTCAAATCGCCGCCGATCGACGCCGCATCGCCGAGACGGATCGTCTCTGCAGCGATCGAGGCGTCGCCCTCGATCGTTCCGAAGACGTCGACGTTGCCGGCTGCGACGCTCACCTCGCCGCCGACCGTCGCGTTCTCGGCGACGACGACGTTGCCCGACGCGCTGTCGACGTCGCCGTCGACGGTGCCGGTAATCTCGAGGTTCCCGCCGAAGACGTCGACGTCGCCGCCGACCTCACCGTTGACGTAGACGTTGCCGGCGACGCCGCGTACGTCGCCGCGGACGGTACCGTCGACGATCACGTTGCCAGCGATGCCGTCGACCTCGTCGACCGTCTCGCCCTCCTCGACGACGATCGTCCCTCCGACGCCCGACCCCGACTGGGCGAGTACGAGTCCGGGCAACGTTCCGAGCACGACACCGATCACCACGGCGAGAACGAGCGTGTGCCGGAGCGTGCGTTCCGGGCGGATCATATCCTCATAGAGGACGGCCGTCGGCTTAAAAGGTTGTTCGAACGACACGAACTGTGAGGTACCGACGGATCGCTTCGGTCGTTTTATCTTTGGCGTCGCCCTTGGCCAGCGTATGAGCGAGCCCGACGCCGAGACCGCGACGCCCGCGGCGGGCCGGACCGAGATCTGGATCGAGAAGTACCGCCCGGAGCGGCTCGCGGATATCAAAGGTCACCGAGAGATCGTTCCCCGCCTCGAGAGTTACATCGAGCGAAACGACCTCCCGAACCTGCTGTTTGCGGGGCCGGCCGGTACCGGCAAGACGACCGCGGCGATCGCCATCGCTCGCGAACTCTACGGCCCAGACTGGAAAGAGAACTTCCTCGAGCTCAATGCCTCCGACCAGCGCGGCATCGACGTCGTCCGAGACCGGATCAAGAACTTCGCACGGTCGTCGTTCGGCGGCTACGACCACCGCGTCATCTTCTTAGACGAGGCCGACGCGCTCACGTCGGACGCCCAGTCCGCCCTGCGCCGGACGATGGAACAGTTCTCACACAACACCCGCTTTATCCTCTCGTGTAACTACTCGAGTCAGATCATCGATCCGATCCAGTCTCGCTGTGCCGTCTTTCGGTTCACCCGACTCGAAGACGAGGCGATCGCGGCCCAATTGCGCGAGATCGCTACGGAGGAAGGAATCGAGCTCACCGACGACGGCGTCGACGCCCTGGTGTACGCCGCCGACGGCGACATGCGCAAGGCGATAAACGGACTCCAGGCCGCCGCCGTCATGGGCGAGGTCGTCGACGAGGAGACGGTGTTCGCGATCACCGCGACGGCCCGCCCGGAGGAGGTCGAGGAGATGGTCGAACGGGCCATCGCGGGTGATTTCACCGCCGCCCGGGCGACCTTAGAGGAACTGCTGACCGACCGCGGGCTTGCCGGCGGCGACGTCATCGACCAGCTCCATCGCTCGGCCTGGGAGTTCGATCTGCCCGAGAAAGCGACCGTCCGACTGCTCGAGCGCCTCGGCGAGGTCGACTACCGCATCACCGAGGGTGCGAACGAACGGCTCCAGCTCGAGGCGATGCTTGCGGCGCTGGCACTCGAGGACGAAGCGACCTCGTGATCTCCCTCCCTACCGAGCTATCGAAACGTCTCGAGTAGGACGCCCCACCTGGTTTATAAAACTTGACTGTCGTAGTTCGAGCGACAGAGTCGTCGTTACGCCGTTGCTGGCTCCAGTTCGTCGACGTTCTCTGACTCACACTCCGGACACTCGGGCGTGCCGCTCTCGAACTCGGTGCCACAGTCGTCGCACTCGTACTCGAACGTTGCTCCCATCGTGAGGACGTTCATTATCTTGTCGGACAGGCCCATGGCATACCACCACATGATATGTGAATATCGCACCAAACAAAATACTTATGTAATGTTTCCGGCGCAAGCATCGTGAGTAGTACCCTCCCTGGGTCGATATTTTCCGGCGTGAACGGTTGCGGAACTGTTTTACCGGCCGACTGGCCAACAGTATACAACATGAGTGAACTGGAGGAAGAGTACCGCCTCGAGTACTTCGAGGAGGAAGGCTTCGGGCGCACGGAGTGCTCGAAGTGTGGCGCACACTTCTGGACGCGGGACGAGGACCGCACGACGTGTGGGGAACCACCGTGTGACGAGTACTCCTTTATCGACGACCCGGGCTTTGCGGAGGAGTTCAGCCTGGCGGAGATGCGCGAGGGGTTCCTCTCGTTCTTCGAGGACCACGACCACGAGCGTATCGATCCCTATCCCGTCGCGGCCAACCGCTGGCGCGACGACGTCCTGTTGACCCAGGCGTCGATCTACGACTTCCAGCCGCTCGTGACAAGCGGCGAGACGCCGCCGCCGGCGAACCCGCTGACGATCTCACAACCCTGCATCCGGATGCAGGACATCGACAACGTCGGCAAGACCGGGCGACACACGATGGCCTTCGAGATGATGGCCCACCACGCGTTCAACACCCGTGAGGACGCCGACCAGAGCTACGCCTACGAGGGCGAGGTCTACTGGAAGGACCGCACCGTCGAGCTCTGTGACGAACTGCTGGACTCGCTCGGGGCCGACCTCGAGGGCGTCACCTACATCGAGGACCCGTGGGTCGGCGGCGGCAACGCCGGTCCCGCCATCGAAGTCGTCTACCGGGGGCTCGAGCTCGCCACGCTCGTGTTCATGTGCATGGAACAGGACCCCGACGGCGAGTACGAGCTCAAAGACGGCAACCGCTACTCCTACATGGACACCTACGTCGTCGACACCGGCTACGGCCTCGAGCGGTGGACCTGGATGAGCCAGGGGACGCCGACGGTCTACGAGGCGGTCTACCCCGAGATGATCGCGTTCTTGAAGGACAACGCGGGCATCGAACACACCGACGCGGAGGCCGAACTGGTGGGCCGGGCTGCCCGCCTCTCCGGAAACCTGGACATCGACGACGTCGACGACGTCGAGGCCGCCCGCGACGACATCGCCGACGAACTCGGCGTCTCGACCGACGAGCTCCGGGACCTGCTCGAGCCGCTCGAGGACGTCTACGCCATCGCCGACCACTGTCGGACGCTGGCGTACATGTTCGGCGACGGCATCGTCCCCTCGAACGTCGGCACGGGCTATCTCGCGCGGATGGTGCTCCGGCGGACGAAACGGCTCTGTGACAACGTCGGCGTCGACGCGCCGCTTGACGAACTCGTCGACATGCAGGCCGATCGGCTCGGTTACGAGAATCGCGATACGATCCGAGACGTCGTCCGCACGGAGGTCGAGAAGTACCGCGAGACCTTAGAACGGGGCGGCCGCCGCGTCGAGGACATCGCCGAGGAGTACGCCGAACGGGACGAGCCGGTGCCGACCGAGGAGCTGATCGAGCTCTACGATTCACACGGCATCCAGCCCGACATGGTCGAGGAGATCGCCGACGAGGTCGGGGCCGACGTCGCGGTGCCCGACGACTTCTACAGCCTCGTCGCCGACCGCCACGACACCGCCGACGCGGGCGAGACCGACGCCCAGGAAGAAGACGACCGATTCGACGACCTCCCCGAGACGGAGAAGCTCTACTACGACGACCAGCAACGGACCGAGTTCGAGGCGGTCGTGCTCGACGTCTTCGAACGCGAGGACGGCTACGAAGTCGTGTTAGACCAGACGATGTTCTACCCCGAAGGCGGTGGCCAGCCCGCCGACACGGGAACGATAGCGACCGAGGAGACGTCCGTCACCGTCGAAGACGTCCAGATCGAAGACGGCGTCGTGCTCCATCGAACCGACGAGCCGATCGGCAAAGGCGAGTTCGTCAAAGGCCAGGTCGACGCGCCGCGGCGTCGCCAGCTGATGCGCCATCACACGGCGACACACATCGTCATCCACGCCGCTCGAGAGATACTTGGCGAGCACGTCCGACAGGCGGGTGCCCAGAAAGGCGTCGAGAGCTCCCGGATCGACCTGCGACACTACGAGCGCATCTCCCGCGAAGACGTCAAACGGATCGAACGGGTCGCAAACGGGATCGTGATGGAGAACACGAGCGTCACCCAGGAGTGGCCCCACCGCAACGAGGCCGAAACGGAACACGGCTTCGACATCTACCAGGGTGGTATCCCGCCGGGAACGAACATCCGGCTCGTCCACGTCGACGAGGACACCCAGGCCTGCGGTGGCACCCACGTCGCCCGTACCGGCGACGTCGGCGCGATCAAGATCCTCTCGAGCGAACGCGTCCAGGACGGCGTCGAGCGGATCACCTTCGCCGCCGGCGACGCGGCGATCGAGGCCACCCAGCGCAACGAAGACGCGCTGTACGACGCCGCCGAGGTGCTCGACGTCTCGCCCCAGGATGTCCCAGAAACTGCCGAGCGATTCTTTGAGGAGTGGAAAGAACGGGGCAAACAGATCGAAGATCTGAAAGAACAGCTCGCGACGGCCCGCGCCGGCGGCAGTGGAGACGGCGAGGAAGTCGAAATCGGCGACGCGACCGCGGTGATACAGCGACTCGACACCGATATGGACGAACTGCGCGCGACCGCGAACGCACTCGCCGAGGAGGGAGCCATCGCCGTGTTAGGCAGCGGCCAGGACGGGGCCCAGTTCGTCGTCGCCGTCCCCGACGACGCCGCGGTCAACGCCGGCGAGGTCGTCGGTGAGCTCGCAACGAAAGTCGGCGGCGGCGGCGGCGGACCGCCGGACTTCGCACAGGGCGGCGGCCCCGACGTCGACGCCCTCGAGGATGCCCTCGAGGACGCACCCGACGTGTTACGGCAGGTTCAGGACGCGTAGTCGCCGTCGAACACTCACAGTCCGGCGACGTCTTCGATGGCGTCGGTCAGTGCCTCGATACTCTCGAGGTCGTGTTCGCCCATGTGGCCGATGCGGAAGGTTTTCTCGCCGAGCTGTGAGCCGTAGCCGTTCGAAAAGACCATGTCGTACTCCTCGGAGACGGTTTCGATCGTCTCGGCGACGTCGATTCCCTGAGTGTTCTCGATGCAGGCGACCGTCTGGGATTCATAGCCCTCCTCGGGGAACATCGCGAAGTGCTCGCGAGCCCACTCGCGGGTATACTCGGCCATCTCACGGTGACGCCCGTCGCGAGCGTCGTGGCCCTCCTCGAGCATGTGCTTCATCTGCTTTCGATACGCGAGCATGATCGGGATCGCCGGCGTGGAGTGCGTCTGGCCTTTGCGGTCGTAGTAATCGAGCGTGCGCTGGAAGCCGCCGTACCACGACGCGGAGTCACTCTCGAGTTCTGCCTCGTAGGCCTCGTCGCTGACGACACAGACCCCGAGCCCCGGCGGCATGGCGAAGGCCTTCTGGACCGACGTGAAGATGACGTCGATGTTGTGCTCGTCGATGTCGACGTAGTCCCCACCGAGTGCGGAGACGGCGTCGACGACGAAGTAGGTGTCCGGATACTCGGCGACGACGTCGCCGATCTCCTCGATGGGGTTGCGGACGCCGGTCGAACTCTCGTTCATCACGCAGGTGACGACGTCGTAGTCGGTGTCTGACTCCTCGAGGGTCTCGCGGACGTCCCCGGGTTTGACCGCGTGCCCCCACTCGTACTCGAGCGTGTCGACGGTCTTACCGAGGCGTTCGGCGACGTTTGCCTGTCGCTCGCTGAAACTCCCGCAGGTCGTACAGAGGACGTGCTCGTCGGCGAGGTTGAGGACGGAACTCTCCATGAACTCGGTTCCCGATCCCGTGAGAACGACGACGTCGTTGTCGGTATCGAGGAACTCCTTCGTATCTTCGACGATAGTCGTGTAGAGGTCGGTCATCCGGTCCATGCGGTGGCCGAACATCGGCTCGCACATCGCTTCGATGACGTCCTCGCGCACTTCGGTCGGTCCCGGAATGTACAGCGTTTTGTCCGGGTAGTCGTCTCTGTATTCGCGTTTTTTGGTCACGTAAACCACCTGATACCCCTCACTGGGTGGCGAGATGGTATGGTACTTTTGGTACCGTACCGACACCGCCGACGTCTGCCGTTGCCGACATCGTACCCGATTCCGACGAACTGTGAACGCATCAGACGGATTGCTGTACCGATGTACCGGTGAACCCACAGGCGGGTCGTGGGTTCGCCGGTACTGACGTACAGCGGTCAGTATCAGACCTCCATTATTTCGATGTCGCCGCGCATCAGATTCTGATGAGAGTCACAGTAGTACTGAACGATTTCGTCGGTCGCCGTGAACGTAAGCGTCTGGCGTTCGCCCTCGTCGGTTACGACCTCGGTCTCGTAGCCCTCGAGGACGTCCTCGTCCGCGTCGATCATCGCGACGTTGTGGTGGCCGCCGTCGACGTTGGTCCAGGTGAGGTCGTACTCCCGGCCCTCGACGAGCCGGAGCGTCGGGTTCTCGACGCCTGCGATCTGTCCGGGCGAGACGCCGACCCACCCGCCGGTGAGTCCTTCGAGTTCGATCTCGTAAACATCCTCCCAGGACGCTTCGTCGGCAGTCTCTCCGACGACCCTGAACGTCTCTACGTCCACCCCCGTCCTGACGTCGGACGGCGCGTCACCGATGTACGCGATCACGGTGTACCCGCCGATTCCCTCCTCGTCGGCGGTGATCGAGAGCGTCTCGCCGGCCTCATCGAGAACGTACGCGGACGGATCGTCGATACCGTCCCCGCGGACGTAGACGCCGTTTGCCCTGGGAAGCGACGAGACGGTGATTTCGACCGACCGGGACCGGTCGCCGTCGACGTCGACGATCGCCCGCGGCCCTGGGACGAGATCTTGACGGAACTCGGCGTACCACTCCCCGTCGAGTTCGAGCGTTCCGACGTTGATCGACGAGTCGTATCGGTTACCGACGACCTCGAGGTCGACGGTGTAGGTGACGATCGCCGCGTCGTTGACGTCGGCGTCGAACATCTCGCGAGCGTCTGCTAGGAGTCGCTCGTCCGATGCGTTGTTCTCGCAAACGACCGCGTGTACCTCGTCGGGGTGCGTGACCGACTCGTAGTGACGATGGAGATCGTCACGGTACCGTTCTCCGCCCTCGTGGAAATGCTGATGCGGTGAGTACGCTATGGCCTCGTCGTGCTCGCCAGCGGCGACCGCCTCGATGACCGCTTCGCCGGCGTCACACGCCGACTCGAGGACGACGCCGGTTTCGTCTTCGGAACCGGCGTCGCCCTCGTCGTCGACTCCATCGTCAGTGGCCGGCTCGTCGTCGCCGTTGCCCGTACATCCTGCAAGGACGCTCGTCACCATTGCCCCGCTTCCGAGCAGGACTTGCCGTCGATCCATGCTACCTAGTGTTAAACATAACTAATATATCTTATGGACAGTAATAAAACAAAGAACGAACGGACCGGCGCAGGATCAGTGGCGACCGACGGCGGTGGGGAGCGGGCGGTTCGACGCTTGGTGGCGTGTCCGGCTACGATTCGTCGTCTTCGTCGTCTTCCTCCTCGTCATCTGCTTCCTCCTCCTCTTCGTCCTCTTCCTCGTCGTCCGTCTCGACCCCGTTCCACTCCCAGTCGTCGTATATACTTTCGTCGGTGTCGACGCTTGGATCGTCCTCGAGGAGCCCCTGTCCGGTACAGCCGGCAAGCAGGGCGCTCGCGGCCGTGGCTCCGCCGAGTCCGAGCAGCGCTCGCCTGGAGAGACCGTCGTCTCGAGTCATAGTTGGACATCCACGCTCTCGCTGATAAGTCGGCGGCCGGCAAACGCGTGGCTATGATATCAGTGATCGATGAACTCGACGTCGCCGCGTTTCGTCTGCGGATGCGGCTCGCAAATGTACTGGGCAATTTCTGTCGTCGCCGTGAACGTAAGCGTCTGACTCGCACCCTCCTCGCTCATAATTTCGGTCTCGTAATCGGCGACGACGTCGCCGGTTTCGTCGACAAGTGCCACGTTGTGGTGGCCGCCGTCGACGTTGGTCCAGGTGAGGTCGTACTCTCGGCCCGCGACGAGCCGGAGCGTCGGATTCTCGACGCCGTCGATGTGGTCGGGCGAGACGCCGATCCATCCGGCTATCGGCCCGTCGAGTTCGATCTCGTGGACGTCCTCCCAGGCCGCTTCGTCGGCACTCGTATCGACGACCCTGAACGTCTGGACGACGACCTCGTTCCCGCCCTGAGAGGGTCCATCGCCGACGTACGCCACCACGACGTACTCGCCGTCGCCTTCGTCGTCGGCGGTGATCGTGAGCGTCTCACCCACCTCTTCGAGCACGTACGGGGTCGGGTCGTCGATGCTCCCGCCACGGACGTACACGCCGTCGGCACCGGAAAGCGACGTGAGCGTGACCGCGACCGCGTCCGAACCGTCGCCGTCGACAGTGACGGCCGCCCGCGGTGTCGGCACCAGGTCGTCCTGGAGCACGGCGTACCAGTCGCCGTCGAGTTCGAACGCGATGACCTCGAGAGACGAGTCGGTTCGCTCGCCACCTGCCTCGAGGTCGACGGTGTAGGTGACGACCACGGCGTCGCCGACGTCGGCGTCGAACGTCTCGCGAGCGTCCTCGCGCAGTCGGTCGTTCGATTCGGTCTCCGCACAGTCGATCGCGTGTATCGTGTCCGGTTTCGTGACCGATTCGTACTGGTCACGGAGCGTGGACCGGGCGTCGTCCGGCCGGTCCACTACGTACTGGTATCCGGAGTGTTCGATGGCCTCTTCGTACTCGGAAGCGGCGACCGCCTCGACGACTGTCTCGCCGGCGTCACACGCCGACTCGAGGGCGACGTCGGATCCGTCGGCCTCGTCTGCAGTGGGTTCGTCGCCGTCGTCTGCGTCGGGTTCCTCGTCGTCGGTCCCGTCATCAGTCAACGATTCGTCGTCGCCTCCGGCTGTAGCCGGCTCCTCGTCGCCACCGTCGTCCAGACATCCTGCGAGGATCGTCGTCATCGCAGTGCCGCTTCCGAATAACACTCGTCGTCGATCCATAATTCAAAATGATATGTCCTGCTGATGTATTTTCCGATCGTGCCGGAGAAGACTATCGGACAGTACTCGAGTCGACGATATCGACGCTTCCTCGCATATTGGTCGGATGGGGTTCACAGTAGTACTCGACGATCTCGTCAGTCGCCGTGAACGTGAGCGTCTGACGCTCGCCGATGTCGCCTACGAGGTCGGTTTCGTAGTCCTCGACGACGTCGCCGTCTTCGTCGAGCATCGCGACGTTGTGGGCGGCACCGTCGGCGTTAGTCCAGGTGAGGTCGTACTCCCGGCCCGCGACGAGCCGGAGCGTCGGATTCTCGACGCCGTCGATGTGGTCGGGCGAGACGCCGATCCAGTTGCTCGAGAGGCCGTCGAGCTCGATCTCGTGGACGTCTTCCCACGGTTCGTCGTCGGTCGCGTCGCTGGATCCGAGACACCCTGCCGTTGTGAGCGCGACCCCAGCAGCTAGCACTCGGCGTCTGTACATACACGTCCGTTGGCGCTAAAGCGGGAGTACGTTCCGGTTGTCACGAGGCCACGTCGCCGATCGGTCGGCACCACCGTTTCGATCGTGATACTGTCGGTCATAACTACGTGAACACGACTGGCGACAGAACGGCCAGACACACGTTCAACGGCCGGATCAACCGGACACCAGTTCACAGGCCCATGACCGACAGTATGAGTCGGCACAACGTGTGCGGTCTCAGCGCTATTGAGTCGCGAAGCCAGCAAAAGAACGGGGATAGAGAGGTAGTTATTCGTCGTTTTCGATGATCTCGACGTCACCGCGCATCTGGGTCGGGTGAGGCGCACAGAAGTACTGGGCGATCTCGTCGGTCGCCGTGAACGTGAGCGTCTGGCTCTCGCCCTCGTCGCTCATGACATCCGTTTCGTAATCTTCGACGACTTCGTCGTTCTCGTCGATCATCGCGATGTTGTGGTTGCCACCGTCGGTGTTATTCCAGGTGATCTCGTACTCGCGACCCTCGACGAGGCCCAGCGTCGGGTTCTCGACGCCGTCGATGTGGTCGGGCGAGACGCCGATCCAGCCGCTGGTGGGACCGTCGAGTTCGATCTCCTCGACGTCCTCCCAGTCGGCCTCGTCGAACTCGTCTTCCTCGCCGTTGTCGTCGTCGCCGTTGCCGTTGCCGTTGCCGTCGTCGTCGCCGTTGCCCGTACAACCGGCGATGAGCGCTGTCGCCGTACCAGCGCCCGCAATTTTCATGATCGTCCGCCGCGAAACCGAATCGTTTCGTGCCATCGTACTGACTTTCGAATCCCTCCTACTAAAAGTAGGCGGTCTCCGCTTCGTATACTTCGTGCTAACGTCCCACATCACCCGTTTCGGCAAGTTTCGCCGATCGGGAACCGATCCCGACGTCGGCGGTGAGGCTCGCAGTCGTGAGTCACTCGGAGCGGACCTCGAGGGGACCGATCTGCGTGGTCGGATGGACCTCACAGACGTAGTGGGTCATCTCGTCGGTGGGCTCGACGCTCTCGAGGGTCTGTTCTTCGCCCTCGTCGCCCATGATCTCTGTCGCGAAGTCGTCGACGACGTCGCCGTCTTCTTCCTGATCCCACATCGCAATGTTGTGGTTGGCCCCGTCCTCGTTGATCCACGTGAAGTCGTACTCCTGGTCCTCGAAGAGCAACAGCGTCGGGTTGTCGAGACCTTCGATGAACTCCGGTTCGACGCCGGTCCAGGCTTCGATCCGCCCTTCGAAGTAGAACTCGTCGACCTCTTGCCACTCCTCTTCGTCGGCGAGTTCCTCGGGATCCTCGACGTCGACGTCGGGCTCGTCGTCGACGTCGTCGTCGGGCTCGTCGTCGACGTCGTCGTTGTTGTCCGGACAGCCAGCGAGCAACGCTGCGACCGTCGTCGTACCTGCGAGCTTTGCGACCGTTCGCCGGGAGTACCGGTTTGGTCTCATGTCAGTGTCGTAAGCCGTCCACGGTGTTAAAGCCGTATTCGGTCTGGAAACGACTTTCATCGGGTGATACTGGATCTGGACCCCGATCGTCGGCTCTCCCGGCGAACGGCCGACCCGATCAGACGTCGCCCTCGTCGCTTCCGACCGAGAGTCCGGTCGACGCGAGCGAGAGCCGCACGAAGACGGGGACGGCGACGAGCGCGATAGCGATCTCGAGGCCACCGACGACGAGAAAGGCCGTGCCGTATCCGTAGGCGTCGGCGACGGTGCCGCCGACGAGAAAGCCACCTAAAAACCCAAGACTGCCGGCGAGGTTGAAACCAGCCATCGCGACGCCCCGTTCGGTCTCGTCGGCGATGTCGGTGACGAGTGCCATCGTGGCAGGGGCGACGAGCGCGCCGAGGACGCCGACGGCGACCATGGCAGCGGCGGCGGCGAGAACCGTCGGCGACGTGCCGACGGCGAGGATGCCGACGCCGTACAGCATCGATCCGAGAACGATCGGAATCGTACGACCGATCCGATCGGAGAGGACGCCCATCGGATACTGCAACAGCGCGAAGGGCGCGAAAAAGCACGCGAGCAGGAGGCCGGTCTCGCCGGCTCCGAGTCCGAAGACGTCCTGGAAGTAAAGCGTCCCGACGAGTCCGAAGAAGCCGGCGGTCAGCCGATCGACGAAGCCGAAGGCGTAGGGAATCGTCAGCGTGGGCCGTCGCCGGACGCGTTCGAGGATGGCACGTGCGGTACGGCGATCGCTCGGTGCGCGATCCTCGACGATCGAGACGAGCAACCCGACACAGACGAGCAGCCCGGCCGCGGCGAGAAGCGGCGCGATCGGATGCAGTTCCGTCAGCTGCCCCCCGACGGGCGCGCCCAGTGCCGCTCCGAAGCCGATGGCGATCCCCGCCACCCCCATGTTCTTCCCGTGGCCGCCGTCTAAGTCCATCAACATCGTTATCGTCAGCGAGAACGCGCCGACGGTCATCGCCCCCTGGAGAAGCCGCACGAGGAGGATGCCCTCGAACGGGATCGACCCGAGCAACGACGTCGCGGCGAGTCCCGCATAGCCGACCGCGCCCGCGAGCGCCCCGGCGACGATAAACGGGATCCGACGGCCGGCGACGTCGCTCGCGATCCCCCAGACGCCGACGAAGGCGACGTAGGCGACAAACTCCGCGACGAGAAACCACATGCTCGCCGACAGTGCCGTCGTCGCGAACGGCGAGTCCGTCGCGTCGGCACCGAGTTCGGCGACGAGTATCTCGACGCCGGGATAGAGCAACAACTGCGAGAAAAGCACCGCGAAGACGACGGCGGCGAGCACGATCCGGTCACGACGGCTCGAGTGCACGGCCGGCCATTCGAACTCCGGGGGTATGAAGGCGTTCGTCTCGTCTCGAGGTCGACGCCGTCCTCGTCGGCTGTCAGCCGTTCCCACGACCAGCGGATTTTGCCGTTACTGTCAGTCATAAGACCGTGGAGTAGTATGCACACTAAACATGAGCGACGACGAGCGCGACGGGGAACGCACGTCGGATGGGTTCGGAACCAGAAGCGTCCACGCCGGACAGTCACCCGATCCTGCGACCGGGGCGATGGCTCCACCGATCTACCAGACGTCGTCGTACGTCTTCGAGGACGCCGACGACGCCGCCTCACGGTACGCCCTAGAGAGCGAGGAGTTCATCTACTCGCGGATCGCCAATCCGACCGTCCAGGTCTTAGAGGATCGGTTGGCCTCGCTGGAAGGCGGGACGGGTGCGGTGGCGACGGCGAGCGGAATGGCCGCGCTCGACGCCGCGACGCTGGTTCTCGCGAAGGCGGGCGAGAACGTCGTCTGTTCGACGGACACCTACGGCGGGACGACGGCCTACCTCGACAAGACCGCGACCAGACGTGACATCGAGGCTCGATTCGTCCCCACGCTCGAGTACGACGCCTACGAGGACGCCGTCGACGAGAACACCGCGTTCGTCCACGTCGAGACGATCGGCAACCCCTCGCTCGTGACGCCCGATCTCGAGCGAATCGCAGCGATCGCCCACGACAACGACGTCCCGCTCGTGGTGGACAACACGTTCGCGACGCCGTATCTGTGTAACCCGATCGACCACGGCGCGGACGTCGTCTGGAACTCGACGACGAAGTGGATCCACGGCTCCGGAACGACCGTCGGCGGCGTCCTCGTAGACGGCGGTTCGTTCCCCTGGGAGGAAGGCGGCTACGAGGAGATCGCCGGACGAAACGACGCCTACCACGACACCGACTTCTCGCGGGACTTTTCCGACGCACCCTTCGCCGCTGCCGTGCGGTTCCGATCGCTTCGCAGCCTGGGAAACCAGCAATCACCCTTTGACGCCTGGCAGACCCTGCAGGGACTCGAGTCACTTCCGCTGCGAATGCAACGCCACTGTGAGAACGCTGCGATCGTCGCCGACTACCTCGACGATCACGAAGACGTCGCCTGGGTCACGTATCCGGGACTCGAGGATCACCCGACCCACGACGACGCCTCGACGTACCTCGCGGACTACGGTGGGATGATCGCCTTCGGCCTCGAGGGGGGATACGAGGCGGGCAAACGGCTCTGTGAGGAAGTCGAGATCGCCCAGTTCCTCGCGAACATCGGCGACGCGAAGACGCTCGTGATCCACCCCGCGAGCACGACCCACGGCCAGCTCACGCCCGCCGAACGCGAGGAGGCCGGCGTCACCGAGGACCTGCTTCGGCTGTCGGTCGGCATCGAGGATCCGGAAGACATACTTGCAGACCTCGAGAACGCAATCGAGACGGCCACGAGGGAGGCCTGAGTACACTCATGACCGGAGCCACACGAGAAACGACGAGGTGAGAGAGACGTGACGACCAGAGAGACGGTCGACCTGGGGGCGTTTCAGTTCCTGTGTGGGGAGTCGATCCCCCGCCTCGAGGTCACCTACGAGACCTACGGCGAGTTCGACGGCACCAACGCGGTGCTCGTCTGTCACGCCCTGACGGGCAGTTCACACGTCGCCCGTCGACCCGACGCCGGCGACGACACCGCCGGCCAGGCCAGGGCGTGGTGGGGCGACGTCGTCGGCCCCGGGAAGGCGATCGACACCACGGAGTACTACGTGATCTGTACGAACGTCCCCGGCTCCTGTTACGGCACGACCGGGCCGGCGAGTACGAACCCCGAGACCGGCGAGCCCTACGGCACCGACTTCCCGCCCGTGACGGTCGGAGACTGGACCCGCGCCCAGCGGGCCGTCCTCGACGAACTCGGCGTCGGTCGACTCCACGCCGTCGTCGGCGGCAGCGTCGGCGGGATGAACGTCCTGGACTGGCTGCGTCGGTACCCCGACGACGTCGAACGCGCCGCCTCGGTCGCGGCCGCGCCACGGCTCGACGCCCAGTGTCTCGCGCTGGATACCGTCGCCCGCCGAGCGATCACGGGCGACCCGAACTGGAACGGCGGGCACTACTACGGCGGCCCCCACCCCGACGAGGGGCTGGCTCGAGCACGCCAGATCGGCCACATCATGTACCTCTCGAAGGCCTCGATGGGCCGGAAGTTCGGCCGTCGCTCCGCGGGCAGAGAGACCGTCCGCGAGGAGCCACCCGATCCCGCGGCTGCCTTCTTCCCCTACCGCGAGGTCGAGTCCTACCTCGACTACCAGGCCGAGAAGTTCGTCGATCGCTTCGACGCCAACAGCTACCTCTATCTGACCAGGGCGATGGACGACTTCGACCTCTCCGCCGGCTACGAGGGAGACGCCGACGCGCTCGCGGCCTTCGAGGGCGAACTCCTCGTCCTCTCCTTTACCGGCGACTGGCACTTCACGGTCGAGCAGTCCGACGCGCTCGCCGACGCCTGTCGCGAGGCCGACGTCTCAGTCTCCCACCACGTCGTCGACTCCGACCACGGTCACGACGCCTTCCTCGTCGAACCGGAGAAGGTCGGCCCGCCGCTGTCCGGTCTGCTCGAGGAGGGACTGGCCGCTCGAGCGATCACCGACACACACGAGGTCGACGACGACGATTTTGCACCGGTGCACGCGAGTCTCTTCTCGAAGTGACGTCTGCCCGGCGTAGCTTTTTGAGACAGGTGCACGAATCTCACGGACACGAATGTCGATCGAGTTCAACCGCACCGTCGAGGAGGCGCGATTTCACAACCCGCTCGAGGACTTCGCCGAAGACGCCGTCGAGATCGAACACCGCGTCGATCCGCTCACGGGCGAACAGACGCGAATCGTTCCAATGGTGTTTCCCCGCCCGGAGGACGGCCAGCCGGACATAGCGGCGTTCGTCGGCGACGGCGAGGACTGTTTCTTCTGTCCCGGAAACGTCGAGGAGGCGACGCCGACTTACCCCGACTTCGTCGGGTTCGACCGGGGGTCGGCCGGCGAGGCGACGTCGTTTCCCAACCTGTTTCCCTACGCGAAGCACTCGAACGTCGTTGCCCTCACCGAGGATCACTTCCGGCCGATCGGGGAGTTCGACGCCGAGACGGTCGCGGACGGACTCGCCTGCGCGCTCGAGTACCTCCACGCTGTCCGCGACCACGAGGCGGTGACGTTCGCCTCGGTCAACATGAACATCCTGCCCTCGTCGGGAAGCAGCGTCGTCCATCCTCACCTACAGACGATCGCCGACGACCACGGCTCGAACGAACAGCGACGGACTCGCCGCTGTGAGCAGGCCTACCACGACGACCACGGCAGTTCGTACTGGACGGACTTACGCGATCGAGAACGGGACGGACCACGCCACGTCGGCACGACCGGCGACGTCGAGTGGATCGCGCCCTTCGCCCCGACCCACCAGTGGCACGTCACCGGCATCACCGATGTGACCGGGTTTCCAGAGCCCGGAGACGACGTCGTCGACGACCTCGCGGCCGGAATCGAGAACGTGCTCTCGTACTACGCCGACCTCGGGCTGAACGCCCACAACTTCGCGCTATCGCTCTCTGACGATCCGGCCTCACGGGCGGTGATCGACGTCGTCGCGCGCACGCCGTTCGACGACCACTACGTCACCGACGCCTACTTTCACCAGATCTTACACAACGAGCGAGTCGTCGACGCTGTCCCCGAAGCGTACGCCGACGACGTCGGCGAGTACTTCTGATACTCAGTCGGCCGCGTGCGCTCGGTCGTGTTCGACCGACCCCACCGAATGCGTTCTTCGCGTCCCGCCCGATACCCGGTCGAGAATCGTCCGCGACGGTCGAAGGTCGCCGTTCAGCCAGAACTTGACGTCGCGAGCGAACAGCTGGACGCGCTCGCGTCGAGTCAGTATCGCCGACTGTGCGCCGGGCGAGCGAAACAGTGCGATGAGCGCCCACATCGTCCCCGCCGCGAACGATCCGGTTGCGGAGAAGGTCATGCCGAGTGTGGAAAACGTAAACGCGTACACGATCCCGATCGCCATCGAGGGGAGACTCGTACCGAGTGGCACCCGCGCACTCGCGTCCCTGAGCGTCGGCGCGAGAAAGACGATCGACAGCGAGCTGCCTACCATGAAGACGAGGTCTTGCCACATCATGATCTTACTTACTCGGAGTAGAGTAAATAAGTCTCGCGGTTCGAAAAAGCGATCGTTGTGCTGACAGTCGAGAGCCGGCGATTGTTCGATACTCGAGGTAGAAGCGTATTACTCGAGGATCGACCGCGAGTAATCGATCCAGTATCGACGTGTATGCAGTCGTTACGGAAAATTCGAGGCGAAAGCCTCGCCCTTCAGGGCAGGGATGAAGCCGACCAACAGTATTCAATCGCCGACGATGGCATAGACGGGGTTCCAACGCAATCTTTAAACCGTCAGACCGTGATAGTATGCACAGATGGTGAAGAGTACCCGTCACGCGAAATACGAACTCTACTACCACATAGTGTTCGTACCGAAATCTGGCGGAATCACAGATTCCGCTGACCTCGCGGAACAGGGTTCCGCTCAGTATCGGCGTTCGCACTTGACGGGGAAGACGAAGGAACGTCTCGAAACCATCTTCGCGGAAATCTGTGAGGACAAGGGCCTCGAACTGGCCGAGGCTGAGGTCATGTCCGACCACGTACACCTGTTCATCGGGAGTCCACCCAAGAACGCCCCGTCACTCATCGTCAACTGGGTCAAGGGCATCTCGGCGCGGAAGTACAACCAGCGGTACGATGACCGCGTGAAGTGGACTCGTTCGTACTACGTCGGAACAGCGGGAAGCGCTTCGAAGGGCGCTGTCGAACAGTACATCGCTGAACAGGAAGGTGGTGACACATGAAGCGCGTCAACACCTTCGAGGTGGTTCCACAGACCGAGAACGACAAAGAGTGTCTCCTACGGCTACTCGACGCTTCCGCCTCCCTGTGGAACGAGTTGACCTACGAACGGCGTCAGAACTACTTCGGTGACGGCGACGTGTGGGACACCTCCGAGTACCGAGGACGCTACAACGGTGTCGTCGGTAGCGCGACCGTCCAACAGGTCACACGAAAGAACAGCGAAGCGTGGCGGTCGTTCTTTGCCCTCAAGGAGAAAGGCGAGGACGCCAACCCACCGTCGTACTGGGGCAACGAGGAGGACGGACGCGAACTCCGCACCTACATTCGGTGCAACCAGTACACGATTCAGTGGAGCAAGCGTAGCCGTCTCGAAATCCCTGTCGGGCAAGAACTGAAAGACGAATACGGACTCGGCTACCACGAACGACTCCGCCTCGAAGTCCGAGGCAATCCGAAATGGGACGGCAAACAGGGTCGTTTGGAACTTGAGTACGACGAGGTGAGCGGCACGTTCAGGGCTTTCCAACCAGTCACCGTCCCTGATTCTCGACTGGGTTCACCACTGGCTTCTCACGAAGCCGCCCTCGACGTTGGCGCAAACAACCTCGTCGCCTGTTCCACGACTACTGGGAACCAGTACCTCTACGACGGTCGGGAGTTGTTCGGACGGTTCCGCGAGACGACTGACGAAATCGCCCGTCTACAGTCGAAACTCCGCGAAGGACGCTACAGTTCCAAGCGGATTCGACGACTGTACCGACAGCGGACGAAGCGCCGTGACCACGCACAGAACGCGCTGGTGCGCGACCTCGTTGAACGACTGTACGACGAGGATGTGGCGACGGTGTACGTGGGCGACTTGACCGACGTGCTGGAAACGCACTGGTCGGTCAGGGTGAACGAGAAGACGCACAACTTTTGGGCGTTCAAGAAGTTCATCCACCGGCTCGCGTGCGTCTGTGAGGAATACGGCATCTCTCTCGAAGCCGAGTCGGAAGCATGGACGAGTCAGACGTGTCCCGAGTGTGGCGATCACGAGAAGACGGTTCGCCACGAGGATACGCTGACGTGTCCGTGTGGATTCGAGGGGCACGCCGACCTCACGGCGTCAGAGACGTTCCTTCGAGAAAACAGCGATACGGAAGTCAGGCCGATGGCACGGCCCGTGCGATTCGAGTGGGACGCCCACGACTGGTCGGGGAAACCACACCCTCATGAAAGTCCCAAAGAAGTGCGCACAAACCCGCAAGTTGCCTCCGTGGGTCGATAGCTGAACCCCCAACGGAGGAATCCTCGCGCTTTAGCGCGGGGAGGATGTCAATCGGCCTCGAGCACGAGTCTCGACGTATCGTGGCAGGTCGATCGTCCCCCGACAGCCGTCCCGACACGTCTTTGACGCTCTCGTTCGTAACAGGTCGTATGAGCGACGACACACAGGCCGACGCCGGGACGGCCGAAGGGCAGGGTCCCGTCGAAATCTCGGAAGAGCTTGCCCGCCACCTCGAGAACAAACGCGAGGAACTGTTCGAGAAGTTCGAGATCCGCGACGAGTTTCCCGCGGGCGTTCTCGAGGAAGCCGAGGACCGAACCGAAGACGTCGGCTCGGAGATCGACGCCGAAGTCGACGACCGTCGGGACTTACGAGAGCTGACGACGTGGACGACGGACCCGATCGACGCCCAGGACTTCGACGACGCGCTCTCGATCGAAGAGCGCGAGGAGGAGTACGTCCTCTGGGTCCACATCGCCGACGTCACCCACTACGTCCATCCCGAGTCGGCGATGTGGGAGGAGGCCGTCGAGCGCGGGAACACGGTCTATCTGCCCGGCTACACGATCCACATGCTGCCGCCGGTGCTCGCGGAGACGGTCTGTTCGCTCGTTCCCAACGAGGACAGGCTCGCCCACACCGTCGAGATGCACCTCGACAAAGAGGAGCTCACCTACGAGGAGATAGACATCTACAAGTCCGTCATCCGCTCGGACGAACGACTCACCTACACCCAGGCCGAGAACCGACTCGACGACCCCGATGCGCCCTTACACGAGGAGAACGTCCTCGTCTACGATCTCGCCGAGCAGATGCACGAACAGCGCAAGGCGGACGGCTCGCTCGTGTTGAACCCCGCGCGGGACCGTGCCCACACGATCATCGAGGAGTGCATGCTGAAAGCGAACAAGGCCGTCACTCACGAGTTGATGTGGAGCCGTGGCGTCGAGGCGATGTACCGCGTCCACCCCCAGCCAAGCCCCGACGAGTGGTCCGAGGCGCTCCAGGAGATCCAGGAGCTCGACGGCGTCTCGATCCCCGGCGAGGCCTGGGACGACCCCCGGAAAGCGGTCAACGCCACCCTCGAGGAGGCCCCCGGCCGCCAGCTCGATAAGATCCAGTGGGCCGTGATGAAGGTGATGCCCCGGGCCCGGTACATGAACGACCCCTTCGGCGGTCACCACGCGCTGAACTTCGAGATCTACGGCCACTTCACGAGTCCCATTCGCCGCCTGTCGGACCTGATCAACCACTGGATCGTCTACAAAAACGAGGTTCCCGAAGACCTCGTGGCGCTGTGTGATCGCGCGAGCGACAAGCAAAAAGACGCCGAACAGTGCGAGCGCGAGTACAAGAACTTCCTCCAGGAGGTCGGCCTCGACCCGATGGCGGTGAACAACCGCGGCATCGAGATCGTCGACGACGAGGACGCAGAGAAGACGCTGGAGTAGCAGCTTAGCTGTCGACCTCGCCGGAATACGGCGTCGATTCCGCACTGGAAGAACGAGACGGTACACGTTCTGCCTCGAGTTCGCGCATACTCTCCGCCCGCAGTTCGTCGGGATCGTACTCCCCGTTCAGGAGGGCTTCGAGGTCGTCGGCGAACTGGTCGGCCGCGAGGAGGTCCGGAACGATGACGTCGACGGTGTCGGTATACGCCAGGAAGTACTCGGTGAGAGGCGTCAATTCGGCCGTGGAGATGACCAGCCGTGCGTCCTCGAGGTTGGTCACGTCCGCCGTTTCCGACTCGATCGCGTCGCCGAACACGTAGGCGTCACAGTCGGCCCGGAGGCCGGGCAGTGCCTGCGGGTTGTTCTCGATCACGACGTACGGCTGGTCGAGTTCCTCACAGAACTCCACGAGTCGTCGGCCCGTCCGGCCGTGGCCCGACTCGAGACGCCCGACTAGAGCGGCTTCTCGTAGACGTACTCCTCGAGACCATCTTCGAGATTGCTCTCTTGAACGCCGACCCGCTCGAAGCCGGTCGACTCGTAGAAGGAGACGCCCACGTCGTTGTCCGCGAGGACGGCGAGACACAGCCGGTCGTACGCCTCGAGGTCGTCCTCGAGGCGCTCGAGCAGCGCCGTTCCGATCCCCTCGCCCCATCGATCGGGACGGACGTAGATCCGGGACAGCGACGCGACCGCGGGCTGGTCGCGGTGTGGCCCGGCCTGTGCGAAGCCGACAAGCTCGTTTCCGTCCTCGGCGACGAGAAAGACGATCCCCTCGATGTCTCGTGCGTCGACGATTGCCGCCTCGAGATCGGCGAGTTCGTACCACCGGTCGATCGTTTCCACGACGGTGTCGGTCCCGAGAACGTCGTCGTACGCGGCGTGCCAGCTCTCCGTGGCGATCTCGCGGACCGCCCTCGCATCGTCCGGAACGGCACGGCGAACGGTCGGTGACATGCTAGTTCCGAACACGTCCGGATGTAAACGAGTATCCGTCTCACCGATCGCTCTCCCCGTCCGATCCGACCCTTGGGTCACGAATCCGATCGATTCGGTCACAAACAGGTCATCGAACCAGACAGGAGCTATTTACCGCTGTTCGGTGACGGTGATCCTATGTACCGAGACGTACTCGTTCCGACCGACGGCAGCGACGCGGCGTACCAGGCGGTCGAACACGGAATCGCGATCGCAGACGGGCTCGACGCGAACGTCCACGCTCTGTCGGTGATCCCCGGTTCGGGGACGTCGAAACGAGACCAGCTCCGAGCCAACCCGGAGAAAGACGCCGAGACGGCAGTCAAGGAGGTCCTTGAGGTGGCCGACCAGGAGGGTGTCGACGCGACGGGAACGGTTCGCTCCGGCGTCGCCCAGGAGGAGATCCTCGCTTACGCACGCGAACACGACGTCGACATGATCGTGATGGGGACCCACGGTCGAACCGGCCTCGATCACGTCCTGATGGGCAGCGTCGCCGAGGAGGTCGTGAAGAAGTCCTCGATTCCCGTCGTGACGGTTCCACCTTCCGAGTAGCTGGCGAAGCTGATTTTTCGCGGAGACGTCCGAACGGGGCGATCTGACGGATTTTGCCGGCCACGGCGTTGCCGGCTCTCGGACGTACCCGTCCGTCTCGCGGTGCCATGCGCCACGTTCCCAAACCATAATGAACATTTATTATGGTCCTGCTGGAATCGAGGATACACCAACGATCGTCGCCTCGGCGGTCCGGCCGACGACACGCACACAATGATCCACCAATCGACGCCTCGACCGACGTCCCGATCGACCACACGAACACGATCGCGAACGGCTCCGACGGTTCGCTCCCCGACCGACCGCGTGCCCCTCACGTTCGACGCCGTGAACACGAATCGGCTGCAGAACCTCGTCGACGACCACAACGCGGTCGTCGAGACCGTCGTACTCGGTCGCGATAGCGCGTGATCGAGGTCGCGCCCGTTGTCGCCGTTCGTCGATCGGCGTCCAAGAGGTGATTTTTTACCCCGTGGCTGCGATCCGACAGTACATGCGTGTGGCGTTCGTCTCCATGGAAACGGGCTCCCACCGGGACACGGAGGCGAACGACCGAATCCAGCGGCTGATCGCGTTGCTCGCCGAGCGCGGTCACGACGTCCACGTCTGCTGTGTGTCGTTCTGGGACGGCGAGTCGGTCCGTCTCGAGCGCGACGGCGTCACCTACCACGGCGTCGCGGACGATCTCGACGATCGACGCTCGTTCTGTCTGCGGCTCCCGTTTACCCTTCGGTCGATCGGTCCCGACGTGATCCACGCGACCGCGGAACCGCCGGAACAGGTGCTCGCAGCGAACGGCGGAGCGACGCTTGCGGGTGCGCCGCTGTTTCTCGAGTGGGACGGCGAGGGTGGCGTCGACGACGGTCGGTTGTACCGGCTTGCGGCCGGACGGCCGAACCGGATCGTCGCACCGTCGCGACTCGTCCGAACGTGGATCCGGGAACTCGGTGCCGACGGCGATCTGATCGACGTCGTCCCGACCCCGATCGACACCGACCTGATCCGGGAGACAGAACCCACCGATCGGACCGACGTGGTCTACGCGCGCCGACTCGACGAGGACGCGAACCTCGAGAGTCTGTTGCTCGGGCTCGCAGAGCTCCGTGACCGGGAGTGGGAAGCGACGATCATCGGCGACGGCCCCGAACGGCCCACCTACGAGCGCCTGGCCCGGGATCTGCGCATCGACGATCGGCTCACGTTCGTCGGCGAAGCCGACCGCGAGGAGCGGATCGCGATCTACCGGAGCGCACACGTCTTCGCACAGACCGCACGTCGTTGTGTCTTCCCGACTGAACTGCTGTGGGCGCTTGCCGCCGGCTGTGTCGGCATCGTCGAGTACCACGCCGACTCGAGCGCTCACGAACTCGTCGAGGGCCGCGACCGGGGGTTCCGGACGACGAGCGAGGACGAGCTCACTGACGCCATCCTCGAGGCAGGCGCACTCGAGTATCGCGACTACGAGCCGGCGTTCGAGAGCTTCGACCGGGAGGCGGTTCTCGAGCGGTACCTCAGGCGGTATCGCGACGGGCGTGCAACGGAGCGGCTCGTCTAACCGTCGACCGATCCTGGATCTCTGGCGGCGAGTGCCGTCTTCACGGCGGCGACGTTTTCGGGGACGTCGTGAACGCGAACGAGATCTACACCGCGGTCGGCAGCAAGCGCCGTCGCGGCGACCGTCGCGGCGCGTCGCTCGTCGGGGCCGCAGTCGACGGCCTCGAACATCGACTTGTGGGAGTGGCCGACGAGCACCGGACAGCCGAGCGCGTGAAACTCGTCGATCCGGCCCAGCAGCTCGAAGCTCTCGCGGGCGGACTTGCCAAAGCCCAGCCCGGGATCGACGACGATTTGGTCGCGATCGAGGCCGGCTTTCCTCGCGAGCAACACGCGTTCTGTGAGTTCGTCGATGGCGTCGTCGACGACGTCGTCGTAGCTGACGTCCCTGCCGGGAACGACGGGCGCGTCAATGCTATGCATCAACACGATCGGAGCGTCGTGTTCGGCCGCGACGAAGCGCATCTCGGGATCCTCGAGCCCTGAGACGTCGTTGACGACGTCGGCCCCGGCCTCGAGGGCGGCCTCGGCGACGGCGGCTTTGCGGGTGTCGACAGAGACGAGTGCCTCGAGATCTGCGAGCCGTTCGATCACTGGGACCACGCGGTCGATCTCTTCCTCGATCGGAACCGGATCGGCCCCCGGTCTGGTCGACTCGCCGCCGACGTCGACGACGTCTGCGCCGGCCTCGATCATCGCCTCGGCGCGGGCGAGGGCGTCCTCGAGAGCGTCGTACGCGCCGCCGTCGTGAAAGCTGTCCGGCGTGACGTTGAGGATACCCATCACGGCGGTGCCGTCCTGCCAGGGATAGGCGTCCGTCGGTCCGTCCTCGAGTGCCGTCCGAAGCCCCTGGATCACGTCGGCGAACCCGTCGGAGCGATCCTCGAGGACCGCGATCAGACCCTCGAACTGCGAGTGTGTCCCCATCAAGACGGCGTCGACGGCCTCGTCGGATCGTCGGATGCCCGAACGCGCACAGTCGCCGCCCAGTCGGACGAGTTCGCGCTCGAGGACGTCGGCCTGGTGGCGATGAAGCGTCGTCTCGACCACGCGATGGATAGCCCGATCCTGCGTTCGATCGCGGTCGTCGGCGGGGACGTCGGCGTTCTCGAGGACCCGCGTCGCATCTGTGCGATCCCGGACGCGTTTCGGCGTTTCGGTCCGGGTGTACCGCGACCGCGCCTCGGCGACCGCGAACAGCGAGCCTGTGACCAGCACGCAGTCGTCGGCGTCGGCGGCCGCGAGCGCGCCCGCGAACGCGTCCGCGACGTCGGGTTCGGTCTCGACGGCGTCGACGCCGGCCCGCTCGAAAACGGTCGCGAGCGTCGTCTCGTCTTCGGCGCGATCCAGCGCGGGCCGGCACGCGGTCACGACGTCGGGCGTCGGCAGCGCCTCTGCCATTCCCTGGTGGTCCTTCTCGTGCATCGCGCCGACGACGAGGTGGAGGTCGTCGTAGGCGAACGACGAGAGGGTCTCGGCGAGTCGTTCGCAGGCTCCCGGGTTGTGCGCGCCGTCTAACACCACGAGCGGTTCGGTCTCGATCACCTCGAACCGGCCGGGCCAGTGGGCGTTTCGCAACCCCCACTCGAGGTCACCCCGAGAGACGTCGGCCACCTGGCGGGTGAGCGTCGCCGCGATCCCCGCGTTCTCGGCCTGGTGAGCGCCCAGCATCGACAGCCGCGTCTCGAGGTCCCAGCCGTCGCCCTCGACGGTAACGGTCGCTTCGGTGTGATTCACCCGGCCGCCGTACTCGACTTCGACGTCTGCGTTTTCGTCCGTACCGACGGTGACGACGTCGTCGGCCACCTCCTCGACCGCCGCCAGCGCGTCCCCCTCGACGGCGGTCACGAGCGACGCGTCGGCGGGGGCGACGTGGGCTTTGTCGCGGGCGATCTCGGCGCGCGTCTCACCGATGACGCTCGTGTGCTCGAGCGAAACGCTGGTGACCGCACTCGCGATCGGATCGACGACGCTCGTCGCGTCGTACCTGCCGCCGATGCCGACCTCGAGGACGGCGACGTCGACGTCCTCGCGGCCGAACTGCCACAGCGCGAGCGTCGTCATCGTCTCGAAAAACGTCGGCGACTCCCCGTCGGCCGCGCGGTCGGTGACGTACTCGCGGGCCCGCTCGACGAACTCGCAGACGTCGGCGCGAGGAATCTTGCGACCGTCGATCCGGATCCGCTCACGAAGGTCATCGAGGTGTGGCGAGGTGTAGAGTCCGACCGACAGCCCCGTCTCGCGAAGCGACCGCTCGAGCATGCGTGCCGTGCTCCCTTTCCCGTTCGAGCCGGCGATCTGGATACAGTCGACGCCGTCGTGTGGATTCCCGAGGTGTTCGAGAAAGGCCGCCGTCGACTCCGTGCCGGGCTTGGGCCGGAAGCGACGCAGATCGAAGAGAAAGTTCGCCGCCTCGTGGTACTCCATATCCGAACCACAGAGTCCGGCCGCTTTAGGGTGTCGAACCGGACGCCGATCGAGCGGGAGACGCCTACGACGGGCCGTCGTAGGAGGTCTCCGCCAGGTCGGTCGTCGTAACGACGCCGACGATCTCGCCGGCGTCGGTGACGATGGGGAGGTGGTGGACGCCGTGGTCGGTCATCGCCTCGACGGCTGTCTCGAGCGATTCGTCGGCCGGGACGTCGACGACGTCGGTCTCCATCACCGACCGGACGTCGGTGTCGGCCGCCGACTCCTCCGCGGCTGCGAGTTCGACGAAGTCCGTTCGTGTGAGGATCCCTTCGGGGCTGTTGTCGTCGTCGACGACGATCACCGAACCGATCTCGGCGTCTTGCATGGTTCGTGCGGCGTCGGTGAGCGACGCGTCGGGACGAATCGTTACGACTGGTGAGGTCATGATCCGGCGGACGGGTGTATCTGTCATGGGTATCGTTCGTCACGCGAGTCTCTTAGGGGTGATGCGACGCTGCCGGCGATCACATGTAGGAGGCGTCCCACCGAACCGGTTTCCGGGTGTTCCCGCACGCGGGACACCGCATGCGCCCCATCGAGTCCATCGTGGTCGCGAGCGCCTCGCAGTTCGTACAGTAGTAGCCGTACCGGTCCGTCCGGGCCGGGTCCGTATAAACGGTGTTAAACGGCGCTTCCGAACCGATCTCTTCGTCGAACTGATCGACGTAGACCACCTCGCCGTCGTCGGTGACGACGCTTCGAAGCTGTTCGGACTCGGCGTCGAGCAACACGTACTCGACGTGGGCGTCGCCGTCGATCTCGAGCGTCGTCTCGTCGACCTTCTCGAAACCGTGCTTCTCGTAGAAGGCGGCTCCGGCGTGATTGTCGGCGAGAACGCGCCCGCGGAGGTAGTTCGCTCCCGCCTCCTCGAGGCGCTCGCGAGTGTGTTCGAAAAGCGTCGTCCCAATTCCCTGGCCGCGGCGGTCGGGACGGACGTGCAGCCACTGGAGGTCGCCCTGTCCACCCTCCGTCACGACGCTCTCTGAGAACGCAGCCGTCTCGCCGTCGTCCTCGGCGACGAACACCAGTGTGTCGTCGTCCTCGAGCCTCTCGGCGAACGCCTCGGCGCCGTACCACTCTTCGACTGCACTCTCGATCGTCGCCGGGGAAAGCGAGTACGACGTCTTGAGCGACCGGTCCGCGATCTCGCCGATTACCTCGCGGTCGTCGACTGTGGCTTCACGAACGTCCATATTAATAATGGAGGTTTTGCCGGCATAAATCCACGCCTTCGGGCAGATTTCCCGAACCGACGGACGTCTCCGGCATCCACATCCATCGCGTCCGCCCGTAGTGAACCGCCAGGCCCGAAGAGAAGAGCCGGGTTCGACGACGGATCCGCACCCCGTCGAAATCCCGCCGTTGGGTTTCAGTACGGAGCGCTGGGCGTGTATGGCCGCCGCGAAGTCTGGATTGTTCTCCGGCAACTCGCTACGTACGTCCTCGACGACGAGTCTCCCCTCGAGATTCTCGTCTTCGTCGCAGACGGGAACACGCCGGACGGGGTGTTCGCTCTTGGCCCTCTCTTCGGCGAGGACGCGTTGCGAGGTCGGTGTCAGTGACGACCATACCGGTCGGAACGACCGTCTGCGATTCCGAGAGGCGGGTGCGCGGGCCGAAGCGCATAAATCCGGTCACAGAAGTCATGGGAACGAATGGTGTTATCGATAATTTCGATCGAACTCGCGATCTTCCTTTTCGTTCTCGCCCTGTTCGCCGGCATCGGCATTAGTGCGATCGGACCGGGTGGCATTTTCGTGACGATCGCGCTCTTCCTGTTCGTCCCCATTTCGTCCGCCGAAGTCGCCGGAACGGCGAGTGCAACGTTCATCGCGACCGGCCTGCTCGCAGCGTATCTCTATCGGCTGTCGGGAGACTTCGCCGTCGGATACGCTCGAGAAACTGCAATCATCCTCAGCGGAATGAGCATCGTGGGCGCGGTCGCCGGCTCGCAGGCCAACCTCGTCATCCCGGACGACGTCTTCGGCATCCTGCTCGCGGTGTTCGTCGCCGTCGTGGGGGGGATAATCGTCTACCGGGAGTTCATCGGCCTGGAGCCACGCAACTACCTCGATTCCGCGACGGATTTGCAGCGACGGGCACTTCTTTCGGTTCTCGGATTCGGTGTCGGGTTCATCGGCGGGTTGCTCGGGGTCGGCGGCCCTGTCATCATGGTGCCACTGTTGGTGATTCTTGGCGTGCCGATGCTCATCTCGCTGGCCGTCGCACAGGTGCAGTCGATATTCATCTCCGGATTCGCGACCGCCGGCTACTGGCTCGGTGATGCGGTTTCGATTCCGCTTGCAATTCTCGTGGGGGTTCCGCAACTGATCGGCGTGGTGATTGGCTGGCGCGTCGCCCACCTGGTCGCTGAGGAACGGCTCCGGATCGCCCTCGGCGTCGTGCTCGTCGTGATCGCGCCTGCGATCGCGTACTGACGACCCCGGACCCGGCAACAAACGCCAGGACTGGGATTTGAACCACGGTCGGACGTGCTCACTCTGTTGTGCGCGACCTCCCTGATTCAAATCCCTGCCAGTAGAGTCTCGCCGCTCGTGAATTGCTCGCAGCAACAAACGCCAGGACTGGGATTTGAACCCAGAATCCCGAAAGGGAACACGCTTTCCAGGCGTGCGCCTTACCGTTCGGCCATCCTGGCTCACTCGAGCATAGCCACGTTGGTCGTTTAACTCTTACGAGACCAGACCCTACGACGGCGGGCAGACGACAGCCGTCGCGGTCATCGGTCACACGAGTCAGATCGGCTCGCCGAACGCGTAGACGGTGTTGTGGCCGGTCACCTCGAGGTCGACGAACTCGCCGGGTTCGATGCCGTAGTCGCTTGCGTTCTGGACGATGATACTGCGGTAGGCCGAGTCGCGACACTTCACGGAGTCGCCGGTGCCTTCCTGGACGACGAGGACGTCCTCGCGAACGTCGCCGACCATCCCCTCGTAGGCCGCGCCGACGACCTCCATCTTCAGCTCGGACAGCTCCCGAGAGCGTTCTTTCTTCACCGTGCCGCCGAGTCCTTTCAGTTCGGCGGCGTCGGTGCCGGGTCGCTTCGAGAAGCGGGTGACGTTTATCTTCTCGGGGCGGGTCTCGCGGAGCAACGCGAGCGACTGGCGGTGGTCTGCGTCGGTCTCGGTCGGAAAGCCGACGATGAAGTCCGTCGAGAGCGTCCAGTACTCGAGTGTGTCGTCGAAGGTCTCGACGACCTCGAGATACTCTTCGACCTGGTGTTGGCGGCGCATGTCTCCGAGCACGTCGTCGCTGCCGGACTGGACGGGGGCATGCAGGAAGTCGTACAGTTCCTCGTTGTCGGCGAAGACGGACGCGAGTTCCTCGCGGATGCCGTGGACGCCTTTGGGGTTTGCCATGCCCACGCGCACGCGAAAGTCGCCGTCGATGGCACAGATGCGCTCGAGCAGTTCGTGGAGTTTCCGTTCGCCGTCGTCCCAGCCGTAGACGCCGGTGTCCTGGCCGGTGATGCGGATCTCTTTCGCACCCGCGTGGACGAGCGCGCGGGCTTTCTCGACGTTTGCCTCGATCGGCGGCGAGTCGATCTTGCCCGTCGCGTGTTTCGTGATGCAGTACGAGCAGTCGGACATACAGCCACGGGCGATCGGCAGGATGCCGACGACGCCATCGAGGACGGGCTCGGTGTCAGGCGTCGTCGTCGGACACTCGCCGTTGGTGACGGCCTCGGGGACCTCGTCCCAGTGGAGCACCTCGGCGTCGACGCCGGCCTCGGCGAACGCCTCGCCCTGGGCCAGCGCCATACAGCCGGTGACGAACAGGTCGGCCGTCTCTCCCTCGAGTTCTTCGGCCCGTCGGAGCATGTTGTCCTCGGTCTTCTCGACGACGGTACAGGTGTTGAGGATGGCGACGTCTGCCGCCTCGGGGCCGTCGACCCGGTGGTGGCCTGCGTCACGGAGCCGTCGCTCGATCTGACGACTCTCTCCGCGGTTCGACGTACAGCCGTACGTCTCGATGTGATACCGGGCCATTCGGTTCTCATTCGGGGATCCGACGGCAAAAGCGCGACGGATTGCTCCGGAATCGAACGGCCCAAACGACCGATTTCGACGGGCTCGGACGACGGTCGTCGAGACGGTTGCCATCGATGGCTACCGACCGCGACTGCTTTTTCCGATCCGGAAACAGATAGAAGCTATTAATGTGGTGACGTTGCGACGTTCAGGTATGCGACAAACGACCCGAATTGGTGCAGTACTGGTTGCCCTCCTACTGGTCACGAGCACCGGCGCAGCCGCGTTCGGTGCCACCACCGCGTCCACGGGGGAGCTCACCGACGACGACATCGCGGATAAAGTGTACGTCGACGACGACGGCAGTGCCGTGCTCGTCTACGAGGACGAGTACGACGGCGACGACGACGACGTCGATGAGCTCGCAGGTGAGTTCGGCCTCGAGACCGAGACGGGACTGATGCACCTGTTCTACGACGGCGAGTTCGAAGACGACGCCGACGACGTCGACGCGGAACTCGAAGCCGCGATGAACCCCGAGGAGATCTCCGTCTGGGGTGAACTGGTCGCCGACGCGCCGGAGGAACTCGAAGAGTTCGACGTCGACATCCAGAGCGAACAGACCGAAACGACCTCGGCGTCGAACATCGACGCGACGGTCGCCGCCGAGGCCGACGACCCGGCCGCGTTCTCGCTCGACGCCGACGCCGACCTCGAGGCGACAGCCTCGACGTTCACCACGAGCGGGACCGTCGACGTAACGACCGAGACGACGCCCGGTCCCGACGAACACTTCGAGATGACGCTCACCGAGACCGCCGGAAGCTACGAGCTCGACGTTTCCCAGCGCGAGGCCGTCCACGAGTTCGAACGCGACGCCTGGGAGACGCCAGCCGACGCCGAAGCGACCATCGAGAGCCAGTACGCCATGCTCGCGATGAGCCTCGGTGGAACGGCAGACGTCACGCTCGATGACCACGCCTTCGAGGACGACTCCGGCATCGTCGACGTCGAGTACACGGTGACTCTCGACGGCGTCAAAGACCAGCTGTCGGTGATGCTCGCCGAACAGCTCGCCGCCGATCAGGAGCTCGATCTCGACCAGAACGAGGCACAGGCGATCGCCGACCGGATCACCGAGCTACACGTCGATCGCGTTCACGTCGCCGCGGAGATGACCGACGGCGAACTCGAGTACGCCGAGTGGGACGTCGAGATCGACAACTACGACGAGTTCGTCCTCGGCTTCGTCGAGATCGCCGAATCCGTCGACGACGTCGACGACGACCTCGCAGATCAGTACGACGAAGTCGGCGACATGCTCGAGGCGATGGACGACGCCGACGCCGCCTACACGGCGTCGATGGATCTGTCGGCCGACGCCGACGGCGATCTGGTGACGGCCGAGTTCGGAGGCGAAACCGAGACGAAAAACTACGAACAGTACGTCGACGAACTCGAACAACGCGAACTCACGGAGTACGTCGCGGAGACGACTTTCGAGTTTACGGCCGGACTCGTCGGCGACGAGGTCGAAGCCGACCTCGACTACGAGGCGACCGGCGAGGACCTCCTCGACAACACCATCGAGGAGATGATCGACGCGGCCACGATGGGTGAAGACGGCGACGACGAATTCGTCGAGGCACTCGAGAACTTCCAGGACGCCGAGTTCGAGGCTGCGAAGATGAGCCTCGACGCCGACGAGGACGCATTCGAGTTCGAATCTGCCGCCGCGTTCGAAGACCTCGAGGCGTTCGAGAGCTTCCCGCTCGAGACCGACGACGACCTCACGGTGACGGCGATACACGGTGTGACAGACGACGACACGACGACCGCCTACGTGACCGTCGAGGAGTTCGTCGAGGCAGACGCAAGCGAAGACGACGTCCGCGACCACGACCGCGTCGACGCGGAGACGACCATCTATATGCCCGGCGAGGGCGACCGCGAGTTCCCCTCGATCGACGAGGACCACGTCCGGTCGTTCCTCGACATTCCGGCTGACGACGCGGAAGAAGAAGACGGGATGCCCGGCTTCGGCGGGCTCGCCGCCGTCGTGGCGCTGGCGGCTGCGCTGATCGCGCTTCGGCGACAGTAAGCTGTACCGCCGGCCGCTTCCGACCGTTCTTACCCTGATCCCGCTTCCGGCTCGTCCTCGAGTCGATCGTAGTAGTCGTCGACGACCGACAGCGTCGCCGCGAACGCGCCGAGCACGACGGGACCGAAGAAGATACCCATGACGCCGAAAGCGTAGATGCCGCCGAGGACGCCGAGGATGATGACGGCGGGACTGAGTTCGGCGTATCGGTCGACGACGATCGGCCGGAGGTAATCGTCCGCGACGCCGACGACGATGGCGCTGTAGACGAACAGTCCGATCGCAAGCAGGGGTTCGCCGGTCAGAACGAGGTAGGCGACGGCCGGCCCCCACACCAGAAACGCTCCGATCAGCGGAACAAGCGACAGGATCACCATCACGAACGTCCAGAACGTGGCGTTGGGGATGCCGGTCACGAACAGCCCCAGGCCGGCGATCACGCCTTCGACGATCGCGATGAGGACGTGCCCAGCGAGTACCGCCCACATGACCTCGTCCAGTTCTCGATAGAGGTCGTCCTGAACCTCCTCGGGAAGCGGCGTCGTCTCGCGTAGCCAGGCGACGAACTCGGTGCCGTCTTTGAGCAGGTAATACAGCAAGAAAAGCGTCAGACCGAGCCCGATCAGCGTGTGGGTAGCCAGACCGAGCCAGGCGGCCGACAGATCGATGACGGCCGTCGCGATCTCCTCTGCCGACTCGGCGAGTTCCTGGGCCAGATCGACCTCGTAGCCGGTCGTCTCTTCGATCGTCTCCTCGAGTTCGGATACCTGGAGGTCCGCGGGATCGATCCGTTCGACGAGCTGGGCGGCGTCGCCGGCGACCATGCCGATGACGACGACGAACGGGACGAGAACGCCGACGATCGCGAGCAACACGAGCGCGAGCGCCGATATCGTCGGTGACGTCACGGGTGCGAGCCGTTTCTGCAGCGGATGGAGGACGAACGCGACGAGGATCGCCCCGAGTACGTACTGGAGAAAGGGCAAGACGAGCAACAACGAGAGACCCCCGAAGATCGTGACCAGTGCGAGGAGATACCCCTTCCGGAGATTCACACGCGCGATTGCATACGCCGAGGGATACGTTCCTGCCATGGCTGTGCCGGCGGCTGATATCGGAACGTGTCCAGTCAGGCGACTGTCGGTGACGGCCGGCATACGGCTTCAAGGCGCTCGTGATCGAACCAAGAGATGGATGTCGACTCAGCTCGATCCGATCTCGGTCGCAGCCGATCTGTTGTACGCAGTCAAAACGGGTGGCGATGTCGACTCGCTCCGACGGCGACTCGCCACGCTCGAGCGTGATCGACTCTCCCGTGCACTGTCCAGCCACCGACAGCGACTGGCGTTCTGGCTGAACTGTTACAACGCCTACGTCCAACTGCGTCTCGACGCGGAGCCCTCGGGACTCGAGGGCGGAATCCTCGCTCGCTGGAAGTTCCGCGTTCGCGACCGGATACCCGTCGCCGGCGTCCGGCTGAGTCTCGCCGACATCGAACACGGGATGCTCCGTCGTTCCGCCCACCCGTGGGGACTCGGTTACGTGCCGCGTCCGTTTCCGTCCTCGTTCGAACGCGCGTTTCGCCTCGAGTCGGTCGACCCCCGCATCCACTTCGCGCTCGATACGGGAACGGAAAACGGGCCGCCGATCACTATTTACTCGCCAGCCGACTGCGATGAGGAACTCGAGGTCGCGACCGAGTGGTACGTAGACGAGAACGTCCGCTACGACCACGACCGCGAGACCGTCCGCTTGCCGCGGCTGTTCCTGTGGTACCGCGGGGACTTCGGCGGGAAACGCGGCATTCGCGAACTGCTCGCGCGCCACGGCGTGATTCCGGCCGGCTCGAAACCGGCACTCGAGTACGAGAAACGGGACTGGTCGATCGACGTCGATCCGTGACGTGTTACAGTCGCGTCGCGGCCTCGAGCGTGATGTCGATCGCTCGAGCGACGTTGTTCTTTGCCTTCTCCGGAAGTTCCTCGTCTTCGGTGTCCGTTCCTTTCTGGGTTCCTTCCACGAGGTTGCCGTCGACGGTACAGATCGCGCCGGCGCGAAGTCCCTTCCGGCGGGCGAGTGCAAAGAGCGCGGCGGCTTCCATTTCGACGGCGAGTAATCCGGCCGCTTCCCACTCTGCAACGTACTCGTCGGTCTCGGCGTAGTAGGCGTCGTCGGTGGCGATGGGGCCGACGTGGACGTCCTCCTGGTTGTCCTCTGCAGCGTCGACCAGCGCCGAGAGGACCTCGTAGTCGGGAACTGCGGGATACTCGACGGCTTCGTAGCGTCTCGTGGTGCCCTCGTTTTTGGCCGCGCCGGTCGCGACGATCATGTCGCCGATCTCGATCCCCGCCTGGAGTGCGCCGGTCGTGCCGACGCGGAGGATCGTCTCGACGCCGCTTGCGGCGAGTTCTTCGACGGCGATCGCGGCGGAAGGAGAGCCGATGCCCGTCGAACAGATCGACAGCTCTCGGCCGTCGTAGCTCGCGTTGACGACCGTGTACTCGCGGTTCTGTGCGATCGTCTCGGCGTCGTCGCAGTGATCCGCGATGCGATTGACGCGTCCGGGATCGCCGGGGACGAGCGCGAGATCGGCAACGTCGCCCTCGTCGATCAGCAGGTGTGGCTGGGTGGCCATGGCCGCGGGTTCTCCCGGATGTGAGAAAAAAGACCCGTTCCGAACCAGCGATCGATGTGATCAGAAACCCGAGTCCGAATACACGCGGACACGTTCGGGTCGGACGACGACGGTCACGTCGTCGACGGCGAATCGGACCGTCCCACCTCGCCGTCTGCTCCCGTCGTATCTGTTGGCAAAGAGCGCATCGAGTGCCTCCGGATCGACGTGGTCGTACAGTCGCGTACTCGCCGCGGTGACGTCCTCGTCGTGGTACCGCGCGAGCGCCGTCGCGATGGCGACACTCGGCGGTTCGTCCTCGTCTCGGTCGTACCGTATCTCGTTGCAGTTTCTGCCGTTTCCGTCGTCGGGCCTGCGCGGAAGTTGCTTGCTCATGCTCTCACTGTCACGATGCCGTGACGTTCTATTCGATGTGGCAACGGCCCAGTCCATATATCCACCGTCAGACATCGTCGGATGAGAACAGCGCAGCCGCTGGGATCAGGGGTATGCGAACTGGAACCAAATACCTGCCGGTCAGAATCGATCCGCGAAAAACGACGCCACCTCGGCTGTCGTGGGCGCACTCCGTGCACCCTCCCGGCTCGCGGCTAACGCGCCGCAGGCGTTTGCGTACTCGAGCGCGCGTTCGACGTCGCCACCCTCGAGACGCGTCGCGATGAAGCCGGCGGCGAACGCGTCGCCTGCCCCGGTCGTATCGATCGATTCGACGTCGAAGCCGGGGTGAGCGATCGAGCCGTTCGGGGTGTGGACGTGTGCGCCGTCGCTGCCGTGTGTGACGACGACGAGTCGATCGCTGAACGTCGAACCAGGGTAGGCTTCGGTCAGGATCGACTCGGCCTCGCGGTCGGTGACGAAGACCACGTCCGCGCGGGCGAGTGCCTCGTCGTAGTCCCGGTCGGCGAGCCGACGGCCGGGGTCGAAACTGACCGAGACGCCGGCCTCGTCGGCGACCGAGGCGATGTAGGCGGCGGTATCGGGGCGTTGTCCCGTGAGATGGACGTGATCGGCCATCCGGACCCGATCCGGGTCGACGTCAGCCGGACGGACGGCCTCGTTGGCTCCGTCGTTGCCGAGCACCGCGACCTCCCCTGCATCGTCGACGAGCAGGTACTTCACCGCCGTCTCGGCGTTCTCGAGCACTCGCAGCCCAGCGAGGTCGACGCCTTCGTCTGTGAGTTCTCGCCTGGCGAGTAAGCCGTTGTCGTCGTCGCCGACGCTACCGACGAGGCCGGCTTCGACCTCGAGGCGAGCCAGGGCGGTCGCGACGTTTGCCGCGCTGCCGCCCCCGGAGCTTCGCTGGGAGCGAATCGCAGCCTCGCCGTCCGGTTCGGGCAACCTGTCGACGCGGAGGGTCACGTCCCAGTTTACGTGACCCGACGTAAGCACCGTGACCATTCGGAACTGACTAGACGACCGCCGGTGACAAATAGTAAGCGGACGCCGGTGTCGTCGGCCGTGAGCCGGCGCGACGCTACGTGGCGATGAACAAGAGAACGTTGTGGACTCCGGGTCCGAGTCCGACGGCAGCGATGAACGCGAGGACGATCCGTCCTCGCCGGGGCGCTTCTCTGACGAAGTCCGTGAACAGCCCGACGACGACGAGTGCGAGTAAGACTTTCACCACGACGAACAGCCAGCCGGCGCCGAGATACTCGTAGGTCGGCAGGGCTTCGCCGGTCTCGAGGATGAACCGCGACGCCGGCACCTCCTCGTGAACGCCGATGACGTCGTAGCCGACGGCGGTCGAGACGCCGTCGAGCGCCTGTGAGAAGACGACGAGCGCACCCGTCATGCCGGTCGTGGCGACGGCCTGGGTGTACGTAAGACTCAACACCAGCCACGCGAGTGCAGTCACGATCCCGGTTATCACGACCGAAAGTACCGGCCAGAGCGGACTGAACGTCCCGACTTCCCAGCCGTGGGCGATCGTCACTGCCGCGAAGACGGCGAAAAAGCCGGTGCCGACAACGCCGACGAGACGCTCGATCGAGGGCTGTAAGCCGGCGGCGTAGACGAAACTGCCGAGCAACCAGACGACGCCGGCGATCAGTGCCGTCGTGAGATAGACCGTCGGCGAGCTGAAAAGCGCCGCGATGGGTTCCGGCCACGCCTCGAGCCTGTAGAGGACGTGAAACGTCGAGCCGAGCATCATCCACGGCGCGAACGCCACGACAGTCCTGTCGGTCACGGGCGGCTCGAGCACCCACAGAAGCGCCACGACCACCGCAAGCAGCAAGACGAGAGGAACGAAAAAATACCACGGCGGAAGCACGAACCCGTCTGGAACGACCATACCTACCCCCTGGTCCTACCAGTCACTAACAGTTTCCGATCTTTCTCGCATACGAACGTTAATTGATACGTATCGCGATCCGATCCGAATTGCCGTCAACGGAGTCGACGCCGATCCGCAGATACGAGCGGCCACGACAACGCTTGCGCACTCCGCCGTTCTCGACGATCAGGCCGTCGCTTCGCCGTTTGTGTCCTCTTCGATGCCGTCTTCCGGATCGTTCAGCACGAACGCCAATCCGACGCCGACGACCGTCAAAAGCAGGATGAACCCGACGATCGCGCCGACGAGTGCCGTTCCGCCCTCTTCAGTGAGACCGGCGTTCGTGCCGTAGTTCGTCCCGATGACGATCATGACGCCGATCATCAGGAAGACGGAGCCGACGGCGACGACGATCTCGGTGAGTTGTTCCCGGTCGGGCATTACCCGTCGGATTTCGACGGCCCGGACAAAAGCGCTTCGAAGGGCGTCGACAGGTGACGGGTGATGGGTCGTCGCACGTGCGGGCGTGATGCTTACGCCGCTCGAGCGCGTAGTAGGTTCGAATAGCCGATCGAACGTTTCCCATGCCGACGCAGCCGATGAACACACGAGCGTCACCGAAAACTACGCTGTCCCTGCCAACCGATCGCCGACTCGAGAAGCGGTCCTACCGGGCACGGACGGAACCGATGTCGGTCCTCGCACTCGGGGACGGACTGTACGAAGTCGAATCGAGCAGTGGACACACCTACCTGGTCGACCTCGAGGCCGGCCGGTGTACGTGTCCGGATCACACGTTCCGCGGCGTCCGATGTAAACACGTCCGGCGAGTTGCGATCGAGATCACCGAAGGACGCGTTCCGCCGCCGGGGCAGGTCGCCGTCGAGTGCACCGATTGCGATACCGTGGTGTTCGTCGACGAGGACGCGTCGGGCCCGTTCTACTGCGACGAACACACCATCGTGCCGGGTGACACCGTCCGCGACCGGGAGACCGGCGATCGACTCACCGTCGTCGACGTCTCGCCACTTAGAGCGGATCGCGTTCGGATTCCGTCGGCCGACTGTACGGTCGCGGAGTACCCGACGAACGAACGCTACGCCGACGACGAACCCGTCGTCGGTGCCGTCTATCCCTACGCTCGCCTCGAGCGAACCGGCGTCGTACCGCCTTCGCTTCGGGTGTACGTCTTCCCACGGACGCGCCTGCAGAACGTGTCGCCGTAGCGTTCGGCTGCCTGGCTCGTCTCTCTCTTTCTCGTGTCTTCCCGGTGACTCAACCGAGGCCGAACCGAAAGTCGTGGTCGATCGACGAGCTGCAGTGTCGTCACACCCGCTGAAGACCGATCCAGTCCCCGAAAACAGCGACGTTTTTACTCTCGGCCGATTCACTGTAACGCGTGACGGAAGTACTGTTGTTCGTAGGGCTCCTCGTCGCGGTCTTCGTCGGCTACAACATCGGGGGTGCGACCACCGGTCCAGCGTTCGGACCGGCCGTGGGTGCGAACGTGATCACGAAAGTCGCCGCAGCGGCACTAATGTCCGTGTTCTTCTTCGTCGGCGCGGCCACGATCGGGCCACAGGTCGTCGACACGTTAGGGAACGAACTCGTCTACGACACCGCAGTCTTCACGACGCGAGCGAACGTCGCCGTCCTCTTTTTCATCGGCGGTGCGCTGTTTCTCGGCAACTACGCGGGTGTGCCGGCGTCGACGTCGATGACTGCCGTCGGCGCCATCGCCGCGCTCGGGCTGGCGACGGGCGAGCTCAACTGGGCCGTCCTCGGTGAGATCGCGGCCTGGTGGATCGTCGCCCCGGTCGTCGGCTTCTGGATCTCGGGGGTCGTCGGGCGGTACTTCTACACGACGATCAACGAGTGGATCGCCATCGAGCAAGAGCCCGACCGCGAGGAGCCGATGGTACGCGTCGCCGTCGATGGCGGCGTTCCGCGACTCGAGACGACGGGCGAGGTCGACAGACGGAAAGGCGTCGGCGCGGCAGTCGTCGTCGCCATCGGCTGTCTGATGGCCTTTTCCTCGGGGACGAGTAACATCGCAAACGCCGTCGCCCCGATCTACGGCACCGGCGAGTTCGACATGCTCACGCTGGTCCTGATCGGGTCTGGGGCCGTCGCCATCGGCGCGTTCACGATCGCCCGTCGGACCCTCGATACGCTCGGCAACGACATCACGAACCTGCCACTTACCGCAGCGATCGTCGTCGCCATCATCAGCTCGGGGATCGTCATCGGCCTCTCGTGGATCGGCATCCCGGCCAGTTTCGTCGTCATCGCGACGATGAGCATCGTCGGGCTCGGCTGGGGGCGGGCGACCCGGACGACGACGCTTCCCGACGCTGCGAGAGGCGAAGAGACACCCGTCTCAGTGGGCGCGCTCACGGTCGAGGGAGAAGGCGAGACTTCACCGGCGATCGGCGAAGAGGAAGTCGAGGATATCCCCCAGGCCTCGGAGCTGTTCGATCCCTCGACGACGGCGCGGGTGATCATCATGCAAAACGTCGTGCCGATCATCTCGACGGTCGGGGCGTTTCTCACCTTCCGGTTTCTTCCGGTCTTTGGGATCTAGTCGTGGTCGGGCGACGCGACTCGAGTTCGGGGCCTGGTGGCGGCGACGGCCGGACCGAGCGCCAGCGTCACTCCTCGGCATCGTCTCCCGTCGCGAACGGTCCGTTACCGGCCCCGGTCGGCTCGGAGCCGCGCATTCGCTCGAGGACGGTTCGACGACCGCGCTCGAGTCCGACCGCGAGTGCGAGCAACGCGAGTCCGGAGAGGACGAGCGCTGCCGCTCCCGAGACGGCGTCGACGATCGTCGCCCCCAGAAAGAGCACCACCTGGACGAACAGGCCGACCGCAGCCAGGTTCACGAGCGCACTCGAGGCGACGTCCACGGCGACGGCGACGGTCGCGACGAGGACGGCGAGTACGGAGACGTGGACGACGAGCAACGCGAGGGCACTCGGAAACGCCGGGACGAGGCTGATCGACGCGGCCGAAACCAAGAGCGCAGCCGCCCCGGCCGCGGCCCAGCCGACCTCGAGACGACTCGCCGCCCCCGTCCGCCCGAGATACCCCGTCCCTGCGACGGCGACGACGGTCCCGAACCCCATCGCGAGAGCGACCGCCGACGGCTCGAGCGCCAGTCGTTCGTAGTTCCAGTCCTCGATCGCGAAGAACAGAAGCGTCGCGAGCAAGACGGTCGTCCCGACGAGCCGGTAGGCGTCGGCGAGTTCGCGCTCGGTTCGGACCCGGTATCGGATCCCCAATGCGAGGACGATCACGCCGAGCGAGCCGACGGCGATCGGGAGGTCGGTCGGTGCCTCGAGCGTGGCGACGGCGCCCGCGAGAACGAACAGGGCGAGCGCAGTCGTGGGTCGAGAACGACGGACGTGGCCGGCGGGAAGCGCCAGTGCGGCCCACGCGAGAAGGAGCCATTCGAGGTCGAACTCGAGCGCCCAGAGGTCCGCAAGCAGAAACAGCGACGGGCCGACGAACGCTGCACCGAGGGTCCACAGCGCATGGCCGACCCGGGGCGTACGGTCGCGCGCGAGCACGTCGCCGGCTCCGGCGAAGCCGATGGGAGCGAGAATCACCAGGACGGTCCGGAGCCAGCGAGGCAGCGCCTCCCAGTTTCCCACGAGGTACCACAGGACGCCGGCGCCGACGAGGACCGCGCCCATCAGCGAGATGACGACAGCCAGCCGCGAGTCGTCGTCCTCGTCGTACCGGGCGAGAATCTCCTCGGCCTGATCGCGGCCGATGATTCCGTCCTCGACCCACTCCTCGACCTCCGTTTCGAGTTCGTCGCGGTCCATACGTAGCCGTGATCGTCTACGTCCATGTACGTTGTCCGAGCGTCGACGAACGAGAGCAATCCGACTGTGGCTACCGGGTGTACGTCTCGAGGCGGACGATCCGTCCGTCGACGAGTTCGAACACGTCAGCGAACTCGAGCAGGTGCGTGCCGTCGTCCTCGAGCAGGCGACCGCGGACGGCGACCCGGCGGTCGTCCGCGACGATCTCGTCGACCTCGTGGCGGGTGTCGCTTTGAGGGCGGTCCTCGCGCATGAACCGGACGAACGCGTCTCGCTCCTCGAACGTTCGGTCGGGACGGCGCTGGACGAACCCGGGTGCGAGGATCGACTCGAGAACGTCGTACTCGCCGGCGTCGAGGGCGTCGTAGTACCGTCGGACCGTCGCGTCGGCCGTCATATGTCCGACCGGGGTCGCCATCGACAAAAGGATACGTATCGTCGCCGGTGAGTCCGTCTTCCGGGAACTGTTTTGCCGATCGTCACGTTACTGTGTGACATGGATTCGACACCGGACGGCTATCGCGAAGCCGTCGATCTCGCAGACCTCGAAGCAGAGAAACGGGCATTCGTCAGTGTCGACGGGGCGGCGATCGCACTGTTTCACCACGAGGGAGAGGTCCGGGCGGTCGACAACCGCTGTCCGCACATGGGCTTTCCGCTCGCGGAGGGGACCGTCGAGGACGGCATCCTCACCTGTCACTGGCATCACGCGCGGTTCGAACTCGCCTGTGGCGACACGTTCGATCCGTGGGCCGACGACGTACAGACGTACCCGGTCGAGGTGCGAGACGGCACGGTGTACGTCGACCCTGACCCGCCGCGGGAGCGTCCGCCAGCAGAGCACTGGACCGACCGACTCGAGACCGGTCTCGAGGAGAATCTCCGGCTCGTGATCGCGAAGGCGGCGATCGGTCTGCTTGAGGCCGGCGTCGACTACCGGGAGCCGACAGCGACGACGCTTTCGTTCGGCACTCGCTACCGCGAGGACGGCTGGGGCTCCGGGTTGACGATTCTCGCCTGTTTGGCGAACGTAATCGACGACCTCGCTCCCGAGAACCGAAAGCGAGCGCTGTACACCGGCGTCCGCCACGTCGCGAGCGACTGCGCCGGCGAGTCGCCGAACTTCGATCAGCCGTCGTTCGGGACGTCCGAAGTCGACGTCGACCGGCTCAAACGCTGGTTCAGAGACTGCATCGAGGTTCGGGATACCGACGGGGCCGAGCGCTGCCTCCGGACGGCCGTCGCCGCCGACCTCCCCGAAGAGCGCGTCGCCGAGATCGTCTTCGCCGCCGCCACCGACCATCCCTACCTCTCTTCCGGTCACGTGCTCGATTTCGCGAACAAAGCCTTCGAAACGCTCGAGCACGTCGGCTGGGACCACGCCGACGATTGCCTGGCGAGTCTCGTCGACCCGCTCTGTGATGCGACCCGAAGCGACGAACTCTCCGCGTGGCGAGGGCCGATCGACCTCGTGGCGCTACTCGAGGACGTCTACGGCGGCGACGTCAGCGAGACGAGCGGGCTCGCGGAGCTGGCGAACGAAGGCGAAGGGAAGTCGTGGTCCCCGCCGACCGTGTTCCGCGAGACGCTGCTCGGTGACGACCCCGAGGAAATCGTCGACGCGCTCGCCGACGCGATCCGTGCGGGTGCGACGACCGACGAGCTCGCGGCGGCGGTCGCCCGCGCCGCGGCCACCCGCGTCGCCCAGTTCGGGACGGCAAACGAGTTCAGCGACTGGAACACCGTCCATCACACGTTTACCTACGCCAACGCGGTCCACGGGGCGACGCGTCGGACCGACGCCATCGAGTGCTACCGCGGGGTCTTCGACGCCGCCGTGAGCGTCTACCTCGATCGGTTCCTCAACACTCCGCCCGCGCCGGTTCCAGCGCCCGGCGAGAACGACACCGGCCGCGAGTCGGACGCGATTCTCGAGGAGCTTCACTCGCTGTTCGACGAGGAGGGACGGGTGAACGAGGCCGGCCGCCTCGCCGGCGAGTTCTTCGACTGTGGGGGCGACCCCGCGGCCCTGAAACGGACCCTCGGCCACGGTCTCCTGCGCGAGGACGCCGGCTTCCACACGATCCAGAACTTCGAGGCGGCGTTCCAACAGTTCGAGCTTGCCGTGGCCGAGGACGTCGACGAGCAGGCTCGTCGGCTCCCGCTCGTCACCACCGCTCGCTACATGGCCGCTCATTTCCCTACCCGCCGGGAGGCCGAACAGACGTTCACGATCGCAGCGAGGCTCAACCGCGGTGAGACGGTCCACGAGGAGTGACTCCCCGACGGTGCTCGATCCAGGCGTACCGACTCCTTTTTTCGCCCCCGCGCCTACTCTCCTGTGTGGAGTGTCACGTCTACTACGAGGGCGACGACGACCCGGAGAAGTGCACGGCTCGTCGCCTCGAACGCTTCGATCGGGCGATTCTCCACCGATCGATGGGCCAGGTGCCCTACGGCGTCGTGCTCAACCCCCACGCCGAGCGGGCGCTCTCGCCGGCCGACGAGGACGAGGCGCTGGGGACGCTCGTGGCGCTTGACTGCTCCTGGGAGTCCGCCGAGGAGGCTGCCTTCTCGATGCCCGGCGAACACCGGGCGCTGCCCTTTCTCGTCGCTGCCAACCCGATCAACTACGGCCGGCCGTTCCAGCTCACCACCGTCGAGGCGCTGGCCGCCGCCCTCCGCATCTTCGGCTACCCCGAGGAGGCCGAAGACCTGCTCGAGCCGTTTCGCTGGGGCGAGACCTTCCTCGAGCTCAACGCCGAACCGCTCGAGCGGTACGCGGCGTGTGCGGACTCGAGCGAGGTCGTCGCGGTCCAGGACGAGTACCTGGCCGACGAGTGATCGCGTGCCGACGATGGAGCGTTGATCGCGCCTCGGACACGGACCACAGCGGTTATATGCGCCAGCGCGCAACGGATCGGTATGGCCAGTTTCGACGCCGCGGAAAAGCGGACGCTCGAGAAGCAGATCTGTATGCGCTGTAACGCCCGGAACCCGAAAGACGCCGACAACTGTCGCAAGTGCGGCTACGGCCACCTTCGCCCCAAGGCGAAAGAGACCCGCAGCGCCTAACGGATCCGCTTTTCGACGCGTCTCGACCGACGATCCCCGATAGCCGCCGGAGCCGGTTCCGTTCCGCCCGCATTTAAGTTCGGCCGCGACGAGAACTCGGGCATGAAACGCATCGTCGACACCGACGACGCACCAGCTGCGGTCGGCGCGTACAGTCAGGCGGCGACCGACGGCTCGGTGCTGTTTACCGCCGGCCAGATCCCGCTCACTCCCGACGGCGAGTTGCTGGCAGACGAGCCGATCGACGTCCAGACCGAACGAGCACTCGAGAACCTCGTCGCCATCCTCGAGTCCGAAGGCGCAAGCGTCGAGGACGTACTCAAGGTGACCGTCTTCCTCGAGGACATCGACGACTTCGAGGCGATGAACGAGACCTACGCCGGCTACTTCGAAGGTGAACCCCCGGCCAGAAGCGCCGTCGAGGTCGCTGCCCTCCCAAAAGGCGTCGGGGTCGAAATCGAAGCCGTCGCCAGCCTCGAGTAACCGGATGACGCCGCGGGGAAAATCCGCCATCCTCTGGGGAATCGTCGGCGCGTTGAGCTTCCTCGTGCTCGTCCAGGGCTATGCGCTTTTCGCCGGTCCGCTCGTCTCGATCGGACAGGCCGGGGCCGTCGCCGTCCTCGTCGCCGTCGGAACCGGCGTGAGCGCATACGCACTCGAGTACCGGATCGCGACGTGGGCAGCCCGGCGGGCCGACGACGAGTAGTGATGGCGACGGCTGCAGTCCCGTCCGTACCGACGTTCGAGTCCTCGGTGGAACGTCGAAACCAGTCAATCCGTCTCGGGGACGTGTCGGGCGGCGACGAACACGCGACTCTCCTCGCGCTCGAGTGCGTCCTCGAGGCGGGTGACGAGCGCCATCACGTCGGCCGCGCGATCGGGGAGCTCGAACGGATCGTACTCCTGCTCGCCTCGCTGCTTGCAGTGGTCGAGAAACGCGAGGAGGTCCGCCGGCGTCGACGGCTGGGTGTAGACGACGGCCACGTCGTCTTCGAGCTGGTCGCACCAGCGTTCGACGACGGGCTCGACGGCCTGACGCGGCTCTCGCATCCTGTCGCGCCAGGCGTCCGCGTCGAACTCTCCCTCAAGCGTCCCCTCGAGGACCGATCCGAGATCCTCGCCGTCCTCGAGGTACGGCGTCTCCGCCTCGGCTCTGACGAGGTCGGTGGCGGCCTCGAGTTCGGTCCGGCGGACGGCGACCGCGAAGGCGGCCTCGTACTCCGCCTTCGAGAGCGTGTACGCGTCCTCGTCGCCCATCGACCGGCCGAACATCAGATCGAGCAGTCCCATCGTCGTGACAGAGACACAGCGGCAGGTAAAAGCCCACGGTGCGACTCGAGCGCCCTCGCTCCACCGTCGCCGCTCGCACGGGTCCATCGTCGGCCTCGTGGTCGGCGTCCCACCGGCAGGTTCCCGCCCGGCGACGCGCCCGTTCGGAGACCGTCAACGCCACCCGCGCGAAGTCGACCTCGAGGCCGACGGTCGGGGCGTGGGCTCGTGCACTCGAGACGATCTTTTATGCGACCTGCAGATATTCTTCCCGGAGTTCCCCCTCGGTTAACTCTTTGTCGTGAACTTCTTTCATGTGCTTTTTGGCATGTTTGATCGCTTCTTCCTCGTTTTCCGACTGGATGATGAACCGGCAATCTGCCTCTGCTGACTCACAATCGAGTTTGTGTGCTTGTGCCATGTGTCGAGTCACTCTCGTTCAACCGGGTGCCAAACGCCGATTGGCACTCGATAACACGTCTTGTGTTACCGAACATCAATGGTGGTCTACAATAGCACTGGACTTCAATCTATTATATGATCGACAAACATGTCGGGGGTGAAGTACCACGGGCGCGGTGGCCCGTGGCTTCGCCGTTTGGCCTCTCCCAACAAGGAGCGTAACGGCGGCAGGCGAATTTAAGTCCCTCCGCACTTGCCGTGAGGCTCGTGTGGGAGCAGTAACACCCGAACACACCGTACTCCTACCGCACTAGAGGTCGTCTAGTGCCACCGTAGGTGGTGTGTCCGTGGAGGTCGGCCCCTTCACCAAGGCCCGACACAGCCCGGCGCAACCCTGACGGGTGTTTTGCGAGGCGGTTAACGTGGCTCTCGTACCTGTTGTATGATCGAAGTGAATGAACCGTATCACGATCGACTAGTCACGGTACCCCTTCGGGGCCCACGGCACGGGCAGCCAGAGGATTCTTCGCCCTCCCGCGACGAGCACGGGACGATGAGCGAGCACTCGCGTCCGGAGCCACGGTCCATCGATCGTAACGATCCCGTCAGCCCGTCCGCGCTGGTCCTGCCGGCGGTCGCCTTCGAGCCGCCGCTCGACGAACGCCGGGCCTGGCTCGAGCGCCACGAGATCGTCGATGCCCTCGAGCTAGAGGGTCTCGAGACGCCGCTTTTTCTGACCGGCGACGGCGTCGCGATCACGACGACGGAGCTTGGCAAATCCGAGGCCGCGACAACGGTCGCGACGCTCTGTGCGAGCCCCGGCGTCGACCTCTCTACGGCGTACGTCCTCACTGCCGGCATCGCGGGCTCGTCGCCCTCGAGGGCCGCGCTCGGATCGGTGATTCTCGCCGACGCAATCGTCGACTGGGACCGAAAACACCGCTGGGACCCCGACCTGCTCGCCGAGCGCGAGGGACCGCCGATCGATCGACTTCCCTACGATCCCGAGAAGTCCGTCCACTTCGTCAACGGCGACGTCCTCGAGCCCGCGCTCGCGGCCGCCCGCGAGGTCGACCTCGAGACCGACGACGACGTGCGGGCCTACCAGCACCGATACCCCGGGGGAGTCACGGATGGGCCGACCGTCGACGTCGGCCCGACGGTCTGTGGCGACGAGTTCTGGCACGGACCACGCTACGCTCGCGAGGTCGAATGGTACTGCGGGGAGTACGGCCTCGAGTCGTTCGCGACGACCGAGATGGAAGACGCCGCGACGGCGACCGCACTCGAGCGCTTCGGGTTGTTCGATCGCTACGTGAGCGTGCGTGCGGTCGCGAACTACGATCGGCCGGCACCCGACCAGTCGATCGAGGAGAGCTTCGAGGGCATCCCCGAGAGCCTGGCGCTCGCGACCGAAAACGCCGCTCGCGTCGGTGTCGCGGTCGTCGACGAACTCCGAGAGCACGATCCGCTTGGCCTCTCGGAGAGGTGAGCGTTCGTCATCCGTGTGGGTGAAACCGCGTCACGGCCTCGTGGACGGCCTCGTAGCGACCGATGAACGTGACGCGGTCGCCTTCTTTCAGGACCGTATCCGCCTCCGGAACGTACGTCTCGCCCTCTCTCGCGATCACGGCGACGATGCAGCCGTCCGGGATCTCGGCGTCGAGTTCCCGGATCGTCGAGCCGACGACGTCCTCGGCGGTGATGGTGACCTCCTGTGCGTCGTGACCCTCGCCGAGTTCGGTCATCCAACGACTCAACGCTGGGCGTTCGATCTGGTTGTCCATCGACCAGGCCGTCGCGCTCGAGACGTCGATCGCGCGGACGTCGAGCGCGTCGAAGGCGTCGACGTTGTCGGGCGTGTTCACGCGAGCGACGACGGTCTCGACCTCGAACTTCGTCCGGGCGAGCTGGGAGACGAGCAGGTTCGTGTCGTCGTCGGCGGTCGTCGCGGCAACGATCTTCGCGTCCTCGATCTCGGCGTCTCGCAACGACTCGGCGTCGGTACCGTTGCCGTGGACGGCGGTGAACCCGTCCTGCCGGAGCCGGTCGACGGCTTCCTCGTCCCGGTCGAGCAACACGACGTTTTCGCCCCGGTCCTCCAGTCGCGTGGCGAGGGCCCGGCCGACCCGGCCCCCGCCGACGATGATCGATCTCATTGGAATCACCTCGAGGTAGTCTGCGATCTGTCGGGCAAAGCCCGCCTGCAAGACGACTGTCGTGAAGATGACGAGAAAGACGGTTCCCGCGAGCGCCTGGGCGGCCTCGAACTGGCCGGCCGCCTCGAGTTCGATGGCAAACAGCGTCGCGATCGAGGCGGGAATGATGCCGCGGGGACCGACGAGTGAGAGAAAGAGCCGTTCCGGACGGTTGAACTGTCGATCGGTCGCGGAGATGGCGATGAGGATCGGTCGCACGAAAAGCGTCACGGCGACGACGACGGCGACGCCGCCGATGCCGAGTCCGAGTAACGTGTCGAAGTCGATCAGGGCGGCGAGCGAGATGAACACGAACGAGAGCACGACGAGCGTGAGGTCCCGGTTGAACTCGAGAATCTCCTCGCGGTGTGGGAGTTCGATGTTTCCGAGGACGAGCCCGGCGGTTGCGGCCGCCGCGACGCCGGTTTCTGAAAAGACCGACTCGGCGAGGCCGAACGCGACCAGCGCTGCGGTCAGGGTAACAAGCCGTGCCACCTGTGGAGCATCGCCCGGCGGCGGTGTGGCGGTGACGAGCAGGAACCGTACGGAAGCGGCGGCGACGACGCCGACCCCGATGCCGACGACGAGTCGCTGGAGGAACGAGATCGGCACCAGCTCCGGCGTGCCGGCGACGACGACGACCTCGAAGATGACGATCGCGAGTACCGCCGCAGTCACGTCGTTGACGATCCCTTCGGCCTCGAGCGCTGCGCCGACGTGTTCCCGGACGGTTACGACCTCGAGAATTGGGGTGATCACGGTCGGTCCGGTCGCGATCAACAACGCACCGATCAGGAAGGCGACGTCCCAGTCGACGCCGAGGAACACCCACACGGCGGCCGCCGTGCCGACGAACGCGAGCGCCGCACCGATGGTCGTCAGTCGTACGACGGCCTCGGGAGCCGTCGCGAGTTTCTCTCGACGGAGATGGAACGCGCCGTCGAAGATGATGATCGCGACGCTGACGCCGACGACCGTCGAGAGCCCGTCGCCGAACGTTTCGATCGTCACGAACCCCAATCCTTCGGGACCGATGACCACGCCGATAACGATGAGAAAGAGCACGCTCGGAATCCGAAGGCGCTTTGCGACTACCTGTGCTCCGACGCCGAGTGCGACGATGCCGATGACCGTCAACAAGAGCGTGGCCACTGCTATCTGTCAGACACGCATTCACAAAACCGCTTTGTAATATCAATTACACGTCTCGGCGACCGTCAGGCCTCGAGTGCCAGCCCGGCGTCCGAGAGCGCCTTCTCGACCGAGCGATCGTCGTGGACAACGGCGGCGACCGCCTGCGTGATCGCCTTGGGGTCCTCGTGCTGGAAGATCGACCGACCCATCGAGACGCCCGCGCCGCCGGCGTCGATCGCGCCGCGGACCATCTCGATCGTCTCCCGGTCGGTCCCCTTCGAGCCGCCCGCGATCACGACCGGCAGGCTCGTCGCGGCGGTGACGGTCTCGAAGCTGTCGGCGTCGCCGCTGTAGCCGGTCTTGACGACGTCCGCACCGATCTCCTCTGCGAGTCGCACCGCGTGGCCGAGCGCCTCGGGGTCCGTCCCGTCGACGCCGGGTCCGCGAGCGTAGGCCATCGCGAGAACCGGCATGCCGTATCGCTCGGCCTCGGAGGTGAGCTCTGCGAGCTGGGTGATCTGGTCGGGTTCGTGGTCGGAACCGACGTTGATGTGAAAGGAGACGGCGTCTGCACCGGCCCGGATCGCGTCCTCGACGGTGCCGGTGAGACGTTTGTCGTTCGGATCCGGCCCGATCGACGTCGAGGCGTTGAGATGGACGATGTAGCCCCTGCCGTTTTTGTTCGGGTGGACGCGCGGGGCGATCCCTCGTTGTGTGAGGACGGCGTCCGCGCCGCCGCGTGTCACCGCGTCGATCGTCGATTCGATCTCCCGGAGGCCGTCGACGGCCCCCAGTGTGATGCCGTGGTCCATCGGCACGATGAGGTACGCTCCGTCCGTGCCGATTCGCTCGAGTCGTGCGTTGATTCCAGTGCTCATTTTTGCGAGGAACTAGCAAGCTATCTATTAAGGCTGTTCTGGTTCTGGGGCGTCCGCTCCTTCGAGTGCCCCCGCTTTCAGTTCGCGGGCTTTGGCCTCGAGATCCGCGGCGGGGTCGTCGCTTTCGGCGATTATATCGATCAACGCGCTGCCGACGATGACGCCGTCCGCCCCCGCCTCGACGATCTCCCGGGCGTGGTCGCCCTCGCTGACCCCGAAGCCGACCGCTTTCGGGACGTCGTAGGACTCGAGGCGGGTGAGACTGTCGTGGGTCGCCGTGGAGACGTCCGCGCGCGCGCCGGTGGTGCCGAGTCGGGCCTGGACGTACGCGAAGCCACTCGCCCGGGACATGATCCGATCGAGCCGCTCGCCTTTCGTCGTCGGTGCGACGATGAAGACGAGATCGAGGCCGTACGCGTCACACGCCGTCCGGAGCGGTCCCGCCTCTTCGGCGGGCAGGTCGGGGACGATGATCCCCGCGAGCCCGGCCTCGGCGGCGCGCTCGACGAACGGTTCCGGATCCGGCGCTGTCCCATACTGGAGAATCATGTTGTAGTACGTCATCACCAGCAACGGTGCCTCGATCGCGAGTTCGTCGACGAGCTCGAAGAAGCGTTCGGGAGTGGTGTCCGCCTCGAGCGCGCGGTTTATCGCCGCCTGGATCGTCGGCCCCTCGGCGACCGGCTCCGAGAACGGCAGGCCGAGTTCGATCAAGTCCGCACCGCCGCGGTCGAGCGCCTCCACGTACTCTCTCGTCTCCTCGAGGGAGGGGTCGCCCGCGGTCACGTAGGTGATGAGCGCGGGGTGGTTCTCGCGGATCGCTCGTTCTATGTCGCTTTCACCGTCCTCGCTCACGGGTCGTTGCTCATCGTCGTTCCCCGTTCGCGGTTCCCGAGGCTCACCTCCCTTCGGTCGTCGATCCTCGCCACTCATCCGTCGAACACCTCGACGTCGGGAGCGGCTTCGAGATCTCGGCCGTCGGTCTCCTCGAGGACGGTCTCTAGGTCTTTGTCACCGCGGCCGGAGACGGTGACGACGACGAGGTCGCCGAGATCCTCGTGAGCCTCTTCGAGATAGCCAAGCGCGTGTGACGACTCGAGGGCGGGGATGATCCCATCGAGTCGCGACAGGCGATGGAAGGCGTTCAGCGCGGCCTCGTCGTCGACAGTGACGGGCCGAACCCGGCCGCGCTCGACGAGTGCGGAGAGTTCGGGGCCGACCCCGGCGTAGTCCAGCCCGGCGCTGACGCTGTGGGATTCGACGATCTGGCCGTCGCTGCTCTGGAGCAGCTTCGTCATCGCGCCGTGGAGGACGCCGTCGGTGCCGGTCGACAGCGTCGCGGAGTTGGGCGCGACACCCTCCTCGACGTCGATCTCGAGGCTCGAGCCGCCGGCTTCGACGGCGTAGAGATCGACGTGCTCTCGCGGTTCGCCTTGCTCACCGCTCGAGTCGTCCGCGGAGCGTGGCTCCGCGCTATCGTCGACGAACGCGTGAAACGTCCCCATCGTGTTCGAGCCGCCGCCGGCACAGGCGACGACGCTGTCGGGGAGTCGTCCCGTCTGCTCGCGGATCTGTGCGCGGGCCTCTTCGCCGATCACCGACTGGAAGTCCCGGACCATCTTCGGGAACGGGTGGGGACCGACGACCGAGCCGATGACGTAGTGGGTGGTCTCGACGGTCGTCGCCCAGTCACGCAGTGTCTCGTTGATCGCCTCCTTGAGCGTCCCGCGACCGGCCTCGACCGGGTTGACCTCGGCGCCGTTCATTCGCATCCGGTAGACGTTTGGACGCTGGCGGTTGACGTCGGTCCGGCCCATGTAGATCTCACAGGGCATGTCGAGATGTGCCGCGGCCATCGCCGTCGCCGTACCGTGTTGGCCCGCGCCAGTCTCGGCGATGATCCGCTCTTTGCCCATGTACTTCGCGAGCAGCACCTGGCCGAGTGCGTTGTTCAGCTTGTGGGCACCGCCGTGGACGAGATCTTCGCGCTTGAGGTAGATCTCGCGGTCGTAGCGCTCGCTTAGCCGATCCGCCCGCTGGAGCGGGGTCGGCCGACCGCCAAAGTCCCGCATCCGATCGCGAAACTCGTCTAGAAATCCGTTTTCGTTCTCGAGGACGTACCGCTCGTAGGCGTCCTCGAGTTCCTCGAGGGCCGGCATCAACGCCTCGGGAACGTACTGTCCACCGTACCTGCCGAACGTACTCTCGCTCATGTGTGCTCCGTCTGTGTCAGCTCCCGTGTGTTCTCGCGGACGTCGCTGTCTCCGCCGTGGTCCATGATCGCGCTACCGACGAGCAATGCGTCTGCGCCAGCTTCGCGCATGCGACGGACGTCGTCCGGGGTCGAAATCCCGCTCTCGGCGATCAGCGCCACGTCGTCTGGAACGTGCGGGGCAACCGACTCGAATGTTTCGAGGTCGACCTCGAGTCTCGTCAGGTCGCGGTTGTTCACGCCGACGATCTCCGCGCCGGCCGACAGGGCCGCCTCGAGTTCGTCGACGTCGTGGACCTCGACCAGCGGCTGAAAGCCACGGTCGCGAGCGGCCGCGACGAGTCCCTCGAGGTCGTCGACGAAGCGAGCGATAAGTAGCACCAGATCGGCTTCGACGACGTCTATGTGCTCCTCGCGGAGGAGAAAGTCCTTCCGGAGGACCGGCACGTCGACGGCATCGCGCACCCGTGTCAGTGCCTCAGGCGAGCCCTCGAAGTGGGTCGGCTCGGTCAGCACCGAGATCGCGGCCGCGCCGCCGTCGACCATCGCCGTCGCCAGCTCGACGGGATCGTCGGTTCGCGTCCCCTCGGCCGTCGGGCTCGTCGGCTTTACCTCCCCGATCACTGGCACACGTCCGTCCGCGGCCGCTTCGGCGATCGCGTCCGGAAACGACCGTGCGTCGACGTCGATCCGGTCGCCGCCGGATCGGTCCCGGGCCGCCTCGAGGATCGACGCGACCGCGGGATCGACTGCAGATTGCTCCTCCATTGTTGTACATCGACGTACTCATATGTACAAAAACCTTGCGCCATCGAACTGCGACCGGCGAATATTCAAGTCCACGCCGCCCCTCTCGGGGGACATGGACGAAGCGGTCGCCGGTATCTACGCACGCGAGTCGTCGTACCTCGGTCGGTACGTTCAGATGGGGATCGCAAGCGGACGCGTGCTGCGTGTCTCGTTCCCGGAGACACCCGCCGAGGACGCCGAAGACGACCACCCGATCCTCGAGCGGATCTTCGAGTATCTCGAGGGCGTCGAGGAGATCACGTTCGAGGACGTTCAGATCGCACTCACCGTCCCGACCGACCAGCGGGCCGTCCTGGAGACGGTCCGTGAGATTCCCTACGGCGATCAGGTGGGCGTCGACGCACTCGCACGGATGACGCCCGACCTCGATCCCGACGACGAAGACGACGTCGTGTTGGTGCGAACGGCTCTCGACGAGAACCCGACGCCAATCTTGATCCCCGATCACCGCGTTCGCGACGGTCCCAGTGCGGCTCCACCGCCGGTCGAACAGAAACTGCGCTCGCTCGAGGGACTCTAGAGTCGGTTTCGCAGGCGTCGGCCCAGCGCATTCGATACGCCCGTCTGCCGCTTCGCCACGATGGCCCCACGGCGGTGTCACGCAGTCGATTGGGCGTCTCGGGATTGGCGACGGGTACGAGCAGGCGATCGGTCGCGGTGACGGCTGATACGGTACGCGAGAGAGCTTACCGACGCGAGAACGATCAGTCGTCGGCGGGAACGGTTCGCGATCGAGACGCCATCTCGAGGACGTCGTCGAAGAAGCCGAGGGTGTCGTAGGGACCGGGGTTGGCTTCGGGATGGTACTGACGGGTGAGCACGTCACAGTCGGTGCCGTCGAGCCCTTCGGGGGTGTCGTCGTTGACGTTGAACTGGGTGACCTCCAGACGCGGGCCGGGGTCTGCGACCGTGTAACCGTGGTTCTGGGTGGTCATGACGACCTGGTTCGTCTCGACGTCCATGACCGGCTGGTTGACGCCACGGTGACCGAAGGCCATCTTCTCGGTGGTACCACCGAGCGCGCGGGCGACGATCTGCTGGCCGAGACAGATGCCGGCGACGGGAAGGTCGTCGACGTACTCCTCGACGAGCTCGATGGCCGCCTCGTAGTTCGCCGGATCGCCGGGTCCGTTCGAGACGAACAAGACATCGGGATCGGCGTCCTCGACGTCGGCCGGCGTCGCGTCGTAGGGAAGTACGTGGACGACGGCGTCACGCTCACACAGCGAGTCGACGATCGAGCCCTTGACGCCACAGTCGACCAGCGCGACCGTCGGGCCGTCGTTGTCTTCGCCGTAGGTCTCGAGTTCGTCGACGCTCACCTGTGCGCCGATGTCGGTGTGCTCGCTCATCGCCTTGCAGGCCTCGAGTTGTTCAAGGGCGTCCTCCTCGGTAACGTCCTCGCCGACGGCGATGCCACACTGCATCGCGCCGCCGTCACGGATGTCGGTGACGACGTCACGGGTGTCGAGGTGGTCGACGGCGGGAACGCCCTCGCTCTCGAGCCAGTTGGCGACGTCTGTGGTCAGTTCGCGCGCGAGAACGGCTCGCGGATGGACCCGGTCGGACTCGAACCGTTCCTCGCGGACGCCGTAGTTACCGATCAGCGGGTACGAGAACGTCAGGACCTGTTCCTCGTAGGACGGATCGGTCAGGCTCTCTTCGTAACCCGTATACGCTGTCGTGAAAACCAGTTCGCCACGAGCGGTGCCCGGAGCACGACCACGCCCCTCGAGTACGTGGCCTCCCTCCAGCGCTACGTACGCCGTTGTCATTACGAGAAACGTACCCTTCCCACCGTCATAAGTGTTGTCTTCGAAGCTGAGTTACGAAATTCGTAATTGTCAAGTGTCCGTCCCGCGAAGGATCGTATCTCTATGGACGAGCTGGACAGGCAAATCCTCAACATCCTCCGACGAGACGCCCGTACGCCGTACACGGAGATCGCCGACGAGGTCGGCACGAGCGAAGGGACAGTCCGCAACCGCGTCGAGCGCATGACTGAAGACGGTGTCATCGAACGCTTTACCGTCTCGACGCGGACGGGTAACGTCCAGGCGATGATCGAGATCGCCGTCGCGGTCGACGTCGACACCCAAAAGGTCTCGAAACGAATGGCCGAGTGGGAGGAAGTCGACTTCGTCTGGCAGGTCTCGGGCGAACAAGACGTCGTCCTCGTCGTGGACGCGACGGACACCCGCGGCGTCAACGACCTCATCACGCAGGCACGTGAACAGGACGAGGTCATCGGGACCAAAACGCGGCTGATCCTCGACGAACAACTCGGCTGAGTGCTCGAGCGTTCGCATTCTGGGCGTACCGGCGGTCGATCGTCCGGGTTTCGAATCTCGAAACGGTGGCCGCGGGAGGGGTTCCTCGAGGAAACCCGAAGGGTTCTTGACGGACCGGGCGTGTACCTTCGTACTGGAGTCCCGTGGTGTAGTGGCCAATCATAACGGCCTTTGGAGCCGTTGACGGCGGTTCGAATCCGCCCGGGACTACTTCTGCCGCGAGCAAATCCGCGAGCGGCGAATGTCCTCGCGGATTCGAGCCTGGGAGGAGCTTTGCTCCGACCGCGGTTCGAATCCGCCCGGGACTATCCACATTTTGTCACGAATCCCTGTCTTCTCCTCCCGTTATCTCCACTCGGTCAACACGCTCTACTTCGGGCAACCGGGCAGAAAATAGAGTCCTGCGGCCTCCCTGTCTCCAGCCCAGCGTCGTCCTCAATGACGGTGATTACCGTGCCGTGGCTCCCGTGTAGGGCGTGACCAGGGTTGGATTCATCTGGGATGGCCACCCGGATCCGGTCGTCCTCGCCGAACCGGTACATCAGTCACTGAAACTGGACAGGCCCTCTTGTCGGCCGGAGTCGTCCTCGAACGACATATCGATGTGACCTTCCAACTCGTCCAGCTCCTTGATAAGAGTCTCGACCTGTTTCCCCTTCTCGCGTCTGGTACGCTTCAACGTCTCGGCAACCTCTTGGAGTTCGTCGACGGTCACATCGAGGTCGAGAACATCGATGGTCACCTCGTCGAGATCGTCCCGTGCATCCGCATCGCCAGCGGCCAGTCGATTGAAGGCATCTGTCACCCGGTCTGCCTGTTCATCCGAAAGCTGGTCGGGATCGACGACACGAAGCGTACGCAGGTCGCTCCCGGACAGGTTTACTGCGCCGCCGCCGGTGATTCGGCCGTGACTCTCGATGACGATTTTCGTGAGACTCGAGTTCAGGAGCCCGAGCAGCAGGTCAGAGTCGGCGGCGTTCGGCTGCACGAGCAGGAACCGATTGCTCGCCACGACATCGCTGTTGGTTCTGAAAAAGAACCTGTGAGTATCCATCGCCTGTGGACAGACGATGGGTGCCATCTTTGGATTGAGGTCGCCCATATTGAACCACGGGTCGTAGGTGTCGAGAGAGGAGTTACTGCTCGATGGTTGCTCCTCGGCCCATTTGAGGTAGGAAAGGACACCATCGTACCCGTCAGCGCGGAGCGAGGACGTGACCCGGTCAGCGGTGTCGCTGGTGCCACCAATACCAGACATCGAAACCACACCCTCGACGTAGTCGTGCATATCTAGCATCCACTTTTCGGCGTCCGCGGGGGTGTGTTCGTAGCCGTCAACCTCTTTGACGCTCTTGATGGCTGGAACGGTGAACCGTTGCTCGATATTCCGTGACTTGATGTCGTCCTCGTCGAGGATAAAGATGGGATTGGCCCCTGTCTTCTTGCCCCGGGTGATGTCAGCCACGCTGGAGAGTTCCACCGTACGTGTGTCCTCAAGGACGGCGGTGTAGAGCGCGGGCGCGTTGATGTAGTGGTGTAGCTTGTCACCGACGTTCCCCATCAGGTGAGACTGCCGGACGGAGATGGTGCGGTAGTTGGGCCGGCTGTGAATCTTCATATAGGAAGACTTGGAGATATTGTATCTACGGTCGATGACACGGATTACGTCGTCCGGATCCATCTTCTCGTTTATCCGAACGAAATTCGTCTCCGTGTTTTTCCGCTCGGTGACGTCATCACACCGCTCTATCATCAACAGCACCGTGTCCACGAGCGCGTCCTCGAAGACGCGCTTGCGGAAGCCGACAACAGCTTCGACCTTGTAATGGTCGTAGAGGAACTGCTGGAGCGACGGGCCGTAGTCCGCTACCATCCACTTCGTCGGCACAATCCACGCGAGTTTCCCCCTCTCTTCGAGGAACTGCGTGACGTGGGTTAGGAAGTAACAGTAGAGGTCGCTCCTACCGTCGATCTCCTTGTCACCGTCGTAGTATGGCGTTTTCGAACTTGGTCCGAATCGTTTCAGGTGCTTTCGGTACATCTCACGGTTCGGATACAAGTGTTCTTGCCGGACGTACGGCGGGTTGGCCGCGGTGGCGTCGAACGTCCCGATGGCCTCGCCCTCATCCGCCGCATCGGTGCTGGTGCCTCCAACCCCGAGTCGGTGGCTGTTGTGCCGCTTCGTGTCCGGGTCGAGGTGGAAGAAGTCGTCGTAGTACGCGAACAATTCGTTGGTGGGCTGATGGATGTTTCGGGTGGCGAGGTTCAGCGCGGTCAGGTGAAGCGGGAACTTGTTGATGTCGACCGCCGTGATGCGGCGGATGATTTCCTGATGGGACAATCCATTCAGTTCATCGAACTGTTTGTAAGCCTCAACCGTGATAGAGCCGGAACCGCTGCAGGGGTCAAGGAACCGGTCATCTGTCGAGTCGATGGCCCACCGAGAGAGGATCTGGCCGATTTCTCTCGGCGTATAGAACTGGCCGAGTTCCTTCCGTTCCTCTGTCGGAATGAGTTCCTGATAGATTTGCCCGACAACGTCGGAATTGATGTCTCGAAGCGGCTCCTGCTCAATACTCTTCGTGAAGGTGTGCAGTCGTCGTTTTGTGTGTTCGTCCTCTGGAACAGCCTTGAAGAACCCGCTGTCGTCCTTGAAAATCGCTTCGTAGTCGATCTCCTCCATTATCGACTCAAAGCAGTTCTCCAAGTGTTCGTCTAACTTCTCAACCGTCACACCGTCATAAATCGGGTCGAGCGGGAGGCCACTCTCTGTTTTCACGTCTTGTCCTCGGACAAGTTCGTAGAACACGATCCGGTTCATCAAGATGTAGGCGTATTGTTGGGCGGCGATGCGGAAGGTGTCCTCCACTCCGGGGTAGTCGTGTGGGTAGTCGTTCTCCCTCGCCCACTCGACGAGAAGCGACTGGAACTCATCGTCCTCGTCGAACGTCTCGCTGATGAGGTTCTCGTAGATGGGGTAGATACTGGTGTGGAAGCTGCGCAGGCGGCTGATGATGAGATCATCGAAGTCGAATACCTCTCCCTCGCCTTGCTGTATGTCCACCACGTCCGCAAGAAGTTCGTCGATGAAATCGGGCAACGACAACTTTCGCAGGTCGTAGTGCCGGCGCTCGAGTTCGGTGATACTCGTCGCCGTCTCCGTGCGTCGGAACAGGAAAACGTCGTTCGGATTTGCGGTGACGAACAAGGAGATGCCTTTGTCTCTTGCGTACCTGTGGCCCTGTTTAATCACGTCGATGGAGTGAGGGTCAACGTCCGCCTTCTTTACCTCGATGGCGACGCCTTCGCGGACAGTCGATGGCAGGTAAATATCCACCGCACCCGAATCTGTCGGCTCCTCGCCCCGGGGCTCTTCAAAATCCGTATCGTGTGCCTCGATGTAGTCCTCAAGAGCAGCAAAAAGACGTGCTTGAAATTCGAACTCTGCCGGCATACTACGTCGATGTAAACCAACGTAGTTGAATCTTCCTCTAAGCTAGCAGTTTCGAATGAATTTAATCGGTCGACAGCTTCGGATAGCTTGATATAAGCGTCATCGAATGACGACCACTCATGAGCCTTCTCCTCTGAAGCCCACCAGTCGCATTTCTTGATAGTGTCGTAACTATAAGTACTATGTCCCAGGCCCGTCTAATACTTTTCCGTATCAGTACCGTAACTCTCAAGCGACGACCCCATTATCTCCTGCTAGAGATCGACGTCTTCGGCTGTCCCCAGAACGCTTCGCGTTTTGGTGTGCGAACGAGACGCTGTGTGTCTCGTCAACGCCACGGCACCGACCCCGCGGCGGCCTTCTTCTCGCGGCTTGAGGAGAAACACGATCTCGACGACACAGCGTTTCTCGTCGATGTTGGTGGCTCTGACTGCCCTTGCTCGTCGGAAGCTGAGCGGTCAGCTCGACTACAGCGAGCGAAACCACATCGAAACGTGTTTCATTACGAACCCGTTCAGGACTACGTTTGTGCCGAACAATCCCGTGAGCGAGCAGGGTGAGAAGAAATCACTCGTTATCACTCGTTCTTACTGGAGAGCGCGTAAAACCCGGCGGCGATGATCCCGCCGACGACCGCGATGAGCGGAAACGCGACGGCGATGCTGAATTCGGTCGCAACGTATCCGAAGATTGCAGGCCCAGCCGCGCTTCCTATCGACGACCCCGTTTGCGTGACGCCGAAAATACTGCCGCTTGAGTCGGTCGTCGCGTACTCCGAAATGAGCGCGTTCTTTATCGGCGTACAGCCGTACACCGCCAAGCCGAGCAGTCCGAATACCACGACGAGCCCGCCGGTCGCGAGCCAGTCGATCGCAGCGGCGTCGAGCGCGACGACCAGAACGGTAGAAAGAAGCAGCAGCGACGTCGTTATTGCCGCGACCGCGCCGAGTCGACCGCGGTCGAATCGATCGGCCAGACTGCCGACCCATATCGACGAGATGGCACTGGCAGAGAGCATGACGAAGAAAATACCGTTAGCCACGGACGCCGTTTGTCCGGTTCCGTCGGTTAGAAACCCCGTCGTAAACGTCTGTATCGATCGTATCTGGAGCGAAACGAGAAGCGTAATGAGCGATATCAGCACGAGACCGGGCGTGATTTCGAACCGCACGGCTCGCTGCAATCCCCTCCGTACCCGCGTTGTCACGCCGGGGCGTACGTTTTTGTCCGTTCGAACGTCGGGTTCGCCGCCGTCCGGCCGTTCCGTTTCCCGTCGGTCCGACGGTTCGGCGAGAGAGCCGCCGTTCGGCTTCGGAGGCTCGGACGTCGGCGTTCGATACAGCAGTTGAAACAGACCTGTCACGAAGACACCCAGTACGGCCGCGGCCAACAGCGCCGTTCGCCAGTCGACGACCGCTGCGATCCCGCCGATCACCAACGGCGCACTCGCGATACCGAGCATCCCGCCCAACCCGAACAGCCCCATCGCCTTCCCTTCGGTATCTTTGGTTTCGGTATCGCTGATCATCGCCATCCCGGTCGGATGATACGTGCTTCCACAGACCCCCATTACGGCCTGTGAGACCAACAAGAGTTCATAGCTCTGTGCGGTACTCGCGAGAACGAGACCGGCCGCCATTCCCAGGAGTCCCCACACCAGGAGGCGTTTTTTCCCGACGTAATCGGCTACCAGCCCCGCCGGCAGCTGGAAAATCGAGTACATCGCATAGAAGACCGTCAGAAGCAATCCGGCCTGTGCGTACGTGATGTCGAGATCCGCAACTAACAACGGGATAACCGGCGGAAGTGCGAGACCGTAAAACTCGTTTATCCCGTGGGAGAACCCGATCAGACCCGAGTTCCGCAGGTTCTTTATTTCAGCGTACTCCTGCAGTATAGCTCGCATCGCTGTTTCGGCAGTGATTGGGTCACGACTGTCTTGAGACTCACGGTTGCCGATTCCTCGAGCGAACGGCCGGATACGCCACGGACAGGTCCGACACCGGTGTCAAACAGCCGTCGACGAGTTGTTTCGGCGAGCGAGAAGGTCCGTCCCGACGACGGCGACGACGAGGAGCGCAAGCGCGACCGTGATCGCTGCGGTAGAAACGTTGACCGAGACGAGTGCCCCGTAATCGGGCGCGCCATCGACGATAACGACGTCGGTATCGAGCGGAACGAGCGCCCCACCGGTGGCGTTTTTGCTTCCGTGCATGATCATCGCGAGCAGGATGCTACCGCCGGATCCGTTGTAGACCCACGCGAGAAGCACCGAAAAGCCGGTTATTCCGAAAAAGTATGCTGCCTGGGAGACGAGCGGCCACTGGGAGTGTGGCGCAAGCGGATCGAAGAATAACGGCAGGTGCCATACACCCCAGATAATCCCGACTCCGAGTGCGGCGAGTGTTGCACCGTACCGTCGCTGGAGTTCCGGTTGTGCGAAGCCACGCCATCCGATTTCCTCTTGACCACCGCCGATGAACGTCGCCAGGACGATTCCGAACGCAAGTGTTAGCAGCGCCGGTGAAAACGTACCGAAATCAACTGGCCCACCCGCAAGGTGTCCGGCAATCCCGGAGCCGAGCGCGATGGTGGCCGGGATTCCGATCGCCGCTGCGTACCACTTCGGGTGAACGCGCCACGCGACGATTCCCCGGGCCCATGCGCGGAGATCATCGCCGCTTACATAAACGACGACGACGGCGGCGATAGCCGGTCCGGATGCACTGAGAAATCCGCTCAGAATCCACCGTGTCCACGACATCTCCATTCCGAGCACGATCACGATCCCGTTGAAACTCCAAGACACCGCGAAGGTCAGAAGAAAGAAGGCAACGATACGATTGGCTCGAACCCAGTCGGATACCATTGGTTGAGTCAAAAAGACCTCCAGCGAAGATATAGCGCCCGGTTCGCGTCTCCGCACCGCTTCGATCGAGCACGGATTTACGTGTAGCCCAGCTCGGTATTACGGCACACGCGTTTAGGAGATAGTGCTCATAGGACGGATATGGGCTGGACAGCCGACGACGTCCCCGACCAACGCGGACGCAAACACCTCGTGACGGGAGCGAACAGCGGAATCGGCCTCGAGACCACTCGTGAGCTCGCGCGAAACGGTGCGACGGTGATCATGGCCTGTCGGAGCGTCGATCGTGCCAACGCAGCGGTCACGGATATTCGTGAGGGGGTCCCCGACGCCGACCTCCGCGTCGAGCGGTGCGATCTGGGAGACCTCGAGTCGATCCGATCGCTCGCAGATCGTCTCGGCGACGAAACGATCGACGTACTGATCAACAACGCCGGAACGATGGCGATCCCCCGGTCGGAGACCGAAGACGGCTTCGAGACGCAGTTCGGCGTCAACCACCTCGGCCACTTCGCGCTGACGGGCCGGTTGCTCGAGAATCTCCGTCCCGACGACGAGCGCGACTCGCGGGTGGTCACCGTCTCGAGTGCCATGCACGAGCGGGGGGTAATCGACTTCGACGACCTCCACGGCGAGCGAGCGTACGACGCGTGGGACGCCTACGCCCAGTCGAAGCTCGCGAACGTGCTCTTCGCGTACGACCTCGAGCGCCGGTTTCTCACCGCCGGAGCGAATGTAACGAGCATCGCCGTCCACCCCGGCTACGCGAATACGCAACTCCAGTTTCGCGGTCTCGAGCGGCGCGGACGTCGGTTTCGGAAGGCGGCGAGGTGGGTGATGAATACGGTACTCGCACAGTCTGCTTCGATGGGCGCGTTACCGACGCTGTACGCTGCAACGGCACCGGAGGCCGAGGGGGGAGCGTACTACGGTCCCGGCGGACTCATGAACATGCGCGGCACGCCCAAACGTCAGGCCTCTTCGGACCGGTCCTACGACGAGGAGACGGCCCGTCGGCTGTGGAATATTTCGAGCGAACTGACCGACGTCACGTACGAGCTACCGGATCCCACCGTCGATGGACCTCGAGTGTAACGTGATCGTCGTCACATGCACGTGCACTGGCCAACGCGCAGGTGAAGGCCGAACAGCCTTCATGATGCCTTCGAAAGCACGAACGTATGTCATACACCACCGCGGTTCGGCGGTGGTTGGTCGATGGCGACGACGTCGTCTACGAGTGTCGGGACTGTGGAACGATGCTCGAGCCGACCGACTGGGAGTGTCCGTCCTGTGGGTCTGTCGAGATTGCGGAGTACGATGTCTCCGCTTTCCAGTGATACTCGGCCGTAGCCGGGCCAGATCGAGACTCGATCGTACGCCGACTTCCCGATACGACGAAAAACAGCGACCGCGCGGCGTTCTCAGGTGTCCTCGAACGCGAAGACGTCGTCCTCGTCGTCGTTCTCTTCGGGTGTCGGCTCGTCCTCCGTCTCGGTGCCAGCGTCGAGTTCGGTCGGGCCCGTTCTGTCATCGCTCGAGTCAACCTCGGCAGGCGACTCACCCTCGTCGTTGCCCATCGACTCGCCGTCCAGTTCGACGCCGGCGTCGTCCGGCGAGTCTCGCTCACCGATACCGGTATCGGGCATCGGCTCCGCGTCCGTCTCGACGTCGAGGACCTGTTCGTCTGTCTGTATCTGCTCGAGTCTGTCGAGTGCGGAAGCCGGCTCCTCGTCGTCGCCGGGCGTCGTCCTGTCGACGGCCGTTTGGGCGTCCTCGTCTTCGTCCTCAGATACAGTCACACGCTCGTCCGGACCGTTGGCCGCGAATGGCTGCGCTGTGAGATCCAACCCGTCGGTCGTGGCGTCGATATCCAACTCGTCGGCGGTCCGATCGACGTCGACATCGGTTTCGAATCGGTCGAGCGCCTCCGAGAGTCGCACGGCCCGGTCGGCGAGTTCGTCTGCGCTCTGTGAGACGTCCGTCAGCGCCGTGGTCTGTTCTTCGGCGGCGGCGGCGACGGTTTCGCTTTCGGCGGTCGTCTCTTCGGCGATCGTCGCGGCCTCGTCGACCATCGCGACGACCTGCTGGGTCGAGGCCGCTTGCTGTTCGCTCGCCGCCGAGATCTCCTGGACGCCGGTGTTGGTTTCGGCTGCGTACTTGGCGATGTCCTCGAGTGCGTCGACGGCGCGTTCGACCGACGTCGCGTGCTCGGAGACGTGCTCGCTCGTGGCCCGGATCTCCGATGCCGTCCGCTCGCTCTGGCGCTGGATGCGCGCCAGGCGGTCGTCGATGTCCTCGGCGGCGGCTTTGGTCTCCTCGGCGAGTTCTTTGACCTCGCCGGCGACCACCGAGAACCCCTCGTCGGAGCCGCCGGAGCGAGCCGCCTCGATGTTCGCGTTCAGCGCCAGCATGTTGGTCTGCTCGGCGACCTCGGTGATGAACTCGAGGAGGTCGTCGATCTGTTCGATCTCCGCTTCGAGGCGTTCGAACTCCTCGACGGCGGCGTCGGATTCGGTTTCGATCTCGCGCATCCCCTCGATGGCGTCCTGGGCCGCCTCTCGACCCTGGTCGCCGGCGTCGGCGGTCTTTGCGGCGATCTCTGCGACCTCGTTCGAGGAGGCGGCGATCTGCTGGATCGTCGTCGAGAGCCCGTTCATCTCGTGGGTGACCGACTGGAGGTGCTCGTTCTGCTCGTCGGCTCCGGCGGAGATCTCCTGGACGGACTCGGTGACCTGCTCGGAGGCCGATCTGACCTCCTCGGAACTCGCCGTGACCTGCTCGGAGGCGGTCGCGACCTCGCGTGCGAACGCTTTGATCCGCTCGGTCGTCTCTTCGATCTCGGCGACCATCTCGTTGAACTCTTCGGCGATGTCCGCCATGGCCTCGTTGTCCGCGTCGGGGCTCATCCGGGCGGTGAAATCGCCGTCGGCACAGGTCTGCATCACCTCGCTGTACTCGTCGGCTTTCGCCTCGAGCTGGCGGTTGACTCGCTCGGTCTCCTCGCGTGCCTGTTCTGCCTCCTGGCGAGCCTGTTGTGCCTCGTGGATCTGTTCTCGCAAGGAGTCACGCATCGTCGCAAAGTCGTCGTAGAGCTGACCGATGCTGTCGATTCGGTTCGTCTCCAACTCGACGTTGAGGTCGCCGTCGGCCATGCGTTCCGCCCTGCTCCGGAGCCGATTGATCGATTTAGACGTGTTCCGTCCGATGATGCCGCCGACGAGAACGACGAGAAGTAGGCCCGCGACGGAACCGTACATGCCCCACTCCCGAACGGTGTAAATCAGGCCGTATGCCTCGTCCTGAGGCGTATGGACGACCACATACCAGTTATCGACACCGGGAACGATGGCGTGGGACGCGAGATACTCGCCGTCTTCGTATCTGTCGCCCTCGTTCGCCCACCTGATCGAGTCGGCGAGTGAGCCATCTGGGGTGCCGATCTCGACGGTATCGACGCCGGCACCGTCTCTGACCACCTCGCTGTGTTCGTAGCTCTCGAACGTCGAGGTACCGGTCGGATCCATGAGAACGCGCTCGTCGGCAGTGTCGACCAGGTACGCGATCTCCCCGTCCTCATCGGTTAGGTGTTCGGCGTACGCGTCGAAATCGACCGTGTAGACGACGAGTCGATCACTCATCAGCTGGACGCCGTCTTCGTCCGGCACTGGTCGAGCGTACGCTGCGACGGCGTCTCCGTCGTGATTCTCGTAGACGTCGATAAAGTACGAATCGCTTCGCTGTGGGAGCTGGTCTGGCTCCGTCCACGTCGCATCGAGCGTCCCGAACTGCTCATCGTCTATCTCATCGGCAGTACTTGCCAGAACGTGCTCCTCTGACGTATCGATGAGATGGATATGAGTCGTATCGGCGTGTCGGCTCTGTTCGGTTTCGAGGAAACTCCGAGCTTCCTCGACGTACTCGTCGTGGTCGTCGCTCGGCTCGAGCGGATCGGACATCGCGATGATGTCGGTAACCAGGAGGTTCCGCTCGTGGTGGTTCTGGACGTTTTCGGCCTCCGTTCCGGCGAGCTCGGTCTGGTAATCGTGCGTCTGTTCTTCGACCTCTGTCGCGAGCTGTGCTGTTCCCACGTAGCCGATCGCCCCGACTGCGACCCCAATTATCAGTATCGCTATAATAAATTTTAACGCATATCTACGTCGTATGAGTTTCGGTATGATTCTGCGGAACGGGCCTAACATACGCCCGATGGCGGTTCTCTCCAGCAATAAATCCTCACCTACAGTTATCAGTATTGAGAATATACATGTCTTACATCTAATACCTTTCGAGATCTACTTAACGCAGTCGAGACATATTGGCTGTATGGACCGTCTCGACCTCCGTTCGTTCGTCGACCGCATTCGCGTGCTGGTCGATGCGTCTCCGCCGACGTCGTTCCTGGAGACCCGATCGTGGCTCGTCGATCCGCTACTCGAAGCGCTGGGATGGGACGTACACGCAGATAGCTGTTTCACCGATACGACTATCGCTGATGCGCGACTCGAGTACGTTCTCGGCGTCGATTCGACACCGGCGCTTTTCGTCGCCGTCGAGGCCTACCCCGACGACCTCGACGTCGAACGGGCGAGACGACTTCAGAAGGCGATGGCACGAACCGGTGTCGACCGGACGCTGTACACCAACGGCCGCCAGCTGGTACTCGTCGACGGTGCCGACGACGCCGACCACCTCACGTGTCCGCTCACGTCGATCGCCGACCGCGAAGACGACCTCGCACCCGTCAGCCGGACGGCCACGAGCCGCCGCCTCGAGGGGGAGACGGGAGAACTCGCGGCCCGCCGAATCGCTGTCCGTCGATCCGACCTCGAGGCGTCGATCGTCGACGACCTCACCGCGATCGCCGGTGATCGGTACGACGACGTCTGTCGTGTGTCGACCGAGCGGTTTCTCGATCACCTCGTCGTGTCGCTCGTCGACAGTCCGCCCGCGATCGACGGTTCAACTTCGGCAGACGGGTCGCCCGCTGCAGACGGCCAGGAGACGGTCCTCGAGTTCGCCGATCCGTCGACGGTCGACCGGGAAGGAGACGCCGCGTCCGATCCGGCCGCCGATCGGTCGGCCGGAGACGCCGACGAAGGCGAAGAGTACGTCGTCCGATTTTTCAACGAGCGAGGATCGATCGGAGCGATCGGCCACGCACAGTCAGACGCCGCGCTGGTCCACGCCGTCGAATTTCTGTTCGACCGCGGTCTCTCCGGGCTCGACGTTCCCTTCCGATCCGACGACGATGAGGGAACCGTTCTCAACGACGAGCCGGTGTGTGCCGACGGCTCACCGATGGAGTCGCCACGAGAGCTATCGAACGGACTCTATCTCGACGCCGGCGGGGACAGCACGGATCGGGCCGACCGAATTCTCGCGCTGGTCGAGCGAGCCGGTCTGCGAGCGATGCTGACCGGTGCGTGGTCGGGACAGACGAGATAGCGGGCGTCAGTACTCGAGTTCGGCTGCGACGATTCGTATCGTCGCGCGGTCGACGTCACAGGAGCCGGTGTCGTCGTCGTCCCACTCCCAGCCCACGTCGTCGTTCTCGTGGCCGAGGACTGTCTCCCAGCCCGTCTCGTATGCGGTGTCCTCGACGGTGACGTTCACGGTCACGTCGTCCTCGAGCGTCCTGTGCACCTCGGTTTCGTTCTCTCTGACCGTGAACTCCTGCACCTCGTCGCTCTGGAGGGTCCGGTCGTCGGCTTCGAGGACGACCAGCGAGACGACGGCCACGTCCTCGTCACACCGAATCGGGGGCTGGGAAATCGAGACGTTCCCGCTCTCTTCGGCCCGGAACACGCCACCGCCGTCGTACGCGATCGCCCGCCCGTCGAGTTCGTACCTGAAGGTGCCAAGCGTGTCGTTGAACACCTCCTCGTCGCCGACGGTCACGTTCAGCCTCGTTCCGTCGTCGCCGGTGACGACCCGTCCCTCCCGGAGCGCGAGCTCGCTCGAGCGTTCGTCGATCGTGTCGTACCGGACCACGTCGTCGACGTTCGCCGCCAGGGAGGTCATCCCGCGTTCGGCGTTCTGGAGCTGTTCGTTCTCCTGGTAGTCTTCGACCAGCTGGAAGCCGACGAGCGAGAGGACGGCGACCGAGCCGATAATGATACCGAACACCATCACGAACGAGATCACCTCGCTGACGGCACGCTCGTCGTCTCCGAACGACTGCTCTCTCATCGCGACTCACTCCGTATCGTGATCTCGTCGCCGGTGTAACTCACGTTCATCGTCCCACCGCTTGCACTGCTGTCGGGGTCGAGCTCCGCCTCGGTGTCCACCGGCACGGTGGCGACCGCCCCGCCGCCGTGTGCGGTCAGTCGCAGACACTCCCCGTCGATCAACTCACCACAGTCGTCGTCTTCGGCCACCTCGACCGTGTACGACGATCCCGACACCGTCTCCGGGTGCTCGGCGTAGACGGTGACGGTGTTGTCATCGGAGTCGTCTGCCAGCCGATCCACGTCCTCGAGTTCGGTCGCCAGCCGCTCGCCGATCGTCTCGAGGGACTGCTCGCCGCTCCGTGTCTGTTCCCTGTCGAGCACCGTGCTGGCACCCATCAACAGTCCGGCCAGCACGATCGTCGTCACCGCGATCGTCAGGACGTGCGTGATTGCAATCGACACCGCCCGGTCGTCTCGTCGTCTCATCGTCGATCACCGTAGATGTCGACCGTGATTTCTCGTTCGGCAGTGACGTCGCTCGAGTCGTACTGGTAGGTGACGTCGGCTTGCCACACTGCGTCGTCGCCACCGATGTCCGGTGTGAGGTCGCCATTACCCTTCGCGACGATTTCGTACATGCCGATATCGTCAGTATCGTCATCGAATTCGATCGTCTCAATTTCGTCGGATGGATCGATCAGATCGAGGTCATCACAGTCACCATCTAACTCCGACGCGTTCGTCGTTCCGGCGACGAAGTCGATCTCGACGACGTCCTGATCCTCGTACTCGAGTTCACAACCGGTCACGATATCTATTTGCTCGTTATCGTGTTCGACATCGACATCTTCGCCGTCTACGCTGAAGGTTAGATCGCCGTCGTCGTCCGTGTCGATCAGTAGCGCGAAGCGACCGACATGCTGTTCGGTTCGATCCTCGTGATCATCCGTGGCGTTGAAGACCTCACCCTCTTCGAGCGTCGACCGATACCACTGCGCGTCTTCATCGATTTCGACTTCCGTAACGTCCACTATCGATGGCCGATCACCGACCGTTGCGTTCCGATACGGCGGTACTAATCGCTCTTCAGCATCAGTCAGATCGCTCCCGTCGTCCAGGTTCGTCCGCTGGACCGTCCCTTGCACGCTCTGTCTGATCTCGTACTCGGCGACCTCGACGTCCGTCGTCTCCGTCGTCGAACTCGAGGCCATCGTCTGGGTGAACAACACGCCGTTGAAGACGACGACGATGCCGAGAATGACGAACGCGAGGGTGATCCCGCCGATGAGGATCAACTGGCCGCGGTCGCGATCTCGGTTGGAGAGGTCGCTTACCATACGACCACCCGCACCTCCACGACGTTGTAGACGTCACCGTCGCCGTCGTTGGGGACCGGTATCTCCTCGTAGTCGCCGTTCTCGTATTTCTCGTCGACGTCTGCGAGTGTCATGGCAGTCTCGTTGTTGCCCGTCAGATGCTGGTCTTCGTACAGCGTCACGACCGTGCTCGCGGTGAAGGCGTTCGTGTCCGGTTGGCCCTGGTAGACGAGGTGGATGCGCTCGTCGGCGGGGACGCGCTCGCTCTCGTTCTGGTAGACCAGTTCGACGTTGTAGTTGCGCCCGTCGCCTTCGGCGAATCGTTCGCCGAGCACCTCACCGAGTACCGACTCGTTCTCGAAGCCCTCCGGATCGTAGACGCCCTGCGGGAGGTCACTCTCGTTTTCGAAGGCGATTGCCGAATCGTCCGACGCGTTCTCCCAGTACCGGATCGTCTCCGAAAGCGTCAGGTTCTCCGCCTCGTCGGCGTGGCTGGCGACGAGCAGGGAATCCTGTACCTCCTGTTGTTGCTGGGCCTGGATCGTCCGGTCGATCGTCCCGCCGGTCGTCGGCGTGATCACCACCGCCTGCAGGGACAGCAACACCGCCATCAGGACGACCATCCCGCCGATGAGTCCCTCGAGCGTGTACGCCTGCCCTCGATCGGAATTGTTGCCTCGCATAGTTACCAGATCCTCACGGTGAGCCGACAGGCCGGTTCACAGCCGTCCACGATGTCTCCGTCCTCGTCCTCGACGGTGACGATCCGTGAGGCACTCGAACTCGGGAGGTCCTCGTGATAGTTGTCGTCAGTCGAATTCACCACTTCCTCTCCGTCGAGTGACGTCAGCGTGACGTTCACGCGATCGATCGCGACGGTGTCGCCGTTGTCCTCGGTCGTTCGCAACTCCGATCCGAGGACGGTATCGTCCGCCAGTTCGCTGCTGTTTTTGTCCTCGTACTCCTCGAGGTCGTCACCGGCCACGTGATTCGGACGCTCGGAATCGGCCACCGAGAGGTCGTCGACGATCGTCGCCGCGATCCGATCCGCCTGTTCGGTCTCACCGCCGCCGACCGGCGTCTCGAACGGCGTCATGAACGTCGGGATGAACGAAAAGGCGAAGGCGAGTGCGAGCAGGAAGATGCCGATCCCGACGGCGAAGTCCTGGGTCGTCTGGCCGCGGTCGCCGATCGAGATCGGTGTCTGAGGTCGGTCCCGACACATGTTAGCCCACCATACTCCAGGTGACGAGTGCGATCGTCGCCAGCACGATCGCGTACTTCAGCCCACTCAGCAGATCCGCATCCCGGATGTAGCCGCTGATAAAGCCCGCCAGCACCGCCTGAAGCGTCACGGCGTGGAAAAACAGTAACGACAGCTCGTTGGTGTCGATCTCGAGTTCGAGACCGGCCTCGTCACCGCCGCCACCGTTTTCCGGTTGCATCCCGGCCATCGTGTCGATGAACTGCGTCTGGAGAATCGCGATCACCGCGAGCATCGTCAGAAATGACATGACGATGATGACGACTTGCATCATCGTCCGCGTCTTCCGATCCCGGACGATGTCGTCGTGGTTCTCGCTTGCGGCCGCGGCCGTCCGGAGGACGTCCGAAATCTCGTTCGAGGCCTCCTGTGCCTTGGTGATGAGCTTGACCGTCCGGGCCAGCCGTGGGATGTGGTACTTGTTGTTGAACTCGACCATCGCCTCGCCGAGGCTCATCCCGTAGTTGACCTTCGTGTGCATCTCCTCGAACTCGGTGGCGAGTTTGCCACTCGAGGTGTCCGCGGTCGATTTCAGCGACTCGAGTAACGTCTGTCCGGTGTCGTTCGCACTCGAGAGCTTCCGGAGGTCTTCCGACAGCGTGTTGGTGATCGACGTTCGCGAGCGAACGTTCCACTCCCGGAAGACGGCGAGTGGGACCGTGATGAGATACAGCGGGACGTAGAAGTAGATCACCGTCGACCAGACCGGCCGCTCGATGAATCCGCTCCACGACGTCGGTGCCGAGCCGTCTGCCATCGCCACGACGACGACGACGAGTGCCGTCGGAACCGTCAGCCCGAGGGTGTACGTCGGGTTGTCACGGAAGAAGACGTGTGGTCGACGGAGGACGGCGATCGTCTCGTGGGTCCCTTCCTTCTTTTTGATCCGGTCGAAGACGGTGTACTCGCCGGTAAACGCCTCGACGAGACCGAGATCGAGAAGCCCGCGATCGGCAGCACGTTGGGCGTACCGATCGTCGCCGTTTCGTGAGAGGAACCCGTCGCCCGGCTCGTCGTGTTTGACGGTCGAAACCATGACGATAAAGCCGATCCCCGTCAGCGGGATCAGCGCGTAGACGACCAGATACAGCATCATCGACGAGACGTCGACGTCGGGCATGATCTGCATGATGACCATGAGGATGATGAGCAAGAGTGGAAACAGCGACAGCGTCATGTACATCTCGCCGAACAGCTCGAGCGTGTCGAGTGTCGTCTCCTGTTCCTGCTTTGCCGTCCGCATGTGCTTTTCTTTCTTGTCCTCGAGGAAGCTCTCCATGTCGCCGCCGCTGTTGATGATCGAGAGCATGTCGGTCAGGAACTGGGCGAGCTCGTCGCTTGGGGTCTCGAGGGCCTGTTTGCGGATCGCCGTCCGGTAGTCGATATCGAAGTACTCCGTCTCCTGGACGATGTTTTGAAACTCCTTCGAGACCTCGCCGTAGGTGTCTTCGGCGTCGGCCATCGCCTCGAGGATCTCGAGCTGGTTGAGACCGCCGACCGCAAGTGCGTACATGAACGACACCGAGTCGGTAAGCAGCATGTTGATCTCGCGTTTGCGAGCCGACGCCCGCGAGTACGGGACAGCGACCAACACCCCGAACCCGAGTAAAAATCCGATCGTTCCCAACACCAGTCCCACTCCGAAGACCAGCGCCGGGATCCGGACCAGATCGAAGAAGGCGATGAGCGCCTCGTTTTGAACCGGCATCCCGACCAGCGTCTCGACGCTGACGAGGTCCAACGCGACGAAGATGCCGTACCCGAGCAACACCCCGAGAATCCAGAGCAAGAGCCCGGAGATGACGCCGATACCGAGCGCCCGCGAGAGGTAGATCTCGACCGTGTCAGTCATTCGGGACTGGGCGAGTTTCCGCTTGACGTCGGTGACGAATCCGCTGTTTTCGTCGAACAGCAGGGTATAGAGCGGATAAAAACTCTCGCCGAGCGGATCGGATCCGGCCCCTACGTTGCTTTCGGTCTCGTCTCGCACTTTCAGACTCATATCGTCTTACTCACCCCGATCGTCAGACCCAGCGCCGGTCGATTCGGCCCCGTCGTCGGTGTCGTCGCTTCCTTCTTCCTCGTCACCAAAGATTCCCGACGCGGTCTCGAAGACCGGCTCCGGATCGTCCCCGTCTGCTCCGGATCGGTCGTCAGTCGTCTCGTCGTCGGACGGCGTATCGGTCGGGTCCGTCTCCGACGGGTCGCCGTCCACTTCGGACCTTCGAGCGTCGTCCGTGCCTTCGGTTGCGAAAATCGAATCGCTCGTCTCGACCTCCATCGAGTCGACCGATTCGTCGTCGAAAATCGTCTCCAGTTCCGCCTCGGCGGATGACGGATCGCTCTCTCGCTGTTCGCCTGTCGCCTCGGCGTCGGCGCGCTCGATCTCCTCGAGCGCACGCCCCATATCCTGGAACAGCCCGTCGAACTCGTCGTCTGCGTCCGTCGTGCCGTCCCGCCCGGATTCCGACGAAGCGGCCTCCGCCTCGAAATCGAGCGTCGTACCGTCATCGGGATCATCTGCGACTCGAGCGTCAGTTGGCTCCGGCCCGTCGTCTGAACCGGTCGACGCGTCGGCTTCGGCCGTCGCCGGCTCGAACTCGGCTGCCGGATTCGACGCCTCACCCGTTTCGTCGGACGGTTGTGTCGTTGCAGTTCTCTCGTCTCGTCTTCCCTCGAGTGCCGGTGGTTCCGATTCCGGTTCCACGTCGGTCGACGTACTCGCCATCACACCGTCGTCGCTACCCGAATCTGATTCGTCGAGCCACGACGGCATCGCCTCGCTGTCGTCCCCTTCGCTCGAGAAGCTGGCTGCATCGTCGTCTCGGTCCCACTCGAGGTCGTCGGCGGCATCGTCCACGTCGCCGCCGAAGCTGACGTCGTCGGGATCGGCTCGATCGACTTCGATCGTTCCCGCTTCGTCGACGTCACCGAGTGCGCTGCTTAGCCCGCTTGGAACCTTCCCGCGGTACTCCTCGAGCAGTTCCGTCTCGGCTCGCTCGAGAATGTCGACGGAGAGGTTGTACGTCTCGTCGGTGGGATCGGGTCGTGGAACGAGCGCTTCTTTCTCCTGGTCGACGTCGATCAGAACGCTTTCCATCTCCCGGAGATCCGCGAGACTCTCCTCGAGTTGATCGTTGGCGATGAGCGTGAGGATCGTTTCGGGGTCGTTGATAAACGCCTGGACAGTCGCGGCGACTTCTGCGTACGTGTTGAGTCCGTTCTTGATGAGATATGCGAGGATGGCCTTGCGCTTGAAAATCTCGTTTTCGAGGCGCTCGCGGCTCCAGCCGCGGTCGAACTGGATCGTATCCAGCGTATTCGAGTCACCCATCTTGAGGAACTCGTCGGTTTCGGCCTGCCACTGGTAGACGTCCTGGACGTTGATCTCGTCGTTTTCTGCCTCGTAGTGGTTGATCTCTGTCAGCGACTTGTTCCGACGGACCTTGTTACCCTGGACCCGCGTCTGGGTCTGGATCGAAACCAGATCCAGGGCAGTGAACATCGTCTTCGAGACGTTGATCGGGTCAGTCGTGAATCGTTTGAGGACTTCGTCGACGGAGTCGGCGTGGAACGTCGTGTACGTGGTGTGCCCCGTCGACATGACCTGAAACGCCGTTCGCCCCTCCTCGCCACGGATCTCACCCATGACGATGTAGTCGGGACGCTGGCGCAGTGCGGCCTCGAGTAAGTCGAACTCGTCGACGTCGCCCTGATCGTCGTCGGAGAAGGAAGGCCGGGTGACGCTTGCGATCCAGTTTCGCTGTGGCAACTCGACCTCGCGGGTGTCCTCGATCGAGACGATCTTCGTGTTGCTCGGGATGAACAGCGAGACGGCGTTCAGGCTGGTCGTCTTTCCCGAGGCCGTCCCGCCGGCGAAAATCAGGCTCTTGTGGTTCTCGATACAGAGCCAGAGAAACGCCATCTCCTCTAAGCTGAACGTGTTCCAGTTGATGAGATCGACCGGCGTGAACGGGACGTCTTTGAACTGACGGATCGTGTAGTTCGTCCCGTGGTCCGAGACCTCCGGACCGAGCGTAAGCTGTGCACGCGAACCGTCGGGAAGGGTCGCGTCAACCTGCGGGAGCCGTTTGCTGATTCCCTTGCCCGATCGCTGGGCGAGTTTGACGACGAAGTCGTCGAGTTCTTCTTTTCCGTGGAAGACGTTGGTGATGATCTGTTCGTACTCCGAGTGATAGACGAACACCGGCGAGTTGTACCCGTCACACGAGATGTCCTCGACGTTGATGTCGTGTTTGATCCCGTCGATCCGCTCGTAGCCGATGAAATTCCGCTTGAGGTAGTACAACAGCTTCTCGACCTGGTACTCGGTCAGGGTGTCGGCGTCCTCCTCGAGGACGGCCGGCTCGGGACGGGCCTCGATTCCATCGAGCTCGCGGTCCGTCTCGCTCGTGTCGTCCGGCTCGTCTCCGTCGTCGTCCCCGGTGTCGTCGTCATCGTCGAGCAACGTCTTCAGCGACTCGAGCAGTCCGCCCTCGTCACTGCGCGAGAGCAGTCCACCGTCGGTACTCGAGTTGTTTCTCGAGAGCAGTCCGCCCTCGTCATCACTACCGGCGGCATCCGACCCGCCTCTCGAGAACAGCCCACCGTCGTCGTTGCTCGAGAACAACCCGCTGTCACGTCCGGACGGCTGCTCGAACAGACTGTACCGTTTCAACAGGCGGCGCGTCTCGTTCTCGATGACCGTCCGTTTGCTCTCCTGGTCGGTACTCTCTTTGACCCCTTCGTCCGAGTACTTGATCGTCGTCCGGAGTTTGCCCGACAGAAACTCCTGTAACTCGCTTTCGATCTCGGTCAACGTCGGTTCGATCAGGTAGTACTTCTTCTCGTTTTCTTTCTCCGAGTGGAAGATGATGACGAACGAGTAGGGTTTGTTCACCCAGTATCGCTCCTCCTCGCGGAAGTGGCGCTTCTTTTTCATCGGCACAGCCTTCTCGAGGTCGTACCGATTCGTCACCGTCGTGTGGCCGTCTACGGTCGAGAAGAAGTCGTCTTCGCCGAGTTCCTCGCGGACGTCGACGGTCCGTTCCTCGACGATCGCCTCGAGTTTCGTCGCGGCGGTGTCGCCGTGTTCGAGGTAGTCTTCGATCGCGTCCGGATCGAAACCGAGCGCCGCTTCCCGGTCTAACTCCTCGAGTGCCCCGTCGTCGACGTACTCCCGTTCGTAGTCTTCCCAGGTGTAGACGCCCTTTCGAACCGGTACCGCTTCGGGACCGGCAACCTCACGGACGCGGTTCCGGAGATCGGTCGCGTCACGGACGACGCTCGAGAGCAGCTCCGAGAGCTCGTCGGGGTGGACGCCGAGATACGCCGTCGGATCGAACTCGACGCCGTCCCAGTCGGGACTGGATGGGTCCGCCGTCGGGTCGTCGCTTCCGGTCTCGGAACCGTCCGGATCGTCGTCAGCGTGAGGATAGAGTTCGGATACGTCGTCGTCGTACCCATGCTCCGCCATAAAATCTGCCCACGTGTAGTCGCCGACGCGCACGTCGGAGCCGCGTATCGGCTCGTGGGTCCGTCCATCCGACTCAGCACCTGACACCACGGTGTCGGAGAACCGCCCGGCATCAGTCTGGTCGGCCTCATCAATAGCCATTGCGTGCCACCAGTCGACCACACCTCAAAAACTTCATCCAGCTATTACCACATCTGATAATCTCGTGCCCGGCTCGAGTCCCGCTATCGCGTCAATTCCAGGAGTGACGATGTGAGACCGACATCATATATTATTTGAATTACATTTGTCGGCGGTGGTCTCGAACGAGACCGGCAACGTGCTCGAGGGCGTGACGGGATTCGAACCACGGTCGTTCCGCGTTGCTCCACTCCCTGGTTCGAATCCCGCAGTGCCGTTCACACCGCTCACTGTCGTTCGCGGGTGAACGGGCGTGACGGGATTCGAACCCGCGATCAGAAGGTTAGGAACCTCCTGCCCTCTCCGCTAGGCCACACGCCCGGGAAAAATTCAGTTCGATTCCGTCTCGGTGTCGGTCTCGGTCTCGACCTCGTCGTCACTCGTTACGGGTTCGGTGTCGACGAAGTCGCTTTCGTCTTCGTCGTCGACCTCGTCGTACTCGCCCGTCTCGCGCATTTCTTCGAGTTCCGTTTCGACCTTCTCACGCCCCTTCTGGAATTCGCCCATGGCCTCGCCGGTCGAGCGAGCCAGCTTCGGGATCTTGTTCGCCCCGAAGAGCAAAATGGCGATGAAGAGGATGATCAGGAGTTCCGGACCCCCGGGTGCACCGGGGATGAACAGCGGTGCGATTTCGGCTACCATCTCTATGCGTGGCTTACCCGCTGGCAATTATAACCTTTTTGGACCGCTCAACCACTCAAGTTCACGCGAATGTCTATCCCAACAGTGAGAGAACCGCACCGTGAACGGCGCGGAGTGTGTCACCGAGAATTGACGTCCGTCCCAAGATTCGAACCCATCCGCATCAGTTTCGGGTGCCAGCAGGGAGCATCAACGTGATCGGGCGTCGACCCTACTCGGTGGCTGGCGTCGACGAGCGAGGTGTCGGGAGACTACGGGTACAGCTCAAGGATGAGATCAACTAGCTCGAGATATACGACAACCCCCGCGGCCACGATGGCGATGGCGATGAAAAACGGGATTGCGTTACGGATCAGTAGAGCCATACGAGGAGACGCTCGGGAAAACACAAATATATTTCTGATATGTACATCGAATAAACGCACGAACGAATGAAATCATATCTAGCGTGAATGTTGGACCCAATACATAAGGGTCGGTACCGTGCGGACGACACCGATCACTCGAGGGCCCGAAAATCGCTAGAGCCGCACGAGCAAGTATCTCGCCCGATCGGGCGGATTCGATTCTCTCCTACGATCTTCGCGGCGTACGCCGAGCTACAGTTCTCACAGACGGCCATCGCGCGGCTTTCGTCTCCCAAGTGAACCACCTCCAGATTAGAAACCGGACCAAGCATATTCAAACTCCGCCACAAAGATGTCGTACGTTCTCTCTCGAGGACTATTTGTCGACGGACCGCTTCGTTCATTGATCGCGAAACGGTATTCGGTCAAACACCTTGCGAGCGAAACTGTCTTTTTGCCGTGTCGGAAAGAGACGCCCGATGCCCACAACCGGAGACACCGCGCCTGACTTCACCGCACCGCTTGCAAACGGCGACGTAGAACAGCTGACACTGTCGAACCGACTCGCAGAAGAGGGTCCGATCGTACTCGCGTTTTTCCCCGGCGCGTTCACGAGCGTCTGTACGGACGAGATGTGTACCTTCCAAGATCGGCTCGCTTCGTTCCGGAACCTCGAGGCGACCGTCTACGGCGTCAGCGTCGACTCGCCGTTCTCGCTCAACGAGTTCCGTGATCAGAACGACCTCGAGTTCGGCCTCGTCAGTGACTTCGAAAAGGAGATCATCGACGACTACGGCGTCCGGATGGACTTCGACGGCCTCGGCGTCTACGGCGTCGCGAAACGATCCGTCTTCGTCGTCGACGACGACGGAACGATCACCTACTCGTGGGTCAGTGACGACCCCGGCGTCGAACCCGACTACGACGAGGTCGAGGAGGCCGTCGCTGACGTCGCCTGATACGGGATACGGACGTCGACTGTCGACGATCGACGGACGACAGCGACCTCGGACGAGTTCGGCGGAGCGCTTTTTGGTCCTGCTCTCGAGGAATCGAGTATGGGCGATTCCGAGACGAGCGGTGCGCGCCGTGTCTACTCTCCCGACGACGACCACCATTTCCCCGACGAGAAGCTCCACGAGGTCCTCGAGTACCTCGACGCCGACGAGGAGATCGCAGCCTACCTCGAAGCCCAGAACGTCAACGCGGTCGATCGCAAGGGGTACAACGACCACGGGCCGAAACACATCGAGATCGTCCGCAACCGAGCGCTCTGTCTCTACGACCTGCTCAAAGCCGGCAATGTCGATTTCAACGGCGCTCGCCAGCAGGGCCTCGCCGAGGAAGACGAGGCGGTGATCGTCGCACTCGCTGCAGTGTTACACGACGTCGGCCACGTCGTCCACCGCGACCAACACGCCTACTACTCGATCCCGCTCGCTGCGGATATCCTCGGTCGCATCCTCCCCGAGTTCTACGACGTCGCCGACAGGGTTCGCGTGAAAGGCGAGGTGCTTCACGCGATCCTCTGTCATCACACCGCCGAGACGCCCTTGACGACCGAGGCAGGCGTCATCCGCGTCGCCGACGCCTTGGACATGGAACGCGGTCGGTCGCGGATCCCCTACGAACAGGGTGGTCGCGGCATTAATACACTCTCGAGTCAGGCGATCTCTCGCGTCTCGCTGCACGAAGGCGAGAGCCGACCCGTCATGGTCGAAATCGAGATGACGAACGCCGCGGGCGTCTACCAGGTTGACAACCTGCTGAAGGCCAAGCTCAAGGGGTCGGGGCTCGAGGATCTGATCCGGATCGTCGCGGTCAACACGAACGAGAACCGCGATCAGCTCGTCGAACGGATCGAGTTATAACGACGACGCCCCATCGACGACGGTGTACCCGTCCCGCCGTTCGACGTAGCCACGACTTCGGAGTGACCTGGCAATCGAGAGCATTGTCCCCTTCTTGAGCCCGAGGTCGGCACAGATCTCGTCGGCGGTCGCTTCGCCACGAACGGCGAGATACAGGTACACGAGCTTTGCCTGCGGTGACGCGATCGCATCCGGCACCGATACTGTCGTATCCTGTCGTGTTGCCATAGTCGTTCGACGAGAGTGTTTCGACGATAATAAAATCATCTTTCAACGAACGTCGAAATTCGACCGACGCGACGGCGGTTAGCTACCGAGACGACGGCCGCGTCTCGGCGGCGTCGACGCCGCACGCGCTCTCACGCTTCGTCGACAGCCGTGGCGTCGATCGTCGAATAGGCGCAACGATAGTGAGGGTCCGCGTCACATCGTTTTTGTACTCACACCGGACACTCACTACCAATGTCCACACAGCTTACCGTTCTCGCGCTCCTCACCGGACTGCTCACCGGTGCCCTGTTCAGGTTCCTCCAGATCCCGATCCCGGCGCCGCCGGAGCTGCCGGGAGTCATGGGGATCGTCGGCATCTACCTGGGGTACAAAGTCGTCGACTACCTCGACGTGGGCGTCGACCTGCTCGAGGCGCTCGGTCTCTAGAAAAGGGGTCGCGCGATCAGTAGCTGCGCACTTTGGGCTCGTAGGCCTTCTCTTCGCCCTCGAGGATGACGGGGCGGTACCAGATCGACGGCTTGCCGCCGTTCCAGGAGATCAGGGTGTGTTTGAGCCAGTTCTCGTCGTCGCGGATCTGGTTTTCCTGTCGCCAGTGTGCGCCCCGGAACTCGTTGCGAACCAGCGCGCCGAGTGCGATTGTCTCGGCGACGTCGATCAGGTTGCGCGTCTCGATCGTCTGCTGGAGGTCGGTGTTGAACGTCCGGGACGGATCGTTGACGTAGACGTCCTGGTACATCTCGCGACACTCACGGATGGCTTCGAGGGCCTTCTCGATGCCCTCGCCCGTCCGGAAGACGTTCACGTAGTCGGTCATCGCCTGCTGCAGCTTCGCTCGGACTTCGGAGTGTTTGACGCCGTCGTCTTTCGCGAGCAGGGACTCGACGCGGTCGCGTTCGGCTTCGACGGCGCGTTCGATGGCGGCGTCGGCGTCGGCGATCTGTCCGGAGCCGTCGGCGGCGACGTCGCCGGCTGCGGGGTCGATGCCGGCTTCACCGGGTGTGACGGGGAGGTCGGTGTCGTCTTCGTCGACGCCCTCGGTGTAGCCCGTCTCGATCTCGGGCTCGCCTAAGTCCTCGCCGGCGGCGTGGTAGCCGGCGCGCTTGCCGAAGACGATCAGTTCGGGCAACGCGTTGCCGCCCAGCCGGTTCGCGCCGTGGACGGAGACGCAGGCGCACTCACCGGCGGCGTAGAGGCCGTCGATACAGGTCTGACCGTTCTCGTCGACCTCGATGCCGCCCATCGCGTAGTGTTGGCCGGGCTTGACCGGCATCGGCTCGACGAGCCCGTCGACGCCCTCGAAGTCCTCCGCGAGGTGGAGGATGTTCTCCAACCGATCGAGGATACGTTCTTCGCCTAAGTGGCGCATGTCGAGGTTGACGTACTCGTCGTCGACGCCGCGTCCCTCGTTGACCTCGGTGAGTTCGGCACGGGCGACGACGTCACGAGAGGCGAGTTCACCCTCGTTGTTCGCGTAGCCGTACTCGAACATGAACCGCTCGCCGTCGTTGTTGTAGAGGATGCCACCTTCGCCACGGACGCCCTCGGAGATCAGCACACCGGTGGAGGGCAGCGAGGTCGGGTGGAACTGGATGAACTCCATGTCCTCGAGCGGAACGCCTGCCCGGTAGGCCATCGCCTGCCCGTCGCCGGTACAGGAGACGGCGTTTGTGGTGTGATCGAACGCCTGTCCGAGAGGGCCGGTCGCCAGGATGACGCCGTTGCGAGCCTTGAAGCCCTCGATCTGGCCGGTCTGGACGTCGTAGGCGACGACGCCGTGACAGTCCCGGTCGTTCGGGTCGGGTTCGTCGGTGACGGCGAGTTGGGTCACGAACCACTCGTCGTAGACCTCGATGCCGCGTTTGACGACCTGCTCGTACATCGTGTGCAGCAGGTGGTGACCGGTCTCGGCACCCGCGTAGGTAGTCCGCGGGAACGAGAGGCCGCCGAATGGCCGCTGGGAGACTCTCCCGTCCTCCTCGCGCGAGAAGGGCATTCCCCAGTGTTCGAGGTTCATCACTTCCTCGGGAGCGTCCTGGGCGAGGGTCTCGATCGCGGGCGCGTCGCCGAGGTAGTCCGACCCCTTCATGGTGTCGTAGGCGTGTAGCTCCCACTCGTCGCCCTCCCGGAGTGCGGCGTTGATACCACCCTCGGCGGCCCCGGTGTGACTGCGGACCGGGTGGAGTTTCGTGACCATCCCTACGTCCGCTCCCGCTTCGTGCGCTGCGACAGCAGCCCGGAGGCCGGCGCCGCCTGCGCCGACCACGATGACGTCGTGTTCGTACATTGTTGTTACCAGAATTTCAGGTTCTTCTTGACCGCTTCACGCTTGAGCTCCTGGATGTGCTCGGTGAGCGGGATGTCTTTCGGGCACACCTCGGTACAGGAGAACTGAGTCTGACAGCGCCAGACGCCGTGTTCCTGCTCTAAGATGCGGAGTCGGTGCTCTTTGAGTTCCTCCTCTTCGCGATCGTCCATCGCGAACTTGTAGGCCTTGTTGATCGCCGCCGGACCCAGATACTGGTTGTCGCCCGCGGCGATGTTACACGAGGACATACACGCACCACACCAGATACACCGCGAGGACATCTTGATCTTCTCGCGGTTCTCCCGACTCTGGCGTTGTTCTTCGTCTGCCGGGAAGTCCTCGGACTGGAAGTACGGCTCGACGGCGTGCATCTGGTCGTAGAAGTGGTCCATGTCCACGACGAGGTCTTTGACGACCTCTTGGTGGGGCAGCGGCTCGACCCGGACCGGCTGTGCTAAGTCGCTGATCTGGGTCTTACACGCCAGTCGCTGCTTGCCGTTGATGAAGAAGGCGTCAGAGCCACAGACGGCCTGCCGACAGGAGTGTCGGAAGGTGAGCGAGGAATCGTAGGTGTCCCGCGCGTACATGACGGCGTCGAGCACCGTCATCCCCTTCTCGAACGGAACGTGAAAGTCGTCGAAACGCGGTTCCTGTTTCTCTGCGACCTCGGGGTCGTACCGGAAGACCTTCAGGTGGACGGTGTCGCCCTCGAGTTCGTCCGCGTCGGCCGTCTTCTCTCGTTCGGCCTTGTCTTCTTGCTTTCGCTTGAGCCGTTCTTGCTGGGGAGAGCGCTCTCCTTTCATCTCCTGGTCTGTCGGTGCCTCTTGCGTTTCGGGCTCTTGTTGTTGTGTACTCATGTTAGATCATCCCCGCCATGACGAGTGCAACCCAGGTTCCTTGAACGACGAGCGCGATGCCTGCGAGAGTAAGGACTGCGAGTACGACTTTCTTTGGGGTTCCAGACAGGCCCTGGTTGACGAGGGCGTTGTAGACGCCGTTTATCCCGTGGAACGCGCCAGCGATCAGGAACAACACCATCGTCAGGAAGTAGCCGAGGTTATCCATGCGGGCCTGCGTGCCGGCGAACGTGACCTCCGCCGCGTGGTTGACGAAGTGTAGCTGGAAGAAGTGAAACGCGAGCACGACGACGAGAAACGCCGCTGTGACGCGCTGGAGCAACCAGCCGGTACCGCCGGGCACGAACGAGGAGTAGCGTTCAGCCATTACAGGCCCACCCCGTGCATGAACGTCGGCACGCTCGCGACCGTAATGATGGCCGTGAGGATCAACGACGCATAGAAGCTTCTGTCCTGTGAGTCGAGACCGATGCCGAGGTCGACCATCAGCAGGCGAACCCCGTTCAGGATATGAAAGACTGCGACCGCGAGCAGTCCGACCTCGAGCACCCGGATGATAAAGAGGCTCTCGAGACCCTGAATCGTTCCGGTGTAGACGTTGACCTCTTCTCCAGCGAGCATCATCGTCTCGCCTGCAGCCGCCGGAATGGCAGTGCTCAGCACGGCGATGTGGGTGAACAGGTAGCCGATGAGCATCCACCCGGTAAACTTGTGGAAAATCCACGCCCACATCCCGGCCGAGAACTCCTTCCAGCGGCCGAAGTCCTCGATGAGACCGCGATTGTAAGACTGGCTCATGTTCTCAGCCCGAGGGTTGGACCGCGAGGGTATAGAAGTTACTTTTGGCGCTCGCTGCGCCTATCGACGCTATTGTCGCCGTAGCCGTCTCGAGAGCGCATGAGGAGTATATTTACGCTCCAGTTCGGCGGCTCAACGATCTCGAGCCCGGTTCGTCGTCCCGAAGTTCGCGCTCGAGTGCGTGTAAGGTGTCGTCCTCGAGGCCGACGAGGTGACAGAGCGGATTGCCGGGGTAGACGACGGGGTTCTCGAGGACGCCGACGATCAGCCCCGTAAACGGCGCCTCGACGGTGACGATGTCGTCGTCTTCCTTGAACGGGTTCGTGATGGCACAGATGACCTCGCCCTCGCGGACGAGTTCGCCGCGGCCGCGTTTCATGTCGACGATACCCCCCGCGTCCGCGCGCAGCCACGTCTTCTCGTCCGCGTCGTCGATGACGGTCCGCCAGCCGGGCCAGTACACCGCGGAATCGCGGTGGAGGCCAAACTCGGCGAGGACGCTCGCGACGCCGGTGAGCGCGCGGTCGATGAGCGCGCGCTGGAAGCGGTGGGCCTTTCCCATCTCGATCGTGATCGTCGGAATTCCGGCGTCGGTCGCTTCGCGCCGGAGCGTTCCCGACGGGCCCTCGCCGCCGATGATGACGTTCGAACTGAACGCGTTGGCGACGCGAGCAACCGCTGAGTCGTCCATGTTCGCCCGGACGTGAAGCATGTTCGTTCGACCACGTGTGGAGGTATGAAAGTCGAGCCCGAAGTCACAGGGTTCGATGAAGTTCGTGAAGATCCGGTGGGCCATCCGACGCGCGCTCGTCGATCCCTCCCGGCCGGGAAACGAGCGGTTGAGGTCCCGGTCGTATATCGGCAGGTATCGCTCCTGGGCCAGAAAGCCGGGGACGTTCATGACGGGAAGACAGACGAGGGTTCCGTGCAGGATCGAGTGGTCCCAGTCGTGAGCGACCTCGCGGACGACCTCGATGCCGTTTAGCTCGTCGCCGTGGGCCGCCGCGGAGAGAAAGACCGTCGGTCCCGGACGCTCGCCGTTGACGACGGTCACCGGGATCCGAACCGGATCGCCGAGGTACGTCTCGCTGATGCCGTAGCGGATGTTCGCCGACTCGCCCGGATCGACTCGCCCGCCGTTGTACGTGAAGACGTCGCTCTCGTCGGGTGGCTCCGTGCTGGAACTGGAGGGGTCGCTCATACGTCCGTATCCGGTGGGAAGGGTATAAACGTGTTACACCACGCCGACGACCTCGGCGTCTGCCATCCGGGCCACCACGACCCGTGGCACGTCGGTCCGGTCGTGGACCGCGGCTGCAATCTCGCGTGCGACGGCCTCGTCGTCGCCGTCGTCGACCTTGTTGATCAGCGGAATCGCCGTCGCGTCCGCCGGCACGCGTTTCAATCCGCCCCGCTCGCTCGCCAGTACCGTCCCGACCGCCGTCGGCGTAATCGGATCGCCGACCTCGAGGTCGGTGATCGCGGCGACACGTTCGGGGCGGTGGACGACGGCCGCCGACAGCGGCTGGCCGACGGCGTGAGCGCTCGCGATGGGGATGACGACGTCCGTCGTCGTCGGCAACTGTGGCTCGCGATCGTTCGGTGCCTTGAACTCCCGCGTTCGCGCGCCGTCGGCTTTCACGAGCACGGGGCCGTCGTGTGCGGCCGTGATGTCGTCTATCGTCCCGGTGTCGTAGCCGCGATAGCGGTCCTCGCCCTCTCGTTCTGGAACGAGTCCGAGCGGGAACGATCCCGCCTCGAGGTTCTCGAGCGTCGTCGCCGGCTCCGTCGTCACCCGGACGGACGAGACGTGGGGATCGAATATCGGGATCCGGACCGTCGCCGTGAGCACGGCCCGCTCGAGGCGACCTGCGAGCGCGTAGAGAGTCGTCTTCTTCCCGCCCGCGCCGACGACACAGAGCGTTCCGGCCGAGGCGTCTAACGCGTCGACGACGTTCATTGGTGGCGATACGCACCGCAAGGCCTAAAACTGAGGGACAACGACGCCGACGTCGGACCGACCGTCGAGCTCACGGCGACGGCGTTTCTGAAACGTTAAGAGGGGCGGGCACTCACCGCCGACCATGAACGAACTACTCTACGTGGCTCTCGAGACGGAAACCGAACTTCCGATGGAGCTCGCCGGCTGGGGAACGCTACTTCTCGCGCTGATCGTTACGTTCGCCTGGCTCGCGTACCTGTACCGGTAGTTCTATAGTAACCGTTAGAATTTTCTGCCCATAGATTGTTGCTACTTCTAATGGATCATCTCGACGATATCTCCGTCGAAGAACTTCACGACGCACTCGACAACGTCGAGGGAAGGAAGCCGACACAACGGCTGTTAGCGGCAATTGCGTACAAAAACGGCGTTACGCAGACCGAACTAGCCGAGTGGCATAACACCGGCCGGCGAACAATCTATAGTTGGCTCAAGCGACTCGACACTGACGAGTCGCTTGAGCAGGCCGTTACTGATGCTCATCGGTCTGGAAGAAAGCGAAAACTCTCAGAAAAAGAGCAACAAGAGTTCGAAGAAACAGTCCACAGGTCTCCTGAAGAAGTTGGCTTTGACGCGCCGGCGTGGACGCCGGCGCTTGTCCAGCAGCATCTCGCCGAGACCTACGATGTCGAGTACTCAATCCCAAGCTGCCGGCGGTTGCTCAAAGAAGCGGGATTGAGCTTCCAAAAACCACGCCGTACAGCCGCCGAATCAGATGCTGAGGACCAAGAAACGTTCCGCGAGGAACTCAAAAAAAGCGGCGGGAAATGGACGCCACAGTAGTCTGTATCGATCAAACCAAGAAATCCGTCCAAGTTGAGCCGCGTGCCGCGTGGTTTCCTCGCGGCACGCGACCGTCTGTTGAATTGTCCGGACAACGCGACTGGACGTGTCTCTTAGGCGCGATCACCGAGGACGGTGATCGCTTTTTCTCTCGATTTGAAGAGTACGTTACCGCCGATCACGCAAAACATTTCATTCTTGCGTTATGCCAAGAGTTCGAAGATGACTTGATTATTGTGTTGGATGGAGCGCCATATTTTCGGGCGTCGGCCGTCACGGACCTGGCGGCCCGTGACGACCTCGCCTTCGTGACGTTGCCAGCGTATTCACCTGAGCTAAATCCGGTCGAAGAGTGCTGGAGACAACTCCAAGCAGCACTCAGCAATCGCTTCTTTGACTCACTCAACGAGCTCACAACAGCGATTGATACCGCTATTGATCAACTCTCGCTTCCAGAAGTGAGCAATTACTTCTAACGCCTACTATAGCGTTTCGGCCCCGTCTCGAAACTACGGCCTCTCGACGCGCTCGCGAAGCCACGCCGCGGCCGCCTCGACGGTCGACTCGTCCGTGCTCTCGATCGAGACCCGAACCACGTCGCCAGGGTAGCTGCCGACGGTGACGTCGAACGTCTCGCGGAGTTTCTCGATCCGATCCAACAGCGCACTCTCCGGCTCGTCGGCTCTGATGACCTCACGGTATCGCCTCGTGCCGTTGAACTCGGATGCGATCGTCTCGAACATCGCCTTCATCTCCGTGGGCACGCCGGGAAGGACGTAGACGTTCTCGACGGCGGCACCGGGCGCGACGCCGGCCTCGTTGTGGAGCGCGCGCGCACCCTCCGGGAGGTGTGCCGTCCCGTCAGCGAGGTCCTGACGCGTGTACCCGCCCTCGTCCGTGAGCCACGCGAGTGCTTCCTCGTGTTCCTCGAGCGGACGGTCGAGCGCCGCGGCGACGGCGTCCATCGTGACGTCGTCGTGGGTGGGACCGAGCCCGCCGGTGACGATGACGGCGTCGTACGCCGCTCGATACTCGTTGACGACGCGGGCGATGTCCCCGACTCGGTCGGGAAGAGACGTGACGCGTTCGACGTGGACGCCGTTTTCGGTCAGCCGTTCACAGAGCCACGTGGCGTTCGTGTTCGTCGTTCGACCGGCGAGCAGTTCGTCACCGACCGTCACGATCGCAACTTCCATGAGCGGTCGTAGCAGGCGATGGGTAAAAGGCGTCTCGACCGACTGGAGGTGCTACGCCATGAGCGTGATCAGCACGAACAGCGTCAGAATCGAACCGAGCGTCGTCGTGAACACGTTCAGCGACGCGAACTCCTCGTCGCCCTCGAGTTTGGCGGCGAAAACGTACGTCGAGACGGCGGTGGGGGTCCCGAGCATCACGACCGACGCGACGAACGTCGACGTGTCGACTGCCAGGAATGAAAAGACGAGCCAGGCGAGTGCCGGCATACAAACGATCTTCAGCGCGACGACGGTCCCAGTCGCACCGAAATCGATCGACGGACGGTCGACCTCGAGCGACGCGCCGACACAGAGTAACGCAAGCGGGAGCGCGAGCGAGCCGAGTCCATCGAGACCGAGTTCGACGGCACCGGGGATGGTGAGACCGACCGATCCGATGGTGAGGCCAACGACGAGCGAGAGCAACACTGGATTGACCGCGAGACCCCGTAGTTCGGCAGCGAGGTCCGCATCAGCGCCGTTGAACGTAGAGAGGACGAAAATAGTCAGCGGGACCTGAACGAGCGTTACGATACCGAGTACGACGCTCGCGATCGCAGTCACCGGGGCACCGAACGTCGCCGCGACCAGCGGGAGACCGAGATACCCGAGGTTCGAGTGATAGGACTGGACGATCGCGACACTCCGGCGACCGTTCCCGTGTTGGTTTCGGTGGACGACCCACGCGATCCCTGCCGTCGTAAACAGGACGACCAAAAGCCCCACGACCAGTGCCGGCGACAGCAACTCGCCGATCGCCTGATCGTAGGTGGCGATGAAGATGAGCGCCGGAAGCGCGACGTAGTAGGCGACCGCGTTCAGCCGATCGGTCCGTTTCGCATCGAGAACACCCACCACTCGGAGCCCCGTCCCGACCAGAAGGACGACGAGCAACGCCAGCAACCGGACGAGGACGTCCATACCGACGCGAGACGACTCGGACGTTTCTGCTGTAGGGCTGGCTATGACGGCACGCCGACGGCAGGCATCGACTCCGAATCAGCTCTCGTGACTCGTCGTCTGCACTGTCGGACTCGAGTGCGGTCGATGTCGAGCAGGACTGCGAGCGGACGGTAACGAAAAACCGTCAAGGACAATTTATAATTTACTTCCGATTTAGTGCCGTACCTATCTCCTATATCCGAATATTTTTGCCCGTTTGGTTGGGAGGTGGGGTATGTCACTGGAAGAAGACTCACTCGAGTACCACCGACGAGAGCCGGCGGGAAAGCTCGAGGTCACGACGACGAAATCGACGACCACCCAGCGCGAGTTAAGCCTCGCGTACTCGCCGGGCGTCGCCGGACCGTGTCGCGAGATCGCGGACGATTCCGACGCGGCGTACCAGTATACGATCAAGGAGAATCTGGTCGGCGTGGTCTCTAACGGGAGCGCCGTCCTCGGACTCGGCGACATCGGCCCGCAGGCGTCGAAACCGGTTATGGAAGGCAAAGGCGTGCTCTTCAAGCGGTTCGCCGACATCGACGTGTTCGACATCGAACTCGATCACGACGATCCGACCGCGTTCGTCGAGTCCGTTGCGGGAATGGAGCCGACGTTCGGCGGGATCAACCTCGAGGACATCAAAGCCCCCGAGTGCTTCGAGATCGAGGCCCGGCTCCGCGAGCGGCTATCGATTCCCGTCTTCCACGACGACCAGCACGGAACGGCGATCATCTCGGGAGCAGCGCTCCTGAACGCGACAGAAATTTCCGGAAAGGCGCTCGAGGACCTCGAGGTGACGTTCGCCGGCGCCGGTGCAGCGGCGGTCGCGACGGCTCGCTTTTACGTGTCACTCGGCGTGCAAACGGAGAACATCACCATGGTCGACATCGACGGCATTCTCACGACCGAGCGGGCGGAAGCCGGCGATCTCAACCCGCACAACCGCGAGTTCGCCCGCGACGTTCCCGACGGGGGTCTGTCCGATGCGATGGCGGATGCGGACGTCTTCGTCGGCCTCTCGGCCGGCGGCATCGTCGATCGAGAGATGGTCCGTTCGATGGCCGAGAACCCGATCGTCTTCGCGATGGCGAACCCGGATCCGGAGATCGGCTACGAGGAAGCCAAGACGGCTCGGGAGGACACCGTCATCATGGCGACCGGGCGCTCCGATTACCCGAACCAGGTGAACAACGTCCTCGGGTTCCCCTTCATCTTCCGCGGCGCGCTCGACGTCCGGGCGACCGAGATCAACGAAACGATGAAAGTCGCCGCGGCCGAAGCGATCGCCGACCTTGCGAAGGCGGACGTCCCAGACGCCGTCCGAAAAGCCTACGGAGACCAGCCGCTCCAGTTCGGCCCCGAGTACATCATTCCGAAGCCGGTGGATCCCCGCATCCTGTTCGAGGTAGCACCTGCGGTTGCACAAGCGGCGATCGAGAGCGGCGCTGCCCGCACCACGGTCGATCCCGATCGCTATCTCGAGCGACTCGAAGCCCGCCTGGGTAAATCCCGCGAGATGATGCGCGTCGTCCGTAACAAAGCCAAAAGCGATCCCCAGCGCGTCGCGCTCGCGGAGGGGGACGACGAAAAGATCGTTCGCGCGGCGTACCAGCTCGCCGATCGGAACATCGCCCGGCCGATCCTCCTCGGCAACGAAGCCAAGATACGCCGAATCGTCGACGACGTGGGCCTCGAGTTCGATCCCGACGTCGTCGATCCGGCGGCCGGGGAGTACGAGACGTACGTCGACGCGCTCTACGAACGTCGGCGTCGCAAGGGAATCACCCGAAAAGAAGCGGCCGAACTGACCCGAGACAGCAACTACTTCGGCGCGGTAATGGTCGAACAAGATGACGCCGACGCCATGTTGACTGGGTTGACGTATCACTACCCCTCGGCGCTTCGACCACTCCTGCAGGTCGTCGGCACCGCGGCGGACGTGACCCACGCTGCGGGCGTCTACATGCTCACGTTCAAAAACCGCGTCGTCTTCCTGGCGGACGCGACGGTCAATCAGGATCCCGACGCGGAGACCCTCGAGGAGGTGACCCGCCACGCGGCGGAGATCGCTCGTCGGTTCGACGTCGAGCCGCGTGCCGCGTTGCTGTCGTACTCGAACTTCGGCAGCGTCGACAACGAGGGGACCCGTAAACCGCGTCGGGCAGCCGCTCGGCTCCGGGCGGATCCCGCAGTCGACTTCCCGGTCGACGGCGAGATGCAAGCCGATACGGCCGTCGTCGAGGAGATCGTCCAGGAGACCTACGAGTTTTCGGATCTCGACGAGCCGGCAAACGTACTCGTCTTCCCCAACCTCGAGGCTGGAAACATCGCGTATAAACTCCTGCAACGACTCGGCGGTGCAGACACAGTGGGACCGATGCTCGCCGGGATGGCCGAACCGGTCCACGTCCTGCAACGAGACGACGAGGTCAGAGACATCGTGAACCTCGCAGCCGTCGCGGCCGTCGAAGCTCAACCGACGAACTAGGACTGGTTGACTCTCGGACGAGCGTTCACGCCTCGGTACCGCCCGGTCGAAGACCGAACGTCGCGAACCCGTTTGCGCTCTTGTATACCGTCGGACAGATGCTTTGATACACTATCACCGGGAACGTCCTCCGGTGAATGTATCGGCCGTTCTGTCCGGCGGTATAACGTTGTTCGCCGCTCGTGACTGAAGCGGCGGATATTCAGGATAACCGGAAGATTCAATCCTGATAATCGGCAAACGGAGAGTGGAATGTCACGTGGTGGTTGGGCGAACGATCAGGAATCGGAATCGAACGCGCTTCTCGCTGCGCTTGGAAACAAATACAGCGCCGAGATCCTCTGTGCTGCAGGTACCCCCAAATCGGCACAGACGCTAAGCGAGGACATCGAAATCCCGATCGCGACCTGTTACCGTCGCATCGAAGAACTCGTCGACGCCGGACTCCTCGAGTGTGAGGGGCGGCGACTCTCCGAGGAGGGACGTCGGACGAACATCTACCGGCGAACCCTCGACGAGCTCGAGATCGACTTCAACGGTGAACGGCCCCAGTTCTCTCGAAAGCCTCGTACCGAAGCCAAAAACCGGCTGGAAGAACAACGCGGGACCCAGTAACCGTTCGGACGTCTCGATCGAAACCGACCGGTCGTTTTTTGTGACCTCGCCGCACAGCCAGTCGGCTACCGGTGAACTACCCCACCCTACTCGCTCACCGCTTGCGCGGTTCGCTCCTTGAGGGTGGGGCTTCCTGTTTCAACGACGCACTTTGCATCCACGACGGTAGCAGACCCACCAGTCGTGGACGTAGGGAGTGCAGTCTCCGCAGGCGTAACTTCGGCGTGCCCCAAACCTAACTCCGAAAGACCGCGTTGTAGCACGTTGTAAGCGGCGTTCTCGTCACGGTCAGTCTCAAACCCACAGGTCGGACAGGAATGCTCGCGCACCCACAATTCCTTCTCGACCTCGACACCACACTCGGCACATTCTTGCGTCGTGCCCTCAGGTTTGACTTTCACGAAGTGCGTTCCCTCGCGGTCGCACTTGTATTCGAGGAAGTCGATGAATGTTCGCCACGACGCCGACGCTCGGTTTCGACTGTTCGACGGCAGTTGCATCATCCCGTGAACGTCGAGGTCTTCCACGGCCACAAGGTCGTACTTCTGAGCGTAGTAGTTCGAGAGCTTGTGTAGGAAGTCACGTCGCTTCCGTACGATGCGGACGTGGATGCGGGCCACACGTCGGCGTTGCTCGTGCCAGTTCTGCGAGCCTTCCTGTTTGCGACTCAACGCCCGTTGCTCGCGTTCGAGTCTCTCGCACTCGGCGTCGAGGTCGAGGCTGCCGACCATCGTGCTGTCGGTGTCGTGGGCGTACTTGATGATGCCCACGTCGATGCCAACCATATCCTCGCGGTCAACCTTATCCAGAGCGGGCTTTTCGGGCGCAGTAGCTTCGGTTTCGATGCCGAAGATGGCGTACCACTCGCCTGTTTTCTCTTGTTTGACCGTGACCTGTTTGACGCGGGCGTCGTCGGGAATGTCGCGGTGGGTATGTATCGGTACCTCACCAATCTTGGACAATGAGAGGAGCGTCTGGTCACTCGTGTTCTTGAGTTCGAAACCAGACTGGTTGTATGTGCTCTGTTGAAGAGCGATCTAATCAGCTGATATCACGGGTTAGAAGGATGAAGTCGAGGAAATCGAGGTTGGTATGGAAATCGATATCCTCGACTTCGTTGAGCAGTGTCGAGACCTAGCCAAACAAGCGTTGGGGAAGCACGCGGGCGAGCCCGCCAGCGGCGGGTTCGCCCGCTGGGTACATGTCGTTTTGCACTGTTTTCGGCTCGAAGAGGGCCATAGCTACCGTGAAACGCCGAACCGGCTGAAGTACATGTCTGAGGTTCGTGACGTACTTGGCCTCGATCAGGACGAGTTGCCGGATTACAGCACGATCTACAAGTCGTTCGATCGGCTGAAAATGTGGGTGTGGCGGGCGTTGCTGCGCGTTTCAGCGCAGCAACACCCGCAGTCTGGACACGTCGCTCTCGACAGTACGTTCTTCGACCGACACGCTGCATCATCGTATTACCGTCAGCGATCCGGGAATAGCGTGCAGACGCTGAAAGTGACCACATTAACCGATGTAGAGTCTCTTGCAGTTCTTGACGTTCATATCTCAGCCCGGTGGAAACACGATACGAAGACAGGGCCGCAGGTCGTCCGCCGGAACGCGGACGACCTGCTTTCCGTCGCTGCTGACAAAGCCTTCCACAACTGGCACACCAAATACGAGTTCTACGCCCTCGGTGTCGAACCACTGATCTTACAGCGTGGATCGAAACCACTCACGACAGGGAACAACACGCTTATCCGGACAAAAGGCTACGCTCAGCGCTGGATGGCCGAAACGTCGTACTCGACAACGAAGCGCTCGCTCGGCGATGCCGTGCGAGCGCTGGGCTGGTATCGACAGTTCCGTGAAATTGTCCTCATGTTCGCCATCATCAACATAGAAAAGCTCTGTGAGCCACTCTAACCATCGTTCAGCAGCTATTCAACAAAGCAGTTGTATGTGAGACTTCGATACTCTCGCGGTGGCTTCCACTTGAGCATCCCGACCTTGTGTCCGTTGTCTTTCTTCTCTTTGAGGCGGTCGAGGTTGTCGCTAACGCGGCGAGCGACCGTCTGCAACACTTTCGAGTACACGTCATTCAATTCGCCCCACCAGTCTTTCAGGTCGGGAAGCATGTTCTGCATCGCGGTGTACGACAGGTACTCGTCGGTGTTGCGGAGTTCGTACAGGTAGTGGTTGTACAGTTGCCTACAGGTATCGATATGCCGTTCTAACGCGGTTTCGACGGCTTCGTCAGGTTCGATGCGATACCTGTAGTTGTAGTTCATCGTGTTACTCTTCGTTTTCGTCGTCGGTTTCGTCGGGGTCGCTAACGCGGATGACTTTCACGTCTGCGCCGCGCCAGTCTTTGGGTACGGTGGCGTGGGCACTCCCGCCGAACTCCTTCGCTTCGCGGTCGATGATTTCTTCGCCTTCCAGTTCGAACGTGCCCATACACGACTATATATTCAGTATATATTCATGCGTTTCGGTTGAGAGTGACACTGGCTTGCGGCTGATCCCCGCCCTACTGCGCTACTCGCTCCCGATGGTCGCTACGTTGCTCCTTGAGGACGGGGACTTAGCCTGTAGGAGTTAAGTAACCGAAGTAGAATACTGAGATATGGTCGAGAGAATACTCGAGGATGATGGCTGCGATGCCGACGGCGACATCGTTGGAACTCGCCGCGTCATCCACGTCGGCCGCGACAGCCCGCTCCGGATCAGCGCCGGCCACCGACTAAGACACCACGACGGGAAGTGTGCTCGCCCTCACGGACACAACTACGAGATCTCGGTCACCGTCGCCGGCGAGCTCACCGAAGAAGGGTGGATCGTCGACAAGGGCGATATTACCGACGTCGTATCCGAGTGGGATCACACGTTCCTCCTCGAGGCGGGCGATCCGCTGATCGAGGCGTTCGAGACCGCAGGCGACGGCGACGCCGTCGTCGTACTCGAGCAGCCGCCAACGGCGGAGGTGATGAGCGTCGTCCTGGAGGCGAAGCTCGAGCGACGGCTGCCCGAGACCGTCACGGACGTCGCCGTCGAAGTTCGGGAGACGAGCGAGCTCTGTGGCGGGGGCCGGTTCTGAGATGCCGGTCTCCGACGCGCCGTCTCGAGGCGACACCGACGACGCCGGGTGCGAGGACGCACTGCCGGTCAACGAGTTGTTTTACTCGCTGCAGGGCGAGGGACGGCTCGCGGGTGTTCCCTCGGTGTTCGTTCGCACGAGCGGCTGTAACCTCCGGTGTTGGTTCTGTGACTCCTATCACACCTCCTGGGAGCCGACCCACGACTGGCTCGAGCTGGAGTCAGTTCTCGCGGAGGTCGACGCCCACAGCGTCGACCACGTCGTCGTCACGGGCGGCGAACCCCTGTTGCACGATGGCGTCGTCGAGCTGCTCGAGGAGCTCTCGGCCCGGGAGTATCACGTCACCGTCGAGACGAACGGGACGATCTACCGCGAGGCACCGATCGACCTCGTCTCGATCAGCCCGAAACTGTCGAGTTCGACGCCGACACCGGATCGTCGACCAGCAGACGCCCCGGACGACGGCACCTGGGCGGACCGCCACGAACGAGACCGGATCGACCACGAGACGCTCGCCCGGCTGGTCGACGCCTACGAGTTCCAGCTGAAGTTCGTCGTCACGGACGAGGACGATGCAGGCGAGGTACGCGAACTCGTCGAGACGATCCGCGAGATGGCGTCGGTTCCAGTACGGGACGACGACGTCCTCCTGATGCCCGAAGGAGCCACCCGTGGTCGCCTCGCCGAGACCCGATCTCGCGTGGCCGAGTTCGCGATGGAGTACGGCTTCCGGTACACGCCCCGCCTGCACGTCGACCTGTGGAACGACGCCCCCGAGACCTGAGTTCGACCATGACAGAGACGTCCGACCCTCACTCGACCGATCCCGATGAATCGACAGAAAAACGTGCCGTCGTCTTGCTCTCCGGCGGCATGGACAGCGCCACCGTCGCCTACGAGGCCCGCGACCGCGGCTACGACCTCGACGCCCTGCACACCTCCTACGGCCAGCGTACCGAAGACCGAGAACGCGCGTGTGCTCGCAGGGTAGCCGACGAACTCGACGTCCGCGAGTTCCTGCACGTCGAGACAGAACATCTCGTCACGATCGGCGCCTCGAGCCTGACCGACGACGCACTCGACGTCGAGGACGCGGAGTTAGAGCGCGAGGAGATTCCGGACACCTACGTCCCGTTCCGAAACGCGAACCTGCTCGCGATGGCGGTCTCCTATGCCGAGGCGAACGGCTGTGAGGCAGTGTTCGTCGGTGCCCACAGCGAGGACTTCTCCGGCTATCCCGACTGCCGGCCGGCGTTCTTCGAAGCGTTCGAACGGGTCGTCGACGTCGGAACCCACCCCGAAACCGAGATCGCGGTCGAAGCGCCGTTCGTCGAGGCCTCGAAAACGGACATCGCACGGCGAGGCCTCGACCTCGAGGTCCCATTCGAGCACACCTGGAGCTGTTACCGCGAGAGCGAACCCGCCTGTGGCACCTGTGACGCCTGTGCCTACCGGCTGCAAGCGTTCCAGCGTCTCGGCGTCTGCGATCCCATCGACTACCTCGAGCGACCCCGGTACGCGACGACGTGACCGTCGCCCTAGTGGCGTTCAAAGCCTGAACTGATGGGTGAAACCGAGTGCGGTTGACCGGTTTCACTCATCAGTCGACGCTTGGAACGGTACTAGCCTGTAAGCGCCCGGCGCAGGATCACCAGCAATTCGTGCGTCGGCACTCGTACGGACCGTTGTCCGTATCTCGAGCGATCAGATGAACGCGAGCGGAATCATCACCAGCACGCCGACGACGATCCCGCCCGCGAGTTCCGGCTTCCCGCCGTTCGGGAGCCTCTCGCCGATCTCTAGGGCTTCGGGGATGAACTCGGTGAGTACGAGATAGATCATCGCACCGGCGGCGAACCCGAAGCCGAAGGGAAGAAACTCCCGGGCGAACCGCACGAACGCGAACGCGATGACGGCCCCGATCGGCTGTGGCAGACTCGAGAAGACGGCCCACCAGACCATCTTCCACTCGGAGACGCCCATCGACTTCAGCGGGATCGAGATCGCGGTCCCCTCCGGAATGTTGTGAATCGAGATCGCGATCGTCATGAAAATCGCCAACAGCGGGACGGAAATGCCCAGCAGCTGGACACCGTCTTCGAGACCGAGGTCGGCGAACGAGACGCCGACGGCGACCCCTTCGGGGAAGCTGTGGACGGTCAGGATGCCGAGAATGAGCACGAGTTTCTTGAAGTCCGCTTCCTCGTACTCCCGCGGATCGATGTCGGCGTCCATGAGTACGTCGCGTGCGACGACGACGAGCAAGACGCCGACAGCCATCCCCGCGGCAATCTCTGTCGCGGTCCCTTCCGCGAGTCCCTCCTCGATGAGCCCGAACACCGACGCCGAGACCATGATCCCCGAGGACAGTCCCCAGAGCACGACGTTTCGACGATCGCTGATCTCATCGAAGAAGAAAAACGGTAACACGCCGATGCCGGTCGCAAGCGCCGTGATAAACCCCGCGACGAACACCAGCGTGAGGTTTCCGAGCAGATCCATCTACGAATCGACTCTCGGACGGGTCGTATAAATCGCCAGCGAAGCCGGACTCCCGTCCTCGAGAGAGTCGGTCACCGATAGTTCTTCTCGCCGGCCTCGATCCGCACCTCGAGCCAGTTCTCCATCGGCGGGAGCGGACACTCGTACTGCTCCGAGTACGCACACGTCGGGTTGTACGCCTCGTTGAAATCGAGAATCCAGCTCCCCTCGTCCGTTCGATGAGCGTCTTCCTCGAGGTCGAGATACCGGCCAGCGCCGTAGGTCTCCTCGCCGCTTGTCGCGTCCCGGAACGGAACCCAGAGTCGGTCGTCGTCTGGCTCGGACTTGTACGCCTGCAGCGTCACGTTCTCGCCGTCGACGGTAACGCGGAACTCGCCCCAGCGCAGGTACTCCCGTTCGCCCTCTGTGCTCGTCCCGACGGTGACCCGTTCGGGCTCGTCGTACTCGTGTAAGGAGAGCTCGAACCGGTAGTCCTCGTCGATCGGATAGTACGCGAGCCCCTCGAACGACCCCCGTTCGTCCGGCGGGATCGGCGAGCGTGGATGCGTCGCGAAGTACTCGTCTTTCTCCGCACGTCGCGTCTCGATCGCCTGTTGCCACGCGTCTCCCATATGGGGTGTAAGACGTATCGACAGATAATGGCATCCGGGATCGACGACTCTCACTGACTGCTGTGTCGTTCCGGGGGCAACCGTGACTCGTCTTGCGTTGTCCCGGGAATCAGGAACAACAATCCGTTTCAGTACCGTTCCAAGCGTCGACTGATGAGTGAAACCGGTCAACCGCACTCGGTTTCACCCATCAGTTCAGGCTTTGAACGCCACTCAGTCTTCGAAGTGATCCTCCCGGTAGGTCATCGCGAGGTCTTCGTCGAAGTCCTCGAGGGTGATGATGTCCTCGTCGTCGTACTCCTCGAAGTCGTCGACGAAGCCCTCGGCGTCTTCACGCTCTGCGAACGGCGTCGGATTGATCATCATGATGTCGTCGACGTGGTCCGGATCGGTCACGCGGACGTAGTACGCCTCCGCGCCGTCGACGAGTTCGCCGCCGAAGCAGGTGACCCACACGTTCTCGATCGGCGCTTCGCAGTCGCCGAACTCGAGCGGGTCGGGGTAGTACGCCGCCATGCAGCCGGACGAACAGAAGTACGCCCGCGTTCCGGTCTCGTGGACGAGCTGGGCGTTCCAGTCGGGATGTTCCGCAGGTGCCATCCCACAGACCGCACACTCGGTGCCGTCGAACTCGGCTGGCTCGTCGAGCGCGGGTTCTGCGTCTTCGTCGTCGGTTTCCTCGTCGTCTGTCACTTCGTCGTCGACCTCTTCGTCACCTGCCTCGTCGTCGACCTCTTCGTCGTCGGTCTCTTCGGGCTCGTCGTCGTCGCCGAGACAGCCTGCGAGACCGACCGCCGTCCCGATACCGATCGCACCGAGCACTCGTCGCCTGTCGACCGCGAGTTTGTCTGGTTCGCGCATATTCGTTCGTACCCGCGCACCTCTCAAAGTCCGTCTGGTCCATCCGTCGAATGGTTTCGAGAATCGTGCCACAGACGCTTTGTACCAGTTGTCCACTCGTTCGGGAGCCGAGAGCGGGCCGGTTTTGTCGCTCGAGCACTACCGATCGGTCATGTGTGAGTTCGCATCGTCTCCGCCCAGTAGACGGCAGCTGCTGGCGGCCGTGGGGATCGGAGCGGCCGCGGCGCTTGCGGGCTGTCTGGGCGACGACTCGGACGACGATCCAGCGGACGACGCCGATCCGGCGGACGACGACGAGGGCGAGTTCTGGCCGTCCGACGAGGTGCCGGTCGACGAACTCGCCGAGGTGCCAGCCGAGGCGGTCTGTGTCGTCTGCCCGATGCCGCCGGCCGAGTACCCCGACTGGAACGCCCAGGCTGCACACGAGGACGGGACGCGGGCGTTCTTCTGTTCGCCCGGCTGTGCGATCGCGTACACGGTCTATCCCGATGTCTTCGATGCACCCGAGGCATCGCTGGCCAACTGGTGGGTCACCGACGTCGCGACGGGCGAGGCCGTCGACGGCCACGAGACGTACTACGTCCTCGATTCGAATCCGGACCGGGCTCACGGACCGATGGTGAACCCGTATCCCTTCGCCGACCGGGAAGGTGCCCTCGAGTACGCAGGCGAGTACGACGACCTCGAGGAAGACGACGTCATCGCCGGGGACGAACTCGACTCGGACGTCGCGATGGCGTTCAGAGAGACGTACGTCGAACGGGCGCGGGCGGAGTGACGGTCGTCGGAACGGTCGCTACCCCTCGAGCAACGCCTTCGTCCGCCGGTGGCGGTATCGAAACATGGGCTCGAACCCGATCCGCGAGAACGGCTCGAGAGCGGCGCCCACCCCACCCATCGGCAGCGCGTACTCGATCCGGTCGCGGACGATCGTCGACGTCCCGTCGGCGTAGAACGCGTGCGTATGGAGCCACCGATCGAAGGGACCGTCGATCATCTCGTCGCGAAAGACGGCCGCCCCCTCGGTTCGCTCGCGGGAGGTGATACGCGACGTCCAGTACGTTCGCGGACCCACGTCGAACGGCCGCATCGACAGCGAGAGTTCCGTTCCCGCCTCGAGCACCGTCGGAGACGAGACGTCGTCGGGGCCGACCACGCGTTCGACGCGAAGTCCCATCCAGTCGGGCGTCAGCGCCTCGAGACCCTCGACTCGCGAGTGAAACGTCCAGACGTCCTCGAGCGACGCGTCGACGCGGGTCTCGCGTTCGTACGTTGCCATGGGCGGAGTACGCGTCCGAACGACAAAATGCCGGGGCCCACGTACGCTGCCGGGCGGAACGTTCGACCCGAAGCCGTCACTTGAGTCGTTCCTGCAAGAACGACGGATGTGCGGCCGTGACGCCTTCGATCTCGAGGATCTCCTCGGCGATGATGTCGCCGAGCTCGTCGCCGTCTTCGGCTCGCACCTCCGCCATCAGCATGTGATCGCCGCTTGAACTGTACAGCGACTCGATCTCTTCGAGCGATTTGAGCGCGTTGGTCGCTTCGACGTAGCGTTCGCTTGCGACGTCGACCCCGACCAGCGCGATCGTCTGACTCGAGAGCTTCTTCGGGTCGACGTCGGCCGAGTAGCCGACGATGACGCCGTCTGACTCGAGTTGGTCGATGTACTTTCGAACGGTGGGTTTCGAGACGTCCGCCCGGTCCGCGATCTCGGCGTAGGAGGCCTGGGCGTCTTCCTCGAGAACTTCGAGGATACGATCTTCCGTCGATCGGCTGCTCATGTCGATCTATTTTACCCGGACGCAAAAAAGATCTTCTGTATCCGAAAACGACAGCGTTGCAGAATAAAAGCCGGCTCGATTCGTGGGTTTCTCACCGCTGGTAACGACCCGAACCGCCACGCCGTTGCCCGATCGATCGTCGAACTTATTCGTCCGCCACGCCCAGTTTCGTCGATGGTCGACTTCGAGCTCGTCTTGGGTATCGTCTGGATCGTCTTCGGCGTGATCATCCTGATCCCGGCGTACTTCATCGCATTTCGCGGCCGCGCCGACTTCCACGTCAACTACGACGAGAGTGTCGACCCGGCGTACGTCTCGCGGTGGGCCGGTACCACAGCCCTGCTTATGGGGTTGCTCGTCGTCGCCTACGGCCTCTACCAGCTCGCATACGGCTACTCGACCGTCGTATTCGGCGCGCTTCTCGTCTCGTTGCTCGTATTGAGTTCGCTCACGAAACGATTCGCGCAGGGTTGGGGCGCTGATTGACGTCGGAGACGTTCTCGCTTACGTGTGTCGATCGAGCAGGTCGTAGCTGCGTTCCCACTCGTAGTCGTCGTCGAAGTAGCGTTCGGCGAGTGGCTCTTCGGGCACGTCGCCGAGCGCTCGTTTCTCCGTCCCGTAGGAGGGGCTGTCCTCGTCGATGTAGTACCGACCGGTGAGGACGGTCCCCTCGTGGAGGACGTCCTCGGTCTCGATCATCATCTCGGCGGCCTCACGGCGGTCCGTGACGTCGAACTCGTAGTCCTCCGAGTCCTGAACGTCGACGTAGGGGACGTACTGGCGGGCGTCCTTGTTCCAGGTCGGACACTGGGTGAGGAAATCGACGTGGGCGAAGCCGTCGTGTTCGATCGCCTCCACGAGGATCTCTTTCGCCTGGTTCGGGTTGACCGCGGCCGTGCGAGCGATGTAGGTCGCCCCGGCGGTCAGCGCCATCGACAGCGGCCGCAGCGGCGTCTTCGCGCTGCCGGATGGCTGCGTTTTGGACTTATGACCTTTCGGGCTCGTGGGCGAAGTCTGGCCTTTCGTCAGGCCGAAGACCTCGTTGTTGAACACGATGTAGGTCATGTCGTGGTTCTCCCGGGCCGTGTGGATGAAGTGGTTCCCCCCGATGCCGTAGCCGTCGCCGTCCCCGCCCGCGGCGATCACCTCGAGGTCGGGGTTGGCGAGTTTCGCCGCGCGTGCGACGGGCAGCGACCGGCCGTGGATCGTGTGGAAGCCGTACGTGTCGAGGTAGCTGTTCAGCTTGCCCGAACAGCCGATTCCGGTGACCGTCAACACCTCGTCGGGGCTCTTTCCGACCTCCGGTAGCGCCTGTTTTAGCGCTTTGAGGACGCCGAAGTCACCACAGCCCGGACACCAGGTCGGTTGGGGCTCGAGACCGGGCGTGAACTCCTCGCGGTCTACCTCTCGATCCGTTCCCGTTCCGATTGCGTTGAATGCGCTCATTGTCAGTCACCTGCTGCAGGTTCGATTCGTACCTGTGCGGTCGGTTCCTCGTCGGTGTCGGCGACGTTGACCTCGTAGCCTTCGACGACCTCTGCGGGTTCGAACGGGTTACCGTTGTACTTGAGCAGGCTCGTCAGTTTCTCGCCGAACCGACCCAGCTCCTTCTGGAGCAGCCCGCGGAACTGGGCGGTAGCGTTCATCTCGACGACCATCGCCTCGTCGACGCTCTCTATGAACTCGGTCATCTCCGTCTCGGGGAAGGGCATCATATCGGAGACGGTGACGCCTTTTACGGAGTGACCGTGCGCGTTCAGGCGGTCGACCGCCTCGGCGACAGCACCGTGGGACGACCCCCACGTGATGATACCGAAGTCTGCCGTCTCATCGCCGTAGTAGGTCTGGTTCGAGGGGTGTTCCTCGTCGAGTTCTTCGCGGATCGCCTCGAGTTTCCCGATCCGACGTTCCATCTGGGCGACGCGGTTATCGGGGTCTTCCTCGATGTGTCCCTCGGGCGTGTGCTCGTTGCCCGTCGCGAGGTATCGTCCGCCCTCCTGTCCCGGCAGCGACCGTGGACTGACGCCCGCGTCGTTGTCGGGGTCGTGCTGGAACCGTCGGAACTTCCCGGAGGCGTCGTGGGCAGCTTCGGCCAGTTCCTCCTCGGTGAGCGTCGAGCCGAGCGCCGGCTCGGGCTCGCGATCGAAGAAGCTGACCGGGACGTTTTTGTTCTCGCCACTGAGCTTCTGGTCGTAGATGACGATCGCCGGGAGCTGATACTCGTAGGCGAGGTGAAACGCCAGTCGCGTCTGCTCGTAGGCCTCCTCGATGTCGCCGGGTGCAAAGACGACTCTCGAGGAATCGCCCTGGCTCGTATAGAGGACGTGCTCTAAGTCTCCTTGCTCGGGCTTGGTCGGCATACCGGTGGAGGGACCGGCCCGCATCGCCTCGATCAGGACGATCGGAGTTTCGGTCATCTCCGCGAGGCCGAGCGGTTCGCTCATCAGGGCGAAGCCGCCGCCGGAGGAGCCGGACATCGCTTTCACGCCGGCGTGACTCGCACCGAGGGCAAGCGCCGCGGCGGCGATCTCGTCTTCGACCTGTTCGGCGATCCCACCCATATCGGGGAAGTTCTGGGTCAGGATCGTGAAGACGTCCGTCCACGGCGTCATCGGGTAGCCGGCGATGAACCGACAGCCGGCGTCGATCGCGCCGTAGGCGATCGCGTTCGAACCCGACAGAAGCGCCTGCTGTTCGTCGTGGTCGCCCTCCGGAACGCGCAGGTCGTGGGTAAACTCGTACTCGTCTCGGACCGATTCGTAGGCCTCGTGGAGGATCTCAATGTTCGTCTCGAGGACCTCGCCGCCCATGGCATCTTCCATCAGGTCCTCGATGTGCTCGAGGTCCATCTCGAGCAACGCGGCCGTCGCGCCGACGCCGGCGGTGTTTCGCATGACTTCGCGGCCGTACTCCCTCGCGAGTCCCCGCAGATCGAGCGGGTAGACGTGCCAGTCGTTCTCCTCGGCACGCGCCTCGAGGTCCAGTTCCTCGACGTCTTCCTCGCTAAGCAGTCCCTCGTCGTAGACGATGACGCCGCCCTCGCGGAGTTCGTCTACGTTCTCCGAGAGTGGTTTGATCTCCTCGTTGTCGTAGACGGAATCTTCCTGCGGGTTCCGGGCGAACGAGTCGCCAAGCGCGAGCAGGAAGTTGTAGCCGTCCCCCCGTGACTGTACCTCCCGATCCGCGGCACGGATCTCGACGTACGTGTGACCGCCACGAATCCGTGACGGATAGTGACGATGTGTAAAGACGTCGAGACCCGCGCGCATCAGCGCCGTCGCAAAGTTCTGGCTCGTCGAGTCGATCCCGTCTCCGGAACCGCCCGCGATTCGCCAGATGAGTTCGTTGTCGCTCATGGTGAGGTCGTGGCTATAAGCCAGCGGTACCTAGTCGTTTGCTCTACCGGACCTAAAGACTTTGCTATACATTACCATGCATCAATCGTGAAGGATTGCGATCTCGACGCCGTCCGTCGTTTTTGATAATGATGGATTCCGAGAACGTCCCCTAACATGTTCGTTCTCGATAACAAACGTAACGTCGCCGCCGACACCTCGAACGGCGAGCCGATAGTCCGGCGATCGTTACTCGTTTCGGGGGCTGTTCGGGTGGTAATCAGTGTCGTACTCGCCGGGTTGGTCGTCGACGCGGTCGGGATTGATCCGCCCCGAGAGTAACATGAAATCCACGAGGGTGAGCGCGAGCATCGCCTCGACGACCGGCACCCCCCGCGGCGGGAGCACGGGGTCGTGACGGCCGATGACTTTCTCCTCTTTGAGTTCGCCAGTCTCCCAGTCTGCGGTCTGTTGGGTCTTCGGGATCGAGGTGGGTGCGTGCAGGGTGACCTCGCCGTAGATCGGTTCGCCACTCGAGATCCCGCCCTGGATGCCGCCGTGGTCGTTCTCGACGGGCGTCGGATTCCCCTCCGAATCGAACTCCCAGTCGTCGTTTCGTTCTTTGCCCGTCCACTCGCGGGCTTCCCGTCCGAGGCCGAACTCGACGGCCGTTACGGCCGGGATCGCCATCATCGCCTGGCCGAGCCGCGCCGACAGCGAGTCGAAGCGGGGCGCACCGAGCCCGACGGGGATGCCGCGGGTCTCGAAGTAGACGCTCCCGCCGATGGAGTCGCCTTCCTCCTGGTACTCCTCGATCAGCTCCTGCATTCGCGCGGCGGTCTCGGGGTGGGCACAGCGGACGTCGTTTTCCTCGCTGTGTTCGAGTATCTCCTCGAAGCTCACCTCGGGCGCTTCGACCTCGCCGATCTGATTGACGTGAGCCTTGAGTTCGATCCCTTCCCGTGCGAGGAGTTTCTTTGCGATTGCGCCCGCGGCGACCCAGTTGACTGTCTCGCGTGCCGACGATCGCCCTCCGCCACCCCAGTTTCGGGTGCCGAACTTGGCCGAATAGGTAAAGTCGCCGTGGGAGGGTCGGGGTGCGGTGATAAAGGGTTCGTACTTGCCCGAACGGGCGTCTTTGTTCTGGATGACCATCCCGATCGGGGTGCCCGTGGTGTAGCCGTCTTGCAGCCCCGACTTGATCGAGACGTCGTCGGGTTCGCCGCGACTCGTCGTGATCATCGACTGGCCGGGTTTGCGTCGGTCGAGGTCTTCTTGAATGTCCTCTTCTGAGAGTTCGAGGCCGGCGGGACAGCCCGAGACGGTACAGCCCATCGCCTCGCCGTGACTCTCGCCGAACGTGGTCACCTGGAAGAGGCGACCGAAACGGTTGCCGTTCATTACCCGCCTCTCTGTGACGGGGCCACTTAGCGATGAAGGATCCGTACCGGCGATAGACCGTACGACTTTGAGCCACGAGTCCGTACGTCGGGTATGTACGATTCGATCCTCGTCGCCACCGACGGCAGCGACGACGCGTCGGTCGCGGTCGAGCACGCGGTCGCGCTCGCCGACCGACTCGAGGTTCCACTGTACGGCGTCGCCGTCGTAGAGACGCGCCGGGAGTACGACAACGCGATTGTCGACCCCGAAACCGTCGAGAAGCGGCTGCGCGAGCGCGCGGCATCCACACTCGAGGAGATCGAGACGCGGGCCGAGGCGGCGGACGTTCCGCTCGAGACGGCGATCAGGACAGGGATTCCCCACGAGGAGATCATCGCGTACGGCGAGGATCACGACGTCGGCGTGCTCGTCGTCGGCGCACGCGGACGGTCGTCGTTCAGGCGCACCCTGCTCGGCAGCACCGTCGACGCGGTCGTTCGCCTCTCGCCGATTCCGGTCCTGGTCGTCGGGGCGGACGGGGATCGGTGACGCGACGGTCCCGACCGAACCTTTACCTCGTCCGTCGTTTCACAGTGGGTTATGACACTACTCGTTCCGTTTGACGGGTCGACGCTGTCGACCGCGGCACTCGAGAAAGCGTCCGAACACGCCGAACTCACGGACGAAGACGTGGTCGCGGTGACGATCGTGCCGGACGACGGTGACTACGCACGGGAACGGGGCTGGATCCAGGACCACGAGCAGTTCGATCCGGACGTCGTCGTCAGGAAGATGCGAAACATCGTCGACAGCGTCGCCCCCGAGGCGACGTTTCGCCACGAGATCGTCGACTCCGACGAACCGACGGCGACGTCGACGACGAACGTGGTCCGGACGATCCGCGACGTCGCCGCCGACGTCGACGCCGACGTGGTGTTCGTCGGCAGCGAGAACGCGGGCTCGGTGACGACGCCGCTGTCGAGCGTCGGTGGTCCGGTCGCGAGCGACCAGCAGTACGACGTCTACGTCGTTCGTCACGCGGACTGATACGGACCGCTGTGCGTCAGCCCCGCCACAACCGCGACCCGTCCTTCGGTTGTGCCGGGGGGTCGGTCCAGCAGACCGTATGACGCCGTGAAGACACGTGCGTGAGTTCCGATCGCGTCGTGACGATCACTCGATCTTGAGAAACGTCGCGTCGTACTCGGGTTCGTCCTCCCGCGGGTAGATCGTGATGAACGACTCCGGCGGCAGTTCCACGAGCCGTCCCGGAAGTTCTCCGAGTTCGCTGTGCCAGCCGACGCTTCCCTCCCGGGGCGACATGACGATGATCAGGTCGTCCGAGCCGGTCCGGGTGGACAACTCCGGTAGCAGCGACCCCCAGGAGTCGACCTCGTCGAACTCGGCAGTGAGTTCCTGCTCGACGAGTCCGAACAGTCGCTCGTACTGGCGGGGACTTCCCTCGACGACCAGGACGGTCATCGGCGTCCCGAGCTGGATCGCCAGCCGCTTGACCGTGTGGACGGCTTCGTAGAACCCCTCGTGGTGATCGAGTCCGGGCGGAACGACGACGTACAGCTTCTGGGTCGTGTTGATCGGGTGGCCGAGTCGCGAGACGACGACCGGAACCGTCGTCCGGCGCAGCACCTGGTCGATGGTCGAACCGAAGATCCGGCGGCCGAACGTCCGACTGGCATCCCATCCAATGACGATCGTGTCGGCGCGCGTCTCGACGCTCCCGCGGACGATCCCCGAGGCGACGTTGTGGTTGACCCGCGTTTCGACCTCGACGGGAATCTCGGCGGCTCCGCCGAACTCGGCGGCGTTCTCGAGGTCGCGTTCGACCTCGGCGACCCGGGTTTCGGTCTTGCCCGAGCGGGGCGGGACCACGGTGAGCAGGTGGACCGGTTCGGTCCCGTACCGGTCTTTGAGGACGAACGCGAGCTCGAGCAGCCGACGGCGACGATCGGCGTCGGTCGACAGCGGCAGCAGGATGCGCGGATCGAGAGCGTCCTCGCCGCCGGGGTCGACGTCGGCATCGAGAGCGAGACGCGTGCCGAACCGTTCGGTGAGCCAGGGACTGACGACGGCGGTCACGAGCAACATGAGCACGACGGCGTTGAGCACGTGATCGCCGAACAGACCGGCCTCGTAGCCGATCAACGTGATCGCAAGCGCCGCGGCGGCCTGACCCGTCGAGAGCCCGAAGATGACGCCCAGTTCGTTTCGGTCGTAGCCCTGGATCGTCGCCACGATCCAGGCAGCCACGGCCTTGGTGGCGAGCATGACGACGACGACGACGCCAGCGACCTCGAGCGTGCGCAGTCCGTCGAAGATGACGGCGGGGTTGACGAGGATGCCGACGTATAGCAGGAAAAACGGGATGAAGAAGGCGTTGCCGACGAACTCGACGCGGTTCATCAGCGTCCCGCCGCGAGGAATCTGGCGGTTGAGCGCCAGTCCGGCGACGAACGCACCGAGGATACCCGAGATGTCGAGCACCTCGGCGAGGCTGGCGGCGGCAAACAGCGCCACGACGACGAACAGAAACTCGTAGTAACTCTCGTCGGAGAGGTTCTGGAAGAACCACCGAGCAATCGGCGGAACGACGAGCAACACACTGGCGAAGAGAATCGCGAGCGAGACGGCGATGTCGACGAACAATGCCAGCGTGAGGCCGCCGTCGATCGCTCCAATCACGATCGCGAGCACGACGAGTGCGAGCGTATCGGTAAAGAGAATACCACCGAAGACGGCGGTCACGGCACGGTTGTCGGTGATGTCGAGCCGGTTGGCGATCGGATACGCGAGCAGCGTGTGGGAAGCGAAGACGGCCGCAAGCAAAAGCGCTGCCCACTCCGAGAGCCCGAGCACGTAGTAGCCGGCTCCGACCCCGACGACGAGCGGCACGAAGAAACTCGTCAGTCCGAACAACGCGGCGTTTTCTGGTGCCTTGAGAAAGCCCCGCAGATCGATCTCGAGGCCGACGGTAAACAGCAGGTAGACGAGTCCGACCTCGCCTAAGAGGACGATCGCCTCGCTCTCGTCTAACAGCCCGAGTGCGCCGGGGCCGATCGCCACCCCGAACAGGACGATCCCGACAATACCGGGCTGTCCGAGTCGCTTGATCAGAAGCGGCGCGACGAGAAACACCGCGAGTGCGAGCGCAAAGACGAGCACCGGTTCCTCGAGCGGGAGCGACAGCGGTCCCCCGAGGACGAGCACAGCGGGTTCGGCTCTCATGACGCGTTCGGTTTCGTCGTGTACATTCGCTACGGAGCCCCACACCTGTTCGTGATATATTCAACCATGCTCGGAGTTACGAGTCGTATTCGATGGTGAATTCACACGGAAACATAAACCCATTCAAAACGGCCGCGGCATCCGACCGTCGTGCGCCAGTTTCGATCCGGGGCGAAACTGATGTATCGTGGCGTGGTACGGATCACGCAGCCGTCGATCAGTACGAATGGTTCCCCCGAGCGTTTCGCTTCCGGTCGAGGACCCGGTGCTCGTCTTCGGACTCGCGATGGTGGTCTTTCTGACCGCGCCGCTCGTGTTGCAGCGATATCGGCTGCCGGGTATCGTCGGAATCATCGTCGCCGGGGCCGTCGTCGGCCCGAACGGGCTCGGCCTGCTGGCACGCGACGACACCATCGTGTTACTCGGCGAGGTCGGGCTGATCTACCTGCTTTTCGTCGCGGGACTCGAGATCGACTTCGATCGCTTTCTCGAGTCCGCCGACCGGAGCGTCGTGTTCGGTCTGCTCTCCTTTCTCGTCCCCCAGGTAGTGGGAACGGTCGTCGGCTACGTCGTCTTCGGGTTCTCGATCGCCGCAGCAGCGCTGTTTGCCGCCGTATTCTCTTCACACACGTTGCTCGCCTATCCGATCGTGAGCCGACTCGGGATCGCGACCGACGAGAGCGTCGCCACGACGGTCGGCGGGACGATCCTCACCGACACGCTCGCGTTGCTCGTTCTCGCGGTCGCCGTCGCCTCGGTCGAGGAGGGGATCGGCGTCGGATTCTGGCTCGAGTTGACTGTCGGGCTGGCACTTTTTTTCGCCGGCGTGTGGGTACTCGTCCCGCGACTCGGTCGGTGGTTCTTTCGAACCGTCGACCAGGAGAGCTACTACGAGTTCCTGTTCGTGATGGCGGTGCTGTTTGCCTGTGCCGTCCTCGCGGAGGTGGCTGGCGTCGAACCGATCGTCGGAGCCTTCCTCGCGGGGCTCGTCCTCAATCGACTGATCCCCCGTCGCGGACCGTTGCTCAACCGCATCGAGTTCGTCGGCAACGCCCTCTTCATCCCGTTTTTCTTGCTGTCGGTCGGGATGCTCGTCGACGTCCGCGTGCTCGTCGCCGGTGGGGAAACGCTCGCCATCGCCGGCGCGTTCATCGTCCTCACGATCATCACCAAATACGCCGCAGCGTGGCTCACCGCGTATCACTACGACTACTCGAGCGACCAGCTGTCGACGATGTTCGGTCTCTCGGTCGGACAGGCTGCAGCCGCACTGGCGATCGTTCTCGTTGGGTTCGACGTCGGACTGCTAGACGAACACGTGATAAACGCCGTCGTGATTCTGGTCGTCGTCGCCAGCGTCCTCGGATCGATCGTCGTCGACCGTTCCGGACGAGCAATCGCCCGCGCGACGGAGCGGTCGACGTACGACCCCGACGACGTCCCACAGCGAATCATGATGCCGATTTCGCCCGAATCGCAGTACCACGAGCGGCTGTTCGACCTCGCGCTGGCGTTGCACCGTCCGTCCGACCCCATCTATACGCTCACCGTCGTCGAGCCCGGTCCGGAGACCGAGACCGATCCCTCGGTAGCCGAAGCCGAGGCGCTGCTCGAGGACGTCGAGGCGTACGGCGCTGGCGCCGAGGTTCCGGTCGAGCGCCGGACGCGGATCGATCACAACGTCGCTTCCGGGATCGTCCGCGCGACCGTCGAGAACCGGATCACGACGCTCGTCGTCGGCTGGGACGGGGCGCGCTCGCGTCGGCAGCGGGTCTTCGGCGACGTCATCGACCGGGTTCTCGTCCGAACGACCGTCCAGGTATTCGTCGCCCGGATTCGACGGCCGCTCAACGTCACGGAGCGTCTCGTCCTGTTGTGCCCACCGGAAATCGTCGACAATCAGGGGTTCGGCGAGGCGGCCCATCGCGTCGGACAGCTCGCCGATCACGCCGGGGCCGACGTTCGCGCGGTCACGATCGGCGGTGACGCCGACCGGGTCGAACACGCGCTCGCGTCGGTCGACACCGGACCGACCGCGACGATCGATCGCGTCGACGGTTGGGAGGAGGTCTCGACGTTCCTCCGCGACGAGATCGGTCCGGACGACCTGGTCGTTGCAGTGAGTGCCCGCCGGGGAACGGTCGGCTGGCATCCGGAGCTTCGGACACTGCCGAATCGAATCGCGACGCGTTCGGCAGGAAATTTCGTCGTCCTGTATCCCGCCCGTCGCGACCGCGACGACGACCGCCGATACCTTCAGCTTCGATGATAGCCACGACCCGACCCGATCCAGTGACGAACTTCTTTTATAACGCCAGCGTAATACACCGGATGAATGGGTACCGACGACGGCCGGACGCGACGGGACCGCCCGAACGGGGCGGCGGTCACGAAACGAGAGTACGACGGGGTGGCGATCGAGGACCTCCGTCGGGGTATGGAGCGTCACGTCGGGGAGTGTCGAACCGACGACGCGACGACCGACGATCGCGAAAGCGGGGAGTCCGTCGACCATCGGATCGTGGCCGTCGCCGACGAGCGGCGGGTCGACGACGGGACGATCGAGTACCGACCGTACGGACCCTACGGCGCGATGGCACTCGTCATTGGCTTTCTCTTTATGCTTCCCACGATCTTTCTCTCGCTCGTCCTCTCGGGGATCGGCTACTACTATTACAGGCGAACGGACCGGACGACCCTCCCCATCGTCGAACAGGACGTCGTTCGAGCCGACGTGTCCACGACGGACGACGGTATCACCGTCACGTACGTCATGGATTCGTTCGTGAGCGTCGACGCCGACCGGGTCGGCGACCTCGCGTGGCCCCACCGGCTCGCGATACTCAACTACGCCACCCGCTGGCACAACTCGCTGGCCAACGACCGGGTACACCGCGACGTCGACGACACGATCATGGGTAACCTGACGGCGTGGGCGAACCGAAACGCCGACTCCCACGTCGAGACGTTGCGCTCGATCCAGCACGGACTCGACCGCGAGTTCGAGACCCGCCGCGAGTACTCCGGCCTGCTGCGCGAGACGCTTCCGGAAAGCGGCGTCGCCAACCTCGCAGCCCACCGCGGGATGCTCTCGAGAGAGCTCACCGATCTCGTCGCGGCGGTCGAAACCGACCTGGAGCGCGAGAGAACGTAGTTCGCTCCCACTCGTCGACACGCGCCGGCATCAGCGACCACCCGATCCGTCGGCCGCCAGGACAGTCGCCACCCACTGAAAAATGATTGATGTATTCGGTCCAACAACGCGACAGCATGGCAAGCTACGGCAGGCGGTCGTATCTGGGAGCCGTCGCGGGAGGCGCGGCGCTTGCACTCGGCTATCCAGCCGGGCGTCTGACACGTGCCGAGCGTGGACAGTCACTTGACGTGATAGTTTCCGACGCGAGCGGCCCCGTCGACGCGGGCGAGGCGCTCTCGGTGACGGCCCGGCTCGAGAACGTCGGTGACGAGGACGTCGCCGAGACCGTCCGCCTCGAGGTGGGCGAGGAGGTCGTCGACACCGACACCGTGACCCTCGCGGCCGGCGAGGTGACGACGACCACGCTCGGCTACGAAACCGCGGCCGTCGCACGGACAACCAGGTTCCCGGTGACCGTCACAGCGGGCACCGACACGGCAGAACGGGTCGTTACCGTGTTCGGCACCGAAGACCCGTCGATCGCCCGGATCGGACCCGCCGACGAGATTGCCGTCCAGCCCGGCTCGACGGTCCTCTTCGAGGCCGCCGTTTCCGATCCCGTCGAGGCGGAGTGGTACGTCGACGACGACGGCCCCCTGTCGAACCTCGAGGAGCTGTTTTTCGGCTCGGTTACCACGCACCTGAATCGAGCGGCGCTCTCGCCGACGTTCGAGACGACCGGCACGAGGGAGGTACGCGTCGTCGCCGACGACTCGGCGGTCGGATGGACCGTCGACGTCGATCCCGACGGCTCCGGCCCACCATCGATCGAGACCCTCTCGAGCGAACCGGGCGAAGACGAGACCGCCGGGTCGAGCGACACGCTCGAGGTAACTACGACGGTCTCCCATCCCGACGGTGGGCTCGGCAGCGTGTTGTGGTTCGAGCCCGGCAACGCCATCGTCGTCGACGAATCCGACGTGAGCGACGACCGGGATACGGCCACGCTCTCACGACCTATCGAGGACGCCTACTGGATCGAACGCGGGTACGAAACGACGGCTGCGGTCGTCTCCGACGCGGGCGTCGTCGGCGACGTCGACTCGGTCCCCGGTCCCGACGTCAGGCCGCCGTTCGCCGTCGAGATCGCCGATGCAAACGATCCCGTCGACGCGGGCGACGTCCTCGAGGTGACGGCCGAGGTGAGAAACGAGGGGGGTACGTTCGCCGGCGAGGGAAGCCAGGAGATCGAACTCGCAGTCGGCGGCGAGGTCGTCGATACCGACGCCGTGACGCTCGGACTCGGCGAGACGACGACGGTCACGCTCGGCTACGAGACTGCTACCGTTAGACGTGACGTCGAGTTCCCGGTGACCGTCGCGAGTCCGGACGACTTGTCCGATCGAACGGTTCGGGTGTTCGGCGTGGAGTAAGCGGGTGTCTCCGAGTCGGGGACGGACCGACCGTCAGTGGTCGTCCTCGCGCCACTTGTGCTCACACTCGGTACAGATGAAAAAGCGCGTCTCTGACTCGTCGGCGGCGCGGATCTGTTGCATGTACCAGTAGGCCCTGTCGTTGCCACACTCGGGACAGCTGGCGTCGGTCTCGGGCAACGACGTCTCCTCCGAGGATTCGATGATCTCGCTTGCCTCCTGATCTTCGGTGACGGTGTACTGGGCGGCGTCTCCTTTCGGTTTCGTGAACTCACAGCTTCCACACACCCACATGCCGTCCTCGGCTTTCATCATCGAACCGCATTCGTCGCAAAACTCCATCGGTACTCCGGAGTAGGTGGGCGCGGAAACTTAAGAGACGCGTTTGTACACTCGGTCACTGGTCCGGACCGAGACGGCTCCGACGGTCTCGTGGGCCGTCTCTGATGGCCAAGCCCGAAGGCGGTAGCCACCATTCCCGTCTCGACGCTCGAGGATCAAAACAGCGCCAGCGTCAGCATGCGAACGAGCGTCCCGAGCGTAAAAATCGCGATCAGAACCCCCGTCGCCAGAACGACGGCCGGTGGGAGCTTCTTCTCCTCGAACTCGAAGAGGTAGTTTCGCATACCGGAACTGGAGACCGTCTGGCAGGTAACTCTTTCTGTCGACCGATCGCCATCGCGACCCCTCTTAAACTCCCACCATAACGTGGGTGTCGAACTACGGACGTCCCGGATGTACGTGTTGCCGATGCCAGACCAGGACGCCGATGCCGTGTTCAGCGCGCTCGCAGCGTCGGAGCGACGGCGACTGTTAGCGATCCTCACGGACCACTCCCCGTCGGAGACGGTCGCGTTCGCGACGCTCCAGTCGACGCTCGTCGACGAACCCGAGCACACCCACGACCGCGACGTATGCATCAGCCTGTTCCACGTCCATCTCCCCTTGCTCGAGGACCACGGGTTCGTCCGGTGGGATCCCGAGACGAACGAAATCGGCCGGGGACCGAGGTTCGACGACCTCGAGCCCATGCTAGACGGCGTCGACGACGGCCGGCTCGTCGACGGCGGGCTCCGGGGACGGCTGTCGCTTTGAGCCCACACCACAAACACCTTGATGCTGTGTCCCGACAGCTCCGACCAGCGGGGGGCAATGGAATACGTATTCAGCTGTCCGGAGTGTCGCCAGGAGATCGAACTCGACGATCCGTTACGCCAGGCGACGCTGTCGAACGGGTGTCCCGTCTGTGGGGCGGCCGTCACGGCCGACCACTTCGCGTCGTGTTAACGGTCGATCTCGACCCGACGACCGCTCAATTCGTCGGGCTCGAGTTCGTACAGCCGAATGTCGAGGTCGGCCGTCGGCTCGCCCCAGATCTCGAACAGCGGTCGTTTCGCGTCGCCGTACTGTTCGACGTGATCGACCGTCAGTTCCTCGGGTGGCAGCTCCTCGAGCGGGCCGGCAGCGACGGCGCTTCGGTAGATCGGTTCCGTCTCGGCCCGGTCGTAGACGACGAGACGGGCTCGAGGCCTCGAGCCGAGGAACCGACGCTTCTCGCTGTCCGGCGTCGACACCAGCCGGAGATACACCGTTCGCTCGTCGGCGTCGTAGCCGTAGGAGATCGGGATGGCGTAGGGTTCGTCGTCCCGGGCAAGCCCCAACACACCGGTCTCGTGACGCCCGAGGCAGCTGTCGATTTCGGTCGCCGTCATCGCCGTTTCCTCGGCATGTGACATTGTTCACGTATGCGTCGCGTCGACACTTAACTCTGCCACCGCGACCGGCCGAGGGCTACCGGCTGTCCTCGAACACGTCTTTGAGGAGCTTTCGCTGGGCCGTCCGCAGGTGCTCGGTGACCGTCGACCGGGTGATCTCGAGTTCCTCGGCGAGTTCCGTCGCGTTCGTCCGTCTGGGCCGCTCGAAGTAGCCGTGCTCGTAGGCTGTCCGTACCACCTCGAGCTGTCGGTCGGTGAGCTGGTCCCGGTCGACGAAGACGCCCGCATCCGACCGCTCGTCGGCCGGCGCCTGGAGCAATCGCGTGACGTCGACGTCGGAAAACCGGTCCCGGAGCTCGCCCATCACCGTCTGGAGCTGCTCGAAGTCCGCGACGTGAAAGACGAGCGTCACGCCACCGTCTTCGGCGACGTACCGGTCGATCGGACAGCCGAACTGGCCGAGACACTCACATGGACAGTCGGGGTCGCCGTCGTGAGAGAGCCGATACAGCGTCGCTGTCCCGTACGGACACACCGGCGTCGCGTCTACGTCGTCCGGTACTTCAGTGGCCAGAAACTCGGTTACAGTTCCCGTCGGTCCGGGTAACGCGGTGCTTCTCGAGATCCGGCCGACGGTCTCCCCAGTGGCTGTGGCGACGCGTGCGAGCCGACAGTGTGCCGGGTTCCGGACTGTTACCGTCGCTCGTATTCCGGACACCATACATGACACACTTTATCATAGGACGCTACACTCTTCAGTGTGCGGGCTCGGGGCCTCGAGCAGGATACGACGGGACGAAAAACGGGCGACCGTCGACGGACTCAGATTCCGCTCTCGAAGTCCTCGAGCGAGTACGCCGGCTCGGCACCGCGGCGGTCGAGGACTTCGTTTGCGAGCAGCCAGTAGACGACCGACAGCGCCTTGCGACCCTTGTTGTTCGTCGGGACGACGAGGTCGACGTTACTGACCTGGTTGTTCGAGTCACACATCGCGATGACCGGAATACCCACGGTGATCGCCTCCTTGACGGCCTGAGCGTCACCGATCGGGTCCGTGACGACGACGACGTCGGGTTCGATGTAGCCGTCGTACTTCGGATTCGTCAGCGTTCCCGGGATGAATCGACCGGTGCGTGCTCGAGCGCCGACCGCTTCCGCGAACTTCTCTGCCGGGAAGCGACCGTACTGGCGACTCGAGGTAACCAGGATCTGTTCGGGAGCGTAGTTCGCGAGGAAGTTCGCGGCCGTGCGGATACGGCCGTCGGTCTTCGAGACGTCGAGCACGTAGAGGCCGTCGGTCCGGACGCGGTGGATGAACCGCTCCATGTCCTCGGTCTTTTGCTGGGTACCGATGTGGACGCCGGCTCCGAGGTAGTCCTCGACGGGGATGAGCAGGTCCGCTTCCTCGTCGCTCATCACGTCGTCGTCGAGGGACGGTCCCTCGTCGTCTTGTTCGGCCTCGGCGGCTGCCTCGGCGTCCGCTTCCTCTGCGGGCTCGACGTCCTCGGCGGGTTCGGCGGCGGGGCCGGCACCTTCGGCCGGCTCCTCGTCGATCTCCTCCTCGGCGGCGTCGAGCCCCTCCTGTGGTGTATCGTTTTCTGTCATGTCGCGTCGTCTGCGATTCGAATGAGCTCGTTGAGCTTTGCGGTTCGCTCGCCACCGACGGCACCCGTTTTGATAAACGGCGCGTCCGTCGCGACGGCGAGGTGTGCGATCGTCGCGTCTTCGGTCTCGCCAGAGCGATGGGAGATGACGGCGTCGTAGCCGTTTTTCGTCGCGAGTTCGACCGCATCGAAGGCGTCAGAAAGCGTCCCGATCTGGTTCGGCTTGATCAGGATGCTGTTTGCCGCGCCCTCCTCGATCCCAGTCGCGAGACGATCCGTGTTCGTCACGAACAGGTCGTCGCCACAGATCAGGGTCCGGTCGCCGACTTCCTCCGTGAGCTCGGCAAACGCCTCGTAGTCGTCCTCGTCGAGGGGATCCTCGACGTAGACGAGGTCGTACTCGGAGACGAGGTCGGCGACGTACTCGATCTGTTCGTCGGTGTCTCGAGTCCGGTCGCTGTACTCGTAGACACCCTCCTCGGCGTCGTACATCTCGGCGGCCGCCATATCGAGCCCGAAACCGATCTCGAAGCCGACGTCTTCGGCGACCGTTTCGACCGCCTCGTCGACGATCTCGAACGCCTCCGCGTCGTCGATCGAGGGTGCCCAGGCTCCCTCGTCGCCCTTGCCGGAGGGAACGCCCCGGTCCTCGAGCAACGCGGCGACCTCGCCGTGGACGGCCGCGTTGGCGAAGACGGCATCGGCGACGCTGGGTGCGCCGACGGGGGCGACGAGAAACTCCTGGATATCCGTCGCGTCTGCGGCGTGTTCGCCGCCGCCGACGACGTTTCCGAGCGGGACAGGGAAGTTCTCGCCACGGAACGTGCCGCCGAGATGCTGGTACAGCGGCGCACCGAGCACGTCGGCACCGGCCTTCGCTGCGGCCATCGAGATGGCGACCGCGCTGTTTGCGCCGATCTCCGAGAAGTCGTCCGTACCGTCTGCCGCGCGCAAGATCCCGTCGACCTCGCGCTGGTTGCCGGCGTAGGCCTCGCCGACGAGGCGGGGTACGGCGTGTTCTCTGGCGGCGGCGATCGCTTCATTCGGCGGCCGTTCGATCGCCTCGTACTCGCCCGTACTCGCTCCCGAGGGCGCTGCCGCGCGGCCGAAGCCGCCGCTTTCGGTGAGCACGTCGGCCTCGACGGTGGGGTTGCCACGGGAGTCGAGCACACGCCGGAGTCGAACGTCGGTGATCAGCGTCATCTACGCCTCACCTCGGTCGACCGTAAACGGCAACACGCCGGCGTCGTACTCTTCGGCGGCGATGAGGATCGGCTCCGACTGGTCGGTTTCGATCAACACCGGTGCGCCGTGTGAGACCTGCAGCGCTCTCGCGCCGAGGATCCGCGCTTTCTCGTAGCGGTTGTGTCGTTGTCTCTGCATTACTGGTATGGTGCGACGACGTCGACGAGGTCGGTGTGAGAGACGAGCATTCGCCGACAGCAGTACCGATCGACGCCGAGGTCGTCGAGAACCTCCTGTGGGTCTTCCTCGCCCTCGTTCGCTCGCTCGTCGAACGCTTCCCAGTGTTCGCCTACGACGGTGCCACAGGTGAAACACCGGACCGGTACCATCATATCCTGATCACCTCAGCGGTAGGACTTCTGGTAGCGGGCCCGTGCTCCCGGACCGCCCCACTTTTTGGGTTCGGACTGGCGGACGTCGTTGACCAGCAGCGACCGGTCGAACTCCATGTACGCGTCGCGGAGTTCGGCGTCGTTCGTGTGCTGGACGATGCCCCGGGCGATGGCCGTGCGGACGGCGTCTGCCTGGCCGCTGATGCCACCACCGTCGACGCGAACGTCGACGTCGACCTCGCTGCGGAGGTCCTCGCCGGCGATACGGAACGGCTCGAGCATCTTCAGCCGGGACATCTCCGGTTCGACCAGCTCGACCGGCTGGGAGTTGATACGCACGCGACCCTCGCCCTCGCTAACCGTTGCGCGAGCGACGGCGGTCTTTTTCTTGCCACTCGTGTTCGTTACCATGTGACGTTAGCACCTAACTGTTCGGACACTTCGTGTAAGTGCACGAAGCGGATGTTCGAGAGCCGATCCAGCGACGTGTCCGGGAGGATCTCGGCCTCGCTGTCGCCGTCCTCGTAGGGGTTGCCCACGTAGACGCGGACGTTCTCGAAGGCCTTGCGGCCGCGTTTTTTCTTGTACGGCAGCATGCCACGGACCGACCGCTTGAAGATCGTGTCCGGCCGCTTGGGGTAGTACGGACCGCTGTCCGAGCCGAGTTGCAGGCGCTTGCGGTAGGTTTCGAAGACGTCGTTTTTGTCGCCCGTGATGACGGCGTCTTCCGCGTTGACGACGGCGACGCGGTCGCCCTCGAGTGCGCGTTCGGCGACCTGGCTCGCGACCCGACCCAGGATGCAGTCGCGGGCGTCGACGACGACGTCGGCGTCGAACTCTGCGGTGTTGACGCTCATGCGATCACCCGCACGTCGGATCCTTCCGGGTTCTCTTCGAGCAGTTGCTCGAGCTGTACTGGTTCGCCGACCTGGTCGATCTTCGTCTCTGCCGACGAGGAGAAGTCGACGGCGGCGACGGTAACTGACTTCTGGAGCGCGCCGGATCCCAGCACCTTGCCGGGAACGACGACTGTCTCGTCTTCGCGTGCATATCGCTCGATCCGCCCCAGGTTCACCTCCGCGTGGGTCGATCGGGGCTTCTCGAGGCGACTCGCGACGTCACGCCAGACATCGGCGTCCGTCTCGCGAGACGCCGACTTCAGATCGGCGATGAGATCGTTGAGCCTCGGATTCGTTTTGCTACTCATTGGTGTCCTCGTATATCTGGTGTGGACCGTTTGCAGGTCCGAAAGAAGTGGATGCAGGGAGCAGGATTTGAACCTGCGGACTCCTACGAGACAGCGCCCTGAACGCTGCGCCGTTGGCCAGACTTGGCTATCCCTGCTCGCACTTCTGTCTACCCGTCGCCCCTTCAAACCCCTTTCGATTCTCGGGACGTCGCCGGCCTCGTAGCTCGCGGCACCGGCGACCGTCGTCGATCGGGGGAAGAGGCGTCGGAACATCGATTCTATAGCTGTACTGCGTTCTCGAGTTCGACCGCACGCGACTCGAGCGAGTCGGCCGCGCGCGCGACCAGTTCGTCGACGGTGAACGAGCCGTCGGTCTCGGCGTGGAAGACGAAGGCGTTCGGCACGTCTTCGACCCGAATTTCCTTGCCCGGATACCGGTTCGAGAGATCGTGGTCGAACTCGCTCGTCGGAACGAGCTCGCCGTCGTCTTCTATCACGCCGCGGACGATCCGTGCCTCGTCGTCCTCGAACTCGGGGAGATCGCCTTCGACGACCACCTTCTGGAGGTGTCGATAGCCGACGGCGACTCCGCCCTGGTGTTTGGCGTGGCTCTTGCCACGGTCGTAGACGGCGTCTGCCTCAGCCTCGAGGCGTTGACCGTCCGTGAGTTCGATGATCGGGACGTTCTCGTCTGCGGGCTGGACGAGCTCGTCGCTCGAGAAGAGATCGCCCGAGTAGGCGGTGCCCGGTCCTTCGACGTCGATCGAGAGCGTGACGGACTCGCCTTCGGCGAACTCTCCCGCAGGCGGCGTAGTCAGTGGAACGAGCCCGAGACGCAAGGCGAGTTGCTCGTCGAACATGACCGACGAGTTCTCGACGAATCTGACGGTGTCGATTGCCATCGTCGGCACGTCCGCGATCATCGCCCGGCGGATCCCGTTTGCGAACGCGGGCGTGATTCCGCGGACGAGAAACCGCGCCTTCCGATCCTCGCGTTCGACGAACTCGACGTCGTACTCTTCGGTCATTGTCTAGTAGCCGCCTTTACCCTTTGGTGCACGCGACCCGTCGTGTGGGATCGGGGTCACGTCCTCGATGCGGCCGATCTCGATGCCCGACCGGGCGAGCGCGCGGATCGTCGCCTGCGCGCCGGGACCGGGGGACTTCTGGAGGTTCCCGCCGGGACCACGGACGTGAACGTGCAGGCCGGTGATGCCGGCGCTTTTGATCTCTTCGGCGACCTCCTCTGCCATCTGCATCGCAGCGTACGGCGAGGCCTCGTCGCGGTTTTGTTTGACCGCCGTTCCGCCAGAGGATTTGGCGATCGTCTCCGCGCCCGTGAGATCAGTCACGGTCATGATGGTGTTGTTGAACGATGCGTGCACGTGGGCGATGCCCCATTTCTCGTCGTCTGCCATTTATTGTCCCTCCGCGCGTTCGGGGTGGAGTTCGTCGGCGAGCGGACTGTTCTCGTCGAACGCGACGAGTCCTTCCTCGTCGACGTCGACGACGTACGACGGGATCTGGTGACGTCGGTCACCGACCACGACGTGTCCGTGGATGATGAACTGTCGAGCCTGCCGGGTCGTGTTTGCGAGCCCCTTACGGTAGACGACCGTCTGCAGTCGGCGCTCGAGGACGTCTTCGATCTCGAGGCCGAGGACGGCACCGAGATCGCCCGACTCGTCTAGGACGCCGATGCGCTTGAGCCGGCCGAGAAACTCCTCGCGTCGGCGCATGACGGTCTCTTCGTCCTGTGGCTGGGCGAGCAGCTCACGAGCCTCGCGTCGGTAGGACCGAAGCTGAGACTGGGCCCGCCAGAGCTCTTCTTTGTTCGCGAGCCCGTAGCGGTCGATCAGCGAGTGCTCGGTTGCGATTCGTTCACCCTGGAAGGGGTGATTCGGCGTCTCGTACTGTTTGGTGTCGGTTCCAAGCGGCATTACTCTTCACCACCCTCTTCGCCTTCGGCGGCTTCCTCTTCGCGGATCTCCTCGACGTTGACGCCGATGGTTCCTTCGGTACGACCCGTAGACTTCGTCCGCTGGCCGCGAACCTTCTGGCCGCGCTTGTGGCGGATACCCCGGTAGGAGTCGATCATCTTCATCCGGTTGATGTCGTGCTGTCGGGTCAACTGGAGATCGTTCCCGATCTCGTGGGTCGTTTCGCCGGTGTAGAAGTCCTTCTGGCGGTTGTTGAGCCAGTCGGGGACTTCCTCGGCGTAGTTCTCTACGACCTCGACGACCTCGTCGATGACGTCGTCCTCGAGAGCACCGAACGTCGCTGTTCGGTCGACGCCCGCCTCGTCGGCGATGATCCGGGCGGTTCGGCGGCCGATCCCGTTCATCTCCGAGAGCGAGCGCTCGACGGACTTCGTCCCGTCCAGGTCGGTCTGTCCGATCCGGACGAAGTATTGGAGGTCGTCGTCCTCCTGTTGTTGTTCTTCCTCGCTCATGTGTCGTGTATCTGTGTCTCTTGTGTGCGCGATACGAGCCCCGGCCGACACTGGCACTGGCCGGTGGAGTTCGTGTTCGACGTCGTGGCGGGGATTCGAACCCCGGAGGCTTGACGCCACATGGTTAGCAACCATGCGCCTTGGGCCTGCTTGGCTACCACGACTCGCAGTCTATCGTCGCCCTCTCGGACTCGGGGCCGGACCCCTACAGCGTATCGCACCAGAACGTATCCGGGTAGGACACTTAAGGGCAACGAATGTCCGCCCGGACGCCGGCGTGTCAACTCGACGACGGCGTTCCCGGTCAGTGTGGTGATCTACACGTCGCTTCCACCGCCTCCGTGTTCGTTCTCCGCTCGCGAACTCGAGTGCGTCCGTAGCGAGGTACAACGATACTTCGAAAACGAGAACACACCCGAAGGCGATCGGTCGATTGCACGGAACGTCATCGATCGACTCGGCAACTCGACCGACGGAACAAAATCCAGCTAGACGCCGATGTACTCCTCGTTGAACTCCCACTCGCCTTCGTCGTTGCGGACCATGTACTCGCCGTAGTAGGGGACCCGGTTCGCGACCGTTTCACGAAACGCGTCGCGTATCTCGGGTTTGGTCATCTCACCCATCGGACGGAGGTCGTCGTTGCGATTGAGACAGCCCTTCAGGTGGCCGTCGTGGGTGACCCGGACGCGGTGGCAGTTCGCACAGAAGGTGGGATTCTCGACGGGGTCGACGATCTCGACCATCCCGGCCTCGGACTGGTTCTCGCCACCGACCCAGTACCGTTTGCGGTCGTGCATCTCGCGATGTTCGACCCACTCGGCCTGTTCCTCGAGCCAGCCGTGGACGCGATCGATGTCGATCGCCCACTCCGGCTTGCCGGTGAGTTCGGGCATGTACTCGATGAGCTGGAGCTGGAGCCCGTCGTTTTCGGCGACGTGATCGACCATCTCCGGAACGTAGCCCGCCGTGTGCTCGAAGACGACCATGTTGAGCTTGACGGGATCGAGCCCGGCCTCGAGCGCGGCGTCGACGCCCTCGATCACCTTCTCGTAGGCCCCGCTCTGGGTCACCTCGGCGAACGCCTCCGGATCGAGCGCGTCCTGGGAGACGTTGACCCGCTCGAGGCCGGCCTCGACGAGGTCGGGAGCGCGCCCGGGGAGGAACGTACCGTTGGTCGTCAGCGATACTTCCATCGGGTCGGGGGTCCGCTCGATGATCTCCTCCAGATCCTGTCGCAACATCGGTTCGCCGCCGGTGAACTTCACGGCGTCGACGTCGAACTCGGCGGCGACCTCGAGAAAGCGCACGACGTCGTCGGTACTCATCTCGTCGTCCTGAGGCTCCATCGGGCCACGTGTATCTCCGAGCCCCTCGTTGTGACAGTAGACGCAATCGAAGTTACACCGGTCGGTGAGCGAGATGCGGACTCCCGTCACCTCGCGCCCGAACTCGTCGGCGAGCATGTGCCTCCCTTGTGGATGAAACTAGTTAAGTACATTGGAGAATGCAAAGAGACGTAACTACAAGTGGTTTCGAAAGTCGGGTCGAACCCAGCCCGTTTCCGAACGCGTCGCGCGTGACGGCCGACCAAGGTACTTGAGCGATGACGTGGTACGACTCGGGGCGGCACCGAGAGCCGTTCACGAGTATCATGACCGCAATCGCCAGACTCGAGATCGTTCCGATCCGTGAAGAGCACATGTCAGACGAAATCGCCTCGGCTATCGAGGCGCTCGAGGAGTTCGAGGTCACCTACGAGCTGACGCCGATGGATACGATCATCGCCGCCGACGACGTCGGCGAGATCTTCGCCGCCGCACAGGCAGCACACGACGAGATCGAAGAAGACCGTATCATCACCTCCCTCGAGGTCGACGACCAGCCCAACAGGGAACAACACACCGCCGAACGGGTCGCCGCCGTCGAAGAAGCGCTCGGACGACCTCCACAGGGGTGAGCGAGCGACCGGGAGGGGATTCAAGAGCACGTCCGGTGTAGACGAATCGCATGACCGCGACCGAAACCGGAACCGTCACCGTCGTCCCGAGCGTCCACTTCTCGCCGACTCACCGTCGGCGGGTCCGCGAGATGATCCTCGAGCGAGAGCCTGACGTCGTCGCCGTCGAACTCGACGAGCGGCGGTACCAACGCCTCGAGCGACGCGGTGGGGACGGTTTCGCGAACGTCTACGAGGAGCTTCCGCCGCCGACGGCGCTCGTTTACGCCACCTTGCAGGCGATCCAGCGAACGATCGTGCGACTCTACGGACTCGATCCCGGCGAGACCGAGATGGAAACCGCCATCGAGACCGCCGCCGAAACCGAAACCGACGTCGCACTCGTCGACGAGCCGATCACCGAGACCATGACGGCGCTGTCGAGAGCCGTCGGCGTCGACACGATCCCGAAGCTGATGGTGCGCTCACAGCTTTTGAGTCCGCACGAACGCCTCGCCCAGCTCGAGGTGATGACGACCCCGTTCCGGGAGATCGAACACGGCGACGACGTCGAGCCGCTGATCGACGCGATGCGGACGCTGCTCCCTGAGGTCACGTCGGTCCTGATCGATCGGCGCGATCGGGCTATGGCCGAGCGACTCCACCGGCTCCAGAACGCGGGACACGACGTGGTCGCGGTCGTCGGGGCGGGCCATCACAACGGCATCGAACGCACGCTCGCGGAACTCGAGGCGACGAACGCCGAACTCGACGTCGACGTCCCGATTCGACGTCCCACGCGGGAGGTGACGACGATTCCGATCGAGTGATACGGCTCGTGTAGCCATCTACTGGAACAACCACAAGCGAGCCGGACGTTACTCGAGCGAGCCGTCGGTCACCGATTCGAGGACCGTCACCGTCGAAACGGCGTGGACGACGGCGACGACGACGCTACTCACCAGCGCGCCGACGTACGGGACGCTCCCGAGCAGCCACACCAGGATGCCGTAGCCGAGCACCAACAGCACGAGCGCACGCTCGTGACCGCCTGTAAGCGCCACACTCCGTCTGACCGCGGTCCACGGCGACGTCCCGAGAGCGGCGAGTGCAGGCGCGACGAACAGCCGTGCGAACAGGATCAGTACGGCGAAAAACACGACCAGGAAGACGGCCAGCCCGAGGATTCCCTGGAGCGTGATTTCACCGATCGAACCCAGTAGCCGAGTCACCCCCGCGACCAGGACGACGAACCCGACGTACGAGCCCAGTCCCGCCGTCGTCGACTCGCCGGCGGCTCGAGCGATGGTGTACCAGCCGGCGATCGCGATCGAAAGCACGGCGACGACCTCGAGGCCGACCGCCCAGATCAGATACGGCGTCTCGAGGTCGACCAGCGCGCCGATCCGGCGGGCACTCTCCGGCGTTCCGGTCGGGTAGATCGAGTACTCGACGATCGTCGATCCCTGGAGCCCTCGTTCGACCAGTACCGGCACCGGATCCCGTAGCCGGAGCCGGTCGAGCACCGAGAGGACGAGCCCGGCGAGAGCGAACGGAACGAACAGGAACGGATCGGCTCGGACGTGTGCAACCGCCCGCCCGAGCTCGCCGGCCCAGGAGAGTTTCCGGTCGCTTTCGGTTCCCTCCGGGCGTCGATCGTTCTCGTTCGCCTCCCGCGGCGCGAACGGTTCGCCGGTCATCTGTCTCCCTCCTCGAGCGCGACGATTCGGCGACTCCCGACGAGGTAGAGGCGCCCGTCGCCGACGGCCGGGGCCGACGTGGGCCGTTCCAGATCGTACTCCCAGCGCTCCTCGCCGGTTTCGGCGTCGAACGCGTACACGCTGACGGTACGCCGCGTGAGGTAGACGACGCCGTCGGCGACGACCGGCGACGCCTGCCCGCCGACGGACGCGGTCCAGCGCTCCTCGCCGGATTCGAGGTCGATCGCGTGCAGCGAGCCGGTCCCGTCGGCGACGAAGACCCGGCCGTCGGCGACGGCGGCGTCCGAGCGGTCGGGAGGGGAAACGTTGCCGTCGTGGTCGTACTCCCAGCGGACGCTCCCGTCGTCGACCTCGACGGCCGTCACCGACTCCCGGCCCGGCACGACGACGACCTCGTCGGTCACGGTCGGTGCGTGAGGCGTCAGGTCGTCGATCTCCACCGTCCAGTGGTTCTCGCCCGTCTCGGCGTCGTAGGCCCCGAGTTCGCGTGCGTAGCCGACGGCGTAGACGGTGTCGTTTCTGACGGCCGGCCGCCAGTTGCCGCTTCCGGCTCCGTGGGAGACGCGAAAGCGTTCGGTCCCGTCGGTGGCCTCGAGCGCGACGAGGTCGTTGGTTCCAGGGACCGCCGCGTAGATCGCGTCGTCGACGGCGACCGGTGGCGGCGCATCCGGCGGCCCGAGCGGGCTCCGGTCGGGGTCCTCGCCGGGGCCGTGCCAGCGGTCGACGCCGACCCGGCCGCCAAGCAGCGGAATCCTGTAGCCGCCGCCGGCGTTCAGCCCGACGACGCCCGCCGGCGAACTGATCGCGAGCGTGTCGGTCCGATAGACGTCAGTCGCGGCCGGTGCGGGACTCGAGCGATACGGGCCGTCGTGAGTGAACTCGAGCTCGCCCGTCTCGGCCTCGAGGGCGACGACCGGACCGCCGACAGCGTAGAGGGTACCCTCGAAGAGGATCGGCGAAACCGCGCCGCTGAACGACGTATCCAGCTCTCGCTCCCAGGCGACCCGGACGGCGTCTTTCGGTCCCGACGCGTCGGGGCTGTGACCGGTCCCGGCGGCGTCGTAGCGAGCCATGGGCCAGTGAACGGAGTCGCCGTCGCTTCGGGTCCGACCGGCGACTGCGTGGCCGCCGACGAGGGCGGTGAGTACGCTCCCGGCTCCCGCCAGCAGCCACCGTCTGGAGGGCATACGGTGACCGAGACAGGCGACTGGCATACGTTTTATGTTGTGTTCGGCGCGAGGTCGCGTGCAATCGTACGGCGCAGGCCGGACGAAGATCGGCTTTCGGCCTCGATATCGCCTCCTCGCACGTCGATCGGAGGCTGGTAGCCGTTCGAAATCCTTTTAGGCGCTACGAGGGGATAGTAGGGTAACTGAGTGAAATCATGGACGTCGACATCATCTCCGAGGAGGAAAACCCCATGTTGCACCGGACGGACGTCACGTTCGAACTGACCCACGAGGAAGCGACGCCGTCGCGTCTGCAGGTCCGTGACAGCCTCGCGGCGAAACTGAACAAGGAGGCCGACGAGGTCGTCGTCCGCACGCTCGACACCAAATTCGGGATGCGAAAGACCGTCGGCTACGCGAAAGTCTACGAGTCCGCTGACCACGCCACCGAGGTCGAACAGGACCACATGCTCGAGCGAAACAAGATCGCCGAGGAGACAGAGGCCGACGCCGACGCCGACGCGGAGGAGGCATAGATGAGCCGACACGAACTCTACAACGACGACGGGACGACCGACCGCGAGCAGTGTCCCCGCTGTGGTGACAGCTTTCTCGCGGACCACGGCGACCGCGTACACTGTGGGAAGTGTGGCTACACCGAGTGGGAGTAGGCTGGCCCCCCGAAAGCAGTGAGCACCGACACGCGAGTACTCGGAATCGAGGGCACCGCCTGGGCGGCCAGCGCGGCCGTCTACGATTCCGGAACCGAGGCCGTCTTCATCGAGACCGACGCCTACCAACCCGAAAGCGGCGGCATTCACCCGCGCGAGGCCGCCGAACACATGCACGAGGCGATTCCTAAGGTCGTCGAGACGGCACTGGCACACGCCCGCGAGACGGCCGACCGCGACGACTCCGAACCGCCGGTCGACGCCGTCGCCTTCTCCCGTGGCCCCGGTCTGGGCCCCTGTCTGCGGATCGTCGGGACGGCCGCGCGGGCGCTGAGCGGGTCGCTCGAGGTGCCCCTGGTCGGGGTCAACCACATGGTCGCTCACCTCGAGATCGGTCGGCACTTCTCCGGATTCGCATCGCCGGTTTGTCTGAACGCAAGCGGCGCAAACGCCCACTTGCTCGCCTACCGCAACGGACGCTACCGGATGCTCGGCGAGACGATGGACACCGGCGTCGGCAACGCGATCGACAAGTTCACCCGCCACGTCGGCTGGTCTCACCCCGGCGGGCCGAAAGTCGAGGCCGCTGCCGAGGACGGCGAGTACGTCGACTTGCCCTACGTCGTCAAGGGGATGGACTTCTCGTTTTCGGGGATCATGTCGGCGGCGAAGGCCGCCTACGACGAGGGGGTTCCGGTCGAGGACGTCTGTTATTCGCTTCAGGAGAATATATTCGCAATGCTGACCGAGGTCGCCGAACGGGCGCTGTCGCTGACCGGTAGCGACGAATTCGTACTCGGCGGTGGCGTCGGCCAGAACGACCGTCTCCGGGAGATGCTCGCGGCGATGTGCGACCAGCGCGGCGCGCGCTTTTACGCTCCCGAGGCGCGTTTTCTCCGGGACAACGCCGGCATGATCGCCGTCCTCGGTGCGACGATGTACGAGGCGGGTGATACCCTCGAGATCGACGCCTCCCGCGTCGATCCGAACTTTCGACCGGACGAAGTCCCCGTGAGCTGGCGCGAGGGTGAGGACGTCGTCGTCGGCCACGATGGGAGCACACGGATCAGGGGTGCCGAAGCCGTCGTCGACCTCGAGCCCGAACGCGGGCGGGTCTCCAAGCGTCGGCTGTCCAAGTCCTACCGCCACCCCGACCTCGACGACCGGTTGCGACGCGAGCGAACGACGCTCGAGGCTCGCCTGACGAGTCTCGCCCGCCGCGAGGGCGTCCCGACGCCGGTCGTCTTCGACGTCGACCTCGCCGAGTCGACACTCGAGTTCGAGTTCGTCGGCGAGACGGAGCTACGCGAGCGCCTCACCCGCGAGCACGTTCGGGCGGTCGGTCGCCACCTCGCGACGATCCACGGCGCGGGGTTCGTCCACGGCGATCCGACGACCCGAAACGTTCGCGTCGACGACGAGCGGGCCTACCTCGTCGACTTCGGACTGGGCTATCACACCGACCACGTCGAGGACTACGCGATGGACGTCCACGTCTTCGACGGCAGCCTCGTCGGCACCGCCGACGACCCCGAACCGTTGTGCGAGGCCGCACGCGAGGGCTACCGCGAGGTCGGCGACGAACGCGTCCTCGAGCGACTCGCGGACGTCGAGACCCGGGGGCGGTACGTCGACGAGTGACGGGCCGGATCGAGAACGCGCACACAACGCTCTTATTACAGGGGATTGTACCCTCGAGTATGGCAGACAAACCGACTTCCGGTGAGATTCTCGGAATCCCGTACAACTTCGAACGACCCAGCGTCGGACGGATGCTCTCGTCGTACTGGAAACCCGGTGAGGGGATGCTCGTCGAGAAGCCCTTCGGCATCGGCTACACGCTGAACCTTGCGAACTGGCGCTCGTGGGTCGTCATCCTCGTGGCGGGCACTTTGCTGTGGCACCAGGAGAAAGGCGAGAGCGAAGCCGACGAGCCCGGCGACGACGAACCCGTCGAGGTCATCGTCGACGAGGACGACTGACCGCAGCCGTCGTTCATCTCCCGACACCGTCCACTCGAGCGTTACGCCAGGTTCCGAGAGACGACCGCGACGAGTCCGATTCGCGGGAGTTATCTCGCTTCGTCCCCCGATTCGTTATGAGCATGGGTAATCTTATCCGCGTGGGGACGGTAGGCGTGGTTGCTATGGCAGCCGACCACACCGCCACTCCCCGCTCGGAGCCGACCTCGAGCGCGCCCGATACCGACGTCGGCATCGCCCACCTCACTGTTGTCCCGGTCAACTTCGATCCCGACGAGCCGAACGGTCGTCGAGACTGATACTGTCGGTCATACCGACGTGCACACGGCTGGTGACAGCACGGCCAGACACACGTTCAACGGCCGGATCACCCGGACACCAGTTCACCGGTCCATGACCGACAGTATGAACCCCGACGCTCCTTGGAATCGCTGCCGATTCTCGAAAACAGTGTCTCGAGACGAACCTTCTTATATCCGGTCGAACTACCCCCGCCCATGGGTCTGTTCGACCGACTTCGGGGCGACGACGATCCTCGTGTCGCGTTCATCGGGATCGACGGTGTACCGTACAGTCTCCTCACGGAGCATCCCGAGGAGTTTCCCAACTTCGCTGCGCTCGCCGATGACGGAGCCGCCGGCGAGATCTCGAGTATCGTACCGCCCGAATCCAGTGCCTGCTGGCCTGCCCTGACGACGGGAATGAACCCTGGCGAGACGGGCGTCTACGGCTTCCAGGACCGCGAGATCGACACCTACGACACGTACGTCCCGATGGGCCGGGAAGTGCAGGCCGATCGGGTCTGGGACCGGGTAACGGAGGCAGACCGTCGTGCGACCGTGATGAACGTCCCCGTCACGTTCCCGCCACAGCGAAACGTCCAGCGAATGGTCTCGGGCTTTCTCTCGCCAGAGCTGGACAAGGCCGCCTATCCCGACGACGTCCGCGACTACCTCGAGTCGATCGACTACCGGATCGACGTCGACCCGAAACTCGGTCACAGCGAGGACAAAGCCGAGTTCATCGAGGACGCCCACGAGACGATCGACGCTCGCTTCGAGGCGTTCCTGCATTATTTCGAACAGGACGACTGGGATCTCTTTTTCGGCGTCTTCATGACCACCGACCGGGTCAACCACTTCCTGTTCAGAGACTACGAACACGACGGCGCCTACCGTGAAGAGTTTCTCGAGTTCTACCGCAAACTCGACGACTACGTCGGTCGCCTGCGCGAGGCCTTACCCGAAGACGTCACTCTGGTCGTCGCCTCCGATCACGGCTTTACCAGTCTGGACTACGAGGTCCACTTCAACCAGTGGCTCCGCGAGGAAGGGTGGCTCTCGTTCGAGACCGACGATCCCGAAGAGCTGAACGACATCACCGACGACACCCGTGCGTACTCGTTTATTCCCGGCCGGTTCTACCTCAACCTCGAGGGTCGCGAGCCGCGTGGCTCCGTCTCCGAAGACGAGTACGACGCGGTTCGTGAACAGCTCGCCTCCGAGCTCCTCGAACTCGAGGGGCCGGACGGTCGCCAGGTCGTCGACCGCATCGTCGAACGCGAAGACGCCTTCCGCGGCGACCACGACGAGATCGCACCCGACCTCGTCGCGATCCCGACGAACGGCTTTGACTTCAAAGCTGGCTTCAAGGGAGACGGCGACGTCTTCCAGCAGGGTCCACGAAACGGGATGCACAGCTTCGACGACACCGCCTTGTTCATCGACGACCCCGACGCCTCGATCGGCGACGCCGACTTGCTCGACATCGCGCCGACGATTCTCGAGTTGATGGACGTCGAGTTCAGCCGCGGCGAGTTCGACGGGGCGAGTCTCGTCTAGGACCGTCCGGTTCGATCGGGGAACTCATACTGTCGGTCATGGACCGGTGAACTGGTGTCCGGGTGATCCGGCCGTTGAACGTGTGTCTGGCCGTGCTGTCACCAGCCGTGTGCACGTCGGTATGACCGACAGTATCACTCGGAGACCGAGACCTCGAGTTCGTCGCTCGAAACGGCAAGTCTGAACGTGGGAACCGTCCGGTACTCGACGTCGACGACGCCTTTCCGACGGAGACTCTGGAGCCCAGCGCGGACGTCGTCGCTCGAGGGGTCGACGTCGTAGTCGGAAGCCTCACGGAGCCCGTGGAGGACCGAGACGACGCTTTCTGACTCTTCGTCCGGCTCTGCGAGCACGTCGACGATCCGTGCCTGCAACTCGGGAACGCGAATCCGGGACGGCGGGCCGCCTTCCTCGCCCTCGACGCCGGGTTCGACGTCGACGAGTTCTGCCGCCTCCGCGGTCGCACGGATCAGACTGTTGTCGTCCCGGAAGTAGTACTCCCCGAGTTCGTCCTCGAGGTACTGATGAACCTCGCTACCACTTTCTAGGCCCCACCGTTCCTGGAGTTCGGCGTTTTTCGTCGGCTGTAACTCCACGACGTCTGCCAACCGGTCGCGTGTCTCCTCGGAGAGCGTCATCGTCTGTCGGTACGATCATCCGGTATTTTTGCGTTGCGTCACGACGGTCCCTGCTCACTTCCGTGGGATGGTATATCGCGCCAACCGAAACTTTTACAACCTGACTTTCAGTAGAGAAAGTCAGCATTCATGAGTACGACGGAATCCGACACCGTTCGAGACCGCGTTGTGACTGCACGAGAGGCGATGACGCCGGGACAGATGGCTGCGACGCTTGCGTTCGCTGCGGCTATCGCGTTCGCACTGATCTTCGTCCAGGAGCCACTCGTTCACGACTCGATGCACAACTTCCGGCACGCGGCCGGGATCACGTGTCACTGATGATCTACGACTATCTCAAACGCGGGGTCGCTGCGGGGGTGCTCGCTGGCCTCGCGTACGGACTGTACATCGCGGTCGTCGCGAACCCGCTCCTGAGTTACATCCACGACGCCGGTCACGACCACGATCATGGCCACGGCCACGACCACGGCCACGGACACGACCACTCCCACGCCGTCTCCGAGACGACGAACGCGATCGTCAGCGTCGGAAGCGGCGTGCTCTGGGCCGTTCTCCTGGCCGGCGTCTTCGCCATCGCGTACTACTTCCTCGAGCCGGCACTGCCCGGCCGAACCGGCGTGAAGGCGGCGGTCCTCGGCGCGGCCGGATTCTTTTCGGTGTCCGTCGTGCCCTGGACCGTGGTACCGCCGGCAGCACCCGGTGCCGAGGAGGCGCTCGGGATCGACACACGACTTGCGATCTACGTCGGACTGATCGGCGTCGGCGCCGTCGTCTCGGCCGCGTCGATCGCCAGCTATCGACGGCTCGCACCGACGGGACGTGCTCGAGCAGTCGTCGTCGCGTGCGTTCCGGCCGTCCTGACCGTGACGGTGCTGTCGACCGTCTCGCCGACGATCATCACCCACCCGGACGTAGCCGACAGTCTCGTCTACGCGTTCCAGGGAAGTACGTTTCTGAGCCAGGCGGGACTGTGGGCGATCGTCGTCGGCGCGTTCGCCACATTGCACGATCGCAACGCAGGTGAGACCGTCTCACACCACGCCGGAACCGACGGCGAACTGTTGACGACGCCCTAACCAGTACCCGTCTGTCACCCGTCGCTAGTGTCGTTCGAACACCAGATCGTGAACGATCAGCTATTTAGTCGGCCTCACCCGAACGAGGAGATATGACTCTCTCGAGCGCCCCCGGCAAGGTGTACCTGTTCGGGGAGCACGCGGTGGTCTACGGCGAGCCGGCGGTGCCGTGTGCCATCGAGCGACGGGCCCGCGTGGGCGTCGAGCAACGCAGCGACGGGAAGTTACGCGTCCACGCCGAGGACCTCAGTCTCGACGGATTCACGGTCGAGTACGGCGGCGACACGAACGACCGTCCCGACGTCGACGTCGCCGAGAACTTAGTCGACGCGGCGATGGGCTACGTCGACGGGGCGATCGAACAGGTCCGGGACGCGACCGGCGAGCCCGAGGTCGGCTTCGACGTCACGATCGAAAGCGACATCCCGCTCGGTGCCGGCCTCGGCTCCTCGGCCGCGGTTGTCGTCGCCGCTATCGACGCCGCGACGCGTGAACTCGGCGTCACCCTCGAGCGCGAAGAGATCGCCGACCGGGCGTTTCGGACCGAGTACGACGTCCAGGACGGACAGGCTTCCCGTGCCGATACGTTCTGTTCGGCGGTGGGTGGTGCCGTCCGCGTCGAGGGCGAGGACTGTCGGGCGATCGAAGCGCCCGATCTCCCCATCGTCGTCGGCTTCGACGGCGGAGCCGGTGATACGGGCGCGCTCGTCGCGGGCGTTCGGGCCCTGCGCGAGGAGTACGACTTCGCCGCCGACACTGTCGAAGCGATCGGCGACGTGGTCCGAAACGGCGAGAAGGCGCTGGCCGCAGGCGACCTCGAGGAACTCGGCCGGCTGATGGACTTCAACCACGGGCTGTTGTCGGCACTCGACGTCTCCGCGCGGACGCTCGATACGATGGTCTGGGCGGCACGGGACGCGGGTGCCTACGGCGCGAAGCTGACCGGCGCGGGCGGTGGCGGCTGTATCGTCGCACTCGATCCGACCGAGGCGACGGAGACGGCCCTGAAGTTCACGCCCGGCTGTGAGGACGCGTTCCGCGCCGCGCTCGCCGAAGACGGGGTGAAACGGCTCGAATGATCGTCCTCAAACTCGGCGGCAGCGTCGTCACGGAGAAGGATCGTCCCGAAACGCTCGACGGGGCGGCACTCGAGCGAGCCGCAGACGCCGTCGCGGCGGCACTCGCGGACGGGAACGCCGACGGGCTCGTCGTCGTCCACGGCGGGGGCAGCTTCGGGCACCACCACGCGAGCGAACGCGGCGTGAGCACGACCGACGGCACCGACGACGCCGACGACGTCCTCGCGATCCACGGCGCGATGACGACCCTGAACCGATTCGTCCTCGACCGCCTGCACGAACGCGACGTTCCCGCCGTACCGGTCCACCCGTTCTCCGTGGCCCACCGCGACGCCGACGGCACATTCTGCCTGCCGACGGACCAGATCGCGACCATGCTCGGCGAGGGGTTCGTCCCGGTCTTACACGGCGATCTGATCGCTCACGCGGGCGCGGGTGCAACTGTCGTCAGCGGCGACGAACTGATCGCCGAGCTGGCGGCCGGTCTCGAGGCCGACCGGATCGGGCTCTGTTCGACCGTTCCCGGCGTGCTCGACGCCGACGACCGCGTGATCGAGCGCATCGACGCCTTCGAGGACGTCGCGTCGGCCCTCGGCGCGAGCGACGCGACCGACGTCACCGGCGGCATGGCAGGCAAAGTGCGGACGTTGCTCGAACTCGAGGGGCGAGCCTCGATCTTCGGACTCGACGCGCTCGAGGCGTTTCTCGAGGGCGAAGAGCCGGGGACGACGCTCGAGTGAGGGGACGCTCTCGGACCGTCCGAGACGCCCACAAAGCGTTACGGGAGCCGGCGTGGGAGGACGAGTATGGCACTCGAGGACCTGTTCGACGACGTTCCCGATCCGGGCGCCTACAGCGTTCCCGACTACTCGATCCCGAAGGGCGAGCCGGTGATGCCGATCGCGATCACTCGCGACGAGCTGTCGACGTTGCTCGAGTTGTACGAGACGTTCGCCGCCGTCGATCCGACCGGCATCGAGTCGAACCCGTTTCTGAACGCGACCAGCGAGTTCCTCCAGCGGACGTTCGCGATGCCGCTCGAGCGGCCCGACGAGCGCCTCCACGACGACATCGCGGCGTTACTCAACGACTTCTCGGACGACCTCGCCGGCCGCGAGATCGGCGTCGTCGACGCGACGCCGGCTCACCACCGGACGCTGTATGCCTTTCTGACCACGAGCAGGGGATACTACGCGACACCGCACGTCCGGTTCGACCCCGACGAAGACGCCGTCGAGGTCCTCTATCGGGTCTACGAGCGGGTGGTCGAACAGGATCCGTACCTCAAACGCCCGGAGACGGTACTCGAGTGACGGATCAACCTCGAGCGTGTCGTCGTCAGCGCTCGGGCAACGTCTTCTCCCGGTCGAGTACGTCACCCGTCGCCTCGTGTGTCGCCGAGAGCTCGATGTACCGATCGGCGGCGTCGTGCCAGTAGGAGTCTTCGACCTCCTTGATGACCTCCGCCGGCGTGCCGACGGCGAGTGACGAGTCGGGAATCTCCGTTCCCTCGGTGACGACGCTGTTTGCGCCGACGAGACTCTCGTCGCCGATCGTCGAGTCGTCCAGCACGATCGCGCCCATCCCGACCATACACCGCTTCCCGACGGTTGCGGCGTGGACGATGGCGTTGTGCCCGACGGTCGAGTACGGGCCGATCTCGGCACCCTCGTGGACCGTGGCGTTGTCCTGGACGTTGGCACCCTCCTCGAGGACGATCCTTCCGCGGTCGCCCCGGAGCACGGCACCGGGCCAAACGCTCACGTCGTCGCCTATCGTGACGTCACCGACGACGGTCGCGCTCTCGTCGACGTACGCCGACGCGGCGATCTCGGGGACGTGTCCGTCGAACGATCGAATCATGTGGGATGCACTGGCGAGGAGTCGGTTAAGCGTTGGCAAACGCGTCGACGACTCGTTCGAGCCGGCGTCCGACGCGATCCGAACCGACAGTTCGGCGTCGAAACGCACCCCACTACCCGAACAGCGTCCGCTCGAGGGCAGATCGCAGTATCGAGCCGCGTTTCGTTTCCCTGGAGTGGACGAGTAACACCGGTCCGTCGATTCGGGCGGCGAGGCGGTCGGACTGGTGTTCGACGAGCAGATGTGGGATCCGTCGGTGGGTGACCGTACTCAACAGGACCACGTCCGCGTCCTCGAGGTCGCCGGTGAGACCGTCGACCGCGTCGTTCGTCCGGACGATCCGCGAGTCGACCGGGACGGTACAGAGTTCGTCGAGTTCGGCGATGCTCAACGCGGCGGGGACGACGAGCACGGCCGTGAGGACGAACGCGAGGATCACGGCCGGTCCCGCGTCCGCCATCGCCAGCCCGGGCAGGATGAAGATGCCGCTGCCGATCATCGCACCCATGCTGATCGCGATCACCGCCGACAGCCCGAGGTCCCGCTCGAGATCGGTCGCCATCGGTCGTGCTTTGGACGAGAGTCCAGATCTGTGTGTATATGGTCCAGGATGATGGGGTTAAATCGTTATAGAAACAATTGTTTGGGATTTTGGAGAGTGTTACAACACACGTTTGGAAGGGTTGTTGGCGTCGGGACGGGGCGTGTCGACCCAATCGTCGGATCTCGGCGTCGGCGAGGAGCAACCCACGGTGTTTTTAACACCTGGCTGCGTAGGTACGCGTACCGAGACCCGCGGGCAAGTGCGTTCGTCCATAGAACTGCCACGGCGAGCGCATAGCGGGATGGCCGACGTGCTGTAAGACGCCGGGGCCGCACAACCGGGAGTCCGCGGACCGTTTCGATGAGAGTCGACACGCGGCTTTCAGTGCTACAACCATGGAAATCGAAATCGCGACAATCGGCGGCTACGAAGAAGTCGGGCGGCAGATGACTGCCGTCCGCGCCGGAGACGACGTCGTCATCTTCGACATGGGTCTGAACCTCTCGCAGGTACTGATCCACGACAACGTCGAAACCGAACGGATGCACAGCTTAGATCTGATCGACATGGGCGCGATCCCCGACGACCGGGTCATGTCCGACTTAGAGGGCGACGTCCAAGCGATCGTCCCAACTCACGGTCACCTGGATCACATCGGGGCGATCAGCAAACTCGCCCACCGGTACAACGCGCCCATCGTGGCGACGCCGTTTACGATCGAGCTGGTCAAACAGCAGATCGAGGGTGAACAGAAATTCGGCGTCGAGAACGACCTGATCAAGATGGACGCCGGCGAGACGATGTCGATCGGCGATTCGGGCCAGGTCGACCTCGAGTTCGTCAACGTCACTCACTCGATCATCGACGCGATCAACCCCGTCCTCCACACGCCCGAGGGCGCGATCGTCTACGGGCTTGACAAACGGATGGACCACTCGCCGGTCATCGGCGACCCGATCGACATGAAGCGGTTCCGCGAGATCGGTCGCGAGGGCAACGGCGTGCTCTGTTACATCGAGGACTGTACCAACGCGAACAAGAAAGGGCGCACGCCAAGCGAGAACGTCGCCCGCGAGCACCTGCGGGACGTCCTCTACAGCATGGAAGATTACGACGGCGGGATCGTCGCGACGACGTTCTCCTCACACATCGCCCGGGTGACCTCGCTGGTCGAGTTCGCGAAGGACATCGGCCGCCAGCCCGTCCTGCTGGGCCGGTCGATGGAGAAGTATTCGGGAACCGCCGAACGACTGGACTTCGTCGACTTCCCCTCTGATCTCGGGATGTTCGGTCACCGCAAGTCCGTCGACCGCACGTTCAAACGGATCATGAACGAGGGCAAGGAGAATTTCTTACCTGTGGTCACGGGCCACCAGGGCGAGCCCCGTGCGATGTTGACCCGCATGGCTCGCGGCGAGACGCCGTACGAACTCGACGACGGCGACAAGGTCGTCTTCTCCGCACGGGTCATTCCGGAGCCGACCAACGAGGGCCAGCGCTACCAGGCCGAGAAACTGCTGGGCATGCAGGGCGCTCGCATCTACGACGACATCCACGTCTCGGGCCACCTCAACCAGGAAGGTCACTACACGATGCTCGACGCCCTCAAGCCCCAGCACATCATTCCCGCCCACCAGGACCTGAAGGGGCTGTCGGGCTACGTGAACCTCTGTGAAGACGAGGGATACAGGATGGGCCGCGACCTCCACGTCTCGCGCAACGGAAACCTCATCCAGCTCGTCGATTGATATGACCAGTTTCGAGAGACGGGAGCAGGCGGTGCTCGAGGCGGTCCGGGAACGTCGCGAACTGGTCAACGACGCAATTCCCGAAGAGCTGCCGGTTCAGTGTCCGGAACGTCTCTATGAGGCCTCACGATACCTGCTCGACGCCGGGGGAAAGCGACTGCGCCCGACCGTCTTGCTCACCGTCGCGGAGGCACTCGCCGACGTCGATCCGCTGTCGGGCGACTACCGTCAGTTCCCGACGCTGTGTACCGACCCCGACACCGTCGACGTGATGGACGCCGCCGTCAGCGTCGAGGTCATCCAGTCGTTCACGCTGATCCACGACGACATCATGGACGACGACGACCTCAGACGCGGGGTGCCGGCCGTCCACAAGGAGTACGACCTCGAGACTGCGATTCTCGCGGGCGATACGCTCTACTCGAAGGCCTTCGAGATCATGCTCGAGACGGGCGCAGCACCCGAACGAACGGTCGAGGCGCTCGACGTGCTCGCAAACACCTGCACGCAAATCTGTGAGGGCCAGAGCCTCGACGTCGACTTCGAAGACCGCGAGGACGTCACGCCCGAAGAGTACCTCGAGATGGTCGAACAGAAGACCGCGGTGTTGTACGCCGCGTCGGCGTGTCTTCCTGCGATCTTGCTGGGCGCAGACGACGAGACGGTCGACGCGCTGTACGGCTACGGCCTCGACGTCGGCCGTGCGTTCCAGATCCACGACGACGTGCTCGACCTCACGGTGCCAAGCGAGAAACTCGGCAAACAGCGTGGCAGCGACTTAGTCGAGAACAAACAGACGCTGATCACCGTCCACGCTCGCGAACAGGGCGTCGACATCGACGGCCTCGTCGAGACGGACGACGTCGACGACGTCACCGAAGCCGAGGTCGACGACGCCGTCGCCGCCCTCGAAGCGGCCGGCTCGGTCGCATACGCACGGGAGACGGCTCGAGAGCTCGTCGATCGCGGGAAGGGTCGCCTCGACGTGTTGCCGGAGAACGAGGCCCACGACCTGTTGCTCGAGCTCGCGAACTTCCTTATCGAACGAGGGTACTAGGGCGACGCCCTCACTGGCGCTCGTTCGCCAGCTTTTCGACCCGTCGTTCGAGTTGTGCGATCCGCTTCTCGTCGCCGCGCTTGCGAACGTCTCGACCCGACACCGCGAGGGTTTTGACGAGGGGGCGAAAACGTCACCCCAATGAACGACGAGTTACGCGAGCGCGTCGAGCGCGAAGCCGAGAAACACGCGCTGTTGAACGCCGTCAAACACGACAGCGACGCCGACGTCGGCGCGATCATGGGACCGCTGATGGGCGACAACCCCGACTTTCGCGAACACGGCGACGAGATTCCAGGCGTCATCGGCGGCGTCGTCGGTCGGGTCAACGACCTCTCCGCCGAGGAAAAACGCGACCGCCTCGAGGAACTCGCCCCCGAGGAACTCGAAGCGCTCGAGGCCGAGGACGAGGGCGAGGAGCACCCGCTTCCGGACCTGTCCAACGCCGACGAGTACGACGAGGTCCGGATGCGGTGTGCGCCGAACCCCAACGGCCCATGGCACGTCGGTCACGCCCGCATGCCCGCGGTGATCGGCACCTACCGCGAGCGATACGACGGCTGGTTCTGCGTGCGCTTCGACGACACCGATCCCGAGACGAAACGGCCCGATCTGGAGGCCTACGACGACATCCTCGAGGACCTCGAGTACCTCGGCTTCGAGCCCGACGCCGTCTACCGGGCCAGCGACCGCCTCGAGACCTACTACGACCACGCCAGGGAGCTGATCGAACTGGGCGGGGCCTACACCTGTTCCTGTCCGGGCGAGGAGTTCTCGGACCTGAAAAACGCCGGTGAGCCCTGTCCACACCGCGAGAAGGACACAGAGACCGTCCTCGAGGAGTTCGAGGCGATGATCGCAGGCGAGTACGAAAGCGGCGAGCTGGTCTTGCGGGTGAAAACCGACATCGAGCACAAAAATCCCGCGCTCCGGGACTGGGTCGCGTTCCGGATGATCGACACGCCCCACCCCCGCGAGGACGCCAGCGAGTATCGGTGCTGGCCGATGCTCGATTTCCAGTCGGGCATCGACGACCACCTGATCGGGATTACCCACATCATCCGGGGCATCGACCTGCAAGACTCTGCAAAGCGCCAGCGGTTCGTCTACGACTACTTCGACTGGGAGTACCCCGAAGTCGTCCACTGGGGCCACGTCAACGTCGACGCCTACGACGTGAAGATGAGCACCTCGACGATCAAAGAGCTGATCGAGGACGGCGTTCTCGACGGCTGGGACGACCCGCGCGCGCCGACGCTTTCGAGCCTCCGGCGTCGGGGGATCCGCGGCGAGGCCATCGTCGACGCGATGGTCGAACTCGGCACCTCGACCAGCGACGTCGACCTCGCGATGAGTTCGATCTACGCTACCAACCGCGAGTTAGTCGACGACGAGACCGACCGGCGCTTTTTTGTCCGGGAGGGTACCGACCTCCCGCTCGCCGGCAACGTCCCCGACGAGGCGAACCCGCCGCTTCATCCCGATCACGCCGAGCGCGGCGTCCGGGAGATCCCCGTCGGCGACGCCGTCTCCATAGAGCCCGCAGACCTCCCCGATTCCGACGAGCGCGTCTGGCTCAAGGGACTGGGCTGTGTTCGCTACACCGGCGACGCCCTCGAGTACACCGACGACGACATCGAGGTCGTCCGCGAGGGCGAGGTCGACGTCGTCCACTGGGTTCCCACAGACGAGAGCGTCCCCGTTCGGATGCGGACGATAGACGGCGACGTCACGGGACGGGCCGAACCCGGCGTCGCTTTCCTCACAGCCGACGATCTGGTCCAGTTCGAACGCGTCGGCTTCGCCCGGATCGACAGCGTACCCGAGGACGACGAGACGGTGGCGTACTACACCCACCCGTAGGACGCCTGTTCTGGCAGTCGTTCATTCGAGCAACTCGTCGCCGCTGTCGGTCTCAACCTCGTCGTCACTCCGACAGCGTCACGACCTCGGCGTCCTCGGGCGGCTCGAACACGAACGTATCGTCTGCGAGGTCGTCAGTGAACGTCACCGTCTCGAACCGTTCGGTCAACACGTACTCCTCGTCGCCGTCGACGACGAGCCGTTCCTGTAACGGGTAGCCGTACTCCGCGTCGATCCAGACCGTCTGCTCGGTGACGACCAGCTCGTCGGCAGGGTCTGCGGTCTCGAGTGCGTAGACGAACTCGGTGTCCCCGACGAGCACCGACACGCCGCGTTCGACTGCCTCGGCTTTCGCCTCTATCTCGAGGACGTGTGCCTCCCGGCCGGCGACGACGTCGGTGCCGCGGTACTCGAGGTCGACCAGCTCGAGCTGGCGGTCGGCCTCGTCGGCGCGGGCCGTTCGGACGTCCTCGTTCTCGAACGGCTCTTCGGTCACGAACCGCTCTGTGACGTTCGTGTCAGGGTCGTACCACCACGTCGTCGTCGCGTTCGAGACGTAGACGTCGCCGACCCTGTCGGGGTCGTCCGATTCGAGAACCTCGCTGCGGTACTCGACGTACGGCCGCTCGGCGACGGCGTGGACGGTTGTGGCCGTTTCCTCGCCGTCGGTTGCCTCGGTGACGCGTTCGCCGTAGACGGCCTCGAGGTCGTCGCCGTGGACGAATGCCTGCTCGAACAGCGCCTTGTGATCGGGCTCGTCGCTCGTCGGCGGCTCGAGGGCGACACAGCCGCCGAGAACCGCGACGAACGCGAGCACACAGACCGAGGCGACGAGCCGGTTGGACACCATTACCGTAACCGACCTCCCAGAGTCGTCTAAACTTTACTTTCCTGGCCTGGTGTACGTACGGTCGTCACAACAGCAAGACGACGAGCAGGAAGCCGACGAGAACGGTCGTCGTCAAGGTCACCTGAACGGCCGTCGAGACGAGTATCCCGGCCGTCGCGTAGACGGCCGACCGGACGCTGCCGTCGACGTCGCCGTCGCGAGCGAGCTCGAGGACGAAGACCGTTCCGAACAGGCCGACGAGCAGCCCAAGCGGACCGGTCACAACGAGCAAGGCGACGCCGACGGCAGCGGCGACGGCGGTCGTTCGCCAGGAGGCTCCGCCGACGCGTGCCGAGATAGCGCCACCGAAAAACTCCGCGAACAGCGTCAGCACACAGAGTGTGCCGAAGATGACCATCGCGAGGGGTCCTGGCTCGGCGAATCCCGACTGCCACCAGTAGAAGACGATACCCGAAAGCGACAATAGACCGCCGGGAACGAGCGGCACGAGCGTCCCGAGGACGCCGCCGACCAGGAGAGCGAGCGTAACCACGACGACCGCATCGACCATGCCACCCGAACGATCGTTGACGGCAAAGCCCTGGCGTTTTCGCCTATTCGTCGTCGGCTCCGAGACGATCTCAACGTACTAGCCGTCGACGAATCGATCGCGAACCGCGCGTGCCGTCTCGGTCCCGTACCGATCGACCAGCGGACACAGCGCGTCCCCGAGTGCACGCATACACTGGCCGGTGGAGTGGTACGCGAGTCGGTCCGCGACGGGTTCCCAGTCCCGGCCTTGCAGGGCTCGCAGGACGAACAGTCGCTCCTCCCGGGCCGTCAGCTCGATCCCGTCGGGGTCGTCGACGAAGTACCGAACGACGAGCCGACGGAACGGGCCGGGATCGACGTCGAACAGCCCCGGCCCGTAGGCGGCCCCGGCGACGACGCGCCACTCGTGATCGGACAGCGACAGCGTCGGGGACGCGTCCACGCTTCGCAAGAGCGCACGGGCCACGTCGGGCTCGAGGTCGTCGAGAGCGTCGCCGACGACGGCGGGGAACCGCCGGCAGAACCACTCGGCGTGGCGATCGTGCAGCGCCCGGCCGGCGTCGCTCGTGGGGGTAAGCATGAGCGCGGAGTACTCGCCGCTTGCCTCGTTGCGGGTCGTCGAGACGTGGACCGTCGCGTAGCCGTTCGCACGCCAGAACGCGACCAGGCCGGGCGTCGCGCCGAAGCCGGTGCCGAGCCAGTCGACCGGCTCCCGGTCAGCGTCTGCGGACGTCTCGCCGGTAACCTCCGCACGGACCTGCTCGAGCAGGTGCGAGCCGAGTCCCCGCGAGCGGGCGGCGTGGTGGGTCGCGATGCGGACGACGCGGATGCCGGTCGGCTCGCCCGCCCGCTCGTCTCGCAGCTGGCTCGTCAGGACGTCGGGCAACATGTTGCCCCGGATGCGACCACCCTCGTACATCCGCGCCCGGGTCGTTGCCGAGAGCCCGCCCTCGCGGGCCAGCAAGGCGACGCTGACGACGTGGCCGTCGACGAGGAGCGCCCGTGCCGTGAGATTCGGCGCGTCGAACAGCCGGGCGAGGTCGTTCGGCTCGGTGCGATAGTGAGCGAGCACGAGCAGTCCAAACGCCTCCCGCAGGAGCCGTTCGTCCGCGAGCAGGGCCTCTGGTTCGAGCTGGCGGTACGTGACGCTCGCGGGCGTCGCGTCGGCCACGAGCGGGTCGACGGGCGGACGGGCGTCCAGCGCGAGCGCGCGGAACGCCCACACCTCGACGGGGTCGCCGGCCGCGTACCGGATCGGTTCGACGAGCGTGCAGTCGGCGACCTCGTGGTCGCTCTCGGCGAGACGATCCCGGAACCGGACCGAAAAGCCCCGTCCAGCGCCCTCGTAGCCGTGGATCGTCGTCGCGAACGTGATTCGGGAAGCGGCGAGCAACGACTCGAGCGTCGCGACCGGGAGGGCGGCGGCCTCGTCGACGACGACGACGTCCGCCGACTCGCATTCGTCGACGGCCGCGGTCGGCTCGCGAAATTCGACGCTCCCTCCCGCTTCCGTTTCGATGCAATATGCTTCGACGGACCGTCCCTCGGCGAGCGTCTCACACAGCTCTCTGGCGCGCTCGAACAGCTCTCGTGCGTTTCGTCTGGCCGGTGCTGTCACGAGCACGTCCTCGCCAGCGGCGGCGAACGCGCCCGCGGCGAGTCCCGCCGCACTGGATTTGCCCCGGCCGCGATCGGCCTCGAGGACGGCTGCCCGCTCTCGGTCGAACAGGGACTCGACGGCGGCGACGGCCTCGATCTGGTCGGCCGTCCGGCAGGCCTCGTACGTCGCGGTCGGAAAGCGATGGTCCGGCGGCGGCGACGGCGTGTCGACCGTCGTCGCCAGACGTGGTGCGGGGTCGGTCAGCCCATCGTCGACGACGCGGTCGCGCTCGAGGTCGACGATCGCGATCCCCCGGTGGGCACGGAGCGTCTCGACGAGTCGGCGTACGAACCGGCCGGTGACGTCGTCGGCGTCGAAGGGAGGAACGGCGAGCGACGCGGCGAATCCGCCGCGCTGATCCGGCCACGTCTCGAACGACGGCGTCAACAGGACGAGCAATCCGCCGCCGTCGACCGCGCCGACCACTTTCCCGAGCGCGTTCGGCCGGAGGCCGTCGTGGGCGTCGAGAGCGATCACGTCCCGCGTCGTCCCGAGGAGGGAATCCACGTTCGACTGTGGGAGCTGTTCACAGCGGAGGCGGTCGTCGGGACCGACGAGCGTCGTCCCGGTGATCGGAACGGAAAGTGCCTCGAGGATCGCCTCGAGGTGGTCGTAGCCACGGTCGCGATCGCCCGCAAGCACCAGCAGTCTGCGTTCGTCGACTTGGATCGCTTCCCGACGGAGGTCGGCCGCGACGTCGACGGTGTCCATAGCCGACGTTCGGCCGGTTCCCGGGTAAGGCTGTTCGTTCGTAGACGATGCGGACCGTTCGCACTCTCTCGATCATTTGGACACGCTTTTAAGGGGTGGAACGCTACGAAACGGTACACCCTACGCGGGGTTGATGATGCTCCTAGCCCTACAGGACCTCTGCCGGATTGCCGGCCCGGGCGACCCCCGGTCGGGCAGGGGAGCGAGAGCCTGCGCGTAGGAGAGGTGAACAACCGATGTCAGTATACGTCAACTTCGAAGTCCCAGCCGACCTTCAAGAGGACGCCCTCGAGGCGCTCGAGGTCGCACGAGACACAGGTAGCGTAAAGAAAGGAACCAACGAAACGACCAAAGCGATCGAGCGTGGCAACGCCGACCTCGTCTACGTCGCCGAAGACGTCTCTCCCGAAGAGATCGTGATGCATCTGCCCGAACTCGCAGACGAGAAGGGAATCCCGTACGTCTTCGTCGAGACTCAGGACGACGTCGGTCACGCCGCCGGCCTCGAGGTCGGCTCGGCCGCCGCCGCAATCGTCGACGCCGGCGAGGCATCCGGCGACGTCGAGGACATCGCTGGTAAGGTAGAGGACCTCCGCTGAGGTGATCAGAGATGAGTGCTGAAGAGGGAGAAAGCGGCTCCACGCCCGCCGAGGTCATCGAGATCGTCGGCAAGACCGGCATGCACGGCGAGGCCATGCAGGTCAAGTGCCGGATCAAAGAGGGCGAGAACCAGGGTCGCATCATCACCCGAAACTGCCTCGGGCCGGTCCGCGAGGGGGACATCCTCCAACTTCGCGAGACCGCCCGCGAGGCGGACTCCATCGGAGGACAGTAAGATGGTCGAGAAACGAACCTGCGACTACACGGGCGAAGAGATCGAGCCCGGCACGGGCATCATGTACGTCAAAAACGACGGCACCGTGCTCCACTTCGTCGACTCGAAGGCGGAGAAAAACTACAAGCTCGGGCGCGAACCACGAGATCTGGAGTGGACCGAAGAAGGCCGTCGTGGCAAAGGCCCCGCCGGCGAAGCCGTCGAAGCGGCCGAACAGGTCGAAGCCGCCGAAGACGACGACTTCGTCGAGGAGACCGACGTCGTCGACGACGATGAGAAACCCGCCACGACCGATCGGGTTCGAGCCGAGACAGAACCCAAAGACGAGGTCCACGGCGAGGAAGCTGATGCTGACGCCGAGGCCGACGTCGAGGAGGCCGACCAGCAATGAGCGAACGCGAGCGTACGTTCGTGATGGTAAAGCCCGACGCGTTCGCGCGCGGGCTCGTCGGCGAGGTTATCTCGCGACTCGAGGATCGCGGGCTCAAGCTCGTCGGCATCAAAGTCGAGACCATGCCCCGCGATCGGGCCGAAGAACACTACAGTGAACACGAGGACAAGCCGTTCTACGACGACCTCGTCGGCTTCATCACCTCTGGACCCGTGGTGCCGATGGTCTGGGAGGGCCAGGACGCGACCCGGCAGGTCCGTCAGATGATCGGCGAGACGGATCCCCTCGAGGCCGACCCTGGCACGATTCGCGGTGACTACGCGCTCGACCTCGGTCGGAACGTCGTCCACGCAGCGGACCACGAGGACGAGGGTGCGAACGAACGCGAAATCGCGATCCACTTCGAGGAAGACGAGCTGATCGACTACGAGCAACACGACGCGGAGTGGCTCTACGAGTAACGCGAGGACGCAGTGTCCCGTTTTCCACCTGGTTCGAGTGATCTCGAGCAGTCGGTGTGACCGTTGTAGCCCCGCGACGGGCGAGCCCGCCGGACCGATACGCACGTTATCTATCATTACGTATTTGCAGTTAGGTAAACGTAACACCTAATGTGCCGGATGGAGTAACTCGAGTCGGTGGTTTCGAATGGTAATACACGGTAGGTGGTCCGTCGATGCGTAAACCCGAGCGAACGGCGGCGAGGGCAGCAGCTGCCGGCGCGCTATCGCTCGACCGGGTCTTCGACCTGCTCTCGGATCGACGGCGACGGCTCGTCCTCTATCACCTGCACGATTGCGCGGACGACACGGCGACGGTCGACGAGATTACGGCGTACGTTGCCTCACAGGAGGAATCGAAGACGAGCCCACAGGAGCACCGGCAGGAAATCGTCATGTCGCTCGAGCACGTGCATCTACCGCGGCTCGAGGACGCGGCTGTTCTCGAGTACGATCGTCGAAGCGAGACGGTTCGGTACCGGCAACAGCCGTCACTCGAGGAGTGGCTCGAACACGCACGTCACAAGGAACTGTCCTAGGCGGTGATCGTCCGATCGGCACCGCTGTCGCTCGATACCGGCGGGACGCTCTCCGGTGATTTCGGTCTTCGTGTGGGTGAGTCACATTCGCGTCCTCAATGTTTAACATGTTCGCGGTCATCGTAGGGAACGGTGATTCCATGACCGACCACGAACTCCCACCGCTTCCGTACGATTACGACGCACTCGAGCCGGCGATCTCCGAACAGGTCGTCACCTGGCACCACGACACGCACCACCAGGGTTACGTTGACGGCCTCAACAGCGCCGAAGAGACGCTCGCGGAGAACCGCGAGTCCGGTGAGTACGATTCGACGCCGGGCGCGATGGAGAACGTAACTCACAACGGCTGTGGACACTATCTCCATACGCTGTTCTGGGAGAACATGTCCCCCGACGGCGGCGGCGAACCCGAGGGCGATCTTGCGGATCGCATCGAAGAGGACTTCGGCTCCTACGAGGCCTGGAAAGGCGAGTTCGAAGCCGCCGCTGGAGCCGCGGGTGGCTGGGCGTTGCTCGTGTACGATCCCGTCGCCAAACAGCTTCGCAACCTCAAGGTCGACCGCCACGACCTCCACGCGCTGTGGGGAAGTCACCCCATTCTCGCACTCGACGTCTGGGAACACTCGTACTACTACGACTACGGTCCGGACCGTGGGAGCTTCATCGACGCCTTCTTCGACGTCGTCGACTGGGACAAAGCCGCCGAAGAGTACCAGAAGTGCCTCGGCCACTTCGAATAACGGCTCGCGACGCTGGCGATTCGCTCGCCGTTTGAACGGGCCGAACCCCGATTCGTCCGGGGCGCACGAACGTGCGCCCCCTGCACTGACGACTCCGACTCCTTGCGAACGTCGTAGACGGCAACCCCTGATACCAGCTACCACATTTATCCTGCTCGAGGCGTTCTGTCGGGGTATGGCTGTCGAGGACCGGCTGGAATCAGCCGAGGTCGATAGACTCGCGGCCGATCTCCGGGCGGCCTGCGTGGGCGACGTCAGGTTCGATCGATACACCCGGATCGGGTACGCGACCGACGGGAGCATCTACAGCGCCGAGCCCGCAGGCGTCGTCTTTCCGAGAGACGTCGACGACGTCCGGGCTGCGGTGGCAGTCGCCGCCAACCACGACGCGCCCGTCCTCCCGCGGGGGGCCGGCTCCTCGCTCGCGGGCCAGGCGGTCGGCCCCGGCTGTGTCGTGCTCGACCTGTCGCGACACATGGACGAAATCCTCGAGGTCGACCCCGACGCCCGGCTCGCACGGGTCCAGCCGGGCGTCGTCCAGGACGACCTCGACGACCACCTCGCCGAGTGGGGACTGCAGTTCGCGCCCGATCCCGCCTCGTCGAACCGGGCGACGATCGGCGGCGGCATCGGCAACAACTCGACGGGCGCACACTCGGTCCGGTACGGGATCACCGACGCCTACGTCGAGGAGTGTCGGGTCGTCCTCGCGGACGGCTCGCTGATCCACACCCGCGAGGTCGTCCTCGACGGCGAGGAGTTCGAGCGAATCGTCGCGAAAGACGACCGCGAAGCCGCGCTCTACCGGACCGTCCGGGCCGTCGTCGAGGACAACGAGGCAGAGATCGAGGATCGGTATCCCGAGTTAAAACGCTGTGTCAGCGGCTACAATCTCCAGAAGGTAATCAGAGAGCGCGAGGACGGCGAGTGCGTGATCAACCTCTCGAAGCTGCTCGTCGGGGCGGAAGGCACGTTAGGCGTCGTCGTCTGCGCGACGCTGTCGCTCGTGACCCGCCCCGCGGAGACGGCCCTCGCCGTCTACTGTTACGACGACCTCATCGAAGCCCTCGCTGCGGTTCCTGCCGCGCTCGAACTCGAGGCCAGCGCCGTCGAGTTGATGGATCGGGAGGTGTTCCGGCTGGCCGACGACTCCCAGGAGTACGCCGAGTACGCCGAGGCGATCCCCGACGGAACGGCGGCGGCGCTGATGCTCGAGTTCGACTCCGAACTGCACGACGATCTCTCGGACGCGCTCGAGATCGCGACCGAGGCGTTGCTCGTCGAGGGAGACGCGTTCGAGGCGGTTCCAGCGTTCGAGCCAGAGACACAGGATCGCCTCTGGAAGCTCCGGAAGGCCGCCATCCCGCTTCTGATGAGCATGGACGGCGATCCGAAGCCGTACCCGTTCGTCGAGGACGCCTCGGTTCCGCCCGACGAGCTAGCGACGTACGTCGAGGGCTTTCAGGAGATCCTCGAGGCTCACGACACGACGGCCGCCTACTTCGCTCACGCCGGCGTCGGCACGCTGCACATTCGGCCCGTGTTGAACCTCAAAGACGAGGACGGAGTGGAGACGATGCGGTCGATCGCCGACGACGTCACCGACCTTGCACTCGAACACGGCGGTTCGTTCTCGGGCGAACACGGCGACGGCCTCGCTCGAACCGAGTTCAACCCGAAGCTCTACGGCCCCGATCTCTGGGACGCTTTCAAAGCGGTGAAATCGGCGTTCGATCCCAACTGGCGCATGAATCCCGGCAAGGTCGTCTACCGTGACGACGACTCGGCGGCCGGCTCGTCGGACGGGCCGACCGACATGCGCGATCACCTCCGGTACGGCCCCGACTACTACTCGCTCGAGCCGACGACGACGCTCGAGTTCGAGGCCGAGGGCGGCTTCTCCCACCTCGTCGAACTCTGTAACGGCTGTGGTACCTGCAGGCAAACCGGCACCGACGTGATGTGTCCGACCTACCGCGCGAGCAAGGAGGAACTCGCCACCACCAGGGGCCGGGCGAACCTGCTCCGGGCGGCGATCAGCGGCGACCTCGATCCCGAGGAGCTGTACGCCGACGAGTTCCAGCAGCGGGTGCTCGATCTCTGTATCGGCTGTAAGGGCTGTGCGAGTGACTGTCCCACCGGAGTCGACCTGGCGAAGCTCAAAGCCGAGGTCAAACACGGCTATCACGAGCGCGAGGGCGTCTCGCTGCGCGAGCGGCTGTTCGCGAACGTCGACCGACTCGCCGCCGTCGGGGCCGCGTTCGCGCCGCTTACGAACTACGCCGCGTCCGCGCCGGGCGCGCGAACGGCACTCGAGCGAACCGTCGGGATCGCACCCGACCGGACGCTCCCGACGTTTCGTGCAGAGTCGCTCGTCTCCTGGTTCGCAGATCGCGGATCGGGAGTGAGCGAGTCGGCGGCGACCGATCGAGTCGTCCTCTATCCGGACACGTACACGAACTACAGCAACCTCGGCCCCGGCAGGGCCGCGGTCGAGGTGCTCGAGGCCGCCGACGTTCACGTCGCGATTCCGGACCTGGGGCCGACCGGCCGGGCCGCCTACTCCCAGGGGCTGCTCGACCGGGCGGCCGAGCGGGGACAGGCGTTGCTCGACGATCTCGAGTCCTCCCTCGAGGCGGGCTGGTCGGTCGTCTTCCTCGAGCCCTCGGACGCCTCGATGGTCGTCGACGAGTACGGCTCGTTGCTGTCCGATCCACGCGTCGAGACGCTGTCGGCGAACGTCTACGGCGTCTGCGAGTACCTCGATCGCCACCGCCTCGATTCGGACCTCGCGTTCGACGCCCCCGACGCGGCCCTCGCCGTCCACGGCCACTGCCACCAGAAGGCGCTCGGCCGGGACCACCACGCCGTCGCCGTCTTGCGACGGGCCGGCTATACGGTCGACCCGCTCGACACCGGCTGCTGTGGCATGGCCGGCAGCTTCGGATACGAACGCGAACACTACGACCTCTCGCGGGCGATCGGTCGCTTGCTGCTCGAACACGTCGACGACAGCGACGCCGAGACCGTCGTCGCACCCGGCGTCTCCTGTCGCACCCAGATCGGCGACTTCGAGAGCTACGAGCGGCCCCGTCACCCGATCGAGGCGCTCGCGGACGCCCTCGCGCACGGCGGGTGAAACCACACCGTTTACCCACGACACCGCCGTACCGACGGGTATGCCACTCCCGAAAGACGAGTTCGAGCAGCTCTACCCGTGTGACTTCTACACGGCCGAGGAGCTGCTCGAGTCCGGCCAGATGTACACCGTCTACGAGATTGCCCGCATGCTCCAGGAGCTCGAGCCCGACGCCGAACTCGAGCCCGAGACCGAGGACGTCTTGCTCGACTGGGCGATCCCGTGGATCATGACCAACGCCGACGACCTCGTCGTCGCCGAACCCCGCGGCGAGGACGAGCCGGGGTACTACGGCCTGAACGAATGATCCTGCTGGTCGTCGGCGCGGACCGTGTCGACGCCGGCAAGACGACGTTCTCGGCCGGTCTGCTTTCCCGGACCGGCGGCGCGGGCTACAAGCCCCGTGCGGGCAACGACTACTGGTTCGACCACGACGACTGCCTGAACGCACTCGCCGACGGCCGGCTCTACGGCAAGGACGCCGCCCGGCTGGCGAGTGCGGAAGGCGACGGCCGCGAGCCCGAACTGCTCAACCCGGTCCACCGGCTCTGGCGTCCGTCACCGGACGGGGGCACCGGCCTGCTCGGCCGCCAGGACCGCGAGTTCGTCGTCGACCGGGTGAGGACCCCCGACGGCGACGATACGTTCGTCGTCAACGCGACCGCGGCCGTTCCCGACCGCGTGGCGCGGACGCTTCCACTCGCGGACGCCGTCCCCGTCGAGACGGTCGAGGAACTGAACGCGGCCATCGAGCGACGGTACGTACCGGCGTTCGAGGACCTCGCGGTCCGGATCGAGGCCGAACCGCTCGCCGTCGTCGAGTCCTACGGCGACGTCGCGATGCCGTTGCAGTCGCTCGAGCACTCTGCCGTCGCCGCCGTCGCCGCCGTCGAACCCGGCCGCGTCCGGATCTATCCTGGACATCGCTTCTGTCGGGCCTGCGAGGTCGCCCGCTCGAGCCCGCGCGAGGGCCAACTCGAAAAGCGCGTGCCGGACGTGATCGACTACCTCGACCCGCTCGAGCGACTCTCCGTGCCACCGTTGTCCGGCGACGACCGAACCGATCCCGACCGGATCGCCGACGCCTACGGGCCGGCCTACGACGCATTGCTCGAGGCGGCTCGAAGTAGTCAGTAGTGTGCCAGCGGTCAGTCGTCTCCGGTAGCGACGTCGGGCCGGTACGAACGGCTGATCGCCTTCCATTTGCCGGTCGTAAAGCGGTAGTAGTTGACCGCCGCGGGGACGGCCGTCTCGGCGAAGAAGGCGAGGTACAGCCCCCACAGGCCAAGCGGCGGGATCGTCACGATCCCGGGGACGGTGAGGCCGTATGCACCGAGGTAGACAAGCGGGATCGCGGCCCCGAACATGCCGAGTACTTGGCTGTAGAACGGCCAGCGGGTGTCACCACTCGCGTTGAGCGGGCCGGACGAGCCACGGGAGATCGCCTGCAAGACGACGGCGATACAGGCCGCGTGGACGAGCGAGACTGCCGTCGGCACGGCGAGGTCGGTCGGGTCGTCGGTGAAGACGAGCGTGATCGGCTCGGCGAAGGCGAAGACGATCGCCGCCGAGACGGCGTAGACGGCGACGGCGAATCGGATGATCTCCCGGCCGTACTGCTCTGCGGTCCGTTCGTCGCCCGCACCGAGTTCCTGGCCGACCAGACTCGAGGAGGCGAGGCCGAAGCCCCAGCCGGGGGTGCCCATCAAGTCCCAGATCCGGCGGGCGATGACGTAGGCCGCGACGGTGTCCTGGCCGAAGACGTCGACGATCGCGAGCAGCGGAAACTCCGCGACGCGCCAGACGAGGTTCCGGCCCATCACGGGCACGCCGATCGTGACCAGATCCCGCATCGTTCCCGGCGCGAGGTAGGTACCGGTGGGATCGACCGTCACCGGAACGCGGCCGATCCCGGGAAGTTGACCCGTGGCGAACGCGACCGCGAACGTCGCCGTCACCACGGCGTTCGCCAGCACCGTCCCCAGAGCTGCGCCGGCGACGCCGAGTCCGAACCCGAAGATGAGGACGGCGTTGAGTACGACGTTCGCGACGGCCCCGCCCGCCCGGACGACCATCGGTGTCCAGGCGTCGTCCATCCCGACGAACGTCCGGCTCCCGACGAGGTTCAGCCCCGCGAAGGGGATGCCGACGCCGACGATCGCGAGGTAGGTCGCCCCGAGCTCGAGCGCCTCCGGGTTGTCGGTAAGCAGGCCGATCAGCTCCGTGGCGTACAGCCAGAACGCCGCCGTCAGCGGAATCGTCGCGACGAGCACGAGGACGATGCTCGAGCGAACCGCCTGCCCGAGCCCGTCGTAGGCCTCGGCACCGTAGCGCTGGGAGACGAGCGCGATCGTGCCGCCGGCGAGCCCGCCGCCGACCGAGAACGCGAGTCCCCAAAACGGCGAGGCGAAGCCGACGCCGGCGATCGCTGCCGAGCCGACGGCGATCCCAACCATCGCGACGTCGACGGCGTTTTTCGACATCCGTGCCAGTCCCGTCACGATGCGGGGCCAGGCGAGGTCCGTCGTACGACGCGCTCGCTCGCGTTCGATCAGGCCGAGTCGGGCGAGCGCGAGCCCGATCCAGAGGATCGTCAGCCGGATCGGGTTCGGAAATCGTCGGGCCACGAGAACCGAGTCGGCCTAGTCGGCCGCGTCAAAAAGCCCTTCTCGAGTCGGCAGTCCCGGCCGATTTCGGTTCGATACCGTCTGGCGCGATGATCCTGTCGAACCATCCGGTCTGGCGATCGGCGACTCGAACGACCACAGCTCATATAGTCTTGCAGAGAAAACACACTGTCGATGAAACCTACGCGTGGGACGCTGGCGAAGGGCATCGCCGTCGGTGCCGGCGTCTTCTTGCTGTTCGGGATCGTCTCCGGGCTCGTCCCGAACCCGCTGTACGTGCGGATGGTTCCGCGGACGCCGCTTGACTACGCCTTTCTCGCGCTGACGTCGGTGCTCGCGGCCGTGTACGTAATCCAGCGATCGTCACTCGACTCCGAGGAGTGTTCGGGTGACAGGTGTGCCTACGCCGGCACGGCGGGTGGCTTTCTCGCCGTGGCGTGTCCGACCTGCAACGCCGTGTTGCTCGCGCTGTTTAGCTCCTCGGCGTTGATGACGTACTTCGATCCGCTTCGACCGTTGTTCGGCGTCGTTGCCGTCGGGCTATTCGGTGCGATCATTTACCGTCGGCACCGGCGCTGATACACTGTCACCGGGAACGTCCTCCGATGAACGTATCAACCGTTCTGTCCGGCGGTGTAGTCCGAAGTCTGCCGAAGCGAATCCAGCGGGGACGAAAGTGAGAGTTTACGCGGGTGTGACTGAAACCGTCCCGTTCTCGAGGACGACCTCGTAGCCAGCGTAGGTGAACGAGAGGGAGACGTCCTCGCCGGCAGACGCGAACAGCGAGTCGAGCGCGTCGGGATCGACCGTGTTGAAAAGTGGCGGGAGGGGGTCGGAGCTTTCCGGCGACGGGGCGGCGTCTCGTCCCGACGCGGCCGCGACGGCTTCGACGATCGCCGTGCTCGGCGTCTCGGTTCCGTCGAGTGCGTACGTGACGGTTTCGTCGTGGGCGGAGGGCTGGGGCTGGGTAGTAGACATTGCTTGATCTACGAGTGAATAGTGGGCGAGCGGTGGAATACCCGTCCATTTGTCATCCAACGTTTTAAGTGCCGTCTGCTGCGAGGGTGTGCCGGAGAAGGTTCGCCTGTCCACGGCGCAAAAGCGCCGAGAGCGCCTGTCCGGAGGCGTCTAACTCGGCAGCGAGTTCCTCGAGCGTCGTTCCCCGAGGTACGTCGAAGTAGCCGTGCTCGAGGGCTGCAAGCAGAACCTCGCGCTGTCGATCCGTGACGCCGTACCGATTCGTCGGCTCCGCCTTCCCCTCGTAGAGTCCGACGAGTCGAAACGACAGCCCCCGATCGCGACAGCGTTCCCGGTAGGCGAACAACGCCTCTCGCGTGGGGACCTGTGCCCGGTACTGCATCGGCTCGCCCGTTACCCTGATGTCGAGGAACGTGATGCCGAGTTCTACCGCGTCCTGGTAGGTCATACCGACGACTCCTACTTCGGTGAGTGCGACGCGATACAGCCGCCGTCCGCCGAGGGCAGCGAGTCGTTCGACGTCGTCGACTGTCGGATCGTCGGCGAGCAGGTCCTCGAGGCGCTCGAGGTCGCGCTCATCGCCGGTCGTCCAAAACACCAGCTTCGGCAACTCCGACCGCGAGAGCTGTTCGTCCTCGACCTGAAACTGCAGGTCGGGAAGCGCTCGCCTGGTACCCCGGAGGATCGGGTTGGACAGTTCGTACTCCGCGATGAGACTCATCATCCGAACGACCGGTGGCCTGGCCTAAAAGTCCCGGTGACCGTTCACAGAAGCGGCGACAGTACGAGTATCGCAGCGAGTGCGAGGACGGGGACATCGATCCGCGAGAACGACAGCGCCGGCAGCGTCGGATTCCAGGCGAAACACCGAGCCTGTAAAGCGACGGCGAGGCGGTCGGCCCGTTCGAACGCTCGTGACAGCGCCAGGACGCCGATCCGGCTGGCGCGCTCGAGGGGCCCGCGCTGATCGCCCAGCCGGGCCGCGACCGCCTCCCGGATCGTCCGCAGATCCGCGAGCAGGACCGGCAGGAACCGGAAGACGAGCGCGATGCCGACGCCGAGCAGTTGCCCGGGTTTGCCGGGGATCGTCCGCTGGATGGCCGCCCGGGACTCCCGGACCGGCGTCGAGCGGACGTAGGCGGCGCTGACCAGCAGGATCAACGCGACGCCGTAGCTCGCCAGCGCGGGGGCAACGGCGTCGGCGGGCTCGAGCCACGGCGAGCCAAGCGTCAGCGCAGAGACAAGCGGCGCGGCCGCGAGGACGATCAGCGCGAACCGGTAGGCGTACAGCGCCCGGAGCGGCGACAGCCGGGCAGCCGCGAGTGCGAGGGCCGCAAGTACCGTCAACGCGGCGAGGGCCAGGGGATCAGCGTGGCCGACCGCGGCGACGGCAAACCCCATCTGGAGGGCGAGTTTCGACCGCGGGTCGAGCCGGTGGGCGAGCGTCTCGTCGGGCTCGTAGCTCAGCATCGGCGTGGAACGCGGACGTCGACGCCCTCGAGGCGGTCGCAAGCGCGCCGCGGCGGTGCGTCGACGACGACCTCGCCGTCTGCCATCGCGATGGCCCGGTCGGAAAGCGCGAGCACGTCCCGGAGGTCGTGGGTCGCGACGACGATTCCGGTGCCGGCCGCCGAGAGCTCCTCGAGTCGACCCAGCACGGAGCGGCGTGCGGGCTCGTCGAGACCCGTAAACGGCTCGTCGAGCACGAGGTGGGTCGGCTCCATCGCGAGCGCACCGGCGATGGCGACGCGGGACTGTTCGCCACCCGACAGCTGGTCGATCCGGTCGTCCTCGCGGCCGGCCATGTTCACTGCCTCGAGTGCGGCCCCGACGCGGCGATCGATCTCCTCGCGGGAGAGCCCGAGGTTCTCGGGGCCGAAGGCGACGTCCGCGCCGACGGTCGCGGCGACGAAGCCATCGCGTGGATGCTGAAAGACCATCCCGACGCTCGTGCGCGCGCCGACGGGATCGTCGGCGACGTCGGTGCCGTCGACCAGTACTTCGCCCTCGTCGGGAGTCAACAGGCCGTTACAGTGGCGCAACAGCGTCGTCTTGCCGCTGCCGTTTGCCCCCGCAAGGACGACGAATTCGCCGTCGTCGATCGACAGCGTGACGTCTTCGAGGACCGCGACGTCCTCGAAACGGAAGGTGACGGATCGGAACTCGATCATCGCCGAGTCACGTCGGATCGATCACGTCGCTTCGGACGATGGCGATGGCGACGACCGCCTTGAGCAGTTCGAACGGGATGAACGGGAAAGCCCCGACCAGCGCCGCTTCGACGGGGCCGAGCTCGAGCAGCCACATGAGCCAGAGAACGGCGGCGGCGTAGATCACGACGGTCGCGGCGACGAGCGCGCCCGCGAGCACCGGTAGCGATCGGTCGGCGGGGTTCGTGGGCGTCCTGTTCCGATGGACGAGCGTCCCGATCAGCGCCGCGGCGACGGGAAACGACCAGAGAAAGCCCGCGTTCGGTCCCTGCAGTACGCCGATTCCGGCGGATCCGCCCGCGAAGACGGGCGCGCCGACCGCCCCGGCTGCCAGATAGAGGATCATCGAGACGGCCGCCCACTGGGGGGTGAGATAGAGCCCGACCAGGAAGACGCCGAGTACCTGCAGCGTCACCGGTGCCGTCGCCCACGGGTTCGGGAACGCGACGTACGCGAGCGCGGCCGTAAGCGCCGCCAGCAACGCCGCGCGGGCGAACGGTCTGACGACGGATGCGTCGACGAGATCGACCGAATCGGTTCCAGTTGCCATACCTCGACTGTCCCGTAAACCCAAATCAAAACTTCGGTTTACAGCCGCCGCGAGGACCGAGCGCCGCTGCTTCAACGGGCTCATTCCTATCACCAGACGATGTCGTCGAGCGGGTTCGACCTCAAGGCGCGGTCGGGCGGACGGAACGCCGCGTAACGGGATATTGTGTCGACACCTCAACTGAAACGACCGGGGGGCTTATGACTCGAATCGTCGCCGCCCCCGAGAACTATGCAGTCCGCGTCATCAGATAGCCAATATTTAGGGTGGAACCGAGGGATCCCATGAGCCGTCTCGAGGTCGCCGTGGTGATCCTCGCCGCGGCAGGGATGGTTACAAGCGGCGTTGCACTCCCCGTTCTCGGCGGTGCCGGAGCGGCCGTGACGGCAGAAGCCGACGGTGCAGCCGACGTCGGCGACGAATCGCCCGGAGCGAACACACACCAGGACGGAGCTGCGATTGAACTGGAAGCGCCCGCAGACGCGACGGCCGACGCGGCGATCGATGTACTCGTCCAGGAACAGCAAGACGCCGTCGAGGCCGGCGTCGAGGACGGTATCGAACTCGCCCAGTCACAGGGCGTCGAGGTGAGCCAGGAACAGCAGGCGGCGGCGACCGAGGGCGCACTCGCCTCTGTCGCCCAGCATCAGGCGGCTGACGTCGAACAGGTCCAGGCAGCGACGGCGGGTGCCGTCCACGGTACGCTGGTACAAGATCAGGACGTCGAGGTCGAACAGGTCCAGGCCGCCGTCGGCGGCGCGACCGACGGCGCACTCGCCCAGCACCAGGTGGCGAACGCGACTCAGCTACAGAGCGCGACGTGGGGAGCGACCCACGGTGCAATCGCCCAGAAACAGGTGGTGACCGTCGAACAGCTCCAGGTGGCGACCCACGGTGCGGCTTCGGGCGCCGCGAGCGAAGCCGGCGAACGCGATGTCGACGCACCTGGGAAGATCCAGGAGGCTGCCCAGGGGGCGGCCTACGGCGTCGTCACGCAGTACCAGAAGATAACCGCCGAACAGCGCCAGCAGGTCACTCTCGAACACGTCCAGCACGCGGCGGCGGGCGCGTCGGCGGGCGCACTCGAGGGCGCAGTACATATCGACGTCGAACAATACCAGGAGGTGACGATCAAGCAGATCCAGAAGGCAGCCAAAGGCGCAGGAAAGGGCGCGTTAGTCCAGAAACAGGAGGTGACGATCGAACAGACCCAGGTCGCCGCACGCGGAGCCGGCAAGGGCGCACTCGAGCGAGTCGGTGACGTCCGGATCGAACAGGTCCAGCGCGTCACGATCACGCAGATCCAGGAGGCGTCCTTCGGGGCCGCGAAGGGCGCGATCTACCAGAGCCAGGAGGCCACCGTCGAACAGATCCAGGCCGCGGCGACGGGTGCGGCCGGCGGCGTGCTCCAGCACCAGGAGGTCCACGTCGCCCAGACCCAAACGGCCGCGTTCGGCTCCGCGAAAGGAGCCGTCGCCTCGGCGGTCCAGCACCAGGTCGTCGAGGTCGAACAGATACAGGCGGCCGCCTTCGGTGCCGGCGAGGGTGCGGTGATCCAGAAACAGATCGTCGACGTCACGCAGGTTCAGGTGCTCGCCGAGGGCGCATCCTCGGGTGCGCTCGCACAGGCTCAGGTCGCGACGGTCGAACAGCTCCAGGTTGCAGCGAGGAGTGCCGGCGAATCGACGGCCCGGGCGATCCAGTACCAGCGCGTCAGCGTGACCCAGCTCCAGATTCTCGTCGAGTCGACGGCCGCCGACGCGACCGACTACGCGGTCGACGTCGACACCGACGGCCTCGAAGAGATCCTTGCGGCCGCACTCGAGGATGCCGAGCAGCGAGTCGACGAGATCGACGAACTCGAGGGCGAAGCGACGATCTCGTTTGCCGACCAGGAGAGCGACGGCGAGACGGTCGTCGTCGACAGCCTCGACCTCTCGGAGGGTGGCTTCGTCGCCATCCACGACGGGGCATTCCTCGAGGGCGAGCCGGTCGAAAGCGTCCGTGGTGTCTCGGCGTACCTCGAACCCGGCGAGCACGAGGACGTCGAGATCGACCTCGAGGAGCCGATCGAAGAGAACCGGACGCTGATCGCGGTACCCCACCTCGATACCACCGACGACGAGACGTTCGACTACGTCGACACCGACGGCGAGGAGGACGTTCCCTACGTCGATCAGGACGGTGCGCCCGTCTACGACGAGGCACTCGTGAGCGTCGACGAACCTGAACCTGAACCTGAACCTGAACCCGAACCCGACGTGATCGACGCCGCCCCCGAGGCCGTGGGCGCACTCGCGGTCGTCGACTACGAGATCGTCGGCGACGATCCCGACGAGGAGTTCGTCACGTTCCGCAACGTCGAGGACGTCCCCCTCGAGATGACGGGCTGGACCGTCGAGGATCGCGAGGACGACGGCCTCGTCGCCGCCGACGCGCTCACACCCTACGAGTTCCCCGAGTTCACACTCGAGCCCGACGAGGATGTGACACTGGTCACCGGAGACGGCGAGGACACTGACGACACGCTCTACTGGGACGTCGATCGCCAGGTCTGGAACGAAACCGGCGACGTCGTCGTCGTCCGCGACGCCGCTGGCGAGATCGTCCTCGAAGAAGCGATCGAGGCGGAACTCCCCGAGGCGACGTTGTCGGTCGCTGATCAGGACGGTGACGGCGAGACGCTCGTCGTCGACGAGGCGAACGCGCCCGAGGAGTACGTCCTGACTGCCACCGACGAGGACGACCGAATCGGCGAGACCGATCCCTTCGAGGCTGGCGAGCCGGTTTCGGACCTCGAGATCGATCTCGAGCCACCCCTCGAGGCCGACGCGACGCTCGACGTCGAGGTTCGAACCCTCGAGGACGAGGTCCTCGCGAGCGAGACGATCGAGTACACGCTCGAGGAGGAACCCGTCGCGACCGTTGCGTTCGCAGACCAGGAAAGCGACGGGACGTCGGTCGACGTCGAGAGCGTCGACGTTCCCGGCGGTGGCTTCGTCGCGATCTACGACGCGGACGACCTCGAGGAGGCAGACCCCGGCGAACTCGAGCCCGACGATCTCGAGCCGGACGCCGCCGTCGGCGTCTCCGACTACCTCGAGCCGGGCGAACACGAGGACGTCGAGATCGACCTCTTCGACGTCCCTGGCCTCGCGTTCGAGGAGGATACGCTCGAGGCAGGCGAGCACAGTCTGGTCGCAGTCGCCCACGAGGACACTGATGGGACGGAGACGTTCGCGTTCGCCGAGACAGACGGCGAGGACGACGGACCCTATCTCGACGACGGCGTGGTCGTCGCCGACGACGCGGTCGTGACCGTCGAGGAGCCCGAGCCCGTACCCGAGCCCGAAGTCGAGTTCCTGAACTGCACCGCAGTGGCGATCACCGGCCCCGTCGAGACCGTCCGGTACACACAGGAGTTCTACATGAGCGAAGGGTTCGGCAATCAGATCGCCTCACCGCAGTTCCCCTGGGACGAACTCGCCGAGGAAGGCGAGACGACGATCGTCCAGATCGGCCCCGAGGCCGAGGCCTGGACCGACGACGACGGCACGCGCGTCGTCCAGATCGGAGACGACGGCGTCTTCGTCGGCACCGAGGCGGGTACGTCTTCGATCCTCCGATCGGTCGAGCTCTCCGAGGATGGCGAACTCGGTCCCGAGCAGACGAACCCCGACGGCGACGCCTGTCTCGAGGCGGTCCGGCCCGACCTGCCCGAACTGACCGTCGCGGAGACGGAGCCGACCGACGACGGCATCGCGGTCACCTTCGCGGCCGAGAACCCTAACGACGCGAGAGTCACTGCCGCCAGTGAGTTCGTCGAGGGAACGACCGACGACGAGCCGCCAGTCGATCTCGAGCCCGGCGAGACGACGTTCACGGTCACGTGGACGCCCGAAGCCGACGACGAGGTGCTCACCTGGTCGTTCGACGTGACCGATCACGGCTACGACGAGCCAATCACCGTCTCGACGCCGCCCGCCGGCGATATCGCACCGACCGAGCCCGCCGCATTCGACGTCGTGATCACGGGGACGAACGCCCCGATCGAGGCCGGCCAGACCCTTCAAGTCGAGACGGCAGTCGAGAACGTCGGCGGGGAAACGGGAACCCAGGACGTCACGCTGGCCGTCGACGGCGAGGTCGTCGACGAGGACGCCATCTCGCTCGCGGCCGGGGAGCCGGGTGCGGTGACGCTCTCGACCGTGATCGAGGAACCCGGCGAGTACGACCTCGAGGTGGCAAGCGAGGACGACGCCGACGGGACGACGATCACCGTCGAGCCGGTGACAGTGCCACCCGAGGAGGCAGAGCCGGACGAACCGCCGGAAGAAGCTGAACCGGACGACCCAGGACCGCCAGAGGAGCCTGGACCACCCGAGGAAGCCGAGCCGGACGATCCAGGACCCCCAGGAGAACCTGACGGCGAGCAACCGGACGATCCCGGGCCAGCCGGCGAACCGCCGACAGCAGATCAGGACGACTCACCCGAGGGGGCCGAAGAAGACGATTCGCCCGAAGAGACGGGTTCCGCTGACGATGATGAGCCCTCCGCCGAACCGGGGCCTGACGGCGACTCACTCGAGGAAGCCGACTCGGCGGCGTAGTCCGACCCTCGTTTGACGGCGGGGCTGTTACTACGTGGTAAAAGCGACGCGCCAACGAGAACACGATCCGCGAGTCGACGGGTGCGGGGGTATCAGGGGTGTCGCACGGATTCGGCGCGATCGACGTTCTCGTTACTCGGCTGGTTCGTCCGCATCAACCTGCCGGTACAGCCCACTCGAAACCGAGCGGTCGGTTGGGAGGCTCGCGGACGCCTCGAGCGATCGGATGAGCGCGTTCGGCGTCGTGGTCTTAGTGCTGGTGACCGGTCGCCTCGGCGAACGTCACGCCGAAGCGGTCCTCGAACAGTTCCATCACGCGTTCTTCCTGTGCCTCCATCTCCTCGTCGGCTCCATCGCCGTGGTGGACGACGTGGTGGGCACGGCTGGCGAGTGAAAGCAACGTGACGTCGCCGACCGTCTCGGCGGGCGTCTGGTCGCCTTCCGCGACGAGATCGAGCAGCCCGACGGGGAGTGTGACCTCGTCTTCGTCGTCGTCGGTGCCGTCGTCTGGTCGAATGGTGAACGTGACCGTCTCGATGTTGTCGGTCATACCTCCACCGACTCCCGGCGGACGTAAAGATGTGTGGCTTTGTCCACCAGCGGGCGAGCCGTCGGTGTGGGTTCCACGTCGGCTTTTATGGTGTTCGATACCCAACGTTCGTCTATGCCTACCGTCGAACTCGACGAGGAGACGATCGAACGACTGGACGCGTTGCGCGTCGAGGACGAGTCCTACGACGAGCTGATAACCGAGCTGATCAACATTTACGAGGCGAGTGAGTACACGCTCTTTCACGCGGGCGATTAACCGGACGCATTCGACACGGACGACTCGACGACGAGTCGGTATCGACTACACATCCAGTTCCTCGAGCAGCGTTTCGGCAGCCACACGCGAGGACCCGGGGCCGCGTGCAGTGATCAAGTCGCCGTCGACGGTGACGCTCGTGTCCGACTCGAGCGCTGCATCCCACTCGCCGCCAGCGGTTTTCACCTCGTCTTCGACCCAGTACGGCAGCTTGCGCCCGTCGGGCAGCAGATCGTTCTCGTCGACGATGTCTTCTTCCCACTCGTTGGGGAAGCCGGTGACCTCGCGGCCGGTGACCAGAAAGGCATCGTGGCTATCACGCGTGAACGCGAGGGCGCCGACGGCGTGACAGACGACGAGCGCCGTCCCGTCGTCGCCTTCGACCATTTCCCGCAAGAGCGTTCGAACGTGTGAGTCCTGGGTGACGTCCCACTCCGTGCCGTGACCGCCGGGCAACACGAGAGCGTCGTAGGCGTCCGCACGCGCCTCGGCGACTGGGATCGGATCGTTCAGTCGTTCGTCGCTCTCGTGTACGTCCTGGACGTGAGCTGCCGTTTCCTCGCCGACGGTCTCGGGATCGACCGAGCGCTCGTCGATCGCCGGCGGCGATCCGGTCGGCGTCGCTACCGTTATTTCGAGGCCGGCCTCGGAGAGCGTCTCGAGGGGTTCGATGCACTCCTCTCCCCAGTAGCCGTGCTCGCTGACGACGAACAGTACGGACGTCATAGTGACACGCCCTATCACACGGAGAGAGTAAAGCCTGTGGCCGTCGGTATCCTGTCGTCGACGCCGTCGACGGTTCCGTATCCCCTCTCCCCCGTCGAAGGTTTAACACGACTGCCGTCGAACCCACGTGCATATGACAGACAGACGACCGAACCCGTTTCAGGGACTCGAGGAACTGTTCGAACAGATGAGCCGACAGTTCGAGAACGCGGCCCGTTCCTGGGATCGCGAGGAAGAAGGCGGTCTCGAGCGCCCGGAGACCGGTGACGGCGGCTCGAACGCGATGGACCTCCTCGATCGTGGCGACGAATTCGTCGTGACGATCGACGTCCCCGGCTACGAGACCGACGACCTCGAGGTCCGGCTTGCCGGCGAGACCCTCCGCGTCAGCGGAGAACACCGAGAAACGCGAGACGAACGCGAAGAAGCGTACGTCCGTCGCGAACGACACGTCCAGTCGTTCGACCGTCGCGTTCGGATCCCCGAGCCGGTCGACGTCGACGACGTCGACGCCACCGTCGACAACGGCGTACTGACGGTTACGCTGCCGAAGGCGGATCCGACCGCGGACAGTCACACGATCGACATCGAGTGAGCGGAGCCGGCTCGAGCGTGTCGAAAAATTTCCGCTCGAGCCGTTTTCCGCCGTCGTCTTCGTCGTCCGGGTGGTGATCGACGAACACGATACAGTCGACCGTCTCGAGGTCGACCACCGCGAGCGGGCTGGCGCCGATCTCGAGCAGGCTGACGAACGAGACGCGTGACGCTCTCGCGGATCCGCAACCGCGGCCGGACGACGGGGTCGTTTTTGGTCGTCGGACCCGTAGTGGCGACCATGTGTCGAGGTGTGACGGGTCGTGACTCCCGACCGTCGTGACCGCGAGGGCTGTCTGCTGTGTGCCAGGCCTCGATCCGAGGGACGCGGCGGCGGCGACGAGGAGTTCTGTTGTGGGGGGTGTCGGGCTGTCTACACGGAACTGGTCGCCGACGAGCCGAGGCGACGGGACGGCGATCGGACGACGGAAGCCGAACCCGATCGAAACGCGGTGAGCGATCGGGCCGGCCTGGACGGAGACGGGGAGTACGTCCGGACGTATCTCCGCGTCGACGGGATGCACCGGGTGACCTGCGAAACCTACCTCGAGTCGCTCTCGATCGACTGCGACGGCGTCTACGACGCCGAGGCGAGCTACGTCACGGAGACGATTCGAATCGATCACGATCCCGACCGCGTCTCGGCGACGACGCTTCGCGACGCGTTGAGTCGAACCGGCTACACGGCCTATCTCCGGGACGATGCGACCGGGACCGACGACGAGACGGGGACGACCCGCCGATCCCGTGAGATGACCGGCCTTCGCAGTCGACGGACCTGGGACATGCTCGAGGGACGGTACATCGCCGGCATCGTCTTCGGCATGTTCGTGCTGTTGCAGTACCTGGTGATCTTCTACCCGATGTCGGTTCCGTACGTCTACGACGAGGCGCTCGTCGGTGTTTTCGAACGGGCCCTCGCGAGCCCGGTCGGCGTGATGTTCTATCTCATGCTCTTTACGCTGACGGGCTTCGTCCTCTACGTCACGGGGATGCCCCTGTTGCGTGGCGCGTACGTCAGCCTGAAACTGCGTCGGCCGACCACGGATCTACTCGTGGCCGTCGCCGCGGTCGCTGCCTTCGGCTACAGCGTGGCGGCGACTGCGCTTAGACGGGTCGACGTCTACTACGATCTGACGATCGCGATCGTCGTCGTCGTGATGGCGGGACTCTACTACGAGGCGTCGGTCAAACGACGCGCGATGGACCGGCTCACCGAGTTGACGATCTCACAGGTCGGGACGGCCCGCCTGCTCGAGGCCGACGGGACGACCGACGTCGACGTCGCGGACGTCTCGCCCGGCGACCGGCTGCTCGTGCGCGAAGGCGAACGGATCCCCGTCGACGGCGTCTTGGCCGAGGGACAGTGCACGGTCGACGAAGCGGTGATAACCGGCGAGAACCTCCCGGTCGCAAAGCAAGCCGGCGACGACCTCGTCGGCGGATCGGTCGTCACGAACGGGGCCGCCGTCGTCACCGTCGGCCCGACCGCCGAGAGCAGTATCGACCGGCTCACGACCGTCGTCTGGAACCTCCAGAGCGCAGACCACGGCGTCCAGCAACGCGCCGACGAACTCGCCTCCCGTCTCGTCCCGGCCGTCGCGGCGACGGCAGTCCTCGTCGGTTTCGGCTCGCTCGCGTTCGGGACGGGAACGACCGGTTCGGTACTCGCCGTCTTGCTCGCACTCGTGGTCGTCTCGCCGTGGGTGCTCGGACTCGCGACGCCACTTTCGGTCGCCACCAGCATCCGGGAGGCGACCGACCGGGGGATCGTCGTCTTCGACGAGAGTATCTTCGAGCGACTCCGGGGGATCGACGTCGTCGTCTTCGACAAGACGGGGACGCTCACGACCGGCGAGATGGACGTCCTCGAGACCGACGCCCCGCCGGATCTGCTCGAGGCCGCGGCCGTACTCGAGAGACGGGCGACCCACCCCGCGGCGGACGCGATCGTGGCCGCGTTCGACACGCGCGACGAGGACGCGACGCGAGCCGACGGCGGCGTACACGACGACCGGGTCGCGGACGTTCGGAGCCACGAGACGGGCATCGAAGGCACCGTCGACGGGACCGACGTCCTCGTCGGGCATCCAGACCTCTTCGTGGAACGGGGCTGGGAGCTCGCCGACGAGCTCGCGACGCGAGCGGCGGACGCCCGCGGGTTCGGCCGGCTCCCGGTCGTCGTCGGCCGGGACGGAGTCGCCGAGGGAATCGTCGTCGTCGGTGACGAGCCACGCGCCGGCTGGGACGAGACCGTCACCGCACTCGCGGAGCGTGACATCGAGACGGTCGTCCTCACCGGCGACGACGAGGCCGCGACCGCGTTCTTCGACCGCCATCTCGACGTCGACCACGTGTTCGCAGACGTCCCGCCCGCCGGCAAGACCGAAGCGATTCGTCGCCTCCAGACCGACGGACGCGTCGCGATGGTCGGCGACGGAACCAACGACGCGCCGGCACTCGCCGCGGCGGATCTCGGAATCTCGCTCGGAAGCGGCACGGCACTCGCCTCCGACGCCGCCGACCTCGCGATCGTCGAAGACGACCTCGGGGCCGTCGAGACGGCGTTCGACCTCGCGACGGCGGCCCGGAAACGCCTCGAGCGAAGCGTCGGACTGGCACTCGTGTTCAACGCGATCGCCATCCCGCTCGCCGTCGCTGGCGCCCTGACGCCGCTTGGGGCCATCGCCGCGGCGGTCGTGAGTACCCTCCTCGTCGGGATCAACGTCTCCGGCGAGCTCGTCTAGTCGGCCGTCGGCTCGAGCGAGACGAACTCCAGACCGTGTTCCGCGAGCAGTCGCCGGGCCCGGTCTGTCACCGACGGCGCGACGAGGATCCCGCGAAGCTCGGCCTCGGTGTGTAGATCGCGCTCTACGGCGTCGACGTACCGGCGGAGCTGTCCCACGGCGTCGGGACCGACTCGCCGTCGCTTGAGCTCTACGACGACGGTCCGTCCCGTCTCGTCCTCGCCGTAGATGTCGACCGCGCCTGCGGGCGTCTCCCGTTCGGTGGCAAGCGGTCGGAAGCCGGCCTCGAGCAGGTCGGGATCCTCGAGGATCCGTTCCTTGAGGTCCCGTTCGGTGCCGACGACGGCGAGCTCTTCCGGGTCGGTCATCCGAAACGACGAGACCTGATAGACGCGATCGAAGCTCACGAGCAGTCGTTCTGCCGGGCTCGACCGCAGGCTCTCGAGGTGGAGTCGCCGGTCCTCGAGAAACGTCTCCTGGTCGCAGCCGGGTGGCTGCCAGTTGATCGGCTGTTGGCCCTCGTCGGTGTGAACGAGCACCGTTCCGTCGGGTTTGCACATCACGTGGCGGTCGCCGGCCTCGAGCGTACTCGCCGCTCGGCCGTCGTACTCGACGGTACAGCGGCCGACGACGGTGACGAGCGTTCCTCGAGCGATTCCCTCGGCGATCGCGTCTCGGGCCGTCTCGAGCGTGGGCGACTCGCGGGTCACGCCGGGACGGTCCTGTTCGCTCGCGGTCACTGCACCGGGATAGCGTCCCGACGGGTAAAAACGGCCCGACAGTAGTACGATCCAGCAGGGAGAGGGGTGTGGCTCCGGTGTCCGTCCGGGTTTCGTTCGAATACGCCGCCGGAGAAAACGGTTCACATGCCGATCGCAATCGAGACGCTGTCGCCAGCAGCGACAGACGTCGCGGCGCGATCGGGTGTTCGCTAACTGTTCTCCAGCAGTATACTCGCTACCCTTTTTCGACCGTAACGGTAATCTCGTCGGTCTCGCCGAACGCGTTGTGATCGCCGTCGCCGAGTTGCAGACACAGATCGTACTCGCCGGGCTCGAGTTCGATCTCGCCTTCGGTCTCGGGCCAGTGGAAGATGCCCTCTTCCTCGGCCTCCTCGCTCGGGCCGGGGATGGTCTCGCCGTCTTCGAAGCAGTCGTTGTCGACGAGCACGTGTACGTGAGCTTCACCCGGGGCGGGATCGTCGGGCGGGACGATGTCGACGGCTTCGACGTCGGCTTTGATCTCGACGGGGGACGTGACGGTGGCGCCGTCTTTAGGTGTCACGAACGAGATAGCTGCGTCGTCGGGCTGGTCTTCGACGCCGACGTCATCGTCGTCCTCTTCGACCGTAATGGTAATTTCGTCGGTCTCGCCGAACGCGTTGTGATCGCCGTCGCCGAGTTGCAGACACAGATCGTACTCGCCGGGCTCGAGTTCGATCTCGCCTTCGGTCTCGGGCCAGTGATAGATGCCCTCTTCCTCGGCCTCCTCGCTCGGACCGGGGATGCTCTCACCGTCTTCGAAGCAGTCGTTGTCGACGAGTACGTGCACGTGACCTTCACCCGGGACTGGATCGTCGGGCGGGACGATATCGACAGCTTCGACGTCGGCTTTTACCTCGACTGGCGACGTGACGGTAGCGCCGTCTGCGGGCGTGTCGAATGCGATGGCTGCGTCGTCGGGCTGATCTTCGACGCCGACTCCATCGTCGTCTTCTGCGTTTTCGCTGGTGTCGTCGGCCGCCGTATCGTCACTGTCGTCTTCCTCCGATTCGTCGTCTGTCGCTGGATCGTCACCGCCGCCGAGACAACCGCTTACCCCTGCGGCACCGAGGGCGACGAAAGCCCCGAACTTCCTTCGTGTATGCTCCATGTTCACAGACTCCGTGACATATATATAACGTAGACCTAATTAGCTTTACGATATTGCCATTGGTTTCCGACAGGTGGCGAGTGGTTTTCTCGGTCGGTACTGCTGACAGGATACGCAACACTGACCACTTCTCGTGGCTCGCGTGTGGCCGCTGTCACGACACAGGCTGACGAGCACACGCGAAACGGTCTCGCCGTATTAGTCGCGGAAAAACGCCGAGAGAGAGATTTGAACCACGTCGAGACGTCCTCACTTCGTTGCGCGCGTCTCGTCTACTTCAAATCTCTCCGGGTTTTACAGCGACTGGACTGCTCGCGTTGCTCACGGCTTCGCCGTTCGCACTTCCGTGGCACGTAGCGCCACGCACCGCTCACAGTCGTTGTCGCTGTAAAAACGCCGAGAGGGAGATTTGAACTCCCGTGTCCGTGAGGACAGCAGATTTCGAATCTGCCGCCTTGGCCGGGCTAGGCTATCTCGGCTCATCGACTACTACCCGGGTAACGATTTTATCCGTTTCGGTTCGTCGCCCCGTGTGAGAACGATCACCGTCCGGGACGGGGGACGACCACGTCGGCCTCTCGAGTCGGTCACCCGGTGTTTTTCATCCCGGCCGCGATCCCCTTGACGGTCAGTCGGAGCGTCCGCTCCTCGACGTCGGTCCGGTGGGTCCGTCCGAGCAGGTACACCTGCAGCAGATTCAGCGGGTCGACGTACGGGTTGCGTCGCTCGAGGTGTTCGGCGAACCAGTCGCGGGTGTGGAGGCTGTCCCGCTGGCTGATCGTCGTCACCAGCTCGACCCCACGCTCGTACTCCGTCGACAGCCGGGGGAAGAACCGCTCGCGGAGGTCGTCGTCGGCGAGGGCGGCGTACTCGGCGGCGATCTCGAGTTCGGTACGGGCAAGCGAGAGCGCGGCGTTGTCCAGCGTGGTCCGGAAGAACGGCCACTCGTCGTACATCTCCTGTAAGGTCTCCATCGATCCACCATCCGCAAGGAAGGCGTCGAGTCCCGTCGCGAGCGCGTACCAGCCCGGCAGGATACACCGAGACTGGGTCCAGGAGAACACCCACGGGATCGCCCGTAGGTCCTCGACGGTTCGCTCGCCCGTCCGCGAGGCGGGCCGAGAGCCGAGATCGAGATCTTCGATGACCCTGATCGGGGTCGCCTCTTCGAAGTATCGGACGAATCCATCGCTCTCGAGTAGATCCCGATACTCGGTACGAGCGGCGTCGGCCATCAGTTCCATGGCCTCGAGCCACGCCTCGGGGACGTCTTCGTGGGGCTGGGAAAGTGCCTGCATGCGGGCACGCAGCTGGGCGTTGAGCATCTGTTCGATGTTGCGCTCGGCGATGCGGAGGTTGCCGTACTTCTCGGCGATGGCCTCGCCCTGTTCGGTGAACTTGATCTGTCCCGTCACCGTGCTGTTTGGCAGGGCGAGCATCGCCTCGTTCATCGGCCCGCCACCTCGAGAGATCGAGCCACCGCGGCCGTGAAACAGCCGGACGGTCACGTCGTGGTCGTCACAGATCGCCGCGAGCCGGCGCTGGTTTTTGTACAGCGACCAGTTCGCCGCCAGGAAGCCGTTCTCCTTGTTCGAGTCGGAGTAGCCGAGCATGATCTCCTGGGTGCGTCCGCGCGCCTCCAGAGCCTGCTCGTAGGCCTCGTTCTCGAACAGCGTGCCCATGATCCGGCGGGCGCCGGAGAGAGCGTACTCGGTCTCGAGCAGGGGGACGATGTCGAGTCCGCTGTGTTCGGGTAGGGAGACGACGTCGGCCTGGTCGGCGAGAAAGAGCGCTTCGAGGACGTGACTCGGCTCTTCGGTCATCGAGATACAGTAGGTGTCGATGGCGTCGACGCCGTACTCGGCTTGCCAGTCGGCGAGTCTGGAGAACAGTTCGAGGACGCGTGCGGTCTCCTCCGAGAGGTCGTCGGTGTCTTCGAGGTCGATCACCCGCTCGTCTTGCAAGATCGCATCGGTCAGGAGGTCGACGCGCTCGTCCTCGCCGAGTGAGCGGTACTCGATACCCTCGCGCTCGAGCGCCTCCGCGATGGCGGTGGTGTGTTTCTGCTGGTGATCGCGCAGGTCGAGACTCGCAAGCGAGAAGCCGAACGTCTCGACCTGTCGCCGAAGCGGATCGACGTGGGCCTCGGCGACCGTCTCTGCGCCGTTGTCCCGCAGGCTGTCGGCGATGATCTCGAGATCCGCGAGCAACGCTTCGGCATCGTCGTAGCCGCCGGGTCTGACGTCGCCGACGCGTTCGAGTCGAGAACGCATGAGTTTGAGTTTCTGACGGTAGGGCTCTCCGGGGTAGCGCTCGCTCGCAGTTCGGGCGCTACCGGGTAAGTCCTCGCAGTCGTTCTCGAGGGAGGCTTTGAACTGGGGGCCGACGTCGATTCGGTCTCCGTCCTGGCTCAACACTCCCGAGAGTCGTTTGAGTTCCTCGCGGTAGCGCTCGAGGACGACGCCGCGTTGTCGCTCGAGAGTGTTCGCAGTCACGTCGGGCGTGACGTAGGGGTTGCCGTCGCGGTCGCTGCCGGCCCACGAGCGAAACTCGAACAGCTTCGGGATCGCGGGGGGAGTGGTTATCTCGTCGTCCAACGCGTCTGCCAGTTCGTCGTACACTTCGCCGACGACGTCGAACAGCGTGTTCTCTAGGTACCACTGGACGTTACGGGCCTCGTCTTCGGGTTCTGGCTGGCGCTTGCGGACCTGTGGAGTCTGCCAGAGACTCGTCACCTCGGCATCGACGTCGCGCCAGACCTGCCCGGACTCCTTCTCTGTCAACAGCCGCTCGTCGAGCGTCTCGAGGTGGGTCGCGATCTCCCAGAGTTTCGCTTTGACCGTCTTGCGTCTGGCCTCCGTCGGGTGGGCCGTAAACGTCGGCTCGATCAGGACGTCATCGAGGACCTCCCGTACAGTCTCCGGATCAGCATCGGCCAGTTCCACAGCTGCCGCTTCGAGGCTATCCTCGAGTTCGTCTGCCTGTGAGTCTTCCCTGATCGATCGGACCCGTTCGCGCTCTTCGGCGAGGTTAATCAGCTCGAAGTACGTCGTAAACGCCCGCGCGACGATGCGCTGTCGACTCGGCGACAGCCCTTCGAGTTCGGCGACGAGTGGCTCGCGGGAGTCGATCTCACCCGACCGGTAGTCGATGGCGGTCGTCCGGCAGGATTCGACCGTCTCGAACGCCCGTCTCGAGGTCTGCGCCTCGAGAATCTCGCCGAGTAACGCACCGAGCTCGCGGACGTCCTGTCTGACGTCTCTGTTGTGGAGTGTCATGGCACGGCCGTACGTGTGTAACCCCAAAAACACCTGCGGTAGGGGAATCCAGTGGGGGTAATACTGCCGGACGTACGTCGTGAACGATTCTCGCCGCCCGGGGTGGCGAGAACCGTCACACAGTTACGTCCGATAGTATAACACGAAGATCGAACCGGTATATAATACGTACTCACGGCTTCAGTTCGCGAAGTCGTGCTCGGAAAGCTATCGTCGGCCGTTCCGTTAGAGAGAGGGGATGATCGAACGCAGCCGGCAGTTCGAGACTGTGCTAGCGCTTACGGTGTGCGTACTGGTCGTCTTCGGGATGGTCGCTCCGTTCGGGACGACATCAGTCGCGGCCGACGAACCCGACGGCGGGTGGGAGACCAACGACGACCTCGAGGAGGGGATGGACGCGTTGCTCGCGGAGACCATGGACGACCACGACGTCGCTGGCGCGAGCGTCGCGGTGGTAGCGGACGACGAGATCGTCCACGCCGAGGGCTACGGCTACGCCGACTACGAGGGAGGCGAGCCCGTCGACCCGAACGAGACCGCCTTCGCGGTCGGCTCGGTCGCGAAGCTGATGGTCTGGACGGCGGTGATGCAGGGCGTCGAGGACGGGACGCTCGAGCTCGACGAGCCCGTCGGCACCTACCTCGAGGACCACGAGTTCGAGGGCGACGAGGAGGTGACCCTCGAGCATCTCGGCACTCACACGGCGGGCTACGAGGAGCGTCTCGAGGGGCTGTTCGTCGACGAGCACGAGGCGATCGACGACTGGGAGGACACCCTCGAGGCCGAGATGCCGGCCCGGATCGACGAACCGGGCGAGACGATCGTCTACTCGAACCACGGCACCGGACTCGCCGGCCTGGTCGTCCAGGAGGCCCTCGACGAGCCGTTCGAGACCTACGTCGAGGACGAAATCTTCGAGCCGCTCGCGATGGAACAGGCGACGTTCGAACAGCCCGTCCCCGACGATCGGACGCTCTCGAAGGGTCACGTGCCGACCGACGACGGCTTCGAGACGGACGACCCGGCGATCGTCGGCGTTCCACCGGCAGGGTCGATGACCGCGAGCGCGACCGACATGGGCAACGTCGCGATCGCGAAGCTCCAGGACGGGACGTTCGAGGATGCCGGCGAGGAGACACAGATGCTCGAGGCGGCGTCGGTCGAGGCGATGTTCGAACAGCGCGCGACGAACCACCCCGGGGTCGACGGCGTCGGCTACGGCTACATGCTCTCTGAGTACCGCGGCGAGCGACTCGTCTGGCACACCGGCGGCACCGAGTACTTCAACACGGCCTTCGTCCTGTTTCCCGACCACGACGCCGCCCTCTTCGTGAGCTTCAACACGCCGGCACCCGGGCTCGGCGACGTCGTCGACGGCTTCATGACGGACGGGCTGGGCGTCGACGCCGAACCCGACCGCGAGGCGGATCCGGCGACCACAGAGCGGGCGGGCGAGTACGAAGGCGAGTACCGGCTGACGAACGTCCGGACGAGCCACGAGAAACTCGTCACGCTCGGGAGTACCGTGACCGTCTCGGTGACCGACGACGGCGTGCTCGAGGTGACCGATCTAACCGGGCAGACGGACCGCTGGGTCGAGGTCGAACCGGGCGTCTTCGAACCGAAGTCGGACGACGATGCAGCGTTCGCCGGGACGAGCATGGCCATCGAGGACGATCGCCTCTACACCAACGCGCCCGGCGCACCCTACGAGCGGCTCTCGTGGTACGAGACGGCCACTGTCCAGGCCGCGGTCGCCGCGGTCGCCCTCGCAGCGTTGCTGTCGACGGTGGTCGTCTGGCCGGCGACTGCCTACCGCCGCCGCGGCTGGGGGCGGATGCGCGAGCATCTCACCCGGCCTCGGACCGCGGTGCTCGGCTGTGTGGCGCTTCTCGTCGCGTTTCTCGTCGGCCTGCTCGCCAACGCGACAGCCGATCCGCTCCAGTTCGCGTACGGCTACTCGCCGTGGCTGTGGCTCACGCTCGCCGTGCTCCCCGTGTTCGCGGTGGCGGCGGCCGTCGCCGTCGCCGCGGTCGCCCTCGAGTGGAAACGCGTCCTCGAGACCCGGGACCTCGATGGGGCCTCGACGAACAGATACGGGCTAGCATACCTGACGGTCCTCGCGTTCGCACTCCTCGCGCTGGTGTGGCAGCTACAGTACTGGAACCTGGTGACGGCGGCGTTCTGACGGGAGCAGCCAGTTCGAAGAACTCAGTTGTATCCGCGCCAGCGCTTTCCACACTCGGTGCACTTGAAAAACCGCGTCGGCGGCTCGTCGGCCGAGGCCGTCTGCTTGAGCGTGTACCACGCTTCCTCGTTGCCACACGCCTCACAGCGGACGTCCGTCGCCTTCGGTTTGCCCTCGAAGTTGGCGTTCTCGTCGGATTCGATCACGTCGTCGTCCGTCTGGGATTCGGTGGTGACGAACGCGGCTTCCGCGTCGGGGTCGCGCTCGCTCGAGGCGGCACAGTCTTCGTTCGTACAGACCATGCAGTCGCCCTGGGCTTTCATCATCGAGCCACAGTCGTCACAGAACTGCATGCCCGCCCGTAAGTGGTCGGTCCCCAAAAACGTCCGGCTCGATTGCGGTCGTCATACTGTCGGTCATGGACCTGTGAACTGGTGTCCGGGTGATCCGGCCGTTGAACGTGTGTCTGGCCGTGCTGTCACCAGCCGTGTTCACGTCGGTATGACCGACAGTATCACCACACCTGTGCGCCGTCGTTTGCCGGCCGTGCGAGAACGACGTCGCCCTCGAGGTCACACGCCGCGAGCGCGTCCAGAGCGGCTGTCCGGGCCTCATCGGCGTGAGCCCGGTCGGTGACGGCGTAGACCGTCGGCCCCCACGAGGACTGGCCGACGCCCGAGAGGACGGGACGTTCCTCGAGCTTCGCGACGAGATCGCCCGCCGGCGGGCGGAACACCCCGCCCTGGGTGTCGGCGTACCAGACGCCGTTTTTCCGGCCAACCTCCCCGACGGCGTCGCCGAAAGCCTCGAGTCGTCCCTCGGCGGCGGCGGGCAACAGCTTTCGGGTGAGCACGCCCGCGATCTCGTCGGCGACGGCGGGGTCGGCGCGTTCGATCACCGTCCGGATGCTCGCGTCCTCGTCGTCGCCGTTGCGTCCCGGCTCGGCCGCCGGCACGACGACGAGAAAGCGCCACTCCGTCGGCAGCGCGTGGCGGGCGACGACCGGCGGCACCGTCCAGTCGCCGTCTGCAGGACGGTCGGTCGTGAACCGTCCCGTCGGGTGGCCGGCGTCGACGACGAACCCGCCCGCCTCGAAGGTCGCGACGCCGACGCCGCTTCGTCCCCCACGGCCGAGCGCTGGCGCACGGTCTCGTACGCGCGCATCGAGATCGTACGTACGCGCCGTCGCCGCAAGCGCCGTCAGCGCGAGCTGGGTGCCGCTGCCGAGGCCGACGTGACGCGGGAGCGCCTGCTCGAGAGCAAGTTCGACGCCCGGCACCTCGAGCAGGTCGACCGCCCGCTCGGCGTACTCGGTAAGCAGCGGATCGTTGGCGACGACGTCCTCGGCAGGGTCGGCCGCGACCGTCACCCGCGGCTCCTCGAGGGCGACGCCGATGCCGCCGTACAGTCGCTCGCGGGCCAGCGAGAGGTTCTGGAAGCCGAAGTGAAGTCGTGCGCTCGCGCTGACGGTGACCATACTCGGTATGGGAACGGGACGGAAAAGGGGATTTCGACTCCGACAGCCGACTTCTGGTCGGACGCGTTCAGCCGTCGACCGCAACGCTTGAACCCGTCGGGTGAGTTGTTCGACTCGAGTGACCGATCGAATGAGCGACGACGAGCACTTCGACTACGAGAAAGACGACTTGCCGAGCCGCGAGGTGACCCAGGGGGCAGAACGGGCACCTCACCGGGCGATGTTTCGGGCGATGGGCTTCGACGACGACGATCTCTCCTCGCCGATGATCGGCGTGGCGAACCCGGCCGCGGACATCACACCGTGTAACGTCCACTTAGACGACGTGGCGGCGTCGGCGATCGAGGGCGTCGACGAGGCCGGCGGGATGCCGATCGAGTTCGGGACGATCACCATCTCCGACGCGATCTCGATGGGCACCGAGGGGATGAAGGCGTCGCTGATCTCCCGCGAGGTGATCACCGACTCCGTCGAACTCGTCGCCTTCGGCGAGCGCATGGACGGGCTCGTCACCATCGGCGGCTGTGACAAGAACATGCCCGGGATGATGATGGCCGCGATCCGGACCGACCTGCCCTCGGTGTTCCTCTACGGCGGCTCGATCATGCCCGGCGAGCACGAGGGTCGCGAAGTGACGATCCAGAACGTCTTCGAGGGCGTCGGAGCCGTCGCCGACGGCGAGATGGCTCCCGAGGAACTCGACGAGATGGAACGCCACGCCTGCCCCGGTGCAGGCTCCTGTGGTGGCATGTTCACCGCGAACACCATGTCCTCGATCTCCGAGGCACTCGGCTTCGCGCCGCTTGGCTCTGCCTCCCCACCTGCCGAGGACGAGAGCCGCTACGACGTCGCCTACGAGACCGGCGAACTCGCCGTCGAGGCCGTCAGGGACGGGCGTCGTCCCTCCGATTTCCTCACTCGCGAGTCCTTCGAGAACGCCATCGCCCTGCAGGTCGCCGTCGGCGGCTCGACCAACGCCGTCCTCCACCTGCTGGCGATGGCCGCCGAGGCCGGTATCGACCTCGACGTCGAGGACTTCAACGAGATCAGCCGCCGGACGCCGAAGATCGCCGACCTCCAGCCCGGCGGCGAGCGGGTGATGAACGACCTCCACGAGGCCGGCGGCGTCCCCGTCGTCCTCCGGGAACTGCTCGAGGCCGACCTGCTCTACGGCGACGCGCTCACGGTGACCGGCGAGACGATGGCCGAGGCACTCGAGCGCGTCGACCCGGTTCGGATCGAGGAACTCGACGCCGACTTCCTCCACACCGTGGACGACCCGATCCACGAGCGCGGTGCCATCCGCATCCTGACGGGCAACCTCGCCCCCGGCGGCGCGGTCATCAAGATCACCGGCGAGGACCACCTCCACCACGAGGGCCCGGTCCGGGTCTTCGAGGAGGAATCGGAGGCGATGCGCTACGTCCAGGAAGGACACGTCGAGGAAGGCGACGTCCTCTGTATCCGCAACGAGGGGCCCCAGGGCGGTCCCGGCATGCGCGAGATGCTCGGGGTCACGAGCGCCGTCGCCGGCCAGGGCCACGCCGAGGACGTCGCGCTCTTTACCGACGGGCGCTTCTCCGGCGCGACCCGTGGCTTCTCCATCGGCCACGTCGCCCCCGAGGCCTACGTCGGCGGTCCCATCGCCGCCTTAGAGGACGGCGATACGATCACGATCGACATCGACGACCTCGAGCTGTCGGTCGATCTCACCGACGAGGAGATCGAGGACCGACTCGAGGGCTACGATCCCGAACCCGCCTACGAGAGCGGCGTGCTGGCGAAGTACGGTCGAGCGTTCGACTCCGCGGCCAACGGGGCGGTGACGAACCCCGCCGTGAAACGGGACTGACATATTCTCACGGCTAAAGCCGGTGGGCTTTCGCCTCGCTACCGCTGTAACGAGGAGACCGATCGAGCCGGTGTCGTATCGGCAAACGCCAGCCGTATCGGACCGCGTTCACCCAGACTGTAACAACTCGGTTGCGATTAGCTGGCGAACGACGACGACCAGTCCGTTACCGATCCCACGACCCGATACCGCCCGTTCCCCGATCCCGTTTCCGTCGTCGGCGAGCGAGCTGACCAGGATCCGATCCCGATCGACCATGAGTATCCGCCCGATCGCGACGCTCGCGTTCGGATCGTCCGGAGACGGCGCGAGCCACTCGAGTTCCGAGACGAACACCTCCGTGTCGGGAGCGGCCGCCTGCAGTCGGTCACACAGGTCGTCGGTCGGCGCGGCGGCGATCACTGTCAGCTCGTCGAGCGAGCCAAGCGTCTCGAGCAGGTCCGCCGAGAGCACCCGCTCGGAGCCGATCGCGAGCACGACCTCCCGGTCGGCCGCCTCGAGTAACTGCTCCGTCCGCGTCGAGATCGCCGTTTCCCCCGAGAGCGACCACACCTCCTGGACGCCGTCGGCGTCGTCGTCAGCGTTGACGGCGTCGACCTGCTGGAGCGCGTCGCGTAGCTCTTCCAGCCGCGATTCGTACTCCTGACGGAGCGTTTCGATCGCCTCGGCGGCGGCGACCGACCGAAACTGCTGGGGGTTCGAGTGCTGTACTTCGACGAGCCCTTTCGTCTCGAGGGCGCGAACCGCGTCGTAAACCCGTGTCCGAGGGACGTCGGAGACGTCGCTTATCTCCTTTGCCGTCCCGGTTGGAAGCTGTGAGAGAGCGACGAAACTCCGTGCTTCGTATTCTTTCAACCCGAGCTGTTGTAACAGTTCGATTGCCGTATCTCGTGCAGAGTATGCCGTCATGGGTCCCAACCTACCGATTCCGTCTACAGCATGGAGGCGTTCGAACCCTGCTTTCAAAACCGTTTTCGTTACGGTGTTTCTGTCGAACCGTCGCTTTTCCCGACACATGTGTCTTCACTCACATAATGACAAAATGCTAAATGGAATGCGCGCATTACTCGTACACGCACGTGGTACACTACGGGTCCCAACCTCGCATACCACGTGCTGACTGCCCTCACGGCAGTCTTCACGTCGGTTCGGTAGACACCAGAGTGTGGCGACGGTCGTGGGTAGTAACTCGGTTCATCACAACAGCCTTATAGTGTTCGAGGATATCTATCATCCTGATGAATCGGTTCGTCAAGCGTAAACGGGACGTGGCTGTATACGCGACGTGATCGACGATGGACGACGACAGCTCCCGAACGGGGGGTACGTCGGACGGACACGTCATTTCTGACTGGTCCGGGTTCGACACGCCGAGCGTTGCGATCGTCATGACTGTCGCTGCTGTCCGTAACCGAGATCCGGTCCGGATGCAGCCGCTCAACGACGTCATCGACGTGGACGCGCTCGATACGCTGTTGATGACCGCCACGTCCACAGTGTCGCTTTCCTTTACGTACGAAAACGTAGACGTCGTCGTCTCGAGCGACGGGACGGTCGACGTCGTTCAGCCGTCGGAATAAATCCGAGGCAAGCGGAGTGAACGTGAACGCGATCCACGCCCCGCCCTGTTCGATCCTCAGTTCCGACACTCATTGTCGGTGCACTCGTCTCACGAAAAGGGGGACTCTCTCGCTGTTGACCGGTAGCCGTTTCCGAATCGGTACCCGCGATTCGGCGGTTCGTTCTCGAGACGTCCGCCGCCGCCGTCGATCCGAGAAAGGCTATTGATGAGGGCGAACCCTCTGGCGGGGTCGCTAGTGATAGATCGAGACCGGCTCGTGTGATACGGACCGTCGTCGTCCCCCCGCCACCTCGACGTTTGGAAGCGACTCCGATATAGTTGCTGGCCGTCGCGGTTCGTCACAGCTCGACACCGCCAACTCCGACATCGAAACCACGCGTGGTTACGCCTGGAAGTCAAGGCCGTCCGAAGTGTACGGAGCCGTCGATGGACGAGCTGATCGACGATCCTGAACGTGAGGGTGTCGACGTCGCCGGCCCGAGAGACGCACAGTCGATCGTCTTCCTGCACGGAACGGCGTTCAGCCGGGCACAGTGGGCGCCACAGCGGGACGCGTTGGCCGAGGAGTTCCACGTCGTTGCGCCCGACCTCCCCGGTCACGGAACGCGCGCTGGCGAACCGTTTCACCTCGGCTCGGCGATCGACCTTCTCGAGACCGTCGTCCGCACGGGAGCGGGCGGCCACGCGGTACTCGTTGGCCTCTCGCTCGGCGGCTACGTCGCGACGGCGTATACGGGACGGTTCCCCGACCGGGTCGACGGACTGATGTTGGTCGGAAGCAGCGCTAACCCGGTGGAGTCGACGGCGATCCTGACGCGGCTGCTAAGCATGGCGACGCGGGTCGTCACCAGAAGCTCCCTCTTCGAGCGTTCCGTCGAACGGCTCGGGAAGCGGTGGGTTCGCAATCGCAACCTTCGACCGGAACACGAAGCCGAGATCCTCGAGGCGGGACTCTATCCGCGCCAGCTCGGAATGGCGGGTCCGAACCTCGCGGGCTATGACTTCCGGGCCGACCTCGAGACCTACTCCGGTCCCGTGATGATCGTCAACGGGGAAAGCGACAGACTCATGCGAAAGGAAGCGCCGGCTCACGCCGAAGCGGGCGGCACCGACAGCCAGGCTCGAGTCGTCACGGTCGACGGCAGCGGCCACGTCTGTCCGCTTCACAGACCGTCGGCGGTTTCGGATCTCGTGGCGACGTTCGCGACGCGGATCGAGACCGAACGGACCCTGTGATGCTTCATAACAGCCGGGAATTTACCCCCGAGTGCGAAACGGGATCGGCCGACCTTTATACTGAGTCGAGATACACCGCTAGGACGATGGATCCAGTTCGATCGGACGGACGACGAAAACGAACTGACGTCGATCGTGCCAGTCGTCGACCGGGGGGATGGGAATGACGTTGACGTTCGACGACCGGGTTATCGTCCCCGTCGCCGATCCGGAAGACGCCGAACGAACGACGACCGCGCTTGCCCCACGGCTCGACCGGACGAGCACCGTGATCATCGTTCACGTCATCGAAAACGACGACGGACAGGCCACGACGCCTCGCGAAGAGTACGCAAACGAGATTCTCGACCGCGCCTGCGCCCCCCTCGAGGGAAGCGACGCGACCGTCGAGACGGAGACGCTGTACGGCGACGACGTCGTCGCGACGATCTTCGACGCAGCCGAAACGCGGGACGCGAGCGCGATTGCGTTCACTCCGCGTGAGGGCGGCCGGATCACCGAATGGCTCACCGGCAACATGGCGCGTCGACTGATCCGAGAGGGGTCGGTCCCGGTGATTGCGCTTCCGAAAGTGTCGCTACCGAGATCGGACGACGAGGACTAGAGGTAGCCGTTCTCGAGCAACAACTCGCCGTTTAACACGCTTGCGCCGGCAGCGCCGCGGATCGTGTTGTGGGCAAGACAGTTGTACTGGAGGCCGAACGTGGACTCGCGGATGCCGCCAGCGGCGATGGCCATGCCGTTGCCGACGTGACGGTCGAGACGTGGTTGTGGGCGATCGGGAGCATCGAAGACCTCGATGAGTTGGTCCGGCGAGGATCGGAGGGAAAGCGAGGGATACGCCCGCATCGCCTCGGCCGCCTCTTCGGGCGAGATGTCCTCGGTCGTCTCGACGAAGATGTTCTCGAGGTGGCCGTCGATCGTCGGCACGCGGTTACAGGACGCGCCAACCTCGACGTCGTCGAGTTCGAGGGAGGCCCCGTCGAAGCTGCCGAGCAGCTTGCGGGACTCGGTCTCGAGTTTCTCCTCTTCGCCACCGATGTAGGGAATGACGTTGTCGATGATCTCCATCGAGGAGACGCCGTCGTAGCCGGCACCCGAGACCGCCTGGATGGTCGCGACGTGGACCGTCTCGAGGCCGTACTCTGCGAGCGCAGCCAGCGTGGGGACGAACGTGATCGTCGAGCAATTCGGGTTCTTCACGAGCGCGCCGTCCCAGCCACGCTCGTCGCGCTGGACCTCGAGTAAGTCGAGGTGATCGCCGTTGACCTCGGGGATGACGAGCGGGACGTCGTCGGCCATCCGTGCGTTCGAGGAGTTCGAGGAGACGACGTAGCCCTGCTCACAGAAGTCGGGTTCGACCGCAGCACCCACGCTCGAGGGAAGCGACGAGAAGATGAGATCGACGTCGTCGCTCACCTCGTCGGGGTCGGTCGCCGAGACGGTCATCCCGGCGACGTCCTCGGGAATGGGGCTGTCGACGCGCCACTTCGCGACGTCACGGTACTGCTTTCCCGCACTCGAGTCGCTCGCGGTGAGCGCAGCGATCTCGAAGTCGGGGTGTGGGTCCAGAAGTTCGATCAATCGCTGTCCAACGGCGCCCGTAGCGCCGAGTACGCCTACTCGTACTGCCATTGACGGTCATGGGTGGCGTGCCCTCAAAACCGTTTGGATCCCGTTCGCACGCTTTCGTCTCGAGAGACGGCGGCGTCACCACTCGAGACGACTCCTGACGGGATGAGAAAACCAGCTCAGGCCGGAACTTGCGCGCTTTTCTTTCGGGTGACGTAGCCCGCGATCCGGTTGCGGACGCCCTTCGACTCGACGTTCGTCAGCTTCTCGACGCTCTCTTTGTTCTGTTCGAAGTCGGTCGTAAACGCGTCCGGGTATCGCTCGAGGAGGATGTTCCCGGTCTTTTTGACGTAGGCGGGTTTGATTGCCATACAGGCAGGTTCCGTCCAGAGGCTCTTAATCCCTTTCTCTTCAGCCTGAAGCGGTGGAACCCAATAGGTACCGACGCTGCTCACCACGACGAATACTCACGAACGCGCTCGAGCGCCTCTCGTTCCCGCTCGCTGCCGGCTCGCTCGACGACCGACTCGTAGTCTGCCAGTCGCTCGCGAAGCGCGTCCTCGTCGTAGCCGGAAACCTCGAGTCTGGAGGCGGCGACGGTCGCCTCGATCACGGCCCCGAATCCACGGTCGATCGTCGGCACCCGACGCTCACGGACGGTCGACTCGAGCGGGCACAGCTCCCACTCCTCCCAGTCGGTTCCCTCGTCCTCGCCGGCGTCGACCTGCTCGAGTGCGACGCGGGTCCAGGCACAGGCCGCCTCGAGGACGGGGTCGTCGCGTTCGGTGATCGAGAGCGCGGCCTCGACGAAGATGAGGGGATCGGCGACGAACTGGACGTAGCCCTCGCCGTGGCGGTGGAAGTTCCGTCGCGTACGGGTGTTTCCCCACGTGCGCGCGGTGACGAGGTCGTCTTCGCCCGCGAACAGTCCCAGTGCAGCGACGTTCCAGCGGTCGTTCGGTCCGAGCGTCGTGACGACCGATTCGGTGACGCCGGAGAGAGAGACGGGCCACTCGGCCGGGTTGTCGTCGCTCATATCTCGAGGGTGTCGTGCTCCAGCGCGATGAACAGCCCGGCAGCGGTGAGGTCTGCCGTCGTCCCCGGATTGATCCCGCGGGAGACGAGCTCGTCGGCGAAGTCCTCGACGGCCTCGGGGTCACGATCGAGGGCGTCTCGGTCGTAGAGGTCGGCTGCGCGGTCTGTCACTTCCCGGGCGACGCCCTCGTCGTGGCGTTTCGCGACGAACGTGTCGGGGCGTTCGGCGAGCAGGGAGAGGAAGGTCACGGCGGCCCGGTCGGTCGCCGGTCCGTCCGCGTCGGTGATCCGCTCGGCTGCGATGAACGACCGTTCGAACCCGGTGACCCACTCGCGGGCGACGTCGTCGACCGGCGCGCTCCGGTCCATCACGTCGAGAAGCGTCAGGCCGCGCTCTTCGAGGTCGGGGATCGCGTCGCTGCCCCGGCGGACGTCGAGTGCCTCGAGTCCCTCGGGTGGCTCTCCCACGCCGACGTCGACGTGCTCGAAGGCGCGATAGAAGTCGGCGGCGTCGGCGACGGTCGTCCCCTCGAGGATCGACTCGAGCACCGGCGGCGAGAGGTCTTCGCCGGCGGCACGGGTAAGCGGGACGAGCAACAGCAACGCCCCGAACTGGGTGTTGCCGCCGCGTTGTGCGCTCATGCCGGCGACGGCGCGCTCGAAGGCCGCACCGAGCGCTGCGCCGTGTTCGGCCATCCGGAGGCCGTCCCTCGCGCCGACGGCTCCCGCGAGGAAGTGTTCGTATCGCAACTCCGACAGGTTACGACGGCGATCGACGTTGCCCGGTTTCGGCGTGCCCGAGACCTCGAGCAAGAGTGCGAGTTCGGCGTTCTGGGCAGGCGGTCGCATACGCCTTCCTGTGTTCGCCGACGACTTATCGGGTTCGTCGCGTCGTACGGACCGCTGTCCGTCAGTGCCGGCGAGACCACGGTCCATCTTGGTTTCGCCGAGAAACCGGTACAGCAGGCCGTATCAGCTCTCGACGGCCGTGGCAACGTCTCGGATCGTCGCGTACTCGTCGTCACTGTAGGTGATGAACCGGACGTCCGCGAGCGTCTCCGGCTCGTAGTCGGCGATCGTCTCGGCGATGATCCGGGCACCCTCCGCGAGGTCGAAGCCGGCGACGCCACAGCCGAGTGCGGGGATCACGAGCGACTCACAGCCCAGCTCGTCGGCTCTCTCGAGGGCGTTCCGGGTCGCATCGCGGATGCTCTCTTCGGTCGCCTTCCCGTCCCCGTAGTGAGCCATCGCAGCGGCGTGGATGACGTACTCGGCCGCGAGGTCGTAGGCGTCGGTGACGGTGACGTCGCCGAGGTCGACTGGCCCCTTGCTCATCGCCTCCTCGTTGATCCCCTCGCCGGCCCCGCGACGGAGTGCGCCGGCGACGCCGGAACCCATCCGGAGGCTCGTCCCGGCGGCGTTGACGAGGGCGTCTGCTTCCTGTGCGGCGATGTCGCCCTGAACGACGTCGAACTCCATACGCGGTCGTATCGGCCGGCCGGACAATGAAGATTGGCGTGGCCGCGATCACTCGGTCCGGACCCAGTCCCCCTTTTCGGGGCCGCCCTCGAGGTCGACCGTCGCGACGCCGTAGAATCGTTCCCGACCGACTGGCGTTCGAAGACGGAGGACGCACGTGTCGTCGCTCGCCTCGAAGACGGTGAGCGAGCGGTTCGTCCGTCGGGACTCGAGTTCGAAACGCTGCCTCGCATCGCTCTCGACGGTGAGGCGACGGCCCAGCGACCAGCTTAACGACTGAACACGGGCGACGTCGACGTCGAATAGTTCGCTGACGAGCTCTTTTCCGCCACGTACGCCTGACGCCCCGTGTGACCACCCCTCGTGGGAACCCATACTGGGGCCACGGCCCCGCTCGTGAAAAAAGGACCTATTCGATCACGAGCCGACGGACTAGGTCGACCAAAATCCTTATAATTTTAGGCCCGCCTAACACGTGGTGATGGACGCACCCGTCGAGCAACGAACCGAAACCGACACGGAACGCGACGCGCCGTCGTCGATCGTCACCAGCCACGAACCCCGACCCGGCAAGGTCGTCTTCGTCGAACGAAACAACGCAGACGGCTGGATCGCGACAGACGTCGCCGTCGACCTCGAGCGCTGACGGCGGTCTCCGAGATCCCGACGTTCGCAGAGCGATCACCAGGGCTCGTCTTTCAGTCCTAGCTTGTAAGCGATCACGTTCGTCCCGACGTGTAACACTGGCGTGAGCACGACGACGGCGAGGATCACGCCCCAGGTGAAGACCTCGAGGAACCACTCCGTCGCCACGAGCGCGGTCAGCGGCAGCGAGACGACGACGAAATCGAGCTGGTCGAGGCCGGGGAACATCGCGCCGCGTTCTCTGCCCGTCCGGCGCTTGAGAAACGAGGCGAGAATGTCACCGAGCATGGCTCCCGCTGCAAGCCCCAGGGCCGCAGCGGGCGTAAACGCCGGCACGTCGATGCCGATCGCCGCGCTCACGTCGTCTGCAAGCAGCGTCAGCACCGCCGCGAGTGCCGCGCCTGCGAGAATGCCCGCAGCCGTTCCACGCCAGGTCTTGCCGTCGCCGAGGAGTCGACTGTCACCCAGAGTCCGGCCGCCGTCGATCGGTCGGCCGCCGCCGGCAAGCACTGCGGCGTTGTTCGGCACGTAGGCGGGCAACATCGCCCAGAACGCGACGACGATCGTCTCGAGTACTGCCATGTCCGGCCGAACGCAGTCGCCCGCCTTAACGGCCGGTGGTTCGTCCGGCGATTCGTCCCGACACACCATTCCGTGTGAACCACCAACACCCTTATGACTCGACGAGGTACGGAGTCGTATGATCCCGCCCATCGCGAACCGGTTCGTCGCCGGCGAACACCCCGCCGTGGCGCTCGAGCACGCCCGCCGACTGAACGACCGCGGCGTCAACGCCATCCTCAACCTGCTCGGGGAACACTACGAGGACCGCGAGTCCGCCGCAGACGACGCCGACGAGTACCGCCGACTGATCGACGACATTGCGGCCGCCGAGCTGTCGGCGTGTGTCTCGGTCAAACCAACTCAGCTCGGGCTGGACGTCGGCGAGGACGTCTTCCGGGAGCTGCTCGCGGCGGTCGTTTCCCACGGCCGCAAGCGGGACGTCTTCGTCTGGCTCGACATGGAAGATCACACGACGACCGACGCGACGCTCGAGGCCTACGAGGAGCTCGCACGGGAACACGGGGGCGGGATCGGCGTCTGCGTGCAGGCGAACCTGAGACGGACTCGCGACGACGTCGAACGACTGGCCGACGTCCCCGGGAAGGTGCGGTTCACGAAGGGTGCCTACGACGAGCCGGCGTCGGTCGCGTACACGGACAAGACAGTCGTCGACCGTGAGCTCCTGTCGTTGCTCGAGTACGCCTTCGCCGAGTACGACGGCGCGGTTGCGGTCGGGAGTCACGATCCGGCGGTGATCGAACGCGCGATTGCACTCCATGAAACCTACGGGACGGACTTCGAGATCCAGATGCTGATGGGTGTTCGTGAAGACACACAGTACGAACTGGCATCGGAGTACGAGGTCTGGCAGTACGTCCCTCACGGCGACCGGTGGAAGTCGTACTTCTATCGACGCATGACAGAACGCACGGAGAACATCACGTTCGCGGCCCGAGCCGTTTTGGGGCGATGAAAGGAAGGGCTCATAATCCCGTGGTGTGAGTTACCGGACATGACCTCCTGGAAGCGGGACTTCGCGAGCGGGCTCATTGTTCTCGGCCCGATACTCGTTACCCTCTACATCATCTACTGGCTCTACGGACTCGTTGCGGGACTGACCCCGGGACTGATCCTCGACGCCGACGTTCTCCGGCCGCTGATCCCGGGCGGTAGCGATCAGGCCGTCCAGACGCGCGAACAGATCGCACAGCTCCTTCGCGTTCTCGTCGCGCTCTCGGTCTTTGCCATTCTCACGCTCTCGGTCGGCTATCTCATGCGAACGACGGTCGGCAGCCTCGTCGAACGCGTCGTCGACGACGTCGCCAACCGCGTTCCCGGACTTCGAGTCGTCTACAACGCCTCGAAGATGGCCGCCGAGACCGCCTTCGGCGAACAGGAGTCGCTGCAAGAACCCGTCAAACTCGAGACCTGGAACGGGCTTCGGATGACCGCGTTCAAAACCGGAAAGACGACCGACGACGGACGTGAAGTGCTGTTCCTGCCGACGTCGCCGAACATCACCACCGGATTCGTCATCGAGGTCGAGTCCGACCGGATAACCGAGATCGACGAAGACGTTGAAGAGGCGCTGACACGAGTCTTGAGCGCCGGGTTCGGCGACTCGGAGCGCAACAGCGGCATCGGAGGCGGCGTCCCCATCGACGTCGTCGACGAACGCGCAGCCGAACGGAACGACGACTGAACGGAGATTATCGTCCCGCGCTCTCGCCGTCGGCGTCCGCCAGCCCCGCGACGGACGGCGGATTCGTATCTCGAACGAGGTAGACGTCGTAGGCGTCCTCGGCCGTGACGTTGACCGCGACGCTTGCAAGCGGCGTCACGACGCGACCGACGTTGTCACTTCCGAGAAACAGGACCGTCGCATCGTGCTCGAGGGCGAGTCGTTCGATACGGTCTGCGATCCCTTCGGCGGGCGGAAACTCCCGGATTCGTTCGTACTCGAACGACGCTTCGGGGGCGACGGTTTCGGCCCGCTCTCTGAGGGCTTCGACGGCCGCGGCGACGTCGTAGGGTTCGTCCTCGTCGATCCAGCCTTTCTCTCGTGCGTAGCGTTTTCGTTCGGGAACGACGGTGACGGCGACGACGTCTTCCTCGAGTGCGTCGCCGTACGCCGTCGCTTTACGAAGTGCTGCTTCGGCGAGATCGGAGCCGTCGAATGGAACGACGAACGTCATGGTCGTGGGTTCGGGCGATCGGGTCTTAACTCCGGGGGCGGATCGGACTCAGACGTACGTGAACCACTCGTCGTAGGAATCGGTCCGACGTTCGACGACTTCGAAGAACGTCGACTGGATCTCTTCGGTAACTGGTCCACGGGAGCCGTCGCCGATGACGACGTTGTCGACCTTGCGGATCGGCGTGACCTCGGCGGCCGAGCCAGTGAAAAAGAGCTCGTCGGCGGTGTTGAGTTCACCACGCGAGATCGAGACGTTGTCGTGAACCGTGTAGCCGAGATCTTCTGCCAGCGTGATCACGGTGTCGCGAGTGATACCGTCGAGGATCGACTCCGAGAGCCCCGGCGTGTAGAGTTCGCCGTCGCGCACGAGAAAGAGGTTCTCGCCGGGGCCTTCGGCGACGTTGCCCTCCTTGTTCAACACGATGGCCTCGGCGTACCCGTTCCGGCGGGCTTCCTCGCCTGCGAGCATACTGTTGACGTACAGCCCCGTCGTCTTCGCGTTCGTCGGGATCTGGCTCGAGGCGTGTTTCCGCCACGAGGAGATCATCACGTCGATACCGTTCTCTAGGGCCTCCTCGCCGAGGTAAGCACCCCACGGCCAGACGGCGATGGCGGTCCGGGTGGGACAGTCCGTCGGGCTCACGCCGAGGCTGTTGTAGCCGTAGAAGGCGATCGGACGGACGTAACAGGAGGGCAGTTCCTGACGGCGGATGAGCTCGATCGTCGCGTCGGTGAGTTCGTCGGGCTCGTAGCCGATGTCCATCTCGTACGGTTTGGCGGACTGGTAGAGCCGCTGCAGGTGTTCGTCCCAGCGAAAGAGCGCCGGTCCCTCCTCGGTGTCGTAACACCGCGCCCCCTCGAAGACCCCCGTCCCGTAGTGCAACCCATGTGTGAGCACGTGGATCTGCGCATCGTCCCAGTCGACGAACTCCCCGTCCATCCAGATCGTATCGACGTCCATCTCGTCGAAGCTCATAGGCGGGGTGACGGAAGCCTGCGTAATGAACGTTCGCGATTTCCGTGGGAACGCCCGCCCAGGCTCGGTCGTTCGCCAACGCGGCGGCTGGGCTATCCCAGCTGTTCGAGAACGGCTCGGCCCTCGAGGTAGGGGACGTCGTGGCGCCCGGCGTATGTTCGGGCGGCAGCGGGCGGGAGTGCCTCGCCGGTCTCGTCGTCGAGCATCTCACAGACGACGACGGCGGGCGGGAGGTCGGCGGCGGCTGCAAGTGCGAGCCCCAGTTCGGTGTGACCCTCCCGCTGGGCGAGCAGCTCGGGTGCACCTTTCAGCACGTGGACGTGACCGGGGACGCGAAACTCCTCGGCGAAGGTCGTCTCCTCGGGGGCGCAAGCGGCCGCGGCCAGCTCCTGAATCGTCAGCGAGCGATCGTTGTCGGTGATCCCCGTGTAGGTGTCACGGTGGTTGACGGTCAGCGAGAACGACGACCGTTCGTCGTAGCCGAGATCGTGGTCCCCGACCGCAGGATGGTCGACCGCCTCGGCGAGGAAGGGGAGATCGAACGCCTCGGCGACGTCGTGTCCGAGTGCCACACAGACGAGTCCACCCGCGTCGTTTCGCAGCCGGGAAACGGCATCGGGCGTGACCGCGCTCGCGTGATAGATCAGGTCCGTCTCCCCCTCGCGGTCGGCCGCGTCGTGGACGAGGATCGGCTCGCCGGCCGCGAGCGACTCGAGTGCGTGCTCGAACGATGCCGTGCCGGACGATCGGCCGTGCATGTCAGTGGTCTCCGACATAGATGGTGAGGTGATCGCCGTCGGTGAGATCGAGTTCGTCGCGCAGTTTCTCGGGTGCGATGATCTCGAGTTGGTCCTCGTCGTGGTGGGTGCGTTCGGGGGCGATCGTGTGTGCACCCTCGTAACGCTCGCCGTCTGCGGTCTCGACCGTCGCCGGATAACAGACTGCCGGGCCGTACGTTCGTTCCTCGTCCTCCCAGCCGTCGATCGGGATCGGATCGAGCGACTCGAGGGCGCTCCGGCGTCGGACGCTCTCGGTCGTGAGATCGACGTTGAGCGTTCCCGGGAACGGCTCGTAGCCGAGTCGGTCTTCGAACTGTCGTTTGTATCCCGACAGCGAAATGTAGTGGCGTCCCTCGCCCATGCCGCTGGTGACGGTTCCCTCGAGTTCGACCTCGGCGTCGGTCTCGAAGATGCGCCGGTAGTCCTCGTACTCGGCCCGCAGTGCCCGTTCGCCCGCCTCGGTGATCGAAACCCACTGACCGTCGCTTACGGTGTCGCGTTCGAGGAAGTCGGCGTTCTCGAGTCGTCGGAGCCGCCGCGAGGCGGTCTGGTTCGACGCGTCGAGCCGGTCGGCGAGTCCGGAACAGGAAATCTTGAGTGAGCCGGTGAGTCCCCCCTCGAGTGCGAGTAGCTTGAGGACGGCGAGCTCGTCGTGGCCGACGGCCGGCGTCGTTGCAGCTGACATATACGTCGGTTTGGCCTACCGCGCTAAAAGCGTATCGAATGTGGCATGTATAACAAAATCGTTACGATACGGCCGGTAGATATCGGTCTCATCGTCTACGAGGGTGGGCACGGGAAAAAAGTCACCGGTCCGGAGCACCCACAGGCCCGTCGTTCGAGCATTGGTGAGTTTCGTAATTCCGACGACCTTCGACGGCAGACCGACTGCCGTGGTCGGAAACGGCTCTAACGGGCGAGTCAGACACCCTTTTGGCACTGCCGCGTACTCGTGTGGACATGAAGTCGAACGGCGGATCCGACGCGGCCAAACGCCGCGCCGGCGAACGGGCGGCCGAAGACGTCGAAGACGGCGACGTCGTCGGTCTCGGCACCGGCTCGACGACCGCACACGCGATCAGGGCACTCGGCCGGGGCGTCGAGGACGGTCTCGAGATTCGGGGCATCCCGACTTCCTACCAGTCCCGACGGCTCGCGATCGACGTCGGCGTCCCGCTGACGACGCTCGAGGAGGTCGACGGAATCGACCTCGCGATCGACGGCGCAGACCAGATCGCAGACGGCGACCTGATCAAAGGCGGCGGCGCGGCCCACGCCAGAGAGAAAGTCGTCGACGCGGCGGCGGAGCGATTCGTCGTCGTCGCAGATCCCTCGAAGCTCGCCGACCGGCTCGAGCGGGCCGTCCCCGTCGAAGTGTTGCCCGACGCCCGTCCGGTCGTCGAACGTCGCGTCCGCGAACTCGGCGGCGAACCGGCGCTCAGAGCGGCCGAACGGAAAGACGGCCCCGTCGTCACCGACAACGGCAACCTCGTGCTCGACTGTGAGTTCGGCGAGATCGACGACCCCGACGCGCTGGCGACGCGACTGTCCGCGATCCCGGGCATCCTCGAGCACGGCCTGTTCGTCGACCTCGTGAACGCGACCTACGTCGGAACTGAAGGCGGGGTCGAACGGAGAACGTACTGATCGGGTGTACGAACGGGTACGCGGTCTTCCCCTCGTTTTTCGGAGCAAGCGACGATTCCGGTGGCTGTCGCCCCGCTGTGGCCGGCTGCGACGGAACGAGCGTATTCGGATGATGAAGAACGTATCGAGAACGTTCGAACTGTGTATACAGACTTGGGTCGTCTGTAATCGATAACAGCCGCTTCTATCACCGAAGCGCTTAACACAGATCGTATTTAATCGATACGTATGTCATCGAATTCGCTGGTCGGACGCATCATCGACGCACTCACCGGCAAAACGGGGGCCGAGGACGACTGTTGCTGTGGCGTTCAGATCGAGGAAACCGAATCCGAAAACTGACCATGAGTGACGGAACCGACCTCGAGGATTCCCTTCCCGACCGACTCGAAGAGGCTACGACGTGTACGCTGCCCGAACTCCGGGACCGACGCGTCGACGAGGAACGGCTAACGCGCCAGCACCGCGCGTTCAAGGCGCTGGCGAACGACCACCGAATCTGCATCTTAGAGGCCTTGCGCGACGGTGAGCTCTGTGTCTGTGAACTCGAGGCGATCCTCGATATTCCACAGTCGACCGTCGCTACTCACCTCGGACGGCTCCGGGAGGTCGGACTGGTCAACACCCGGAAATCGGGTAAGTGGACTTACTACCGGATCGCCGACACGGCGACGCTGCAACTGCTCGATCTCGCGGCCGCACTCGAGACGACCGATCCCGACGAATGATCGAGCTCCCGGCCGACACGCTCGCCGAGTCGTGGGACTACTTCGTCTACCTGCTGGTCCGGCTCGTCCCGCTGTTTATCGGCGCGTCCTTTCTCGTCGGACTGGTCCAGGAGTACCTCCCGCCGGAGCGCGTCGAGGCGTTTCTCAAGGAACGCAACCGCGGTTCTGGCAACGTTGCGGCCGCCGGGCTCGGCGCCGTGACGCCGTTTTGTTCGTGTTCGACCGTCCCCGTTCTCGCCGGCCTGCTGGGTGCGGGTGCGCCGCTTGGACTCGCGTTCTCGTTTCTGCTCGCCTCGCCGATCGTCAACTGGATCGCCGCGTTTCTCCTGTTGGGCATTTTCGGACTCGAGATCACCGTCATCTACGTCCTCGCCGCCCTGATCGCCGCGATCGTCGGCGGGCTCGTTATCGAGTCGCTCTCCCTCGAGCGGTACGTCAAGGACGTCCAGGTGACGGCAGGGAACCGGACGATCACCACAGACGGCGGGACTGCGGGCTGCTCCGACGACGGACCCGCCGGCTGTTCGTGTGCCCTCGAGCAGCCCGACCGGAGCCACCGCGAGCGGATCTCGACGGCCGGCCACGGGGCGCTGTCGTTCTTCCGGGAGACCCTTCCGTACCTCCTCCTGGGAATCGCCGTCGGTGCCCTGATCCACGGTGCGGTCCCGCAGACGCTGCTCCAGCGCATCGCCGGTCCCGAGAACCCACTCGCCGTGCCGCTGGCAGCGCTTGCCGGCGCGCCGCTTTATGTCAGTCTCAGTGGGATGCTTCCGATCGCGGCAGCACTGGCCGACCAGGGGATTCCAATCGGAACCGTCCTCGCGTTCGTCATCGGCGGTGCCGGTGTGAGCGTCCCGAATTTGATCCTGCTCAACAAGCTCTTCGAGCGGCGACTACTTGCGATCTACGTCGCAACCGTCGTCGCCATCGGAGTCGTCGTCGGCGTTGGATTCAACGCGGCGCTTGCGGGGCTCGGCTAGGCGAAATCCGACGGACGGCCGGCGTCGTCCGTCGCCGACGACAATGGACACCTTTTCACGCCCCTATCGCACACTGCGTGATGGAGACGTACGAGATGCCCGAAACATCCGACCGGAAGGACGACCACATACGAATCATCGAGGAAGAGGACGTCGAAACCTCGGGGACCGGCTTCGAGGACGTCGAACTGGTCCACGAGGCGCTGCCGGAGATCCACCGCGACGAGATCGATACGTCGATTTCGCTGTTCGGCCACGAGCTCGCTGCGCCGATCGTCATCGAGAGCATGACCGGCGGGCATCCGAACACGACGAAGATAAATCGCAACCTCGCCGCCGCCGCCGAGCGGACCGGAATCGCGATGGGCGTCGGCAGCCAGCGCGCCGGCCTCGAGTTAGACGACGAGGAGCTACTCGAGTCCTACACCGTCGTGCGCGACGCGGCCCCCGACGCCTTCCTCTACGGTAACGTCGGCGCGGCCCAGCTGCTCGAGTACGACGTCGGAGACGTCGAGGAGGCAGTCGAGATGATCGAGGCCGACGCGATGGCGGTCCACCTCAACTTCCTGCAGGAAGCGGTCCAGCCCGAAGGCGACGTCGACGCCCGGGGCTGTCTCGAGGAGATCGCCGGCGTCGCCGAGGAACTGTCGGTCCCCGTGATCGTCAAGGAGACGGGCAACGGCATCTCCCGTGAGACCGCCGAACGCCTCGCCGCGGCGGGCGTCGACGCGATCGACACCGCCGGGAAAGGCGGCACCACGTGGTCGGGCATCGAGTCCTACCGCGCCGCGGCCGTCGGTGCGACTCGCCAGGAGAAAGTCGGCAAGCTCTTTCGCGCCTGGGGCGTTCCAACCGCCGTCAGCACCCTCGAGGCTGCAAGTGCCCACGACACCGTCATCGCAAGCGGCGGCGTTCGATCGGGCATGGACGTCGCGAAAGCGATCGCACTCGGCGCGACGGCGGGCGGGCTCGCGAAGCCGTTTCTCGGCCCCGCAGGCCGGGGCGAAGAGCCCGTCGTCGAGCTGATCGAGGACCTCCGTCTCGAGCTCATCACGGCGATGTTCGTCACCGGCTCGGCCTCCATCAGCGAGTTACAGGAGACTGACTACGTCGTGCTCGGACGGACGAGGGAGTACCTCGAGGAGCGCAGCGACCGGTGATACGGATTGCTGTACCGATGTACCGGGGCAACCGCGCCTCGTCTTGCGGTGTCCCCGGTACGGATGTACAGCAGTCAGTATGAGACCTTCACCACAGCCGACACGCCGTCGACTCGAACCGGACGACATATACTAGCCGCAGCCGCTACCGGGACGTAATGCATCGCATCACGCTTGGCAACACCGTCTTCGAAGGCGAGAACAACGCCTACCTCTTTTCGGGCGAGCAGATCGTCCTCGTCGACACCGGCGTCGCCGTCTCAGAGTCACGGGCCGACCTCGAGGCCGGCCTCGCCGAACACGGGCTCGAGTTCGCCGACGTCGACGCCGTCGTACTCACTCACTATCACGCCGATCACGCTGGTCTGGCCGGCGAGATCCAGGCTGCAAGCGGGGCGACAGTCCACGCCCACACTGCCGACGCACCGCTGATCGCGGGCGTCGAGAGCGCGTGGGACGACGTCCGCGAGACCCACCGACGGCTGTTCACGGAGTGGGGCATGCCCGAGGACGATCGCGAGGACTTACTCGCATACCTCGAGAGCGGAGCCGAACTGCGCGGTCCGGATCCCGCCGTCGAACCGTTCGACGGCGGCGATCGGCTCCAGTTCGGCGACCTCGAACTCGAGGCCGTCCACGCGCCGGGTCACGCCGCTGGCCTCGCGATGTTCGTTCTCGAGACCGACGAGGTCCTCACCGGCGACGCGCTGTTGCCCGTCTACACGCCCAACGTCGGCGGTGCCGACGTCCGGGTCGACAGGCCACTCGAGCGCTACCTCGAGACGCTCGAGGCGATCGCCACGGCGGGCTTCGAGCGGGCGTGGCCGGGTCATCGGGACCCGATCGAGGACCCTGCCGGACGCGCTCGGACGATCATCGAACACCACGAGGAACGAGCCTACCGGGTGCTGTCGGTGCTCGCGGAACACGGACCGGCCGACGCCTGGACGGTGAGCGCTCACCTCTTCGGCGACCTCGAGGACATCCACGTCCTCCACGGCCCCGGCGAGGCCTACGCCCACCTCGAGCACCTGACGCGAGACGGGGAGGTCGAACCGACGGACGAAGGATATCGAATCACCGACGACGCAGCCGATCGGCTGGCCGATCGGTCCGACGGTCGCTGGCCGCTCGCGTCGCTCGAGGTCGACTGATACGGAGTGCTGTACCGACGTCCCGGTACCGTCCGTCGACCACCGTCAGCCGAGACACACCGGATCGACCTTCAGGAACTCCCGTGCGACCACCGTCGCGTAGGAGCCTTTCGGCAGCGCAAACGAGAGCGTCAACGGATCCTCTTCCAGTTCGAGATCGGTCCGGACGAGGATCGCCCGGCGGGTCCCAGTCGAGTGAAACTCTCCCGGCAGGTCGAAGTCGCCGGGCTCGAGTCCCAGCTCGTCGAGGACGTCCCGTTCGAGTTCGCCTTGCTCGCCGTCGGCGAGTTCGGTCTCGGTGCCGACAAGCGGCGCGGTGACGAACGCCCGCCCACGCTCGCAGTGTCGCGTGACTGACCCGACCCGTCGTTCGTCGACGCACTGGGTGCGGTCGGGATCCGGCAGGGCGAGTCCGTCCGGCGCGTCGGTGTCGGAAAAACAGACGACGTCACCCGCCACGGGGCGATCGAACGGGAGTCCGCGCTCGAGACGTTCGCTTAGCATCCGGTTGAAGGCGTACGACTGGGCGGCGTGAACCAGCAACCGCTGGAGATTCGAAGGGAACCGCTCGAGGGCGGCCCGGAACGTCTCGGGACCCGGCTCGCCGGTGCACTCGGCGAGTTCGTGCAACAGCGACCGCTCGTAGCGCAGCCGGTCGGGAAATCGCTCGAGCGCTTCGGTCCAGTCGTGGGTCTCCTCGACGAACTCGCGGGCGGCCTGTGTCTCCGCCGGTTCGGCGTCGGCCGGATCGCCGAGATACGCCATGACGGCCCCTTCCCAGTCGCTCCGGACGATGGCGAGACCGACCTCGTGAGTGATCGGGCGCTTGCTACCGAATCGCTGCTGGCCGAAGTAGTTCGGGACGCCGATCGACGTCGACTCGCCGTCACCGCCGTCTCCGTCGTCCCCGAGGCCGCCGAAGCTCGCGAGTTCGGCCGTGATCGTCGCTGCCCGCTCCGGATCGTCGGGATCGCTGACGACGAGTCCGAAGGCGTTTCCCGCGAGATCGCCGAACTCGAGGCCGCGCCCGGCTCGGCCGAGTACCTCGATCGTTACGCCGGCTATCTCGGGAAGGTCGCCGGGATCGGTGCCGTAGACCGAAAACAGCTGCGTCGTCACGGCGTACTTGTCTTTCGTCCCGGCCCAGTCGACCCGCTCACGGCTTACGCCGAGTGCGTCCGACAGCCGCGCGGCGAAGTCGTTGGTGTCCCAGCCCGACAGCGTCGCCCGAAACACGAGGTGTGGATAGGCGTCGGGATCGGCGTCGACGGGCTCGGTGTCGAACCGCTCGAGTTCACGTACGCGAAACTGGTCGTCGCTTCCGCGCAACCGGCCGCCGACGCCGTCGGCGTCGCTGACGTAGTACTCCATGCCGACGGCCCGTTCCGTGGGGTGGGCTGGACGCATCCGTGGTAGCGATTCGGCCCCCGCCGGTAAAGCGGTTCGTTCTCGCGGCGTGGCGGTTCGATCGGAGCCGTCACGAGCCGATCACAGCAAGGCCACGAGGACGACGATTGCGAGACAGCCGTGCCAGACGGCGGTTCCCGCGGCCACGCGTGGATCCGTCGGCGGCAGCGGTGGGTTCCGAAACAGCGCCTCGTAGAGGAAGACGGTCGCGACGAGCGCACCGGTACCGGCCCCCTGGTAGAGTTCCACCACCGGATGGAAACTCGCCGCCACGCCGAGCAGTATCGATCCGGCCATGGCGACGAGAAGCCGTTCGTAGTACCCGAACATCGACGATGTGTGGGTTCGGTGGTCGAGACAGAAAAGCGTTTCTCGCGGCAACCCCCTTCCTGATCCGACGCTCTAAATAATAGAGATAACTTATAAATATATAACCCTGTTTGTTTACCAAACAGTGGTATACATTCCTAGGATAATTATTAAGTGGGGGGATGTAGTAGTATCAAATAGAGGGATCGAGTATGACCGTGGTAGACGTCACTCGTCGTCGTACCGGCCCAGTCGTGGAGGGAACGGTGTACGACTACCTCCTCGGGACGATTCCGGTACCGCTGGTGCTCGGAGCCGCGATCGCGTCGGCCATCGGCGTGTCGGTGGCCTACGGCGTCGGCGTCGGTGCGGTCGGCTCCGCACTACTTGTCGCGTACGCGCTGTGGGGCGTCGACCCGACGAGTGCCGAGCCGCCAGCGGACGACGGTTTGTCGACAGACGACACCACGGTCTCGCCCGTCGCTGACGACTGAGCGCGACGGGACCAGCGTCCTGACCGCCCGCCACTACGCGTGTTTTTCGATCCGAGACGCGGAACGTAACGATTGTTTTCGGTAGCGTAATGCCGAATTATCCGGCGCGAGCGACGAGCGGCTCGTGCTCTCAGTCCAGGGAGACGGCCTCGAGAGCGACGCGGTCGGCTCCGCCGACGTCGTCACCGACGGCGAGATCGACGGCGTCGTCGGTGCCCGCACCCGGGAGAACGATCACGCCGCCGGCGAGCAACGGTGCAACTACGCCTGCTGTCACCGTCCGATGATCGGACAGCGGCCCGGCGACGGCGACGCGAGTCCCCTCGTCGATCCCGTACGCCGCGACGAGGTTGCCGGCCGCCTCGAGGACCGCCTCGTGTGAGACGGTCCACTCGCCGTCGGAGAGCAGTGCCGTCTCGGGGTCGATCTCGACTGGCGGAAACGACGGATTCTCGCTCCACAGGCCGGTGTCGAAGTAGTGGACGTCGGGTCGATCGGGTTCGTCGCCGTAGCCCACGCGCTGGGCCCCCCGCGGGAGATCGTAACTTTCGAGGTCGTCGACGGGGGCGACGAGCGCTCGAACCGACTCGTCGTCGCCGAGTTCGGTCGGCGGATCGAACCGGGTCGTCCCCTCGAGCAGCGCCGTCCCGAGAAAGGCCAACAGGGCGAGCGGACCGGCACCGACGACGCCGACGGTCACCCCAGCCCGGACGCCGCTGTGACGCAGGAAGTTGCCCGACTTCCAGGCGGTAGTACAGAGCCAGTGGTAGTCGTAGCTCCGGCCCGTCGCGTCCTCGAGCGCCGGTCGATCGCTCCGTCTGTCCCGCGCCAGGAGGTTCTCGAGCGCTACCGCGTCCATACCGGATCGTTCGACCGCGAGGAGAAAAACGCGCCGACTCGAGCGACCCAGCCGAAATTGGAACCCCAAACCCCATACCATTCGGCCGCATACCCCTGCCCAATGGCGAAGTGTGACGTGTGTGGGAGCGAAGAAAGCATGCCGTACAACTGTCGGCACTGTGGGGGGACGTACTGTTCCGAACACAGGCTGCCGGAGAACCACGGCTGCTCCGGGTTGCAAGATTGGAACGATCCCGGCGGCGTCTTCGACAGTGGCTTCGACGACAGCGTCGGCGACCGCCGGTCGACGTCTTCGAGTCTCGCCGACAAGCTCCCGATCGATACGGGTCCCGGTGGACCGCTCGCGTACTTCCGGGGGAACGCGACGTACGCCGTGCTCGTGCTGATGTGGATCACCTTCGCAGCCCAACTGTTCGTAACCGCCCTGTTCGGCGTTGGGGTTGCACGGACGCTGTTCGTCCTGACGCCCCAGAACCCCGAGTACGTCTGGACGTGGTTCACCTCGATCTTCGCACACGGCGACCTGATGCATATCGTCTTCAACAGCATCGTGATCTTCTTTTTCGGCCCGCTCGTGGAGCGGTACGTTGGATCCCGGAAGTTCTCGATCCTGTTTCTCGCAAGCGGTGCGCTCGCGGGGCTCGGCCAGGTCGGCATCCGGCTGCTCGAGGGCGGAATCACGCCGACGACGCCGGGCGTACTCGGTGCGAGCGGTGCCGCCCTGGCGATCATGGGCGTACTGACGATCCTGAATCCGAACCTCCGGGTGTACCTCTTTTTCATCCTCCCGATGCCGCTTTGGGTCCTCACGGCCGGGATCGCTCTCCTTAGCCTCGCGTTCATCGGCGGGGGTGCTGCGGGGGCATTCGACATCGCCCACGCTGCCCACCTCGTTGGCCTCCTGATCGGGCTGGCTTACGGCGAGTACGTCAAGCGAACCCAGAACGTTCGCACGCCGAGTCAGATCCAACTCGGTGGTGGCCCCGGTGGCCCGGGCGGGCCGGGCGGTCCAGGCGGCCCTGGCGGTCGCGGCCCGTTTTGAACGGCGCTCGCTCGAGTACGCGCGTTAGACATACCATCCGATGACATCGCCACGACCCGATCTCGCACCCGATCCCGAACTCACGCGAACGGAGATGAAAGCCCTCCAGCGCGAGATCGCACGCGCGGCCGTCTTCGAAGACGACCACGACCTCGGGGTCGATCCCGCGGCGCTTGCCGATCCGCTCGCGGCGACCGCGAGCGGGGACCCGCCGATCGTCGCCGGCGTCGACCAGTCGTTTCTCGACGACGACCGTGGGCTCAGCGCGATCGTCGCCATGCAGGCCGGCGAGGTGATCGAGCGCGTCCACGCCGTTGCCGACCTCGAGATCCCCTACATCCCGGGACTGCTCTCCTTCCGGGAGGGCGGGCCGATCCTCGCAGCACTCGCGGAGCTGTCGGTCGAGCCCGACCTGTTCCTGTTCGACGGCAGCGGACGCATCCACTTCCGGCAGGCCGGTATCGCGACCCACATCGGCGTCGTCTGTGACGTTCCGAGCGTCGGCGTCGCCAAGAGCCTGCTCTGTGGACGACCGCGGAAGGGCCTCGAGAACCTGCCGGTCGGTACTCGGGTCCCGATCGAGGCGACCGAACGGGTCGAGGCTCCCGAAGGGACCGTACTCGGCTATGCGGTCCAGACGAGACAGTACGACTCGCCGAACCGCCACATCAACCCTCTCTACGTGAGCTCTGGTCACCGCGTCGGCCCGGAGACCGCCGCCGACGTCGCCCTCGAGCTCGCCTCGACGTACAAACTTCCCGAACCGATCCGGCTGGCCGACGGCTACGCCGACGAGGCGAAAGCCGAGTACGAGGAGAGCTCAGCCGAACGAGAACGTATTTAGCGAGCGGTGATCACGCTCGCGTATGCCTCCAGCCGCGATCCGAGCAGCCAGGCGATTCTTTCGGTCCCCGCGAACGTTCTTTCGTGACCATCCGCGTGCGAGAAGCGCCGCCGTCGGCTTCGTCGTCGTCCTCGCGTTCGCGTTCGCACTCGCAGGAAGCGTCGTCTACCTCGGTGGACTGCTCGCCGACACGACCGACGCGACCGTCACCGTCGACAATCCCGACCGACCGCCGGAGTGGGTGTGTGACGGCCCCTCTCCCGACGTCGGCGACATCGACGACGGCTGTGACGAACCCGAGACGATCGAACGCGACGCCGGCGCGATGCTCCGGGAGGCCGCCTACGACCGTACCGCCCACGCCTTCCTCGGTGGGCTCTTGCTCTGGCCGATCGCCGGAACGACGCTGTTCATCACGGCACGCCTCTCGGGTGGTGACGGCGGCTACCTCGACACGCTAGGCGTCGCCGCCTGGGCCGTCGTTCCCGAGTTCCTCCGGCTCGTCGTCGCCCTCCTCGGGCTCCGGTACGCCCTCGGTCGACTCGAGCTGACCGGTCCGGTCGAGAGCTACCCCGACCAGCTGCTGGCGGCGCTTGCCTCGCTCGAGACGCCGCTTTTGCCCGTAACGGTCGTCGTCTTCGTCTGGCAGTGGGTTATCCTCACCGCCGGCCTCGAGGAGACCCACGGTCTCTCCCGGACCGCTGCCGGAGTCGTCGTCGGCGTGTTACTGGCGCTTTGGGGTGGCGCGATGGTCGTCACGTGAGCGCAGTCGGTCTCGATCGATGGACACGACGAACCGAACCGTCGGTACTTAGGTAGCTTCGCGTGAACGTCTCGCGTATGGCAGGGACAGCGGACGTCGAAGAGGCGGGCTCGTCCCGCGAGGACGGGTCGCACTCGAGCGACGACGAACCGCCGTCGGGGACGACCGACGAGGACGCGCCGACCACGGCCGACGAGGGTCGCTACACCCGAAAACGCTGCGTGCTCATCACCGGTTGTTCGTCCGGCATCGGCCGGGCGACCGCACGCGCGTTCCTCGAGGACGACTGGCTCGTGGTCGCGACGGCTCGCAACCCGGACGACATCTCAGACCTCGCCGAGGCCGGCTGCGAAACGATGGCGCTTGACGTCACCGATCCCGACCAGGTCGCGACCGTCGTCGAGGAGACCGTCGAACTCGGGGGTGCGATCGACTGTGTCGTCAACAACGCGGGCTACGCCCAGATGGGGCCACTCGAGGACGTCTCCACCGTCGACCTCCACCGGCAGTTCGACGTCAACGTCTACGGTCCTCACCGGCTCACCCGGGCCGCCGTCCCGCACATGCGCGCCCAGAGTGACGGACGAATCGTCAACGTCTCGAGCGTCCTCGGACGGATCGCCTTCGCCGGGACGGGCGCGTACTCGGGCTCGAAGTTCGCCCTCGAGGCGATGAGCGACGCCTTGCGTGCCGAACTCGAGGAGTTTGGCATAGACGTGGTGCTCGTCGAGCCCGGGCCGGTGGACACGCAGTTCGTCGACCGGGTCGAACAGGAGCTCCCCGACGGACAGACGCCCGCATACGAGAAACTGTACGAGATCTACGACGACGCCCAGCTGATCGGTGGCGGTGGACCGCTCGCCGTCAACTCCGACGAGGTGGCCGCGGCGATCGTCGATTCGGCGACCTGTGCGGAGCCGCCGGACCGGTATCCCGTCGGACCGGTCGCCGAGTACGGAGTCTACGCTCGATTTCTCCCCGCCCGGCTGCGGGACGCGGCGTACGGCCTCCTTCGAAAGCTCGTCTGAGTGGGTGATCAATTGCGGACTTGCGGATAGCTACTCGCTTCACACACCTGTCTCAGACTGGACATTTCCATTGGTGCGTGCAAGATACAAAGCGTGTATCGGCCACTCCACTGGACTTGTTCAAGACGATCCTTCCCGATAAATGGGTCCCGTCACAAACTCGTCTAGAGTTCGCCTCTGGTAGCGTCAACTGACACCTCCAATGTCATGGCTGTTTTGGCTGAACGCTCGAGCAGTTCGTCGGCGAACGCCGCGAACTGCTCGGAATCGGCATATCTCACGAGATTGAGCCAGAGGAGCGATTCTAAGCCGGACTCTGTCCATCTCATCCACTGGTTTTTACACCGCTTCGAGATTTCGCCCATGGCTCGTTCAACCACGTTCGATGTCCACAGAACCTCTTGTCCCTCGAGTGCGAGTTCGGCGAATGTGACGGTTGCTTGTGCCCATTTTCGGAGGTACGCCGCTGCTTTTGGAGAGTCCTGTTGCTCTAAGCGCCACGCCTCCTTCGTGAGGTTCTCGAGCGTTTGGTCGATCCGCTCGCGGATCGCCAAACGCTCATTCCTCGATGCATGGAGCGCAACCGAGTTTTTCAGATGGAACAAGTCGTTTGTGACGTCTGAGGCGATCGCTTTCCGCGTTTCGAGCGAAAAGGTACCGTCCTTCCACAGCTTGTATCCAAGCGTTCGACCGACATGAACGAGATCGAGCTGATGAGATCGATAGCTGGTCTCGAAGGCGTCGACGAGGGATTCCTCGGCGTCACTGACGACCGTCGCGTCGTCAGTGATCGCCTCGTTCTCTTCGAGATCTTCTGCTGTATCGTCCCACGGTTCGTTGACATTGACGTCTAAGAGCGTGGTTTCCGCGTTGTCTTCGGTGATCTGTCCGAGAGTGACGTTGACGTCGTGGTACGTGCAGTGATCGTCCTGGCTATGACACTTCGTTCCGTCAGGAACGACAGTGTCTGCATTCGTCCCAGGAAGCCGATCACGAACGAAGTCACCGAGTTTGCTGCCGTACTCACGGACTCGGCGGTTGATCGTGGTTCTCGAAGGCATCGGAGTGAAGCCGTCGCCGTGGGCAACGGCATCACGAAAGCTGAGCGACGTAGCGAGTTCGGTACTCTGGAGCGAAATATCCTCTTGATAGATGCGCTGCCCGTCGAATTTGATGAGATCTTCGAGAGGGCGGAAGTAGGTAGGATCGTCACCGGTGGCAGCGGTGTCTTTGACGTGATGAAGGGAAAATTCGTGCTCTCCTGCGGTTGTCACAGCTGTTCGTGTTGTGGTTCCGGCGCGCTGGAAACGGCGATCGCCGTTTCCGCGCGCGTGTTTCTCCCCACAGTACGCCTCGACGAGGCGCTCGTCGAGGCTTTTGACAAGCTCCTCGAGGATCGTCGCCTCGAGGTGAAGCTCTGTGAGAGATTCAGCGAGAGTGGCAAGCGGTAGCGTTTTGTCTAAGTCGATGCTAACCGTGACTTGCGCGTCGATTGTGGCGTGCATGGGTCACTTCGGGGTAGGTACCAGAGGTGACCCTGTTTCCACAGGAGTCAGTTACGACTCTAGACGAGTTTGGGACACGACCGATAAATGACTGAGGGCAGTACGAACACTCGTCACCCTGGGACAGTGAGTGTAACAGGGAGCGGCCGAACGTTAATATCCATCAACCTAATAGAACAAACATGGTCGCTGATCACGTCACGAGACGCACGTTCAGTTTCGGTATCGTCTCCGTTCTTGCACTAGGTTTTGGTGCGAGCCAACCCGGGACAGACGCTGCTCGGTCTGATTCCACGACTTCGGAGTCACCCGATACTGGCGTATCGACTGAAAATGAAGCGATACCCGCCCGAACTGAGGAGCGAAACGGTGAGTCGGAGCAAATGGAAGAAGTGCTCGCTAGGGCGCACGAACGGCTATGTACCTGTCCGACGTGTATGGGCAGGTTCTGATTTGGTTTGTCGGACGGCACTGGCCGTATATTCGAGAAGTGGACCACCAACGACACACGGCTATTATGTGACGTATAACTACTAGCGAAAGCAGACTGCCGTCGCCTATGTGGCCATGGGAACACGCAGTAATGGGCTATCTCGTTTATTCGCTGTTTTGTCACCTGTACTACCGGGATTCACCTCGTGGACTCGAAGCGTTCGCGGTCGTGTTCGGCTCCATTCTGCCGGATATCATCGATAAACCGCTGGCGTGGGAGTTTGGCGTCTTCGAGACGGGATATGCGCTCGGACACTCGGTCTTCTTTGCCGTCCCACTGACGATCGTCGTCGGAATGTTCGCGCGATCACATGGACGTTCACGGGCGGGTCTCGCCTTCGGGGTAGGCTATCTCCTTCACCTTCCTGCCGACGTGACCGACGGCTACGCTAGAGGAAGCGGAGAACTCGATTTCGGGATCATGCTCTGGCCACTTGCCCAAGGAGAAACCCACGGGCATCATCACGGGTTCGTTGATGAATTCATGGTGCTCTTTGCTCGATATCAGAGAGAGTTGCTGGCAGGCGACCTCTCGACGTATATTTGGATTCAGATCGGGATGGGGGCCTTTACACTGCTATTATGGCTGTATGATGGTGCCCCCGTTCTCCGTGAGTGCTGTCTGGGACTAAAGCGACTTTTCGGTAGGGTCGTGAGTTGGAGACCTGCCGATCAAAACCGATAACGATGTTTTTCCCGTTTGGGCCTCTGAATAGCCGTCTTGTTGCTATAAGAGGAAGACGATACCGTATAGGGAGTTCGAACCGTTGAGTGGTATATACACCCGGTCATGGACCAGTCAACGGTCGCGTGGACTGAACGACCGACTGAACCCGTATCGAGGCCACTCCCGGCAGCCGACTGTTGAACGAATCATGACCGGGTGTATAGAGACGGTCGACGTTGAAACGACACTGCGGGTTCGAGTAGCCTTCTTGTCGCGAGCGCGCGAACGTCTCCTCATGTTCACTCACAGGGGCCGACACGCGAGTACCGACGCACACGAGACCGCACTCGACTGTCTCGAGGCCGGGATCCGTGCCTCGCTCCCCGCCGAGGTCGTCTCCGACGCAGTCTCGCTCGCGGACGCCGAACTCCGTATTCACGACGCCGCCTACGACCTCGCAAGCGTCGACCGGATCGTCGTCCTCGGCGGCGGCAAGGCCGCAGGCGGCGTCGCACGGGCGCTCGAGAACGTCCTCGGCGACCGACTCGCCGGCGGTATCGTCGTGACGACAGCGGGGGCGAACGCCGACCGCGTCGACGTCCACGAGGGCGATCACCCGACGCCCAGCGAGCGAAACGTGGCGGGAACCCGACGGGTGCTCGAGTTCGCCCGGGATGCCGGCGAGGAGACGCTCGTTCTCGCGGTCGTCACCGGCGGTGCGAGCGCGCTGTGGTGTCGACCGGCCGACGGCCTCTCGCTTGCAGACCTGCAGGCGACCACCGACGCCTTGCTCGCGTCGGGCGCGTCGATCGACGAGATAAACGCCGTCCGCAAACACTGTTCGGCGATCAAAGGCGGCCAGCTCGCACGCGAGGCGGCCCCCGCGACCGTGGCGACGCTCGCGATCAGCGACGTCGTCGGCGACGATCCCTCGGTGATCGGCAGCGGACCGACGGTCCCCGACCCGAGCACGTTCGAGGACGCACTCGAGGTGTGTGAGCGATACGACCTCGAGGTTCCGGACGCCGTCGCCGGCCGTCTCGAACGCGGTGTCGCGGGCGAGTTCGCCGAGACGCCGGGACGAGACGATCCGGCCGTCAGACGGGCCGGCTGGCACCTGCTCGCCAACGCGCGGACGGCGATCGACGCCGCTCGCGAGGCCGCCCGAGAACGAGGTTACGAGACGATAGTTCTCTCGAGTCGTATCCGTGGGGAAGCCAGCGAGGCCGGCCGGTTCCACGCCGCAGTCGCCGAGGAAATCGCGACGGTGGGCGATCCCGTCACGCCGCCGGCCGTCGTGCTCTCAGGCGGCGAGACGACGGTGACGATCCATGGCGACGGGACGGGCGGACCGAACCAGGAGTTCTCGCTGGCTGTGGCCCTCGAACTCGCTGCGACCGACACCGACGCCGTCTGTGGCAGCGCCGACACCGACGGAATCGACGGCCCGACCGACGCCTGCGGGGCGATCGTCGATCGCGAGACGATCGACGACGCGAGTGAGGCCCGAGGGGCGCTCGCGGACAACGACGCCTACACCGCACTCGAGGACGCCGATGCGTTGCTCGAGACGGGTTATACGGGGACGAACGTCAACGATCTCCGGGTGCTGGTGGTCGACACGTAGGCGTCAACGATCTCCGGGTGCTGGTGGTCGACACGTAGGCGTCAACGATCTCGACGGTCGCGGTCGTCGTCGTCGACGTCCCACGAGGTCGACTCCGGCTCGTCCCAGGCCTCCGTCCCGTCGTCCCACGTATCGTCACCCTCGTCCCACGGTTCGTCGTCCCACGGTTCGTCCGTCGTGTCGCCGTCGTCCGGCTCGTCGACGGCCCGGTCGCGGTTCTCGAGGTAGACGCGAGCGTAAGCCAGCTCGACGAGCGGTCCGACGATCGCCGTCACGACGGCCGAGACGGCGACCGTGACGGCGAAGAACGTCTCGTCGAGACCGGTGAGGAGGGCGGCCACGCCGGTCGCCACACCGAAGACGAGCGCAGCGAGGATCGTAATGCCGAGGAGTTTGAGCAGGTTCCCGCCGGCGGCGTCCCAGCTCGCGTCGATGCTCTCGAAGGTGTCCTTGCGGTCGATCACACAGGCGGGAAACGCAAGCGAGAGTCGCAACGCGAGGTAGATGCCGGGGATGATGAGGAGAATGAGCCCGATTGTGACGGCCACGGCGTAGATGATGAAGATCCCGATCAACGAGAGAAACTGATCGACGACGGTCTCCGAGGCACTCGAGAGATCGACGGTTTCGCCGAAGCCTTCGTCTCTAGCCACCAGGTGTGAGAGTCCGTCGACGTACAGCATCACGAACAGTCCCACGATCGACAACAGACCGGCCAGCACGCCGAGTTCGCCGAGCGCGTTGACGATTCCCAATGCGAGATACGCGACGATCAACACCGGGTTCTGTCCCAGCCAGCTAGCCGCTTCCCGTACGGTGGCGATGCCGCCTTTTCGGTCGAGTGTCGTTGTCACGAGTGACGATAGTCAGCGCGAACGAATAAACGGGCCGAAAGCGTGCCGCGGTTACTTTATCGTCGTGTGTTCTGACTCCTCGTTGAGCGCGAGGTTGGCCGCAATCTCGGCGTTTCGCATCGCGTACTGGGCGGTCTGTTGGAGACTGACGAGCACCTCCCTGACCTGGAGCAGGTTCTCGTTGTCCATCTCGGGCAACCCGTCGAGAATCTCGCGTTCGCTGTCGCTGATCTCGTCGAACAGCTCCCGGACCTCGATGGTCTTGTCGTAATCGCGGGTGACCGCGGCCTCGACTGCGACCGACGTGATCTCGTCGACGAGGTCGTTCAGCTCGCGGATCTGTCGGATCGTCGACTGCCCGACGTCGAGGGTGTTGTCGTCGGCCTCGAGCATGATGTGGGCGATATCTTCGGCGTTGTCCGCGGTGAGCTCTAAGTTCTTGGCGATCGAACGGTAGCCGATAAGCGGGAAGCCGTTATCGAGTCCGACCGCACGCGCGAGGTTCGGGTTCTGGTAGGCAGTGAAGATCAGCCGGAGCAAGAGCACGAAGATCTTGTTCGCCTGACGCTCCCGGTTGAGCGACCGCTGTGCGAGGTCGGGGTTGCCGTGTGCGAGCGCTTTGATCGCCTCGCCGCGCATCGTACTCCCAGTGCGCTCGAGCCGTTCCAGTAAGTTGTCGAGCGTGAAGTCCTCGGGATCGACCGAACACCGGATGGCGATGCTTTCGGGCGTCTCCTCGATGACGCCGAGACCCATCAGCTGCGTTTCCGCCTGGTAGACGGCATTTATGTGCTCTGAGTCGAGCGTTTCGCCGGACTCGATGCGGATGATCCGTCGACCGAGGACGTACTGGGCGACGATCGCACGCTCGACCGCCTGGGCGTCCAAGTTGTCGGCGTAGATGATCGCCTCCGTCTCCTCCGAACTGGCGGACTCGGGCATCACCGTCAGGGTTCCTTTCCCACCGGTTCGAAGCGATACCTCGTCACCTTTCTCGACGCCGTGTTCCGAGGCCCACTCCGCAGGCAGCGTCATCGCCAGCGTTGATGGACCGAGCCGCTGCACTTTCCGCGTTTCCATGACATGGGGTAGGAACCTCCGTGCCTTAATCTTGACTATATTCCAATTATATTCCCTCTCATGTGGGTAATGCATCTAGGCAAGCGCGGCACGACGAGGAGCCTTAAACAATGTCGATTATATAACCTCGACGAGCCGCGTCGTGAACCTGCCGGTTCGGACCCGTAGCCACCCCCGCAACGACTCGTCGACGTCCTCGTCGTCGGTGTCGACGCGCAATGTGTCGAGGTCGTCGAGCTTCTCGCTCGAGGCGACGACTTCGATCTCGTCGGCCCGTTCGATCACGGCCGGCGAGATCTGGTGATTACCCCGTCCAAAGATAAAGCCCTGGCCGCCGATCGGCGAGACGACGATCGTCACCGGATCCGCGAGGACCGCGAGGATGTCGTCCTCGCTCGCGTCACGTACCACCACCTCGCCGTCACGCCAGACGTCGACCCCGAGCGGCGACGGATCGACCCCCAGCTCCCGCTCGATCGAACCGACCGTGCTACCGGGGCCGAAGACGTAGGTGCGGTCGGGTTCGACCTCGCGAGCGAACCCCTCCGCGAGCGCGTCGACGCTTCCGCTCGCGAGCTGTTTGCTCGACTGCAGGTCCTCGGCGACCGGGACGGGAACGACGGCCCGCAGCTCCGCGCGAACCTCGCCCTCGCGGTAGGCTTCTTCGTCGATATCGTTCACTTCCCGGTCTTCGACGCGGTCGAAGTCGGCGGCGATCCGGCCAGCGTCGGTCGGCGTCACGCCGAACACCGACGAGTACACCTTCACGCCTGCCGGCACTCCGAGCATCGGCGTCTCCGCGTCTTCGTCCTCGAGGACGTCGGCCACGTCGACTGCCGTCCCGTCGCCACCGACGAAGAGGATCAGGTCGACGCCGCGTGTGATGAACTCCCGGACGGCGACTCTCGTGTCTGCGGCAGTCGTCTCCTCGCCGTCGGGTTTGGAGACGACCTCGGGATCGTAGCCCGCCGCGCGGGCCTGGCGTGCTCCCATCTCACCACCGGCTGCATAGACCGTGAGGTCGGCCTCGCGCCGAAACAGCGCCTCGAGTGCCTCGCGGGCCCGGTCGGGTGCCCGTGGCTCGGCTCCGAGCCGACGCGCCTCCTCGACCTTGCCGTCGGTACCTTTCAGCCCGACCCGGCCGCCCATCCCTGCGATGGGATTGACGACGACGCCGATGCTGTCCATGTGTTCTCGTTCACACGTCGACCCAAAAGCGATGTGGCTCGCGTCGACCCTCGGCGACGGCCCGCAGCCGACGTCGTCCTCGCGACGGTGACGTTCCTTCCAGAAAGTAATTCCCGTATTAATCGCAAGACGTCGCCGTGATCGAACACGTGGCTCGTCCGTCTCGAATCCCGATCGCTCGGCGTCGTAGTCTCTCGATAACAATACTCGAGTCCGTGAATATCTCGATAAATGACACTCTCTCGCCGCGTCCGACGGCTGTTCGAGAGCCGCTCTGTGGAGGGCTGTTACGAGTGTCGCAACTGCGGTCGCGAGTTCGAACTGAACAGACAGGCCTGTACGCGCTGTGGCTCGTTTCGAATCGAACGCTCGTCGTACGACGACCTCATCGGATCCGACTAATCGGCCCGGCCTTCGACCTCGACTTCCAGGTACTCACAGTAGTCCCGGTCGGGATCGAAACAGTCCGGACACTCCGCCCGGCGGTCGATGATCGTATCGAGCCGTTCGGCGACAGTGTCGTCGATGACGCTCTCTAAGGTCCGTGCCTCCTCGCGGAACTGTTCGACTTCGAGGACGTTTGCGAGGAATCGTTCGATGATGCAGTAGGTCTGGAGGGCGTCGTGGGCTCGCTCGAGGCCGTCGTCGGTCAGGGTCGCACCCTTGTACTTCTCGTGTTCGACGAGCTCTCGGTCCTCGAGTTTGCCGATCATCTCGTTGACGCTTGCGGGACTGACCTCGAGCATCTCCGCGAGTGTACCCGTCGAGGCCGGTCCGTCTTCGATCCGCTGTGCGAGATAGACCGCCTTGAGGTACTGGTCGGCCGTGTTCACGCCTGATCACCGTCCGTATCCGTCGGTACCCCCATCATGCTCGTTGCTCCATGATCTCGGTCACTTCCTCGGCCCCCTCTTTCTCTTCTTCGCGAATGTCACGGAGCGTCTCGAGGACCCGATCTCGATCGACGGCGAATTCGACGTCTGCAGCCTCGATCGCCGCGATGAGATCGTCGTAGAACTTGTAGGCCGTCTCCTCGTTACAGAGCTGATCGTAGAGAACGCCGTCCGTATCTTCGGGCGGCCCGTAGCGAGCGTCGACTAAGGCGTTTATCTCCTCGTAGGGGACCGTCTCGGCCTCTAGCTCGTCGATCAGCGCCTCGAGGCGCTCGCGGTGGTCGGCGGATTCTTCGGTCGCTTCGGCGAGCAGCTCCCGGACCTCCTCGTCGATCGCCTCCCGTTCGTGTTCCGGGAGGGACTCGAGGTGGTGGGCGGCGCGTGACTCGACGACTTCCTCCAGGACGACTCCGATCTGGAGGAGCCGGGCGAGCTGGTGGTCGCTCGAGACGCGCTGTCCCAGACTCATAGAGGGTTTTCAGGGCCGGTGATACTTATACTGTCGGACGTAACTGTGTGAAGATTCTCGCCACCCCGAGGCGGCGAGAATCTTTCACGACTTACGTCCGGCAGTATTAAACTGCCCCTATGCCGATTCACAAATCTCGAGGAAGTTCTCGAAGATTGCTTCGCCCTCTTCGGTGTGGGCGACTTCAGGATGCCACTGGACGCCGTAGAGGTCACGATCGGTGTTGCTCATGGCTTCGACGCCACAGACGTCGCTTCGGGCCGTCCGGTCGAACCCCTCGGGAACCGTCTTGACCTCGTCGGCGTGGCTCGCCCAGACGCGGGTCTCCGGGGCGAGCGAGCCGACGAGCGGATCCTCGTCGTCGAGAATCTCGACGGAGACGTCGGCGTAGCCGCCGTACTCGCCTTCGTCGACGCGGCCGCCGAGTTCGTCGGCGATGATCTGCATGCCGAGACAGATGCCAAGGACGGGTCGGTCGTCCTCGAGGTACGCCGCCGATCGGCCGCGTCGCTCGATGTCGGGACCGCCCGAGAGCACGATTCCGTCGGCGTCGACGTCTTCCGGCGGAGTATCGTTGTCGACCAACGCGACGTCGACGCCGAGGTCACGAAGCGCCCGGCGCTCGAGGTGGGTGAACTGTCCGTGGTTATCTACCACGACGATTCTGGTCATTGACGGCCCGTAGCGACCGGGCGGACAAAAGCGACCCGGACCGGTGTCGCCTCACTCTCGGTACGTTTATGTCGCCGTCGCTACAGTGTGTGGGTATGACAGTCGACCTGAGCGAGTTCGATCATCCGGCGTGGACGGCGATCGGAGGGACGGTCGTGGGCTACCTGCTAATTCTGGTTGTGTTGACCGTCGTTTTGTTTCTCGTGCCGTGGCTGTTGTTCGCAATGTTGTAGTCGAACGCGATGCGTTCGCCGTGACTGTGATCCCGACCGTGCGAAGAGAAAATGAGGTGGAGCGATGACTACGCCGACGGACCGTGACGGATCAGGCGAACGTCTTCGAGACCTCGTCGGTCTCGTCGCTTTCAGCCTGGACTTTCTCCCAGGCGTTGCGGAAGTCCTCCATGCGGATCTCGGTGCGATCGTCGCGGATGGCGAACATACCGGCTTCGGTACAGACGGCCTTGACGTCGGCACCAGAGGCGTCCTCGGCTTCTTCGGCTAAGGCCGCGAAGTCGACGTCGTCGGCGACGTTCATGTCGCGGGTGTGGATCTCGAAGATGATCTCGCGGCCTTCCGCGTCTGGCTTGGGAACTTCGATGAGCCGATCGAACCGTCCCGGCCGGAGGATAGCGCGATCGAGCATGTCGAACCGGTTCGTCGCGGCGATGATCCGGATCTCGCCACGTTCCTCGAAGCCGTCCATCTCGGAGAGCAGCTGCATCATGGTGCGTTGGACCTCGGCGTCGCCGGAGGTCTTCGACTCCGTGCGCTTCGAGGCGATGGCGTCGATCTCGTCGATGAAGATCACGGCGGGTTCGTGCTCGCGTGCGACCTCGAAGAGGTCACGCACGAGCTTTGCCCCCTCGCCGATGAACTTGTGGACGAGTTCGGAGCCGGCCATCTTGATGAAGGTCGCGTCGGTCTGGTTGGCGACGGCCTTCGCGAGCATCGTCTTGCCCGTCCCCGGCGGCCCGTACAGCAACACGCCCGACGGCGGATCGATGCCGACCTCTTCGAACATATCGGGCTTCTCTAGGGGCATCTCGACCGTCTCTCGCACTTCCTGCATCTGTTCTTCGAGACCGCCGATGTCCTCGTAGCTCACCTCGGGGCTCTCGGTGACCTCCATCACGCGAGCACGCACGTCCGTTTCGTCGGAGAGCGTCTTGACGATAGACAGCGAGTTGTTGACGGCCACGCGTGCGTCTGGCTCTAGACCCTCGCGCATCTCCTCGGTGACCTCGGTCAGCGCCTCCTGGTTGTTGCCGTGTTGTTTGATGATGACCCCCTCGTCGGCCATCTCCTGAACCGTGGCAACGAAAAGCGGCGACTGCTTGAGCTTTTTGTTCTCGTGGGTGAGGCGTTCGAGTTTCTGCTGGTACTTGTTGTTCTCGGCGTTCGCATCGAGGAGTTTATCTCGCATCTCCTCGTTTTGACTCTCGAGAACCTCCAGGCGTTCCTCGAGCGCCCGTATTTTCTCCTGTTGGGACGCCTCCTCTTCGTCGTACGGGAGGTCGACGTCGTCCACAGTATCGCTCATCACCCGTGCGTAAGGGGTTGGTTCATAAGAGACTTCGGGTAGCCACAGCCGGCCCATGCCAATTACTCAAAGTTATATATAGGAACAGAAAATATTATTAAGCCGTATGCACAACTGCGGAGTACGATGAGCACAACAGAGCCGTTCCGACAGGACGAATCCAACTCCCGCGGGAGCTGGGAAGACGTTCGAGAGCTCCCTCCGAGTGCGAAACTGGTCGCGAAGGTACTCGAGTACAACGACACGATGACCCAACAGGAGATCGCCGAGGAGACCCTGCTTCCGACTCGGACCGTTCGGTACGCCCTCAACCGTCTCGACGAGGAACACGTCGTCGACTCCCGGTTTTCCTTCTCGGACGCTCGCAAGCGACTGTACAGTCTGGACATCGAATCCTGAGCTCACGCGAGCGGTCCGTCGACGGTGATCTCCCCACGTCGGTGGGCCGTTGACGTCCGGTTCCGATCAGTTTCACTGCGCTCTCCGAACCCCTTTAGGGGACGGTGTCCAACGGGCTGATAGATGACGCGGGTGATACACACGGGCGACACCCACATCGGGTACCAGCAGTACAACGCGCCCGAGCGACGACGTGACTTCCTCGAGGCGTTCCGATCGGTCGCTACAGACGCCGTCGCCGACGACGTCGACGCAGTGGTCCACGCCGGCGACCTCTTTCACGACCGCCGGCCAGGGCTGGTCGACCTCCAGGGGACGATCGACGTCCTCCGGACGCTTTCCGAAGCGGGGATTCCGTTTCTCGCGATCGTCGGCAACCACGAGGGGAAACGCGACGCCCAGTGGCTCGATCTCTTCGAGGATCTGGGACTGGCCACGCGGCTGGGTGCCACGCCCCACGTGATCGACGACGTGGCTTTCTACGGCCTCGATTTCGTCCCGCGCTCGCGACGCGACGACCTCGCCTACGAATTCGAACCCGTCCCCGAGACGGCAGACCACGCCGTCCTCGTCGGCCACGGCCTGTTCGAACCGTTCGCCCACGCCGACTGGGACACCGAAACCGTCCTCGAGGAGGCGACCGTCGACTTCGACGCCGTGTTGCTCGGGGACAATCACGCCCCCGGCACCGCCGAGGTCGCCGACACCTGGGTCACGTACTGCGGCTCGACCGAACGCGCGAGCGCGAGCGAACGCGAGGCGCGTGGCTACAACCTCCTCACCCTCGCAGACGACGTCCGGATCGCCCGCCGTGCCATCGAGGACGCCCGCGAGTTCGTCTTCGTCGACGTCACTCTCGCGGAGGACGAAGGGGCAGATCGAGTCCGCGACCGGGTTCGGGAGTACGACCTCGCCGATGCGGTCGTAATCGTCACCGTCGAGGGCGAGGGCGAACCGATCACGCCCGCCGCGATCGAGGAGTTCGCCCTCGAGCGGGGTGCCCTGATCGCTCGCGTCAACGACCGCCGGGAGATCGAAGGAGACGACGAGGAACTCTCTGTTCACTTCGCCGACCCCGACGACGCCGTCCGCAAGCGGGTTCGCGAGCTCGGACTGAGCGACGCCGCCCGCGAGATCGACCGGACGGTCAGAGACGGTGCGGTCGCGGACGCGAACGTCCGCGAAACGGTCGAACGACGGGTCCAGGAGCTGCTCGAGGACGATCCCACGACGCTCGAGCCGGCAGCGGACGGGCAGGCGGCCGTCGAAGAAACAGGGGCGTCTGCAGACGGCGTCGACGATGACGAAGGCGACGGCGACGGAGACGGAGACGCCTCCGAGACGACGGGCGAACCGACCGACGGCGAACAGATCTCGATGGGTGAGTACTCGTGAGAGTCGAGCGGATCCGCCTGCGAAACTTCAAGTGTTACGACGACGCCGACCTCGCGCTCGAACACGGCGTCACGGTCGTCTACGGCGTCAACGGCAGCGGGAAGTCGACGCTGCTCGAGGCCGTCTTCTTCGCGCTGTACGGCTCGAAGGCCCTCGACGACCGCACCTTAGACGACGTGATCACGACCGGCGAAGACGAGTGTGAGGTCGCGGTCGGGTTCACCCACGACGGACGGGACTACCACGTCGACCGTCGCCTGAAACGACGCGGCGACCGGGCGGCGACGACGAAATGCGTCCTCGAGACGCCCGACGGAACGATCGAAGGAGCCCGTGACGTCCGCCGGCGGATCACCGAGCTGTTGCGGATGGACGCCGACGCGTTCGTCAACTGCGCGTACGTCCGCCAGGGGGAGGTCAACAAGCTCATCCACGCCTCGCCGAGTGACCGCCAGGACATGATCGACGACCTCCTCCAGCTCGGTTCGCTCGAGGAGTACCGCGAGCGAGCCAGCGACGCCCGTCTGGGCGTGAAGACGGTACTCGACGGCCAGCGAGACGTCCTCGAGAATCTGCGCGAACAGGTCGAGACCAAAGAGAACAAAGACCTCCACGAGCGCCTGAACGGCCTCGAGTCCCGTCGCGTCGCCGTTCGTGACGAGATCGACCGCTTCGAGGACCAACGCGAGCAGGCCCGCCGGACCCTCGAGGAGGCCCGCGAGGTTCTCGACCGTCACGAGGAGACGCGAACGGAGATCGACGACCTCGAGACGGAGATCGAGGAGTTACGTGAGAAGATCGCCGAGACCGAACGCGAACGCGAGGACGCCGCCGAGGAAATCCGCGAACTCGAGAGCCGTCGCGAGGAACTCGCCGACGAACGCGACCGGCTCCTCGCAGACGCCGACCTCGAGGGCGCGTCGGTCGAAGACCGGATCGACGAACTCGAGGCCCGCGACGAGGAGCTTCGAGAGCGGATCACCGAGATACAGGTCGCGATCGAGGAGGGGACGAACGACGTCGATCGACTCCGGTCGGCGGCCGACGACCTCGAGAAACGGGCCGAGCGTGCTCGCGAGGAGGCCGAGGAGATCGAATCGACGCTCGAAGACGACGAGGAGACGCTCACAGAACGCGAACGGAACCTCGACGAACTCGAGGTCGAGATCGAACGCGCACGGGAAACGTTCGAGGACGCCCCGATCGCGTTCGGTGACGCGGCCGGTCACCTCGAGCGTCTCGAGGCCGACCGCGAGGAACTCCTCGCCGAGACGAACGAACTCGAGGCCGAGATCGCGACCGTCGAGGCGGCGATCGAAGACGGCGAGGCCTTGCTCGAAGAAGGCAAGTGTCCCGAATGCGGTCAGCCGGTCGCTGACTCGCCACACGTCGACGTCCTCGAGGACCGCCGCGACGAACTCGCGGAACTCGAGACTCGGCGTGACGAGTTCGCCGAGGAGCGAGCCGACCTCGAAGAGCGGATCGACCGCGCCGAACGGCTTCGGGAGGCCGAGCGGACGGTCGACCGCCTCGAGGATAGACGCGAGGACGTCTCCCGGCTGCTCGCGGAGAAGCGCGAGGCGATCGACACCCGCCGCGAGAACCGGGACGGATTGCTGGCCGACGCCGAGGAGTACGAGACCGAAGCCGAGACGAAACGGACGAAAGCCGAGGAACGCGAGAGCGACCTCGAGGAGGTCCGGGCCGAACTCGGCGAGATAAACACCGAACGCGGCGAGATCGGAACGCGTCTCGAGGCGCTCGAGCGAGTCGAAACGATCGCCGACGAACGGACGACACTCGAACGCGAGATCGAGACGCGACGCGAGCGTCGCGAGAACTGGGAGACGCTGAACGCGGAGCGACGCGAGACGCTCTCTAAGAAACGCGAGCGCAAACGCGACCTCGAGGCCGAGTTCGACGAAACCCGAGTCGAATCCGCCCGCGAGGACGCCGAAAACGCTGCCGACTACATCGAGAAAGTCGAGACGAAACTCGCGGAACTCGAGGGCACCCTCGAAGAGGTACAGGGTGCAATCGGCGCGACGGAGAACGAACTCGAGGAGCTCGAATCGCTTCGGGACCGACTCGGGGCCGTCGAGAGTCGGTGTGACCGGCTCGAATCGCTGTATGCGGAGACCGAACAGCTACAGGCGACCTACGGCGACCTCCGTGCTGACTTGCGCCAGCGTAACGTCGAAACCTTAGAGCGGCTGCTGAACGAGACGTTCGAACTCGTCTACCGGAACGACTCCTACGCGGGCATCGACCTCGACGGCGAGTACCGGTTAACGGTCTACCAGAAAGACGGCGAGTCGCTCGAACCCGACCAGCTCTCGGGTGGCGAGCGGGCGCTGTTTAACCTCAGTCTGCGATGTGCGATCTACCGGCTGCTCGCGGAAGGCGTCGACGGGACCGCGCCGATGCCGCCGCTCATTCTGGACGAGCCGACCGTCTTCCTGGATTCGGGCCACGTCACGCAACTCGTCTCGCTCGTCGAGTCGATGCGCGAACTCGGCGTCGAACAGATCGTCGTCGTCAGCCACGACGAGGAACTCGTCGGTGCGGCCGACTCGCTCGTCCGCGTCGAGAAAGACGCCACCTCGAACCGGTCGCGACTCGAACGCGGGAACCCGCCGGAGGCGGAGCTGCTCGCGTCCGACTAGTCCGGCGCGTCGGCGGTCAATTCGTCCTCGCTCGCAGTCGTCGCGTCCCGAATCGCCGACAGCGCTCGCTCGCAGTCGTCGCTGATCCGGTAGCCGCGTTCGCCGTCGACGTCGACCTCCTCGAGCAATCCGGCGGCGGCGAGTTCGGCCAGCCGGCCGTGGAGGTCGCTTTCACAGACGTCGTACCGCTCGAGGATCGTTCGAACGTCCGTCGCCCCTCGTTCTGCGAGCTCGAGCAGAAAGCCAAGCGTCTCGTCGTCGTGGACGCCACGGAGGAGCCGCCGAATCGCCGGATCGACGCCGGTGGCCGCCGTCTCGAGGACGGTCGCGTCTTCTTCGGGCTCGAGGCGGTCGTTTCGGACGTAACACTCGTTGCCGGTCGTCGGATCCCGAACGAGACTCGCCTCCGCGGATCGTTTGAGAAGCAGATACCGGGTGCCGTCGTCGTCGCGTACGGGTTTCATTCGTCGCAGTCTCGGTCCTCATCTTTCGACTCGACGTTCGAAACCGTTTCGGTCGGCCCGGTTTCTGCGTCCGGCTCGTCGGCCGTCGCCGAGTCGTCGTCGCTGTCGAGCGGTTCGTACTCGGTGTCGCTGTCACGGAACGCGCGATACCGTCGGTAGGCGAACCCGAACAGGGCGAGCCCGCCGACGATCAGGACGCCCCCGTCACGAAACCGGCCCAGAAAGCCGATAATCATGACTCCGACCGAGACGAAGAGAACGGCGGCGTTGACCACGATGACGGTCGCCCAGAACGTCTTGAGAAGTTCCGAGGGGACGTCGCTCTCGTCGGTCTCGACTTCCGGGATCGTGATCGTATCCGAGTTCGGATCGCGAAACTCTGCTTCCGGGTCGTACTCTTCCGGCTCGTATTCGGTCTTCTCGAAGAGGTCGAACTCCGACTCGGGGTCGAACGCACCTGATTTCTCGTCGTCTCGGTCCAGCACTACCGTTCGGTACGACGGCGACGCCGAAAAAAGGTTCCCGTTGGATACTCAGGCGAACTCTTCGAGCTCGAGCGTTCGAGTTGTCTCCACCCACGCAAGTGGATTCTCGGCGTCGTAGAATACGACGCCATCGTCGGTCTCGTAGGCTTCGATCGTTTCGATGCCCGCTGGCTGGCTACGATCGTCGATACCGTCCGTCACGTCGTCGTTCACACGGGTGGACACGTCAGTCACCTCGGTCTGTGCTATGTGTTACCATATTATATGTCTTTCTCCTCCCCCGAAATTCGCACCTGCATCCGACGTCATTGTTGGGGTTTTTATTCGACGGCCGCTAACGCCAGCACTATGACCGACGAGGGGCAGACCGGGCTCGACGAGTTCACCGGACCCGACGACCGGCTGATCGAAGAGGCACAACACGTCGCCGGTAACGGCGGGGGTGTGGGTTACGACGTGGTCGACCCGATCGAAGAGACTCTGCCCGAAGCCAACGGCGAGTGCGAACTCGCCGTGATGCAGGTCGATTACACGATCGCCGGCTACGGCGACGACGAACGGCCGATCATGCACGTCTTCGGCCGGACGACCGACGACGACTTAGAGCACGTCCAGGTCGTCGGCTTTCGCCCCTACTTCTACGCGCCGACGGAGACGCTCGAGCGACCACCCGAGGAGGCCTACGACCGGATCACCGGCAGCCGTGAGCTAGACCACGATGGCGAACCCTACGAGAGCATCCGTGGCGAGAACCTCACCAAGATCTTCGGCCAGACGCCACGCGACGTCGGCCAGGTCAGAGACGACTTCGAGCACTACGAGGCCGACGTCCTCTTTCCCAACCGCTTTCTGATCGACAAGGACGTCCGCAGCGGCATCCGGGTGCCCGAACGCCGGGCGGAGGACGGCTCGCTCGTCGTCCCCCACGAGGAAGTCGAGGCCGCCGAGGTCGACGCCGACCCCCGCGTGCTCACCTTCGACATCGAGGTCGACGACCGCTCGGGCTTTCCCGAGGACGGCGAGGAACCGATCGTCTGTCTCACCAGCCACGACTCCTACCGCGACGAGTACGTCGTCTGGCTCTACGACGCCCCCGACGGCGACGGGCCGATCCCCGAAGACCTCGCTGGCTACGAGCCGATCGAAGGCGAGATCGATCGAGAGGTACGGACCTTCACCGAGGAGGAGGCCATGCTCGAGGCGTTCCTCGACTACGTCGACGACGTTGATGTAGATGTCCTTACAGGGTGGAATTTCGAGGATTTCGACGCTCCGTACTTCCTCGATCGCCTCGAGGAACTGAACGGTCCCCACCACGACTACGACCTCGAACCGGATCGGCTCTCGCGGGTGAACGAGGTCTGGCGCAGCGGCTGGGGTGGCCCCGACGTGAAAGGGCGGGTCGTCTTCGACCTGCTGTATGGCTACCAGCGGATGGTCTTCTCGGAACTGGACTCCTATCGGCTCGACGCCGTCGGCGAACAGGAACTCGGCGTCGGCAAGGAACGTTACCCCGGCGACATCGGCGACCTCTGGGAGGACGACCCCGAACGCTTACTCGAGTACAACCTCCGGGACGTCGAACTCTGTGTCGAACTCGACCGCCAGCAGGAGATCATCCCCTTCTGGGACGAGGTGCGCTCGTTCGTCGGCTGCAAACTCGAGGACGCGCCGACGCCGGGCGACGCGGTCGACATGTACGTCCTCCACGAGGCCCACGGCCGGTTCGTGCTCCCCTCGAAGGGCCAGCAGGAAGGCGGTGAGGAGTACGAGGGCGGGGCGGTGTTCGAGCCGATCACGGGGGTTAAAGAAAATGTGACGGTTCTGGACCTGAAGTGCTTCAGCGGCGACACAGAACTACTGACACCCGACGGTCCGAAGAATATCAAGGATCTTGAGGTCAGTGACGACGTATATACGCTCGATCCGGACACGTTCGAGTGTGAGATAACACCGGTTGCCGAAACACACGAATACGAGAACCGGTTCGATCGTCTCCACCATCTCAGCGGGAATACCCACGACCTCAAAGTAACCGAGAACCATCGATTCCTGGTCTCGAATACCCGGGGCTGGGACGGACTCGAGCCGGACGATTTCGAGTTCCTCGAGTATCGGGACATCCCGGAAACCGACCGGTTCGCGTTTCCGAACCACGAGCCGATGCCCGGGGCCACTCCGGAGACGTTCGATCTCTACGAGGACGTTGCGGGTGGGCACGTAGTCGTCTACACCGACGACGATCTCCGCTCGTTCCGTCATCGAGTGCCCGACGCGGTCGAGTCGTCGCTCGACCTCGTTCACGGATCGTCGGCTGCAATGGGCATCGAGAAAGCGGTCGGTAAATATCTCGTCCCACTATCCGTGTTCCGCGAACACGAGGCGGCTGTGCGGAGCCACGCCGCCGACGTTTTCCTGAAATACGGAAAAAAACACCGTGAAACGCCACTGTCTTTCGAAATGGCCGACTGGCTCGAGTTTCTCGGCTGGTACGTCACCGAGGGAAGTCTCGACCGAGGTAACGATCGGCTGACGATCCATCAGTCCAACGGTCCTCATCGCGACCGAATCCGGTCGCTCCTCGATCGGATGGGCATCAACTATACCGTCGACCAGCGGGGAATCAACGTCTCGAACCGGTACCTGTTCGAGTGGCTCGAGGACAACTGCGGGAACGGGTACGCGACCAAGTGCCTCCCCGAATGGGTATTCACCCTCGATGCCGACTATCTTTCGGGCCTTCTCGAGACGATGATCGATGGCGATGGCGAACGGGCGGAGTCCGGACTCGGAAAGTTCTGGACGAAAAGCGACCACCTCATGCGTGCCGTCTCGCGGCTCGCGGTTCGATGTGGCCACAAACCGACAGTATCGAAACAGAAGGACGGAACCTGGTACGTCTCCGTTGGAAAGCGCGGCTCGTTCAAGAAGTCCTCGAACGCAACCGTCGAATCCCACGATGGGAACGTGTATTGCGTTACCACCGCGGAGAACCACGTCGTTCTCGCGGGGCGGGGTGGAAACTTCCAGTGGGTCGGTCAGTCACTGTATCCGATGTGCATGACAACGGTTAACGCATCCCCGGAGACGAAGGTCGATCCCGACGCCTACGACGGGGAGACGTTCGTCGCGCCCACCGAACCCGAGCCCACCCACTTCCGCAAAGAGCCCGACGGCGTCAACCGCGAGATGATTACGGAGCTGCTCGCCGAGCGCGAGGAGAAGAAGGCGTTGCGAAACGAACACGAGCCCGGGACGCCCGAGTACGAGCAGTACGACCGCCAGCAGGGTGCCGTGAAGGTCATCATGAACTGCTTTACCCCGGATACGAACGTGTTGACGCCCGACGGCGTCTGCGGGATCACCGACCTCGAGGTCGGCGACGAGGTGTACTCGCTCGATCCGGAGACGCTACAGATGGAGGTGAAACCGGTCGTCGAGACCCACACCTACCCCGATTACGACGGCGAGCTCGTCGACATCGAGACGAGCAAGATCGACTTCCGCGTGACGCCGAACCACCGGATGCTCGTCCGGAAAAACGAGACCAACGGGATCACCGACGACGAGTACCGGTTCGTCGAGGCCGGCGACCTCGACCGGGCGACGAACTACGAACTGCCCCACGACTGGGACGGGCCCGAGGGGGAGGACCTCGAGGACGTCGATCTCACCGAGTTCGTCGCCGGCGAGTACGAGGTCTGGGTCCGGCCGTCGGTCCACGGCCACACGTTTACCGCCGAACTCGGCTGGACGCCCCGCCGGGTGCCCAAAGCCGACGTCGGCGAGGTCGGGTACGTCTTCACCGCCGCGGAGTTCGAGGAGCATCGCGACTACATCGAGGAGGTCTGTGAGACGAGTTACATCCACCGAGAATCCGGACGGAAGTGGATTCCACGGACTTACGACGGCGACGACGTCCTCCAGTTGCTCGCATGGTACGTCACCGAGGGGAACGTCTACACCTCCGACCGAAAGGAATTCGGCGAGAACGTCCGGGGCTCATCGACGACGGTCAAAGTCGCCCAGGACCGACCGGCCGTCGCCGACGGCGGCGTCGACCACCACGCGTCGATCGGCGACCTGCTCGAGAGGATGGAGCTTGACTACTACGTCGACGACCAGTCCTACCAGTTCACGTCGAAACTGCTCGGGGACTTCCTCGAGGACTGCTGTGGCGGCGACAGTTTCGAAAAGCGAATCCCGGAGTTCGTCTTCGACCGCTCACGACGACAGAAACGGCTGTTCCTCGAGACGCTCGTCGACGGCGACGGCGATCGGCAGGTGAACTCGTGGCGGTACTCGACCGCAAGCGAACGGCTCCGGGACGACGTCCTCCGGCTCTGTGCCCATCTCGGGCTGACGGCGAACTACAGCCGTGACAGTGGCTCGTGGCGGATCTACGTGACCGAAGCGTCGAAGAACACGCTCCGGATGCACCGGAGCGGATCCCGGAGCCAGGCCGAAAACGGGGTGTACTGTGTCACCGTCGAAGACAACCACACCCTGCTCGCGGGACGAAACGGCACGTTCCAGTTCGTCGGACAGTCCCTGTACGGCGTGTCGGGTTGGGAACAATTCCGACTATATGACAAAGAAGCGGCCGCAGCAATTACGGCGACAGGCCGCGAGGTGATCGAATTCACCGAAACCGCTGCCGAGGAGCTTGATTATCAGGTGGCTTATGGAGATACCGACAGCGTCATGCTCGAGCTCGACTCGGACGTCGCGGTCGACGACGCCATCGAGCAATCGTTCGATATCGAGGAGTACGTCAACGGCCGCTACGACGACTTTGCACGCGAGGAGTTGAACGCCGCTGAACATCGCTTTCAGATCGAGTTCGAGAAGCTCTATCGTCGATTCTTTCAGGCCGGCAAGAAAAAACGCTACGCCGGCCACATCGTCTGGAAGGAGGGCAAGGAGGTCGACGACATCGACATTACCGGCTTCGAGTATCAGCGCTCGGACATCGCGCCGATCACGAAGGAGGTTCAACACCAGGTCATCGAGACCGTCGTCACGGAAGGCGACGTCGAGGCCGTCAAAGCGTACGTCAACGGCGTCATCGAGGAGTTCCAGGCGGGCGAGGTGAGCCTCGAGGAGATCGCCATTCCGGGCGGCATCGGCAAGCGACTGGACGACTACGACACCGACACGGCACAGGTTCGGGGAGCGAAGTACGCGAACCTGCTTCTGGGGACGAACGTCCAGCGTGGGAGCAAACCCAAGCGACTCTACCTCGAGCGCGTCGATCCCGGCTACTTCGAGCGCGTCGAGGACGAACGTGGTCTCGATCCCCGCACCGATCCGCTGTACGGTTCGTTCAAACGGGATCCGGACGTCATCTGTTTCGAGTACGAAGACCAGATCCCCGAAGCGTTCGAAGTCGACTACGACAAGATGCTCGAGAAGACGCTCAAGGGACCGATCGAACGCATTCTCGAGGCACTTGACGTCTCCTGGGAGGAAGTCGAGTCCGGACAGGAACAGACCGGACTGGACAGCTTCATGTAGACTGACACCGCAACGGGTCGTGTTCCGTACGGCCATTTCGGTCAGTGAAACCGTTTTATCCGCCGTATAGTGAACCGCCCTGCTATCGCAACTGCAAGCGATGCAACCGTCTGTGTCTGTACGCTGTCGAGATTGCGGCCAACGGAACACCCCGCCCAGTCCAGCACGGGCCGATACCACGGCGTACACCACGGGAACCCTCCTGTGGACGGCGGTCTGATCGATCGAACGCTGTACTGCACTCCGATACCGACAATGAGACGAAACGTCCGACAGCAGGGTTCGACTCGGTCGATACAAACGAGTGTCCAGGTATTTCTCACCGTCAGCGGTATCGTGTTGCTCGTAGCCGGACTGGCACTCGCTATGGGCGGTGCGACTGTCAGCAACTCGCTCGGACAGGTGAGCGACGAGTGGGGCGAACCGGATTCGGATCCGGAGCCGGCTGGCGACGACGACACGACGGACGATGGTACCGATGACGATGCAGACGGCGACGACGTAGACGAGACCGACGACGAGCGGGACGACCAGGACGATCCTGAAGAAACCGACGACGACGAGCGAGACGAAACCGAGGACGACGGTGACGACGACGAGCGAGACGAAACCGAGGACGACGGTGACGACACGCACGCGCTGACGGTCCTGGTCGAAGACGAGGACGGGGATTCGATCGACGACGCCACCGTCGAACTCGAGGGCGACTCGAGCGGCGAACAGGTCGTCGCCGACGATGGCGAAGCCGGGTTCGACGACCTCGACGACGGCGAGTACACGGTGACTGCAGACGCCGACGACTACGACGCGACGACGGAAGACGCCGAGATCGACGGCGACGACGAAACGGTCACGCTAACGCTCGAAGAGGACGACGATGATGACACGCACGCGCTGACGGTCCTGGTCGAAGACGAGGACGGGGATCCGATCGACGACGCCACCGTCGAACTCGAGGGCGACTCGAGCGGCGAACAGGTCGTCGTCGACGATGGCGAAGCCGAGTTCGACGACCTCGACGACGGCGAGTACACGGTGACTGCAGACGCCGACGACTACGACGCGGCGACGGAAGACGTCGAGATCGACGGCGACGACGAGACGATTGCGCTGACGCTCGAAGAAGATGATGACGACACGCACGCGCTGACGGTCCTGGTCGAAGACGAGGACGGGGATCCGATCGACGACGCCACCGTCGAACTCGAGGACGCTGGGTTCGGTATCGGGTTCGGTCCGGACGACGAGCAGGACGTCGACGACGATGGCGAAGCCGAGTTCGACGATCTCGACGACGGCGAGTACACGGTGACTGCAGACGCCGACGACTACGACGCGACGACGGAAGACGTCGAGATCGACGGCGACGACGAAACGGTCACGTTAACGCTCGAGGAAGACTAAGTGGCGTTCAAAGCCTGAACTGATGGGTGAAACCGAGTGCGGTTGACCGGTTTCACTCATCAGTCGACGCTTGGAACGGTACTAAGGATTCCTCATACTATCGGACGTAACTGTGTGAAGATTCTCGCCACCCGGGGCGTCGAGAATCGTTCACGACTCACGTCCGGCAGTATCAAGCCTGAACGCGGGAGTTGAACCGACTGCAGGTGTCCGGTTCGACGCTTGACGGAGGTGACTTCGCGCGCTATATTCACAGGCGGTACAAGACGGATGCTCCGACCCTTGCGGTCGGGGAGGACGCCGACACCCGATGACACAAACCACGTCACGATGGCAGGCCCGCCACCCAACAAGTAACACGTGTCCGCGCACAGAGTCGGATCGGAACGGCAGAAAATTCGTTCTCAGAGGGCGGAAGAACTTACTCGACCGTCACGCTCTTTGCGAGGTTGCGCGGCTTGTCGATCGGTCGCTCGAGCAGCTTCGCAGCGTAGTAAGAAAGCAGCTGTAACTGGACGTTCGCGAGCAGCCCTGCCCAGACCGGATGCGTTTCGGGCACCGACAGGTGAGCGTCCGCGACGTCACAGAGCGGATGGTCGTCGGGGCCGACGGCGACGACCGGCGCACCGCGCGAGCGGGCCTCGATCGCGTTCGTCTTCGTCTTCTCGTCGTCACCACCCGTACAGACCGCGAACAGGGGTGTCTCTTCGGTCACGAGCGCGAGCGGACCGTGTTTGAGCTGCCCCGAGGCGAATCCCTCCGCGTGCTCATACGTGATCTCTTTGAACTTCAACGCCCCTTCGAGTGCCACCGAGTGGCCGAACCCGTTGCCGACGAAGACGTACGCCTCGCTCTCGAGGGTCTCCGCTGCGAGCGTTTCGGCCCGACTCGTCTCTAAGACCGTCTCGACGTGTCGTGGCAGGTCCGCGAGCGCATCGAGCATCGCCGCCCGGTCGTCGGCGGGCGTCGCATCGGGGACGTCCGCGGCGATGCGCTGGGAGAGCAACGCGAGCGTGACGACCTGCGAGGAGTACGTCTTCGTCGCTGCGACGCCGACTTCCGGACCGGCTCGGATGTAGATCGCCTCGTCGGTCTCGCGTGCGGCGGTCGAGCCGACCACGTTGGTGACCGCGAGCGTCCGCCCACCTCGAGCGCTGCCGGTCCGGACGGCCTCGAGCGTATCGGCAGTTTCGCCACTTTGGGTAACCGCGACGACGAGCGTGTTCTCGTCGACCGGGCCTGCGACCGATTCGTACTCGCTCGCACGGAGGGCCGTCGCCGGGATGCCGGCCGCTCGTAACAGCTGTCCGCCGTACATCGCCGCGTGATACGACGTCCCGCAGGCGACGAGCTGGACGGACTCGACGTCGGCGAACGCGCCGGGCGGGAGGTCCGCGAAGTCGACGTCGCCGTCGTCTATCCGGCCCTCGATCGTGTTCGAGAGCGCCGTCGGCTGGGAGTGGATCTCCTTTTTCATGTAGTGATCGTACTCGCCTTTCCCGGCGTCTTTTGGATCCCAGTCGACGGTGTCTACCGACCGATCGATCGGATTGCCCTCGAGATCGGTGAGCCGGTAGGAGTCGGGCTCGAGGACGACGAGGTCGCCGTCCTCGAGGTAGATCACCTCGTCGGTGTACTCGAGGAATGCGGGGACGTCGCTCGCGAGGAACCACTCCTCGTCGTCGACTCCGAGAACGAGCGGCGATCCCTTGCGTGCGGCGTAGATCCGTTCTTCACCGTCGACGATCGCAGCGATGGCGTAGCTGCCCTCGAGCGTGTCGACGGCTCGCCGAACCGCCTGTTCGGTGTCGCCGGTCGTCTCCCGGTACTCGTCGATGAGATGTGGGATCACTTCCGTATCGGTGTCGCTTTCGAACACGTGGCCGTTTGCCTGGAGTTCCGTCCTGAGCTGATCGTAGTTGTCGATGACGCCGTTGTGGACGACTGCGACGTCGCCTGCCGTGTCCGTGTGCGGGTGTGCGTTCTCGTCGGTCGGCGGCCCGTGCGTGCTCCAGCGCGTGTGCCCGATCCCGACGTTTCCGGACGGACGGGAATCGAGCGTCGACTCGAGGTCGGAGACGTCGCCGGAGCACTTGTGAACCTTGACGCCCGATCCGTTCTGAACCGCGATCCCCGCCGAATCGTACCCCCGGTACTCGAGGTTCTCGAGTCCCGAAAGCAGCGTCTCCGTCGCGTTGCCGTCACCGACCCGTGCGATGATGCCACACATCAGCCGCCCACCCCCTCCCGGGATGGCACGTCCTGGGGGTGCCGACGAGCGGCTGTCCTGATCGTACTGGATCGGTTCGAGACCGCTGCCCGGAGTGCAGTACTGTTCCGTGTCATTGGTATCACCTACCCGCGTGTCGTCCACTGCTGGACGGGCGGGGGTCTCCACGCGCTGCTAAGGGAAACAGCAGCCATTACTATACGACGGATAAGACGGTCGCCATGGGTTATACCGTACGAAAGACGGTTTCAGCTGCGACAATTTTCGAGCCGGGCGATCGTCGTTATCGAGTGCCCGAATTACGAGAGAACGGATTTTCGACGTCGTCGGAGCCGTATTCGTCTAGTTCGACTTCGGCCAGGGTGATGACGTTCTCGCGACCGATCGATCGTTTCTCTATCGTCCCCTCGGCGTGCATCTGTGAGCAGATACGGCTCACTTTCGACTTCGACCATCCGGTCTCGTCGGCGATCTGGTGTTGGCGAACGTATCCGTCGTTTGCGACGAGCAGCCGAACGACCTTTCCCTCGTCGCTTAAAAGCTCCGGCGGCGTCTCCGGTGAGAGGTACCGTTCGTAGCCCGAGCGATCGTCGGGTTGCGAGCGGTCCGTCTCGCCCGGTTCGTTCGTCACGCCCGTAACCGTCGAACGAAACGGAATGTCGACGTCGCGTTCTGAAAGCACTTCTGTCGCGCGTAACGCGACGAGTACACCGATCAATAAAAAGAGAACCGCGACCAGGGCCATCTCCCAGGACCACGCCGCGCGAAGCGGCTGCATCCAGGACGACGACCCCCCTGATCGGTCGCCGATCCCGAGCGACGATACAACCGCGTACGCGCCATAAGACGTCGAGAGCGGAACCGTCTCGACCGACACAGTGGTGGTTGGGCTCGACACGAGTGCGGTTCCGACTCCGGTCGGGAGATATGACACCATGGGTTTCGCAGTTCTACTACGGTCGACTGACTCGCTCACGGCGACCGTGAGCGACGCCGACCGCATCGATAACGGGAGCTACGGGACCTTCATTATAGACTGATACAGCGGGCTTAACAACGTTCTAAGGATCCGTACCATTGCATCAACTTTGGTCCGGCGAATCCGATAGTGGCCCCGAAGCGACGGGGACGTCGACCGGTCGTACTGCTGCAACTGTTTATTCGTGGTATAGTAAACTGGCCCGGACGAGTCAACGAACTCGAGGCGTACCCCCGCCGGTTTCGGGGCGTACCCGTACCGATCGAAGCCCGGTCACACGATCGCGTGTGACGGCCACGGAACGTATCAGCCATGACCACGATAATCAACGACGCGGACGAGCGAGACGACGATCGAGCGAGCGACCGATATGCGTTCGACGCGACGAACAGCGAAACCGCTCTCGAGCGTACCGAGGAACGGTCGACACGGGAGACGACGATCTGCGTCGTCGGGCTCGGTTACGTCGGGTTGCCGCTTGCGGTCGGTTTTGCGCAGTCGAACTACCGCGTGATCGGATACGACGTCGACGACGGGACGATCGATCGACTGCAACGCGGCGTCGATACGACGGGCGATCTCTCGGACGAGCGGGTGCAACACGATGCTATCTCGTACACCTCCGATGCGGCCGAAATCGGCGAGGCGGATTACGTCGTCATCGCCGTCCCGACGCCGATCGATGGCAACGATCGGCCTGACCTCGGCTACGTCGAGAGCGCCGCGGCGACGGTCGGCTCGAAGATGAAACCGGGAACGACGGTGATCCTCGAGTCGACGGTCTACCCGGGCTCGACTCGTGAGGTGCTCGTTCCAGCACTCGAGGAGGCGTCCGGATTCACTGCCGCCGAGGACTTTTTCGTCGGGTACTCGCCGGAACGCGCCACGCCGGGCGACCCGGATCACGGTCTCGAGGACGTCGTCAAAGTCGTCAGTGCACAGAACGAGACCGTCCTCGAGGACGTGGCGGCGCTTTATGAGTCGGTCGTCGATGCGGGCGTCTACCGTGCGCCGTCGATCGAGGTCGCCGAGGCGTGCAAGGTCGTCGAGAACGCCCAGCGCGATCTCAACATCGCGTTCGTCAACGAACTCTCGATGGCGCTCGAGCGGATGGGCGTCGACACCCAAGCCGTCCTCGAGGCCGCCGGCACGAAGTGGAACTTCCACGACTACCGGCCGGGGCTGGTCGGCGGTCACTGCATTCCGGTCGATCCGTACTTCTTTGCGTACCGCGCGGCCCAGGAGGGGTTCGAGCCGGAACTTCTGCAGACGAGCCGAACGGTAAACGAGTCGATGCCCGACCACGTCGCCGAACTGACGATCAAGGCGCTCAATCGGTGTCACAAGACGCTGCGTGAGAGTCGCGTACTGGTGCTTGGACTGTCGTACAAACCGGGCGTCGCCGACATCCGGAGCTCGAAGGTCGCCGACGTCGTCGACAGCCTCGCGGAGTACGACGTCGACGTCGCGGGCTTCGACCCCTTCGCGGACGACGACGCGGTCCGAGACGCGTTCGACATCGACGTACAGTCGACGCTCTCGTTCGAGGGATTCGACGCCATCTTGCTCGCGACGCCACACGCGGAGTTCGAGCAGCTGGATCTCGAGGCTGTCGCATCCGAACTGGAACCCGACCCCGCACTGATCGACGTGACGGGTGCACTCGAGGAGGCGTCGGCCGTCGAGGCGGGGTTTCTCTACCGGAGGGTGTGACCATGAGCGCGCACCGAGACGGCATCGGGGACGCGGAGGTGGCGTGAGATGCGAATCGTGGTTACGATTCAACATCCCGGTCACGTTCACTTCTTTCGCCACCCGATCGAGGAGCTCACGGCTCGCGGCCACGAGGTCTCCGTCTTCGCACGCGAAAACGACGTGGCGATCGACCTCCTCGAGGCCTACGACATCGATCACGAGGTGTTGGCCGGCGAATCGAATTCGCTGGTCTCGCTCGCAGCGGTGCAAGCGACCTACGAGACGCGGCTCCTGCGGCGGGTACGCCGGATCGACCCGGACGTGGTTACGGCGATCGGCGGCGTCGCCGCCTCACACGTCGGGTCGATGACACGCGCGAAGAGCCTGGTCTACTACGACACCGAACACGCGACGTTCGTTACGACACTCGCGTACCCGTTCGCGGACGTGATCTGTACGCCGGAGTGTTACCGGGACGACCTCGGGCCGAAGCAGGTGACCTATCCGGGCTATCACGAACTCGCGTACCTCCATCCCGACCGGTTCGCTCCCGATCCGGCCGTTCTCGATGCGGTCGGGCTGGGCTACGAGGACCGATACGCTGTCGTTCGGCTGAGTAGCTGGCAGGCCTCACACGACGTCGGCCACGGCGGCGTCGACGAACCGGGTGCAATCGTCGATCGGCTCGAGGACGCTGGCTTGCGGGTCTTACTCGCGGCAGAAGGAACGCTACCGCCCGAACTCGAATCCTACCAGTTCACGACGTCGCCCGATCGAATGCACGACCTGCTCGCCTACGCCGACGTCGTCCTGAGCGAAGGGGCGACGACCGCCGCGGAGGCGGCCGTCCTCGGCACGCCGGCAGTGTACGTAAACCCCCTTTCGCTCGGGTATACGGACGAGCTCGGGGGGAAGTACGGTCTGTTGTTCGGCTTCCATGGCGCGAAGCGACACGTCCGCGGACTCGAGCGGGCCGCGTCGATCGTCGAACAGCCGCGAAGCACGTGGGTACGGCGTCGCCAACGACTGCTCGAGGACCAGATCGACGTGGCGGATCTCGTCGTCCAACAGCTCGAAACGCTCGCGCGATCACATCGGACCGACCGAACGCCGCCTGTCGCCAACACGGGATAACGATGCACGTGTTACAGCTGGTCACGTCGCCACGGCCGTTTTTCGACCAGCAGGTCGCCGTACTCGAAGATCGTGGCATCGACTGTACAGTCCTCGGCGTCCCCGGCGAGCACGGGGGTGATTCGTCCCGCCCGCCGACGGCGTACGCGACGTTCTACCGGAGGGTGCTGTCGGCGATCCGATCCGGAGAGTACGACCTGGTACACGCGAACTACGGGCTCGTCGCCCCGTTCGCGATCGCCCAGCCGGTCCGGCCGGTCGTCGTGACCCTGTGGGGGACGGACCTGATGAGCGAGCGCTCCTGGCTTCGCTCGTTGAGCCGGTTCGGTGCCCGCCGGTCGGACGCCGCGATCGTCCCGAGCCCGGCGATGTCGGCCGAACTCGAGACCGAACACGAACTGATCCCGTTCGGCGTCGACACCGACCTGTTCAGGCCGATCCCGCGAGGAGAGGCCCGCGAACGCGTCGGCTGGGACACCGATCGCCCGATCGCACTCTTTCCGTACGACCGGACCCGGTCGGTCAAGGACTTCCCGCGAGCGAGACGGCTCCTCGAGCGGGCAGACGTCGACGCCGACGTCGACCTGCGGACGGTGTCAAACGTCGAGTACGAGCTAATTCCGTACTACATGAACGCGAGCGACGTCCTCCTCGTCACGTCGGAACGTGAAAGCGGCCCGATGGTCGTCAAGGAAGCGGCTGCGTGTAACCTGCCGATCGTCTCGACCGACGTCGGCTTCGTCCGGGAGACGCTCGAGGGGGTGACACGCTGTATCGTAAGCGACGACGACGACGAACTCGTCGCCGGCCTCGAGCGACTTCTCGCCGACGGGGGCCGATCCGACGGTCGGAACGTGATCGATGGGCTCGGACTCGAGTCGCTCGGGGATCGTCTCCTCGACGTCTACCGCCGGGTGCTCCAGCGAGGCGACGGTCTCGACCATCGAACGGGTGTCAGCCATGGCGTATAGGTCGCTGTCGGAGCTGCGTCCGTTGCGTCTCGATACGGTCGCGGCGATCTGTGGTCTGCTGGTCGCGGTAGTGCTCTTTCCGCTGCGATTTCTCACCTCCCAGGTCTATCTGAATACGGTTCCGATACTGCTCGGAACCGCGTGTGTGTTGTATCTCCTCGCGCTGTATCAGGACGACGGCACCCGGTCGTTGCCGACGCTTCCGGCGAGGGTGACGCTTGCACTCCCGAGTATCGTTCTGACGGGACTTGCGGTACTCGTGACGGTAACCGTGATCCAGGGGACCCGAACGCCGCTTTTCTTCGGGTTGGCGAGCGTCGTCGGGACTCTCCTGATCGGCCAGATCGTCTTCGCGGACGATCGGGAGTTCCATCCGGGGATGATGCTCGTTCAGATCGTCGTCTTCGCGTTCGTCCTCCGGTTTACCGCGCTGTATGCGACGCCGGGGTACGTCGGAATCGACATCTGGACTCACGCGGAGCTCACACACGCGATCCTGACGGAGCGATCGCTCGGTGCGATCTCCGATGACAAACACTACGCGTCGCCGTTCTATCACCTCCTGGTGGCTGCGTCGGCGCTGATTTACGACGTCCCGCTCCGACTCGCGGTGATCCTTTCGGTGGGAGTCGTGATGCCGCTTTCCGTCTTGCTCGTCTATGCAGCCACGAACTTGCTCGTCTCACAGCGGTGGGCGATCCTGGCAACGGCGTGTTATGCCGTCGCCAGCCACGTCACGATGTGGGGGATCCACCTCATCCCGACGAGTCTGGGGCTCGTCTTTTTCCTCGGGATGCTGTATGCGCTGTTGCGGGTGATGCGAATCGAGTACACGATCCGGGATTTCTCCGTGTTGCTTCTGCTGAGCGTTGCCGTCATCCTCACTCACCAGGTGTCGACGTTCATCATGCTCGTGTTGCTACTGGCGGCGTTCGTCGCACAGCTCGTGTTCGTCGTCGGCCCACTCGGACTGACGAGACTCGACACGAGCGTCTTCCGGGTGAAGAAACCGGTCAACCTCGTCGGACTCGTCGTCTTCAACGTCGGGCTGACGATCTTCGTCTGGTCGCTGACGCCGTACCGGCAGGACTCGTTTCTGGCGACGGTGCTGAGCTTTTTCACCGAGACGCTCGAGGAGTCCGCCGGCTTTCTCAACATCGCGAGTGACTCTCCATCCGACGAAGCCGATGCCGAGGCTGCACAAGCGACGCCGACACTGCTCGAACAGCTCGTCCCCTACATCGACATCCTCGGCTTTCTGTTCTTGCTCGGGGCGACGTTCGTCGGCTGTCTGTACGTCGTCCACAGGCGTCGTGCCGAACAGTCGGTGTTTACGCTCTTGTTGGCGACGGCGTTCATGCTCGTGTTCGTACTCGGGCTGCCGATGTTCGGGATTCACAACTTCATCCCGACGCGGTGGTTCGCGTTCCTCTACGCGCCGATGGCGATCCTCGGTGCGATCGGGCTCCGAACGCTTAGCGGGAAACTCACACCTGCGATCGTCGTCGCCGTCCTGGTGGTGTTCGTGCTCGTCTACCCGGGTGCGATGATCTTTGCCGCCGAGAGCAACGCCGACAACCCGGTCTTTTCGGATCAACACGAACGACTGGCGTACGACGAATCCGAACTCGCAGCAGCCGAATCGATCGCCGAGCTGACCGGGTCGCCGAGCGGGAGCGAGATCCGTCCCGATCAGCGGCTGTACACCGACCATCCCTACCATACGTTGATCACCAGAACCGGCGCGTACCCGTCGACGACGACGGCGACGGTCCCCGACGATGGCGTTGCAGAGCACGACTACGTGGTTTATCGATCGACGCAGTCGACCGATGCGGTCTACTTCGTCGACGACGACGGGAACGGCCGGACCGAACAGATCTCGCAAGAGCGGCTCTGTCGGCCCGATCAGGCGACCGTCTACACGAACGGGGACGTGACGATGTGTACACCCTCGCCGGCGACCACGTGATTCATCGGCTGGTCGCGCTCACTCTCTGTCTCCGGTCCCCACTCACCTTCTCACAGGTGAATATTTTGAAGGCAGACGTCGTACTGGTAGCCAGTGCACTCGAACGCGAGACGTGTGGACTCGATCGACGACGGTCACCGCCCGAGGTGTGGTTTTCGAACCGCCATCGTCGATCCCGATCGTGAAGGACGCGACTCGAGCAGCGATCGACGGCTCGAGTCTTCCCACGGGGCTCTCGAGCGATGAACGTTCTGGTGATCCTGCCGCTGGTGTTCGTCATGATCGGGGGACCACAGATCCTTAGCGCCATCTTTCTGGCCACGAGCGAGGACTGGCGGCGAAATTCGGCCGCGTTCGTCTTCGGTGCCTCCCTCTCGATCAGTCTCGTCGTCACGCTCGCGTATTTTTTCGGCGGCGGCGTCACCCGACAGACCGGGTCGAATCGGCCGCTCCATCTGTTCGTGCTCGTCTTTCTTCTCGCCGCGATGGCACACACCTATCTGAAACGCGAACAGTCGGAACCGCCCGCGTGGATGGGGAAACTGGAGACTGCGAGTCCGCGGTTTTCGTTTCGGCTCGGATTCCTGCTGATGGGATTTTTCCCGACCGACGTCCTCACGTCGATCACCGTCGGGACCTACCTCGCGAGCCACGGCGACCCGCTGTGGTACGCTATCGGCTTCGTCTTGCTGACGCTTCTTTTCCTCTCCCTTCCGTCGCTCGCCTTGCTTACGATCGGCGACCGTGCGGAAACGTTGCTGCCGGCGGTCCGAACCTGGATGAACACGCATTCGTGGATCGTAAGTGAGGTCGTGCTCCTGGTGTTCGTCGGGATCACGATCAACAATCTCGTCGCGTGAGAACGAGGACGTCACACGGACACGTCGTATTCGCCCGGTCCGTTCGAGCGGACTCGAGCGACCGAGTCGGCCGTCGGCTCCGGTCGGTGATGCGTCCTGGCGCGTAGACGGCCGGAACGCGTCGTGGCGATTTCAGGCCGTATACAGAACGTCTTCCGACCGGATGTACCAGATGATCACCGAAAACGCAGTGACCATACTGAACAGTATCGCCCATCCAACCATACCCCACGTGTTATCGGTACTCATACTTGTTTCTTACTCACATTCGCCGGCCGTGAAACGCCGGGACGAACGGTGAAAACGGGCGTCCGAACGACAACCTATAACCGCCGGATTAGCAAACCGACCAACGGGTCGGATAGCTCGATGAGTGAAATCGCACTCGCCGCCGACTTCGCGATCATCGTCGTCGTAGCCACGATTATCGGGTTGATCGCCCGTCAAACCGGACAGCCGACGATCATCGCGTACATCCTCACGGGGATCATCCTCGGACCGGTCGCGCTCGATATCGTGACCGAAGAGGGGCTGGTCGAGTTGATGGCCGATCTCGGCTTCGCGTTCCTGCTCTTCCTGTTGGGCCTGAAGATGCGGTTCGAGGACATTCGCGAGATCCTCCCCGCGGTGACGAACGTCGCCATCGGGCAAACCGTCCTCCAGACGGCACTGGCGTTCCTGGTAGCGTGGACGCTCGGATTCGGGACCACCGAGATTCTCGTCATCTCGCTTGCTACCGTCTTCGGCGCGACCCCGATCATCGTCAAAATTCTCACTGATAAAGATGAGATTACCAGTCTTCCGGGGAAGATCGACGTCGGTGTCCTCATCGTTCAGGACATCTACCTCGTGGTCGTCCTCGCACTGTTCGCCGCCGACGAACTCGGCGGCGCGGCCGATGTCGCCTCGACGCTCGGCGTCATCCTCGTGATGATGTCCTTTATCGCCCTCTTCTCGCTGTTTTCGTCCCAATACATCCTCCCCGGACTCTTCCGGCGCATCGCGGACAACAAGGACGTATTCCTCATCGTCGCTATCGCCTGGGCGTTTCTGTTCGTCGCCATCGCCGAAGGCGCCGACCTCGATCCGAAAGTTGGCGCGTTTCTGGCGGGGCTTAGCATCGCACAACTGCCCTACAGCAAGGAACTCGAGGACCGAATCACGCCGATCACGGACTTTTTCATCCTCGTGTTCTTCGCCACCATTGGCCTCCAGATCGACGGACTCTCGAGCCTGCTGGCCTACTGGTGGCAGGCGATCGTCGCGTCGGTCGTTCTGATGGTCGGCAACTTCTGGATCATGTTCTATCTCATCGACCGCGAGGGGTTCGGCGTCGAAACCTCCTTCCTCGGTTCGATCAACATGGTCCAGGTCAGCGAGTTCTCGCTGATCGTCGGTGCGCTCGCGATCGATCAAGGCCTTATCGGGCCGGACGTGCTCGGCTACCTGAGCCTGATGGCGCTGTTGACGATGGGGATCTCGACCTACATCATCGCGTACAACCACACGATCTACGAACGGCTCGAGCCCTGGTTCCGGCGGTTCGAGTCCGACGAGGGGAAAGACGCCGAGATCAGTACCTACGAGGATCACGCCATCGCAATCGGGTACGACGAGATCACCGAGCGCGCCCTGCCGCGTCTCGAAGCGGAGTTCGGTGACGTGGTCATCATCGACCGACGAACGGATCACATCGAGGAACTCGAGCAAGAGGGGCGATACGACTACGTCTTCGGCGACTTCCGCCACACCGAAGTTCGCAAAGAGGCGAACCTCAAAGGCGCCGACTTCGTGTTGAGCTCGAGCGTCGAACGGGAGGTCAACGAGGCGTTGCTCGCGGAGGTCGACGACGAGGCGACGGTGTTCGTCGAGGCGGAGCGAATCGGCGACGCCCGCGCGCTGTACGACCGCAGCGCGACCTACGTCATCATGAGTACCCACCTGGCCGCCGAGAAGGTAAGCGAGTACGTCGAACTGTACGTCACAGACCGAGCGGCGTTCGAGGACGCCGTCGCCCGCGACGTCGACGCGATTGAGGCGCGGCGGCGACGTGAAAGACGCCGGTTCGGGGAAGACGAGGCCCCTTCGAGCGCCGGCGTCGACGCTGATCCGACCGATTCGGCCGATCTCGACGCCGACCCCGATCCCGACGCGCTCGAAGATCGACGCTCCGGAGGTGAGTTCCGTGACTGAAGCGCTCGTCGTCACCCTGGCCATCGTCTTCGTGACCGCGGGACTACTGTCGCTGATCGCCAACCAGTTCGGTCTCTCCCCCATCCCATTTTACATCATCGCCGGACTGATCGCGGGCAGGTTCGAGGCGGTTACACAGGAGGAGATCATCGTCCTCGCCCAGTGGGGGATCGCCTTCCTCGTGTTCGTCTTCGCCATCCGGATCGACTTCGGCGACCTCGAGTCAGTCCTTCGCGACGCGGAGATCGCGGCGTTCACACAACTGATCGTCGTCGCGCCGCTCGCGTTCGCCGCTGGCTACGCCTTCGGCGACGTCTTGGGGTTCGACCACCAGGTTCGCAACGCCGTCTACTTCAGCGCGACCGTCGTGTTGAGTTCCTCGCTGGTCGGCGGCGTCGTGCTCGGTTCGGAGATCCGGGAGAACCTCGTCCACGGCCGCCTGGCGTCGTCGGTGCACTTCTTCGACGACCTCGTCGCGATCGCGTTGTTGTTGATCCTGAGTACCGAGGTCGTCACGGCCGACGCGGTCGCGGCACAGATCGGGTACGGCGTCCTGTTCGTCGTCGCCGGCCTGCTCATCTACCGGCACGGGTTTCGGCTGCTGGTACGGCTGGCCGACGGCGACGGCGAACTCGTGCTCGTGGGGTGCATCTCGATCCTGATTGCCTTCCTCGCTGCCGCGGAGTACGTCGGCCTCTCGATCGTCGTCGGTGCCTTCGCCGCCGGTGTCGCCATCCGAAGCGACGGTACGCAGGCACTGGAGGTCCAGAACGGGATCGACTCGATCACGGACTTCTTCGTCGCCATCTTCTTCGTCACCGTCGGGGCGCTGGTCGCGATCCCCTCGGCCGAGGTCCTGCTCATCTCGCTCGCGCTCGCGGCGCTCGTGCTCGTCCTGAACCCGCTCGTGCACATCCTCTCGTTCGTCTACGAGGGGTACGACGCCCGGACCGCGTTCCTCGCCGGCTCGAGTCTGAACCAGGTCAGCGAGTTCGCGTTGATCATCGCGATCCAGGCCTTGTTGATGGGGACGATCGCACCGATGCTGTTCGATGCGATCATCCTCGCCGCCGCGGCGACGATGCTGTTGACGTTTCTCGGTCGACGGATCGAGGACGCCGTCTACGAGACCGTCGTCGCCAGACTCTTCCGTGGCCAGCGGACCCGGAAGGTAGACGAGCGAAGCAGCGTCGACGACCTCGAGGACCACGTCGTCGTGGTCGGCTACGGTCGGATCGGCCGCCGCATCGTCGAGACACTCGAGGAACTCGGCCGATCCTACGTCGTCCTCGAGAACGATCCGGTGCTGTGGGACGAACTCGACGCGGAGTGTCGTAACTACGTCCTCGGTGACGCGCTAGCCGAGTATCCGTGGATGAAAGCGCAGGTAGCGGACGCGGCGTTAGTCTGCTCGACCGTGGACCACCGTCCGGTGTCGGAGGCGGCCCTCGAACTCGAGACCAACGCCGATATCCTGTTGCGATCCGAATCCGCCGAGGTAGCGAGCGAACTGCTCGAGTCCGGCGCGACCCACGTCGCCGTGCCGAACGTCCTCGCGGGCGAACAACTGCTCGTGACCGTCGACGCTCTCGCCGCCGAGAAAACGGACCCGTCGACACTCGAGCGTGAGCACCGGAACTATTTCCAGGCGCTCGAACGGTACGGGTTCGCGACGCGGGACGAACGCGTCTGAGACGCGCCGTGAGTCTCGCCGACAGGGATAAAATCACACGGGTCCGCCGAAGTACTCGTGTACGACGAGCACGAGCGCGAGGCCAACAGTGAACAACACGCCGGCGACGGCAGCCGAGACGTCGATCGCCTCCGCGAGTCCGAGTGCTGCGACGACGAGCAGCCCGACACCGACGGCGTAGACGACGAGGTTCCGAAGGATCCGTATCGCGGCGGCGGACTCGAACACGGGTTGCGGTTCGCGCGGATCGACGAAAGGCTTGACGATCGTTCGGCAGTCGATTCTCGATCGAACCGCCCGTCGACGACCGGACGACGGTCGTTCATCATCTCGTCACGGGCGCGTTTGTACTATCAGGATGCCCCACTCTTGGCCGTTCCTCAAGCACCGCCATCCGTTCCTCGCGGAGTTCTTCCGGCGTTAGATCGCCCTCGAGCAGCTCTTGAACGTACTGGGTCAGTCGCTGTCCGGCGAGCAGCTCCGGAACGGTGACGTACAGTGCACCCTCCTCGAGCAGGTCGAGCGCCGTCTCCTCGTCACTGGCACGAAGCGTGACGTCGGCGTCGAACTCGAACGACAGGATGCGCCTGGATACGGGGTCGGAGTCGACAGTTGAGACGGCGATCCGGGCCGTCTCGACGTTCGCTTTCTCCCAGGTGTACCGCTCCATCGCGTCGCCGAAGACGAACGCGTCACACTCCGAGACGACCTCGTCTCGGCGGACTGGATCGTTCTCGATGACGACGTACGGCTGATCGAGATCCTCACAGGCCTCGACTAGTTGCCGTCCCTGCCGACCGTAACCCACAACGATGACGTGATCGCTGGTGTTCTGGGGAACGTCGCTCCACTCGTCGATTTTCCGGTGCGTTCCATCGAGCACTCCGTGAGTTGCCAGCACCCGGTAGATTTTCTCGTTGTAGCTACCGGTGATAGTCGAGGTCACCATCGTCACGGCGGCGGCGAGAATGATCGCGTCGAACAGCGACGGCGATAACACGCCGAGCAATGCCGCTTCGATCGCGATGATTAACGAGAACTCGCTGACCTGATCGGTGTTCAGACTCGTCAGCGTCGCCGTGCGTGTCTCGTATCCCTGGTAGATCAGGATGCCCGTCGTGATCGCCGGCTTCACGACAGCAGTCAGGAGGACGATACCGCCGGTGAGAAGCAGTTTTTCGACGGACTCGTTCCACCCGATCTCGACGAACGGCAGGACGACGAGCGCGCCGATCGTCACGAAGAAGATCGCGACGAAGAAGTCCCTGACCGACTCGAGGCCGTTGAACAGTCCGAGGTACTCGACGGGATCGTGACGGACTGCAAGTCCGGCGGCGAAGGCGCCGACAACGATCGAGACGCCAGCGAACTCGGCCGCACCGACGAACACCACAAGCAGCGAGATAACGCTGACGATCATGAGTTCGTCGGAATCTCCCGCGAACTCTCCGATGACGTCGAACAGGTATCGATTGACGAGGACGGCGGCGACGACCAACCCGAGACCGTACGCTACGAGCGGTGCGACCTGACCGAGAGCGAGCGTTTCCGCTGCCAGCACGAGTATCAGCACGATAGCCAGCAGGTCCTGGCCCAGGTGAATCGCCTCGGCCAGCCGTCCGCGAACGAGATCCCGTCTGATCTCCGTCTGGAACAGTGACGTTCCGACGATTGTCGACGAGAGGGCTGCGGCGATGCCGAGATAAATCGCCTCCTCAACCGGAACACCGAAGACGAGTCCGAACCCGACGCCCAGTGAGCCGACCACGAGAATTTGGCCGAGCGCAACGACCTCGCTGTCGAGAAAAACCGTCCGAACGCCGGAAAACTGGACGCTGACCCCGAAGGAGAATACGAGCAACGCGATGCCGTACTGTGCGAGTTCGAGCGTGAGTTCTTCGTCGATGAACGGACCGGCGACGACGCCTGCGAGGATGAGAAGCGGGACCGTCGGCAGCTGGAACCGGTTGGCAACCAGCAGAAAGGGGCCTGCGACGATGAAGACGATCGCCACCGTCGTGAGCAGATCAGTCATCGAGACCACCTCGGAGTCGTTCGTACGTGTCGGGGAATGGCGCTTGACTCTGCAACAGCTCGACGTCGTCTTCGATAGCCCGCTCGAGCGCGACGTCCTCGTGGAGGTACGCCTCGAGGTAGTCGGCCAATCGATCGCCAGCGAGCTGTGGACTCATGACGACACAGTGGGCACCTCTGTCGTATAGTTCACGTGCGTGCTCGACGCGTTCTGCCTCGACGAAGACGGTCGCCTCCTCGCTCACCTCTCTGAGCAACGCCTTGTTCACCGCCGGCTCGACCGACGACGAGAGGGCGAACGCCGCCTTCTTGACGGCCGCGTCCTTCCGGATCGTCGCGTTGCGGAAGTCGCCGTAGATGGCGTCGTAGCCCTCCGCCTCGAGCGTCTCGACGTGATCGACCGTCCGGTCGATGACGACGACGTCCTCGAAATGTTCCGCAAGCAGCGGCACGACGTTTCGGGTCACCTCGTCGTAGCCGATGACGATCGCGTGGTCGCGATACTCGCGTCTGCCCTCCTCGAACTCGTCGTCGGTGTCCCACCGCGAGAGCGAAGGCTCGAGACGGTCGTAGAGCTGGTGGTTGTACTCGATGAAGTACACCGACGCGCTCATCGTAAACAGCGCAAGCAGGGTGACGAAGCCGAGCACCTCCGGCTCGACGAAGTTACCCTCGACGGCGACAGCCGTGACGATGATCCCGAACTCGCTGATCTGCATCATGTTGACACTCCCGAGAAACGTCGTCTCGAGGCTGAACTCCTGCCAGTCGATCAGGTAGAAGAAGATGACGAACTTGACGGGCATCAACACCAGCGCGGCGACGATCGCCTCCTGGGTGTACGCAAAGAGCTGCTCGGGTGCAAGATCCAGCGCGACCGTGACGAAAAACACCATGACGAACAGGTCGGTCAGCGGGTTGACCCGGTCTTGCAGCTCCTTGCTGTATGGCAACTGTGCGATGGCGAGTCCAGCCAGGAACGCCCCCATCTCGATCGACATGTACGCCTCGACCCCAAGCGGCGCGAGAAAGAGGTTGATATTGTCGGAGACGAACACGAACACGAACGCCCACGAGATGGCGATGAGGAAGAAGACTTCCTTGTTGTCGGCGATGCGGCGGAACACGACCGGTAACACGAACCGTGACGCGGCGATGGCCGCGGCGGTGATGATCGTGACGAGGACGAGGACGACGACGAGCGTCGTCGCGATCTCGGCTGCGTCGTCCGGGCGGCCAGCTGCGAGCACCGCGAGCAGAATAACGACGACGATGTCCTGGACGAGCAACACGCCGACGTCGATCTTGCCGTGCAGCGAGGTCGCCTCGTCCTTGTCGGTGAGCATCTTGATGACGACCGCCGTCGAGCTGTACATGACCGCCAGACCGATCAACACCGATTCCCAGACGCCAAACCCAAGCGCCAGCGACACGCCGATACCCGCGAGTGCGACCGCGATCATCTGGGGAATCGAAATCTTGACGATCGGTGCGAGGATGTGCTGGACGTCCTCGAGTCGCATCTTGATACCGAGCAAAAACAGCAAGAACGCAAGCCCCAGCTCCGACAGCGTTTCCGTGAGATCCGTGACCTCGATGAGTCCGAGGGCGGCCGGACCCAGCAGGACTCCCGTCACGATGTAGGCGATGACCGTCGGCTGGCCCGTCCGCTTCGCCAGAAATCCGACGAGCGTTGCACTCACGAGGATAATAGCGAGATCGACCGTGAGTGCCACCTCGGAGACCATTATATGCGGACGAACTGATTGGGGTAAATTAACGGTGTCGAAAGCTACTGCGGGCCGGCTGGTCGTCGGTGCTCGAGCACGGGCGCGTCGCTACGGCGACCTCGATCACCGACGACGCCAGCGGCTACGGAATCGTCTGCGGCGGCGTGATGAGATACGTCAGGATCACGAAGATCAACAACAACACGCCGAGGACGATGTGTGCCCACCGGTTCAACGTCCGGGCCGTTCCGGTCGGTCCGTATCCGTGACGGTTCCCGAGGATGACGAATCCCGTTATCGTGGCGACGACCGCGAGCACGAGCGTTATCAACCCGAGTTCGTAGTGACCGAGCATGTTCCGGAGTCAGATGTCATCTCAATTGACAATAAGCTATGGCCGGACGTATCGAACGACACGTCTCGTCAGAACTGCCCGTTCCGACCGAGAGACCGACTCGCCACCTCGAGGACGTCCGTCGCCCGTTTTACCGCTGCGCCACGTGCGACGACGACGGTCGTCGACGGACCGTCAGACCGCACGGACAACCCGGCGTCGGCGTCGTCGACTCCCTCGTCTCCGATCGCGTCGGCGTCGACCGCGAGCTCGAGACGGACCCGATCGGGGTGGACGAACGTCCGTCCGATCCGGTCACCGTCGCGGTAGACGTCGTACGCACGCGCTCCGTCGTCCGTCGGTTCGACGTCCCGATCGGCGTTTTCGACCGCGAATCGAGCGAGTTCGCCGTCTTCGCGACCGTCGACTTCCGAGGCGAGCAGTTCGGCGATTCGTCGACCGTCCGTCACCCGATCCTCGACCATACGTCACCTCGAGGCGCGTGCGGCTAACAGTCTTCGATTCGAGGGTGCGATCTACTCTTCCTCTCTCGCCTCGAGCAGCGCCGACTTCGCTACGGGGACGAGCTCGGAGACGTCGACGCCTTGCCGGCGGGCGTAGACCACCGCCGCGACCTCGATCGTGATCTCGAGATCGTTCTGGAGGGCGTTGATCGCGCCGACGGCTTCGTGTTTTTCCAGTCCCTCCGCGACGAGGGCCTCGAGGACCCGTTCGAACGCCGACCGCTCGCGAAGCACGTCTTCGTCGGGAACGAACTCCTCGGGAACGGTTACGTCCGCGGGGTCGAACGTCGCCACGAGGTCGTCGCCGTCACGCTCTAACAGCCCCTCCTGGGTGGCGACGTCGACCAGCCGCTTTGCTTGATCGGGCGAGAACCAGTCCCGGTCGAGCGAGAGAGCGACGACGAACTCGTTCTCTCGGATCCGACGGGTTCCGTTCTGGACGAAGGGAGCGGCGGCCGCGACGCGAAGACTCATCGGCGTCGACTCCTCGAGGCGGGCGGATAACGGTACCGGTAGCGACTCAATCGGAGGCGCGGCTGCCGTTGCGGTCGGCTCGCGACGGCGGCGGAAACTCCGTCGGGGATGGATCCGGCTCCGGCGGGTCGGGAAGAACACACCGATCGGGCTCGCAGTTGACGTGGGCGTACCGATCCGGGGCGTTCGCGAGCGGATGGGCAGGGTTCTGATCGCTGGCGATGCGTGCCGCACGGACCTCGCCGAATCCGGTGAGACGGGCCCGGATGCCACGCCAGTGGTTAGCACTCGCGGGTGGTACCGAAAACGGACGAGGTGGGTTCCGGTCCGGACGGTCAGTGGCGAGCACGGCGTTGTTGACGTCGCTTGCGAGATCGTCGTGGTCGACGAGGACGCCGATCCGCGCGTCGGGCGGGGCGCGGGCGGCGAGGACGTCGAGCCCGAGATGTAACGCCCGGTACTCGGCGACGTTGTTGTTCGGCGGTGTATCGGTCGTCGCGACGCGTGCGACGCGGGTACCGTCGCGCGTTTCGATTACGGCGCCGAGTCCGCCACCGGCCTCCCGGAACGACCCGTCAGTGGCGACGTAAAAGTCACGATGATGGGTCCGAGGAGGATGGGCAATGTGCGGCGTCGGCGACTCGTCGAACAGATCCCGCAGTGCGGGGCGGCCGTGAGCGGCCATAGTGGCCGCTATGTACCACGATGACTTAACTCTTACAGGCTAAGTCACCGATTCCGTCACCGGTCATCTCGAACGGCAACACCGGGTGCCAGCACTCTGTGTTAGTCGTCGGCCGGCACCCAAGACGACGTTCGATCGAATCGTTTTCTGTGCGTGATCTCGTGGCCGCAGTCAGGGCAGTCGTAAACGTATCCGTCCACGACGTCACGAACGATCCAGTCACCCGACGGTGCGCTCGAGTGGCCACACTGCTGGCAGAACAGGGTCGCCTTCCGATCCGGCGGGCGGTCGTGATGGTCGACGTAAGACGTCATTACTCGACGCTCGGGGCCGTGGGCGTATAAGCACGTTGCCGACTCGAGTCGAGAGACGAGACTGTCCGTATACTACTGGCCGCCGGTCAATCATCATCCGATTGCGTCTCGCGTGCGACCGGTGTGTGGACCGGTTTGTCCGGTAGTCTGATTCAAACGCTAGTCACGGAGACGGCATCAACTCGTCACGATGTCGTCCTCGTAGCTCGCGAACGCCTCGAGCACGTCGGTGCGCTCTCGGTCGTCGACGTCGAACTCGAGGAGCGCTTCCTCGAGGAGTTCGGCGATTGCATCGAAGTGTTTTTGGCGGATCTCCAGGTCATCGTGTGCCGATTCCATGTCTTCCCCGCTGTATTCGACGGGCCCGCCGGCAACGGCGCTTAGAAACTGCGTTTGGTGTGCCCGCTGCTTTTGCATGTCCGTGTCTTCGAAAAAGTGTGCAACGCGATCGTCCTCGAGGACGCGCTCGTAGAACGCGTCGACGACCGCTGCAATCGAGTCTTCGCCTCCAAGACGCTCGTAGAGTGGTTCTTGACTCATCCCGGTGGAATGTTTCGGTATCGTCCCTTGGAACTTCCGCCGAACATGTTTATCACGCCATGTGATAGCATAGCTATTCCGTACGTGTTTCAGCGTTTAGGGGACAGATCGTCGTATTCGGATGGCCGTCAACGCGATCGAAATGTTACCTACCGACAGTGCCGACGACGACCCCCACGACGAATCCAACGCCAGCGGTGATCATACTGATCGTAGCGAATGCGAGAGTAATACTCCAAAGCGGCGCGTCTCCGCCACCGACCCCTGGAGCGCCGACGGTTGAACCGACGACCGCAACGACCACGAAGAACGCGGCCGGAATCAGACCAACCACTAAACACGTTACTGCGCCACATCGTAGATAGGCGCCGACGGCGGCGGCTGCTCCGGGCGCATAAAAGAGGATCACTGGAAGCCCGACGTCGTAGAAAAACCGTCTAACGGGATGATCGGTTCCGAGACCGTTCGTCGCTACCGTTGTGATCAGTGTGATCAGAACGAGTACCGCAAACCCGCCGATTACCTCGACTCGAGGGGCTGTAGGGCTCCCCCAGATGATTTCGCGCCCGGTTGCGGCCATAGCAGAGAGTGACACCCCTGAGTGTCAAAAAGGGTCGGAAACCGCTGTCTCGGTCGGTTCATCGAAACGTCGACAAAAGCGGCAGTCCGTGAGTGCAGGGGACACCCTTGGAGGCCACTCGGTCGTTACGGCTGCAACAGCGCGTGCTCTAGTATCGGCCAGTATATCGTCCATGCAAAACAAATACTGAGCACTGCAGCCGCCATCATCACGAGCCCGTAGCCGAATACGTCACGTATACTGACGTACCCGGCGTTGTACGCGAGCAGTGCTGGCGGCATGTGGATCGGGAGAAGCGCAGTGGACCCGACCGTTATGACGACAGAGAGTGAGAGATAGAGGACGTTCACGTCGTACAGCTGGCCGAAGCTGATGATCATCGGCATGAGAACGATGAGAGACGTAGACGCGTTTGGAAACAGCAACCGAACGATGACGACGATCGCTATCAACAACGCTACGACCCCAACTGAACCAACTGCGTCGAACGGGAACGCCATCGAAATTCCGTCGATCAGCCACTCGAACGCTCCGGTCTCTTCTAACACTTCGATCAGAGAGAGCATCGCACCGATGAGAAAGAGGATACCCCAGCTAATTTCGGCAAAGTCCTCGACTGTAAGTACCTGAACGTAAGGGGCCGACAGTGCTGCCACGGCGAGAATCGCCGGGAGGACCGTTGGAAGTCCAACGAACGATCCGACAGCCCACAGAAGCAACGTCACTCCCATTACGATCGCGACGATACGTTGATCCCTGTTCAGTTGACTCTGACTGGTATCACGGTGATTCGTATCGGGTAGCTGTGAGGCGTTCGTTCGTGGCGGATGAAGCTTCGTGATCGCGGCGAATCCGAGTCCGAACACGATGAGCGTCGGTGGAATCATGTAGAGTGCCCACTCAGTCCACGTAATCGGATAGCCGGCGGTATCGATGAGCTGGGAACCGATGATCGAGATCCCACCGCCGGTCATCAGCATGATGGACATCATCGGGTTCAGCTGCCCGAGTACGAGAAAGGAAGCGGTGGTAAACTCGGCGTCTCGGCCGAGTCCGTATCTCTCGCCGACCTTCTCTATAACGGGGGTAAACGACACGATCCGCGCCAGCCCTGACGGTACCACGAACGCCATCACGAGCAGATACTTCCCCAGTTGATGAAGCGACGTCTGTGGGGTAGTCGACGTTTCTAGGAGCCGTTGGGCCACGTGCGCATCGAGGTCGACTTTAGAGATCGAGTGTCCAAGCAGCAGGATTGTGAAAAAGAAAAAGAACAGCGTCGATGCGAACCCGATGGTGGCTGCCTGAAACGACTCCGTGACGCCGAATGCATACAACAGTCCGACCACGAGGAGACTCGTCGCCACGAGCGGGATAGCTTTGCTCTGCCAGAGCACTAACCCGAATCCGAATACGCCGAGTGTAATCAGTGCCTCACGAGAGAGATCCGCTGGCGGTGGGAAGACAAGCCCACACACGAGGAATGCAACTGCAACAACGATTGAAAGTTTTTGTAGACGTGACGTAGTGTACCGCGCCGAAAAATCGTCGTCCATGAGTTGTTGTATCCCCCTCTCGCTTGGGTGGGCACTTCTCTGTTGTGACCACGGCACCGATATCCGAAATCGCAATACTACGACTGTTTTCCCAGTCACCTGTGACGTCACCTCCTCGAGGACGGCACGGCGAGACCGTCCACTGTGGAGAGTTCCGGAGACTGTCGGCCGGGTCCGCTGTAAACGCCAGTTCGGGATGCGACGATACCGAACCAGGGTTCGACGAACGATCGATTTCGAGAAACGCGAGCGGCCGGCCGTCCGGACCGTCAGAAAACCACGTCCCAGCGGTGCTCGCAGTTTTCACATTCGTACGTTCGCTTCACTCCCGGATTTCGTATCTCACGTTCTACTATCTTTCCCGCCTCCTCCAGACACTCGGGACACGGTATCGTCACAGTTTGAAACACGAGCCGATGCGACATATCACATCTTCCTAACCACTTTGATCGTTCTCGGTCGTTCGTGTCGGTTGTCGTCCCCAGATGAGCCGGTATACCGTCGGACAGATGCTTTGATACACTATCACCGGGAACGTCCGCCGGTGAATGTATCAGCCGTTCTGTCCGGCGGTATAGCGCGTAGACGACCTCGAGTCGACCACTCGTTTCGATTCGGCTCCGCGATGAGAGACCGAACGCGCACTCGACACCGTCGAACGATCAGTCCGAAACGACGCGTACCGAACTTCCCAGATACTTCGTCAGCGCTTCCTCGACGGTGTCGGCGTTGAACGTCTCGAGTGAGTCCCCGATCGCTGTCTCGAGTTCCGCCAGGTACTTCTCGCCCGTCTGTAACTCGCTGAACGAGACCGACGTGACCGACACGCCGAGGACGTCTTCTGCCACGCGCCGAAAGTGATCCGGATCCTCGAGTTCGCCGCGCCAGAGCGTGTTCCTGAAGAACAGCCAGCCGTCCTCACCCGGCGGGGCTGCCGTTCGGTACATCGTCGTCTGGAATCGATCGGGTACGACCGAAACCTCGTCGACGGTCGGCTCGAGTCGACATTCGATGCGAAACACGTACCGGGCCGCGTCCGCCGGTAATTCGCGTTCGATCGTGGACATAGACGTTGGCGTCTCTCACCGGCGTCGGGCTTAACTCTGTCCGGGACCCGTCGGCCGGCCCGTTCGATCAATCTTTCACCTCGAGAAACGAGAGTCGCCAGTTTGCCGGCTCCGTGAGCGGACGCCGTGAGAGCGAGGTCGCCTCGTCCTGCCAGAGCGGTCGGACTGCCATGTACGTCGGCGTTCGCAGACGCGAGAGAAGCGCGGTTTCGAAGCTGACGAACCCGAACCGCGAGAGGAGTTCGCGCGGAAGCGTCCGCCCCGCCGTCGACAGGACGGCGGCGTCTACGTTGTCGGTAACGACCGCCGCGAGCAGCGTCTCGAACGCCTCGTGTCCGTCTTGCATCGGAAGTGCGTCTACGATGTCTACCATTCGCCCGTCTACGGTGCGGGTGACGATGCTCGCGACGGGCCGGTCGTCGTGGCGCGCAACGTAGGCGGTGTGGTCGTGACCGGGCGCGTCGAGTAGCCACCGGTACAACCGCTTCTCGCGGTGGGTGTGTAACTCCCGTGGGACGTGAGATTCGTATATGGACTCGAGGACGTCGGCGGGAACCGAGGAGTGACGCGTCACCTCGAACCAGTCCGAGGGCGTCGACAGCCGATCACGGACGCCGAGGTAGGCCCGTGCGAGGCCGTCAGCCGCTCGATCGAGCGGGAGCATCGTGCCGTCGGACGGGAGCAGTTCACCGGGGCGTTGTACTCGATGGAACGTCGAGACGACGTCGACTTCGTGCCAGCCGAGTTTCTCCTGTGCAGCGAGCGATGCGGCGTTCGGAAAGTTGAAGAAAAAGGCCGGCTCTCCGTCGGTGTAATAGTCGATTGCCGCTTCCGTAATCCGAGTGTACAGCCCCTGTCGTCGGTGGTCGGGATGGACCACGGCGTCGACGGGCTTGAGCGCACGAACGACCTGCGTTCCCCAGCGGATCGGACACGGGAGATAGCCCTGGACGGCGACGACGTCGCCCTCTCGTTCCGCGAGCGTGATCGGTACGTGTGCGAGATACGGATCCTCGCGGTACTTCCAGTCGAACCAGTCGGCACTCGGGCGCTCGTCCCACTGCGTCTCGAGTAACGACAGGACCCCGTCCCGATCGCCAGGTTCGAATCGCCTGACGGTGTACTCGGCCGAGTCGGACGCTGTTTCGAGCGACATCTGTCCGAGGGTCAGTACCGATACCCTTCGTTATGGGTCTGAATTGACACAATAGTACGAGGTTACGAGAGGGGCCCCCGAGGTCACAGCGCGAGATCGATGCGGCGTCACGAGGAGGCAAGAACCCGTCGCTCCGTCCGTTCTTTGAGGGCTTCGTTCATCGTTCGAAAGCCGCGTTCGATCCGATCCGCGTCGAGCAACAGCGGAACGAGCGCACCGCGGAACGTCTCGCGCTGGAGCAACCGGGTCCGGCCGTCGTCGATCGGTTCGAGGTGAAACTCGTGGTAGCCGTCGAACACGAACGGCACCAGCGGTCGACCGAGCCAGGCGAGTCGGCGGTTTTTCTCGGCGATAACGATAGTCGGCCGGAACGTCACTCCGAGAGAATCGGGTGGTTCGATCCGCACCCGGAGCCGTTCACCCTCGATCGGGATCCCGTCGATCTCGCGTATGAAGGGGTTCCACTCGGGATAGGCGTCGAACTCGAGCAAGACCTCCCAGACGACCTCCGGCGGCGCATCGATCTCCGTGAAGACCTCGACGTGGTACATGTGAAGACGTCACGCGCTCGAGCGATAACCCGCTGTCGCTGCCTAGGGCGAGCGAGTACGACACGCGTTTCGTCGGTCGGTCAGCAGTCGCTCGAGTCCGAGCCGGCGAGTCGATCCTCGAGTACGTCTCGGAGTATCGTCCGGTGACATCGTTTCTTCTCGGTGTTCTCGTCGCAGACGAGCGCGAGCGATTCGCCGTCGACGAGCGTCGTCTCCGGCTCGAGGGCGACCAGGTCGTGCTGGATGGCATCGACGTCGGTGTCCGCGAGCGCGCCCCGTGTCATACTCGGCCTTTGGCCGCCCCGCATTTATATACGCCGCCGGATCGAACCCGGCGGTCGAATGCCAGCCGATAGCGAAGATCCGAACGCCGACGTCCAGTACCACCTCGAGGTCGCGCCCGGCGACGTCGCCGACGCCGTCTTGCTGCCGGGAAACCCCGAACGCGTCGAGAAGGTGCTCGCGTGCTGGGACGACGGCGAGGTCCGGGCTCACCACCGCGAGTACCGGACGGCGACGGGAACGTACGAGGGAACGCCGATCTCGGTCACTTCGACGGGGATCGGCAGCCCCTCCGCAGCGATCGCCGTCGAGGAGCTCGCCCGCGTCGGCGCTGACACGCTCGTACGGGTCGGCTCCTGTGGCGCGATCCAGCCCGAAATGGCCGTCGGCGATCTCGTGATCACGACGGGGGCGCTCCGCCAGGAAGGAACAAGCGACGAGTACGTCCGTGAGGACTACCCCGCCGTCGCCGACAGCGAGGTCGTCAGCGCACTCGTCGCCGCGGCCGAACGGCTCGGGTACGACTATCACACCGGGATCACGATGAGCGCCGACTCCTTCTACGCCGGCCAGGGCCGACCCGGCGTCGACGGCTTCGAGGCCGCCGGCTCGGAGCGACTGCTCGAGGAGCTGAAAGAAGCGAACGTCGCGAACGTCGAGATGGAAGCGAGTGCCATCCTCACGCTCGCGAACCTCTATGGGCTCCGTGCGGGCGCGGTCTGTACCGTCTACGCCGACCGCGACTCGGGGGAGTTCCGCACCGAAGGTGCGTATCGCGCCGCCGAGACCGCCTCGCTCGCGGTCCACCTGCTCGCACGAATGGACGAGATCAAACGCGAGGCCGGCGTCGACCGGTGGCACGCCGGACTCTCGCTGTAGGGTAGCGACGGCTCGCGGAGCCGACTGGCGACGAACGTGGGTCGTCCCTACTCGACGGGTTTGTCGAACTCGAGGCTGTCGCCGCGGCGGTACCGGTCGAGTCGGCGGTAGCCCTCGACGACGCCGTCCTCGTCGAGGTCGATCTCGTACCGGCCGACGATGTCCTGGGTGTCCGGCACGGCGCGGCGTTCGACCACCTCGACGACTGCCCGCCAGCCGTCCTCGACGGCGGTGACCTCGCTGACGCCGTCGAACTCGCGACCGATGAGCTGGCCGGCTGTCGACTTGACCGTTTGGCGGATCGACAACACCGCCTCGATCCGGTCGTCGTCGACGTCGACGTCGCTCGCGTCGACGGCGTCGGGGTCAGTCGTCTCCGCGTCTGCACTCGTCTCGTCGGCCGGTTCCGATTCCTCCTGTTGTGGCTGTTCGGTTTCGGTGTCGCTCACTGTTGGATCACTTTCGTCGTGTTGATGGCAGAAGCCGTCCTCCTGGGCCGGTAGCGAACAGCGCTCGCCGTCCGCGGTGAGGGCCATGCATCGATCGTCGGCTCCGGTTTCGGTGTCGCTCGTATCTGCGTCTGCCATCGTCAGAGTGTGCGTTCGATCGTTTCCCGGAGGTCGGCTAGGTCGCCGTTCCCCGCGACCTTGGGCGCGAGGACGTCCGTGAAGACGTCCACGAGCGGTTCGTCCTCGGTCCCGTCGTCCTCACCGCCGAAAACCGCGAGTCCGTTCGCCGCCGTGATTGCCGCTCGCGTTCCGACGACGACGTCTACCTCCTCGCGCAGTCGTCGCGTACTCGAGACGACGCGGTCGACGTCCTCGTCCGACAGACCGACGTGTGCCGAGACAATCTCGCGTTCGGTCTCGGAACCGTAGTACTCGAGACCGACGCCGACGAACCGATCGAGCAACGCGTCCTGCTGGTCGTGGACGCCTGCGTACTCGGCCGTGTTCGACGTGACGAGCACGCGAAATTCGGGATGGACGTCGATCGACCGGTCTGCACCGCGCTTGCCGGGTCGCTCGAGGACGCCTTCCTCGAGCACCGAGAGCAAGACGTTGTGTGCCGCCGGCGGGCTCCGGGAGAACTCGTTGTAGACGAGCGTCGCTCCCTCGCGGACGGCGACCGACAGCGGGTTGTCGACCCACCGCTGTCGGACGATCTCGGTGTGTTTGTGGACGCCGCTTACGAACCGGTCGTCCTCCTCGTAGCGTTCCCCGCCGGCGTAGTCGCCGACCAGCGCGGCGGTGTCGACCGACTCGTCGCCGTCGACCCGGACGACTGGTCGGCCGCGTTCGGCGGCGGCGGACAGCGCGAGCGCCGTCTTCCCGCTGCCGGTCGGCCCGATCAGGTGAACCGGCTGGTCGGCCGCGAGCCAGCCAGTTATTCGACGGCGGATCGCCGCGACCTCGTCGGTGGCGACGAACGGATCGGGTTCGACGTCGTCGGGATCGGTGAGGGGGGCGTCCCCGTTCTCGGCGCGGCTCCCGCCACCATCGTTACCCCGCGTTCCGATCCGTTTCGCGGTCTTTTTCGCGCGTCGATTTCCTTTCGCCTGGCGGTCGGTCCTGATCTTCGTTCCGCGGACCTTCCGTTCGCGCGAGGACGATCGGTCGGCCACGACCGCGATCACTCCGTCGCGGACTTCGGTGACGATTCGGGCCGGGTCTCGACCTCGAGTTCCTCGAGTTCGTCGAGGTCGCCTTCGGCAGTCGCCTGTTCGATCTTGGCGATCTCTTCGGCGTAGTGGAGGAACGTGTCAACCGACGCGACCACGACGCGGGCTTCGACGGTGAGCAGCTCGATCCCCACGACCGAGATGCGTGCCCAGACGTCGATGACGACACCCTTGTCGAGGATGCGGTCGAGGACTTCCGCGAGACTCGAGGAATCCGGTCGGCGCTGTGGTTGTGCCATACGGTTTGGCGTGAGCCACGAATGCGTATCACGGTTCAGGCTGCTGGTGCAAGCCCGACGGGAAAAATCAGCTACGGCGGTTCTGTAGCCCTTCCAGGGCGGCCGAACGGGTGTTGTATCCGATCCCGATCGCATCGCAGTTCGGACACTCCCACCAGTACTCCCCTCTGACCCCACGGATCGAAGCGACAGCCTCGCAGTCGGGACAGCGCTTTCGCCGACGGGACTCCCGTACTCGCTCGAGTATATCGACAACGGTCCTGTCCTCGCGCATTACAACGTGTGCTGACGACTGCACTCGCATATGCTTTCTTATTCGAGACCGCTACCGACCGCCGGCCATCGCCACGGAACTGGCTGCTAGCGCGTCGGAGCCGTCTCGGATAAATCGTGTGTAGACACGCCCGGATACCGGCTGGACTGCCGGACTGGCCGTCGAAAACCGGGACGATGATCCATAGAACGGGCAACGGTGCCCGGAACGCTGCTGGTGCAAGCACCACGATAAGGGGCGAGTCTCTCGTACGACGGACGAGACTCGGACTGCTAGCGATCCGGTCTTCCGGCAGCGCCAGTCCCGATCGACTATGAGGTGATTACAGTGACCAACCGATACGTCTACGGCGTCGTCACGACCGACGACGCCCTCGAGTTTGAGACCGACGCCGTCGCGGGTGGGGAGACGGTGTACCCGATCCAACATCGCCGTCTCGCCGCGCTCGTCTCCGACGTCGAAACGACAGAGCCCGAACGGACCGACGAAGACGCGCGTCGTCACGACGAGGTGTTGCGCGAGATCATGGAAGCCGACGGGGGACGGACCGTCGTTCCGATGCGATTTGGCATGGTCTTCGAGAGCGACCGCGCCCTGAAAAACGTCCTGCGCGGCGGGCGGCCGGCGTTCAAGCGAGCCATGCGCGACGTCGAGGGGGCGGTCGAACTCGGGCTGAAGGTCGTCCGCGACGAAGACGCCCGAGTCGAACGCGAGTCGATCGTCGACCGCCTCGGGGACGAACTCGAGCCGATCGCCGACGAGTCGGTCGAGAACGGTCTGTTCAGCGATCGACTCGTCACGAACCGCTCGTATCTCGTCCCCCGCGAGGAGCGCGACGCCTTCGATCGGGCCGTCGCAGACCTCGAGGAGTCACACGACGACCTGCAGTTTCGGTACACGGGACCGTTCGCACCGTACAGCTTCGTCGACATCCAGATCGGAGCCGAGTGACCATGTTCGTCCTCGACGACCTCCTCATCCGACCGCTCGTCGGCATCGTCGACACCATTCACACGCTCGCGCTCGACGAACTGTACGATATCGAGGAGATCGAAGACGATCTCAAGGAAAATCAGTTGCTGTACGAACTCGGCGAACGGTCGGAGACGGAGTACGAACAACGCAAGGACGAACTCGAGACGGAACTCGAAATCGCCCGCGACGTTCACGAAGAGCTCGCAAGCGGCCGCGTGGAGGTAAAAAAATGAGCGACGATCCACCCGACCGACCGACCGACGGACCGGCCGACGACCAGCCCGAGGAGCCGTCCACGATCGGTGGGTGGCTCTCGAACCTGCTCGCTGCACTCGAGGGAATAGAGGAGGGGTCCCGATCCGATCGGCGGCGATCCGGTCGGACGGCGCTCGACTACTCCGTCGCCGTTCGGTCCGGTCTCGACGACCTCGAGGAAAGCGAGAACCGTCCGTCCAGAGACGACTTCGAGCGTCGACGACCGGACAGCGATCGTCCGGGAACCCGCCGGAAACGAACGACGGCCAGTCAGTACCACGTCACCACGAGGACCCGCGAGGACGAACTACTCGTCACCGCGGATCTCGGAGAGATCGATCCCGACGACGTCGTCGTCGGCTACGACGACACGGAACTCGTCGTCGGCGTCGAAGATCGCGCACTCGAGCGTGTTCACGTTCCCTGGACAGCGTCGACGGCGGAGGCCACCTTCCACAACGGGATTCTCACCGTCACCGTCGAACCGGAGGCGGGTCGCCATGAGTGACGAGCCGGCCGGCCTCGAGTCGATTCTCGAGGATGCGAACGCGCGTCTGTCGGCGGTCGACGACTACCTCGAGAACGTCGAGAGCCTCGATTCGATTGCCGACGAACTCGAGTCCGACGAGCTCGAGGACCTCCGCGACACCGTCGACGTGCTCGTCTCCCTCGTCGACGAACTCGAGGACGCCCTCGAGGCGATCGACCTCGCCGAGCTCCCGGAGGCCGTCGACGGCGACGAGTTGCTCGCGGCGATCGACGCCGGCGAGATCCCCGACGCACTCGGAGAGGGTGACGCGAGCGACGTCATCGAAATCAGGCAGGTCATCCAGGCGATCGATCTGGTAGAGACCTGGAACGCCGCGAACGTCTCCGAGCTGTGGGACGCCAAAGATGATCTCGAGGAGACGACCGACGAGCTGGTCGACGAAACCGACGACGACAGCATGCTCGGAGAAGCGGCCGAGACCGTCGCGGACGACGACTCGCTCGTAGGCGACGAGGACGAGGAGCTGATCGAGGGCGACGTTACGGACGCGGCCACAGACGAGTTCGGCTCGTTCGACCTCGGCGGTGACTCGATCGGAATGGACGCCGCAGAGACGGAGGCTTACCAGACCATGATCCAGACGAAAGCGATGACCGGCATCGAGGAGTTCCGCGAGGCGTTGTTATACACTCACGAGACGTTCCAGAAGCTCTACGAGTACAACCGGGAACGGACGCGTCGGAAAGATACGAGCACGAACTCCCGGAATCCGACGGCGGTCTCGACGATGGCAACCGGCCGGGCCGACGTCGGCAGTACCGCCCGATCATCGACGGTGCCACGGGAGGTGAAGGGCTCGACGGCACCCGGTTTCGACCGGATCTACGGCCGACGGTTCGAGCGCGAACTCGAGAAACGACGCGGCGGCGACGGGGGTGAGTCAGATGGTGGATGAGTTCCAGCCGAGCAGACAGAAAGCCGACCTCGCGGAGGTCGTCGAGATGTTACTCGACAAAGGCGTCGTCATCAACGCCGACATCGCCGTCTCCATCGGCGATACGCAACTGCTTGGCGTTCAGGTCCGAGCTGCCATCGCCTCCTTCGAGACGGCAGCGAAGTACGGTCTCGAGTTCCCGGAGGGAACGGACATGCGACGCGTCGCCGACGCCGTCGACGATCCGGCACTCGCCGAGACCGAGCGACCGAGGGTCCCGGTCGACCCCACCCGAGGCGTCAACGTCACCGCCACAGACGACGGCTCGACGCACGACGAGTCCGCCGACGATGCGTCCGCAGAGAGCGTGCGAACAGAATCGGACTCGAGAGACGACGGCGGCGGGATCGGCGAGTCGCTGACGGATCTCCGGGACGACGATGAATCGGACGAGAACGCGACCGACGGGTCGACGGAGGAACCATGACGACGATCGACGTCGGCGACGGCGGTGCAGACGGCGTCGTCGCTCTCGTCGTCACCGTCGTCGAGCTGCTCGTCGACGCCTTAGAACGTGAGGCCGTCCGCCGGATGGAGGCGGGATCGCTCTCGGAGGCCGAGATCGAACGCCTCGGTCGCCAGCTCGCATCGATCGAGGACGAACTCGAGGCGATGAAACGCGACCAGGGGATCGAAGACGACGTCGCGACGCTCCGTGAGGACCTCGACGGGCTGGTCGCGGACGCGATCGAACGCCTCGATAGGGACCGACGGGAGCCAGGAGAGTCCGTCCTCGGGGGTGAGAAGCGGTGAGCCGCGGCGATCCGGCCGGGACGGACCGAAGCGACGGTCCCCCCGAGTTCGAGGAGGGGCGATACCTCTACTGTGTCGTCCGAGCAGACGAGACGGACGCGAGCCTCGAGACGACCGGAATCGACGACGAGGCAGTTTCGGTCGTCGTCGATGACGGGATCGGTGCCGTCGTCCACGCCTGCGACGAGCTCTACGATTCGGCCGACCTCGAGCGGATCCGCCGGTGGGTCGTCCGCCACCAGTCGGTCGTCGACGACGCCGCGGACGCTTTCGGCACCCCGTTGCCGTTCCAGTTCGACACGATCGTCCGCGGCGACGACGAGGTCGTCCGGACGTGGCTCCGGGACGAACGGGAGGGGATCGTCGCGGCGCTCGACGCGCTCGCCGACCACTGGGAGTACCGGATCGAGGTCGTCCGCACCGATCCGATCGACGAGGCGACGCTGCTCGAGCGCGACGACCGACTCTCGGAGCTACGCGAACGGATCGACGACGCGGACGACGGGACGGCGTTCCTGCTCGAGAAGCAGTTCGACGACCGGATACGGGAACGACGGCGAGCCCGACGCGATGCGGTCTCGACCGACCTTCGCGAGCGCCTCGAGCCGCATGCCCGCGAGGTTCGTGAACTCGAGCGAACGGCGAGTACGAGGGTTGCAGGCGGCGACGCCGCGGCCGACGGGAGCACGGACGACGGCGAGACGGTCTGTCGGATGACGCTTCTGGCGACCGAGGACGAAGCGGGAGAGATCGGCGCGTTGCTTGACGACGTCGCGGCCGAACCCGGTCGCGAGGTCCGGTTTACGGGACCGTGGCCGCCGTACACGTTCGCACCCGAACTGGGCAGCGAGGACGACCCGAGAGACGGACGTGGAACCGACGAATACCGATGAAACCGGAAAAAGACGAGGACGCGATCGTCGACGTGCTGGACGTGGTGTTGCGAGACGGGGCCGTCGTCCGTGCGGACGTGATCGTCTCCGTCGCCGAGATCCCGCTGGTCGGCATCAAGCTCACGGCGGTGATCGCCGGCATGGAGACGATGACCGAGTACGGGTTGTTCGAGGAGTGGGACACGGATCGACGAGCGGCCGCGGTAGCCAGGCGACAGTACGGCTCCCGAAACGACAAGCGCGAGACGAGCCAGGATCGGGCGGATACGATCGAGCGGTGAACGAGACGTTGCGTCACGTCGCGTCGTGTCGTGTCTCGGCGACGGACCGGTCCGAGTCAGGCAAACCGTGGGCGCTCTTTGGTTACCACCACGTCCCCGGTAACGGTTTCCTCGTCGTCCTCCCGGTAGATGTACGTTCCAGTTCCATCACAGAGCGTACACGTGTAGGTTTCGCTGACTTCGTTTATCATCTCACCATCTTCGAAGTAGACGCGGCTCTGAGTGATTTGCAGGAACTGGGCAGTTTCACAGTTCGTGCACTCGATCATGGCAGGACAGTCCCCGTATCCGGACGTAGTTATCCGGCTTGTAACCCGGGCCGAAACCGCTCTATGGCGGTATTAACGACCCGATTCTCCGAGGTCGGCCGGTACGGGATACGAGCCAGAGCCCATCGACCGTCCCGATTCGCGTAATGGATCGGATACGGTCGGTTACTGCCGACCTACGGTCGACGATCTGCCGTCTGCGTCGACCGCGTCGGTTCGCGTGACAGTTCGTCCTCACGAAACCGTCGTCCGGTCCGTAGTTGAGTGCTATACGTCCGTACGCAGCGGTTTGTAGGGTTGTCTGGACGCTAACGGTCGATCCGACGGTCCATAACAAAGGGCGAGTCTCGTCACACATCCACGTGCGGGGTCACAGCCCCGTCGGGTGCACGCTCGGCCCCTGACCACGACACGCTCACCGGCTGATTGCCGTGCGTTCGTGCCCGGATCGCTCGAAGATGGACTCGCCCCCCGCTTCGAGTGCGCTCATGTCTCTCACGCCAGGGCGGGGCTCCCACCCCCCGCCCGGTACCGCGTCGCGAACCGTTCTGACGTCTCCGATACCGTATCTTCAAGAGACGTGACTTACATCCCTCGGGTATGCGCCTCGAGGAGTACTGGGGGGTCGGCCCGAAGACCCGGGAGACGCTCGAAGCCGAACTCGGGACCCAGCAGGCGGTGGCGGCGATCGAGAACGGCGACGTCCGGGCGCTGACGGACGCGGGGATTCCACGCGGCCGCGCGACGCGCATTCTCCGGCGGGCGATCGGCGACGACGGGGTGGACCGTCTCGCGACGAGCGACGCCCGCGACGCGTACAAGGACGTACTCGAGTTGCTCGTCGAGCACGCGGTCACCGAGCGTGCGGCCGATCGGGTCCGCGTGCTCACGCCGCTTGAGAGCCGGGAGGCGATGACCGAACGTCTCGATGCCGTTCTCGACGCCCGCGACGTCTGGGTTTCGCTCGCAGACGGCGACCGCGAGGCCGTCCTCGCGGCCTACGAACGCTACGACGACCGCGAGGGAAGCGAACGCGCCGCCGTCGAGGCCACTCTCGCCCTGCAGGAGGCTGGCGTCGAGGGCGGGCCGTTCGAGGCGGTCGCCGATCTCGAACGCGAGACGCTCGAGGACGCGGCGAGCGCGCTGTCAGCACTCGCGGACGGTCGGGTTCGTGAGGGGGCGGACGAGAAACTCGATCGGCTCCGGGAGACGCTGGAGACGATCGAGGATCTGGACGCGAACGCCCGCGAGTTGATCGACGACCTCCACGCCGGCGGTGCTCGGGACGTCTCCCGGTTCCGGGAGGCGTTCGAGGATCGTCTCGTGAACGACACCGACGTCACGATCGACCGAGTCCGCGAGGCGATGGCGGCCGATCCCGTCGACGCGACCGACTTCGTCCGAACCACGCTCCGGAACCTGCAGTCTGACCTCCGGTCGGCGATCGACGAGCGCGAGCAGACGGTCGCGAGCGACCTCGAGGCGACGATCGACGACGCACGCGAGGAGATCGACCGTGCCGTCTCGGCCGTCGACGAGACCGCACTCGTGGTGTCGCTCGCCCGGTTCGCCCTCGCGTACGACTGTACGCGGCCGACCTACCTCGAGGGTGACCGGGAGGCGATCGCCGTCCGGAACGCCCGCAACCTCGCACTCGCCGCTCGCGGTGACCTCACGGTTCAGCCAGTGACCTACGCGCTCGGCGATCACGGCCTCGCAGGCGGCGAACAGAAACAGATGCCTGGCGAAGAACGCGTCGCCGTCCTGACGGGGGCAAACAGCGGCGGGAAGACGACGCTGCTCGAGACGTTGTGTCAGGTCGTCCTGCTGGCCTCGATGGGGCTTCCCGTCCCCGCCGACCGCGCCGAGGTGACGCCAGTCGAGCGGATCGTCTTTCACCGGCGTCACGCAAGCTTCAACGCGGGCGTACTCGAGTCGACGCTGCGAGCGATCGTGCCGCCGCTTGCCGACGGCGGGCGAACCCTGATGCTCGTCGACGAGTTCGAGGCGATCACCGAGCCGGGCAGCGCCGCCGACTTGCTCCACGGACTCGTCCGGCTCACCGTCGACCGGGACGCACTCGGCGTGTTCGTCACCCACCTGGCCGACGACCTCGAGCCGCTCCCGCCGACGGCTCGCGTCGACGGCATCTTCGCCGAGGGACTCGATCCCGACCTCGAGCTGCAGGTCGACTACCAGCCTCGCTTTGGCACCGTCGGCCGCTCGACGCCCGAGTTTATCGTCTCGCGACTGCTCGCGAACGCGAGCGACCGGACCGAACGGGCCGGCTTCGAGACGCTCGCTGAGGCCGTCGGACAGGAGACCGTCCAGCGAACGCTCGCCGACGCCCGCTGAGGCCGTCGGACAGGAGACCGTCCAGCGAACGCTCGCCGACGCCCGCTGGCAACGATAGGTCCGTTACCTCGAGCGATCGTCGGGTGTGTCGTCGCCCTCCTTGGCGCACGTCTCGTCGTCGCTGGACGGTCCTCGCCGGTAGGTGTAGACGTGTCCGTGCTCGTCCTCGCACACCCGTGCCTCGAGGTACGCCGTCGCCGCCTGTCGCCGGATCGCGCCCATCTCACACAGGTCAGACAGCGTCGTCTTGATCGCTCGGAACCAGGCGCGGACCTCGTGGTCGCGTCCGCCCGGTTCGACCGGGACGATCGCACCACGGTCTCGATCCCGTTTTCGGTCGCTGTCGCGGCCGTCGCCCCACTCGAGCCAGCAGACCCGATACGGCGTGAGGGCGACGTCGGGAGAGACGAGATACAGCGCCTCGTACGTACAGGGGTCGAGGTGGCACGCGAGGACGCACTCGAGAGAGACGCCGACGGCGAGCGGATCGACGTCGACCGCGCCGTCGGCCAGCGGCGCGTCGGCTGACAGCGCGGTCACAAGCGAGAGTCTCTCGCCACCCCAGTGGCTGTAGTGGACGTCGTACCGGGCGTCGGGTCGCCGGTAGGCGACGAGGGCTCTACGTCCCATCTGCTCGCAGATCACGTGGCGGTGCGATCGATCGCAGTCGCGGTCGTACTGGCGTATCGAGTTTCATCGGCGAGACTGGGCCGCCGTTCGTACTTGAACCTACGCCGACCGACGGTCACCGGTATCGGATCCAGCGCTCGAGCAGTCGTTCGCGGACGACGAGCAGGCAGGGCAGGACGACGACGCAGGCGACGAACGCGAAGACGATGCTCAGCCCCGTCACCAGGCCGAACCGCTGCAGCGGCGGGGCCAGTGCGAGCGCGAGGACGCCGAAGCCGGCCGCCGTCGTCGCGGCGCTGCCGAGCAACGCGCCGCCGGTGCCCGTGACGGTGGCAGTTATCGCTTCTCCGAGGTCGTCGCTCGCGTCGGCGTCGGTTCTCGAATGCTCCCGATCGGACCGTTCGGCGACGAAGCGCTCGCCGAGGTGGATGCTGTAGTCGACGCCGAGCCCGATCGCGAGGCTCGTGATCACTGCGGTCTCGCTGTTGAAGGGCACCTCGAGTATCGCCATCGTCCCGAGCAGCCAGGCGAGCGCTGCGACGACCGGTGCGAGCGTGACGACGCCGAGCGAGAGCGACCGGTGGCGCACCCAGTACAGCACGGTCAGGAACCCGAGGATGACCACGAGCGTCACGGCGAAGGCCTGCACGAGCGTCTCGAGTAAGGCGTCCTGGACGACGGCGGTCGTCACGGGACCGCCGGTCGCGACCGCGGTCACGGAGCCGCCGTCCTCGATCGCCCCGGCGAGGTCGCGGCTGTCGTCTGCGACGTCCTGGGCGGCGGCGTCGCCGCGGACGTCGACGAGCAGGCGGGCCGTCTCGTAGTCGCCGTCGTCGGTCCGGTAGAGGGCCTCCTCGGCGCGGTCCGGATCGACCTCGAAGAGGCGGTCGTAGAAGCCGGCGACGTCCTCGTCTGGCAGGTCGTTGCCCGTCGCGTCCCGATCCTCGAGGGCGGCCGCGACGGTCTCGTTGTCGGCGGCGACCTCGCGGATCACGGTGTGTGGCCCCTCGATGGCGGGGTCGCCGTCCGGTCCGACGAGGATCGTGCCGTCACCGTCGACGTCGGCCGTCGCGTCGTCGATCGCCGCGAGCGTGTCGGGGTCGGTCACGTCCCCGCGTATCAGTATCTGGGTCTGGCTGTCCGCGTCGCGGAAGTTCTCGCCGATGTACTCCGCGTCGTCGGCGATCGTGTACGTCTCGGGAGCAAGCGGGCCGGGCAGGGACTGTGCCCAGTCGGGTGCGTCCTCGGGCAGGAAGTCGGCCTCGTTGAACTCCGTGTCGATGCCGGTCGCGCCGTAGGCCCCACCGATCGCGAGCACCAGGGCGACGGCGACCACTGCGAGCGGTGCCCGGCGGGCCACGCTCGCTACGCCACGCAGCGCGCGGTTGGCGGCGCCCGTGTCGACGCCGAACGGCGACTTCGCGCGGTCGCGACCGACGCGGTTCTCGAGGACGCCGTCGACCTCGACTTTGAGCGCAGGGACGAACACGCCGAAGGCGACGAACGTCGCGACGATGCCACCGGCGCTCAGGACCGCGAAGTCCTGGATCGCCGGTAGCGGGCTGACGACGTTCGAGAGAAAGCCGACGCTGGTCGAGACCGTCGCCGCCCCGAGCGCGAGGACGACGCCGCCCAGACCGAGTCCCATCCCCGCGGCGACGCCGACGGTTCCGCCGTCGGTCGATTCGCCCTCGATCGCCGAGAGCACGCCCGCCCGGGCCTCCCGGTATCGCATCACCACGTGCAACGCGTAGTCGATCGAGAGCCCGATCAACAGGAACGGAACCGCGATGAGCAACTGGCTCATCGGGATCTCGAGCCAGCCCATGATTCCAGCGAGCCAGGCCATCACGACGCCGATGCCGACCAGCCCGATGAGGACGTCGACGACGTCGCGATAGGTGACCGCGAGGACGACGAGGACGAGCACGAGCGCGACGGGCGTGATGATCGCGAAGCTGTCGCCGACGGCGTTCGCCGACGCCTCGTCACTGATCCCCTGGCCGAAGACGAAGGCGTCGTCGAAGCGCTCCTCGACCAGCGCGTCGATCTCGACCTGGGCGTCGTATGCCGCCTGTGGGTCGTCGTCGGGACCGCTGTCGTCGACCTGAAAGAGAAGGGCGATCCGGGACTCGGCGGTCGTCGAACCGGGGTCGTAGTCGGTCGGCAGGAACTCGTAGGCGTCCTCGCTCTCGTCGGCGTCGGGATCGAGGACGTCGGCGAGTAGCTCCTCGAACTCGCTCTCGGTCAGGCCCTCGAGGTACTCGATCTGTTCCTCGAGCGACGGTTCGTCCGCCTCTTCGGCGGCCTCGAACTCGGCCTCGAGATCCTCGGCACGCTGCTGGAGGTCCTCGCCCCACGCCTCGAGCTCGTCCGCGCGCTCCTCGAGGTCGTCGGCTCGCTCGCCGAAGGCCTCGCGTGCCTCGCCGAGTTCCCCGGCGTCGCTCGCGAGTTCGCGGGAGCGGTCGTCGATGCGTTCGCTGCGTTCTTCGATCTCCTGAGCGCGTTCGTCCAGCTCCTGGCCGCGTTGTTCGAGGTCTTCGAACTCGTCCTCGAGGACGCCTGCGACCCCGCGCTCGATCGCGTCCTCGGCCGGCGGATCCCCGCCGCCCTCGGTCGTCAGCTCGCGGACCTCGGTGCCGACGGCCTCGAACGCCTCGCGTTGCTGTGGATCGAGGTCAGCCTCGGCGGCCGCGTCGGTCCAGGTCTGCTCGATCGCCTCGTCGATCGCCTCGCGTTCGGTCTCGGCGTCGGCCTCGTCGTAGGCCGTCTGCAACTCGACGGTCTCGTGTAACGCTGCCGACAGCGTCTCGACGCGTTCCTCGAGGTCGGCCCGGTCGGCCTCGAGCTGTGTGCGGTCCTCCGCGAGCCGGTCGGCGTCGCGTTCGAGGCGATCGCTCGAGCGCTCCAGTGCGGCCTCACGGGACGCGATCTCTGCTTCCTGCTCGTCGAGTTCGTCTGCCGTCTCGTTCAGCGCTTCGAAATCGTCCTCGAGCGTTTCGGCGGTCTCGTTGAACGCCTCGAACTCCGCCTCGAGTTCCGCGGCGGATTCGTTCAGCTCCTCGAACTGCTCGCCTCTGATCCCGGCGGTCGCGACGGCGTTCTCGAAGGCGAGAAAGCCCTCGTCCTCGAGAGTCGCGTTCAGGGCCGGATCGTCACGGACGTCTTGCTGGAGGGACAGCCCCTCGAGCAACGACGCCCGGGTGAGGACGTCGCCATCTTCCTCGCGGACGACCAGCTGGGCGACCACGGCGTCGTCGGTGCCGTAGGTCGCTTCGATCTCCTCGAGCGCGTCGGTCTCGGGGGAGTCGGTCTCGAACTCGCCGATGCCGGCGTCTTCGGTCTCGCCGACCGCCGCGCCAGCGGCGACGACGAGCGTGACGATCAACACGGCGACGACGACGAGACGACTGTGTGAGACGATCGCGTTCGCGTATCGTTCGACACGGTCACCGGTCACGGACGACTCACCGTCCGTCTCCGTCTCGAGAACGGGCTGATACTATCGGCTGTAACTGTGTAACGATTCTCGCCACCCCGTGGCGGTGAGAATCTGTCACGACGTACAGCCGGCAGTATGACGGCCATCACCTGCGACTCGGGGATATGCGCCAATATGCCTTTGTAACGGCTGTACGATAGGTTCTCGCGCCCGAACGACAGCCGTTCTGATCGAACAGTCCGGACGGTCGCACCCTCGAGCGGGAGAGTGATCTCCGGGACAGTCGATAGCAGGTGTCAGACGGTCCACAACGCTTATTCGAGCAGGGCCAGGTGTACTACTTAATGGCCGGACTAGACGACGTGTTCGAAGACCTTCTGTCGGACGCCGACGTCGTTGCGCTTTTCTCGCCGAGCAGTTCGTTTCACGAGCGAGTCGCCGAGACCGACGACCTCGAGGTGGTCGTCGTCGGCACCGAGAACGCGGTCGGGGCCGATACCTTCGTCGAGCTCCCGATCGAGTTCACCGACGTCACCGACCGAGTGCGGTTCGCACTCGAGGGCGGACTCGACAACGGCGTGATCGACGACGGCGACGTCCTCGCCTGTGCGATCGGCGTCTTCGGCGACGAGATCGACACGGTCTCGCGGGTGCGAGCCGACGCCGACGAACAGACCGGCATCTACAACCTGTTCGCCAGATCTCGGGCGGAGCCGGACGTGATCAAGGCCGTCCTCGAGCTGGCGATCGAGCTCGGTCAGAAGGGCCAGAAGGGCAAACCCGTCGGCGCGTTGTTCGTCGTCGGCGACGCCGGGAAGGTGATGAACAAGTCCCGGCCGCTGTCGTACAACCCCTTCGAGAAGTCCCACGTCCACGTCGGGGATCCGATCGTCAACGTCATGCTCAAGGAGTTCTCCCGGCTCGACGGCGCGTTCGTCATCTCGGATTCGGGCAAGATCGTCTCCGCCTACCGCTATCTCGAGCCCTCCGCGGAGGGTGTCGACATCCCGAAGGGACTCGGCGCGAGACACATGGCCGGCGGGGCGATCACCCGGGACACGAACGCGACGGCGATCGTCCTCTCAGAAAGCGACGGATTGGTACGGGCGTTCAAGGGCGGAGAACTCGTTCTCGAGGTCGACCCGGAGGAGTACTGATATGGTAGAGTGGCAGACGCTCATCGACGAGCCGGCGGTCATCGCGGCGATCGTGCTCCTGTTGGGGTTCGTCGTCGGCTACCTCGTCGGTCGGCTCAACGAGGAACTGCTCGCCGCCGCTGGCGTTCCCGACGCCGTCGAGGGAACCCCGTTCGAACGGACCGCCCAGTCACTCGGCACGTCGACCGTCGAGATCGTCGCCCGATTGAGTTCGTGGTTTATTTACGGGATCGCCATCCTCACCGCCGTCCACATCGCCCGGCTCATCGACACCGACGCGTTCTGGCTGCAGCTTACCGCGTTCATCCCGCAGGTCTTCATCGCCGTGCTCGTGCTCATCGTCGGTTTCATCATCGCCGACAAGGCCGAACTGGTCGTCAGCGAGTACCTCCGGAGCGTCAAACTGCCCGAGGTCTCGGTCGTTCCGAAAGTCGTCAAGTACTCGGTGTTGTACGTCACCTTCCTCATCGCGCTCGCACAGGTCGGCGTCCAGGTGCTCGCACTCGTCATCCTGCTGACGGTGTACGCCGCCGGCGTCGTCTTCGTCGGTGGATACGCCTTCAAGGACTTTCTCGTCTCGAGTGCAGTCGGCATCTACCTGCTGCTCGAGCAGCCCTACAGCATCGGCGACCGGATCCGGATCGGCGACCGGACGGGGATCGTCCAGGAGGTCGACCTCTTCGTGACGAAAATCGAGTCCGACTCCGAGGAGTACATCGTCCCGAACCGGGAGGTTTTCGAAGAGGGGATCGTCCGGATCAGGGACTGACTCGTGTCGTCGGTCACACCGTGTGTCTCCCCGTCCGATTCGATAGTCGAGAGACGGAGTATCAGACCGCGAGGACGGTGTCGACGACGAGCATGAGTGCGAAGCCGGCGACGAACGTCGCCGTGGCAGTGTCGGCGTAGCCGTGGCCGTGACTCGAGGGGACCAGTTCCCGGAAGACGACGGCGATCATCGCGCCCGCGGCGAAGCCGGCGGCGGCCGGGAAGAGCCCGGTGACGAGGGCGACCAGCGAGAAGCCGACGGCGGCGGCGATCGGCTCCGGGAGGCCGCCGGACAGCGTCGTGTAAAGCAGCGTCTTCGGCCACGAGACGCCGGCCCGATCCGCCGGGACGGCCATCGCGAACCCGTCGGGGACGTTCTGGACGGCAATCGCCGTCGCGATGAGGAATCCAAGCCCCGCCTCGCCGCTTCCGAAGGCGATGCCGACAGCGAGTCCCTCGGGGACGTTGTGGATCGTCACTGCCGCACCGACTAAAAGTGCCCGCCGGAGGTCGTCGTCCGGAGGCGTCGTCCCGCTGGCCTCGAGCGCCGCAGTTCCCTCGAGGCGGTCGGCCCGGAACCGGAGGTGAACGTGTGGCAGGAGTGCGTTCGTCGCGAGCAGGAACGCGCCGCCGACGAGGACGCCGGCGACGACCTCCCAGGCGGAGCCGAGCTCGAGCCCGGGCACCACGAGCGCGAACACCGCCGCGCCGACCATGATGCCGGCGGCGAGCCCGATCGCGCCGTCGTAGACGCGGTGGCTGACCCGGTCGGTGACCAGGGTCGGCAACGCGCCGAGTCCGGTCGCACAGCCGGCGAGCGCGGCGACGACCACCGTCTCGCCCAGCGTCGGCATACGGTCGGGTTCGGACTCGAGGGATAAAGCTTCGGCTGCGAGACGCACTCGGTGAACGACGGCCTCGAGGCGAGGCGGGCGCGAGTCGCCAGTCTGCCGCTGCCAGCACAGTTATTGGCACGTCCTGTAAACGACGTCCCGTTCGATGGTCGCCATACGTGCAGACGGGCTCGCGAAAGCCTACGGGTCCGTCGACGCGCTGGTCGAGCTGAGTTTCGAGGTAGCACGTGGGGAGCTCTTTGGCTTTCTCGGCCCGAACGGGGCCGGGAAGACGACGACGATCCGGGTGCTGACGGGACAGATCCGACCCGACAGCGGGACGGCGACGGTGCTGGATACCGATCCGGTCGCCGAGCCGATCGAGACCCGCCGTCGCGTCGGCATCCTCCCCGAGCAGGGGACGCCGCCGAGCTTTCTCACCCCGCGGGAGTACTTCGCGTTCGTCGGGACGGTCCGTGACCTCCCCACCGAGACGGTTCGCGAACGGACCGAACGGTGGGCAGCCCGGCTCGGGTTCGCGAGCAAACTCGAGACGTTACACACCGATCTCTCGCGGGGGCAACAACAGAAGGTGATGATCACGGCCGCGTTCCTCCACGAACCCGAGGCCGTCTTCATCGACGAGCCGCTCGCGAACCTCGATCCGCTCGTCCAGGAGCAGGTCAAGGAGTTCCTCCGGGAGTACGCCGAGGCGGGCAACGCCGTCGTCGTCTCGACGCACAACATCGACGTCGCCGAGGAGATCTGCACCCGGGTCGGCATCGTCGCCGACGGCCGGCTGGTCGCCGAACGCGACCTCGCGGAGGGGCGCGAGGAGCCGCTGCTCGAGACGTTTCTCTCCCACGTCGACGGGACGACGCGGGACGTCCCGGAGGCCGTCGTCGAATGAGCCGCCGGACCGACTGGACGGTGTTCGCCGCGCTGGTTCGCGAGGAGTGGCGACTCCACGCGCGGCTGTTCGGCGGCCGGCGCTTTCTCGGGTTTCCCGTCCTGATCGCGGCCTTCGTGGCGGGGGCGGCGGCCGCACTCGCGGCGACCGGGACGGAAACGGAGCGGGTCGTCGCCGGCCTCCACGCGTTCGCGCTCGCCTTCGGCCTCTACAGCGGGACGGCCGGCTTCGCCGGCTCGGACATGCTCGAGAACGTCTTCGGGGAGCTCACGCTGGTGCTCTCGAGTGCGGCGACGCTGCCGCTGTCCCGGCGGTGGCTGCTCGGGGCCTTCCTCCTGAAAGACGCCGCCTACTACGGCGTCCTGTTCGTGTTGCCGATGGCGGTCGGGATCGTCCCGCTGGTCGGGCTCTCGGCGACGACGCCGGTCGTGGTTGGGACGCTGTGGGCCTCGCTCGTGCTGTCGTTCGTCGCCGGGATGGCCGTCACCGTCGCGGGCATCGCATTGCGAACGCGTGGCGTGCCGGCGTGGGCGATCGGAGCGGCCCTGGGCGGTGTCGTGTCCCTCGCGTGGCTGGCCGGCTACGGCGGGACCCTCTGGCGCATCTTCGTGAGCGACGACGGCGGTATCACCTCGGCACTCGCGCTCGCCGTCGGCACGGTCGCCGTCGGCGCACTCTCGCTGCGGGTGTACGACCCGACCTACAGCGAGCCGACCCGGACCGCGAGCGACCGGTTCGGCCGACTCGAGGACGCCCTGCCCGTCGGGGCGGACGGACTCGTCGCGAAGACGCTGCTGGACCTGGCCCGCTCTTCGGGTGGCGTGCTCAAGCCGTTCGTCTCGGCGGCCATCCTGCTCGCGCTGGTCGCCTTCCTCGTTGGCGTCGTCGACGCGATCACGGGCGTCGCGCCCGCGCCGGGGATCTTCTTCGGCGGCGTGCTCGGGCTCTGTGCGTTCACGACCTACAACTGGCTGACCCAGTTCGACTCGCTCGAGGCCTACCGCATCCACCCCGTCACCCTCGAGGCCGTCTTCGACGCCAAACGCACCGCCTTCGTGCTGGTCGGCGCGCCGACGATGGCCCTGCCCTACCTCGTCGCCGTCGTCTGGTTCGACGCGACCGCCCTCGACGCGGCCGTCGGCGCGGTCGTGCTCGCGGGCTACTCGCTGTACTACTACGGGCTGACCGTCTTCATCGCCGGCTTCTCGCCGAACGAGTTCCTGTTCGACACGCTCCGATTCGGCGCGTTCACCGTCGGCGTCGCCGTCCCGCTCGTGCCGACGCTCGTCGCTGGCTTCGTCGTCGTCCCGCCCACCCTGCCGGTCGCCGGCGCGCTCGCCGTGGCCGGGCTGGCGGTCGGTGCGGTCGGGGTCGTCCTCTCGAGTCGGGCCGGCCCGCGCTGGGGTCGCCGGTATCGACGCGAGTGAGGAGAATCGACAGGTCGAATAGCCTCGAGCGACCGCCTCTACCCGATGACGCGGACGATCCTGGTCGCCGGGACGGCGAGTCACGTCGGCAAGTCGACGATCGCGGCCGGCCTCTGTCGGCTGCTTGCCGACCGGGGCGTCGACGTCGCTCCCTACAAGGCCCAGAACATGAGCAACAACGCGCGGGTGGTCGCCCGGGCCGACGAGGGTGGCGACGGCGACGACGGCGACGACGGCGACGCCTGGGGCGAGATCGGCGTCTCCCAGTTCGTCCAGGCCCGCGCGGCGGGGGTCACGCCGACGACCGACGCCAATCCCGTCTTGCTCAAACCACGCGGCGACGGCGAGAGCCAGTTCGTTCTCCAGGGGCGGGCGATCGACCACTTTCCCGCTGGCGAGTACTACGAGCGCCACTGGGAGCGCGCTCGAGCAGCCGCCGAACGGTCCCACCGGCGACTCGCACGCGATCACGACGTGATAATTGCCGAGGGTGCGGGCAGCATCGCCGAGATCAACCTCCACGAGCGAGACCTCGCGAACGTCGAGACCGCCCGCTTTGGCGACGCCGAGATCCTCCTGCTGGTGGACATCGAACGCGGCGGTGCCTTCGCCAGCCTCTATGGCACGATCGAACTGCTCCCCGAGGACCTCCGCGAGCGAATCGTCGGCGCGGTCGTCACGAAGTTCCGGGGCGACCCGTCCCTGCTCGAGCCCGGCATCGACGAGATCGAGGCCAGGACGGGCGTGCCGATCCTCGGCGTGGTCCCCTACGACGATCCGGGACTGCCCGAGGAAGACAGCGTGTCGTTGCCGGCGACCGACCAGCGCCGCGTCGACGGCGACGACGACGGGATCGACCCCGCACACAGCGTCACGATCGCCGTCCCGCGCCTGCCCCGGCTCTCGAACGCGACCGACCTCGAGGCACTCGCCGCCGTGGCGGGCGTGCGGGTCGCCTACGTTCCCGTCGACGGAGACGTGGACGAGCCACTGGCCGAGGCCGACGCCGTCGTCCTGCCGGGGACGAAAAACACCGTCGACGACCTGCTCGCGCTCCGTGCGGCGGGCTTTGCGGACGCCCTCGAGCGCTTCGACGGCCCCGTCGTCGGGATCTGTGGCGGCTACCAGCTGCTGGGCGAGCGGATCACGAACGCCGCCCTCGAGGGGACCGGCGACCGCGAGGTCGTCCCCGGCTTCGGGCTGTTGCCCGTCGAGACCGCGTTCGGCGAGGAGAAACGCCTCGAGCAGGTGACCGTCGAGGTCTCGGGCGCGGGGCCGATCGCGGGTGCGCGCGGGACCGTCTCGGGCTACGAGATCCACGCCGGCCGCACCCGCGTGCTCGCGGACCTCCCGTCGCCGCTGGATCCCGACAGCGCCGTTCGTGAAACCGTGCTGGGGACGTACCTCCACGGCCTGTTCGACGAGGATCCCGTCCGCGAGGCGTTTCTCGACTGCGTCTACCGGGAGGCGGGCCGAGAGCGCCCGCCCACCGACGACGTCGGCGAGGCCACGTCGCCGTACGACCGCGCCGCCTCGCTCGTTCGTGACCACGTCGACCTCGAGGCACTCGGCGAGCCGTTCCTATAACGCGAGGCCGTCAGGCCGGCTCTCCGGTCCCGTTTCGGTAGGTGCCGAGCAGTTCCTCGAGAATGAGACACTCCTGGTCGGTCGCGTCGTAGTGGGTGTCGATGAACCGTTCGGCGGCCTCGTAATCGCCACGCAGGCCGTGTTTGCGGACGGTGATCACGGCCTCGAGAAAGAGGGTGCCGCCGTCTGCCCCGAGTGCTGCGGCGTGATCGCCGACGTCGATCTCGAGTTCGTCCCTGATCTCCTCGAAGTTGAACGTCTCGACGTCGTGGTCGGGGTTGATCAGCGTGAGGACGTACTCCGCGGAGAAGCGATAGAACTCGGATTTGCTCTCGAACATACCGTCTTCGACGAGCGCGTCGATCTCGTCGACGACCTCGTCGGGGTACCTGACGGTATCTTTTGCCATGTTTCGATAACGACGCTCCGTGATAATTACTGTTGTGGGAATCCGGCGGTCACGTTGCTTCCGGATCGATTCGTCGCCTCTTTTTACCGTCGGCCGGAATCGACGCATACGATGGTAGACGAAACAGACCTTCGCGAGCAGCTAACCGACGCGTTCGACGGGGCGGAGTATCCCGTCTCGAGTCCGATGGAACTGGTCCCCGCGCTGCCTGCCGGACCGGGAACGACCTTCGAGTCCGGCGAGTTTTCGATGACGGCGATGGAGCTAAACGCCGAACTCTCCGGCGGGGAGGACTTTCCCTACGAGACCGCCGACGAGCTCGTCGACGACGTCATCGCGGAGCTGAAATCGAACGGTCACCTGTAGTGGTCACGGAGCCGCCTGCGTCGGGGGTAGCAACTCGAACGGGGTGAACGGAGTTCGACGGCTCCTCGGTGGAGAAATTGATGGCAGTAGGTATCGTTACATATAGCCGCCAACCATATCGGAATCGAGCTCGATCGTGTCTAGACGGCGATTGTCACGGCTGACACCGTCGCTGTGCCGTCGGAACCACAGTGACCTTTCGAATGAATGACCGACGCAGAAAATAAGGGGGACCGAACGTGGCAGACGTCCGACGACCGCGAGATCGTGGTCGCCGTTCTCGCGCCCAGCGACTGCGACGTCGAGTCGGTCGACCGGCTGACCGACAGCCCACGGTTCGACGTTCACCGCCCCGACCCGGACGCGATCGATCGAACGGTCGCGCCTGAAACGGACTGTCTCGTCGTCGCTGCCGACTGTCCAACCGTCGCACGCGAGCTCCTCGAGGACGTCGAGGCGGTCGAGGACGACGACGCAGTCGACTCGCCGGTCGTGGTCGCACCCGGGGAGGGAAGCGAACAGCTCGCGGCCGTCGCGATCAGACGCGGGGCGGCCGACTACGTCCCGCCGTCGGACGAGGCGACGCTCGCGGATCGGATCGTGACCGTCGCCGACGAACACGACGACGCGGCCGACGACGAGCGCAGTCGGTTTCGCGACTTGCTCGCAGAACGACTGCCGGACGAGGCGTTTCTCATCGACGAGGACGGCTACTACCTCGAGGCGACGGTCCGTCCCGAATCCGACGACCTGTACACTGTCTCGGCCGACGAGCTGGTCGACCATCACCTCTCGGACGCGTTCCCCGCCGACGTCGCCGCCGACTTACAGGCGTGTCTCGATCGTACCCTCGAGACCGAGGAGGTCCAGTCGATCGAGTACGAGGTCGAGACGACCGAGGGGCGGCGGTGGTACGAGGCACGCGTCGTCCCGTTCGACGAGACGATCGACGGCCGACGAGTGGTCGTCTGGCTGGGTCGGGACATCACCGAACGCGTCGAACGAGAGCGGACGCTGCGTCGCCAGCGCGACCAGTTCGTGACGCTCAACGACATTAACCGGGTCGTCCGACAGGTCATTCACACGCTCGTGGAAGCGCCGACGCGGGAGGCCATCGAACGGGAGGCCTGTCGACAGCTCGTCGAATCAGAGCTGTACACCGGCTCGTGGATCGGCGAGTTAGACGGCGACGATATCGTCGTTCGCACCGCCGCGGGCGAAACGACGGCGCTGTTCGAGTTCGCCCGTGAGCAGTCGAGTTGGGACGGAGAGCCGGTACTCGAGACGCTCGAGACGGGTGTCGTTCGGACCAGCAACCGGATGGCCGACGAACCGCGGATTTCGGAGCGGGTCCGTCGTGCCGCTCGCGAGGACGACGTCAGGTCTGCGATTACCATTCCGATCGAACACGATACGACGAGCTACGGTGCACTCGTCGTCTACGCGAGTCGCGACGATGCGTTCAGCCCGCGTGAGGAAGACGCCTTTCGGCTGCTCGGCGAGACGATCGGCTTCGCGATCACCGCCGTGAAAAATCGGCGGCTGCTCTTTGCCGACACCGTCGTCGAACTCGAGGTCCGCGTCGAGCACGGCGACTCGCTTTCCTTTTATCTCTCCGAGGAGTACGATTGCACCTGCTCGCTCGAGTGGATCGGCGAGACCGCACGCGGGAAGATCTACCAGTACGTGACGGTCGAGGGTCTCGACGGGGAGACGGTGATGGCCGAAGCGTCCGACCACGACTCCGTCGCCGAGTGTCGGCTCGTCCACGACGGGGCCGACCAGTGTACGATCGAACTCCGGCTTCACGAATCGGGGGCGCGGACGCTTGCGAACTACGGGGCGACGATTCGGGACATCACCGTCGAAGACGGCATCGCGATGGTCCTCCTCGAGGTCCCCCACGACGCCGACGTCCGGGAACTGATCGACGCGTTGCGGTCGGTGTACGACGACGTGACGCTTACCGCACGACGGGAGGTCGGTCGGCCGGTGCACACGGCCGAAGAGCGACGGGAACGAATCGTCGACAGGCTCACCGACCGACAGCTCACCGCCCTCCGGTTTGCGTATCACGGCGGCTACTTCGATTGGCCGCGGGCAAGTACCGGCGAGGAACTCGCGGAGGCGATGGACGTCTCGCCGCCGACGATGCACCAACACCTCCGGAAGGCGCTGAACGAAGTGTTGGCGGAGTTTTTCGAGGAATCCGGAACCGACGTCGAGTGAACGCACTGTTAGCCTAACTGTTTAGGGTGTACCGTTGAGTAGGGAAGAGACGTACCGATTGTCGCTACACGCACGTAGCGCACAACTGTCCGGCGAGAGGCGGTAGGTGGTGGTGACAGCAAGGCTCCGGTTCCCCTCGTACCGGACTGCCTCTGTTCGAGGCGAACGGTTCTACGCCCCCGAACGGTATAACGTTATCCGGTCGTCAGCGTCGCGTCCCGGTCGGTCCACCAGCGTCGATCGGCGATCGCTCGAGCCAGTCCGGACACGCCGCCGTGACTGCGTCCTCGAGCAGGCCGGCCTCGAGCGCCTCGACGACTGCCTCGACGTCCGCGTGGACGGGACGGTCCGTCTCGAGCGGCGCGACGAGTTCGCGAACGAGGTCGTAGGCCGCGTCGGTGCCCGCGCCGAGTTCGAGGTCGTCGACGTCGTCGAACGCGTCTCCGACGTACTCACGAGCCTGCGCTCCACAGACGAGCTCCGTCGCGAGGACCGTTCGAGCGGACTCGAGCGACGAACGAACGGCGAACGCGGCCGTGGCGCTCATGCTGACGTGATCTTCCTGGCCACCGCTGACGGGCGTGTTGTCGGTCACGGCCGTTCCCGTTGCTCGCAGCTCGTTGACCGCCGCAGCGGCGGTGTACTGGGCGATCATGTACCCCGACTGAACGCCGCTGTCGGGGGCGAGAAACGGTGGCAGGTGTGGCTCCTGCAGGTTCGGGTTCACCAGGCGGTCGATCCGTCGCTCCGAGATCGTCGCGAGTTCGGTCAGTGCGAGCCGGACGTACTCGAGTCGAAGCGCGAGCGGTTCGCCGTGGAAGTTCCCGCCCGAAAGCACCGCCGCCCGGTCGGTTCCCGACGCGCGGTCGTCGATCCCCGTCGCGTCGAAGACGAGCGGGTTGTCGGTCGCGCTGTTGAGTTCGATCTCGACGGCCTCGCGGAGGTGGGAGACCGCGTCCCGGACGGCGCCGTGGACCTGTGGGAGACACCGAAGCGAGTACGCATCCTGGACCCGATCGCAGTTGCGATGGGCCTCGACGACGTCGCTTCCTGCGGTGAGCCGTCGAACGGTCGCCGCGCTCGCTCGCTGGCCATCGTGGGGCCGGACGTCGTGGATCGTCGGCTCCGCCGACGCCGTCGTCCCCAGCGTCACCTCCGTCGTTAGCGCGCCCGCGACGTCGGCCGTCGATGCGAGCGATTCGGCGTCGACGACGGCCAGCGCGGCGAGTCCGGTCGTCAGCTGGGTGCCATTTATGAGCGCCAGCCCCTCTTTTGGGGCGAGCGTCAGGGGCTCGCGGTCGATCGCCTCGAGCGCAGCCGCGCCCTCGAGGCGACGGGTTCGCTCGGGGTCGTCGTCCGTCGGGGCGTCGACGTCCGCCTCGCCTTCGCCGATCAACACGAGCGAGGCGTGTGCAAGCGGTGCCAGGTCACCACTCGCCCCGAGACTCCCACGGGATTTCACGACGGGGTGGACGCCACCGTTGAGCATCGCCACGAGGTGGTCGACCACGACCTCGCGCACGCCGGAGTGGCCCGTCACCAGGGCGTTGACCCGTGCGGCGAGGGTCGCTCGAACCTCCTCGCGAGTGAGCTCTCGGCCCGTCCCGGCCGCGTGGCTTCGCAGCAGATTCGTCTGGAGCGTCTCGAGTCGGTTTCCCGGGATCTGCTGGTCGACGAGCTCGCCAAAGCCCGTGTTCACCCCGTAGACGGGTTCGTCGCGCTCGAGGACGTCCGCGATCCGCTCGCGCGATTTTCGAACCCGTTCGCGAGCGGGTTCGGGGACCGAAACGTCCTCGTCGTCTCGGGCGACCGCGGCGACGTCCTCCGGCGTGAGCGTCTCGCCATCGAGTTCGACGGTCACGGCAGCTCACCCGCTTGCCTGGTTCGACGATCGGCGTCGGTCTCGAACATCGGATCGTACTATCGGCGGGCAGGAACTATAGCGTACTGCCGGAGGAGCGAGTCCGAGCTCGGTTCGTCGCCGTTCAGCCTTTGATGTTACAGACGGGGTAAGTCCGTGCCACCTTGTCGCCAATGCCGAGTTCGTCGGAGACGCGGACGACCTCGTCGACGTCCTTGTAGACGCCGGGGGCCTCCTCGGCGACGGTCGCGCCGGAGTCGGCCTTGACGTAGATCTGTTGCTGGTCACGCAGTTCGTCCCGGACGTCCTCACCCCAGTAGTCGCTTTTCGCCTGGGTTCGGCTCATCACTCTGCCCGCGCCGTGGGCCGTCGAGCCGAAGGTGAGCTCCATCGACCGGTCGCCTCCCGAGAGGACGTAGCTTCCCGTGCCCATGCTGCCGGGGATGATGACGGGCTGGCCGACGTCGCGGTAGACCTCGGGCACCTCGGAATGACCAGCGGGGAACGCCCGCGTCGCACCCTTGCGGTGGACGAAGTACTCTCGCTTCTCATCGTCGACCTCGTGGGTCTCCTTCTTGGCGATGTTGTGAGCCACGTCGTACAGCAGTTCCATCTCCATGGCCTCCCACGAGCGCTCGAAGACCCGCTCGAAGACCTTCCGGGTGCGGTGCATGATTAGCTGGCGGTTGACCCACGCGAAGTTGATCGCGGCGTTCATCGCCCCGTAGTAGTCCTCGGCGAGTTGCGAGCCCGCGGGTGCGGCTGCGAGTTCCTTGTCCGGCAGCTGGTTCAACAGTCCCTGGTGTTGTTGCTCGATCTTTCGCAAGTAGTCGTTACAGGTCTGGTGACCCAGTCCCCGCGAGCCACAGTGGATGAGCACGACGATCTGGTCCTCGGAGAGGCCGTAGGCCGAGCCGATCTCGTCGTCGAAGACGTCGGTGACCCGCTGGACCTCGAGGAAGTGATTCCCCGACCCCAGCGAGCCGACCTGGTTCTTCCCCCGATCCTTGGCCTTCTGGGTGATCTTCGAGGCGTCTGCCTCCTCGCGGTGGCCCTCGTCCTCACAGCAGCGCAGGTCGTCCTCGACGGCGTAGCCGTTCTCGAGGGCCCACTCGACGCCACCCTCTAAGATCTCCTCGATGGTCTCGACGTCCGTCTCGACGATGCCGCCGGCTCCCAGTCCCGACGGCACGTTCGCGAACAGGGAGTCGACGAGTTCCTCCTCGCGACCCTGCAGGTCGTCGTAGGAGAGGTTCGTTTCCATCATTCTAACTCCGCAATTTATGTCATAGCCGACTGAGCCGGGCGAAATACAGCCTTCCTCGGCGTCGAACGCGCCGACGCCGCCGACGGGGAAGCCGTAGCCCTGGTGGCCGTCGGGCATGCAGATGCCGTACTTGGCGATCCCCGGCAGGTGCGTCGCGTTCTGCAACTGCTCGAGGGTCTTGTCGTCGGCGATCTCCTCGAGCAGTCGCTCGCTCGCGAACACCCGGGCTGGAGCGCGCATCCCGCCCTCCTGTGGGATCTCCCAGATGTACTCCTCTACCTGGTGGAGCGTGATGCCGTCTGTTTCGAACGTGGTCATACGTCTACGTCGGACACCGACGGTGAAAGAAGTTCGTCTGTCCGGACGGCTGGAAGGTCGCTCCCAGATCTACGTCACCGTGGACGGGACGGTCGCTTCGAGGTCGTCCTCGAGGCGTTCCATCCGGTTGTCGACGGAGTAGGGCCCGCCGCCGGTGATGAGCAACACGGACGCCATCCCGAAGAGGACGACGTGTGCGAGGACGGGGTCGTCCGGAAGGGCAAACAGCGTGAGCGAAAACATCGCGATCGCGACGGCCGCGCCGGCGCGGGTGAACGCCCCGACGATCAACGCGAGTCCCAGCGTCACTTCGGCCAGTCCCGCACCGAGCACCCAGAGTTCGGGGCTGGCGGGGACGACTGCCGTCAGATCGTACCGGTCGACGACCGCCAGCGCGAGTCCGGGCTGGAGGAGTTTCTGGGTCGCCCCGAGAAAGACAAACGTTGCCCCCAGTCCGACGCGGACGACCGTCGGAGCGGTGGCTTCCGACGGTGCGAGACGGTCTTTGGTCCGCCGCGCTCGCTCGTAGACTACGTCGATGCGTCCGTAGATCGTTCCCGGGCCGCCCGCCAGCCGCGCGAGGACGTGATCGGCACTGGGTTTCCCGCTGCCGACGATCGCGATCGCGACCGTCGCACCGACGAACTCGAGTTGTAACAGAAGCGTCGGCCAGACGACGGCTCCTGCGAGATAGACCGCGAGCGTCACGAGCGCGACGGCTCGCGTCGCCAGACCGAAAAGCAACAGAAAGCCAAGCGCAACTTGCAGCAGGCGCATCTGAATCTCGACGGCGGGGCTGAAGAAGTAGCCCTCGAACCCGGCGCCGATCAGCGGAATCCCGACCGAGATCCGGAGCAGCCACGGGACGTACTCGACGTACTCCCGCATAGCGTACCGGAAGGCAGCGACGTCCTGGGGTGCTGGATCGAACGCGAGGTAGGCGGCGACGACGCCGGCGACGATGACCGCGCCGGCGAGTAGCGGACCGACGACGAGCGGATCGGCGACCGCGTCGGCGAAAAACTCCGCGACGCCGACGTTCCGTTCCTCCTCGACGACGTACTCCTCGTGGGCGGCTACGGGATCGACGGCGACGAGCAATCCGAGAGAGATCAGGACGAACGACGCGAGCGTGCTTGAGCGCGAACGAAGTGACATGGTCGAACGTGTACGCGATACGTCTCCCCTCCTCAAAACGGTCCGGCCGGCGCATCGTCGCCCGCGAACGTCTTAGTGGTCCCGCCGGAACACAGGCACAGCCATCAGAGTGTCAGACGTCGAGCACGACGTACCCCTCCCACCCCTCGGCGGTCTCCTCGAGGCGCATCTCCGAATACGTCACTGCCTTCACCTCGCGGGCGCTTACCTCCTCGAGCGGAACGCCGCGGGCGGTCGCCTCGAGTCGCCACGTTCCGTCCTCGTCGTCGGGACCATCGAGGTGCTCGACGCGGTTGTCGACGGGAAGCTCCCGACGGACGTCTCGCAGGTAGATCAGTTCGTCGAGGTAATCGAACAACAGCGCCTCGCGACTCTCGGCGTGTACGGCGAGTTCGAATCGATCGCCGACGTCGGGTACGTCTTCGGCACAGGCCGCCGCGAGTCCGTCCGCGAACGCGGCGACGGTCTTTTCGAGGGTGTCGCCGGTCGCGGCGACGGCGACGTCGGCCGTGTGATCGCGCAGTTCGAAACCCATGCTTTGATGGATTCGACGGCCCGAACCGTATGTCCGTCGCTTCCCGACACCGTCCGGTGCCGGTGGAGTTATAGTTGCGTCCCTGCTAATGCTATGTAGTGAGCGTCGAGATCGACATCCACGTCGTCGGCCCGGGTAATGACGATCTCGTCGAGGACGCCTGGGAGCTGAAAGAGCACATCCACCAACGAGAGGGTGTGCTGAAACAGCGACGTGGGTTCTTTACCGACGCCTTCCGACGCGCAACGGTATACTGTTACGCCGAAGACGACGAGCTGGTCGGCTTCGCTGCCGTCCGACGTGACGGCTACATCCTCTTTCTTGCCGTCTCGCCGGACCGTCGCGGCGAGGGGGTCGGCAAGCGACTGGTCGCCCGCGTCGCCGAAGACAACAGCACGGTCACCTGCCACGCCCGGACGACGAACGAGAACGCGCTCCAGTTCTACGAACACCTCGGGTTCGAGATCAAACGCCGAATCGACGACTACTACGAAGACGACGGCGACGCCTACTATCTTAAACTCGGTGCCGACGGCGGTCTCACTGATCGCATCTCCGATCTCGTTCGGCGCTGACCCGCAGCAGACGCCGACGGACCGAACTCGGTCGGTCGCACGCTGTTGTAAAAATACTGACTTGAGTTAACGATATCGTCTGATACATCTATCATCACGATCGGCGTCGTCACCCTCTCGTGAGCCGGTTCGAGGCGGATCTCGAAATACACCATTCGTGATGACATTCACGCCATCACAAGGTTTATGTTTCCGATCACTCTGTTCTCAAGGCAACGGAGCCCCCTGACAAACAATGAAGCTGGCGATGATCGGATTCGGACAGGCAGGTGGGAAAATCGTCGATAGGTTCCTCGAGTTCGACGAACGAACGGACGGCGGATTCGTCCGGGCAGCCGTCGCGGTAAACAGCGCGAAGGCTGATCTGATGGGACTCGAACGTATCCCGAAAGAGAACCAGGTTCTCATCGGCCAGGCCCGCGTGAAAGGCCACGGCGTCGGCGCGGACAACGAACTCGGCGCGGAGATCGCCGAGGAGGACATCGACGAGATCCAGAACGCGATCGACACGATTCCGACACACGAGGTCGACGCGTTTCTGATCGTCTCCGGGATGGGTGGTGGGACCGGCTCCGGTGGCGCTCCCGTCCTCGCGAAACACTTGAAACGGATCTACACGGTTCCCGTCTACGGTCTCGGCGTGTTGCCCGGCACCGACGAGGGCGGCATCTACACGTTAAACGCCGCCCGCTCGTTTCAGACGTTCGTTCGCGAGGTCGACAACCTGCTCGTCTTCGACAACGATTCCTGGCGGACGGCTGGCGAGTCCGTCGAGGGGGGCTACGAACAGATCAACGGCGAGATCGTCCGCCGGTTCGGCGTCCTCTTCGGTGCCGGCGAGGTCGGCAGCGGTGAAGATGTCGCCGAGAGCGTCGTCGACTCCAGCGAGATCATCAACACGCTTTCAGGGGGTGGCGTTTCGACCGTCGGCTACGCCTCCGAGGAGGTCGAACTCAACACCGGCGGCGGACTCCTCTCACGCTTTACGGACAGCGGCACTGACGGAACCGAACTCGACGCCGCGAACACGACGAACCGCATCACCAGTCTCGTCCGCAAGGCCGCACTCGGCCGACTCACCCTCCCCTGTGAGATAGAGGGTGCAGAGCGCGCCCTGCTCGTTCTCTCCGGCCCCAGCGAGTATCTCAACCGAAAAGGGATCGAGCGCGGTCGCAAGTGGCTCGAGGAGGAAACCGGCAGCATGGAGGTTCGCGGTGGCGACTACCCGCGTGAGATCCCAGAAGTCTCCGCGTCGATCCTGCTGTCGGGCGTGACCCAGGTGCCACGGATCAAACGCCTCCAGCAGGTCGCGATCGAAGCCCAGGACAACATCGACGAGATCCAGGCCGAAAGCGAAGAGAACCTAGAGAGCCTCGTCGAGGACGACGAGGACGAACTCGAACCGCTCTTTTAGCCGGACAGCCGAGCATCGGTCACTCGAATCCGACCCCGGGTACCGTCCCACTCGGTCTCGTACTCGAGATCGATCCGCCGGTCCATATGCGGCGCATCGACCACCAGGGTCTCGAACTCGCCACCCTCTCCGAGGACGTGAACGCCGTACTCCTCGTTGAGCTCCTCGAGTTCGCCAATCGCTTCCCGATCGAGTGTGCGACCGAGCCAGGACTCGTCGAGTCCGTAGGCTGCGACCTGGACGATTTTCGTCTCGAAGCCCGCCTCGAGCATCGCCTCGGCGAGCTCGAGGGGATCTTCGCGCCACAGCGGAGCGAACAGGTCACACTCGAGGCGGTCGCACATCCCTTCGATGCGGCTCGTCTGGTACTCGCTCTCGACGGCTCCCGCGATGACGCCGGCGACGCCGCCCTCGAGTTCGTCGTCGAGTTCGCAGAGAGCGGCCTCGAGCGGTTCGAGTTCGGCGTCGCCCTGCGAACTCGAGTCGGTGGCAACGTCGGCGTCGAAGTCCTCGGGATCGACCTCGACGATCGGAATGCCGATGCTCTCGGCCGCGAGCGTAGCCAGTTCGGTCTCGGGGACGTGATAGAGGTACGACTCCGAGGAGGGGTGGACGGTGACCAACCGCCGAACGTCGAATCCGCGCTCGAGTGCCCGATACACCGCCCACGAGGAGTCTTTTCCGCCCGAAAAGAGGCCAATCCACGCCCCGGTCGCGTCGCTCATGGCCGAACCTAGCGCGGTGAAAGGAAATGGATGACGATGACGACGACTACCCGGCGTCGTCCTCGCGATCGACGTCAGACGCCGCGCCGCCGTCGGTCAGTCCCGAGTCGGGAGTCCCATCGACCAGTTCGGCGTCCGAGACGTCAGTTCCGTCGCGTACGTCCTCGGAGCCGGTGCCGCCGAAGGAAGCCGCGACGCGGACGCCGACGAGACTGAGGACGAACGCGGCGACGACGAACATGGCGAGACGCTCGCCGGCCGTGATCGCAAAGCTATCGACGGTGAGTGCGCCGACGTCGATCGGCGGCACGACGAACGGCTCGATTATCCCGCCACGCTCGAGGAAGTACGCGGAGAACCCGCGGACGACGAGCCCGACCGAGACGACGATAAAGGGCAGGTTGAGGTACGATCCCTTGATGGGTTCGTCGCCGATGAGCTCGTCGAGCAGTCGACCGGCACTCGCGGTGAGTGCTGCCATCGCCAGCCACGGCACGCTGTCGAAGGCGAACTTCATCGCCGGAAGGAACACGCCCGAGGTCGCCTCGAGGCCGGAGATGCCGAGTGCGCCCACGAACAGCCCGACGAGCGTGAGTCCGCCGGCGACGACGTAGGTGACGACCGACACCTGCCCCGTGTACAGCGACTCCTGGACCCGGCGTGCGAGTCCGGTCACGATCTCGTCGACGCTGAAGCCCTTGTACAGCAGGAACAGCCCGATGACGGTCGTGATCGCTGCCGCCCCCTCGGCGGGACCGACGAGCGTCGCGAGCAACGGAAAGACCAAGAGTGCGAGCCCGATCGGAACCAGCACCGTCTGTCGAAGCTCCTCGTCGGCGAGAAACTGCTTGAGCAGGTAGTACGTCGACTCGATGTCACGGGCCTGCCGGACGACGACGCGATCGACCGAGTCGACCTGCACGCGGCTCTCGACGATCGGAACGAGTCGTTCGTCTTCGGCACTGTCGATGACGACGATCGCGGAGTCGGGATCGTACTCCGCGATGAGGTCGTCGAGCTGGGTCGCCACCGCGCGGTCTGCGCTCACCATCGAGTCGCGATCCCCCGAGACGACGGCGACGACCGGATCCTCGTCGTCGTCGCGCAGTCGCTTTGCGACGTGTAAGGTCTCGAGCAACGAGTTGACACTCGAGTCCTCGGGGTCTGCGAGACCGACGTCGGTCACCAGCGCACGGACTGCCTCCCAGCCGACGATCGGCGTCCGCAGGCCAGTCTTGCGGCCGACGTCGTCGGTCCGATCGAGGCAGACGACCAGCGTAGTCACGGTTTCCGATGGGTTCCCCGCGACGATAAAACCACTCACTCGTTTTTCGGCTCGTTTCCGGTCCGACGTCAGGTCCGCAGCCGAAACCCGCGGTCGTCCGCGATGCTCGCGATTCCCGCACCGAAAGCGTACGCGACGCGCTGGGCACCCGTCCCGACGCGTTGCATCAACGGCCGTGTCGGCTCGAACGCCTCGACAGCGACCTCGTCTCGCTCGAGGCGGTCGGCGACGGCGTCCTCGAGTTCCTCGCGGGTTCCCAGTTCGTCGACGAGACCGATCTCGTGGGCCTTCTCACCGAGGAACACCCGGGCTTCCGTCTCGCGGATTTCGGCCGGCTCGAGTTCGCGGCCGTCGCTGACGCGTTCGACGAAGCGATCGTAGTAGTCGTCGACCAGCCCTTGGAGGTACTCGCGCTCCTCGTCGTCAATCTCTTTGAGGGGCATCCCGGCGTCTTTGTACTCGCCTGCGGTAAACCCCTCGTAGGAGAGGCCGACCTTCTCTGCGAGATCGCTCGCGTTCACGCGCGAGCCCATAACGCCGATCGAGCCGACGATGCTCGCGTCGCGAGCCCAGAGTTCCTCACAGCCGCTTGCGATCCAGTATCCCCCGCTCGCACAGACGTCGGTCGTGTAGGCGATCGTCGGTCCGTCGAACCGTTCTGCCGCGAGCTTGATGTCGTCACTCGGGACGACCTCACCACCGGGTGTGTTCAGCTTCACCAGCAGTGCCTCGACGCTATCGTCGTCGTCCGCCCGGTCGATCTGCTCGACGATGGCGTCTGCCGGCGTCGACCGTGGACTCGAGGGCAACGGTCCGCCGCTCCCGCTACGGGTGATCGGTCCCTCGACGGCGACTTCGGCGACGTCGTAGGAGGGAAACAGCGAGCCAGCGACGTTGCCCGCGAACTTGATCCCCAGGAGGACGACGACGAGCGCGACGATCACGCCGAACAGATCCGCGAGCGTGTCGGGAAAGACGACGAACAGCACGACACCGACCGTAGCGAACAGTGCGGCCCCGACGACGACGACCGCGAACCGACCGATGCCACGACTACTCACCACCGGAGACACCTCGATGCATACCGTAGGATGGGAGTGCAACCGTGTTAAGAATTGACCTCGCTCGATCGCGGTCGGCCGACCGCCGTTCCCCTACCCAATATCAGGTTCCGGAGACGTCGCCCGACTGTTCGTTTCGGGCACGGATCGTCACCACGGCGATGTACGACCCACAGGCGGCGAGCACGAGGAGGCCAGCGACGACGCCGAGTGCCCTCGAGGCGAACACCACGAGCAGCCAGCCGACGGCCGCACCCCCGTGTGCGAGTGCCATATCCGACCGGCCGTAAGCCCCGTGGAGGACGGCGACCGCCGCGAACGTGGCCGCAAACGCCACCGCCGCGATCGTCATCGTTGCGACACCCAGAAGCGTCTCGCTGATCAGCGTTCCGTAGGCGAGTGCGAGGATCGCAACCACCGTTCCGACGCCGATCGTCACCGCCTGGACGTCGACCGTGTCCGTCATCGACCGTCCCTTTCCAGGCTGGCGTGAAAGACGTACCGTTCGGGACGGCTCGCAAACACGACCAGAAGGCTACGCCACCGAGGACGATTCCGACGAGGTGGCAGACGTCGAGCGGATCGGCACGTGACGGAGCCGTCACTCGAGTGCGGGCAACACCTCCTCTCCGAACGTATCGATGAACTCCGGCTGGTTCGTGTTGACGTTGTGGAGGAACACTTTGTCGACGTCGAGTTCGAGGTCCGCCTCGATCCAGTCGACGTGCTCTTTGGGATCTGCCGAGACGCGAACGTGTTCTTCGACGTGTTCCTCGGAGAGTTGGGCACCGAGGGCGTCGTACTCTTCGGGCGTCCGGAGCTCTTGTGTCACCGTTCCCGGCACGCACTGGTTGCGCCACTGCTCGTATGCGCCCCCGAGTGCGGCCTCGTCAGTCTCGTCGTAGGAGTGTTGGGCCTTGAGGTAGACCGGTTTCTCCGGTGCGTTCTCCCGGAACGCCTCGACGCGGCTGGCGTCGTCTTCGTGATCCGGCGTGGCGATCGTGATCATCCCGTCGGCCCACTCGGCAAGCCACGAGGCGGTTTCCTCGGAAAGTGCCGCACCGATCAATGGCGGTGGCGTCTCGGGACGCGAGTACAGTTTCGCCTGCTCGACGTCGACGCGACCGTGGTGGGTCACTTCCTCGCCGTCCCAGAGTCGGCGCATGATCTCGGCACACTCCTCGAGGCGAGCGTTCCGGTCGCGTTTGACCGGCCAGTCGGTCCCGACGATCCCCTCGTTGAGAATCTGACCGCTGCCGACAGCGAGCCAGAATCGCCCGGGATAGATCTCCCGCAACGTCGCCGCGCCCTGTGCGACGATGGCGGGGTGATAGCGGTAGCCGGGCGCGTTGACCGTGCCAAAGGTCATGTCGGTCGCTTCCATCGCCGAGCCGAGCCAGGACCAGACGAACCCCGACTCGCCCTGTTGCTCGCTCCAGGGATGGAAGTGATCCGACGCGAGCGCGTGATCGAATCCCTGTGTTTGTGCACGTTGGATCCACTCGAGGAGATCGCTCGGTGCAAACTGCTCGTGTGAGACGTGATAGCCGATGTCAGTCATGAATGGATTAGCGTCGGTGCAGTCGGTGATCGCGCATCGGTTCGAGACTCGAGGGACGTCCCAGCTGTTCGAGAACGTGGCGATAGCACGGGACAATACACCAGAAAAAGCGTCTTAGTTGCACCGCGTGCGTATGCAGGATACGACTGCACATTTCAACGCGCTCTTCGATATGCGAGAACGAGGTCTCATATTGCCGACAGTATCACCGAGGCTAAGGCAGGGCCACGTCCAGTCATGCGTCGACAGCGTGGCCCTCGAACCTGGACCCGTCGAGACGCCGTTTGGAAACCGCACCCTCGAGCGAACCGGGGCCGACGAAAGATTTCACGACACCGACGACGATTCGCGCCGCTCGCGAGTTCGTTCGCGGCGCAAGAATCATGGACTCGCCGGGCGGGCACTTGGTTTCCTCGGCCGTGATCAATCGCGGTACGGCGGAGGTGTCGAACAGTGAGTACCTTCCCGCAGCCGTCGGACGTCGAACCGGTCGACTTTCAGGCCGAACGAGACGACCGGACCGAGTCGTGGGCTCGAGCGCACCCGGACGACGCCCTGATCGAACCGTTCGGCCGGTTCGGGTACAAGGTCACGCTCCGGGACGGTGAGGACGTCCACTACTGTGCGCTCGGGATCGACGACAGCGAGTACGTCGGTCGGTGTGACTGCAAGGGCTGGCAGTACCACGACGGTCCCTGTGCCCACCTCTGTACGCTTCGCAAGGCCACGTTCCTGGGCCGGATCGACGTCGCCGAGACCGATGGCAGCCCCGACGACGAGCTCGAGATGCGCCAGGCGACCGGCGAGGCACTCGAGGGGAACCCACACGACACCGACATCGAACGGGTCCAGCAGGACCGGGAGGTCCAGCCATGACGCGCACGCACACCCGCGAGATAGAGGCCTCCGAAGGAACCCATACCCCCCTTGCATACGAACTGCGAAAGTCGACGCCGTCTGCGTATTCACGGCTTATGCAAATCGGGGTGAATCGCTGATGGGCCGGATGGATCACAACCCCTCGAGCCGGGTGTCGTTCGGCTGTCCCGACGGGTTGCTCGAGCAGCTCGACGAGATCGCCGATCGCGAAGAGAAGAGCCGCAGCGAGAAGCTCCGCGAGCTGGTTCGCAAGGAGGTCGAAGCGAAAGGCGACCTCGAGGGACCACAGCCAGTGCTCCCCGACGACGAACAGCTCGCCGACGCCTACCGGACGCTCCACGAGCGGGCCCATGCTCCGTACAAGGACAAGCCACGTGTGAAACTCGAGACTGCGAAGAACAAGCTCTACGACAACGACACGCCGAAGTCGGCCGTCCTCGACGACGTGATCAAGCCGCTCGAGAAGCTCGGGTTCCTGTCCGTCTGGCCCGGAAACCAGAACGTGTGGGTCGTCGTCCCACCAATGCGGTACACCGACGGTGAAGACGTCGTCATGTCGGCAGAGAAAGCGTCAGCATAGTCCCTTCTTCCGTTTTTAGGGCTCTTACCGAACTGAGTGAAACAGTTATGCCCGAAATTTGTCATAACCTACCGTGCAAGATAACGCGCGTATTCATCAACGAGGAACTCCAGTTCGGCCCCAATCGGTGGATGCAGAGGAGACACGTTTCTAATTCAGGAGGGGGAACGACTAGCGAGACGGAGGCTATTGGGCTGCATTCCCTAACGGTGGATCAATCCCAGTATCCGACTTCGAACGTCATCGGCGGAGACGAACGTTTGGTCATCAGTCGAGGCAAGTACTTCTTCGAGGGATTCCGTCCCGCGCTGTGTTTCGATATCGTAGTCGCCATAGGCCTCAACCAATTCGTTTGTCGTGGTTGGATAATTCTGGGTTTCGAGTGCTTTATCAAGTTCACCAAGCCGCCCATCAGGGTCGCCGGCCATTGCTCGCTCTTCATGGACGCGGTCACGTACTTCCTCTCGCTTCCGCTCTGGCTGGCGTCGCTCTTCGTCCTCTGCTTTCTCGTCTCGGCCCTGTTTGTCATCTGGCATCATTCTCAGTAGGCGACCAAATCAGATAACGGTGTGGTCGCTCCTCGGTGTTCCCCTTGGGACTGAATAGAATGTCCCAGTCGTGCTGAATTCGGTCTCTGTGTCGGTCGCCCCCCCCCCGAAATCATATAAGCAAGCCATCACGAGTAGAGTGATGAATACAACGCGCGTATCTTGCACGGAGAGACAACTCTGATAGGGTGCTGAAACGACCAATACAGAGGAGTTCACAGAACGGTCTCTGAGCAATCGCTTGCAGTATTAGGAGTCTTCGAGACGGGAACATTGGCACACCATGCCCCACATGTAACCATGTAGCTACGTTAGTAGTTGTATGACTGTGGTGAATCGAGAGACAGCGTTTGACGCTGCGGTATCCGCACTCTCGAATCCGTACCGACGACAGTTGCTTGTGGCACTCTTGGAGCATAATCCACAGGATGATGACGACCGCGACCCACTCAATCAGTTTTCAGAGAACGAGGAAGCAACGGTTCTGAAAACGGAACTGGTGCATAGCCATCTCCCGAAACTTGCTGAGATGGGCTACATCACGTGGGACCGAAACACAAACGAAATCAGTAAAGGACCAAAGTGGGACGAGATTGAACCGTTGCTTGAACTAATTGATAACCATCAAGATGAACTTCCCGATGGGTGGCTCTGATTTCGAGTTCTCTTCTGTGAGGGATATGTACACGTACCAACGGCTGTTTCGCTGCTGACGATTCGAAATGAACTATAGTCTTCTGCTGACTTCATGCTCTATATCTTGCACGCTAATCTGTATCAATGTCAGCAGATAGATGGTTGTTTCGCTAAGTTAGGCAAGAGCCGGTTTTAGAAGACAGTCGTCACCGCCGCTGCCGCAATCCCCGAGCCAACCAGCAGGCCCGTCGTCCACTTGCCTGCTCGGTAGAGGAGCCACAGCCGGGAGGTCTTCGGCTTGATATCCTCGAGTTCGTCTTCGACGTCCTCGAGATCTTCTTCGACGTCACCCTCCATCCGCTCGAGGAGGTCGGCTACGTGATCGAGTTTCTGCTCGATCCGGGTCATACGTTCCGACAGCTCGTGATTCGAGGGGACGTCGTTAGACGAGTCAGTGCTCATATCAGATCGTGCACCGTATTAGGATCCTTTTGAGGCTATTTCGATCGTTTCCAGGTTCTCATCGGCGTAGGCTCGGACGTGTTGGTACGACGTCGAAACGGAGACGACCGACGTCTCGGCATCGTCCGTCGATATCTCCCTGAGCTCACGCCACGTGTCGCCGTCGGCCGACACCTCGATCGTGACGGTGGCCGCTCCCGTGACGTCATAGTAAACGTCGACGTCCTTGCGATGGGGTCCCAGATCAATTGAAGCGGCGTCAGCCTTCCCAACCATTGACGTCATCGATGAAACAGGAGTCATGTCGTCTGCGTCGAGCGGGTCGACGAGAACGCCGCTCGAGTCCTGGACTCGAGCCTTTCCGATTTCTCGCGTCTCGTCACTTGAGACGGAAATAGGCGTGTCCTCCTGAACCGTGACTGTCGATCCAGACACGTCCAGAGGAGTGTCCTCTTGGACCGTCACCGTTTCGCTGATCGACGAGACGGAGACGTCTCCAGAGACCAGCACATCAACGGTTTCGGCGATCTCGTCGACCGTTATATCCTCTGATGGCGTGATCTCGATTAGGTCATCACTTCCCGTGATCGTTACCTCGACTGTGTCCTCTGCCGGATTCGCGCCTGGGAAGTCGGCCAGGTACGAGATCGGAGACGATCCAGCAAACTGATCGGATTGTTTTCGTTCCATGTCAGTAATTCACCGAGTGGGTTGCTTCTGTGAGGATGAACTCGCCGACGTCAGGGTCGTCAGCCGGATCGAGTTCAAGTCGCCGCGTTCGGTATCTCGGATCATCGTCTGCGAAGATGATCGTCGGCTCTATGGAGTGGGTCGGAACCGGAACGAGCAGCTCGCCGTCTCGATTGCTTACGGTGATCGCGCCGAAGATGTCGACCACTGCCGTCGTCTCGTTGATCGGATTGCTTCGCTCGTCAATGACCTCGAACTCGAGGATCGCTATGTCCTCAAAGGAGGGTTCCTCGGGATCGGGTTCCGGCAGATCGTCGGTAAAGTCGATCTCGACTAATCGGCCTTCCGTGAGCACGTTCGCGTACCGCTCGAAGGTGTCGAAGGCGAGGACTCGTTTCTGCTCGATCGGCATTGTTGGAATCCTGACCTCGCCGTTTTCGTCTGTTTGGACGTAGAAGTCCCCGTGGCCGATCTCGATGATTACGTCCTCGAGAGGCCGGCCCGAGGATGGGTCCTCGAGGACAACCTCGAGACCGCCAAACTGAAAGTCGATCGGCTCGTCAACGTCCGGCTGTGAATCCTTGTCGACGGTGCCGGATAGTCCCGTGATCTCGAACGATTCGATCGGCCCACCGAACTCGTAGCGGCCATTTACGTCTGTCCGAACCCAGCCGTACGGCGTCTCGATAGCGGCCCCCTCAACCAATTGTCCATCGACGTCGGTGACGGTGCCGTAATACAAGGTCGAACCCGGAGAGAACAATTGCAGATGCGGGATTTCGTACGCCTCCCGAACCCAGACGTCATCGAAGTCGAACTCGTCCAGCGTCTCGAGGGCGTCGTGATCCGTCACATCCGAGAGATCGTGTACCTCCGACTCCTCCAGGGCCGCCCCCTCATCATCTCCGACCAGTTGCTCGTCATCTGGGTCCTCGACTCCCGCGTAGACGTGTGTTGCTTCCCCATCGAGAACCCCGATTGCTGCCCCCTCCGTCTCCCCCGAGACCGAGGCACCCGTGATTGCTCGAGTGAGGGATGCTGACGATACTCCCACTAGGCCACCCGTCCCGCCAGAGTCGCCTGTGACATATCCGACCGTCCGACTGTCGACAACGACACCATCGGCCCCATCTGGCGCTTGTGCCTCGACCTCTCCGACCAGGCCACCCGCCGACTCCGACGCTGAAACGGTGACGTCTGCAGACACCAGCGACAGATAGCCGTAGGGCGTGGTGACGAGGGCCGCGAGGATTGGGTACTCGTCCGTGGTATCCCACGTCTCGTCGAAGTCGAACCCGTCCATGTACCCCGGCGCGTCGTTGCCGGTCATCTGGTCGGTAGTTAGGAACTCCGTCGTACCTGTATTGTCACCTTCTTCTAACTCTCCTATCAAGGGCAAATCTGTGTCAAGATCGGAGTATACTTCGTCAACTTCTGACCCGTCGCCTTCTTTATCTACACCTAATATTACCCCGGACTCTCCATCATCCTCGAATACCGTGATGGACGCTTCGTTGGTGACAAAGCATTTTTCAATCACCTCTTCCCCTTCAGATATATTTCCGGATATTCCCCCAACCTGGCTGTGCCCTTCCACCAGCCCTGTGAATTTACAGTCTCTAATCTGAAGATTTGGATTGAATGTATCACTCGTACCATGTATCCCACCCACATGAGATACATCTACATCTTCGGGCACCTCTATCTCAACTTCAGAGTGGCATTTTTGCATCTCCCCATCAGCGTCTTCATCTACGAATGATGTGCTACCAACAATTCCACCTAAACCATCGGCTTCATCTTCACCTTCGAACTCGATGCGACCAGTAGACGAACAATTCTCGACATTAACCGAGTCCCAAACGCGTATAGATCCAAAGATGCCACCAACACTCCCGTCTGTCGATTTAATCTCCCCTCTGAAGTGGCAGTCCCTTATGTTGTAGTCTGTTCCCTCCCCATCGTTACTCGCGAAACCACCGAAAATACCACCTGTGTGGAAATCAGCCTCAACCGTCCCCTCGAAAACGCAATTTTCTATATCCCCTCCTGACCCTTCTCCATCATCCAGGGAATGTTCGCCAAACAATCCGCCTGTATATACCCATCCACTACCACTTGCTATAACATCAACGTCCGGTCCGACACGAATGTGTTTATGCTTGTATCTAACATCTGTTTCACCACTCTGGACGTTCGTGCGCCCATATATCGTTCCCGCAACCGTGGACCCTATTAAAGTAGAACTTTCTATATTTATACCTATAAAGTTGCACAGTGATCCCGTACTTGAAATGATGGAGACCACTTGGTCACCCTCGACATACGCATCCTTTATGTTTATATCCTTGAATGTTGCCAGTTCAGACACGGAAAACAATCCGATGTCATGCTCGTCCCCCCTTTCTATAGTTAGACCTGAAATAGTGTTCCCACCCCCGTCAAGTGACCCACTGAACCAATCATCGAAGTCCCCGATGGGTTCCCATCCGCTTCCATCATTTGCATCAGGTCCAGCAAGCTCGTCGTAGCCGTCAGTGTCTTCGTCCAGATCGTTCACGAGAACGTAGTCTCCCTCAACGTCGTCTCTAATGCTGTCCAAGTCGTACCAGTCTTCGATTTCAGTTGCCATTTTTTGGTCCCGTCACAAACTCGTCTAGAGTTCGCCTCTGGTAGCGTCAACTGACACCTCCAATGTCATGGCTGTTTTGGCTGAACGCTCGAGCAGTTCGTCGGCGAACGCCGCGAACTGCTCGGAATCGGCATATCTCACGAGATTGAGCCAGAGGAGCGATTCTAAGCCGGACTCTGTCCATCTCATCCACTGGTTTTTACACCGCTTCGAGATTTCGCCCATGGCTCGTTCAACCACGTTCGATGTCCACAGAACCTCTTGTCCCTCGAGTGCGAGTTCGGCGAATGTGACGGTTGCTTGTGCCCATTTTCGGAGGTACGCCGCTGCTTTTGGAGAGTCCTGTTGCTCTAAGTACCGTTCCAAGCGTCGACTGATGAGTGAAACCGGTCAACCGCACTCGGTTTCACCCATCAGTTCAGGCTTTGAACGCCACTAAGCGCCACGCCTCCTTCGTGAGGTTCTCGAGCGTTTGGTCGATCCGCTCGCGGATCGCCAAACGCTCATTCCTCGGTGCATGGAGCGCAACCGAGTTTTTCAGATGGAACAAGTCGTTTGTGACGTCTGAGGCGATCGCTTTCCGCGTTTCGAGCGAAAAGGTACCGTCCTTCCACAGCTTGTATCCAAGCGTTCGACCGACATGAACGAGATCGAGCTGATGAGATCGATAGCTGGTCTCGAAGGCGTCGACGAGGGATTCCTCGGCGTCACTGACGACCGTCGCGTCGTCAGTGATCGCCTCGTTCTCTTCGAGATCTTCTGCTGTATCGTCCCACGGTTCGTTGACATTGACGTCTAAGAGCGTGGTTTCCGCGTTGTCTTCGGTGATCTGTCCGAGAGTGACGTTGACGTCGTGGTACGTGCAGTGATCGTCCTGGCTATGACACTTCGTTCCGTCAGGAACGACAGTGTCTGCATTCGTCCCAGGAAGCCGATCACGAACGAAGTCACCGAGTTTGCTGCCGTACTCACGGACTCGGCGGTTGATCGTGGTTCTCGAAGGCATCGGAGTGAAGCCGTCGCCGTGGGCAACGGCATCACGAAAGCTGAGCGACGTAGCGAGTTCGGTACTCTGGAGCGAAATATCCTCTTGATAGATGCGCTGCCCGTCGAATTTGATGAGATCTTCGAGAGGGCGGAAGTAGGTAGGATCGTCACCGGTGGCAGCGGTGTCTTTGACGTGATGAAGGGAAAATTCGTGCTCTCCTGCGGTTGTCACAGCTGTTCGTGTTGTGGTTCCGGCGCGCTGGAAACGGCGATCGCCGTTTCCGCGCGCGTGTTTCTCCCCACAGTACGCCTCGACGAGGCGCTCGTCGAGGCTTTTGACAAGCTCCTCGAGGATCGTCGCCTCGAGGTGAAGCTCTGTGAGAGATTCAGCGAGAGTGGCAAGCGGTAGCGTTTTGTCTAAGTCGATGCTAACCGTGACTTGCGCGTCGATTGTGGCGTGCATGGGTCACTTCGGGGTAGGTACCAGAGGTGACCCTGTTTCCACAGGAGTCAGTTACGACTCTAGACGAGTTTGGGACACGACCCATTTTTTAAACCTCCTCGTGGTTGGTTAGTTTGCCGATTATGCCGCCTGCTGTGCCGTCTGTCGATTCGACCGAGCCGGTGACGTGGACGGCTTGGATCGCTGCGGTCCCGCCTCCTGCGAGTGCGCCAGCCGTTCCCTCGGCCTCGACGTCGACGTCCTTTAGTACCAGACCCGTTATCTCGGCTCCAGCCAGCACCGAGAACAGGCCTGCCGCGTCGTAGTCTCCGCTGACCGTCATCCCCTCGATGGCGTGGCCCTGCCCCTCGAAGTCTCCCGTGAACGGGTCGTCTGGGCCACCCAACGGCTCCCACTCGAGGCCAGAGACTTCACTGTACCCGTCAGTATCCTCGTCCAGATCGTTGACAAGCACGTAGTCACCGCTCAGATCGTCTCTAATGCTATCCAAGTCGTACCAGTCCGATATTTCCGTGGTCATAGTCTGAGTAGGATTTTACCGCTGACGTCGACCGTTGACTCGGCTGCTTCGGATAATTTCGCCTTATAGACGATCTGATCTTCAACCGGAAACGTGACGCCGAGCTCTTTGACGAACGAGTACGGCGACCCCATCGTGCCAAGTGGCATACTTCGCCACCCACCAGCGAGGCTTTTCTGATGGTCGACCTCGAGGCGGTAAACGACGTCCAGCTGATTTTTTGCTCCGACGCCGATCAGATGGCAGGGGACGGTATCGAACCGTGCGATCTCGACCACCTCACCCGGCTCGATCGTGATCGTACCATCGGGGTTGGAACCCTCGAGTTGTGGCGTTTCGATGACGAGGAAATCTCGTGGATCGATCGAAATCGGGAGCGATTCTTGAGCCGACTGATTGTCATTGTCGACGTCAACGTCGATGTTTCCGGTATTCCGAGCGATGTCCTCGAGCAGCTGGACCATCCGGTCAACGTTGTCTCTCGCAGACGGAATCACGTCGATGCACCTCCAGCGTTGACCGAGTTTGGACCTACCGACGTCTGTGAAAGCGCGTAGTTCAAGATGGCTCCGACGACCATGACGACGACGACCATCGTGACGACGTCGTCCATCAACCCGTCAAGCAGACCGTCGAGCGGGCCGTCATCGTCATCACTATCGGACACTCCTTCGTCGACCCACTGATCGATGAGATCCCGTTTTGCTTCCGGCGGAAGATCGGAATCGATCAGGCTCTCGAGGGCTTCCTGGTCGGATTCGGCGGTTTCTGCCAGGTGTTCGGCCTTGCGGATGTTCTGCTCGCGCCAGTAGTAGGCACCGCCGTACACCCCACCGACGATGGCAGTCGGCTTCCAGTACCGCTTTCCACCCTCTTTGGCCGTTCGGAGCGATGCTCGGGCCTTTCGGGGACCGACTTCGCGGATGTACCGCAGTGCATCGGTAACCGACTTGCCGGTCTGTTCTGCGATCTCTTTCGCGAGCCTGATCCGGCTCATAGGTATCCCTCCTGGTAGGCGTAGTAGCCACCAGCAGCAACCCCGAGAAGGCCGATTGCGAGTGCCGGGCTCGAGGTGACCCTATCGACGAGTCCGCCGGAACCGGGTGCGGGCGTACCGCTGTCGACGGCGTCCATCGGCGGTGCGTCGCCGGTCGGTTGTCGATCGTCAGGGACGTTTGCGTCCTCGACGTGCTGGAAGTACGCCTCGAGGGCGGCCTCGACGTCGTCGATGCTCGTGTAGATGTGTGCCTCGTCGCGGACGTCCCCGTTGGGTCCGAGGTAGACGACGGTCTCGTCCTCGAGGACACCGGAGACGACGAACTCGACGCGTTCGCCGTCCTCGTGCGATCGGCCGTAGATGTGCCACGGTTCGACGACGTTGATCTCTTCCCACTCGCTCCAGGCTGCCTCCTCATCGTCGCGTTCTTCCTCTTCGTGTTCGTCGAGCCACTTCTCGTACGCCGTTCTGGCGTCCGATTCCTTCGGGTGTGAGGGAACGTCCTCGAGCGGCGTCTGTTCGCCGACGACTTCGGTACTACCACCGGAGACGATCACCTCGATACCGCTCTCGTGGCCACGAGTGAGGAAGAATCGACGATCAGAGCCGTCGATCCGTTCTTGTTTCAGGAGAACCCAGCCGAACTCGAGCTCGTCGACCGTCTCGAGCTCTCCCCAGCCGCCGTCTCCGTCGTCACCCGTCGGTCCGGCAGACTCCTCGTCCGGGAAGTATGCCCGTTCGGCTTCCGAAATCGTCGCGAAGGGCGCTTTGAAGTCACTCATCGGTCTCACCCGTTAGATCGCGGCCAGTCGCATCCTCACGTGCGGTCACTCCTCGCTGCAACGCCTCTTCGAACTCGGCCATGTCGACCGTCGACGAGATCTCTTCGCCGTCACTGTCGAGAAGGTACACCGTCCGACCCTCGATTCGCGTGATGATCGAGTAGCCGCGTTTGGCTCCGTCTTGATGCACCGATACGAGGGTACCGCCGTGAGGGCGATGTTCCTCGATTTCAGGATAGTTCGTTTCTTCCATGATCCGAAGATGGTCGCCGTCCTCGGTCTCGACGACCATCTCACCGGTGTCACGAAATGTATCGTACAGTGCACCGCCACCGACGAGAGCCGCAGCGCCACCACCGACGAGCGCCGCTGTCCGTCGGCTCGGAGTCGCGCCACGGAGTGCTTGGCCAGCCCGCTGTCTCGCTCGAGCACTGGCCTGACCCGCCCGGCTCGTGACCGATTCGGTGCGTGCACTCGCCTGCCCGATGCGGTCACGAATCCGTTGGGAGAGCGACCCGCCGTCGTCCCCCGTTCGAGTAGCTCGAGCAGCGTCGTCACCTGTCCTCGAGCCGGCGCTGGCAGCGTCGTCTCCGGTTCGAGCTCCGACCTGGGCCGCGTCGTCACCGCTTCGTGTTCCGGCCCGACTCGCATCGTCGACCCGGAAGACGCCGTCATCGGACCGTGTCGCCGTCAGGGCGTCGTCGCTGCTTCGAGTGCCGGCCTGGGCTGCATCGTCGCCACCAAAGCGGTTTCCAGCCCTGGTGAACGGATCGCCTGCTCGATCGCCGTCGCGGGCCGCCGGGAGTAGTGCGTCACCATCCTCTGCGGTTCGTGTGGCGTCGTCCGTTGACCGAGTCGCGGTCGCTGCTCCATCACCGTCACGAACTGCCGGGAGCACACCGTCGCCGTCTCGCCCCGGATTGAACACGTCGGGCAAGCCACCGTCAGCCGGCTGACCGCCGTCGGTCATCATTCGCTGTCCGTCGCTGGCATCGTCGCCGAAACGACTCGTCAGGCGGCTAAGAGCCCCCGAGCCTTCGTCGGCCGAACGGAGTCCTCGAGTGGCTGCTGCACCCGCACCGGCGGTCCCGACTGTCAGACCGATATCGGCGGCTTCGGCCAGGCCGGGCGTATAGTCGGTCTCTCCCTCACGGGTATCGATACCGGTGCTGGTACCAATCCCGATGCGAGCGCCCTCAAGGACGATGTTGTCACCAGCCCATCGAAGGGCATCAGTGCCGGTGTTATCCAGGGCGGTTCCTTCGACGGCACCCTCGACTGTCTCGGTAATCTCGTCGTCGAGCTGGCGGAACCCTTCTGCGACTTCGTCGTCATCCAGCCACGTCGCCTCACCTTCACGGAGGCTGTACGCAGCCGACATCGGGGCCTGTGCCAGCCCTGTCCGAGCCGTGTCCTGGATGCTGAACCGTTCGTTGTCGAGAACGGTGTCGGACATCGACCTGGTGGCCGAGTCGGCTGCCGAGTAACCGCTGGAAAGAACGTTCAACACCCCGCCCGAGTCGTCGGTCGACGTGAAGTCACTCGAGAGGGAGACGTCGCTGCCCGTCGCGTCTTCCGTACTGGTGAAATCGTCGGAGACACCGACGCGATCTCCGGTTGCCGTCCGGAGACCACTGTCTGCCGCGTCGCGAAGGTCGTCCCCCGATGGTAGCGGCACTATATCTCACCTCGGCTGGTCAGTTCGCGGTAGATCAGAACCAGCATGAACAGGATCGCGAGCTGGGTGAGAAAGTGGAGGTCGGTCTTCTCGAGCGAGACGACCGGGGCCACGGCCTCACCGGGGCTCGAGGCGTGCTGTTGCTGTTGCTGGCTCTGCTCCGCGACGATCTGCTGATACTCCTCGGAGTTTCTGATTTGGTCTCTAACTCCCATATGTCGCGGTTACAGAACCCTCGAGGCGAGCACGAGCAGGCCGCCGATCTCTTCGGCTGCGTTCGTATCCAGTTTGATCCGGGACGTATCGTATCCCATCAGAAAGGGATCGGCGGGCGACAGGTCGCGCTCGTCCGAGGGTCGGGCGTCGTCCGTCGTCCCGTTCTCCACGGAATCGCTGGTACGAACGCCCATTGGTGCTTACAGGCCGATACGCACGTCGACCTCGAAGGTCGAAACGTAGCTGTCGGGGTAGTGTTCGTCCTCCCAGACGATCTGCTGGGGTGCGTCGATCTTGAACGCGAGCGTCTCGTGACGATCCCAGCGAGCGTAGCCGTGGAGGTTGATCTCGCGTCCCCGTCGGTCCTGCTCCATATCGTGGAACCGGAACAGCGGGAAGCCCCACGGGAACAGCGTCCCCTGGGGCTGATCGAACTGGTTGAAACCCTCGACTTTGAGGTAGCCGTCGCTCATGATTGGATAGAGCTTCACCGCATCCGGCACCTCCTCGAGGGTCACCTCGTTGAGGGCGTAGTCGATCGACTCGACGTCGACCTCCTCGCCCGTTCCGGTGTCGACGGCGACGACGGCGGGGTACTCCTGGTCCTCGAGGTCAGTTTCGCCGGCGATCGGCTGGAGGTTGGCGTCGACAGCGACAGTCCCGTCGTCGAAGTCCGCACTCTCGAACTCCTGCATCGTTCGGGGGACGAACCGGACCGGGTCACGTCGAGCGTCGTACTCGACCCACTCGAGGTTGTCCGGGACGAGAAACTCGATGACGCGAGTGTGGCGCTGCGGATCGAGGAGGTTCTGGTTGAGGTCGACGTCAACGTCGTCGGTGGCGTGGCTGAGGGTCTCTGGTTGGATGTCTCCTGCCATGTCGATCACCGCTGTGCCGCCATGTCGACGGCGGCTTTCTCTTCGGGAGTGAGGTTGTCCGTGTCGAGGATCGATACCGGCGTCCCGAAGTCGCTGGTGTCGTCACCGATGTGGAGCCGGGACTGTTCGGCGCTGAAGTCCGCGGCATCTTCCGGAATCTCGACGAACAGCTTGACGATCTCGCGCTCGGCGATCATCAGTTCGTCGTCGATGTACCGGAAGTAGTCGGGTTCGACCCGCATCTTCTCGTACTTGAAGCGGTTCAGCGTGTCCGAGAAGACCTGTCCGCCCGGAAGCGGATCACCCTGCTTCGAGCACTTGTGAAGGGTGACCTTCGTCGAGCCGTCGAGCTTCTCGCCCGTGTCGTCGCGGAACTCGGGTGCGATGTTGGTGCCCGCGTCAATCGCGACGAGATACCCCTCGGGGCCCGTGATCTCGATGGCGGCCGTTCGATGATCTCCGGCCGCGACGTCTTGCATCTCGACGAACGGGAGGCCGGAGTGAAGCGTCGTTTCCTGCTCGACGTCGGTTTGATGGATTTCCATGCGTTCGATCACCTCAGACGACACCGTAGTCGGCCAGGATGACGCGCACCGACGTCGCACCCATCCCGAGAGCGAGCGGTCGGGAGTACTGTTGTGGGAGGACCGCGAGTGTGACGAACGCAGCGGTGAGCGCATAGACAGCGTCACCGCCGGCGAACTGAACGTCGTAAACGTTCGATCGCAGATAGCTCGTGGCCAGCTGTGCACCGAGGCTGCCCCCGACGATGAGGACAGCGGACTTGAGGAATGCCGACGACGAAAGCGTGTTCGTCGCCCGGCTAACGTTTACCGTCGCCATTGCGTTCCCAACCGAGGGCGTTCCATCGGATATACGGCCTAATTAATTGGGAATTGGCAGAATTGGGCTTAGCTACTTAAAGAAACGGACGAATGATGAGACAGGCGGCCCTCCAAGCACCGCCCAATTTCACGCCGCCCTCCATCGATGATCCGGATAGCAACTGCACCCGAGAATTGGCGAGCCGCCGGTGCGTACCGTGAGTGACGGTGCGACCGACCGACGAGAGTGTCGGTACTGCTCGAGTCTTCGCACTGTCCCGGTACTCGTAAAGCGCATCGAGCGCAGCGAGAAGCCGGGGAACAAGTACCGGACGTTCTGCTGGGGGTGTGAGTCCTGGGGACCGATGACCTCGGGACAGCACTTCCGCGAGTCGCTGCATCCGCACGTCCTCCCCGCGGACGGCGACCCCGACGATCCGGAAGACGTCATCCCGCTCGAGGAGTACGACTACGAAGCCGAGTGGGAGGATCTCGTCGACGACGTCGTCGATCGCCGGGCTGATCGGGCCCGGACTGATGGCGGTGTCATCGATCACACCAAGGAAGCGCCCGACGAAAACCCGGACCCGGAGCCGGACGTTCACGCGTTCGAGTGTCCAAGCTGCGCGACCACGGTCACCGGGTATCCCGATCACTGTCCACACTGTCAAGTCCCCTATGACTGGGGCGACGACTGTGACGATTCAGACTGTTCTCACCATGAGTGACTCCATCGACGAAATCGAAGCACAGTACGAACAGGAACAGCAGAACCGCAATCAGCAGCCGACAGCAGACGACGACGGTGACGACTCGAGCGGTCCGTCGCTTGGCGTCTCCAAACGAACGCTCGCAATCTTCGGCGGCGTCGTACTCGTCGCAGCGGCCGTCTACTGGTATCGGTCCCGTTCGTCCGGCTCGACGTCGGACTCGAGCGACTCTGACGACCACGACGTCGACGTCACCCTCGAGCCCGACACGGACGAGGAGTCGGAGGCGAAATGTGGCGAAATAGTCGTCCCACAGGATCCGAACCAGCCGCTCGAGGCGGACCGGGCGGTCATACAGGGGCTCAAGGAACGCGGAAAGATCAACGGAGGCGGTAGCTGATGCCGCAGCCGGAGATCGCCGACGAACAGGCCCGTGCTGACGAACTCGACGAGACGGTCGACGAACTCGAGGCGGAACTCGAAACGCAACCCGACGACGAGCAGACGGCAGCTGCCCTCGAGGACGCGGTCGACGACGATCAGGGAGAGTCCGAACCGGATTCCGACGATGTCGAGATCGAGGAGGTCGAACTCACCGACGACGACTTGGCCGATGGAGATCTGTTCGCTGGCGTTGACGACGTCGAGGACGACGAGGACGACGAGACCGGCGAGGAGTCGACGTCCGACCAGTCGAATCCGGCCGACGAGTTCACGTTTTCAGGTGACAACCCGACGTCGAAGCTACAGACGTCCATCGAGGACGGCGCCGCGAAACTCGCGACGGTCGGGCTCGACGACGAGACACAGGAGGCCCTCGAGGACGACCTTCAGGACGTCTTCTCGGCGTTCCGCCTCGGCTACTACGGGGCAGAGTTCGCAAACGAGTACATCCTCGTCGACGGGGACGACGACGTCGATCCGGCGTGGGCGCTGCTGGGCTCGTCGCTCGCGTGTGCCGCCGTCGCCGTCGCGATGCGTCCCGACAGCGACGAACAGATTGCCCGGCTGAAAGAGGCAGCCAATCTCGGAGGTGCATCGGCATGATGGGTGGACAGGACGGACTCGCCTCGAGCCTCGGGATCGACATGACGCCCCAGGGCATTGCGAGTTCGCTCTCGAACCCCGAGCAGATCGCACAGATGCTCCTCCAGGAAGGCGAGACGGGCGACTCGCCGGCGGACATCATGGCCGACCTCGTGAACATGCAACGGGCCGACCTCCGGCGGATCGGAGCGGAGCACGACGTTGACGTCAACGTCGAAATGGTGACGCCCGAGAAGATGGCCCTCTACGTCGCCGGTATCGTCGACGGCGAATGGGAGCCGCTGCTCGAGCTGTTCAACGAGCAGGCCGCCGAACGGGAGAAGCTTCTCGCGGAGATGCTCGAAGCGGAGGAGCTCGAGGAGTTCACCGCAGCGAAAGAGCGGGTCAAGAACACGGGCCCGGGTGAGACCGATGGATAGCCTGATCCCACCGGCAGTGTTGCCGATCGAAGGCGCTGCCGAGTGCCTAACGGCCGAGCGACTCGGTCTGTCGGACGTCGATCGACTCCTCGAGGACGGGCTCGAGCGCCGCGAGTGGCTGGTACTCAAGCGGGCATCGACGTTCGTCGGCGAGTTCGCGATCGTCGCGAACGTCGACGGCGACTGGTGGGTGACGATGGCGACTGCCCACCCGATCCTCGGTATCGATCGATCGCCACCCCGGCAGGTTGATCCGGTCGACGTCCGCCAGTGGGCCACCGACAACCGCATTTACCGCTGTGAGATCTAACGATGGCTCGAGTAAGCGTCATCGGCGCGTCGGGGACCGGCAAGAGCTACTACACCGGCGCACTCCTCGAGGACCGCGTGCCGGACTTCGACATCGCGGTCCACTTCGACCTCGAGGACGAGGAAGGCGGGCTCTCGGTCGAAGGCAACGCCCTCTACGGCACCCTGGTCGTCGATAAGGAGCGATTCGAGTCAATTGATTGGCCGAAATGCTTGTTCAACCACCGTCGGGTCCGGGTCGTGCCCGACGCGCTGGACGACGAGGAGATCGCCGAGCTGTACGGGCGGATCAGTGCCGCCGCGATGGCGCTGTGCAAGGACCTCGAGATCGACGAAGCCCCGGACTCGGCACTCGTCTCCTGTGACGAGGCACACCAGGTGCTCGACAAGAACAAGCTCGACAGCCGCGTGAACCGGATGCAGACCGGCGGCCGGAAACACGGGGTCGAGACGATCCACCTAACCCAGCGGCCGGCGTTGATGCCGCTGACGATCCTTTCACAGTCCGACCGTCGGGTCTACTTCCACGTGAGCGAGCAGCGGGACATCGAGAAAATCAACAAGGCGAGTGTCTTCGACGCGAACGAGCTGAAGGACCTGACGGCTCGCGAGGCGATTGTCGAGAACAAACACTCCGGCGAGTTCGAGAAGGTCGATACCGACAACTGCGGTCGGGAACGACCCCACTTCAGTGGTGACGACGGGCTGTTAGACGACGCGTTGCCGGTCTAGAACTCTGCCATCGGGTCGTAGCACTCACCACCGGGACAGTCACCACCCGTATACGAGTCGAACGTCGATTGAAGACTACTCCCCAACCGACCGAGAGCGCCGGCTTCTTCCATTGTCATTTCACCGTCTGCAGTCGGGTACGTTTCGTCGGGGTCGTCGGGTAGAATCTCGCCTCCCTCGAACCCTTCGAGGTCGTCGAACTCGAGCGGATTCTGACCGTGGACGGCCCGGATGCCGTTGATGACCTCCGCGTAGTGCTCGGCGTCGTCCTGGGCGTCGCGTGCTTCGGTCCGGCTGAGCTTGTACCCGGACCATGCTTTCTTGAGTGCCGCCAGTGCTGGACCTGGGAGCCGATCGCGGCCGACGTCGTCGGGGTCGGGCGTCGGGGCGATCCGGGCGAGTTCCTCGTCGGTCGGTTCTTCCGGCGGTTCGGGCATCACGTCACGGGCCCACGCCTCGAACGACCGTGACTCGGCCTCGAGGTCGGGGCTGTCGCCATCGTCGGAAACGGCGAAGACGTCTTCCGGGTCCTCGTCGAGCCCTTCGACTGCCTCGAGCAGCTCCGCGATGTCATCCTCGTCGTACCCACATTGCTCGAGAAGCGCCTCGCACGCCGGCTGCTCGCCATCAGCACAGGCGTCTTCGGCGTTGTTGCACATCTCGCCGTGGACCTTTTCGGCCTGTTTCGCCATGCGGGCCTGCTGTTGCTCGTCGGCGACGTCGAGTCGATCCCCGACCTCCTGTTGTTTCCACTCGTCGGCGTGGCTCCGGTGTTCGTCGGTCGAAAGCTCGGGATCGTAGAACGAGAGCCAGTCGTCGATTCCGTGGCCCTGGAGGATCGCTTTCGCGGATTGGGCGTGGAACAAGTGCCGATGTGGTTTCCACGACCCCCGGTCCTCGAGTTGCTCGCGTTCGTGGTCGGTCAGCTCGTTCTGTCCAAACTTTTGGGCGTCTTCGGCCTTCTCAGATTCTGAGATACGGACGGCCTCGTCGACGACGTGGTCCGGGGCATCCGACGCCAAGGAGACGGTCTTGGTTCGGCGGTCGTCCGACGGCCCGAGGTGCTCCGCGTTGTCATCACGAAACGAGTTGGCCACGGCCATCGATCCGAATCGAATTTCGTCGCCGTCGACAGCGTCGTGTGTGCGGTCTTCGTCCTCCGGCTCGTCGGTGCCTGCGTCGTCTGGAATGGACTCACCGAGACCATCCTGTTCGGGATCACGGCGAGCTTCGGCCCCGACCTCGAGTGATTCCTGTTCGGCCGTGGTCGGGTCACCAGTCGACTCCCGCTCGTCGGCCATGAGCCCGCCCTCGTTCACCTCGTCGATACTCTCGATTTCCGGGTCGGACGTGTCGGGCGGAGCGTCGAAGGTCGCCTGGCCGGCCGCGGGGCCGCCATCGAGTGATTGCTGTCCGTCGCTCCACTCCGCTATCGGATCGTAGGTGCTGGTGTCGTCGCTCATCGTATCATCTTGGTCGGTTGCGTCGTCAGCCGGGTTCTCTTTCATCCACTCGAGTGCGGACTCGAGGGCGGCGTCCCGGTTTCGAGAAAAGCCGTCGTCGGGTTCGTCCAACGCCAGCCGCCGACTCGCGATGGTCTGCTGGGCGCGTTCGTTGCCGTCGTCCCAGTAGACCGTCACGTACCATCGGTGGCCGTGTCGCCTGGTGCCGTCGGATCGGGCCCGGACGGTGGTTTCGTAGCCGTCACGATCGATGTGGACCGGCGGCACGCCGCCGTTCTGACCGACCCACTCGATCGCGGTCTCTGATCGCTCCTCGAGATCGTAGCCAGCGACCGACTCCGGAACCTCGGGCGTCGGGCCGGCCTGATCGTCACCGTCGGGCGGCCCCGAAGGAGAGCGGTGTTGTTCGCTGGTCGCGCTGCGGGAACCCATGCACGATAGTAGTAGCCGGGACGCGTCGAAATAGATTAGAGAAAATCCGAGAATCGGGAGACGTAATGGCGAAATTGGACACGGAAATTGGCCGGGCCGTGACGTTCGCGTCAGGACCTGGAGGGCCGAACAGCGTCAGTAATCGAGACCGGTGAAACGCCGAAGGCGGTCGTTCTTCACCTGCCGGGTGTGACCGTCCCAGTCGGGCACGGTCTCGGTCAGGTGCGACCGCCGGGCGAGGTCGATCGGAACGTGCCAGCTCGCCTGTCCCTCCGGCGTCTCGAGGGAGACGACTCCCCACTCACCGGCGTCGGCGTCGTCCGCCTCCGGACGATACCAGCCGCCGTCGAAGTACGCCGACTCGGGCGGGCCCAGGGCGAGATGGAGCCGGACGGCCATTTCTGCCGCCGCCAGGGCGAGTAGGTTGCGGTCGGTGTAGACCTCCTCGAGGGTCTTTTCCTCGCTCATGGGCGGTAGATCCCCGACCCGTCTTTCTCGAGGACGATCTCGTCTGGATCATCGCGATTGTCGTCGTCCGGGTCGGCCGGGAGCTCGCGGGGATTGGCGTCGGCTCGCTGCCGGCCGATCGCGAACGCCGCGGTGCTGGCGGCGGCAAGGAGACTGACGGCGACGTCGGACACCTCGAGCCGACGGTCGGTGTCCGTCACGCGGGTAGCACCCCCACGAGATCGAGGGCGAGTCCGACCGGAACCGCCGCGACGACACCGAGGACAGCGCCGCCGACGCAGTAGTGGGGTTCCCGGGGACAGTACCGGAGCCGCTTGCGGAGTAGCCACGGGAGGAACGCCCCGGCGACGATCAGCGCCGTCAGGAACATGAACGTCGGCTCGCCCAGCACGATCGCCAGGAACGCCGGGGCGAACCCGACGGTGAACGAGTGGACCTCGTCGTACTCGAGATGACGAGCCCACTCGAGCGGGTTGACGTAGTCGGTTCCCTCGAGGCCGTCGCGATCGTCCCGTGAGCAGCTGCTCGAGTCGTCGTCCTGGACGTCGTCGACGCCGGCGAAGAGATCGTCCCGGCTCACGCTCTCTCACCCGGGTAGGCGTCGGTGAGGGTCGCCGACGTCCCGATCGGGGCGACGTCGACGCCATCGACCGGGACGGTCACCGTCTCCTCGAGGGCGACCGGGCGGGGACCGGTTCCGCCGAAATGGTTCGCACACGTTCCGCAAAGGCGGACGGGGCTGTCTGTACGGTCGAGAATGGTCCACTCATTTGACTCGAGACCGCACGCACTCGCGACGACCTTGCCGTCGACGGCCGCGACGACGTGAGCGGCGAGGCCGCCTGGCGTCCGGGCGAGTGCGTTCCAATTCCGTGACCAATCCATTGGTCCCGTCACAAACTCGTCTAGAGTTCGCCTCTGGTAGCGTCAACTGACACCTCCAATGTCATGGCTGTTTTGGCTGAACGCTCGAGCAGTTCGTCGGCGAACGCCGCGAACTGCTCGGAATCGGCATATCTCACGAGATTGAGCCAGAGGAGCGATTCTAAGCCGGACTCTGTCCATCTCATCCACTGGTTTTTACACCGCTTCGAGATTTCGCCCATGGCTCGTTCAACCACGTTCGATGTCCACAGAACCTCTTGTCCCTCGAGTGCGAGTTCGGCGAATGTGACGGTTGCTTGTGCCCATTTTCGGAGGTACGCCGCTGCTTTTGGAGAGTCCTGTTGCTCTAAGCGCCACGCCTCCTTCGTGAGGTTCTCGAGCGTTTGGTCGATCCGCTCGCGGATCGCCAAACGCTCATTCCTCGATGCATGGAGCGCAACCGAGTTTTTCAGATGGAACAAGTCGTTTGTGACGTCTGAGGCGATCGCTTTCCGCGTTTCGAGCGAAAAGGTACCGTCCTTCCACAGCTTGTATCCAAGCGTTCGACCGACATGAACGAGATCGAGCTGATGAGATCGATAGCTGGTCTCGAAGGCGTCGACGAGGGATTCCTCGGCGTCACTGACGACCGTCGCGTCGTCAGTGATCGCCTCGTTCTCTTCGAGATCTTCTGCTGTATCGTCCCACGGTTCGTTGACATTGACGTCTAAGAGCGTGGTTTCCGCGTTGTCTTCGGTGATCTGTCCGAGAGTGACGTTGACGTCGTGGTACGTGCAGTGATCGTCCTGGCTATGACACTTCGTTCCGTCAGGAACGACAGTGTCTGCATTCGTCCCAGGAAGCCGATCACGAACGAAGTCACCGAGTTTGCTGCCGTACTCACGGACTCGGCGGTTGATCGTGGTTCTCGAAGGCATCGGAGTGAAGCCGTCGCCGTGGGCAACGGCATCACGAAAGCTGAGCGACGTAGCGAGTTCGGTACTCTGGAGCGAAATATCCTCTTGATAGATGCGCTGCCCGTCGAATTTGATGAGATCTTCGAGAGGGCGGAAGTAGGTAGGATCGTCACCGGTGGCAGCGGTGTCTTTGACGTGATGAAGGGAAAATTCGTGCTCTCCTGCGGTTGTCACAGCTGTTCGTGTTGTGGTTCCGGCGCGCTGGAAACGGCGATCGCCGTTTCCGCGCGCGTGTTTCTCCCCACAGTACGCCTCGACGAGGCGCTCGTCGAGGCTTTTGACAAGCTCCTCGAGGATCGTCGCCTCGAGGTGAAGCTCTGTGAGAGATTCAGCGAGAGTGGCAAGCGGTAGCGTTTTGTCTAAGTCGATGCTAACCGTGACTTGCGCGTCGATTGTGGCGTGCATGGGTCACTTCGGGGTAGGTACCAGAGGTGACCCTGTTTCCACAGGAGTCAGTTACGACTCTAGACGAGTTTGGGACACGACCAATCCATTGGGCTGGAATCGCTCATTCCTGTGTTCCGAGCACCTCACCTCGAGGAGGACGCCCGTGGTGATAGCAACCGGGAATATCATAGTCTCGTACTGGTGAGACCAATGTTTAAACAGATTCAGTACCAGCCACAAACGTAGCCATGCCCATCCACAAGTTGGTACAAGTTGGTCGGACGTCGGGCGGTGTCGTGCTCCCGAAGAGCGAGCTTCGGGCGCTGGGGTTGGTAGACGAGGAGGGCAATGTGAAAGATCAGCCGGTTCGAGTAACCCGAACAGATGCAGAGACATGGGAAGTGTCTGTTATAAATACAGATGATTACCCGTAGATAGACTGTAACTCGCTCCTATTTTTGACTTGCCGATTCATACTGCCGAACAAAAGTCACTGAACACTCGATCGCGTCTTACGGCCCGTCGCCGCTCGCGACGGCCGTTCGAGTGCGGTCGAGTGTGAATCGTTTTGTCCAGTAGTATCATTTACGTACCTGATGTACGAAAAGTCTCCCAAGGACTATGGTAAGTGGTATTTCACTGGGTCTGAACCTGGTCTCACTTATATTGTTGATACTTCCTGGTATAGCTGGTGTGAAAATAGGACTTCTAATTACTGATCGTGCTGATTGGCTCAATCGAACAGATACAATTGCTCTAAGCTTTGGTATAAGCCTTTTATCAGTTGTTATATTTTACTTATTATATAGCAACTATAAACTAGGGTTCGCCTCATATAGAGATCTAATAGAACTTGTTTCCGAACCGCAATCTGCCATTGGTGTGTATATGTTTATTATTCTCATTTCGGCTGTACAGGGAGCAATATTAGGATATACTGAATTTGGTGGAGACCGAGTTGCAAGTAGGCAAGGACTCTGGTATAAATTCTTCTCGATAATAGAAACGGAGTCTTCCAAGAAAAAGTACCAAGTTCGTGTGCGTATGCAAAACGGAGATGAGCTACAAGGAAGAATCGAAGATAAAGGCGAAATAAGCACTGATAGGGATATTCTCTTAGAAAATCCACGGCGGCTTTTTTACAATCAAGATGGGGAGATTGTACACCATTACAAATTCACAGGGTATGCATATCTTCACAACGCTCAGATATCTCACGTAGAGTTTGACGACATAAGGGATGCTGATAGAGTTATGAGATGGAAATTTGATGACCGACCCAAGGATGACGACGATGATGAAACTGAAGAGTTAGAGGATATGGCGAAAGCACAAGAGGAGGACGTGGAAAACAATGAAGGCGAATAGTGGTCAATTAGGCCTCTACAGGAATATCAAGGACACTGTTTTCAGCCATGTGTGGATATTCCGCATAAACATACTCTAACAAGTCCCACAAGTCCATTGAATTATAACTATCTTTTAATTCACTGATTGACTCTACAGCTTCTGGAAAGTCATTATCCGGAATCTCTCTTGCCTGCCTTAGAGTTCTTCTTCCCTTATCCGTGATCTGGTAAACCTGCCTATCATTCTCTTTGATAGTCGGCTCATCAACTCGTTCTACGAACTCTTTTCTTTCTAATTTATCCAGATCATCATAGAGTTCCTTTGAGAAGGGTCCGTATTGGCCAGGAACATATTCGTAGATATCTCTTCCTAGCCGCTCCTCTTGCGCCAGGAAAACCAGCTTCATGAATCTGGTTATTCCTTCTATTGGCTCCTCATCGTTCACCTCAAGGAGTGCTAGTGGGAGGAGCTTGGAATTCATTAGTGGGACCTACATGCTTCGAGTATAGGATTCTTTTGGTACTTTCCAAATTCACCAATTAGTAGAGAACAGAGAGACCTTCCCCTATTTAGACGAGAGACATCCTCACTCGAGAATCGATTTACCGGTGCTGACGGATGTCCTCAAAGCCGGTCTCTGAGGGGTTTAAAGGTACTTTTCGTTCCGTGACTTGACTTTTTCCTTCAGCCTTTGATTAAACTCGTCGCCATGACGGCCCTCGTGCACCCGGCGATGACAGTTCGGACACAGGGCGATGACGTTCTCCGGATCGTCAGGCCCTCCATCACTCCGACGGGTAAGGTGATGGACCTCGAGGAACGGCTCACCTTGTTTGCTCACGAACGGTGCGTCTTCCTCACAGCCCTGGCACACACCGTCCGCCATTCGAAGGGCGAATTCCCGGACGAACTCGGATCGCGGGTATGAACGGCTACCGCTCGAGCTGCCCGTCGAGGTCGTTGATCCTGACGGAGAGCTCTGCTTTGCTTTTTGAAACAGCTCCTCATCCGACAGCGAGCGAGGTGTCCCCTCCTCGCTCTCGATCTCAGTTCCGCCGACGGGAGCTAACCGGAAACGGAAGGCGTCGCGAGGGTCATCGTTTTCGTCCACCAGTGTCTCGGTTCGATGTGAGAGATATTCGTACTCGCCGAGATACGTGACGATCCAGGGCATATCGGTGTCTTCGAAGAGGTGGATATCGTCACCGTTCTCCTTGTGGTCGCGGATCGCCTTGTTCCCGTCGTCCATCGTCATATCGCCCTCGGTTCCTTCTCCGGTGTAGAGGAAGGTATCGTCCTCGAGGAACTCGTCTTCGTATCCATAGTCACTACCGGATTCACCGGTAAAGATGAAGATCAGAGGGTGCTCACTCGGTGTTGCGATTCCTTTGTACCGTTCGCCCTTGAGGACGTCGTGGATGAACCACCGACTGTACGTCTCACCAACTTCGAACTCGCCGTCTTCGATCGGGATCGAGTAAACACCGTCCTGTTTGGTGACCAGGTCGAGAGATTCGAGCCAGCCGAGGTGCCTGCTGACAACGCCCTTCGGTAACTCATAGTCGGGATAAGCACGCCGAAGTTGCTGCTGTATGTCCTCTATCGTTCGGTGACCAGCTGGGATAGCTCGACAGATTTCGCGAAACCCGTCGACTGCTGTCGCAAGCCCTTCGTACATGACTTGCGGCTCGCCCTGTCTCCAGAAGGCTTCGCCCTTGTTCGTGGTCTGATAGCCGTCAGGAGTGGCCTCGAGTAGGTCGATCGACTCGAGGAACGATATATTCGATCGAACATTCTCTTCTGAGGTAGCAGTTGTGTTTCCTATTATCCAGTTCGTAAGAGCTGCATCTGTTGGTTCTTGTTTCGAAACGAATCGGAGGGCTGACTGAAGGTTCGGGATCCGATCATCAGCCCCACCGAAAAACCCCTCGGCAGTCATTCGCGTCATGACTTGCGTCATCTCACGTGTGGGAAATAAACCTGTCCGCGAAGGCCGTCTTCAAGGACGAATTGTTCACGATATGTATAGGAGAATCACCCACCAGTAAAACTAAATTCATTTCCTCCGCAGTCGGGACACAAGTCCCAATTCTTCGGTGTTGGGTCAGTTATGCTCCCAGAGAGAAGAACAAACCCACAGCTCGTGCATTCGATGTACTTGTCCAAGTTGGTTTCCGGTAAGCACCTGGCAGTTACTAACCTTTTCCCAAAGCTGTTTGGAAACGAGCGATACCAGACCCTTCAGTACGCACATGAACTCACCCAGGTGACTTGCCGAGAACGTAGAGATCACTATCGAGTGTCCGCGAACCCCCTCTTCGAGGACATTTCACCCGCGATCGGGGTCCGATTCCCGTACTGATAACCTCATCTTTCATGTTCTGTAGGGGCAGAAGTGAGAATCGAGGACACCTGATCAGAAGTGAAACCGCGGACCTGGCGGGAATCAAGAGGCATACTTTCTTTTCCAATGACTCGAAACGGGGAGTCATATAATGTCGGTAGGGGAGGTTCAAACGGAGTTCAATATCGAGGAGTTCGAGACACAGGTCTCTGAAGCAGACGAAGACCGGATCATCGAGACGGTCGCACAGTCTATTCGCCAGCTTCGAGAACAGATCGACGACGACATTCTCGACGAAACGTTCTCGCGTGGTCGTGGAGAGTACACTCTCAAGTCGGAATACACGAGGGATCGATTGGATCCCGAACCGACCACCAAGGATCGAGTAATCGAGCCACTACTGGATGCACTCCAGTACGAGAACTACGGATACGAGGCGGGCGGGTTTTCTACGACCCGAGGCGAGCAGGCTGACTACGCGGTCTCGCTTCGTGATATTCCAAGCGTCGATTCGTCACGTCTCCTGATCGAAGCGGAGCCGTTAAAGAAACAACTCGAGGGCCGCGGACACGGGCTCGATCAGGTGAAGTCATGGCTCAGCCAGCGCGAGTTCGAATCCGACTTCGGCTTTGCGACCGACGGCCTGGTCTGGGCCTTCGTTCGGTACGACCCTGACTCGTATACTCACAACATCATCAGCAAGGTGGATCTGCAGCCCGTTTTTCAGACGCTCTACGAGAACGAGACGACTCGTGGCGACCCCCCGATGGAGGTGGTTTCTGCCGACGAACGCGAACGCGTTGCCGAGCTGATCCGGACGTTTGACTTCCAGAATTTCTGTTCTATCATTGACGATGCACAGGACGTCATCAAACGCAAGCAAGAGGAGATCACAGACGAGTTCTATGACGACTACATCAAGTACGTCTTCGGCGTCACTGATACGGAGGAAGAACGGCGTGCGAGGAGTCTCGTCGGTGACGGCGTTGATGCACCGCCGAACGCGACAGGCGACGATACGCGTCTGTTCTCCGTCGATCTGATGAATCGACTGATCTTCATCAAGTTCCTCGAGGACAAAGGTATCGTCGACCCCAATCTTCTGAGCAGACTCGTCGAGACATACGATCCAAGCATTCAGCCCCAGTCGCTGTACAAGACGTATTTCGATCCGCTGTTCTACGAGGTTCTCAATAAGAAGCCGAACGACCGGCCATCACAGGTCGAAAACACTGAACTCTACGACGATATTCCCTACCTGAACGGTGGCCTGTTCCGTCCGGAGTTAGGCACCGACAACGACATCGACGAGCAGGACTTCGACGTTCGGGACAGCGTCCTGGAGTCCATCATCGAGTTACTCGAGCGGTACCAGTTCTCTGCTGACGGTGGTCCGACCGACATCGACCCTAGCGTGTTGGGATCCGTGTTCGAGAAGACGATCAACTATCTGACTACCGACCCCGGTGACCAGAACGCCGATCTGGGTGCATACTACACGCCAAAAGAAATCACGCGTTTCAGTGCCGAACAGACAGTTCGGCCTGCTCTCAAAGAACAGTTCCAAGAGACACTCGTCGAGGAACGAGAGTGGCCGAAAGCCGAAGTCGACCAATATGAAACCGTTTATGAACTGATCGACGACCTTCCGGGCTCAACGAATCTCATTACCCGACTACTGACCGACGTCGACGAACTCTATGTCGTCGACCCGGGTATGGGCAGCGGACACTTCCTGACCTCTGTCGTCGAGGAAATCACCAACATCCGCCAAGAACTGTGGAAGAAGACCGAAGAGTATCCCCACCGGCATCGGCTGAAGCAGACGACCGTCCAGAACAACATCTACGGCGTCGACATCATGGAGCCGGCCGTCGAGATCGGCAAGCTCCGGCTGTGGCTCTCGATCATTGCCGAACTCGAGGCGGAAGATCTGGTGGAGTTGGACACCGAGGAGCTGGCACTCCCGAACATCACTTTCAACGTTCGACAGGGGAACTCGCTGATCGGCTACGTCGGCTTCCCTGAAGAGACTGAAGAGGGACTCGCGACCTTCGAGCGCTGGACCGAAGACAGCGTTCGCTCTCGATATGAGGACGTCATCGAGGAGATCCAGCTTCACGAGGAGTACAAAGCCTTCCCCGAGAAGGCCGAACAGCACCGGCAGAACGCACTCGAGCTGCTCGAGGAGTACCGGGAAGAACTCGACGAGGACATCCTTGACGACTTCCAGGACGTCGTCGACGACGTGACCCAAGATGACCTCGACAGCTATACGCCATTTCACTGGGTGCTCGAGTTCGCCGAAGTGTACGCCGACGGCGGGTTCGACGTCATCGTCGGTAACCCACCGTGGGATCGGCTCCGACCGACCCGCGACGACTACTTCGTCCGCTACGACGAGAAGTTCCAGTCGTATCTCCCCGAGGAGAAGGAACGCCGACAGGAAGAACTACTCGAGGATCCCGGGATCGCCGAAGGCTGGGAGCAGTACCAACACGAGATCGAGGTGGTCTCCGAATACTTCCACGAGTCTGGGGAGTACACGATGCAGAAACCGACCATCGGCGGAACGTCACAGGGAACGGAGAACGACCTGTCTGCTCTGTTCCTCGAGCGAATTTTCCAGCTCACCAGAGAGGGAGGGTTCGCTGCACAGGTGCTGCCAGGGGCGATATTCAACGGGGCATCGACGAAGGATCTTCGAACGCACATCCTTGACGAAACGACAATCCAGTCATTGGTGACTTTCGAGAATAGAGGAATTATATTCCCCGAAATACACAACCAGTATAATTTCGGCATAGTTACTTTCAAAAACTCATATAAGACAGAGGAGTTGCGAGGCATATTTCAGCAAGTGGGAATGGATGTTCTTGACGATATTGAAGAGAATGCGTTACGCATCCCCAGGCGAGTTCTTCGCGAATACTCACCGGAAGCGCGCATCTTCCCTTATCTCCAGTCGCAGGAGGAAGTGGACGTTCTCAACACCATACTCGCACAGCCACCAATCAGTGAAAAACGGGATGGGAAATGGTACGCAGAACCGTATGCTGAACTGCACCGAACCAGCGATACCGATCGTTTCGTCGAGGATTCTGACGAGGGCGATTACCCCGTCTATGGTGGAAGTAACGTCTACCAGTTCAGCTACGATCCGTCGTTCGTCGACATAGAGTCGCCCGAGTTCTGGAGCGTCGACGAAGACGCAAATCCTGAAAAGAGCGCCAAACGCAGAATCCGTGAAAAGAACCTCCGGAAACTCAAGCGAGGGCTCTACGATGCGTTCGACGGCAGCGGTTCACAGATCGGCTTCGTGAACGATCTACTTGATGAACATCGCGGCGAAGAACTGTCCGAACAAGACGTGCTCCTCGACTGCACTGAGTACCGTATCGTTTTCCGAGACATTGCGAGAGCATCCGACGAACGAACGATTATCGCTTCGGTGATTCCTCCAGGAACAGTCTGTACGAATACGTTGCATACCCTTCGTCCCTATGAAATCAATCCCGATAAGGAGGACTTGCAGGAGTTGCCCTTGCACTCCGTCTACGAACGTGTCTTCACGGACGAATCGCTTTTCGCCGCTCTAGGTCTGATCAACAGCATCCCGTTCGATTACCTGATGAGGACGAAAGTAGACACCCACATAGTGATGTACAAGTTCGAGGAGTCACAGGTTCCCCGCCTCACAGAAGGCGACGAGTGGTTCGAACACATCTGGACTCGAGCGGCTCGTCTCAACTGCTACGGTGAGGAGTTCGCCGAGATGCGCGATCGGCTTGGGATTGAGGCCGCGACCGATCCCGACGAACGCGAGGAGATCCAGGCCGAACTCGATGCCGGGGCGTTCCACGCCTATGGACTCGACCGAGAGCAGACCGCGTTCGCCTTAGATGACTTCCACACTGTACAGAACCCTCGCCGAATGACTGACGAATATCTCGATCTCGTGCTCGAAAAGTACGACGAACTGACGAGCAAATAATACACTGCGTGTGAATCGGCTGTCCGAGAACTCCTCCAAAGTCGGACGGAATCAGCCCTATTCCACCCTCGAGCAGCACCGAAAAAACTAGATTCCTGGCCGTTTTTGTCCGACATGCAGGCAAGCCGGACACCATGAATCTACAACAGCACGAGAAGCGCGACGATATGAAAGTGTGGCTCAGTCAAGATGAAGTGTCGGCACTTCTCGAGGCTGCCGACGGGACCCAGCAACGGATCGCGTTCGCCCTCGGCGCTCGCTGTGGACTCCGTTCGCACGAGGTCCTCGACGTCGCTCCCGAGGACGTCGTCGACACCGACGCGGGAAGTATGCTCCGAGTGTGGCACGGGAAAGGTGACAAGTTCCGCGAGACGCCGGTGCCGCAAGATCTCGCAACGACCATCCGTACGATCGACGACTATCGAGACGCGCCCGCCAGTAGATCACTCGTCGAGGTCTCGAGTACGCGCTCACTCCGACGGTGGGTCCGATCGGCAGCTGACCAGCTGCACGAGGAGACCGGAGACGCTGGGTGGACACACCTCGGGTTCCACGATCTCCGTCGGACGTGGGCGACTGCGCTCGCGTCGGCTGACGTCGATCCACTCCTGGTGTGTGACTGGGGCGGATGGAACGACCTCGAGACGTTCCTCGAGCACTATCGGGGAAGCTACAGTCCAGAAGCTCAACAACGGGAACGGAACAAAGTGAATTGGCTTTGAGGCCGGAAGAAGGGGTTACGTCGTCGCAGGAACCGCTTCGATCTCGAACTCATCACCCGATAGAGGATTTTCAACAGTGAACTCGACTCGCTCCGTCTCGCCTTCGTCAAGAATAATAGTTCTTCTCTCGACAATAGCGTCTATCAGATTTGGATCTTTGAGTCTTACTTCAACTTCACCGGGGCCACCCCTGTTCCGAACCTCGCCCTCAAATGTCGCTGTGAATAGATCGAACGCGTAGCCCTCGTATCCCCTTGGAGGCGTACCCACGAACGATACGTCCCGTCGTTCGTTCGCGTCGAAGTACAGTATCCGCTCGTTCGATTTCTGTGTGTTTCCGAACCCATCGACGCCATCTATCGGGCCATCCATATCTTCGACCCACAGGAATTCGATCCCAACTTCACCACTGGTTCCGGTGTTTTGAACCGTAACTGTGTATTCGTTTATTGTTCCCATGTCTTCATCCATACTGATCAATCTCGGCCTTGTCGCATAGACCTCAACTACACTTGGATCGACCTCGTCTGAGAGTAGGTCTTGGGCAGTCTGCTCGTTCTCCGATCCGTCTTGGTCGGGTCCAAGATCGAGAACATCGTCGGCTGATTGTGCAGGTTCGTCCGTTTGGCCTGACCCACCCGGCTCAGAATCGTCCTGTTCGTCGTCATCTGTTGCAAGACATCCAGATAAGACTCCGGCTGACCCGATCGCGGCCAACATCGAGCGACGTTTAAGATCCATGTCTAACAGTTTCAAGAATGTTAATCCAGGAGACTTATTGGTTTTGGTAACTGTAGACTACTTTTTCAAGTCACATATGCGAGCTAGAGAAGACGATGAATCGTAGGTCGAGGGAGATCCTCGACGTCCAGCTCACCCTCGAGGTACTCCTGACCTTTCGACGTGATCTCATACATGTGGTAGTCACCGAAGGCAGGTGTGACGAGTCCGACTTGGGTAAGCATCTGGCACCGCTCCTGGATCCGAGCGCGCGAGGCATACAGTTCAATAGCCTGCTCCATGTAGCGCGGCGTCGACCACGACTCCTCTTCGAGGTGTTCGAGGATGCGCTCGTCGAGCGTGCACATCCACCGGGCTGGCTTTCGGTCCGTCACGTTTCTGAGGTCTCGCTTGCGGTGGGGCCGTCTCTCGAGTCGTTGCGGTTGATATAGACCTCGTTTTCAGCGTCGTACTCTTCCTCGAGATATGCCTCGCCCTTCTCGGTAATCGTATAGACACCGTTGCCAAGCGGTCGGAGCAGCCCGTGTTCTGCCAGCTTCTTGCAACGGCGAGAGACAGAAGACTGCGAAATGCGGACGGCTTCCCGCTCGGTCAGATCACCGACTCGACCGGCGTCCTCATCCCGAATGATCTCGAGAATTCGGTCATCCCAGATTGTCATCCATGTCCCGGATTGCCTCATTACTTCCCATAAAGGGATATACGGACCTAATGGTGCGGAATCTACTGATAAAAACAGATCCAGCTACTACTGCCTAACCGATGCATTTATGCAATAGTCCACTAATTGTGGTGGTGAGGAGCTACCAACTCGGCTGAAGATGACTCTTGTTGGTACGTGAGACCGGGCGGCGCTGGAACGCCGCCCAGAAGGTGGCTCCGTGGAGCCGAATATGATCAACGGAACCTCTGTGGGGTCACTTCCCCACACGCGACAAGAGGCATCGCCGCGGAATAACACTGACGCTCGCTGCGCCTGTGGCGCTCGAGCGGACGGCTACGACGCCCGTCGCGACGAGCCCGCGTGTCGAATCTGTGCGCGGACTCGAAGCGACGGCGGCGTTCCCGACGGCGTCTCGAACAATCCCCGACGACTCCGTGAAGTGGCTGGCGACCAAGAGGACGAACCGTCCCCTGACGAACGCCAGGCCGATGCGCTCGAGCAAGTCGCCAAGGAACTGCAGTACCAGAACGCCGTTCTCACCGAGGTCATCAACACGCTGGACCTGATCCACGGCGAGGGGATGCGCTCGGCGACGGCGATCAACACCGCGATCGACGACCACGCGGTCACCCGCGATCGGGGTGAGTCGAAATGACGGTCGCCGAAACGGAGCGCTCGACTTCCTGGAGCGATCTCTCGAGCTTCCAGCGCGACGTGCTCGAGGCCATCGCTCACCTCGAGTCGAGCAGCGAGGAATCCTACGGGCTCGCGATCCAGAACCGACTCGAGGAGCACTACAGCGACGTGAACCCGCCGCGGCTGTACCAGAACCTCGACGCACTCATCGCCGACGGGCTCCTCGAGCGTAGCGAGCTCGACGGCCGGACGAACAGCTACACACTCACGTCCGACGCAAGGGAGTTGCTCGAGGAGAGCGTTCACCGCCGGGCCGAGGCGTGTGGGCTCGAGGTGACCTCGACCGACGGAGGTGACCAATGAACGACCACAGCCCCTACCGCTGTGACACGCCCGGCTGTGACGGCTGGCAGGAGGTCATCACGCCCGACGGCTACGTCTGTCGGGTGTGTGCGAACGCACTCGAGCGACAGTACGAGTCGAAAGAGCCGATCCCCGACGGCGGCGTCGTCACGTCGGACGCGAACACGCTCGCCGACGAACTCGAGACGGCCGACGATCCCGGCACGCTCGAGCTCCCGCACTCGTTCCTCGTCGATGCTTCCGGCCCGGTGACTCGCGTCACCGAACGGGGCGACGACACGATCGAGAAGGTCCGCGCCGACGTCACGATCCAGCGCCACCTCGAGACGCTGTCCGAGTTCGCCGACTTCTGGAAGCTCCGCAACAAGCGCCGCTGGAAGGCCGCCGCGGTCGAGACGCTGCTTGACAGCGACGACGAGCTGACGACCTACGAACTCACCGAGGACCACATCGACAGCTGGGACGTCGTCGTCGACGGTCGCGTCGAGGCCTACGTCGGCCTCGCGGAGACCATGATCGACTACGACGGGGACGACCCTCGAGACAGCGACCTCCCGAAGACGATCGCCGACCGGCTCCGGCTCGCCGGCGAGGGTCACCGCGACGTCGACCACGTCGTGACGGACTTCGCTCGAGACCTCCGGACGTCGGAACTGTGGGGCAGGGGCGTCGACCTGGCGTACATCAACGCCAAGCACGCCCAGCGCAAGGACGTCGCGGACGACCTCGCGAACCTCCTCGAGGACCTGGAGGGATCGGCATGATCGACGCGCCTGAGACCGTCACCTGCAAAACCTGTGGTGGCACCGCGTGTCGGACGACCTGGGGCACCACGAACGCCATCTGCTACCGCTGTACCGAGTGCCACGCTGGCGGTCACATCGCCTACGACGACGGTAGCGAAGTCCGTCAGGGCGGCGTCTTCCGGTCGCTCCAGAACTACGCGACTAGGAGGGTGTAGGTATGAGCGACGACAGCGACGAGATCTCGATCACGACCGAGCTCACCCGCGGGACGTCGACCGACGACCGCGACAAGATCAAAGCCGAGGTGAGTGCCGCGTCCGTCGACGAACTCGAGCACAAACTCGAGCGCGTCCGTCGCCAGCTCGAGGACTGGGCCGAGGAGGTTCGGGACATCCAGCCCGAGAACTCCCGCGGCCGGCGTCGGCTCGCCGACGACCAGTCCGAACTCGGGGAGGTGGACGCATGAGCGAACGCCGTACAGGAGAGATTCAACGCCGCCTAGTCGAACGTCCTGGCAAGAACGCTCGAACTCTCTTGTGTATTTTGGGGGCAAGGTTGGAGCGCCCGTACAGCAAACCAGCAACAACGACTACGGATAGGGTCAGCAGGTACACTATTAGCGCAAGAGCGAATTCTATCGGGGACATATCCACAGGCAAAGACCCACAGCATAAAAAACATGTAGGGTGGTCAGTAGGTGAGAATCGTTCAGTAGACGCGAAAAGTGAACTCGAGCAAGGTGACCAATGAGCGACCTCGAGCCCATCTCGCCACGCGAGGCGGTCGAACTCTACGTCGCCCACCGCGAACTCGAGGTGAGTGAGAAGACGCTCCAGAACCACAAGTACCGGCTCGACGCCTTTGTCGAGTGGTGCAACGAGGTCGGGATCGACAACCTCAACGACCTCACCGGGCGGGATCTCCACCGTTATCGCGTGTGGCGACAGCAGGACGTGAACGTCGTCACGCTTCGCGGACAGCTCGCCACACTGCGCGTGTTCCTCGAGTTCTGTGCATCGATCGACGCCGTCGAGCCGGGTATGCGTGAGCGGGTAAAACTCCCGGAGGTCGATCGCGGTGAAGAGGCTCGCGACGAGATGCTCGACGCGGAGCGTGCGCGGAAGATCATCGGCTACCTCGAGCGGTACAAGCGTGCGAGCCGCGAGCACGTCATCATCGCGGTCCTCTGGCACACCGGCATCCGGCTGGGAAGCCTTCGGGCGATCGATCTCGAGGACTACGAACCCGACAAACAGTGTATCTGGCTCCGGCATCGCCCTGATACCGGTACACCGTTGAAGAACCAGGAGCCGGCCGAGCGACCGCTCGCGCTCGATGACTACTACTGTGACGTCCTCGACGAGTTCATCCGGTTCCACCGGAACAACGTCACCGATGAATACGGCCGTGAGCCGCTCATCACGAGCGAGAAAGGCCGGCTGGGGTCCGATCCCATCAGGATGGAAGTCTACCGGATCACCCAGCCCTGCTTGCTCGAGGAGTGTCCACACGGGCGCAAGCCAGTCAGCTGCGAAGCTCGCGACTACGGATACTACTCGAAGTGTCCGAGCAGCATGTCGCCGCATACGATTCGACGTGGCGCGATCACGTACCAGCTTCGCGAGGACATCCCCGAGGAGATCGTCAGCGACCGGTGTGACGTTTCCTCGGAAGTCCTCGAGCGCCACTACGACCGACGGACGGACCGTGAGAAGATGGAACAGCGACGCGATTTCATCGAAGATTTATAACAGGAACATGGCCAGCACGAACGCCGCTGTCAGCACTGTGGTATCGATAGCCGTTAGAACACCCCTGAAGTGTGGAAATCAAGAGGTACAGAGCTTGAGACAATTAATTTCGGATGGACTCGCCGGGATTTGAACCCGGGGCCTCTCCCATGCCAAGGGAGTGATCTACCGCTGATCTACGAGCCCGCTTTCGCATTTCATCGTACCCGACGGGGATAGATAAACCCCTCGAAGTTCGACTGCAGAGGAACCCGGCCGTCCGCTCGAGCACCGCTTTCGAGATTCGAGACCATGGTGAACGGCGACTCGCTCGAGGTATCCATCGCGGTCGGAACAGGTGAGCACCCTTAAGACCCGTCGAAGAAAACCGTAGGCGTATGCACCCGCGCGACCTGTCCGACCACGTCGCATACGAGGCGGGTCGCGGGATCGAGGAAGTCGCTCGCGAACTCGAGTGTGATCCCGCCGATCTCGTCAAGCTCGCCTCGAACGAGAATCCACACGGCCCCTCGCCTGCAGCCGTCGTGGCGATCCGCGACACCGCCCTGGACGTGAGTTCCTACCCCAAGGCCGCCCACACCGACCTCGTCGCCGCCATCGCCGAGCGCTGGGGCGTCACCGACGAGCAGGTCTGGCTCGCAAACGGCGGCGACGGCGCGATCGACTACCTCCATCGGGCGACCCTCGAGCCGGGCGACGGCGTGCTCGTGCCCACGCCCGGCTTCGCCTACTACGGCATGAGCGCGCGCTATCACCACGGCGAAGTCGGCGAGTACGCCCTCTCGAGGGCCGACGACTTCGCACAGACAGCCGAGACGGTCCTCGAGAGCTACGACGGCGAGCGGGTGGTCTGGGTTACGAGCCCGCACAACCCGACCGGGTCGACGATGGCGCTTGCGGAGATCGAACGCCTGGCCGCCGAAACCGACGAGGAGACGCTCGTGGTCGTCGACGAGGCGTACGGAGAGTTCGCCGATCACGACAGCGCCGTGGACTTAATCGAGGGACGGAACGGATACGACGCTCGTGACGACGTGGCCGTCTTGCGGACGTTCTCGAAGGCCTACGGTCTCGCCGGCGTTCGGTTGGGGTACGCCGTCGTCCCTGGGGAGTGGAGCGAGGCCTACGCCCGGGTGAACACCCCCTTCGCGGCGAGCGAACTCGCCTGCCGGGCCGGACTGGCTGCCCTCGAGGACGACGAACACGTCGAGCGTACCGTCGAGACGGCCCGCAAATCGCGTACGGCCATGTACGAGACGATCGACGCCCCCGTCTGGGACAGCGAGGGGAATTTCGTCCTCGTCGACGTCGGCGATGCGACGGCGGTCGCCGAAACGATGCAAGAACGCGGTGTCATCGTTCGCGACTGCTCGAGCTTCGGGCTCCCCGAGTGCATCCGGATCACCTGCGGTACCGAAGACGAGACCGATCGCGCGATCGAGACGCTCAACGAGGTGCTCGCGACCGGAGCGGAAGACGCCGACGGAGAGACCGAGGTGACCGACGTGTGAGCGCGGAGGTGAGCCCACGATGAGAGTTGCCGTCACCGGGACGCCGGGAACGGGGAAGACGACCGCAACGGACCGCCTCGAGACCTGTCTCGAGGTACTCCATCTCAACGAACTGATCGAGGACGACGGGTTATACGAGGCGGTCGACGCCGACCGCGACAGCGTCGTCGCCGATCTCGAGGCCCTCGAGGAGCGACTCGCCGAGCGCGAGGACGTCGTGATCGAGTCCCACCTCGCCCACCACCTCGAAGCCGACCGGGTCGCGGTGTTACGTTGTCGTCCCGACGAGCTCGAGCGACGACTCAGCGATCGCGGCGAGAGCGAAGAAAAGGCCGCCGAGAACGCAGAGAGCGAAGCGCTCGACGTGATCCTCGCCGAGGCGGTCGAGAATCACGGCCTCGAGTCGGTCTACGAGATCGACACGACCGGCCGCGAGCCGGAGGCGGTAGCAGCCGACCTCGAGGCCGTAATCGCAGGCGAGCGCGAACCGAGTGCCGGCGAGGTTGACTTCCTCGAGTTCCTCTCATGACACTCGACAAACTCAGGCCGTACGTCTCGAACGTCCTCGATCCGTTCGTCACCGGCTTCGATCGGATGGGGATGACGCCAAACGGCGTTAGCGTGCTGGCGTTCGGGATGGCAGTCGCCGCCGCCGTCACCTTCTACCTCGGTGGGACGACGGATCGGATCTGGTACGTCGTCGCCGCCGCTCTGGTCTTTCTGAACGGCTGGCTCGACGTCGTCGATGGTGCGCTCGCGCGCGAACAGAACGTTGCCTCCGCCGGTGGAGATCTGCTGGATCACGTGCTGGACCGGTACGCCGACATCGTCGTCGTCGGTGGCCTCGCTGCAGGTGTCGGCGACTACCTGCTCGGGTTCGCAGCGGTCACCGGCGTCGTGATGACCTCGTACCTTGGCACCCAGGCCGAGGCGGTCGGCCTCGAGCGCGTCTACGGGGGGGTCGTCGGTCGTGCGGATCGGCTCGCGATCATCGGCGTCGTCGCCGTCTTCGCGTATCCGCTTTCGGGGACGTACGCTGGGTTCACGCTCGTCGGCTGGCTGCTCGTCTTCCTCGCAGTTGTCGGACACCTCACCGCCGTCCAGCGGTTCTACTACGCCTGGCGAGCGCTCGAGTGACGGCGATGCGCGGACTACGACCGCGATTGCGATTGACCGGTCGCCGTATGGTTTATACCTCCGCACGATATACATTTTCACATGGTTCAGTGTGAGATGTGTGGTGCCGAGACGTCGACCCCGAAGACTATCAAGGTCGAAGGTGCCGAACTGGACGTCTGTTCTAACTGTACCGACTTCGGTACCGAGGTGAAGACGGGGAGTTCGAGCTCGAGCACCTCGACGAAGTACTCGACAGGGTCGGGTGGATCGGGGTCCGGATCCGGATCGACCGGAGGCGCCTCGGGTAACTCGAGTACGAGCGGTGGCTCCGGCAGTTCTCAACGCCGTTCGGACATGTTCGACGACATGGACGAGCTCGCGACCGATTACGACGATCGTATCCGTCGGGCTCGCGAGCAGAAAGGACTGAGCCAGTCCGAGCTCGCGAACCAGCTCAACGAGAAAGCGAGTCTGATTCGCAAACTCGAGCGCGGCGACACTCTCCCGAGTGACGACGTACAGGCGAAACTCGAACGTCACCTCGAGGTGAGTCTCAGCGGCGAATCCGGAAGCAGCGACGACACGGAGTGGAGCGGCGGTTCGGCGAGTGGAAGCTACACGCTCGGTGACGTCGTCGAGCGCAAGGACTGATAATGAGGGCTGTGACTACGTTCCGGTGCAACCGCAAGATGGGTCTCGGTTGCACCGGTACCGATTCACAGCCGTCGTTATGATACGGTCTGCTGTCCCGATTTCGACTCGGAAACTATTTCCGACGAGCGAAACCCCCTTCGAGTATGTTCGTCCTCGTCAACCTGAAGACGTATCCGTGTGACCCGGTCGCCGTCGCCGAAGCCGCCCGCGACGTACACGAGACGACGGATGCAGCACGCATCGCCGTCGCGCCGCAGGCTCCACACATCGAACGCGTCGCAGAGACCGGCGTCGAGACGTGGGCCCAGACTGTCGATCCGGTCGAGTACGGCAGCAACACCGGCCACACGCTCGCGGAGGGCGTCGCCGACGCCGGAGCCGTCGGCACCCTGATCAACCACTCCGAGCACCGGCTGAAACTCGCCGACGTCGACGGTGCAGTCCGGGCGGCCGAACGAGCCGACCTCGAGACGGTCGTCTGTGCGAACAATCCCGCCCAGATCGGGGCCGCTGCGGCGCTCGGCCCCGACGCCGTCGCCGTCGAGCCGCCCGAACTGATCGGTACCGGGACGCCCGTCAGCCAGGCCGATCCCGACGTCGTCGAAGATGCCGTCACAGCCGCGGCGAACGTCGACGATGACGTCTCGGTGCTCTGTGGGGCCGGAATCAGCACCGGCGAGGACGTAACCGCTGCCGGCGAACTCGGTGCCGACGGCGTCTTGCTCGCAAGCGGCGTCGCGAAAGCCGACGACCCACGAGCCGCACTCGAGGACCTGGTCGCACCGCTGTAGAACCGATCCGACGCGATCGACACGAGGTTCTTTCCCGACTGGTACCGAAGTCATCCCATGACCGAGCAGCGGCCACTCGACGTGGCGCTCGAGAATCGGCTCATGGGAAAGGGAATCTACCTCTCGGAGTGGGCCCACGAGGACGAGACCGTGACTCTTGAGTACGAGACCGTTGCAGCGCCGTCGTCGGTCACGAGCCACGAGGTCGGCACCGTCGTCCGGACGCTGCTCGAGTGTGCCGACGAACGCGACACCTGGAGCCCGGTCACGCTCGAGGCGACGTCGCTCACGACCGACGGCGAGGTCCGCGGAACCTGGCGCGTCGAGGCCGACTGGTTCCGTCGGCTCGGCGACGACCTCACCGAGGTCGAGTTCTCACGGCGGGTGCTCGAGAGTGTCGAGGACGAGACGTAGCTTCGACGGGACGGCGTCGACCGAGACGGAAAGCGAATCAGTCAGCGCTGACCGGCGTGGTCTCGGAGCCGGTACGGTGGCTCCGCCAGACGCCCTGGAGGTACGCGCCGGCGAACATACCGGCGAGCGCCCAGAGGATGGTAACGTTCCCGATCCCGAGGCTGGCGTAGGCCGCACCGGGACAGATACCCGACAGGCCCCAGCCAGCGCCGAAGATCGCACCACCGATCAGGACGTTCCGGTCGAAGGACTTGAGCCGGCGACGGTACTCGTCGCCGGTCAGCGGCGCGCGACCGCGCAACCGCGGGACGAGCGCGAACGTGACGCCGGTGACGGCCGCCGCACCGAACATCACGAACAATAGCCCGAAGTCGGCAAACTGGAGGAAATCCAACACGACCTCGGGACGGGCCATGTGGCTGTAGGCGAGCCCGAAGCCGAAGATCACGCCGCCAAGCAGGATCAACGGCATGAAAAGCGGGTGATGTCGATGCATGGTTACGGACTCACCCCCAGTGCCTGGACGAGTTGTGCGGTGCCGATCGCGACGGCGAGAAACGTCATCACGCCGACGATCGACGTTCTGGAGGCCGATCCCATGCCACAGACGCCGTGGCCCGACGTACAGCCTTTCCCGATTCGAGTACCGATCCCGACGAGGACGCCACCGAGCAGGAGCCGCCAGGGCTGGACGTCGGTCGTCCAGGCCCCGCCCTGCCAGAAGACGGCGTAGATCGACGCACCCAACATGATCCCGACGGTGAAGACGATCCGCCAGTCCCGGGAGAATCGGAACTGCTGGAACCGCGACTTCTTCGAGACGTACGACAGCGTCGACTCGAGGAACGTACTCGCACCAGCGGCGATCCCTGTACCGACGTAGATCACTGCCGCGCCGAGTCCGACGAGCAGTCCGCCGACGGCGTAGCGTTCGATCCCGTTGGGGAACAGTTCAGCGACCAGCGACAGCGGGAGGGCTTCGACTATCATCATCTATCTTCGGTGTCGATCAGTCACCGGCGAGCAGTTCCTGGCTGGTGGCATCGCTGTAGTGAGCGCTCCCGGTGAGGGCGTCGTCGAGGAAGATGATCACGCGCTCCTGGAGCGTCTCGTAGAGCTGGCGTGCCCCCTCGGGTGCGCCGTCGTCACCCTCCTCGAGGAATTCGAAGGAGGGGACGTCGATCGACGCGACGCTCTCGCCGTCGATGCGTTCTTTCAGTTCCCCGGGTGTAACCGACTCGATAGAGACGCCCGGGGTCGGGAAGTCCATACCGGCCATAGTGTGTAGTCGTTGCTACTGGCCGCTTGCACATAAGGGTTTACATAGTATTCCCTTAATCACACAATATAGTTGTAGAGTGATTGGAGATGCCGTTTCCTTTGTGCGGGCGAGTGAGAGAGATGGTGTAACATATCAGGCGATTTGTGGTGCGTTTTCGGTGTAGGTCGGAGCTGCCGTTGTGTACTTCTCTCGTGTTGATATTGTTTTTACTACACAATATTGCCCGGGAGAAACCCGGACTCGAAAGCCTATCCCGATGGACGAACGCGTTCTGTCGACGACTATCCACGGCACTGAAATACCGGGCTGATCAAGTACGGATGGTTAGCAGTCGGAATGATCGAAACGACGACCTCCTCGTGCTCGAGGACGTGGCGTCACGCGCTCTCGTCGGGCGGTGAGCGCACGTGATCCGACGTTCCGAGCCGATGGTCGACCGCATTACGGACGCCTTCTTCGCTCTCGACACCGACTGGCGGTTCACGTATCTCAACGAGCGCGCCGAAGGTCTGTTCAAACGCAGCTGTGGGGAGTTGATCGGCCGCGTGATGTGGGATGCGTTTCCCGAGACGGTCGAAACGCAGTTTCCCGACGGCTTTCATCACGCGATGGACCAGCAGGTCGCCGTCTCCTTCGAGGTCTATCACACACCGCTCGAGACGTGGTTCGAGGCCCGTGCCTATCCCTCGGAGACCGGGCTGTCGGTCTATATGCGCGACGTGACCGAACGCAAGGAGCGAGAGACGAAACTCGCCCAGCACGACGCCGTCATCGAGGCCCTTCACGACGGCGTCGTGACGCTCGATTCTCACACCCGGATCGTCTCGATCAACGACGCCGTCGAAGAGACGCTCGACCTCGACCGTGAGACCGTCGTCGGCGACCACCTCGAGACCGTACTCGAGGCGGCCGCGGTCGACGACAGCGACGCGGTCGCGATCGGCACGGCGATCAACGAGGTTGACGTCGGGAACGCCACCCGTCGCCGGATCGAGATCGAGTTTACGGATGCAGCCGGCACCGACCGGGTCGGCGAGGTCCGGCTCGTCCCGATCGACCAGGGAGATGGGAACATCGCCGCCGTCGTCAGGGACGTCACCGATCAGTACGAGTACGAACGCGTCGTCGACTCGTTACACGAGGTTACCCGGTGGCTGCTCCGGTCGGACGATCCCGAGGAGATCTGTGCGATCGCCGTCCACTCCGGCAGCGACCTGCTCGGGCTCCCGATAAGCGGCGTCTGGCTGCTCGACGACGAGTACGGCTATCTCGATCCCGTCGCCGGCACGGCAGGTGCTCACGAGACGTTCACCGGTCTTCCGCGGTTTCAGACGGGCGAAGGACTCGTCTGGGACGTCTACGACAGCGGCGAACTCGAGCGCTTCGACGACCTCCGCGAGGTCGACGGGCTGTACAACGAGGCGACGCCGCTTCGCTCCGAGATCATCGCACCGATCGGAACCCACGGCGTCTTCATGACCGGTTCGTTCGAGCCCGACGCGTTCGACGACACCGACGTCGACCTCGTCTCGACGCTCGTCGAGAACGTCCGTGCGGCACTGGACCGGGCCGACCGCGAGCGCGTGCTCCGAGACCGCACCGAACGTCTCGAGCGTCAGACCGAGCGGCTCGAGGCCGTCGCCGACGTGCTCTCGAACGATCTCAAACGCCAACTCGAGGCCGTCGAGACGGCGCTCGAAGACGACGCACCCGCCGAGTGGGAGTTCCCACTCGCCGACGATACCGTCGAGTCGACGCTCGACCGGACCGAACGGCTCGTCGACGACATCCGCGAGTTCGCCCGTAACGCCACCGCCGTCGGCCGTCGCTCCCGGCTCGACCTCGAGACGGCGATCGACGCCGCCGTCGCCGCCTCGAGACTCGAGAGTCCCTCCGTCGTCGTCGACGACCGTGCGACGATCCGGGCCGACGCCGAACGGTTCGCACACCTCCTCGAGCGGGTCTTCGACGACGCCGCCGACCGCTCGACCGGCGACGTCACCGTCCGGGTCGGTCTCTTTCTCGAGGACGGAGACGACGGCTCGCGGGGCTTTTACCTGCACGACGACGCTTCCGAGATTCCGGCGGCCGCCCACGAAGACGTACTCGAGCCCACACACGATGGCGAGGTCGCCGGGGTCGGGGTCGGGCTCGGGCTCGGGCTCGGGCTCGGGCTCGCGGTCGCACGGGCCATCGCCGAGGCCCACGGCTGGTCGGTGTCGATCTCGAGCGGCGACGACGGTGGAACGGTCTTCGAGGTCAGGGACGTAACGACGCTCGAGCCAGCCGATGACCGACCGTAGCTGTCAAGATCCCATCATTGGCACACTTACTCTTCGAGAACGTCGACGCCGATCGCGTCCGGGGTCTCCCACTCGACGTGGTCGTCGTGGGTCAACTGGAAGGTGACCTCCGTTTCGCCCGTCGATTCTCCGTAGAGGTGGACGTGGTCACCGTGTGAATCCGTGCTCACGACGTCTTCGTCCGCCGATTCGACGTCGAGGCTGTACTCCCCGTCGAGGTCGACTTCCTCGCCGTCCTCGTCTTCGAAGACGGCACCGAGGGAGACGTTGTCCTCGAGGGGAATCGCCGGGAGTTCGCCGTGCCAGTGGCCGTGGTAATCCGCGACCTCCTCGTCGGTGCTCCGGTCGATGACGTCAACCTCGTACTCGCTGTCGCCGCCACCGCCGAGACAGCCGGCGATGAACGTGTGACAGCGTCGAGTACTACCGGTTCGTCGAAACGTGGCTGTCCGACCGACTACTCGAGTGTGTCCTCGATGACCGACCGGTGTTCACGAATCGCCGCCGCGTCCGTCGCGACCGTCTCGTCGCCGACCGCGATCGTCAACTCACCGTCGTCGGTGGCCGTCCCGATCGAGACGACCGGTGCGACGTCGTCGAACGCCTCCCGAACCGCGTCGGGATCGGTCGTCTGGACGAGCGCCCGACCCGCCTGTTCGTGAAACAGTGCGCCGGCCGCATCGACGCCGTTGGGCAGAGAGACCTCGAGGCCGGCCTCCGCGGTCACCATCTCGGCGAGTGCAACTGCGAGCCCGCCGTGGCTCACGTCGTGGGCCGCGAGCGTCGCCTCGTCGTCGGCGACCTCGGCCAGCGTCTCGACGATGTCGGCCGGATTTTCGGGCAGCGTGGGGAACCGATCGCTGCCGTCGAAGCGGGCGAGATACTCCGAGCCGCCGAGGCGGGGCTCGCCGGACTCGAGCCCGAGGTCGCCAACGAGCAACAGGTCGCCGTCGGGGCTGGCATCGAGTGCGGGTGCGTCGTAGCCGCCTTTCGTACCCACGAGTGCGAGCGTCGGCGTCGGCGGGATCGGTCCACTCTCGGAGTCGTTGTACAGCGAGACGTTCCCGCCGACGACCGGCGTCTCGAGGTCGGCACACATCTCCGCGAGGCCGTCGACGATCCCGGTGAAGCCGTCGTAGACGTCCGGCTTCTCGGGATTGCCGCCGTTGAGACAGTCGACCGCGGCAAGCGGCGTTGCCCCCTTCGCGGCGACGTTGGTCGCGTTCTCCAGCGCGACCGCCTTCGCGCCCTCGTAGGGGGCCGTGTCAGTCCAGTTCGGTGCGGCACCGGCAGAGATCGCCAGCCCCGTCCCGGCCTCTCGCAGGGCGATGATGGCCGCGTCGTCACCCGGCCCGACGCTCGTGCGCGTGCCGACCTCGTGGTCGTACTGCCGGTAGACCCACTCTTTGGAGGCCGTGTTCGGACTCGAGAGGACGGTCTCGAACGCCGTCTCGAGGTCGACCTCGGGGACGTCGACGTCCGGTTCGGGCGGCTCCGTGGTCGGCAGGTCGTTCATCGGCGCACCCTCACCGAGGAAGTAGGCGTCGACGTCGACGACCGTCTCGCCCTCGAACGTACAGACGTAGTTACCGTCGGTGACCTCGCCGATGACCGAGCAACCGAGGTCGAACTTCTCGGCGATCTCCTCGACGCGGTCGACGTTCTCGGGTTCGACTTCGTAGCACATCCGCTCCTGGGACTCGGCGATGAGGATCTCCAGGGCGGTCATGTTCGGCTCGCGCTGGTGGACAGACGCGAGTTCGATGTGGGCACCCAGCCCGCCTTTCGCGACCAGTTCGCTCGAGGCCCCACCCAGCCCAGCGGCACCGAGGTCGCGTGCGGCCTCGACCAGGCTCTCCTCGACGAGGACCTCGTTTGCCTCGATGAGTCGTTTCTCGGCGTAGGGGTCGCCCACCTGGACCGCGGGGCGGTCCTCGGTCTCTGCGTCCTCGTCGAGATCCTCGCTCGCGAAGGAGGCCCCGCCAAGGCCGTCACGACCCGTGGCGTTGCCCACGAGCACGAGTTTGTTGCCGGGCTCCTGGGCTTCGGCGGTGACGAGGCGCTCCTCGTTCGTCAGGCCGACACAGGCGACGTTGACGAGTGGGTTGCCCTCGTAATCGGGGTGGAAGTCGACGCTGCCTGCCACGGTGGGGACGCCGATGCAGTTGCCGTAGTGGCTGATCCCCTCGACGACGCCCTCGAAGAGGTACTTCGAGTGTTCACGGTCGAACTCGCCGAAGTAAAGCGAATCCGCGAGCGCGATGGGGTAGGCCCCCATCGACATCGTGTCCCGGACGATGCCGCCGACGCCGGTGGCCGCGCCGTCGAACGGGTCGACGTAGGAGGGGTGGTTGTGGCTCTCGATCCCCATCGTGATGTAGACGTCGTCCTCCTCTTCGTCCGTCGGCACGGCGACGACCGCCGCGTCGTCACCCGGCCCGACGACGACCTGCTCGCCCTCGCTCTCGAACGCCGAGAGCAGCGGTCTCGAGGAGCGGTACGCACAGTGTTCGCTCCAGAGGTTCTCGAACAGCGCCGCCTCCGCCTGCGTGGGCTCGCGCTCGAGCTCGGAGACGACGAGTTCGCGGTCCGAATCGGGAAGACTCATTCATCTAGGTGGTGAAAGCCGGCCGGTAAATGGGTTTCCATGTGCACGTTCGTGTATCGGTGAGGGCGTTCTCGTCAGTACAGATCGTGTCGCGGATGACTGCTCGAGCGCCGTACCCTATCGTCTCTCGGTTGCTGTGCGTTTGAGAGCCAGCCGCCCCCCTGGACGTGCTCGATTTCGACAGTGACAACCGACCGTCCATCCGGTATTGAAAGCATAACTAACGCTCCGGGACTGCTGTCGGGAACCGATGTGGCCGTGGGAACACGCGATCGTCGGCTATCTCGCGTACTCGGTGTTCAGTCACCTCTACTACCGATCGTCGCCGACCGCCCTCGAGACGGTCGTGGTCGTGATCGCCTCGGTGCTGCCGGACGTAATCGACAAGCCACTGGCCTGGGAGTTTGGCGTCTTCGAGTCGGGATACGCACTGGGGCACTCGATCTTCGTTGCGGTACCGCTTGCGATCGTCGTCGGGGCGATCGCACACTCGAGGGGACGACAGAGGGTAGGCGTCGCGTTCGGCATCGGCTACCTCCTTCATCCGCCGGCCGACGTGCTCGACGGCTACGCTCGGGGCGGCGAGGTCCATCTCGACGTGATGCTCTGGCCGGTCGCGCCGGTCGAGTCGGCGGGCAAACACACCGGCTTCGTCGCGGAGTTCTGGCGACTGTTCGGACAGTATCACCACCAGCTGCTCGCAGGCGAGCTCTCGACGTATCTGTGGCTGCAGTTCGGACTCGCGGGAGGGGCGTTCCTGCTGTGGCTCGCCGACGGCGCGCCGGTCCTTCGGGAGCTGGGTCTCGGTATCGGGCGGTGCGTCGCCGCTATAGGCGGCGACAACGAACCGGGTGCCCCCTCCAGAAACCGAAACGAGTGACGGGACTCCTCACGGAGTGTGACGAAAACCGATCAGTGCCGAAGTACGTCGTCATTTACTATCGTATCGATTCCTGTGATAGTGGAGACGAAATGAGCGAACGAGTTCGGAGCCGATCCTCGACTGCGAGGTCGAGCGACGACGGACCGCGACACACGACGGTCGATACCACACGACGCGTCGATGGCCTCCCGCCCGACGCCGAGTTCGCGCTCTGTCTGACCCACGACGTGGACCGGCCGTACAAGGGACTGCGATCGCTGTACTACGCGACACAGGAACGGCCGGACTATCACCTGCAAACGGCGCTGTCGTCGTCGAACCCCTACTGGCAGTTCGAGGAGCTGATGGCCATCGAGGACGAACTCGGCGTGCGGTCTTCGTTTTACTTTCTGAACGAACAGCACCTGCTCGATCGCCCGCTCACCGAATGGGTCTCGCCTGCGAACTGGGTCCAGCATCTGGGTCGGTACGACGTCACCGCTCCCGAGATCGAAGACGTCATCCGGGACCTCGACGCCGGCGGGTGGGAGGTCGGCCTCCACGGTTCGTATCACACCCCGGACGATCCGGCACGACTGTCCGAGGAGAAGACCGTCCTCGAGGACGTCCTTGGCCGGCCCGTAATCGGCGGTCGTCAGCATCACCTCCGCCTTACGGTACCCGACACGTGGCGACACCACCGGGCGATCGGTCTCTCGTACGACGCGAGTCTGGGCTCGCCGACCGAGTGTGGCTTTCACGCGAGCTATCGACCCCTGTGTCCGTTCGGAGACGAATTTCTCGTCTTCCCGCTGACGATCATGGACCAGGCACTGCCGGATCCGGGAGCCGACTTCGAGGCGGCACGCCGGACCTGCGAGCAGTTGCTGACCGAAGCCGCGGCCAACGACGCTGTCATGACGGTCCTCTGGCACCCGCGCTTTTTCAGCGAACGGGAGTTCCCCGGCCACCGAAAGCTGTACCGATGGCTGGTCGAACGGGCGCTGTCGCTCGGTGCCTGGGTCGGCTCGCCGCGTGACCTTCGGCGGGAACTCGAGGTCGACCTCGCCGAAGAACGCGAGGGTCGAGAGACCGACTGCAATCGCGTCCGAGAGCGTCAGTCAGCGGTTCGGCCGTCGACCGGGGGGGAAGCATGAACGCGAAACCGCTTTCGGTCCTCGCCGTAGTCGGGCTCTTGGTCTTCGCTGGCACCGGCGGACTCGCCGTCCAGTCGACCGCTACCGTCGGCGACGGCGATTCACAGACGCAGGCACAGACACAGACGCACGCGAACGAAACCGACGCCGACGGATACGTCTTCGAGCAGGGGTCCGTCTGTCAACCGATCGAGCCACTGGAGTCGGGCGACCCGATCGACGAGTTTTACGACTATCGAGATCACGAAACACATCCGGAGGACGGCGAGAGGTTGTACAGCTCGTACGGGACGACGCACCTTCAGGAAGACGACACGAGCATCCTCTTTCTCCACGACGGACCGGACGGTCTGAGTCTCGTGATGGTTCACGGGCAACTCGACGGGAACGGTGACCCGAATTACATGACGTTCGACATCGTCGGACTTCCCGGCCAGGCCGAGTGGGTCGTCAGAAACGACGCCTACACGTCCGAGACGAACCGCGACGAGTTCCACCGCGGCGACGGCTGGGCGAATGCATCCTGGATCCAGCGGGGTGATCGGACCGGTGGTGGCGCAATCCAGGGCGGACTCGACGGTGAGTTCGCCGTGACGGTACAACCGGCGTTTAACGACGACGCCACGTTGACCCACGAGAACCACGGCCATCCGAACCCGGACTTCTACGGCGAGGGCGAGGTCGAATCGTGGGACGTTCTTTCGGGAAGCGCCGACGAGCCGGACCGGACGACGCTGCCGTCGCTCGAGGAGCCGGTCACGATCCGGACGGGAACGTGTGACGACCCCTCAATCACGTACGACCGAACCGACGACGCCATCACGGCCAGCATCGGTGCCGCGACGCCCGATGATTCGGTCGCCGTCCAGCCGACGACGGGCTCGACCGACGGCGTCGAGTTCGAGCGTCTCGAGGTGACCGATGTCGACGGCGACGCGTCGGTCACCGTCGAGAACTCGAGTCCGGAGCCGATACCGGAGTCGCCCGAAAACAACGCCTCGATCGCGAATCTGGCAGTCACCGGCGACCACGACGCGTCGGCGACCGTCACGTTCAGCGTCGACGGCGACGTTCTCGAGGACGCCGACCTCGAGCCCGAGGAAGTAGCACTGTACGAACGGGACGGGAATGGAGACGACTGGAGCGAGCTGGAGACGACGGTTCACGACGACGGTGACACGTACCGGTTCAGTGCAGACGGTGCGTCGCTCACGGACGTTGCTGTCGCACAGGCCCAGCCCGCGTCGGACGATAGCGACGGCGACAGCGGTACCAGTGGGTCCGAGCCAAGCGAGCAGCGTGCGAACCCGATCCCCGGGTTCGGGATACTCGTCGTCGTCGCCGCCGTGTCGCTCGTCACCCTGTGGGCCGTGAGAGCGTACAGTCGATAGCGACAGCCGGTGTCGTCATACTATCGGACGTAACTGTGTGACAATTCTCGCCATCCCGGGGCGGCGAGACTCGTTCACGACGGACGTCCGGCAGTCTCAGTCGCCGCCGACGCCGACGGGCTGGCCGAGGTCGGTCCGCGCGGTCCGACCGAACCGGCGAACCGACTCGAGGTCGTCGACGTGCCCGTGGGCGAGCGCGACGTCGACGATCACGTCGGTGAGGTTCACTTTGTCGGCGAGATAATCGGTCCGTCGTCGCTGCCATCGCTCCGTGACGCGCTCATCGTCGAGCAACGTCGTCGCGTGCTCGAGGATCGCGTCGGCGGAGTCGACGTTGCGGATCAATCCATGGCGCTCGAGGTCGACGAAGTTGCCCATGTCGTCCTCGCCCACGAAGGAGTTCGATCGGATCGCTGGCGTTCCCAGAAGCGCCGCCTCGGTGACCATCGTCTGGGTGTCGGCGATCAAGAGGTCGGCCTCGGCGAGTGCGTCGTGTAACAGGGCGGGATGGAGGTCGAAATGCCGGGCCGACAACCCCGTGAGGTCGGCGTCACCTCCCTCGTCGGAGACGAACACGGTCACGTCCTCGCCGAGGCGTTCGAGGATGGCACGGCGTTTTGCGGGCGTGATACCTGCTTTCCCGACGTCGTGTTGTGAGCCGAAGGCGTTGAGACGGAGGATGGCGTACGGCTCCTCGCCAACTCCGAGTCGGTCCCGGATCGACGGGTTCGGCTCGTAGACCTCGGGATGGAGGTAGGCACACTCTTTGAGCCCCGGAAAGACGTAGTGATGCTCCCCGAGATCCTTGCGGAACGTATTCGGCGTGAGGACGGCTCGAGCGAACGGCGTCGAGATCGTGTGATCGAACGACGACACCTCGGAGTCGATGCACAACACCGTCGGCGTCCGGGTCACCGCCCCCGCGTGTGCCGCGTAGCCACCCATCCCGAAGATCAGGTCCGGATCGAACCGCCGTACCCGTCGGATGGCGCGGGCGTAGTGACCCGGCAGGCGACTCAGCAGCGACCCCTTCGAGGTGTCACAGGCACCGTAAACGTCGTGGGGAATGTCGTACCACTCGAGTAAGTCGACGGTGCAGGTGTAGTCTCTGGCGAGCGCACGGGCCTCGTGGCCGCGCTCGCGTAGCGTCTCGATGGCGTGTTTGTACAGGTGGACGTGCGCCGGCGTGTTCGTGAAGAACAGATAACTCATCTGGCGAGCACCCATTTCGGACGGACGATACCGGTCGGAGAGGTTTGTTATCGGGGTCGTACCCGACGACGGCGGCGAGAAACGAGTCATCTGTGGGTTCGACGTCGTCGGTAGCCGCCGGATAGTAATGGGGACGCGTCCCCAGGTGTCCGTCGATGCAGCCACACGGACGTTCGGTCGAGACGGGCGTCGGGACGACGGACCGACACCAGGAGCGCTACCTCCCCGTGCTCGAGTCGACGCTCGCCTACGCCCGGCGACGGGACTACGTCGGCCCGGATTACGGCGACGGGATGAGCAGTCAGCTGCTCCAGGCACTGCCGTTCGAGAGCAGGGCCCTCAACCTGGTCGTCCAGGAGGTCGTCAAGCGCGCGCCGGTCGACGTCAGACCGCTGTTTCGCGTCGAACACCGGCGCAACTACAAAGGGGCGGCGCTGTTTACGATGGCCAATCTGAACTACCACGAGCTAACGGCCGACAGTGGAACGCTCGCGTTCGATCCGCTCGAGGAAGCCACCCGGCTCGCCGACTGGCTCGTCGAGGAGCGAATCAGCGGCTACAGCGGCTTCTGTGGCGGCCATCGCCACGAGATGCAACACCTGCACACGAAAGGCGTCCCGAGCGATCCCGACATCGTCTCGACGACGTTCGCGGTCCGGGCGCTCCTTCGAGCCGCACAGCTCGAGGACGGATACGCCGACATAGCCCGAACGGCGAACGAGTTTCTGGTCGAGGACTTAAACTACCGGGAGGTCCCGGAGGGTGCGAAGATCGACTACCACATGAACCATCCCGACGATTCCTACACGATCAACGCGGCCGCACTCGGTGCCGGGATGCTCGTCGACCTCTACGATCACTTCGGCGACGAGGCGTTCCGCGAACGTGCGACGAAGATCCTCGATCACATCGCGGCCACCCAGACCGACCGCGGCGGCTGGCCGTACCGGCTCCCGGCCTCGGCGTCACATCTCTCGATGGACAGCCACCACAACGGATTCGTCATCGAGTCCTTCCAGCGATACCGCGATCTCGTCGACGAGGATCGGTACGCCGAGACGCTCGCGGACGCCCTCGCGTTCTACCGCGAGGAGCTGTTCGAGCTCGATGGGGCGCCGAACTTCGACGAGGAAAGCACCTACCCGCGTGACATCCACGCCAGCACGCAGGGAATGCTGGTCTTCACCCGGGAGGGCGACCTCGAGATGGCAGAACGGATCCTCCGGTGGGTGCTTGCGAACCTGCAAACGTCGAAGGGACAGTTCTACTACCGGCAGTACCGCCACCACACGAAACGGGTGACGCTAATGCGATGGTGCCAGGCCTGGATGGCGTACGCACTCTCCGAATTCTTGCTCGCCCGGCGCGATCGTCCGGCGTCGACCGTCGAACGGGTGCCGGCTACGGACCGACGATGAGCTGGTCGGCCGCCAGCTCGAGCCCGACGACAGGCCGTGTCGACGACGCGTCTCAATCCGACCCGGCGGATCGCACGCCCGATCCGGCGACGATGCGGGTGCTCGTCGTCACGGGGCTCGGCCACAAGAACGACCGTCACTACGGGCCGCTCGCTGACGCCGCCGGCGAGACGACTGGCGGCACATTCTGGTGACGCTTGCATCGGGAGACGGCCGATAGGAGCCGGCTTACCGTCGAGTAGCGACGGGATAACAAACCGAACAGTCACCGCAGGAGAACCTACATGGACGTCGAACGACTGACGCTCGAGGAGTGGGGGGACGCGTTGCCCACGAGTGGAGTCGAGCCGTTTCACGATCCGGACGCGCTCGCCGTCCTCGAGAACCACACGGATGCCGAGTTACAGCTGTTCGGAGCGTACAAGGGTGGCCAGGCGGTCGGACTCCTGCCGGTGTTCGTCGACGAGAAACCGGTCGGACGAACGGTCCTCTCGCCGGCACCCTCGCTCGGAGTCCCACGTCTCGGTCCGATCATCGACCCTATCAGCCCGAAGCGTCGCAAGCGAGAACGAATCAACAACCGGCTTGCCGAGGCGGTCATCGATGCCACCGGCGCCGACCGGCGATCGACGCTGTTTCGGATGAACTGTCCGCTCAGCTACGACGATCCGCGACCGTACGTCTGGAACGGTCTCACGGTCGAACCGGAGTTCACCTACGTCGTCGACCTCGAGGGTTGTGACGACGTGGCGTCGGCCATGTCGGGGTTCAGCAAGACTCTCCGGAACGAGATGCGACGGTACGACGACGTGAGCCTCTCGATCGAAACCGAGGGAATCGACGCTGCCGTTCGCGTCTACGACGACGTCGTCGACCAGTACGAGCGCCACGGCGACGCTGCGCCGCTTTCTCGATCGGTTCTCCGGGACCTGCTTTCGAGTCTGGACGACGACCGATGGCGGGTGTACGTAGCGCGAACACCGGACGGGAGCTACGAGAGCGGCATCGTCACGCTCTTTTCGACCGAACTGGCGTACTACTGGCAGGGAGGAGTCACAGCCACCTACGAGAACGTCAGCGTCAACACCCTCCTCCACCGTGCCATCCTCGAGGATCTGGTTACCGACCCCGGCCTCGAGTCGGTGACAGCGTACGACCTCGTCGGGGCGAACACCGAACGGCTCTGTGAGTACAAAGGGAAGTTCAACGGCGAACTTCGACCGTACTACGTGATCGAGTCTGCGGGACTCGAGATGACCGTCGCGAAGTCGGCCTTCAAGACGCTTTCGGGTATGAAGTGAAATGGGGACATCGATGACAGATGTGTAGCTTGTCGACGATAGCGAACCGAAAGCGGGGGGAGCGTACTCGCGAGGCGAACCAACGACTATCGGCGGTTTCGATGGAGTAGCGAGGCGGTAACAAAGTCAGTATTCCCGTAGTGACAGGTATGTCGACCGATCCGGACGTGCTGTTCCTGGTACTCGATTCGCTCCGAAAGGATCGCGTCTCCACCTACGGTCACGACCGGGAGACGACGCCGACGCTCTCGAAACTGGCCACGTACGCGACGACCTACGAGAACGCGTTCACGCCGGCCCCGTGGACGCTGCCATCGCACGCGTCGATGTTTACGGGTCAGTTTCCCTCCGAGCACGGGGTGACCAACGGCTTCTCCGACGGGATGAGCCGGCTCCCGGAATCACGGCCGACGCTCGCCGAACGACTCTCCCGGGCAGGGTACCGCACGGCCGGCTTCTCGAACAACCCCTGGGTCGGCCAGCTCTCGGGACTGGACCGGGGGTTCGACGAGTTCGTCGAGTGGGACCTCGAAATCTCCGCGAGCGCGGCCGACGAGGAGATCCACGCGCCCCGGGAGCGACTGTACTCCCGGCTGCATCCGGTACTCGGAAAAGCGGCCCGCCAGCCGGCCTTCCTGTTGAAACGTCCGTTCTTCACCGAGAGCCTCGTCGACCGGGCGAACCGGTGGCTGCTCGAGGGTGCCGACGACCCGTCGCCGACGTTTACGTTCCTGAACCTCATGGAGGCACACAGCCCCTACTTCCCGCCGGCGCGGTCGTTCGAGCAACTCGGGCTCGAGCCGCCGAACCCGATCGAGCCACGCGTCCTCAACACCAAACTGCTTGCCTACGTGATGGGGAAAACCGACCTCGAGCCGGACACGCGAGCGCGGATCATGGAGTACTACGACGCCTGTGTGCGCTACCAGGACGAACAGGTCGCCCGGCTGTTCACACGCATGCAAGAGGCGGGGCTGTTCGAGGACACTCTCGTGATCGTCTGTGCCGATCACGGGAAGACGCTGGGCGACTACCCCCGCGACGAGCAGCCGCCACACTACGTCCGGGACGTCAACCTCACCGTCCCGCTGTGGATCAAGCGACCGGGCCAGCGCGACGGCGACGCGCTCGAGGAGATGTTCGAGTTGACGTCGCTGTTCGACGTCGTCCGCGACGGCGATCCGCCCGCCGGTCGGTACACTCGCGACGTTGCCGTCGCCGAGGATTTCGTCCCCCACGCCGGGAACGAGCGCCCCGACGACGTGGTTCGGTGGCGCGTCGCCGCCGACCGGGACTACAAGTACGTCCGCAACGACGCGGGTGCGGAATACCTGTTCGACCGGGGGAGAAACGAGGTCGTCCCCGACCCCGGCGACGTCGTCCTCGAACAGTGTCGCGAGACGCTCTCCGATCGAGTGCGGGGGTTCGACGGGAACCGAGACGACTCACGATCGGGGACGATCGACGCCGACGTCCAGGCACAGCTCAGGGACCTCGGCTACCTTTGAGACGGCCCGTCTCCCGTGTGACGAGTCGGCCCGGTCACGACTCGAGCGTGGCGAAGTACGCGGGCGGATACAGCCGGACCGCCCCACCGTCACGGGCGGTGTTGTACGGGTTCGTGACGACGCCCCTGTCCGGGTCAGAATCCAGGAAGACGTAGGCGTTTGCGACCGGCACGCTGGCTCCCGGGTTCCACCGGTCGACCGGCACCCGTCGCTTCTCGTAGGTGGCGACCTCGTGCCACCGCGAGAAGTCGGTCGACGACGACGCCGCGAGGACACACGCTCGATCGGAGTGGGCGGTCTGGTCGTCGGGCCCCGTGCTGTCCGTGCCGGCTTCCATCGCCGTCGACACGACGATCCACCGTTCGGACCCGACCGTGAGCGACGTCGCGTAGTAGATCGAACTCGAGGCCTCGTGGAGCGTCTCCGGCGAGCCGTCCCCGAAATCGGACCGCTCGAGTCGCAGGATCGGGTTCCGTTCCCGATAGACGCTGTCGACGCCCCAGACGATCGCGTCCGGCGTAAACGCGAGCTCGACCGCTCGCCACTGCTGACTGCCGCTGCCGACGACCTCGAGGTTCCCGTCTCGCACGCGGCCGATCCGACACTCCGTGCCGGAATCGCCGGTCGTCACCCACAGCTCGCCGGTGTAGGGATCCGTCTGCACCGCGTGGACGTGACGTACTCCCTCGAGTTCGAGGATCGTCTCCCAGCTCTCGCCCAGGTCGGTCGACCGGAGCAGCCGCGGCGTCGCCGACGAGGCGAGTGGATACTCGCCGAGATAGATCGCGCCGTTGTGGACGCAGACGCCCGTCGGCAACACGCCCATCGGACTCGAGGAGTCCGGAAGCGTTCGGCTGACGGTCCAGGTGTCGCCACGGTCGCGTGAGACGAACACGTAGTTGTCCGCGGTCGCGAGCAGCGCCGTGTCGCCGAGCGGCCAGACGTTGGTCGACGGAAACCGACCGACGAGCCTGCAGAGAGTCGACTTCCACCCCCGCGTCGTCTTGAGCCGATACGAGAGCCCGTCTCGTCCCGAGGCCGGGACGGGAAGCTCGCCGACCTGCCGAAACGAGCCCGTCGGCCCCTCCCGGAGCAGCGTTCGATACCGCGTTCCATACAGCGTTCCGTCGTGAAAGCCGTGGAGTCGCACCCCGGTCACCGTCGGTACCCGTGGCGGGATCCCCACGGCGTCGGCCCTGGGTCGGCCGGCACCGGTCGCTTCCACACGAATCGGGACGGTGCGTGACACATCGCTACCCACGCTTTGGATACCTCGGCTTTGGTTATCCGCCCATTTCTCTCGTCGCACTCGAGCGCGGTCGGCGTCACACGCCGTGTCCCTGGAGTACACCGTCGCTACCACGACCGTCGGATCGGTATCGATTTCATAACTATCCCAGACCGTCAGGTGGCCTGAAACGAGTCAATGAAGGCAATCGTTCTCGCAGGTGGGTACGCAACCCGGCTGTGGCCGATCACGAAGCATCGACCGAAGATGCTCCTGCCGATCGGCGACACCACTGTCATCGATCGCATCGTCGCCGACCTCGAGGCTGACGACCGGATTTCGGAGGTGTTCGTGAGCACGAACCAGCGGTTCGCGAGTCGCTTTCGCGAGTATATTGCCGACAGCCGCTTCGAGAAGCTCACGCTCACGGTCGAGGAGACGACCGCCGAGAGTCAGAAACTCGGCGTCGTCGGTGCACTCGCCCAGCTCGTCGAGCGGGAGGGGATCGACGAGGACACCGTCGTGATCGCGGGGGACAACCTGCTGAGCTTCGACGTCGGCGAGTTCGTCGACTTCTTCCAGCGGACCGATACGCCCTGTATCGCAGCCTACGACGTCGAAACAACCGATCGTGCCACGTCCTACGGCGTCGTCTCCCTCGAGGACGGGCGGGTGGTCGACTTCCAGGAAAAGCCCGCGAACCCGAACAGTACGCTCGTCTCGATTGCCTGCTATGGATTCCCGGCTGCGACCCTCGAGCGCCTGGAGACCTATCTCGAGGGCGGACACAATCCCGACGAGCCCGGCTGGTTCATCGAGTGGTTACAGGATCGCGAGGACGTGTTCGCGTTTCCCTTCGAGGAGGCCTGGTTCGACATCGGGACGCCCGAGAGTTACCTGGACGCGCTGGCCTGGCACCTCGATGGGGGAATCCACGTCGCCGAGACCGCGACGGTGACGGGATCGACGCTCGGGGACGACGTCCAGATCATGGCCGGAGCCGAGGTCGTCGACGCCCACCTCGAGCGATCGATCGTGTTCCCGGAGACGACGGTACGGGACTGTGAGGTCCGGTCGTCGATCGTCGACCGCGAGACGACCATCGCGGAACTGAACGTACAAGACGCCCTCATCGGGGCACACACGCGGATTCACAACGGGGGGTAACCGTGTCGACTCCCAGCGGTCCGGTCGACCTCCGTGGCAAGCGCATCGTCGTGACCGGTGGTGCCGGGTTCGTCGGCTCCCATCTGGTGGAGCGACTCCGAGCGGAGAACGCGGTCGTCGTCGCGGACGACCTCTCGAACGGCTCCGAGCAGTGGCTCCCTCCGGGGCCGGAGCTCGTCCGAGCCGACCTGACGGATCCGGCCGACGTCGCGTCCGTCATCACCGCCGACGTCGATATCGTGTTTCACCTCGCGGCACGGACGGCCGTCGACGACGAGACGCCACGCGAACAGCTCGCGGCGAACACGGCGATGACCCGGAACGTCCTCGAGCGAATGCACGACGTCGGCGTCTCGAACATCGTGTACACCTCGTCGTCGACGGTGTACGGTGAGGCACCCCGACCGACGCCCGAGGACTACGCACCCCTCGAGCCGATCAGCGTCTACGGGGCGAGCAAACTCGCCGACGAGGGACTGCTGTCGGTGTATGCCAACTCCTACGACACGAACGCGTGGGTCGTCCGGTTCGCGAACGTCGTCGGTCCCCGGCTTCGCGGTGCCGTCGTCCCGGACTTCATCGAAAAGCTCCGGGCGGACCCGGAGAGGCTGACGATCCTCGGGAACGGCCGGCAGGAAAAGTCCTACCTGTACGTCGACGACTGCATCGACGCGATGGCCCACGTCGTCGAGCACGCGCCCGGATCGGTCTCGACGTACAACCTCGGAACACGTACGACGACCTCCGTGACCCGGATCGCCGACATCGTCAGCGACGAACTGGGCTGTGACCCGGCCTACGAGTACACCGGCGGCGATCGCGGCTGGACCGGTGACGTCCCGAAGATGCGCCTCTCGATCGAGAAACTCGACGCGCTCGGCTGGGAACCGGACCGCTCGAGCGACGAGGCCGTCCGGACGGCGACGGCCGACCTGCTCGAGGAACTCCGGTGACGGGGTCGCTTCCCCGAATTCGCCGTGTGTGTTCTTTCAGTTGGTCCATAACAAACCCCGTCTGAACCGAACCAGCGTCGCGATGGCACCGGATTCGACACGCGTGTTGATCGTCGGAACGTACGGTGGCGGCGGCGTTCACCAGTACGTCGAGGAACAACACCGCCGGCTGGCGGATCGACTCGACGTCGAGAGTTACGATATGGCGATGCCGCCGGCGGGAAGCGGGATCAGATGGTTCCTCACGGCAGTGCTGATGGGGCTGTGGGCGGCAATCAGGTTCCCGTTCCGGTCGCCACCCGACGTCGTTCACGTCCACACCTCCTATCGGTTCTCGTTCTATCGCTCCTCGCTGTACGTCTTCGTTGCCGCCTACGTGTGGCGACGGCCGGTGGTACTGCACGTGCACGGCTCCTCGTTCGACGAGTTCGTCGACACGGACTCGCGGATCCTCGCCTGGTACCAGTCGGTCGTCTTCGGTGCGAGCGATCGGATCGTCGTCCTCTCGGCGTACTGGCGCGAGGTGGTCACAACGCGTGCCGACCGGGAGCGGATCGTCGTCCTCCCGAACGCCGTCGAGCCGGCCAACTACGACCCGGAGACGGGCCACGACGTTCCACACGTCGTCTTCGTCTCGAACATGATCGATCGCAAAGGCGTCACGGAACTCGTCGAGGCAATCGACGACCTCCAGCACCGACCCGATCTCGAGTTTCGAGCGAGTTTCGCCGGCAGCGGCCCGCGGTCCGGGGCGGTCGAAGCACTCGCGCAGCGACACGAAACCGTGACCTACCACGGATACGTCTCGGAGGAACGGAAACGGTCGTTGCTCAGCGAAGGGTCGATCTACGTCCTCCCGACGTACGCCGAGGGGCTCCCCATCGCGATGCTCGAGGGGATGGCCGGCGGAAACGCGGTGATTTCGACCACCGTGGGAGCGATCCCGGAGGTCATCGGCGAGGAGAACGGACTGCTCGTCGAACCGGGCGACGCCGACGACCTCCGTGCGGCCCTGGAGACGCTTCTCGAGTCGCCCGATCGGGTGAGCCGGATGGCCGAACGCAACCGCGAGCTCGTCCTCGAGCGATACTCCTGGGAGGAGATCATCGAGGAGTTGCTCCGACTCTACGCCCGGGAGCTACCGGACGAGCCCGCTATCGCCCCGGAACCCGCCGCGTGAGCTGCCCTGCGGTATCAGCCGTCGATCCCGAAGACCTCGACGGTCGTCGAGTCGGCGTCCTCGTCGCTCTCGACGGCGACCGGGAACGAGACGTCCTGACGGACGGGGAACGTCTCGTAACCCAGCTCGATCGTTTCGGTCGCGTCGCCGTCGATCGTGACCGACGCCGCGTCGACGACCTGGGGATCGGTCCCGACCACCAGGTCGACGTCCGCCGTCGTCGCGACCGGGCCGGGGTTGTCGAGTTCGACGGTGACGGTTAGCCACTCGCCGCCGTCGACTGGCGCGTTCGTATCCAGGAGCGTTACCGATGCTGGCTCCGGCTCTGGGGACTCGGATTCGCCGCCGTAGTCTGCGGGGTCGATCGCCTCGCCGTCGAGGTAGGGGGTCGCCTCGCCGTCGACCTCGAGGGCGGTCAGCTCGCCGGTGAACTCGAAGCCGTCGACGCCGCCACGAACCCAGCCGTCGATCGTCGACTCGTCGACGAACTCCCCGCCGGTGCCGTACTCCGAGAGTTCCTCGCTGCGTTCGATCTCGCCGTCGACGATGAACTGGTACTCCGTGACGTCGTCGCTTCCCTCGCCGTCGAATTGCAGCGTGTGCTGGCTGTCGGTCTCGCCGCCGTACTCGGCGGGATCGACCGCCTCGCCGTCGACGTAGGACGTCGCCTCGCCGTCGATCTCGAGGGCGGTCAGCGCGCCGGTGAACTCGAAGCCGTCGACGCCGCCACGAACCCAGCCGTCGATCGTCGACTCGTCGACGAACTCCCCGCCGGTGCCGTACTCCGAGAGCTCGTCGCTACGTTCGATCTCGCCGTCGACCGTGAACCGGTACGCCGTGACGTCGTCGTTCCCCTCGCCGTCGAACTGGAGCGTGTGTCGGTCGTCCTCATCCGTGGCCGTCACCTCGACGGTCGTCGACCCTTCGTCGCCGTCGGTTTCGACGCGGACCGGAACCTCGACGTCCTGTTGTACCGATGCGGTCTCGTAGCCCAGTTCGACCGTCTCCGTCTCGCCGGGAGCGATCGATACCGCGTCGTCGTCGACGGCCTGTGAGTCGCTTCCGACGCGGACTGTAACGTCGCTCGAGGCCGTTTCCTCGTCCGGGTTCACGAGCGTTGCCCGAACGGTGAGGTACTGCCCACCCTCGAGCGGTGCGTCCGTCTCGAGCCCGACGACGTCGATCGACGGCCCCTCGTCGCCCTGTGACCCGTCGGACCCGCCGTCGAACGACGGACCAGGGTAGTCGTGGACGCGATCCCAGTCGAAGTCGGTGTCCCGGTAGTCGGGAGTGATCGATCCGGTGTCGAGGCCGGTGGCGATCCCGACGTTCGACGTGTCGTATCGACCGCCGGAACGTCCGACCGTCGCGCCGGAGCCGGACGGCGTGTGAAAGGAGACGTCCTCGAGGATCGCCTCGCCGGAGTTGTGCCACGCGAACGCGGGGATGTGTGACTCCTCGAGCAGGAACTGACAGTCGCTGAACTCGACCCAGTCGTTCTCGAGGAACCGGACGACACCCGACGCTCTCGGGGCGTCCCTGACCACGAACGAGCAGTTCTCGACGTAGCCGCCACTCGAGGCGTTCGATCGATTGTCGGCCATGATCGCCGAGGCGTTGATCCGGCGCTCGTCGTTGCTGTGTGTCGTCCCGTCGAGCGAGAGGTCCGTGAAGAACGTACAGTTCCGGATCACCTCGTTCGAGCCGCCGAGGCGGACGCCGGTCGGACTGTTGTTGGCGAACACACAGTTTTCGATCTCCATTGCGCCGCGCATCCGCGTGTAAATGGCGTTGTTCGGGAACCCGGAGAACACCGAGTTGCGGACCGTCAGCGTGCCGTCCCGGGAGCACCAGATGCCGACCCGGCCGTTGCCACCGTTGTAGTTCGAGAGGTCGCCGTTGTTGTGACAGACGATACCGTCCATCTCGAAGTGTCCGTTGCTCGATTCGGCACCGACCGCGAAGGCGTAGGTGTGATCGGTCCACGTCCGGGGGCCGTCGCTGGCGATCTCCAGGTCCCGGATCGTCCCGACGGTGTCGACGATACAGCGAAAGCCGGTGCCCGGCCGCCCGTCGGAGTCGAACACGAGGTTCTCGAGGAGGATGTTGTCACCCGAGACGTTCAGAACGCGATCGCTCTGGTTGTCGGTTCCCCACGAGCCGGGGACGTAAATCGTGACGTCGCCGTCGCCGCGAATCCCCCAGTTGCGCCTCGACATCGAGAGCTGGCTGTTCCACTCGTAGGTCCCCGGCGGGACCACGAGCAACTCGCCGTCGCTCGAGTTCGACACCACCGGAGCGAGGTCGTCACCGTCGCTCACGTCGAGGACTCGCTCGTCCATTCGTGACGGGTCGGCTGCCTCCGGCTCCGACCGTGCCGTCCCCGACGTCGCCGCTGCGTGACCGCCCAGCAGGGAGGCACCCACCGTGATGCCGGCTAATTTCAGACAGGACCGTCGTCGCAGTACGCGGTTCCTACCGTGCTGTTCGTCAGTCTTGTCGCATGTGACAGGAGATCGGTCTCTCAGTTGTTCCGGATGTTCGCGTGCCATGCACTCTGTGTAGAGAGAGAATAACTGGATAAACTTTCTGTTTCCCTTACTATAAAATTAACAGAAGTTCATGAAATCGTGGTTAAAATAGCTTGTATGAAAGAATATTACTCAAAGAATCTTTGATAGATGGCCCCCTCGACGGCCGTCGTGACGGTGGTCGCCAGTATCGACGGACTAACAACCTCGTGCCAGACAGCCCGAACTCAGCCGCGAGTCGCCGTCGATCCGTCACCGCCAAGTTGTCGATGCAGTTCGTCCATGCGGATTACCTCGAGGTCGCCGTCGCGTTCGCGTGCACGGATGTACTCCATGCTGTTCCTGAAGTCGTCGACCGTCTCCCCGGTGAGACGGTGCCAGTACGGCGCGTAGATGCCGCCGTGCTCGATCGTGCGGTCGACGATGCGTTCGACCCGCGATGATTCCGGATCGCCATCGCCACTGACGAGTTGTGGGTTGGTCGGGAACACGACCGGGTAGCTGAGCGATGACACTCGACCCGTCTGATGGTGTTCCCTGACGACGTCGATCGCGTCGCGAGAGTACCCGTTCTCCGGATAGGCAAAGTGGTTCGCTCCCTCCTGGAAGCCGTGTTCGATGAGCCACTCTCTGGCACCCTCGACTTCGGCTTCGACCTCCTCGACCGACAGCCCTCGGAGATTCGGATGTGTTACCGTGTGGTTACCGACGATCCAGCCGTCGTCCTGTAGCTCCTCGAGCTGGTCGAGGTCACACCTGTCATCGTTTCCGATCCAGTCCGTGGTCACGTACGTCGTTGCGGACCAGCCATACGACGACAGGATGGGAAACGCTTCGGTATACTGTGTTTCGTGTCCGTCGTCGAACTGGAGAACGACTTTTGCGGTGTCGAACGACGGCGTCCGCCAGAGCGAATCGAAATACAACCGCGGACGTCCCGACTCGTTGCTGGATGGCGACGGCCGGAGCCTGATCGTCTCGATCGCGCTCAGGTCCGGCTCCACGCCGTCGACCGCCGGGTCATCGATCGCGAGGTCGATCCGGATCCACCCGTCGGCAGCCGCGGACACCCGTTGTCTGAACCGCCATCGGTTACCGTCCCCGTCCTCGAGTTCGACGAACGGCGAGGCGCCCGTGCTGTAGTCCTTCGCCTTGACGATGAGTGCCATCCCCGATTCTGTCAGGTCGAGCGGGTCGTCGGCGTAGTCGAATGCGACGGATCCGTTCGTCGAACCGGCGTAGTAGATAGACTGCGAACCTGTTGCTGCAGTCCCGGTAACACCCCAGTTTTCGTCGATATCCTCGGTCCGTACATCCTCGACGGTCTCTATTGCCGTTCCAGCGGGCCACGACCGCCACTCCGATTCGGGTTCGGGGGAGGAATCAACGGCACTTGCACGCTCTCTGGGCTCGCTCTCGCTTGCGGAGCCGTCCCCGTCACGAGAGAGACACCCCGAAAGCGCCGTTCCGATCCCGATAGCTGTGTAATAGAGTGCATTTCGTCGTCTCATCGAGTGAACCAGTATCGGATGCGACCAGTTAGGTAGTGACCTATTTCTCCTCGTCTTATACTTCTGGCAGAGCCCGGCGACGTGACACGGCGCAGAAACCACAGTATAACTAACCGAGAACGTTCCGAACCGCGAAGCGACATCGACAGATGGAACTCCTTCGTAAAGCGTCCGCCCTGGTCTCGAGGCCGGGACAGGTCCTCAGGCACGCCAAACAGGGTGCAAACGAACTGTTCCGGCTGGTTCGAACCCGTCGTCCGGGCGCTATCGGAAGCTTCATCGCCGCCGGAGCGACCGGCCGGAGCCCGTACGACGTCTACATCCGATATCTCGCGGGACGAACTGGTGGGACGGTCTCCCGCGAGATCAACGGCCACGAGATGGTACTAAACCTCGAGGACGGCGGCCTCTCCCGGGATCTGCTGGTATACGGGACGAGAGAGCAACGAACTATCGAACTCTTCGAGCGTGCCCTGCGACGCATCGACGCGATGACGGCAGCGCCCGTCACCGTCCTCGAGATCGGGGCGAACATCGGCTACTACGCCCTCGCCGAAGCCAGGGCGGTCGGACCCGACGGTCGGGTGCTCGCGTTCGAACCCGACGACCGAAACGTCCGGTATCTCGAGCAAAACGTCCGGCTGAACGGCTACGAGGACCGGATCACGATCGAGCCGGCGGCGGTCGGTCCCGAGAGCGGCACGGCCGAGTTACGGCTCTCGACGCATACGAACCTGAACCGGATCGAGTCGGCGTCGACGGACGGCGACCGTCGTGACGCCGACGACTCCGAGCGCGTCGACGTCTGGTCGGTCGAGGAGTACCTGACATCCCGCGAGATCCCGGCTGGGTCGATCCACGCGGTTCGGATGGACCTCGAGGGGTACGAGGCCGAACTCGTCCCCGCGATGGAATCGGTGCTCGGCGCTCCTGGGCCGTTGCTCGTGCTCGTCGAGATGCATCCGAACATCCTCACGACAGCCGACACCGAGCGGGTGCTCCGGACCTTCGACCGGCACGGGTTCGAGATCGTCGCCGTCGTCTTCGAAGAGATCACGTCGAAGCCGCTGGTCGCTCCTCGCCAGTACGAGTCGTTCGAGTCGTTGCGGTCGCTGTCCGGAGGGTACAACCTGCTCGTCAGGAAAGGCGTGTAGCGACGCCGCCCGGCGGTTTGAGCCGAGAGGGGAGGTCACGAGCGAACGGTCCGTCTCACCATCTCGAGGTCGACGGCTCCGACGGCGATCGCGAGTGATCCCCACGTGGCGACCGCGAGTCCGACGACGGCAGCCAGCGAGAGCAACCCCGTGACGTACGGAAACGCAAGCCACAGGACGACGGACATCCCGCCGGTGACCACACAGACGGTGCCGAGATCGGAGCCGATGCGGCCGGTATCCAGCGGGAGTTCGGTGGCGACGATGTAGAGTTTCACGGCCACGTAAAACGAGTGTGTGAGGACCGTCGCGATCGCGGCACCGACGACGCCGACCGTCGGTATCAACAGCACGTTCAGCCCGACGTTGGCGGTCGATGCGATCCCCTTGGCGATCGCACGCTCGCGTGCCCTGCCGAGGTAGTTCAGTGGGTGGTCGGTAATCTTCGTGAGTGCCTGGAGGACGGCATACACCGACAGGACCTGCAACACCGCCACCGCACCGGCGAACTCCGCGCCGAAGATTCCCGTCACGGCCGGCTCGGCGACGACGAAGATCCCCACCGCTGCCGGGACGTACAACAGGAGCGAGTACTTCAGCGACGCCTCGTAGAGGGACGCGGCGGTGTCGAGTTCGGAGGCAGCCTTCTGTTTACCGTACGTCGGCGAGATCGAGAACCCGAGTGCCGAGGCGGGCATCTGGACGAACTCGACGATCTGTTTGCTGAGGACGTAAAAGCCGACCGCGGCCGGGTTCAGGAAGAACCCGACGAGAATCGTATCGACGTCTTTGTCGACTTTGCCCGCCACTCCAGTGACGGTGAGCGGGACGTTGTACTCGAGAATGCGACGTGTCAGTCCGGACTCCATCCGCGCGGCCCGTGGCGACGGTCGGTAGTGACGCCGGTAGAGGACGCCGATGCCGATGGCGGACGCGACGAGCGAGCCGGCGATGTACCCACCGAGTGCTCCCAGCGCTCCATAGCCCAGCGCGACGAACCCGACGGCGAACAGCAGCCGACCGCCCATGTCGATCGCTTTCACCGTCGCCGCGAGCTCGATGTCCTCGAACCCCTGGGCGATCGACCGGGTGAACGTCGTCGTCGCCTCGAACGCGACGAACAGCGCTCCCCACAGGAGCAACGTCGCGATACCGGCTTCGCCGACGAGTTCCGAGATGTGTTCGTGGCCAACTGCGAGTACAAGCGAGACGATCCCGAGTGTGAGAACCGTCACCAACGCGGATCGTTCGAGGATGTGTGGAACCTGTCCGGGATCGTCTTCCCGGTACATTGCGACGTACCTGGCTGCCGATTTCGCGATGCCGAGTTTGCTGAATATCCCTACGACGGTGAGAATCGATATCGCGAGAAACAGGGTTCCATAGGCGTCGGGCTCGAGCAGTCGGGCCAGGAGAAACACGAGGAGCCCGCCGGCAACGGTGGCGACGACCAGGCCGACGAACTCGGCTCTGAACCGCGACCCGAGTTGCTCCGGCAGGCTCATGACGATGCTGGTTCGTCCGGAACAACGTGATAGAGTTCGAACTCCCCGTTCGACTGGACCCGGTTGACGCCAGGCTGACCGTCGATCGAGTCGAACCCTGCCGACGTGTACCGAAGTCCCCTGTATGCGATCGTCTCACGGTCGCGATCCGTCCGTGTAATCACGAGATAGTGGTCGGTATCGTACTGGCTCGAGAGCGGTTCGTCAAACGCATCCTCGGAGATGCTTCCGTGGGCGTGGCTTCGCTCGGGGTTGCCGTGGATCGCGTCGTCGTAGCGGTTCGGACCATCCCGGATCCCCAGGAATTCGACGTCGTCGTCGCTGTTTGCGAAGGCCGACTCGTATCCGGTCAGTTGACTGTCGGTCACGTGCTGTGACTGGCTGTAGATGTACGGCGAAGGGAAGACGGCGAGCAACGAGACGACGAGCAGGATACCGAACCCGACGGCAAGCAGCGACCGAACGGACGATCCCGTCCCCTCCCGACGGGTCCGCCACGTCACTACCCGATCTATGGCGAGCGCACCGAGAACCGTCAGGAGAACCATCGCGAGTCCGAAGACGCGAAAGTACATCTCCGACGTGTCGCTGAAGAAATACAGCACGAACAGGGCTGCCAGACCGATCAGTCCGAGCGTGAAATATGCGGTCACGGCGGAAACGTCACGGCAGTTCCAGCCGGATCGCCGGGCCAGGGTAGCGAGAACGAGTCCGCTGGTGGCAAGTGCGAAGATCAGTTGTGGAGTGAACAGTTTGAAGAATATCTCCCCGATTCCGCCGCCGACTGCCGCCAGCGACGCGCCCTGGTCAGCGATCGATTCGCCAGCGGTGCCGCCGTCACCGAAGACGTACATCACCGTCGAGACGACGGCTCGTTCGGCGAACTCGGCGAAAAAACCGTGCTTCGACGCCCAGGCAAAAAAGACCGCGATCAGAAACAGCGTCTGTCCGTACAGCAGGCGGTGGTCCGTGATCGCGCCGTCCGTTGTTCGGTGTGCGACGAGCTGGACGGAACAGATACCGAGAAAGACGACGATCATATGTGCGACGTACTGTGGGTGGAAGACGACCGTCGAGATCGAGAGAATCGCAAGGACAACCCCGACCGCAGAGAACGAGCCGCTCTCACGGCCGGCGAAGACGTACTTCAGCAGTACGTAAACTACCAGCGCGGAAAACAGGACTGTCTGTGTCATCGCGTGTGGATGCATGTGCGTCGAGAGGGTCGTGATCGGCAATAACAAGAACGCCGAAAATGTCCCAACGACGGTCGCCGTGGGTGTCGGAACGACTGTCTGGACAGCCAGCGGGACAAAGACAATGAACACCACTACTGAGAGAAGAACAACAAACATCATCGACTGGGTTAGCGGTGCTCCAATCACAGACTCGATCAGTACCGAGACGGTGTGTATTCCGGGGTAAAGTAACTCGAACGGAGACAGCGATCCGTCGCGGATCGCGCTCGCCCAACCGAAGTGGGTTAACGAGTCGGTCTGCCCATTGAACCGATAGCCACGAATGATGGGGAGGCCTGCGAAGACGAGGGTCGACAACCCCCCGAGTACGAGGGCATCAATCCGAAGCAACCTACCCTCATCTAGTACCGACGAAGTCGCGACGAACAGCGAGACGAGAAATCCAATTCCTAGCCCGATCCACGTTCCAGTTGGTGTCGCGGTATACAGCGACACCTCGTATCCCGTCGCTGGCGAGGTAACGGCAGTGAACGTCGCGCCGACAACCGCAAAGAACCCGAGCGAAACCAGGAGTGAATCACGGTGCTGTTGTCTACATGTCGTTGGTTCTGACCTCATATATTCACAGGAAGTTCTGTCGTTCGTGACCTTGTTATACGCAAGATACCCTCGGACAGGAAGTGTTCACCGTCTGTTGGTTCACACATCTATGGATTCTCAAAACCGCCATCGGTGACTTCGATCCAGAAGTAGGTGTATCGATACGCGTTGTCGGTGGTCGGCGTCTCGGGAACGTCGTCGACGTAGAGGAGAACGGTGATCCGGACGGTGCCGCCGTCGGCGACTGGCGTCACGTCACTCTCGCCGTATGCAGTCTCACCGTCGGAGACGGCATACTCGAGACGGTCGATCTCCGTTCGCTCGTTGACCTCGCCGTTGGTCAGCCGTTGCTCCTGAACGACGGCCGTGTATTCGGTATCGTCACCTTCCCAGTTCTCGACGGCGATCGTCACGGGGACCGATTCTCCGGCATCCACGGTCGACGGATACTCCCCGGTGACGTACTCGCCAGAGTCGTTCTCGGTGAGCAACTCAAGGCTGGTGTACTGTTCGCCCGACTGGGGCGAGACGAGGGCGTAGCCGACGGTCGTCAACGCGAGTACCATACTGACGACGAGCGCGACGTTGATCGCCGTGTGGACGGCGGAGTTCGTGTCGAAGATGGCCGTGCGGGCCGTCTCGACGCGTCGGCCGAGGTGGATGCGATAGCGCTCGGCCCGCGGGACGCGACGCCGTCTGACGGTGGCGATCGCGACGAGCCCCAGGACGTAGCCGGCGAGGACCGTCACCACGACACCCGTCGAGTAGCCCCACGAGCCGGCCGCGATGACCAGTGCCAGCAGGGGAAGGATGGCGACGCTCAGGCCGAACGCGAGCGCCAGCCGCTCGAGGTCACTGATGCCGCTGGTTCCGGCCGGGACAGCAGTTTCCGTCGCCAGTCGTGTGTCGGACGCACGCGGAAAGAGCGCCGAGACGGTCGCGTATCCCGGCAGGAAACACAGCAGTGGGAATCCGACCGCCGCCCGGACCAGCGTCGAACCGACGTCGACGACTGCCAACACTGTTACTGCGACGAAGACGAATCCCGCCACGCCAGCCAGATCCGTCGGCATCTCCGTGACGAGTCGTTTGCTTCCCTGGCGGACGGCCGTGAACGGCTGTATCAGTCGTGTCGAGCGGTCTGTCATCGATCCAGTAGTATTGACTGCTCGCGTAGTGTCACTCATTGTTACTCGTCGCATACCCCTACAGTCACGACGAACGGAACGAATGCCGGCAATTTCGAGTACGACGCGTGTCCAATAGTGCCGACTACCGCCCTCGAAACGGTCGCAAACGGTCAGTCCGGTAGATATCTAGGGCCCTCTTCGCTCGAGGTAACACGTTCCTACGACCTCTTGAAACTCAAAACTCGTAGGCCATCATCACTTCGTCGACGTGCTCGCCGTCGATCGTGTAGTGGTTCCGGCGGATCGCCTCGGTGTTCCAGCCGTGCTCTGTGAGAAACTCGAGTGCGCGATCGTTGGTCGTCGGAATGCTGTTGTAGACCTTCCGATAGCCGTTGGCTCTGGCCCACTCCAGGCCACGCTCTAAGAGTTCGCTGCCGATCCCCTTGCCGCGGTAGGTCTCGCGGACGCCGACGGTCTGGCGGGCGGTCTCTTTGACCTGGTCCAGATGTGGCAGGTCGAGGTGGGTCCAGCCGACGACTGCGCCGTCGACGGTCGCGACGAAGAACACCCGCGACTCGACGGCGTTGTGTCGCGTGACGGCGTCCTCGTAGAGGAGCTGTTCGGCGACCGTTTCGGCGACGACGTAGGTCTCTTCGGCCGTCACGTCCCGGATCGTCTCGACGAGTCCTTCGAAATCGCTCTGACGGCCGGGGCGGATGATGACCGTCGTTCCGTCCGTCTCGAACTCCTCGATCGCGCCGAACTCGAGTGCGATCCGCAGCGTTCCGCCCTCTGATTCCAGATACCCCTCCGAGGTCAGCCGCTCGAGGTGGTCCTGGAACGTCTCGGCCGACAGCGACAGGGCGTCTCGAAGCGCGTGCCGATTGGCGGTGCCGTGTCGTTCGACGTACTCGTAGATGCGTTTGCTCGTCTCGGACTCGAACGTCGGACGCTCGACGGCCTTCATGACTGCGCGTAGGACGGGAAGTCGCTTAGTTCTTGTCCATTGGTAGCTATTCACATATCGAGTGTCGGCCGGTTCATCATCGACGAACGAGCGTCGTTGCCGCCCTGTCGCCGTCGTTTGCGGACAGGACAGTCGCATCGGTGCCTAGATTCCAAGCGCCTGGCGTCCCAGCTCGAGGCCCCACTGGGGGACGCTGTAGATGAGCAGCCCTGCGAGGGCGAGCTCGAGAGTTGTAATGGCGATCGTCACTATCCCGGCACGGCTGCTGCTGACGGGGACGCCGAGCGGCAGCCCGTACTCCGAAGACGACAGCGGATAAAAGAGCGCGATCCCACGTCTGCTGCCTGCGACGTCGAGGACGTAGTGGGTCAACACGCCGATCCAGACGTACTCGAGGTTGCCGAAGAAGTACGGAAAGGCGACGAAGCCGACGAGTACGGGGAGATTGTGTAGCGTTTTGCGATGCCGACCGAACTCGGTGTCGATGTCGGGGACCATTGCACCGAGTGTTACAGGGACGGCGATCATCACGATCGTCGCGATCATTCGTTCGTCGGCCGTCGGCTCGAGCAGGATACCGAGACCGACGCCGAGCAGTACCGCGTTCAGCACGTGCCCCCGTTTGTTCATTACCTCGTGACTGTTCACTCGAGGGTGGAATAGCTTTCTCTCTTTCTCCCGACACGGTCGGAACGTCACGCCGCGGGAAGAGACGGACGATACCGGTCGGTCCGGAACAAGGTATATTCGTTCGTCAGCCGTTCGACCGGGTATGAGTGGCGACCGCGAACCCGTTACGGCCGACCGTCCGGACAGTCCAGCCCACACCGTCGGTACGGACCACGTCTCTATCTGGGGAAGCAACGCCGAGGAGACGATCTCGTTCTATCGGGATCTGCTCGGCATGCCGCTGGTCCTTCGCCAGCCCAATCTCGACGACCCCTCACAGACGCACCTCTTTTTCGACACCGGCGACGGCCGACTCCTCACCTTCTTCGTCAGCGACGACCGCGACGCCGACCCGCGACAACAGCGTACCTCGGTCGGCGGCGTCCATCACCTCGCGTTCCGGATCGCGCCCGACCGCTTCGAGGAAGTGATGGCCGCTCTCGAGGAGGACGGCCGTGGCTACAACGTCTTCGACCGGGGGATCTTTCACTCGATCTACACCCGCGACAACGACGGCCTCGTGATCGAACTCTCGACGGACAAGTACGACGTCCCCGACGACCGCCGGGCGGAAGTGCTCGCGACCGCCCAGCGGCTCCGCGAGGAAGACGGTGCGGAGTACGCCGAGGACGAACACCTCGAGGCCGCCCTCGAGGAACTCGGTCTCGAGGTCGAGCGATACGATCTCCCCGACTCGGAACGTGGCGTCGGCGGCATCGAGTGAGACGCCGACGACACACCCGTTCGTCCTGTCAACAGTACGGGCGAGCGCTGGCCGTGCTGGCGTGACGATTTACCGCCTGCTCGTCGCGTTCGCGACGATGCTATCGGTACCGACGGATCTGAAAACGAGGGAACGACTATCCGAACTTCCCGGTGATGTAGTCCTCGACGCGCTGGCTCTCGGGGTTCTCGAAGATCTTCGCCGTGTCGTCGAACTCCGCGAGGTGGCCACCGGTGAGGAAGACGGCGGTCTTATCGGAGATCCGGGCAGCCTGTTGCATGTTGTGGGTGACGATCACGACGGTGTACTCCTCGGCGAGTTCCTCGACCAGGTCTTCGATCTGGGAGGTCGCGACGGGGTCGAGCGCCGAGGCAGGTTCGTCCATCAGGATCACTTCGGGGTCGGTCGCGATCGCACGGGCAATACAGAGTCGCTGTTGTTGGCCGCCAGAGAGATCGAGTCCGGACTCGTCGAGTCTACCGTCGACTTCGTCGAGCAAGGCGGCACGCTCGAGTGCCGTTCGGACCTTCTCCTCGAGATTGCCGTCGTCTTTGCCCTGGACGCGCAGCCCGTAGGCGACGTTGTCGAAGATGCTCTTGGGGAAGGGGTTCGGTTTCTGGAAGACCATCCCGATCTTCCGGCGGAGGGCGACGGGATCGACGTCGTCGTCGTAAACGTTCTTCCCGTGGAAGTAGAGGTCGCCTTCGACGCGGGCGACGTCGATCAGGTCGTTCATCCGGTTGATACAGCGAAGGAACGTCGATTTCCCACAGCCCGAAGGGCCGATGAGCGCCGTCACCTTCCGTTCGGGGATCTGCATGTCGATCCCCTGCAAGGCCTGGTCGTCGCCGTAGAACACATTCAGATCGTGCGCTTCGATGACCGCGTCGTCCACCTGGGGCGAACCCGCGACGCGGTCGCGATCGACCGCCCCCACTTCCTCCCGTGCCGAGCCCTCGATCCGGGTCTCCGAGACGGTCCCCGACCCGCTCTGGTTTGCGGTCATGCAGTTATCGATACGTGACGCTTCGGGCAGTTACCTGTTGCGAATCGGTGCTCGCTCGTGTCGTCGGCGTCCCCGAGCGGTCGTCCACTGCCGGTCGGACTGGAGCGTCGCGACGAGTGCAGATCAGTCGTCTCCCCGTCATCACGTTGATCGTCGACGTCGTCGAATAAATAGGGCGCTATGTGGTCTATATATCGGTATGTAGATCGAGGGTGTCGTGCGCTCAGGACCGGGGATCGTACCTGTTGCGGATGAAGATCGCGACGGCGTTCATCAGCAACAGGATCGACAGCAAGACGACGATCCCCGCGGCGGCGACGTGCTGGAACCCGGGTTCGGGCAGGGTCGCCCACTCGAAGATCATCATCGGCATCGCGCTGAACGGGGCGGTGAGGCTGTCGGGGCCGACGAACAGCGAGGTCGCAGCACCGACCATCAGGATCGGGGCCGTCTCGCCGATCGCTCGCGATAGCGAGAGGATCGTCCCCGTCATGATGCCGGGCAGTGCACGGGGAAGGACGACATCCCGGATTACCTGCCACTGGGTCGCGCCGACGCCGTAGGCGGCCTGTCGCTGGGAGTCCGGCACCGCACGCAACGCTTCCTGGGTCGAGACGATGACGATCGGCAGAATCAGAAGCGTCAACGTCAACGCGCCGGCGATGAGACTCGAGCCTAGCTGTATCGCGCGGACGAAGATCGCCAACCCGAGCAGCCCGTAGACGATCGAGGGGACGCCCGCGAGGTTGGCGATGTTGGCCTCGATAAAGGACTTCAGCCGGCTCTCGGAGGCGTACTCCTCGAGATAGACCGCCGCGCCGACGCCGAGGAAGATGGTGAAGACGGCGGTCAGCGCGATGAGGAAGATCGAGCCGACGATCGCGGGGTAGATACCAGCACCGCGAGCGCCGGGCAGGTAGTACTCGATCGTCTGGGATGGCGGGTACGTGAGAAACTCCCAGGTGACCCAGCCCCAGGACTCGTAGACGACGTCGGCGAGCAAGGCCACGAGTGCGACGATACCAACGAGCGTCGAGGCGAAACAGACCGCGACGAACGCGCGGCCGATCTTACGCTTTCGCTCGATGTCCTCGGTCGATTCGCCAAACGGCGTCCGTGTATCCGTGCTCATTCGTACTCCTCCCGGTAGCGCGCTTTGACCCACAGGCTGAACAGGTTCATCGCGAGTGTCATCGCAAACAGCGTCAGTCCGACGGCGAACAGGCTCTGGTACTGGATCGATCCGACCGACACGTCACTGATCCCGATCTGGACCATGTAGGCGGTCATCGTCTGCATCGGTTCCAGGGGATTGCCCGTGATCTGGGGGGTCATCCCGACGGCGAGGGTGACGGCCATCGTCTCTCCGATCGCTCGCGAGAGCGCGAGGATGTAGGAAGCGATGATGCCCGACAGCGAGGCCGGGACGACGACGTTCGTCGAGACCTCGAACTTCGTCGCACCCAGGCCGTAGGCGGCGTTGCGAAGCTCGTCCGGCACCGAACTCATCGCGTCCTCGCTGAGACTCGAGACCATCGGGATGATCATGATCCCGACGACGACCGCGCCCGCGGCCAGGTTGAACGTCCCCGTCTGGGGGAACACCCGCTGGAGCAGCGGCGTGATAAACGAGAGGGCGAAAAAGCCGTAGACGATCGTCGGGACTCCGGCGAGGATCTCGAGCGTCGGCTTGATCACCTTCCGGACCTGCGGATCGGCGTACTCGCTGAGATAGACCGCGGTCGCCGTACCGACGGGGATCGCGATGATCGCCGACCCCACCGTGACGGCGAGAGTCCCCCAGATCAGCGGGAGTACGCCGTAACTGCGCGGTCGGATGACCGGCGACCAGTTGGCCTCGGTGAAGAACTCGACGATCGAGACCCGCTGGAAGAAGTCGATCGAGCCGTCGACGAGAACGAGGATGATCGCGAGCGTCGTCAGGACGGTGACAGCCGCACAGGAGAAAAAGACCAGCCGGATGAGGTCGTTCTTCCGGTCGTCGACGCTGCTGCCACGGGCCGTAATGCCGACGTCCTGGTCGGTGCTCATGCCGTCACCTCCTCGAGTGCCTCCCGGAGTGTCGCCTCGCTCTTTGCGACGCTTGGCTCGTCCGGATCGTCGACCTCGTCGGGCAGGGCGTAGTAGCCGACCCGGCGGGCGGCCCACTGGGTCCAGACGAGCGTCTCGTCGTCTTCGACGATGTCTGCCTCGGTCGCCTCGCCGTCGATCTCCTCGAAGTAGAACTCGGCGAACGCCCGCACGACGTCTCGCTCGAGCGCGCTGACCCGGAAGTACGTGTACAGCGGCCGGGTCAACGGCGTGTACTCTCCGCTCTCGATCGTTTCTCGGGTCGGCTCGACCGGTCCGTCGCCGTCGTCGACGCCGATCAGCTTCAGGTCGTCTTCGTTCTCGTAGTAGTAGCCGGCTCCGCCGAAGCCGAGCGCGTACTCGCTGCCGCGAACGCCACGGACGATGACGTTGGTGTCCGCGCTCGCGGAGTAATCTGACCGGATGTCACCGATCTCGTCGTTGATCTGTTCGGTGAAGTAATCGAAGGTCCCCGAGGCCGGATCGCGACCGTAGAGTTCGATCTCCTCGTCGGGCCACTCCTCACGGACGTCGCTCCACGTGTCGACGTCTGACCCCGACTGCCAGATCTGGTGGAGTTCCTCGACGGTGAGGTCGTCACACCAGCCGTTGTCCGGGTGGGCGAAGACGGCGAGTCCGTCGAGTGCCGTCTCGAGGCCGACGTACTCGATCCCGTTTGCCGAACACATCTCCGACTCGCCGTCGAGGATCGGTCGACTCGCGTTCTGGACGTCGGTTTCGCCCGCGCAGAACCGCTGAAAGCCGGCTCCCGTTCCGGAACCCCGGACGGGGATGATGACGCGGTTGTTCCGCCACTGGAACTCCTCGGAGACGACAGCACCGTGAGGGAGGACGGTGTTACTGCCGTCGACTAAAACCTCCCCCGAGAGGTCGGTCTCGTAGCCGCGAGTAATACACCCCGACAGTCCAGTCAGGACCGCCCCCACGGTACCGAGCAGGACGCGACGCCGTGTCGTCGTGGTGTCACGGCCGGACGTCGGCTTGTTTCCCATCACCGCCTGGTTGTGTCTATTCGGTCTAAATACTCTACTATGTTCTCTATATATCTCTATGTTCGATGCCAGCTAGCACATACCACTTAACGACGAAATATACACTATCGAAACCCCGATACCGTCAGTTACAGCGGATCCAATCCGGAACCATCTCTGGCTCTATAGATACGGTCGAATTTATATTCGACCGGCAACAAGACCGGTGCATGGAGACGCGAAAGGTCCAGGTCACCGGTGGGTCGACCTACACCGTCTCACTGCCCAAGTCCTGGGCGACCGAGAACGACGTCAGCGCCGGCACGACAGTCGAGTTCTATCCCGAAGACGATGCCTTGCTGTTGACGCCGACGAGTGACACCGAACGCCAGCGAGGAACCCTGGACGTCTCCGACCTCGAGGGCGAACGGCTCACCCGGGCGGTGATGACGATGTACGTAAGCGGGTTCGACGTCATCGCCCTCGAGGCCGGCCGGATCACGACCGACCAGCGAAGCGCGATCCGCGACGCCACCCAGGGGCTCGTCGGGGTCGAAGTACTCGAGGAGACGACAGACAGCGTCGTCATCCAGGACTTGCTCGACTCCTCAGAGCTGTCGATCGTCAACGCCGTCTCCCGGATGCGTCTCATCGCGAACTCGATGCTCGCGGACGCCCTCCGGGCGCTGATCGAAAACGACGACGACATCGCCCGCGACGTGATCGACCGTGACGACGACGTCGATCGCCTCTGGCTGGTCGTCTCACGGATCTTTCGGGCGACGCTGCGCTCGCCGCGGGCGGCCGAAGAACTCGGCGTCTCCCGGGAGGACTGTTTCGACTACCACTCGAGCGCCCGTCAGCTCGAACGCGTCGCCGACCACGCCGCCAAGATCGCCACGCTCGCACGCAAACTCGAGGAGATACCCGGCGACGTCGCCGACGCCCTCCAGGCGCTGCACGACGACGCTGCGGACGTCTTAGAGAAGTCGATGGACGCGTTGTTTGCCGACGACGGTGCCGAGGCGAACCGGCTGGGCCACGAAGCCCTCGAGTCCGTCCTCGAGATCGACCAGCACACCCGCACGATCGACGACATGCTTCGTGACCTCGAGCCCGTCCAGGCCCAGTCGCTCGGGCTCATCGTCGACTCGCTCTCGAGAAGCGCCGACTACGGCGGCAACATCGCGGAGACGGCACTCCAGAAGGCAGCGCCACGGCCCTGATCGCGGGGACTCGAGCAGCCTATTCGTGTGCCGAGCGTGTCGCCTCGGCGACCTTCTCTGCCGACAGCGACGCCAGTGGTATCGTCCGGCCGTCCGTCTCGGCCTCGAGGACGCCGATCAGTCCCGTCCGGTCGTCGGCCTCGCTCGCGTCGACGAGAACGACCTCGGCGTTGGTCCGCGCCAGCCGCCCGGCCGCCTCGCGCGTGGCCGCCGTCGGGCTTCCCTCGGCGACGTTCGCCCGGCCGTCGGTGACGACGACGACCAGGCTCGCGTCCGCCTCCGACCGTGTGACCAGCCGGGTCGCCTCCTCGAGGCCGGACGGAAGCGGCGTCCGGTCGCCGGTCGGGAGCTCCTTGAGGTGACGGGCCGCGAGCGTGACGCTGTCGGTGGGTGGCAGGAGGACCTCGCTTTCCTCGCCGGCGACGGCCACGAACGCGACCTCGTCGCGGCGTTCGTAGGCGTCCTGTAACAGCGACATGACCGTTCCCTTGGCGACCGACATCGCGGGCCCCATCGAGGCGCTGGCGTCGACGACGAAGACCACGAGCGTCCCGGCCGTCGCGGTCCGGACCGACGTCCGGAGGTCCTCGCTCTCGAGGTCGGTTCGACCCTCGCCCGCGGCCGCCCGGATCGAGGCGGCGGCGTCGACCGTGTCGTCGCGTCCGGCACGTTCGGTCCGGACCCGCGACCCCCGACCCTGCCTCGAGGCGTCGACCCGTGCCCGGGAGCCGTCACCCGGGGAGCCGCCGGCGTCTACCTCCTCGACCGGCGGCGTCTCGGCGTCGCCGATGTCGGCCCGCTGCTGGCCGGGGACGAGCGGCGTCGCCTCGTCTTCCTCTTCGCCCTCGTCTGGCCCATCACTGTCGTCGTCGCCATCGCCATCGTCGTCAGCCGGCGATTCGCCTGACGGCTGGCTCGAGCCGCCGCCGGAGCCGTCCCCGTCGTGGCCGTCCCGTCGGTCGTCGCCCCCGGCGTCGTCGGACCCGGATCCCCTCTCGTCGTCGCCTTCTTCCCCCGCCTCCGTATCGCTGGCGTCCGTCTCCTCGTCCTCGCGATCGCTCTCGTCGTCGAACTGGTCCTCGAGTACGTCCTCGAGGTCGGGCTCGTCCTCGAACGGGCGACTCTGCAGCCGGTGTGGGAGCGCGAGCCGGGCGGCCTCCTCGACGTCCGGCTCGATGACCTTCTCCCGGCCGTCGAGTGCCGCAAGCGTCCGTGCCGTGTGGGCGATGGCGATGTCGCCCCGGTGGCCGTCGACGCCAGCCTCGAGACAGAGTTCGGCGGCGTCGCGTCTGAACGCCGCCGGGAGTTCGACGTCGGGCAGGCGCGTGCGGGCCTCGAGCAGTCGGTCACGCAACGCGGCCGTCTCCTCGGCGTACGCCGCGCGCCGGTCCGGATCGGTGCCCGCTGCGAGCGCGCGGTCGATGATCTCGACGCGATCCTCGATCTCGCGACAGCCGACGACCGTCGCCTGCAGCGCGAAGCGGTCCCGCAGCTGTGGCCGAAGCTCGCCTTCCTCCGGGTTCATCGTTCCGATGAGCGTGAAGTCGGCCGGGTGTTCGACACTCACGCCGTCGCGTTCGACGCGGTTGACCCCGCTCGCGGCCGCGTCGAGGATGACGTCAACGAGGTGGTCCTCGAGCAGGTTCACCTCGTCGACGTAGAGGATGCCCCGGTTCGCCCGCGCGAGCAGGCCGGGGTCGAACTCGGCCTCCCCCTCGAGGGCGTCAGCGACGGAGAGCGTGCCGACGACGCGCTCGCGGGTCGCCCCGAGCGGGAGCGTCACCAGCGGGACGGGGCGGCTCTCGACCGGGAGGTCCTCGCGGTCGCGCTCCCGACACTCCGCACACTGGCCGGCCGGATCGTCGGGCGGACAGCCGTAGGGGCAGTCGGCGACGACGCGCTGGTCGGGCAACAGGTCCACGAGCCCGCGGACGGCCGTCGACTTGGCGGTCCCTTTCTCTCCCTGGACGAGCAGCCCGTCGAGCGCGTCGTTGGCCGCGACGGCCAACAGCGCCCGCTTCAGTTCCTCCTGTCCGACGATCGCCGGGAACGGCGTGCGGTGGCGCTCCATGTCGATGTGAAATCTTATTTGTAGTACCGAAATAATGCTTTACTATCGATGCCGACGATCGGGCTATACACCGCGACTGAAAACGAGTTGGGCGCGCTGCAGGAAGCCGCGAGCCGACTCGAGGGAATCGACCTGGTGGTTCGCTCCGAGAGCGACCTCGAGGACGAAACCGAGATCGAAGCGTTCGTCGAGACGCTCGAATCCGCCGACGCGGCGGTCTTCTGGCTGCACGGGGCCGAAGACAGCATGCCGGGCTACGATCTGGCGACCGACCGCCTCGCCGAGGCGGGCGTCCCGCTGGTCGTAAAATCGACGGGCGACGCCTACGCGCTCGAGGACACGACGGTCGCCGACGACGACCGCGAGCAGGTCTACGACTACCTCGAACGGGGCGGGATCGTCAACCTCGAGCACTGCTGTCGCTACCTCGCCGGCGAGTACGGCGAGTACGACGGCGAGGTCGACGACCCCGTTTCCCTGCCGACGGAGGGCGTCTACCACCCAGACTATCCCGCCGTCGAGTACGAGGAACTGCTGGAGACCCACGACGACGGGAAGCCGACGGTGGGCGTCTGGTTCTACGAATCTCACTGGACCCACGCCAACACCCGCTACGTCGACGCACTCGTCCGGGCGCTCGAGGCAGAGGGTGTGAACGTTCTCCCCGCCTTCTGTAACCCCGCGACCGACGAGGAAGGACAGGAGAACGCCGAGTGGGTCGCCAAGAACTGGTTCAGCGACGACGAGGGACCGATCGTCGACGCCGTCGTCAGCTCTTTCATGTTCTCGCTGGGGATGAGCGAGCGCGGCCGGTCGGCGAGTGACGAAGGGGGGACGGAGGAGATCTTCCTCGAGGAACTGGGCGTGCCGGTCCTCCAGGCGATCACGACGATGCGTTCGCGGTCGCGTTACGAGGCGAGTGACACGGGCGTGATGGGCTTCGAACTCGCTCTCTCGGTGGCACTGCCGGAGTTCGACGGCAACGTCGTCACCCACCCCATCAGTGGCAAGGAGCGCATGGACGACGAGGCCGGGCTCGGCAGCGCGCCGAAACAGCACTTCCCGATCGAGGATCGCGTCGAGCACGTCGCGAGTCTCGCGGTCAACTGGGCCGAGCTTCGGTACACCCCGAACGAGGAGAAAAACGTCGCCGTCGTCCTCCACAACTACCCGCCGAGCGACGACGGCATCGGGACCGCCTTCGGGCTCGACAGCCCCGAGAGCACGATCAACCTGCTGGAAGAACTCGAGGCCCGGGGCTACGACCTCGAGGACCGCCCCGAGGACGGCCAGGCGCTGATCGAGGAGCTGACCGCCCAGCTCACCCTCGAGGACCGCTGGGTCGCCCCCGAGGACGTCCGCGAGTTAAGCGTCGACACCGTCTCGCCCGACCAGTACGCCGAGTGGTTCGCCGACGCCGACGAGCGCTTCCAGGAACACATCGTCGAGGAGTGGGGCGAACCGCCCGAGCGACCGTTCGCCATCCCCGGCATGGAGTGTGGCAACGTGCTCGTCACCGTCCAGCCCCCGCGTGGCTTCGGGATGGATCCCTCGAAGGTCTACCACGACTCCGACCTGCAGCCCCCACACGACTACTACGCCTTCTACGCCTGGCTGCGCGAGGCCTACGAGGCCGACGCGGTCGTCCACCTGGGCACCCACGGCAGCCTCGAGTGGCTCCCCGGGAAAACGGTCGGACTCAACGGCGAGAGCGCCCCCGACGCGCTCGTCTCCGACCTGCCGAACGTCTACCCCTACATCGTCAACAACCCCGGCGAGGGAACCCAGGCCAAACGGCGCTCCTACGCCGCCATCGTCGACTACCTCACGCCCGTGATGCGGGCGGCGGGAACCTACGACGACCTCTCCGAACTCGAGGAGCTGGCGAGTGAGTACCGCCAGGCCGGGATGGAAGACGCCCGAAGCGACGATGGCGAACAGCTCGAGGCCCTGCTGCGGGAGAAGGTCGAAGAGTTGGACCTGGCCGTCGAGCTCGGCGTTGCGGGCACGATCGACGAGAAGGCGGACGTCCGCGGCCCCGACGAAGCCGGCTCGAGCCTGGCGGAGGGCGACGTCGAGGGCGACGAGGTGGATATCGACGAACTCGTCGAGCGGATCCACGAGTACCTCACCGACGTCAAGACCACCCAGATCCGGATGGGGCTGCACACGATGGGCGAACCCCCGGCGGGCGAGCGGCTCGTCGAGTACCTGGTCGCGCTGACCAGGTTGGAAAACCCCGGCGCGCCGAGCCTCCGCGAGAGCGTCGCGGGCGCACTCGGCGTCGACTACGAGACGATGCTCTCCTCGCCTGGAACCTACGACGGGGATCTGGGCATGACCTACGCCGAGGCTGCCGACGTCGTCCACGAACAAAGCGTCGAGCTGATCGAGACGCTCGCCGAGCACGAGTTCGACGTCCCCGTCTCCGAACTCGAGGGCGGTCCCGACGACGAGGTGAACATCAACCTGCTGATCGTCGACCTCGAGACGATCGGCGACGCGCGCGCGAAACCGGGCGCACACGACGACCTGCGGGAAGCCCTGGCGTTCATCTGTGAGGAAGCCGCCCCGCGCGTCCACGGCGCGGAAGACGAGATTCCGCGCACTGCAGACGCCCTCGAGGGCGAGTACGTCCCACCAGGCGGGTCGGGCGCGCCGACCCGCGGCGGCGTCGACCTGCTGCCGACTGCACGGAACTTCTACACGCTCGACCCCCGCAAGGTGCCGGCGAAAGCCGCCTGGCAGGTCGGTCGGGAGGTTGCTGAGGGCGTCCTCGAGCGCCACTACGCAGAGAACGACGACTATCCGGAAGAGATCGGCGTCGTCGCCTGGGGAACCCCCACGATCCGCACCCGCGGGGAGACCATCGCCCAGGTGCTCGCGATGATGGGCGTCGAGCCGGTCTGGACCGACGCGGGCCGGATCGACGACGTCGAGCCGATCCCCCTCGAGGAACTCGACCGGCCGCGGATCGACGTCACGACCCGGGTTTCGGGACTCTTCCGCGACGCCTTCCCCGCCGCGGCGGGCGTCATCCACGACGCCGTCGATGCGGTGGTCGATCTCGACGAGCCCCACGAGATGAACTACGTGAAAAAGCACGTCGAGGAAGAAGCGGAGACACTCGAGGACGAAGAGGGACTCGAGGCCGACGAGGCTCGCGACGCCGTCATGGATCGCGTGTTCACCACCAAACCCGGCGGCTACGGAGCCGGCACGAACAAGGCCGTCGACGAGGGCAACTGGGACGATCGATCCGACCTCGCCGACGTCTACGTCCAGTGGGGCGGCTACGCGATGGGCTCGCGCGGACGCGTCTCCGATGCCCACGACTCCTTCGAGCGGCGGCTCTCGAACGTCGACGCCACCGTCAAGATCGAGGACACGATGGAACAGGACGAGTTCGACTCCTCGGACTGGTACGCCTTCCACGGGGGCTTCATCTCCGCTGTCTCGGAGGTCTCCGGCGAGGAGCCAGCTTCGTACGTCGGCGATTCGTCGGACCCGGACAACGTCTCAGTCTACACCAACGAGGAGAAAGTGCGCAAGGCGATGCGCGCCCGCGTACTCAACCCCGACTGGCTCGACTCCATGGAGGAACACGGCTACAAGGGCGCGGGCGACCTCTCGACGACGGTCGACGTCACGCTCGGCTGGGACGCCACGACGGGCGTCATCAGCGACCGGCTCTGGGAGGACGTCGCCGAAGCCTACGCCTTCGACGAGGATCGCCAGGAGTGGATGAAAGACGTCAATCCGTGGGCACTCGAGTCCATCACGGCGACGTTGCTCGAGGCCATCGACCGGGATCTCTGGGACGCGAGCGAAGAGATAGAGGACAGACTCCGGGACATCACCCTCTCCGTGGAGGGTGACCTGGAAGCGCGAACCACGAACGAGATGGCGGAGGTGACCACCGATGACTGACACCGACGGCGAATACGAGAAAGAGTACGCCGATTTAGGGGCAACGACCCAGGAGGCGATGGACATCGCCGAGACGAGCATGGACATCGTCCGGCAGTTCGTCCCCGACGAGACCCTGGCCGACAGGATGCGGCAGAAGTCGGTCCACTCGATGGGTGACATCGAGTTCCAGCACCTGATCCGCTTTACGGGCGGAGACGAGCTGGACGACGACGAGGACGCCCCCGTCCGGGCGGGCGCGAGGGCCGTGCTCGAGGAAGCGAACATCGTCACAGACATCACCATGCCCCAGGCCGGCATCACCGGTCGGGGCCACGACTGTGCAAAACACAAGGCGATCGGCCACGGGGCCGAACTGGCGAAGGAGACGGGCATGACCCGGACCGCCTCGGGGGTGCTCGAGCTCGACAAGCAGGGCATCTACGAGGATTCGATCGCGACGGTTGGCAACGCGCCGACGGCTGCCTTCGCACTGGCCGACTGCATCGAGAACGGCACCCGACCCGCGGTCGTCGTCGCGACCCCCGTCGGCTTCGTCAAGGCAGAGGAGAGCCGCCAGCGGATCCGTGAGGTCAGCGAGGAGTACGGCGTGCCCGCGATCACCAACGTCGGCCGTCGCGGCGGAAGCGGCCTCGCAGCCGCGCTGACGAACGAACTGATTCACGTCGCCAAGGACGTCCGGACGGACGAGCTCGAGCTCGAGCGTGTGGCCGACGACCGAAGAGCGGACGAGGGTGAGAAATGAGCGGCGAGTACGACCTCGAGGCCGGCCCCGATCCGGCGACGTTCGCTGCTGCGGCGGCAGAGTCCGACATAGATGAAGCGACGGACGACCCCGTCTACGCCGTCGGCGTCGGGCCGGGCAACCTCGAGTATCTGACCCCGCGTGGCGAACGCGCCATCCGCGAGGCGGACGTCGTCGTCGGCTTCACCACTGTCGTCGAGTTCGTCGCGGAGTGTACCGACGCGGACCTGCTGACCTGTGGGTACAAAGACGAGGCCGAGGCGCTCGAGGAGTTCGGCAGACGCGTCGCAAACGGCGAGTCGGGAACGGCCGTCGCGATGGGCGATCCCAACCACTCGGGCTACCAGTTCGTCGGGAAGGTCCAGGACGCTGTCGAGCGCGAAGACCCCGACGTTCCGGTGCGGGTGATCCCCGGCATCTCCTCGATTCAGGTGGCTGCGAGCCGAGCTCGGACGCCCAAGGAAGATTCGACGTTCGTCACCCTCCACAAGAGCGGCGACGTCTCTGCGGACGTGGATCGCCTCGCTTCGGTCGTCGGCGACCGTCACCTGCTCGTGCTCCCACGGCCCTACGACATCATGCCCGGGGATATCGCCGAGTTTCTGCTCGAAAACGGTGCGGACCCGGACCTCGAGGCGCTGGTACTCGAGAAACTGACCCACGAGGACGAACAGATCCACCGGTTCACGCTCGGGGAGCTCGCGGAACACGCTGGCGGCGACGGGAAGGGGGACACGCCGTTTTCTGATCTGGTCGTGCTCGCGGTTCGCCGGGAGGTAGCGATCGAATGACCGGGACGTGTGGCCCGCCGGGGTTCGTCCTCGGCGGCGTCAGCTCCGGCGTCGGCAAGACCGTCGCGACGCTGGCGATCATACAGGCGCTCGAGGACGCCGGGTACGCGGTCCAGCCCGCCAAGGCCGGGCCGGACTTCATCGATCCGAGCCACCACGAGGCGGTCGCCGGCCGCCCCTCCCGTACCCTCGACCTGTGGCTCTGCGGTGAGGAGGGCGTCCGGCGCAACTACGCCCGCGGCGAGGGCGGCATCGACGGCTCACACCCGTCTTCCCGGGGGACGTCGTCCCCCGCTATCTGTGTCGTCGAGGGCGTGATGGGACTGTACGACGGCGACGGCTCGAGCACGGCGATGGTCGCCGAAGCGCTTTCCCTGCCGGTCGTCCTCGTCGTCGACGCGAAAGCCGGCATGGAGAGCGTGGGCGCGACCGCGCTCGGCTTTCGCGAGTACGCCGCCGAGATCGGCCGCGAGATCGAGGTCGCGGGGATCATCGCCCAGCGCGCCCACGGCGGCCGCCACGAACAGGGGATTCGTGACGCCCTGCCCGACGACCTCGCGTACTTCGGCCGGATTCCCCCGAACCCGGACCTCGAGATTCCCGACCGCCACCTCGGGCTACACATGGGCGAGGAGGCTGCCCTGCCCGAGGCGGCGCTTTCGGAGGCGGCCGAGACGCTCGAGGCCGACCGGCTTGCCGACGTAGCACGTGAACCTCCGGAACCAGCCTCGAGCCCCGAACCCGGCCCGACAGTCGACGCTCGCGTCGCCGTCGCCGACGACGCCGCGTTCTGTTTCCGGTATCCGGCCACCCTCGAGCGATTCCGCGAGCGAGCCGACCTGGTCACGTTCTCGCCGCTCGCGGGCGACCCCGTCCCCGACTGTGACGGCGTCTACCTGCCGGGCGGCTATCCCGAACTCCACGCCGGCGAACTCGAGTCTGCGGGCACACTGTCCGAACTCGGCCGGCTGGCGAGCGAGGGCCTGCCGGTCCTCGGGGAGTGTGGCGGCCTGATGGCGATGTCCCAGACGCTGACGACGGCCGAGGGGAACACCCACGAGATGGCCGGGATCGTGCCGGCCGACGTGACCATGCACGACCGCTACCAGGCGCTCGATCACGTCGAACTCGAGGCCGTGGACGGAACGCTGACGGCCGAGGCGGGCGAGCGACTCCGCGGTCACGAGTTTCACTACTCGAGCGCCGACGTCGACGGCGACGCCCGCTTTGCCTTCGAGACCGTCCGCGGCGACGGCATCGACGGCGATCACGACGGCCTGACCGAGTACGACGCGCTCGGCACGTACGTCCACGTCCACGCTGACAGTGGGGCGTTCGATACGTTCCTCGAGCGGCTGTGAAACCGATGCGACGAAGGGCTCCGGCCGAGACACCACAACCATGACAGACGACACCGATACCGACACCGATCCGATCGCACGCACGCCAGGCAAGGGCCGTACGCCAGACGCCCGCGAAATCGAGCCACGCGCTCCCGAGGAGTTCGGGCTGACACAGGTCTGGTGGGGAAACGGCAAGGGCAAGACCACGGCCGCACTCGGGATGGCCTTTCGGGCGGCCGGCCACGGCTACCGCGTCCACCTGCTGCAGTTCATGAAAGGCGGAGCCGACAGCGTCGAGGACGTCCGCGGCGAGTACAACGCCATCGCCGAGATCCCGGGACTGAGCTACGAGAACACCGGCAGCTACGGCTGGCACGGCTTTCTCGACGGCTCCGAGGACGACGAACACGAGGCGAAGGCGAAAGGGGCTCTCGAGCGTGCCCGCGAGCTCGTCGACGCCGCCGGCGAGGCCGACCTGGCCGAGCCACTGGCGCTCGAGGCAGGCCCCGAAGCGGGCGTCCACATGCTCGTCGTAGACGAGATCATCTACGCGGCCAACCGCGAGCTGATCGCCCCCGAGGACGTCCTCGACCTCCTCGAGCGAAAACCCGACGGCCTCGAGCTCGTGCTCACCGGCGGCCACGAGCGCCCCGACTATCTGCTCGAGGAAGCCGACCTCGTGACGAACGTCCGCAAGGAGAAACACCCGATCGACGCCGGCCAGCGGGCACGGAAAGGCACCGAGTACTAACGACGAGCTCGTCGGCCGCTGTCGACGGACGGATCGGCGCGGCCGAGACGACGCCCAACTGAACGGTTTTTTACCCCTCCGCCTCCGAGACGACGGCAATGGCCGACTACGACTACGACGACCTCGGACTCGTCGCCGGGCTGGAGATCCACCAGCAACTCGAGACGGCGACGAAGCTGTTCTGTAACTGTCCGACCGAACTGCGCGACCCCGAGGCGGCGACGCGGGAGTTCGCCCGGTATCTCCACCCGACGCGAAGCGAACTGGGCGAGATCGACGAGGCCGCCTTAGAAGAGAGCAAGGTCGAACGAGAGTTCACGTACCTCGCGTACGACTCGACCTGTCTCGTCGAGGAAGACGACGAGCCGCCGACGGAACTCGACGAGGAAGCCCTCGAGACGGTCCTCGAGATCGCCCAGCTGCTGGAGATGGAGCCGGTCGACCAGGCCCACGTCATGCGAAAGATCGTCGTCGACGGCTCGAACACGACGGGCTTTCAGCGCTCGTCGCTGATCGCCACGGACGGGGAAATCGAGACGAGCGACGGCGGGGTCGGGATCGAAGACCTCATGCTCGAGGAAGAAAGCGCCCAGCGCGTCGAAGAGACCGACGACGGCGTCGTCTACAGCCTCGACCGCCTGGGTATCCCGCTCGTCGAGATCGGGACGAAACCGGACATCCGAACGCCGGCACAGGCCCGCGAGGCAGCCGAGCGGATCGGCATGTTGCTTCGCTCGACGGGGAAGGTAAAGCGCGGGCTGGGAACCATCCGCCAGGACGTCAACGTCTCGATCGAAGACGGTGCCCGGGTCGAGATTAAAGGCGTCCAGAGCCTCGACGACATCGACGACATCGTCCGCACCGAGGTCGCCCGGCAGGTCGCACTCGTCGAGCTCGCCGCGGAGCTCGCCGAACGCGACGCGTCGGTCGGCGAGACGACGGACGTGACCGACGTCTTCGAGGACACCGACAGCGGCGTCATCCGTGGCGCACTCGAGGCAGGCGGCGCGGTGACGGCAGTGCCGCTGTATGGCTTCGACGGACTCGTCGGCCGCGAGATCGCTCCCGACCGACGACTCGGAACCGAGTTCTCCGACCACGCCAAGCGCCACGGCGCGGGCGGCATCTTCCACACCGACGAGCTCCCGGCCTATGGCGTCACCGAGGGCGACGTCATGGACCTGAAAGAAGCGGTCGGTGCCGGCGAGGACGACGCCGTCGCCATCGTCGCCGCGGCCGACGACGTCGCGACACAGGCGATCGAGGCCGTCGCCGAGCGTGCCGAGACGGCCCTCGAGGGCGTCCCCGAGGAGACCCGCGGGGCAAACGACGACGGCACCACGCGGTACCTCCGGCCGCTGCCCGGCGCAGCCCGGATGTACCCCGAGACCGACGTCCCGCCGGTCGAGCCGGATCCGAGCGACGTGCCCGAACCCGAGCTGCTCACCGAGAAGGTCGACCGCTACCAGGACGAGTACGACCTCGACGCCGGCCTCGCCGAGCAGGTCGCCTACGGCCAGTACATGCCGCTGTTCGAGGACGTCGTCGCCGACGGCGTTGACCCGACGCTCGCTGCGACCACGCTCGAGTCGACCGTCACCGAGCTACGACGCGACGACGTCCCCGTCGAGAACCTGACCGACCGGCACTTCCGGGAGGTGCTCGCGATGGTCGAGGACGGTGACCTGCCCAACGAGGGCGTCCCGGACCTGCTCGCAGCGCTCGCAGACGACCCCGACCGCTCGGCCGAAGACGCCGCCGAGGAGGCGGGCTTAGGCGGCGTCGGCGAGGACGAGGTCCGCGAGGCGGTCCGCGAGGTCGTCGAACGAAACGAAACGCAGGTCGAAGAAGAGGGGATGCAGGCGTTCTCCGGACTCATGGGAGAGTGTATGGGCGCACTTCGCGGAAAGGCCGACGGCGACCTCGTGAGTCAGGTGCTCCGCGAGGAGATCCAGAAACGGGCCTAACGCGCTAGCCGTACTGCATGCTGTTGAGTTCGTAGCGGTCCGTCGTGTGATCTCTGGACGCGATCAGAGCGTATCCCGTATTCTGCGGTTCGATCTCTGCCACGAAGTTCTCTGGGTTACCGGGGTTGATCGAGGAGGCACCGTTCGCGACCGTAAACGCGAGCCGTCCGGTCTCGCCGCGGACCCGGTCCGTCTTTCGCGCCTCCGCGGCGATGAGTTCGCCGTTTCGTTTGATTTCGATGGTCCCGGTGAGTTCCCACGCATCGTCTCTGTACTGGAGCGTTTCTCCCTCGAGTTCCGGCTTGTGCGTTTCGACCATCGTGGCTCGTATGCACCGGCATCTCGATTAATCGTTTGGGTTCGTACCTCGAGGTGTAGTGGTGAAAGTAACCCAGGGTTCATGACCGGTCGTCTCGGTCGGGGCGCTCTCTCGTCCGGCGTAACAGTCCGAGCAGCGTGTTCACCTCCCGTTCGGTCGGGTCCGCGCGGCCGTAGATCCGACGGATCATCCGCATCGTCTTCTCGCGTTTCTCCTCGGGATGGTTGATCGTCTCGAGCAACGCCTCCCAGTCGTCGTAGAGTCGCTCGAGCAGGGGTTCTGGGGCACGGACGCGCTGGACGTCTGGCAGCTGGGTTTCCTCGAGTGCGAGGCCGCGGAGTTCATAGAGGGTGATCGTCGCGGCCTGGCCCAGGTTGAGGACGGGGTAGTCGGCGTTTGCCGGGATCGAACAGATCTCGTCGATCCGGGCGAGTTCCTCGTTGGTGAGTCCGACGCGTTCGCGACCGAAGACGAGTGCAGTGGGTGCGTCGACGGTCGGCAGTCGCATCGCGAGGTCGGCGGGCGTCGAGTAGGGAAAGCGAACGTGACTGCGGTCGTCCTCGTTGGTGACGGCGGTACAGCCGATCGTGTGGTAGTTCGTGACGAGCTGATCGAATGTGAGCTCCTCGGCGTTCGGGAGGATGTCCTCGCGTGCCTGGCCCGCGAAGCCGTAGGCCTCGCCGTCGGGATCGAGTTCGGGCGGGTCGACGAGCAAAAGTTCCGAAAAGCCGAAGTTCTTCATCGCCCGCGCGATGGTACCGACGTTGCCGGGCGAGCTGGCGTCGACGACAGCGACGGCTGGAGGGCATCGCTGTCGATCTGGTTCGGGATGTTTGTCGTCGGTCATGGTGTCGTCCGGGACGGGACGATCCCGCTTCGGCCGCTCGAGCGTCTGCGTGTCTCGGATCCGTCGAACCGCACGTGGGGAGTCTACCGACCGCGAAACTAAAAGTGACGCGTTATCGATGGAACCCTCGGCTCTCGTCACCCGAGCGCGCGGCTGCGTCAGCGAGAGTCCGTCCCGAAGACGGTTCCGTGCACACCAGTTCCACTTCCGGGCCGGTAGCGCACCCCTTTTAATCCCGCCCCCAGTATGGGAGGACGATGACGTCGTTCCAGTCGACGCTCGGCGAGGAGCCGGGGATCGCCGAGGAGCTGGCCGAGAGCCAGCGTGCGATCTCGATCGCCGAGTTCTTCGAGAAGAACAAACACATGCTCGGCTTCGACAGTGGAGCCCGGGGGCTCGTCACGGCCGTCAAAGAGGCCGTCGACAACTCCCTGGACGCCACGGAAGAGGCCGGCATTCTCCCCGATATCTACGTCGAGATTCAGGAAGAGGGTGACTACTACAAACTGATCGTCGAGGACAACGGTCCCGGACTGACCAAAGCGTCGTTGCCGAAAGTCTTCGGAAAACTGCTGTACGGCTCGCGGTTTCACGCCCGCGAGCAGGCACGTGGCCAGCAGGGGATCGGTATCTCGGCTGCCGTGCTCTACTCACAGCTGACGAGTGGCAAACCCGCGAAGATCACCAGCCGCACCCAGGGCTCGAGTGAGGCCCAGTACTTCGAACTCATCGTCGACACCGACGAGAACGAACCGGAGATCAGCGTCGAGGAGACGACCAGTTGGGACCGCCCCCACGGCACCCGCATCGAACTCGAGATGGAGGCAAACATGCGCGCTCGCTCCCAGCTTCACGATTACATCAAGCACACGGCGGTCGTCAACCCCCACGCCCGCCTCGAGCTTCGCGAACCCCAGGCCCACTTCAAGTTCGAGCGCGCGACTGATCAGCTTCCCGAGGAGACCGAAGAGATCCGTCCCCACCCCCACGGAGTCGAGCTCGGGACGGTGATGAAGATGCTCGCCGCGACGGACTCACACACCGTCTCCGGCTTCGTACAAGAGGAGTTCACCCGGGTCGGGAAGAAGACCGCGGACTCGATCGTCGACGCCTTCCGGGACCGCCACGACGGCCGTGAGATGACCTGGACGACGCCACAGACGACGAGCGATCTCGAGGACGCCGTCTCGCGGGCGACCGCGAACAAGGGTCCCGACGCGACGGCGGCGTTCGCCGCATCCGTCGCCGACGCGGTCGTCGATCGGGAGCGGATCGCCCACCACGTACTGTGCGAACTCGTCGAACGCGCGGCCGAGTCGGTCGCCGACGAGTACGACACGACGTTCGGCGACACCGTCCAGGAACACGCAGTCGAAGCCGTCTGGCACGAAGTCGCAGCCGTCGGCGGCGAAGACGAGGACACCGACGGCGAACGCGAGGAATCACGCACCGTTTCCGACCTCTACGCTCTCGCCGACGAGGCCACGAGCACGCGAAAGGACGACGAAACGATCCACGCGTTCGCGAGCCGGCTCGTGGGTAGATTCACAGACGAGGACGACGTCCGACATCGGCTCACCCGGGGTCGGCTCCGCGAGCACGTCGACCGGGCCGCCGACCTCACCGAGGAGTACGACGGTGCGACGTTCGGCGACACCGCCCGCGAGAACGTCACGGAGGTGATCTGGACGGTCATGGCGACCGTCCCCGACGACCCGCCGCTCGTTCGCGAACTCGTCGACGACAGAGACGCCTCGAGCGACCTCGTCGACGCGATGCGGGAAACGGACATCATGGCACCGCCGACGCGATGTCTCTCGCCGATCTCTGCAGACCTCATCGAGACGGGGCTGCGAAAGGAGTTCGACGCCGACTTCTACGCTGCGGCGAGTCGCAACGCCGAAGTACACGGCGGCGATCCGTTCGTCGTCGAGGCCGGCATCGCCTACGGCGGCGAGGTAGAGGCAGAGGGAGGCGTCGACGTGCTTCGCTTTGCCAATCGCGTCCCGCTGGTCTACCAGCGTGGTGCGTGTGCGACGACCGACGTCGTGAAGTCCATCGGCTGGCGCAACTACGGGCTCGACCAGCCCGGCGGCTCCGGGCTCCCGAACGGGCCGGCGGTGATCATGGTCCACGTCGCCTCGACGAACGTGCCCTTCACCAGCGAGTCGAAAGACGCGGTCGCGAACGTTCCCGAGATCGAAGACGAGATCGAACTCGCCATCCGGGAGGCCGCCCGCGACCTCAAGAGTTATCTCAACAAACGGCGCTCGATGGAAAAACGCCGGAAGAAACAGAACGTCCTCGGCAAGATCCTCCCAGAGATGGCACGGAAAGTCGCCGAGGTCACCGACCGGCCCGACCCCGACATCGACGACGCCGTCGCCCGCATCATGAACAACGTCCTCGTCGAGCGCCGCCTCGGGGAAAACGGCGATGCAACGAGCGTCGAACTCGTCGTCGAGAACAACTCGAGTACGAACGAGTCGCTCGAGGTCACCGACATCGTCACGGCCGAGCCCTCGAACCTCCCCGAGGATGCGAGCGTCGTCGAGATGGACGGCGAGTGGTTCGTCAGCTGGGAGCCCGAAGTCAAAAGCGGCGAGGAGGCCGTCCTCGAGTACGAACTGGGGGGAGACGCGTCGTTCGACCTCGACGTGAAAGGTGTCGAAGCGGAGAAGCTTACGGTGTCATCATGAGCACGCGAATGATTGCTCGTGATGAGCGAAGCGAAATCACGGTGTCATCATGAGCACGCGAATGATTGCTCGTGATGAGCGAAGCGAAATCACGGTGTCAGCATGAGCACGGACACGAACGAGCAGGCCAGAGCGCAGTTGATCGACCTCGCGGCACAGTTTTACGACCAGTTCGAACTGGGCGAGATTCCCGAGATGTCGGTGCCGACGCGGACGAAAAGCAACATCGAGTACGATGAGGACGCCGGCGTCTGGGTCTACGGCGACCGGACCTCGACTCGGTCTGCAAACTCCGTCCGGGGCGCGCGGAAACTGCTGAAAGCCGTCTACACGATCGAGTTTCTCGCAGACCAACTCGAGCAAGATCGTTCCTCGACGCTGCGTGAACTGTACTACCTCTCTGAGTCCTGGGACAACGAACACGCCCAGTTCTCGAGCCAGGACGAGTCGAACGGACTGGTCGAGGACCTGGAGATCGTCACGGGCGTCACCCGCGAGGACTTTCACATGCGCCCCGAGGAGTCGGGCGCGACGATCATGGGACCGTTGTACCTCCGCGAACAGACCCGCCGTGGAGAACGTGAGATCCACTGTCAGAAAGACGTCGGCGAGGGGGGCTACCAGATCCCCAACAACCCGGACACGATCGAGTTTCTCGACTGTGACGCCGAGTTCGTCCTCGCCGTCGAAACCGGCGGCATGCGCGACCGGCTCGTCGAGAACGGCTTCGACGAGGCCTACGACGCGCTCATCGTCCATCTGAAGGGCCAGCCAGCGAGAGCGACCCGGCGGATCACCAAACGCCTCCGCGACGAACTCGAGCTCCCGGTGACCGTCTTTACCGACGGCGATCCGTGGTCGTACCGCATCTACGGCTCGGTCGCCTACGGCTCGATCAAATCGGCCCACCTCTCCGAGTATCTCGCGACGCCCGAAGCGCAGTTCGTCGGCATCCAGCCCGAGGACATCGTCGAGTACGACCTGCCGACCGATCCGCTTAGCGACTCCGACGAGAACGCCTTAGAGAGCGAACTCGAGGATCCGCGATTCCAGACGGAGTACTGGGAAGAACAGATCGAGTTACAGCTCGAGATCGGGAAGAAATCGGAACAGCAGTCGCTCGCCTCCTACGGGCTCGATTTCGTCACCGAGACCTACCTTCCCGAGCGACTCGAGGAGATGGACGTCGTTTAGTCCGTCTCTACGCTCCCTGCAGGGAGACACCGACGTATCGGATCCCTTTTTGTGACCGTTCTCGTTGGTCCATCCATGAGCGAGATCTTGCGAGGACTGCGAGCGGCACTCACCGGGTTTCTCGCCGTGATTTTCGTCGCGATACTCGCGTTTATGCTCGTGGCGATCGGCTTGCTCGCGTTTGGGACGCTCGTCGCGACCGCCGCCGGGGTCGGCGGTCCGTTACCGGCATCGGTGGCGGCTCTCATTCTGGTGCTTTTCGCCATCGTCGTCGCGGCATTCCTCGGTCGGGGCTACCGTCGGTCGCTGCCGGCCGGCGCGCCGTCGGTGACGTTCGATCTGGACGCGACCGACGGCGAGGCGACGATCGTTCACGACGGCGGCGACGAAATCGACGCCGAGACGTTGGTCGTGGCCGTCGACGGGACCTCGCGCGGATCGTGGGCGAGCCACAGCGACGTCGACCGGGTGACAGACGGCGATGCGATCTCAATCGTCGACGTCGACCGCGGCGACGAGGTGACGGTTCGCTGGACCGACGGCGACAGCTCAGCTGCGCTCTTTTCTGAAACCGCGTGATCGGCTCCCTCACCGATCGAGCACGACGGGTACCCCTCGGGTCGCCACGTCGACGACGAACGCCTCGTCGTCCGTCTCGATCTCCGCGAACGTATCGTAGTGGATCGGCACGACGAGACCGGGATCCATCGCCGCCGCGAGATCGGCCGCCTCGTGACGGTCCATCGTGTACGCCCCGCCGATCGGGAGCATCGCCACGTCGATAGCGAGCTCCTCGTGGGCCGCCAGTACGTCGGTGTCGCCGGCCCAGAAGGCGGTGACGCCGTCGATCGTGACGCCGTAGCCACATCCCTCGCCGCGTGGATGGTGCGGCGTGCCGTCCGGTCGGGTGTGTGGTCCGTCGGGATCGTTGTACGCCGGCGTGGTGAACAGATCGAGCGGTCCGAGGACGAAGCTCTCGTCGGCTCGGACGCGTTCGATCTCGTAGGGAAGGTCCTCCGGCCGTTCGTCGACGCGGTCGATCTCGCTCGCGTCGATCGCGTCGTGAACGAGCACGATGGCGTCTTCGTGGGCGACCCGCCGGATGCCGTCGGGGTCATAGTGATGTGCGTGGGTGATGAGAACGAGGTCGCCGTCGCGGGCGTCGTAGTCCTCGAGGACGCCGTAGCGGCCGGGGTCGGTGTAGACGACGACGCCGGTACGGCCCTCGAGTCGGACGGTCGCGTAGCCGAGCCAGTCGACCGTTATCGCATCGTAGCTGACGGTCATACCGACAGTTGGCCCGACGAGGGCGAAAAGCGTTCGGCTCGAGAAGAAAGCGTCAGTTGTCGCCGGATTTGCCCTGCCACTCGTAGTCGCGTCGTTTGGCCGACTTGCCGAAGCCACACGACGAGCAGACTTTCTTCTTGGTGTGGTAGGACTTCTCTCCGCAGCGGCGACACTTGGTGTGGGTCGTCGTGTTTTTCTTTCCTTGGCTCGGGGTACCTGCACCAGTCATGGAGTTATCGACACGACGTTATCGCCGCGTATAATGGTTGTGTCTTCAGACGGCGATTCCGATTCGATGTCCGTCTCGGCCGAGATGCCGACGTCTTCGAGGACGAGGTTCATGTGCTGGTCGTAGCCAGCCAGCTCGCCGGCGTACTCCTCGCCGCTTTTCAGGCGTACCGTGACGCGTTCGCCGAGAGATTCCTCGAGGACGTCAAGCGGTCGTCCGCTCATACGAAACACCGCTTGTGACGGACACTTAACCGTACCGGTCGAAGCGTCTCCGTCAGACGCCGGTTGGGGGACGCCGCCCCGGTGTGTCGCACTCGAGGCGAGCCAGCACAACCCCTAAGTACGCGCTCGTCGACACCGGTCGTATGGGCGACAAGAAATTCACCGTCATCGAACTGCATCTCGACGGCGACACCCAGCTCGGACCGGCGCGTCTGACAGACATTCTCGGGAGTGAGTCGGCCGAGGCCGAGGACGAGTCGACGACGCCCGAAACGGAGACGGAGACGAAAATAGAAACCGACGAAGACGTCGGCGCGGCCACGGCCGCAGACGACTCCGGCGGCAAGGGCGCGGTCGGGCTCGTGGTCGCACTCGTCGTACTCGTCGCACTCGGCGTCGCGGTGAAGAAGTTCCGCGGGGGAGACGACGAAGAGTCCCCACAGCGAGACGAGCCGGACGTCGTCGTCAACTGAGGGGACGGGGCCGGATACCAACGGTTCGACCGGACGGGCGGTCGAAGCCACGCCGGCACGGTTGGTCGCCCGCATCCGGCCGAGCCGAACGCTTTTGGCTTTCCTTCGCCTACGTCTTCTCGTGAATATCTATCGTAGCGCCCGGGCCGTCGCCGGGGCCTCCGGCGATCACGCCGTCGACTGGGCGGCCGCCGCCGAGGCCGCCAAGGCGTCGACCGAGCCCGGATCGATCTCGCTCGAACCCGGCGAGCGCGAGGGCTACGCCCGCGACGTTCGCGACGCGCGTCGGGAAGTACGTGCGACCGCCGACCTCGCCTTCGAGGTCCCCGACGTCGTCGAGATTCAGAACCGCCACCACTGGATGGACGCCAACATCGCGACCTTCGAGCGGGTGATGGCCCCCGTCGAGGACCACGCTAACGCGTTCCACGGGGTCGCCCGGACGATAAACACCGGCACGATGACCGTCCTGCTCGCCTTTCTCGGCCGGAACGTCCTTGGCCAGTACGATCCGCTCTTGCTCGCAGACACGCCCAAGGACGATCACGCGCTCTATTTCGTGCGACCGAACATCCTGCGAGTCGCCGAGGCCCTCGAGGTCGAGTACCCTCGCTTCCGACGCTGGATCGCCTTCCACGAGGTGACCCACGCCGCGGAGTTCGGCGCAGCCCCGTGGCTCTCGAGTCACCTCGAGGCCAACATGCAGGCGGGAATCGACGCCCTCGCGGAGGGCAGTTTCGACAAGAAGGCGTTCAGGGAACTCGACGCGACGATGACCGTCGTCGAGGGGTACGCCGAACTACTGATGGACCACGCCTTCGACGACGAGTACGCCGACCTCCGTCGGAAACTCGACGAGCGCCGACAGGGACGTGGTCCGTTACAGGAGCTGTTTCGCCGGCTGCTCGGGCTCGGCCTGAAACGCCGCCAGTACGAACGCGGGAAGACCTTCTTCGAGGAGGTCGCAGACGCCCGCGGTCTCGAGGCTGCTGGCGCGGTCTGGGAGGGCTCTGAGTGTCTGCCGACTCACGACGAACTCGACGAACCCGGGCAGTGGCTCCGTCGGGTCGATCCCTGACCGTAGCGAGCGCGACTTGGCTGTGACTTCTGGGCCGTCGCGTCACACTGACGACTGTGAGTCCCAAACCCGTTTGGAAAACGGCTCAAGTACTGCGCCACTGAAGAGAGGGGTATGTCCACGACACTCGGTCGAGCAGAGACGAGACAGTATCTCATAACGTGCGAGGGCTGTACGTTCGAACGGACGGCCGACGGGCGCGAGGAAGCGACGGAGATCGGAAGCGATCACCGACGAGAGACCGACCACGCCGTCGTCGCCGTGGAAGTCCCGCCGTCGATCGCGTCCTCGCACGGCGAACGCGCGGCGTGACGTTATACTGTCGGTCATGGATCTGTGAACGTGGGTCTGGTTAATTCGTCCGTTTAGCGTGTGTCTGGATGTTCTGTCGCTCATCGTGTTCACGTATTTGACCGACAGTATGAGGATACAACGCATTACCCTTCCACGCGCGTACTGTCGTCCTAAGTGGTTTCTCCGTCCACGGCGGCGACCGTGCCGGGGCGTGTCGCCCCTTCAGAGATCGTGCGGCGCGCTGACGTGCACCGAGACGAACAACCACTCCTCGTCGCGACGTTCGAGCATGCCGCTCCAGCGCGTCTCGAAGTCGTGACGGTCCCCCGTCTCGAGGTCGGTCCAGGAAAGCCCCACCTCGTCGGCAAAGGTGGCGTAGCCGTCGCGGTCGTCGACGACGAGACCGTGACTCGCGACAGTCCAATCGTCGGTCGTACGCGTCTGCTCGAGCAGGCCGTCGACGACGTTGTCGTAGCCGTACAGCGTCTCGCTCACGCCGACTTTGACCGTCGTCTCGCCCTCGAGGAAGTACGGGTAAAGCGGTTCACCACGGCGCAATGCCTCGTAGTAGTCCCGGATAACCGCCTCGACCTCGGCTTTGGCCTCGGCGCACATACTCGAACGGTCGTGCGCCGAGGGTAAAGGCTCACCGACGGCGTCGACGCTTGCGGTTACATGAATCCGCGGTCGACCTCGTCGGTCTCGATCAGGTCGTCGAGTTCGGCGTTCAACAGCTCGTCGGCCTCCTCGAACCGGCTCGACAGCTCTTCGAGTTCGTCGGGGCGGTCGTACTGATCGTACTCCATCGGGCCAAAGGCCGGGCTCTCGAGGGCGTCCATCACGTCCTCGAAGAACGCGTCGGGCGTGGTCGGCGCGTCGGCGTGGGTTTTGACGACTTGCTCGAGTTTCGTCGCCTGGTCTTCGGCCTGGTCTTCGTCTTCGGGCGGCGAGCGGACGGCAAACCGTCCACAAGCGTCGTCTTCGGGCATGAACGATCCGATCTCGTCGTCTATGTTCCGGGCGACCTGCGTGCCGATGCCGCGGACCTCGAAGGGATTCTTGGCGTAGGTCTTCAGGAAGTAGACGCCGACGCCGGGATGCGCGAGATACATGTCCTCGCCGACGCCACCTGCGCGGTCGCCGGCGACGGCTCGCCAGTCGTCCGGGTCGACGTCCCGTTCGATGACGTCCTCGAGTACGTCCTGCCACTCGCGAATCCGCATACGTACTCGTTTCGAGTCGGACGGAAAGAACGTATCGATCGGCGACGGTCCAGCGACGTCTCGCCCGAGTAAACGACCGATTTCCGTCGGATCGATTCGCGACGTCGGAACCGAAAAGGCTACGACCCGCCGGTCGAGAACTGGTAACCGACGTTTGATCCATGTCCGCCCGCCGAATCACCTCGACCGTCGACCTCTTTCTCGCCACGCCCGTACAGAGTTCGTTGCTCGCTATCGGTCCGCTCGTACTGGCACTCGGCCAGCTGGTAAACAGCTACGTCAACGGTGTCTCGCCGCTCGTCTCGCTCGCGTTCGCGATCGTAATGGTCGCGTTCGCGATCGTCGCCACCGGCCACCACGCCGCCGAATACCGCCTGCGCCGACTCGAGCGCGATCTCAGCCAGTAGACCAGTAGAGGTAGAGTCAGGGCGGTTCGGCTTCGCCCTCGGTGACGACCGTCTCGGCTTCACGGGCTTCGTAGGCGTTGTATCCCGAGAGGAGTGCAATGAGAAGCCCCGAGATGGCCGTACTCCAGAACGCACCCGCTGCCATCCCGAAGACGGCCGTCGCGACGATCAACCAGATACCAAGCACCGCCACGAGCGCCGAGACGCCGACGCTCAACGGGATGTCGTTGTTCAGCCGGTAGAAGTTGTACCCGGCAGCGAGGAACACGACCGCCCCGATCAGGACGTTGTTCCACAGCGTCGCTTCGCCGACGTCGTAGATCAACACCGAGAGGGCGACCCACGCGCCGAGTATGGCCGCGATCCCACTGATGGCCGACATGTTCCGCCGCCGCTCGTCGTTGGCGATCAGGGTCGACTCGTCCTGTCTCTCGGTCTCCGATGGGACACCGGTGTCGCTGTCGTCTACAGCGTCACTCATAGCAGCTATCAATTCGACTCGAGCCGACAAAAGGACCGACGACCGTTACGGCACTGCCGTCTTGCGATTCTCGAGTAAGCATCGATTACCGGCGATCCGGCTTCTGAGCAGCACCCGAGCTGCTAGCGGTGATGGACGTCTGCTCGAGTTCGGGCGTCGGATCGGAACGATCGTCGTCACGTCGTTCCTCAGAAAAGTGCTCCGTCTGGGATTTGAACCACGCCCAGACGTGCTCGCTACGCTGCGCGTGACTGGTCTGATTCAAATCCAGGGTCGCATTTTCCGCTCACGAATTTGTTCGCGGAAAAGTGCTCCGTCTGGGATTTGAACCCAGGTCATCGGCTCGAAAGGCCGAAATGATTGGCCGGACTACACCAACGGAGCTGACACCACGTCACTCACCACGTCTGTGGCCCGTGACGCTTCACTCGTTGGTTGCCAGGGGCTAGTAAAAAACGTTCCGTTCCGCGACGGCGATGGCACCACCTCACGCACCGCTCGTTCGCCGTCTTCTCAACGCTTTTCGGGTTCGAACGCGACTCCCCTCGCATGCGAACGGTACGATTCCGCGATCCCGCAGGTGCGACCCGACGTGGCGAACTCGAGAACGGCCGCGTCCGCTTCGCAAACGAGAGCTACGACCTCGAGGCGATCGACGTCCTCCCGCCGTGTGAGCCGTCGAAGATCGTCTGTATCGGCCGCAACTACGCGGACCACGCAGCCGAGATGGACTCGAACGTTCCCGATCGCCCGATGCTCTTTCTGAAACCGCCGAACGCTCTCGCAGGCCACGGCGACACCGTCACCGCGCCAGCGGGCAAAGATCGGATCGACCACGAGGGAGAACTCGGCGTCGTGATCGGAGAGCAGTGTCGTCACGTCGCAGAGGGCGACGCGATGGACGTCGTCGCCGGCTTCACCTGCGTCAACGACATCTCGAATCGCGACGACCAGCGCGAGGAACAGAACTGGGTCCGTGGGAAGGCCTTCGACGGTTCGGCGCCGATCGGGCCCGTCCTCGCGACGCCTGAGGAGGTCCCCCAGGACGCAGCCGTCCGCTCGCGGGTCAACGGCGAGGTGCGACAGGATGGCTCGCGCGAGCAGCTTATCTTCTCCGTCCCCGAGCTGATCGCAGAGATCACGACCTATCTCACCTTAGAGCCCGGCGACGTGATCGCAACCGGCACGCCCGAGGGCGTCGGCCCCCTCGAGGACGGCGACGAGGTCGAGATCGACGTCGAGGGCGTCGGAACGCTCGAGCACTCGATCCGGATTCCTCGCGAAGCGTAGCAAACGCTAGACGTTCCGTCCTGATCGACGGACCGATCCGTCGGGCGCTGTTCTCGAGTCGGACAGTGCACCGTCGTCAGACGGTGCATCCAGATCAGGAAGTGACGGCTCGGTAGCAGGTGCCGTTATGTGACTCACCCTCGAATACAGTGAACTGTTGCCATGACAACCACAACACCGCCGGATACAGCGTACGTGAACTGCCCGAAGTGTGGTGAGAGCATCACCGTGTCGATTCCCGAACGAGATACGGAGCTACGGATCAGATCCACCGTCGCTGCCTTCGGCGATCACACGAAAGTTGCGTGCTCGAATGACCATCCCTTCTGGGTCTACTACTGTTAGACACCGATTGCTAGTCGTCGTGTCGGCGCGGTCGACCCTCGGTCCGGCTTTATTCCGATCCCCGTCCTGTATAGCCCATGCTCGACCCCCTCCGTTCGCGTCGTCCCGGTCCTCGAGTCGCCGTCCGACTCGTCGTCGCCGTTGCGCTCGTCTCGATCACGACCGGCGTCGGCTCGATCGTCACGGAGCCGATGCTCGCGTGGGACGGAGCCCTCGAGCCCGTCCGGTTGTTCGCCGAGTTCAGCGCGACGATCGTCGGGTTCGCCCTGCTCGTGGCCGCCTGGGGAATGCGCCGGGGGTATCGGATCGCCTCCATCGCTGCGACGGTGCTGGTCGTGCTCGCAGCCGTCCACGGCCTCGCTCACTCGCGAGTGCTCTCGATCCCCCTCGTGGTGCTCTCGCTCGTCGCGCTCGTCGTCCTCGTGCTCACGGTCCGGCGGTTCCACAGGCCGGCCCCGTTCGATGCGACCCAACTCGGCGCGACACTCGCCATCGTCGGCGTGCTCGCGTACGGCACCGCAGGGGCGTACGAGCTTCGCGACGGGTTCGACGGCGTCTCAACCGGATTCGATGCCCTCTACTTCGCCTTCGTGACCGCGAGCACGGTCGGCTACGGCGACGTCCACGCCACGACGGCGAGTGCACGGCTGTTCGCCGTCTCGCTCGTCGTCCTCGGTCCGACGGCCGTCGCCGTCGTCGTCAGTAGTCTGGTCGGCCCCGCACTCGAGACGCGCCTCGGCCGGACGGAACGTGAGTCGGCCGACCGATCGGACGGCGACGACGCCGAGCGGATCGTCGTCCTCGGCTGTGACGCAGCCACCTTTCCGATGCTCGCGACGCTAATCGGCCACGCGTCGGTGCTCGTCGTGACCGACGACGAGGATACGGCAGCGTGGCTCGAGTCTCGCGGCGTCGAAACCCGTCGTGGCGATCCGACCGATGCGACCGCACTCGAAGAGCTAGAACGAGCCGACGCCGCCGTCGTCGCGATGGACGACCCAGGACGGGTAGGGGCCACCGTGCTCGCGGTGCGGACAGCCGACGCCGACGTCTTCCTCCTCGCACTCGCCCCGGACGGCAACGTCGCCGCACTCGAGGGAGCCGGCGTCGACGTCGCCGTCGATCCCTGGCGGGTGGTCGCGGATGCAGTTGCGGACGCGACGCTCGAGCGGAGATGAGCCACCGAGAGCGAGGACTGTCGTTACTCGTCACTCGGCTGAGAGCCCGACGCCGGTCCGCCGGCGAGAAACCGCGATTCGATCTCCGGCGACGGCATCATACACTGGTCTTTCTGCCCGAACCAGTCGTACCGTCGATCGGCGATGACGTCGTAGACGGCGTCCCGGAGCCGACGCGGGAGGTATCGAAACGGCGAGAGCAGTCTGTAGACGCCGCCGAGACGGGCACCGACGCGGATGGCGGCGTCGGACTTTACGTAGACCTCGCCGTCTTCGAGCAGGACGACCGAATCGAGGTCGTGGTCCTCGAGGCCGTGCTCGGCGAGGAGTTGCTCTCCGACCGACGACTGCAGCGGTGCGAACCGAAAGACGCCCTCGGGGTCACGGCGAATGACGAATTGGACCGACCCGGCACAGAGGTTGCAGACGCCGTCGAAGAGGATCACCGGATGCTCGGTCGCGTCTTCGGTCATTGTCGGCCACGACGGTGGCCGTCCCAATCAGTGTTGGCTTTTCGCTGTTCGCGTACGCGGTACAGGAAACACGACGGAAGGCAGGCCAGGAAACACGACGGGAGGCAGGCCAGTGTCCGCCCGACGGGTATCAGTCTTCGGGCGGATCGATACGCTCCGGTTCGTTGTCGCCACAGCCGTGTTTGGACAGCAGCCGGATCGATCGATCACGGTCTTCGTGGTCGTCGATCGTCTCCATCGTCACGTCCTCGGAAATCAGGTACATGTTGATCCGGACGAGTTCGTCGCCGTGTTCTTCTTCCCAGGTGGTACACAGGTGTTCCGCGAGGAGCTCTGGTTCCGGATCGCCGTCGTTCGCACGGCGAATGTCGCCCATGAAGAAGCGTTCGCGGTACGTATCGTACTGCTTCTGGAGTTCGTCTCCCGGTCGATCGTAGGTCAGTGGCCGCTCGTTGTAGACGTCGACGTACTCGCCGTCTGCGGTCTCGGCCGGGAAGACGTAGTAGCGGTCAGTCGTCCGCGGCGTCGGCGCGAACACGCTCCAGTCGGGTTGGTCGATCGACAGACTCGAGGCGACGCGTTCGACCTCCTGGTCGTGGCCGATGTCGTCGTCGACGACGCCGCCCAGCTGCAGGGCCGAGATGCCGGCGACCATCGCGATCGTCACGACGACGACGACGATCGTGAACGTGTAGAGGCCGTCTTTGACCTGGCGCTGTCGGTCGGAATCGAACCGGTAGTCCGGAACGCGAGCGGCGAGATCCTCGAGGTCGGTGAGTTGCGCCCGGAGTCGGTCGAGGTCGATTCCGAGCCGTCGTGCGAGCCGGGCCGTGTCGTCCCAGAACTGGGCCTGTAGGAACAACAACACGCCGGCGATGGCGACGTAGGGGAACGCGCCGATGCGGACGGTCACCGCGAACGAGGCGTGTGCGACGAGGAACATCCCGGCGAACGCCATCCGGGCTCGGCCCGGCAGGAGGATGAGAAGCCAGGCAAACAGGAGCATGTAGTACCAGGTCAGTCCCCCGAGCTGAAGCAGCGTCGGGAAGTTCCGCATGAACTCCCCGAGCAGGAAGGTCGTATTGTCGAGCCCCATGATAAGCGGCGTGGCGTCCCCGCTGGTCCATAACTCGTCCTTGGACTTGTGATAGCCGTTCATGACGTACATGTAGACCATCTGGCCGAGGATGAGCGCGGACGCGAAGCTCGTAATGGACGCGCGCGGTTCCCGACCGCGGTGGACGGCGTCGATCGACCACCGCTCCCCGAGCGGGAGGAACATCGCCCAGAACAGAAGCAGCCGAAACAGCGTGTCGGCGTAGCTCAACACCAGCGGGTTGTGGTGATCGAGCGAGACGACGAACAGAAACGTCAGTATCGAGGCGATCCGGGTCTTGTAGCCGACGATGAGCTGGACGGCGATCAGCCCCTGGAGGACGAACAGTCCGGCGATGAGATACGGATCTGTCGTCAGATAATAGAATGAGAACGCGTAGTCTGCGGTCTGTTCCATCGCGAGCCATCGCGGAACGACGCCGTCGTTCGTGTAGTAAAACGGGAAATTACGGGCCCGAAGCAGGAGGTCCGCGATGACTAACAGGCCGACGAACACGCGAAACACAGCAAGCGTCCGCGTATCGATTGCGACGCGGCGCTCGAGGTAGGTCCGAGCTCTCGAGAGGGAGGACGAATCGAGCGACGGAGCAGGCACCATCTGCTACCGTTCATACCGTTGATCAACATATTTATTTCGGTCAGTCCCCGAGGAGGCGTCCTGGATGGTGAGACGTCTTGAGGGCTACCAGATCGGCTCACCAACTACGGACCAGATGTAGAGGACGATCGCGACGATGATGATCATCGCACCGGTCGCGACGCTCCAGTAGTACGAGAGGAAGATACCACCGAAGACGGCGACCTGACCGAGCAGTACCGACATGATTAACCCGCGGTTGAAGCCGGTCGTCAGCTGCATCGCCGCGGCGACGGGGATCACGAGCATCCCGGCGACAAGGATCGCCCCGAGAATCTGCATCGCCGCGACGACGACGAGCGCGGTCAGCACGATCAACAGCGTGTCGTAGAACCAGACGTTGATGCGTGCGAGCCGTGCAGCCTCGCGGTCGAAGGTGATGAGCAGGAGCTGTTTGTGCGTAAGCGCGACGGTCCCGAGGACGAGCATCGTGAGCGCGACCATGAGCTGGACGTTCTCGAAGGGGACAAAGAGGATGTCCCCGAACAGGTAGCTCTCGACGGTCGCACTGAAGACGACGCCGTAGGAGATGACGGCGATTCCGACGGCGAATCCGCCCGTGAGCATGATCGCGATCGGGATGTCGGCGTAGCCGTCGGTCTTGACGGCGATGTACTGCATGCCGAGTGCGGAGATCGCCGCGGCGACGAGTGCGAACAGGAGCGGATAGTCGAACCGCGGCACGGCCGCACCGATGAACAGGCCGATCGCGACCCCGCCGAAGGCCGTGTGCGCGAGCGCCTCGCCGATCAGCGCCATCTGCCGGTTGACGAGGTAGGTGCCGACGATCGGCGCGGTGATCCCGATGAGGACGCCGGCAGTGAACCCTCGCTGGAGGAAGCCACTACAGACCAGCCACGTGTCGGTCGCCGAACACGCTGCCCCCCAGAATCGCTCGAACAGCGGTGGAAACACCCAGATGATGAAGCCGGCGAGTGCAAGCAAGACGAGCGGGATGGCAAGGGCAAGCGCGGAGAGCTGTCGTCTCGAGGTGTTCGTTCCAACGGCCATCTCAATCCCCACCGGCGCTCGCCGCCGTTCCGACCGCTCGAGTCGAGCTGAACACCCGATCCAAGGTGTCGCTCTCGAGGAACTGTTCGGTCGCGCTGTGTTCGTACAGTTCCCCGTCGAGACAGGCGATCGTGTCGGCGTGATCAGTGACGCGGCCGAGGTCGTGTTCGATGAGGACGATCGTGATGCCGTCGTCGTTGAGCTCCTCGAGCAGGTCGTAGAACTGCTCGACCGAGCCCGCGTCGACGCCGACGGTGGGCTCGTCGAGTGCCAGCAGGTCCGCCTCGGAGGCGAGCGCCCGGGCGATGTAGGCCCGCTGTCGCTGGCCACCCGACAAACGGTTGATTCGTCGGTCGGCGAGATCGGTGATCCCGACTTCCTCGAGTGCGTCGTCGATAATCTCACGGTCGTCGGCGCTCAGCCGCCGGAGTCCGGCGTGTGGATATCGTCCCATCGTCACGACCTCCCGGACGGTAACGGGCATCATCGTCTCGGCCTCGGTCGACTGCTGTGAGACGTACCCGAGCCGGGTCCCCTCCGAGAACGCCGTCGACGGCGTCCCGAACAGTTCGACGCGGCCGGTGTCGGGCGTCTGCAGGCCGAGCATGATCTTCAGCAGCGTCGTCTTGCCCGAGCCGTTCGGACCGATCAATCCCAGGAACTCCCCTTCCTCGACCGACAGCGAGACGTCTCTCAACACCGGCTGCTCGTCGTAGGCGAAGTGGACGTTGTCGACGGTTATTGCGCGGGTCATAGTAGTCAGTTAGCGGCGTTTATTCGCTCTACCTACCCAAACCTTTTGATTGGGCTAATTCTACTCCGCCCAGAGTGCCGTCTCGAGCGTCGGCAGGTTGATCTCACGGAAGTGCTCGACGTACCCCCAGTCAGGCTCCATCTCGACGGTGGGGTCGACCTCGGGGCTGCCGTCGATCTGGGTTTCGATCGGCGAGAGCGGCAGGATCTCTGCGTCGACCTCGTCGGCGAGCGAATCCGCGAGCGGGGCGGGTTCGCCGACGTCGTAGAGGACGTGCTCGATACCAATGTCCTCGATCAGGGTCTCGATTTCCTCGACATCGGCCGCCGAAGCGGCGTCGTCGGGCGAAGTCCCGACCGGCGAGTGGATGTTGATGTCGTAGCGACGGTTCCACCACTGGAAGGAGTCGTGGGTAGCGACGACGATGTCCTCGAGTTCCGCCCGGTCGACGATGTCGTGGATGTCGTCGTTGAGTGCCTCGAGTTCGTCGTTGAACGCCGCGGCGTTTGCCTCGTAGTCGTCGGCGTTGTCCGGGTCGATCTCGGCGAGGCCGTCGGCAATGTTCTCGACGCCGTCCTGGCACTCGACTGGGTCCATCCAGAAGTGCTCGTCGTTGTCCTCCGCAGGGCTGTCGAAGAACTCGATCCCTTCTGTGGCCTCGATCACCACGACGTCGTCGCGTTCTTCGAGTTGATCTGCGGCGTCGTCCTGCCAGGTCGCGAAGTCACGGAGATAGACGAAGCCGTCGGCCTCGTCGAGTTCCTCGACCGTCCCGGGTTCGGGCGTCCAGTCGTGGCCGTGCTCGCCGATCGGAACGAGGTCGATCGCCTCCATGTGATCGCCAGCGGTCTGTCGGACGAAGTCCCAGACTGCGGGCATCGACGCGAAGACGGTGTACTCAGCGTCACCGTTGCTTCCTGCGCCACCGTTGCCTCCGCCGTTATTCTCCTGTGGGTCGTCCCCGAGACAGCCGGCGAACCCTGCAGCAAGCGCCCCCACACTGAGCGCGGTAAAACTCCGGCGCGATACGACACGTGAATCGTTTTCGTCGGATCTCATTACCTCCCCGTTCGGTACTCCTCTATTTGAGTTTTTGGTATCTATATTATAGATTAGATAGAGCTAATTTGCTTACGATCAGCGTGACGTCGCTCGAGCGCCGATACGTCGTGCAACCTGTGTCGGAATAGCCACCGAGTTGTCGGCGTCGTCGGGCACGACGTCGACGATCCCGACCGGCGTCACCGCCTCGAGGGCGAGTTCCGTCCCCGGCTCGAGTCCGTGCTCGAACAGGTACTCGCGAACGTCGTGATCGCGGTCGGGAACCCGTTCGACGACGACGGTTTCGCCGATGTCGTACGCGGTCAGTGGCGTGTACGATCGCTCGTCGGCGACGGTCAGATCCGCGCCCGGGATCGGATCGCCGTGGGGATCGGTCGCCGGATCGCCGAGGAAGTCGGCGAGTCGATCGGCCAGTTCGTCGCTGACGTGGTGCTCGAGGCGGTCGGCCTCCCGGTGGACGTCGGTCCAGGGCACGTCGAGACACTCCGTCAGGAAGGTCTCGAGCAACCGGTGCTTCCTGACGAGATTCAACACGACCGTCTCACCCTCTTCGGTCAGTTCGACACCCTTGTACGGGGTATACTCCACGAGGTCGCGTTCGTCGAGCGTCTCCACCATATTCGTCACCGACGGCGAGGTAACGCCAACGGCGTCGGCAATCTCGACGGTACGGACCGGCCGACCGTACTCTTCCTCGAGGTGAAAGATCGCCTTCAGGTAGTCTTGTGCGACCGGACTGAGCTCCATCCAATTGTCCTTACTATAGAAACATTATAAGATTGTTGGTAGGGATAAGAAATTAGTTAGAGTTAGCTAAAGAAGTATCTCGATCGCGTCGTCGAGGACGGGCCGGTGCTCGTACTGTCGGTCATGGACCGGTGAATTGGCGTCCGGGTGAGCCGGCCGGTGAACGCGTGTCTGGTGTCACTCGTCGCGTTCACGTCTGTATGACTGACAGTATCACCCGATCGGAGTAGGCAACGACGCGAGTTGCAGCCGTCTTCGAAGAGGGTGATCCGGGTACGGGACCACGAGTCATCACGACCGCTCCTGTGTTAGGAGCTCACCTGGGGGCAGTTCAGCGCTCCAGCGAAACCGGAACACGAGACGATACACATGGTTTCGATCTTGCGCCTCTCTCGAAGCGCGTTTGTGAGATACTCAACAGAACCACTTATAATTTGCCATTAGAAATAAATTTTTTAGGGTCGTCTAACTCACTACACTGAATCAATCTTCGCGAAACGACGTCGGCGTACTCACCGGTCGCCAGGCCGGAGAGGTGGTGGCGTCGACTGCGAGACGGACGATCACGCTTCGGCGTCGGCGTCCGCCCAGAGGGGATAGAGGTCGTCCTCGACGGGGTCGCGGATCGTCTCGTCGCCGAGTTCGAGTACCGCATCGCCCTCGCGGACGGTCCCGATCGCCGCCGCCTCGTGTCCCGTCGCCTCGAGACCGTCGAGTGCCGCGTCGACGTCAGATTCGGGTACCGTCGCGAGCACTGCGCCAGAGCCGAAGATCCGCAGCGGATCGACGCCGGCGGCATCACACAACAGTCGGGTCGCCTCCCGGATCGGAACCGCGTCCCGGTCGATCTCGAGGCGGACGTCGGACGCACGGGCGAGTTCGTACAGGCCAGCGGCGACGCCGCCTTCCGTGGGGTCGTGCATCGCGCTCGCGTACTCACGCAGCACGCGGGCGTCCTCGAGGACGCTCACCTCCGTGAGAAACTCCTCGGCGCGATCGCGGACGTCGGTCGCGACCTCGAGGTCGGCGCCGAAGTCCGACGCGAGGATGGCCGTTCCTTCGATGCCGGCCGCCTTCGTGAGCACCACGCGGTCGCCGGGTGCTGCCCCGCCGGTCGGGACGAACGCGTCGGTGACGCCCATCGCGGTCAGCGAGACGATCGGCCGCTCGAGGGCGTCGACGTACTCGCTGTGGCCGCCGACGACGGTCGCGCCGACCTCGCGGGCGGCCCGATCGAGGTCCGCGCTGATCACCTCGAGGTCGCTCTCGTCGGGGAGCAAGACGACGACGGTGAGCCATCGCGGATCCGCACCGGAGACGGCGACGTCGTTACAGGCGATGTGGACGCCCAGATGACCAATCTGTGAAGCGGCGAGCGAGATCGGATCGGAACTGACGACGAGCGTTCCGTCGGGTGGGTCGATCGCAGCGGCGTCCTCACCGATCGCCGGCCCCTGCAACACCGTCTCGTCCGTCGTCCCCGTTCGGTCGAAGACGTGCGAGAGGAGTTCGTCCGGAGGTACTTTGCCGGGCATACCACGAACTGCGTCGATTCGCGGTTTGTACCTGTCGGGTTCGTCCGCCTGCCGACACGCCCGGTTCGGTTCCGAACCACTATCCGTCTCCGTGGGTACTCGTATCACGACCCCCACGGGCGCGAACGCTCTCGTGAGTTCTCGACGGCGTCACGGACGAACCGGCGTGAGCCGAGACCGAGCCTCGGGTACGGGCCACGTACCTCACTCCCGTCGCGGACCTGAGGAGACCCATCTCGGCGTCGAGAAACGGGCTAGATACCCGAGCCGAGCCGGCGGTAGTCGGTCGCCTACTGCATCGTCGTCTCGGTTTCGAGCCGGGAGCCGTTCAGAAGATGGTCCCTGAATCGCCCGACGTGACGGCATTCGGACGGGAGGTCGAGCCATCGGTTCGGTAGCTGCTAATTACTAATCGGGGTGGAATTCAACCTCGCTGATATGGAGCGACGTGCCCTCCTGTACGGCAGTGGTGTCGCGTTCACGACCGCGCTGGCCGGCTGTCTCAGCGCCGGCGACGAAGACGGCGACGGCGGAGACGACGACGTCGGCGGTGGAGACGACGATACCGGCGACGACGACACTACCGGAGACGACGGGACGGACAGCGACGGAACCGGCGGGGACTCGGTCGACGACGTTCCCGGATTCGACGAGACGAAACTGGACCTCGACGGCTACGACGTCACGATCGACGGCGTCGAACACGACGACCGTACCCTCGACATCGAGGTCGTCACGACGAAAGGAGAGCCGGACCCGGCACAGCTGGCCGAGGAACTCGAGCCCGTCGGCGAGGCCGTCGCCGATTCGATCGACAATCCGTACGAGTTCCAGACGGCGGTCGATACGATCGTACTCACCGTCTCCGACGAGAACGATACCGAAGTCCTCGTGTTCGGAATCGACGTCGAGTGGGCCATCGAACTCGTCGAGGACGAGATCGACGTCGAGGAGTTCGTCGAGAGAGGTGAGCTGAAAAACGACTGATCGCTCGTCGCGCGGTCGCGGTCCCGTCGACTCGTCCGTTCGGAGATTCGCAGACGGCCGGCTACGAGTCGGATTCGAGTTCGACCAGCTCGAGCGAGCGATCGAGGTGACACCGCTCGTGTGGCGGCTCGCCGAGAACCGCCGCGATCCGGTACTCCGTCCCGAAGTCGATCCCGTCGGGTTCGCAGTACGCGTGGCTCGGGCACTCGACGTAGGGACACGGGCCCTCGAGCGAGGCCTTGCTGCCGGCGAATGCGCCCCGCGAGGAGACGTTCGCCGTCACCGCGACGGGCTCGACCTCGACCGCGCGGACGCCGCCGTCGTGCATGGCACACTCGAGCGTCTGGGCGTTCTCACGGACGTCGACGACGCGGTATCGCGTCTCGGCTTCGAGGTTGAGACACTGGCTCCGGTATGGACAGCCGGTGCAGGCGTCGGCTTCGCCGTGGTAGACGAACTCGGTGCCGGGCTCTGCGAGACGAGTGCCGATGAGGGTGACGGTCGACATACTCCGGTGTTGGTGGCGTGTCCGGTTAAGCGTGGCTTCCCGCGCTCGGTCCGTCGTCAGCCGTCTCTCCCGGTGAGGTCGTCGAGCCGGTCGAGGTATCGCTCGCGTGGGACCTGGTAGGCGCTACGGTAGTCGAGCTCGCCGTCGGCGAAACGTCGGACGAGCGAACGGGCACGGTCGACGGCCGCCTCGCGGGTGTCGAGTCGGCACTGCTCGAGGACGACGTCGGGCTCGAGGTAGACGGTGACGTACCAGTCGTCGTCGGGCGTTGTCGGGTTTCGTCCCGGTCGGCGTGATCGACGCCCGTGCGTGAGATACAGCGTCGGAAGACAGACGGCCGGAAACGTGTCGGCGTCGAAGACGTCGGGCCGGTACGCGAGGACGCATCTGCCGTCGTCCTCGTCGCTCCAGACGACCCAACCGTCGGGAAGATTCACGAACTCCGCCATGGAAAACGCTACGCGAGGAAGTCCTAAATCCTCGTCGCATACGGTCCGGACCGATACGGACTGCTGTAAGTCAGTACCGCCGCGACCGGGGACCGTCCCGCGGCCGCGCCGGTACACAGTTCCAGCAGTCCGTATGACTGCAACCGGAGTGTTCCGGCCGACAGTTTATCCGTCAGGGACCCGTGGACCCGGTGCGATGTGGACCGACAGCATACGATTCTGCCGGAGGCGGGCTGGAATTTGCTTCTGGTAAATAGCTTTTGGGTAAAGCCTTAAGTATGTGCATCACTCACACATTAAATACTATCGGTATCCGTTCGACGGACCGAGCCACTCGCCGCCGGTTCCCGCCGCGACGTCCTCGCCCGACGTCGGCTCACGGTCCGGTGGAGTGGTAAGTGCCAACATATGATAGGATCGACCGCCGTCCGAACGCACGTGCCCCGCCGTCGGATCCGAGAACGGACAGACCCCATCACGACCATCACGATACCATGAACGGTGACATCGAGACGCTCGAAAACTTAAGCAGCGAATACAAGGAGTCGATGCCCGCAGACCTGCGGGAGACCAAATCGTTCGACTGGTACCTCGAGGAAGTGTACGAGGATCCGAAGATCGCCCGCAACGCCCATCAGCGCGTCGCGGACATGTTCGACTACTACGGGACCAGTTACGACGAGACCGAAGGCGTCGTCGAGTACCAGCTCGCGAGCGAGGACCCACTCAACGACGGTGAGAACACCTTCTACGGGAAGGTGATCCACCAGTCGATCCACGAGTTCGTCAATAAGGTCAAATCCGGCGCGCGCAGACTCGGGCCGGAACGCCGGATCAAGCTCCTGCTCGGCCCCGTCGGCTCCGGGAAATCTCACTTCGACCGGCAGGTCCGGACCTACTTCGAAGACTACACGCTCCGGGAGGAGGGCCGGATGTACACCTTCCGATGGACCAACCTCTGTGAGGTCATCGAGGACCAGGATCCCGCCGACGACACCGTCCGGTCGCCGATGAACCAGGATCCGCTCGTCCTCCTCCCGCTCGCACAGCGCCAGTCGGTGATCGAGGACATAAACGACCGGCTCGACGCCCCGTACACGATTCAAAACGAACAGAGCCTCGATCCCGAGTCGGAGTTTTACATGGACCGGCTGCTGGCTCACTACGAGGACGACTTAGAGCAGGTGTTGCGAAACCACGTCGAGATCGTCCGGCTCGTCGCCGACGAGAACAAACGCCAGTGCCTCGAGACGTTCGAACCCAAGGACAAGAAAAACCAGGATGAGACCGAGCTCACGGGCGACGTCAACTACTCGAAGATCGCCATCTACGGCGAGTCAGACCCTCGCGCGTTCGACTACTCGGGGGCGTTCTGTAACGCCAACCGCGGGGTCTTCTCCGGGGAGGAACTGCTGAAACTCCAGCGGGAGTTCCTCTATGACTTCCTGCATGCCACCCAGGAGATGACGATCAAGCCGAAGAACAACCCCCGGATCGACATCGACCAGGTGATCGTCGGGCGGACGAACATGCCCGAGTACAAAGACAAGAAAGGCGACGAGAAGATGGAGGCGTTCAACGACCGTACCAAACGGATCGACTTCCCGTACGTCCTCTCCTACGAGGACGAGGCTCGCATCTACGAGAAGATGCTGGCAAACGCCGACGTGCCCGACATCAACGTCGAGCCACACACCCTGGAGATGGCCGGCCTGTTCGGCGTCCTCACCCGGGTCGAGGAGCCCGACACCGAGACGATCGACCTGCTCTCGAAGGCCAAAGCCTACAACGGCGAGATCGACGAGGGCGACGACATCGACGTCAAGAAACTCCGCGAGGAGGCCGAACAGAAGGCCGAGATCGGCGAGGGGATGATCGGCATCTCGCCGCGCTTTATCGGCGACGAGATCGCCGAGGCGATCATGGACTCGAAACACCGCCAGCGTGGCTTCCTCTCGCCGCTTACGGTGTTTAACTTCTTCGAGGAGAACTTAGAGCACCACGGCTCGATTCCCGAAGAACACTTCGAGACCTACTACCGCTACCTCGAGACGGTCCGCGAGGAGTACAAAGAGCGGGCGATCGAGGACGTCCGGCACGCACTCGCCTACGACGTCGACGAGATTCAACGCCAGGGCGAGAAGTACATGGACCACGTGATGGCCTACATCGACGACGACACGATCGAAGACGAACTTACGGGCCGCGAACAGGAGCCGGACGAAACCTTCCTCCGCAGCGTCGAGGAGAAACTCGACATTCCCGAAGACCGCAAGGAAGACTTCCGCCAGGAAGTGAGCAATTGGGTCTCCCGCAGGGCTCGCGAGGGCGATACGTTCAACCCCCAGGACAACGAGCGTCTCCGCCGGGCCTTAGAGCGCAAACTCTGGGAGGACAAGAAACACAACATCAACTTCTCCGCGCTGGTCAGCGCGAGCGACGTCGACGACGACGAACGCAGTTCCTGGATCGACGCGCTCACCGAGCAGGGCTACTCCGAAGACGGCGCAAAGGAGGTCCTCGAGTTCGCCGGTGCGGAGGTCGCCAAAGCCGAGATTGAAGACTGATGACCGGAGAGGAGTACGTCAGCGCGGCCGACCGCACGCTCGAGGAGACCTACGAGGAGCCGATGAGCCTCGCGGCGTACGTCGACCGGATCTTCGAGAGCCCACAGATTGCCTCCCACGCCTCGAAGTACCTGCTCGAGGCGATCGAAGACGCCGGCACCCGCACCGTCGTCGAGGAAGGCGAGGAGAAACAGCGCTATCGGTTCTTCGACGATCCGCACAACGACGGCGAACACGCGATCCTGGGCAACACCGAGGTGTTGAACGGCTTCGTCGACGATCTGCGTTCGATCGCAGCCGGCCGCGGGAAAGAGGAGAAAATTATCTGGTTCGAGGGCCCCACGGCGACGGGTAAATCCGAGCTCAAACGGTGTCTTGTCAACGGACTGCGCGAGTACTCGAAGACGCCTGCGGGCCGGCGATACACCATCGAGTGGAACGTCCGGACGGCAGACGCCGAATCGCGCGGACTAAGCTACGGCACCGACCCCACCGCGACGGACGACGAGAACTGGTTCGAGAGCCCGGTCCAGGCGCATCCGCTGTCGGTGTTCCCCGAGGAGATTCGCGAAGACCTGCTCGCAGAACTCAACGGCGATCTCGAAGATCACGCTCCGATCGAGGTCGACACCCGGCTCGATCCGTTCTCGCGGGAAGCCTACGACTTCCTCGAGGAGCGGTACCGCCGGCAGGGGCGCGAGGAGCTGTTCTCGGCGATCACCGACGAGAGCCACCTGCGGGTGAAAAACTACGTCGTCGGCGTCGGCCAGGGCGTCGGCGTCCTCCACAGCGAGGACGAGGGACCGCCGAAGGAACGACTCGTGGGCTCGTGGATGCACGGGATGCTTCAGGAACTCGACTCCCGTGGCCGGAAGAACCCGCAGGCGTTCAGCTACGACGGCGTCCTCTCACAGGGCAACGGTGGGCTGACGATCGTCGAGGACGCCGCCCAGCACGCCGACCTGTTACAGAAGCTGCTCAACGTCCCCGACGAACAGTCGGTCAAGCTCGACAAAGGGATCGGGATGGACGTCGACACCCAGCTGTTGATCATCTCGAACCCCGACCTCGAGGCCCAGCTCAACCAACACGCCGACCGCAACGGCACCGACCCGCTGAAGGCGCTGAAACGACGCCTTGACAAACACGAGTTCGGCTACCTGACGAACCTCTCGCTCGAGACCGAACTCATCCGCCGGGAGTTGACCGGCGAGACTGCCGTCTGGGAGGCAGACAGGTACGACGAACTCGAAGAGAAGATCCGCGAACCGGTGGCGATTTCGGTCAAAGACGGCGAGGGGACAGTACGGGAACGCGAGTTCGCACCGCACGCACTCGAGGCGGCGTCGCTGTACGCCGTCGTGAGTCGACTCGACGAGGACGACCTGCCGTCCGGGCTCGATCTCGTCGACAAGGCGCTGATCTTCGATCAGGGCTACCTCCAGGAAGGCGACAGCCGTCGGGAGAAAGACGAGTTCGACTTCGACGGCGACGGTACGGACGGCGACCACGGCATTCCGGTGACCTACATCCGGGACGTGCTCGCGGACTTGCTCCAGGAGGACAGAGATCGCCACCACCCCGACCTCCCGGTCGAGGACGTCATCATGCCGCGGGACGTGTTGAACGCGATGGCGGATGGGCTGGCCGATGCGCCCGTCTTCTCTACAGCCGAGCGTTCCGAGTTCGAAACCCGCGTGGTGCCCGTGAAAAACCACGTCTTCGACCGCCAGGAGGCAGACGTCATCGAGGCGATCATGCACGACAAACGCGTCGACGAGGAAACCGTCGCCGAGTACGTCGAGCACGTCTACGCCTGGGAGACGGACGAACCGCTGTACAACGACCGCGGCGAACGCGTCGAACCCGATCCGCTGACGATGAAGGTGTTCGAGATCGAACACCTCGGCCGATTCTCGGAGGAGGCCTACCAGGGTAACCTGCCGCGAGAGAGCGTCCGGAAATTCCGCCGGGAGAAGGTGATCACGGCGCTGAACCGCCACGCCTGGGAGCAACGCGACGAGGACTTCACGGTCGAAGACGTCGACCTCACCGCGATCCCGGTGATCAAGACGGTCTTAGAGAGCCACGACTGGGACGACGTCCGTCGTACGTTCGAGGACTTCGATCCCAAACAGTGGGACGATCCGCCGAGTGGCACCGAAACGGCGGCGGTCAAAGCGGAGACGATCGATCGGATGGTCGAGCTGTTCGAGTACTCGCGGGCGTCCGCTGAACTGACCAGCAGGCACGTCATGGGACAGGTGAGCTACAGATGGGACTAAGAGAGGACCTCGATAGATTCCGCGAAGTGGGCGAAAAGCGCCGCGAGGATCTCGCCGATTTCATCAGATACGGCGACCTCGGCGGAAGCAGCCGCGAGGAGATCAACGTCCCGGTGAAGATCGTCTCGCTGCCGAGTTTCGAGTACGACCAGCGCGATCAAGGTGGCGTCGGCCAGGGCGACGGCGACACGCCGGACGTCGGTCAACCCGTCGGCCAGCCCCAGCCACAGCCGGGCGAGGACGGCGAGGAAGACGGCGACGAGCCAGGCGAAGAAAGCGGCGAGCACGAGTACTACGAGATGGATCCCGAAGAGTTCGCCCAGGAACTCGACGAGGAACTCGGACTCGACTTAGAGCCGAAGGGCAAGAAGGTGATCGAGGAGAAAGAAGGCCCGTTCACCGACCTCACGCGGTCGGGACCGGACAGCACCCTCGACTTCGAACGGATGTTCAAGGAGGGGCTCAAACGAAAACTCGCGATGGATTTCGACGAAGACTTTCTGCGGGAGGTCTGCAAGGTCGAAGACATCTCCCCGCGCGAGGTCTTCGAGTGGGCACGCGAGGAGAACCTCCCCGTTTCGATGGCCTGGATCGAAGACGCCTTCCGAGAGATCCCCGACGACGAACGCGGCACGTGGACCTCGATCGAGGAGGTCGAATCCGAGGTCGAACGCGAGTCGGTCCAACAGAAGATCCGCCGGGAAGGGATCAAACACGTCCCCTTCCGCCGAGAGGACGAACGCTACCGCTACCCCGAGATCGTCGAGGAACGGGAGAAAAACGTCGTCGTCGTCAACATCCGTGACGTCTCGGGCTCGATGCGCGAAAAGAAACGCGAACTCGTCGAGCGAACGTTCACCCCGCTCGATTGGTATCTCACCGGTAAGTACGACAACGCCGAGTTCGTCTACATCGCCCACGATGCCGACGCCTGGGAAGTCTCCCGCGAGAACTTCTTCGGCATTCGAAGCGGTGGCGGAACGAAGATCTCGAGTGCGTACGAACTCGCCGCCGAGTTGTTAGAGGAGTATCCCTGGAGCGACTGGAACCGGTACGTCTTCGCCGCCGGCGACAGCGAGAACTCCAGCAACGACACCGAAGAGCGGGTGATCCCGCTTATGGAGTCGATTCCGGCGAACCTCCACGCCTACGTCGAGACCCAGCCAAGCGGCAACGCGATCAACGCCACCCACGCCGAGGAGTTAGAACGTCACTTCGGCGACGACGAGGACGTGGCGGTGGCCTACGTCAACGAGGAGGGGGACGTGACCGACGCGATCTACGAAATTCTCAGTACGGAGAGTGATACGGATGAGTAATTCGGACAGATTCCGCAAACAGGCGATCGCCGACGATCTGGAGAAACCGGTCTTCGAGGCGCGTAAGCTCGCCGAAAAGCTCGGCTTAGAGCCGTATCCGGTCAACTACTGGATCGTCGACCACGACGAGATGAACGAGCTCATCGCCTACGGCGGCTTCCAGTCGCGGTACCCACACTGGCGGTGGGGAATGCAGTACGACCGCCAGCAGAAACAGGACCGCTACACCGGCGGCAAGGCATTCGAGATCGTCAACAACGACAACCCCGCCCACGCGTTCTTACAGGAGTCGAACGCGCTTGCCGACCAGAAGGCGGTGATCACCCACGTCGAGGCCCACTCCGACTTCTTCGCGAACAACGAGTGGTTCGCCATGTTCACCGCGGGTCGAGCAGACGAGGAGTCCGTCGACGCCGCGGCCATGCTCGAGCGACACGCCCGCGCGATCGACGAGTACATGGCCGACCCCGAGATCGACCGTGCAGAGGTCGAGAAGTGGATCGACCACGCGCTCTGTCTCGAGGACAACGTCGACCAGCATCGGGTGTTCAGCCGGCGACTCGATCTCGACGGCGCACCCGAGGAAGCCATCGACGAGGACCTCGCCGAGAAACTCGACGAACTCGAGCTCTCAGAGGAGATCAAAGGCGAGGTCTTCGACGAGGAGTGGCTCGAGAAACTCGACGAGGAGGACGCGGCCGTCAGCTTCCCCGACGAACCCGAGAAGGACGTCCTGGGTTTCGCGAGGGAGTACGGCAAACAGTACGACGAGGAGGTTGGCAAGGCAGTCGAGATGGAGGAGTGGCAACGGGATGTCCTGGACATGATGCGGGCGGAGGCGTACTACTTCGCCGCCCAGAAGATGACGAAGGTGATGAACGAGGGATGGGCGAGTTACTGGGAGTCGCTGATGATGGGCGACGAGACCTTCGCCGGCGACGACGAGTTCCTGAGCTACGCCGATCACATGGCGAAAGTGCTCGGTTCCGGCGGGCTCAACCCGTACAGCCTCGGCTTCGAGCTGTGGCAGTACGTCGAGAACACGACGAATCGCCGGGAGGTGCTCGAGCGGTTGTTGCGAGTCGAAGGAATCTCCTGGCGCAACCTCACCGACGTCGTCGACTTCGAGGACGTCCTCGCGGAACTCGAACCGCCGGAGGCGATCGCTGCGGTCGATGCGGACTCGCTTTCGGCCCTCGAGGACGTCGACGACCGCTACGTCGACTACGAGGCGCTCGAGCGCGCCCGCGCAGGCGAGATCGACGTCGACCGCTACCCCTGGAAGGTGCTCACCTACGAGGGACTGGCTCGACGACATTACTCGCTTGTGAAACGCCAGCACCGGGGCTTCCTTTCCCGGGTCGGCCAGAACGAACTCGAGCGCATCGGCCGGTATCTCTTCGACGACGCACGGTACTCGTCGGTCGAGGAGGCACTCGCCGACGTCGAGTACACCGCCGGCTGGGATCGGATGGGAGACGTCCGTGAGAGTCACAACGACGTGACCTTCCTCGATGAGTTTCTCACCCAGGAGTTCATCACGGAGAACGACTACTTCACCTACGAGTACTCCCAGGCGACCGGCGGCTTCCACGTCTCGAGTGTCGACGCTGCGGACGTCAAGAAGAAACTGCTGTTGCAGTTTACCAACTTCGGGAAGCCGACGATCGCGGTCTACGACGGCAACTACAACAACGCCGGCGAGTTGTTGCTCGGCCACCAGTACAACGGCGTTATGCTCGATCTCGAGCAGGCCAAAGAGACTCTGAAGCGAGTGTTCAAACTCTGGGGTCGGCCCGTGAACCTGCTGACGATCGTCAAGGAGGTCGACGAACACGACGTCGAGGTCGCGAAACGCCGCAACCGCGAACCCGAACCCGAAGAGCGGGGCAAGCGCATCCGCTACGACGGCGACGAGGTGACGATCGAGGACGTACCGTGGGAGGAAGTCGACCACCTCGCCGCCGACGACGTCGACTACGACACGAAACCCGACGAGTGGCTCGCCTAACTCCGCCAAACGACCTCGCGAGCCGGCGTTCTCGGCCGGAACGTTTTTGCTCCCGATAGGAAACGTATCTGATGGGATGTCGGGGGACACTCACCAGTCAGCGAACGGGGGGACAACATCGGGAGCGGACGTCGACGTACCGACGTTACTCGCCCGGCTCGACGACCCGGACCCGGACGTCAGCGCCGAGGCCGTCGAAACCGTCCGCGAAGTCGTCGAGAACGATCCGAGACGGTGTTTACCGACCGTGCCGAAGCTCCGAGAACTCCTCGAGCAGTCGTCGCTCGACTGTCACGAAAGCGTCGCGTACTGTCTCGCAGCGCTCGCTGCCGTCTCGCCGGCCGACGTCGCGCCGTCGACGGATGCCGTCGTTCGGTTCGTTCGGTCACGGCCGTCTCATCCGGGTCGGACGCACGCTCTTCGATGTCTGGCGCGGATCGCCGAAGCGAGACCCGACACCGTCGTCGGTCACATCGACGTCCTCGTCGACGCGCTGGAAGACGCCGACGCCGGGCTCGGCCCGGCGGGCGTGACGCTTTTTGCCACGCTCTCGACGACGCATCCGTCCGCGATCGAGCCGGCGACCGGGCTGCTCGAGGCCGTCCTCGAGAACGATCCGGCGCCGACCGTCCGCGATCGAGCCGAACTCGCACTCGGGGGCCGGAGTCGGGTTCCCGTCGAGTGACGTCGACCGAGGGGTTAGAAGCGATCGGTTCGACCGGCCGCGGCCCACGGATCCGTCGGTGCGTCGATCGGAACGCGAACGGAGCGACCTTGCTGTCCTCGAACCCGCCCGGTAAACGCCCAGCGCTTGCCGTCCCAGCTCTCCTCGCCGTCGGCTGCTGCGGCGACGGCGGCGAGCTCGAGGTCGCGGACGTGTGCACCGATCGCGGCGACGATCGCGGCGGCCTCGTCCTCGCTTGCAGTCTCCGGAAGCGTCAGTTCGACGCCCTCGAGCGGGTTCGACTCTCTGTCGTCGGTGTCGTGTCGGCTCATTACAGCGGGATGTTGCCGTGTTTCTTGTCGGGGTTGTCCTCGCGTTTCGTCTCGAGCATCTCGAGGTCGTCGATCAGCCGCGGGCGGGTCTCGGTCGGGAGGATGACGTCGTCGAGGAATCCTTTGTCGGTGGCGGTGTAGGGGTTGGCGAACTCCTCGCGGTACTCCTCGATGAGTTCGTCCCGGAGTTCGTCGGGGTTGTCCGCTTCCGCGAGTTCCTCCCGATAGAGGATGTTGACCGCGCCCTGTGGGCCCATGACGGCGATTTCGGCGGTCGGCCAGGCGTAGTTGACGTCGGCTCCGAGATTCTTCGAGGCCATGACACAGTAGGCGCCGCCGTAGGCCTTGCGCGTAATAACGGTGAGCAGCGGGACGGTCGCCTCGGAGTAGGCATAGAGCAGCTTCGCGCCGTGGCGAATAATCCCGCGGTGTTCCTGGTCGGTGCCGGGCATGTAGCCGGGGACGTCGACGAAGGTGACGATCGGGATGTTAAACGAGTCACAGAAGCGGACAAAGCGAGAGCCTTTCATCGAGGCGTCGACGGTGAGCGTACCCGCGTTGACTCGCGGCTGGTTGGCGACGACACCGACCGAACGGCCGTCGAGCCGACCGAAGCCGACGACGATGTTCTGTGCGAAGTTATCCGCAACCTCGAAAAAGGAGCCCTCGTCGACGACGCTGTCGATGACGTTTTTCATGTCGTAGGGCTTCTGTGGACTGTCGGGGACGATCGCCTCGAGGGCCTCGTCCCGGCGGTCGGGATCGTCCCACGGCTCGACGCGTGGCGGATCCTCGACGTTGTTCTGTGGCAGGTACGACAGCAGGCGCTTGATCTTGTCCAGGGCCCCCTCTTCACTCTCGCAGGCAAACTGGGCGACGCCGGTCTTGTCAGCGTGGGTCATCGCGCCGCCGAGTTCCTCGTGGGTGACGTCCTCGCCGGTGACGGTCTTGGTGACGCCCGGCCCGGTGATGTACATGTGGCTCGTGTCTTTCACCATGAAGATGAAGTCGGTGATCGACGGCGAGTACACTGCACCGCCGGCACACGGCCCCATGATCGAGGAGATCTGCGGAACGACGCCGCTTGCCTCCTGGTTGCGCCGGAAGATCTCGGTGAAGCCGGCGAGGCTCTTGACGCCCTCCTGGATGCGTGCGCCCGCGGAGTCGTTCAGGCCGACGATGGGGGCACCGACCTCCATCGCCATGTCCATCACCTTGGTGATCTTCTCGGCGAAGACCTCGCCGAGCGAGCCGCCGAAGACGGTAAAGTCGTGTGCGAAGACGAAGACGGTCCGGCCGTTGACCTCGCCATAGCCCGTGACGACGCCGTCGCCGGGAATCTTCTTTTCGTCCATCCCGAACTGGCTCGTCTGGTGAGTCCGGAGCTGGTCGAACTCCGTGAACGTGCCGTCGTCGAGGAAGTAATCGATCCGCTCGCGGGCGGTCATCTTCCCCTTGTCGTGTTGTTTCTCGATACGCTCTTCGCCACCGGCCTCGAGTGCCTCAGCGCGCATTTCCTCGAGTTCCTCGATGCGATCTTCCATCGTCATGGCTGTGGCCTCCCGTGTCGAGTCATTGTTCGGTGCAATGATCACCGCCACAAAAAACGTTCTGTAACGAGACGACGCAAGCGCCGCTCGTGCTGGTTTGATACGTTGTAACGAACCAATCTGCGTCGTCACGCCGCCGTCACGCCTCGCCGTAGACCGGGACTGCCGCCCCGCTGGTCACGGACGCCCCCTCGCTGCAGAGAAACGCCATCACGTCGGCGATGTCTCCCGGGTCGACCCACGACTCGTGGTCGGCGTCGGGCATCATCTCGCGGTTTGCCGGCGTGTCGATCACGCTCGGCATCACGCAGTTTGCCCGCACCGTCCCGCGGTTTTCCTCCGCGAGCGTCTCGGTCAACAGTCGAATGCCCGCCTTCGTAATCCGGTAGGGTCCGTCGCCCGCACCGCCCTCGAGCGAGGACCTGGCGCTGATGCTGACGATCGCCCCCTCGCTGTCCTGTAGGTGGGGTAAGGCGTGTTTGGAGGCGAGAAACGCCGTCTTCAGGTTCACGTCGACGAGCAGTTCGAACTCCTCGAGGTCGGTCTCCTCCACGTGATCGCCGCCGCGCCAGGTGCCGGCGACGTTCAGCAGGTGATCGATCCGGCCGTGATCGTCGACAACCTGTTCGATCAGCGCTTCGACGTCGCCTTCGTCGGTCAGGTCGGCCGAATAGAACTGCGTCCCCGAATCGGGTTCGAGCATGGCCTCCTCGTCGTCGGGTTCGATCACGTCGACGGCACAGACGGTCGCGCCCGCCTCGCGGAATCGCTCGACGGCGGCGCTGCCGAGTGCGCCACTTGCCCCGGTGATCACGGCGACGGTGTCGTCGAATTCGAGGTCGTACGCGGGTATTGGTGCCATGGGCCATGGTTGGTCGGCTGGCGTGATCAACCCGACGGTCGGGCGTGCTGTTGCCGGTTCGACTGGCCGCTGGCCTGGAACGATCGAGACACGGCTGGGATGGGATCCGAACCACGTGACGGCGCTCGCTCACTGCGTTCGCGCGCTGTGACGCCTCTCGTTCAAATCCATCCGTTACGATTTGCCGCTCGCGACGTTGCTCGCGGCAAAATACGGTGGGGATGGGATTTGAACCCATGAGGCTTGACAGCCACCTGCTCTCAAGGCAGGCGCGTTGGGCCGCTCTGCCACCCCACCTCGAGTACGCCTTCGCCACCCGTTCAAAAATCCTTGTCGGTCTCGGTCGAACCCTCGCTGGCGGTATGCGATCCGTCGCCGACCGGATATGGATCTACAGCGTCCCGTCCTCGGCGAGGGCGAGCTCGAGGTCGTCGACCGCCGTCGCGGTCGCTACCGGATGGGAGGTGTCGGTCACACGACGTGCCTCGAGTTCGGCGAGGGTCGCCCGGAGGCCGGCCGCGGTCGCGAGCGTGGGGATCCGGGACGCGAATCCGACCGTGTGGCCCGCGTCGGCGCTTCGCCGTGCGAACGTCCCGAGTGCGGGCCCCGCGTACGCGTCTTCGAAGTCGATTGGCTTGGCGAAGCAGGCGAGCGACGGCTCCCCGCCCGTCGAGGGGCCGAGAACGACGTCGTTGCGCCGGAGCGACATCGCCGCGCCGTCGACGTCGGTGCGGGCGAGTAGTGCGGCCGTCGGTTCGACGACGCCGACGCCGCCTGCATCCTCGCGCTCTAAGAGGTGAGAGACGGTGTTGCCGATCCGGGCCGATCGCGTCGAGCCGACCTGGCGTTCGAACCGGACCTCGTCGGTGTCCTCGAGGACGTCGGCCGCGAGCGCCCTGATCTCGGCCTCCGGATCGCCGTCGTCGTACCTCTCTGGCAGGGTCTCTCCGTCGCGGTAGTTCACGAGGAGGTCGCCGCCGCTTCTGTCGACGGCGTGGAGGACGTCCATCGTGGCGGCTTCGTAGAGCCGCGTCGCCTCCGCGGTCGAAAGCGGCGTGGTCTCGGCGAGTGTGGACAGGACGAGTCCGTCACGGGGCGGCTCGACGGGAACGACGACGATCATACGTGTTCGTGAGGAGGTGACAACCTTGAACGCGGCGGTCCGCACCCGTCAGTCTCACGTCCGCGGTTTCGACGACGTGGCGCCGTCCCGAACTCGTCGGTCACGAAAACTGTTATGTGATCACACACAGAGGCAGTCCGTATGAACGGACGCACGCTCTCTGGAGTGCTCGCAGTCGTTACCGTCGTTGCCGTCGTCGCTGTCGGCGTCTGGGGGTTCGTCACGAGCTACGGCCTCGAGACGCCGGCTGCCGGACTCTCGGTGCCGACGATCGCGACCCTCGTCGTCACGACGCTTTTCGTGCTCGTCCTGATCGGACTCGGCTCGCGCTCGAGCGGCGGCCTGGCGAGTACGTACTGGTAACGACGCCGAACCGCCCCGTCGAACACCGCGAACTCGACTACACTACCGTCCCCGCCGTCCCTTCGTCTGGCGGTAATCGCTGGCCAGAAGCGCCGCGAACGACTCGAGCCAGGCCTGGCGCTCGTCGTCGCTTGCCTCGAGCGGATCGATCATTGGGACGAGTTCGAAGCCGCGGCCGCGAATGCGCTCGCCGTGGGAGTCCTCGAGCGCGAGGTCGTCGGCGGGCGTGGTGGTGTACTCCGTGGCGACCTCGGCGAGGGCCCGCTCGCCGATCGGCACGATTATCTCGGGGTTTATCATGCGAATCTCGGCGGAGAGAAACGGCTCGCAGCGGGCGATTTCCTCGTCGGTCGGCGGGCGCTCGGGATGGCGACAGCGCGTGAGGTGTGTCACGTAGGCGTTCTCGAGAGTCGGCCGGTCGGCATCGGCGTCGATCGCACAGAGTCCGACTCGCTCGAGGAGCCGTCGCAACGTCTTCCCCCAGCCATCCCCGACGAGCGGGACGCCCGAAGCGTCGGCGTCGGGATCGGGAGCCTCGCCGACGAACAGGAAATCGGCGCTCACGTCGCCGTAGCCGTGGACGACCTGCCTGCGGCGCTCACAGAGCACAGGGCAGTTCTGACACGTCTCGTCCATCCCGAACGGGTTCGCCAGGGTGTCCTGATTCGCGTCCACACTCGCGTTCGGGGACTCGAGCACAAAAGCGACGCGTCTGCGGCGACTTACTTTTCGATATCGTGCTCCGCCGGCGGCGATCGTGCCGACACCGAGTTCGCGACGTTCCGGCGGTGGACGATGCCGGTGTTGTCGGCGACGTTCGCTGCCAGTTCGCGAAAGGCCGTGCCCGAATCGGCGTCGTCCTCGAGGACGAGCGGTCGGCCCTCGTCGCCGCCTTCCCGGATGGCGGGATCGATCGGGATCGAGCCCAGGAAGGGCATGTCGTGGGTGTCGGCGAACTCCTCGCCGCCGCCGGCGTCGAAGATGTCGTGGCGTTTGCCACACTCGTCACAGACGAACGTCGCCATGTTCTCGGCGATGCCGAGCACGACGGTGTCGTGGCGGGCGAACATCTGGAGTCCCTTCCGGGCGTCGTCTAGGGCGACGTGCTGGGGCGTCGTGACGATCACCGCGCCGGTGACGGGCATCGTCTGGAGCATCGTCAGCTGGGTGTCACCGGTCCCCGGCGGAAGGTCGATGACGAGGTAATCGAGGTGGCCCCACTCGACGTCCTCGGTGAGCTGGGTGATGATCTTGTCGATCATCGGGCCACGCCAGATGACGGGATCGTCGTCGTCGACGAGAAAGGCCATGCTCATCAGTTTCGTGCCGTACTTCTCGGGCGGAACGAGCGTCCCGTCGTCGGCCGCCATCGGCGGCGAGTCGGCGTCGACCATTCGCGGGACGTTCGGGCCGTAGACGTCCGCATCGAAGAGACCGACGCGTGCACCACGGTCTGCAAGCCCCGCCGCGAGGTTGACCGCGACCGTCGACTTGCCGACCCCGCCCTTTCCGGAGGCGACGGCGATGACGTTCTTGACGTTCGGCAGTACCGAGTCGACGGAGTCGTCGCGGCCGGGGACGGTCGCCGAGAGATCGGCTTCGATCCCCTCGGCCGCGAGCGTCTCGCGTATCTCACTGGCGATTGCCGTCTCCGTCGGCGAGTACGGAGCGCCGAGTGCGAGGTCGATCGTCACCTTCTCGCCATCGATGTCGATGTCGTTGACGAGTCCGAGCGAGACGAGATCGTCGTCGAGATCGGGGTCCTCGATCTCTTTCAACAGGTCGCGAACGGTGGTTTCGTCCATGCTCAACCCTGGCGTCCGCCGCTCGAAAAGGGTTGTGCTCTCTCACCTGTCACGACGGACGGGTCGTCGCTTCGTCGACGCGATCGATCACTCGTGGCGCTCGAGGTCGGCCCCGAGTTCGTACAGCACTTCGAAGAAGTTGGGGAAGGAAACGTCGACGTGGTCGCTTCCCTCGATGATCGTCTCGCCCTCGGCGGCGAGGCCGGCGACGGCGAGTGACATGACGATCCGGTGGTCGGCCCGTCCGTCGACCGTCCCGCCCGTAAGCGTCGACTCGTCGCCGTGGATCGTCAGTTCGTCTCGTCGTTCGGTCGTCTCGACGCCGAGTGTCGCGAGCTCTTCGGCCATCGCACTCACGCGGTCGGTCTCCTTGTAACGGACGTGTTCGGCGTTCGTGATCGTCGTCTCACCCGCTGCGACCGCCCCCAGCGTGGCGATCGTCGGCAGCAGATCCGGCGTATCCTCGACGTCGACCTCGATCCCCTCGAGGTCGGAGCGGGCGACCTCGAGAACGCCGTCCTCGCGACGCCAGTCGACGTCGGCCCCCATACGCGCTAAGACGTCGACGATCGCGGTGTCGCCCTGGGCGCTCGGATACGCACCCTGGATGGTGACGGAATCGTCGCCGGCGACGGCCCCGGCCGCGGCGAGATACGAGATCGACGAGAAGTCCCCGGGAACGTGGTACTCACCGTCCGTCGGCTCGTAGTGCTGGCCGCCTTCGACCGCGAAGCCTTCGGGAGTGTGGGTGGCGTCGATCCCGAACGCCTCGAGCACTTCGAGCGTGATGTCGACGTAGGGTGCGGACTTGAGTTGGGTCTCGAGTTCGATCTCGATCCCCTCATCGGTGACCGCGCCGGCCATCAACAACGCGGTGATGTACTGCGAGGAGACGTCGCCGGGGATCGAGACCTCACCGCCTGTGATCGGTCCCGTGATCACGAGCGGTGCCTGGCCGTTGTCGCGGGTACTCGCAGCTTCGCCGCCGAGGTCGGCGATCGCCTCGAGCAACGGCCCCTGAGGTCGCGAGCGCAACGAGGCGTCGCCGGTGAGCACCGACGTCCCGTCTGCAAGTGCGGCCACAGCCGTAACGAGTCGCGTCGTCGTTCCGCTATTGCCGCAGTCGATGACGTCCGGTGGAACCTCGGGTCGACCGCCGAAGCCGTCGACCTCGAGGGCGGCGGTGTCGTCGTCACGGGTCACGTCGCCGCCGAAGGCCTCGACGGCGCGAGCGGTCGCGCGCGTGTCGGCGCTCCAGAGCGGGTCGTAGACGAGCGCGCCGTCGGCGTAGCCGGCCGACAGGATCGCTCGGTGGGTGTAACTCTTCGAGGGTGGTGCCCGTACCTCGCCACGTACGCTCGAGGGGGAGATGGTAACGTCCATAGGCGTCGTGTCGTTCGGTCGGCCTATCACGGTACCGGTATGGGTTCGATATCCGATCGATCGGACGGGCGAAGATTCACGAGTGCTCGGCCACCAAGAGTAGTAATGGCGCTGTACGATCGTATCGCAGACCTCCCGCTCGCGATCGAGACCGACGAGCGGACCAGCCGCCGTCGAGAGATACCGGGCGGTTCCACCCGCGTCACCTCCACGTTCGTCCTGCTCGCCGACGACGCCTTCGGGGCCGGCGAGGACGTCACCTACGAGGCCGTCGATCACGAGGCGATGCCCGACCCCCCGGCGTTCGATTTTGCGGGCGAGTACACCGTCGAGGAGTTCTCGAGACGACTCGAGGAGACCGATCTCTTCCCGACGAAACCGCCCGAGCGGGACGTTTTCCGAAACTACAGACGGTGGGCGCTCGAAAGCGCAGCGCTCGATCTGGCACTCACCCAAAACGACACGGACCTCGCGTCGGTTCTCGATCGCGACCTGTCCCCAGTTCGGTTCGTCGCCAGCGATCGCGTCCCGGACGGAGACCCCACGCGAGTGACCGACGTCCTCGCGGTCAATCCCGACTGCGAGTTCAAACTCGATCCGAGCGAGGACTGGACCGAGGAGACGTTCGCGACGCTTGCGGCGACCGACGCGGTCAGCGTGCTCGATCTGAAAGGCCACTACGACGACCTCGAGGTCGGCCAGCAGCCCTCGCGCGAGCTCTATCGAGCGGTGTTCGAGACGTTCCCCGACGCAGTCGTGGAGGATCCGGCCGTCGACGACGGCGTCCGGGACCTGCTCGAAGCGAATCGGGATCGCCTCTCGTGGGACGCACCCATCACCGGCGTCGAGGACGTTCGCGACAGGCCGTTTTCGGCGCAGTGGTGTAACATCAAACCGTCGCGGTTCGGCACGATCCGGTCGCTGTTCGAGACGATCGAGTACTGTGAACGCCACGACGTCAGGATGTACGGCGGCGGTCAGTTCGAACTCTGCGTCGGGCGCGCACACGCGCAGCTGCTCGCGTCGATCTTCTATCCCGACGGACCGAACGACGTGGCACCGCGGTCGTACAACGAACCGGACGTCAGGACCGAGCTGCAGACGAGTCCGCTCGAGCCACCCGCAGATCCGCTCGGCCTGGAGTGGACGCGGCTCGAGTGAGACGACCGGCACGACTCGAGCGACGAAACCCGCCGACTCGTCTGGCTTATCGTCAGTATAAGAAAACCACCTCGGATCGCTCGGTCGACCATGCAACCTGTCGTGTTGTCGTCGTATTCGATAGCGATCGAACAGCTTCCCGGACGCGACCGGACGCTGCCGGACCGATGACTCAACCTACCTCTCGAGTCGAGACGGGACCGGCGTCGAACGCCACGGGCGACTCGAATCTCGAGACGCTCCTCGTCGGCATCGACGCCGCCAGCCCGACGGTCTTCGAGCGACTGTTCGACACCGATCGTCTCCCGACCATCGAGCGACTCTGTTCTGCGGGCGTAACCGCACCGCTCGAGTCACAGATTCCGCCCTGGACGCCGAGTGCCTGGCCGTCGATCTACACCGGCGTCAACCCCGGTAAACACGGCGCGATCGGCTTCGTTGGCTACGACGGCTACGACTGGCACGTGACGAACAGCGACGACGTCCACGAACACCCGCTGTGGACGCTGCTCGACTACCACGACCGCTCGAGCGTCGTCGTCAACGTCCCGGTCACACACCCGCCGGACGAGTTCGACGGGGCGATGATTCCCGGCTTCCTCGGTCCCGAGGATCCACCCTGTCACCCCGACGGACTCTTAGAGGAGGTCCGCGAGGCGATCGGCGAGTACCGTGTCTATCCGAACTATACGCGTGACGACGACTCCCTCTCCGATGCCGAGAAGATCGAGGAGTACGAACGATTGATCCGAATGCGCGGCGAGGCGTTTCGCTACCTCGTCGACGAGTTCGAGCCGGCGTTCGGATTCGTTCAGTTCCAGAAGACGGATACGGTCTTCCACGAGTTCGACGGCGACGAACGACACGTCGAACGCGTCTACGACGCGACCGACGACCAGATCGCAGCGATTCTCGAGGCCTGCGATCCGGACCGCGTCTTTCTCGTGAGCGATCACGGGATGGGGCCCTACGACGGCTACGAGTTCCGGATCAACGAGTTCCTTCGCGACCGGGGCTACCTCGAGACGACCACGAGCGGGAAAGGGATGCCGTCGTGGACGCCGATGCGCAGACGGCTTCGCGAGGGCGAGGAGTGTGAACGCTGGGATCCCGGCGCGACTGCACGCGTCGCGTCGGTCGCCGCCCGGTTCGGCGTTACCGCTCGTCGAATCAGGACGATTCTCGAGCGAGTCGGGTTAGCCGAGCTCGCGATCGAGTACGCGCCGGACGGCGTCTCGCGGACGGCGAACGAACAGGTCGACTTCGCCGCGTCGATGGCCTACGTCCGGGCGCGCACGGAACTCGGCGTCCGGATCAACCTCGAGGGGCGGGATCCGACAGGCGTCGTCTCGCCCGAGGAGTACGAGTCGGTTCGCGACGAGCTCATCCGTACCTTGCGAGCTGTCGAAACGCCCGACGGCGAACCGGTGTTCGAAACGGTCGCACCACGAGAGCAGTACTTTCACGGCGATCGGATGGACGCGACCGTCGACGTCGTGACGATCCCTGCCGACTTCGAGCACACGCTCACCGAACAGCTGGGCAACGGCGACTACTTCGGCCCGGCCGAGCCCTGGAACCACAAGCTCGAGGGCCTCTTCGTGGCGGCAGGTGACGGTATCGACGAGGACGCCCCCGTCGACCGGGCTCACGTCTTCGACGTCGCACCGACGGTCATGGCCGCGATGGGCCTGCCCTATAGCGATCGGATGGACGGCAGTGTCGTTCCAGTCGTCGATCCGGTCGAGCCGACCACGTATCCATCGTACGACGGAGACGAGAGCGTGCGACCGGGCCACGACGAGGACGTGACCGAACGACTGGCCGACCTCGGATACCTGGGCTGAACGTTGTGGCGACGCGTGGATGAATACCCCGACTCGTGACGATCGCAGGTGCCACAACCACCGTTATCTGGCTTATAAGTATGGGCGGTCGGACTGAACTCCACAGCTGACGGGTATCGATATGGGATTTACCGCAGAGGTTCGCGTCGCCCACGACGGACTGCCGTTGATACCGACGATCGAACGACATCCAGGGGTGACGCTCAGGTACGAGTACACCGTCCGGACCGACGAGACGACGGGGTTCGTCTCCGTCTTCAGCGACGAGTATACGGCGTTCGCGGAGACGATGGAGTCGGATCCGACCGTCTCTGATCCGACGCGAGTAGCGAGCTTCGAGAACCGGGCGATCTATCGCGTGACCGTCGACACCGACCGCGAGATCGTCCCTCCCCACTGTTTGGAACACGGACTGTTCGTCTTCACGATCACCAGCGGCGACGGCTGCTGGATCGTCCGCGTTCTCCTCCCGGATCGGGCGACGCTGACCGCGTTTCGAGACTACTGCCGGGGCCAAGGTGTCTCGTTTCGAATGTGCCAGCTGTACGACTCCGCCGTCTCCGACGATAGCGCGTACTTCCTGACCGATCGACAACACGAGATCCTCTCGATGGCGTACTACGGCGGTTACTTCGACATTCCGCGATCGATCACCCAGGACGATCTCGCCGAGCAACTCGGCATCTCGGACTCCGCCGTCTCACAGCGACTCCGTCGCGCCGTCAAGGAGCTGATCGCAGCCATGGTCGAGAACGATCGCACGGCCGATAGACACGGCTGATCGTCGATCCTCCGCAGTTCGACTCCGTGATCGCGTCCACTGTCTTTTCTCCTCCTCGACCAGCACGTAGACGTGTGTTAAACACCAGTTCAGAATCGTAGCGGCACACATATCGAACAGTTGTAGCTCGTGAAACCGTTGCAATTTTCACACCAATGGCGGGTCAACCGGCGCTTCGAGTCGATAGCGGGTTTAAAGGTCCGCTACCCGCTCTGAATTCGAGAGACCGACAAACAGGGTCGCGTGCTCGTCGAACGCCTCGACGTGTCGGGCGAAGCCGGCGTCACGTCGGTCGGACTCCGCGACGGGATTCGGTGTGACCGGGACAGCTGTCGGTTCAGCCACGTGACCGTCGACCACTCCGGCCGCGACGGTGCCGATCGGAACGGACTCGTCGTCACCGGCGACGAGACGACGGTGTCCGGGCGCTCATCACGGGACAGCAGCCCCGTTCTTCACCCCGCTGTTTCGTCGGCTGTCCTGTTGCCGTCTTCTGTCGTTTACGTGTCCGACAGTATCAGCCGTTCCCGGCGGTCGCCATGATCGCGTCGCGAAACGTCAGGACCTCGAGATCGCGCTCGTCAACCCACTCGAGGGTCTCACGGATCCGATCCGACGTGACTTCCTCTTTGAACGTATGTGCACCGACCACGCCGATCGCCTCCTCCTCGGCGACCCGGTCGAGTTCGTCTCGAACGGTCTCGGGGCTAGTGAACTCGATAAAATAGTCGCGTCGCGTCTCGAACGGATCGAACGTGTCGGGATCGTTGATCATCGACCCCGGCCGGACGTTCGCGATGCCGTCGTAGTACTCGCGTGCAATTTCGATCGTCCACTCGTCCGCTATGTCGTACGGTGCCAGAAGCGTGTCGACCTCGAACCCCAGGTCCTCGAGTTCGCGTTTCGACTCGCCGAGAAACGCGTGCATGACGTCTTCGGGATGTCGTTCGACCGTCTCGCCCGCCCGGAACGACTCGCCGAGTGGCTCGTCGAACTCGAGATAGCCGCCGGTATCGTCGTGGTCGGAACCGACGACGGTTCGGCGGACGCTCTTCTCGCCGTCGGTGACCTCAATCTCGTGTCCGTGATGGAAGCCGTGGTTGCGCTGTTCCGGGTAGACCCGGACGTCGTCCGGCCCGGCGTCCGCGACGAGTTCGAACTCCCCGAGGGCGGTGTGGGCGGTCGTGTGAGAGGTGATCTCCCAGCCGGCGGCCGCGAGCTCCTCGAGTTCTTCGACGCCCATCCAGTCGGTGCCGTTGTAGTCTTCGCGGCCCATCCACTCGGTGACGATTCCCGCGCTCGCGGGGGCGTCGAACTCCTGGTGGACGGGAAACGCCGCGTCGTAGTCCTCGATAGGGCCGTCGTCGTAGACGAAGACGATTGCACCGCCGTCGATGCTCGGAGCGTCGTCTTCCTCGCCCGCCGGCGGATCGTCGACGTCGTCCTCGTCGACAGCATCGTCCGCGTCTCCAGCGTCGTCGCCGTCTGACTCGCCCTCTCCGTTCGGATCGCCCGACGTCTCGTCGTCGGTCGATCCGCGTAGACATCCGACGGTCACAGTCGTTCCGATCGTGCCCGCGCCGGCCGCCCCGATGAAGCGACGACGTGACGGTTCCTGACTCATCGTATTCGAGGATCCCTCGAGCGAGAGCGTCAATACTTATACCGTCGTTAACGGCTGTCGGGCCGTCGGCTCGATCGGCGTTTAGTGGCGCTATAATAAGGCCAACTCGAGGACATCACGTCGGTACCGTGGATATCGTTTGCGAACGCGGCCGACCGAACGGTCTCGGGAACGGTCGGGTGCCGTCGCTGGGGGATGAACCGTGAACAGGAGCATCGCGAGTGGCATCTTCTCGGTCGTCAGTTCGAAGATCGTCGTTCTCGTCGTGACGGCGATCTCGACGCCGCTTCTGTACCGGTTTCTCGGCGCGTCGGCGTTCGGCGAGTACGCGTTCTTGCTGTCGGTCTTTGCCATCTACATGATCTTCGTCAGTTCCGGAATTACCGACGGCGTCAGGAAGTTTCTCGCGGAAGACCGCAGTGCTCCGAGCTGGGACGGATACGTCGTCGGCTTTTACTTTCGGCTCGCAGTGGTTCTCGCCATCGTCGGTGCGGCCCTGCTGGTGGTCGCGACCCAGTACGGTCTCGTCGCTACCGCGTTCGGTGCCGACGTGGCGATCTACTTCTACGTCCTCGCTATCCTCGTGATCTCGGCGCAGTTTCGTGACTATGCCCGGAAGACGCTCATGGGGTTCGGCCTGGAGCGGTACTCGGAGCCGCTGAAGATCCTCGACAAAGTCGGGTTCGTCGTGGTCGCGATTCCGCTTACCTACGTCGGCGTGGGCGTGATGGGGGCGCTCGCCGGCCACCTGGTCGCGAGCCTCCTCGTGGCCGGCATCGGACTGGCGCTCGTCCACCGTCGAGTGTCGCTGTCGTGTGTGCTCAGCCGGCCGTCGAGGACGTTTCCCCGCAAGCGAATGCTCACGTTCAACTCGCTGAACGTCGTTCTCATCTTCCTTCTGATGTCGCTGTATCACATCGACATCGTGATGCTCCAGCGGTTCAGAGAGAGCACAGCAGTCGGAAACTACCGAGCAGCGCTCACGCTCGCCGAGTTCCTCTGGTTCGTCCCGCTTGCGATCCAGACGGTGTTCGTCCACTCGACGTCGGAGCTGTGGTCGCAGAATCGCACGCAGAAGGTATCGGAACTCGCCTCCCGGACGACGCGATATACCTTTCTCCTGACGGCCGTCATGGCGGTCGGGCTCGCGGCGCTTGCGGACGTGGCCGTACCGATCTACTTCGGCCCGGAGGCCGTTCCGGCGATCACGCCGCTTCTGTTGTTACTCCCGGGAGCGCTCGGGTTCGCGCTCGCACGGCCGATCCTCGCGGTCTCGCAGGGAAACGGCACCCTTCGATATCCGATCGCGGCGACCGGCGGTGCTGCCCTGATCAACGTCGTGCTCAACCTCGCGCTCATCCCGCCGTACGGGATGCACGGCGCGGCTATCGCCACCAGTGTCGGCTACGGAACGATGTTCGTCTTTCACTGCTGGAGTGCTCGCCTAATCGGATTCGACCCGCTCGCGGACGCGAGACTCGGACGCGTCGTCGTTGCTACCATCTTCGCGGCCGTCCCTATCGCGACCCTCGCTGTGGCGATTACGAATCCGTGGTTCGCTCTCGCCGTCGTTCCACCGATCGGGTTCGCGATCTTTCTCGTATTCGCCCTACTCGTCGGCGCGCTGGATCCGGCAGAGCCGTTCGAGGTACTGTCTGCGTTTCCGGATCCGATCGGATCGGCGGCAGACGCAGTCTATCAGCGGCTCACGGCACTCGACGGTGACGGACCGCGACGCAACTGGTTGCAGAGCCTGTTGTTTCTCACCGGGCTGTCCTTGCTCCTTTCCGGGCTCGCACTCGGTGTCCTGAGCCCCGACGTACAGCAGCTGCTGCCCTGACGGCGCAGAGAAGACTCGGCCGAAACGGTTCGATACTACTGGACCCGGGTCTCCAGATGTTCGCTTTCGGCCATGTCAAACACCATCGCAAACAGCAACAGAACGACGCCGGCGACGAAAAGCAGCAAGCTCGTCGACCCCTGGACGGACGGGAGGCCGACGCCCGAGATCGTCCCAATCAGTGCCAGACCTGCGCCGAGAACGCTCACTGCAGCCGTCGCGGCTCCGACGAGATAAAACAGTGCGAGCGGGTGGAAATCCACCACGAGATACTTCGTCTTCAGCCGCCACAGGAAGTTTCGCAGTAACATCGCCGAAACCTTCGGAACGTACTGTGTGTACTGGATACTCGAGGTCTCCTCGCCGTAGACGGCCGGCATCGCCACGTCGGCGACGCGCATCCCGTGGACGTTCAGCTTCACCAGCAGGTCGTTACAGTAGCCGTAGTACTCGTAGAGGTTCTCGAGGTCGATCGCCTCGAGCGCGTCGTGAGAGATCGCCGTGTAGCCGTTCTGTGGGTCCATCGTCTTCCAGTAGCCGGCGGCGATCTTCGTCAGGAACGTCAACGTCGCGTTCCCGACGAACCGGAACCGAGGCATCGCCGCTCGGTACTCTTTCGAGAGGAGTCGGTTACCCTTCGCGTAGTCGGCCTCGCCCTCGACGATCGGATCGAGCAGCCGTGACATCTGGGTGAGATCCATTTGTCCGTCCGCGTCGACGGTCACCGTCACGTCCATCCCGTCCTCGCGTGCGGCGAGATACCCGGTCTTGATCGCACCGCCGGCCCCGCGGTTTTCCCGGTGCTGGATCGGGACGACCCGGCCGATCGGGTCGGAAACTGCGGCCCGTGACGCGAGCGAAGACGTCCCGCCGTCGGAGACGAGCGGTCCGACGTCCTCGCCGTGGTGGCGGTCGACAGCGGTCGCATCCTCGCGTGCGGCCTCGTGTATCTCGTTCCAGGTGTCGTCCGTCGATCGGTCGTCGATCGCGTAGATCCGATCGACGTAGTCGGGCATCTCGCGGACGACGTCGCCGACGAACCCCGCCTCGTTGTAGGCTGGCATCACGACGCCGACGGTCGAACCCCGGTACATCAGTCGCCGACACCCCCTGTTTCGGTATCGCGATCGATCGCCCCGACCGACCCGTCGTCCGCCCCGGTCATGCTCCTTCGAGCAGGTCCGTCGCGGTACCGACCTCGACGTTTCGGTCGTCGATGTACGCGAGCAGATCCTCGAACGCCCGTTCGCTCGTACCGTCTGCGCCGATGTGCTCGAAGTGCAAAACGGCGAGCTGACCGTACTCGGCGGCGTAGTCGATGTACGCTTTCGTCTCGTCACCGCCGTCCCCGGCGAAGAACCCGACGTTGTGGGGATCCGTAAGCGGCATCGCGTTTGGCCCGCCGCCGAACCGGAAGGCCTGCTCGTGGTGCTCTCTGACGAAATCGATCGAGTTCGGTCCGAGTACGTTTCGCGGCGTGACGAAGTGTTTCGCACCGTCTTCGAACCCGCGGCTCTCGAGGAAGGACTTGTTCCGTCGGATCAGCGTTTCCTGTTCGTCGGGCGGATACGCATAGAGAAACTGCGCGCCCGTTCGGGGACGGGAAGCCATATCCCAGCCGGCGTCGTCCAGCTCGTGGAGCTGATCGATCGTGAGTCTGCCGTTGCGCGTCTCGCCGACGGCCTCGTGGATGACTGCCTCGACACCCGCATAGCCGTACTCCGTCATGAGGTCGAACGCGTGCGTGTAGTGGCTCTCGAGTGTCCCGTCGAACAGCAACACGACCCGTCCCGTCCCGGGGCGGCCGACCGCACGGAGGTCGTCGATCCGACAATCGATCGGACCGGTCAGGTCGCCGCGACGCCGGGCCGTCACCCGAATCTCGCGGACGTCGGCGAGATCGGGCTGGCCGTCGATCCGGCTAGTTCCGAAGTCGACGCGTACCCATCGATCGGTCGGTCCCGTGAGCGTCCGACGCATGACGTGTGTGGCACGCGAGTTCGGAGCGAACAACTCGAGCGTGAGCGTAAGCTGATCGCGGCCGGCGAAATTGACCGCGAGCGAGAGGTTCGCGTCGGTCAGATCCATCCCGCCGGTGATCGTCCTGTAGATGGCAGCGTACTCCGTCTCTTCGTCCGCCCTGAGACGGGCCGACTGCGATCCCGTGTACGAATCGTCCGTCTCGGCCTCGAGGTCGCCGGCGTCGATCATCGCGGTCCAGTCGTCGAGCGTCTCGAAGGCGTCGATCTGCTCTCCGGGGCGCTCCGAGTCGTCCGTGGTGTTATCTCCGTCGTCGCCCTCTGGGGAGGGCGACCGGGTTTCCGTCGGCTCACCGTCCCCACCGCGCCACTCGCGAACGCTCGAGAGACAGCCCGCAAGGCCGATCGTTCCGGTCGTTGCGACCGCAGATACGAACGATCGTCGGTTTCTGGTCGTCATCGGCCGCGTCGACGGACCGTTCGGTCTTTCTTATACGGCTCTTAGTACGGCCGCTCCGATTGGATGACCGCTGTCTTCCGGCCGGCACGAGACGAGGGACGCGGACGTGATGAACGGCCAGTTATACACGCGATAATAATCTGATCCGTCGAAAAACTCGCCGGGAGATGACTCTCGTCAGCGTAGTGATTCCGACGTACAACAGAGCGGCGACGCTCCCTCGTGCGATCGACAGCGCACTCCAGCAGACGGTAGACGACCTCGAGGTGATCGTCGTCGACGACGGCTCGACCGACGAGACCGAGGCCGTCCTCGAAACCTACGATGATCCGCGAGTTCGGCCGATCGTCCACGCGACGAACCGAGGGGCGAACGTCGCCCGGAACACGGGTATCGAACACGCACACGGCGAGTACGTCGCTTTCCTCGACTCCGACGACGAGTGGCACCCCGCGAAGCTCGAACGGCAACTCGCCGCCCTCGAGGGTCGTTCAGACGACTGGGTCGGCGTCTACTGTGACTCGGCTCACGAGCTGTCGGGAACGAGCGGAACGGTACGGTCGGTCGCCGCGTCCGTACTCGCCCGCGGTGACGCAGAACCGACGAGAGAAGGCGGCGACGAACTGGTCGGCGAGGTCCTCGCGGACAACGTTCAGCCGGGCGCTGGCTCGACGCTGCTCGTTCGGACGAGCGTCGCCAGGGAAGCCGGCGGCTTCGACGAGACGCTCGATCGATTCCAGGATCCGGAGTTTTGCCTTCGGGTGCTCGAGTACGGCAAACTCGCCTACGTCGACGAACCACTCGTCCGCCGTGCGGAGACTGGCCATCCGCCGGCGGACGTTATCGCGAACGCAAGCGAGCAGTATCTGACGGCGTACGAAGCGGACGTCGAGCGGTTCGAAGCGGCGGGCTACGATATCAGATCGACACACGAACTCATCCTCGCGAAGCGGTACTTCGCCGACGGACGGCTCGCTCGTGGGCTGTGGCACGCGCAAGCGGCGTCGGTGTCGCTGCGACACGTACCCGGCGTCTGTTGGGCCGTCGGCACTGGAATCCGACGTCGACCGCTCCCGGTCGTTGCGACGATCGCAATCCTCGCGGTCGTGGTTGTGGTGAGCTGGAGTACGCTCTCCCGTCGCATGCTCGCGGCTACGCCGACGTCGGTATCGTAGTTCGGATACGAAGGGCTCTGGTATCGGCGCGGTTTCGTCGCTCGAGCGAGCAGGTGGCGAATGCTGATACGCGATTCGACGATGCCGATAAACGATGGATAGGGGTGGGTGGGGAAGGGTGGATAGAGATCGGATTCGAACCTGACGTTGGGTTGGGTTGGTCTCTACCTGTCGACGGGATGGCTATCTCATCCGACAGACGCCGTCGGCACGACGGTCGTCCGTTCCCGCCAGATGAGTAATTCGGCGGTTACGGGATAGTTATACTGACGATAAACGGTTGCAACGCTCGATCAGTAGCTTCGACGTGACGTCGGCTGTCAGCGCCTCATCGTCACCACGCCACGGCGACGTCCTCGAGTGCCGTCTCCGGTCTCCGGGGCGCAGGTGAAACGGTTTCACGAATGCAACGACCTCACGAATTTAATGGATAGTGAGACCACCGTGATCGTATGAATGCCGTTCTGGCCCGGAACCTTCAGGGAATGTCGATCGTTGGAACTGACGGCACGACCGTTGGGACGCTATACGACGTCACGATGGACCGTGAATCTGGCAGACTCTGTGACCTCGTCGTCGATCCGGAACGCTCGTCGACGGGAGCGACAGAGACCGACGACGGTCGGGTCCGGATTCCCGTGAGTCGGGTCAAAACGATGGGCGATCAGATCGTCATCGACACCGACTCGACGGTGTAGAGGACACCCGTTCCGCTTCCCTGCAACGGTCTTGACGGATCGATAACTAACATCGACGACTGGACAGTCCCGACGATGAACGTTCGAGAGCTCTATCACACGGTCAAAGGAGTACAGGGACTCACGGAAACCGAGAGAGAGAGCCCGATCACGCGTCCGATCCGTCGTCGGCTCTGGCTCTGGCGTCGCGGGTTCTTGAGCCGGTCCGACGTTCTCTACGACCTCGAGGAGGATACCTACCGGGACTACGTGAGCGACTACCAGCGATACGTACGGACGAAACGGATCAACGGTACCTGGTCGGTCGCGCTGTCGAACAAACTCCTCTTTCATCGCGTGATGCAGCCGTTCGACGACCACCGAATGGCCGTCTACGGGATGGTTCGTGACGGCGCGTTTCATCCGGTCGACGAGCGAGGGTCCCGCCTGGAGATAGCCGACGGCGGTCCGACCGCTCTCGAGCCAGCCGGTGGCCGTTCCGAGCAGTCGTCTGACACGCGCAACGCCGCCCAGCGCGTCGTCGAACGGCTCGAAAACGAGCCGCGATTGGTTCTCAAGTGGACACACGGCGGCGGCGGAAACAACGTCCTTCTGTGTCGACGAACCGACGACGGCTATCGGGTAAACGGCGACCACTACACCGGAGGCGAGCTCCGGTCGCTGGTCTCGGACCTCGAAGAGTACCTCGTCTGCGAGTTCGTCGAACAGGGGTCGTTCGCGGCCGAGCTATATCCGTCGACGCCGAATACTGTTCGCGTCGTTACGATGTACGACGAGGCAGCCGGCGAGCCGTTCGTCGCCGCCGCGATTCACCGAATCGGAACGGAGCGATCCGCCCCGCTCGATAACTTCTCTCAGGGCGGGCTCTCCGCGCTCGTCGACCTCGGGACGGGCGATCTCGGTGCCGGTGGACAGCTACCGGACGCCGACAGTGACGACGTCACCTGGCATACGTCCCATCCCGACACCGGGACACCGATCGAGGGAACACGGATTCCCGGCTGGCGTCGAATCCGAGAGCGGCTGCTCGAGATCGCAGACGCCTGTTCGTTCGTTCCGTACGTCGGCTGGGATCTCATCGTCACCGACGATGGGTCGTTCACCGTCATCGAGGCGAACAGCTATCCCGGGCTCAAATCGATCCAGGTCCATGGGCCGTTGCTGACCGACGATCGCATCCGACGGTTCTACCAACGCCACGGCGTCCGGTGAACTCGCCGTCTCGCGTCGCTTTTCGGTACCAACGAACGGCCTCGACACCCGAACCAGCACGTCTGATAAATTAGAACGGAGTCGATTGCGAGTGTGGCAGTAACACAGTCACTCGGCGGTCGCTCGCAGCTCCCAGAGCTCGTCGAAGGTGATGACCTCCACGTCGGCGTCGTCTATGTGCTCGAGTAATGCCTCGTAGTCGTCCTCGGGCATCGTGTTATCCGCCTCGAACGTATGGAAGTTCAAGATCGTACACTGGTTGTGCTCCGCCGCGAGGTCGACACACCGTTTCGAAATCTCGAGGTCGTGGCCGATCGTCCGCGGAAGCACCAGCGGGTCGAAGCCGTAGACGCCCGTCGTGTTGACGTCGCCAGCCTGATTGAAGCCGCCGCAGTAGTGGTACTCGGCCGTGTACTCGAGACTCGTCCGGTCGAAGCTGTTGTGCGGGTAGACGATGTAGTTCGCCCCCTCGAAGTCGTTGTTGATGAACCACTGTTTGTCGCGCTCGAGGCGTGCCTCGATCCGTTCTTCGTCCTCGTACTCGTGAATCGGTTCGTGCGTACCGTGGACGACGATCTGATCTCCTTCGTCCTGTCGTTCCTGCAGCTCGGAGACCGACATGATCCCGTCTCGTCCCTGCTCCGTCCACCGGGGAACGGGTGCCTGTACCGTCCGGAATCCGTACTCGTCGTGTAACGGCGCGGCGGTCTCGTAGTAGTCACGAAAGCCGTCGTCCCAGGCCAGCATGACGTATCCCTGGTCGGGTGTGTCGTGGGTTCGCAGGTCGTCGACCCAGACTTCCGCCCCGTCCGTGGAGTGAAGCACCCGGATCTCGAGGCGATCGAGGTAATCCATCGCGGGTTCGTGCTCGTCTTCGTCGTAGACACCGGGGCTCGACCGGAACCAGCCGACGTCGGGCGTGCGGTACCTGATCTCGCGAAGCGAGTACACCCGTGCGCTCCCGAACTGGTCGACGACGCGAAGGTTGATCGTCACGTTGTGCGGGTTCGTCGTTCGCACCGCAATCGATAGATCGGTCGCCGTCAGATCCTCGCCCGTGAGACTGCGTTCTGCGACGATGGTCTCGTCACCGTCCGACTCGAGCTTGAGACTCTGCTCACCCGTGAAGACGACGTCCTCGTCCGGCTCGCCCGATCCCTGGACGATCTCCCAGGCGTCGAGGTCGCTGAAGTCGTCGAGGGACTCGCCCGGCTGGCCGTACTGTTCACGACTGTTGTACTCGGTCTCGAGCGGTGGCACGCCGTCGACGAGTGCCGCAGGGGTCGACTCATCGGACCCTGTCGAGTCGGATCCGGTCGCCGTCTCGTTGCCGTTTTGTCCGTTCGGTTCGTCAGCGCTCGACTCGAGTCCCACACAGCCCGCCATTCCGGCGATGCCGGCCGCACTCGACAGCGTGAGGAACGTCCGCCTCGTACGCTTTCGTGACATTGGCGAACCAACGGTATCGGCAGTGACACCATTATTATAGATTCGATAGTCGACGGATGACGGGGTATCGGTCGGCCATCGAGCCACCGCGGAAGCGATCACTCGAGGCTTACCCACGGCATAGTTATTGAGACGACCTCGGGACACTGGGTCGGTGAGAGCTACGTGAATTGCGCTCTGTCGATGACCGAATCCGTTATTCCCATCCATCAGACAGGCCCGCTGCGGGGTGATCGACACGTATGAACAGGGAACTCTTCGGCGTGTTCGGCGACGTCGAGGCGTTCGAACGGTTCCGATCGCGCGAGGAGTTCGACGCGGTGCTCGCCGGATCGACCGTCACGGTCGGACTCAGAGATCCCGACCTCGGCACGCCCGGCTGGAGCGCCTGCCACAGTGGCGACGCCGGTTGCTGTTGTATCTGGGGCGAGGTGTACGTGCCGGGTGACGACTCGAACGCGGCGCGGTGGCTCCTCGAGCAGTACGAGACAGATGGACGAAACGCGCTGGAACGGCTCAACGGGTCGTACCTGGCCGTACTCGACCACGAGGTGATCGGCGACGCGTTCGTCGTGACTGATCCGGTGCGTTCACGCGAGTGTTTCTATACTACCGACCCGGACGTTCGGATCTTCGGAACCGACGCCGCCGAAGTCGCTCGAACCATCACGAAGCCGACGTTCGATCGGGACGGAATCCTCGAGTTCCTGCATCTGGGGTTGATGCTGGGTGAGAAGACGGCCGTCACGGAGCTACGTCGGCTCCCGATCGACAGCCGTCTCACACCGACGTCGGTCGATTCGCTCGATCGGTTTCGGTATCAGCCGACCGAGTTCGATTACGTCGGCGAACTCGCCGACCGGCTCGAGCGCGCACTCGAACGTCGACGCTCACTGCCCGGCCGAAAGGGCGTGCTCCTGTCGGCGGGGTACGATTCACGAATCATCCTGTCACAGCTCCCCGAGATCGCACACAGTTACACCGTCGGATCGCCCGACGCACAGGAAGTCCGTGGCGCGAGGTGTCTCGCTTCCCAGTACGATACGGATCACACGGCCTTTTCGCCCGACGAGCGCTATCTCCGTCCCGACGAGTCGAAGGTTCGGTACTCACAGGGGATCAAAGAATCGTTGCACATCCACCACGCCGGCTACACGGACGAGATCGACGCCGAGACGATGTATCACGGACTCCTCTGTGATACGTTCTTTCGCGGCCACTTCACCGCAGCGGAGACGGTCGACGTCGTCGGCAAACGCGTTCCGACCGGACGACTCGATCCCGATCCGGATCCCGTCGAGACCCTCCTCGAGAAGTTCGGCTACAGTCGCGAGGCGAGTCTCGAGCTCGCCGACCGGACGTCGTTCGACGTCGATCCGGAAGCGTTCGTCAGCGAAGCGGTCGCCGACGAGTTCGACGCCAGGAAATCGCGGGCAAACGGCGCACAGAACGCGTTGAGCTGCTGTGGCATCGCCAACCAGCCGTCCGTACCGTTTCACACCCACTTGTCCGATCATTTCGTGACGTCGTTTCTGGCGACGGACCGCGAACTGATCGACTGGCACCTCCGAACGCCACCGGCACACCGGACGACGGAGACGTTCCTACGGGCGTGTGAGCTACTGGACAGCGACGTGTTGCGACACAGACCGCCCGATCGACCACACGACATGACGTTGCTCAACGAGATCGAGGGATTCTTTCGACGGAAGGTGCCGCTTCTTTCGTCGTTCGAACCGCCGTGGCCGGATCGGACGACGCTTTTCGACCGGTACGAGCTGGATCGACACTCGCTGGCCGACCTCGAGAACGTTCACGGCTTGCCAGCCCGACACAAGCTCCGAGTCATCGATCTTCGTTCCTGGGTTCAGTCCTGGGCAGCGTCACGAGTCAGATCACTCCCGTGGTTACAGCCTGAACACGACCCCACCGCCGAGTCGAAACGCCGTCCCGACTCGCTTCGAAACCCCTAGTCCCCTTCAAGCGTCGACTACGGAGGTGAACCGACCGCACAGTCAGATTCGGTTCTGCCGATCAGGCCCTGTGAACCACTACGATGGACGTCATTATCACTGTTGAAACCGACCCTACCGAGAGCTTATTTCGATCTGGATTGGTGAAACGTGTAAACCCTGCTCGGAATCGATAAACCGTGAGAATACTTATATACCACGGGGTTTTACCGCGGAATATGCGTCTGACGCCGTCGTGGTTTCGCTCTTCATCGGATACCTCAACAGAGCATTCCGGGGAGACCGAATCCACCGCAGAAGTGGCGATTTATTACACGTCGGTAGCCAGTTCAACGGGGGAGGGTGAACCGGACGACCGTCGAGTAACGGAGTTCGTTCCGGAGTCCGACGCCGAATTGTTGGCTCTCATAGACGAGATGAACACGCCCGTTACTGTCGACGAGATCGCCGATCAGCTAACCGAACCCGCACGACCGTCGATCGAAACGTGGGCTGGCGTACACGAACGACTGCACCAAAACCGACTACCGACGCTCGATGCGGCAGGTGACATCGAGTTCGACGACACGCAAGGGCTCGTCGACCGACCAACGGCGTATCCGGTCGAAGGTGAGTTGCGCTCGACGGCTGCGGTCGGATCGATTTCGATCGCCGCACTATTCGTCCTCATCGCGCTCGTGTCGGCGTCCGCACTGACCGCACTGGCGGTCACGCTGATTACGACCACGTTCGCCGTCTGGTTCGTCCCGAGTTTCGTGTAGCGGCTCTCATCGGAAGGTTCGGCTAAGGGTAAGCACCGTAAACAGCAACAGGATAACTGCGCTGAGTCCGATCCCGGAGAGGACCGAGACGAACGGCAGTTCAATCACTGCCCCGAGCAAGATTACATAACAGAAGACCGTCGCACCGAGGTAGTAATCGTCCCATCCCGTCTCATCGGAGCGTTCTCGGTCGTCCGATTCGTCGGTCGGTTCTACCTCGAGATAGGTATCGAACTGATCCGCACGCGGCTTTCGTTCGATGATCCCACGGTCTTGCTGGTAGTCGATCACACCTACCTCGTCGAGCTTCGAGAGATGAGACTGATACAGCGGAATGTAAACGCGCTGGCGTTGCTTCGACGTGAGCTTTTCGACGGTCGTATCGTGTTCCCACGCCGCGACTTGTTCGGCGACGTCGCGCATGCGGACGGGCCCGTCAGTGTCCCGTAGGTACCGAAGAACCATTCGACGGCGTTCGTTTTGCAGGAGGTGGAAGATTTCGTCCTTCGAAATTACCGACTCGTCGGATGGACACCCAGCGTCGTCTTCCGCTCCCCGGCTATCCTGTTCTTCGGGACTGACATGAGTCGATTTCATTGCGTCAGTCTTCCCTAATCAGAAGGTGGTAATAAAGGATTGAAACCGTACATTGGTGAACAGTACCGTTTTGGTATCTTCACAGGCCCGTCGGACGTTTTTTATATTTTCTAAACCGGAATCTCTGCCCATATAGGCTCTGTATGGCGAATATCTCGAAACCAGTTATCTCTTTGTTACGCAGGTATAGACATAGACACTTGTGAATACTAGCTCTGGATTCAACTCCGTTTCTATTTCTGGGACAGTTCAAAACTGACGGAAGGTACTTAAGCGAATTCAGTATCAGGCTTATTATACTATGGTGCAAGACATCCGTCACACTGACCCCTGAGTTCGACCCTTACTGGGGCGATAATAAACCGTCGCCGCCGCGCAGTGACGCCGAAATGAGCGACACACACTGGTGGTTTCTCGATCAGGCAGCCGTCATCGCGATCACCGGCGTCCTCACGTTCGGCGTGTTCGCCGGAGCGAGCGGAGTCACGCGAATAGTGTTGACAGCCCCTCTCGTTCTCTTTCTGCCCGGGTATGCGCTCGTCTCGGCTCTCTTTCCGGACGAACCAAACGACGACTACCAGTCGTTCGACGAGGGGAAAACCGGACTCGTCAATCCGCTGCTCGTAAGCGGCGGACTCGAGCCGGTCGAACGGTTCATCCTATCAATCGTATTTAGTGTTTCCCTCGTTCCGGCGATCACCCTTTTCTCGGGTGTTACCCCCTGGGGTTTGACGGTCAAGACGGTACTTTCCGGGCTTGCAGTCCTCACCGTCATCCTTGCACTCGTCGCGATCAGCTCTCGATACCGATGCTCGCCCGATCAGCGGTTCACTCCCTCGGTTTCGGTCCCGTCGGTCACTCGGTCACGGTCGACGCTTTACGAACGGACGAACCGACGCCCATACTCCGTGGCGGTGGCGATCGGAGTGGGTTTGCTGGTCGCAAGCGCCGGGTTCGCCGTTGCCAACCCACCACAGCACGACGGGTTCACCGAGTTCTCGGTCGAAACCGAAAACGTGACCGGCGAGACCGAGACGATGTACGAATCGACGTACGACGTCGGAGAGTCCCGCGAGCTAGAGACAACGATCTCGAACCACGAACACGAGGAACGGACGTACACGACCGTCGTCCTGCTCGAGCGAGTAAGCTACGGCGACGACGAGGTAACGGTTCAGGAGGCGGACGAGCTAGAGAGAAAGACGACAACGGTTCCCGACGGCACGACGCATCGGCAAACCCTCGAAGTCACCCCGACGATGGAAGGCGAACAGCTCCGGCTGACGCTGTTGCTCTACGACGACGAGCCGCCGGAAGAGCCCACAGCCGAGAACGCCTACCGCGTCGTTTCGCTCCCGATCGAGGCGACGTAGATGTGGCCTTGGGAACACCTCGCGGTCGCGTACGTCCTCTACTCGCTGATCACGAACGTCGTCGTCCGTGAGTCGCCGTCGGCTCACGAAACGGTTGCCGTCGTCCTCGGTTCCCAGCTTCCGGACCTCGTCGACAAGCCGCTTGCCTGGATGGCTGGGATCACAGAGACCGGTTACGCCATCGGGTACTCGATATTCGTCGCTCCGTTCGTCTGGCTCGTCGCGTACGGTATCGCCCGGCGACGTCGTTCGCCTCGCCTCGCGGGTGCGTTCTCGCTCGCGTACCTCTCACACCTCGTGACGGACGTGCGCAACCCGTTGCGCATGGGACGCGAGCCCGAGCTACGCGTCGTTCCCTAGCCCGTCACGTCGCCGCCAGCGAGCGATCACGGCGGGTTCGTCGATCACTTCGTCGTGTATGCCCGCCGGCACGTCGCCCACCTCATCAACGGCGGGGTGACGACCGACGTCGCGTTTCAGCTCGTGCTCGGAACGGCCGTCCTCGTTCTCTGGCTGTTCGACGGCGCACCGGTCGCCAGTGACGCCTGGCGATTCGTTCGCAACCGAGTTCGGTGATCCCGCCGGATCCGCCGGTAGCCGCCTCGAGATCGTCCGAGCGATCGTCGACGGTATAGCAAGGCTTTCGGCCGTCGCCGTTCACTCGAGACCATGAACTTCTTCGATCGACTCCACGACCGCATCCGGACGGTCGACAGCGTCGTCTCGGTCGGACTCGATCCCGATCTGGATCGCATTCCAGAGCACTTACACGACCACGACCTCCCGCGGTGGGCGTTCAACCGCCGGATCATCGACGCGACCCACGAACACGCCGCCGTCTACAAGCCAAACGCCGCCTTCTACGAGGGGCCAGACGGCTGGGCTTCCCTCGAGGAAACGATCGCCTACGCCCACGGCAAGGACGTGCCCGTCCTGTTAGACGCCAAGCGGGCGGACATCGGGAACACGGCCCGCCAGTACGCGACGGCCTTAGAGACCGCCGACGCGATCACCGTCAACCCCTACATGGGTCGGGACTCCCTGCAGCCGTTTCTCGCAGACGAGACCGCAGGCGTCTTTATCCTCTGTCGGACCTCGAACCCGGGTGGGGCCGACCTGCAAGATCTCGAACTCGCCTCGGGCGAACCCCTCTACAAGCGCGTGGCGGCACTCGCGGAGCTGTGGAACGAGAACGACAACGTCGGGCTCGTCGTCGGTGCGACCGGACCCGAGGAACTCGAGGAACTGCGCGAGGAGGTGCCCGACCTTCCCTTCCTCGTCCCGGGTGTAGGTGCACAGGGAGGTGATGTCGAGGCTGCCGTCGAGTACGGGCTGGCAGACGGCGTCGGGCTGGTAAATTCCTCGCGGGGGATCATCTTCGCCGGCGAAGACCAGGGCGAGGAGTTCGCACAGGCGTCGAGCCAGGCCGCGAAGCGACTCAAGAAGCGGTTAAACCAGTACAGATAACGACCTCGAGGTACCGTCGTTTGTTCATCGGACTGTCGTTTACATCGCGCTCACGAGAGACTGTGCCGGAACAGCACCCGTCGACGAAAGAGACCATAAAACTCATTACTATATATTAGGATATAGAGACATGAAGCGTCGGAAGCTACTAGCAATTACCGCACCGTCTGCTGTTTGTGTGTGTGCAGGTTGTATTGGAAATGGCGACGACGATGCTGATAGCACTGAAACCGATGGTGGTATGACTGGGACTGCCGGGAACCAAGACGAAGATCGTACTGATACAGACCGCGAAATCACCCTGATAGAGCCTGATGCTCTCCCCGGAGAAGGGTGGGGTGACAATTTCGTTTGGGGATATCACACGGATGCTGACGAGGAAGTCATCTACGAGCAAACGCTACATAGGGAGCGGTGGATACTGGTAGTTTCCTCTATATTTCGATACGAAACTGAAGAAGAAGCCACGGTCGGGGAGGATCTGCGTCCGGACTGGCAAGAAGTCCGGGATGTCGACATCGCTGATGGAGGGATCGGCCTGTACGATAGCGACCGTATCGAGTTCGAAGAGGCCGCCGATGTGAGATTTCGGAGTGGCTCTGATGTGGGAAACGTAATCATTCGTTTTGAATCGGGCCAACCAACCGACGACGCCCCCATCGAGGCGACTATCTCCCAGGCAGAAGAGCTTGCTCACGGAATGTACATTTATTGATAATACTAGTCCTCGTACGGCGGCTCTTGATAGAAGAAATTGGGTGTGGTGATAGTATCGTCGTACGTCGTATGGAATATGTGGGTCGTCGCCGGTGACATCGGCGGGATGAGCCACGACCAGTCGCCGGTCACCTCCCGGCCCACCTTCGCTTCGCGGCGTTCGAACGCCTCGAACTGCTCGGCGGCCGTGTGGTGGTCGACGATCTTCACCCCGTCGCGCTCGAAGGAGTGCAACACCGCCCGGTTCAGCTCCACGAGGGCCTCGTCCTTCCAGAGTTCGCGGTTCCGGTCCGTGTCCAGTCCGAGGCCCTCGGCCACCTCGGGCAACACGTCGTAGCGATCCTCGTCGGCGAAGTTCCGCGCGGCGATCTCGGTCGCCATGTACCAGCCGTTGAAGGGTGCAGCCGTATACTGGAGGCCGCCGATCGCTAAGCGCATGTTCGAGACGACGGGGACGGCGTACCACTGCAGTCCGAGGTCGTCGAACCAGTCGTAGTCGGGATGTGCGATCGGGACCTCGAGGACGAGGTCGTCGGGCACCTCGAACAGTTCCGGCTCGTGATCGCGCATCTGGATAGCGAGCGGGAGCACGTCGTAGTCGGTGCCCTCCCCCTCCCAGCCACGCGACCGACAGTAGTTCGTGAACGCGAGTTCGTCCGGGTCGCCGACGGTCCCGTCGTCGGTCTCGTAGCCGGCGTACCTGATCAGCTCGTAGTTCCAGATCCGGACCTGCCGTTCGCCACGGACCATCGGCTCGAACAGCGTGATCGTCGGTCGAATGTCGCCGTCGTTGGTGGCGTACTCGAGGTGGTGACAGAGCGCGTCGAAGACGCCTTCGGCGGTGTCGCGGTCGCGGGCGTCGATCACGTCGAGGGCCTCCCAGAACAGCCGGCCGATACAGCGGTTGCTGTTGCGCCAGGCCATCCGCGCGCCGTGTTCGATCTCGTCGTACGTGTGTTCGTAGTGGCCCGTCTCCTCGATCGACGCGCGGATCTCCGCCAGGCGGTCGTCGATCTCGTCCTCTCGCTCGAGTTCGGCGTAGCACTGCCGGACGAACGATTCGGCCGCCTCGTAGAGGTCGTCCGGGTCGTACTCCGGCACGGGCGCGTGCATGTTCAGATCGGAGGCTTGGACGCGTTTAGCGTCGTCGGTCGTGTACGTTCGTGCCCGTTTCTCGACGCGAGACGCTGGAATCGGCCACGTTCTCTTCGACCCCGGCTCGCGCGGTCGCTACTCGCATTCCGTCTCGACTACTCGTCCCGCGATCCGTCCGTCGACGATCCGGCCGACGATCTCGATCGCGACTGGCTCGTCGGGCGGGCGCTCCTCGAGTCGGTCAAGTCCCTCGACGACGGCGACGTCCATCGGGCTGGCGTCGTTGGGATGGTCGGCGACGAGACGGCCGTCTTCCTCCTCGAGGGTGAGACAGAACGTCTCGCCGATAGCGATCGACTCGCCCAAGAGGTCACGGATCGAGGTCATCTCGTCAGAATCGGTGGACGTCGGTCTCGTCCGACCCCCGGCCCGGTCGCGCCTGTGCAGCACAGTCGGCACAGAGCCCGAGGCTTCGCTCGTAGTGCTGTTCGCAGGCCAGGGTCCCGCAGTTGTCACACCGCTCGACGGCAGGTTGGGACTCACAGATCTGACAGAGGCCGCTGACGCTCATACGACCGATACGGGCTCGAGGTGCTTGAAACCGGTCCCGGCAGAGCCGGTTACAGCGGTAGCGAGGCGAAAGCCCACCGGCTTCAGCCGTGTGGAGGATTCAAGCGTCCGCCGTCTGGAGCAGAGCGTCTACGTCCCGAGCGAGCAGGTCGGCGTACGTTCGTCGAAGCTCGCAGGCGTCCGTCGGTCCGACGTGTTCGCGTCCGGCGATTCGATCCGTGATCGGCTCGTAGTCGGCGACCGAAAACCCCATTCGGTCGAGGTAGTTTCGCACGTTCTGTGAGGCGAGTCCGTCGATTATCGCCTCGTCTGCGAGGCCACAGACGGCGTCGAACTCGGGAAGGGCGATCCCGTCTTCGGTCACTGCGCCGTTCTCGCCGGCGACGGAGACGTTCGTGTGATGGAGGCGTTCCATCACTGCCTCGAGGTCCGCGACGAGCCGGAGGATCTCGCTCGGGACGGTGGCGTCGGGCGAGCGCCACTCGACGGTCGGGAACTCCTGGCGAAGCCTGACCGGTGTCCAGACGACGTCGTCGGGAGTGAACCGCTCGTCGACGCGTTCTTCGTCGATCCCTTCGGTCACCGCCGCGTCCTTGAACTCCTCGTAGCGGCGCTCGAGGCGGCGGTTCCACTGACCGACGTTGTCGGCGTACTCCCAAAGCTGGCCGTGTTTCGGGAACTGTTCGTAACACTTCCGCCGGTAGACGTACGCGCGGGCGCTACTGGCGATCGGCCGCCCCTCGAAGTACGGCGACGAGTTACAGAGCGCCAGCGCGGGGTCGAGGGCGATGAGTACGTTCAGCTGATCGACCACGTTTCGCTTCTCGACGTGGACGTGCGTGCCGGCGCAGTACTTGGCGTAGCCGAAGTTTTCGCCGAGGACGCACTCCTGGATGTGGCTTCGTTCGCCCGGGTGTTGATCGATCGGGCCGCAGTTGATCGGCGTGCCGAGCGGAACGAGTCCCTTTCCACAGCGGTCGGCTTCGGCCAACACGTTGGCGAGTTCGCCGACGAACTCGCGTTTGAGCTCGGCCATCGTCTCGCAGGGTGGGGTCTTCAACTCGAACAACGGCCCGACGAACTCCTCCTCGACGTTGTCCGAGACGTCGACGAGAGGTCCCGGTTCGGTGAGTTCCCCGGATTCGTCGACGACCCAATACTCTACTTCGATGCTTGTTTGCATGATATGGGTTGGTGACGCCACCCTTCCGGTCGCCGTGATGCCTGTCGCTAAAACGTCCTCGACGGCAGTGAGCGCGACGATCGACGGACGAGACCGGTATCGGGAAGGCCACTCCCGGGTAGGGACGGTTCGTGGGTAGCCGCCGCGCTTGCGTTCGCCTGCAGTACTTGCCCGAAGTCGGAGGTCCTCGCAATCGACGTGATCACGGTCGTGATAGTCAGTATCGACCGGAAACAGGCGTTTCAACCACAGGACTGACTAGGCCTGTATGCCGATTCGACCGCCGACGGAGGAGGACTTACACGAACTGGCTGCGTCGCTGTATCTCGACCTCACCGACGACGAGGCTGCGTTCTTCGCCGAGATGGCACGCGAACGCGTCGACGCCTACGAGACGGTCCGGTCGTACGACCTCGAGCCGAAACTCGGCGGACGCAAACCGCGCGAACGAACTGGCGGGAGACGACCCTCTGACGAGGAAGATCCGCACAACGCGTGGGTGACGAAGTGTCGCGTCGCCGGCGACGACGACGGTGAACTCGCGGGATGGGAGATAGCGCTCAAGGACAACGTCTGCGTTGCCGGCGTCGAGATGACCTGTGGCTCGCAGGTACTCGAGGGGTACGTCCCGAACGTCGACGCGACGATCGTCACGCGATTGCTCGAGGCAGGGGTGGACGTCGTCGGCAAGACGAATATGGACGACATGGCGATGACGACCTCGGGCTACAGCACCGTCGGCCCGATCAGAAACCCCCGCGATACGGCGCACACGGCGGGCGGTTCGAGCGGCGGGAGCGCAGCCGTCGTCGCCGCCGGGGAGGTCGACGCCGCGATCGGCTCCGATCAGGGCGGCAGCGTTCGCATTCCCGCCGCGCTGTGTGGCGTCGTCGGGCACAAACCGACCTACGAGCTCGTCCCGTACACGGGCTGTGTCGGCCTCGAGCACGCGATCGATCACCCCGGTCCGATGGGGCCAGACGTCGAGACCGTCTCCCGCGTCCTCTCGACGATCGCGGGCAGCAACGAACGCGATCTCCGGAGCCACGCGCCGGTTCCCGTCGATCGATACGAGGAGATGCTCGACGGCGACGTCTCGGATCTCACGATCGGCGTGTTGACCGAGGGGTTCGACAAACCCGAGGCCGATGAGGCCGTACTCGAGGAGGTCCGGACGTCGATCGACCAGCTCGAGGCACTCGGTGCGACACTCGAGGACGTATCGGTGCCGATGCACGCCGACGCGAAGGCGATCCACAAGGTCTGTTCGGCCGAGGGGTTGCTCGACGCGATGATCGGCGAGGGACTGGGCCACGGCTTCAAAGCGTGGTACAACACGTCCTGGATCGACGCCTTCGGGAAATTTCGGCGAGCGCAGGCAGACGACTTTCCGGCGCGGCTCAAACTGTCGTTACTGATGGGTGCGTACGCCAACCGGGCCTACCACTCGCGGTACTACGCCGACGGGATGAACCTCGTCGTCGAGCTGACCGAGCGATACGACGACTGCCTCGAGACGTGTGATCTGCTCGCGATGCCGACGACGGTTGTGACCGCACCGGAACTCGACCCCGAGCAAGATCAGTTCGACCGGCTGCGAGAGACCGGCATCGTCGCCAACACCACCGCGTTCAACCGGACCGGCCACCCCGCGATCAGCGTCCCCGCCGGCGAGGTCGACGGCCTCCCCGTCGGCGTACAGCTCGTCGGCGCTCGCTTCGACGACGCGACGGTCCTGAACGGCGCGTACGCACTCGAGCGGTCTCGAAACGGTGACTTATGTTAGCATTCCACGAGAAGCCTTTTGCAGTGTGAGTCTCTACCGAGAGATATGAGCCGTGACCGGGCCCTGCTCGAGCGGGCCCTGGAACGTGGCGAACAGGACGGCGGCAGTGTAGAGTTCAAAGAACGACTCTCGCGAGACGTCCACCTCGAGGGCGGACGACGGGAGAGTCTGGCCGCACAGCTTCGACACCGCGTCCTCTCGGGCGACGGCGAGGCGACGTACGTTCTCGGCGTCACGGACGACGGCGGACTCGCCGGCGTCGACCCCGACACCTTCTCTGAGACGATGGACGTCCTCTCGCTGCTCGCAGAGGAGGCAGACGCCCACATCGAAGATGTCCAGACGTGGGGCGTTCCGGGCGAGGACGAAGGCGAAAGTGCGCCGAACGACCGATCGTCGACGCCTCGAGACGGCGGCATCGTCGGCGTCGCGCGGATCTGTGACGGGGCCGTCCTCGAGACCGACGACGAACACGTCGTCGTCGGAACGGCGGGTCACGTCGACCACGGCAAGAGCACGCTCGTCGGTTCGCTGATCACGGGTACGGAAGACGACGGCGACGGTGCAACGCGTGCCTTTCTCGACGTCCAGCCACACGAGGTCGAACGCGGGCTCTCGGCGGACCTCTCGTACGCAGTCTACGGCTTCGACGACGACGGTCCGATCCGGGTGCCCAATCCGGACCGCAAGCAGGATCGCGCACAGGTCGTCGAGGAGGCAGACCGGCTGGTCTCGTTCGTCGACACCGTCGGCCACGAGCCGTGGCTTCGCACGACGATTCGCGGGCTCGTCGGCCAGAAACTCGATTACGGACTGCTCGTGGTCGCCGCCGACGACGGCCCAACCCGGACCACCCGGGAACACCTCGGCGTCTTGCTCGCGACCGACCTGCCGACGATGGTCGCGATCACCAAGACCGATCTCGTCGACGACGACCGCGTCGCCGAGGTCTCCCGCGAAGTCGAACGGCTTCTTCGTGACGTCGACAAGTCGCCGCTTCGGGTCGACCGCCACGGCGTCGACGCCGCCGTCGAGGAGATCAGCGACACCGTCGTCCCCATCGTCGAGACCAGCGCGGTGACGATGGACGGTCTCGAGACGCTCGACGAGCTGTTCGATCGCCTCCCGAAGACCGCACGCGACGACGGCGCGTTCCGGATGTACGTCGATCGCAGCTACTCGGTGACCGGCGTCGGCGCGGTCGCCTCCGGCACCGTCATGGCCGGCGAGGTCGAAGCCGGCGACGAACTCCTGCTCGGGCCGATGCCCGACGGTCACTTCGAGGAGGTCGAGGTCCGCTCGATCGAGATGCACTACCACCGCGTCGACCGCGCCAGGGCGGGTCGGATCGTCGGCATCGCGCTCAAAGGCATCAAAGAGAGCGCCCTCGAGCGCGGCATGGTCTTGCTACCCGCAAGCGCCGACCCCGATCCGGTGCGGGAGTTCGAAGCCGAGGTGATGGTGCTCAACCACCCGACCCGGATCGGCGACGGCTACGAGCCCGTCGTCCACCTCGAGACGATCGGCGAGGCCGCCGCCTTCTACCCCGAGGAGGGACGACTGTTACCCGGCGACACCGGCAAAACGCGGGTTCGGTTCAAGTTCCGGCCGTACTACCTCGAGCCGGGCCAGAAGTTCGTCTTCCGGGAGGGCAGAAGCAAGGGCGTCGGCACCGTCACGGACGTCTACCCCGCCGACTGAGCCACTCGCGGCCAACTCACAGACCGAACGAGTCGACGAGCAGCTCCTCGTTTCTCTCGCCGTAGACGGACGTCGAGCCGCCGAGGACGTCTACCGTGACGGTTGCGGGCGCGAACAGCTCCGCGGGCGTCTCCTCGAACGACCACTCGAGGTCCTCGAAGATCGCCCGGAACGGTTCGCCGTGGTCGTCGGCGGCCGTCGAGGGGATCTCGTCGAACCGATCGAACTCCTCGCGGACGATCAGATGGGCACTGCCGCCGTAGGCGATGGCGTCGTTCGTCCGTGCGATGGCCCCGCGTTCGTCGCCTGCGATGGGTGCGACGGGTGCTCGCCCGCTCGCGGAGACGATATCCAGCGGATCGTACCCCAGTTCTGATAGCCGGAACGTCGCCAGTTCGGCCACGCGAGCGGCGTTCGTGACGCTGCCGACGACGCTCGCAGTCGGGTACGCAAGCAGGAAGACGCCACTGGTCTCGACCCCGGCGAGGTCGGCGACCTGTGCGGCGGCAGCCGCGGTCGGTTGGGTGTCGGTCTCGACGGCGAGTGCCGTCAGATCGAACGCGTCGGTGTAGCCGACTCGGTGAAACTCCTCTTCCTCGGCGACCAGCGCCCGGGCCGGGCCGCTTCCTAACCCCTCGAAGTCCTCGGTCGCGAGCTCCCAGCCGGCCTTCTGGGAACAGAGCAACGACAGCGCCGGTTGGTCGGTCGAGAGCTCGACGTGTGGGATCGACGCATCGCCGATCTCGGCGAGGTACCGGTTCGGCGTCGCCAGTCCGGCGGTCTGGATCTCGGTCGCCAACAGCCCGGCCTCGACGCCGCCGTCGAACTCGAGGCCGAGATCGAGCACCGTCGCCTCGTTTTCGAGTTCGTACGCGCCGATATCGAGTTCTTCGGCGTACTCGAGGGCCTCGTCGACCAGTTCGATCGCCGTTCGGTTGAGACTGTCCATGTCCCGTCGTTTCGGCCCCCCGGATAAAACAGTTTGTCGACGGCTTCTGACAGCGTCAGTCAGCAACGTCGTATCCCGCGTTCTCGATCGCGTCGGCGATCGTCTCGGCATCGCCCTCGTCGTCCCGGTAGTCGACGGTGACCGAGCCCGTCTCGTGGTTGGCTTCAGCGTCCTCGACGCCGGATAAGCTGGTCAACGCGTCGACGACGGCGTCCTCACAGCCGGCACAGGCCATTCCTTCGACCTGGAAACTACGCTGGCTCATACGCTCCCTTGGCGAACCCGTCTGGTGAGTGTTCCGCTTTCTGTGTCAGGCGGTTCAGTCGTCCCGACTCGACGCCGGGCGTCCGAGGTGCTCTTCGACCGACGAGACTTTCTCCTCGGCTGTGACGTCGTCGGTCCGCTTATCGTCGATCTTCAGGACCGTGCTCACCCGATCAGCCTCCACGGCCTCGTGGGCGGCCTGAACCGCCGCGAACAGCTCGTCGACGTCGTCGGCCTCGATCGTCGTCCCCATCGGCGTCGTCTCGTAAGCAACGTCGTAGGACTCGAGGGCGTCGACGGCCTTCGCGACCTCGCCCGACATGCTGTCTTCGATCACCGGTGCCACGCTTAGAAAGGCGACGACTGTCATACGCGACTCGAGGACGGCGAGGAAAATATACTGTCGGATGTACTGCCGGGTCGCGGCGCCGGAGGGGGCGAGTTCGACGGATTCCAGTTCCGAACGAACGTATCACGACGCCATCTGGTGTCGGTACCTTTAAGTCCAAAGAGCGAAATCGTTCAGATGACGCTTCGCTTGGAGGGCCGAAGCGTCAGCGGGGACCAATTCAGGGCGGCAAGCGATTGCACGACCCTTTTCAGTCGTGCAATCTGCTTTCCTGTTTCGCTGTAATCGACCGGATAGCGGCCGGCGTCTCGAGGGACTGATACCGTACTCGGCTCCGTCAGCGTCGATTTCCGCGCTGGAACGACGACGGGACCGTCCGTTCCACGAGTAGCGACCGATTTCGTGACCCGGCATCGACCGGTTGTGCCCGCAAGAAACGACTAATTCCATCCACCGAAACGATCAGAAGACTAAACATGAACTGGGAGTTATGGGACGAATCAGATAGATAGATCACCGACGTTATCATTCGTGATCGACCGAAACGTCCTCAGTCGATGGTAATATCCCCCTTTCGATCGAAACAACCCGATATCTTTATTAAATTCCGACAGTAATCCCGGCCTAGTCCTCTCCCAATGTACGACCTGACAGGATTCCAGCGAGACTTACTGTACGTCATCGCTGGGGAAGAAGAGCCGCATGGACTCGCGATCAAAGAGGAACTCGAGGAGTACTACGAGAAAGAGATTCACCACGGGCGACTGTATCCGAATCTCGATACCCTCGTCGATAAAGGACTCGTCGAGAAAGGTCGGCGCGACCGACGGACGAACTTCTACACGCTCACCCGGCGCGGACGGCGCGAACTCGAAGCGCGCAGAGAGTGGGAAGCCCAGTACGTCGACCTGTAACGTGATCGGATCGCGAGCGCTCACCGCAGTGGTCGGTCTCGTCGTCGGACTGGCCGTGAGCGTCGCGGTTTGGCTGTACTTCGAGACGCTACTGCTGTTTCTGTTCGTGCCGTTCGTCCCGTTTCTGTTCGCGAGTCGACGTCGAGACCGCCGCCCGACGCGGCACTGTCCCCGATGTGGGTTTCAGACGACCGATCCGGAGCACGAGTACTGCCCGCGCGATGGCACGCGACTTCGTGATCGCGACCACGAGTGACGCGAGTCCAGCACCGGTGTCGAGCCCCCGCCGGCGTGTCGTTTATATCCTCCACTGATGAAACTCCTCGAGTGAACGACGTCGTTCTGCAGGTCGTCGAGGCCCCGCTCGAGGGGACCGTCGTCCGGATCGCACTCGCCGGCGCGCTCGGAATGTTTCTCGGTCTCGAGCGCGAGTGGTCCCAGAAGTCAGCCGGCATCCGGACGTTCTCGCTCATCAGTCTGCTCGCTGCGGTGTTTACGATCCTCGCGCTCGAGACCGAGATCGGACAGGGACTGCTGGTACTCGGCGGACTGTTGGTCATCGTTCAGGGCGTGTTGCTCGCGGTCCGAGGACTCACCGGCGAGGAGGATACGGGCCTGTCGCTGACGACGTCGGTCTCGATGCTCGTCGCCTACGGCGTCGGGGCGATGGTCGCCGCCGGCTTCATCCTCGAGGGCGTCACCGTCGCCGTCCTCTCGTCGCTGTTGCTCGTACTGAAACGAGAACTCCACGAGTTCGCGTGGGGGCTCTCCCGCGAGGAGATGCGGGCGAGTTCTGAGTTTGCCATCCTCGCGTTCGTCGTCTACCCGCTGCTTCCCGCCGAGTACACCCTCGACGTCGGCGGGATCGCGATCCCGCTCGAGCCACAGGTCATCTGGCTGATGGTCGTCGCCGTCGCCGGCATCGGCATCGTCAACTACGCGATCGTCTCGACCTACGGCGGCCGGGGAATCGCGGTGACGGGGTTTTTCGGCGGACTGGCGTCCTCGACGGCCGTCGTGGGAACGATGCTCGATCACGTCCACCAGCGTCCCGACGCGGCCTCCTACGCCGTCGCGGCCGTGTTGCTCGCAAACGCCGCGATGGCGGCGAGAAACCTCGCGATCGCCGTCGCCTTCACGATCGGAACCGGCAACTCGCCGCTTTTCGAGGCGGTCGTCCCGCTCGGCGCGGTCATCGTCCTCGCGTTCGTCATCGCCGCGGTGACGGCGGACTGGCGCGAATCAGCGGCGATGGAACTCGAGAGTCCGTTCTCGATGAAAAACGCGCTCGGGTTCGGGGCCGTCTTCCTCGTCGTGCTCGTCTTCGGCTCGCTCGCGGAGACGTGGTTCGGGACGCTCGGCTTCTACGCGACTGCCGTCGCGAGCGGGCTGGTCTCGAGTGCTGGCGCGACGACCTCCGCGGTCGTGCTCTACCGTGGCGGCCAGCTCGGATCGGCGGAGGCGACGATCGCAATCCTGCTCGCGACCGTTGCGAGCATCGTCGTCAAGGCGGTACTCGCAACGACGTCGACGAACGCGGACTTTCGTCGGCAGGTCGCGATCTACAGCGCGGCGTTGCTCGTCGGCGGCGCGGTCGCTTCGACCGTGGTCGTGGCCTGACACTGCCGGAGCACACGGTTCGGACACCGATCGCGTCTCGAGCTCGATCGGGTAGTCGTTGATCGGTCCAGTAGGATTTGTCGAAATACTTAGTATGTTATAGGTACGCCACTAGTTTATACCGGAGGAACTCGAACTCCCAACGCGAGAGAAATGGACGTACGTATCGAAAATGGTCGTCATGTGATTAAAAAGTGGGACCAGGTTTTCGAAATTCTCACGGCAGAGCCACGCCGTCAGCTCATCGTCTCCCTGTTAGATGCACCACCAGGCCAATCGGTTTCATTGCCGGAGCATGCAGTGAATCCAAACATTCCTGCCGATCCAGAGAAAGTTCGGCGAGAGTTGCATCACTGCCATCTACCTATGCTGGCTGACCATGGGTTCATCAACTGGGAGACAGAGCCGTTAGTTGCATCTCGTGGCCCACGGTTTGACGAAGTCGCTGTCGTTCTTACTGCGTTACACGCAACCGCGACCGACATTCCCGATTCGTTAGTGATCGGCTGTCAACGACTCGAACGGGAGCGACAGACGAGTTTCAGAGACTAACCATCAGCCTGACCACATCGTACTACCCGCATCTTCACGATCTGTTATCGGAGCACCGAATACTTGGTTCAGCGAGTGACAGAGGTAGGTATGGATAGAGCGACGGTCGAACCCCAGGTCGACGCGATCCCCGGAGAGCGAGCACGGCGGTGGGTCTCGTATCACCACGAGTTCGCCGCTCCGAGCACCTACGTCTACGAGTTCGTCCTCGACGCACAGGGTGAAGCGATCGGCCCCTTCTGTACCGACGTCGACGGCAACGTCTTGCTCGATTTCACCGGCCACGTCGGTGCCGCCCCGCTCGGGTACAACAACCCGACGATCCGCGAGCGAGTTACCGCGTTCGACCTGCCCGACCCGACGAAGATCGCCGGCCAGGACTTCTACGTCAGCGCCGGCTACCCGCCCGACGATCCCGACTTCCCGGGCCCGAGCCAGCTGATGGAACGGCTCGTCGACGTGACCGAGTACGGCATGGACACCGTCTTCCTCTCGAACTCGGGCGCGGAGGCGGTCGAGAACGCCATCAAAATCTGTTACGCGGCCGGCGGCCACCGCGCGTTCACGACCGACGGCGCATTCCACGGCCGAACCCTCGGGGCGCTCTCGCTCAATCGCTCGAAGACGGCCCACCGGAAAGGCTACCCCGAGATTCCGGGCGTCGTCTCGATCCCGTTTCCCTCGACGGACGAGGCGTACGAACGCGACTGGCTGACCGACGGCCCCGGTGGCAACGTCGTCGCCGACCGACTCGATCCCGAGCAGGGCGTGATCGACCCCGACGAGGTCGCTTACCTCATTCTCGAGCCGATCCAGGGTGAGGGCGGTTACCACGTGGCCCACCCCGCGTTCGCCCGCGACCTCGAGTCCCTCCGCGAACGGTTCGACCTCCGGATCGTCGCCGACGAGATCCAGTCCGGGCTGGGCCGGACCGGCGAGTTCTGGGCCGTCGACGGCCTCGAGCTCACGCCCGACGTGATCGCGAGCGCCAAGGGATTGCGCGTGGGCGCGACGATTTCTCGCGCCGAGTGCTTTCCGGACGAGCAGGGACGGCTCTCCTCGACGTGGGGAGCTGGCGACGTCCTCGCCGCCTTGCAGGGAGCGCTCACCATCGACGTCGTCCGCGAGGAGAACCTGCTCGAGAACGTCCGCGTCCGGGGCAAACGGCTCCGGGGGCTGCTCTCGGACGCGGGCCGGGAGTCGATGGTCGACGTCCGCGGGCGCGGGCTGATGGTCGGCGTCGAGTTCGACACCGAAGCGCGACGTGACGAGGTCATGGCGGCCGCGATGAGGCGGGGGCTGCTCACCCTCGGCTGTGGGTACAAGACGTTGCGCCTGTTGCCGCCGCTCGACGTCACCGAACGCGAGATCGACCTCGGCGTCGAACTGTTTCTCGAGGCCGTCGCCGCGTCAGAGGGCATCTGATTCCGGCTCGAGGGCTCGGCCAACGCGGTCTCACTCCGCCCAGTACGCCTCGCCGGGCTGTTCCTCGAAGATCGCCCGTCCGAGCAGGTCGATCGCCTTCTCGAGGCCCTCGCGGGAACTCGTCAGCGAGTCCTCGTGTTCGATGCTCAAGACGTCGTCGTAGCCGACCATCCGGAGCGTCGAGACGATATCCTTCCAGTGGGTCTCGCCGTGGCCGTAGCCGACGGAGCGAAAGAGCCACGAGCGGTTGGGCTCGTCCTCGTAGGCCGTCGTATCGAGGACGCCCTTCTCGCGAGCCTGAGGGTCGTAGATCCGCGTGTCCTTGGCGTGAACGTGGTGGATCGCGTCCCGCTCGCCCAGATAGCGGATGGCGTCGGTGATCGAGATGCCCTGCCAGTACAGATGCGAGGGATCGAAGTTCGCGCCGACTCGCGCGTTCGTCGCCTCGCGCAGGCGGGCCAGCCCGTGTGGTTCGTACACCAGCATGTTCGGGTGCATCTCGATCGCGACGTCGACGCCGTGGTCGTCGGCGTCGGCAGCCAGGCCGTCCCAGTACTCGATGGTCCGCTCCCACTGGTACTCGAGAGCCTCGGCGTGTTCCGGCGGCCACGGAGCCGTGATCCAGTTCGGAACCGTATCGTCCGGACCGCCCGCGGGTAGCCCCGAAAAGCAGGTGACCGTGTTCACCTCGAGCTGGGACGCGAGCCGTATCGCCTCCCGGAGCTCCGTGTCGGCACGTGCGGCGCGGTCGTCGTCGGGGTGGACGGGATTGTTGTGCGTCGCAAGCGCACTGATCCGCATCCCGTGTGCCGAGAGGAGCTCCTGAAGGTCGTCCTGGGCGTCCTCGTCGTCGAGGTACGTCTCGCGACGAAGGAGGTTCTCGCCCGGGAAGCCGCCGACGCCCGGCTCGATCGCGTCGACACCGCGGTCGGCGAGGTACGCGAGCGCGTCCTCGAGCGATTCGTCCGCAAGCGGTGGGGTGTGGACGCCGATCTCCATGCGATGGCGACCACACCGCGAGGAACAATAAAGGGACAGCGCCGACTCCACTCGAGTGTGACGACCGATACGCACGAGATTCCGGTCACCGACGACGAAGCTGTCACCGCGACCGTCCATCACGGGCCGTCCGATCGGTGGTTCGTCTGCTGTCACGGCTTTCTAAGCGACAGGACGGGAAGTTACGAGAGCCGTTGTGAACGCGCCGTCGAGGCGGGCTACAGCGCGGTCCGGTTCGACTTCCGTGGCTGTGGCGACGCCGACGGCGCGTTCGTCGATCAGACGCTTTCGGACAAACTCGCCGACCTCGAGGCCGTCGTCGACCGCGTCGACCCCGACTCGTACGTCCTCTTCGGCTCGAGCTTCGGCGGCAAGGTCGCGTTTCACGCCGCACCGACCGACGATCGGGTCGAGGCCGTCGTCGCTCGCGCTCCCGTCACCGACAACCGATCGTTCGACGAGTACCGCGAGGCCGTACGGGAAGACGGCGAGTGCCGGTTCGAGGACGGCCGGCGGATCGACCGACGGTTCTTCGACGACCTCGATCGATACCCCTTCGACGACGTCGCAGCCGCACTCGCGGTTCCGGTCGCGATCGTTCACGGCCGGGACGACGAGTCGGTGCCACTGGGCGACAGCACCGACGCCACCGCAGCCCTCGAGACGGACGTCCTGCTCGAGGCCGTCGCGGGAGAGGGTCATCGGTTCTCGCGGGAGGGCGAGAGACGGATGCGCGAGCGGGTGTTCGATTGGCTGGGGTGTGTACGCGAGCGTTGACAGCTCGAGTCTGCCGGTTACGAGTCCGCGGCCGCAGCCGGAAGCGTCACCGAGAACGTCGACCCTTCGCCGGGTTCGGACTCGACACGGATCTCGCCGCCGTGGCGCTCGACGATCCGTTCACAGAGTGCGAGTCCGATGCCGGTGCCGGTGTGTTCGCTGCGGCCGTGGAGGCGCTGAAACACGTCGAAGATACGATCCTGCTGCTCGGGATCGATCCCGATCCCCTCGTCGCGAACCGAGACGACCCACTCCGCCCCGTCGCGGTCGGCCGAGACGTGAATTCGGGGAGCGTCGTCGCTGTACTCGATCGCGTTGTCGAGCAGGTTCTGGAACAGCTGTCGGAGCTGGCTGGCGTCACCGTCGACACGCGGCAGCGACTCGACGGTGATCTCCGCGTCGCTCTCTGCGATCCGGACTTCGAGGTCCGACAGCACGTCCTCGAGGACCGTATTCAGGTCGATCGGCTCGAGCGGCTCGCCCTGCGTCTCGACCCGGGAGTACGCGAGCAGCCCGTCGATCATCTCGCGCATCCGCTCTGCGCCGTCGACGGCGAACGCGAGGAACTCCCGGCCGTCCTCGTCGAGGTCGTCGCCGTACCGGCGCTCGAGTAACTGGAGGTAACTCGAGATCATCCGCAGGGGCTCCTGTAAGTCGTGACTGGCGGCGTAGGCGAACTGCTCCAGGCGGCGGGTCTCCGTCCGGAGTTCCGTGATGTACGCGCGGCGTTCGAAGTGAACGGTGAGAAGCGTCGCGAGCGTCTCGATCAGCTCCCGCTCTGATTCGAGAAACGGCGTCGCGTCGTCGTCCGTAGCGGATCCGACGTCGACGACGTCGATTGCGATCGGCGTGTCGTCTTCCGTGCTGGTGTGGGCGGAAATTTGCCGATTGCAGGGTTCGAACGCCTCGGTGACTGCGTCGTGTTCGCCGACCGAGACGCGTGCAGCGGTCCGGTCCGGGTGACGGAAAAACTGCGGTAGCTTCGTGGCGAACTCCTCGAGCAGGTCGTCGACCGGCGGTTCGCCGGGCTCGAGCAGGTCCGTGGCGATTCGGATGGCCTCGAGTTCCTTCTCGCGTTCCTCGAGCGCTTGCTTGCGCCGCGCCGCCAGTTCTTTCAGGTCGGTGATGTCGGTCGCGGTCACGACGACCTGTTCCGGGCTCTCTTCCTCGTCGGTGATCGGCGTGGCGTTTATCGACAGCCACGTCCGTTCGCCCGTCGGCGGATCGACGAGAACCTCCCGATCGTACAGGGGCTCGCCCGTCTCGAAGACGCGGCTCGCGGGACGGTCCTCGACCGGAATGAACTCGCCGCTCTCGTCGAACATGTCCCGTTGGCCCGCGACGTATTCCGACATCGCTTCGGGCGAAAGCGAGAGCAACGCTGCCATCCGCTCGTTGGCCCGGCTTATCGAGCCGTCCGCGTTCACGACCGCGATGCCGACCGGACTGGCCTCCAGAATCCGCTCGACCAGATCGCGTTCGCGTTGCAGTTGCTGTTCTCGTTCGCGCTGGTCGGTCATGTCGCGGGTGACTTTCGCGTACCCCTGTACCTCGCCCTCGTCTCGAATAGCTGTGATCGTCACGTCCGCCCAGAATCGCGACCCGTCCGCACGGACGCGCCAGCCCTCGTCCTCGATGGCACCCTCTGCGCTGGCTCGCTCGAGGTTTCGGTCCGGAACGCTCGCCGCTCGATCGTCGTCGGTGTAAAACGTCGAGAAGTGCTCGCCGAGTATCTCGGACGAGTCGTAGCCTTTGATCCGTTCGGCGCCCTCGTTCCAGCTGACGACGTGACCGTCGGGATCGAGCATGAAGATCGCGTACTCTTCGACCGCGTCGACCAGCGATTTGAGCCGTCGCTCGCTCTCTCGTCTGGACCGTTCGGACTCCCTTCTGGCGGTGATGTCGTAGTACAGTTCGATTCGCCCGCCCGCGTATCGTCCGGACTCGATCGGTGTACTCCGGTGTTCGAGCCAGCGTTCGTCGCGGTCGCTGTCGGACGTGATCCGGCACTCGAACTGTTCGACGTAGGTGTTGTCGTCGTACGTCGCCAGGACGGTCTCCGCGAACGCGTCCGGATCGGCGAGGCGATCCCGGATCGTCTCCTCGATGAGCGTTCGCTTGTCCCGACCGACGACGTCGGCCCGGTTCAGACCGAAATACTCCTCGACGGTTTCGTCGATCCAGACGACGTCGAACGAGTCGTCGAGGACGAAGACGCCGACGTCGGCCTCGTCGATGACCGAGGTGATCGACTCGTCGGCCACCCGGGCGGATCTGGGATCGGGTCGGTCTCGGTTTCTAACCCGACTGGAATCGTCCCGAACGACGCCGACGGTCCCCTCGAGGTCGCCGTCATCCACGAGGAGACTAAGCCGCACTTCACAGCGGACGAACTCGCCGGCTGCCGTCTCGAGTGTGACCTCGAACGCCGTCTCGTCGTCTGCGTCGCCCTCGAGCCGGGTCCGAATCTCGCGTTCGAAACGCTCGGCGTCGTCTTCCGCGAGGACGCTCGAGACGTGCTCGCCGAGGAGTTCCTCGCGATCGTACCCCGTGGTCTCGGCGATCGCGTCGTTGATCGCGACGAATCGGCCCTCGGCGTCGAGCTGGTAGATTCCGTCGTCGACGGCGTTTATCAGCGTTCGGTACCGGCAGAGCGCCTCGGTCTCGTCGGCGTCGTCCCAGACGGGCCCGCCGGTAGTCCGCGTCCGGTCATCCATACTGGTCGTGACGCCGTTGGGCCGGATAAGTCATCTGTCTCGGCGGGGGGAGTCGCTCTTTCCGGTGTCGCGATGAGTGAATAGTTCGACGCGATGAGCTATGAACTGGCGAACAGAAGCGAACCATTTTGTCAATCAAAACCCAACTTGGAACGGGTGAGCGACGTGGATCGAAACGTGGGCGGACTCGATCGTACTGGACGTATCGTCGTCGGTCTCGTGGCCGTTATCGCGGGCATCGTCGCCCTGTCGGGCTACTGGGCCGTCGGTATCGCCGTCGGGATTGTCGCTCTCGTCGTCGGAGCCGTCCTTCTCGTGACCGGAACGACCCAGAAGTGTCCCATCAACGAAGCCGTCGGCGTCGACACGACCGAGTGATTCGGACGAGAACGCCCTGGCCTGGGCAGACCTACCGCGTTATACTATCGGCTGTAGCTGTGTAAAATTCACGCCACCCCGTGGCGGCGAGACTCGTTCACGACGTACGTCCGGCAGTATTACTGCTCCTGTTCGGTGTAGCGGACGACGACGTCGGCGCGGTGGGAGTCGATGAGCGGCCCGGTCGGCAGATGAATCGCTGACTCGGCGTAGACGCTATCGCGAGGTTGGATCTCCTCGGCGACCGGTGGCGGGTCGGTTCCGACCGGATGACCGATCGTCACGACGACGCGCTCCGGCTGGCGGAGCGGGACCGGATCGGTGTACTCGACCGTTACGTCGATGAGCGTGAGTTCGGCGTACTCCGGCGACTCGAGGACGGCAGTGACGTCGTCGGTGACGTCTTCCTCGTAGGCTCCGGTCCGATAGGTGTCGTAAGACACGACGCCGAGAAACGTCGAGAGAGCGACGATCGCGACGACGAGCGCGATCGCACGCCGTCTCGTGGCGACGCGTGCTTCGTCCGCACCGAACCAGTTCTCCGGTCGATACCCCTTCTGCCAGAGGACTGCGAGGCTGGTGACGTTGATCGCCAGAATGTTGACGAGAACGAGAACGCCCGCCGCAATTGCGACCTCGGGCCGACCCCACGCGATGCCGATTCCGACGACGCCCAGCGGTGGAACGAGCGCGGCGGCGATCATGACGCCGACGAGCGCGGCGGAGGTGCCTGCGGTGAGCGTCCACGCGCCCGCGACGCCGGCGCCGATCGCGATGACGAGTGAGAGCAAGTCCGGCCGTACCCGCCCTTCGATCTCCGAGATCGCGAAGAGGTCGATCATCGGCGACACGAGCCCGACCTGGCGGACAGCGATCGCGAAGACGGCGGCGGTGACGACGCCGATGCCGAGTCCGATCGCCTGCAGTTTGATCCCTCGCCAGAACAGCGCCTGGTCGTTGATCACTGTCCCGACGCTCGCGCCGAGGGCGGGCCCGATCAGCGGGGCGATCACCATCGAGCCGACGACGACCGCCGGCGAGTCCAGCAACAGGCCGGCCGTCGCGACGATCACGCTCATGATCGTCATCACGAGATAGGTGCTGAAGCGAGGGGTGAGATCCTTCGCCCGGGCCTGCATCTCCTCGCGAGAGATGCGTGCGGTGTTCTGGGCGTATCGCTGTTCGAGGTCGTCGTACCGATCGGAGACGACGGTTTCGGCCTCGACGATCACCGTGTAGGAGTCCTCGTCGATGCCCGTCTCCCGAAGGTCGTCGAGAATCGATTCGACTGCGGGCGTCGGCAGCGGGAACGTGACGACGACCGAGGGTTCGTCGTGGCTCCCCTCCTCGACGAGGGTGTAATCGATCCCCTCGTCCTCGAGAACCTCCTCGACGGCCTCGCGTTTTCGTTTCGGAATCAGCACTTCGACGAGTCGCATGGATTCGTCTCCACAATGGTGCGGAAAAGCGTTCGTCCTGCTACTGAAAGAGAACGACGGGGTGCAGGCCGGGGTAGTTGATACTGTCGGTCATACCGACGTGAACACGGCTGGTGACAGCACGGCCAGACACACGTTCAACGGCCGGATCACCCGGATACCAGTTCACCGGTCCATGACCGACAGTATAAGTTTCGGCCGTCGACTACTTTTCACCGATGGAGTTTGCCGCCTTCGCCGACCAGGTCGACGAGATCGAAGCCGAGTCCTCAGACCACGGGACCGTCGACGGCGTCAGCCGACTGCTCGAGCACGCCGCCAGGACGGACCCCTGGGACGAGACGCCGGGAGAGAGCGAAGAGCGAACCGGCGATCTCGAGGTCGTCGCCCGATACGTCCAGGGGCGGGTGTTCCCGGCCTGGGACGCCCGCAAGCTCGAGGTCGGACCCAGCGCCTGTCACGAGGCGATCGCGCGGGCGGCCGGACGAAACGTCGACGCCGACGACGTCGAGGCGCGACTCGCGGCGGTCGGCGAGATCGGCACGGTCGCGGCGAGTTACGAGTTCGGCGGCCAGCAGGGACTGGGGGCGTTCACCGACGGCGACGGCACAGACGGCCTGACGATCCGGGAGGTCCACGAGACGCTCGTCGACCTCGCGGCCGCCGAGGGATCGGGCAGCCAGGACCGGAAGGTCGACCTGCTCTTTGGCCTGTTCAACCGCTGTACGAGCACCGAGGCGCGCTATCTCGCCCGGCTCGTCCTCGCCGAGATGCGCATCGGCGTCGGCGAGGGGACGGTCAGAGACGCCGTCGCCGCCGCCTTCGACGTTCCCGATGATCGGGTCGAACGCGCCCTGCAGGTGGCAAACGACTACGGCCGGGTCGCCCGCGTCGCGATCGAGGACGGACTCGAGGGACTCGAGGCGATGACGCTTTCGGTCGGCCGGCCGGTGAAGGCGATGCTCGCTCAGGCCGGAACGGTGACCGAGGCCGTAGAGTCCTGGGAGGAGGCGGCCGTCGAGTGGAAGTACGACGGCGCACGCGTCCAGTTACACCACGCAGACGACGAGGTGCGGGTCTTCTCACGGAACATGGAGGACGTAACCGACGCCCTCCCCGAGGTCGTCGAGTTCGCGGACGACCGTCTCGACGCCCCCGCGATTCTGGACGGCGAGGTCGTCGCGATCGACGAGGCGGGCGATCCGCTCCCGTTCCAGGAGGTGTTACGCCGCTTCCGGCGCAAACACGACGTCGCGAAGGCTCGCGAGGACGTGACCGTCGAACCGGTCTTTTTCGACTGTCTCCACGTCGACGGCGAGGACCTGCTCGAGACGCCGCTGCGTGACCGTCACGCCCGTCTCGAGTCGCTGCTCGCAGGCGGCGAGGGCCGCTCGAAGCTGTGGCTGACTGACGACCCCGACGAGATCGACGCAATCGACGCCGAGGCGCTCGAGTCTGGTCACGAGGGGATCATGCTCAAAGATCCCGACTCGACGTACTCGCCGGGTCGACGCGGAAAGCGATGGCTCAAGCGAAAACCGGACGTCGAGACCCTCGATTGCGTGGTGACCGGTGCCGAGTGGGGCGAGGGTCGGCGGGCGACGTTTCTCGGAACGTTCGAGCTCTCGATCCGTGACGGCGAGGCATACGAGACGATCGGCAAGGTCGCGACCGGCATCACCGACGAGAAACTGGCCGAGCTGACGGCGTTGCTCGAACCCCACGTCAGAAGTCAGGACGGGACGAGCGTCGACGTCGAGCCGGCGGTCGTCTTCGAGGTCGGCTACGAGGAGATCCAGTCCTCGCCGACGTACTCTTCCGGCTACGCGTTGCGGTTTCCCCGGTTCGTCGGCGTTCGCGAGGACCTAGATCCGGACGACGCCGACACCGTAGAACGAGTCCGGTCGCTTCGAGAGACGTGACGCCGCCGAGAGCTTTTTGCTATCGTCTCACATGTCACCAATTATGGCCGTCGTCTCGGTGTTTGCAGTCGATGCAGGCGAGTTCACGCTCGGACAGGTTCTCACGGCCGACCTCGACGTCGAAGTACGCGTCGAGGCGGTCGTCCCGACGTCCGGCCAGCTCGTGCCGTTCGTCTGGGTCGATGGCACGGACGTCGACGTCTTCGACGAACGCGTCGGCGCGTGCGAGCGCGTCGAGTCGGTGTCGGAACTCGATCGGATCGACGGTCGGACGCTTTATCGCATCGAGTGGGGTGAACGGTCCGGTCGTCTCGTCGACGCACTCGAGGCGAACCGGGCGACGGTACTCGACGCCCGGGGCGGCGACCGGTGGACGTTCCGACTCCGGTTTCCGACACACGCGGCGCTGTCTGCCTTTCACGAGCGTTGTGAACGCGACGGGATCGGGCTCTCGGTCGTCCGGATCAGTTCGCTCGAAGGCGAGTCACTGGACCGTCCCGGGCTGACCGCAGAACAGCGACAGGCGCTCGAACTCGCCACCGAGCGGGGTTACTTTTCGGTTCCGCGAGAGGTTACGCTGTCCGAACTCGCGGACGAACTCGGCATCTCGACGCAGGCGGCGTCAGAGCGCGTTCGACGGGGGACGGACGCGGTGCTTCGATCGACGCTCGATGGGAGCAGGCGACGCACCTGACTGATCGAGGACGCGGTCGGCCGCGGTCTGGGTCCGGTCATACTGTCGGTCATGGACCGGTGAACTGGTGTGTGCCACAACCGGCGGTGCAGCGGGTGTCAGCCCGTCCGCTCTCGCGGGCGGGTTACGTATGTATGACCGACAGTATCAGGATCGCCAGTACGCCGGCAGCAACAACACGAGCACGGGGATGATCTCGATGCGGCCGATCCACATCATGATCACCATGACGGCACGCGTCGTAACGGGAAAGCCGGCGTAGTTGTCCATCGGTCCGGCCATGCCGAACGCCGGTCCGATGTTCAGAAAGATCGAGGCGGACGCGCCGAGTGCCTCGAACTCGGTGACGGTCGTGCTAGCTCTGGCGGCGTCGACGACGACGAACAACGTCAGCAGGAAGAAGATGACGATCGCGAGCATGACGTAGGCGAAGATGTCGTTGACCGTCTCTTCGTCAACGATGCTGTCGCCGAGCCGGATCGGCCGCACCGCACTCGGGTGAATCGCCGTAAAGAAGTTGCGGTACAGCCCCTTGAGGATCACGAGCCAGCGAAGCGTCTTGATCGAACAGGTCGTGCTCCCGGCCATCCCGCCGAGGAACATACACAGAAAGAGGACATGTTTCGCCCCGGCCGTCCAGAGGTCGAAGTCCGCCGAGGCGTACCCCGTCGTCGTCACGATCGAGACGACGTTGAAAACGCCGTGTCTGATCGTCGCCTCGAACCCTTTCTCGACGTCCGGATCGAGACCGATGATGACGGTGACGATCACGCTGAAGAAGACGATGAGGCCGAGATAGAACCGAAGCTCTTCGGACTCAAGCGGACGTTCGAACTCACCCTGCGTGAGATAGTACAGCAGGACGAAGTTGGTCGCGCCGAGGATCATAAACGGCAGCACCGCCCACTGGACGATCGGCGCGAACGCACCGATGCTCTCGGGTTCGGGCGAGAAGCCGGCGGTCGCGACGCTCGTGAACGCGTGTGACACCGCATTGAAGAGATCCATGTTGGGCGCGAGCCCGACGAGGTGTAACGCGTAAAACGTCGTCGCAGCGAGGATGGTGATCGCGACGTACAGTCCCCAGATGAGCCGGGCGGTACTCGCGATCTCCGGCGTCAGCTTGGTCACGTTCCGTGACTGGGTCTCGGTCTCCATCAGTTGAGCGCCACCGACCATCAGGTTCGAGAGCAGCCCGATCGCGACGATCAGGATGCCGAGTCCGCCGAGCCACTGGATGAGCTGTCGCCAGAGCAAGATCGCCCGGGGCTGATTCTCGAAGTCCCAGCCGCTCATGACGGTCGCCCCCGTCGTCGTCAACCCGCTCGTGCTCTCGAAGAGGGCGTTGACCAGTCCTCCGACGGGGCCGGCAAACGCGGAGTTTCCATCCGCCGTGAGCCCGACGATGAAAAACGGGATCGCGCCGACGGCCGCGACGCCGAGCCAGGTCAGCGCGACCATCAGGAACCCTTCGCGTTGTCGGAGGTCGCGATCGTCGCTCAACCGCTCGAGGGAGATCCCAGCGACGGCCGTCACCACGATCGCAACGAGAAACGGGAGGATGGGGTCGCCGTCGAACGCAGCCAGTGCGAGTGGAGCCACGAGCGGAACGGCGATCCACTTCAGCACCGTCCCCGTCAGGCTACAGCTCGAGCGCCAGTCGACGCGAATTCTCATCGGCTGGGGACACCTGTGTCGCCGGGGGAAATAATGGTTCTGAATACACACGGCGTGAATGTGCTCGTCGAATGTCGCGTCGTTCTCCAGCGCGTGCGACGACACCCCTCAGGACTCCTCGAGTTCGCCGTGGTCGGCGGCTCCCGACTCGCCACGCCCTTTCGGCGACAGCGGGATCGCAGCGACGAGTAACACAGCGACGTAGAGCGCAACGACGGCGACGACGACCGTTCCGGAGACGCCGGGAAGTCCTGCGCTCTCGGGAAACGGCTCGTCCGGGTTGAACGCCCAAAGGTGGAAGAGCCAGGCCAGAAGCATCGCCGCGATCAACGGGAGATAGACCCGACGCAAGCGGTGGGCGAGCGCACCACGATAGCTGATCTTCGGCTCTGGATCGCGGTAATCCTGACTAAGCTGTGCCCGCCACGCGTCGTGTTCGACGCCCTGGGACGGATCGAGCGCGTTCGCGAAGAGGTTCTCCTGTAAGGATCGTACCCGCGATCGCCAGATGTCGTAGTCGCGAAAGCGCCGCGCCTCGATGAGGAGGAAGACCGTTCCCATCATGACTCCGGCCAGAATCACCGCGTGAGAGATCTCGCCCGAGAACGAGTACGCGACGATAGCAGACATGACGGTCACCGCCCAGTCCGTGGTGGTGTCGAGCCGGTCGCGCCACTCGACGGTTCGTTCGACCTCGCCGCGGTACAGGTGTGCAGCGATGGACCCGAGTCCGGTACTCTGATCGACCATCTCTCTGCCGATCGCTTTCTCTTCGGGATCTTCGGGATCGAACCCACCCGTTCCGTCGCTCATAGGCGCGAGTGACGAGTCGGGGGCACAACGATCTGTTCCCTGGATGAGCGTGGCTCCGACCCGACACCGTCCATTCGCGCCGACGAGGAGACTTCGCTACGTCGCCACGTCCGGCAATCGGTCCCGTAACTGCTCGAGTTCTCGATCTGATCCGGCGACGACGAGAGAATCACCGCGTTCGACGAGGCGGTCGTCGACGTCGGTACGACACCCCCCGTCGCGCTCGAGTGCGAGGACCGCACAGCCGGTCCGTGTTCGTATCGCCTCCGGCCGTACCCGCTTGCCGGCGAGCGGCGAGGCGTCGACGCGAACGAGTCGAAGCTGCTCGTCGAAGGCCATGGCGTCGCCTTCGAAGATGGTATCGGTAACCATTCGGCCGGCGACGTTCGGCAGCGCGAGCACGTAATCTACGCCCGCGGCTCGAAGCCGACTCACGTTCTCTTTCCGACCGATCGCCGAGAGGATCTGTGCTTCCGGGTTGAGCTCTCGCGCGACGAGTGCCGTCAGGATGGCGTCGTCGCCGTCTTCGAGCGCAATGACGACCGTTCGAGCGTCTTCTATCCCCGCCTCGTGGAACGTTTCTTCGGCCGTCGGATCGCCGACGACGTCCGCCTCGTACCGCGTGTCTTCGGTCGTCGGATCGCCGTGACCGACCGACGTTTCGCCGTCCCGTTCGACGAGCACCGTCTCGAGCCCGGCGCGTTCGAGGCTGCCAACGGCGGTCGAACCGATAGCGTCCGAGCCGACCACGAGGACGGGATCCGAGGTCGAACGGTAGTGACGGCCCCTCGAGCCGACCCGTTCGGCGACCGCCTCGAATTGGGACTGGGTTCCGGCGACGAGCACCGTCGTGTTTTCGTCGGTGTGGACGCCGTCCGACAGCGTCGTGACGAAGTCGCCACGAACCCAGGCGCCGAGTACCGTCACCCCCGTTCGTTCGATCCGACGGACGTCCTCGAGCGGGACGGCGAAGAACTCGCTGTCGTGGTCGATCGGATACTCCGCGACGTGGAGGCTCTCTCCGGGTTCGTCTGCGTCGTCTATATCGACATCGACGACGCCGCGTACCTTGTCTCCGAGCGCCTTTCCGAGGCGGTGTTTTGGCGAGAGGGTCTCGTCGACGCCGGCGTATCGCAGATATCGCGCGCGAGACGGATCCTCGATGAGCGCGAGAATCGCCACGTCGGGATTTCGCTCACCGATCGCGAGGATGGTGCTGACGAACTCGTCTTCGGTCGCGTCGATGACGATCGCGAGTGCGCTCTCGACGCGGGCGGCCTCGAGCGCCGCGTCCGTGGTGGGGTCGCGGTGAAGCACGCGGATTCCGTCGTCGTACAGCTCCTGTGCGCTTTCGGCGTCGGCCTCGAGGACGACGTACGGCGTCTCGTTCGACTCAAGTTCGTCGACGAGCGACGCACAGAGTTCCGTATATCCGACGATGACGACGTGGTCTTCGAGTTCGTCGGCATCCTCGGGCGCCGACGGCTGCACGAGCGTCTCCAGCCAGGGGACGACGAACAGCGGAAACGCGACGAAGAGATACGTGATCCCGGTCAGCTGGATCACGACCATGAGGATCGTCATCTGTGGGGTTTCCCACGGCGCGTCCTGTCCGTACCCCGTCGTCGTCATCGACTGGACGACGATCTCGAGTGCGCCGTACCACGTCCTCGGCTCCCCTTCGAACGTCGCCATTCCCCACCGATAGACGACCGTATACGCCGCGACCAATGCGAGCAAGGAGCCGACGTAGATCGCGATCCGTCTGGTCAGCGCGGTCACGGTCTCACCGACCGGTGCGTTCGCGTCGTTGACTCGTACTCGTACCTCGTTCGACAGTCACGTGTTCCAGTAGGCGCTGATCGACCATCGTTCTTGGCGACGCCACTTACCGACGTCGGATACTGCACCGAAAATGTATCGCCCGGAACACTACCGAGCGACAATCTACTAGTAGTCTCGGTGGAAGTGTATTAGATCATCTGAGGCGCTCAAATGCGTAAAATCAGCATATCCATTCAAATCCATGCATCGAGTTCCTCACGCCCCCTGAACGAATTCCGGTTCTGGTACGCATCGGTCATTGTAATAAGGCCAGCCGCAACCTGGTATGCTGGCATTGTATCATCGTAGAGGAGAACAATGCCTGAGTGAACGTCAGATGGTAATCCACCGAAATCTTTCACGTCACTCGTCACGATAATCAGTTCGTGTTCTCGGGCGTACGGTAGAACATCCGCTTTGTCCTCGGCTCCCTGCCAGAGCGCGTCACGGACGTGCTCAGCGTGGATTTCTTCCTTCTCTAAATACGTCGCTGTCTTCGGATCAATGTTCTCGTCGAGTAGAAAGCGCCACTCGCTCATTTCAGACGGCGTCCGGATCGACGCCTTCAGGACGACTGATGGATCGGCGGAACTCTTCCATGGCGTCTTCACGTGCCTGCTCTACAGTATGGATCTCCCGCGGATGGTCGTGATAGTACGCCAGCGCGTGATACACGTCAGCTACGTCGAGATCGTACCGATCAGCGACAGCCTCGGGATCTTCGCCACGCTCTTCGATCAGGGCGTACACCTGACGGACGCTGACTCGGCGGCCACGGATGTGGGGCTCGCTCATTAGCTCGTGTGCGATCCGCCGGGATTCTCCCTCGGACATACCTACACGTTGCTGCTACTCCCGCAAAAGCATACTGCTGACAGGGATGTGGAGATATGAAGAGTGCATAAATCATTCTCAAGGAGTTAATTTCATCCCAAATACGGTGAATAAGTCAGTGAAGTAGCTCTCAGTAGAAAATTTAAGTCACAACCACCCCAACGAAGACAATCACCATATTATTCATAAATGATACTCATAGCATATTTGAAATGTGCGCCCGGAACACTAACGTCCAGCCTCATCCCGTGGCGGCGTGCCGCGTCGGCTGGCTAACCCTCGTGCCGGGCGGGCGGCGTCTGTCGGCACCGCCTCCGAGACGGCGACGCCGTCGAGTCGCAAGTGTCGCGCGCCCGGGTTCGCCGTTCCGTCATCGCACCCGAGTGGGTCGGCTCGGACGGGGACTAAGGCACGCACTCCACGTAGGTCGTCGACGGGCTAAAGCCTTCTCCTCGGACCCTCGCAGGAGATCCGGATGAGAGATCAGATAACGTACTCGTCCTCGCGGAACTGGACGTAGTGAGCGTCGCGATACTCGAACTTTCGTTTCTTGTAGGCGGCGACGAGTCTCGTCGCGCCGATGCCGGCCGAGTACTTCTTTTTCAGCAGCGGCCCCTCGAGGTCCGTGGCCGCGGTCATCCCGTCGACGATCTCGAACGCACGGTCCCAATCTGTCGGCTCGTACTCCTCGACGATGTCGGCGAAGGCGACGTTGCGGCGGATCTCCTCGCCGATCGCACGTTTCCAGATCTCGTTGTACCCCTGCAAGGAGTCGGTCGCAGCGAGCCGGCCGGCGATCTTGCCGGTCCGGACGGCGACGTGGTAGCCGCCCTCGTGAAACGCCGACGTCGTCCCCATCGCGCCACCGGCGACGGCAATGTTCGCGTTCACCGGCGAGTCGATCGGCCGCGTCGAGGAGATCGGATACGTCTCGGTGCCTCGAGACTTGCCCCGGTCCTCGACGAGCGGGAAGTCCTCCTCGACGTCGTACTCGTCGCCGTACTCGAACTCGAGCAGCCGACGGACGTACTCCGCCCCCGTGGGAATGTCTTCGTCGGTCGGCTCGAGCAGAGCGTAGGAGGCGGGGTCGTCGACCGCTGCGAGGTCCATGCCGATGGGCATCGTCAGCCCGACGCGGGCGACGGTCCCGTCGTTCGGAAACACCCACGGGTACGCCGTCTCGCCGGGCATGTACCCCCACCAGAACTTGATCCGGTCTTCCTCGAACAGTTCCTCGGGGAACTCGCGGTACTCCTGGTAGGCGATGTGGTTTGCCTCCGGCGGGGAGAGGTGTTCCGAGATCGTCCGGCCGGGCGGCGTGAACTGATCGAGCGCCTCGAGCGTGACCCGGCGTTGGGGGCCGTCCGCGAGGACGACGTAGTCGGCCTCGACTTCCTCGCCGGTCGACAGCGTCAGGGTATGCGTCGGTCCGGAGAGGTCGGTCTCGAGGTCGGTCACGCCCGTGCCGACTCGCAGGTCTGCGCCGGCTTCGGCGGCTCGCTCGTGGAGCCAGTCGTCCATCCGGGCTCGGTGGAAAGTGTACCCGAACCCGGGATAGGTGGCGTCGATCCCAGTCGTGTTCAACGCAACGGACTCGCTGGGGCCGATGAAGTCCGCGCCGTCGAGTTCCTGTAGGATCACCTCGTCGGGAATCTCCCGATGATCGAGATCCATGATGTCGACCCAGTAATCGAGCATTCCGGCGGCGTCGGTCGAGTCCGGCCCCGGCTCGTCTCGGTCCTCTCGCGGAACCCCCTGTTCGAAGAGGACCGTCTCGGCACCGTGGGCAGCGGCCCGCTCGGCCGCCGACGATCCCGCCGGACCGCCGCCGACGATCGCGACGTCTACGCGTTCCATACACCGTTTGAACTCAACGGTGCGTATTAAAGTGTCTGGAACCGACCAGTCGGACCGGTTGCCAACAGGTTCTTGACCGATCGGTTTGAGTGTCAGCCATGGTCGATGACTTCGACGTCGTCGTGCTCCGGAAAGGGACACACGGCACGCCGGTCGAGCAGTACGCGGATGCGATTCGCGAACGCCTTCCCGGGACGACCGTTCGACTCGCCCGAACGCCACACGAGGAACGCGAGGCGATTCAGGACGCACGCTTCGTTACCGGGATGACCCTCGACCCGGAGCTACTCGAGGTCGCCGAGCGTCTCGAGGTGTTCGCGTGTGCGTACGCGGGGACGGGCCATCTCCCGATCGAGGGGCTCAACGACCGGGACGTGACGGTGACGAACGCCTCCGGCGTCCACGGACCGAACATGGGCGAGCACGTGCTGGGATCGATCCTCTTCTTTACGCGACGGTTCCACGTCGCCGCGCGCCAGCAACGGCGCCGGGAGTGGCGCCACTACCAGGCCCACGAGTTGCAGGGGTCGACCGTCACCGTGGTCGGCCTCGGTGCGATCGGACGGGCGGTCGTCGATCGCCTCGAGTCGTTCGACGTCGAGACGATCGGAATCAGGTACACTCCCGAGAAGGGTGGACCGACGGACGAGGTGTACGGATTCGACGAACTCCACGAGGCGCTCGCACGGACGGACTACCTGGTGCTTGCCTGTCCGTTGACGGAGACGACGCGCGGACTGATCGACCGGGATGCGCTGGTGACGATCCCGCCCGAGGCGGTGGTCGTGAACGTCGCCCGCGGCCCGGTCGTCGAGACCGACGCGCTCGTCGAGGCGCTTCGCTCGAGTTGGATCCGAGGGGCGTCGCTCGACGTCACTGACCCCGAGCCACTGCCGGCGGAACACCCTCTCTGGAACTTCGAGAACGTCCAGATCACGCCTCACAACTCCGGTCATACTCCGAAGTACTACGATCGACTGGCAGACATCGTCGCGGGCAACGTCGAGCGGATCCGGGAGACGGGGTCGTTCGACGACCTCGAGAACCAGGTCTCCCTCTAAACGAAAAGCAGCGCGAGTTCCCCGCCCCACCGTGGGCGGGGGTGAAGCGCGTACGCTCGGCTACGTCCCGATTTTTAAGTACCGGGACGCCCTACGACAGTTTGGAACCCACGTTATCGGCCTCGCAAAACCCGCGCACCCACTTCGGGGTAAGACGCGGTGTCGTCCGAAAGACTGCGTCTTTCGTGATCACGAAAATCGAAGATTTTCGAACGACGCCGGGCCTGTGTCGCGCCCACGTGAGGGGGCGGACGCCCACGGACACACCTGCCACGGCAGCAACAGACGACCTCTGTTGCGGTGGCACTCTCGGTGCGTTCGGGTATGACTGGTTCCACGCGACTCTCTCCAGAGACAAGCGCGGGCGGAATTAAATTCGCCACCGGTCGTTCCGCTGGCTTCCCGCCAGAGACCACGGCGAAGCCACGGGCCACCGTGCCCGTGGTACTTCACAGTGACGACGTCCACACAGCATACACGGAAAAGAGCAGTCAGAGCCGCCGGTATCGACCCCGGCTCTCGCTGACCTCGCCTCGCCGGACGAGTTTCGCGAGCGCCTTCCGTACGTACTCGGCGTCTATCCCGTGTTCGTCAGCGTACTCGATTACGTCGTCTTCGGTCGGACGGTCGAGATCCGCGAGTGCCGACTCGACGATCTCTCGGCGACTGCCCGTCCGGGTCGGCCCACGCGGATCGCGGTCGCCGGCATCCTCGAGCTCGTCGACGTCGAGCCCCGAGGCCTCGAGGTACGTCTCGTCGTCGACGACGCCGTCTTCGACCTGTGACTCGAGGGCGGCATAGGAGTCGACCTCGGCGAACGCCTCACCTTCGCCCTGGCGATTCGCCAGCATCGACGCCCGTACCTCGCGGGCGTGGGCGGCGTCGTCGGTCTCGAGGAACTTCTTGCGCTTCTCGTAGGCACGACGCGAGCCACACCGGGGACACTGGATCGTCTCGGATCGGCCCTCGATGATCCAGAGATTCGAACATTCGCTACAGCCGACGACGGCGTACATGGCTCGGAGTGAGACGGCGCTGGAGGAAAACGTTCGGGTGTCGGATGTCGGTGGCGTCCGTTGGAAAGAGAGTGCGCGGCCCGGGAATTGAACCCGGATCGCTAGCTTGGAAGGCTAGAGTCATAGCCATTAGACCAGCCGCGCTCTCGTATACGAGTTCTTCGGTGACTCGAATTTAAGACTCTTCCCATTTCCGCTCAAGCCCTGTACCGGCCGGCTCGGAACGCGGCTTCCGACTGGCTTGTGCGTGTCGACTAGCTGGAAGACGCGTTCTCCGATCTCACGCCGATACACCACAGACCTCGTGTCGACGAACTCGCTCGAGACGACTGCGATCGAAAACGGACCGAGGGCCTGGCGAGACGTCCGCGTTACTCCTATGGGGGGCATTTCCCAGCCCCGAATATGACCTGACAGCCCAATATACTCAATAGGGTGATAGGTTTTGTGCGAAGAGGGATGCACTCTAGACACGAGGAAGGAAAGGAAGACGGAATCCCTTCGCCACCCCGGAAAGCGGCGAAGGGGACCCCATGGGAAGGTGCATCCGCGATTCGGGAGCATACCCACCCGAGGCAGTTTGGGTCGAACCACGGAATGTCACTCCCCGCAGTGACAAGCCTCTGGTCGAACGTATACCTGACGGAGACGGTGAAATAAGGCAGGTAGTTGTGAAATCGCGACTATCCGTGTGAGTGATACGAAGGGCCTCTTGCGTTCGGGTTTTACTGGAGTACGACGTGTTCGTCTTCAGACCGCGGGGCGAACACGAGTACACAACCCACCAGAACGTTGCTGTGGCTTCTTGGACTGCTACTCCAAGACCACAGTATATGAGTCGAGAGAGGGAAATTAGGGACCATGGCGCGCATTGACGCAGCCGAGTTGCTGCCGGCAGCGCGGATCAGACAGATGGCTCTCGAGGGCGAAATCACGCAGTTGCATCGCGGGGATCCCCACGCAACGGAGGGCGATACCTTCGTCATCGAGGAGACGGTTTTCGAGGTCACGAACGTCGAGCACCGACGGTTGGGTGAGCTCACCGACGAGGATGCCCGTGCAGAGGGATCGCCGAACCTCGAGGCGTACAAGCGCCGCATCGAAGCGACACACGACACCGAGTGGGACGACGAGAGCGAGGTGGTGTTACACGAGTTCGAGTCGCGCTCGTGACCAAATAGGCGGCGGCAGAATACGTTTCAAGGCCTAATTCAGCAAATATCGGATTGGTTCGTTCGTATGAACGGGAAGGGATTAGCCGGTTTCATCACTGTGCTATGGTTGGAAGATTATGGCATACGTGTGAGCTGACCACCGCACTGTACGGTGGCGGTGACGGAGCCACTGTTTCGGTGGGGAGTCACGGCTGATCGAACCGGGGCAAGCAGGCCAGAATCCGCGCCGATCGGCGCGGTGATCGAGGTGCTACCCTATCATCTGGGGGCACACCTCACGAGCCAAGCCAGTCAGTCGGCAGTCTTTCCCGATTCGGCGAGTATCGACCAGAAGCGGCGCGCTGTGACTTCCTTCAAACCCGCACTATAAGATTGGACCCGCCAAGACATGTGAGTCAGCGGGCGATCGAGCGGTAGAATGAGAATGATGCGATTCGGCCGAGATCAGGCTGTAGAGGCTCAGATATTCGTCATTCCTTTCCGAACATCTGGCGCATAGATGGATAACTATGATAACATTGTAAATATAAAGGCATAATTTTCTGGTAGCTACTCTCCAAATTCCTCAAACTCTTCAAGCTCCTCAAGCGCGTCCATGAACTGTTCACGGTGAATGTCGGCTCCCGTTGAGGCTCGCTCGTCTAACACCCTGGCGTATGATTCGAAGGCGTCGGCGTCCAGCTCCGCGACGTGAACGCAGTCAACATACCCGTCAATCGCGGACCGGAGTACCTGTGCGTAGTGATCGTAAGCCGCATCGACGAGATGGATGTTGTCATCGATCGCCTCGAACAATGCCCGATAGACGGTCGCTGCGGACCGGTAGTGATCGCGTTCCTGATACTGTTCCGCAATGTCGAAGAACCGAGAGAAGTCGATGGCATCAACGACGACTGGATACTCTTCGGTGTGTTGGTTGAACAGTCCTTCAATCTCGGCGCGGTACTCCTCGACGGATTTACTCGCCATGTCCGTGTCGTCGAACCGGGCAAGAAACTGGTCGCGTAGTTCAGGGCGGATTGCGAAAGTGTCGATCACGAACGCACGGAGATCCTCATCCGCAACATCGTCAAGGACTGCTTGGACGCGGTCGCGCTCATCCGATGGCGGAGCGTCCACAATGTCCAGCAACACGGCGACAATATGTTTACAGTCGCCCGGTCCGTCGTAGGGACACGAACAGCGCGGATTTATCGTGGATGGCCCGACTTCGATAGTGAGTTCGTAGAGGGTCGAACCCTGTACTGCGGCAGTAATGATGTCGCCAAACCGGTTGATACGCTGGATGCGCCCTTCTTCACAGTAGTCTTGTCCGCGCTCGAAGACCGCGTCAGTACAGCGGTCACGTATGGCTTGCTTCGTGACGTTCACGAGTTTAGCAAAGATACGCGGCGAAGCCACTTGGCTGTGACTGCATCGTTTGCTGAGCAGGATGCGAATAATCGGAATCAAGCATTATAGACACGCTACAACGTCATTTTCGGCATTTCAGATAATATTCATTTGCCTGTCAGTTTGAGAGGTGAAGTGATTACGTCTCTCCGTATGCCGTTTTTCGATGGTTAGCTGATTCGAGTGGACGCAAGACCCGAATTACCGGATTGCTTCCCGAGGTCTCTGATTCGTGATTCTGGCAAGGGTTTATCCGTGCGTGATTTGGATATTTATAATTGTGCCTCATGACGAAGTTTCAAGATGCATTTGCGGGCGAAACACGCCACGCGAATCAAGACCAAGTGGACGAGTTCAAGTCGTTCAACCCAGAGTCCACACGAGAATATACCCTCTCTCACCCAGGCGGTGGGCGTCGCAGTATCGAGTTAGAGAAACCGCTGATTGTTGCGATGGCACGAGAAAACAGATACGAACCAGACTGCGAAGAACACGAAACAGAGCGGTGTATCAATGCGATTTTCGACGAAGGACTATGTGATGTAGCAGAATTAGCGCTGGAGACAGCAGGCCTCAATGCGGACTCTTACAAGCTGTACAAGTTGCGAGGATTGATGATTCGCTGCACACGGAATCTTGGGTCGTTCAAAGCGTTGAGTGATCACCTCTCGATATATTCGTCTAGAGAACTCGAACAGTTCGGACTGCAGGCCGCCTATGGGCAATCCACGTATCGGAAAGCCGCAAAGCAGTTGAAAAAGAGTGGTGAGTTTGAGCTGCTGGTTGATGCGAGTTGGATCGCGGCGCATGCGTTGTTTTGGAATGGCCTGCCGATTCCAGACCCGGTCAAAGATCAGTACGGATTGTCGTATACGCTTGGGCCAGCTGCTGACGACTTCTCTGACGACGCTCGACAGGTACCGCTATACGAACTGATGAATGACTTGATGGAGATCGTCATCTCGCACCTGGATTTTGATCGAGCCTCGAACAAGTCACGTGAGTTACGAAGTCTTCTTGGAATCTTTGCCACCGCTGCGATCACCGATGAAAGCATCGAAAAGTATGAACAAGCAGCACAACACCTCTTCCAGCTTGATACAGCATTCAGCGGCTCAACGATCTGGCACCATATTGACGGATTATCCGTGTGGGAGATTCATGCGTTGTTTAATGGGATGTATCAAGAGTTGCTTGAATACGTGCTTGATTCAGGTGTCGTGTCTGAACCGGTCACGGTTGCGTATGATCTCGTCAATATCCAAAACTTTGGGCATGAAGTGCGCGATGACACGTTTCTGACCGACGATGGTCGGTGGCGGTTCGCCTCGCTCTCGTTTACTGACACCGATCTTGAATTCGCGTTCGGACTTAGACTCCTGAAATCAGAAGCCCAGCGGACCCGAGTGTTGAAAAATTTCCTTCGGGCATTGACACGGATGGTCGACGTGAAATTATTCCTCGCTGATCGCGGATTCGACGGCGTGAGTGATATAGAAGCATGCCGAGCATTTGTTCCGCAACGGTGGGCGATTCATGCCCAAGACGAGAGTGAGAAAAATTCAGGCAGTACGGATTATACCCGGCTTTTAGAGGAAATCGAGCTAGGTGGAACGGCGGTCATCCCTGATGCTGGATTCGAGGGATTACATCCGCCGACGCAACTCCTTGGCTATTCGGGAGTAAGCACCGACGAGGAGTCGTCAGAAACTGACAAGGAGACATCGAGCCAGAAGCTATCGGACTCAGTTCGGGCGTTCTGGTCTGATATACCACTTCCGGATGACCAGGACGCTCGTGAGCAACGGATTACAAATCTTAACTTCCAGTATAATCAGCGTGCGAAGATCGAGACGCAATTCCGACTTACCAGGAACAGGTTCGATGTAGCGACGGATTCAGCGAACCCGGCTCACAAATTATTCTACTACAATATCTCCACCTTGTTTTATAACCTCTATAAGATTACGGAGACCGTCCCTTCACCGAAGCGTGGCGTCGAGTTTGACCCGACACAGCTGGAAGTCCTGGAAGTAATTCGGAATCTCTCATTCGGTGGCCCAACCTGCCCAATAGGACTTCGGTACCTACAGGACACATCCTAATGCCGCTACTATTCGATGCCCCGACACTCAAAGACATTCTCAGTACAGGGGCCGCTATCCATAAGGAGAGCGAGTGTCACGTCGCGGTGGAAACTGATGAGATTCGGCTCCGCGCACAAGCAGAAGACAGAACGATCTATTTTGAGTATTCGCTTCCACGGTCGAGTCCGCATGTCACCGGAGATGCCGAGCCCGACAGTTTTTGGATAAAACTCGACCTGATCAGTCGATTCTTGCGTGCAACCGGGGGTGACGAGGTTCGAATCACGCTCCCCTCTGAGACACCGGATCGCACACCCATATTCGAACCGGAGCAGCTCACATATCAAGCACCATCTCTCATCACCGCATATGGTCACCGATTACCTGATGTTCCAGCATCAGATATAGCAACAACCTTCTCAATTCATCACGGTGAGTTTGCTAAAGCGATCACCGCAGCGAATTTCATCGGTGGTGAGGTGCAGTTACAGATCAATCCGGAAACCAGCCTGATTGAGTTCGCCGCAGCGGATCCAGGTGGTGACGATTTCATATACGTCGTTCAGCCTGAGCAGGTCAAGCAGATACACGACTCAACGATACGGCTCACTATACCAATCGACATCCTTCGAGACCTCAAGCAGAAAATCCCCCCAACTACCCTCGTTACGATCCGTATCACTCCACATTACGTTCAGTACACAACCAAATTTCCAACTGCAGACAGTACATTAACACTATACATCGCAGAGCGGTTGGGAGCTATCCCAGACGGCAAGGTTCCGTAGAATCAGGGTGTCATAGAATTGTTCCCACACCCGATTCACAAATACTGTTGATCGTTCAGTACCGGGTGCGTATTTTGCGATGAGTGAATTGTAAGATGCGATTGGTATCTGTGCTGGTATGCAAGATACACCGCACATATGTTGTGCCTGCCGCCAGAGACAAGTTCAGGTAGCCAACTTGATTGTTGAGAATGTCAATCTCAGACTAGGTACAACGGACACGCTGTCTCTTACTCTTCAGCCATAGACATCCTCTGTGAGAGGTGTAGCGACACCCATCACTCCTGTGATTGCTCCAGACTCGGCCATAATTGGTGCTGTTGATAGACTCAGCTGAACACGTTCGTTATCTTTTGTTTGCCGGTGGATTTTGTGATTGCGAAACGTTTCACCCGCGAGTGCAAGCTTGAATTGCTGTTCGATTTCGGACTGCTGATCGTCACTATGTATTCCGAGTGACTGAATTGGTTCACCGATCACCGCTTCTTCCTCGTATCCAAACACGTCTTCAGCAGCCTCGTTCCACAACTGGACGGTTCCATCCGCATCGAGCGCGATGATTGCGTCTGGAGAGGCTTCGATGATTGCGTTCAGTCGCTGTGTTGTCTCTTCAAGCGCCTGTTCACGTTCGATTCGTTCAGTCACATTTTGTTGGAATCCGACCCAATTCACGAGGTCTCCAGACTCGTCTCTGATCGGTGCAATGGTTAGCTCATTCCAGAATGTGGTGCCGTCCTTCCGGTAATTTCGGATTACTTCTGTGACCGGCTCTTGGGCGTCAATGGCTTGGCGAATCGTGGCTACTGTTTCCGGATCAGTCTCATCTCCTTGCAGAAACCGACAGTTCTGCCCACAAACCTCTCCCTCGTCGTATCCGGTCAACTCACAGAACCGCTCGTTGGCGTACACGAGTGGGTTGTCGTTCTGGTTCGGATCGGCAAGCGTGATGCCGACCGGTGCATTGTCCATCGCCTGTGTCTTCGTTGTGAGTTCGGCTTTCTGCTGGAGTCGCTCTGTCACGTCCCGAATAACAAAGAGATGTTGCCCCGGCACAATATCGGTCGTAGCAGAATACTCGACTTGCCGTTCGATGCCATCCGCGTCAACTATCGACACTGAGTCACGTTCCCGTCCGGCGTCCTGAAACGTGTCCCATGCGGCGTCGAAGTCAAACGCGCCCGGCAGAAATCGCTGGAGTGTCTGGCCGAGCAACGCTTGCTGGTCCAGGCCATAGATAGTGCTCGCTTCCGGATTGGCGTGGAGAATCCGTGCCTCATCGTTGACGATAACCATCGCATCGTTGGCTTCGTCAAAGGCTGCTTCGTACTGATCGCGGGCCCGCCTGAGTTCGGAGATCTGCTGGTGAATGTCCGTGTCCGTTTTTCGAGGGATAGAAAGCGTCATCGTTGTTCCGTCGTCCGTTACGGTCGCGTCGATTGTGCCGTCGTGGCTGGTGACGATCCAGTGAGAGAGCCACAAGCCGAGTCCCGATCCGTGAGTTAGTGGGGTCTCAGTACCCGTTTGGAGCACATCGGCTTCATGACTGGCCAGTCCGGGGCCGGTATCCGTAATTTCGATCTCGACGGCATTTGGCACGGCGTCCACAGAAACGGTGACAGTCGGAGCGTCGCCGCCGTGTTTGGCAGCGTTTTCGATCAACTCTTCGAGTGCCCGTTCGAGACTTGGGAAGACTGCTGCGATGATCGCTTCGTCGTATTCAGCACTAACTGACGCGTTCGGATACTTGCGTGAAACCTGCTCGACGATGTCGTCAACGAGTGCCGTAATAGTGGTCGATTCACGTTCGAAGTCAGCGGCGACGATGCGATCTAACTGCCGGGCTTTTTCGCCCAACCGAATAAGGTCATCAATGTTATCGAGTACAGTCTTACTATACGGATTCTCACCCAATTCGTCAGCCATCATTTCGGTGAATCCACGGACAACAGACAGATCGTTGCGAAGGTTGTGTCGAAGCACCCGATTGAGGACGATGGCAAGATTGGTTTGTCTCGTGAGTTCGGCCTCATGTTGCTGGCGTTCGAGTTCTCGTTCGAGCAGTTTGGCGATGAGTTCAGCGAACATGGTTTCGCCGTCGCTGAACTCCTCACGTGGATCTTCAGCAACGAAACAGACTGTTCCGTACGTGTTGTTATCGACTATGAGTGACGTGCCGTGGTAACAGTGCAGGCCGTGGGCTTCGAATGCCGGGTCGTCAGCCCACCCCTGAGTTGGTGCATCAGAAAGCGCGATAGTCGAATTCGCCTCAATCGTTCGGCGGCAATACGTCGTGTTGAGATCGAGTTCGAGCCCCGGCGGAAAGCGACCGTCCGGTGGGTCAGTACTGACGATGGCTTCCCAGTAATCGGTTTCTCGGTCGATCCGGGTGAGATGGCCGTTGTCTGCACCGAGATACTGCGTGCCGAGTTCGAGGGCATCACGTGCTTTCTGCTCAAACGGAATATCCCTCTGAATGATTTCGTACAATTCATTTCTGGCCGCTTGAGCTGTTATTGCGGTTTCTGTCATCTTATCGTACCCCGCTTAATGAGTGGTCAGTTCGTTTTCTTGGCGTTCACGTAGCGTGGGGAGATGTGTCATGCTATCTATTGATACAGGACCCGAGACATATTTTAGTTGTGGGCCGCCACAAGTTGCAGGTCAAATCCCCATTCAGTGCACCAGTTAATCTCTGAATCGTCACATCGTTTCTACTCCCACATATGCAGATCAACCGTACGGTGTCTACTGCACGGCGATTCGTCCAGAAGTAGCTGGTCTAGAGCATTCGTCTTGGCAACCGAATCATTATCAATCAGCCGTATATTCCTATACATATATCTCCGATGAATCTAGCTATTCTCGGATATACGCTTCTGTTTTCAGCGTCAGCGCTTGTTTGTCTCGCCAGTATTCCACGGGCCCGGACGATCCAACACCCAGGAACACGCCAAGGTCTTGTCGCTTTGTTAGCCGCCGTCGCTCTCTGGTCTGGGGGCTATATCGGCTATCTACTCGCCCCTACAGCGGGGAGTAAAATCGCATTGTATATTTTCGGATACGTCTTTGCGTTCGTCGCTGTCGGTGCTTGGTTGTACTTTTGTGCGGCCTACACTGGCCGGCCGCCACGACAAGCACCGTACCGAAATATCCTCATCGCTGTCTTCCTGCTCTTTACCGTTCTGAAGATCACGAATCCACTTCACAATCTCTATTTCACGACCGAGTGGACCACTACTCCATATACACATCTCGCTATTCACCAGCAATCACTGCACTGGATCGTACTGGGGCTATCCTACGCAGTTATCGCAGTTGGCTTCTTTATGCTAATCGAGCGGTTCTACCATACTGGAACCGATAGTCGGCCCCTCGTGATTCTCGCCGGCCTTACTGGACTTCCGGCAACCGCAACCATTCTCAGCAATCAGATCGATATACTGCTTCCCCTGATGTATGAGCCGCCTGGTGTCGCACTGTTCGCCGTTGGTACGCTATTCGTCTATCACCGTCGCTTCGAAGTATTACGTCTGACAAGTGAAAGCGGGTCACCTGCACTCTTTCTCGACAAAGATGGCTGCATTCGTGATTATAATCGGGCTGCTCAGGAACTCTTTCCATCCCTTCGGGGGTCTATTGGACAGTCGCTCGATACAGTGAACTCAACGCTCAGCGACGCCCTTTCGAGCACAGACCCGATGACAGTCTCCCAGGGTGAAGAGCTACACTTCTATGAGGTAACGACTTCACCGTTCATGGCAGGCGAAGTGCAGACGGGCCAATTAGTAACCATCACCGATGTCGGAGATCGTGAGTTGTATCGCCAGCAACTCGAAGAGACGACAGAACAGCTTGAAGCCCTGAACCGAGTCGCTCACGAGCTGATGAGCGCAGATACGCAAGACGAAATCGTCGAGATAGGTGTTGAGACGACCCGAGATCTCCTGGGTATAGACGCGAACTCGATTCACCTGTATGATTCGGACGCTGAAGGATTGGTTCCGGTGGTGGCCACCGAGTCCGTGTACGATCTCGTTGGCGAGCCCCCGACGTTCACCGATGGGGACAGCATCGCATGGCGTGTCTACCAGCAGGGAGAGCCACTCGCAGTCGGTGACGTTCACGAGGAACCGGATCGGTATAATCCGGACACGCCGATTCGGAGCGAGCTCTACCTGCCACTCGGTGAATACGGGATTTTACTCGCTGGATCGCCGTCACCGGAATCGTTCGACGATCAGGATTTACTTCTGGCCAAGATTCTGGCCAGCGGACTGGCTACAGCGCTGGAGCAGGTCGAACGGACCGGGCAGCTCCGTGCCCGTGAGAAGGAACTTACCAGGCAAAACGACCGGCTCGAAGAGTTCGCCAGCATCGTTAGCCACGATCTCAGGAATCCGCTGAGTGTCGCTAAAGGGCGACTGGAGCTAGCTGCTGAGGAGTGTGATAGCGAGCACTTAGAACACGCTGATCGGGCCCACGAACGGATGCAGACGCTGATCGAGGATCTCCTGACGTTAGCCCGTGAGGGTGAGGCCATAGCGGACCTCGAACCGGTAGCTCTCGCTTCAGTTGTAGAGGGCTGCTGGGCGACTGTGGAGACGGACGAGGCCACACTCGTTACTGATATGGACGGCACAGTGCAGGCTGACAGGAGCCGCCTGAAACAGTTGTTCGAGAACCTGATTCGGAACGCTGTCGAGCACGGTGGCGAAGGCGTAACCGTGACGGTTGGCGAACTGACCGATGGGTTCTACATTGAAGATACTGGCCCGGGCATCCCTGCAAACGAGCGTGAAACGATCTTCGAAGCAGGCTATTCGACATGTGAAGATGGCACCGGCTTCGGGTTGAGCATCGTCAAACAGATCGTCGATGCCCACGGCTGGGAACTCCATGTGACGGACGGTGACGAGGGTGGTGCGCGTTTCGAAATTACTGGTGTCGAAATCGATGATCAATAAAATCTCTGTATCTTGCACGCCGTTCTTGACAGATGTCGGTAAGATCGTCGCCCTCGCTGGTATGTGAGTTCTCTGAATTGACCGATTCGGGGCGGTGCTAACAGGTATGGGAACCGTTGTATGACACCCTGTAGAATGGTAAGAGGACGCATCCCGGAGAGTGCTTGATCCTCACACCGGATTCAATCCTTACTGCTTCTGTCTCTTGTAGGCAACATCCGCTAACAACCGATATATGAACTTTGGAGTCTCTTTGTAGACTCCAAAGTTAAGTCGGTCGAGACGCATACCAGTATATAAAGAGTGGTTGTTAGAATGAGTGAATCTGCAAACTCCAAAGTTCGGGCGAAAGTCTGGGTGACACCAGAACAGGTTGAGGCACTCCGGTCGGCATGTTATGCCATCGGAGCCGACTATCTGCAACAACGCAACGAAGCTATCGTGGTGACGATGTACGATACTGGACTCCGGGTTGGTGAGCTCGTACAACTCAACGTCGAACTTCTTCGAAACAACAACTCGGATCTTTACCTTCCGACTGAGATCCAGAAGGACTACCCGAACGAAAACTCACCGCCACCTGTAACGCTGGAACTTGCAGATGACACCTCGCGTTTGCTCTCTGCGTATCTCACCAACCGCTGGAAGGATTCATTGGCACTCTTTCCATCACGGTCTGCAGACCGAATCTCTGAACAAGGTGTACGGAATATGCTGCACAAGGTAGCCGACGAGGCTGGTGTCCGACCATACAAGATCGATGGCAGTCGGGGAGATACGAGTGATGTGACTCCGCATACTCTTCGACACGGTGTGGCATATCGGATGATGAATGTAGAAGAGGGGAACACACTCTATGACGTTCGCAACCGGCTTCGCCACCGAAGTATTCAAACAACTGAGCGGATCTACGATCACCTACTCAAGGTTTGATTCGATCGGCTATGTCGAAATCATCTAGAGATGACAAGACGTGCGTGCTGAATACAACGCGCAAATGCAGCAGATCTCAGTTAGTAAGCCTATCCGTTATGCTCGATAGCTTCCAACAAGGAAACTATATTCGGTCGTTCATCACTCCGCAATTCGGTAGGATACCCACCGACGCCGACGACGAAGTCGTCTCCGGACTCCACCGCCTCTGTGATGTGAAGCGTGAGGTCGATCGGGATTCCTTCTCCGACGAGGTCAGCCTCCCCTTCGAATTCGCCAACAGTTGTCGATTCACGGGTGATCGATACCGTGTCCTCGTCAACCTGTTCCAGGTTCTCCATCCCCTCGTATCGATCTTGAACTTTCTCCGCGAGTTCCTCGCTCGTCATCTCGCCGACGGGGTTGAATGTCCGGTTGAGCACGCTCACTTGCGGGGTCGTGAGTGCCGTGCAAACGGCTGCTCGAAGGCGTTCGTCGATCGGCACTCCCAGTTCTCCCAGGTCGATTGCCTTGTCGTACTCCGCCTGCCAATTCGTGACAACGACGTCCTGCGTCTGACCGCCTGCTTCGAACGTCCGTTCGATCCCGATGTCCTCGATTTCGTGCTCGTCGTACCCCGTCTCGTCCAGGGCGGATTGCGGAATCGATGCCGGGTCCGCATCAAACTCCATCGGATCGTCGCCGACGAACGGCATACTCGCAGTACATCCAGCTGTAGTTGCTATCGCTGTGCTCGCACCGAGTGTCAAGAAGGTTCGTCTCGATTGCATAGGTATCTGATTATTTCGGAAGCTGATTTGTGAACGGTACAATCGTTACAGGCCCATCGCTAGCAGCTCCGATGCGCCGGGGCCTCCCGGGCTGAACCCGATTACGCCAACCAGCCAAAGGATACCCAGTACGAGAGCAGCGAGTGCGATGACCCGCCACGACAGGCTGAATAGCAGACCGACGATCGCAACCGCGACCACGAGCGCGATCAGCAGCCCCAGTAGGAACACGGTTGGACCGACGAACAACGGTATCGAGACCATGGCGCCGATCATCACGCCTCCTCCTCGTATTCGACGGTGATGCCTTCGGGGACGGGCTGGAGAACGTAGTCATCTGCCTGCCCGCGCTGGACCGGGGTGAAGTCCGCCGTGAACTCAGTGCGAGTATCCTCGCGGACCTCGAAGCCCTCGTTGAACGTCAGTGGTGCTTCTCCCGGTACCTCGACGGTCGCGTCGGAACCATCTTCGAGCGTCGCGTCGATCCCGTCGATATCGAGTTGTAGGAACTCGTATGTTGAGACATCGAGTTCCCGTTCGTCAACTAGCTGCGTGTTGTCACCTTGCAGTTCGACGAGGTCGGCCTGCTGGGATTCTTCGTACTCGTAGTACTCGCGGTCAGCGGGTTCCTCGTCTTCCTCTTCACCTGTCTGTGCACCATCGGGACCGAGCCACATCCCGACGATGGTAACGAGACAGGATTCGAAGTCCGCGATGTCGCCTGGTTGGTCGGTCACCTGCGTTGCAAGCGTTCCCGTTTCGCCGGAAGCGAGACAACCAGCGAACCCGATTATCCCGGTTGTTGCTGCCCCAGTCGTTGCCAAATACGTTCGTCTGTCCGTCAAAGTGGTATTCTGTTTCATGAGATGTAATCGATTACGTTGGTCAGTTGGAATTGGGTGTTTATGTTCAGCACTTACGTGGCTGACTCCACATCGTCGCTCTCGTCACCGGTTTCGCTGCGGTCACTCGTGTCGGAACTGTCACCGCCACCTAACAGGTCGCTTAGCGCCTGGCCGAGGTGGTCAATCGACCCATCCAGGAACGATCCAATTCGGTCGTGAAGATCGCTCACGTGTTCGGGCACCTGTGCGGGTAGGCCGTCGTTTGGCCCGATATCATCGGCGTTCTCGGCACGATCGTCGGCGGCACCAGCAGTTCCGCCGTCGGTGTCGGACTCATTTTCGTGAGACGTATCCGATGCATTGTCATTCGACTGATCGGCTGGGCTGGCGGCTCCGAGCGCCGCCACCCCACCGATCATGAGCAGTGCCACAACCGCAATCGTGATCAGTTGTCTTGCGTTCATTGCGTCCGATCATACGACAAGACCGATGATATACACTGGAGTTGTTGACTCCTGGTTTCCGGCATTTTCCACCATTTAACGCCGTTTGGGAGTGATCGAGACCCTCAACGTGGTGCTGGTCCAGGACCGTTCGGTCGAGGTTTTAGATACGTTCACTACCGATTCGATACCGCGGACCAACGAAGTGCATTCCAGTCGATTAGCGAGAGTACGCCGACTCAAGAAACGGTGCACTGGCAAGTTCAGCACCCTCCGAACACTGTTGGCTGATAAGACTGCTCACCTTTTGAACTTCATATCTTTTAAGCGAGCAGCTGAAATAGATTCAGGTATGAATGTCCGCTTCGGCTTGCTTGTTTTCCTTTTCGCTACAGGCCTTCTCATCGGGCTTGGCCCCTCAGTATCTGCCGGATCGGCACAAGGAACAGAGGCACCAGCGATGGAGCCAGATGAGATCGACGCTGATGAGGTGCGAATGGATATTGCGCTCCAAGACGATGGTTCTGCTGCGTGGACGGTCGAATTCTGGGTCCAACTCGACGACGATGACAGTACAGACGCTTTCGAGTCACTCGAACGTGATATTGAGGACGATCCAGACGCGTACACTCACGAGTTCGCTGACCGGATCGACGACACCGTTGCGACCGCGAGTACCGCGACAAACAGGGAGATGACGGCTGACAGCTTTCGTGTCAGTACGGAACGACAGTCATTTGGCCGCGAGTATGGAGTCGTTCGGTACTCGTTCCAATGGCATGGATTCACCAGTAGTGAGAATGGCGAATTACAGGCCGGAGACGCGATCGAGGGCATCTATCTTGATGACGGAACCCGGCTACTGATTAGTTGGCCTGAGGAGTACGAACTCATATCCGTAACCCCAGATCCCGATGATCAGCGTGACCGGGCCGTTATCTGGCACGGTGGGGAAACGGATTTTGTCTCTGGAGAACCTCGCATCGTCGTTTCAACCGCTGGAACCGGGCTTAGCTGGCCGCTCATCGCTGGATCGGTAGGCGCTATCGGGGCGGTCACAGGACTTGCGTTCTGGTGGTTCCGTATCCGGACGAGGGACGAAACGGACGAACCATCGGGGAGTGATCCGCAACCAGTTGCGGAACCAGACCTATCGGAACCCGATGAGTCGCTGTTGAGCAATGAGGAACAGGTGATGCACCTGGTGGAAGAGAACGGTGGTCGAATGAAACAAAAGCGGGTGGTCGAGGAGCTTGGATGGACTGATGCGAAGACGAGCAAGGTAGTGAGCAAGCTCCGTGAGGAAGGTGAGCTCGAATCGTTCCGGATTGGCCGGGAAAACGTGCTTCGAATTCCCGAGGAAGAAGCCGAGAAAGCAAGCCACCACGAATAACGTCAATCCAATAACTGTAAATCGGGAAATCGATAGACGGCGTCGGATCGAAAACGGCGTAAAACCCGGGAAAACATCGTTGAACCGGAGCTACCAACTTCAGTGTATATCCGTGGACAGGCCATAGGAACGATTGCAATGAAACGACTTGGAACGATCCTCATGGCGATCATGCTCATTGCCGCACTGGCAGCGATGCCACTCGGCGCAGCCGCAGCCCTGGCAGACGGCAGTGAAGACAGTTCGAATGACAACGCAGACGCGAGCGAGAACAACTCGGTCGAACCAGGAGAGCAGTTGACTGGCGTCGTAGGTGTGCAAGACGCTGAAATCGATGGTGAAGTGTCCGATCGGACGTTCGGAATCAAAATAGCGAACGCGCAGTCAGATGCGGCCAAAGCCGACATCGTCGGTGACAGGCTTGCCGAAATCGAGGAACGGCTGGACGAACACGAAGCCGAACTCGAAGAACTAGAGGAAGCCCGTGAGAACGGTGAGATTAGCGAGGGTGAGTACCGTTCGGAGATAGCGAAGGTCACTGCCGAGAACGCTAACACGGAACGAGCTGCCGAACAGGCAGGGGAGACTGCTGGTGAGTTACCTGAAGACGTGTTAGAAGAGCGTGGGATCAACGTAGAGGCGATCCAGGAACTCCAGGAACAGGCGAGCGAACTTGGCGGACCTGAAACGGCTGAGCTTGCTCAGTCTATCGCTGGTGAGAACGTCGGGAACGGAGTTGCCGGTGACTTCGAACCAGGTGCACCCGACGAAACCCCTGGCGATGACACAACTGACGCAAGCGACGATGACGCTGACGATGAAGATCGTGGAGCCGGCAACAACAGTGACGATCGAGGCCAGTAACTAACAATGCACGACCGGACTCTGGTTGCCGTAGTTGCGGTAGTGCTTGTTGGGAGCGTATTTGTTTCGCCGGTTGCCGGAGCGACTGGCGTCGAGGACCCAGACGAACCAAAGATCCACGTAGAAATGACTTCGGACGGCGATGCGACCGTTTCGTTGGTCAGTGTCTATGATCTCGGTGACGAAGATGAGCAAGCTTCGTTCGAATCGTTAGAAGAAGACGAAGAAGCACAGGATGATCTCCGTGACCGGTTCACAGAGCGGATGGAATCCGTGGCTGAAAATAGCGGTCACAATGGAGAAGCCGTGATCGATGACGCATCGATTGAGATCCAAAGTGAAGACGGATACGGTGTAGTGACGGTGGCGGTTACCTGGAGCGGGCTAGCAGAGGCTGACGGTGAGACGCTCGTTCTGACCGAGCCGTTTGCGAGCGGGTTCGAACTGGACAGACAGTTGGTTATTACTGGACCGGATGATGCGACCATCGAATCTACCAGTCCCGACTCGGATGAAAAAGATAGTGCCCAAGCCTCTTGGGATGCGGATACAGACCTAGATGGGTTCGAATTGGTGATCTCACTGGAAGACGGTGAGAGTGACACTGTGGCGGAGACAGATTCCGAAGATGAAGAAGAAGCAGCCGATGGGCTACCTGGATTCGGAATCGGTGCTGCATTGGTTGCATTAGTTGCAGCTCTTGGAATAGCGTCACGGCGAATCCATTAGATCGAATCGACGACGATCAATCTTTTTCTCTAAGTGAGGCATCGTTGCGAGGAGTTTGGGGTACCTCTTCTGAGATTCGAAATCCCATCCAGAAACTCTGACATTCGTAGCTACGGGATAGACATTCGGTGATAGTGTGAAACAAACTATGTCCCTGTGCTGCATCTATCCTCTACATGTCACGCCACTTTTGACAGCTACTCGGTAGTTCGGACCGCGTCTGCTGAACCCATAGCGCGAATGTGGCACGAGTCAGAAAGTGAGTACCGGTCACGGTACCCTATAACGACTGAGGCTCGCGGAGAGAAACCACTATACGGTCTCGATGTGACAGATTCGGTGACCTGTGGAAACGACTCTGCTCGTGGCTGTGTGGTTGTTTACCGTAACCCATCTCGACACGCTACTCGTCATCGGCGCCTTTTGCACGGACAACGATTACCGGCTTTGGGAAGTGCTCGTCGGACATTACGTCGGCTTCTGTGTCGGACTGGCCGCGGCGGTCATCGGAGCGATTCTCGCCGCCGAACTCCTACAGGAGCGGACGTACCTGCTTGGTGTTGTCCCTCTCAGTTTGGGGCTGTGGGGGCTACTCCGCCAGCCGCCGGAAACGACGGTTGAGGAGTCACCGATCGTGCCGAACTCCCTCGGCCGTATCGGCGTCGTAACCGTCACGGGACTCGGTCTCAGCGGCGAAAACATCGCGGTCTTTGTCCCGTTTTTCGTTGATCTCTCACCATCCGAATTGACACCCATCATCATCGTCTACCTGATCGGTGCCGGAGTCGTGTTTCTCGCTGCGTTCATGATCGTATCTCGCGCCACGAGCGACGACATTCCTGACTGGTTGGACCGCTGGCTCGTCCCCACCGTGCTGGTACTCGTCGGCGGGTATGTCGTGGTGGCCGGATGGATCATCGCCTGAACTTCGGGCTTTCATCGAGCCGGTAGGGTTCCGTTCCCGGTTTCTACCGACTCTGTGCAAGATACAGGGCGCAAATGTCGCAACAGAGTGTACCCGAGCGAGGCGACTGAAATGATTAATGCGGTCTGAGCCGCGATACATTGTGAAAACTTCCCACAGAAACCTGATGATGGCTCAAAGCTAATCAGTGGTATGGATAAAGGGGCGCTAACATTCTATCGTGGCTGTACACCGGTCGTTGATGCCCAGTACGACCTGAAAGGTGATCGGTCACCTACGGAAGTCATTGTTAAAGCTCTTGCAGAAGCAGCCGGAGTTGACCCGCTTGAACTCCCACCACTGAATGAATTTGTTGATTGCGACGCCCTTGACAGTCTGTTCAAGGAGCATGACGGAGCCAAAGATGCGGATGCTATACTCACTTTTCGAATGGAGAACTGGAATGTGTTCATCCGAGCCGATGGCCGGATTCGAGTCTGTGATGGCACCCAGCCCACAGACCCAGAACCAGTCTTCGATCCCAGCACGGCCTAACGCAGCACCCCATTCTTCCCTATCCTCGAAATCGTCTCCGGTTACCCACAAAAATGGCATTACTGTATCCCCAGTTGGGACGATTCGTTCGAGTTCGATACGCTCCGTTGGCGATTCCGACAGAACTTGACCGAGCGTGAACTGGTCATTTTGTACGGTGAACTACAAGATGACGCTCATTGTCTACTGTGACAATGAGGAGCAGACTACGTAGATATGACGCCCCTTTGGCCCTTGCATGAGCGACGAACATCATCTACCGGTAGGCACCCCGAGATCGGTTTGCAGGTCTACTGGCCGTTTTATCTAACCCATTTATATCGGAACAAACGTAGTCCGTTTGCTGCATTCACGCTCTATATTCAGCACGACAATAGAAACATATCACCGATTGAGGATTTCAACAGAGCCACTCGATCCGAAAGGAGACACATTTCAGCGGGTTGCTACGGTATCAACATCCACGATCGCAAACCCAGCTTGTTCCCGCATTTCGTCCATCGCCTGTTCTTGCTCCGAGAGAACGCGATCGATCGTCTCTATCGGTGTGGGTTTGTCATCGGCTGTGAGATCCATAATGTATCCACCGAACATGAACAGGGCCTGTTCGTACCGGCGTGGGCGATCATCCGGACAGGTGTCACGGAATGCCTGACAAAACGCGCCATACTGCTCTGGGCTCTGACTGGCAGCCCGGAACAATCGATCCTCTCCCCCTCGAACCCCCCAGAGATACACGTACGCGTTCCAGACTCGGCGGTCATAAATCGGGAACGTCGCTGATGATGCTTCTGGGCCACTTGCCGCGAGATGCAGCAGAAACGACGGCGTCACGAGCCCAGACCCAGAAATAACATCTTCCTCACGAAGCCTGTCACGAACGTCTTTCACCGCCGCTGACGGTCGCTGATCCAGGTAGCGATCCATATCAAGTTGGGCGATAACAGGGGCAATCTCCGCAAAATCAATACTTCGACTCAAATCCTTCCACTTCCACAGTCGGCGTGCTCGCTCAACCAGATCTGACTCAGCCAAGGCCTGCACGTACTGATCATTATCTTCCTCATAGACGCGGTACATCGATGCCCAATAGGGCACGTTCAACGGCGGGTCGGACATACGCCTCGACAACACCGCCGGCGAAATAGAGATTCGGGCTTGTTGAAAACCTTCTGTGCTGATATTTGAGATAAGCTTCTTTGACGCCGTTCACGGCCAAAGCGACTGAAACCCGCCGCCATACGAAATCGAAAGCCGTGAAGAGGGTTTCAACAGTGCCACCGAGTCAAATAGGAACAACTATTCACTGTTTTCAGTCAAAGTAACGTCACCATCTTCTTCGACGGTGACTCGATAGCCATAGTAAGAGAAGCTAATCACAACGGAGTCTCCCGGGCCTTTGAAGAGGTGATCTAACGCATCCGTTTCAATCGCCTCTGCAAGCGGAGTCTCCAATTCAATTGGTTCAACATCCAATTCATCAGCGACGGCCTCAACGACTTTCGTACTTGGCGACGGATCCGTAGACGTTTCGTATTCATTCATCGTTACCCATCTCCCCATAGATATGTATTCGTGTGGCATAAAACCTGATATTCGACTCTTTGGGCTCTGTATCTAATTTTTGTCGTCGCGCACATACAGATCTCCGGAGTGCGAGTTGCCATTCTCTGTATTGTGCAAGGCGACATTATGCCGGGAAGGACTCCAAGCACATCAATAGACGACGTGTTAGCAATCTTCGAAGACAACTCTGACAAGTGCGAACCATTTACCGCTCCACAAATCGCAAAACAACTTCAGTCCGATATACACCGCAATACCGCTCGAAACTATTTACAAGATCTTGAATCCATAGGTGAACTCCGCACTAAGAAAGTTGGATCCGGGCGCGTATGGTGGCGACCCTGCAAATAATCGTCTCAAAGATACTCTTGGCTCTGTTGAAATCCTCTTCTTTAGAGAGTTGTTCACGTGAATCGGCTGCACACTACATGTGCGCACGTGCCCTACATTCAGCACGCCGTTTGTGTAAACTGTGAATGGTTTCAACAGAACCAGATATTCTGGTGACACATCTTCGTAACCAGGTACTCCCCGATTCATTATTAGGCCTGAGCGTCAAGAATCGGTCAACACGCCAACGTATGGGATACCAACTGGGTTATAATCATCTTCGGATTGGGGGGACATCTCAATGAAACGGTTTCTACGGTACTTCCTTTACCGTGAATTGTACCGCTGGCTTCGAAATAGTGGGAAAGACAACTCTAGTTCCACAGAACCCCGCACCTCGAATGAGCCACACCAACCCACGCAGCAACACATCGATGAGCTTCCTCTTGAGGAAGGCCCTCTCGAAAGCACCGCCGAATTGAAGACGGTCCTACAGCAGATGGACCCGTACGATTTCGAGCACTTCGTCGCGGATCTCTGGCATCGCATGGGCTGGCAAACCGAGGTCTCCACTGCAGCGATGGACAAAGGCGTCGACATTACCGCCCGGAAACAACACCCGTACGAACAAACGACGCTCATTCAAGCGAAGCGGTACGGACCGAACACAACTGTCGGCTCCCCCGATATTCAGCAGTATGCAAGCCTCGGCCAACAATACAACGGCGTTGACAAGGTCGTCGTAGTAACGACGAATGAGTTCACCGGACAGGCCCGCGATCTCGCCGAGCGGCTCAACGTGAAACTCATCAACGGCGATGACCTCGTCTCCCTCATCGTTGAGAATGACGCGCTTGATCTCGTCGACGACTACCTTGAGTTCGTGACCACAGTCGAATCCGAATCAGTCAGCGAGCAGCCCCAGCAGCAGGCCGACGAAACACAGTCAGAAGCAACCGAAACGACAACGACAGCCGAACCGGAACCAGAACCAGAACCGACGACCCACTCCAACGCGGTTCCATCTACTGTCTGGGAGAAGACGATCATGGTTGCGATCCCCGGCTGGGTTGTCGCCTTCTTCGGTGTCGAAGTCTTGCCGGAATCGCTGTGGGCATTCATCTTTTTCGCCGTCTGGCTCGGGCTTCCCATCGCGCTCTTCCTCGATGCGAGACACGTCAGGGAATACCGAGACTGGCCGCAGTACTGGTGGGCATACGTCCTCACGTCACTCATCTGGCTGTTCGCCATCATTCCTGCTGGGCTCTATCTGTGGCGACGCCGCTCTTTCAACGAGTCGGCCGACGCCGAAACAGACACGTCTCATGCTCCCGAGACGGCGACGGCTAACACGACACCCCCTGATGCAGAGACGCATTCACAGTCCAAAACAGAGTCAGACACCTCTCCAGACGCATCGGCAACACCAGCCGCGCAGACAGCTTCCTCGAAACAAGACAGTGACGCAGTCTCGACGAACGACCAGGGGCTGAACCGGATGGACATCGAATACGGTGGTGATCAGTACTACGCCCAGACAGCCACATCCCCGAACGGCGAATACACCGCAGCCTACCAAGATGGGCGATCCGGAGCCGGAGATGACGATCCTGAACCGGGTCGGGTCTTCCTCTTTGATGGTGACGAACTCCAATTTACGACCGAGATCGATCGCCCGAACGCCTGTGCTGTCGCTAACGACGGGACCGTAGCTGTTGTCGACTGGAACGACTGGGGCGACACACTCTCCGGAACGTTCCACGTTTTCAACGGGTCAGGACATCGGTTCGTAAAACACGAATTTGACTCGAACATCGGCCCCGTCGCCATCACGCCTGACGGTGACTACGCGGCCACGAGTACGTTCAACCCTGACTGCAGCACCTACCTGTTCAACGTTGCCGCCGGCGAACGACTGCTCCGCCACGAGAATCAACACGGGAACGTTCAACACCTCGACTTCGTCGAGCGAGGCGGCAACTGGATGCTTCGGCTTGGAAATCCCGACGGCGACTCGGCGTACGGCATCGACCTCGGCGGCCACATCGTCTGGAAAAGCGAAGGACTGCAGCGCCAAGCCCGGTTAGACGAACTTCTTGAGGGTAGTACAGAGGCGGATCTCCACGAGGCGCTGGATCTATTGGAAGAGGCGATGGAACTGGCCTCAGAGGATTACGAAGAACGAAACGTCGCAGGGCAACTCGCAGAGACACACTGGAAGCTTGCCAAGACCATCAAACAGGAAGACGGTGTGACTGGCGAGTGGTGGGAGCATCTTGACCAGGCTGCTCAGTACTACCGTCAGACCTTGCCTCGCTATGCCGGGAAACAAGGCCTAGCGAAAGTCAAACGACAGCAGGGCAAGCAACATCTTGACGACGGAAACGAAGCGACCGCCCGCGAATGCTTCAAAGAAATCGCTACCCTCGAAGATGAATACGATGTGCAACTCCTCACAGATGCTGATAAACGCCGACTAAACGAGTTACGGTAACGTACATCGATAGACTTTCGCCTACGACTTCGAACCCACATCCTCGACACCCTACGTGACTACTTCGTCGACGTATACGCACCCGTACAGAAGTCACGGCACGACTGAAGCAGAAATAATTCAGCGTACCATAGATATATGTCGCTACATCCAGTAGAGACAAGTACGAAACCCCACACGCATGAACCTTACAGACATCCCCGACGATGCATACGACGGCGAGGAGACACCGCCTAACCTCGACGAGCTGGAATCTCCCGACTCGCTCCTCAAGCGCGGGCCGATCCGAGAGCGACTTCTGGATATTGTCGTCGGGCTTCGCACCCCGACGAAGGTATCAACGATCGCCGATCGCGCCGACTGTGACACCGAGACAGCTCGGGATTACCTGGAGTGGTTCAACGAGATGGGCATGGTTCACCGCCACGACGGCCGCCCGGTCCGCTACGAGCGTAACGATGCGTACTTCCAGTGGCGGCGTATCGACCAGATCCGCGAGGAATACTCCAGGCAGGAGATTGTCGACACACTCGCCGACACACTCGAACAGATCGAAGACTACAGAGCACAGTTCGATGCAGAGCACCCGGACGAAATCTCACTCGTCGATGTGACTCGGGATCAGAATATGTCCACAGAAGCAGCATGGGAAGCGCTCTCCGAGTGGGAAACGCTCGAACGGCGAGCTGCACTCCTAGACGCAGCCCGCCGTGATGATCTAGTCTCTAGTAGCAAGCCACGACGCATCGATGCCTGACGACGCGACGGATCCACCCAGTCGTGGCCCCATCGATACGGAAATCCTCGACCGGATCGCTGCCCACCTCGCCCGGAGCGATCGATTCGATGACATCGAGACGCAACCGCCGTATGCTCCGAACGCTGTCATCGCCAACTACGATCTCGGATACTTCCCAGGCGGGGTCACGCGTGCGTACCTGCGGATCCGCTGGTTCGAGACCGTCGACTTCAGCATCCACTATTCGGAGCAATACCAAACCGGGAACTCGTGGGAATGCCGATGGGATCGACACCCGAATGACCATAACACCCGCAACCACTTCCATCCGCCCCCAGATGCACCGACACCTGGAGAGGATGCAGACTATCCCGACGACTGGCGGGACGTGCTCGCAGCCGTCCTTACAGATCTCGATAACCGGATCGAGGCATTCTGGGACGAGTGACAATTTGACGAGCGTAGAACGCCTACAGCGACGTTAGCTTGAGAGTTTCTTCTTCACGTCGCCAACATTCTTGAGTATCATATCCTCTTCCGTATCTCGAATCCCCGCCCAAGCGTCCTGTGACATCAGATCATAATACTCCGTGATAAGATAATCAACGACCTCAGCAGGTGGAGCACCTATCTCACTCATCGCACGAATCTCGTACCCATCTGGAATACCTTCGTCCGATTCAACATCAACGCGGACAGTTGGGTATAACGGAATAATTCCCCGATCAGAGATGTGTCGCACAACGGCGTCTTTCGTCTCGTTATCCAAATCAAGAACCTCTTCAAGCGAATCACCAGCATGAAAAATGTCGATCCATGGGTCCGCAGTCCATTGTCTGACTGTGATCGGTTCATGATCCCGACACAACAAAGCTTGTTTAGCGTACATATTGACGCTCGCAACGAAGTGTTTCTCAACGCTCCGACGACGCCGGTGGAGACGCTCAAGCGCATCGACGACATCACCATCGACTTGCTCACGTTCCCGCACAGTTTCTATGATGTCCTCTAGCTTGTCCCAAGCGAACTCGTCATCATAGGTCACGCTGAGCGTTCCGACACGCTTAACGCTGTACCAGGCGTCTACTAGCTGGGTATAGCTTGGCACACTCACGAGAACGTCCACACCAGTCTCTGGAATGTGGTAGACCGCATAACCACTCCCCGTTTCAAACGTAATTTTCACGCGGTGTTGCCAGTTGTCGGGGATGGTCCAAAGGTGTTCACCCGTGAGAACCGCGTCACGCTCAGCAGGGACACGTTTGGTCCAACGATCCCGTGGTTCTCTCCCGCGTGAAACAACGATATGTTCGTCGCCTTCGCGGTAGGCGTAGAGATGACCGTCCGCCGAGTAGTACCTGACATCGTCGTTGTGCATCTTGACTTCAGTACGGCTGCGTATTGTCTCGGTTCCGCCGTCGGTCATCGTCTCTGTACACGTGTTGGCAGTGTTGGATTCTGTCGTACCGGATTTCTCGGTGTTGCTCTTAGCCTCTTCTTCGTCGCCGATCTGATTATTGGATTCTCGCATACCTCACACCGGTTAAACTAACGGTCACTTTTAAAACTAAGGAAAATAGAGGTGTGGATCTCCCGTTCTGCCGGTGCTGAAGGGGGGAAAGAGGCGATACCAGATTCCAAGTATGAAATGCAGACTCACAGCACGACCATTTCACCGAAAAACGGACGTATTCCGCATTGATTACGAATTCCCTGTGATGGTTGACGAAATTGGTTCTTTGGCGCGTCACTAGCACCGGTGACTAACCAAGTGACCGCTCTGAATCACCCGAAAAGCACCAGTTTACACCATTACGTTCAATGATGCATACAGGGTGGAATCAGAATGATCAACTCCAGTCAAGAAAACTGTTCCATTCCCAGTTCAGACTCTCACAGCTCGGCGTTGATCTGCTGCAACGCCGTAATCGCGGTCTGTAACTGCTCACGAACCACTGTCTTGTTTTCGCTCACCACCGACTCATCGATCGAGTCATCCGGACGATCCTGTACGGACTCCCTCGAACCTGCTGTCTGACTACCGTCTTCAGCACCGTGGGGGACAGAATCGAGTCGCTGTTGTTCGTCAGCACCACTCGAATCCGTATCCGCCTCGTCGATTGTCTCACTCGTCGAATTCCCAGCCGGATGCTGCCCCCCACGTCCGCTTCTTCGAAACACGTCCAGTGGGAAATCGTACGCGTACGCTCTCTTTTCCCGATGGAACGTCGTTCGGCGGGATATGTCAAGCACGTTCATAATCTCCTGCCGGTCACAGCCCCGCTCCAGGGCTTGCCTGACTTGCTCGTCTTCCATTCGCTGCAGTAACGCCTGCGGATCATCCGGGATGTGACCGCGAGCTGAATGCTCGATGTGCTCCGTAAGCCCCCACTCCCCGGACTCGACATCTTGGTCTATGATCTGCCGGTCGCGCGATTCGACCATATTATCGAGACCCATGAGTACGGCCAGTCGCTCCCGCACCGCCGTCATCGATAAGTTTGCTGTTAGCGCATCGGCAATCCGACCAGTTCGTGCCGGCCCGGATTCAGCCAAAAACCGCAAGATCTCTATGTCCTGCGGCAGCAGCACACTAAGATCAGCTTCGGACAACGTCACTGGGGCGTCTGCGGGTGTCGACTGTTGGTGAACCCAACTATGACAGGATCGGCACAGTGTCGTCAGATTTTCCGGGGCGTTTTCATCGATGTCAGCTGGATCACGCTCAATATGATGGACGTGTAACGTCGCCAATCCGCCGCGCTCTGGCCCTTCTCGCCCGCATATCTGGCATCGATGGCCGTCTCGTTTCAACACCTCTGAGCGTGTCTCGGGTGTCACTGACTCGTTTTCGCGGTTCTGCTCGTAATCGTGGGCCGTCGACGAATCCGATTCACGCGGCTCCGGATCGTCTGTCTGTACTGTCGTCGATTTCTCGTTCGGTTCGTTGCTCAACTCGTGGTTGCGTCCGTCAGCTCGTGTCATGTGTTTCTGTTAGCTTCGGTCGTTTGTTCGATTGGTTCGCGCGGTGCCAGCCAGCATATGGATGATCGCTTCAATCAGATCGACCGCTTCCATCGCTTCCCAGCAGGCTGGGAGTTGCACAGCTACGCGAGCATCACCTCTGCACCGTCGGTGACAGTGACTTCACCGAGAACTCTGATTTCGAGCAATACCACTGAGCGAGCCGTCCGAGATCCCGGGTCCGCAGCACATCCGCGGCGTTATGGGCCACTAAGTCAGCGAACCGTCCCTCATCGAACGCCGTGACAGCTTCAGCACTCTCGACGAACGGATCCACGTCGCTGAACCGGCCATCGCACAACACGTCATAGACGCCTGCTAAGTCACCCAGATCATCGGACACAACACCAGCGTCATTGCCATCACTGGATGTGACGGTCGTATTGAATCGTCGCGTGATGACTGGCATTAGATCCGCGTACGGAACATCACGGAACGGCCACTCAATCTCCAACCGGGCTAATCGCGTCCGAAAGAACGGCAGATCGAACCCGCCCTTCCACCGCTCGCCGTTGAACGCGACCAGCAACACGTCGTCATCCTGGAGCCGCTCTTCAGTGAACGATCCCACTGCTTCAAATAGCGCTCGTTCCGTCGGATGCGCCGTTACCTGCACATGCACAGGCACGCGATCGCTTACCTGTGACGCCACGTCGTCAGCATCTCGCCCGCCAGTCTGGACGAACACCCGTACGCCCATCGGCACCGCAAACCCGACAGCCGTCACTTCGTCATCGACACCGAATCCGGTCGTCTCAATATCGAACGCAACCAGTTCCAGCACCACTACGCATCACCCCCAGATGGATCAGTCGCCCCGCTTCCTCGTGTCTGCACGGCACGGTCAGGGACGCGGTCATCATCCGCCGGTCGAACTCGAATCTCACCGAACCCGAACCGCGAATGCGTCCCAACCCGGGATACCCCGTTCTTCGCCGTCCCGATCGGATCCGATCCGTCGTACCCAACGAGCTGTCCGTGATCAACCGTCGCTAACTCGTAGATCTCTCCATCATCAATGAGTTGTTCCGACCGCCGCCGTAACCTGGTGCCTTTCACCTCACTCAACTCACTATCGCTGCTACTGTCACAGTCAGCATCAGCACTCGATGCCGCAGCTGGGCGCGACACATCCCACCACCACGGCACTGACTGATCATCAGCACCGGGGTACTCACTCGCCAGCACAAACGGTGACACCAATTCAAGGACGTGCTCGTCTGCGGCCGCAATCCGATCATAGTCCAGCCTGTCGAGATCGATCAGCTGCGTATCGATGATTGATAGCCGCCCGAACCCATAGTTCCGCGCGCCGCCAACCTGCACGTCATCCAGCATCTCGTCCGCGACCGGTAGCACCGACCCCGTCCGTGGATCAGATGCAGTATCAGCGTGCAGATAACACTGCACGACCCACTTGACCGACCGGTGTGAAGTCTGCAGCTCCGGTGGCCGACCAAACCGTGTGACTCTGTCGAACGCGATCCGCCCACCGTGGCTCTGCAACGGCTGCACATTATGCGCATCCCGGGGACGTGACGACTTGAGCCAGCGGTGCGCCGCATCACGCAACAAGAACAGATCATCATACGTCTCAACAGCCGGCAGGGACGCCCCGACCATACCCAGCGACGACTGAGAGTGCCACGACGGCGGGATTCCGTACTCTCTCGGCAAGAACACACCATGGCTAACACAGAGCGCTCGTCGTGTCCGCTCGTCAACGCGCTGCGCGAGCGCCTGGAACAACGCGTTCCCAGTCACATAGTACGGGTGACCCAGGTACCCTGCTTCCAGTTCAAACAGCACTTGCTGGATATGTGTCAAGGTGATTCACCCCCTACGTTTCCACTCCAGTTCCAGCGTAACATCCGCGATTGACGCGCCACGGACTGCAGCTCGGACACACCCTGTTTCCAGTGCCATGCCCCGTACAGCGTCTCTACCATCACAATATCGGGGGCGGCGGACACGTACATCACCAACCAGTCCCGTAGCGACACCACACCGCGCCACAATAGCGCAGCCTGTCTATCTCGATTGGAACCACACACCCCGTTTCCAGTGTCTTCGTTGTTACAGTTACAACACTGAACCCAGTCTTCAGAGTCTCGATTGTTACAGTTACAATACTGTCTCTCTTCATCACACCCCGGATTGTAACAATATCGGCAAAAATTGCCTTTTTTGTGAATGTGATTGTTACAATCACACCACTGACCCCTGTGTTCACAGACCCGATTGTAACAACTCCGGTGATAATTTCCGCATTTGTGAACTCGATTGTTACAATCACACCACTGTTCAGAACCCATACGATCACGCTTACAACACGGGCCACACACCCCATTTCCAGTGCCCTCGGCAGCAGACGCGCTCACACCGTCAAATTCCGGCACCGATCCAGACTCAAGGCGAGCCGACTCGATGTGTCCCATCGTTACGACCACCCCTGTTCAACATCAGCAGCACCAGCACCACACCACGCGACGAACTCCTCGATATACTGCAGCGCCGCCGACCACGACCGCAGCCGACGAAGCTGCGCATCCAACACCATCAACGTCCGCATCCCATCAGCGTCGAACGGCTGTCCCGACAGTTTCGTCCACACATCCGCAAATGATCGCGCCGGGCCCGGCCCAAGCCGCGCTGCCGGCCGGCCACCCGGATCACTCGTTATCTCCAGCGTAACCAACGGTGACCACAACACCGTCCGATGCGGCGACACCACTGCACTCTCTAACGCTGCGTCGACACTACCATCAGCAGCCGCCGCCTCACCAGGCCCCGCCGCCAGGAACAACTCGTCGAAGCTGTATCCCGCACGGTACTCCGACAACAACGCCGCAGCCAACAACACGTGGTACTTCAGCGACGTATACGGATAGTACGGCGATTCGTTGAATGCCGCCGCCACATCGCTCGTCAGCCACGCCGCGTGCAGCCGAGCGGACTCCTCAGACACGACCAACTGTCGGAACCCGCCATCCGCTGCCGCTTCGATCCGGCTCGGTTCCGTCGCGGACTCAGCCGTAAGCAACGACAACCGATACGGAGACGAGTGGTTCGCCACTGTCTGCTCGGGCTCACCTGCTGGCCGACTCAGCAACGCCGCAACACGATCCGCACCCCGTGGCACGTCTTCATTCACGCGGACACCGTGATACTCATCAGCTGCCGCATTATGCCGCCGGCCGTTCATCTTGTGCACATCGTGACGATACACCACCACCATCGGATCAGCAACCGTCTCACCCACCGCATCAGCATCCACCAACTCAGCCCCATCGACCATCACACATCACCTCGCTCTCCCTCGCCAGCCTCGCCTCGACGATCAATCGCCGCAGCCAACTCGCCGTCAGCATCGCTCACACGCGCCTGCAACGCCCGCACGAACTCCTCACGATAACTATCGCGCCACTCCTCGTCTTTCTCTTGCATCGCGGCCGTCGCATTCCAACCACGATTGTACACACGGCGGATCTCCTCATCAGTGTACAGCGGATTCACAACACTCACATCCGCAATCCCTGCACCGAAATTCCGCGCACCACCGAGCTGGAACTCAAACGAATCACTCCGCGCATCGAGCAGCGACACTGCTTCCACCAACAAGCCGACGAACTCCGGCTTCAACGTTCGGAGTGTCAACAACCACGTACCTTCCAAATTTCCGACCACGTCACGCGTCGCATGCCGCAGCGGCTGGCCACCATCCTCGTCGTTCCGCGACCGAACCTGCGTATGCAACTGCCGGTAATGCGCCTCAGCCTCACCGCGAAGCACGTCAACCTGCGAACGAACCGGCGAGAACCGAATCGGCCGCCGCAACAACTCACCGGGCCGGTCACCAAACCCACCGAACAGCTCGTACACCACGCAACCCTGCTCGTCGCTACACGCCTCAACACAGGTACCTTTCTCGTGATACCCCTGGTTCAAGTCACGATCATACACATCCGCACGCATGTAATCCGCACTCGACTCCCCAGGATGGCACGCAGTCGTTCCCGCAATCTGTAGCACACGTTCACACGCGTGCCGCAACCAGCCCGACAATGTAAACGGCGAAATTTGTCCGCGAATCTGATTCATCGGATCATCCGCCTCATACCGCTCCGCAGACGCATGATGCCGATCCGTCACAACACCATCGCCCGGCGCAAGCAGATCAACCTCAAGCCCGACGTAGAGATCCGGGAACGTCGATTCATCGACTGGTGGAAGATCAAACTCACCGTCAAGATGATCCATCACAAACAACGGAGTCTCCGCTCCCCCCGTCATTGTGAACCACCACTGTCACACCACGACGATGGCTGCTCACGCCCAGATGATTCCGTCACCACACCCGAACGAGTCATATCAATCAGGGCATCCTCACTATCGGCACTGGAGTCCAGATCAGTATCATCCAGCGTGTGCGCCTCTACAGTGTTCACCGGACTCAGGGCAACCAACTCTGGATCAAGCAACACCGGCCATGTAGACTGCTTCGCCGTATCCGACACCGTACCAACACGCCCCTGGACAACCAGCACACGGAGTGACCGATCCCACGAGCGACTATACTCATCTCCGTGACCACAGCAAAGCGTATCCTGAATTTTAAAATTCAGATCAGACACCGACCGAAAAGCGGACACAGTAATGCGTCCGCCTTCACGGATTCGAGAGTCGCAAATTTGACAGGTAACGACCCCTACCGCCAAATCTATCCTTTCTACTTGGAGTATGTCTTTAGAGAGTTTGTTGTCGATAGCTTCTTGATTTGTCGATGTTGACTGTCTCATGGGTTCTTGCATACCTCTGGAAGAGCCCAGCTCGGATGCTACAGACATCCGGGCGTTCTTCGTGATCTCTCACCCAACAGAGCTGGACCTTCTTATCCATAGTTACTATATACAGTCATATAAAGGTTACTGAAAGTAGTAACCATGCATTTGTGATCTCTATGTGACTGCTCTCAGTAAGAATACCTTTGAGGAAGGCCAGCAAAGCGCGGGTATGGTGGATGATCAGTATCGGGGACTCCTTACTGAACGTGAGCGAGAAATAGTGAGGGGTGATGCAGATGTGTCGGATAACTACCGGTACCGTGTTGTAAGTCGTGTCCGTACGAAAATAGAGAATATTGATGAGGACGTTGATATTTTAGCGGAGAATCGGGAAGATTTGCTCGAAGAACTACGAGAGGTTGTCTGCACAGATGACGAGTGAGTAGTCAGGATGCGCTACTCCAGTTCAATCGCCTTACTAGCCGCATCAAGGGGATTAGTGTAGAACACAAGTTGGAGCTGGTCAAGGAGTTCATCGGGGATTTTCGGCAAGTCTTCTTTGTTCTTCGCTGGAAGGAGCACCGTTTTGGCTCCAGAATCCGCAGACAACTGGAGTTTATCGATCAACGAACTCACGGAGACTAACTCGCCCATCAAGCTCATCGATCCCAGTACGACGGTCTGTGGCCGGACCGGTCGATCAAGAATCCCCGAAACAATGCCTACGAGGAGTCCGACACTCGTTTCACCACCCTCATTCGCATCAGAGGGGTTCAGAACCTGGATGTTGATGTTGTAGTCATCCAGAGTCTCCTCACGAGTGAGTTCACGCATATTCGCCTGTAGATAGTCACAGGCGGTCTCGAAGGACTCTTTCATTCGCTTGCCCGGGGTGCCCGAAATATTCGTCTTGCCTGATCCTGGAAGCGTCTGTGTCTCGATTCGGAACGGAGCATGGCGTCCTCCGCTCTCACCGATCGTGTAGATCGTCCCTGCCTGTTGTGTTCCGGGGGGAATGAGTGCTTCATCCGCTTCCTCGGGAACCGAGACATGGATCTCCTGTTTGGTCTCCAAGTCGAGATACGAAAATTCGACGGCCCGATATTCCATCCCACCCATCCGCTTCAATTGCTCTTTGACTCGACGGCGGCCTTCCATAGCGAATTCGAGGTATTCTCGGAGCTCTTCTTTCGTGTATTGGCCGTGAGGATGAAGGAGTTTGAGCAGACCAGAAACGGTCTTACGTACGGCCTTTTCGTCCCGCTGGTTCAGGTGATCACCAAACGCAAACTCCTCGTTGATCGCGTCACCGTATGACTCCTTGCGGAGCTCCCGGACGAACTCAGCGAAGTAATCGACGATGAAGCCGAACTGATCACCGAAGAACTCGGAACGCATCTTCGGGACTTCCCAGCCCGGAAGGTAGTAGTGGAACCGATCGATAAGTGCGAGATCCTGCATATCCTCAGGGAATGGCTCGAAGAGGTGAGAGCTCTTGAGAACGCCTTCAACATCCAGGTCAATGTTTCCGACGTAGACCATCGAGGCCTGGGCGGTCAGTTCCTCGGTTCCGCGGGAGAAGCTTCCGGACTCCATATAATCTTTGAGCATCTGGACGGCTTCCGAATCGCTGAACTGGAGCCCCCCGACCTCGTCGAAGGCGACGACATCCCAACGACCTACGAGTCCGATCCGGCCAGTATTGAGATTCAAAAACAGCTTTGCGACGGTGGTTTTCCCGCCGGAGATGAGAATCGAGTGGGGGCTGATCTCTCGGTAGAGATAGCTTTTGCCCGTCCCGCGTGGCCCCAGCTCGACGAAGTTGTAATTGGACTCGACGAGTGGGATACAGCGAGTCAAGAAGAGGAACTTTTCGCGGCCGCTGAACGAGGACGGATCGTAGCCGACGGTTTGAAGAAGCAGATCCATCCATTCGTCGCGCGTGAATTGTTCCCGCCGTTCCTTCAGTTGGTCGAGATTGAGGTTGGAGACCTGAATCGGTTTGAACGAGTCGATGCCAAAGAGGCTCTTGGGGCTATTTGCGTTGTCTGGGAGATATTCCAGGTCGATGATGGCCCAGACACCGCCGCCCAGAAGCTTCGGGTGTTTGCTGACGAGATGTTCGTTGATCTCAACATCGTTCAATCCAAGATTCACGAACGAACCGATGTAGGCGTCCTGTTGCTCATCCAGCCGGACGGTGACCTTGTCGATGACACGATAACGCCCGCGTTCTCGGACTTCACTCTTGACGAATTCGGCTTCGTCGGGGCGAACGTAGTGCTTTGAGAGAATCTGTTTGACCTTTTCGAGGCCCTCTTCCAGAGATTCTTCGTCATCGGTCGCGCAGTACTGTCCGATTAGATATTCGAGGACGTAGGTGGGGACGTTCACCCCGGATTTGATGTCCTGAACGAGGTCTTTCCGGACGACGCGCCCGGGGAAGACATTCAGGGCTTTTCGATCCACGTCCTCAGTCGTCATTATATAATGAGAATGTAGCCGGTGCCATATTGGTGTCGGTCACAGGAGCGAGAACTCACTGGGATTAGCATAGATCCTCAGACGTTTTAGAGCGGCAGAAGATAGCTGAATAGAAACCGACGTGTGAAACTCAGAGCAATCAATACATCTTCATTTAATATTAGTTCAGTTTTATCTAAAAAATCTAATAGCTTTCAAGGGTTCAACTAGTCTTTTTCTTGTTTTGCAATTTTCTCTTTAAATTATTCCAAGTCAAATAATTCTCCATTAGAATTAACTTTCAAACCCTCGTATTCAAGTGCTGAATTTAATTCGGAGACAACCTGAGAATGCTTATCCTGATTACCGATATAAGATTGGGGATGGGCAAACTCCGTGATAATATCCTCTAAAGAACGGTTTTCATTGCGGTTTACTTCCTCTAATACATCCCGTACGGCGGTTTTTCGGGCACGTTCCAAATCTAATCCTTTTTCTTCTGCTTCTACTGGAAATGTTGCAATATGTTCACGTATCGTTCCTTCTTTGGCAGCATCCCAGTCAATATCAATATCTTGCCTTTCGAAGAATCTGGATAAGTCATCTCCTGTCCAAGTTTTGGAAATTAAATCAGCGAGATAGTCTCTTGTTCGCGGATCGAATTTATTCTGATCTACACCAGAACTCTCAACTGATTGGATTTCTTCTAAAAGTTGATCAGCCACCTCATCTATAGAGGAACTATCAGCACGAATCGCCATTCGAGATGCTAATAATGGACTGTTATTGGCGACTTGCTCACTCCCAATATCGTACCATACTGGAAGGATTATATTTCTTTTTGAGTCGACATTTTTGTGAATTAAACTATGAAGCTCTTCTTGAGGCCAATCCTTTTGGAAGAAAGCATCCGATAGGACAACAACACCGTAATCTGATTTTGAGAGACCCTTGTCGATCTCCTCTGGGATACTATCCCCAATAGATAACTGAAAATCATCATACCAGATCTTTGATCCCCTTTCTTCAAGCGTATTTGCTAAAGGTTTAACAAAATCGTCTTTGTCCTCACTCGCGTGTGAGATGAACATGTCCCAGTTACTATCGCTTGCTCGTCTTTGGGTTATTTTATTATCTGTTGAAATCTTAAATCCCTCTTCAGTAGATTTGACAGCGGGTGCTAAATTTTCGAAACGTTCCATCCCACCTTGTGTGAGTATGTATCCAGATGGGGCATTTGATCGCTCAAAGTATCTTAAATCTCCATCTTCTTTTATTTTCTTCATGTTCAATGCAATAGCAGTTTCACTAATGGGGAAATCAAACAAATCTAGTATATCATGAGCGATACTTGATTGTACCGTGTCTTCCCCCCCGTACATCATTAGATAATAAACAGTAAGCCCGACAATTTCTTCAGGTGTGTTTGCATCTGATCTATTAATAAACTGTTTAAATCCCATATCGGGTGTTAACGCTTTCCAGTAATCAAATTACGCCTCAATCACCTTTGATAGATGCATCTCAATAACCGACTTCTGATAATAAGCTATTGTGCCGATAGTCCTGTTCCAATTATAACTGGTATTCGCTCTCGTATTATTGATAAATCCAATGATCAAACTGTATTTTGCCAGATATGCGCCATGGATCTTGCATGCTGTATCTGCAAACCATTGGAGAGGATTCACGCAAAACAATAAACTTCTCAGTAATCCATATCAAATGAACAATTCACTAACGAAACTGTCCCGATTCGACAAACCGTGGGTGCGAGAAGGAAACAAGTCGTTGCAAGGTAGAGACAATATCTTCGATATAATCGTCGTTCGTCGGTGAAGCATCACGGCCAGTCGTGACGTAGGTTCGGACGGTATCCATTGTGACGTGGTCTCTAATCTCGAATCCATCCAGTGATCCGAACTCCTCAGTTACGTATTCCTGAATCGCTTTGATCTCTAAATCCGGGTTGTTATTCGCAATGCTAAGTCGAACCATCGCTTCTCGACCACCACTAGATCCGATGACCCAAACGACATACCGCACTGACTTGGGATGTTCAGGGTGCGTCGATCGGAACCTTACGAGATTGTTGCTCGTTTCGTAGGCTACGAGGTCTGGGAATTCATCGGACCGTTCCTGTACTTGTTGTCGAATTTTCTTCGTAACCGGGGAGTGGCCATCGTGGCTACCAGCATGTTTCTCGATTGCCTGTTCAAGCAACGTCGATACGAATGGCGTGGCATCGTGAGATAAGCCGTCGAGACACGTGATGATCGACTCGTAAGTAATTATGTTACCGAACGCTTCCCGATCGTTCTCATTGACATAGTCGGCGGGGGCTATCAGTCCCACGGAGAACGTGTCACAAATGTCCTTTTCGACGTACCGAACCCCTCGCTCTTGGTAGCGTTCTGCCTGCCTATCCTGTAGCGATGCGTCAATCTTGTTTTCGACAAGGAGAAGCACTCTGTCACCTGCCACGGTTTCAATCCCGATCTCAATATCTGATTCACCATTTCCTGTATCGACAGACTTGCTCACTGACAACAGTTCCTCAATGTCCGAGTCCTCGAAGAGTTGCTGGCAGAACCAGCGACAGAATTCTGATGACGTTTCGACCAGTTGAATAAATAATAAATCAATATCTCGTTCCTGAATTGAAGTTGTATAAGAACGGTTTTCCAGTGACATACGCCAGGGTACAAATTCTTGTGAGATGAATGTTCGGTGTATCTACGGGATTGTAGCACGCATCCACGAGAGATCTTCAAGGAGTACGATCGGATAATCGATCGATGAGTCCTGCATTCACCGTAACCTCGCCAATCTATCTCAGAATTTGAGTTCAACAGAGTACTATATTCGAATCACTCACACGTCGAATCCCATATCGTCGTCACCAAAGAGTAAATCGAGCCCAACAGTCTGCCTCGTGATCGTTTCTCTGGTATCCGTATCGATGACCTCGAATTGAACCGTGTCTTCACCCGAGATGGCCCCCTGCTTGAGTCGAACACGAGTGCTGTTGTCTCCAGGGGAAATCTCCATCGTGACAGCATCCGCAACTGGTTCATCATCAATACTTGCGCGAACCTCTAGTATCGGTGCAGGGTCGAAAGCGACCTGGCCGCTCTTGGCCTTGATGTCGACGGTAAGTATCGAGTTCGTAATCGGGTCGGGTATCGAGACATCGTAGCTGATCGATGCACTCTCTTCGATCTCCTCTGTGGTCACGGTGAGACAGGGGACGAGCAGCTCTTGAAGCGAAATCCCACCGTGGAAATATCGCATATTCCCGCCCTGTGCTTTGAAACACGCGACGCTCCGAGGGAACAGCAACTTGATGCCGGAACCATCGATGCCGAGCTCGGACAGCGCACCGTGGTCGATCTCGATGAATTCGCCCGTGTCAACGATTGGGGCCTCGCTGTCAGCAGCAGCGAACCGACGCTTGACGATTGGTGCGAAGTCGGGGGATTCGACCTTGTGATCGTCGCTCAGGCGATCTGTGTACAGGAACCCGTGATCGCTGGTGATTACGAAGCGGGTGTAACCTGCCTGCTTCAGACGTTGGACCGTTCGTTCGACATCGTCTACGTGAGACGAGACTTGGCTGAATGCGGCGTCATCATCGAGGCTTTCACCGAGTTTGTCTATCGTGCCGGAGTAGACGACACGCGGGACGGGATCGGATTCGGTCAGTTCTTCCAACGAGATGTTGCCCACCTCGTCCATATCGACGACCTCGAATCCGGCTGCGCTGAGTCGTTCGACACGGTCGGCTTTTCCAACCATTTGCTCACCGCCACTCGTGACGACGAGTTCGTCGTCGGTGAGCGAGAGTCCGAGTTCTCCTGGAAGGTGTGCGGCCATGCCGACCTCGGTGATCGAGGGCAGTGCAGCGCTAACTGCACTGAGATCTTGTTCGAAGTCAGTTCGTCGTCCAAGGTTTTGGCGGATGGTCTCGGCGAGTTCATAGCGAAGCCCGTCACAGATGATGATCGCCGTTCCGTCCTCTAGGTCAACGAATTCCTCGTAGAACGACGTTTGTGGTGTTCCGAGTGTTGGACCGTCGCTCAAAACCTCAGCAAGCGGTCGGTTGACACCCTGAAGGAAGGCCATGTAGTGGTTGGTGACCTGCCGCTTCACCGTGGCTTCCTTCGGATATGGGTATGTGGCCGCCTGTGTCGCGTTGATGTAGCGCCGATAGGCCGCGTCAACCTGCCACCAGCCGTCATTGCGCGTGTACTGCTCTGCGAGTTCCGTCGAATCCAGCGCCTTTGCTCCGTCGACATCGACGGTGCCAATCTGGCGGAGCGTTTCGACCGCCAGAGCAGGCACCGACCAATCAACGAGGTCCTCGGTGCTCCAGAAACTGTCCCGACGTTTCGTGACTGTCCGATTGAGTTCCGCCGCGATTTCCGGAAGATCGGCATACGTTTCCTCAGCGAGCCTATCCATTACAAGCCGGATGAGGCCCGTGTCTATCCCCTTGAACGCAGTGGAGTCCCATCGCGTTTGATCGGAATCGATCACAGCCTCTGTGAGATCGTAGTCCGATTCGATCTCCCGTGAATAGCGCGTGAACTCAGCTGGGGCGTACTGCTGCCAATCGTCACAAAACTCCGCCGCAGCCTGGGCGTCGTCCGCAGCGAGATTATCGTACTGTGCCGTCGGGGACCGACTCGTCACCTCACCGAAGAGAAGCTGGATTGCCAGCTCCTTTGGATCCAATCCGGCGTCGATGCCGTACTCGTGGCGGAGTTGTGCATCCCAGGCGTCGGCCATCGCGTTATCCTCGATCGTCTCACGATACGCTTCAGGGTCGGCGAGATATGCTCGAATCCATTCGTCAGTCGCTGGCCCTGCGGTATCGAAAAGAACACAGAAGAATGCCTTGCGCTGCATCTCGCGGTTCTGCCCCCAGTCCTCGTACGCGTCGGGGATCTCCTCGTCGTGTTCAACGAGGAACTGCGTTACGGGCGTGTCGTCGATGTCCTGGCCAACGCGGTACTGTCGGCCAAGCGCGTGGACATCTCGGAACCACTCTGCGTCGTTTCGTGACTCGGGGATGTAGAACAGCCAGTTCTTCTCGTAGTTCGGATCTTCGTCACGGAGTCGGAGCTTCAGCTCGAAATAACTGCCGTCGTAGCGGGCGAACGTTACATCGTCGAGTGCGGCTTCGACCTCGTCGAGGACACCCCTGTACTTCTCCTGGGCATCGTACCACACCCATACAGGATGTCGGTCGAACTTTTGGCGAAGTTCTGTTATAATGCTATCCGCGAGATCTCCCATTAAGTTGTATAATAAATAGGGACCGCTTTTACTTTCGGGTTTTTGACTTCGGCGGACAGACTCAGCGATCTTTCACAGCAAGCTAACTCCATCGAATATCATAGTGGTCTCGGCAGTTACACCGAAGCTCATGGTAGTTTCTGCCGAATTTTTCATAGCGAATACACGAACCGCATTCATCGCAGTACAGGAGTTCGTAAGCCTTCCTGTGTGCCTCATAGACTTCCTCGAATTCCGCCGGACTCAATGTCAACCACCGCCCTGGAGTCCAGTGAACGCGACGGTTTACCTTATTCAATTGATTCCCCACGTCATGGAGAATCGACCCATAGGCATTATCCAATTCGTTCGCCTTTGAGAACATCTCATCGTCCGGATCAAGATTATCTTTAGCCCTACCAGTCAGAGTGTCCAATCGACTGCAAACTGAGTCCTTGAAATCACTAAGCGTGTGTCTGAGTCGGGGGTCGTATTCCACTTTCCCCCCTAACGATACTGCACACTGCTGGAGCATACGCTCTGTAGCATATCGAAGTTCATGGGCGGCCCGTTCCATTTCATCCGCGTCCATCGCTTCCTCAACAGTCTCCCATTGTTCGTAGACATCGATGTAGCTGCGGCTCTCTTTTACACCACCATCGAAAGACCATTCTCGTAACCGTATCTGGGGTCCCCCATGTAAGGCCCCCTGGCTGGACAATTGCTCGGCCCATAGCTCATCATGGGTTGTAATAATCACCTGATAGTCCTCTGCGAACTCCTTTGCAATCATTCGCGCAATTTCGAGTCGGTGATTTTGGTCCACAGACATAACCACGTCATCAAGAAGAAGAAGTGACTTTTCGTCCTGCTGAAGGTAGTCTGCAAGGGCGAGATGAAGGCAAAGCCCCAAAGAGTCCAAGTGCCCTTCACTAAATACGGAATGTGGCGGATATTCACCGGCATCATAGAACTCCTTTTGCAAGTCCGCACCAGTTTCCGTGACGACGATTGAAGTTGAAGTATCTGATTCGTCGGAGTGGATTGAGTTATAGTACGTCTCAACTCGATCGGTGATGTCGTCATAAATTTCACCGATAACCTCACTTCGAGCAGCGATAAACGCTGTCTCAGCGGCCTCTGCATCAGATACTAGAGAGGATAGTTGCTCAACTTCCGCATCCAGTCTTTGAAATTCCGTCCATTGGTCAGCAATTGATTTGAGACGCTCATAGCGACGTTCAGTATCGCTAAGATCATCGAGGTTTTCAGCTTGTGATTCCAATGAATCAGTTGCGTTGAGAACCCCTTCAAGCTCAATTACAACGCCTGTTCTGTCCGACTCGACAGCAGGAAGGTTACGCAGGACGTGGTCGACATCATCAAGTAAGCTCCCGGAAAATTCATCTGATAATTTTCGTAGGTCATCGGAAAATCTCACCAGCTGTTCTACTTCCGGATATTCGTCTTTTCCCAACTCCTTTATCAGATATTCTAAGTAATCCGATCCCTTCTCAAAGTGCTTCCTGATCTCGTCCCCTCGCCGATTGATATTCTCTACGAGGGTCTTGAGTTCATGGAGTTGTTCACGCCGTTGGCGTACATCTTTTAGCAAAGAGTGGTCGCTTCGCCAGTCCTGTTCACAAAGCGGACACACATCCGTCTCTTGGGTGATTATTTCTTCCCCCTGTTCCAGCAATTCGAGTTTCGACGCAGAAATATCAGCAGCCTCTTTTTCCTGGTACTCTCTGAGTGACGCTTCCAATTGGTCAATTTGATCAGGGAGATCCGTATTGAAGTCATCTAACCAACCAGAGAACTGCTCTAATTCAGCCCGTGGTCGTTCCCGTTGAAGAGCTTGTGTAGATACTGCTTCCGCCGGTGATTCAATACCTTCTCGAACCGTTTCAGGATCAACCTCTTCCACAGCCTCACCACCAAACGAACTTCTGAGATCATTGATCGTCTCAATCGTGTCTGCCCGGAGCTCGGCAGAATCAGACGCGTTCGATTCCGTAAGCTCTTGCAAGCGCTCGTACGATGTTTGACGGGTTGCTTTCGCCTTTTCTTTCTGGCCTTCCAGCGACTTTCGAGTCCGTTGCAATGCTAAGCGTCGTTCGTCAATATCCGGAAGATCAAGTAGTTCGCTTAGTACCTCTCTCCGAGAGCTGGGTTGGGCGATAATGAGGTCAAGAAGGTCATCCCGTGTGAGGATGTGCTGCCCCTGGTGCGCGGTATCGATCGTTCTTTGGAGAGATTGAGGAAGATCTTCTTTTTGCGGTTCGAGATTAGTCGAATCGGTAGACCGTTTTACAGACACTTGGGTATCATTCTCGGCGTCTTTGAAGACTCCCGTAACAACACAATCACCATCTGCATCGATATTCGGGATAACATCCTGCTTCTTGACGCTCTTCATCCCGTCCCGATCCAATTGGCGAATTTGATTAGTAAGCAGGTAGTTGATCGCCTCTAAAATCGAACTTTTTCCGGACCCGTTGGGTCCGACGATAATCGCATTACTCGCTTCTGGCTCGAATGTGTACGTTCCCCTCACCCCTCGAAAATTCTCGATAGTAAGCTTCTCAAGCTTCATCGTCTTCACCGACCTGTGCTATTAGCTCATCCGAAAAGTCGTGTGGTGGGTCATCAGCCAAAACTTCAGCGAGTACTGTTTCAGCGATTTCGTCGTCAATCTCGCTCTGTTCAATCTTTGAGGTGAACGAGGTGAATATCTCTTCTCGAATTTCGTCAGAGCTGGCACCAGGTTCCACCATATGATTATGAATCGAGAAACTCAAGAAGTCCAAATAAAGCTTTGCCGCTAGCGACGGTAACAGAGGGTGTTATCGGGAGTAGCTCGACTTCAATTTCGGAAGTCCAGTTTCTAAAACCTCGTACTGATCCCACTTCTTGATGTTTTCCCAGATCCCCTTTTCGACATCAACCGTAACACCATCGTCGATCATTTCGTCGATCGTGTCACGGAATTCCTTAATGTCATCAAGATCATTTTGAACTTCTTCCTGCCTCTTCAGAAGCTCCTTATTCGGGTTATCTCCACTGGTCTGAGCGTTGAGGGTTTCGAGTTCGTTTTCGAGTTTTTCGATCCGTGGATCGAGATATTGGCCACGGAGCTTCGGGAGCGTGTTCGAGTCTATCTCGTGGTAATATACGAAGCAACTGAACCCACCGTTTGGACTTTCGAGTTGCCAGTAGATTGGGCTCCGCTCACCCCGTGGCTTGTACTCTTCGACATGATGGTGTTGGAAGAAGCTCTCACGAAGCCAATTAACCGGCTGATCTCCCAGAGCTGATTCAAGCGTGCGTTCTGCCTGCGTTGGATCCTGAAACAATTCGTTGAGAGCCTTCGAGAACCGGTTTGTGATTGAGGTAGCCGAGTGGTCGAAAGCGAGTATCTCGTCATCGAGAGTGTGAATATCGGTAATAGATTCCCAACGGCCAAACAACGACCCCACAATTAGTGAAACCACTTGACCTGCGGTCATTGTCTTCTCATCGTCAGTATAGAGGTCGTAGTCGTACCGAAGCTGAGCCACGGTTAATGGGGAGAGTTCAGTTTCTTCTGCTGCTTCGCGGAGCGTAACACCGTCCAATGACCGGAGAGTTTCCACTGCTGAATCAATCCGCTCGTCATTTAGGTCGGTTACTTCCAGATACTCGTTCAAAAATTCTGCATAATCAACGTGGATATTTCGGTCCACAGGATATGTCGAGGCGTTCTTTGGAAGATTTGCGTACATCTGCTCTTGCGTCTCAGGGGAGATCTCATATTCATCGAAGAGGAGAGTATCTGAAATCCCATGGACAGTAAGGATTCGAGCCTGGCTAACCTCTTTCGCATACTGGAGATCGGTTGAATTCGATTCGAGTAGCGTTGTAAGTTTCTCGCCATCGAAGTCTGCGCTAGTCTCCGTCAACTGAGACAGCTCCTTTCGCTCTTGAATGCCAGTAGAAACCAGCTCCACTAACTCAGACTGATATTCGTAATCTGTTTTCACCGGGAATCGCTTTGCGTCGCCTACTTCGAAACTCAAGCCAGGATTGAGTCCGTTCCCAATGAACCTATGGAGAGTCGAATTGAGATTTGCTAAGAGGAGTTCGTCTGAGATGTCATCTGAGAAGACTGCGTGGGACTTGTGCGAAAAAATCGAACCTTCCTGTTGTTTACGACCGACAAAGTAGTTCCCAAAGGCTCTGAATGAGACTCCCTCATCAAAATAGAATCCCTCGTTACGAAGGTTTGCACCTGCGTCGCGCAGATCTTGTCCTGAGTTCCCCCAGTCCACGTAGTCTTCGGCATAATCGTAGTACTCTGAGTTAGTTCCGCTCTTTTGGAATCTTTTATATCGTTTGTTTAATTCAGATTTTGGAATCTCCCACCACTTTCGAACAAATGTCTCATCATCCCCTGTCTGTAATCCAACAACAACTTCTGCTGTATCTTCTAGCGTAGGGTGCTCGGAGAAAAGATCGAGCGTTTCTTCGCCGAACCAGTACAGGAATGGGCGTCTGCCAATATCATCAATTCTGTTTTGAGAGAATGCATACACATCGTCGTGTTCTTCGCCAGAACGAAGCGCTTCAGCGATCTCCCGTAATCCTGCAATTTTACGCTCATAGTTCTTGTAGTGCTCCTGTTCGTGCGTCATTCTATAGAACCGAGATGGCTCTCCTTCTGAGGGAACTGATCCTCTGAGTACGAAAGGAATTGTGTATGCGTCTTTCTGCTGTTCGAAACCGTATCTGGAGAGGTGGGCAGCCTCAATGAAGTAGCACTCATTAAGAAGTTTCTTTCGCAATCCTCGGAAATAGTACAGGAACATAAAATTTTCTGGGGTGACCATACTAACGTGGCCATCCTCGGAAGAGAATGAAAGACAGCGCTCGATAAAGGCACCATAGATGTCATACTTTCCCACGTAGTGGTCTCTGATGTAATCCTTGAGCGTCTCGCCCATCTTCTTACTCTGCAGATAGGGTGGGTTGCTGACGACGGTATCGTATTGTCCTATTAGAACATCTAGAAGCTCGACTGTTTTTCCTACTTCAGCCGCAAACATCTCCTCGATTGGGTCATTATGTTCGAGTGCTGCGCTGGCGAGATCCTGGACATTCTGCATTAGTCGAAATTTTATTTCATCCCAGGACTCTTCTTCTCCACCGGTAACGAAGGTCGATTGAGAAGTTAGTCCACCACCGCTCGTGAACTGAGCTTGGCCTGTTGCTCCGAACTCTTCTCGATATTCGTCGAGAACCTCGTCAATGCGGTCTTCGACCTGAACCAGACTACCCAATTCGCGGATGTCACCGAAGCTATTCCAGATTTGCTCTAAAATTTCCCGCTCCAGTTCCGAGCCCGTCCGTTCGAGTACCTCTTCTTTCCTTTCTCCGTTGATCAGCACAGCATCGGCAGAAACGATGTTCAACTGCGGGATCTCGACATCAGGCGATTTATCTTTAGCTTTCAGATAGAGCGATAGTGCGGCGATCTGTGCCGCTCCTGAATCAATATCGACACCGTAGAGATTGTTCCGAAGGATTTCGCGTGGGATGTACTTCTCAGGTACTTCCCCTTCTTCCAAGTACATCTGATAGAGAACGTCGAAAGCATAGAACAGCATATGCCCGCTACCGCACGCGGGATCAAGTACAGTGATCTCCTCAACTGGCTTCGGGTCACGATCAATCAGGGACTCTTCCAAGGGTGCGAGATAGAAGCAATGGTCCTCGTCGGCAATACTGGTTCGTCCACGATTCATTTCGAGCCACAACCGCCCAAGCGAATTATCGACCATCCACTCGACGATGTACCGTGGCGTGAACAGTTGCGTTTTCGTGGCGATGTCCGTCCCTGCAATCTTATAGTTCTCTTCGTCGACTCGCTCGTCGATCTCCTCGCGTTCCTCTTCGCCGAAGTACTGATACACCCAACCTAGAGCCTCGTCACTCTCCCAAGCCTCGTTATCGATTGCATCAAGTTCGTCGAGAATTTCTTCACGTACCTGTGGATCAAGGTCAATAGCGGTATGTTCAGACTCCTCGAATATCATTCGAATTTCTGCACCGATCTCTTGGTATGCAAGGTCGAGCGTGGCTCCGAATCCGTCGTCGGGAGCGTTGGTTAGCTCGCCGGCTATTTCGGCCACTGTGTGGTGCATGTACGACCGGTTGCCGTACTCTGGACGTTCGGTGATGGTTTCCTCGATGAGGCCGCGAACTTCGATGGTTTTCAGCGCGACGTATCGGTTGAGGTAGGTCTTCGTCGCTTCGCGGACGTAGTTGGTGATCGACCGCTCTAGATCGCCCTCTGTGGATTCGAGCTCCCTCTCGATTGCGGCATCCAACGTTCTTCGAGTTTCGATCTCCTCGACGGAGAGGTGCGTCAGGTTCTCCAGCGGAAGCTGCTTGTCCTCGTAGATGCCGTACTTTTCGAGCTGTCTACGGAGTTCAGCTTCGAGCGTATGGCGCGTACTGAGGATCGTGCTTCGGATGGTTGAGCGCTGATCCGACGAGAGACCGGGTTGACCGTGCGTTGTTGACATGGATATTAGAGGACGGCACGCCGGTGCGAAACGGGTGAGATGGCGGCGTGCCGTGTCGTGATTCCCACCCGCGATGACATACCATCGACAAGCAGTCGGCGTATCTTATAATTGTGGGAGAGCAACTCCGTTGACATCCTCATCCAGTGAGTGGCTGGCGATGTTGTGTCGTGACCTAATTCGATAATCGATCGATGAGAGTGGACATCCGCTGGATCGTATGCCCAGCGGATACTCTTGTTGAGCGCTTACTCAGCCAAGTCACCGGTGTTGTCTTCCAGTTCGGCGAGTTCTGCATCGAGTTCCTCGTCAGTATGGCCTTCACCTATTTGCTTTTCGGGTTTTTCAGGGGCGGTGTCTGCATCGTGGTGATGTCTGAACATCCGGTCTACTTGGTCGAGATTTGAGACATATCGCTGGATGTCTTCGCGGTTGTCGAGGGCGTGGTAGTATCCGTCACCAGTTTTCCCGATGTAGTTGTCGTCGTATAGGTGTTTGAGTACGGTCGTTGCAGTTCCTCGGGGGATGTTGAGGAACTCTTTGATCTCTTCCGGGGAGAATCCCCACTCAGGAGTTCGGTATAGAAACGCGACGATGTCCGATTTTGTGGTTCCGGGGCGAAGATCGATTTCAGGGTCGTTGTCTTCGATGCGCACCGGCATACTGTACCTGAATATAATCAGTTGCACTCTGAAGGTGTTTTGGTCCGTTCACACGTCTGCAATTCGGTTGAGCCAGTCGGACACAAGTGGAATGGACGGGATCAGGATGCTGCATATGTCTTCTGTGAGCAGCGCACGATCTTTGACATCTATGATGGATTTTAGTAAGACTGAGAGTGTGGGTTTCGGAGAGTCTACTTATTCCCGACTCCGTCAGCAAATTTTAAGATGTCGATGTGTGTGCTACCGGAATCGGATCTCGACATCGCCGTCCTGATCGAGCAGATCCTCAATTTCTGCTCGAAGCTCCGAGATGGGGGCGTCGATGTCGTCCGGATCGGTAACGACCACGGATCCGAAGATAGAGTTGATGTGTACGCTTTCTCGAAGCGTTCCGTCGTCCTCATCGTCTTCAAGGTCGTCGATCTCGGTCTTCGCAGCGTTCTCGTACGCATCAACTGTTTGGATATGCTCGATGAGTCGCGGAAGCGACGGCGATGGATTGATGTGCTGCTCGCCAGCGATGTTCAGATCAACCGAACCCTCACCTTGCCGTTTCGTTAGATCCGACAATGCAGCGTCGAGATCGGGTTCATCGACATCGGAACCAGCATACGCTCGAACGGCTTCGACGGAGTCTGTGTATGTCTCGTGACGTTCCTCGTACAGAGCTTCGTACGTGGTCGTGAAGGCTTCCGCAGCGGTTCGGTAATCCGTTTTGACGTTGTTCCACTGACTGATGACACCTTCTGTGTCCAGGGTGTCTGCAACACGCTGAGCCGCCTCACGTGCTTCATCGCTGATGTCGACGAGCCCTGGATGGCTATCCGCTTCGTCGACGAGGGATTCCCACTCCGTCGTGATGAATCGCTGGATGGTTTCGTAGGTCTCCAGTCGATTCTCGCCGCCCGTCTCACCGCAGAACTCGGCGACATCCTTCGCGGTTTTCGTGAGTCCTTCGAGTTCGTCTTCGTACTCGACGAACTGCTTGATGCGCTTGGCTGATGTGGGTTGTTGGAGCAGGTTCTGTAATCGTGTCTGGAAGTCCTCGACATCGTCTGCCAGCGGGAAGTCAACCCGCTGGAGTTGCGAGAGGAGTGTGCTCGTGGTTGATACCCACTCGTTCGCTGCCTCTCTGACCCCTTCGTCGACGGCCTGATCGGTAGATTTGACCTTCCGGTCGAAAAGCCGATCGAGGAGTTGTTTGGCATCCGTTCGCGTTTCAACGTCGACCGTCTCGCGCTCGTCGAAGGACGTGGACTTGAACTTCGTGACCTGCGTGAACAGCTCCTGAGCACCGTCCTCGGAATACGTCTCGTACGTCCGCTCCTTATGCGTCGGAATGATCGACCCGTTCCGGAAGAGGACGGCAGCAGCCAACCGGACGACTTCCCGACTCCATCCGTACGGTGGCTCTGCGAAGTGGTCGATCAGGTCGCTCCCTGAACGAGATTCCCCTGCTTTCTCGCGTCGCTGAATGTCGTCTTCGACCTCGGCTGAGATGCGAGCCTCTGCGATGAGTTCGCCGTCCTGGACGACGCCGAGTTCGGAGAACACTGACGGGTTCGACGACCCCTGGAGATCACCGAATATCTGCTCGATGTGTCGACCCTTGACCGTTGCTGACCCGTGTTTGAAACTGGGGAAGACTTTCGGGATGGCGTTGTCCGCTTTCCGCGACACGAGCGAGGTAAGCGAGGTATTTGTCGTGTCAAACTCTTCAGCGTCGCCATTGTAGATGAGCGTCCCACGCTGGAAGCTTCGTTTGAACTCGCGTTCGACCTCGTTACGGAGTCGCTGGAGATCTTCCTGCTTTTGCCCGAGGGCTTCCTGTTCCTCTTGGCTGAGTTCGTTACCACGCTTTGCTTTGACGACGGTGTTGATCTGGTAGATCGATTTCAGCTTTTCGAAGATGTTGTGTTGCTTCTCGTCGTCGGCGATCCAATACAGCGTCCCATCTTCACTGAAGCTCTGTGTCTTCAGGCCGTCCGGGTCGAGGTCTTCGTACCGTTGATAGATCGGTGAGTAAGTCTTGAGGTCGATGTGCCCGTTCGACGCGACGACTTCACCGTCGATACTCAGGTTCAACTGGAACGTTTTCCCCTCGTAGTTGACGCGGGATGTCTCGTTGAGGATGTCGTTCAGGAAGCGTTTCGAAGATCGACGGATGTCACCAGGACCGACTTCGATACTCTTGATTTCGTTTTCCAGTTCGCGCTCTGTTTCCCGAAGGAACCGGTATCCCTCTTCGCTCCGACCGACGAGCCCGGCTTCAACGAGTGAATCAAGCGTACCCTTGACTTCACTCTCTAACTGCTGTGTGGGGCCGAGCTCCGTCTGGAGCGAGGTGGCGATGTTGTCGGCGGTGTTGGGTATCCAGGCGAGCTGTTGGAGCAGATAGAGTGACTTGAGGACTCTGCGGGCGATCTCTGTATCAGCGTCCTTCGGTGTGGCTTCTCGGATGGACTTGACATCGCTGCTGGGGATGTCGTTGCTAATCTCATCGAAGATCATATCGAGCGTGACGAGCGCCCCGAGATCTTCGTTATAGAGGTGAGTCTCGTCCTTCAGAACACTCTGTGTGACATCGATCAGCGTCCGTTCACTGCCCGCGAGTTGATCGTCCGAGCCTTTGCCGAGCGCCTTGAACATCTCCGGGAGAATGTCGAGCTGATACGGAAGGAAGGGATAGCAGTCGATGAAGTTCTCCCTCGTGATGGGTTTCAGGCTTTGTCCAGCATCGAGTTTGTACCTGGCCGAAAGGATCCCTTCGTGCTCATCGTACAGAGTACCGATTTCTTCCCGTACCTCGCCTTTCTTGCTGAGAACGCGGTCACGGACGACTTTATCGAGGTTTTCGGACGTAAGGTCGAATCTATGTGGGAACCGATCGATGACTTTCGACTCTTCGGCTTCTTTTTCTAGAACGCCGGGGATGAGTTGCTGGAGCTGTTCCTGAGAGGTGACCCCAAGGAACACCTTCCCTTTCCCTTTCTGTCCGAACTCCTCGACGATACTCTGGAGTTCCAAGAGGAGCTGGCCATCATCACCGATGAACTGTGAAATTTCGTCGATGAAGACGAAGTACCGGCAGTTGTTCCCCGTTTCGCGTTCCTGCTGTTCAACGTACTCGACGATGTCTTCCGCCAAGGTCGAAGCGTTGATCAGAACGTTATCCTGAACGTCGTCGATAGCCCGGGCTGCGTCTTCTTCGTCGTCAAATTCGTTGGTCGCCTCGACCAAGGCCGTCTCCATATCCGACCGCACGAACATCGCATCCTTACGAGCCTCTGTCCAATCCTTTCCAGTGTTTGCCTCGATGGTGGTGACAAAGTCGTCGTACACACCGCGTGATTCGAGTTCCTGTTCCATCTGGGCGACCCAGGGCATCGACGCGTAGCCGCGGGAAATGTTGAACTCACGGTGAATGATTTCGGTGATGGATTCACTTCCGGATGCGTCGGCCTTCGCGCCGATCTGGAACATCAGCACCTCGGATTCGAATTTGTTCGTGACCGCAGAGACTGCCCCGTCAAGCATCTCGTTGCCCTCAATCCGATCCCGAAACATTTCCGCTGCATGCGTATCCCCGAACGCCCGGTTTTCCATAACGTGCCCGAGGATTTTCATGAAGTGGCTTTTCCCGGAGCCGAAGAACCCGGAAACCCACATCCCGACATCCTCTGTCTGAGCGTGTTCCGTATCGATGACCGCCTCTAGGGCGTCCGAGAAGTGCCGTTCGAGCTGTGGGGTGAGGATGTACTCTTCGAGTTCTTTCTTGACGACGCTCGGGTCATCGTTATCGACTTTGACAACCCGGTCGATCTTCCGATTGATCGGCCGGTAGAAGATCTCGTTGATTTGGTAGGTGGAAGTACTGTCACTCATGTCCGATTACCCTCGCGCGGTAGTATGTTCCTTCAGATTCGTCGAGGAATCTTAAACTCTTGTCATCAACGGTCGCAGGATAGCAGAACACGATAGGAGTGTCATCCGGCGTGTTGGTCTCCAACTGCCCCATCAATGTCGACGCACTCGCAAACGGGTACAGGATACCCATTCGATACACGATAACGGTGTCCGCGTCTTCAGCCTGTGTTGCAATAGCGGACGCCAACTGACCCATCTCACCATCATCAAGGAGCGATGATTTCAGTCCGCTGAGCAACTGTTCTCGGTCCCGCCGTTCGAGATCGAGTACGTTTTCGAGGATACCTCGCTCCTCAAGCACGCTGAAGACAAGTTCACGCATATCGAGTCCGGCGACCGCTTGATCGTGGTACTCCAGTTTTCCAATAAGGTTCCGAATCTCTTTATCCACCTCAATTTCGTCGGCGGGATCGTACGTGAATACGATGAACGGAACCCCCACTCGCTTCCCGACTTCCTCTCTATCGTCTCGGACGAGTCGTTCGACCTCTTCGAGCCGTGTCTGAAAGTCAGAAAGCATCGATCAACTTGTCCATTGTCTCGTATTTCATTCTCAATCGTTCTGTCGATCCGCGTTTCTCGTAGTTAATATACTGTGGTGAAATATCGCGGATTCGCCGCTGTACTTCGGATTGATCCATCAGGAATAACTTCCAGTCTTCGTGTTCGATCACGTCCGCTGCGGATTTAGCCTCTTCCCCGAAGAGTCGATACACGACGTAAGCGATCGTTTCGTCTGGGATGTAAGTGACCGCAAATTCTTTCTTTTGTATCCCTTCTAGCAGGCCAAAATTTCGGAGTGCGGTGAGATACGATGATGCGGCTTGAGTAATCGTTTCGTCGGACCGATCACAGAGGTCAGCATAGTCATCTTTGATTGAATGAATGAACGTAACGATGTCTTCGCCTTGGACGGTGAGAGTCCCCCGCTCGAACTCGGGATAGAGGAATTCGATCGTGATGAAACGGATGAATGGGTCCTGTGCGAATTCATAGTAGAGACACCAATCGGCTACATCACTCCGGACATCACTTGAGAGAATCCGTATTAACGGGGTTTCAGTATACTCATTTTTACTTGGGATGTGCCTACGGGTGATCTCACGGAGAATGTTCATCCGGTACTCATCCGTGTTTTTGTTCAGGATATTCTCTTCGACCACCATCTGCTCCAGTTCGTCGTACGATTCACAGTCAGTATACGCCTGAAGAATGCGCTTTGTTTCGTCAATATAGCTACTGTGATGGGCGATTTTTGGGTCAAGACTCGTGGCTTGATCGTTGTTTTCTCCGTCTCCAGGTTCCAGGTGCTCGTTGCTCATGTGGACTCCTCACGCGTTTTCCGATTTAAGTTTCGAGTTGAGTGGATAGTACGGTACGCGTAGTCGTTCCGTGTTTTGGCCGTAGCCACGCAGCAGAGTGACCAGTAGACGCCATTTTTCTGTATCTATCTCGGACTGTTCATATCCCTCTTCACTGATTTGATAGAAATTACTCTCCGGCTCTGGGAGTGAAATAGAAGATACAGAGATGTTTGAGGCAGTCTGTTCAATAATCGGGTCCGTCCAATTTATCTCCAGAGATTGGACGGAGAGTTCCTCAAGGTCAGTCAACAAAGATTCATCGGGAGCGCTGAGGTCTTCGAAGGCAGCCCCGAGTTGAGCTTCGATTTGTGGTCCGAAGGAAAAAAGTGAGATTGAGTCATCAGGGAGAACATCGGATTCGGCTTTCCGTCCGACTTTCATTGCGAGGTTGATTTGAGACTGTAACCGTGTTTTAGGAGTTACTTCTTGAAGTCTCGCCCGTCCGGTTTCGGATAGAACCCGCGAGTCCCACCACTCTTGATTGTTTGATTCACCGACGCGTTCTATCAATAGCCGAGATGCAGTGAGGTCCAGAAAGAAGTCGTTTTCCAGCCCTACTTTGCGGAGATTCTCTCGTGTTGAGGAAAATACCTCGGCGAGATCGTGTGCAGCCATATGTACATCCTTATCAGGGAATGGCTTAGAACCAGCGTCTCAACTTTCCGAGGGTGTACATCGTATCAAAATCAGACGAATTCTGAGGATGATCGGTAGGCCATTCGCTGCGGTGGCGTAGCGTCGACACCACCGACGAGTTGCTGGAATTCGTCATCCGGTGCTGCCGCGGTATGCATAGCTGCTAGCGCATCAAGCACGTCATCGACTCCGATTTCGGAGTCCCCATCGGTATTGTCTTTGACTGCACGAAGTGTCTCACCAACGAGTACCGCTGCGTTATCGGCGATGGTATCGAGGGCTTCGATCCGTTCAGCGACACCGTGGGCGGTCTTCTTTCCGTACTGGGTTGGGGATTCGAGTAGTGCGGTGAAGCACAGCTCTGGGTGCACCTCGTAGATCACGTCAGAAGTATTCTGAGAACACTGATCGATGAAGTCGTTCACTTCGAGGATCTGCTGCCGAATCGCGTACGCAGGTGGTTGGACTCCGACGCCGTCGGTGTCTTCGGTTCGCGTGGCCGCGCGACTTTGCTTGTTTGCTTCTCTGGATGTCTCGGCGTCGAGTGCTTCACGGACGGGGACGCGGAAGACAGTTGAAGAACGGTCGAGGTGCGATCGGCATTGCTTGTCGACGGCGCGTTCGTGTGGGCCGGTCGGTAACCCGATTGGGATGTCAATACAGAGTCGGTCGATCTCCTGGCCGTCGTCGTAAGCTTCCCATAGTTCTATGATTGAATCGTACGTCTCTGGACGTGGAGCAGTATGGCTTGGCCGGTCTTCGAGACAGAGCCAGCGGCCACCAGCCCAGTCGACACCGAGTAATGCGCTCATGGGTCGTTCTATCATCCAGTAGTCGTGTTAATCTATTCGACTGCTACACACGGTCGGGATAGCGTCGGTGAACAGATGATTCGAAGATTCGTCGAATGAAAATGTATCTCCCAGTAGGCTGATAGTGATGTCGTACAAATTGAACAGGTAGGGAGAATGGGAGTAGCGTCATTCTATGCTCGGTGGGTGCTTGGCGGATCAGCCCGTCGTGAGATCTACGAATGTAGTGATTTTCAGCGTCAAGTGATATGGGTCGATTCTGACCGGTGGCCAATGGCAGGGCAGAATCTGTTTGGAACAATATTTTTGAATGAATCGATATTGCGGGACCGTTCCGATGATGTGAACGACTATATTTTTCTGCATGAAGTGGGACATAGCCAGTTCCACGTTATTTTTAGCGTGATTGTATTCGTCCTGCGGTTCGCGTTGATGGGTGTTGCCGTCTTCAGCTTGCCCGCGTTAGCCGTGTCACTGCTGGTGTTATTGGCCCAAGCACCAGATCTCACAACCGCAGCCGTAGCCGTCGTTGTTATTGTTTTCTTGATGCTACTTGTCCTAACCCCGCTAATAGCTGTCTCGTGGTTTGATGAAGGAAGTGCAGAGTTGTTTGCAGTCTCCAGAATCGGTATTCCACAGTATCAAAAGTGTATCAAGGAGAAGCGTAACCAATCGGATAGCGGGCAGCTCAAGCGAGCGGTATTCCGTCTTATGTATCCCCCACCAAAACTGGTCGTGTGGTGGGCAAAGCGCCGCGAATAATCCCCACGCGGTGTTTTGGGCGGGAGATGACCGCGACGACGAGTAGCCACCCAGCGATTGAGGAGTCCCTCGTAATTTTCACGTCTACGGATAGTCTGCCGTTAGAGGCCGTCAGGCAGTACAGCATCGAACAGTTCTTGTTTTGTCCGCTTCTGTCGGCTCATATCAGCATCGTCGCAGCCGAGCTGAGCAGCGTTACTGAGGTCAGTTGCGATACCTTCTCGTGTGCTGTTATCCGAATCCGGAATATCGACTAGAAACTGTAGGACAGGGTAGGGGATGTTGCGTGGATTGTCGTAGTAGGATTCGTATATTTGGTAAGCTATGACTTTGAAATCCTGTACTGTTGTGATTTTCTGCCCGACGATATTGACTGAGCGATATTGTCCCTGACATCCATCTCGGCTACATTCTCTCGTAACCCTGTACGCGGCAGAGTCGTTAATCTCCCAGATTAGCTCTTGGTCCACTTCGATGAGGTCGTGTGCCTCTGGCGGTAGAATATCTGCTTCTGTTTCCCTGTCCACACAGTTCGGCTGCTTGGAGTTTTGGTTGTCTGACATCGGTTGCTATTCTGCATCGATCTTTTAAATATTCGGAAATCGATCCTGGCGTGGATCCGCCTACACCCCAGTCGTAGTGGTCGTCACGAGCAGATCAGCAGCGAACGGACGGAGTGCCTCGACATCGTCGGTGAGTAGCTTGCTCCCGTTCAGATGGGTGATTTCGTCAGCAGTGCCGGCTGTGGAATACCCGTTGGTTACGAGGAGACTGGTGATCGGTACCTCTGGGTCGTCGACAATGTAGCCGTCGTAATGTGCAAACCGTCGGTAGGTAGCCAGCTCTTCTAGTCCTTGCCGGAAGGTTTGGGCTGCGGATGAGAATTTGACCTCGCCGATAAGCACGGAGACGAGTTTGGCGTCCGAGGTGCTCGTATCGTAGATTTCGATGACGATGTCAGGACGCCCTCGGTACAGAACGGGATCTTGATCGCTCCCAGTCAACCCGCGGAGTGCGTCAGTATAGTCGACGAGCGCGTCCTGATAGCGTTTGAACGTCGGATGATCTGGTACTACGTCCGGATCAAGGGTTTCGTGGAATTCGATCGCTCCGTTCTGGTTGTGATAAATGTCGATACGTCGATTGTCGGTTTTGAGCTGTGCCAGAGCGGTACTCTCGCCAGCGATTGGATGGAGTTTGACGCCGGGTGTTTCGTCGTTGAGATACCTGAGAGTGCGGAAGACGCAGAAGAGTTCGAATAACGTTGGCGTGGATGCTGGGATGATGAGCGTCTCGGTCAAGAGCTTGGTGATGTCCGGATCGAATCGATCCGATTGTAATCGCTGGTACCGATCGAGGAGTTCGTAGGCTTCCGTGTATAGGTCAAGGCGGGAGCGGCGGGCAGCCGTGAGATCTTGGTCGGTCACGGAGATTTGTTGCCCGGCAGCGATCCGGTTCAGGTGGACGTTCTGCTTGTAGAGCCGGTCAAAGCGATCGATCTGGTCATCAGTCCAGTACTGGCGACGCCAGTCATACTCGACACCACGGAGATCAGTCGTAACGGTACGGTGGATGTGCCAGAGTAGGCGTTTCAGCACCCGGTTTTCCGCAATATCGTACTCAGTATATGGTGTATCACAGACGAAGCGACTCCGGTCAGCGTAGCCGCTGTCCGACCACGTCCGAAGCGTCCCACTCCAATTGATGGAGCCACGGACCTCACCTTGGGTAGTGACGTGTTCGCGTTGATTTTCGGTTTTGATCCGGCGGACACGTTCCGGGAGTTTGCTGATGAACTCATGAACGTCCGCGTTCAGACAGAAATGAATGCGTTTGATCCGATCCCAGTCGTCGATGTCGAGGCCTTCGTAATCGAGCGACTCCGTAAGCGCGCGTGTGTTGATCGCGCCGCTTCGAAGATACGTAGCGAGTTCTTCAGTCGTGGCATCGACGAGTTCGTCGGCAGTCAGGCTACGCGTCATCTTCGAAACTGATCCCGAAGAAGTCAGCAGCTTTTGTTTTCAACCGTTCCCCGTCCAAATCGAGGTCAATTTCCCCGTTTTCAGTATCTATCCCCGTACCAGTGAGCGACCGGATCAGTCGTTTTTGATCCTCGGGGCGCATCCCTTCGAGTTGGGGGTACACGAGTGAGACGACCGCAGATGAGAGCGCATCTCGCTGTGTTCCGCCGGCGTGCTCGTACGAGTCGAGGTACCGAACGATGTCGTAGACGATTGACGGGCCGATCACGCGGTTTTCGTTGATACGCTGCCACAGAACCGCGATAGCCAGATACGATCTCTCAAGCACAGGACGAAGTCCGGGGTTATCGGCGAGCCATGCGGCCGAATAATTATCGTCACCATCCGGGTCCAGAAGCGAAGTGCGGACTGCGCCGTCGTCGGTTGTCAGTGGTGGGACGCCGACGTGAATGAAGTTGAAACGGCGCATAAACGCATAGGACATCTCGTACAACGAAGTTTTGTCGTACGTGTTCATCGTGGCGATGAGACGCCACGACGGCGTCACGGGGAACGCATCCGGGTTCGCAATGATCTCTGAGAGTTTGTCCTCACTTTCTTGTCCGGTCACGGAGAGCAGTTCGACGGTGCGTTCGCGTTCGTATGGAAGTTCCGTCGAGTCACCGGATAGCACCGAGAACAACTGACCGAACGCTTTGTCGATGTCCGACCGGTTGATTTCGTCGATGATGAGCCACTCGTTAACGATCCGATCCTGACGGAAGCACTTCAGGAACAATCGTGGTTCAAACAGGAGCTCCTGGCCGCCATCGCTCGTGGACGGGACGTACCCACCGATCGTGTCGAAGGCGGTCCATTCTGAGGTAGCCGTCGTGAATCGGTATCCATCGACTTGATCATGTATTGTCGCTCCGTCACAGACCGCTTTGGCGAGTTTGGTTTTCCCAGTTCCTGGCGGCCCGGTGAAAATAATGTGTTTGCCGGAGCGGAGCGAGGCTTCGATTTCGCGTCGCAACCGGGCGTCGTCTTCGAAGTAAAGCGTCTCTGGGATTTGCGCCTCGATCTGCGGTGGGGTGAGTTTCTGTTCAAATCGGTTGAGTGCCTCTTGACTGACGCCGTCTACTGCCGGCTCTTCTAACGCGAGGATGGTTTCGTACTCGTCTTTAGAGAGTGGGAACAGGCTGCCCCGTGCGCGGTTTGCAATCGGTGCTGCGTCTTCGAGTTCTGGAATCGCCTTCAGGTCTTCCCACTTGATGCCGTCAACGTGCCGATCGAATCGGATCCGAACACCAGCATCGGACGTGCTGTCTTGGGCAGTCGTGACTGTGTCCGTCTGCTCGGCTGTCGTTGCGCTATTTTCGTGATTGCGTTCCGGCGGGATTACTTCAGTTATGGTTCCTTCCGCGACGATCTTTTTGACCGGGGTTGATTCGTAGAAGAGAGCCCGGTCACCAGGTGCGGCTGATCTGAAGGCTTCGAAAAGGCGTTTCTTGTTCCCTTCATCGTTATACGCAGAATAGAACACATCGCCACCATCGACAATGTCGTCAACGGACCAGATAGACGGATTCGCAGTCAGCCAGAAGTAGTTCGTCGCCTCGGCTGGCGATACTAACAACTCAGACGTGTTGATACCGGCTGTCTCAAGCAGGTACCGGCCTGCTTCGGGCGTGAGGTGGCAAAGATACGCTTGAATAACGTTCCCGTTCTTGTCAAGTGGATACCGCTCTTGTTCTTTTCGTACCTCGGGCTTCTGTAGTTCCTCTCGAATTTCCGGTAGTGGGAGCGGTTCATCAAGACGCGTTGTATCGACATCGACCCGATAATACTCGCCGCCTTCCATCTCGGTGAGTCGTGCTTCGGACGTGACGACAGAGCATGCACGGATTGCTTGGTTAGTGTAGTGGAAGATGATGTCGCCTGTTTCAAGCACGGTCAGGTCGCGCTGCCACTTCGTATCCTGTGAGCGAAGAAATTCATCCTTGAATTCCACCTCACGGTTCTGATTCACCCAATAAAACGCAGCGTCGCTAATTTCCAGCTCCTCACTTGGCTGGCTTGGTCGCGTTTCTTTGGAATCGCTCCGTGACGGTGACTCAACTTCACCCGCTTTAGAAAGATCCTGTCGTTCGATCCAATTGAAGAAGCTATCTAGGTGGCGGAAATCCTCTTTGAACGGGTAGGAATCCCTCACCGTCCGGAATTTTTCGGTATCATCGACGTACTGATTCAACTGGCCGGACATCTCATAGTCGAAATATTTCTCCATACCAGTCCGGGATCGATCGTTACTGATCGGGTACTTCGTCGGGTGGAGAAAGTATAGGATTGCAGAGATAATCCCGGCCTGAACTCGATCAATATCTAATGCGGCAAATTCTCCGATTGCCTCGTCGATCGTTTCTTTGTCATCGGAGTCGATTATTGAAGCAAGAAACTCGTAGGTTTCCTCTTCGTAGCCTTCGATCGGCACCGAATACGTCCCCTTCCCAACGATACCTGTTCCCTCTTCGATACGATTCTTGATTTCGGTCTTCGCAGCCGGATCGATCTCAAGATCGTCTATCCGTTCTTTCTTCATTTCCGGACTCAGCGCGTTGTCGTTCTGACACAAATTGTACACCGTTCGCATCGCATACTCATTGATCGATCCTGTGTCAACGATCGCACGGACAAGTGTCTGTACGGCCTCAGATGTGTTCCTGACGTGTGCTTTGTCCTGTTCCCAGTCCTTCTGGGCGACGTACTCCTGTACGAGAGCGTCAATATCAAGCGATGAGTCAGGTTCGCTCATTATTCACACACTGATACATTGGGCTCATAAATGCGTGCCGGTGAATCCCCGAAGCTATAGTAGCTAGCTTCGTTACTGGAGATAATGGTGAGGTTCGCTGAGGGAGATCGCGTCAGAGTTGACATCCCCGATGAAGCAGACTTAGATCACAGCAGGTACCACGGGCAACACGGAGAGATAGTGTCGATTCTCACCGATGATGCGGGAACGGTTACTACTGACGACCGAGATTCTCAATTATACCGTGTTGCTCTCGAAAACGGTGAGATAGCCGACTTCCGGTGGCGGGATTTACGGCCACCGATCAGTGATCCCAAGGATCGAGAGGTTAGTTAGTGCTCGGATCGGTTAAGACGAAGCTCGTGTTTATTCTGGTAGATGTATATTTGGGAAGAGCAATTTCAAAGTGGCCTTCAATTGTCAGCAGTTTTTGATTTCGTATTATCAATCGTCTTTATCGACTCCTCTTCAGGACGCTCAACCAAGTCATCCGAATAAAACTCTTCAGTCGCATAGAGGACAGCAATATCGAACTCTTTCGTCAGAGTGTGTTTGAACTGGGCAACATCGTTCTTATCACCTGTGACGAACCGGTCGAGAAGCCCTTGCTGCATCATATAGATTGCATCTAACACCCACTGGAGATCCTCTCTCGACATGCCCCATTCCCCAAGACCGATTTCTGCCTCAATGACCTCTCGCTCGTCATCCATCTGGTGGTAAGCAGACTCCCGGATCTTCACATTCTCCATAAGAATCTCCTTGTTGCGTTCTGCCGCCCAGAGTATGAGATCACGAAGGTCCTGAACAGCTCGTCGAGCGTTTCGGTCAGTCAGTTCACGGGTTGAAAAGTACTCCTGGAAGTAGGATCTTATCTGTGGCTCGGCCTGTTTCCGGATCTCGAAGTGGTCTATGAAAGCGTCAACAACCCTCTCCACAGTCATTCCTTCTCGCTGGAGCTGCCGGATCTGCTTATCGAAAAACGGGACACGATCTTCAAGGATCTTCGCTATATGTTGGTACTTCCCGTTCTCAGCATCTAAATCAGTGGAAAGCTGTGAGGGATCACTAACTATCGAAGGATCTTGTCGACGTTGGTTGCAATATTCGTAAATCACGAACTCGCTTGTATAGAGCGTATTGTTCTGATAGAGTGGTTTAACGTCCCGATGCCACCGATCGTGCGAGTACGTTAAACCGGCTAACACGTTGGTTTCAACGAAGTATCGTGTCATTTAGTCCGAAAATGATAGGCCGAGTTCCTGCACAAGAATCGGTTCCATCATTGCATCAGCTGCCTTCGATTCAATTGATGCTGGTTGTGGACGGTCTTCGCCCTCGAATTTCTCGGCAAGTGTCCGGGATTCAATCCCTCGAAGTTTCTTTCTGGTTGATTCACGGGCTGCTTCAAATGACGTGATACCAATCTCTTTCTTCACTTCCTGCTTCGTCATCTCATGTCTGTGATTTTCTGCTACCCGTAATGCGAAGGTACGCCAAAACGTGAGGTTGATCTTCATCAGTTTGTCTGGGTCGTAATTCGTCTTGTCGACTTCGCGTGTGAACATGGTGTACCATTTGCTCAGGTCCTGTTCCTGTTCGCGGAATTTGACTGTAGGAAAGGTATCGTGGACGGCGTAAACTGTATCTATAATCGAATCGCGGCTGGGTTCTACCTCGTAGAAATCGTTGTAGTCGTCGTGAAGGGTGCGTACTTTTTTATCGAGTTCGCGGAACTCCCGCTGGACATCATAGGGCGCATCTTGATACATAATATCCGTGATTCCTTCCAGTTTGTCATCGTAGTACAGTCCAAGAGCTTCTTTTATCAGTGGTCGGAGTTCCTCTTTGAGAGATTCTGATTGGTCCGGAAGATCAAGTTCCGGTCCGACAGTGGGAAGAGGTGAGACCGTGCCGAACTGGTACCAGAAATAGGGGATAGTGATGTCAACGTCCTTTTCGTTCGCAGACTTTTGAACCGTATAGAGAAGTTTGTAGAGGGACTTATCCACCAGTTTGGTCTCGTATGTCCGTTCTTGATGGATCAAGTGAATTACTGTGCGAAGATCCCTATCTTTCATTTGACCGGTCGTTATACTTCTTAGGGTATAGGTTTAGGGGCGAAAACCAGGCTAGAAGCCGTGATTTTCGACGCGTAGGGAGTTTAGAACCTGTCCAAAGGAGTTTTGGTATGTAGTTGAGAAACAACCTCGTAGTGCCAATCTACCGTATCTTGTCGGAACGCGAAGGAATTCATGAGAAGGGGCGTTCCTACAAGGACGCTGTAATAGACTTCATGGAAGCAACTGGGTACATGGAGCACCGGGAAGCAGAGATCCATCCCTCACTTGACGACATCCAATTCCGTCACAAAGGCTCAGGTGAGTGGGTCGTCGCTGAAGCCAAGGGCTCCAAACTGAGTCCCAACGACTTCCCCAGTGAACTGGCTCGATACTACCTTGAGTACACCCATCGATCCAAGGAACAACGGTTTGACTTCTTCATATTCGCCGAGGAACTGGGTTACCCTCAGCTGTGGAGCGATCTTTTCGAAAAGTCATACACAGACAACGACGAGATCGAGGAATTCCTCAACCAGCTGGAGAAGAAATTAGACGACGAGGAACTTAGCCAAAAGGTTGCAGACACTTACGTTGAAGATTTTGAAACCTTTGCTATTGATACTCATGTCCATGAGGCCGATTATCTGGAGCTCAAGACTGTAGCCATGGAGCTACAGGAGTCCGACCGATTCAACTACGAACCGTACCTTCATTCCTTTGAGCCAATAAAAGAACAGCACGACTACGCTAGTAATCTGTTTCAGGTGACCTCATTCCCCGACGACCTCTATATCTATGACACAGCCGAAGGAATCGCAGAAGCTCGGTACTACAACTACAACAACAAGCATTATCCAGTCGTTCCAGAAGCAGGGAAACTGTACACCTTAGTTGAGAAAGACCGGTTGCCGGGCAGTACACGGCACTACATCGGTTCTGACTCGCCAGATGTCGTAGACTTCAAAACCTGGATCGGCGAGGAAGACAGTCCTGAACGAACAAATATCGTCCGAGAGCTTCTTCTTGGAGTCATCTCTGTCTCAGCACAAAAGAACGACTGTATAGTAGAACGTAGTCGGGGAAGGCATATTTATCCGATATACGATGAAAATCGGCACCACGGAAAGCGGACTGATTCCCAGAACCGATGGCTGGCACAAGAGCTCAGTGATCGAAGTGAAATCCGGCACCGAGCGGTGGATATTCGGGTGGAAAAATATGCAGATAATTTCTACTATGTACTGACGCCCACTCAGGAGTTCACTTGGGACGGTAGAGAGAAGGTTACCGGCGAACGGAAGTCCGAGCTTCAGGACAAATTCTCACCGAACCGATTCCAAGGCCAGAACAGTAAACAGCTCCGTCAAATCCGTATATGGCCAAAGATTCTGATGCTGACGGTCAATACTGGATTGTCCCAATGGATGGACGGCAATCAACTACCGGCTATTCAGAAGATAGCGGCAGAACAGGTTCAAGGCCTCACACTCGGAATCCGGCCGCCTAACGATGGAGATGAACAGTCTCGGATTATCGACGGGGTGATAGACGGATGAATCGAGATTCTCCCTTCCGTATTCAGCACTGGGAAGAGCCAGAAATCGAATTTGAGGGTGGTTTAGAAACATCGCCGAAGCGGGGCCTGGTGAAATACGGACCTCGTCTTGAGGAAGATAAGCACCATACGATTACACTTGGCATTATTGGTGATCGTGACACTATCCGAAACTTGCAGTCCTTGCTTCGGGATATGGAAATCGGGATTCACCCTGGAAATCAGGACCAACCTCAACAAGTCCCCTTCCCTGGTGTCGGGGAAGATTCCCGGTTGAAAATTTCCATACACACCAAGCGAGGCTGGCGATTCCCCATCAGGGATAACTACATTGAAAGAGTGGAGCAGCAGGATACTGTCCGTGAAAGAATGGACTATTTCCTCAATATTGTAGAGGACAGAATCGACCTTCTTGACAGGGATAATATTTCTCCAAACGTAGTCATAGTCTGTATCCCGCAACGGGTGATGGATGCCTGCACCCCTGCCGATGAAGAGCACTCTCAGATCCAATCAGAGGGGAGCAATCTCCATAATCGAATCAAACTCATGGGGATGCAAAGACGGCTTCCGACACAACTCATCAAGCCGTCTACTCTTGATGTCTCTAAGAGGGTGTCATAGAACTCTTATCACACCGTGATGATCGTACTTCCCGGATTGTCTCCACGCTCGTAGTTGGTGATAGCGACGACGAGGCGAAGGCACAGGGCAAGAAACACCTGCGCTCGTGCGTGGACGCGGCCTCGGGCGTGCGTTCGCCCGAGGCCGCAGTCCTTCACTGATTCGTTGGTTCGTTCGACTCCAGTACGGCGGTTGTACGTCTCATCCAACGTGGACTGCTTCAGCTGAACGTCTTCGCTGTGTTGTTCGATGCGATCTTCGACCCTGTACTCGATGTCTTTCGGGTCGTCAGTGTTTCGCGCGTTGTACGGAGCGACTGGCACGACCCCTGCGGCCAGCAGGTGGTCGTGCCAGTCGAGCGTGTCGTAGGCGCTGTCACCGACCATCCAGATCGGCTTGGCGACGGCGAGCGCGTCACGCGTGACGCGCATCGCCGCCTCCTCTGGCGCTTGCTTACTCTCGGTGAACTCGGCTGCAATCGGGATCTTTTGCCCGGTCGAGACGATTGTACAACCGTAGCCGTAGTAGTACTCGTCGTCGGTTGGATCGTAGCACTTCGACGCGTCTTGATCGGCGGGCATCGCCCTCACGTCGGTTGAATCGATACAGTAGGTCAAGTCGAGCAGGCCGCGCCGGGCGGCCTGTTCGACGAGTCGGTCAAAGACTTCGTCAACGACGTGTTCGAGGTCGGTGAGAAAGCGATCGACCGCGTCTCTCGACGGCGGTCGATCGAACCCACAGCTGAGCCAAACGACCGTGTTCCGAAGCTCTCGCTCAACGGGACGAATGCCGTAGATGTCGTGGTAGTAGCAATGGAGGAAGCCACGCATCAGCTCTGGTGGCTCGTGATCTCGTGTTCGCCCCGTCTCCGCCGGGGCGAACACGTCGAACTCTTCGAGAAACTCGAAGGAGAGATGCTCAAACAACGCTAGCGTCTCGGTTTCCGCGACATTGAAGAACGACTCTACCGAAGGATCATCTTGCAGGGTCGCTGAACTCATCCACCTCAGCGTTCACCCTGCTCTTTGGTGTGCTACTCGTTCTATGACACCCTCGTCTCTAAATCAAAGGAGAGAGCGAAACGGGCATGGAACCTCACAGTTGGAATGCTATACAAGTCGCAGGAAGGTCACCCGTGGAAGACACGAGAAATTGAGGAAGGAGTTTGCTACGCAGGAATCTCATTTTACCGTGTGGGGGGAGAAAGTTCTGAAGTCCGGGCAGCATTAGCCCACGTGTTCCGCGGGAAAGACCACGTCATCCTTCAAAGCGACCCGTTGAAAGATATTGAGGAAGATAATAGTGGACAGCCACACCTGTCTGAAGAAGGAGCAGAAACTGTCGTATCGCAGATCCTTGAGCACTATCGGCAGCGCAAAGGGATGTATCCACGTCGATTTGTACTCCACAAGTCTTCCGAGTTCTGGGACCGTGAACGAGATGGTTGCCAGGCAGCTGCAACTGAAATAGAGAGCCTGGATCTCGTCACAATCCGTAACAGGCCCGATGTCCGGCTATATCCTGACAGCAATTTCCCAGCAGTTCGAGGAACGGTACTTAGTGTTCCAGAAGACGACATCCACTACCTATACACAACAGGATTCGTCCCCGAACAGATGACGTATGAGGGTAGTAACGTCCCGAGACCGATAGAGGTGGTACCTGACCCTGAACAATGCCCAACACCGGCCGACCAGTTGTGTCGAGAGATCCTATTCTTCACCAAGCTAGACTGGAACACTTCGGAGTATTCAGTTAGAATGCCAGCGACATTGGGCGTCGCTAACAGCGTAGGCAAGGTTCTTTCTGAACCAGCTACAGAGTCGATGGACGATGTTAGACCGGAGTATTACTATTATATGTAAAAAATTCGGTATTAGTTTAGAAGATCTAGAAGATCAAAACCGTCCCAGTATACGAAGTTCGTCTTCAAGTTCTTGCTTCTTCCGCAGCAGCGGATCATGGCTTCCAGGTAGTATTGCCTCACCGTTCTTTTGAACATCAAGAATATACGGGCTCTTTCCGAGAGAAAGGGTATGGATGAGAGGATCGCAGAGATCGTAGAACATGAACTCCGGTCCGTCTGGCAGAATGAGGAACGGGACTTCACCCGATGGTTAGCCGAAAATATCGAGTTGCTCGGTGCAGAGCTTGGGATTGAAATTGAAGATGCGCGCGCCGAAGAAGCGATCGGTAACTTCTCAGCAGACATCGTCGCTCGGGAGATGAACACTGGTGAGACTATCGTCATCGAAAACCAGTATAACAGAACAGATCACGACCACCTGGGGAAGCTGTTGACGTACTCAGCCGGAAAGCGTGCTGGATTCACCATGTGGCTGGCCGAGGAATTCCGGCCGGAACACCGAAGTGTGCTGGAATGGCTCAACGAAAGCGGGCCGAAGGACGTGAAATTCTTCGCTATCAAACCGCGTGTGGTGAGTATTGAAGGGTCTGAGAAGCGAGGGTTTGAATTCGAAGTTGTAGTTGAGCCGAACGACTGGGAGCGAGAGTTGACTGATGAGGAGTCACTTACGGAGACGGAAAAGAGCTACAAGGAATTCTTCGCTGATTTGGTTGAGGCGTATGCTGAACGGCGACCGAGTTGGTACAAACTGACGCCTGGGCCGCGCGGGTATATGACGTTCAGTGCAGGCATTTCGGGGGTCAGTTTTGGCTGGGTGTTCCATCAAGGCCCCGAGTTCTCGATTGAGCTGTATATTTCGACCCCGGAAAAGGAGCGAAACGAGGCTATTTTTGAGACGTTGCAGGATGACCGCGAGGAAATCGAAGTGAATCTGGATGTAGAACTCGTGTGGCAGGAGCTGCCTGAAAAGCAGGCCTGTCGGATCAAATGGCCCAAGCCGATTGAAGGGAAGATCACCGACTTAACCCCTGAACAACAGGTCGAGTTGATTGAATGGGGTGTGGATGCTATGGATATATTCCAAGATGAGATTGAACCACGGATTGCAGAGTTACAAGGCTCTGAACTGGTAAGGTCGCCTTCCGTTGATGAGTCAAATGTCGATTGATTCGTCGTTATCCTGAACGTAGATGATGAGTCCGTCGTGCCCGTAGCCTTTGTTTCGGAAGCTGTTGACTAATTCAGGGAGCCCGTCAAGCTCACTGGTCAGGTCTACAGCTTGTCGTCCGGATTGAACACCCAACAGCCGCCAAGAGCCCTGATACAGCGTGTGCTTTGTACTCCTGGTCTCAGGTGAGTGCAAGACTTTGCGATAGACGCGGAGCTGGTTTTGGGTCAAATGCACCTTGTACGGGCCTTCATCGCCCAAGCTCTTGATTTCGTATCGAACGGGCTCGATCTCGTCACCGGTGCGTTCCAGCCCGAGCATATCGTACCCTGCACCATCCCACACGCTTGAGATGTGGAGACCCGATTCGAGAGCTTCAACGCTGCCTGTTTCGTTCCATTCCCGAAGGCCGCGATCCAGATTTTCTGCAGTCCTGCCTGAGGACGGAATCACTGACAGGAGACTTTCCAAAGCTTCATCAAACTCTCCTCGTGCCTTCGCATCTTCGAGATGTTCAACAGTCTGGTTGGTAATCCATGATGCGGCCGCTCGCTCGGCTTCGTCACCGACTGATTTCGTATTTTTCCATTCAGATTCGAGATCTTCGATCTCTACGATTCCGGTTTCAGTTTCGTTCGGGTCACCTTCGGACAACCTTGGACGACCCCAGCCGAGATCATCTGTGGTTGCCACGTTCTCGACGGGTTCGTACCGCGGTGAGAACTCAATTAGACGATCTTCGAGTTCTTCGGGGGCTGGTATCGCTGCTTCAGGGAGTGCTCCGCCGAATGGAGTCCCTCGTAGCCATTCGATGACGGCCCGCGTCGGATCGAAGGCGACTCGTCGAGACGCATCTTCAGAAATGTATTCCTGCAAGCGATCTTCGAGTTCATCGTCAGAGAATGTTATATCGGTGTGTTCCTCTATGAGATGCTCCAAGAACGGAATGAGTCGCTGTTCCCACCCCGTGAACCACTCGTCCCATTCCGCTCGGTGTGTCTGTTTGCAGGAGAACTGTGGCCGGAACGGCTCCTGAGCGTCGGTCAGATCTATCGATCTCAACGCAGCATTCACGTCAGCAGCTGTGAGGGACCATGAAGCCGTGGTCACATCCACATCATCAGAACCGATATGGGAGAGCCGATTCCACGAGTCACGAATCTGAATATCGAGTTCAGATAGCGCCTTTCGCACCCGACGACGTAGCTCCTCGTGTTCCTCATCATCGAGTTGGCGGAGATGCCGCTCGTAGGCGTCCACCAAGGAGATTGCGTCGCGTTTCTCCAAGAGTCGTTCGACACGGCTGACGCCGTCTGACTCGTAACCGCTGAGGGCCTGACCGAAGAGAGGGCCGACGCCAGTAGCGGAATCCTCAAGCAGCAGTTTAGCCAACGGCTCGCCGAATTCATCAAGCGGTGGTGAACCCGTAGTCTCGTCTGGCGTATCGAAGATAATCGTCGGTGGTTTCGATTGCAGATAGAGCGCGTGATTGTGAGTGTTCTTGTACCGAGTTGCAGTCAATGTCTCTCCCCCACCGAGAGTTGCTTGGAATTCGATCCATGCGTTCTCGACGTAGCGAATCGTACTGCTTCGCCATCGATCAGCCGCCGTCGCCGGGTCAACATCAACTTGGTTCGTCGTACTGGCGAGGGCGAGCAGATGTGCTATGATCGGTCGAAGCTGTTCTTCGAGATGCTGAACGACTTCTACCTCTTCACTGCCGCGATGGGCTGGAAACACCTGACGTGAAATATCAATCTCGCGTTCAGCGAGCGGCTCATATCCTCGAAGAGTCTCAGTCCCAATCGTCGCTGCAGCCAACGGCACCTCTGGGAAGAACCGGCGCATTTGATCTCGGGCAGTGTTCGTCGTTGGAATCCACACATTTTCGTCCGATTCATACCACGCTAATCCTCGTTCAGCGAGCGCTCGTGGCTCGTCGACGGGTCGATACCCGAGGATGGGGATCGCTCGCTCGTCCGCTTCAGGATCGTGTTCCCGGCTGATCGTGTTGAGAAGACGATCGAACAACCGAGTCAAGGCCTGACGTGCACGCGGATTCTCTTCGATCTCGTCTAACCGATCAGCTGTTAGCGAGTGTATTTGGGTCAGTAGTCTGAAAGCTGGTTCTGCGCCGTCTCGTCCAAGACTATCCATATCGGTCCCACTGACAGAGTCGAGCGCGATCAACAACTCCTGCGAGAGTGGAGCTTCCTTTGACACGCTCCAGAGTACGGACGGGAACTGGCGCTGCTGTCGAGAGACAAGCGTGAGCTCTGCCGGTGAAATCCGATCCGGTGGCTCTTCAACGAGAAGCGGTGGCTCTGCTGCTCCTTCAGCGTCACCGACTGGGAACCAGGCTTGATTCCGGAGTGCCGGTATGATCTCGATTGGCCGCCGCCCTTGATTTTCCTCATCTAATTCGTTTCGTTCAGCTTCAATAATGTCTGCAAGCCACGTGTCCCAAGCTGCATCTAGCGACGTTAGCCAGGCACCCGGATCAACTGAATCTGCGGTCGCAGGTTCTGTTCCGAGACGTAGTGGGTTCCATTCTGTCCCTGCCGCAACTAACACCGGGGGTGTGTCGCGGGGCGCAACGGTTCCGTCCTCACCCCCTTCGACTAACGTGAGTCGGACTCCATCGTCTGGATCGGGCGGTTCCGGCGTTACTCCGATAAATGCGAGGAACGAATCCAGATCCGCATTTTCGGGAAGTGAGGGGAGTTTTTCGACGGCAACACGATCTTGTGTGAGTTGACGTGCTGGTTCCCACTGTCCATCTATCGTCGGGAGAAACAGCGTTGCGATCGCACGGCCGGCAGATCGCGCATTATCGCTATAGACATCGTCTCTAATTGCGCGCCAACCAGGACCGTATTTCTCCGTTTCTGCTGGGGGAGCAGCACTACCCTGCGAGCTTAGTGCGAAGAGATCCATCGCAAACCGAATCAGTTCAGATTGTAATCGCTCGGCCCGCTCTACGTCGCTATCCAGAGGCTGATACTCCCAACTGGAGAGATCGTTTGGGAGTTGCCGAAGCTCTCCGAGGACATCCCAGCGATTGAACTGATTCGCTCCGAGAGGGTGCGGTGGCTCACGATCGAAGCCAGACGCGAACTCATACGAAGTCACGGCACGCCCTGCCTCGCGGAGCGCAAGCGGGAGATCCAATTGCGTCGTCTCCGATCGGCGGATAAAAAGACGATGCGTGTGTCGTTCAGTCTGTATCTGTCCACCTGCTGTTCCTCGCTGAGGAAGCTGAACAGCAGCGATTCTACTTGACTTGTCTTCATCCCTCGTTGCGGTGATGGGTGCAACCCGGGTCTCAATATCCCGGATTGCGTCACACATCGCTACAGCACGTCTTCTCCATGTTTTGGTCCGACGTGAGGATTTACACGTCCGGTCGATCCAGTTGCCAGTTGCTTTCCAGAAGTCGTCGTACGTCGAGAGCGGCCACTGATCCTGCTGCTCGAAAAACGCATCAGCGAGATCGGCCCACTGGCGATAGCGATCCAGATCCTTGACGCCCCCATCCGAAAACAGAAGATCTTCTATGTGATCAACGACGATCTTGGCAGCTGATGAGTTCGTTGACCCTGGGTCTAGCAACTGCCAGAAGTCGTCTCGGGGTGTTTCATCTAATGCTGTCTCGGGGACTGTTGTGACCTCGTCGGGATTGATCCACTCGTATTCGAGATCTTCATCAGAGATACCGAGGTGGTTGAAGATTGCGTGGAGATGTAGCTCTGCAGCTGCTCTAAGCAGGGCTCGGTTGTAACGACCGATCGTCTCATCATTAAGATGAATCGCTGTTCTGTCTGTCCGTAACTGAAAGTCACCTTGCAAATCGATCCCGAACGGGCTTTCAATTCGCGTGGGGAGATACCCATATAGTCCTGGTTTCAATTCGTCAGAGCGGGTTTTTGACCGAGGCCAGGCGATGGCTGCCCCTGGGGTGGAAACGTCGTGCTCAGCCTCGTCGGCAAGTGGCTGTAATTCGGATGATTCCCAGAATACGAGCGATCGTTTCGCATCCTCTGGCGTCGCTGATGGCCAAGTGGATTTCTGAAATTGATCTCCCCATGCATCAAACGAGACATCCAGGTTTCGACGGTCCTCGAATAGCCCGATGAAATTGAGGTGTCGTTGCTGAAATGTCTCAACGGAGTCGCGTAGTTCGTCCTCTTTTCCGGGGTCAATTGGAACGACTACAACCGTGCTAAAATCCGAAGCATCGTCAAGTGTTGGGGGTGCTGGTGCACGTAACGGGAGTGGAAAATGGAAGCTAGCCCGTTGCTCGCCTTCACCCAATTGACACGTGGCCGAATCAAGAAACTCGGAGTGACCCTTCTGCACTTCTCGATAGTCGAGTCGTTGCTGCCATGTGTCTTGATCCAGTGGCAGATGCATCTCCATCCCCCACCATTCAGGAGATTCAGAAAACCGACTCCATACGCGCGCGAAATCGTTTAGCCAGAATACAGACCGAAAACCGACCCCTTTGTTCCCGACGCTCTCCTCGGGGCGCTTATTCGATACGTGTAGTGTGCAGAGTGCGTTGAAATCCGGCCGGCGCTCCTCTCCGAACTGCCGGTGAGTCGAATAATCATACTCCGGATCAACTCGGATCGGCACACCATCGTTAGCAACAACAAGCGCCTGTTCAGCCGAACCCCAGTCAACGTCCCGGATTTCGACTGCGACCTTTGATTCAGCCCGGTCGAGTGCGTTTTGCAACAGTTCGAAAAGAACACGAGCCGTGTACTGTCGACGAATCGATTCTTCGGTCTGCAGGTCCCGATATGCATCATCGCCACTCATCGCAGCCGCGTTCTCGTAGTGCCGATGGAAGACCGCTCGAAGATCGTTCGGTTCAGGGACAAATCCGGGCACTTGGTGAGTAGCATGCTGTTCACTCATCCATCATAGCACCCTGATGAGCGAGCGAAGACAGTCATTATCAGTACGTTCGATGGGAAGAGTATGAAAGTACGCCTGAACTCGCCCTGATGTAGTCCGCAAGAGGATTTCAGAGGATGAGCACATCTCTCAGTGAGGAAAGTATTTACACCCTTCCGGTATGGATGTGAAAACTAATTCCAAAATTCCTATGACTGACCATGCATCTCATCGAGAGTTTGACGGGATATTAGTCAGAACACCGTTCGGTGCTGAGAACGTCGAACGAACGACACAAGACGAATATGCGAATCTGCTTGAGAAGTATGGCTCCGAGGACGTGCTCGTTCTTACGGGCGCGCCAACAAGTACCGACACGTTCCGTGATACGCTAGACGAGAGACTTCCCGGCGCGGCGACACCGCACGTGACATCGCCCGTCGTACACGCGACGGATGTCCTCAATCAGACGGACGATCGAGTGATTCTCTCAGACGCATTACGGCGTGAGCTTCTGCATCGATTCCTCGCTGATTACGAATGGGAAACAGAATATCTACAACTGGCGTCGGATCAACCTTCGTTCATCGAAGACGTAGCCCAAGTAATGAATACAATCTCGTGGCAGGATATTTCTCCCGACGAGACGCCTGAAATCCGAGAGATTACGGCTGCACTTGATGCATTCCACAACTGGCTTGCTGAACACGATCACATAGAACGCGGGCAGCTCATCTCCGAAGCACTCGATGTCCTCACAGAAGACGACGACGAGGACATCGTCGACGTTGAGGCGGTACTTGCAGTCGAATTTGAGGGGTTCTTCCCGCTCGACCGGGCGTATCTCGACGCACTCACGAAAGACTGTGAACTCGTCTGTATCGCTGAGGAACATGCGAGTGTCCGCAGAACATGGGTGGAGACAGGCCCAGTCACGGACTACGTCTCGTTCAGAAACTCTCGACGCGCAGCCTCTGTTCAGCCATCAACACGCCCGGCTGCCACCGCCGCGTATTTTGCGGAAGGAACTGTCGTGGACGATCCGGATACCGGGTCAGTCTCAGTGCTCGCTGCGGAGTCCGGTGACGACCAACTTGCTGCAATTGCAAACGAGATCGAGGAACTCGTCGAGCAGCCAGGGTGGAGCTACGATAACATCGCGGTCGCTACGAAGCAAAGTGGGAGTGGCGTTACAGACACCATCGAATCGTTCGAACGCAGCGGGATTCCGACAGAGTCCACGACCGTTACCGGATTCGGTGATGACCCCGCGATCAGGGAGCTGCTTGCCGTTGTTCGGCACCTGGCTGCCGACGAGAACGATGAGGTACCGGGCCACGGGCCAGCACTCGATACGGAGCGCTTGGCCCGTGTCGACGAGATTGAGCGGTTGGAAGACGCGGTGCGGTGGTGGGCAACCGATTCCGGGTTGAAAGAACGAATCGCAGAGCGGGCACCACCGCTCGATGCGCGATCACAGTTCGGAAACGTTCGCCGTGCATTTCGGATGGCCGCGTTCCTGGACGACACAGCGTTCCTCGATGCGACGTGGGAATCTTACGAAGAGATGTTGGAGCGGGCCCACGAGTACGCGTCGCAACAAAACCAGACGAGCGCAACGGACCTCGATGGCGGTGTCAGAGTCGATCACTTGCAGGCTATCAAAAATACCTCGTTCAAAGCGGTATTCTTGATCAATCTTACAGACAGTGAATACCCCGGCGATCCCTTCCTCACACGTCTCTTTCCGACGGAGCGCGTTGCGTCACTGCCGGACTATCCGGGCGTCACACAACTCGACACCGGAGATGTTGATGCGACATTCCCGACGGACTCGACGGCGTCAAGCCGGCCGTTCGTACGGTATCATACCGAGCACGCACGGCGACGCCTGGCGATCGGTGCTGAGGCGGCAACAGACCGCTTGTACTGTTGTCTCTACGAGTACGAAGATACTGCGCTCGAAGAGCGGGCACAAGCGTCACGATTCCTGACAGCAGCGTATACGGACCTTCCATGGGTGACGGACGCCGCGGACCCGCACATCACGAGCGAACAAGCAGCAGAAGAGTTTCTGCTGTCCCGAGTTGATAACGCACTCGCTGATGTTCGCCGCGCGAACAGTCAAGACGTGACGATCTCGCTTGATGAGGTCGAAACGGAGCTCGGGGAGATTCAAGAACTGCTCGATAAAAGCGGGACACGTGGCGAAGAGTTGCGGAAAGCGTTGCGTGCGCGTGTCGAATTCGCAAATGGTGAGGTGCGGCGATGAGCGAGAATTCGCTTTCGCCGTCTCGCCTGGCGAAGTATGCGGCGTGCCCACGACAGTACGAGTACAGCTACCCACAGGACATCAACACACCAGATCGAACTGAACTCTATCTCAACCAGGGGAAGATCTACCACGAAACTATCGAAGACGTGTGTGATGCGACCGAACGCGGTGATGATGCAGAGACGATCCACGCCCGAGCAATGCGTATTTTTGACGAGAAGTGGGACGAACACAGTACTCCGGACGATTACGAATCAGTTGCTCACAAGGAGTATCAGCGAATCGAGAACCAAGCTGCTATAGATGCCTTCTTCGATCCCGAGGGTGGCGATGGGATCGAGCATGCGCGCCGATCAGTCGCTACGGAGTGCTGGGTAGAGTGTGAACGCGATGGCAGAGGGCTCCACGGCAAAGCTGATAACGTCATTCGGACTGACGAGGGGCTCCACGTCTTCGACTACAAGCGAAACACACGCGGGATGCTTTCGACTGGTACAGCCGATTACTTAGCTGACCACCTCAACGGAGATGGCCACGAACCGAAGCGCATTCGGAACGCGTTCCAGACGGCTACGTACATAGAGGGCGTCAAGAATGAACCGTTCTACGAGGACGGGATGGACGTTCGGTTCAGCTTCTACGGGCTACTCAACAGCACATCATTCGAAAGTAATCCATCGGGCTACAACGTGTCCGTCCGTGGTTACCCACGTGAAACGACCGAGATTTACGAGGAACACCACGATACGATTTGGGCGCTGATTCGAGCGGCGCACGACGGCATCACGAATGAGACGTACGACCCCGCGCCGTTTGCGATCATCAGCGAGGAAGCGTGTCCGAATTGTGAGTATCGAGCGATGTGTCCTGACCGGCTCTCAACAGAGGTGAAACGATGACCGACGATAACACCGAGTATCCATCGTGGTTCCCAGTTCCGGAAGACGAGCTGTCGCCGGAACCACAACAGGGAGAGATTATTGATGCGGACGCGTATCCGATGCGGGTGCTTGCTGGAGCAGGGACGGGGAAGACGTTCACGATGGTGCGGAAGATCGAGCACCTCATCAACGAAGAAGACGTATCGCCGGACCGGATTCTCGCGTTGACGTTTACGAACAACGCGGCGGATTCGATGCGGGAGAAGCTCAACGCGAAGCTCGGCACCGCCGGATACGACATCGACGCGTACACGTATCACTCGATCTGCAACGAGATTCTCTCTGACTACGCATACACTGCAGGGCTCGACCCGGACTTCGACATCGCTACGGACGCCGAAAAGTACGCCATCGTGCTGGATGTCCTCGACGAGATCGAGTACCGATCGGTCAAGCCCAACGTGTACGGAAGCGATGGCTATGCGTCAGGTGCTGCCTCGAAACTCCTCAACTTCATCGGGTCGATGAAACGCAGTGGTATCACACCCGAGGACATCGACACGTTCCTCGGCCCGGCCGACCGCGTGTACGATCTCGCAGACCTGCCAGAACAAATCGAAAATATCGCCAGTAACCACCTCGGTGGACGTTCTGTATCTAGCGTGTTGGGTGGCCTTCCAGACGCACGTGAGGAACTCGTTGAGGAACGTGATGCACTGGGAACAGACGGCATGGAAGCCAGTGTCCGGGACTTCCTCGACCGGCTCATTGCTCTCTGTGACGCGCTCGAAGCCGCATTCGAAGCACACGAAGCGGGGGAACGAGAGCTTCCGGATACCGCCTACAAGCTTCCGAAGTACCTGCTCGGTGGGTACAGCAGCGCACCGAAAGGAATCCCGAACGATCTCAATCTCGAACTCACGACACACCTCGATTCGTTTATTTCTGACTGCCTTACCGCTCGTGACCTGACTGCAGGATACGCCGCATACGAGCGTGAACTCGATGAACGAAATCTCATCGACTTCGACGGTCTAGTCGTAAAGACTGCAGACCTGATGGAGTCACCGGTCGGTGACGAAATCGCCAGCCGATGGGACTACGTATTCTGTGACGAATTTCAAGACACGGACCGTCTTCAGTTCGACCTCGTTACATCACTGGTTACTGACGACAACCTGTTCGTCGTCGGCGATGACGATCAAGCAATTTACGAGTGGCGGGGCGCGCACGTCGCCAACATTACAGAGGAACTCGACAACGCATTTGCGGCGCTCACAGACAAACCCTTAGAGGAAAATTTCCGCTCACGACAGCCGATCCTCGATCTGGCGAACGAAGCCATCACGAAACTAGACCACCGGGAGCAGCACAAAACACTCACTCGGGTCAATGAACCTGACTACGACACCGATACTGTCGCTACTATCGAGTTACCCGACGAAGACGACGAAAGAGACGGGGCAACCCAGCTCCGAACTGTCGTCCAGAATCTGTTAACCGGGGCGGCAGACAATCTCGACAGAGCATACGATCCGGGAGACATCGCACTCCTCGTTCGAAAGAACAACCACGCTACGCCAGTCATCGAAGCGTTCGAAGATGCTGGAATTCCGTATCAAGTCGCTGGTGATCTCGCCACAGAATCAATCGGTGTCGGTACCGTAACTGCCTACCTCAAGGCTCTCGCTCGGCCCGAAGACGAGGTGAGCTGGAATCGCGTTCTACTGATGCGGTACCGGCTCTGCGATACGGATCTCCGCACACTCAACGCGGGCGACACGCCACTCGTCGACGCGCTCTGTGAAACTCCTCTCAACGAGTTCGAGGAGCCCGATCGCGTTGCAGAAGCCCGCGAGCACGTCACCAATCTCCTCGACATCAAAGAGTCTGCCTCGCTTAGCCATCTGTACCGCGAACTGAAGAGCCGTACGAATATTGAGTGGTATCTTAGTGAGCAGGAGCGACGCGACCTCGCACAGCTCGACAATGTCATCGAACAGTATGGTGACAGCGCCGTTCAACCGCCACTCACGCCGGACTTCATCGACTCGCTCGAACATTATGACTCACTGTTCGACGAGAGTGGATCCACACCGACGAGTCAGCCGGACATTGCTGACGATGCGGTCAACGTGATGACCGTCCACAAGAGTAAGGGGCTTGATTTCCCGGTTGTTCTCATCCCGCAAGTCACAGCCGACGAGTGGGCACCGAGCTCACGGGCGTACGATACACTCGAAACAGGGATCTCGGAAGATCCGACTGCAGCGTTTGCCGAAGATTACGTCGCGCGCGATGCCCGAGAAACCAGGCGCGTGTTCCACGTCGGAATCACACGTGCCGAGGATATTCTCGTCTTACAGGGTCGCCGCGGGACAGACGACGACGGTAACGACGAAACCCACCCGATTCCGAGCATGGTCGACGAGATATTGCCGTCTCGGATCCCATGGCAACCACAACGCGGAGATCTCCCCATCTGGAGCGATGTACAGGAGTGCTTGCCAGACGAGGCAGCGGACTGGACTAATACGCTTGCTCTAGAAGCTGTCGGTGAGGTCGGCGGAACCGTCACCCACGACGGGGAGACACTTACAGTAGAGGCGGCACGTGACCAGATCATAGAACTCGCAACAGCATCGCTTGACGGCCACCTTAAAACAGAGAGTGAACGCTCACGACTGCAGATCGAGTCTCTAGGTGGACCATCCACTCCGCCACCATCGCTTACTCACAGCTACACGTCTCTGGCAGCCTACGAGGAATGCCCTCGCAGCCACTACCTCGACTACGTCGTCAACGCGTTCCCGGATTATCAAGAAGCGACGAGTAGTGGTGGGAGTGACGTGTCCCAGCGCGCGATCGGATTACTCTTCCACGACACGGCAGAGCAGGCAGCCAAGAAGGAGATACAACGCCGTGAGGAATGGTATGAAATCTGCGAACGGCTCGCCAGTCAACGTCGAGACGAAGATGCGCTTCCAGCAGCAAAAGAATGTATTGACCGATACTTCGAGTTAGACCTTTCCAACTACGAGGTAGTCGATGCAGAGCGAGAGTTCGAACTCAATATCGACGGGCACGATCTCACCGGGTTTATTGACGCAGTCTATCGGACGCCGGATGACGAGCTACTCGTCATCGATTACAAGGCCACCGAACGTCACCGGGACATACAGGACGACAAGCAGCTACCAATTTATCTATTAGCCTGTCGGGATGTCTATGAAGAGCCAATCAAGCGTGCTGGATACGCGTATGTGGGAAGCATCGGGCCGAAGATCGAGTCACGAGCTTTCAGCGAAGACGAACTGGAAGGCGTGGAAGTCGCCGTGACAGGAGCAATGGATCAGATCGCAGAGTCATCGTTCACTCACTATATCGCTGATGACCACTGTCAGTGGTGTCAGCATAATCAACTGCCCTGCGCAGCGGACTCGTTCACCGTTGGCCCAGGATTCGAAGAGTAGGACTAAAACCATCCCCAACGACGTATAGCGCAGTAATTCACCAGCAATAGCATGACGAAACTACTCACGATCGATAGGGAGTTGCTGACGGGAACTATCGTTGATCGGCCGAATCGCTTCGTTGTTCGCGTTCGTTTCGGTGACACACCCGAACGCGTGTTTCTCGGCGATCCCGGTGCCCTCAAAGAAAATGTTGAGCCGGGACACAAGATGCTCTGCTCGCCCGTCAGCGATACCGAACGAGCGACAGATTACGACGCGATCGCGGTCGTCGTTGATAATGTGTACGTGAGTGTCCGCACAGCGCTAGCAAACGATCTGTTTGAACGCGCGCTCGGCCGCGATGCCATCCCAGCATTCGCTGAGTACACAGTCCGTGAGCGCGAACCCTCGCTCCCAGATCACGGGAGAACAGATTTCCGGCTCACGACACCAGACGGTGACACTGCGTAAGTTGAGGTCAAATCCTGTACGCACGTCGAAGATGGAACTGCCAAATTTCCTGACCGGCAGACTGAACGAGGCCGTCGTCATCTCCAAAGCCTCGAAAAACTCCATGAAGACGGGTACGAAACCCATGTCGTCTTCGTCGTTCAGCGCCCTGATGTCGAACGTTTCCGCCCATACCGGGAAGTAGATCCTGACTTCGCAGACTTGCTTTCCCGTGTGCGTGATGCGGGCGTAGAGGTGCACGCCATCACTACCACATTCGAACCACCCCACTACCGACTTCAGAACGACGAACTCCCGATTGACCTCGACTAACGGTGGATTGTGGCTGAGGGTTGATTAGTGAGCGCCACCAAGATCCGCCTATGGCAAAGCGATTCGTGCGCGCCCGTCCCAATAACCAGCGACTGGAAGAGCTCCGCGAACGCCTCGACAGCGGCGAGGTCGAAGCGATGGAGCCGTTTGGTCGCGCTATGACACGGGCGCTGGAGAAGGCTCGGTACGATCCAGAGACTGATGAAGCCGTTTGGATCGAAGAGGACTACTGCTCGCCACCTCTTGCGATGGAACGCGCTGAAGTTCTGGACGACTACTTCGAGCAGATCTCCATCATTGAAGAACACGTAGAAGAGGACGCCGGATGGCAGCGAATCAACGATCTACCGGGACTCTTGGAACAGATTCTTGACGAAGCGTAACCGCGAGCAGACCGGTTCTTCGTTGCGGTCATCGCCGGCGCTCGCTCCAGCCGCACGAGTCCCAAGGTCCCTCATTTTCTGTATGGTGCGCCAGATGTTGGAGTTTAGAAACCAGTGCTAACCCTCTGTGGCCTTATGAAATGCTGCCTGAGCCTCATCCCAGTCTGGATCCACATAACTTAGTGTCGTATCCATCGAAGCGTGGCCCGCCATCATGCGGATAAAATTCAGATCCATGTCGGTTTTATTGGCCAATTGCGTGATGCGGCTATGTCGGAGTCTGTGTGCCGTGTATAGCCATTGTTTCACGCTACCATCAGCCTCTCTAGTTAGCGGCTCCTGAATTTCTGCGTTGTGCGCTGCTTCCTTCACGATTCGGCTAATATAGGACGGCTCAAGCTGGTCACCTCTTTCGCCAATAAACAGGTACGGGGATTCCCCTTCTCGTATCGATCTCCATCTGTGCATCAGATAATCGATGTTCGGTTCCCACCAGACGTGTCTATAGTATAGATCCGGGTGATCTCTTCGATTGAGCTTCGCAGATCGTAATTCAATATCCCTGTCGTCCCACGAGATATTATCGAGTCGAATCCGACTCAATTCGTCACTTCGAACGGCCGTCTGCCAAAGAAGACGACAGATGAGTTCATTCCTGACTTTCGTGAAATCCTTCTTACCGGGCACGTGTTCGAAGATCGGTTTGAGCTGTTCAAAAGACGGAGCAATGATGTCTTTTCGGCCATCGAGATCAAGAACACGGTGGTACTCACTCACATTCTTTATATTGTGATCCTTAGGGAGACTGATGTCAGCTGTTGGATTGTCAAGCTCAAATTCTCTAGACGGGTCATTGATGAGAAAATGGTAATACTTGGAAACAGAATAGAACCGACGAGTGATCGTTGTATCAGCGTACTCATCTCTGATCATTCTTCGAATATATGCGTTGACAGTTCTCTTCTCAGCTGCAGCCGGATCAATATCTTCTTCAAGACACCAGTAAAGCCAAGCCTTCACTCCCTCTTTCAACCGATCCGTCGTTGTCTGTTTCTTACTCGTGGCCGTTATCCACCCGCTGTAATCGTCATATAGTTCCTTGTACTTCCCAGAAAGTTCACGCTCTGATGTGAACTGTGCTTTGTCGTTTCTTTTCATATGGACCACCTAGTGATCAATGTTGATCATCAGTCTCTTGATCTGGCTGGTTCTGCTTCAAAAAACTAAAGTCCGGGACTGCATCCGGATCACGGATAAACCATCGTCGTTCTCCGTCATCAATAGTGCTTTCAACGACCGCCCCTGTCTCGGTCTGTTCAAGGAAAGCGAGTGCCTGCCGTACTTGGTGGGACGGTTTGTCAAGAGCATCCGCAAGATCTTCTGCCCGACCGGTAATCTTTGCTCTACTTCGTGCTAAGCTATTTTCACTACTCTTCGATGGCCCGTCCTGTAGGAAATCATCCGGGACTTCTCGAAGCTGAACCGAGAATCCCTGTCGTAACGGTGGAAACTGGATCTCGCTTTGAAGTCGGGGCAGTAAGTCTTGGCAGCGATTAGCTAATTTGATTAGCTCATCTCGACTGAACTCTGAATCTGATTCTTCACTAGAGTGCAATGCCAGATCGTCAAGCTTCCGCTCAACTATAGATAGCCTGTCGGTGATCTCAGTCACACCCTCTTCCAACTCCGAGGTATCGGTCTCCGTCCCAGAATGATGTTTGTCTTTTAGCACCCACGTATCACCGATCGTGTTGTCGACGGCGTGTTTAATCAGGCCAGTCAGATTACCATGGTGATGTTTCTCCGCGTATTCGAGCCACTCCTTCTTTTTTTGAGGGTCGATCCTGATTCGGATGTGTGGAGAAATGTCCTCTAAGTCTTCTTCATCGGGGGGCATGGGAAGCCGTTAGAGGGCTTCCCAATTAAGTGTTCACACTGTGTTCAGTCATTACCGAACATCTGGCGCATCATCGGATGCATCTCCATCATCTGCTCCTCGGCTATCTCCTCGTACAGTTTGTACGTAATGGAGACGGCAAGCAGTAGACCCGTTCCCGTGACGGCTCCGATAGTACCGAGCATGTTCGCCCAGACGGCGAGCAAGCCGACCAGGGCACCGCCGATGACGGTCACCTGCGGGATGTACCGCTCCATGACCTTCTCGACGACGCCGACGTTCTGTCGGAAGCCGGGGATCTGCATCCCGGAGTTTTGGATCTGTTTCGCGGTGGCTTCCGGACCCATGTTGGTCGTTTCGACCCAGAAGATCGCGAAGATCGCGCCGCCGATGACCATGAACGTCAGGTCGACGCTCACGCGGATCATTACCTGCCACCACTCCTGGGTGACGGCGGCAGTCCACCACATCCAGTCGTCCGGCGAGTAGATCGGTGCGGTGTAATAGAAGAACCCGCCGGTCGGCTGTCCGTCGGCGTACTGGCCGAGCCAGCCGGGCATGCCGGGCCACTGGGTCGCGAGGATCTGTCCCATGAACTGGATGTTCGCCTGCACTGCGCGAACGAGGATCATCGGCAGGACGCTCGCGTAGATGAGCTTCACTGGGAAGCGACCGCGAGCACCCTTCACGCGGGCGTGGCTCAGGGGAATCTCGACCCGAACCGACTCCGCGTAGACGACGATCCCAAAGATCAGGACCGTCGTCAACAGCGCGATGATCTCCCCCTGACCGAGGAAGATGGCGTACAGCCCGTCGCCGGTGACGAGCGAGCCGATCTCGGCCTGCCCGCTGAGGATGAGATACCAGCTGTAGAAGAAGCCTTCCTCACTCAGCGAGAGGAAGCCAGCGACGAGCATCTGGCTCACGCCGGCGATGATGAACAGGCCGACACCGCTGCCGACGCCCCACTTGCTTACGACCTCGTCCATGTAGAGGATGAGGATGCCGCCGACGAAGATCTGGGCGAACAACACCAGCTGGACGCCGGTTAACCCGAGCGTGAGACCGCCAAGCTGGAGCTGGGGCTGGGCTGGAAGGAACCCGCCGGCGAACACCATCGGCAGCGCGGTCAGCGCCGTCATCACGATAACCAGCAGCTTCTGCAAGCCCTGATAGAGGACCTGGTCCCGCGGGTCGTCGGTGTCGAGACCGAGGAGGTTCGCACCGCCGAGCAGCTGCATGACGATGCTGGCCGTGACGATCGGGCCGATACCGACCTGCATCAGCGAGCCGTGCTCACCCGCGAGGATCGCACGGAACTCGCCGAAGAGGTCCGTCGCTGCCTCGGCCTGCAGGCCAAGCAGCGTGATGTTCGTCAGGAAAAAGTACAACACGAGGATGCCGGCCGTCCACGCCAGCTTCCGCTTGAAGGGGACGTGCCCCTCCGGACGCTGGACGGCGGGCATCCGCGTCAAGACCGGTTCGGCGGCTTCCTTCCATCCCATAGTTACTCGGTGTCAGTTTCGTCTTCGTCGTCGGCTTCCTGCGCTTGGGCACGCTCTGAGAGGACGGCCTCGCCGCCGGCCTCCTCGAGTTTCTCGCGTGCCGTCTCGCTGAAGGCGTCCGCGACGACCTCGAGGCTGTTGCGGACCTGGCCGTTGCCAAGTACCTTCACGACGTCCGTCTCGTGGCCGTCCTCGACGACGTCGCGAGCGTCGATCCGGTAGCCGTCGTCGGTCTCTTCGGCGACGCCCTCTGCGGCGTAGAGGATCGCGTCCTCGTCGAGTTTCTTGACCTCCACCTCGAGGACCTCCTCGCGGATGTCCTGTGGACGCTTGAAGCCGTGTTTCTGCTTCGGTTCGTAGTTGTGGAACTCGTGTTTGCTCCGCCCGGCACGGCCGCGACCGCCACGGTGGCCTGCACCGCGGCGGTTCTTGTGGCTCCCGCCACTGTGTGTTCGCGAGCCGCGCTGGCGTCGTTTCTTGCTCGTCATTGTTATCGCATCGATTCTAGGAGGGCGTTGATTTCCTCCGTTGTATGTTTTCCGAGTTGCCCGCCCTCGACCGTGGGGTGTTTGACGCCGTCGTGGCCACCACGGGGCGGGTGCAGTCGTAGCGTCGGTGACAGCCCCTGCTCGCGAAGCGTCGTCTCCTCGTCGAGCAGTGCCTCCGTCAGCGCCTCGAAATCGTCGTAGTCGGTGTTCTCAGCGAGCCACTCCTCGTCGACATCGGACTGGTCGCCCTCGAGCGGCTCGGCGCGTTTCGACAGCAGCGTCTCGAGGACCGCTTCGCTTGGCTCCCCGTAGGCGACGTAGTCGTTGACCTTCGTGATCATGCCGCGGTAGGCGTCGGTGTCCGGGACGACGGTCGCGTGGTTGACTTTCGGGATGTTCAGCATCTCGAGGGTGTCGTCGACGGCATCTGACCGATCGACTTCACCGCGAAGCTGGACGATCGCCTTCATCGTTCGACCACCTCACGGCTGCGTGGCTGTCGCGACTGGGATGCGTTCTCTAAGGCGTTGAACGTCGCTTTCGCGAGGTTCACCGTCGTCCGGGTGTTGCCGTGGCTTTTGGTCCAGGCGTTTTCGATGCCAGCGAGTTCGAGCACTGCTCGAACGGTGTCGCTTGCGGCCAGTCCGAGCCCTTCGGGGGCGGGGACGACCTCGACCTCGACCGATCCGGCCTTGCCGGTCGTTCGGTGGGTCAGCGAGTGTGGTCGGTCAGAGCGGTCCTCCCAGGAGCCGGAGCCGCGTGGCACCTGGATCATGTTCAGCTTGGCGATACCGATCGCTTTCTGGATGGCAGCCCCGACCTGATCGTCGCGTCCCTCGGCGTAGCCGACGAAGCCGTCGCGGTTGCCGACGGAGACGACACAGCGGAACTTGACCCGGCGTCCGGAGTCGGTCATCCGCTGGACCATGTTGATGTCGAGCACCTCGTCGTCGAGCCCCGGCAGGAGCTGATCGACGATCTCGGGCTCTTTCAGTGGGAGCCCCGAGTTGAGGGCATCTTCCATCGTGTCGATCTCGCCCTCCTGTACTTTCGTTCCGAGACGGGTGACAGGCTGCCAGCCGTCGTCGTAGTCGTTTCCACTCATTCTAGGATCGCCTCTCGTACCTCATCGAAGTGTTCGGGTAGTTCGGTGGCGTCGAAATCACCGCTGTACAGCGGCTCCTCGAGCTGTTCGGCGTACTCGGCGATGTGCTCGCCACGCGTACGCGACCAGTCCGCGAGGACGCTGTCGTTGTGTGGGATCTCGAGGCCAGCGTCGATCGCCCCTTCCTGTACAGCGAACACCTTGTTGCCAGGCGTCGCCGTGTTGAGGCCGATATCGAGCACGGCCTCCTCGACGCCTGCCTCGAGCGCTCGTTTGCCGGCCAGCAGGCCGGTGAGGTACGCAGCCGGGAGGTTGCCCGTTGGGGCGTCCCAGCCGAACTCCTCTAAGTCGCTCGAGTGTGCGCTCGCGAGTGTCTCATCGCCCTGCGGGCCCGGAGTGATCAGCTGCGCCGTAGTGTGTCGGTTGCTCTTGCGAGCGACCAGCCGGGGCTTGCCCGATTTCAGCAGGCGCAACCTCTGGTGGTAGTCCGTCCGGACCTCGCGGCGACGCCGCATCGGCACCTTGTATCGTGGTCCTGTCGCCATTAGTCGTCACCGTAGTTGTCGTCGATGTAGTTCAGCAGGTACCGGACGCTACGGAACTCCCCACCGCCAGCCTTCTTGTAGAGCTCGCGGTACTGGGCGGGCGTCAGCTCGCCTTTGTCTCGGAGTTCACGCAGTTTCCGGCGCTGCGCGCGAATCTTGTTCTGCCAGTCGTCTTTCTCGTTCTGGCGTGCGCCTTTCTTGCCCTTGCGTTTGCCCGGGCCTTTCTGGTGTCCGTAGGCGCGTTTTGCGTTGCGCTCGCGGGCACGGCCACGCGAGTTGCCCCGGGCCTCTTCGGCCTGGATGAGGCCGTCGTCGACGAGGTCACGGACCTCCTCGCGCGTGATCGCTTCGGCGATCTCGCCCTGGGCGTCCGGATCGAGCCAGATCTTGTTCTCGCCGACGTCGAGGACGTCGGCCGCGAGTCGTTTCTGTGCACTCAGATCAGTCATTGGATGCCACCTCGACTTCCTCGTAGGTCGGGTTCAGGACGCGAATGCCCTCCTCTTCTGCAACCTCTTCGATACGCTCGCGCTTGCGAGCACCGACCGAGGAGCCGATCCGGACAGCCTCGCGGGAGCCGTCGACGCCTTCTAAGTCGTCTGCGTTCTCGACGTAGACCTCCTCGAAGCCGCTCGGGTGTTTCCCACGGACGGCTTTGGGCGTACGGAAGCCGGCCTCGACGGTCGGCCCCTTGCCCTTGACGCCACGGCGCTGTTTCGACAGCTGGCCGCGGGGACGACGCCAGGACTCCGGCGTCCGCTTTTTCATGTGGTAGTCCTGTCGGTTGAACTGCGGCTTGCCCTCGCGTTTCCGACGGGCCAGCAGTGTCTCTTCCTCGTCGGTGAGTTCGGGCGTCTTCTCGGTCAGCCCGCGGGGCTGCAGTTCGGTCTCGACGTCTTCGTCCGGCTCTTCGTCGGCTTCGACGGCCTCGTCTTCGATCTCGGCTTCGGTTTCCTCTTCGACCTCGAGGTCGCCGACGTCGGCTTTGATACGCGCAGCGAGCGCGTTGCCGATGCCGTCGGCCTCGGCCAGATCGTCTTGGGAGGCCTCCTTGACGTCCTCGATGGACTCGAAGCCGGCCTCACGAAGCGCGTCGGCTTTGCTCGCACCGACGCCGCTTATGTCCTCGAGTTCCTGTGGTTCGTCGGTATCTTCGTCTGTCATCTATCAGACACCTCCTTTCTCCGGCTTCTGGGTGATGTAGACGCCGTCCTGGAAGACGCGGGTGTCCTTGCCGCTGACTTTCGTCAGTTGCTCGATGTCGGCGGCAGTCTGTCCAACGTTTTCCTTGTCGGGACCGGAGAGAACGACTGTCTCTCCGTCGACGGAGACGTCCGTATCACCGTGGATAGTCGTTCGTCGCGGTGCTTTCTCACCGAGGAAGTTCTCGATAACGACCTCCTCGCCTTCCGCACGGACCTGCATCGGGAAGTGAGAGTAGAAGACTTCCATCTCGTACTCCCAGCCCTCGGTCACGCCGTGGAAGGCGTTCTCGATGTGGCTCTCGAAGGTTCCGACCGTCGACGCGGTCTTTGCGTCGCCGGATTCGCTCTCGATGACCACGTGGTCGTCTTCGACCTCGACCGAAACGTCGGGGTACCAGAGACGCCGCGTCACGGCTCCTTCCGGTCCCTCGACGGTCAGGTCGAGATGGTCTACCTCGGCGGTTACGTCGTCGGGGATTTCCAGTTCGACTCGCATAGCTTAGTAGACGTACGCGATCACCTGGCCCCCGATACCCTGTTCGCGAGCCTCGTAGTGGCTCATGATGCCGTGACTCGTCGTGACGACGAGCGCGCCGAAGTCCCGAGCGGGGAGAAAGCGCTTCTCCCACGTCTCGAACTCGTCGGCACTGGCACTGTAGCGGGGCTTGACGGGGCCACACTCGTTGATCGCTCCTTTCAGTTCGACCTCGAACCGACCGGCTTTGCCGTCGTCGACGTACTCGAAGCCGTCGATGTACCCGCGGTCGTAGAAGACCTCGAGCACCTGTCCGATCTCGTTCGAGGCGGGCTGTACCTCGTGGCTTAGGTGGCCGACACTCTCGGCGTTTGCGAGTCCCGAGAGCGCGTTGCTAAGTGGGTCGTTCCCTGTCATCTGTACTTCCTGAATCCCATGTCGCGGGCGATCTCGCGGAAACACTGTCGGCAGAGGTTGATGTCGTACTTTCCGACGAGTCCCTGCTTTCGACCGCAGCGCGGGCACGCTTCCTCCTGGCCCGTGCGCTTGCTGGCGTGTTCGCCCGTTCGTTCGTTCTCGGTTTCGCTTTCGCTCATGCTGTGACCTCCACGTCGAAGTTCGCCTCGAGGAAGCGAATCGCGTCCTCGGGCGACAGTCGGTGCCGCGAGGGAATCGGTCGGGTGGCCTTGTCGCGTTTCGCGACGCGGTAGCCGGGACGCACCAGGTTGACGGTGACGTCCAGCCCGTAGATTCCGACGTTCGGATCGTACTCCTGGCTCGGGAAGTCGGTGTGTTCCTCGACCCCGAAGCTGAAGTTGCCCGTGTCGTCGAACTGGCTCGCCGAGAGGTCCGCAAGCGGGAGCGCAGTCTCGAGGAACTCGTGGGCGTCCTCGCCACGGAGCGTGACCTTCGTGCCGATCGGATCGCCCTGGCGGATGCCGAAGTCGGGTTCGGTCTTTTTCGCCTGGGTGCGGACGCTCTGTTGGTCGGTGATTGCCTCGATAATCTCTTCGGCCGTCCCGAGTTCGCGACCGCCCTGACCGACGCCCATGTGGACGACGACCTTCTCGACGCGAGGTTCGCGCATCTCGTGGAACTCGGTTTCGGCGTCACTCATCGTCATCACCCGTCGTGGTCACGGTGTCGTCGGACGAATCGTCGTCCGTGAAGTTCTCGTCGATGACGACGACGTACTCCTCGACGGTCTCGAACTCCTCGTCCCCGTCGCTGACGTGGACGATGTTCGAGCCGCTGCCTTTCGTGACGTCGATCGAGTCGACCTCGCCGATCTTGCCGGCGTGGTTGCCACGGACGGCAGTGACGAGTGCACCGTCCTCGTAGGGGAAGTGTGCGACGATCGACTTGTCGTCGTTGTCGATGACGATGGAGTCGTTCGGGCTGTAGTCCTCCTCGTCGACGACGACGTTCGTCCCGTCGTGCAGCGACAGCTGCGTGTCGCCGCCGGGGACCTGGCGTTTGTCCTCGACCTTTCCGAGGCGGCTCTCTGCCGCGTCCTCGTCGATCGGCGTCAGCGAGAGCCGACCGCCCTCGTCGGGGAAGACACGGAAGTACTCTTCGCGGGCCGGGAACGCCAGGATATCGAACATCCCGATCGGTCGCTCCTCGTCGCTTACGGCATCGCCGTTGACGAGGACGCCGTCTTCCGACAGCGCGTAGCGGGCTTCCTTCCGGGAGTCGACGTATCCGAGGACGTCCCGCAGCAAGATTAGCAGCGGAACGCCGTCCTCACCGTGAGGGCCAGCGCCGGCCTTGACGGTGAAGGTGTCGGTCTTGCGTTCGACCGGCCAAGATTTCGGTACCGAGAGTCGCTTCTGGTGGTTCGTCATTCGTTATCACCTTCGAGGCGTGCCTCGCGACGCTCGTCGGAGAGGTCAAGCTCCATGATCCGGACGTTCGACGGCTCGAGCGGTCGTGGGACCTCCTCGCCGTCGGCCGTCTCGACCGTGACGTCTTCGACGTGGATGACGCCGTCTTTGAGGATTGCCTGGACGACCTCGCCTTCCTCGCCGGCGTGGTCGCCACGCATGACCTCGACGGTGTCGCCCGCGTTGACGCGGGCCCGACGTCGGCCGTACTCCTCACGGAGTTCCTCAGAGAGCGTCGCACGAAGCTGCGTCTGTCGCTTGTGCAGCGGGGCACGCTCAGTTTCGTTTCGCTGTTTGCGTGGTTGTTTGCTCATGCTAAACGATCATCGTAGCTGTACTCGCGATTGCTCCGAAGCGCTCTGCGACCTCGCGGGCGATCGGGCCCTTGATCTCGGTGCCGCGTGGCTCTTCGTTCTCGTCGATGATGACCGCCGCGTTGTCCTCGAACTTCAGGCGCGTGCCGTCGGGCCGGCGGATCGATTGCCGCTGACGGACGACGACGGCCTCTAAGACCTGACGGCGCATCTCGGGAGTTCCCTTCGTGACCGAGACGGTCACCTTGTCACCGATCCCCGCCTTCGGCTGGCGGTTCTTGGTACCGTGATAGCCCGAGACGCTGATGACCTTCAGCTCACGCGCGCCGGTGTTGTCGGCACACGTGACCAGCGAGCCCTTCTTCAGGCCCTGCGTGACGTCTGCTTTCATCGCCTCCATCACTGATCACCCTCGTTTTCGTCTTCCGCTTCGGGTTCGCCCGCAACGAGGTCCTCGTCCGAGATCTCCTGTTCAGGCTCGGCCTGACGGGTGAGCTCGGCAACGTCCTCGGCGGTCGCTTCTTCGGTTACTTCGACGACCACGTGCGATTTGGTCTTCGACAGTGGTCGGGTCTCTGCGATCTTGACCGTGTCACCGACCGAGAGCGGCTCGAGCACGCCCGGTACGTGCGCCGGGATGCGCGAGCGACGTTTCATCTTGCGGTCATACTTCGGAACCGCGACGTCGTACTCTCGTTCGACGACTACGGTCTTTTCCATGTCCGTCGAGACGACGGTGCCCTCGAGGATCTGACCTCGAACCGAGAGCTCGCCGTAGAACGGACACTTCTCGTAGTCGTACTCCCCCGGGTTTTCTGGTTCCGGAGGGGTTTCAACATCTAATCCTATTGCCATGGTGAATCACCACTCGTTTCCGTACGTCGGGCGGGTCGTGAGAGCAGTCGCGATCCATCGACCGTAACGTAGGCCACGTCCTCGCCGGCCAGTTCGGACGCGGTCCCCAACTCCTCGCGGTAGTCGGCGGCGTCATCTGTGATCGCGAACTCGAACGTCGAGCCCGATTTCGGCACCTGGACGACCCGAGAGCTGCCGTTCTCGCACACCGCTATCTGGAGGGTGTTCGTCGTCTCGACGACGACGCGTCCCTCGAGGCCAACCGTTCCGGGATCGTCACTGTCGACGACCCGTACCGGGAGGCCGTTGAGTTCGTGTCGCGGCAACGTCTCGGGTGTCAGTGCCATTTCGTTACTCCTCGTCGAGATCGCCTTCTTCACGGGCGTCGCCCGTTCGGATGTTCGATCTCATTCGAGATCGCCCTCCTCGCGCTGAATCGTCTTGATCCGCGCGATGGTCCGTTTCAGCTCGCCGATCTCGCCCGGGTTCTCCGGGGCACCACCGGCGGCCAGCACTGCCTTGGCGTTGAGCAGTTCCGTTTCGAGTTCCTCGAGTTCGGCCTGCCGTTCGGCAGGGGTCATGTCACGGATCTCCTCGACGTGCAGGATCGCCATCAGGCATCACCTCCCTCGTCGTCGTCCGTGCTCTCGTCCTCGTCCATCTCGGCCATCAGCTCTTCGGCTTCGGCCTCGACGTCTTCTTCGAGCTCCTCGAGTTCGTCCTCGACGTCGTCGTCGCCGGGGACCTCGACTTCCTCGAACTCCTCGTCGGCGTCTTCTGTGACGTCCTCTTCGATGACTTCCTCGACGACCTCCTCGTCGACGACGTCTTCCTCGGCGGGCTCGGCCTCCTCAGCCGGCTCCTCGAGTTCCTCGGCAGCCGCCTCGGCTTCCTCGGGTTCGCCCTCGAGCAGTTCCTCGACGCCCTCGTTTGCCTCGACGGCCTCGGGGACGAGCTCTTCGGGGTCGACGTCTTCCTCGATGCGGAAGTCGTCTGGCAGCTCGGCACCCGGCGGGATGATCTTCACCGTCACGCCGATCGTCCCGAGTTTCATGACGGCGACGCCTTGGCCCTCGTCGACGATCGACTCGGCGGGTTCGCCGTTGTGTTTGATGTAGCCGGCGTTGAACTTCTCGACCCGTGAGCGGGCACCCGTGACCTTCCCGGAGAGGACGATCTCCGCGCCCAGCGCACCGGCGTCCATGATCCGCTCGAGGGTGGTGTGGCCGGCCTTCCGGAAGTACCAGCCACGCTCTAGGGCGTTCGCCAGTCGGTCGGCGACGATCCGTGCGTTGAGGTCGGGTTCGTCGACCTCCTGGACGTCGATCTGGGGGTCCTCGAGGTCGAACTTCTCCTCGAGTGCCGTCGTGACCTTCCGAATGTTCTCGCCGCCTTTGCCGATGACCATCCCCGGCTTCTCCGCTTTGAGGACGATCTGGGTCCCCATCGGGGTCTTGGCGACGTCCATACCGCCGTAGCCTGCACGGCCGAGCTCTTCCTGGAAGAACTCGTCTATCTGCGAGCGTTGCAGGCCATCCTCGATGAACTGGTGTTCGTCAGCCATTACGTATCATCCTCCTGTGGTTCCTCGACGACGATCTCGACGTCGACTTCCGGCGTGTTCCACGCCGTTGCTCGACCCATCGCCCGGGGCTTGCGACCGACCCGTTCGCCGACCTTGTGGGCGGCGACGTGGGCGATCTCCATCGACGAGCCGTCGAAGCCCTGGTGGTCCGCGTTCGCCTCGACGTTCTCGAGGAGATCGAGAAACTCGTTCGAGGCCTTCTCGGGGTAGCCGCCGGCGTCCCAGCCATCGATGTCCGAACGGTGCCCGGCACCGGTGTTGTGAGACTTCAGCGGAACCGACTCCTCTTCGGCGAGGACGGCCTCGAGGTACTCCCGGGCCTCGGTGACGGTCTTTCCCTTTATTTCGCGGGCGATTTCCTTGCTGTGCTTGTGACTCATGGGACGCTCCCGGAGCATCGCTTTCGCGGTGGAATCCGGGTCCGCGTCGACCGAGTAGTTGATTCCCATGCGTGGATCACTTCAGTGGGACGAACTTCGACGAGCGGGTCGCGCCGATGCCGGCCTGACCGTGTTCGACGGACGTCCGGGTCAGCTGGAACTCGCCGAGGTAGTGACCGATCATCTCCGGCTCTACCCGGACGCGCTCGAAGGACTGACCGGTGTGGACCTCGAACGTCAGTCCGACGAACTCCGGCACCACCGGCATGTCACGCAGGTGCGTGCGGATCGGCGCGTTGGCCGTCTCCTGTTCGTCTTTCTCGCGGGCCTCCTCGAGCAGCTTCCGGTGTTCGACGGAGAGTCCGCGTTCGATAGTTCGCCGCTGGCGAGCGGGAAGCAGTTCCGCGACCTCCTCGAGCTCTAGGTCCTGCAACTCCTCGAGCGTGTGGCCACGGTAGGTAAACTCATCACCCTCGCGGCCGGTTCGGTACTCCTGGCTCATTTGTTACCACCCCGGCCGGTACGCCGGGAGGAGATGTCGCCCACCTTCCGTCCCGGCGGGGCGTCCCGCGAAACGGATTTGGGGCGACCAGGGTGTTGTCGGCCGCCGCCACCGAATGGGTGGTCGACGGCGTTCATCGCGACCCCACGAACGCGCGGCCACGTCGTGCCGCGCGCTTTCATCTTGTGATGCTTGTTGCCGGCTTTGACGAACGGCTTCTCCGTTCGTCCACCGCCTGCGACGACGCCGATCGTCGCCCGACACTGCGGGTCGAGGCGTTTGACCTCGCCGCTTGGCAGCTGGACGACCGCGGCATCGCGATCGTGGGTGATCAGGTCCGCGTTGACGCCGGAGGCGCGAGCGAATTTGCCGCCGTCGCCCGGGTTCGCCTCGACGTTACAGACCGGCACACCTTCGGGGATCTCCGCGAGCGGTAGCGTGTTGCCCGGTTCGATCTCCGCGCTGATGCCGACTTGAATCTCGTCGCCGACCGCGACCCCTTCGGGTGCGAGGACGAGCCGCTGCTCGCCGTCTTCGAACTCGATCGCGGCGACCGGCGCCGACCGCGCGGGGTCGTGTTCGATGTCGACGACCTCGCCGCGGACGACATCGTCGTCCTCTGCCTTTTTGTGATCGAGCTTGGCCTTGTAGCGGTGGCTCGGGGCCCGGAAGGTGGGCGTCCCGCGGCCACGTCGTTGTCCGTGGATTCGCCGTCCCATCGTCAGAACACCCCGATTCGCGAGGCGACTTCCTGTGCGTCGTTCTCGGCGGACAGCGTGACGGTTGCTTTCTTCTTCCCTTCCATCGTTACCTGTGTGTTGATCTTGACGACCTCGACGTCGAAACGCTGCTCGACTTCGTCGGCGATCTCGGGTTTGGTGGCATCGACGTTGACGACGAACTGGAGCTTGTTCTCGAAGTCCATGTCGTCCATCGCCTTCTCGGTCACGAGCGGATGCTCGATGATCGAACTCATCGGTCAGCCACCTCCTCGAGTGCGCTTTCGGTCCAGATCGTCAGCCGTCCGGGCTGTGCGCCGGGTGCGAGGTCTTCCGCGTTGACCTCGGCACTCGTCGTGACGTCTGCGCCGGCGAGGTTCCGGGCCGCTCGCGACGGGCCGGCCTCGCTCGAGGTCACGAACAGGATCGACGTGGGCGTCTGGTACTTGCGTCCGCGGGTCTTGCCGCGACCCGAGCGGACGTTTCGGCCCTCGTCTGCCCGTTCGATGTCCGCGTGGACGCCGACGTCCTCGAGAAACGCGACGACCTCTTTGGTCTTCTCGAGCTCTTCGAACTCGTCTGCGACGACGAGTGGGAGCTCCGTGTCCTCGTCGAACTCGTGGCCGCGCTCTGCGACGAGGGACGCGTCGGTCGTCGCAGCGATGGCGCTGCGGACGGCCAGTTTCTTCTCTTTGTCGTTGAGCGATTCCGTCCAGTCCTTCTCGGCTTTCGGGGGGTGGGCCTTGCGTCCACCGACCGTCTGTGGGACGCGTCGACCGCGTCCGTTCTGTCGGGGGACGTGTGCCTGGCCGCGACCGCTCCCGAACGACTCCGCCGGCGTCCGAAGGCCGGCGAACTCGTCGGCACCGTAGTCCTGTTTTCGGTTGGCCTGGGCGACGCGTACGGCACGGGCGATGAGATCCGGGCGGTACTGTGTCTCGAAGACCGCCGGGAGCTCGAGCTCCCCTGCCTCGCTGCCGTCCAGGTCACGTACTGTTGCCTGCATGGGTTATCCCTGGTTGGATGCGGTGGAGACGTACCGGACCTCGGGGTCGAGGCGCGGCTGGTCTCCGGGTCGGATCGCCGGGCGGAAGCGCACGAGGCGCTTCTCGGGCCCGGGGAGCGATCCCTTGATCAACGCGTGCGGGCCGTCGACCTCGCCGTAGTTGACGAAGCCGCCGTCGACCGTTGCGTCCGCGCCGTCGCCGACGTCGACGAGGCGCTTGTTCAGTTCCGTCCGCTGGTGGTAGCCGGTCTGACCCTGCTGGGGGACCGTCGAGCGGACGCGGGATGGGTTCCAGGGGCCGAGGTTGCCGATGCGGCGACGCCAGCCCTGCCGGGCGTGTTTGCCCTTGCGTTTCTGGACGCCCCATCGCTTGACGGGACCCTGGGTCCCTTTGCCCTTGGTGACGCCACTCGCGTCGAGGTACTCCCCGGCGCGGAAGACGTCAGTCATGGTGTGCTCGCCGCCGTCGGTGAGCAACTCGAGCCCGAAGTCGACGCGTTCCTCGGTGGAACCGCCGCCGATCCGGGTCTCCATGACGTCGGGTTTCTTCTTTGGCACCGACGGAACGTCGCCGGGGACGGTGTGGGTGATCGCGCGCACGTCGGCGACGCGACCCTCCTCGAGGTAGCCCCGAAGCTCGTCTTCGGCGGCCTCGACGTCGTAGTCCTCACCAGGGAGGTCGAGCACGCGATCGAGTTCGGGAACGAACTCGTCGGTCCAGACCTCGGTGAGCGGCTTCATTCCGTACGGTGTGTCTTCGTACGCACGCAGGGAAACGGCGCGCATTGGCGGCGTCTCCACGATGGTGACGGGGACGGTCTGTTCCATCCCTTCAGTCGGCGAGTTAGCCGCGTCGTCGATCATCACCACGTGGGTCATGCCGGCCTTGTAGCCCGCGAAACCCTGGAGCGTCGGCTGTCCGTCGTCGTCCGGCCACGAGTTGAAGCGGGGAGTCTCGCTTGTCGCCCGCTTTCGTGGGCCGAACCCGAGTGAGCCTTTGCGTGGTGCGTGTTGTTGTGGCATTCTATCACGCTCTCAGTGAGAGGGGAGCGAGGGTGGCGAACATCGCTTCTTCCGTTCGCACGACCTCACTTCCCTGGTTCGGAACCGTGTTCACCCAGAGGTCGAACCCCGGATCCGCGGTGGGTTCGACGTCTGTCTCGTCGTCCGTATTCGACACGGTCGACGCCTCGATTCCGAGGATGTCAGGCAGCCCTCGCTCGGGCGCACCGAAGGCGACGGTCATCCCGTCGTTGGCGATGCGTCCGGCCAGCGTCTCGAGCCGTCCCACGGTGAGTTCCTCACCGAACCGGGAGGCTGCGATGCAGACGCCGGCGTCCTCACGGCCGAGTGCTGCTGAAAGGTCCGTCTGCTCGACTCGATACCCCGGTGGGGGCACGTCTTCGAGCTTCGCCCGGACCGGTCGTCGCGAAGAGATCCTGACGGTCACGCGCTCTCCCTCCTCGAGCGCCGTTTTCGGCGGCACGGTGAGAGAGATCGGGTGTTGCAGTCCGCAATTGACCCGGACGCGCCGATCAGGTCCGACCTCGGTCACGATCCCTTGTCTTAACGACCCCGAACCGTTCGATTCGGAGCCGGTCTGTGACGTGGCACGGAGCGGCGGCAAGACGCCCGCGTACTCCAGTTCGTCGCGTTTGCCCCACACCTCCTTTCGGAGGTACGGCGGCGTCGCGGCGTACCGAAGTACGATGCTTACGAACCCGCCGTCGTATCGCCGTTCGCCGTCCCGATCGGGGAAGACGATCAGGCGATCTGCCCGGAAGATCGTCGCCGCGCGGGCGACGTATCCGAGTTTGCGAGTTGCCTCGCGTTTGTCCTCGGCTTCACGGGCGAGCGACGACGGCACGAGCACGCTGACGGTCATGCCGTGACGCTTCGGTGCCTCGTCACTAGACTGTAGCGATGTTTTGCTGACCGGATCTTAAAAGGATAGCGGATTCCGATCCCGGCTGTGAGCCGTTCACAGCCCCAAATTCGTGACACTCGTAGGCACGGTCACTCGGAGTCGACCGGTAGCGGAGGCGGCCGATCGCGATACCTACCCGGCGGAAACTCCAGTGGCCTTGCACGCCACCGACCGACACGGCTACTGTGGCCATCACCCTCGCCGCACCCTGCGTCGACCGCGCCGAGGCGCCGCTTTCGGCCGACGTTCGCGAGCGCCGCGAGCACCACCCCCTCGACTGGCTCGGCGTCGTCGATAGGGCGGCTTTCTCGTCGTGCTGGCGCTCACCCGCCGGGGACACGGGCGTGTCGCTGCCTCCCCGACGCCCAGTCGGGCCTCGAGAACCGTCGATCGCGACGCCCGTCCCGAGTGCGACGTGGGCGTGACGGCAGAATAACGGAGTCACGTGAGTCGTGTCCGGCCCCGGAGATGTGTTACGGTTTCGTCCGCCACGGCGCGCTCGATTCGCAACCCTTATACACCCTTCCCGGTGTAGTTGAAAGTGCAACAGGGCGCTGGTAGTGTAGTGGTATCACGTGACCTTGCCATGGTCACAACCTGGGTTCAAATCCCAGCCAGCGCACTTCTCCGAGCGGTCAAATGTGTTCTTCCTCGAGCACCCACCCGAGCGCACGTTTGTAGTACGTGAACATCCGCTCGACACCGTCGTGGGTCATCTCTTCGCTCTCGAGCTGTTCTTTGAGAAACTCGTACTGCTCGCGGATCTCCTGTTCGTCTCGCATAGTCGAGGTTACCCGTCCGAAGTTCAAAAAACCGCCCGGCGAAGGTGGTGTAAACCACTTGGTCGACGAGGCGTCGTTCGTCTCGAAGGTGTGGCTACTCGGTTCAGTCGGTCGAAAACGGATGGACACGGGCTCTACCCGCTATCGGAAGTGGCTGACGTGCCTAATCGCGACGACCACGTCAACCGAGGAGTATCGCCACGGTGTCGTCGTTAGCGACTTCGGTGCTGCTGGTAGCAGCTGTTACATGTCGTCTTCGTCGTCTTCGTCGTCCTCGTCGTCTTCGTCGTCCTCATCGTCTTCGTCGTCCTCATCGTCTTCGTCGTCGACCATCTCGTCATCTTCGTCGTCCTCATCGTCCTCGTCGTCGACCATCTCGTCATCCTCGTCGTCTTCGTCGTCTATCTCGTCGTCTTCGTCGTCTATTTCGTCGTCCTCGTCGTCGGGCTCTGGTTCGGGCTCCTCGTCGTCGGGCTCTGGTTCGGGCTCCTCGTCGTCGGGTTCGTCGTCGTCGTCGACACACCCGGCGATGAAGAGGGCACTCGTTGTTCCGGCCGCGGCTATGAGCTTACGTCGACTGAGTCGTCGGCGTGACATATCTCGAGGTATCACGCTTCGATACGTTGCAGTGCGGCCTGCAGCTGCCGCATATTAATACCCTGTCAAATAAACTATGTCAGATGGAGACTGTACAGATACGTATACGTTCGTGTCACCTGCCACGATTTCACTCCGTGTTACCGTTTCGACCGTCCTGGCGGAAGATCGTGTGCTGCTCGGTGCTCGAGGATCTCGTCGTACTTGAACGCCCGAAGCCGCAGATCTGACCGGGGCTTTGCCCTGCAGGTGAGCACGAAGCCTTCCGCCTCGTCGACGTCGTAGTATCGTTTGGCATCTCCCTGGTCGACGTCGCCTTCGAGCAGCCGAGCTGCACACCGGGTGCACCACCCCTGCTGGCAGTCGGCCTCGAGCCAGACGCCTTCCGCCCGTGCTGCAGGGAGAAGATATTCGTCCGGACCCACCTCGAACGTGACAGTCTCACCCGCAGCGTCGACGTCGGCGTCGTCCGGCACTTCCAGCTCGACCGTGTACGTCTCCATGCCACGTCTGGGTGTCTTCGATGGAAGTGCGTGTCGGTTGGGCCACTGTCGGAGTAGAAGCGCTCGAAACGACGTTCGACGAGCTGGCAGCGAACGGCAGCCAGACGCACGTTCCTCGCGACGTCGGCCGATGTCGGCGGTGTATCCCTCACTACAAAGTCACGTTCAGAAGATAATTGTATTGTTCCACGCGTTGGTTCGTTCGTGAAACGACAGATCGTCCTGGGATTTGGTCTGGCAGCCCTCCTTCTCGTCGCCCTGGTGAGCTTCGTCGGCCGCCAGGACGTTCTGTCGGAGCTCGCGGCGGCGAACTACCGCATTCTCGCACTCGGGCTCGTGTCGGGACTGCTCGCGTTGATATTCCGGGGTCTCGTCTGGATTCGATCGATCTCGACGGTCGCCGAAGGAGTGTCCCGCCGTCGGATCGGCAGTCTCTTTCTTACGGCGATGTTCCTCAAGTACGTCACGCCGTACGGACAGCTCGCGACGGAGCCGTTCGTCGCGTACCTCGTTTCGTACGACGAAGAGATGGCTTACGAGGACGGATTCGCGGGGATCGTCTCGGCCGATCTCCTCAACTACATCCCGTACTACACGTTCGGATTCGTAGCGATCGCCGCGATCGCTGCTGGCGGCGCGATAAACGACATGGTCGCCCAGCTGTTCGCGTTCGGTGGTCTGTTCGTCGTCGTCGTCGCGCTTGCAGTTCTCGTCTTGCAACGTCCCGGTATCGTCTACTGGATCGTCCTCACCGCGACCGGGATCGCTCGCAGTCTCCTCGGACGGGTAACCGATCGGTTCGACGATGTCCTCTCGCGTGCGGCCGTGACCGACCGCCTGGACGGGTTTTACGACGCCGTCGGCACTATCACTCGCGACCGGAAGACGCTCGCGGTGTCGGTCCTCTACGCTCACCTCGGGATGGCGTTTCTCATGCTTCCCGTCTACATCGCCGCGGTCGGACTCGGGTACGAGATCGGCCTCCCGATCGTCGCTCTCGTCGTGGCACTCGGCAAGCTCGGGTTCGTCGTCCCGTCTCCGGGCGGTGTCGGCGGTGTCGAGGCGATGGTTACGGGAGGATTGGTCGCGTTCGGCGGTTTGTCGGGCGCGGCGGCGTTGACGATCGCGCTCATCTTTCGACTCTGTACGTACTGGCTCACGATCGCCGTCGGCGGACTCGCTTCGATCGGCGTCCTCGCTCACACCTGATCCGAGGTGGCTGATACGGATCGTTGTAACGTGGTACCGGTGATCGCTGCCCCGTTCGATCGATCACCGGTACCGAATCACAACAGACCGTATGAGTCGCTGGACCTTCCTTGACCTTTTGTGCGTGCTCGAGTACGTACCACCATGAAGATCCGCGGCGAACGGGAGTGTACGTCGTGTGGGACCCGCTGGTCGTACTACGAGACCGGTAGCGTTGGCTGTCCGGCCTGTGGCAGCCTCCAAAGCGTCGGGCTCGACGAGCGAACCGAACACACCGACCTCGAGGTCGAGTTCGACCTCACGTCCATCCGTACTGACGTCGACGAGACCGAGACCGCCGAGCTGGCCGAACGGGCTCGCGACAGTGCTCGCGAGTACGTCCGTCGGCGAGGATTCGTTCGGGGTGGGAAGCTTCGACCGCTCGAGGACGACTATCTCGCGGCGATCGAACTTCTCCACGTCGCAGACGTCGTCGCCAGAGCACGTACCCTCGACGAGCGCGAGGAGCTATACTTTCTCGCCTTACTTCGGGACGCCGACCGCGGCGAGCGTCCGCCGATCGAGGACGTTCCGGAGACGCTTCGAGCCGCCCGTGGGCTCGCGTACGCAAACGCCGCCCGCGAGTTCCGTCGCGACGTCCGCACCTGGGCCGACGACCGCGACCTCGAGTCGACCGCGCAGGCGACGCTCGAGTTGCTCGGCGACCACGTAAAGCGGATCCGGATGCTCGACGGCGACGTCTCCTCGCGAACGGCCGAGACGCTCGTCGAGGCGACCGGAGAACTCACAGCCGGGCTCGAACGCGACGACGAGGATGCACTCGAGCGTGCACGGGAGCGCCTGGACGACCTCGAGTACGAGAACGCGTCAGGGTAGCTCGACGGCGACGTCCTCCTGGAGGCTGGCGGCCTTGACGGTGTTGTAGAGCAACATCGCCCGCGTCATCGGACCGACGCCGCCGGGGACGGGGGTGATCGCGCTCGCGGTCTCCTTCGCGCTCTCGAACTCGACGTCGCCGACGAGTTCGTACCCCTTCTCCGTCTCCGCGTCGACGCGGTTGACGCCGACGTCGATCACGACCGCGTCCTCGCCGATCATCGAGCCGTCGATGAACTCGGGGACGCCCGCGGCGGCGACGACGACGTCCGCGGTGCGGGTCTTCGTCGCGAGGTCCTCGGTCCGGGAGTGACAGACCGTCACCGTGGCGTTGCCGTCGTCGGCCTTCTGGAGGAGGAGGTTGGCAAGCGGCTTGCCGACGATGTTCGACCGGCCGACGATCGTCACGTCCGCGCCCTCGGTTGCGACGTCTGCGGCCTCGAGCAGCTTCTGGACGCCGTGTGGGGTACAGGGCCGGAAGCGGGCCTCGCCGGCGACGAGCCGGCCGACGTTCTCGGGGTGGAAGCCGTCGACGTCTTTCAGCGGGTCGACCCGGCGGATGACCTCGCGGTAGTCGACGTGGTCCGGGACGGGGGCCTGGACGATGTAGCCGTGGATGGCGGGATCGTCGTTGAGCTCCTCGATGGCGTCGTACAGCACCTCGGGATCGGCGTCGCCGTCGACGTCGACGTGGTGGCTCTCGATGCCGACCTCCTCGCAATCGCGCTGTTTCATGTTCACGTACGTCTGGCTCGCGGGGTCGTCACCCATGAGCACCGTGGCGAGTCCCGGGCGTGCGCCCGCGTCGGCGAGCGTCTCGATCGCGTCCGTGAGCTCGTCACGGATGTCGCCGGCGACTGCGTTCCCGTCGATGATCTCGGTCATGGTCGAACGGGCGGCTGCGACTCCCTTAAGCGCCGCGGATTCGTGTATAGATTCGTCTCGGGAGCAGGCTCAGTATGCACGAACGTGGTCACTCGAGTGCGCCGGACCCGGTTCAGGCCCGACACGAAAGCGACCGGGCGACGCGACGTTGCGCCGTCGTCACGTCCTCGAGCAGGCGTGTCCCGTCGGCGAGTACCGGATAGTCGACCGACAGCGGCTGATACAGGTAGGCGTACATCGCGATCGAGTCGGCAAAGCGAAGACCGCTTCCGCCGCTCGAGCGGAGTCGCTCCTGGCGGTCGGCAAGCAGCGTCTCGAGACGACGCTCGAGGTCGCACAACTGGTGCCAGGTCGCCTCGAGGTCGTCGTAGGAGCGATCGGGCAAGGGACGTTCGTCGAGCCGTTCCAGCGTCGAATCGACGTCCTCGAGCGAACGACGGGCGTCCTCGAGTGCGCTGGCTTCGCGCGATAACACGCCGAGAAAGTCCTCGCGACGGTCCCGTGCATCGATCGCCCGATCGACGATCGCATCCTTCAGCTGTGGCGTTACCCGATCGCCGTTCGTGACGACCGTTGCGACCTCAGGGTCGAACTCCTCGGTTACGTTCTTGGTGAGCGATTCGCCGTACTCCTGATCGTAGTGGGAGACGGACATGACCGTCTCCCGGTAGGCGCGTCGGATCTCGCGCAGTCCCTGGTCGTCGCCGCGTTGGGCGAACGACGTGGCGACAGTACCGGCTGTCGCTTGTGCCGGCCCGTTCGGCGTCGGCGTAGCGTCGATCTCGGCGACTCGACCGACGAACCGTCCGAAGGCCCGGGCTTCCTCTTCGGTCCGTTCGCGTTCTTCCTCACAGACCGAACGCGCGCGAGGAAGGTAAAGCAACGTCGCGAGCACGAACCCGATCGCGCCGATCCACAGAAGTACCAACAGATAGTCGACCGCGCTCGTAAACGAGCACTCGATTCCGGTGCATGCGAGGTCGGAATCGAACCGCGGCGAGCGTCGTGAGTAGTACGTCGTCATCGGAATGGTGTGACAATTCTTACCATCGATTGGCTGGTCAATAACCGTTACGCCTGCCGACGTGCGTTCTCCCCGTATTTCGGAAGTCGATCGTAGCGACGGTCCGTCTCGAGTCGGGCGGTCGTAACGAGAGGTTCCGGTGGCGTCGACGCCTCGACCGGCCGCCGTGAGTGGACGCGAAACGGCGTGACGTCCGGTTCGGTCAGTACAGCGGGAACTCCTGGCACAGCTCCGACACCGTCTCGCCGACGTCCGATTTCACGTCCTCGTCGTCGGGCGCGTCGATGACGCGTGCGATACAGTCTCCGACCGTCCGGATCGCGTCCTCATCGAAGCCACGGGTCGTCAGTGCGGGCGTGCCGGCGCGGATGCCACTCGGGTCGAACGGACTGCGCGTCTCGCCGGGGACCGTGTTGGCGTTGAGAACGATACCGGCCTCCTCGAGCGCGACTTCCGCGTCGCCACCGCTCGTGTCGGGGTGGGACTCCCGAAGGTCGACCAGCACGAGGTGGTTGTCGGTGCCGTCGGAGACGAGCGAGAGGCCGTGGTCGGAAAGCGTCTCACCCAGGGCTTTCGCGTTCTCGACGGTCTGTTCGGCGTACTCGGTAAAGTCGGGCTCGAGGGCCTCCTTGAAGCCGACCGCTTTGCCGGCGATGTTGTGCATGAGCGGGCCGCCCTGTCCGCCGGGGAACACCGCCGCGTCGACGTCGTCGGCGTACTCCTCGCTCGTCATGACGATGCCACCGCGGCCGGCACGAATCGTCTTGTGCGTGCTGCCAGTGACGAAGTCGGCGACGCCGACGGGCGAGGGGTGGACGTCCGCAGCGACGAGGCCGGTGATGTGGGCGATGTCCGCGAGGTGTAAGGCATCGACGTCGTCGGCGGCTGCCTGGATGCGCTCCCACTCGATCTCACGTGGATACGCGGAGTAGCCCGAGACGATGATGTCGGGATCGAACTCGGCGGCGTGGTCGGCGAGGCCGTCGTAGTCGAGATAGCCCGTCTCTGGGTCGACCTCGTACTGTTCGACCTCGTAGAGCTGACCCGTGAAGTTCGCCGGATGACCGTGGCTGAGATGGCCGCCGTGGTTCAGATCGAGCGAGAGGATCTTATCGCCGGGCTCGAGCATAGCGAAGTAGACCGCCTGGTTCGCCTGCGTCCCCGAGTGAGGCTGGACGTTGACGTGTTCGGCACCGAACAGCTCTGTCGCGCGGTCGATCGCGAGCTGTTCGACGTCGTCGGCGTATTCGCAGCCGCCGTAGTAGCGTTCGCCGGGATACCCCTCGGCGTACTTGTTCGTCAGGGCGCTGCCCTGTGCATCGAGAACGGCACGGCTGACGTGGTTCTCGCTTGCGATCATCTGGAGCGTCTCGCGCTGTCGGTCTACCTCGCCCTCTAGTGCATCGGCGACTGCCGGGTCGACCTCCCGGACGTGCTCGTGTTCCATGTTCGACGTGGGGTCAGGGCGAAGTATAAGTGTACCTTTCCACGACAAACCAGGACGATCGAGGCCACAGAGCGTCGACACGCGATTCAGTCGTCCGACTAGAGACGCCACGACGAACTCGGCGAGCCGATAGTCCGTCTCGTCAGTACGGAACGCTGTGCGGTATGTTTTAGACAATTACCAGTAGAATTAACATACAGTGGTATCTCCCGGTAATCACATGATCGAGTGGGAGCTACGGGGTGATCAGCTTCGTGTCGTCGACGCCGACAACGCGGAGCTACACGTTCGGGGTGACGAGCTCGTCGTCGACGACACCGACTCGGACGTCGGACGGCCGGTCGACGACGCCGTCACGGTGACCACAAGCGAGCTTCGGTTTCCACACACTGTCGTCTACGCCAGCTCGTTCGCGCGCGACCGGCAGTACGAGCTAGATCCGGGCGGGGAGCCGCTGTCGCTGCCGTCCGACGAGTACGTCGTCGACGTCGACACCGGGATCAAGACGTACCTCCGGTTCACCGGCGCGGCGACCGTCCGGAAGACCGACGGCTTCGACAGCGTCGTCGTCTCGTTTCCCGAGCGGCGACGAACGACGATCGGTTTTCGTAGCCGCCAGCGGTCACCTACCGGGGCAATCGTCGTCCCGCCCGATCCCGCAGCTCTAGCGACGGCGATCACACACAGCGGGGCGGCACACAAGACCGACGGTCCGGATCGGAGCTATCCGACACTTCGAGGGCATCCACCGCTGTTTGAACCCGGCGACGCTCTCGACGTTCCCGATCGGATCCGGACAGAGACTGCCGAGACGGGAATCGAGCTGATCGTCCCACCCGCGTATGAACCGCTGTTCGTCATCGCACCGCTTGCGTACTATCTCGGGGCGTCGGTCCGAACCGACCCAGGAACCACTCCGACGCTTCGGGCCCCTGCTGTAGGACTCGAGTGCCGGCTGTCGTCGATGCCGTCGCTCGAGGGAGACATCGAGCGGTTGCTCCGGGTCGTCTTCGGACTCGACTGCCTCGTTCGCAACGCGGGGCCGTACGGTACGCGCCTTGCGGAAGTGGCGTTGCTCGAGAGTCACGACCTCGACGCCGATGCTCTCTACACGGCGTCGCCGGCGGAGCGTCTCGACGCCTACCTCGAGACGCCGCTCGAATCGATCGCGTCTCACCTTCCGGAGTGGCATCTCTCGACGTACGTCGCGCCCGAACCTGCGACCGTCGAGGCGTTGCCGTTTCTGCTCGACCGACTGAGCCTCGTGTTCACGCCGCGGACGTCCAGGCTCGACGGGCGAGACCTGGTCGATCGATCTATCGAGGCTCATTACCGGGGACGACAGACCGGTACCGGACGCGTTCCGTCCGTCGACGTCGTCGATCCCGACCTCAAGACGGGACGGGTACACGGCTGGCTCGCAGACGGCGTTCCGATCGACGTCTTCAAGGCGTCGGTGACGTCGTATCACAACCGCTTTGCGTACCTTGAGCGGACGACCGACGCGACGTCGATCTGTGCGGTGTTGAACGAGCCGGAGATGGCCCCGGAACACAGAGACGTCGTCTCGACCTGCCGAAAACGGGCCTGCGAACGATCGATCGAACTGACCGTCGAGGAGTCGCTCGATACGGCCGCGCTCGCGCGCGTATTCGAATCCGAGTACGACTTCGTTCACTACGTCGGTCACTGCGAGGCCGACGGACTGCGCTGTCCGGACGGCTACCTGTCGACGAGCAGTCTCGCGGAGTGTACCGCCCAGACGTTCTTCCTCAACGCCTGCGGGTCGTTTTACGAGGGCCTACGCCTCGTCGAGAAGGGAAGCGTCGCCGGTGCGGTGACGGTCGCACCGGTGCTCGACGATCACGCTCTGACGGTCGGCTCGACGTTCGCCAAGCTCCTGGTTCACGGCTTTAGCATCGAACGCGCACTCGGGCTGGCGCGCAGACGCATCCTGATGGGAAAGGACTACACCGTCGTCGGCGACGGCACCCACTCGCTCATACAGGGCGACACCCGTCTCCCCACGACCGGTCGCGTAACCCGGCTCGCGGACGACCGGTTCGAGCTCACGCTCGAGTGTTATTCGACTCGCACCACAGGCGAGTACTACTTCCCGCATATCGAACCGAACCGTGACGCATATCTCTGTGGGACTCCCTCCCGATTCACCCTCGATCGCGACCAGCTCGTGGCGTTTCTCGAGGAGACGAAGCTTCCGGTCGTCTACGACGGCGAGCTATACTGGTCGACGGTGCTGTGTCATCGCCTCTAGTGGCACGCTGGTTTCACTTCTCGGCCGGTACTTCGGGACGTCTGACCGCTCTCGAGTATCCGCCGCTACGGACCGCTGTAGGAGCTTACACCCTTCGCGCTGGTCGCCGATTCGCTCGATCTGAGAGCGAGACGGTGCAGCCTCATCCGGTAGTTCACGGATCGGCCGTGATTAGTTCTCATTCGGGATAGTGTTGAAAGTTCGAACTGATAACTATTTCCATATCTATACGAGCAGTAATTAGTACGGGTTGAAGAGAAAATATTGCGATAGGAGAAGTATTCAAGTGGAACACTACTTCGATTGTGACGATCGGTATTGTTATATTGTGACACAGTCGATTAAATCACGTCTGATCGATCCCGATTCGAAGTTCCGGAACGGTGCCGGCCAACAAAATTAAGTATACGTATATCGTTTACTTCTGTAGATAGATGGACTCGAATTTACTAAATCACCAGATTGACGATATACTCGAGTCAGTACTCGAGGAGGCGGCTGGTGACGTGTACATGGTGAATCCGTCGTGGGACGCTATCGAGGAGTTCGTCAGCGTCGCGACCGAGTTCGACGGCGAGCTTCCGACGGTACACATGCTCGCAGACGAGCGTACGATCAAAGACGTCATGGCCGATTTCATCGTCGCCAGCAACGCCGCCGATCTCATCGCCGACGGCACGCTCTCGCTTCGGACGCTCGAGGAAGCGCCCGAAAACTCGCTTCTGGTTACCGAGTCGAACGTCGTCGCCGTCGTCCACGCCGGCGACCGCGTCGGCGGTCTCGCCACGGACGACGAGGGGTTCGTCGACGCCGCCTACGATACCTACGAACATCGCTGGGAGGACGCGGCGTCGTTCAATCTCCGGACACCGCCGATCTCTCGGGTCCAGGAAACGCTCGCAACGGAGATCAGCGGCGAGGCCGAGGACGACTTCACCGCAATCCTGAGTTCGCTCGAGACCGCTCGCGGCGACGGCGAGGGCCTCGACGAAGTCACCATCTCGCTGCTCGTCGCCGCGAAAAACGAAGCGTTGCTGTACGATATCAGCAAGTGGGGTGAAGACGTCGGGATCGCCAGCAAGGCGACGTTCTCTCGGACCAAGACCAAACTCGAGGACATGGGGCTGCTCGATACCGAGAAGGTCCCGATCGACGTCGGTCGGCCGCGACTCCGCCTGAAGATCGGCGACGAACGGCTTCGCGACGCCGACAACAGCCAGCTCGCAACCGTCGCGCAATCGATTCTGAACTGATCGACGTCAGCAAGACGAGTTCGAGTCGCAACCACCAAGTTTCGACACCACCACCGGTCGCGTATGTACGAGGGCGTCCACGCCCACCCTGACGGAGAGAGTACGGTCGCGAGACTCGCGAAGACGGCGGCCGAGTACGGGTTCGATGGCGTGGTCGTCCGGAACGGCGCGGACGCGACCGACGGCGACGGCCCGACCGGCGAGGATGTCCGTGATACCTACGACGTCGACGTCGTCGACGGCGTCGAGATTTGCGCCACCGATCCCCGGACGGCAGGCGGGTCGGTCGGCAACGTCCGGAGCTCGCGGACGATCGTCGCCGTCCGGGGCGACACGGCGGCGGTGAATCGGTTTGCCGTCGAAAACGACAAGGTCGACGTGCTCGCACGACCGATGGCCGGCGAGGGCGATTTCAACCACGTGCTGGCAAAATCTGCGGTAGCGAACGGCGTTCGGATCGAGTTCGATCTCTCGTCCGTTCTGCGTGAAAGCGGTGGTCGACGCGTACGCGCCCTGCAGTCGCTTCGCAAGCTCGCCGAGATCGTCGACTACTACGACGCGCCGTACGTCGTCAGCGCCAGACCGCGTTCTCACCTCGAACTTCGCGCCCCACGGGAGCTTCGTGCACTCGGCGAGCAGATCGGTTTCTCGAGTGAGTGGGTCGAGCGGGGATTGACCGAGTGGGGACGGCTCGCCGAACGCAATCGTCACGTCCACTCCGAGTCGTTCATTGAGCCCGGGGTCGAACGTGGTCGACATGAAAAGAAACGGTAAGAGAGGGACAGTCTGCTTCGACGAGACAGATACTGACACCGAGTCCGACAGCTCGAGATACGCGGTCACGACCGACGGATGAAACACTTGCCGAAACACCTCCGGCCGCGGTGGCGCTATCTCGCGGTCGGGATCGAGGCGTGGCCGGACGCCGACCTCGATCGGCGATCGTTCCAGCGGGAACTCTGGTACGCTGGCCAGAACCTGCTGGGCGATCCGGGAAGCGCCGACGCGGATCTTCGCGTCGTCGACTTCGCGTTTGCAGACGGCGTCGGCGAGGCGCTCGTACGGGTCCGCCGCGGGGAGACCGAGGCTGCACGGGCAGCGATCGCCTGCGTCGACGAGGTAGACGGCGATCCCGTTGGACTCGTCGTCCGCGGTATCAGTGGCACGATCCGTGCCGCTGAAGAAAAGTATTTAGGACGGGGCGGGCAAGTCCCAGAGGAGAGAAACGTCGTGTTCGGGAACGAGGACCGAGTCGCAGTCGTGCGCGCTGGATCCGCAGATGTGCGACTCGATGATACGTTCGCGGGCGCGACAGACCTCGATTTAACGTGATACTATGCAGGGACAAGCCCAACAGCAGGCGTACGACCGCGGCATCACGATCTTCTCACCTGACGGTCGACTCTACCAGGTGGAGTACGCCCGCGAGGCGGTCAAACGCGGGACTGCCAGTATCGGGATTCGAACCGCCGGTGGAGTCGTCCTCGCAGTCGACAAACGCGTCCCATCGCCGCTGCTCGAGGACTCGAGCGTCGAGAAGATTCACAAGGCGGACGATCACATCGGCATCGCGAGCGCGGGCCACGTCGCCGACGCTCGCCAGCTGATCGACTTCGCGCGACGACAGGCACAGGTCAACCAGCTTCGCTACGGCGAGCCGATCGGCGTCGAGACGCTGACGAAAAACGTCACCGACCACATCCAGCAGTACACCCAGGTTGGCGGGGCGCGGCCGTTCGGCGTCGCGCTGATCGTCGGCGGCATCGAGAACGGCGAGCCGCGTCTGTTCGAGACTGATCCGTCGGGGACGCCCTACGAGTGGAAGGCGCTCGCCGTCGGTGCCGACCGCGGCGAACTCCAGAACTACCTCGAGGACAACTACGAGGAAGGAGCGGACTTAGACGGCGGAATCGCTCTCGCTCTCGATGCCCTCGCATCGGTCAACGAGGAGTCGCTATTGCCCGAAGAAGTGGGCCTGGCGACGGTCGATGCGGAGACCGAATCCTTCGAGCAGTTCGATCGTGACCGAATCGAGGAGTACCTCGTCGAGAACGAACTGCTGGCCGAAGAAGAAGAAGAAGACGAGTAACCGTCCAGCCGACGGCGGGAAAAGCTCTTTTACTCGGGCAGGACTACTCGCTGGTATGATATCACTCGACGAGGCGGTGACGGCGCGTCTCGAGTCACACGGGGCACGCTTCGAGGTGCTCGTAGATCCGGATGCGGCACTCGCGATCAAACGCGACGAGTTCGAGGGCGAGCTCGAGGACGTCATCGCCGCTGAGGACGTCTTCGAGGACGCCTCGCGAGGGGACCGCCCCGCCGAGAACGACCTCGAGAAAGTCTTCGACACGACGGATCCACTGGAGATCATTCCCGAGGTCATCACACGCGGGGAGATCCAGATCACGGCCGAACAGCGCCGCGAGATGCAAGAACAGAAACGCAAACAGCTGATCGACACGATCGCGCGAAACGCGATCAACCCCCAGATGGACGACGCACCTCACCCGCCCGAGCGCATCGAGAGTGCACTCGAGGAGGCGGGGTTTACGGTCGAGCCGATGGAACCCGTCGAGCAACAGGTCGACGACGCCCTGGACGCGTTGCGGCCGATCATCCCGATCCGGTTCGAGGAGGTGACCGTCGCGGTTCAGGTCCCGGCCGACTACGCCGGCAGCGCCCAGGCGAAGATTCGCCAGTACGGCGAGTTAGAACGCGAGGAGTGGCAACCCGACGGCTCGTGGGTCGGCGTCCTCACGTTCCCAGCCGGCATGCAAAACGACTTCTACGACCTGGTTAACGAGATTACAAGCGGCGAGGCCGAAACGCGGATCATCAAAGACAAAGACGAACTGCGAACGCAGTAGGACGGTCGATTCCGCTGCGGTTATACGGGCCACCCCTCGGCGACGTCGTCGCCGACCCACTTCGCCACCGATCGAACGCCGCCTTGCAAGACGACGCCGTCTCGGCGTGTTCGACGAATCCGGGACCGACGGTAGGTCTTTTCGCTCCGCCACGGGATTCAAGGCGACTCGGCTCGTATCCCAACGTATGAGTGGTCACGTTCCAACGGAGGTGGTCGACCGGCGTCGCTAAGATGGTTCGGCGTCGGTCGTCGCCCGCCCTGGTTCGATCCCACTCGCAAAGTCACGCGAGCGGAGAGCGGTTCGACTCGCGTGTGATCGACGACCGACATCCACCACATTCACCTGCATGAGAGCGATAATCGCGAAACGAGTCGACTCAGGTACGCCCGATACGGAAGAGATCTGCGACCTCGCTGCGGCCGCAGGCTACGACATCGTCGGCGAGGTGACCCAGACCCGGAAAGCCGATCCGGCGTTGCAACTCGGTGAGGGGAAGGCAAACGAACTCGCCCAGAAAGTCGAGCTAGCCGACGTCACGACGGTCATCTTCGACAATCGGCTCGGACCCTACCAGACGTACAACCTCGGTCAACTCCTCCCGGAGGGCGTCGAGGTCATCGACCGGTTCACGCTGATCCTCGAGATCTTCGGCCAGCGCGCCCAGACCCGCAAGGCACAGCTACAGGTCGAGCTCGCAGAGCTGCGTTACGAACTCCCTCGCGCCGAGGCCAAGACGAGCCTCGCAAAGCGAGACGAACACCCCGGCTTCATGGGCCTGGGCGAGTACGACGAGAGCCGCGAGCAGGACATCAAAGACCAGATCAGTCGGATCAAAGACGAACTCGAGCGCATCGAACAGACCGAAGAACACCGCCGCGAGCGCCGGCGTGCCTCCGGGTTCGACCTCGTCGCGCTCGCCGGCTACACGAACGCCGGGAAGTCGACGCTGCTTCGCCGGCTCGCGGAAGACCTCGAGATCGACGAGAACGAACAGCTTCATCCGGATCTCGACGCGACCGCGGAGTCGGAAGACCGGCTGTTTACGACGCTCGGGACGACGACCCGCCGAGCCGAGGTCGGACCGCGCGAGATCTTGCTCACCGACACGGTCGGGTTTATCAGCAACCTGCCACACTGGCTCGTCGAGTCGTTCAAGTCGACGCTCGATTCGGTCTATCGCGCCGATCTCGTCTTGCTCGTCGTCGACGTCAGCGAGCCGGTCGAGGACATCCACGAGAAGCTCGTCACCAGCCACGACACCCTCTACGAGCGCAACGAAGCCCCCATCGTCACCGTGTTGAACAAGATCGATGAGGTGAGCGAGGAGGAACTCGCCGAAAAACGAAACGCACTCTCGGCACTCGCACCGAACCCCGTTGCCGTCAGCGCGGCGGACGGAACGAACGTCGACGCCTTGCGCGATCGCATCGACCGCGAACTGCCCGACTGGGAACGCGAGCGACTGGTGTTACCGATGACCGACGAAACGATGAGTCTGGTCTCGTGGATCCACGACAACGCCAACGTCGAAGACGTCACGTACGGCGACGACGACGTCCACGTCTCCTTCGAGGCGCGGCCGGCCGTCGTCTCTCGCGCCAGGTCGCGAGCGAGCGAACTCGAGACGGCGACTGCCGAGTCGGCGTAGATCGCGTTTTGTTCACATTGGTAATCTATCACACAATACGACCAGTTCCGTAACTATAAATCGCTGACTGGAGTCAGTGAGCCTATGGAACGTGTCGCGATAATCGGGGCGTCGATGACCCAGTTCGGACAGCGCGACGAGTGGATCCGCGAGTTGCTCGTGGAGGCTGGGGTGGCGTGTCTCGAGGACGCTGGCGTTGACACCGGCGAAATCGAACACCTGTACGTCTCGAATATGGCGAGTGGGGAGTTCGAGGGTCAATCCGGCGTCGTCAACGCGTTGGTGCACGACCTCGACGCAATGCCTGCATACACCCAGCGCATCGACCAGACGAGCTCGAGCGGAGGCGCGGGCATCTACGCCGCCTGGCAGTCGGTTGCGAGCGGGGCGAGCGAAATGACGCTGCTCGTCGGCGGCGAGAAGATGACACACCGCACGACCGCCGAGGCGACCGACGTCATCGCGTCGCTGACCCATCCGGTCGAGTACAAACACGGACTGACCCTGCCCTCGTTCGCGGGACTGACCGCTCGACACTACTTAGAGTGCTTCGACGCGCCCCGGGAGAGCCTCGCGAGGGTCGCGGTCAAGAACCACAAAAACGGTGTCGACAACCCGAAGGCCCAGTTCCAGAAAGAGATCGACCTCGAGACGGCGATGGCGTCGCCGGTCGTCGCCGACCCGCTACGGCTGTATGACTTCTGCCCGATCACGGACGGCTCGGCGGCGCTTATGCTCTGTCCGGAGTCGGTGGCCAAAGAGTACACCGACGAGTACGTCGTCATCTCGGGGATCGACGGAGCCACGGACACCCACGTCGTCCACGAACGCGAGGACCCCACAGTAATGGGTGGCGTCGTCGAGAGCGGCGACGGCGCCTACGAGATGAGCGGCTACGGACCGGCGGACGTCGATGTCGCGGAACTGCACGACATGTTCACGATCCTCGAGTTCCTTCAGATGGAGGGGCTCGGATTTGCCGAGCACGGCGAGGCCTGGCAGCTTGTCGAGGAGGGCTATACGGAGCGTGACACCGGCGAGCTGCCGATCAACACCTCCGGCGGGCTCAAATCGAAGGGCCATCCACTCGGCGCAAGCGGCGTCGCACAGGCCGTCGAGATCTACGAACAGCTCGTCGGCGAGGCTGGCCCGCGACAGGTCGAGGCCGACGTCGGTCTGACCTGTAACGTCGGCGGCTTTGGCAACTGCGTCATCACCACGATCATGGAGGCTGCACAATGACGATGGAAGCGACCCGCTACGAGGACGGATCGATTAGCTTTCCCGGCCATCCGGTCGGGCCGAACGGTGCCGAGCCGGTCGAGACGATCGACCTGAGCGAGTACACCGCCGAGATCGTCACCTGGACGACCAGCACGGCGACACCACCCGGCGTCCGGGAACCGAACCACATCGCGATCGTCGAGTTCGACGTCGAGGGCGAGTCGGTCCGAGCGATCGGACAGCTGACGACCGGCGAGGTCGAGACCGGCGACGAGGTTCGGCCGGTCTACGACGAAGAGCTTCGAGAACCCGGTGCCGGCATTCGGGAACCGGAGAGCCAGGAGTGGGGCGGCTACCGATTCGAGCCGGTCTGATCAGCTGTCGTCATCGCCGTTGTCTCCGTTTTCGTCGTCCCCGCCACCACCCGGAGCGTCGTGCTCATCGTCGCTTTCGTCGGCGTACCGATCCCGTAGCGTCTCGAGTTCGGCGTCGACGTCGACGTCAGCCCCGGGGTCGTCGGTGGTCTCGTCGTCGATCCCGTCGTCTATCTCGATTCGCTTACCCGTCGGTTCGGCGGTCTCGACGTCCGCGCCGGCCTCACGGAGCCGTCGGTCGACCTCCTCGCGCAGGTCTCGAGCCTGTTCGATCAGCTCGCGTGCCCGTCGATCGCGAGGGAGCGTTCCGTCGCCTGCTGCACGCTGGAGTTCGGTGAGTGCGCCGTCGAGCTGGTCGAGCGTCGTCCGTCGGAGCTCGGTCGCCTGCGTGCGCGTCGACTCGACGGCTCGATCGGCGCCGTCTCGAATCTCGCGTTCGCGACGGAAGAGCTGAAGTCCGCGCTGGAACGCCTCGAGCGCTCGCAGGTTCGCCTCGAGGATCGCGACGAGCGCCGGCAGGGCGACCTCGTCGGAAAACCGAAGCAGTTCGTCGGGCGTCGGCGGCCGGAGCCGCGAACGCCGACGCGGCTCGAGTTCCTCCCGAAGCGTGCGAAGCGTCGCCGTGAGCTCGTCGATGGCCTCGGCGAGTTCGTCGTCTCGGTCCATAGCTCGCTCTACGTGTTACGGCCTCAAAAGTCGGTCGTGGCCGACCCAAGCGTTTTTGCGTTCCCGGTGCCCGCACTCGAACGTGCGAATCGAGAACAGTTTCATCCCGGTCCGGGGTGTCGGTGAGGCGACCGAACGGAAACTCTGGGAACACGGGGTCACACACTGGGAGGAGTTCGACGGCCGCGTCGTCGGGCCGACGCTTGCAGACCGGATCGAATCGTTCATCGACGACGCCTGGACGCGACTCGAAGCGGGCGATCTCGGTTACTTCGCCGAGTCGATGCCTGCCTCGAGTCGCTGGCGACTGTACGAGAACGCCCACGACGAAGCCTGTTTCCTGGATATCGAGACGACCGGTCTCGACGCGAGCTGTCACGACGTGACGACTGTCAGCGTCCACCGGGGCGGCGAGACGACGACGTACGTCCGCGGTGACGACCTCACTGCCGAGAGGCTCCAGACGGAACTTGAGGCCGCGTCGCTTCTGGTCACGTTCAACGGAGCGCAGTTCGACGTCCCCTTCCTCGAGACCTGCTACGACGTCGACGTTTCGGTCCCACACGTCGATCTCATGTATCCCTGTCGGACACTCGGCCTCTCCGGCGGACTGAAACGAATCGAACGCGAGGTCGGTATCGGCCGCGACCGACCCGATCTCTCGGGTCGCGACGCGGTTCGGCTCTGGCGGGAGTACGAACGCGGCGACGACGACGCCCTCGAGACGCTCGTCTCGTACAACCGGGCGGACACGCGAAACCTCGAGACGCTGATGGACCACGTGACTAGTCGACTCCACGCGGACGTCTTCGGATCCGTCGTAGAGTGAGCGTGAGGGTTCGATGACGGAAACGAGGTAACGGTTACTCGCGGACGGTTACGTCCCCATCGCTGTCGACGACGACGTCGTACCCACAGTACGTGAACTTCACCTGACCGTTACTCCGGGGTGTTCCGTCCTCTCGCGGGGCAAAGAGCGCATCGAGCGCTTCCGGATTGAGAACCTCGTACAGTGCTTCGTACTCGGGCGGTTCGATCTCGGTCGCATCGACGCCTTCGCGTTCGGCGATCGCATCGATGACCGCGAAGCTAAGAGGTCGGTCCTCGTCCGACTGCTCGACTGACAGTAGCATTGGTCACTGGCTTCACTCCAACCAGTATAAACCCTGTGGCCGAGGGCGAATATTGATGAAATTTTTAGTACGGTATCGTACACGGTTGTACACGAGCGTATTATTTGGAGGCCAAAAGGTGTATAACTCTCTCACTCTCGCCGTCGACGATAGATCCGTGCCGGAGACGATCGAACGACCCGGCGGTGGGAACGGCGACCACGAGTAGTCGCGCTTTTGCCATCGTGGTCGAAAGATCCGGGCATGGGAGCGTCGTCGATCGACAGCCTGCTCAAATCACCGCCACGGTCGCGTCCGAACGAACACGTTCTCGCACACGCGAGCGCCCGCGTCGGGAACGTACTCGGACATAACGGGGCCGTCGTCGTGACTTCGGAACGGGTCATCGCCGGGGCGAAGCCGGGTCGTACACTCCCCGGGGAGGACGACTGGGACGGATTCGTCCTCGAGCTCGGCGGCATCCGCGAGATCAGACGGACCGGACTGCTCTTCGAGACCCTCGAGTTCGAGTACGCCTCCGGGGACACCTACACGATCACCGGCGTCCGCGGTGCGGACGCGGTCGTCGAGACGATCGCCGACGAAAACGACCTCGAGCGAACCGACCTCGAGACGTCCGACGGTCCGTCCGGACCGCTCGCATTCGTTGCCACCGGAGCCGGTGTTCTCGGACTGGTAGTCGGCGTCGTGATGGCGCTCGCCGGCGTCGTCCTCGGACTCGTCGTTGGTGATCCCCCCGCCGGACTCGGTCTGCTCGTCGTCGGCGTGGTTCTCGCCGCGACGTCATGGAAGCTGGCCGACTCGGCCGGGTTCTACGGGCTTACGACGAACGAGCGGTGGTACTCGAGCGAGTGAGGGTGACCTGAAGGGGGAGGGGTGAGAGGCCGGACGAAAAGAAAAGCCAGGGCGGGGATTTGAACCCCGGAAGTCTCGATTACAAGTCGAGTGCATGAACCGCCCATGCTCCCCTGGCGCGGTCCGTGACTTATCGCTCGTCCTTTGAAGGTGTATCGTTTTTCGTCTCGAGGTTCCGTTCCATCGCGACCCGATGAGCGTCGTAGCCGTTACGACGGTAAAAACGCCGTGCGGCCTCGTTGTCGGCCATCGCCTCGAGCGTGACGACGTCGACGCCGCGCTCGGCGAGAGCGTCCTCGACGGCCTCGAGCAACGCCGTACCGATCCCCTCTCCGCGTCGGGACGGGGTCACGTACAGGTTCGAGAGCAGCCCCCGGGTGACGTCGAGTTCGAACGTGCCGTGTTCGACGGTAAACGAGGCGAAGCCAACGACCTCGCCGTCCAGCCGTGCGACGAGTAGTCCGTCGCCGACCCGGTGTGCAGAAAGCGTCTCGCGGATCGTCGCTCGGTTCTCGGCCGGACGGACGTGTGAGTCGTGATCGCGCTGTTCGCGTGCGAGTCGTACCCACAGGTCTGTGACGGCCTCGAGGTCGGTCTCGGCCGCCGGTTCAATCCTGGGCTGTGCGTTCGGGGGCATTTTCGAGTGCGGTGACGGCGGGCAGCGATTCGGCGGTGAGCATCCGCAGGGCCGCGCCGCCACCGGTGCTGACGTGGGTAAAGCCATCGACGCCGAGGTGGCGCAACGCAGAAGCCGTATCGCCGCCGCCGACGATGCTCGTCTTGGCGTCGGTCGCCGTATCGAACAGCCGACGTGTCCCCGTCTCGAAGTTGTCGTCCTCGAAGACGCCTGCGGGGCCGTTGAGAATGACGGTGCCGGCGTCCTCGATGAGACGTCCGTAGTACGCGAGCGTCGATTCGCCGATGTCCATGGCTGCCTCGCCGTCTCTTGGCGGCAAGGCGTTGACGCCGAGTTCGTGGCGGGTTCCGTCTCGCTCGACGGCGACGTCTCGCGGCAACGCGATTCTGTCACCGTAGGCGTCGAGGAGATCGGCGGCGCGGTCGATCTCGTCCCAGTAGCCCTGATCGTAGATGAAATCGGAACTCGTATCGCCGAGGTCGACGCCATCGGCGATGAGGAAGACGTTGCCGACGACGCCGGTGGTGAGTACGCGATCGGCCAGCCCCTTCTCGAGGACGCTCCAGGCGACATCGACCGAGTCCGGCACCTTCGCGCCGCCGAGGACGTAGACGCGGGGTTCGGGCGTCTCCTCGATATTGCCGAGCACCTCGAGTTCTCGCTCTATCACGCGGCCGGCGTAGCTCGGTAGAACGGTCGGGAGGCCGACGAGCGACGGCTGTGATCGGTGGGCCGCAGCGAAGGCGTCGTTGACGTAGACGTCGAGGACGGGTGCGAGTCGCTCGACGAGGTGGGTCTCGGCGGCCCGTTCCGGCTCGAACTCCATGTACTCCTCGCTGTAGAACCGAGTGTTCTCGAGGACGACGCAGTCGCCGTCATCGAGTTCCGAGACGGCCTCCCTCGCGGCGGCGCTGAACGTCGCGTCGACGTACTCGACCGGGCGACCGAGCAGTTCGCCCAGGCGGTTCGCGTGGGGCTCGAGCCCACAGAAGTCGTCGCCGCCGGGACGACCCTGGTGAGCGAGTACGGCGACCCGTCCCCCGCGCTCGAGCAGTTCCGAGAGCGTGTCGACGTGTGCACGCAACCGGGCGTCGTCGGCAAGCGTCCCGTCGTCGGCGATCGGGCTGTTGACGTCGACCCGGACCCCGACGGTCGTCCCGGAGACGTCGAGGTCGTCGAGGGTTGCGATCATTACCGGCTCCTCCATCGCCACGACCGAAAGGTCTTTCCATCGAAGAGTTCCGTCGTGGTATCAGTCGACACGAGTCGTGTGAAACCCTCACGCAGTGCTGCGCTATTCCACCGTTCGGAAACCCTCCTCTTGCAGGGCGAAAGGAACGTCACACGGTACGACAGTCCGAACAGAGTAACTGTCCGTTCGACTCCCACAGGGACTCGGCGAGCGAGCCACAGGCTTCACAGACGCTCTGTGTCGTGTACTCGTCGCCGCCGTTCGGGAGCGGCTCCTCCTGGGTGCTAGAACGTGCTGGTGTTGACAGTGACGGCTCGTCGGTTCGCGACGGCGTCGCTGCCCCGAACGAACCGACCGCGGCGATTACGTCACGCTGTGTAACGACGCCGAGGAGGTCGTCGTCTTCCTCGACGGCGAGGTTGCGGACGTTTTCTCGTGTCATCGTGTCCGCAGCAGCAGTAAGTGATCGATCCGCACCGATCGTCAGCACCGGCGTCGACATGACGTCGTCGGCAGTCGTTTCGGACGGGTCGTCCTCGTCCGCGACGAGACCGAGGGCGTCCCACTCGGTCAGGATCCCGACTGGGTCGGAGCCACGAAGAACCAACACACAGCCCGTCCGCTCCGTTCGCATAAGATGGATCGCATCGAGTACGGTATCGGATTCGCTCACGCCGACGTACTCTTTCGTCAGGACATCCCTGACCGACAGTTCCGATTCCATGTGTGAACAGTACACACAGACGGTCTAAAAGCTACCCCCGGCACACTTATTCACACGGCGGCCGAAGACACTAGGTCGGGACGGTCTCGACGGGAATCTACCGGTCGAAGGCGACTCGAGTCTCCTCGGCGCGACAACGCTCGAGGGCGTGTTTGGCCGACATACCGGCGGCGTGGGCGCTCTCTCCACGTCCGACGCCGACCTGGAGCGTGACGTCAGCTTCGGCCTGGACGTGGCCGATCGCGTCCTCGTAGTCGGCTCGCTCGAGGTCGGGACAGACGACGATGACGTTGTCGCCGCCGACGAAAAACGAGAGGCTGCCGTGGGCGTGGCGCATGTGTTTCATCAGCGCGGCATAGCCCTGTTCGATCTCGATGAAGCTGTCGAAGGCGTTGAGCTCGTCCGTGTACTGGCCGGTCGCGTTGACGACGTCGAAGTGTGCGATCTGGACGTCGTCGTCGGTCCGGTGGCCGGCCTCGATGACGCGTCCCTCGAGAATTTCGCGGCGGTGTTTATCCTGTGCGCTACCCGCCGCCTGCAGTCGTTCCGTAGCGTCGGCGAGCGCCCGAACCGGCGTCGTGCCGGTCGCAACGGCGAGACTAAGCGTGACGGGATAGCGGTTTCCGACCGACTCCTGAAGCAGCGCGTGATCGTCGACGTCGAGACCGTTGGTGACGGCGATCATGTTGTCGAACCGGGTAAAGAAGACGTAGCCGTCCCGATTCCCGACGAACTGTGAGACGTCGGCGTACAGCCGCGACTGCAACGTCTGTAGATCGGCTTCGCGACGCGGTTCCGGAGTCACAGTCCAGGGGCCGTAGTTGTCGATCTGTAAGAGCGTGACCTGCGTGTTCGTCACTGTACCTGCACGTTCCGACCCGCCTCGTATAAGTGATACGTAATCCAGATTCGTTACGGGCCGGCTCGGAGTGAGGAACGTCTCCGCTCACCCGTCGTGAACTCGTCGCGTTCATACTGACTGCTGTACGTCCGTACCGGGGACAACCGCGCCTCGTCTTGCGGTTGCCCCGGTACATAGTTACAGCAATCCGTATCAGGCCGATTTCTTCTCCGGGTTCTTCCCTTTTGGGTGGTACTCCCAGAACTCGCCCGCGCGCATCGCCTCGCCGACGGCCTTGTGCATGTCGACGATCGTCTCGAACTCCGACCCCTCGACGTACTCGAAGATGTCCCGGAGTGCGACGACCTTCTCGTAGTTGATCCGTATCGGATCGTCACCGTACTCGGCGACGAACTCGTCGCGTTCGAGTGGGAAGTCGTCGTCCTCGTCGACCTTCTTGGCGATGATCGCCATACCGTACTTGCGCATGCCCTCGCTCCCCGCCTCGCCGTCGGGATCGTGTGGCCAGTCCATACTCGGTGGTGTGGCCGGTCACCGCAAAAGCGTTACCTTCTGGGCCGGCTCCGTGCCCGAGACGCAATTGGCGCTTTCGAGTTCCCCGACCCGGATCGGGGCCGAAGATAAAGTTAAGACCGCACCGACACACGCCAACGTATGGAGGAGTGTCCACGGTGTGGCGCGTCGCTCGAGCGGCTGTCACTCGGCGAGGTCTCGACCGTCGCCTGTGGCCGCTGTGGGTACGCGGACATCCCAGTCGAACACGACAGCGAGGGACGCGATTTCGAGTCCTGGCAGGATGCCCTCGAGCGGTTTTACGATGGGGCGGCCGGATCGACCGAGTAACAGCTACTCGGTCGCGGTTGCGGCTTCCGTCTCGGCGTCGTCGTTGTCGACGTCCTCGTCGGACCGGGCCGCGACGAGACCACCGCGAGCGACGCTGTAGAGCGGCTCGTCGGCGTGGGAGACGCCGCTGATCGAGAACGGAATGTTGGCGTCTTCCAGGTGGTCGCGAAACAGTGCTTCGAACCCGTCCGGACTCGAGGTGCCGCCGGTGACGACGACGGGAACGTCGAGTCCCTCTTCGACGTCTTCCTCGTCGACCTCCGTGACGATCTGGCCGACGACGTAATCGAGCAGGTTCTCGTAGTAGATAGACAGCGCACCTTCGACGCCGCCGACGTCGGTCTGGAAGTCGAGCTCGAAGTCGTCTTCTTTGATCGAGGTCACTTTGTCGACGGGTGTGCCCGTCGCCTGGGCGGCCTGCTCGTCGACCCAGTCGCCGCCTCGAGCGACGGAGAACTTCATGACGGGTACCGCGTAGTAGGACAGACAGACGTTCGTCATCCCGGCACCGAAGCTGATCCCGAGACCCGTGAAGTTGTTCTCGGCGAGTTCGCTGTAGATGACGGCCATCCCCTCGTTGATCGGTTCGGCGTCGTAGCCGACGTCGTTTAGGAACGACTCGATCGTCTTCTGGTGATACAGCGTCGAGAGGTCGGAGTCGATCGGATCCGCCGGCGTCGAGAAGTAGAGCTTTTCGTCCGGATAGGCGGGTTCGCCGACGACCTGCTCGATGATGAGCTTCATCATCGGAATCGCGCTCTTTTCGTCCGACGAGAGGATGCCGTGTTTCATCGGACGACGGGTCTCCTTGTTGAAGATGTTCGCGAAGTTCAAGGCGTCGTCGCCGACGACATAGACCTTGTCGTCTTTGCGGATGTGAAGCACTTCGCTCCGCGAGAGCATCTGCTCGGCCATATCCGAGTACTCGATCTCCACGAACGAGTTACGCTGCTGTACGAATACCGTATCGGTTCCATCCTGTTGTGCCGACAGGATGTTCATCGTCCCAACGTCTAGGCCCTTGGCCATGCTTGGCCAAGGCGGCCGACGGCTCATAAATCTATGTGAATTTGATACATCAAAACAGTATTCGTAACAATGTGTCTCTCCGATCGGACGTAGATTAAGCGGTAGCTGGCAGAAACTAAGGGCGGCCGGTTGCGTCCTCGTCGTCACCGAGACGGCGTTTGATCCCCGCGAAAAGCCGTTTCACTCTCGCGAGCAACCCGTCGTCTCCCGTCGGTTTCGGCGCTTCGTCGGTTCGCTGTTTCTCACGCAGTTCAGTCAGTTTCGCCGTCTGGTCGTCGACGGTCGAACTCGAGGTCGCCGTCTCTTTCTCGCCACCTTTCAGACCCTTGAGCCCGGACACCTGATCGTCGACGCCGCTTGACCGAACTGTCTTCGTCCCGCCCTCGAGGTCGACGCTGTCGAAGTCGTGGTCCGTAAAGCTCAGTTGCGTGTTCTCGCTTTTCTCGACCCCGCCCCAGGAGAGTTCGACGCCGTCCATCGCCTCGTCGATGTCGCGTTGGATCTCCTCGTCGGAGTAGTGTTCGGGCTCTTCGGGCGTCGACGCCGTGGTCGCGTCGGTCGTTTTCGCGAGGTCGAGGTAGTGTGCGATGAGCGCAGCCCCCGTCGAGGCGACGATGCCGGCGAGCCCGATCGCGTAGGCGGCGACGACGTGTGCGGTGTAGTTGTCACCGTGGAAGTTCCAGTCGCTCGGGTACGACCAGACGAATCCACCGACCGCCAGTGTCGCCACGGCGACGCCGGCCACCGACGTCACGAGGACGCGTCGCTCCGACGGCAGGAGGACGACGATTCCGACCATTGCGACCGGAAGCGAGATCATCCCGACCGCGTAGGCGATCTGGGCGACGGTCCAGTAGACGTCGCTGGGTCGCTCGAGGGTCGTACTCAGAAGAAAGAGCAGAAACGCCACGACCGCGAAGGCGATCCCGCCAAGGAACAGTCCGAAACCGACGTAGACGTCGGTTCGATCTTCCGGCTCGCCGACGTATCGTCGGTAGAGATCGAACAGGTATCCATCGGTGGCCCCTTCCGCTTCCATCGATCGCTCCTTTACCCTCCAGTACCATGACTTTTGGGCTAGAATACCAGTCACCGAACAGTCACTCTTGACGACGGCGGTCGATACGGGAAGTCGGGACATCGACAGGCGAGATCACATCGCGTCACGCGACGTGAAACCGGCCGCGCACGTCGACTGTAGCGCAAGCCACGAAGCGTCGCCGTTTTACGTCCGTGGCCGTAACGACTGACAATGAGCCAGGAGCCGGAGTACAGCGACGGTGACCTCCGAAACACCGGGATGGCCCTGAAACACGACCGCGAGTGGGACTACGAGCTCGAGCGCATCGTCGACGCGATCGACGCACGCGACGCGACGAAAGTCGGGCTGCAGTTCCCCGAGGGTCTCAAACGTCGCGGCCCACAGGTCGCAGATGACCTGCGCGAACGGACCGGCGACGGCGTGACGTTCATGCTCTCCGGCCAGCCGTGTTACGGAGCCTGCGACCTCGACACGTACCTGATGAAACGCACCGACGTCTTCGTTCACTTCGGCCACTCGCCGATGAAGAACACGGAGAAGGTGATCTACGTCCCGCTGTTCTCGAACGTCGAGGTGCTCCCGATCATGGAAAACGCCCTCGAGACGCTCGAGAGTCCCGACGAGACGCCCGACGTCGGCCTCGTCACCACGGCCCAGCACATGAACCGCTACGAGGAGATGCGGGCGTTCCTCGAGGAGCAGGGCTACGAGGTGCATAGCCGCCGTGGCGACGAACGACTCACCCACGAGGGCCAGGTGCTCGGCTGTAACTACGCGAGCGCAGACGTGCCGGCAGATCAGGTGCTGTACGTCGGCGGCGGTAAGTTCCACCCGCTCGGGCTGGCGATGGAACACCCCGAGAAACACGTCGTCATCGCCGACCCCGTCAACAACGTCGTCACCGTCGCCGACACGGAGACGTTCCTGAAACAGCGCTACGCCGCCGTCCACAAGGCGATGGATGCCCAGACGTGGGGCGTCATCTACTGTACCAAGATCGGGCAGGGTCGCTGGGAGCAAGCCCAGGAGATCTTAGCGGACAACGACGACGCCTACCTCATCACGATGGACGAGGTCACGCCCGATCGCCTGCGAAACTTCGACATGGACGCGTTCGTCAACACCGGCTGTCCACGGATCACGACCGACGACGGGCCACAGTTTCACAAACCCATGCTGACTCCTGGCGAGTACGAGATCGCCGTCGGGAACGAACCGCTCGAGAACCTCTCGTTTGATACCTTCCACGGCACCTGGTAGCTCCCTGGTACTCGGTCACGTTCGAAACCAGTTCGATTATACGTCTCAGTCGGGTAGACACGAGTATGTCGGACGAACCAGCCGATCAATCGGCGGCTGTGGTCGAACATCGGAATCTCATCGTCGCTGGCTCGGGTATCGCCGGCCTGAGCGCAGCGATCTACGCGGCACGGTCGAACCACGAACCGCTAGTCTTAGAGGGCGACGAGCCAGGTGGCCAGCTCACGCTGACGACCGACGTCGAGAACTACCCTGGGTTTCCCGAAGGAATCAGCGGTCCGGAGCTCGTAAACAACATGAAAGAGCAAGCGAGGACGTTCGGAGCCGACGTCGAAAACGGCGTCATCGAGAGCGTCGACGCTTCCTCGCGGCCGTTTCGCGTCGAGATGGCAACCGGAGACGTCTACACCGCCGACGCGATCATCGCCGCTTCGGGGGCAAGCGCCCGCACCCTTGACGTCCCCGGCGAGGACGAACTGATGGGCTACGGCGTCTCGACGTGTGCCACCTGTGACGGCGCGTTCTTCCGCGACGAGGACATGCTCGTCGTCGGCGGCGGCGACGCCGCCATGGAGGAAGCTCACTTCCTCACCAAGTTCGCCGACACCGTCTACGTCGCCCACCGCCGCGAGAACTTCCGCGCCGAGGAGTACTGGATCGACCGCGTTCAGGCCAAAGTCGACGAGGGCGAGATCGAGATCATGAAAAACACCGAACTGCTCGAGATTCACGGCTCGCCCGAAGACGGCGTCGACCACGTCACCCTCGCCCGGAACGAAGAGGGCTATCCCTCGGAGAAACTCGACGAGCCCGAGACCGAACAGTTCGAGTTCGACGTCGGAGCCGTCTTCCTCGCGATCGGCCACACGCCGAACACGGAGTACCTCGCGGACACCGACGTCGAGACCGACGAGGAGGGCTATCTCGTGACGAAAGGTGGCGACGGCGGCGGTCAGACTGCGACCGACGTGCCCGGTATCTTCGGTGCCGGTGACGTCGTCGACTACCACTACCAGCAGGCCGCGACCGCAGCCGGGATGGGCGTCAAAGCCGCCTTAGACGCCGACGCCTACCTCGAAGACAACGCTACCGCTGCCTCCGAAGGAACCGGCGAGGCCGTCGCCGACGACTGATCCACCGACGAACGGCAACACTTACCCACCAGCCGCGCACACGCCCGCGTATGATCACGAGCGACTGGGACGACTGGCTCCCGCGAGCGATCGAAGACGCCGATCCCGACGGTGTCGCCGTCTGGTATCTCGGCTGTAACGGCTTCGTCCTGAAAGGCAGCGACGGGACGACGATCTTTATCGATCCCTACCTCGGGCTCGGCGATCCACCCCGGACCGTCCGGATGATCCCCGTCCCGTTCGACCCCGAAGACGTCGCCGACGCCGACGCCCTCCTCGCGACCCACGAACACACCGACCACGTCCACGGGGAGAGCCAGGCCCCAATTCTCGAGGGCACCGGGACGACGTTTTACGGCCCCGACGACAGCGTCGCCGTTACCCGCGAGGAAGGCTGGACCGACGAGTGGGACCTCGAGGACGATCAGTTCGAGACGGTCACCGAGGGCGACCGCCTCGAGATCGGCGAGTTCACCGTTCACGTCGAGGACGCCTACGATCCCGACGCGACCCATCCCGTGAGTTACGTCCTCGAACACGATGCAGGGACCGTGTTCCACGGCGGCGATACGAAGCCATCCGAGGAGTTCGACCGGATCGGCAAGGAGTACGACATCGACCTCGGCATCCTTGCGTTCGGCACCGTCGGCATGATCCCGGACAAAGAGACCCGCGAACCGAAGCGAACGCGGTGGTACAACGACGAGAATCAGATCGTCGAAGCCGCCGCGTCACTCGAGGTCGACCGACTCCTGCCGAGTCACTGGGACATGTGGCGCGGCCTGACCGCGGATCCGACGACGCTTCACCATCACGCAGCGAGCTTTCCGTATCCCCGCCGGCTCGAACTCGTCGAGATCGGCGATCGGGTCGACCTCGCTGCCGGTAGCCGATAGACGGAGCGTTCACAGCGAACCGGAGACGTATCGAGACGGATACTCCCCGGTTCATTTATGGTAATGCTCTCTGAATGTCTGCCTCATGAGCACCGCCGACGTAGACGACGTAATCGAGGTCAGCTCGGGTGGGCTGACAGTCCGGAAGACGTTCGCGGCGGAGGAGTTTCCAGTTCCCGCCGTTCGCTTCGAAATTGAATCCGAACACGACGCTCCGGTATCGTTTCGACTCTCCGATCAGATCCCGACGTCGTTCCCGATGGACAACGTCGGATTCCACCCGGAGTATCACAGCGACCAGTGGACGGCCTACAAGGACAACCACGTCGAGTTCGTGGGGACGGTCGAGCCGGACGACGCGTTGGTGACCGTCTACGGCATCCGCGTCGACGACGACGAGCAGGCGAGTGCGTTCCTCGTCGACCCGACCATCGAAGACGTTCGCGTCGACGACGCCGGTCCGTCGGACGACTCGAGTACGGACGAACCCGACGATGCGGCGCTCGAGGGAATCGTCGCCGACGATCGAAACCAGGTCGTCAAGGACATGATCTCCGGCGAGTCGGAGACGGTTCCCGGACTCGAGGCCGACGACGAAACGGACGACGCTGACGACGGAGCCGACCTCGATCTCGATCTCGACGACGTCGATCCCGACGCGCTCGCAGCCGACGGGGATGACGAAGACACAGACGACGCCGGAGACGAAGACGTTCCCGACATCGAACTCGGATTCGAAGACGACGAAACGCTCGACGGCGAACACGAATCGGAACCCGACCGCGAGGAAACGGACGATGCCGATCCCGAAACGGACGACGAGTCCGAACTCGATCTCGACGTCGACGATGATGGTGAGACGGAAGATACCGCCGACGAACCGGACCTCGAGACGGAATCCGACGACGTAGAACCGACCGAGTCGGAAGACCTCGACGCCGATCCCGAAACGGACGACGAGTCCGAAATCGATCTCGACGAACAACCTGTCGACGACGACGCGACCGACGAACCGGACGTCGAAGCGGACGACGACGCGATCGACGAGGGAGCCGCCGACGAACCGGACCTCGAGTCAGACGCCGATGACGGGAAGGCGGAACCCGCCGAAACGACCGACTGCGAGCCCAAAGTCGACGACGGCGAAGCTGACGACGCCGAAGACGAAACGGAGAGACATGGGACGGCACCGTCTGCGTCCGCAGCGTCGATCGGAGCCCAGCTCGCCACGGAGCTCCGTAACGGTCACCTCGACGACGACGACCTCGAGGTGCTTCGATCCGAACTCGACCTCGGTCCGTCGCCGAGTGACGTCGCGAAGATCGACCACCTCCAGTCCCGCGTCGAGGAGGTCGCCGCCTACACCGGTGCGGTCGAACGGTTCCTCGACGAGAACGGTACCGGCGAACAGCTCATCCAGGAGTTCAGAGACGACCTCTCGTCGTTCGAATCGGATATCGAGGACGTCTACGAGCGCCTCGAGGGAACGGAAGGGCTCGTCGACGACCTCGCCTCCGATCTCGAGGCGACCGACGAGCGGGTCGATTACATCGACGAGGATCTCATGAGCCTCGACGAGGACGTCGACGAGGTCACGAGCGATCTCGAAGACGTTACCGACGACGTGGCCGCGATCGAAGAAGACGTCGACGACCTCGACGACGACCTCGAGCGCGTCGAATCCGGCCTCGAGGAGGTTCGCGAGGACGTCACCGACATCGTCGAGTGGCGCGATCAGCTCGGTTCGATGTTCGCGACCGACGACTAAGACGGAGCGTCGAAACGTAACCCGTTTACGCGTACGTAGTCGATTTTCGATCGATGGGCGAGACGATTCCGGTAGCCGTCCCGCGGAAGGGCCGTCCTCTCGAGTCCGTACTCGACCGCCTCGCGCGCCGACTCGACGTGTCTGCACTTGCGGATGACGTCATCTCGACGCTGCGACACGAGAAAGCGGTCACGAAAGGCGACGTCGACCCGGTGAACGGGAGCGTCTATACCCGTCTCGCCGACTACAGCACCGTCGACGATCCGACAGCACCGGAGTACACCCTCCTCCGGGACGATCGCGCCGGCAAACCCCGACGGATCGTCTTCGACAGCGTGACGATCCCGCTCGAGGACGTCGACAGCGTCCCCGACGACATCGACCTCCAACTCGTTGGACGGGAGGAACCGTTCCGTGCGTTGCGCACCCACGAGTTCGCGCTCGCGTTCGACAGCGCCGATCTGATTCTCGAGGAGGTCGTCGAACTCCGTCCTGAACCGCTGGATCGAATCGCCGACCTCAACGCGCGGATCGATCCGGTCGAGACGGACGTCCGCGTCGTGACCGGGCTCGGGGATACGGTCTATCACACGCTGATGGCGACGCCCGAGGTCGCTCCGCCCTCGGAGGCGATCGATCGGGACTTCCTCGAGTCCTACGCCGGCCCGCTGTGTATCGTTCCCCGGTACGAGCGTCTCGTTCAGGCCGTGCTCGGAGCGAAGACGCTCGAGAACGTGACGTTTCAGTACCCGTCGACGGGCGTCGAGGAGGAAGCTGCGATCGCGGAGACGGGACTTGGCGTCTACCTGACGGTCACCGGTTCGACGGCGCGTGAACACGGGCTCCTTCTTGGCGACCGGCTCTTTCCCAGTGAGACCGTTCTGATGGAGAACACGGCCGAACGAACGGCTACCGTCGAGAGCGTCAGGTCGCTTCTCGCCGACGGCAAAGCGGAAACGGCACTGGCTCTCGAGTGATCGGGACGGGCCGGCTGGGTGGATACCTCGCGACAGCGGGCAAAGATTCATCGACAACGACGGTGGTGGGCACCGCGCGAGGCTTCGATCCGGCGTTCCTGCGAGAGTGATCACTGCGGAACCGAACAGCGACGCCAAGATTCTATATAGCAGTATGTGATATACGTGTTCAGAAACGGACGGTCAAGAACGCAGACACCTTGCCAATCGAATACTATCGAACGTACGTAGCTCGTCCGGGCGGGGCGATCAACCAGTTTTCACCGACGCAGAGGCTCGTTCGGGCCTGGACTGGACTCCTTCGTTCAAAGATCGGTGATAACCTCATGCGAGATTCCCAACAACGCGACGATCAAAGAGGTCGTCACGAAGCAGGAACGCGGGTGAGCGTTTCGCTATCTCGGGACTCGAAACTGATACTATCGGTCATACAGACGTGAACGCGACGAGCGACACCAGACAGACGTTCACCGGCCGGCTCACCCGGACGCCACGTCACCGGTTCATGATCGACAGTATGAGAACGACACACCGCCAAGCCCGGGAATCCCGAGACGTGTGTCGGGACCGACGTGTGATCCAGAAGTACGTCCACGACCCCGACGGACTGCCGTCGAAACCCCGATTTCTCCGAGGAATCGAGTAATGAAAGCTCTCGCAGAAGTAGATGGTTCATCCCGAACCGACGCCTGCGGAGACTGGATTCCTTACGGGAACCGATTCAGTTTCTGTAAACATCTTGGAACCAGAAAGCCCCCATCCTCGTTGAGGTCGTCAGGCCGAGCAGGGCGACGCTTCTGGATCGAAACGCCGACGTTCATACTGTCGGTCATAACTATGTGAACACGGCTGGTGACAGAACGGCCAGACACACGTTCAACGGCCGGATCAACCGGACACCAGTTCACCGGTCCATGACCGACAGTATCACAACGGTTTCGAAACCACTGTACCTGTGACGTTCCTTCGTGTCGCTTCGACCGGGTTTTTGTACCGGGCGAACGAGCCACCGGATATGGGAACAGACCCGGACGGCAGGGATGAACCACACGAGACGATCGGCGATAGGACGACACTCGAGTACGACGTAACTAGTGACGATCGGACGTGGGGCATTCTCACCCACGCGGCGGCGTTCGCGGGATTTCTCATCCCCTTTGGTAACGTTCTGGGACCGCTTCTCGTCTGGGCTATCAAGAAAGACGAAAGCCGGTTTGTCGACGAAAACGGAAAACAAGCGCTGAACTTCCAGATTACGTGGACGATCCTGTTGTTCGTCGCCGCAGTATCTATCGTCGTCGTCATCGGATTGGTCTTGCTTCCGATTCTAGCGCTTGCGTGGTTCGTCCTGATTATTATCGCAATCATCCGAGCGAGCAATGACGAGGTGTACGAGTACCCGTTCACGCTCGATATCGTTTCGTGAGCCGGACTGTCCGACGCCGGACTGTGACATCAACCGACGTCGGCTGTATGTTACCTACCTCACCACCAGATATAGATATCGATCTGCGGGACTATCCCTGTATGTATAATATCCGAATTGGCAGTACTAGAGACGATGGAATGTTGATTTGAAGCACTATTATCTCATCAGAAGTGTACCCTGCAGAATGGATAAAAATTCTTATCCTGAATGAGGGGATACACTGAAGGTCACGCAATGAGAGACGTTCGGTATGGACGAGCCGCGTGACACATCCAAGTCAACTGTCAAGACGTACGTCCCTGCCTACCAGAAAGCGGAGTGGAAACACCACGCCGACGAACTCGAGATGAGCCAAAGCGAGTTCGTTCGGACGATGGTACAAGCGGGACGACGCGGGTTCGAACCGGCCGACGCCAGTGCCGAGGAGTCCAACTCTGAGGACGTTCCCCCTAGGGGTGACGGCCTCGAGACGCAGGTTCTCGAGTTACTCTCGGATGAGACGTACTCCTGGGAGGAACTGCTCGAAGCAGTGACAAACGACGTCGAGTCTCGATTGGACGACACGCTCGAGGAGCTCCAGGCACGAAACCGGGTTCGATACAGCGGTCGCCACGGTGGATACACGGTCGTCGGTGGTGAGTCGGATGGCGAGTGACACCAGGTCGGACGACGCGACCGACGACCCGATCGGATACTTCCTCGAAGACCAGCGCTACCACGGCCGTAGCGACCGGACAGTCGAGGCATACGAGCGCGTCCTCAGATCGTTCGAGACGTTTCTTCACGAGCGTGGGGGTGGAACCGTCGTGCCCGCTGACGTCGGACGTCGGGACTGTATGGCCTGGGTTCACTCCTTGCGTGGCGACCACGCCGAGAGTACGGTCGCAACGTATGCCTCTTACGTTCACCGCTTTTATGACTACATGGTCCAAATCGGCGTCTTCGAGTCGAACCCGATGGCGCTCGTCGTCGAGGAGATGGACGAATCGATCGATACCGATCCGACGCGACGGGAGCTTTCCGTCGCGGAGATGCGAACGTTCGTCGCGACCATCGGCCATCCCCTCGAGCGCGCCGTCGTCGTCACGCTGCTCAAGACGGGGATGCGCGTCGGTGAGCTGTGTAATCTCGACAGGCGGGATCTCAACGTCTCGTTCGAGGGCCTGACGTTCGAGTCCGATCCGCGGGCCGAACTCGAGGGGCGACCCCAGTCGCTGTACGTCGGCGACGAGCCGGCACGCGGCACAACGATAAACGGGGAACGTCGGACGGCCTCGAACAAGCGAAAACGATCGACGGTCATACCAGTCGACGACGAACTGCGGCGGACGCTTTGTGAGTGGCTGGCGGTCCGTCCCGATCCGGTGTCACCGGCCGAGCCGCTCTTTCTCGACACTGGCGAATCGTGGGGAACGCGTTTGCAGCCGTCCGAGGTTCGATACGTCGTCCGACGTCACGCGAGCCGACACGGCTGGTATCGAACCGGCGGCGGAGCGACAGAGAACGTGACACCTCATTACTTTCGGCACTTCTTTACGACGCATCTGCGGGATCGAACGGGCGAGCGCGGGATCGTCAAGTATCTCCGCGGCGACGTCGCAAGCGACGTCATCGACACCTACACCCACAACTGGGGTGATCGGGTCCGAACCGTCTACGAACGCCACGTGTATTCGTTGCTCCGAGAGTGATGACCGGAGGGTCGACACGGACTCGACCGTCCGCTTCGCGACTGATATATCATATGTGGCTATACAAAATATATCGATACAGGCTCGAACGAGATCGCCGACCTCGAGAGCGAGCCCTGCGATGGGAAACAGATGCCGCTCTCTGGTGTCGAGAACGGCGGTTTGATTCGGTTTTCTCTCGTTTCCGGTCTGTCGACCGCAAGAGTAACCAGAAATGGTTAACAAATGCTCCAGAGGATAAGTTCCATAGATAAGGAAGTAGGAAGATGGCGAATACGGGCATTAGGGACAGTCACTAACCGGGTATCAGTACTGATACGAACCACGAGAGCTGGTGAGCTGGACAACTGTTGTTCACAATATAAGAATAAGAGTTTCTCATATTGGAATCGATTTTTCTCTGTCGTTAGCAAGCACAACGGGATACGAAACCGTTATGAGTCTCACGGCCCTCGATGTGAACGATAGAGGTAATCGAATTTATGGCACGCCTTGAACTCAACAACGTACACGCAGAAGTAGCAGACGGCGACGAGAAGATACTTCGCGGACTCGACCTCGAGGTCGAGTCGGGTGAGATCCACGCCCTGATGGGACCGAATGGCTCCGGGAAGTCGACGACGGCGAAAGTCGTCGCCGGCCACCCGGCCTACGACGTCACCGATGGGGAAGTCTTGCTCCACCTCGAGGAAGACGAATTCGGTGACGAGGTCGAGATCGACGAGGACCAGCGGACCTGGAATCTGCTCGAGCTCGAACCGAACGAACGGGCCGCACTCGGCATCTTCCTCGGCTTCCAGTACCCTGCCGAGATCGAAGGGGTCACGATGTCTAACTTCCTCCGGACGGCCCTGAACGCCAAACTCGAAGAGCGCGAGGAGCTGTTCGAGGAAGACGACGAAGACGACGAAGCCGAAGCGGAAGACGCCGGCTTCGAGACCTCGCCGATGGAAGGTCCCGAAGACGAAGGCGAGATCGACGTCGCCACGTTCCAGGAGATCCTCACAGCAAAGATGGAACAGCTCGACATGGACGAGAAGTTCGCCCGCCGGTACCTCAACGCTGGCTTCTCCGGTGGGGAGAAAAAACAGAACGAGGTGCTCCAGGCAGCCATCCTCGAACCGTCGGTTGCCGTCCTCGACGAGATCGACTCCGGGCTGGACATCGATCGCCTGCAGGACGTCTCCAACGGCATCAACGCCCTTCGCGACGAGCAGGGGACCGGCATTCTCCAGATCACCCACTACCAGCGCATCCTCGACTACGTCGAGCCCGATCGCGTCCACATCATGCTCGACGGACAGGTCGTCAAAAGCGGCGACGCCAAACTCGCCGAAGAACTCGAGGAGAAAGGATACGACTGGGTGCGCGAAGAGGTCTACGAGACCGCGTAACTGCATTCGGCTAGACAAACCCTAAAGACCCTACAGCCGTAAACCAGAATAACGAAACATCATGAGTTCCGAACAAGATCACCTCAAAGAGACAGACACCGAGGCGCGCTTCGAGTTCAAGAAAGAACAGAACGCCGCCGTCAAGTCCGAGAAAGGACTGACAGAGGAGGTCATCCGCATGATCTCCGAGGACAAAGACGAGCCCGACTGGATGCTCGAGCGACGGCTTCGCGCCCTCGAGCAGTACCAGAACATGCCGATGCCGACGGACTGGCCCGGCCAGCCGGATCTCTCCGAGCTCGACGTCGAAGAGATCGTTCCCTACATCCGCCCCGACGTCGACGAGCGCGAAGGCGTCGACGACTGGACGGAGCTGCCCGACGAGATCAAAGACACCTTCGACAAGCTGGGCATCCCGGAAGCCGAGAAGAACGCCCTCTCCGGTGTCGGCGCACAGTACGAGTCCGAGGTCGTCTACCAGAACATGCAAGATCAGTGGGAGGAGAAGGGTGTCGTCTTCATGAACATGGACCGCGCGGTCCAGGAACACCCCGACCTCGTCAGAGAACACTTCATGACGACGTGCGTGCCCCCGAGCGACAACAAGTTCGCCGCACTCCACGGTGCGGTCTGGTCGGGCGGCTCGTTCGTTTACGTCCCAGAGGACGTCACCGTCGAGATGCCCGTCCAGGCGTACTTCCGGATGAACTCCGAGGGGATGGGCCAGTTCGAGCACACGCTCATCGTGGCCGAACCCGGCTCGGAAGTGCACTACATCGAGGGCTGTTCCGCACCGAAGTACGGTGCCCACAACCTCCACAGCGGTGGCGTGGAAGTCTTCGTCAAAGAAGACGCCCACGTCCAGTACTCGACGGTCCAGAACTGGTCGAAGAACACGTTCAACCTCAACACCAAACGCGCCATCGTCGAGGAGAACGGCACGATGGAGTGGATCTCGGGCAGCATGGGCTCGAAAGCCACCATGCTCTACCCGTGTTCGATCCTCAAAGGGCGGGGCGCGACCGACACCCACATCACCATCGCCTTCGCCGGCGAGGGTCAGGACATCGACACCGGTGCGAAGGTCTACCACAACGCGCCCGACACGAAGTCGACGATCGAGTCCAAATCGATCGCGAAAGACGGCGGCCGCACCAACTACCGTGGCCTCGTCCACATCGCCGACGGTGCCGAGAACTCCTCGACTGCGGTGGAGTGTGACGCCTTGATGTTCGACAACGAGTCGACGTCGGACACGATGCCGTACATGGAGATCGAGGAGTCGAAAGTCGATGTCGCCCACGAGGCCACAGTTGGGAAAATCGGCGACGAGGATATCTTCTACCTGCAGTCGCGTGGACTGGACGACGACGACGCCAAGAAGATGATCGTCGCCGGCTTCATCGAGCCGATCACGGAGGAACTGCCGATCGAATACGCGGTCGAACTCAACCGCCTCATCGAACTCGAGATGGAGGGTAGCCTCGGATAATATGAGTACGACGCAGGTACACGCAAACCTCACGGAAGAACAGGTACGACAGATTTCGGGCGAACTCGACGAGCCCGAGTGGATGCTCGAGACACGTCTCGAGGCGCTCGATGCGCTCGCAGACCTCGAGATGCCAGACGTCATCCGGACGCCGGGTCGGGACTGGACGAACCTCCACGAGCTCGATTACGAGACGCTCGTGGATCCGCTGAACGCAGCGGAGGACAAAGACCAGGTCGGCCCAGACGAGGTCGAGGTCCTGCCGTGGGCCGAGGCCATCGCCGAGCACGAGGACCTCGTCCGTGAGCAGTTCGGTTCGGTCGTTCCCCCCCAGGAGAACTACCTCACCGCGCTGTCGACGGCGCTTTTCTCGACCGGGACCGTCATCTACGTCCCCGAGGGTGTCGACGCCGAGGACGTGACGATCCGGACCGAACAGAACTCCCGGTCGCTGTTCAACTACACGCTCGTGATCACCGAGGAGTCGTCGTCGGTTACCATCCTGGAACGTCAGTCGACGGGCGAGAAGCAAGACGAGCAGTACTACAGCGGGATCGTCGAGATCGCCGCCGGCGAGAACAGCTACGTCCAGTACGGCAGCCTCCAGAATCTCGCGGAGGACGCCTACTGTTTCACCACGAAGCGCGCCGACGCCGGCACCTACGCGACGGTCGACTGGATCGAGGGTAACTTCGGCACGCAGCTGACCAAGACGGAGACCTCGACCGAACTCAACGGCGACTCCTCGGAGACGCAGATCGTCGGCGCGTTCTTCGGTCACGACGACCAGCACTTCGACCTGGACGTCAAGGTCTGGCACCAGGCCGAGCACACGACCGCCGATCTGGTCACCCGCGGCGTCACCGACGACACCGCCCGATCGGTCTACGAAGGCGTCCAGGACGTCGGCCGCGACGCCTGGGACACGAGTTCGTATCAGCGCGAGAACACGCTGATGCTTAGTGACGAGAGCGAAGCCGACGCCTCGCCGAAGCTCATCATCAACAACCACGACACCGAGGCCAGCCACTCCGCGACGGTCGGCCAGATCGACGAGGAGGACCTGCTGTACATGACCTCCCGCGGTGTCGACCCCGAGCGTGCCCGGAACATGCTCGTGGAAGGATTCTTCGTGCCCGTCTTAGAGGAGATCGAGGTCGACGAACTCCGCGAGGACGTCGCGGACCTGATCGAGGCTCGACTGCAAGGCTGATACCTGCTGTCACCGCCTTCGTTCGATTCCCACCGTCTGTCAACCCGTTCGACCGCCGTTTTGCCGGTCGATTCTGTGCGTTCGACCCCACGTGTTCATACGGACCGTTGTCCGTCTGTCCCGGCGCACCCGCGACCGTTCTGCGGGTGCCCCGGGACATCGGTACAGCACTCCGTATCAGCCGTCGCCGTCGTCGGACTCGTCGTCGAAGAGATCGGTTTCGATCGTCGCGTCGGGGAACGGTTCGACGTCGACTGTAACCGTCCCGCCCGTCGGTAATTCGATCCGTACCTCGAAGACGATTTCGAGCGTCGAAACCTGATCGTTCTCGAGGTGAGTTACCCACCATTCTCCGAGAGCGTCGTTCTCGACGTCGACGGTCGCATCGAGCGTCGTCTCGTTCTCGGCCTCGAGAGTGTCGTTGCGCGACGTCTCGCCGTCGCCGACGACGACGTCGTTCAGCCGGACGGTGTACGAGAGTTCTCTCACCGACGCGTCGAACGCCGTCGGGTTGTACGCGTCGGCGTCGACCTCGAGTTCGGTCCGGTTCTCGTCGACCGCGCCCCACTCCGCCCGCGTTGCGGTGACGTACAGGACGGGATCGTCGACCAGAGCGAGGTCGGCGTCGATCGGTCGCGTCTCGTTCGACTCGAGCGACCCGAGAACGTCCGTCTCGACCGTCCGGTGGTCGCTCACCGCCGCGTCCCACCCGGGCACCGGAGTCGTGATCGTCGCGTCGACGACGACGTCGGTTCGCTCGTCGTTGTCGATGTGGGTGACCCACCACGCGGGAACCCGGTCGTTCGACATGTGTGTGCTCGTCGAGACAGACGACTGGCCGGGCTCGAGTGAGACGCCGTCTTCGTCCCCGCCGGCGACGACGACGTCGTTCATCGCGACGGTGTAGTCGGCAGAGCCGTCTACCGGTCCCGTTCCGACGGGAGCGTCGACGAGGAGATCGGCCCGAATCTCCGTGTGAGTGTCGTTGACCGTGCCGAACTCGGCGTCGATGCGCTCGACCGACGGCGTGGCGACGAGCGCGAGGGCGACCCCGCCGACCGCGACAGCGGCGACGAGGACGACTATCCCTAGCGTGCGGGGCGAGCTGCCGACGACCGTCGCAGCGATCTCCCTCATCGGTTCGGACAACGAACCACGCGCACCGGCATGAGTCTGGAGGGTCTACGGTCTGCTGTACCGATTTCCGGCAAAACCATCCCTGTCTGTGGTTTCGCCGGCAATGACGTACAGCGGTCAGTACGCCCGTCGCGTCGAAAAGATGCAATTAAGAAACCCCCGCTACAACGGCGACACATGGCCAACGCAACTGAGTCGACGACCGACAAGGAACTAGGACTCGCACTGATTCTCGGTTTCATCGCTGCCGCCGGTGCGGTCGGCATGTTCGTCGGCGCACCGGAGATCGAAGCGGCGTGGGGCTTTGCCGCCGCGATGGTGTTTAGCACGCTTGCAGTCGTCGCGATCCACCTCTACTGACGACGGTGTTCCAGCCGACAGTATCAGAGAGCGTTCCGGTTGTCGAACCACGGGACGTTCGCGTCTCGGTAGCGTTTCGCGTTACCGTCGTCTGTAAGAGTTAAGACGACAGACACGCTAGTCGAACGTGACGACGATGACCGACTACTCCGACGAAGAACAGCGGATTCTCTCGTACCTCCGCGAGAGTGCCGCCCGTGGCGAGCAGTACTTCCGGGCGAAAAACATAGCGGATGCGATCGGACTCTCGTCGAAACAGGTCGGGGCGAGACTTCCCCACCTCGCGGAGAAATCGGACGACGTCGATATCGAGAAGTGGGGCCGCGCTCGATCGACGACGTGGAAGGTAACACTTAGCTGATATCATCGGCGACAGTCGATCGCGGAAGGTTGCAAACGCCCGCAAATCTCCGGGAGAGCTGTTCCAGTCGCTGTGATGAGGCGGTCGGGGCCGCTTTCACCGTCTTTTTACCCGCGAGTCCCGCACGTAGTGACATGACCGTTCGGGTCGAACGCACGTTCGAACTCTCGATCGCACCCGACCGCGTCTGGGAGTTCATCGCCGTGCCCGAAAACCGCGCTCGGGCGATTAGCGTCGTCGCGGATTACGACGTCGACAGTCGGACCGGAACCCACATCACCTGGCACGTCGAGCTTCCGATCCCGCTCGTCCGACGGACGATCACTGTCGAGACCGAAGACGTCACCCGGGACCCGCCGACGTTCGTGAAGTTCGTCGGCCGATCGAAGGTGATGGACGTCACCGGCGAACACGAGATCGAGTCGACAAACGGCGGGAGCCGACTCGTGAACAGCTTCGTCGTCGACGGCAAAGTTCCCGGCGTCGAGAAGTTCTTCAAACGCAACCTCGATGGTGAACTCGAGAACCTGCGTCGTGCCTTAGAGCGTGATGCGCGGCGAGACTCATGACCGGCGAACGGACCGAACGGAGGCCATCGGAAGACGAGGTGACGATCGCCCTGGCTCAACTCGAGATCGAGGCGGGTGACGTCCCCGGCAACGTCGATCGGGCACTGGCGGCGATTTCCCGGGCGGCCGACCGCGGCGTGGATCTCGTCGCCCTGCCGGAGCTGTTTACCGTTGGCTACTTCGCGTTCGACCTGTACGAACGACACGCCGAGCCGTTCGCAGGAGAGACGTTCACGCGCCTGCGCGAGGCAGCGGCCGACCACGACGTCGCCGTCCTCGCGGGCAGTATCGTCGAGGATCTGGCCGCGACCGAGGCCGTTCCGACGCCGGCCGAGGAGGGGCTCGCGAACACGGCCGCGTTGTTCGACTCGAGCGGCGAACTCGAACTCGTCTATCGCAAACACCACCTCTTCGGCTACGAGTCGGCCGAACGCGAGCTGTTGGTTCCGGGCGAACGCCTCGAGACTGCCGACGTCGGCGGGTTCACCGTCGGCGTGACGACCTGTTACGATCTCCGGTTTCCGGAACTGTACCGCGAGCTGGTCGACGCCGGTGCCGAGTTGATCTGCGTGCCGAGTGCCTGGCCCTACCCGCGGATCGAACACTGGGAGACGCTCTCGCGGGCGCGAGCGATCGAGAACCAGTGTTACGTCGCGACGATAAACGGCTCCGGATCGTTCGCAGACGCTACGTTACTCGGTCGCTCGAGCGTCTACGATCCCTGGGGCGTAGCGGTCGCCTCGAGCGGTGACGAACCGACGATCGTGACGACGACGATCGAGCCGAGTCGGGTCGAATCGGTTCGCGAGGAGTTTCCCGCCCTCCAGGATCGGCGGTCGTAGCGACCCGTCGTCGGCATCCGAGGGTTTTAGTTCGCTGACCTCCAACGGTACACCGCCGGGAGACGGCGCTTTTCACGTCGCGACCGGCAACGCGTCTCCGGCCGCCACGTCCACGTGGATCCACACACCTCGTCCGCACCCCTCATCTCCCTTTCGTCACCATCGCCTTCGAGGTGTGCGAGTTCGATGCGAACGAATCCTCACGCGCCAGATAACAGGCCCGTAGCCGGCAGCCTCACCCGCGATCGATCGACTTCGCGGTCTCGACGAACGCGCGTACGTTTTCGACCGGCGTGTCTTTGTCGACGCCGTGTCCGAGATTCAAGACGTGTCCCGACGGGCCGGCCGCTTCGATGATCTGGCGGGTCCGCTTTCGGACCGTCTCTTCGTCGCCGAGTAAGACCGCGGGGTCGAGGTTCCCCTGGACCGGTCGATCGCCGAGCTGGGCGCGTGCGTCGGCCATCTCGACCGTCCAGTCGAGTGCGACCACGTCCGCGCCGCTGTCGGCGAGCAAGTCGAGTCGGCCGCCCATGTTCCGTGCGAAGATCACCGTCGGGACGTCGACCGACTCGAGAATGCGTCGGTGTAGCGGCAAGAGAAATTCCCGGTAGTCCGCGGGTCCGAGCAACCCCGCGTAGGTGTCGAACAGCTTCACGACGTCCGCGCCGTGGTCGACCTGGTAGGTCAGGTACTCGGCGACGACGTCGGCGAACTGCTCGAGCAGCGTCCGGAACGCTTCCGGGTGGGCCGCCCGGAGTCGTCGCAGGGCGACGTAGTTCCGGGAGGGCTCGCCCTGGGCGGCGTAGGCTGCGAGCGTGAAGGGGCCGCCGGCGAAGCCGATGAGGGCTGCCCGGCCCTCGAGTCGCTCCTGGAGGCGCTCGAGCAGCTCACCGACGTAGGGAAGCGTCTCGTCGATGGGTCGGCGATCCCGATCGACATCGTCGGGGCCGTCGACCGGGTTCTCGATAACGGGTCCGACGCCGGATTCGATGTGATAGGAGAATCCGAGCGGCTCGAGCGCGGTGAGGATATCCGAGTACATCACGATCCCGTCGGGCTCGAACAGCTTCCAGGGTAGCATGGTGACGCGTTCGGCCACCTCGGGCGTCGTGATCGCTTCGTAGAAGGTGTACTCGGAGCGGATCTCCCGGTACTCCGGGATGTACCGGCCGGCCTGGCGCATCAGCCACACCGGAGGGCGCTCGGTTCGTTCGCCCCGTGTTGCACGGACGAAGAGGTCTCTCATATCTCCGTCACCGGCGGGGGCGTAGATAAGTCGGTCGCTCTCGGTCTCCCGTTCATCGATCGGGGATCGGTTCACTCGTGACAGGACCCCAGTCACAGAGACTCGTTCCCGGCGGCATTGCACACGATACACAAAGCCCTTTTACCGTCGGACCGTCTACGCTAGACCGAGCCAATGGCAAGTTCGATGTCCGAATACCTCCAGCAAGACATGGAGTGTGAGGGTCTGCTGGAGTGCATTCACGGTCTCAAACAGCTCGACAGAGAGTGTTTCCGCGTTCTCGTCGAGAGTGAGGAACCGCTGACGATCGACGAAGTGGCCGACCGGGTCGACCGCGAGCGATCGACCGCCTACCGATCGATCCAGCGACTGCTCCAGACGGGGTTCATCCAGAAAGAGCAGGTCAACTACGACCAGGGAGGATACTACCACGTGTACTATCCGACCGATCCGGAACAGATCGCAGACGACATGCAACGGATGCTCAACGACTGGTACGCGAAGATGGGCCAGCTCATCCAGGAGTTCGAAGACAAGTACGACGAACGCGTCGAACCCGTCACCGTCGAGAGCTGACGGCCGTCGGGCCACCGCTTCGGTATTTCGGGGATATACCAACACCGCATCAGATACGCTCCGATCGACCGCCGGAAACCCGCGTTCGAACCAATACCTCGTCATCGGTATTGTATCTACTATCCAAAATTGTTAAACCGTCCTGGTCCGTAGGTAGGCGTACGATGTCACAGACCGAACTTCCCGACGAACCGATCGTCATCGACGACGAATCACACCTCGACGACGTCGTCGCCGAGTACGACGTCGTGCTCGTCGACTTCTACGCCGACTGGTGTGGCCCGTGTCAGATGCTCGAGCCCGTCGTCGAGGCACTCGCGAGCGAGACCGACGCCGCCGTCGCGAAAGTCGACGTCGACCGACTCCAGGGGCTCGCTGCCACCTACGGCGTCCGGGGCGTCCCGACGCTCGTACTGTTCGCAGACGGCGAGCAGGCCGAACAGCACGTCGGCGCGAAGCCGGCCGACCAGCTCCGCAGTATGATCGAGAACTACACGTAACGTCGTCGACGCCGCGATCGAGTCGGCGCGTTCGATCGGTGCTTCTCGACCGGTAGTCTCTACTGACTGGTCGGCAACAGTGATCCCATGAACCCGACCGAGCTTCGTGCTGACATCCCTGCTCTCGAGGAGGCGATCTATCTCAATACGGGGGCAAGCGGTCCCAGCCCGCGTCGCGTCGTCGACGCGATCGGGTCGACCCTCGAGTACCACGAGTACGACGCTCACGCCGGGAAAGGACCGTACGAGGCGACCGCCGACGCGGACGACACGGCTCGGACGTCCGTCGCAGCTCTGCTCGGGGCCTCGCCGACCGAGATCGCGCTGACCCAGAGTACGACCGACGGCATCAACCGCGTCGCGGGTGCGATCGACTGGGACGAGACAGACGTCGTCGTCCGGACTGACCTCGAACACGCCGCGGGTATCCTCCCGTGGCGTCGACTCGAGCGCGAACGCGGCGTCGACGTCCGCGTCCTCGAGACCGAAGGCGGCCGGCTCGACCTCGAGGCGACGAAAGCGGTCGCTGGCGAGGCGACGCTGTTCTGTCTGAGTTCGCTCACCTGGAGTCACGGGACGCAGCTTCCGGTCTCCGAGGTGGTCGAGACCGCCCACGAGGCGGGCGCGTACGTGCTGGTCGACGCCGTCCAGTCCGTCGGTCAGACCGCCATAGACGTCCACGAGTGGGGTGCGGACTTCGTCGCCGCCGCCGGCCACAAGTGGCTGCTCGGCCCGTTCGGAGCCGGCTTTCTCTACGTCCGCGACGGTGTCGAACGGGACCTCGCCCCGAGCGCGATTGGCTACCGAAGCGTCGAAGACCCCTACGCCGACCCATACGAGTACAGTCCGGGTGCGGGTCGATTCGAGGCCGGCACGACCAGCCCCGCTCTCGCCGCCGGCCTCGAGGCTGCGATCGAGCTGTTCGGCGACGTCGGGGTCGAGACGGTCGAAGAGCGGATCGCGACGCTCACCGACCGGCTCAAAGCCGGCCTCGACGACGACCGGCTCCTGAGCCCCAGAGAGTACGAGTCGGGGCTCGTGACGATCGCCGCCGACGATCCCGAGGCGACCGTTTCCCGGCTCGCCGAGGAGGGGATCGTCGTCAGATCGCTGCCGTTTCCGGAGGCGGTCCGCGTGTCGGTTCACGCGTTCAACACCCCCGAGGACGTCGACGCCGTCCTCGAGGCACTGTAGGCGGCTACCGGACTCACACGGCGTCGTCGGGATCGTGTCGTTCGCGCATCCGCCGAGCCTCACTCCAGTATCGCTCGAACGGGGCAGCGATCACCGGTACCACGTTACAACGATCCGTATCAGATCGGCTGGTAGTACGGAATCGGCGGGTGCGGAAGCGTGATCCCCATAACCGCGAGCCCGTGTTGCAGCGGGATGTAGCCAAGCGCGATGAAGGCGACACCGAGTACGCGATGGAGCCGCAGGCGCGTCTCGACGCTGACCGACTGAAACAGCGTGCCGTACAGAAACAGCGACGGGATCGTCCCGACGCCGAGGGCGGCAAGCGAGAGCGCGCCACCGACCGCAGAGCCCTGAACGAACGCATAGAGGAAGGCCGGATACAGCAGGGGGCAGGGAAGCAGACCGTGGGCCGCACCGAGTCCGGCGATCCGGGGGCCGCCGACCCAGCCGTCGACCCGGGCGAGCAACCAGCTCTGCAGTCGTCCGACGGCCGATCCGACAACCGGGATTCCGACCGAACCACCGAGCACGCCGCGTCCTGCGAGGTAGTGAACCCCCATCGCGACGATGATCGCACCGACGAATAGCCCGAGCGCCGCGTGAATCTCGGCCATGACGGCGACGAGGCCGGTTCCGGTGACGAACACGACCGAGCCGGCGAATCCGAACAGCCCGCCGACGAGGGCGTAGCTCGCCGTTCGACCGAGGTTGAACAGGGCGTGCTGGCGCACCGCTCGGACTGTCACGGTCTCGCGTCTCGAATCTTCGCGCAACCGATCGGCGTACGTCGTCACCAGCGGTCCACACATCCCCAGACAGTGTGCACCGCCGAGCAGTCCGACCAGAAAGAAGACGGCGAGTCCAAGCGACTCCGCGCCGATTGCCGGATCGACGCCGGGCGTGAGACAGGTCTCGAGCGGGACGATGGCGGTCATTCCTCCCAGCGTTCGAGTGCGGTCTCGAGGTCCTCTGCGAGCCCCTCGCGTTCGGGGACTTCGCTCCGGTACGCTCGCTCGACGTAGCCGGCCGGGTTGGCGATCACCGAGACGGCGGCGTGCTTGAAATCGTACCCCCCGCCCTCGCCGACTCGTTCGAAGACGACGCCGAAGTCGTCGGCGACGATCGACTCCGCTTCGGCCTCGTCGTCTGGTCGCAGGTAGTGCCAGTTGCCGGCCTCGAGGTCGACGCCGCGCTGGGCGGCGTTCTCCTGGAGCACTTCGAGGGTGTCACGTTCGGGGTCGAACGTCACCGCGAGGAAGGTCACGTCGTCGCTGTATCCGAGTTCGTCCATCCGGTACTGGACGCGAGCGAGGTCGCTGATGAGCGGTGCACACTCGGCCGTACAGAAGTCGTAAAACGCCGTCCAGACGAGAAACCCCTCGAGTGCGTTCGTCTCGACGGTCGTATCCGCGATCGGGTCCGGAAGCGAGAAGTGCGGGAACGACTCGCCGTGAGAGAGAAGCGCCGATTCCGGGGCAGGGTGGGGCGAATCGGGACGAAGCGGATCCTTCGGCGGCTCGAGGACGGTGTGTCCGTCGTCGTCGCCGACGACCGAGGTCAGACAGCCGGCGGTAGCGACGACGGTTCCGGCTCCGGCGGTCCGAAGGAACGAACGTCGTTGCATCGGTCGCGCCTACGAACCGTCATCCCATGAACGATCTGGTCCGGCTCTCGAATCGTCGAACGCCGATCGCCGTTCGACGGACGGACCAGGGAATCCTTTATCCTCTGGACCCGAATGTGGACCGATGCACCGAGACGACAGTTCGACGGAGAGCGTCCCCACGCGACGGGCGTTCGTCGTCGCGGTCGGGACGGTCGGCACCGTCGCCCTCGCCGGCTGTCTCGGCGACGACGAAGACCACCCGGAGCCGATCGCGCTCGACGGCGACAAGGAGTGTGACCAGTGTGGCATGGTGATCGAAGACTACCCCGGACCGACTGGACAGTCCTTCTACGAGGATGACGTTCCGGAAGGTCGTGACGAGATGGTCGACGGCGAACACGGTCCCGCGTGGTTCTGTTCGCTCCCGTGTCTGTACACGTACGACTTCGACCAGGAGGACTTCGGTCACGAGCCGATCGTCCAGTACGCGACCGACTACTCGAGCGTCGACTGGGAGGTCGAAGAGGACGGTGTCGGACCCGAAATCTCCGCTCACCTCGAGGCGGAGGCGTACGCCGACGTCACGGACCTCTCGTTCGTCGTCAACAGTGACATCGTGGGTGCGATGGGCGAGGATCTGGTCGGCTTCAGCGACGCGGACGACGCCGACTCGTTCGCCGACGAGTACGGCGGCGAGGTGATCGGACACGGTGATGTCTCCCGGGAGTTAATCGACGGTCTCGGGGCTGTGTGACCTCCTCCTCGCCGTAAACGGAGCGGGATTCTCTCCTCGAAGAAAGATAGATTCATCACGAATGATTGTGTGTATCCTGGTATGAACCACCTCGCACCCGCCGGCGACCAGCACTGGAACTTGCCGAAACACGCCCACATCGTCGTCTACGAGCGCGACGATGGCGGGTTGCTCACGATCTACGACTGTGGCGTTGCACAGAAACCGCCGTCGGCACAGCTTCTCGGAACGCTCGAGACGGTCGACGCGAGCGCGGAGATCGACTCGACGCCGACCGGACGAGTCGTCAGCATGCGCGAACGGTCGGTTCTCGAGGAGGTCGGAGCGAATCGGTATCGAATCGTCTCGCAAGCGTAACGACCGGAAGCTGTCATACGATCTGTTGTAGCGATATACGGGAACCCACAGACGGGTCGCGGTTTCACCGGCAATGACTACAGCGTCCGTATCAGGCCCGGCGAACCGCAAGCGTCGCAGCGACCAGCGAGACGACGCCCCACGCGACGAGTCCGAGGACGCTCGCAAGCGGCGCTGCCGTCTGTGGGCCGGTGCCGGCGGCGACGATGACGGCGGTCTCGAGGACCAGCCCCCGGAAGGCGCTGATCGGGCTCAACGCGAGCGCGTGTAAGAGACTCGAGTCGCCGACGAAGCCGGCGCCGAGTCCGTAGACGATCGCCAGGTCGGCCCCGACGAGCAAGACGATGAGCGCGACGACGCCGAGGGCGAGCGCGCTTCTGGTCGTACTCGCGATCGCCGAGATCGCGATCGCAACGGCGAGTACCACGAGGGCAAACAGGATCGTCAGGACGATCAGCCGGGCGAAAAGCACCGGCGAGTCGGCTCCCGTGTGGGTCGCGAAGATCCGGATCTCCTGGGTTCCGGTCAGCGCAACCGCGAGCCCGACGAGCGCCAGCGGAATCCCGACGGCGGCGATCAGTCCTGCCGCCCGACCGAGGTAAACGCCGCCGACGATCTGCCAGGGCTTGACCGGATAGGTTTCGAAGACGTCGAGTTCGCCCCGGCGTTTGTCCGCGAGCACCGCCCGGTAGCCGAAGGCGACGGCGACGACCGGCACGAGCAACTCGAGCGGGGTGAGGAGATCGACCGTCGTCGGCACGTAGCCGGCCGTGACGCCGCCGCCGACCCAGGCGATGCCGAGTAACACGATAGTCAGCGCGAACGCGAGCAGGAGAAACGTCCGGGTCCGGACCACGGTCTGGAGCTCGCGTTTGACGATCGTTCCGAGCAGTTGTCCCGTCCCGGGCGTCGTTCGCTCGGCGGTCTCCTCGCCGACGACGGTCTCCCCGCCGACGGCCTCGCTTGCCACGTCGTCGCCGGTGCCGTGTTCGCCGCTCATGCCGACTCACCTCGCACGCGGACCGTCCCTGCCTCGCCGGCGACCGACGTCTCGTAGACATCGAGTAGCGAGTCGACCTCGAGCCGATCGCGAATGTCGGCCGGGTCGCCCCGTTCGACGATCTTCCCCTCGTCGAGCAACGCGACCCGGTCGACGGTGCGTTCGACGAGCGCGAGGTCGTGCGAGCTCAACAGGACGGCGGTGCCGTCGGTCGCGAGGTCGGCGACGACGTCGAAGACGTGAACGGACATCCCCGGGTCGAGACCGCTTGCGGGCTCGTCGAGGACGATCACCGGCGGGTCGCCGATCGTCGCCTGGGCGATGCCGAGCAGGCGGGTCATCCCGCCCGACAGCGCCTCGACGGGACGTTCGGCGGCAGCCTCCATGCCGATTCGCCGGAGGTGGTCCATCGCGACGGCCTCGTCGTCACCGACCAGTTCGGCGTAAAACGACAGCGTCTCCCGGACGGTGAAGCCGGGTCGAAACGACGGTCGCTGTGGCAGATAGCCGATTGGCCGGGTCGTCTCCGGGCCGTGGTACACCACCTTGCCGTCGGTCGGCTCGTGGATGCCGATGAGCGTTCGGATCAGCGTCGACTTGCCCGAGCCGTTGGGCCCGATCAGTGCGGTCACCTGCCCTTCGGGTATCTCGAGCGAGACGTCCTCGAGCACGGGGACGTCGCCATAGGACTTCGCTACGTTCGCTGCCTCGAGCATCGGTACGTTGTCAGTCATGTGTATCCTCGGGGGGACAGATAGTCTCGTCGTCGTGGCTCCATTGCTCCGGCACCCGGTCCGGGTGCGGGGGGTCACACAGCGGTGCCGGGTCGACGATGCTGCCGGCGCGCAGGCCTGAGACGGTGCCCTCGAGCCCTCTGATCGCATCGAGCGCGGGAGACTGGGCGATCGTCGGCGACCCGTCGGCGTAGTGAAGCCGCCTGTCGACGGGATCGGTCGGCGAGTACGATCGATCGAGGACGTCGCCGTCGACCTCGCCGATGGCACCATCCCAGTAGTTTCCGGAGCCGTCCTCGGCCCAGATCACGAGCGGGCCGGAACTTGCGGTCGCGGGCCGATCGTTGGCGATGAACGCGTTGTCCATCACGTGATTCGACGGCAGCACCGAACTCGCGTGGACGCCGATCTCGTTGCCGGCCGCGACGTTGCCCTCGTAGATCGAGGTACTCGCACCGGTGGTAAAGCCGAGGTCGTTGTCGACCACGACGTTGTCGGCGACGTAGGAGTCGCTACCACCCATCCGGATACCGTCCGTACTCTCTCGGACGTCGTTGCCGACGATCGCGTTTCGTTCGGGACCGGTCATCACGATGATCCCGGCGAATGCCTGGTCTCGAACCTCGTTGTCGGCGACGAGCGAGTCCGAGGTATGCATGTAGTGGACGCCGAAGCGGCCGTCGGTCATAACGTTGTCTCGGATGACGAGCCCGTTCGACCGATGGGAGTAGACGCCGTCGCGACCGGCCTCGAACGTCGACTCCTCGATGACGGCCGCAGACCGCATCGTCATCACGCCCATGAAGCCGTCACGCCAGGAGTCGGTGCCTGAGACGGAGACGTTTCGAACGACGGTGTCGGGACTGTCCCGGAGCAACACGCCGTTTGCCGGCGTCTCGACGGTCACGTCCTCGACCAGCGCACCGGTCGAGTCGACGAACTTGACGCCAGCGTCACCGTAGCCGTACGCGAGTTCGATGTCCTCGTCCCAGGCTTCCTCGTCGGTGCCGACTTCGTCGGGTGAGGGCTGGTGGGTATCGCCGACGCCGGTGAGCTCGAGACCGGTGACCGCCGCCCGGTCGGCTTCGACTCTGATGACCGAACTGTTGCCGTCTCCGCGGATCGTCGCGTCGCCTTCGCCACGGAGGGTCATCGACCGGTTGATCTCGACGGTCTCCTCGTAGGTCCCCTCGGGAACGACGACTGTCGTCTCCGCGGGTGCCCGATCGATCGCCTCCTGGATCGTTTCGGCGTCCTCGCCGACGACGACCGACTCGGGTCGCTCGAGTAGCGGTCGCGTGTCGGCGACTGTCTCGTTGGCGTCGTCGTGTTGGCTCTCGACGCGTTCGCGAACGGTTCCGGCATCGTCGATCTCGAAGGACTGTTCGATCACCTCTTCCCAGGTCACGACCACTCCGTCGTGTTCCTCGGCAAACGCCACCGCACTGTCGGACTCGGAGAACGGGATCGCCGTCTCGCCTGCCGGTGATTGTGCCTCACTATCGACGACGTAGTAGGCCGCCGTCGCGTCGGTCCATCTGGTCCAGCCGTCCTGGACTTCGGGATACCCCTCTTCGGTCACCGTCAGTTCCGTTGCGCTGTAATCGGAGACGTAGACTGCGAGCGGATAGCCAAAACGTTCCTCGTGGCCGTCCCGATCGAGCTCGGCGGCGAACCGCTCGACGCCGTGGTAGCCGACGACGTAGCGGTACTGCGAGTAGAACACCTGCACGCGAGGGAGTTCGACGTCGCGTTCGTGCTCGAGTTCGTGTTCGTCCTCGATCGAAAGTCCCATCGTCACCGTATCGTCGAAGTGTGCCGGTTCAGGGGGACTCGACTCCGCATCGACGACAAACAGCCCGGCCGCACCGAGAACGACGAGGCCGACCGCGAACACGACGTAAGTCGTCTTTCCGCTCACACCGGACGTTATGGCGGCGGCGAGATATACCATCTGGTTTGGTTATCGAACGACGATTTGGTATCCGTCACCGTCAGCAGTCGTGGTCGGCCTCGATCCAGTCCGTCTCCTCGATCCACTCGGCGTTCACCGGTTCACAGCGCGGTGCCGTATCCACGACGCTGCCCGAGCGCATCCCCGGCACCGTTCCCTCGAGGCCGGAGAGTCCATCGAGTGCGGGCGCACGAGCGAGCGTCGGCGTACCGTCGACTCGGTGGAGTCGTTCGTCGACGGGGTGGGTCGGGGAGTACGGCCGGTCGAGCCGGTCGCCGTCGACCTCGCCGATGGCACCCTCCCAGTAGTTGCCCTCGCCCTCGTGAGTCCAGACACGGAGCGGGCCGTGTCTGCTGGCCGCGTGTTCGACGTTCGCCACGAAGTCGTTTCCAACGACCCGGTTCGAGGGCAACACCGTCCGGGGCTCGATGCCGATCCGGTTGCCGGCGATGACGTTGCGCTCGTAGATCGTGGTGCTCGCGTCGGTCCGCATGCCGATCCGGTTTCCGACGAGGACGTTGTCGGCGACGTACGAATCGCTCCCGTCGGGTCGGAGCGCGACCGGGTTCTCGGTGATCTCGTTGCCGACGACGGCGTTTCGCTGCGGGCCGGTCATGACGTAGACCCCGACGTTTTCCTGGCCCGAGACCTCGTTGTCGGCGATCAGCGAATCGGAGGTGTGCATGAAGTGAACGCCCATCCGGCCGTCTCGCATCACGTTGTCTCTCACGACGATCCCGTCGGCACGATGGGTGTAGACGCCGTCTCGGCCGCCGTCGAACGTCGATCCCTCGACGACCGCCGGCGAGTACATTGCCAGCACGCCCATGTAGCCATCTCGCCAGGAGTCGGTGCCGTAGACGGTGACGTCGCGGACGACCGAGTCTGGGCTCTCGCTCAGAAACACTCCCGTCGCCGGCGTTTTGATCGTCACGTCTTCGACGAGGACGTCGCTTGCCTCGAGCACCGCGATACCGGCGTCGCTCTCGCCGTAGGCTTCCCGAACGCCTTCTTCGTACTCCTCGGCGTCGACGTCACCCTCGATGTGGTGGTCGACCCGTGCGCCGGCCGGCCGCGTCGAGCCGCCGACGCCCTCGACTTCGAGACCGACGACCGCCGCTTCGTCTTCGGTTACGGTCACCACGGTGTCGTTTCCGTCTCCACGAAGCGTGACGTTGCCCTCGCCCCGGAGCGTGATCGGCCGGTCGACGTGGACGTGCTCCTCGTACGTTCCCTCCGGGACGACGACGGTCGTGTTCGGCGGAGCCGTCTCGATGCTCTCCTGGACCGTCTCGGCGTCCTCGCCGACGACGGCCGACTCAGGACGCTCGAGCAACGGCCGCGTGGCCGCGACCCGATCGTCCGCTGCCCGTCGCTGGTCGTCGACCCGCTCGCGGACCGTCTCGGCGTCGTCGACCTCGAGCGGGTGCTCCAGTACCGTCTCCCAGTCGACGACGGTGCCGTCGTAACGCTCGGCGAACGCCTTGGCGTCGTCACGCTCGGCGAACGGAACGATCGTCTCGCCGGCCGGCGTCCGGGCATCGCTGTCGAGCACGTAGGAGGCCTCCGTCGCGTCGGTCCAGCCGACCTCGCCGTCGGTCGTCGGGTAGCCGTCGTCGGTGAGTTCGACGTCGCCGTCGCTCTCACTGTAGTCGGTGACCTGGACGCCGAGTGGGTAGCCGAACCGTTGTTCGTGACCCTCGCTCTCGAGGTCCGCGACGAATCGCTCGACGCCGTAGTAGCCGACGACGTACTCGTACTGGGAGTAAAACGCCTGTACGCGCGGGAGTTCGACGTCTTCCTCTATCGCGATCTCGTCTTCGAGGGTGAGCCCCATCGTCACGGTGTTGTCGAAGCGAGCGGGCTCCGGCTCGCTCGAGCCGACGTCGACGACGAACAGGCCGACGACGCCGAGCAGACAGACGACGATCGCGATGGCGATCCGAACGGAGATCTCGGGCACAGGCGGTCTAGGATCGACGGCCACAATATACGAACTGGTTCGACGATCGAACGTGCTCTCTGCAGTGTGACGTCGACGTCAGAACTGGATCGCGTCCCAGTCGACCACCGCTCGCCGAAGAAGGTCCGCGAACGTCTCGAACTCCGTGTGTTCGGCTACGAACTCGTCGAGTTCCTCGTCGTCGATCGCCTCGAGGTCCTCGGTCTCTTCGACGGTCCAGGGACTCTCCTCGAAGAACGCGGCAAGCGAGGGAGCCGCCGTGTACTTGTACATGAACCCGTCGTTGACGACCTCCTCGATCGCGAGTTCGTCGACGTCCTCGAGCTGATCGAAGCCGGCCGTGTACTCGAGTTCAGTGAGATCGACGTTCATGTTCATACACGACAGGGGACCGTCTCCGGGCAAAAGTGTGACGGACCGGCCGAACTCGACCAGCGGGTCGATCGTCGGTACCGCGTTATCGCGGATCGCCCGGTTCGGCACCCGCGTCCTCGAGCAGTTTGTCGACGAGCCGGGTGAACCGGTCGAGGAGCAGATCGGCGACCGACGGCCGCACCCGGGCGAGGAGCTTGCCAGTCCGTTCGGGGTTCGCGAGGTGAAGCGTCACCCGGTTGCGGTCGTCGTAGTGTTTCTCGACGAGGTCTTGTTCGACGAGGTGTGAGAGGTGCCACTCGAGAGTGCTACGAGCGATCTCGAGCGCGTCGGCGACCTCGCTCGGCCGTGCGGACTCGTGTTCGATCAGGTAGATGAGGACGTCGCGTGACGTTTCCCGGCGAAGCAATGCGAGTGCCCGACGATCCCAGACGTCGTACTCGTCGGTGTAGTAGTGTGTCCGACCGTAGAGCTCCTCGGAGACGATCTCCTCGGAACGTAACAGTCGTCGGACGTGATACTGCGTCTGACCCGCCGCGAGGTCGAGTTCGCGGACGAGTTCGTTGAAGTGAATGCCGGGGTCGGCACGGACGCGCTGTCGGATACGGTGTCGTACGTCGGTCATGTGTTCGTAATCTTCGTGTCGTGTCCTCTCGAGTGGAATGCGATCCGGCTGCAGGGGTCGGCGATGTCGGCGGTCCGGGTCCGGAGTGTTCTCGTTACTACGTGGTAGAGGTCTCCTCTTCAATGTGTGTGTTGGCCATTACTGCCCACCGGGAACGACCCATCGATTTATCACGCGCCAACGGCTACGGAGGTGATATCGCTTCCGGTCGACGTCAGCCAGGCTGTGACGGGCTCGGGCGGAGACTTCGACTCGAGAACCACAATACACACCACAACACGACCGGTAGAACGACTATGATCGAAACGGTTTGCTCCGTCGCGATGGGGTGGTCCGAGGTCCGGTACTCGCCGGTGCTCATCGGGACGATCGCACTGGCCGGACTCGGAACGACGATTCTGTTCCTGCTCGGTGCCGTCGCGTACTACCGGCGACGGTCGCTGTCGTATCTCCTCATCGCGGTCTCGATGGGGGCGCTGGCGGCGCGTTCGATCGTCGGATTCGGCACTGTCATGGGCGTCGTTCCCATGGGTGCACATCACTTGATCGAGCACGGACTCGACTTTCTCATCGCCGTATTGCTTCTTACAGCGATCACCACGAGCGGAACGGTTGGGGTAGGGGGAGACGGCGACGTTGACGAGCCCTGACGACCCTCCGCTCACACCCGGTTCGGACCTTGCGTGCTCGGCGTCGCGCGCTGGCCCAGCCGGGCGATGATGACAGCGGTTGCAACCACTGCCAGACCGAAGACGATCATGCTCACGAGGTAGGCGACGTTGACCGCGTCGGTATCGGGTATGATCGACGGCAGCCCGACGATGACGACCGCGGTGAGTACGAGCCAGACGACGCTCACTATCGCGACGAACCATCGCACGTCCGATCGATCCGCTGAACTCCGACTCATGACGTGTTCGTTTTGGAGTCGTTCCCGTTGGACGCTAAAAGTACTGGTTCGCGCCGATGCTACCGACCGCTGTCGGGACGCGGTTCGACGTGCGGTTCGGGCATGAGTTCGTCGAACGGCTGGGCGTCGAGCCACTCGAGTAAGGTCACGAGTCCGTCGGTCGCGGCCTCGAACAGCCGCTCGCCGATCTCGGGCGTCGCGTCGGTCTGATCACCGAGGACGCCGTTGTCGTTGATGTCGGCGGCGTCGTAAAACACCCGCGCGCCAGCGACGCTCGCTTCCGCCTCTTCCATCGCCGTGATTCCGCCGCTTCGGGCCTCCTCGAGGCGATCCTCGCGGACGAGTTCGCGAGCGATGTGCATGATCATCGCCGTCTCCTTCGGGCCGCCGTGGGGACCCGGCGTCTCGAAGACCTCCTCGATCAGTTCGGGGATCGACTCGTTCCACATCCACTCGCAGGCGAAGGCGACCTCGTCGCTGTGCAGCCGCCGACCGACCTCCCGAAGGTGAGAGACGTTGCCGCCGTGGGCGTTGACGTAGACGATGCGGTCGATTCCGTGGTAGGTGAGGTTGCGCGAGAGGCTCTCGACGTAGTCTCTGAAGACCGGCGCGTCGACCCACATCGTCCCGTGAAACTGTCGATGATGAGGGCTGACGCCGACGGTCACCGGCGGGGTACAGAGATGACCCGTCCGCTCGGTCGCAGCGCGCGCGAGTTCCCGGGCGATCATGTAGTCCGTTCCCTCCGGCAGGTGTGGACCGTGCTGTTCGGTCGAGCCAAGCGGCACGACTGCGAGTGACTCCTCGGCGGTGTACTCGCCGAGATCCGGCCACGTCTCGTGAGGAAGGTACATGACACACTGATTCGACGCGGAGACCAAAACGTTGGCTCACGACGGCGTTCGACCGGAACCGTCGAGCGGCGTCGGCGTCCGGCATCGAAACGGGTACGTAGTCGGGGTGACAGACTCGAGATATTCCCATGTCTCACGCTGCACCGCCGGCGTCCGACGATCGAACGAGACGCGTCGGCGTCGTCGGTGCCGGGGTCACCGGCCTCGCGCTCACGCACTACCTCGCCGATCGCGGCGTCGACGTCGTGACCTTCGAGTCCGGGTCCGAACCCGGCGGGGTCGTCCGCTCGAGGGAGGTCGACGGCCGACTCCTCGAGTACGGCCCACAGCGAACGCGGCTCGTCCCGGCCGTCGAGGAGCTGGTCGAGCGGTTCGGACTCCGATCCGAACTGCTCGTGGCGAACGACGACCTCCCGCTTTACGTCTACGCCGACGGCCGGCTCCGGCGGGTGCCTCGATCCCTCGCGACGTTTCTCCGGACGGACTTGCTCTCCTGGCGCGGAAAGTGTCGCATTCTCGCCGAGCCGCTCACCGCGGCCGGTCGGCCGGACGAACGGGCCGCCTGCCTGTTCGCCCGCAAGTTCGGCCTCGAGGCCTATCGGAACGTGATCGAGCCGCTGTTTGGCGGGCTCTACGGCTCCGACCCGGCGGAGATGCCCGCCGAACACTCCCTGTCGCGGCTGCTCGAACTCGAGAGTCGAACGGGATCGCTCCTGCGGGCAGCTATCGATCGACTCGTCCGTGGCGACGAGACGCCTCCACCCGTCTCGTTCGTCTCCGGCATGCAGACGCTCCCGAACGCGCTGTACGAGGCCCATCGACCGTACGTTCACCTGCGTTCTCCGGTCACCTCGATCGAACACGCCGACGACGGCTACGTCCTCGCTGCGGGCGGACGAACCACGACCGTCGACGACGTCGTCGTGACAGCCCCCGCACCGGCGGCGGCGACGATCCTCGAGGGCCTCGAGGGAGCCTCCGTCGCGTCACTGCGGGAGCTTACGTACAACTCGCTCGTGCTCGTCTTCCTCGAGGCCGAGGCCAGCCTCGAGGGGTTCGGCTATCAGGTGCGACGCGACGAAGCGCTCACGACCCGTGGCGTCACCTTCAACGAGAGCCTGTTCGGGCGAGACGGCGTCTACACCGCCTTCATGGGTGGGATGTCCGATCCCGGTGCCGTCGACCGGTCCGACGACGAACTCGCGACGGTGGCTCGCCGGGAGTTTCGAACGGTAACCGGCGTCGACGCCGACGTCCTCGAGGTGACGACGCTGCCCGACGTGATCCCCGCGTTCGACACCTCGTGGGCGGCTCTCGAGGACGTCTCCCTACCCGAGGGGGTCACGATCGCGAGCAACTACACCGACCGAATCGGAATCCCGGGACGGCTCCGGCAGGCGCGACGGATCGCCGATCGCCTCGCCGAGGATCGGTGACCGGTCGCGCAACGCCCGGACGGGGATCTCACATCCACCGGCTATGATAAGCCTTAATATCTAAACGGCATCGAGTTATTACATGGCAGTTGTCAGCGTCTCGATGCCGGACGAGCTTCTCGAACGACTCGACCAGTTCGCCGACGACCACGGCTACACCGGCCGGAGCGAAGTCGTCAGGGAAGCGTCCCGGAACCTGCTCGGCGAGTTCGAGGACACCCGCCTCGAGGACCGCGAGCTGATGGGGATCGTCACCGTCCTGTTCGACTACGAGACCACGAGCGTCGAAGAGCGGATGATGCACCTGCGTCACGAACACGACGAACTCGTCGCCTCGAATTTCCACAGCCACGTCGGCGACCACTACTGCATGGAGCTTTTCGTCCTCGAGGGCGATCTCGAGGACATCTCGACGTTCGTCGGGAAGATCAGAGCGACCCAGGACGTGTTGACCGTCGACTACTCGGTAAACCCCGTCGACAGCTTCGATCCGATCTCCCAGGGCGAGTAACGCCGCTCAGTCGAGCTTGCCGTCGAGAAAACGCCCCATCAGCCGATCGAACGCCGCTTTGTACTCGAGGAAGGGGCCGTGTCGAGCACCGTGGAACAGCGCCAGCCGGGCGTCCGGGATCGCGGCGTGGGTCTCCCGGAGGATCGACTCGGGAAAGAAGAGGTCGTCGGTCCCGCCGACGACGAGCGTCGGGACGTCGACGTCACCGAGTCGATCGCGGCCGTCGAACGCGAGGACGGCGTCGATCGAGACGACGAGATCCCGCCGGTCGGCGGGATACGGCGGGCGAACCGTCCCGACCGCTCGCGAGAGCCAGGGGGCGATCGCCCGCCGCCAGCCGGTGAACGTCTCGCGGACGAGGTCGGTCTGTATCGCCGCGAGCTTGCCCTCGAGTGCGAGCTCACGGTGACGGCGAATTCGCGGGCGACAGTCGGGCGCGAGTCGGCTGCCGGCGACGACGACGGCGAGACGCGAGACGGAGTCGGAACGCTCGCGTGCGAGCTCTTGAGCGATTAACCCGCCCATCGAGACACCGACGACCGATGCAGGACCGACCTCCTCGAGGACGCGGCCGTACTCGCAGGCGAGCTCCCGGACCGACGTCCCCTCGTCGAGTCCGCGTGGTCGGCTTACCATGTAGATCGTAAACTCGTCACGGAACGCAGCGAGGGAGGTCCGGAACGCCCAGGCGACCGACCGGCTGTACTCGCCGTCGAACATCGCGTCGCCAATGCCGGGGACGACGAGCATCGTTCGTGGGCCGTCTCCGACCCGGACGTACGGAAACGTCTCGCACAGCCAGCCTCGGTCCGGTCGTGATCGTGGGATCGGTCGCATGGATACCGTTCGGCGACGGGTCGTCTCCGGGAGTCGGCTCGAGAGGCTCCACGTCGTACCCGTCGTTCTCGTCCCGGGTAAACGAGGGCGTAGTTTTACTATTTTCCGCCCGAAGGTCCGGACAGGATGTCGTACACGAAGGTCAACTACGAAGACGTTGAACAGGTCGGCAACGCGATGCACTTTCTGGGCGAGCCACTCGAGACCGAACAGGTCGGCGTGACGATCGCTCGCTGTGACCCGGGCTGGAACAGCCGGCCACACGACCACACCGACAACGACCACGAGGAAGTCTACGTCCTCATCGAAGGCCAGGCGACGGTCGTCGTCGACGGCGAGGACGTCGAAATGAAGACCGGCGACGCGGTGTGGATCTCCCCGGAGTCGACGCGACAGATCAAAAACGGCGACCGCGAGAGCGCGTTCGTCCTGGTTAGTGCGCCGAGTATCGGAAACGACGATCTCGAAGGTGACTGGCCGTTTACCGGGCTCACCGGCTAGAGTGACGTTTCCGACGCCGGATACTGCTATCAAAACGGGGACGATGTTCCGCAACATCGCGCGCGCGTGGTCGCTCGAGGTGACGGGCGAATCTCTCGAACCGCGTCGGTCCCGGTCGTCGGCATCCCAGGCGACGCTCACCTGTCTACGTCTTTGAACGCGCCGACGAAGTCGTCGTGACCGGACAGACTCGAGACGGTGGCGTCGACTCGCTTCTCGAGTCTGTCGACTCGTTCACACAGTCGCTCGTACTCCTCGTTGTCCGCGAGTTCCCGATCCGACTTTTCTGCCTCCAGGACGGCTTTCTTCGAGACGAGCGAGTAGTACTCCTGGATGTCGGACTCGTACGCCGATCGCTCGAGGGCTCTCGCGGTCACCTCAAGGAGATCGTCCTTCGAAACCGGCTTGACGACGTAGTCGTCGAACCCCATCTCGATGATGTCGAAGTCGGGATCGACCGCCGTCACCATGACGACGCGACAGTCGTATCCCGTCTCGCGGATTCGTTCGAGGACCTCGTCGCCGGACAGCCCCGGCATCCGCCGATCGAGCAGGACGACTTCGACCGAGTCGGACAGCTTCTCGAGTGCCTGCTCGCCGTCGTAAGCGGCCGCCGCGGACCACTCCGTCCCGATCCACGTCACGAACAGGTCTGCGAGACGGGACTCGTCGTCGACGACGAGCACCTCCGGACGTTCACTCATAGAATATCCCCTCCGGTCTCTGCATCCATTGACTCCACGGCCGACGGGTTTGTCGTACTATGTGATAAATATGGTGACGATCGGAAACGACCATCGGATACTTGTCACTGTCCATTTCCATTCGAAAACCGTTCGTCACATTCTCACTTCGAACGTGGACTCGCTTCCGACGGACGAGCACAGGAGTCTTTCGGTGGTCGTCACTCCCCCTGGAAGTTCGGCTCTCCGTCGCCCATGAACGCGGTGATCCCCTCCATGAGGTCGTCGGTCGCCATCAGGTGGCCAAAGGCCGTCGCCTCGAGTTCGAGCCCGGCGTCGGTGTCGTCGCGACCGGCACGCATCGCCCGTTTGGTAAACCGATGTGCGAGCGGCGGACCGGCCGCGAGTTCGCGGGCGAGTTCGAGTGCGGCCGCCTCGAGTTCCCCGCTCTCGACGACCTCGTTGACGAAGCCGTACTCGGCCATCGTCTCGGCGTCGTAGCGGTCGGCGGTGAGGATGATCTCTTTCGCACGGCCCTCGCCGACGACGTGTTTCAGCCGCTGGGTACCGCCCCAGCCAGGAACGAGCCCGAGTTCGAGTTCCGGCTGGCCGAACTCGGAGCGGTCGCTCGCGATCCGCAGGTCCGCACAGGTCGCCAGTTCCATCCCGCCGCCGAGACAGTAGCCGTCGATACCCGCGACGACCGGGAGGTCGGCTGACTCGAGCGTGCCAAGCGCCCGCTGGCCGGTCCGGGAGAGTTCGACGCCCTCGAGCGGGTCGGCACCGCCTGCGGCCATGCTCTGGACGTCCGCACCCGCCGAAAACGCCCTGTCGCCCGCGCCAGTCACCAGGATCGCACGCACCTCCTCGTCGTCCTCGAGGCGGTCGACCGCCTCGGGGAGTTCCTCGAGCAGCGTCGTACTGATGGTGTTCATCCGGTGGGGTCGGTCGAGCACGACGTGACCGACCATGTCGCCGGGGTACTCGATTCGAAGCGTCTCGAAGTCGACAGCCGCGCCCTCGTTCTTTCTATCGCTCTCGCGTTCGGTCCGGAACCCGCCCGCCTCGGCTCGCTCTCGCAAGTAGTCGGCGGGTTCGTATCGCTCGTGGCCGGTCTCCTCGGCGGCGTCCTCGAGCGTCCCGAGTGCGTTCTCGAGACCGTAGTCGTCGGCCATCGCCACGGGGCCGTCGGGGAAGCCGGCACCGAGCTGGGTCGCCTCGTCGATCGCATCCGGCGTCGCGACGTCGCCGCCGATAAGTTTCGCGGCCTCGTTTGCCATCGTCGCCAGCAACCGGTCGCGAACGAGTTCCGAGCCCGCGTCGGTGGGAATCTCTGCGCCGGGGCCGTCCTCGTAGTCGTAGATTCCTCTGCCAGTCTTCTTTCCCAGTTCCTCGGCCTCGACTTTCGTCTCGAGCAGTGGACAGGGCTCGTAGGCCGGTCCGAGTTCTTCGTGCATGTACTCGAGGACGTGGTAGCCGACGTCGATGCCGACCTGGTCGGCGAGTTCGAACGAGCCCATCGGCAGCCCGATGTCGAACTTCGTCGTAGAATCGACCGCCTCGACCGTCGCCGCCTCCTCGTGAACGAGCCAGGCCGCCTCGTTCATCAGCGGGACGAGAATCCGGTTGACGATGAACCCGGGTTCGTCCTCGTGAACCCGGACCGGCGTCTTGTCCATCGACTCGGCGAGTGCTGCGACGGTCTCTACGACCGCCTCGTCGGTCTCGTCGCCCGTGATAACCTCGACGAGATCCATCCGCACTGGCGGGTTGAAAAAGTGCATTCCACAGAATCGCTCGGGTCGATCGGTGAACGCCGCGAGGTCGGTGATCGAGAGACTCGAGGTGTTCGTCGCGAAGATCGCCTCCTCGGGGGCGTACTCGGAGACGTCCTCCCAGACGTTGCGTTTGATCTCGACGGTCTCCGGGACCGCCTCGATGACGACGTCTGCGTTTTCGACCCCGGTCTCGAGGTCGACGACCGGCGAGATCCGCTCGCGGGCGGCGGTCGCCTCGCCGTCTGCGATTCGGCCGTTCTCGACCAGCTTGTCGAGTGACCACTCGATCTGCTCGTAGCCGTCCTGAACGAGATTCTCGTCGATGTCTCGCATGGTCACCTCGTATCCGGAAAGTGCGGCGACCTCCGTAATACCGTGTCCCATGTTCCCTGCGCCCAGAACTGCGATGACGTTGATATCCTCGATATCCATGCGGGGGTATGCTATGGGGACGCGTTTGAACGTTTCCCTCGGACGAAAAAGAAACTCCGTTTGAGTTCATGTCCGGTTACGAACGCCTTTATCGCACACTGACGAACGTCGACTATGGACTTCGAACTGACCGACGAACAACGTCAGATCCGCGAGGAGGTACGCCGGTTCGCGGAAAACGAGATCGAACCCCACGCCCGGGAGTACGACGTCACAGAGGAGTATCCCGAGGAGATCGTCGAGGCGGCGGCCGAGATGGGGCTTACGGGACCGTACATCCCGATGGAGTACGGTGGAGCGGGCTACTCGATCCTCGATACCTCGATCGTCGTCGAGGAACTGTTTGCCGTCGATCCCGGCATCGCGCTGTCGATCGTCGCCGCCTCCTTCGGCTGTGAGGCGATCCTCGAGTTCGGCACCGAAGAACAGAAAGAGCGATTCTTAGAGCCCGTTGCCCGCGGCGAGAAGATCTCGGGTGCGGCAATCAGTGAACCCGACACCGGCTCTGACGTCTCCTCGGTCTCGACCCGGGCGGAGAAACCCGAGGCACAGAGTGCCTCGGAGCGAAGCGGCGCAGCCGCGGAGCAAGACGGCGACGAGTGGGTGATAAACGGCACCAAGATGTGGATCACCAACGGTACCGTCGGGGACTTCTTCGTCGTCCTCTGTGAGACCGATCCCGACGCCCCTGGGCGGTACAACGGATTCTCCCAGTTCGTCGTCGAGGCAGACCGGGAGGGATTCTCGGCCGAGAAGATCACCGGCAAGCTCGGGATTCGCGCCTCCGACACTGCCGAACTCGTCTTCGACGACGTCCGCGTCCCCGAGGACAACCTCGTCGGGACGAAAGACGCCGCGTTCATGCAACAGATGCACTTTTTCGATCAGACCCGCGTCGCCGTCGCCGCACAGGGCGTCGGCATCGCGAAAGGGGCCTGTGAGGCCGCACTGGAGTACGCCACAGAGCGCGAACAGTTCGGCCAGCCCATCTCCGAGTTCCAGGCGATCCAGCACAAGCTCGCGGACATGCACACCCGGACCGAAGCCGCCCGTACGCTGACGTACAAAGCCTCCTGGAAGGTCGACCAGGGCGAGGACATCACGAAACTCGCCTCGATGGCGAAGGAGTTCGCCTCCCGGGTCGCGACCGACGTCGCCGACGAGGCCGTCCAGATCCACGGCGGGGCCGGCTACGTCAATGACTTCCCCGTCGAGCGACTCTATCGCGACGCGAAGATCACCCAGATCTACGAGGGAACGACCGAGATCCAGAAGAACATCATCGCCCGCGAACTGCTCGGAAAGGGATTCTAGCGTTGCTCCTGTCCGGCGTCGTCGGGTTCGCCGTCTCGATCCGGTCGGGGTCCGGTCGAAGTCCCCGAGACGCTGTCGATGTCGTCCGGCTGCGTTCTCGCGTCTTCGCCTTCTTTGATCGCCTGTGCTTCCTGTTCCATCGCTTCGACGTCGAGGGTCGCCTCTTCGTCGATCTCGCCGATGATCTCGGCGATGTCGTCCAGACCGATCAACTCGCGGGTCTCCTCGTCGAACTCGAGACTCTCGAGTTGTGCGCCGTCTTCTTCGACGTCGCTGCCGGTGAGGTGTTTGCCGTAGCGTCCGAGCATCGACGACAGCTCCTGGGGCAGGACGAACGTCGTCGACTCGCCTTTACCGATCCCCTCGAGCGTCTCCATTCCCTTGTCGATGACGGCGCGTTCGCCCATCGACTCGGCCGACCGGGCCTTGAGGACGGTCGAGATCGAATCACCCTGCGCTTCTAAGATCTGGCTTTGCTTTTCACCTTGGGCGCGGATAATGTTCGACTGTTTGTCACCCTCGGCTTTCTCGATTTCGCTGCGTCGTTCACCCTGGGCCTCGAGGATCATCGCCCGACGGCGACGTTCGGCGGCGGTCTGTTGCTCCATCGCCCCCTTGACGTCCTGGGACGGCGTCACCTCCCGAACCTCGACCGACTCGACGCGGATCCCCCACTCGTCTGTGGGTTCGTCGAGCTCCGTCCGGATGCGTTCGTTGATCGACTCGCGTTTGCTCAAGGTGTCGTCGAGTTCCATGTCGCCGATTACGGCACGCAGCGTCGTCTGGGCGAGGTTCGAGACGGCACGTTTGTAGTCGTCGACCTCGAGAAACGCCCGTTTGGCGTCCATGACCCTGATGTAGACGACGGCGTCGGCGGTCACCGGTGAGTTGTCCCGCGTGATCGCCTCCTGTGAGGGGACGTCGATCGTCTGAGTCCGCATGTCGAACGTGTAGACGCGCGAGACGAACGGCGGGACGATGTTCAGCCCCGGCTCGAGCAGTTTCCGATACTCGCCGAGGACGGTGAGCGCGCCCCTGTCGTAAGCGTCGACGATCTCGACCATCGACCAGACGGTGACGATCGCGACGACGAGCACGAGCGCTCCGACGGTCAGTGTGACGTCGCCGACTTGCAGGGGGATCGAGACGAGTAGGTGCATCACTCATACGACGGTCTAGAGCCGAATAACGCTTGGCCCAAACATCGTCACACGAACGTCACGCGGCGCTCGTCGATCGGATACCGACGACGGACGGTATCGTCGCTTTCGTTCTCGGTTTGTTATATAGCGATGCGTCGTCGGGGATGAGTGGTGAAATGGTGGATGCGAATTGGGAGCCGGGGGACTCTCGAAATCGGATCCCGATGCTATTACTATCTCCGAAAAGAGTGGGGCGGCGGGGGAAACTTAATTTATCAATCTGCGAAGATAGAGTCTAAGATAGAGCAATATCGGTAATCTTAATAGGAAATACTCTTTTCGATACCTTATGACATGGTCCAACCAAGACTGGTGGCCGAACCTGTTGAGAGTAGACATTCTCGACGATAACGCCCTTGATGCCAGCCCGTACGGCGATGACTTCGACTACGCAGCGGAGTTCCAAAAACTCGACCTCGAGGAGGTGAAGTCGGACATCGAAGAGGTGATGACGAGCTCCCAGGAGTGGTGGCCGGCCGACTACGGTCACTACGGACCGCTTTTCATCCGGATGGCCTGGCACAGCGCCGGGACGTACCGAACCGCTGACGGTCGTGCTGGGGCCTCAGGTGGCCTCCAGCGTCTCCCGCCAGAAAGCAGCTGGCCGGACAACGTAAACCTCGACAAGGCCCGTCGCCTGCTCGAGCCGGTCAAACAAAAGTACGGTCGCAGGCTCTCGTGGGGCGACCTGATCGTCCTCGCGGGCAACGTCGCCCTCGAGTCGATGGGCTTCGAGACGTACGGGTTCGCTGGCGGCCGCGAAGACGCGTACAAGTCCAACGAAGCCATCGAGTGGGGTCCCGAAGAGGAGTGGGAAACGACCTCGCCCGAGCGCTACGAAGATGGGGAGGTGGGCAACCTCAAGGACCCGCTCGCGAACACTGTCATGGGACTCATCTACGTGAATCCCGAGGGACCAAACGGCGAACCGGACGTCGAAGGGTCCGCGAAGAACATCCGAGAGGAGTTCGAACGCATGGCGATGAACGACGAGGAGACGGTCGCGCTCATCGCCGGCGGCCACACGTTCGGGAAGGTCCACGGCGCTGACAATCCTGACGAGCACCAGGGCCCCGAACCCGAGGCGGCACCCATCGAGGAGCAGGGTCTGGGCTGGGATCACGAGTTCGGCGACATCGGCGGGATGATCTCGAGCGGTATCGAAGGTCCCTGGAACGCCACGCCGACCCAGTGGGATACGGGCTACGTCGACAACTTACTCGAGCACGATTGGGTCTCGGTCAAAGGCCCCGGCGGTGCGTGGCAGTGGCATCCGGCCGACGAGGACGGCGTCGAGTTCGCACCGGGCGCACAGGATCCCGAGGAGACGGAAAAGCCGATGATGCTGACGACGGACGTCGCTCTGAAACACGACCCCGACTACCGGGAGATCCTCGAGCGCTTCCAGGAGAACCCCGACGAGTTCCAGGAGGCCTTCGCGAAGGCGTGGTACAAGCTTATCCACCGCGACATGGGCCCGCCGGAACGGTTCCTCGGCCCGGAGGTCCCCGACGAGACGATGATCTGGCAGGACCCGATCCCGGACGTCGACCACGAGCTGATCGGCGACGAGGAGATCGCCGACCTCAAAGCGGAAATCCTCGAGTCGGACCTCGCGACTGCCCAGCTCGTCAAAACCGCCTGGGCGTCGGCGTCGACCTACCGCGACAGCGACAAGCGCGGTGGCGCGAACGGGGCGCGCATCCGTCTCGAACCACAGAAGAGTTGGGAAGCGAACGAGCCCGACAAGCTGGAGACGGTCCTTTCGACCTACGAGGAGATCCAGGCAGACTTCAACAGTGCCCGTTCCGACGACGTGCGGGTCTCGCTCGCCGACCTGATCGTCCTGGGTGGCAACGCGGCCGTCGAACAGGCGGCGGCAGACGCTGGCTACGACGTGGAAGTACCGTTCGAACCGGGCCGCACGGACGCTTCTCAAGAGCAGACTGACACCGAGTCCTTCGAGGTGCTCGAGCCGAAGGCCGACGGCTTCCGGAACTACCTCGGCGGCGATTACGACGACTTGTACGACTCGCCCGAGGAGCGACTGGTGGACCATGCGCACCTGCTGACCCTGTCGGTGCCCGAGATGACGGTACTGGTTGGTGGCATGCGTGCGCTGGGTGCGACCTACGGAGAGTCCGATCGGGGTGTCTTCACCGACGAGCCGGGCACCCTGACAAACGATTTCTTCGTGAACCTGCTCGACATGGACTACGAGTGGGAGCCAGTCGACGAGGAGAAGGAAGTCTTCGAGATCCGCGACCGCGAAACCGACGACGTCGAGTGGGAAGCCACTCGCTTTGACCTCATCTTCGGCTCGAACGCCCGGCTTCGCACCCTCGCAGATGCCTACGGCGCTGCTGACGGCGAGGAAGAGTTCGTCCATGACTTCGTGGATGCCTGGAGCAAGGTGATGACGCTCGATCGCTTCGACCTCGAGTGATCTCGAAAGGGATAGACGTGCCGTAACAGATTACCGGTCTTTCCGGCTCCAGAATCGGCGGTACTCGGTTACGACCCGTCACGTAACCAGTCCCGAGAGGGCTACCTGTGCGTCCCACCAGGTTGCAGTTTGACACCGATGGCAGACGTGTTCGAACGCGGTGAGGTCGCTCACCTCGAGGATAGCCGGATCGATCTGGGGATGCTGGCTGACGTCCTCCAGTGGCACACGTTTCAGGCGGACCTCGCGACAGCCGGTACAACGGGCAGTCCGCGATAGCCAGCAGCCGCGGCCTCGAGTTCGGCGACGAGATCGCGACCATCGCCAGTCATCGGCCGCGACCATCTCCCCGTGCTCGGAAACGTCGACGTCGGGTCGCTCGGTGATGTACTGCTCCGTGGTATCGATCGCGCTGCCAGAGTAGGACCGACGACCCATCATGGCACCGTCCTCCCGTTGGCTACTGCGAGATTGACGGTATTGAAAGTATTCGGAAAATGGCCAAAGCCACAACGGTCGTCGGAGTATCCTGACCCTTGGCTATGGGGTTGTACGGGATGTAGTAGGAGCCGGTGGAGGGATTGTGAACCACGGTCGCAGCGAAGCTGCTCCCTGATTCAAATCCTCCACGGCTTGCTTCGCTCCTCACGTGACGTTCGTCGCAGAAGGCAAGCCGGTGGAGGGATTTGAACCCTCGACCTAATCCTTACGAAGGATTCGCTCTGCCAGTCTGAGCTACACCGGCGCTCACTCACACGTAGGTCCGAAACGCATCATAAGGATTGCGAATCGAGTCGGGCGTGAGAGCCATGCTCGCGCCGCGTCGGTTCTCATACTGTCGGACGAAAATCCTGGCGGATTTTCGCCCGCCAGTATCGAACACGGTGTTTCAGTGTCCGGGCGCTCATCACGGGATAGCAGTCCCGTTCTTCGCGCCCGCTGTTTCGTCGGCTGTCCCGATTGCCGTCTTCTGTCGTTTACGTACTTCTGTCCGACAGTATCAGTCAGCGCTCGAGACAGACGTCCAGACACACGTTCAGTTCGTGAGGTGCGTACGACCGGACCGTCCGGCGGGTCGCGACGGTGACCTCGTACTCGGGTTCGGCCACCGACCGGATCGCGTCCTCGCCGGGGCCGAAGGGATCGTCCTCGTGCTGGATGTCGTAGTAATGCAGGATACAGTCGTCGCCGGCAATCGTCACGGCGGACTCGAGAAAGTCGTCGGCGCTGTGGGGGAGGTTCATCACGATGCGGTCGGCCCAGTCGGCGTAGTCGGGGGCGACGGCACGGACGTCGTCGTTGATCGCGGTCACCCGGTCGGTGACGCCGTTTCGCCGGGCGTTCTCCCGGAGGTACGTGATCGCTGTCTCGTTGACGTCGACGCCGACGCAGTCGGCACCGCGTGTGGCGAAGGGGATCACGAACGGTCCGACGCCGGCGAACATGTCGAAGGCGCGTTCGCCGTCTGCGACCTGTTCGGCGACGCGGTTGCGCTCGGTCGCCAGCCGCGGCGAGAAGTACACCTCGGCGAGGTCGAGCGCGAACTCACAGCCGTACTCGCGGTGGACCGTCTCGGTGTCCTCGCCCGCGAGCAGCTCCCACTCACGCACCCGGGTCTCGCCTTTGACCTTCGAGGCCTTGTTCAGGACCGTCTCGACGGGCAGGTCCGACGCGACGACGGCGTCGGCGAGCTCGCGAGCGCGCTCGGGGTCGTCCTCGTCAAGTAATACCACGTCTCCCAGCCGTTCGTAGGATGGTTCGAACTCGAGTAGATCCGCCGGCGTCGTCTGGGTCTCGCGTTCCGGAACGTCCTTGGAGACGACCTCGAGGTCGTCGGGTACCGCTTCGGGGTCGGTGACGGGAACGTACAGCCAGTCCTCGGCGACGGTGATCTCGAAGTCGTCGGCGATCAGGTCCGCCTCCGCGAGGACCTGCCGCGTGGCTTCACCCTCTTCGGGTGGCACGCGGACACACGGAACTTCCATACCGGAGTTCACGACCAGCCGGCCGTAACGCTGACGCTTCCGTGCCCGGCCCCTGCCAGGAGTATGCACGAACCGGGAAAAACAGGCAAGTAAGAGATAACTATAATTTGTTTGTCTGAAAGTATTATAGGGGAATGTGGTGTGGGACTCGGTGCAATGTCCGACAGTGACAAACCCCACGCAAGTGGTAGCATCTCGCCGGGTGACACGAGCGAGCGAGTTGGCATGGAAGTCCTCCGAGAACGAGGCATCGAACCCGAGGAACTCCGCGAGAAGCTCATCGACGCGATCGGTGCCGAGTTCACCACGTACTACTACTACACGAACCTCCGCATGCACATGGCGGGCAACGAGGACTACAAGGAGATCACCGAGGACGCCCGCCTCGAGGACCGTGCCCACTTCGAACTCGTCGTCCCGCGGGTGTACGAACTGGGTGGTGCACTTCCGAACGACATCCGGGACTTCGCCGACCGGGCCTCGTGTCCGGATGCGGAGGTACCGACACCGATGGACGACGCGGGCGGTTTCGCCACCGGCGAGATGAACGCCGAAGACATCCTCGAGGTGTTGCTCGAGGCCGAACGATGTGCGATCCGGACCTGGTCTGAGATCTGTGACATGACCGCAGACGGGAAGGACCCGCGGACCTACGACATGGCTTCGCGCATCTTACAGGAAGAGATCGAACACGAGGCGTGGTTCGTCGAACTGCTCTCGATGGAACGCGACGGCGAGATTAACCCGGCCGGCCACTTCGTCAGGGGAGAACCAGGCGACGCGCCGCTGTCGACGAACCGGCGGTTCAACGACAGCGCCTGACTGCGCTTCGTCGCCCTTTTCGGCGGGCTTTGCACCGCCAGTTTCCGATGACCGGATGCACCAGGAACCGTTTCAGCAGCTGGTCACACGGCGAGCTCTGCGTACGTAGGACCCCCGATGAGGAGTAAACAAGTCAGGTTGATCTAATACAGAATATTTTTATTAGGTGCATCTATTGGACTATACGATGACGAAAAACGACCGACTGGGATCGGATACCGGGAACGAAAACGGACGTCGACTTCGACGGCGAACCGTCCTGTCGGGTCTCGGGGCGACCGCCGTGGCGGGGCTCGCGGGATGTACGGGCCTGTTGCCCGAGGCCGAGGCGGCGGGAGACCGGGTCGTGATCGACGTGGCCGGCAGGGACGTCGACGTTCCGGACGATCCGGAACGGATCCTCGGTATCGGGGCGGGGACGCTCAGACAACTCGCGTTCATGGGCGCGACCGATCGCGTGGTCGGCGTCGGAAGCATCCGCGAGGAGTCACTGAAGGAACTGCCCTACCTCGTCGCCAACCCCGACCTGGGCGAGTTACCCACCTTCGGCGACCGCGGTGCAGACAGAGACGGCGACGCCGAGCAGATCCTTGAGGTCGAGCCGGACGTGATCTTCCTCAACGGGGACCCCTCGCGTGCGGACGAACTGAGCGAGCAGACGAACACGCCGGTCGTGCTCGTCGACACCGCGAACGTCATGCACGACGACGGCCGCGAGGTGCTCTCTGAGACGTGGCAGACCATCGGCGAGACACTCGAGACGGAAGCCCGTGCCGAGGAACTCGAGACGTTCCTCGAGGACACCGTCGCCGACTTCGAGGAGCGCACTGGCGACATTCCGGACAACGAGCGCGCGGAAGGCTATGCCGCGGCGTTTCGGTTCCGGGGTGCACACGGGCTGTCGACGACCCGTGGTGATACGACGATGTTTCACTACCCGAACGTCGAGAACGCCATCGAAGACGTCGAGCCCCACCAGAACTCCGTCGATCTCAGCCACGAGCGACTGCTCGAGGCCGATCCCGACCGGATCTTCATCGACGTCGCGAGCGTCGACCGGGTGCGCGAGGAGGTCGACGAGAATCCGGAACTCGAGGCCCTTTCGGCAGTCCAGGACGGCGAGGTCTACCCCGTCTTGCAGGTCTACCGTGACATGCGAAACTTTGGGCCGATGATCGCCAACGCCTACTTCGTCGGGAAGACCTCCTACCCCGACCGGTTCGAGGACATCGACCTCGAGAGCCAGGTCGACGACGTCTTCGAGGCGCTGTTCGGCGAGCGAATTTACGGCGATCTGAACGAGCAGTACCCCGATGTCTACCGACCGCTCTTCTGAGCTCTCGACGGCTGCAAGCGTTCGAGCCCATCGGGAGTCGACGCGCCGGAAGATCGCCTTTCTCGTCGGGACGACGGCTCTGCTGGCCGTGCTCTGGGTGGTCGGCGTCGCCGTCGGCTCCGTGACCTACCCGATCCGGGAGGTGGTGGCCGCACTCACTCAACGTGGCCCCGAGACACAGCAACTGGCGATCTGGCACGTCCGGATTCCTCGCGTGCTCGCCGCGACGGTCGCCGGCGGCGGCCTCGGGGTCGCGGGCGCAGCGATGCAGTCGGTGCTGCGAAACCCGCTCGGAGCCCCCTTCACCCTCGGGATCTCACACGCGGCGGCCTTTGGGGCGGCGATCACGATCGCCGTCGGGACGGCCGGCCTCGAGGGAAGCGTGCTCACGGTCTCGGTCCAGACGATCGGCGCGTTCGTCGGCGCGATGACCGCGACCGCCGCGATCCTCCTGCTGGTCACCTACCGGGATGCGACCCCCGAGACGCTGATTCTCACGGGCGTCGCGATCGGCTCGCTGTTCAACGCCGGGCTGGCGACGATCCAGTACTTCGCGACCGACGCTCAGGTCGCCGAGATCGTCTACTGGACCTTCGGCGACGTGAGCCGGGCGGCCTGGGACGAGATCGCCGTCATGATCGTCGTCTTCGTGCTGGGACTTGCGTACTTCGTCTACAACGGCTGGAACTACGACGTCCTCGACGCCGGCACCGAAACCGCCCTGAGCCTCGGCGTCGACGTCGAATCGTTGCGCATCCGGGGGATGATCGTCGCGTCGCTCCTGACGGCGGTGATGATCTCGTTCGTCGGCATCATCGGCTTCGTCGGCCTCGTCGCCCCCCACATCGTCCGGATGACGATCGGCGGCACCGAGCGGTTCCTGCTCCCCGCATCCGCCCTCGTCGGAGCGGCGTTGCTCGTCGCCGCCGACGCCTTCGCCCGGACGATCATCTCGCCGATCGTCCTGCCCGTCGGTATCGTCACCTCGTTTCTGGGCGCACCGCTGTTCCTGTATCTGACCGTCAAGGGGAAACAACACTGGTCATGACACTCGAGATCAGCGACCTCTCGTTCAGCTACGGCGACGTCTCCGTCCTCGAGGGGATCGACCTGACGGTGAACGCGGGAGAAGTCGTCGGGTTGCTCGGCGCGAACGGCTCGGGCAAGAGTACGCTGCTCAAATCGATCCACCGGATCCACGAGCCCGACCGCGGCACGATCGCCATCGACGGACGGGACACGAGAGCGTACAGCCGGACGGAACTGGCACGGGAAGCAAGCTACGTCCCCCAGCACGACGACGGCGCGTTTCCGGCGACCGTCTTCGAGACGGTCTTGCAGGGCCGACGGCCACACGCCGGCTGGTCGCCCGGCGAGCGGGATCGGCGGGCGGTTGCCGACGTCCTCGAGCGCCTCGAGCTCGAGCAGTTCGCCACCCGGCGGATGAGCGATTTGAGCGGTGGCCAACAGCAGAAAGTCCGATTTGGCCGTGCGCTGGTCGGCGATCCGTCGGTGATGGTGCTCGACGAGCCCACGAGCGCACTCGATCTGAACCACCAGCTCGAGGTGATGGATCTCGTCGCGACCCAGGTCCGCGAGCGGGACGTCGCCGTCATCGCGGCCTTGCACGACCTGAATCTCGCGAGCCAGTACTGTGACCGGGTCGCGTTGCTCCACGACGGCGAGATCCACGCCGTCGGCCGGCCGGACGTGTTGACGCCCGAGACGGTCCGAACCGTCTACGGCGCTGACGTCACGGTGGTCGAGCACGAGGGCCGGCGGTTTCTCGTCCCGGACGTCGACTCGCGGTGACTCGAAACGTTATAACACACACTCCCACTAGGGCCGCTATGCTCACCTTCATCGGCCTCGGACTCTACGACGAGCGGTCGATCACCGTCGAGGGCCAGGAGGCACTCCGGGACGCCGACCGGGTCTTCGCCGAGTTCTACACCAGCAAACTCGTCGGTGCGACGCTCGAGGACCTCGAGTCCCACCACGACCTCGAGATCGAGGTTCGGGACCGTGCCGGCGTCGAACAGGAACCCGACGAGATGCTCGAGGCAGCCGAAACCGAAGACGTCGCATTCCTCACCGCGGGCGACACCATGATCTCGACGACCCACGTCGACCTGCGCCTGCGAGCGCACGACCGGGGCATCGAGACGCGGGTGATCCACGGCGTCACGGCCCAGACGGCCGCGAGTTCGCTGACCGGCCTCCAGAACTACCGCTTCGGCACGGCGACGACCCTCCCCTTTCCCTACGCCCACGGCGCTGACGGCCTGCCGGCGAGCGTCACCGAGACGATCGACGACAACCGCGAGCGGGGTCTGCACACGGTCGTCTACCTCGACATCAAGGTTGGATACGATCCAACCAGCAGTCAGAACGCGTCGCGTTCTGACGACAAAGTGGGTCACGAGCGCACCGACGAGGACGAGTACATGACTGCCGACGTCGGTGCAGAGCTACTCGCCGAGGCCTACCCCGACCTCGTCGGCGTCGTCGTCGCCCGCGCGGGCAGCCCCGAGCCGGTGGTCGAGGCTGCGCCGATGACCGAGCTGGCCGAGCGGGAGTTCGGCGATCCGCTGCACCTGCTCGTCGTCCCCGGGGAATGTCACCTCTTAGAGGCCGACGCGCTCGTCGAACTCGCGGGTGCGGATCGGGGCGCGCTCGATATCGCCTGAAACGGCTGGTTTCGGGATCTGACTATCCCTCGAGCGTATTTACGACCAGTTACCGTAGGTGGCCCGCCGCCAGAGCCACTCGACGGGACCGTACTCGAACCGTTTGAGCCAGAGTACCGAAAGTATCGCTTGCAGTACCCAGATGCCGAAAACGATAGCAAGCTGTTCGACGCGCGTAACGTGGCCAAAGAGGCCGAGTCCGTAGCCATAAAAGATGGTCGTGGCAACGACCGTCTGAAAGAGGTAGTTGCTGAGTGCCGTCCGTCCGACTGCGGCGCAGGCCGACTGGACGATACCGCCAGTGCCGCGTGCACACAGCACCACCACGAGACTGGCATATGCAGGTGCAACGAACAGTGCGGCGATGTTGTTCAACCCCCACGAGAGGATGCCCGCCCCGCCGCTCCAGTCGTAGGCAAAGGCTGTCCAGACGCCGGCGAGAACGATCAGAAAGCCGACGGCCCACCCCCCGAGAATCACTGTCCAGTAGGATCTGTTCGACCAGTCGTTGGTCAACAGCCCCGATTTGTAAAAGGCCATCCCCCAGAGAATGAAGCCGCCGTATCGCCAGCCCGAGCCTGCGATAAACTCGGTCGTGTGGGCATTCCATGCGGCCTCGGCACGCTCGGAAAATCCGTCGCTCCAACTGCCGCGGTAGGCATCGAGTTCCGCCTGGATAGCGGCCTCGGAGGCGACCCAGCCGTCGGGCGTCCCAGAGAGCCCGATACTGAACGCATGAATGAGCGTCAGTGTGGTCGGGATAGCAATCAATACGGTCCCGAGAGTGAACAGTCGCCGCGGTGGCGCTCGCCAGAAGAAGACAACCCAGAGCCCACACAGCGCGTAGATGACCAGTATGTCGCCATCCCAGAGCAGGTAGGCATGCGCGAGCCCGATAAGTAATAACACCAGTATTCGGCGGTAATACAGCAGGTATCCCGAGTACGGCTGGTCCTCTTTCGATTCGAGAAAGAGGACGATACCAGCGCCGAACATAATCGAAAACAGCGCGATAAATTTCTGCTCGACGAGAACGTGGCTGGCAAGCCAGATGAGTAGTTCGACACCTGCAAATTCACCATACTGCGTCGGATTTATCCGCACGGGACTCGGCATCGAAAATGACTGTATGTTGATAACAAGGATCCCAAAGATGGCAACGCCACGGAGGATATCCAAACTAACGATCCGCTCGTCCGGTGCGGTCGGTCCAGCATTAGCCGAACCGTCGGGAGGTGCCTGTTGGGACTCGTTGGTTGTCGTCTGTACACGCTCTACCGCTGCGTTCGTCACGACTCAGTACTGCAGCCACCAGGAAATAAAACCGTCCGTTCATCCGCTCACTCGAGCACGCCCTCGAGTTCCCCCAGAAACTCGCCCGGCATCTCGAGGTGGGGCGTGTGTCCGACCTTGCTGAAGACGACCTCCGCGAACTCGCCACCGGCGTCTGCGTAGGCCTCGAGGACGGCGCGGGTCTGGTCGACCATCGGCTGTGGCGGGAAGACGTCCTCGCCGGGCCAGTCGGGAATCTGTCCCAGTCGACCGAGCGCCTCGAGGTCGAACAGCGACTCGTTGGAGACGAGCTGGTCGGAGTCGCCGCGGATCCATAGCACGGGCGGTTTCTCCGCTGGATCGATCTCGACGATTCCCGAGAGATCGCAGTACTTCGGCGAGATGGCGTTGTTCACGCCCGTCTCGCCGGGGGCGACGCCCGGCCAGTTCTCGCTCTTCTGGGCCGATCCGGGATAGTTCTCCTGGCCGGTGGCCGTATCGAGCATCCCCGTCAGGTACGACTCCTCGCGTTCCTCGTCGAAGGTGTGGGTCGGATCGACGTAGTAGGTCCGGAGGATCTTCCGTGGGCCGGCCTCTCCACCCTCGCTACGGTCGCGTTCGGCGAGTGCCGTCACGAACTCGTCGTTGCCGACCCCGCCGCCGGAGCCGGCGTAGTCGTCGAAACACGGCGTCCCCTCGAGGTCTTTCGTCCCGCCGAAGCCGTACGGCGAGAGCGGGTTGACGAGCACGAGCGACGCGACGAGTTCGGGACCATCGAGCGTGTACTGCATCGCGACCCCGCCACCGTTCGACCAGCCGACCAGCGTCAGCGGCGTCTCGAGGTCGAGTTCGGCCAGCAGGGCCTCGAGGTCGGCAGTAAAGTCACCCAGTCTGTTCGTCGCGTCGACGGGCTTCGTCTCGCTGTCGCCGTATCCGCGAAAGTCTGGTGCGACCGCGTACTGGCTCGCCGGCAGGTCGGCCATCACGTCTTCGAAGAATCGAGAGGAAGAGACGTTGCTGTGGAGGAAGACGATCGGGTCGCCGTCGGCGTCGGGATCGCCCGACTCGAGGAGGTGGGTCTCGAGGCGACCGGTCTCGATCGTGCGCGATCGACGCCGGCGAGGGTGTCGGCTCGAGGCATGGCCGGCGATACCACGGCACCCGTGATAACGTTCGGCCCGCCGGAACCCCTACAGGCGGTCGACGATCGCTTCCGTCACGTCCTCGGTCGAGGCGTCGCCACCCAGGTCGGGCGTGCGTGGCCCCTCCTCGAGGGTGGCCTCGACGGCCTTGCGGATGGCCGCGCCCTCCTCGTGGTAGCCGAGGTACTCGACGAGCATGGCCGCCGAGATGATCGTCGCGGCCGGGTTGGCGACGCCCTCGCCGGCGATATCGGGTGCGGTGCCGTGGACGGGTTCGAACAGCGCGCGGTCGTGGCCGACGTTGGCGCTGGGCAGCAGGCCGAGGCCGCCGACAAGCCCTGCGGCGAGATCCGAGAGCACGTCGCCCGCGAGGTTCGGACAGACGACGACGTCGAACTGCTCGGGGTCGAGACAGACGTGGGTCGCGAAGGCGTCCATCAGCACCTCGTCGGTCTCGACGCCGTTCTCGTCGGCGACTTCCGCGACGGTGTCCCGGAAGAGGCCGTCGGTCTCCTGCATGACGTTTGCCTTGTGGACGGTCGTGAACCCGTCGTGGCCGTTGTCCTCGACGTACTCGCAGGCAAACTCCGCGAGTTCTCTCGAGGCCGACTCGGTGACGACGCGAGTCAGCGTCGCGACGTCGTCGGTGAGCCGGTCCTCGTGGCCCGCGTAGACGCCCTCGGTGTTCTCCCGGAGAAAGACGAGGTCGGTCTCGGGACGTAAGGCCTCGACGCCTGGGTAGGCTTTCGCGGGACGGACGTTGACGAACGAGTCGACGGCCTCCCGCAGCGGGAGGATGACGTCCGCCGCCGTCTCGCCGACCGCACCGAACAGGGTGGCGTCGCTCGAGGCCGCGAGTTCGTAGGTCTCCTCGGGAAGCGGCTCGCCCGTCTCCGCTTTCACGGCGTCGCCGGCCTCGGCCTCGACGAACTCGAACTCGATCTCGAGGGACTCGAGAACGTCGATCGCCGCAGGCGTTACTTCCCGTCCGATGCCGTCGCCCGGAATGACGGTGATCTCGTGAGTCATGCCACAACATCTCCGTCGGGCCGAAAAGAGGGTATCGATACCTGTTTCGATCCCGTGAAAGGTTTATACCCGACGTCGGTGGAGTCCGTGCCTGGGGTACTGTCCCCGGTTTCCGATGAGCATGGAGCGAAATCCGTTCAAGAACCTCGAAGAACAGTTCGAACAGATCCAACGCCAGTTCGAGGAAGCGATACGAATGTGGAACGGCGAACAGTTCGAGATGCCACGAATCACCTCGATGTCGGAGATGAGGATGGGGATCGACCTGGCCGATCGTGGCGACGAGTTCGTCCTGACGGCCGACGTTCCGGGATTCGAGAAAGACGACATCGAGCTTCGCCTCGCGGACGACACGTTACACATCGTCGCGACACGGGAGGAAGAGAAAGAGCACGAAGAGCGCGACGAACTCTACCTCAAGACCGAGCGCGCCCGACGGAGCATGCAGCGCTCGATCGACCTCCCGGAGCCGGTCGACGAGGACGCCGCCGAAGCGACGTGCAAGAACGGCGTCCTGACGATTACCTTGCCCAAGACCGAGCCGGGCGAACTCGATGGCGAGACGATCGAGGTCAAAACGTAGCGTCTTCGGTGTCCGAAATCGAATCGGCTCGTCGTCGACGAAGACGGCTCTCCGAAGTCGATCGGTCCTCGAAATCGTCCTGCCGTCAGTGACCGGTTCAGTCTCGACGGCCGTCCGGGACGGACCCGGACGATCCAGTCACCGTCCGAAGCCAGCTCGTCACCATCTCGGGTATCGACCGATCGCGTTCTCGTTCGACGAGCACGACCGTCGCGTCGACATCGTCGACGAGTCCCCACACCGTCGACCGCCTCACCGCTCGCCACAGCACGCCCTCGCCCGTCGCGCCCAGTATCACGAGCGTCGCGTCCCGGCTCCGGCGTTCGATGGCCGACGGCGGATCCTCGGAGACGACCACCTCCTGGGTCGCGTCCTCGAGGCCGTGCTCGAGTGCCCACTCCGAGAGGAACTGCCCGCCCGTCGACCGATCGTCGGCGACGTGGAGGAGGTGGAGCTCCGATCCGTACGCGTCCCGAAGCTCCCTGGCGAGTTTGGCACCGACCGCCGCGTCGGATTCGCCGCCCGTCGGCAGGAGGATTCGTGACGGATCGAACTCCTTGCCCGCGACCACGACGAAGTCACAGGGGAAGTCGCGAGTCAGCCGGCGCAATCCCCGTCGCGTTCGGCTCGTCGACCACTGCGTGTCGTCCTCCCAGCCGACGACGGCGGCGTCGGCGTCGTACGTCTCGGCGGCCCTGAAGATGCTGTCGAACCCCTGTCGAGTCAGGAGCGTATGCGTCTCGAGGCGAACGCCGTGGGCGTCGGTGATCTCGCGGACCGGATCGAACGTCGCCTCGTCGGCGGACTCGATCCGGTCCAGTTCCCGCAGGTCGGCGGTGATCGGCAGCTGGTCGGGCACCTGCTGGACGTGAACCGCGATAACGACGCCGTCGTGGCGGCTGGCCCTGGTCGCCGCGAACTCGAGGACCGCGCGTCGATCCTCGAGGTCCGAGAACGGGACCAGCACGCGGTACTCCGGGAGGTTGGGCTCGACGGCCTTGATCGTCGAGACGAGCGCGTCGGGCAGCTCCTCCTCGTGTTCGACGGCGTACTCCTCGAAGACGCCCTCCTTTCTCGTGTGCTGTTTGGCGTACAGGAAGTACCACGCGACGCCGACCGCGACGAAGAGCACGCTGAGTGCGATCTCGGTCACGGCCATGAACCCGATCAGCCCGAACGAGCACACGGCCCCAAGTACCGGAACGTAGGGATACAGCGGCGTCGTGAAGCCGGGGTCGTAGTCGGGGTGGTCCGTCTCGCGGTAGACGATCAACGCGACGTTCAACAGCCCGTACACGATGAGATGGAGGATGCTCCCGGCCTTCGCCAGCACCTCGACGTCGCCGACGAGAACGAACCCGAAAATGAGCGCGCCGGTGAGCGCGATCGATCGGTACGGCGTGTCGAACGTCGGGTGGACGTCCTGGAGTCGGTCGCTGACGATGCGGTCCCGTCCCATCGCGTAGTTGATCCGAGAGGAGGCAAGGATCGACGCGTTCGCCGACGACGCGGTCGCGAGCAGGCCGGCGAACGTGAGTAACGCGAGCCCCGGCCAGCCGAGCATGAGCTGTGCTACCCTCGCGACGGCCACGTCGCCGAAGTCGACGGCGACGCGGTAGTCGACGACCCCGGCCACGACGATCATGACGACAGCGTACAACGCGGTGACGACGAGGAGACTGCCGAGGACCGCGAGTGGCAGGTTCCGGTCGGGGTTCACCAACTCCTCGGCGGCGGTGTTGATCTCGGCGAACCCGAGATACGTGACGAAGATGAGCCCTGCAGCGGGGAGAACGGCGCTCCAGCCGCCGGTTTCCGGTGGGGCGAACGGTCGAAGCGTTTCAACGTCGACCCGACCGATACCGACCGCGACGAAGACGAGCAGAATGCCGACGAGCACGCTCACGATCGCAGTCTGGAGAACCCCCGTCTCTTTCGTACCGTAATAATTCACCCCGACGAACGCCGCGCCGGCCAGCAGTGCCGATACCTGTCTCGGTTCCAGCACATACACCACGAGGTCGACTGCCGGGACCGGAAGCGCGAGCGCCGTGTAGCTACCGAACCCGATGAGATAGAACGCGGTCGCCGCCGCGAGCCCGACCCAGTTCCCGAGTCCCGCGACCGTTCCGAACAGCGGCCCGAGGGCGTCGTCGATGTAGTAGTAGGCACCGCCCGCCTTCGGCATGGCAGTCCCGAGTTCGCTGATCGACAGCGCGGTAAACAGCGCCACGACCCCACCGACGACGAACGCCACGGCCGCGGCTGGTCCGGCGGTCGCAAGCGCCGGTGCGGGAAGGACGAAGATGCCCGCACCGATCATCGTCCCGATTCCGATCGTGAGCGCACCGGGCAACCCGAGCTCCTTCGGCAGTGACCGTTCACCCCCCATACGATACCTGCTCGAGACGGTAGGCAAGGCTTATTTTGACGAGCCAGTTCGGCACTGCTCTTTGCCCTCCGGTCGGCAAGGTGTAGCTGTCGAAACGAACACTATTCGTAGACAAAAGCCATTCCCGGCGCGGTCACGACATTCGTCCAAAAAATAAAATGCACTCGAGTGTGTCTCGCTCGGAACGAAACCGGGAACGGGTCGTTACTCGGCCTCGGGAATCGCGTCGTCGTCGACGTAGGGCAACTCCTCGGCCTTTTTGCGGACCTCGCTGGCATTTGCCTTCATCAGCGCGGTCGTATCCCAGACGCCCTCGACCAAGGCCTTACGCTGGGCGTCGTCGACGGTGACGTCGACGGCCGTATCGCCGTAGGTGACCGTCTCGGCCTCGACGTCGATCTCGATCTCGCCGTCGGGGTTGTCCTCGACCCACGCTTGCAGGTCGGTGATCGTCTCCTCGTCTGCCTCGACGGTCGGGATGCCGAGTGCGAGACAGTTGCCCGCGAAGATCTCGGCGAAACTCTCGCCGATCAGGGCGTCGATTCCCCAGCGCATCAGCGCCTGGGGTGCGTGCTCACGGGAGGAGCCACAGCCGAAGTTGGCGTTGACCACCATCACCGAGGCGTCCTGATGCTCGGGCTCGTTCATCGGGTGGTCTTTTTGCTCGTCGTCGTCGGTAAAGCGCTGGTCGAAGAAGGCAAACTGCCCGAGGCCGTCGAAAGTGACGACCTTCATGAACCGGGCCGGGATGATCTGGTCCGTGTCGATGTCGTTGCCACGGATCGCGACGCCCGTGCCCGATACCTCCTCGACGCTTGGAATCTCGACCTCGTCGCTCATTGCAGGCTCACCTCTTTCATCTCGCGGACGTCAGTGACCTCGCCGTTGACCGCCGCCGCGGCGACCATCCGCGGGTTCATCAGGACGGTACGGCCGTCCTTGCTCCCCTGGCGGCCGACGAAGTTCCGGTTCGAGGACGACGCCGAGGCCTCGTCGCCCTCGAGCTGATCCTCGTTCATGCCCAGACACATCGAACAGCCCGCACCGCGCCACTCGAAGCCGGCTTCTGTGAAGACCTCGTCTAAGCCTTCCTCTTCAGCGGCGGCTTTGACGCGCTGGCTGCCGGGGACGACCATCGCGCGAACGTCGGGGTCGACCTCCCGACCCTTGACGATTCGGGCGGCCCGCCGGAGGTCGGGCAGGCGTGCGTTCGTACACGAACCCAGGAAGGCGACGTCGATGGGATAGCCCGCCATCGTCTCGCCGGGCTCGACGCCCATGTGTTCTTGGGCACGTTCGGCCGTCGCCTGCTTGTCCGCGGGCAGCGCCTCGGGTGCCGGGATCGGTTCGGTGACGCCGACGCCCTGGCCCGGGGTCGTCCCCCAGGTGACGACGGGCTCGAGTTCGTTCGCGTCGATGGTGACGACGTCGTCGTATTCTGCCGTCTCGTCGCTCGCGATCGACTCCCAGTAGGGTTTGAGCTCCTCGAATTTCTCGGGGTTTTCCTGGAAGTAATCGGTCTCTTTCAGCCACCCGTAGGTGGTCTCGTCGGGGTTGACGTAGCCCGCGCGAGCGCCACCCTCGATCGACATGTTACAGATCGACATCCGCCCTTCCATGTCCAGGTTCTCGATGGCGGAGCCGGCGTACTCGTAGACGTAGCCGACGCCACCTTCGGTACCGAGACGGCGGATGACCTCGAGGATGACGTCTTTGGCTTCGACGGCCTCCGGCAGTTCGCCGTCGACCTGGATCTTGCGGACCTGCTGTTTTTCCATCGCGACGGTGCCGGTCGCGAGCACGTCCCGGATCTGGGAGGTGCCGATGCCGAAGGCGAGCGCACCGAAGGCACCGTGGGTCGAGGTGTGGGAGTCCCCACAGACGATCGTCATCCCCGGCTGGGTCAGCCCCTGTTCGGGTCCGATGACGTGGACGATGCCCTGATCGCCCGTCTCAGGGTGCGAGAAGTCGATGCCCGCCTCGGTGACGTTCTCCTCGAGTTCGGCCATCATCTCCTCTGCGGCGTCGTCGCTGTAGGGCCGTTCCTTGCTCGAGGTCGGCACGATGTGATCGACCGTCGCGTGGGTGAGTTCGGGGTAGGCGACCTCGAGGTCGCGTTCCTGGAGCATTCCGAACGCCTGCGGGCTCGTGACCTCGTGGATGAGATGGAGGCCGACGAACAGTTGATCCTGTCCGGTCGGCAGCGTGGTCACCGTGTGTCGATCCCAGACCTTGTCGTACAGTGTCCGCTCGCTCATTCCTCGTCCTCTACGTCTACGGGTACGTTTCGGCCACGCTCGAAGACGCGATTTGCGCCCTCGGAATCGTTCGGCGGCGTGTGGCTGACGTCGCTCATCGTCTGCTCGTCGGCAGGGGCCGCATTCGCGTTCGCGTCTGCGCGTCCGCCGTCGGCAGCGACGGTCGGACCGCGGCTGAACATCTGGCCCAGCGTTTCGCCTGTGTAAGGGTTGGTGTGGCTGATCTCTCTCATCGGCTGTCGGTCCGATTCCGCCGTATCCGCTGTCGTTCGTGCCGTCGGATCTGTCGCGTCGTTTCCGGTCATGTCTCTTATTCGTCCGCCCAGGCGAACAGCTCGCGCAGCCGTTCGCCGACGTCTTCGATCTCGTGGTTCGCTTCCGCTTCGTGCAGTTGCGTGTAACTCGGTCGTCCGGCCTGGTTCTCCGCGATCCACTCGCGGGCGAACTCGCCGTTTTGAACCTCTTCGAGCGCTTGTTCCATGTTCTCTCGGACCGTCTCGTCGACGATTTCCTCGCCTTTGGCGAGGCCGCCGTACTCGGCGGTGTCAGAGACGGAGTCCCACATCTCGCCGAGCCCGCCTTCGTACATCAGGTCGACGATGAGTTTGAGCTCGTTGAGACACTCGAAGTAGGCGATCTCGGGGCTGTAGCCAGCGTCGACGAGCGTCTCGTAGCCATGTTTGACCAGCGCCGTCACGCCGCCACAGAGCACCGCCTGCTCGCCGAAGAGGTCGGACTCGACTTCCTCCTGGAACGTCGTCTCGATGACGCCCGCACGAGTACAGCCGATACCCTTCGCGTACGCGAGCGCACGGTCTCTGGCCTCACCGGTCGTGTCCTGGTAGATCGCCAGCAGGCCGGGCGTTCCCTCGTCGTTCTCGTAGTTCCGGCGGACGAGGTGACCCGGCGACTTGGGGGCGACCATCGTCACGTCCACGCCCTCGGGCGGCTGGATCTGGTTGTAGTGGATGTTAAAGCCGTGAGCGAACTGCAAGACGTCGCCTTCCTCGAGGTGGGGTTCGATCTCCTCGAAGACCGCCGGCTGGACGGTGTCGGGCACGAGCACGGAGACGTACTCGGCTCGTTCGGCCGCCTCGGCAGGCGTCGCGACCTCGAGGCCGTCCTCTTTCACTGCCGCACGCGAGGCGGAGTCCTCGCGCAGGCCGACGACCACGTCGACCCCGCTATCGGCGAGGTTCTGGGCGTGGGCGTGGCCCTGACTGCCGTAGCCGAGTACGGCAACGGTGGTGTCTTCGAGGGTCGATTCGTCCGCGTCGGCGTCATAGTAGATGTCGGTCGTAAAGCCGTCAGCTACGGTATCGGTATCAGTATCAGTCATCGTCAGATGTCGTCTCTGGAGGTGTCGTCTGTGGTTCGTCGAACTGTGCTTCTGCCGGCGTCTCCGCCGCGGTGTCTGCGGTGTCGCGAGCGAGCGCCGTTAGCCCGGTCCGGGAGACTTCCCGAATGCCGAACTGCTCGAACGTGTCGACGGCGGCGTCGATCTTCTGTCGACTCCCGGTGATCTCGACGGTCGCGGTTTCGGTGCTCGCATCGACGGTCGTTCCGTCGTACATCTCCGCGACAGCAGCGACCTGGTCCGGTCGCGTCGCGTTCACCTTGATGAGCGCAAGTTCCCGACGCATCGCATCGTCCGGAAGCTCGGTCACCGAGATCACAGAGACGAGTTTGCGGAGTTGCTTTTTGACTTGATCGATTCCCGGATCGGGCTCTTCGACGACGATCGTGATCCGGGCGCGCTCTTCGTCCTCGGTCGGGCCGACCGAGAGACTCTCGATGTTGAACTGCCGCCTCGAAAACAGCCCAGAGGCCTCGGCGAGCACACCGGGTTCGTGTTTGACGAGCGCCGAGATGACCGTCCGTCGTGGCTCGTGTTCGGCCTCGACGTCCGGGTCGACGCGGATACCCTGGGAGTTACGTCTCCCCGCGGGCTGTTTCCGTTCCTCCGGTGCGGGTCCCTCGAGTTCGCCTGTCATAGTTGCTCCTCCGTCAGTGCGAACTGTGCGTTGTCGCCGCCGCTTGGCACCATCGGGTAGACGTTCTCGCGGGGGTCGATGTGTGCGTCGATCACTGCGGGGCCGTCGTAGGCGAGTGCGGCCTCGATGGTGTCTGCGACCTCGTCGTAGTCGTCGATGCGGTACCCCTCCGCGCCGAAGGCCTCGGCGAGCTTGTCGAACTCCGGCATCCAGCCGTAGTCCGAAGCGGCGTGTCGGCCCTCGAAGAAGGCATCTTGCCACTGACGAACCATCCCGATGTACTCGTTGTTGAGCACGACGAACGTGATGTCCATGTTCTCGCGAACGGCGACCGACAGCTCCTGCATCGTCATCAGGAACGAGCCGTCGCCGTCGACACAGATCACGTCCTGGTCGTCGTCGGCCGCGAGCCGGGCCCCGATCGCAGCCGGGACGCCGTAGCCCATCGCACCCAGGCCGTGACTCGAGACCCAGGTGCGCGGTTCGGTGTACGTCCAGTACTGGCAGGCCCACATCTGGTGCTGGCCGACGCCCGTGGTGACGATCGCGTCGTCGCCGGTGGCCTCGTCTAGGGCCTCGACGACGAACTGCGGTTTGACCGGATCGTCTTCCGGTGCCTCATATTCCATCGGATACTCCGATTTCCACTGCTGGCACTGGGCACGCCACTTCGTCGCTTCCGGTGAGGATTCGACGGCCTCGTCGAGCTGTTCTATCACTGTCGCGGCGTCGCCAACCAGCGGGTACTCCGCGTGGATGTTCTTCGAGATCTCGGCGGGGTCGATGTCGACGTGGATGAGTTCGGCGTCGGGCGCGAACGTCTCGATGCCGCCGGTCAGTCGATCGTCGAACCGGGTGCCGACCCCGATCAGCGTGTCACACATCGAGATCGCCATGTTGGCGTAGCCGGTGCCGTGCATGCCGGCCATCTCGAGTGACAGTTCGTGATCTTCGGGGAACGCGCCGAGTCCGGGCATCGTCGTGATGACCGGGATCTCGTGTTCGATCGCGAACGCCCGGCACTGCTCGCTGGCGTCGCCTTTGATGACGCCGCCGCCCAGCAGCATGACGGGCCGTTCCGCGTTCTCGATCCGGCGAGCCGCCGCCTCGACGATCTCGGAGTCGGCCTCCTCCTGGACCTCGTAGGTCTCGGGCGTCGTCGGTTCGACCGGCTCGCGGTCGGTCTCGCCTTTCGTGACGTCTTTGGGCAGATCGACCAGCGTCGGCCCGGGACGGCCGTCGCGAGCGAGGGCGAACGCCTCGCTGACGTCGGTGCCGACGCGATCGGCGTCGGTCGAGAACGTGTTGTTCTTCGTGATCGGCGCGGTGACGCCCGTCGTGTCGGTTTCCTGGAAGGCGTCGTTGCCGACGAAGTTCGTCGGAACCTGTCCCGTCAACGCGAGCATCGGATCCGAGTCCATGTCGGCGTCTGCGATGCCGGTGACGAGGTTCGTCGCCCCTGGACCGGATGTCGCCAGGCAAAGCCCCGGCTCGCCAGAGACGATGCCGTAGGCGTCGGCGGCGTGGGCCGCACCCTGTTCGTGGGCCATCGTCACGTGGTAGATGTCCGAATCGTACAGGGCGTCGTAGACAGGCATGATCGCCCCGCCCTGGACGCCGAAGGCGTACTCGACGCCTGCGTTCTCGAGCGCGCGGACGACCGCTTCGGCACCCGTCGTGACGGGTTCGGCGTCGCCGTCTGCGTCGGCTCGTCGGTCGTCCGTCGCCTCCTGCTTTCGATCCTGTTCTTCGTGTCGTGAGATCGGTGCAACGCGTTCGCTCATTCCTGACCTCCTGTTGTGTGTGCCATCTCGAGTCGTGTCAGCTGCCCTTGTGGGTGAGGGTGTCGCTTCGAAAACGGTGCGAATCCGGAACGGAACTGTCGGTATAGAGGGGCTATCGAGCCCCTACAATACCGACGATAAGGAGGGACGCGAACGCGCCGCTTGCGGCCGTGTGAGCCACGGTCGGTCGGCGTCGCGTCATTATCAGTGTCATACGGCACCCGACAACTATAATCCTTGCGGCATCGGCCGGCGTCGCTGACGTCGACCGTTCTCGACAGCCGGCGCTGTCCGGCTGGAACAACCGAGGGAGACACGGTCAAACGCGCACCTCCTCGCGCTCGCGTTCGACGCCTTCCTCCTCGGCGAATCGCTCGAGATCGGCGACCGTTACGTCGCGTTTCTCGGCTCCGAAGTCTTTGACCCGTCGGGTAACCGCACGGACCTGTTCGTCCGTGGGATCGAATCCGCGTTCTACCAGCCGCTCGCGGACCGAGTGGGTCCCGGTGTGTTTGCCGAGCACGAGTCGGCGCTCGGCGCCGATCATCTCGGGAGTCATCACGCCGGGTTCGAACGTATCGGAGTTCTCGATGACGCCTGCAGCGTGGATGCCGCTCTCGTGGGAGAAGGCGTTCTCGCCCACGACGGGTTTGTTGCCGGGGACGTCCATCCCGCTTTTCCCCTCGACGATCGCCGATAGCTCGCTGATCCGGGTCGTGTCGATTCCGGTGTCGCCCTGGTACAGCGACTCGACGGCCATCACGAACTCCTCGTAGGCGGCGTTGCCCGCGCGCTCGCCGATCGAGTTGACCGAAACCTGCGCCTGGTCGGCACCGGCTTCGATCCCGGCGAGCGCGTTCGCAGTTGCCAGCCCGAAGTCGTCGTGGGTGTGGACGTCGATGTACGCGTCGGTGTGGTCCGTGACCTTGTCGATCAGGTCGTAGTACCGCCGCGGCGTCGCGACGCCTGTGGTGTCCGGAATGTTGATCCAGTCGGTTCCGGCCTCGGTGACCGCGTCGATCACCTCGATCAGGAACGCCTCGTCGGTCCGGGTCGCGTCCATCGGCGAGAACATACAGGTCGCTCCCGCCTCCACGATCCGTTCGACCGACTCGACCGCACGCTGCAACACGTCTTCTCGAGTCGCGTGCATCGAATCTTCGATCTGGACGTCGCTGGTGCTGACGAACGTGTGCACCATCTCGACGCCCGAATCCAGCGCGGCCTCGATATCCTCGTCGACGACGCGTGCCAGTCCACAGGTCGTCGCGGACGTACTCTCGGCGATGTCACGCACCGCCTCGAACTCCGCGTCGGAGTTGACGGGGAACCCGGCCTCGATGACGTGGGTCCCCATCTCGTCTAAGATCGCGGCAATCTGGCGTTTGTCGTCGTAGGAAAACGAGGTGCCGGGGGACTGTTCCCCGTCACGCAACGTGGTGTCGAAGACTCGAGCCGACTCGATCTCCTTAGTGGAATCTAACGTGCCCTGGAAGAACTCGACCGCCCTGACTGGTGTCAGAGCCGTTGTCTGGTGTAGACATTGTGTTCGAATCCGAGGTCGTCATGAGTATATAAAACTGGCGCTGTGGCGATCACGGATACGACGCGATCGCGTCTCGCGTGGCCAGGAAACCGAGGGACGTAAACGCCCTATGTTGCGTAATATTGAATTATATGCCGTACGCCACGGGGGACCGTGACGGGGTGCCGTTTGGAGGAGTCGCTGTAAATTCCAAATCCAATATTGGGATAAAAAAGGTCTCGAGCGCTGGCGCGCGGGCGCAGTTGGACGTTCGTCTCGTCGACGACCCACGCCACCGTCGCTCGAGTCGACCGGTCTCGAGAGGCGAACGTTTTTCTCGTCTCGCTTCCAGCCACGGCACATGAGCGAGTTCGACCTCGACCTCCGGGCGGTCGAGGAACACATCGACGACGGCGACTCGGCGTTCGAGGGTGGGATCGTACTCGGCATTCTCGACGGGACGACGCCGCCCGAGGAGTGGCTCGAGACGGTTGGCGACGGTAACGTCCTGGTACTCGACGTCGTGGGCGACGTCAATCGGCTGGCTGCGGGCTTTGCTCGCGACGTCAGAGAACTCGGCGGGAGTCTCATTCACTTCCGTGGCTTCCTGATCGTCACGCCGCCGGGCGTCGATGTCGACACCAGCCGGTTGTAGTCCCAATACGGACCAGTCCGCGGTCTCCGGGCTTCGAGCGTCGCGTGGCGTTACGGCGGTCGAGCGGAGGACGTTCGGAAATCGATCCCTGCCGTTCGTAGCCGGATCGTAATCGGTCGGTAGCCGCCTGCGCGAGGGCGTCCCACCGTCTCGCTGGAGCGCACACGCGAGGATCGGTCGGGAGCGTGGGGGTTCGACTGCAAGCGGTCTGCCGGACGAGTATGGTGTGCATCCCGATCCTGAGTGTGTCGTTTCGAACCTGTTTCGATCCGGAACTTCGCTATTTACTAAGCGTCTCGTTCGGTTACACGACGTTCGAACATGTCTACTGGAGACCCCGGTCGACGGCTCGTTCCGTCCCCGGCGGTATACCGCCGGACAGAACGGCTGATACATTCACCGGAGGACGTTCCCGGTGATACTGTATCAAAGCATCTGTCCGACGGTATAGCACCGCGAGACGGTCACGCTCGAGTCGACTCGCCCGGGAGGCCTGGTTGATGGTATCATGTATCGGGAGAAGACCATCGGCGTCGTGATTCCGGCGTACAACGAGGTGGGGCTGGTCGGTGACGTCATCGAGTCGCTTCCGTCGTTCGTCGATCGGGTGTACGTGATCGACGACTGTTCGACCGACGGGACGTGGGCAGAGATCCGGACGGCAGCGGCAGCCGTCAACGGACGAGTGAGCGACCACTCACAGCAGAAAGCGTACGCGGACGGTGGACGACGGTACGATCCGACGGTCGTGACGACGCGTCACAGCGAAAACCTGGGCGTCGGCGGAGCGATCAAGACCGGATACCGGCAAGCGCGCGACGACGACCTCGACGTCGTCGCCGTCGTGAACGGCGACGGACAGATGGATCCGGCGATCCTCGATCGGATCGTCGATCCCGTCGTCGACGGCTGGGCGGATTACGCGAAAGGCGATCGACTGTCCCGTCGGACGCTTCGCGAAGAGATGTCGACGTGGCGGCTGTTCGGCAACACGGTACTGACGTTTCTGACGAAAACCGTCAGCGGCTACTGGCGGATGACCGACCCCCAGAACGGCTACACGGCCATCTCCGCGCACGCGTTAGAGACGATCGATATCGATCGGCTGTACGACGACTTCGGGTTCTGTAACGACCTGCTCGTGCACCTGAACGTCCACGACATGCGTATCGCAGACGTCGAAATGGAATCGAAGTACCGCGACGAAACGAGCCACATCGCCTACTCGAGTTTCGTGCCGAAACTGTCGTGGCTGTTGCTCAAACGAGCGCTCTGGCGGTGGAAAACGAAGTACGTCGTCGCGGACTTTCACCCGCTCGTGTTCCTGTACCTGCTCGGGTTCGTCGGTGCTGGCGTCGGCGTGACGGCGCTTGGCTGGGCGCTCGTCTCGGCGGGGATGGGGGTCATCACCGGGTTGCTCTCGGTCATCGTGGTGATGCTCGGCGGACTGTTCGTCGTCCTCGCGATGATCTTCGACCGGACCGAAAGCGCAGAACTCGAACGCCACGTCGAGCAACGGGTCAGGGAGGGCAACGAATGAACGTCCTCTCGATCGTCGGGGCGCGACCGCAGTTCGTCAAGGCGGCTGCGGTGTCTCACCGGCTGCGTCGACACCACGAGGAGACGCTCGTTCACACCGGCCAACACTACGACCGAGAGCTCTCTGAGGTATTCTTCGAGGAACTTTCCCTCCCCCGTCCGGAGTACAACCTCGGCGTCGGTTCCGGTTCACACGCCAGCCAGACCGCCGCAGTGATGACCCGACTCGAGGACGTCCTGGAGGCGGAACGGCCGGACGTCGTCCTCGTCTACGGCGATACGAACTCGACGCTTGCGGGCGCGCTCGTGGCGGCGAAGACGTCTTCCGCGCTTGCACACGTCGAGGCCGGCCTCCGGTCACGCGACCGGACGATGCCCGAGGAAGTAAACCGAATCCTCACCGATCACTGCTCGGACGTCCTCTTCGCGCCGAGTCGAAGCGCCGAACGAAACCTCGAGCGTGAGGGGATCACGGAAGACGTGTTCGTCCCCGGCGACGTGATGTACGATACCCTCTTGCAGGTCCGTGATCGGATCGAATCTACCGATCCCGGTCCGCTCGAGACGTCCGACGACGCCGGCCTCGGCTCCGTCGAGGTCCCTCGGAACTACGTCCTCGCGACCGTCCACCGGGCGAGCAACACGGACGACCCGGACCGGCTTCGCGGAATCGTCGACGGACTTCGCCGGATTCCCGAACCCGTCGTCTTCCCGGCGCATCCCCGTACCGTCGACGCGTTACACGAGTACGGACTCTGGGAGCGTGCGACAGACGGAATCGACGTCGTCGACCCCGTCGGCTACCTGACGTTCGTCCGGCTCGTCGCCGGGGCCGACTGCGTCGCCACCGACTCCGGAGGGATCCAGAAGGAGGCGTTCTACCTCGACACGCCCTGTATCACGCTCCGAGAGCATACGGAGTGGACCGAAACGGTCGATGCGGGCTGGAACCGCCTCGTGGGCACAGACGCCGATCGAATCGTTACCGGGCTCACAGAGGCCGCCGACCCGCCGCCGAAACCGGAGCTCTACGGCAACGGCAGCGCCGCCGAACGGATCGTCGACCGGCTGGGACGGAAGTACGAATGAACTACGAGTACGTCGCGGACGAGTGTCTCGCTGGCAACACCGCCGGGCTGACGACGCCGTACCAACCCTGATTAGGGATGCCGTGCTACCGTCTGACGATGCTCGAACTCGCGCACTACGGTCGTCACGTCACACGCGAGCCGTTACAGACCGATCCGACGGCTGGAATCGCAATCGTCGCCGTCGTCACGTTGATCGTGGCGACCGTATTCCTGTTGTACGTCGCGTTCTCACCCGGCGTCATCGGGTGGCAGCCAGAGCGCGAGCCCGAAGATACCGATCGAGCCGACGACGAGGTCGAGACGACTGCCAGCGAGTCGGCTGACGAGACCGACTCGACGGAGGCAAACGTCGACGCCGAGGCGACTGGGGACGGCTGATCCGTATCCGTGGCGACCACGGGCCCTCGAGCCCGTCGTTTCGTCACGCACTTATCGCTCCCCGAGAACACTCGCCCATGCAGATCAAAAGCCGGGAGCAGGTCGAGGGCGGCCGCGAGCGTGTGACGGTCGTCCCCGAGAGCCTGGACGACCTCTGGCACCTGCAGTACGTCTTAGAGCCCGGCGATCGCGTCGCCGGCGACACCACCCGGCGGATTCAACGCGACGACGACAAGATGCGCGATACGGGCGGAGAGCGCGAGCACATGTGGGTCGCGATCGCCGTCGAGACCGTCGAGTTCCACAAGTTCGCCAACCGGCTGCGGGTCGGCGGCGAGATCGTCGCCTGCTCTCGAGAGGACCAGCTCGGCTTTCATCACACGTTGAACGTCGAGGAGCGCGACGAGATCACGATCGAGAAGTGGTGGAAACCCGATCAGGAGGCCCGCCTCGAGGAGGCCGAGGAGGCGACCGAGGCCCCCGACGTGGCGATCGTCACCGTCGAGGAGGGCCGAGCCCACGTCCACACAGTCGCCCAGTACGGCACCGAAGAGCGGGCGACGATCTCCGGCCCCACGGGGAAAGGCGAGTTCGCTCGCGAGCGCTCTGAGCTGTTCGCCGAACTGGCGAGCGTCCTGCAACGGCTCGACGTCGACGCGATCATCCTCGCGGGACCCGGCTTCACGAAACAGGACGCGCTGAAGTATCTCGAGGACGAGGCTCCCGAGGTCGCCGAACAGGTGACGATGGTCGACACCGCGAGCGTGGGCGACCGGGGCGTCCACGAGGTGCTCAAGCGCGGGGCGGTCGCGGACGTCCAGCAGGAGACCCGCATCGAGAGCGAGGCCGAGGACATCGACGAACTCACCCAACGCATCGCCCAGGGGGCGAAGGCCGCCTACGGCCCCGAGGAGGTGAAGAAGGCCGCAGAGTACGGCGCGATCGAACGGCTGTTGATCCTCGACGACCGCCTGCGACAGGAACGCGGCCCCGACGGCGAGTGGGACGTCGACGTCGACGAGATCGTCCGCACGACCGAGCAGAAAGGTGGCGAGGTGACGGTGTTCTCCAGTGAGTTCCCGCCCGGTCAGCAACTGGCGAACCTCGGCGGGATCGCCGCCTTGCTTCGGTACCGACTCGAGTGAACGCCCGAAAACGGAAGAAAACGGGCGTAAGCGAGCCCAACTGGGGATGAACGACTGACCCGTTGAAGTCGACGACAGTCCAGTAAACGGATGCAATGAGACGACAGGCAATGCTCGCTCTCGCGGTTACGCTCGCGCTGCTCGTCGGAGCAACGGGGGGTACAGCTGCACAGCCCGCTGAAGGTCCACCAGAGGAACTGCCGAGTCACGTACCCGACTTCGTGACGGACGTGCTCGGAGCGGTCGGCGATTTCGTCGGTGGCGCGACCGACTCGCTCGGAGAGATCGTCCGTACCGTCACACCCGGTGGCGACGAAGCGGGGACGGTATCGACTCCGGACGCGTAGCTCACCTTTCGGTTCGATATCCTTACGAGACGAACCCCTCTTTCTTTGATATTTCTTCCCAACAGTTCTTTTTATCCTTGGTTTCGGTCGGGTAACCCAGAGTTTTCGTACGTTTTAAACGACATCCCTGAACAGAGTCCGTGTATGAACGTTCGTGTCGGTTGGTTGGTTCTCGTCCTGGTAATCGCGGCCGTCGTCGGTGTGGCCCCGGGCGTCGGCGTGACGATAGGACAGTCACAGGTCGGCCCGATGATGACTGGCCAGGAGGACATCGACCCGGACGAGGTCCGACTCGACGTCGAGTTAGACGCCGATGGTTCCGCCGAGTGGACCATCGAGTTCTGGGTGCGACTGGACGACGACGAGAGCACCGAGGCGTTCGAGTCACTCGAGGCCGACGTCGCTGACGATCCGGAAGCACACACCCGGGAGTTCGCCGAGCGGATCGATGGGACGGTCGAGGCGGCGAGTGACGCGACGGGCAGGGAGATGAGTGCCGAGGGGTTCGACGTCGGTACCGAACGACAGTCACTCGCTCGCGAGTACGGCGTCGTCAGGTACTCGTTTCATTGGAACGGGTTCGCCGCGGCCGAAGACGGCGACCTGCACGCTGGCGACGCACTCGAGGGGATCTACCTCGACGACGACACGCGATTGCTGATCGGATGGTCTGAAGAGTACGAACTGACCTCGGTCACACCAGACCCGGACGAACAGCGCGATCAGGCCGTCATCTGGCGAGGGGGGCAGACCGATTTCGTCTCCGGTGAACCACGGGTCGTCGTCTCCCAGCCAGGAACGGGACTCGGTGTTGGGACCGCGGTCGGGGGTCTCGCCGTCGTCGGTGCGCTCGGAGCGCTGGCCGTCTGGTGGTACCGAACGCGTGTCGATGGGGAGAAGCGGGATCGTGAGAAGGATCAGCCCGATGGGAGTACCGAGATGGCTGTTGAACCGACGACTTCGAGTTCGTCGGCTGACCCGTCGCGGGAACTGTTGAGCAACGAAGAACAGGTCCTCAGGCTCATCGAAGAACGTGGTGGACGGATGAAACAACAGGACGTCGTCGAGGAGCTCGGCTGGACCGACGCGAAGACGAGCAAGGTGATAAGTGGGTTACGCGAGGAGGGCGAACTCGAGTCGTTCCGCCTCGGCCGCGAGAACGTTCTCTCGCTTCCGGAGGAGGCAGATGAACAACGCAGTTGAATCGGCGAAAACGACAGCAGACGCCGGGTCGAAAACCGAGTTAAACGGCGTAAACAGTCGTTGAACCGGAGTCATCGTCTCGAGTGTATATCACTGGTTGGGACGTACGACCGGATGCAATGAACAGACTTACGACGATTACGATGGCGGTCGCGCTCGTCGTCGCGCTGGCGGCGATGCCACTGGGTGCAGCGAGCTTCGCGGATGTACAGGCACAGACGCAGGACGAAGACGCCGACGAGTCGGTCCCGGTCCAGCCCGGCGAACGACTCAGTGGCGTCGTCGGCGTCCAGCAATCCGAGGTCGACGGCGAGGTGACAGAACGAGCCTACGGCGTGAAAATCGCGAACGCCCAGACTGACGAGGCGAAAGCCGACGTCGTCAACGAGACTCTGGCGGACGTCGAAGACCGGGCCGAAGAACTCGAGGACCGTCTCGAGGAACTAGACGAAGCCCGTGAGAGCGGTGAGATCACCGAGGGACAATACCGCGCGGAAGTTGCGAAGGTAGCCGCCGAAAAGCGAACGACAGAGCGGCTAGCTGACGGAGCCGAGACCACTGCGACGGAGCTGCCAGCGGACGTCCTCGAGGAACGCGGGATCGACCTCGAGACGATCGGGGAACTGCGAGAGCGCGCGAACGAACTCGGCGGTGACGAAGTCTCGGAGATCGCACAATCGATCGCCGGTGAGGAGGTCGGACAGTCGATCGCAGCCGATCGTGAGTCTGGCGCACCGATCGAGAGTTCGGGTCAGGACCGTGGTGACGGTGACCGCGAAGAGGTCCTCGACGACGATGACGGCGGTGACCGCGAGGAGACACCTGACGGTCAGCCGAGTGAGTGATCACTCACGATGGATCGAAGACTCACCATCATCGGCGTCGTCGCCCTGGTCCTCGCGAGCGCGCTCGCGGTGCCGGTCGCGGGCTCGAGTGGAGATGACGTCACATACGAGGATCCGACGTTGCACGTAGCGCTCACCGAGGACGGCGACGCGACAGTGTCGCTGGTCTCGGTCTACGATCTGTCAGACGCGAACGAACGTGACGCGTTCGAGTCGCTACGCGAGGACGAGCGTGTACAAGACGAGATGCTCGAACGGTTCGCCGACAGGGCGGATTCGATCGCGACCGACGTCGACGAGGAGATGTCCGTCACCGAAGAGTCGGTCGACGTCCGGACCGACGACGATCGCGGGGTCGTGGTCCTGTCGGTAGCCTGGAACGGATTGGCATCCGTAGACGGAGAGACGCTCGTCGTCACCGAACCGTTCGCCAGCGGATTCGAGCCCGATCGAACGCTCGTAGTGACGGCTCCGGGCGGGGCGACGATCGAATCGACGACTCCCAAGCCAGCGACCGTGGACGAAACGCGAGCGACCTGGGACGCGGGAACTGACCTCTCCGGATTCGAGACCGCAGTCTCGCTCGCCGACGATGAGGACCGAACGACTGATGTGGACGATGACGATAGTACCGGTGAAGACGACGCAACGTCCGGCTTCGGCGTAGGTATCGCAGTGGTTGGCGTCGTACTCAGCGTCGCGGCGTTACTCGAGGCTCGTACGTAAGTCCCGGAATTAACTCTATTCGAAGGGGGAGTACGGATGTGTGTTCGGGACACGACGGCATCTCGGGTTCCGAAATGACGAGCAAAGCGAACCACTTCAGGGCGGCGTCTCAGTACTCGCCTCGATCAACTGGATCAGCACGGAGGCAAACAGCGACGACGCGCTCCAGATCGCCGTCTCGCTGCCGTCGTCGTCGACGACGCTCAGGAGGACGGTGTCGTCGTCGACGAGCGCGATCCGACCCGACCGGTCGTCCCCGTTCTCGGTCCGGTGTCGTGGCGGCGAGTAGGCCCGGACGTCCTCGAGACTCTCGAATCGGTCCCGGACCGTCGCCGATCTGCTGATCGTCGTCACCTCGACGCCCGCGGCCGCCCGCTCCTCGAGCGTTCGTTCGATCTCGTCGGTTACCAGTTCCGGCAGGCGCGTCCCGAAGACGATGCGGTCGTCGGCTCTCGAGAGCACGTCGACGACGCGGTCGTCGACCCGGTCGCGATCGCGGATGGTCCAGATGTCCTCCTGCGCTTCCTCGCCGGCGGTCTCCTCGCGGACGGTCTCGACGTACTCGAAGGCCCGCTCCTGTTCGTTCTCGAAGCGATCGCGAAGCGTCTCGCGTGCCTCGTCGACGCTGACCGGCCGGTACCTGATCGGGTTCGACTGCTGGACCTCGAGCAACCCTCGCCCCTCGAGGCTCTCGGCGACGCTGTAGACCTGCGAGCGGGGAACGTCGGCGACGTCGGCAATCTCACGTGCGCTACCCGAGCCCAGTTGCTGGAGTGCGATGAATACTTTCGCCTCGTAGCTGGTGAGCCCGAGCCGTTCGAAGGCCTCGATCGCGTCGCTTTCGTCGGTCGTCATGGCTCTCCCTCCTCGGAACCACCGTCGCTCGCGACCGGCGTCGCCTCCGGCACCTCGAAGGAGACCTCCGGTCCGAGATAGCGCGTCCAGAGGATCAAAAGCGTCGGGAGGACGAACACGCTCGCGAGGAACGCGTAGATGATCGTCAGACCGGTGATGATACCGAACTGTCGGAGAACGGGCAGGATGGCGAGTGCGAGCGTCCCGAAGCCGCCGACGGTCGTCGCGGCGCTGCCCAGCAACGCGCCGCCGGTCCCCTGGACGGTGGTCTCGATCGCGTCCCAGGCGTTGCCCTGCCGTTCGAGTTCGAGGGTGTACCGGGAGCTAACGTGAATGCTGTAGGCGACGCCGAGTCCGATCGTCAGGCTCGTGATCATCCCCGTCAACACGTTGAAGGGCATCTCGAGCAGGTACATCGAGCCGAGGATCCAGCTGACCGAGACGGCCACGGGCAACAGCGTCACCGCACCCAGGGTCGCACCCTTGCCGGTCAGCCAGTACGCGAGCGTGAGGAAGGCGAAGACGGCGACGAGCGTGATCATGAGGCTCTGGAGGACGGTCTCGAGCAGATCACCTTCAACGACGTGGTTCACGATCGGATCGCCGGTCGCGATGGCGTCCCACCGGTCCTCGAGCCCGCGGTCGTCCATCACTGCCGCGACGTCGCGCATCTCGTCGGCGACGTCGCCGAGCTCGGCGTCGCCCTGGATCGCGACGACGAGCTGGACGGCCTCGTAGGAGCCGTCGTCGGTCCGGTAGATGACCTCGGCCGCGTCGTCTTCGACCTCGAAGAACTCGTCGTACACCGTCGAGACGTTCTCGTCGGGGATGCCGTCGCCGGTGGTATCGGCGTCGGTGAACGTCTCGTTGAACGACTCGTTGTCGCGCGCGGCGTCTTCCATCGCCGACAGCGGACTCCGGACGTCCGCCTCGCCGCTTGGTAAGGTGTAGGCGACCTCGGTCTCCGTCGCGGCCGACTCGGCGGCGTCGATTCGTTCGAGCGTCTCCGGATCCGTCACGTCTCCCCCGACGAGGATCCGCGCCTGGGCGTCCTCGCGCTGGAAGTTCTCGTTGACGAACTCGAGGTCGTCTTTCGCCTGGTACTCGCCGGGGCTCAACGGCCCGAGGTGGTCGGTCCACGCGGGTGGGCTCTCCGCGAGGAAGTCCTCCTCGTCGAAGCTCGTATCGACCTGGCTTGCCCCGTAGACGCCGCCTGCGGTGAGCAACAGGACGGCGACGAGGACGACGATCGGTGCCTTGCGTGCGGCAGTCGAGCCGATCGAGAGGACGTCGCCGAACCGACTGTCTCCCGTCCCGAACGCCCGCTTGCGTCGGTCGATGCCGTAGCGCTCGAGCAGGGAGTCGAGCTCGACTTTGGCAGCGGGGACGAGCGCGCCGAAGACCAGAAGCGCCGAGAAGATGCCGACGGCGCTGACGACGCCGAACTCACGGACCGGACCGATCGGGCTGACGAGGTTCGCGAGGAATCCGATCATCGTCGTCGCGGTCACCCACACGAGCGCGACGCCGACGCCGGCGAGTGCGAGCAGCATCGAGCCGCCCACGTCGTCGGTGATATCCGACAGCTCGCGTCGCTCCCGGTGGCGCATGAAGACGTGGATCGCGTAGTCGATCGAGAGCCCGATCAACAACACGGGGACGGCGACGAACATCTGGTTGAACGCGATCCCCGCCCAGCCCATGAAGCCGAACGTCCAGAGCAACACGACGAAGATGCCGGCGACCCCGAGGACGATGTCGAGGGGGTCGCGGTAGGCGACGAACAGGGCGACGACGACGAACAACAACGCGAGCGGGCCGACGATCGCCAGGCTGTCGCCCATCGAGCGGTCGATCTCGTCGCTGATCACGCCGACGCCGAAGACGACGTACTCCTCGTCTTGCTGATCGGCGAGTTCGCGCACGTCGAGTTGGGCCTCGCTCGCGTCGCCGTCGAACCCACCCATGTCGTCCATCTCGTCGGCGGTCGACTGGGTGACGAACGTCATCCGGGCGTCGGCCTGGGTCGTCCCGGGCTCGTAGTCCGTCGACATGAACGCGAGCGCGCCCGACTCTTCGTCGTCGTCATCGTCGAGCGCGTCCCTGATCGCGTCCTCGAACTCGCTCTCGTTTAGGCTCTCGAGGTACTCGATCTGCTGCTCGAGCGATGGATCGTCCGCCTCCTCGAGCGCCTCGACGTCGGCTTCGAGGTCGTCGGCACGTTCCTCGAGGTCGTCGGCGCGCTCTTCGAGGTCGTCGGCACGCTCTTCGAGGTCGTCGCCCCGCTCCTCGAGTGCCTCGCTGTCACGTTCGAGTTCCGCCGAGCGTTCCTCCAGGTCCGTTTCCCGTTCCTCGAGCTCGTCGGCGCGTTCCTCGAGTTCCTGACCGCGTGCTTCGAGCTCGGCGAACTCCGCCTCGAAGACGCCGGCGGTCCCGAGTTCGACGGCGTCCTCGACCGTCGGCGCGGCGTTTGCCTCGGTCGTCAGCTCGCGGACCTCGGCGCCGACGGCTTCGAACTCGGCGGTCTCTTGGGGACCGAGGTCGGCCTCGGCGGCCGCGTCGGTCCACGTTTCCTCGATCTCGTCGTCGATCGCCGCCCGTTCGGCCTCGGAGTCGGCCTCGTCGTAGGCCGTCTGTAACTCGACGGTCTCCTCGAGCGCATCCTGGAGGACGGCCTGGTCGGCGGGGTCGTCGGCGACGGCCGCTCCCGTCTGGATCGCACCCTCGAGGCGGACGTCCGCACCGACAGCTTCTCTGACCTGCTCGCCTGCGGTCTCGAACGTCGCCGCCTCCTCGGCATCGAGCTCGGCAGCGTCGATCGCATCGTCCCACTCGTCGTCGATCTGCTGATCGATCGCCTCCCGTTCGGCCTCGGAGTCAGCCTGCTCGTAGGCCGTCTGTAACTCGACGGTCTCGTTCAACGCCGCCTCGAGAACGCCGACGCGCTCGTCGAGTTCGGCCTGGTCGGCCTCGAGCTGTGTCCGGTCCTCCTCGAGCCGTTCGGCGTCGCGCTCGAGGCGCTCGGCGTCGCGTTCGAGGGCGTCGCCACGGGACTCGATCTCCTCGGCGGTTTCGTTGAACTCTTCGAACTCCGCCTCGAGGTCGTCGCCGGCCTCGTCCAGTCGCTCGAACTCGTCTTCGAGCGCTTCCTGTTCGTCCTCGAGTTCCTCGAACTGCTCGCCGCGCAGCTCGCTGATGGCGACGATGTTCTCGACGCCGACGACGGCGTCGTCCTCGTAGAGCGTCGCGTTTATCGACGCGTTGTTCCGCATCGTCTGCTGGAACTCGAGCGACGAAACCAGCGACTCCTGTGTGAGAACGTTGTCACCCCGCTTGATCAGCTGTACCGTCGTCGTATCGTTGTCGTCGTCGGCGGTGAAGTTCTCGGAGACGTACTCGGCGGCTTCGACCTCGGGCGAGTCGGACTCGAACTGCTCGAGCGAGGAGTCGTCGTCGAGCGCCGTCGCGCCGGCTCCGACCAGCGCGGTCGCCACGAGCAAGACGACGAGGACGAGCTTGCTGTGACCCGTTATCGTGCCGGCGAGTCGTTCGGGGACGCTCACCCGACGGCACCTCCCGTCGTCGACGAGAGCGGTATACGCATCTGTTGTTATGGTCCTACAAACGGGAGTGCATATAGGTGTGTTGTTACTTCCGTACTAACAAACGTACTGTCACGTGCGGCTAGAACTCCGTCCGCGCTACGGGTCGTCACGTCGACAGCTCGAGCCGTCGTCTTCGAGCGAAACGTCGGGGCCGAGATACCGCGTCCAGAGGACCAAAAGCGTCGGGAGGACGAACACGCTCGCGAGGAACGCGTAGGCGATCGACAGCGCCGTAATGACCCCGAACTGTCGGAGGACCGGCAGGATGGCGACTGCGAGCGTGCCGACGCCGCCGACGGTCGTCACCGCACTGGCGAGCACCGCGCCACCGGTGCCGGCGATCGTCGTCTCGAGGGCGTCCCGAACCGTCTCCCGGCGCTCGAGCTCGAGGACGTACCGGCTGCTGACGTGGATGCTGTAGGCGACGCCGATTCCGACGGTGAGACTCGCGATCATCCCGGTCACCGCGTTGAACGGGATCGACAGCAACGCCATCGTCCCGACGACCCACGCGACGGCGAGTGCCACGGGGAGAATCGTCACGGCGGCGAGTGACGCACGCGTGCCCGTCGCCCGGTAGGCGACCGCGAGGACGGCGACGACCACGAGCACGGAGAGCACGAGACTTCCCTGGACCGTCGCGTGGACGTCTTCCTCGACCACGGTCGTGAGGACGGGTCCGTCGGTCGCGACCGCGGTCAAGCGATCGTCGTCGTCGATCGTCGCCGCGATGGCGCGCAGCTCCGTGGCCGCTTCGGCGGGGTCGGCGTCTCCGCGTACCGCCACGACGAGCCGGATCGCCTCGTACTCACCCGTCTCCGTCCGGTAGACGACGTCGCTGGCGGTCTCCGAGTCGGCCGCGAACAGCCGGTCGTAGACGCCCTCGAGGTTCTGATCCGGCACGCCGTCGTCGGTCCGATCAGCGAGCGAGACGGTCGCCTCGAGCGAGTCGTCCTCGCGTGCCGTCTCGTCGACGGCCGAGAGCGGGCTCCGGACGTCGGCTTCCCCGGTCGGCAGGGTATAGATCGTGTCCGCCTCAGCGGCTTCTGTCTCGGCCCGGGCGACCCGCTGGAGCGTCTCCCCGTCGGTGACGTTCCCCCGGACGACGATCTGTCCCGTGGCGTCCTCGCGCTGGAACGTCGACTCGAGGACCTCGAGATCCTCGCTCGCGCCGTAGGTGCCGGGCTCGAACGGGCCGGGCATCGACTCGGTCCAGGCCGGCGGCTGCTCGACGAGCAACTCGTCTTCCTCGACGCTCGTGTCGACGTCGGCCGCGGCGTAGACGGCACCAGCCGTGATCAGGAGGACGCAGGCGAGCACGACGAGTGGCACCCGTCTGGCGGCGACCGTGCCGGCCGACAGGAGCGTCGCCGCCCGGTCGCCGGTCCCGATCGCCCGTTTGTGTCGATCGATGCCGTGACGCTCGAGGGCGGCGTCGAGTTCGACCTTAGCGGCGGGGAGGACGACGCCGAAGACGAGCAGGGCAGAGAGAATGCCGACGGCGCTGACGACGCCGAACTCGCGGATCGGCGCGACCGGGCTGGTGAGCGTCGCGAGAAAGCCGATCGTCGTCGTCGTCGTAACCCAGACGAACGCGACGCCGACGCCGGCGAGGGCGACGGTCATCGCGTTCCGTACCCCGCTTTCGTCCTCACGGGTCGCACCGCTCCCCGTTCGCAACTCCGAGACGCGTGGCGTCTCGCGGTGCTCACGGGCCGAGGGCCCGCTCGCTCGGTCCGAGGCGCGTAGCGCCTCGCGGTGCTCCCGATACCGCATGAACACGTGAATCGCGTAATCGATCGACAGCCCGACCAACAGGACCGGGATCGCCACGAACGTCTGGTTGAACGCGATGCCGGCCCAGCCCGCGACGCCGAAGGTCCACACCAGAACGGCGATCGTGCCCGCGATACCGAGGGCGACGTCGATGGGATCTCGATAGGCGATCAGCAACGCGACGACGACGAACGCGACGGCGAGCGGGCCGACGATCGCTAAGCTGTCGTCGATCGAGCGATCGATCTCGTCGGCGACGATGCCGAAGCCGAAGACGGCGTACTCCTCCTCGCGGTCCTCGGCCAGCTCCCGTATCTCGAGTTGGCTCTCGACGAGGCGATCGTGGGCCGTCGTCGGTCCCTGGACGTCGGGGTCGGTCGTCTGCGTGACGACGACCATTCGGGCGTCGGCGGTCGTCGAGCCGGGTTCGTACGAGGAGGGCAAGAACTGGACGGCGGCGTCGTTGCCCGGCCCCTCGCCGTCGAGGGCCCGCTCGAGGATCGTCTCGTACTCCGTCTCCGAGAGCGACTCGAGCGCGGCGATCTGCTCGTCAAGCGGGGGTTGCTCGAGCGATTCGAGGTCGGCCCGACGCTGCTCGAGGCGCTCGGCGGTCTCCCGGAGAGCAGCGTACTCGTCGTCGAGGACCCCGACGGTGCCGTCGGCGGTGGCGGTCTCGATCGCTTCCTCGAGACGATCGGTCCGGCGGTCGTAGGTTCGTGCGTCGATCTCGCCGGCCGCGTACGCCCGTTCGATGGCCGCGAGCTCGCCCTCGGCGTCGACGATGCGTGCAACAGCCCCTTCGAACTGCGTCGTCTGGTCGTCCTCGAGGTCGGCAGTCGCGTTCTCGACGGCCGTCTCGAGGTCGTCTTCGATCGCCTCGGCCCGTCGCTCGTAGCTCTTCTCGTCTATCGTGCCGTTTGCGCGTGACTCGTTGAGCGACTCGTACTCCCGCTGGAGCTCACGAACCTGATCGAGCGTCGCCTCGAGACGGACCGTCGTCTCGGTCAGCGCCTCGCCGCGGGCCTCGAGGTCGGCCGCCTCGGCCTCGAGTTCGGCAGCCTCTCGCTCGCGAACGGCCGCCGTCGCGACGACGTTCTCGACACCGACCGTCGGGTTCTCCGCAGCGAGCGTTCCCTCGACCGACTCCGCTTTCCGGATCGACTGCTGGAACTGCAGGCCGGCGATCAGTGATTCCCTCGCGAGGGCGTCGCCATCCTGGTCTTCGAGAACCAGCTGGACGGTGGTCGTATTCGCCGTCGCGGCCTCGAAGTTCCGATCGGCGTACTCGAGCGCCGACGCCTCCGGTGAGTCGGCCCGAAACTGCTCGAGGGAGGGATCCGTCTCGAGGGCCGTCACGCCGACGCCGACGACGGCCGTCGCGAGCAGGAACGCCACGACGACGACTCGAGCGTGTGTCGTGATCGCGTCGGCGATCCGGTGACGGCGAGACATCGACGTCACCTCGCTCCGGTCGGCTGCGCTGTCACCCGATACATGGTCGTTTCCCTGACGGTATCGAGCGACGACTCATATACCTGTTCTCACACCTGCCGGACCGAGCGTGGCCTCGTCGTACCGACTCACAACCGTCGTTACTGCTCGATCGAGAGTGTCTGGAGGTCCTCCGCGAATCGGACGTCGCCGCCGAATCCGTCGGCGACCGCCTCGCGCATCTCGGCGTGGCGGCCGTCCGTGTGTGGGTAGAGGTGAGTGAGGTAGACCCGACCGATCTCGACGTCGGCGAGTGTCGCTCCCAGTCGCGTCGGCGTCGGGTGGTTCGAGACGTCGACGTCGTCGGGAAACGAACAGTCGTGAGCGAGCACGGCCGAGCCGTCGGCGAAGTTCGCCAGCCCGGAAAAGGCCTCGCTGTCGCCGCTGAACGTAAGGCGATCGTCGAATCGGTAGGCCAGACACGGCACGGAGTGACGCGTCTCGTAGGCCGAGACCTCGAACCCGGCGACGGTGAACTCGCCGGGGACGACCTCCCGGAGCTGCAACTCGAGTCGGTCCTGCATGTAGTCGTGAACGGAGAGTAAGTCGTCGACCAACGCCTTGGTCCCCCGCGGGCCGACGACCTCGAGGTGTTCCTCGCCGGCGAGCCAGCGGGCTTTCATCAGCGGGAGCAAGTCGGCGACGTGATCGAGGTGGTGGTGAGTCAAGAGGACGGTCGAGACGTTCTCGTAGCCGACGCCACACTGCTGGAGTCGATGGAGGACGCCGGAGCCGCAGTCGACGAGGACGCTCCGACCGTCTTCCTGGACCAGGATACCCGTCTGGAATCGCTCCCCGGTCGGCATCGCACTCCCCGTACCGAGAAAGGTCACTTTCATGAACACACGTGCGATTGCGCGAGGGAAAGCCGTTTCGGCGAGTGATACATCTGCGGCGGCGACGACTCTCCTCGCGTTCCGACCCGGCTTTCACTTTCACCCCGGTGACCAAACCCTCTTTGTGTCCCGGCCCAAGCTACCGACGATGGACGGCCTCGAGTCTGTCGACGACGAGCGGCTGCCGTTCGATCCCGGCAACGTCACGGTCACCGACGGTGACGTCCTCGAACTGCTCGAGCCCGCCGTCAGGGAGTGGTGGCTCGCGGAGTTCGGCGAGTTCGTCCCCGAAAACGAGGGCTTTTTCACGCCACCACAGGAGGAGGCGATCCCGACGATTCACGAGGGGACGAACACGTTGATCTGTGCGCCGACTGGGAGTGGCAAAACGCTCGCAAGCTTTACTTCTATTATAAATAATATTTTTAGCCGCGGCCGAGACTCCGAAGACGGCCTCGAGAACTCCGTCTACTGTCTGTACGTCTCGCCGCTGAAGTCACTCGCAAACGACATCCACCGCAACCTCGAGGTGCCACTCGAGGGAATCGAATCGATCGCCGACGAACGCGACGAAGGGACCGACGAGATCCGCCACGCGATCCGCCACGGCGATACTGACTCGAGCGAGCGCCAGAAGATGCTCGAGGAGACGCCTCACATCCTGAACACGACGCCGGAGACGCTCGCCATCCTGCTCAACGCGCCGAAGTTCCGCGAGAAGCTCCGGACCGTGGAGTACGTCGTCGTCGACGAGATTCACTCACTCGCAGCAGGGAAACGCGGCACGCACCTCTCGGTGAGTCTGGAACGACTCGAGGCGCTTGCCGACAACGAGCTCACGCGAATCGGCTGTTCGGCGACGATCGATCCGCTCGAGGAGGTCGCACAGTACCTCGTCGGCTGCGAGACGCCGCGCGTCTCGGAGCCGAGCGGTGAACGGAACCCTGCGGAGACTCGAGCGGCCACGCCGCGAGAGTACGAGATCGTCGACGCACGCTTCGCCCGCGAGTTCGATCTCGCTCTCGAGTGTCCGACCGACGACCTCATCAATACGCCGCGAGATGTCGTCCAGGATCGGTTTTATCGACGGCTCCACGAGCACGTCCAGGACCACACCAACACGCTCGTGTTCACGAACACGCGTTCGGGAGCCGAACGGGTGTTGCACAACCTCCGGGAGCGATTTTCGGCCTACGACGAGGAGAACTCGGGCTGTCACCACGGCAGCCTCTCGAAGGACGTTCGGCAGGGAATCGAGCAGCGGCTGAAAGACGGGGAACTCGACGTCGTCACGTCCTCGACCTCGCTCGAGTTGGGCATCGACATGCCCCACGTCGACCTCGTGGTCCAGGTCGGCTCGCCCAAAAGCGTCGCCGCCTTGCTCCAGCGGGTCGGGCGGGCGGGCCATCGCGTCGGCCAGACCGTCACCGGGCGGGTGATCGCGCTCGACCGGGACGAGTTGCTCGAGTGTGCGGTCATGTTGAAAAAGGCCGAGGAGGGATTCGTCGACTCGGTGTCGATTCCCGAGAACGCCCAGGACGTCGCCGCCCAGCACGTCTACGGGATGGCCATCGCCGAGATCCGTCCCGAGCGGGAGGTACTCGACGTTCTGCGGCGGGCGTACCCCTACCGCAACTACACCGACGACGAGTGGGAGTCACTCGCGCGCTATCTCACCGCCGACTACACCGGCCTCGAGGAGAAAAACGTCTACGCGAAGATCTGGCGCGACGCGAACGACCCGCCCGACGGCGAGCACCACCACGAGGAGTATCCCGTCGGCGAGGCCCTGATCGGCAAGCGCGGACGGCTCGCCAGGATGATATACATGACCAATATCGGAACGATCCCGGATTCGTTCGCGTGTGACGTCTTCACCCGCGCGAGCGACGAGTGGGTCGGCCAGCTCGACGAGGATTACCTCGACACCGTAGAGAAAGGCGACGTCTTCGTCCTCGGCGGCGATCACTTCGAGTACCGCTACCGCCGGGGCTCGAAGGTGTACGTCGATCGCACGAGCGCCCGCCCGACCGTCCCGTCGTGGTACTCCGAACGGCTGCCGCTCTCGTACGACCTCGGCCGTGAGATCCTCGCCTTCCAGCGCGAGGTACTCGAGCGATACGACGAGGGTGGCCCACCCGCCGTCCGCGCGTGGCTGCGTGAGTTCCCGCTCGACGACGACAGCGTCCGGGCGATCGCACGGCTGTTCGACTACCAGCTGCGCTACGCAGGGAAAGCGAGTGTCAGTACCGACGGCCGGCTGGCGATCGAGGTCGAACGCGACCGTGAGGCCTACGACCGCCACTACTACGTCCACTCCACCTACGGCCGCACGGTAAACGACGGGCTCTCGCGGCTGCTGGCGTATCACTGTGCCCAGGAGGCCACCGCCAACGTCCGGGTTGCCGTCGCCGACAACGGCTTCGTGCTCTCGTTGCCGTTGAACCGGAAAGTCGACCTCGCAGGGGTGCTCGCGGATCTCGACCCCGACGCCGTCTGCAGGGACCTCCGGCGGGCGATCGACGGCACTGACCTCCTGAAGCGATACTTCCGGATCAACGCCACCCGATCGCTGATGATCCTCAAACGCTACAAGGGCTACGAGAAATCGGCGAGCGAACAGCAGGTCGCAAGCGAGATGCTGCTCGGCTTCGCCGAGGACCTCGAGAACTTCGCCGTCCTCGAGGAGACGTATCGGGAGATCGTAGCGGATAAACTCGCCGTCGACGAGATCGAGGGAATCGTCGCCGCGATCGATCGTGGCGACCTCGAGGTGTGTCGCCAGCTCGTCGACTCGCCGACGCCGCGGGCGTTCGGTCTCGCGACGCTGTCGGCGAGCGACGTCGTCCTCGCCGAGGACGAAAGCGCCGCCTTGCAGGCGTTTCACGAACACGTCTTAGACGCGATCGGCGAGGAGTCATACTGACTGCTGTACGTCCGTACCGGGGCAATCGCAATACGAGGCGCGGTTGCCCCGGTACATAGTTACAGCAATCCGTATCACTCGCCGGGCTCGAGTCGGACGAGTAATCCGCATCCTTTTGGCCGCTCCACTGGAACGGTCTGGCATGACACCCGCCGAGTGGACGCCGGGCGCCGCCCCGCTCGTCGGCGTCGCCGCGTCGCCGGACCGGACTGTCGCCCTCGATCGAGACAGCCTCGAGTCGGTTGTCGCCGATGCGGGCGGCAATCTCGTGACTGGGACAGTCGATCAACTCATAGAGCGCGAGCTCTCGGTGCTCGTGACCGTCGGCGAGCCAGCGTTGCTCGCTGCCGTTCGCGCGAAGCCGGCCGCGCCGATCGTCCCCGTCGACGCCGGACGAGGCGTTCGCTCGATGCCGACGGATCGGCTTCCGACGGCGATCCGGCACGTCCTCGAGGGAGAGGCGGTGCGACGGGAGCGACCCGTACTCGGCGTCGAGACGGACGCCAGCGACCGTTACCGGGCGCTGTTCGACGTCGCGCTGGTGACGGACGAACCCGCACGCATCTCCGAGTACGGCGTCGAAAGTCGGGGGGCGGCGATCGCCCAGTTCCGGGCCGACGGGGTCGTCGTCGCGACGCCGGCCGGCTGTCACGGCTACGGCGGAGCTGCCGGTGGGCCCGTCCTCTCTCCGGCGGTTCGAAGTGTCGCGGTCGTCCCCATCGGTCCGTTCGCCACCCGAACGAGACAGTGGGTCCTTCCGGACGACGACGTCCGTCTCTCGGTCGAACGCGATACGGACCCCGTCGACCTCTGTGTCGACGACCGGACGGTCGAGACGGTCGATCCAACCTCGCCTGTCTCGATCAACGTTGACGGCACCGTCGGGATACTCGTCGGCCCCGAAAGTCGGCCGTTTTTCGCCTCGGGAGCGTCGGACGATCCGACTTAACTGTTGTACGGCTCCTCGTCTCGGTGATGGTCCGGGTTCGCGCTCTCGACTGCGTCGCCTTCCCGTTCGCCCGATTTGTGTTCGATGTCCTGTCGACGCTTTTCTTCCTCGTGTCGCCGTCGGGCTTCCCGCTGGGCCTCCGTGAGTTCCTCTTCGTCTTCGCCGTCGCTTTCGTCTTCCTCGTCGGCTTCCTTCGCGAGCTCGACGTCGCGGCCGTGGTCCTCGGATTCGTCCTCGCTCATAGCTCTCACGCGACCGTCCCTACCGGGAGGGCGCGAAAAGGCGTTGGCCTTGCGACGGACGGTTCGTCGACGTCGCTCGAGGTCGCTGGCTGGCACCGGAAAACGGCGTCACCAGGGCTCGCCCGAGGCGAGGTCGACGTCGTTGTCGCCGCGTTCAGACGGGCAGACGTCCGCGAGGACGCAGCCCTCACAATCGGGGCTGCGAGCGGTACAGACCGCGCGTCCGTGATCGATACAGAGGTGTGTAAACTGCTGCCAGTATCCGTCGGGAACGATTTCCATCAGGTCCTCCTCGATGCGTTCGGGACGGCTCTCCTCGGTCAGGCCGAGCCGACGCGAGAGCCGCTGTACGTGCGTATCGACGACGATCCCCTCGACGACGTCGTGGCCGTGCTGGAGGACGACGTTCGCCGTCTTCCGTCCCACGCCGGGTAAGTCGGTCAGTTCGTCCATCGTGTCGGGAACCGCGCCGTCGTGTTCCTCGAGGATCCGCTTGCAGGCGTCACGGATGTAGGAGGCCTTGTTGTTGTAGTAGGTGATCGAATTCAGGTCCTCGGCGAGTTCCTCCTGAGAGACGGACGCGTAGTCTTCGGGGCCGTCGTACTTTTCGAAGAGGTGTTCGGTCTCCGAATTGACGCGTTCGTCCGTACACTGTGCCGAGAGGATCACGGCGATCAACAGCTCGAGTCGGTCCGAGTACCGAAGCGAGATGGTCGAGTCCGGATACTCGTCCTCGAGACGGTCGATGACCTCCCTGGCCTGCTCGGCGCGGTCCGCACGCGGCGTTCCCATAGGGGGTTCGTGCGGAAGCCGGTCGCTTGAGCGTTCGGATTCGCGTCGGCCGAGCGGATCGAAACGACGTCTCCTCGTAGTCGTGACCTTTATGCGGCCCTCACCCACCTGTGAGGGTATGAAAGCGACCGCCATGGCCCACCCGATCCAGGGGCTAGTCAAGTACCACGGGATGCGCGACGACATCGAGCGACTGCCGTATCACGACAGCATCAGCGTCTGTACGGCCCCGAGTCACACCCGGACTACGGTCGAGTTCTCGATGGACTACGACGAGGACGTCTTCGTCGTCGACGGCGAGGAACTCGAGGGGCGGGCCTACGAGCGGGTCGAGGCCGTCGTCGAGAAGGCCCGGTCGCTGTCCGACGCCGCCCACACCGTCTACCCGGTGCGCCTCGAGAGCGAGAACAGCTTCCCCTCGAACGTCGGGCTCGGCTCGTCGTCGTCGGGCTTTGCCGCGGCCGCGATGGCACTCGCCGAGGCCGCCGAACTCGACTGCTCGCGCCAGGAGATCTCGACGATCGCCCGCGTCGGCTCCGCGTCGGCGTCCCGGGCGGTGACGGGGGCGTTCTCCCAGCTACACACCGGGCTCAACGACGCGGACTGTCGCTCCCGGCGGCTCCAGACCGACCTCCACGAGGACCTCCGGATCGTCGTCGGGCTCGTCCCCTACCACAAGGAGACCGAGGACGCCCACGACGAGGCCGCGGACAGTCACATGTTCCAGGCCCGCAACGCCCACATTCACGAACAGATCGCCGAGATGCGCGATGCCTTGCGCGAGAACGACTTCGACCGGACGTTCGAACTCGCCGAGCACGACTCGCTTTCGCTCGCCGCGACGACCATGACCGGCCCCTCCGGCTGGGTCTACTGGCAGCCCGCGACGCTCGCCATCTTCAACCGGGTGCGGGAACTTCGCGAGGAGGAGGGCATTCCGTGTTACTTCTCGACTGACACCGGGGCGAGCGTCTACGTCAACACCACGGAGGAGTACGCCGACCGCGTCGAGGAGGAGGTCGCCGACTGTGGCGTCTCGACGACCATCTGGAGCGTCGGCGGTCCCGCGAAGCTGCTCGAGGAAGACGACCACCTGTTCTAATACTGTCGGTCATACGTACGTGATCCTCCCGTGAGAGAGCGGACTGACACACGCTGTATCGCCGGTTCTGGCACACGCAAGTTCACAGGTCCATGACCGACAGCAGAACTTCTGCCACGGCGCTTTCGCTTCGGCTACATCTATACCCGTTCGATCCGTACGTTCGATATGCACGTCGTCGTCCTCGGAGCGGGCTACGCCGGCCTGACGCTGACCCGCCTGCTCGAGCGAGAGTTCCCCGCCGACGTCGAGATCACGCTCGTCGACCAGTCGCCGGACCACCTCGTCCAACACGAACTCCACCGCGTGATTCGCCGGCCGGCGCTGGCGTCCGACATTACCGTCTCCCTGACGGACGCAGTCGACCGAGCGACCGTCCGCGTCGCCCGCGTCGAGGATGTCGACACCGACGCCCGGACCGTCTCGCTTTCGTCCGGTTCGCTCACCTACGACGTCGGTGCGATCTGTCTCGGCGCGGAGACGGCCTTCTACGGTCTCGAGGGCGTTCGCGAGCACGCGACGCCGCTGAAGAGCCTGGACGACGCCAAGGCGATCCGGACGGCCGCTCTCGGGGCGTTCTCACAGCCGGATCCGCGACTGGTCGTCGGCGGGGGCGGCCTCTCGGGGGTCCAGGTCGCGGGCGAACTCGCGGCACTCGCCCGCGAAGAAGCGACGGACGCGTCGATCACGCTTCTCGAGCAGTACGATACGGTGGCCCCGACCTTCCCGGCGAACTTTCAGCGGGCCGTCCGCTCGGCGCTCGAGGATCAGGGTGTCGAAGTCAAGACGGGCGCGACCGTGACCGATGCCGACGCGTCCGCCGTCGGCCTCGAGGGTGACGATCGGCTCCGATACGACGCGTTCGTCTGGACGGGCGGTATCCGGGGGCCGACGCCGCTTTCGGGGGATCGACCGACGGTCAGAGGGGATCTCCGGCTGTCCGATCGCACCTTCGCGCTCGGAGACGCTGCAAGCGTCGTCGACGCCGAGGGCCAGGCCGTCCCTGCGAGCGCCCAGACGGCGGTCCGGCAGGCACGAACCGTCGCCGAGAACGTCTCGCGGCTGGTCGCATACGACCGCGGCGGAGACAAAGACGACTTCGAACCCCGACTCGAGACGTACACGTTCGACTCCCCGGGCTGGCTGGTGAGCGTGGGTGACGATGCCGTTGCACAGCTCGGACCGACGGTGGTCACCGGTCGGGCCGCGACGGCGCTGAAGACGACCGTCGGCGCCGGCTATCTCTCGTCGGTCGGCGCGATCCGAAACGCCGTCGACCTCGTCGGGGACGAACTCGGACGAACGTAACGCGGCTCTGCTCGAGAGACGTCGGTGATTACTCGTCGTCTCCGGATTCGGACTCCTCGTCGCCGCGGGCAAAACTCGCCTGTTCTTCGGCGGTATCCGCACTGACGTTCGGGCCCTCGATGAGCGATTCGAAGTCGTCGACCTCGTCGTACTGGTCCCGATAGACTAAGGCGGCCTTGCCAAGCGGCGTGATCTCGTACAACCCCGAGCGCTCTGCCGGACCGATCTTGCGAACGAGCCCGTAATCTTCGAGCACCGGCAGCCGCGTGTTGATGTTCTTTCGGCTCTTTCCCGTGTGGGAGGCGAGGTTCGTCGCGACGTTTCGCCCTTTGTCCTCGAGTGCCTCGAGGATCAGAAAGTCAGTTGGCTGTCTGAGTTTCACAGATATCCACTCTCTATCGAACATATATTTCCGATGGTAACTAATACTTTCGACTTCGGCCGACCCATTTCCGACAGATATGTCTAACGGAAATTTTATAGTGGTCGGGCACAAATTCGATTACTGGGTGCGGAGAGCGGTACCGTGGACCGACACTGCTACCGGTCCCGCCGTGGAACGTGAACCGGCGTACCGAGTACCCCCATCGAGTATCGTCGTTCAGTTCCAACCGATTCGCCTCCCACCCGATCCCCCCCATCTCTCATCCCCCCATCTCCCCCACTCCCACCCCCCACCCATCCCCCACATCTTCGGTGGCCGGGAACCCACGCCATCGATCAGTTCCCGAGATCGAGATCAGTGTCGGTCGTCGACGGTGAACGGGATCGGTCGTTCTCGAGCAGGTCGACGCCAGTCGTCACCAGCCACTCGAGCAAGGAGGTAACGTCGTCCGGCGAACGCACCCGACAGGAGGCCGCTGACGGGCTGTCGTCGCCGACCCGAACGCCGACGCCGTCTGGCTCGACCGCTCGAAATGCGGACTCGTCGGTGACGTCGTCGCCGACGTAGATCGTGAGCGTGTCGTCGGGAGAGGCCGTCTCGAGGCGACAGACGGCATCGCCTTTCCCCCACGAGACCGACGGGGAGATCTCGAGCACGCACTTTCCCGAGGAGAGTTCGAGATCGTCGCCGCCAATCCGATCGACGGCGTCGCGAGTGAGTTCTCGAACGATCGGCCGCGTCACAGGTAGTACCTGCCTGACGTGAACGGTTCCGGTCAGGCGCTTGTTCTCGACGCGAGTGCCCGGGATCGGATCGAGCGCGACCTCGAGCAGCCCACAGACCGTCTCGACCAGCGTCGCCCGTTCGCGAGCCGCTGGGTGGACGGTCACCGAGCCGTCGCGATCGAGCTCGAGGCCGTGGTTGCCCGCGTAGGCGGTAGCCGGGCCGACTCGAGCCCGGACGTCGGCGAGGGCGCGACCGCTGACGATCGCCGTCGAGATTCGCTCGGTATCGGCGAGCGTCTCGAGTGCGGCCTCGTTTTCGGCCGTCGGCGCAGCCGCGTCGGGCTCGTCGACGATCGGCGCGAGCGTGCCGTCGAAGTCGAGACAGACGAGCAGTGCGGACGCGTCCCGGAGTTTTGCCCGCAGCCTGGGGAGACACGCCACGATCGGTCGGGGGGGCGTCTCGGACATTACACCGACCGGGACCGCTTGCGCCGTCGTCCGTTCCGGGGCGTCGCCGACTCGTGTACCCGTCGCAACTCGTCGAACTGGACCTGCATCCACCACTCGAGGTCGCGCCCGAAGACCCGACGTCGAAGGCCGTTCATCCGTCCCCGTCGTTCCTCAGATGGCGCCGTGAGCGCGACGTCGATCGTCTCCGCGAACGCCTCCTGGCAGGTCGGGTCGATAGCGTACGCGAACTCGCCGAGCGTCTCGTGTGCACCGGCGGTCTCGCTCAACACCAGCGTGCCGTCGCCGTCGACGCTCGCGGCGACGAACTCCTTCGCGACGAGGTTCATCCCGTCGTACAGCGGACTGACGATCATGGCGTCGGCCCGGCGATACAGCGCACAGAGCGTCTCCCGTGGGAGGAACTCCTCGGTGTAGACGATCGGTCGCCACCCCGGACCGCCGAAGCGGGCGTTGATCCGATCGATCTCCTCGCGGACGTACTCGCCGTGGCGCGCGTAGGCCGGGATCTCGGTTCGGCTCGGCGTCGCCGTCTGGACGAACGTGAACTCGCCGCGCCAGCCCGGCTCGCGCTCGAGGAGCCGTTCGATCGCGTCGAGGCGTTCGGGGATCCCCTTCGAGTAGTCGAGTCGGTCGACGCCGAGTCCGATCGCGTTCCCGCGCGGAATGTCGTGTCGCTCGCGAAAGTCGTGCCACTCCCCCGGATCGACCGATCGACTCGTCCGATCGTGATCCTCCGCGTCGATACCCATCGGCGTCGCGGTCACCCGCGTCTGTCCGTCCCGATGATGGACGACCTGTCGGTGCCAGTCGACCGTCGTCTCGGGACAGAACCGTTCGACGCAGTCGAGAAACGCCTCGCAGTACCGGTCGACGTGAAAGCCGAGCAGGTCGTTGCCGAGCAGTCCCTCGAGCAGCTCCCGTCGGGCCGGGCAGTGCTCGAAGACGGCCGGCGTCGGCCAGGGAACGTGCCAGAACTGCGCGATCGTCGCCGTCTGCGGGACCCGCTCGCGAACCATCGCGGGTGCGAGTCCGAGGTGATAGTCCTGCAACCAGACGACCGCGTCCTCGTCGGCGTGGTCGGCAACCGCCTCGGCGAACGTCCGATTGACGGCTCGATACCACTCGAGAAACGTCGGTCGAGGCTCGGCCAGCTCGGGGAACTCGTGACACAGCGGCCACAGCACCCGGTTGCTAAACCCTCGGTAGTAACCGTCGATTTCCGTCTCCGTGAGCCATACCCGCTGGAGCGTGTACGACCCCTCCTCGGGTGGTACGCTGACGCAGCCGTCGTCGTCGGCGACCTCGTCGTCGGCGTCGCCGTCGCCCCAGGCGATCCACGTCCCACCCGCTTGCTGGAGAACGGGATCCAATCCGGCAGTCAGTCCACCGGTCGGTCGGTCGACCTCGATCTGTTGGTCGATGTCCGCCGACGGTGCCGTCGTTGCACCGCCGTCGGTCGTCGTCTCGCTTTCGGCGTCGTCGCTCGCATACTCGTGTCGGTACGGCTGTCGGTTCGAAACGACGATCAACGACCCCGGTGCCGGACCCGGGTCGCCTCCGACCGCCGCAGTCCCATCACTGTCGCTCACCGACGGTCGCTGCTCCTCGTTGTGAGCCATCTCCCTGAACGAACACCTCACCGACGGGTTGCTTCAGGGCCTGCACGTTCAGGGGGGTTTAATGGCACCCGATGACGTTCTCGACCGCCGAACCGTCCCGTAGGGACTGCCTACTGTCCACGAGCCAGTCGGGTGCCGATCCGTTCGGGTAGTCCGGCCGCCTTCACGGCGCGCTGGACGGCGTCGACGTCGTAGGCGACGCGTCGAGTCTCGACGGTCATCGCCTCGAGGTCGACGACGGCGTAGCCTGCTCGCGGATCCCCGTCCCGTGGCTGGCCGACGCTGCCGGGGTTGACGACGATACCCTCGGTGAACGTTTCGGCGTGTTGAACGTGGGTGTGACCGAGCACGAGGACGTCCTCGTCGCCGAGCAGCCGCGGCGAAAACTCCTCGGGGTAGGTGTATCGGGTGGGATCGTCGGGGTGACCGTGGACGAGCTTCACCCGCCCGCCGAACTCCTGGCGTTCGGTCGGGAGCGACTCGAGCCAGCGTCGCTGGGGCTGCTCGAGGCGACGCTGGGCGTGTTCGATGCCGGCCCGGCCCATCCGGTTGAACCGGAACGAACTGCGTTCGACGACCGCCAGATCGTGGTTTCCCATCACCGTCGGGACGTCCCGTTCGCGAAGAACGTCGACGCACTCCGCGGGCCAGGGATTGTAGCCGACGACGTCGCCCGCACAGGCCACGGCGTCGACGTCGGGCATGTCCTCGAGGACGGCGTCCAGTGCGACCTCGTTCGCGTGAACGTCGGCGATGAGTCCCACTCGCATATCCGTATGTATTCCCGTCTGTGTTTTATATCCAGTACCCGGTGTGTGACCTATCGAGAAGTATGACGACGAACGTACGGACCCGAACGGACACCGCCGACCCGGTTCGGCTTCCTCTCGACGGCTCCAGCTCGAGTCCGTCGTTCGACGGTCGAGAGATCGAGTGGCTCCACGCGCTCTTTCCGGAGTGGACGAGTTATCCGTTCGCCGCGTCGACGTTGCTCGGAGAGGTGTGGGTCTTCGTGTTCGTCTTCGCACTCGCGTTCTGGTTTGGCGACGCGAGGCGGATCGCGCCGCTTTTCGGGGTAGTCTTTGGCGGTCTGGCACTCGTCGTCGTCCTGAAAGCCGCGGTTGCACTGCCGCGACCGCCGATGGCGGCGATGATACCCCCGGAGACGGCACACGACTCCGTTCGGCCGTGGTACAGGTGGGCGATACGCGCCGACGGCTACGGCTTCCCGAGCGGTCACGTCGCCGGTGCCGTCCTCGCGTGGGGATCGCTCGCGACGGCGCTGGAAGCTGGAACGCGACGGATCCGGATCGGGACTGCGGCGACGCTCGTTCTTCTCGTTTCGCTCTCTCGGCTCGTCCTCGGCGTCCACTACCTGATCGACGTGATCGGCGGGCTGGCGCTTGGACTGCTCGTTCTCCTGGCGTGGCAGGTCGCCAGTCGTCGACTCGAGCGTCCGGTACGCGCGTCGCTCGCCGCCGCCGTCGGCTGTGCTTCGGTCCCGGCTGCGGTCGGAGTCGGCGGCAGCGAACCGCTGTACGCACTCGGTGCGATGAGTGGAATACTGACTGCGTGGCTCCTCGTGGTAGATCCGGATCGGTCACTCGACGTGACACCCGTCGGCGTCGTGACAGCGGTCGTCGGGATCGTCGTCTTTCTCTCGGTCGGAGCTACCGTCGGGTCGCTTCTCTCGGGGCCGGTCGGATCGGTGACGATGACGTTCGCGATGGGTGTGACGATCGTCGCCTGGCCGACGGCCGTCGACTCGGTCCTCTCCTGACGCTACTCGCCGTTCTCGATCGCCGTCTCGAACCCGTCGTCGGTCCGGACGATCCCGGCCGCACAGACGGCGTGTTCGAACGCGAGGTCGTAGGCCTCGCGAGCAGCGGCCTCGGCGTCGCGGGCGGCGAAATCGAACGACTCGGGGCTGTCTTTCTCGTAGGTCGCGACGAGCGTCGGCTCGTCGACGGTCTCGACGAGCAAGGCGTCTTTTCGGACGGTCGCGATCAGCGCCTCGCCGTCGGCGTCGATCGTCGCGGCGATCCGGGGCGTATCGTAATCGTCTTTCTCGTAGTCGAGTGCGAGCAAGGCGGTCGCGAGGGCGTCGCGTGCGGGATAGCCAAGTTCGACCTTCTCGGCGATCGGATCGACGTGGGAGCCGTTGCCGAAAACGACCGTCTCGCCGGCCGGCGCGTCGACGATCCGCAGGCAGTTGTAGGCGACGTAGGGATTGTCCGTCGGTGGAGCGTTCTCGGTCGGGCCGACGGTGAGCGCGTCGTCTCGAGCGGTGATCTTGCGATTCGGAAACGAGCGCGACGAGACGCGGTACGCGCCGGCGTCGGGACCGACGACGAGAAACCGTCCAACGTACATACCCGCCCGTCGCCCGCGTTCGGGTAAGTCGGTGTCGGTTTCGGACGCGAGGAGATCGCCAGCACCGTCAATCGCCTCGAGTTACCGATCCTCGAGACCGCCGCTCGCGACGGCCGAATCACCCTCCTCGCCGACGTCTCTTCTGTCGGTCCCGCGATCGGCGTCGTCGATGACGCGTCCGGTCCACGTCCCCCGCAGGAAGTACAGCCCGGCGATGGCGACCATCGACACGTTCGCGATCGCCTCGCCGTACCAGATGCCGGTCGCACCGAGCCCAGCCGGAACGGCGAGGACGTACGCGAAGACGGCCCGGAACACGATGAAGCCGATAAACGCAAAGGCCATCGCGAGTCGGGTGCTACCGCTCCCCCGGAACCCGCCCTGAATGACGTAGAACACGCCGAGGAAGACGTACGTCACGCCGACGATGCGGAGGTAGTCGCCACCGATGGCGGTGACCACTCCCGCGCCATCGCCCGTGATGAAGACGCCGACGATCGGTTCGGCAAACAGGTAGACGCCGACGGTGAACGCGAGCAGACACCCCGTGATGAGACCGACGGCGGAGAGGACCCCTCTCTTTGCACGGTCGACCTGTCTGGCACCGAGGTTCTGGCCGACGACGGTTTCGACGCCGCGAGCCAGGCCGAGTGCCGGTAACACGACCATCGAGGTAACGCGGGTTCCGATCCCGTAGGCGGCGACGGCTTCTGCACCGGCGATGGCGACGAGTGCGGTCAGGATCGTCACGCTAAGTGCTTTCGTACTGATCTCGATACTCGCGGGGGCACCGATGCGGACGATCGTCCGGACCGTCTCCCACTGCGGTCGAAGATCGGCCGGGGCGAGTTCGATCCCGACACGACCCGACAGGAGCAACCAGATACCGATCGCCGCACCGATTCCTCGAGCGAGGATCGTCGCGAGAGCCGCGCCCTGGACGCCAAACCCTGCAAAGCCGGTCGCGTCGTACAGCAGCGTCTCGAGGCCCTCGAGTCCGACCCACGCGAAGAGAACGTTGCCCTGGAAGCCGAGGATGAAAAACGGATCGACGATCACGTTCAATGCGACGCCGAAGGCCATCAAGTAAAACGGCGTCCGCGTATCACCCCAGCCCTGGAGCAACGACTGGAAGATGAAAAAGCCGAACACGAACGGGATGCCGACGAACATCGTCCGAGTGTAGACGACGGCCAGGCGGTGTTCTTCCGTGCCGGGAACCGCGCCGACGAGCGTTAACAGGTCCGGTGCGAGCAGGTAGCCGACGATCGAAAACACGATCGATACGCCGATCACGACCGAGATCGTCTGGCCGGCGACGTGACCGACGCGGTCGACGTTTCCCGCTCCCTTGTGCTGTGCGACGAGGACGGTGCCGGCGACGGAAAACCCGAGCGAGAGACTGATGATCAGAAAGACGATCGCCCACGAGAACGAAAGCGCCGAGACGGCCGGCTGGCCGAGACGGCCGACCCAGAACGTATCGGCCAGGTTGTACCCGACCTGCAACACGTTCGTGAGAACGATCGGTAACGACAGAACGACGAGCGGCTTGAGCAAGGCACCGTCGGTGACGTTGACCGCCCGGTCGTGGGATGCCCGCTCGCTCATTCGGGTGTCCTGGGTTCGGTCCGCAGTCGCGTCTCGACGTACGTCCGGAGCTCCTCACGGACGGCGGGAATCGACGCCTCGACGTCGGCCGTCGTCCGCTGTGTCATCGTCCCGGTGACCGTCGCGAGCAAGTACGCGGCGACCCGGTCCGGGTCGACCTCCCTGAACACGCCCTCCTCGATACCCCGCTCGATGATCGTCACGAACCGGTCGTGGAAAAACCGGGTGCTCCTGGTGAAGTGCTCGTGGTATGCGGGATCGTGTGCGGCCTGGGCGCGGAGTTCGACCATCGCCCGCATGAACTCCGCTCGTTCGTCCTCGAGCGTATCCGGCACCACGTGATCGAGCACCGCCTCGAGGTGTGTCGCCGCGTCGTCGTAGTCCTGGCGCGGGACGCTCGTCTCGAAGTGCTCGAGCATGAACGAAAGAAAGTCGAGCAGAAGTTCGTCTTTGGTGTCGTAGTGGTGGTAGACGAGCGACTTGCTCTTGGGAAACTCGTCGCCGATGCGCTGGATCGTGAGGTCTGCGTATCCGTGCGTACAGAGGGCGTCGTAGGTAGCCTTCATGATCGCCTCGCGCGTGTCGTCGGGGTCGTCGAATCGCTCGGCGACCGTCATCGACCGGTGGGGTGGCAAGTGGGTATCGCGTTCGTTCTGCCCGTTCGACGTTCCGGTCGACAGTGCCGATCGGTGGGCTGCATGGTGATTGAATATTCATTCAACACGGACACGGTTAACGCTGTTGTCGTGACTCATACGGATTGCTGTACCGATGTCCCGGTGCAACCGCAGAACGGTCGCGGTTGCGCCGGGACAGACGTACAACGGTCCGTATCAAGCGGTGCAATCGTTTCCGTGGCGGCTACCGAACCACTAGACGTCCTCCTGACGGAGGATGATCCACATCGAGAGACCGGAGACGAGCAAGATGACGAACGCAGGGACCGCGGCGTGGCTCATGTAGGCGGCCTGCTCGGCCCGCCAGATGTGAGTAACGAGCGTGTCGAACCCGGTCGGGCGCAACAGCAACGTCGCCGGCAGCTCTTTCATCGTCGTCAGGAACACGAGCGCCGCCCCCGCGACGATCCCGGGAGCAATAAGCGGAAGCGTCACCGACCGGAACGTCTCGAGGTCGCCACGGCCGAGGGTGCGAGCGGCCTCGGTGAGCTTGGGATCGACCTGCAGGATCGAAGTTCGGGTGCTGCCGACAGCCTGGGGCATGAAGCGGACGACGTAGGCGAACACGAGCAACGGAAGCGCCTGGTAGACGACGCCGGCGTAGTTCGCACCGAAGAACACGAGCGCGAGCCCGATGACGATCCCTGGAACGGCGTAGCCGACGTAAGTCGCTCGCTCGAACAGGTGGCCGAGCAGCGTCCGGTAACGGGCCGCGAGGTAGGCGACCGGCAAGGCGGCGAGGGCGGCGAGAACCGCCGCTGCGGTGGAGACCCCCGCGGAGTTTACCGCGTACTCGAACTGGAACCGGTAGGCGTCGACGTCGCTGGTCGCGCCGCCGACGAGCCACGAGGCGAAGACGACCACGGGCAAGGCAAGCGTCGCGAGCGCGACCAGCAGACAGAGCCCGGTCGCAGGCCAGCGCCACCGGCCGAGTTCGACGACGTGGTTCCCGCCGCTTCCCCCGCCCGAATCGGTGTAGACCCGTTCGTCGCCCCGGATCCGGGACTCGAGCGCGAGGATGAAGACGGTGACGGCGATCAGCTGGATCGACAGCATGGCGGCGTAATCGAGGTTCCAGCCGCGGTACTCGACGTAGATCTGACGCGTGAAGACGTCGAGTCGCATGAACGCGGGCGTTCCGAAATCCGAGATCGCATACAGCGCGACCAGCAACGCGCCGGCAGTGATCGCCGGCCGGATCTGGGGGAAAGTGACCCGACGGAACGTCTCCCGGTAGTCGTGCTCGAGCGTGCGTGCGGCGTCGACGAGCGTCTTATCGAAGGTCTTCAACGCGGCACGCGTCGTCAGGTAGACGTATGGGTACGTATAGAGCGTGATGACGAGGATGGCGCCGCCGAGACCGTAGATCTCGGGCAGCGAGTCGACTCCCAGCGGGGCGAGCAGCGACTGGAGTCGACCTCGCGGCCCGAAGGCGTCGATGTACGCCAGCGCCCCCAGGTAACTCGGGATCGCAAGCGGCAAGGCGACGACGACCGTCCAGAAGCGAGCGAACGGGAGGTCGCTGCGGACGGTCAGCCAGGCCAGCGGAACGCCAATAATCACCGACAGGACCGTCACCCCGGCCATGAGCAGGAGGCTGTTGGCGGCGATCTCGAGCGACCGCGACCGGAACAGGATCGCGGCGGCACGGGAGGGGTCGACCGCCGCGGCGCGCAACCCGATCCACAGAAGCGGCGTCACCATCAACGTGGCGACGGCACCGCTAAGCAGCGTCAGCCCGAGTGCGTGGTCGGACTGGCCGAGGATCGTCGGCGTCCGTTCGGAGGTCGACCGGCTGTCGCTCACGGGTGGGCGTTTCGAACGCGTCGGTTTAGGCCTTCCTAAATCGGTCCCGGCTCGACGTGGGCTAGAGGATCTCGACCTCGCGGAGGAGGTCCTGGGCGGGTTCGACGTCGGCCAGTTCGTTCAGGTCGAACGTCGGCGAGTTGACCGCCTCGGGGCCGGGCATCTCGCCGGTGTACTCGACGCCGTCGACGACGGGATACTCGGCGTTGAGGTCGACGAACAGCTCCTGGACGTCCTCGACCAGTAGCTCCTCGACGACCTCGCGGGCGAGGTCGGGGTCGTCGGCCGTGTCGACGAGGGCGACCCCGGAGACGTTGAACAGCGCGCCGACGTCGCCGTCGGTGAACGTGACGTTGATCGGCGCGTCCTCGTCGTCCTCGAGCAGTCGACCGACGTAGTAGTGGTTGACGAACCCGACCGAGACTTCGCCGTCTGCGATCGCTTGCGGGGTCGTCATGCCGCCCTCGTAGTTCTCGATACCGAGGTCCTGGAGACCCTCGATCCACCCTCTGGTATCGTCCTCGCCGTACTCGATCATCATTGCACGGATAAACGAGAGGAACGAGCCGGAGTCGACGCGCCAGCCGAGTTCGTCGTCGAACGCCTCCTCCTCGGCGTAGGCGAAGATGTCGTCCGGAAGCTCGTCGGCGTCCCACTCGTCGGTGTTGTACGCGATCGAGCGCGTCCGGCCGGAGACGCCGGTCCAGGTGCCATCGGGGTCGCGGTAGGCCTCGGGAACCGACTCGAGGACTGTCTCGCTCAGGTCGGCAGTCCGACCCTCGTTCTTGAGCGCGCCGAGCGTTCCCGAGTCCTGGGTGTAAAACAGGTCCGCCTCGCTCGCGTCTCCTTCCTCGACGATCTGTCCGACCATTCCCGCCGAGTCGCCGTACCGATCGCCGATCGTGATGTCGAGGCGATCTTCGAGTTCCCGGAAGATCGGTTCGATCTGGTCTTCGGTCCGGCCCGAGTAGACGACGAGATCCGCATCGTTCCCGAGACAGCCCGCGAGTCCGGTGATCCCAGCCACGGAGGCTCCCGTGACGGCGAGAAAGCGCCGGCGACCGATCGCCGAACTCGTTTGCGATGTGGTGTCGTCGCGTTCTGGCATGTCTAGTTTTAGGTCGACCTAAAACATAAATACCTTCCGAAATTCAACGGTTCAGCGGGTGAAGGTCGAAGAAAGCAGGAGCTGCCGGTCGACGAACCCCGGATGCTCACGGGGTTTCGGCCGCCCTAAACCCTTCAGCACACAAATTTTAGACCATCCTAAAGAAACTGTCGCTGGTCGGTCCACCGACGTGTTTGATCCCCAGCCAGCGAATCCGATCCGTTTAGTCATGCGCGAACGAAGCACTCGATATGAGCGTTCGTGAGGAGTTCGACGCCTGGGCCGAAGAGGGGCGAGACAAGGGGATGGAAGAACGTCACTGGCACACTGCCAAACACGCCCTCGCGCGGATGCCCGTCGAGTCCGGCGACGTCGTGCTCGATCTGGGCTGTGGCAGCGGCTACGCTGGCCGGGCGCTGCGGGACACCTACGACGCGGAACGAGTGTACGGCCTCGACGGAGCCCCCGAGATGGCCCGCAACGCCAACCGTTACACCGACGATCCGCAGGTCGGCTACGTCGTTGGCGACTTCGACGCGTTGCCGTTCGCTGCCGGCTCGATCGACCACATCTGGTCGATGGAGGCCTTTTACTACGCCGCCGACCCGCTCGAGACGCTTCGGGAGATCGCCCGCGTGCTCCGTCCCGGCGGCACGTTCTTCTGTGCGGTCAACTACTACGAAGAGAACGTCCACTCCCACGAGTGGCAGAAGTCGATCGCCGTCGAGATGACCCGCTGGGACCGCCACGAGTACCGCGAGGCGTTTCGCGAGGTCGGCCTCCACGTCGCCGGGCAGGACAACATCCCCGACCGCGAGATCCCGATACCAGCGGAAGCCGAGTTCCCGCTCGAGGAGTGGGAGACTCGCGAGGCGATGGTCGAACGCTACCGCGAGTACGGAACGTTGCTCACTGTCGGCGTCGCACCGTAATCGGGGGTCGTCGAACCAGTCGTCGTGAGCCTCGAGAAACAGCGTCGGCCGGTACGCTCGTGAGCCGCTGGCGCTTCGGGCTGGCTCAGTTCGCTTGTGCCTGCGCTTCGATGGCCGCCGGACCGTCCGGCGTAAGCAACACCTCGAACTCCCGATCCGCGAGATCCGCCGGCGGCTCGAGATAGCCGGTCGCAAACGCCGTGTACGGCGTCGCGAGCTCGAGGGTGACGTCGACGGCGGCGACGACCGTCTCCGGATCGTCCGCCGGGGAGATCTCGAGCGTGTAGTCGCCGGCGGGAACGGCGATGTAGTCAGACGCCTCGCCGAAGGCGACGTTCTCGAACAGTGGCTGGCCGGCAGCGCTGACGTCGACTGGCGGAGCGTCCGGCGACGCGTGGACGAGCCGAACCACCGCGGAGCCGGCGTCGGTCAACACGAGGACGTCGAACGTGTTGGCCTCGAGTTCACCGATGGCGGCGAGCGTGTAGAAGGCGTTCTCGACGGTCACCCGCTCGTCGTAGACGACCGCGTCTGGGTCGCTCGCCGCGGTGATCTGGACGCGGTAGGTGCCCGGTTCGAGCTCGAGATACGGCGAAATCTCGCCGTAAGGGACGCCCGCGAGTACCCGCTCGCCGTCGACGACAATGTCCACGTTCGGCGCGTCCGGCGAGAGGTGGGCGACGCGGACCCCGCCCGTGGGCGGTTCCACCGGCGGCTCGTCGTTTTTCTTCTTCTCGTCCGGTTCCTTATCCCGTTTCTTCTCGCGTTCGTCGTCTTTGTGTTCGCCGCGTGCGTACACCGTTCCAGGGATTGCCGCGAGACCGCCTGCGACACCGACGCTTTTGATCGTCGTCCGTCTGGTCGGAGACATTGCACGTGCAGGCTCGAGAAGGACCGAAAAATAGGGCGTAGTAAGTACGACTGATTGAATTGAGATTACCCTCGGCCGACAAGCCGTAGTCGACACCTAGACGACTGACGGCTCCGTGCGTGAGCGAACCGGGCTCATCTCGCCGTTCGAGGTCGCTCGCGTGGGTTCTCGCGTTGGATACAGCGGTATGGAGCCCGAACAGCGTTGTATCGCCAGCTTACGCCGTTTCATCGGGGTCGTATAACCACCTCGCGGCTCTCGACGTGTCGTCGGGGCGAGTTGGGACGAGTCGAGATCGCCGGACGAGACGACCGGTCGCCTCGAGAACACGCGCGGAGTCGGCGGATTTATCGGCCGGTCAGCCGAATCGTCTGTATGGACGATACGTTTTCCGGCGACGATCGGCGACCGCCGGGCGAACGCGCTCGACGTGGCTCGGCAACCGGAGCGCTCGGCGCGGCGTGGGACGAACACCGCCTCTACGTCTACTTTGCTGGCGGGCTGTTCGCTGTCGGCGTCGCCATCGGTGCCGCGATGCTCGCCGCCGGCATCGACCTGACGGAGCTGTTCGCTGAGATGCTCGCCGAGGAGTTCTCGGAGGAGTTCGCCGAGGAAGACCTCGCTACGGAGGAACCCGACTTCACGGCGACGTTTTTCATCGTCCAGAACACGCCGCCGTTTCTGATGGCGATCGTCGGGGCGGTTACCCTGGGAACGGTGACGGCGCTTATCATGATCGTAAACGGCATTCTCGTGGGGAACCTCGCGGCCGCGGTTGGCTCCGACCTGGGCTATGGCCCCACGATCGCGTTGCTTGCGCCCCACGGCATCTTCGAACTGCCGGCGCTGTTCGTCGCCGCCGGCGTGGGCTTTCGGCTGCTCCACCGGGCCATCCAGCGGATCCTCGGTTCGCGCGAGGCGTTGTTTACGCGGGCGTATCTCTACCGGACCGGCCTGCTCGTCGTCGTCGCCTGGCTCGTGCTCGTGCTCGCGGCGTTCATCGAGGCCTACCTGACGCTGCCGATTGCCGAGGCGTTGTTCCCCGACCAACTCGAGAACGGAGCGGGGTGACACGGCGCGATGATCACGACCGGAGCCAGGACAGCGGTTTCAGAACCGCCAGCCGGTAGTCCTCGTGGGGGTCGTACTTCGCGAACACCAGACTGTTCGTCATCACGCTCACGCTCGAGGTCGCCATCGCCAGGCCAGCGAGCGCCGGGTTGAGCAGGCCGAGCGAGGCGATGGGGATCAGCGTCGCGTTGTAGATAAAGGCCCAGAACAGATTCTGGCGCACCTTCGAGATGGTCGCCTCCGAGATGCGGACGGCCTTGAGCACGTCGGCCGGATCGTCACGCATCAGGGTCACGTCGGCGGACTCTAAGGCGACGTCGGTGCCCGAGCCAATGGCGACGCCGACCTGGGCGGCCGTTAGCGCGGGCGCGTCATTGACGCCGTCGCCAACCATCATCACCCGGCTTCCGTCTTCCTGCAGGGCGTCGACGTGATCGGCCTTGTCCTCGGGCAACACTTCGGCGCGGACGTTCCCGACGTCGATACCGACCTCGCGGGCGACCGCGCGGGCGGTGCGCTCGTTGTCGCCGGTGAGCATCACGACCTCGACGTCGCGCTCGCGAAGCGCCGAGACGGTCTCTGTGGCGCTCTCGCGGACCTCGTCGGCGACCGCGAGCACGCCGACGAGTGTACCGTCGACCGCGACCGGCATCGCCGTCTTCCCCTCGCGCTCTAACCGTTCCAGCGGCTCCTCGGCCGGTTCGGGGTCGATTCCCTCCTCGGCGAGCAGTTTCCGGCGACCGATCACGACCGTCCCGCGGTCGGTCTCGGCACGGATGCCGTGACCGGGAACGTTCTCGAACTCCCGGACCTCACCCAGCTCGACGCCGCGCTCGGTTGCCCCCTCGACGATCGCCTGTGCGATCGGGTGTTCGGAGCCGGATTCGGCTGTCGCGGCCGCCCCGATGACGAACTCTTCGAGTGACTCTGCTCGCTCCGTGAGTATTCCGCCGTCCGGTACGACGCCGCCGTCTGCCGTCGGCTCGAGGGTGACGACGTCGGTCAGGGTCATCTCGCCGTGGGTCAACGTCCCGGTCTTGTCGAAGACGACGGTGTCGATACCCCGAACCTGCTCTAAGACGTCGCCGCCCTTGAAGAGGACGCCGTTCGTGGCGCTGAGCGTCGAACCGACCATCGTCGCCGCCGGCGTCGCGAGTCCGAGCGCACAGGGACAGGCGATCAACAACGCGGAAGCGAGGACGACGACCGAGAACTCGACGACCGGAACGCCCGCGTCGCCAACCGGGTGGGCAACCTCGGGGCCGCCACCGACCATCCCCCAGTGCGGAAGCGCGTCGACGAAGCCGGCGAGCTGTGCGGGGAACGCGAGCCACACGAGCGCCCAGAAGACGGCGTTTGCGATCACCGCGGGGACGAAGTAGGCGCTCACCTTGTCGACCAGCCGCTGGATCTCGGGCTGGCGCGACTGGGCTTCCTTGACGCGTTCGACGATCTGTTGAATCGCCGTCTCCGAGCCCACTTTCGTTGCTTCGACGAGCAAGACGCCGTTCTCGTTGATCGTCGAGCCGACGACCTCGTCGCCCTCTCCTTTCTCGACGGGAACGGATTCGCCGGTCAGCATCGACTCGTCGACCGCGCTCTGGCCCTCGCGGACGATCCCGTCGGTTGGGATCTTCTCACCCGGCCGCACCTTGAGCACGTCGCCGACCTGGACGTCCTCGAGTGGCACCTGCTGTTCTTCGCCGTCGCGGACGACCGTCGCCTCGTCTGCCTCCATCCGGAGCAACTCCCGCAGGGCGTCGCCGGCCCGAGCCTTCGAGCGGACCTCGAGCCAGTTGCCGAGCGTGATAAACCAGAGGATGAACGCGACGGCCTCGAAGTACAGCCCCTCGCTCGCGATCAGCCCGCCGAGTACCGCGGTACTGTAGACGTAGCCTGCCGACGTGCCCATCGCGACGAGCGTATCCATGTTCGCCCGTCGATCGTGGACGAACGCACGGTAAGCGCCGACGATAAACTCCTTGCCGAGCGTCGCCATCAGGGCCGTCGCGAGGACGAACTCGATCCAGCCGAGTCCGATTCCGAAGACGGACGCGGGCAACGTGACGAGATCGAACATCGCGAACATGATCGGGGCGAACGGCAGCGTCAGGAGGCCGCCGACGATCACCAGTCGGCGCTGGCGGGCGAGTTCGGCCTCGATCGCCCGTTCACGCTCGCTTTCGCCGCCGTCCTCGCTTTCCTCGCGGACGGGCTCGTAGCCAGCTGCCTCGATCGCGTCGTAGATCTCAGAGATCGAGGCATCGACCGGGTTGTACGTGATCCGTGCGTCGTCCGAGGCGAAGTTTACGTCCGCACTGACGACGCCGGGGACGTCCTCGACGGCGTCTCCGACCGCCTCCGAACAGGTCGCACACGACATTCCCATCACGGCAACGGTCCGCGTCTCCGCGACCGCCTCGTAGCCTGCGCTCTCGATCGCTTCGTAGATGTCGAGCAGTGACGTCTCCCCAGGGTCGTACGCGACGGTTCCCTCGTCGGTCGCGTAGTTCGCGTTCGCTTCCGTGACGCCCTCGAGTTCTTCTACCGCGTCCTCGACGGCCCCCGAGCAGGTCGAACACGACATCCCCGTGATCTCGACGTGCGCCCGTCTGGTTCCCATTACTAGGAGAAAGGGGGTCCTCGTTCAAGCGACTTGTGACTTCGATACCTAGAACTATTCTCTGTTCAGGTTCGAAAATAAAGGTCTGGAGAGGATTCAGGCAGAGAGAGAAAGTGAGAACCGCCATTGTGACGGGGCATCGAAACTACGTCCTCACTTCTGCTGAGCGGTCGCTAGCTCGCCGACGATCTCGGGATTGCGAAGGATCTCGGTGCCCTCGAGGCGTTCGTCGGCGACGACGGACTCGAGGACGCGATACATCGTCTTGCCGGAGTGAGTCTCGGGTAGCTCGGGCGTGAAAAAGACTTCCGACGGACAGGCGAACCGGCCGACGCGGCGTTCGATGGCCGTATCAACCGCCTCCCGGAGCGCGTCGGGGTCTTCCCGACCCTGTTCGGCGGTGACGAACACCGAGAGCCCGCCCCGGTCGTCGGGACCGTCGACGACGGCGGCTTCGGTGATTCCGTCGACGGCCATCACCGCAGCCTCGAGTTCCGCCCGGCCGAGGCGATACTCCCCACCCGTGAGGACGTCGTCGACCCGACCGACGATCGAGACGTAGCCGTTCTCGTCGAGTCTGGCCAGATCACCCGTAAAGTACACCCAGTCGCCGTCGTCGGGATCGGAAAACTGCGCGAAGTACTCCTCGCGAAACGTCTCGGCGTCGTCGGAGCGAGCCATCGACGGCCAGGGCCGCGAGATGGTCAGATACCCCGTCTCGCCGGGGTCGACCGGATCGCCGTCGTCGTCGACGACGCGGGCGTCGATCCCGGGCAACGGCTGTCCGACCGAGCCGGGCTCCATCGCCGAGACGGCGGGCAGCGTCGAGAGCAAGACGCTGCCGGTTTCGGTTTGCCACCACGTATCGACGATCGGACACGCTTCGTTGCCGACGTGGGTGTAGAACCACTCCCAGGTATCCGGGCCGATCGGTTCGCCGACGGTTCCGAGCAGTCGTAGCGAGGAGAGGTCGTGTTCTTTGGGGTACTCTTTGCCCCACTTCATGAACGTCCGGATCGTTCCCGGACTGGTGTAGAAGACGTCGACGGCGTGGCGCTCGATCAGTTCCCACGGGCGGTGTCGGTCCGGATACCGGAGCGTCCCCTCGTACAACAACACCGTCGTCCCGAGCGCGAGCGGCCCGTAGACCATGTAGGAGTGGCCCGTAATCCAGCCAGCGTCGGCGGTACACAGGTAGGTGTCGCCGGGCTCGAGGTCGAAGACGGTCCGACTCGTCCAGGCCGTTCCGGCGAGGTAGCCGCCGGTGGCGTGGGTGAGTTTCTTCGGCTCGCCGGTCGTGCCCGAGGTGTGGATGACGAAGAGCCCGTCGGTGGCCTCGCGGGGTACCGGCGGTACCGACTCGCCCTCGTGACGTTCGACGAGATCAGCGTAGACGTACTGATTCGAATCGAGCGAGAGGGCGTGAGCGTCCCCCAGCCGGTCGACGATCACGGTCGGGATCGACTCACCGAGCGAGTGCATCGCGGCGTCGGCCTTGCGCTTCTGGTCGATCGCCGTCTCCTCGCGGTAGAAGCCGTCACAGGTCACGAGCGCGCTCGAGTCGGTCCCGTTCATCCGGGCGACGAGCGCGTCCGGTGCGAACCCGGCGAAGACGACGTTGTGGCGAGCACCGATGCGTGCACACGCGAGCATCGCGATCGGCAGCTCCGGGATCGTCGGCAGATAGATCGTCACGACGTCGTTCTCTTCGACGCCTAATTCCCGGAGCGCTGCGGCGAACGCCGTTACCTCTCGTTGCAGGTCGCGGTAGGTGTATGTCCGACACTCGCCGCGCTTGCCGACCCACCTGATCGCGAGCTGGTTCTTTCGTCCCGCCGCGCAGTGGCGATCGACACAGTTCGTCGCGGCGTTTATCTTTCCGCCGGCGAACCACCGGAAGAACGGTGCGTCGTCGTCCTCGAGGACAGTATCGTACGGTTCGCTCCAATCGAGCAACGACGCAGCGTCCTCCCAGCAGGCCGGCCACTTCCGCTCGAAGCGGTCGTAGACGGTCCGATCGGTCACGTTCGCGTCACGGACGAACGAGGACGGTGGCCGGTATCGGCCCTCGCTCGACCGTGCGGGTCCCTCGTCGATGGCCATTCGATGGTAATCAGGTACTGGTCCATCCATCGACATGAGCTTTGTGATTAGCTCTCAAGAACCGACATAGTCTGTCTCACATCGCACAAATATCCTCCCCGGGGATGGAAAGACAGTTGAGATCCCACCTCGAAGGGACCGGACATGCGAATCGCCGTTCCTAACAAGGGCCGCCTGCACGAGCCGACGATCGACCTCTTAGAGCGGGCGGGACTCCATCTCGAGAACGGTGCCGACCGCAAGCTCTACGCGGAGACGGTCGATCCCGAGGTCACCGTTCTCTTCGCCCGTGCGGCTGACATCCCCGAGTACGTCGCCGACGGCGCAGCCGAGATGGGGATCACGGGCTACGACCAGGTCAGGGAAGCCGCCGTCGACGACGTCGCCGAGTTACTCGACCTCGCGTTCGGTCGCTGCCGACTCGTCCTCGCTGCGCCCGAAGACGGCATGATCGACTCCGTCGACGACCTCGAGGGCGGCACCGTCGCGACGGAGTTTCCGACGATCACCCGCGAGTTCTTCGACGAGCGAGGCGTCGAGCCCGACGTCGTCGAGGTCACTGGGGCGACCGAACTCACGCCCCACGTCGAGATGGCCGACGCCATCGTCGACATCACCTCGACGGGGACGACGCTCGCGGTCAACCGGCTGGCGATCGTCGAGGAGGTGCTCTCGAGTTCGGTCCGGCTGTTCGCCCGCGAGGAGGTCACGGGAGAGCCAAAAGTCGAGGAGGTACGGACGGCGCTGTCGTCGGTCGTCGCCGCTGACGGGAAACGGTATCTGATGATGAACGTTCCGGAAGAACGACTCGAGGACGTCCGCGACGTCATCCCCGGGCTCGGCGGGCCGACGGTGATGGACATCGCCAACGGGGACGACGGAACGGTCGCCGTCCACGCAGTCGTCGACGAACGCGACGTCTTCGAGACGATCACCGAGGTCAAAGACCGCGGCGCGAGCGGGATTTTGGTGACCGAGATCGAACGGCTCGTCGAGTGACGATGCCACCGAAGCGGCGTTAGTCACCACCGTGGCTCGACGCCGCCGAGGCGGCGTTCGTCCGCTTCGACGGGCGGAGAGAGACCGCACGGAGCGTGGTCGGACGATCAGAGAGTCTGACCGGACGACTGGAAGGGTGACCTGAGGCGAGGCGAGGAAACGCCAGCAGTTCTCGGCTGTAGTGAACGAACGCGCGTCGAATCGGGTGGCGTCGTGCCGACGAACGGGAAACGGCGTTACTCGAGCAGGCCCAGATCCTCGAGTCGCGAGACGATCTTGTCGACGGCGTGTTCGGCGTCTTCGGGTTTCTTGCCGCCGGTGATAACGAGCTTGCCGGAGCCGAACAACAGGGCGACGACTTCGGGTTCGTCGAGCCGGTAGACGAGTCCGGGGAACTGCTCTGGCTCGTACTCGATGTTTTCGAGTCCCAGTCCAATGGCGATCGCGTTCAGGTTGAGATTGCGGCCCAGGTCGGCCGAGGTCACGATGTTCTGGACGACGATCTCGGGATCTTCGTTGACCTGAATCTCGAGTTCGCGGAGTTTGTCGAAGACGATGCGTAGACTCTCGTGGACGTCGTCGGTGCTTTTCGCGCCGGTACAGACGATCTTGCCCGACCGGAAGATGAGCGCGGCCGATTTGGGGTTCTGGGTTCGATAGACGAGCCCGGGGAACTGCTCGGGATCGTAATCTGCGCCCTCTAGGTCCATCGCGACGCTTTGAAGGTCGAGTTCTTGTCCGATGCCGGTCGACGCCACCACGTTTTCGATGTTGATAGTCTCCTTCGGGTCCGTCATTCGTCGCTTAAAAAGACGTATTTAAGGTTTATAAAGGTTGGTGCCGCCACCTGATCTGTCCGGTTTGTGTAGTGGTTAGCGTAGTCATACTGTCGGTCATGGACCGGTGAGCTGGTGTCTGGGTGATCCGGCCGTTGAACGTGTGTCTGGCCGTGCTGTCACCAGCCGTGTTCACGTCGGTATGACCGACAGTATCAGTGAGACGTCACGGACGGTATCGAACGCCGACCGGTACGCTCTTGACGCGTGGACGGCCACGACCGAACGTACGTGTACCTGCTCGAACTCGGTGGTGACGACGACGCGTTCGCGGCCTTCGAGGCTCGCAACGCTGTGACTGGCTGCTCCCTGATCGCACCGGGGCTGGCAGTTGCACGAGCCGTCGTTCCCGGTCGTGCTCGCGGACTGGCGTACACCCACCGCGTGAGCGAACTCGTCGGTCGGACCGACGCCGACGTCGAGCGTGCCCGGGCGACGCTCGAGGCCGCGACGGTCGAGACCGACCGCGAGGGATCGGTCGCGGTGCGTGCGACCGACGTCCACGGCTCGAGCGGCGTCGATACCCAGCGGGCAGAGCGCGTCCTGGGACGCGTCCTGGTCGAACGGGGATTCGAAGTCGACCTCGAGGAGCCCGATCACGTCCTCCGGGCTGCCTTTTCGGAAGGGAAAGTAAGCGAAACCGGGCCGCGGTCGACGACCGAGGGAGACGAGCCGACGGACGAACGCGTCTCGGTCTGTGCGCTCGGCTGGCTCGAGGTCGAAAGCGTCAGAGATTTCGGAACGCGCAGCCCGACGGACAAGCCCTTCTTCCAGCCCGGCAGCATGGATCCGCTGCTCGCGCGAGCCGTCGCGAACGTCGCCGGTGCGGGTCCCGGCCGGACGATCCTCGATCCGATGTGTGGCACCGGCGGCGTCCTCGTCGAGGCGGGGCTCGTCGGTGCGGACGTCGTCGGAATCGACGCCCAGGAAAAGATGGTCGACGGTGCCTGCGAGAACCTCGGACACTACCTCGAGGGCGACTCGCCCGTCGGCCTCCCGACCGGCGAGTGGCACGTCGGTCGCGGCGACGCCACCCGGTTGCCGCTCGCTGACGACGCGGTCGACGCAGTCGTCTTCGATGCACCCTACGGACGCCAGTCGAAGATCGAGCAACACCGACTCGAGGACCTCGTCGCCGGTGCACTCGGCGAGACACGACGGGTTGCCTCTCGCGCCGTCGTCGTCGCCGATCGGACGTGGGCCGACGCGGCGGAAACTGCGGGGTGGGAACTCGAGGCGACGTTCGAGCGACGGGTCCACCGGTCGCTGACGCGGTACGTGATGGTATTAACTCACAGCTGAGAAGTCGTTGCCGGACGTGACCAGGAGAGTCGCCTCTCGTTTCGGTCACTTTGGGAGTCGATACACCGACTGGCGAGCGTCTTCGAGGCTGACGCGACTCTCTACGAGGTCGTTTCGCTCGAGCTGGCCGAGCGCGTACCGGACGGTCCGCGCACAGAGTCGCGACTCGGTCGTGATCTCGTCTTGGGTCATCGCGCCCTCGTACTCGAGGACTTTGTAGACGAGTTTCGCGCTCGGTGGGAGGTCGTCGACGCTCGCGTCGGCGGTCGTATCGGGTTTCTGATCGGACGTCTGCATGAGAGGGTAGATTCGGTCGGTACTTACGGCGCGATTCCGGGGACCGTTCCGCCGTCGCGTTCGGGTGGAGTCGTGATCGTCACCACATGTTCGCGATCACGAGAGTCACGTAAGTACGTTGTCTACCGTTCAACGCCGTAGGCGATCGCTACCCCGCAATTGAGATCGCCGGGAGCGTCGCAACCGGACGACGATAGCCAACACATACTAACTGTCCCCCGGCGTGAGTCCCGGATATGTTCGGAACGAGCGGCGTCCGTGGCACCGTCGGCGACGACGTGACAGCGGAACTCGCCCTGTCGATCGGTCGTGCCGTCGGAAGCGACGGCTACGAACGCGTCGTCGTCGGTCGCGACGTCCGCGAAAGCGGTGCGCTCTTGTGTGACGCCCTCACTGCGGGCTTGCGGGAGTGTGGAACGGACGTCCTCGAGGTCGGCGTCGCGTCGACGCCGACGATCGCGCGTTCGATCGAGCCCCTCGAGGCTGACGCCGGCGTCGTGATCACGGCGTCGCACAACCCGGCGACGGACAACGGCGTCAAGCTCTGGACGCCGTCGGGAAAGGCGTTCGGACCGAAGCGACGGGAATCGATCGCTCGGCGAGTCGAGACGGCCGACTACGACTTGCAGCCCTGGGACGGGCTGGGTTGGCGTCGTCGTGAAAGCGGTGTGCTCGACCGTCACGTCCGGTCGCTCCGGAAGGCGGTATCGATCGACGATCCGCCGAGCGTCGTCGTCGACGTCGGCAACGGCGCAGGCGGAATCACCGCACGCGCGCTCTCGGAACTGGGCTGTGACGTTCGGACGCTGAACGGACAGGAAGACGGTGCGTTCCCCGGCCGGCCGAGCGAGCCCACCCGGGAGACGCTCGGGACGCTCGCGGCTGTCGTCGCGAACACGGGAGCCGACCTCGGCGTTGCCCACGACGGCGACGCGGACCGGATGATGGCCGTCGACGACACCGGTACCTTCGTGCCGAAAGACGTTCTGCTCGCGCTGTTCGCTCGCGAGGCTGCACGCGAGGGTGAGGGTGACCGGGTAGCTGCCCCGGTCGACACGAGTCTCGCCGTCGACGACGCGGTAGCTTCGGTCGGTGCGTCCCTGGTCCGGACTCGAGTCGGGGACGTCTACGTCGCCGAACGGGCCACCGACGACGACGTCGTCTTCGGTGGTGAGCCAAGCGGCGCCTGGATCTGGCCGTCGGAGACGCTGTGCCCGGACGGACCGCTTGCCGCATGCAAGCTCGTCGAGCGCGTCGCCGAGCGTGGACCGCTGTCAGAGCTCGTAGACACCGTCGAGACGTATCCGATCCGACGGACATCGATCGAAGTCGCCGACAAAGACACCGTTATGGACCGCGTTCGCGAGCGCGTCGCCGACCGGTACGACGAGGTCGACGGCTTAGACGGCGTCCGGGTCGACGCCGGCGACGGCTGGTTCCTGCTTCGAGCCAGCGGCACCGAACCGCTCGTACGCGTCACGGCGGAGGCACGCGAAGGCGATCGGGCCGACGAACTCTACGAGGAGGCGACGGGAGTCGTCGACACAGCGCGGTCCTGATCGTGATCGAGCGTTCCGGCGACCGGAAGAACAGAAAGGCGCTGGTGAAACGAGAAACGAGGTCCGATTAGCGGCGTTCCTCGGGGATAAAGTCCGACGTCTTCATCTCGCGGTACGTCGAGCAGTCGGGACAGGCGTGGACGACGTCGCGGTTGTCCCCAAAGACCCGGGCAAACTGGCGTGTGACCTGGTTTCCACAGGTTACACAGCGGGGAGAGGCAGTCTGGCGATCCGATTCCAGCGGAGTCCACTTCGCGTCGGATGGATCCGTCGACATCATCCACTGGTTCCGACAGTACACTATTTACTATGGGCCGCATAACGTCGCCGTCGAGCGCACCGCCGTTCGATTCACGTCCCGAGTGGCCGCTCCGAGATTCGGGCGAACGACCGCTACGTCCGGGAGAAATTCAATATTTCCATATCGTAACGAGTGATTTTCGGGTGGCTACGAGGACGCTACGCTGTCGACATGCGAGACGAATGGGGCGTCGGCTCTACCGACGGCTGCGAGTCGGTACCGGCGCGACCACGACCCGTCTCGCGGTCCCACTGGGACACCGTCACAGCTATCGGTATCACGGTCGCGGCTCCGCGTCCGAGCGACGAAACCGACGGTCGGACACACGCTGGTCGCGGTGTATAGTGGACATATTTATCCGTCCCGTCGGAATACCTCGAGCCATCGATGAAAGCCGTCGTTCTCGCAGCAGGCGAAGGGACGCGCATTCGACCGCTGTCAGCCTCGCTCCCGAAGCCGATGCTTCCCGTCGCCGACCGCCCGCTCGTTGCCCACACCGTCGACGCGGCGATCGAGGCCGGTGCCGACGAGGTCGTGCTCGTGGTCGGCTACGAGGCAGCTGCCGTCCGGGAGTACTTCGGCGACGGGTATCGTGACGTCCCGATCAGCTACGCAGTCCAGGGAGAACAGGCGGGAACTGCTCACGCGGTAAATGCTGCTCGCGACCGTCTCGACGGGCCGTTTGCGGTGCTCAACGGCGACAATCTGTACGATCCCGACGCGGTCGCTCGCCTGTTCGAGTCGGGACCGGCCGTCTGCGCCATCCCCGTCGACGAGCCACGCAACTACGGGGTCCTCAGCACGGCCGACGAGACGGTCACCGACATCGTCGAAAAGCCGTCCGATCCGCCGACGAACCTCGCCAACGCCGGGGCCTACGCCTTCCCCGCCGAGGCCCGCGAGTGGCTCGAGGTTCCGCCGAGTGAACGCGGCGAACACGAGATCACCGACGTGCTCGCACGGGTAATCGAGGAGTACGCCGTCACGCCGGTCACGCTCGAGCGCTGGATGGACGTCGGCCGCCCGTGGGAACTGCTCGAGGCGAACGAGTGGAAACTCGCCGATCTCGAAGGACGGGTCGACGGCGACGTGGCCGCGGACACGGTTCTCGACGGAGACGTCGTCGTCGAGGAGGGTGCGACTGTCCGTTCGGGCGTCGTGATCGAGGGACCGGCGTTGGTCCGGACGGGTGCGACCGTCGGACCGAACGCCTACGTTCGGGGAGCGACCCTGATAGGCGAGGGTGCGAAAGTCGGTCACGCCGTCGAGGTGAAAAACAGCGTCCTCTCGGCGGGTGCGACCGTCGGCCATCTCTCGTACGTCGGCGACAGCGTGCTCGGCCGGGACGTCAACTTCGGGGCGGGAACGACGGTGGCGAACCTCCGTCACGACGATGCGGACGTCCGCTTTTCTGTCAAGGGCGAGCGCGTCTCGACCGGCCGGCGCAAGTTCGGCGTCGTCGCCGGCGACGGCGTCAAGACGGGGATCAACACCAGCCTGACTCAAGGCCTCAAACTCGAGTCAGGCGCTACGACCCGTCCTGACGAGACGGTCGAGCGAGATCGCTGAACACGGAGGCCAATACCTCGAGACGTCTTCGAACCCGTGACTGTCAGGTCAAAGGTTTATGTTGGTTGGCTGCCGAAACTGATACGGAGGGTGACGACGTCCTGATCCACCACCCGACCACCGTTCCACCCTCCGTGCGTGTTCGATTCCGAAACCGGTGTTCGGCCATCCGGATCCGGCCACGGGGGTAGCCGATCCGAACGCCGTCTCCCGGTTTCTCACGCGTCCGACGTTCTACGCACGTTCGACTGCTGCCCGATTCCCTTGCCTGGCTTATTACTACTGTGCATTCACAAAGCCTTTTGTATTCTATTCGCGTATGACGAGCCATGAGCGCCACCTCGTCAGTCGACGTCGAACGGACGATCGAACGGTGTCGGCCGGAAGACCTCACTCCGATCCGACTCGAAGCATCGGCCCTGGAATCGACGGCACCCGACCACCTGCGCGCCCTCGGACGTGAGTTGAATCGCGAGGGGCTGGTTCCGGCGCGGCTGGTCGTAAACGCCTGCTTCGACGCAGACTGCTCGCTTCGCACGCAGGCGGAAGCGAACCGGATCCGTGACTACGTCCGTGCGGCCTCGGTTCTCGGAGCCGGGACGGTGACCGTCGACTGCGAGACGATCGCCAACCCGCAGAAGGTCCGCCCGGCGCTCGCAGCGTGTGCCGAACGCGCCGAGCGCGAGGGACTGAGATTCGAGCTCGACGCGCCCATTACGATCGCGGACTGACCGCCAGACGATGGTCTCTCGGCGCGAACTCGCCCGTCGCCTCGAGTCAGTCACGGACTTCGAGGCCCCGTCGGCCGACCTCGAGCAGTATCTCACGCCGCCGGAGATCGCCGCCCACCTGCTCCAGTTCGCATCGTTACAGGACGATCTGACCGGCCGGTCCGTCGTCGACCTCGGTGCCGGGACGGGGATGCTCGCCATCGGTGCGACCGCGTTCTCGCCGACCCGCGTCGTCGGGCTCGAACTCGACCCGGACGCGATTGTACTCGCCCGCGAGAACGAGCGCCGCGTCGACCTCGAGTCGGCGGTCGCGGTCGACTGGGTCCGCGCCGATGCGACCCGGCCGCCGCTTGCGATCTCGGAGGCGACCGTCGTCTCGAACCCGCCGTTTGGCGCTCAGAACCGCCACGCCGACCGCCCGTTTCTCGAGTCGGCTCGTGAGCTCGCGTCCGTCTCGTACACTATCCACAACGAGGGGAGCCAGGCGTTCGTGGAGTCGTTCGCCGCCGACAACGGCGGCACCGTCACCCACGCGTTCCAGGCGACGTTCGAACTCGCCCGCCGGTTCCCGTTTCACGAACACGCGAGCCGAGAGCTCGAGGCGGAGGTCTTTCGCATCGAGTGGCGCTAGTACGTCTCCCTGCTCGCGACCTGCACCTCGGTGCCATCCGAACGCGCGTAGACTCCCTCGTCGTCGCGCTCGAAGGTGAGCCCACCCGCCGTCACCGTCTCGTTCTCGTCGGGAACGACGACGCTCGAGGTCGTTTCGTTCGGTTCGGTGACCTCGAGGACGAACTCGTCGCCGTCAGGCACGACCGTCACGGTCCGGCCGTCGATGCGGACGTCGGCCCGGACGGGATCGGAGGCGTACACGAGCTGGGGATCCTCGCCGTCGGTCCACAGTCGGACCTGGTAGGCGGTATCGTTGCCGACGGCGGACCAGCCCCGGCGGTCGACGTGGATCGTCTCGCGCCAGCCCGGGCCGCCGACCTCGATGGTCGCCCCGCCGTCGAAGGCGAGGCGTTGCGTCGAGACCGTCTCCATCCAGACGTTCCGGTCCGAACTCGAGACGACGACGCCACTTGCCTCGACGGTCGACTCCTCGCCGAAGACCTCGACGTCGACGATCGAGACCATCTCGTTTTCGACGTTCTCGACGTACGTGACGGTGTAATCCTCGACGACCACCGCGTTTTCGCTCTCGTCCCCGTGACCGCCGTCGACGATGAAGGCGTTCGCCGCGACCGCCGGTCCGGCGACGAGTGCGAGCACGAGGACGACGGCACCCACGGCGGCCTGTCGCCGGCTCAGATCGGAGAGGCGCGATTCGACCCGCGGTCGGGCCGCGAGTGCGAGTTCGCGGACGCGGTCGACGCTCGTTCCCGGACTCGACCTCGAGTCCGAGCCCGTATCAGCGAACCCGATCGCGAGAATTCGTTCGACGCCGTTTTCGTCGTGTCGCGAGCGTCCCGGAACGACCTCGCGGGCGCGATCGGGAACGATCGGCCGATCCGAAGCGGTCACCGACAGCGTGACGACGAGTGCGAGGATCGCGACGATGGCGACGCCGGGTCCTTGGAACAGGACGTAGGCGTCGTCGCGGAACCAGTAGATCGCCCACAACGAACTCGAGAACGCATACAGGAGAACGGCGATCCACAGTCGAAACGGACTGGGCCGATAGCCGCGTCGGGTGAAGACGGCGACAGCGAGCAAGAATCCGAGAAGAAAGCCCAGCGCGTGACCCTGGATGGCCGTCGTCGCCCATCCCGGCGCGGACGGGGGACTCGCCGACACCTCGTGGACGTAAATCGGCGACCGAAGCGCGTTGTAGGTCGTAATCGCCGCCCCCTGGACGCCAAGCGTCGCGACGAGCGTCGTGATCGGATACCGAACGATCGCGAAGCCGACGAAGGCGTAGACGACCCCAGAGAACCCGATCACAGGCCCGAGCGCAAAGACGCTGCTTACGAGTCCGATCGCGACGATGACGGTGGGGAAGACCACGAACGCCCGCACCCACGGGTTCGTCCGCCACGACCGCTTTCGGTCAGAGCGATCGTCACCCGACGGCGGGTAGTGTCCCCAGGCGTACTCCGCGATGGGTGCCACGACCAGCGTCCCGACGAGGTTCCCGATCAGGTGTCCCGAACTGGCGTGTGAGAACGGGGCCGTCGCCATCCCGAGCGGATAGAAGTACGACCACGCCCGGTAGGGTAACACGACCGGGTTCTCGAAGTCCGTGATCCCGTCCTGGACGAACAGGTACACCGCGAGGACGACCGTCATCACTACGAGCGTCCCCCACGGAACGCCGCCCACCAGCCGCGTTCGGAGCCGTTCGTGCCATCGACGATCGGGACACTCGAGTCGGTGGATAGTCCACAGCGAGGCGACGAGTGCGACGGCGACGATCATCGCGAGCACGCCTCCGAGCGATACCATGTCTCAAGCGTTCGCCCGGATCCGTATAGTGGTTTACGTCCCAACGGCGACGTCACCGTCCGAACCCGTCCCTTCGAAAGGTACAAGCGGCCGACGGTCGGAACGAGGGACATGGAACTGCGGGTCACCGAAAGCAGCGAGAACGAGCTTTCGATCGAGATCGCCGGCGAGGACCACACGTTCATGAACGTCCTCAAAGGGGCTCTGCTCGAACACGACGACGTCGCCGCCGCGACTTACGACGTGAACCCAGAACAGTCGGGCGGTCAGACCGAACCCATTCTGACGATCAAGACGGAATCCGGCGTCGACCCTCTCGACGCGCTCGAGGACGCCGCCGTGACCGTCCAGGAGAAATCACAGGCGTTCCGGGACGCCTTCGAGGCGGCGGCCTGATACCGCGGCATCTGTTTTCGGATAACACGTCAGCGTCCACCGGAGACTAGCACGCAGCGTAACGGACGACGACGTCACCCTCGACGACGTGGACGTCGATCTCCTCGGCTTCGTACCCCGATCTGACGTCCGCGTCCGCCTCGAGTAACGCGTCAGCGACGTCGTCGGCCAGCGCCGTCTCGTCGTTGTAGTCGTCGACCGTATCCTCGAGCACCACCGATCCGGAGACGATCTCCTCACCGGTACAGGACGGATCGAACTCACTCGGCGGTGGCGTCTCACCCGGATCGTCGTCGGTGTACTCCGCGACGACGTACTGGCGGTTCAGGTACTCCGCGAGCGCCCCGAGTCCGGCATCGGTCGTCCGACTCTCGTAGCCCTCGCTTTCCCGTTCGGCCTCGAGACGGTCGTGGATCTCGCCTTCGGTCTCTTCGAGGTCGAGTCCGGCCGCCGTCTCGCCGTCACCCGGCGCGTCGGGCGGCGTCGGCGTTCCGACGCCCGGCAGTATCGAGAGCGGAACGATTCCCGTCGCGAAGAGGCCGACGACGAGAACCAACACGGCGATGACCGGCGTATACGGCTTCGCGACCTCGAACCAGCTCGGCGTCTCGAGGTCGCGCTCGACGTCCTCGTAGGTCTGTTCGGTCTGTTCGAGCTCGGGGTTGCCACAGCGCGAACACGGCGGGGTGTTCTTGACGTGGTCGCGACCGCAGCTTGGACACCGCCAGACGTACTCCGGGCCGGTGTCGACGGTCTCGAGCTGCCGTTCGCGGACGACCGCCTCCTCGAAGCTGTTGTGTCCGCAGGTGTCACAGGGTGGGTCGTTCTCCTCGTGTGGCTTCCCACACCACGCACATCGCCACTTCACTGGTAGAAGGGGACGGCTGCGACGATATAAATCACCCTGTATCTCGTCCGGCGGCGACCGCCGGGGCGTCCACTCGAGGGCGGGTTCTCGCCAGCCGTTCGGACGCTACACCGGATCCTCGAGCGTGAACGTCTCGTCGCCCTCGAGGACGTGGACGTCGGCGTCGCTGCCGGTCGCACGCACTTCCCGCTCGAAGTCTTCGGGGTCCTGTTCGATCGGCGGGAACGTATCGTAGTGCATCGCCAGAGCGTGATCGGCGTCGAGCCAGTCGACGGCGACGCCGGCCTGCCACGGCCCCATCGTGAAGTGATCGCCGATCGGAACGGCGACGGCGTCGGGTTCGAGGAAGGGAGCGATGACGTCGCGCATCTCGGTCATGAGGCCGGTGTCGCCGGCGTGATAGAAGGTCCGGCTCTCGCCGTCTGCCTCTTTCGTCGGCATCGTATCGGAGACGACGAAGCCGGTCGGCATCCCAGCGTCGACGTCGTACTCGGTCATAATGCCGTTGGTGTGGTCGGCCCGGTGCATCGTCACGAACGCGTCGTCGCACTCGAGGGTGCCGCCGATGTTCATCCCGACGGTGTCGTCGTAGCCGAACTCGGACTCCACGTAGCTCGCGAGCTCGGGTGTCGCCACGAGCGTCGCGTCCGCGAACGCGTCCGCATCCGCGATGTGGTCGGCGTGGCCGTGGGTCAACAATACGTAGTCGGGGGTGTCGACGTCTGCCGGCTCGAGATCGGTCTTCGGGTTGTCGAAGAACGGATCGATCAACAGCTTCGTCTCGTCGACGGTAACGTGCCACGTCGAGTGACCGTGCCAGGTGAGTTCCATGTCCGTAGCTTCGTTCTACCGGCCGTTGCTTAAAGCTACCAGCCAGTATGTCGGTCGTTTCCGATCGTTCACCAGAGCGTACACACTCGATCGTCGGCAGTTTGATCGACGTACTGTCGTCCGTCGTGAACGTCATCGCGTCGCACCGGCCCCGCCGTGTGACACCCGAGCGGTCGCGATGGACGGTCCGGGGATGACCCGACACCGGCCCGCACATTCGAAGCGGCCAATCCGGTGGCCCCGGCCCTATTACTCCTGCACTACAGCCCCTCGTAGTCCGTCTATAGTAATGGGCCGGGCGAGTCTGGGTGTGGTTATGTTCGGACACCGTGTGTCATTAGTCTCCGTGGACGGGTACCGATCTGCGTCGGGGCAACTCGAGGTGGGTCGCTGATGTGTGGAATCATCGGACACGTCGGGACCGGCGATGCGATCGAGACGCTGTTGTCCGGTCTCGAGAACCTCGAGTACCGTGGCTACGACTCCGCTGGCGTCGCGGTTCAGAACGGGGCGGGGATCGAGGTCCGCAAACGCTCCGGGAAGGTCTCCGAACTGAAGGCGTCGGTCGGGAACCCTGGGCTCGAGGGGCGGATCGGCATCGGTCACACCCGCTGGAGCACGCACGGACCGCCGACCGACGAGAACGCCCACCCGCATACGGATTCGACGACGGACGTCGCGGTCGTCCACAACGGGATCATCGAGAACTACGCCGACCTCAAGTCCCGACTCTCCGAACGCGGCCACGAGTTCACGAGCGACACCGACACCGAGGTTATCCCACACCTCATCCAGCACTATCTCGAGGAGGGCTACGGAAACGAGTCCGCTTTCCGGCACGCGATCGACGCCCTCGAGGGAAGCTACGCCGTCGCCGCCATGCTGTCGGGCGAACACGCAATTTACGCCGCCCGGCAGGGGTCGCCGCTCGTCGTCGGGATCGACGACGGCGAGTACTTCCTCGCCAGCGACGTCCCCGCGTTCCTCGAGTACACGGACACTGTCGTCTACCTCGAGGACGGCGACGTCGCGATCGTTCGTCCCGACGGCGTCGAGTTCACCAACCTCGATGGGAGGCCGGTATCGCGGCCACCCGAGACCGTCGACTGGGATCCCGAACAGACGGGGAAAGGCGAGTACGATCACTTCATGCTCAAGGAGATCCACGAGCAGCCGACTTCGCTGGCCCAGACGATCGAGGGGCGCATCCAGCCCGACAACGCGTCGATTGACCTCGAGGGATTCGAACCGGGCTCGTTCGACGGGATCGATACCGTCCAGCTCGTCGCCTGTGGCACCTCCTATCACGCGGCACTTTTCGGGTCACTCGCGTTGAACCGGGCCGGCATTCCGGCCCGTGCGCTCTTGGCCAACGAGTACAGCGTCTGTTCGCCGCCAGTTCGGGACGGAACGCTGGTCGTCGCGGTCAGTCAAAGCGGCGAGACGGCAGACACCCTCTCGGCACTGCGAGCCGCAGACGCCGAGGGTGCACGGACGCTGACCGTCACCAACGTCGTCGGATCGACGGCCGCTCGCGTTGCCGACGAGTCGATCTGTATCCGTGCCGGTCCCGAGATCGGCGTCGCCGCGACCAAGACCTTCTCTTCACAGGCGGTCATTCTCGCGTTGCTCGCCCACCGGCTCGCGGCAGACGCCAGCGACGGGACCCCGTTCGACATCGAGTCGTTTCTCCCCGGCCTCGCCGCGCTTCCCGATCGGATCGACGGTCTGCTCGCGTCGTCCAACGCCGACCGGATCGCTCGCCGGTACGTAGATGCCGAGTCGTACTTCTTCATCGGCCGGGGGCTCGGCTTCCCGGTTGCCCTCGAGGGGGCGTTGAAGTTCAAAGAGATCACGTACGAACACGCCGAAGGGTTCGCCTCGGGCGAGCTCAAACACGGACCGCTCGCGCTCGTGACGCCGGAGACGCCGGTGTTTCCGGTCTTTACCGGCGAGGAAGACGAAAAGACGCTAAAAAATACGGAGGAGGCCGCGACCCGAGGTGCACCCGTCGTCGCCGTCTGTCCGGACGATCACCGGGCGACCGAACTCGCGGACGCCCACCTCGAGATCCCCGAGACGGAGCCCTCGCTCGCGGCTCTGCTCGCGAACGTCCAGCTCCAGCTCGTCTCCTATCATGCGGCCGACCTGCTGGATCGGCCGATCGACAAGCCGCGTAACCTCGCGAAAAGCGTCACCGTCGAATAATCCGTCGCCGCGTTCTCGATCACCGACCCAGGAGCCCTGCCGGGAGCCACGTTCGGACGTTCGGAGCGAACGCCGAGATCATCCGCGCGTCCGCATCGGTGAACGCGTCGGTGACGACGAGCGAGAGGAGATATACGAGGGTGACGATGATCGGGAGAACGACGACGACGACCACGTCCGACGCGACGAACGCGACGACTGGGAGGCCGGCGATCGTCGCCGGGGCGCCCGCGAGAACGACCTTGGCGAAGTCGCGGGTGAAGGTGTGGACGCCGTCGAGATAGTACAGCTCGCCGATGGTGAGTACGCCCACGAGCACGAGCGCGGTTGCGGAGCCGATTGCTGCACCCTCGATGCCGAAAATCGGAACGAGCGCTATCGAGACGACGAAGTTCGCGCCGAACAACACCGACGTGTTGAGAAAGACGACCCGCGAGTAGCCCATCCCCTGTAACAGCGTCCCGTCGGGACCGCCGAACGTGACGTTGAACAGAAATGCCACACAGAGCAAGGCGACGACGGCGCTGGCCTCGGCGTACTGAGGCGTGTACAACACTGCGAGGTACGAACTCGCGCCGAGTGAGAGCGTGATCGCGATCGGGATCGTAAAGCCGGCGATCCAGCGGGCGGCGACGCGAAACCGCTGTTCGACGAGGTCGGTGTCCTCTCTCGTCTCGGCGATCAGGGGCTTGAACACGGGTGCGAGCGAGCTGAAGATGATTACCAGCGCCGAGCCGACCATGTAGCCGACGCGATAGATGCCGACGTCGCCCGAGTTGAGGAAAAATCCGAGCACGAAGTAATCGACGTGGCCCATCAGGACGTAGACGACGCTCGTCATCGCAAGCGGCACCGAGTAGGTGAAAAGCGGCCGCGAGGGGACGAACTCGAGATCTGCCGAGACGATCGACCAGGCTCGATAGAGAAACACGATCGCGCCGACGGTGATCGCGACGAGCAGGCCGACGACGTATCCCCCGACGAGTCCGAGCAGGCCGAAGCCGGCGAGTAACAACCCGAGCGTGGCGACGAACCGGACGACCGGACGGACGAGGTCGCGAACCAGCACCCGGTACTGGAGCTTCTTGATGCTGTAGTAGGAGGTGAGTAACACGTTGTAGATCGCAAGCATCGGGATCGCGACGCTTAGCAGTACCAGTGCGACGGCCAACGAGGGTTCCCGAAAGAGTCCGCTAACGGTCGAGGCGCCGACGGTCAGCGCGATTGAAACGACGGTCGCGGAGACCAGTACTGCCGTCGTAACCTGGACGATGACGCCTTTCGCTTTGCCGGGTTCGTCGTCGTCGAGATACTGCGGAACGAAGTAATCGATCGCAAGCGGCAGACCGAGGTTCGCGAACACCTGCATGAAAAGCACCACGGACGTCGCGAGCACGAACAGACCGTACACCGACGGGCTGACGAAGCGGGTCATCAGCATCACGATGGCGAAGCCGAGTACGCCGTTGACGACGTTCCCGACGAACGTGATGCTTCCCTGCTTTGCGAGTACGGCGATGCCGTCGTCGTGGTCGGTCATAGTTCGATGTCGGACGCGTCGTGTCCACTCGAGGCCGGGCTGGAGCCCCTCGTCCTCGAGGCTTCGGTCGTCACCCGCCCCGCGAGCGCCTACAGACCTGTCGTCGGCTCGAGTTCGTAGTCGTCGACGTCGGCGGCGTCTTCACCGAAGTGTGGGTACTCGATCTCGAACGCCCACTCCTGACCCGACGTGACGTCCTCGACGTGTTCGATGACGCTGTCGAGTTCTTTGCCGTCCGCATCGAGGAAGGTAGCCCGGATCTCGACGTAGCTCAGGTCTCGGTCGTCCTCGTTTCTGGCGACGCCCCAGACGTAGACGCGTTCGTCTTCCGTTCCGGTGTCCTCCCGACCGAGTCCGTCGGAGACGATGACGATATCCGTCGGATCGGTGACCTCCTCGCCGTTGTCTCCGGCGGCTTCGAGACAGCCCGTCGTCGCGACGACGGCGACGAGGAACCCGCGACGGTACATACGCCGACGGTTCGGTCCGACGGGCCTTGAGACTGCTGGAGAGCCGACGACAGGATGGGAGGCGGTCGGGGACACGTCGTTTCCGTGCTGGCTCGTCGTCCACATCTACTTTTCCACTCGAGCATCGGCCAGTTCGCCAGACTGTCACATCGAACGACCGGAGCCCGAACGCGGGTTCGGCCGGTCGCGACCGGGACGCGTCGGTCACGGTGACGCAGACGTCCTACTGCTTTCCGGTTCGATCACAACTATGTACCGGGTGGTACGACTACGTGGTGCATGGTCGATCGAATCGTCTGCTATCGAGCGCCGACCACCGTCGCCGACGTCGACGCCGTCGTCGAGTGGCTTCGCGACCGCGTCGACGCGACCGTCTCGATTAGAGACCGCTTTCTCGAGACCCACCGCACCGACGAACTCCCCGAGCGGTTCGCCGAATCCCGAGTCGTGTCGCCGTACGAGCGAGAGACCGGCAACACGATGGTAGGTATCGTTCGGTACGAAGAGCGTGCCCTTGAGCATCCCGAACGCGAGGGTGGGGTCCTCTACGACGGCGTACACGTCCAGCGGGCGCTGAACGCCGCGTTGCCGGACGACGAACGCGGCCTCGAGACGGCCCACATCGCTGTTCTCGACCGGGCGATCGGGACGTGGGGCGACCACGACGGACGCTGGCACAAACGGGTGAACGTGCTCGGTCAGCCTGCGATTGTCTCCGTTCCAGGACTGTACGAGGCCCCGGCCAAGCCCGAGGAGTACTACCAGGAAAAACAGAAACACGCCCTGCTGTCGGGCGATGCACCGCCACGGGAGGTACTAGAGAACCAGGTCGACGGCGAGTTCCTGATCGAGAACGATCCCAGGACGACCGACGCGCTGAAGGGGTACGTCCTCCAGGCGTATCACTACCTCGAGACCGGCGAGGCGTTCTGTGAGAACGAGGGATGTCGGCTGTTCAACGCCCACTACCACGAGGACCTGCTCGAGGCACAGCTACGCGAGCCGGCATTTTGTGACGAGCACGCCCCGCTGTACGACGAGTAGCGCCACGGGATGCGTCGAGTCGTCCGCGATCCGGTTCGTCACGACTCCCGGACCTGGTCAGGCATTACCGCTGTCTGATCAATTAGTGCTCACGATCTTGATCACATCTCCTTCCTCGAGTTCGTACTCCTCGCTGACCTCCCGGTTCGATTTCGCGTCGACAGCGTGGAGGTAGCCGTCGCCGATGTCTGAGTGGACGGCGTAGGCCAGATCGACGGGTGTCGAGCCCCGGGGCAGCAGGTGGGCATCTGGCAGGATGTTGCCACTGCCGTCGGACCACTTCGAGGCGTCCTCGACAGGGTAGGCTGTAATGTGATCCAGCAGATCGTAGACGGCGTAATCCAGTGCGTCTTGGACGCCGGTGCCGTCCCACTCGGCCATCGTCTCACCAAGGTCCTCGAGCGCCTCCCGTTGGGCGTCGCTTGCGTCGCCGCCGATGTCGATCGACTCGTCGCCGGGGTCGTACTCGACGAGGGCGTTCTCGGCGGCTCGCCGGAGCGCGAGTTCGCCCTCTGCGGTGGTGGGGATCACGGGTTTATCGAGCTCGAGTAGCCGCTCGACGTGTTCGTCGGGGGCGACGTCGATCTTGTTCGCGGCGATCACGATCGGCTTCGTCCGTCGGCGGACGTCCCTGGCCAACGCCTCGCGGTCCTCGTCGGTCCACTGGATCGGATCCTCGGGGTACTCGAGGCCCCGCAGAACGGCCGCCACGTCGGCCGGTGTCGCGCCGAAGCCGGTGAGCATCTCCGCGAGCGCGTCGTCGATGTCGAACTCGGGCGAGCGGGACTTGCGTTCGACCGACTCCCAGTTGCGATCGACGATGTCCGCGAGCCAGAGGTCCATCTCCTTCTCGACGAAGTCGACGTCCTCTAAGGGGTCGTGCTCGCCGACCTCGACCGGTTCGCCTTTCTCGTTGGTTCCACCGGAGGCATCGATCACGTTGACGATGACGTCTGCGTTCGTGAGTTCGTCGAGGAACTGGTTGCCGAGTCCTTTCCCCTCGTGTGCACCCGGCACTAAGCCGGCGACGTCGAGCAGTTCGATCGGGACGTATCGCTTGCCGTCCCGGCAGTCGTCGCTGTTACAGCGTTCGTCACGCTCGAGACAGGGACAGTCAGTCCGAACGTGGCTCACGCCGCGGTTGGCGTCGATGGTGGTGAATGGGTAGTTGGCGACGTCTACCTCGGCCATCGTCGCCGCCGTGTAGAACGTGGACTTGCCGGCGTTCGGCTTCCCGGCAAGCGCAATAGAGAGCATGCTCCGACGTACCCGGCTGTCGGAAAACTAGTTTTCGGTTCCAACACCGGGGCTACCGACGGTGGCACGCGTTCGACGGGGAGACCGACGCGGCTGGGGACCGCGGGCCGTCGGCCTCTCCGTCAAGCGGCAGGGTGGGTGTCCGGTGTCCGACACCCGTCGACGGGAGTCCTGCCGGCGGTGCGTACTGTCTGGGATGTCATGGATTTACTGGCTCGATTCTCGAAACGGAACGACCGCCTGCGACTCATACGGATTGCTGTACCGATGTCCCGGTGCAACCGCAGAACGGTCGCGGGTGCGCCGGGACAGACGGACAACGGTCCGTATCAAACGGCAGTCAACGCGTCCACCGGCGCGTCGGTACGTTCCCGCGCGCGATCGGTCCCGCGCTCTCCCGCGGCGATGAGCGCGAACACGCCCGCGACGTCGGCCCCGGCCGAGTCGACGATGTCGAGCAACAGCTCCTGTGTCTCGCCCGAACGGATGAGATCGTCGACGATCAGCACCGATTCGCCGGCGTCGATCGCCGAGGCGGGCAGGTAGTAGGTGAGCTCGATCCCCGACTCGAGGCGCTGTCGAGCCTCGATGAACTCCTCGACAGCGGTCTCCTTTCGTTTCTTCGCGTAGGCACAGCGGACCCCGTAGTAGCCTGCGAGCGCACTCGCGAGGGTGATGCCGTCGGTCGCCGCAGTGAGCACCACGTCGGGTCGATCGAAGTCGAACGACTCGGCGACGACGGGCGCGACGAGGTCGAGAAACGACTGATCGAAGACGATGCCGGAGGTGTCGACGTAGCCCTCGTCGTCGATCCGGATCCGCGCGTCCAGCTCCCCCGCCAGGGCCTCGCGGCCGACGTCCTCGACGACCGCCCGCGCCCGGTCGGCACTTGGGAGGACGTGGCCGTTGACGTAGCGGTTGAGATCGCCCGCCGGCAGCCCGGTGAGCGTCTCGAGTTCGTCGTACGTGCGCGTCTCCTTGAGCATACACAGCACGTCGACGGCCCGGAGCTGGAGGGCGGCCTTCTCGGCTCGGTTCATGCCATTGATGCGTCGTTCCACAACTATGGTGATTTCGATGCGCTACGGACTGCACCTATCCACTCCCGTGCATCGATCGGTGGCAACGCGTTTTCGGACTGCCCTGTCCGATCGAATCCGAAAGCTATCTGGTGTGTGATCGACAGTGTGAGTGACGAACGACCGACGACGAACGGACCCGATAGCCGACCTCGGCCTCCCCAACGGACCGACGTTCACCTCTGCAGGAAGTCCGGCTCCGTCCGCTGCTCGTCGCGTTCGGCCGCGAGATGCTCGCGGAACGTTTCGGCCTCGACGTCGTACTCCTGGTCCTCGAAGCGGTCTCGAACCGAGATGTTGCCTGCCTCCTCCTCGTCGTCGCCGACGATGATCTGGTAGGGGACCCGGTCGTCGTGGGCCGCGCGGATCTTGCGCTCGAGCGTGCTATCGCGGTCGTCGACCTCGACGCGGAACTCCTCGAACTCGTTTGCCACCTGGTAAGCGTAGCCGAGGTTGTCGTCGGAGATCGGCAACACGCGGACCTGTTCGGGAGCAAGCCACAGCGGGAACCGCCCCTCGAAGTGCTCGATGAGCATCATGAAGAAACGCTCGTAGGAGCCGTACAGCGCCCGGTGGATCATCACGGGGCGGTGTTCCTCGTTGTCCTCGCCCACGTAGCTCAGGTCGAACCGCTCGGGCATGTTGAAATCCAGCTGGACGGTGGGGCCGTCCCACGATCGTCCGATCGCGTCCTCGAACGCGAAGTCGATCTTGGGGCCGTAGAATGCGCCGTCGCCCTCCTCGAGAACGTAGTCGTGCTCGCGGGCCTCGAGTACCGACTCGAGCTGGGACTCGGCGCGCTCCCAGATCTCGTCGCCGCCGACGCTTTTCTCGGGACGGGTCGCAAGCGCCATCTCGTACTCGAGGTCGAACGTCTCCAGTACGTCCGTGATCATGTCCATGATCTCCTCGACTTCCTGTTCGATCTGGTCGGGGCGAACGAACAGGTGGCCGTCGTCGATCGTGAAGGCCCACACCCGCGAGAGCCCGGAGAGTTCGCCGCGTTGTTCCTTGCGGTAGACCTTCCCGTTCTCGGCGTAGCGGATGGGGAGATCGCGATACGACCAGGACTGGTCCTGAAAGATGGCGGCGTGGCCGGGGCAGTTCATCGGCTTGAGCCCGAACTCGTCGTCGCCAACTTCGAAGAGAAACATGTCGTCGGCGTAGTTCTCGTAGTGGCCCGACCGTCGCCAGAGGTCGGTCTTGAAGACGTGGGGCGTCTCGACGTAGTCGTAGTCGGCCTCCTGGTTGAGCTCCTCGACGAAGTCCTCGAGTTCCTTCAGGATGGTCTTGCCCGGCGGATGATACAGCGGGAGGCCGGGACCGGTGACGTCCTGGATCGAGAACAGATCCATCTCCGATCCGATCCGACGGTGGTCCCGTTTCTCGGCCTCGCGGCGTCGCTCTAAGAAGTCCTCGAGATCGTCCGCGTCCTCGAAGGCGGTGCCGTAGATCCGGGTCTGCATCGGATTCTCCTCGTCGCCACGCCAGTACGCGCCGGCGATCTCGAGCAGTTTCACCGCGCCGATCTCGCCGGTCGACTCGACGTGGGGGCCGGCACAGAGGTCCTCCCACTCGCCCTGGCTGTAGAAGGTGACCCGATCGTTCTCGTCGGCGAACTCCGCTAAGAGCTCGAGTTTGTACGGTTCGTCCGCGAGGCGCTCTTCGGCCTCCGCAATCGGGACCTCCTCGCGTTCGATCTCGTAGTCGTCCTCGATAATCGCCTCCATCTCGGCTTCGATCTCCGCGAGGTCGTCCTCGTCGACGTCCAAGTTGTCGAAGTCGTAGTAAAACCCGTCGTCGGTCGGCGGGCCGATCGCGAGTTTGACCTCCTCGGCGTCGAACAGCCGTTCGACGGCCTGGGCGAGACAGTGCGAGGCCGAGTGACGCAGTACCCGCAGATAGTCCTCGCCGCCGTCGTCGGTGACGATCTCGAGTTCGGCTCCGTCGTAGACCGGCTCCTCTTTGGCGACCAGCTCGCCGTCGAGTCGACCGGCGACGGTGTCGCGACCGAGGCCGGGACCGATCTCGTAGGCGCAGTCTTCGACCGTCGCACCGGCACCGACCTCGAGCTCCGAGCCGTCTGGCAGTACGACCGCTATCCGTTTCTGTGATTCTGATTCTGACATGGCTGTAGTGAGAACCCCGGTGGCGTGTCCGCTCGGGCCGCCGACTCGCCGATTGCGACCGACGATGCCGGCGGTAGGTGTGGGTTAAAAACGGGCGAAAGCCCCTGTAAAGCGGACACCTACCATCGTAGCTACGGCTACTCTCGAGCGAGATAAAAGCGTTGTGATGACGCGTAGAGACGGTTTTGTCGTTCCCGATCGGAACGTCCCCGTCTGCCAGCAGGCAGACTCGTCGACTCTTGCTTTCTTTATTCGGTCGTCAATAGATCGAATAATATATCGACCCAACGCTTATGCGGATCGATAGCCTGCCTCAAACAATGAGTTTATTCAGGAAGGCCGGGGAGAAGTTCGAAGAAACGAAACAGTCGTTCATCGCCGGAAAGGAAGCCGAGTACGTCTGTCGGGCCTGCGAGGAACGAGTGGCGAAAGACGATTCGAACTGTCCTCACTGCGGTGAGGAGGCGGTCGAACCGGTCGAGTGAGCCGTTCGTAGGGTGGGCAACGCGACAAACATCGATTCGGTTTCTCAATTGACGCTCCCCGGGTATGAGGTCGGAGAAAAACGATTCAAACCGACCGCACTCGAGAGCTCTTACTCGTCGGAGAGCGTCCCGGACGTCCACTCTCCGTCGAACTCCTCGTGGCGGTACGGTTTCGCGTCCTCGCCGGCGTAGGTGGCGACGAGGTGGCCGTCGCCCTCGAGGTGGTACTTGTACGTCGTCAGTCCCTCCAGTCCGACTGGACCCCGGGCGTGGATTTTTCCAGTGCTGATGCCGACCTCCGCGCCGAGGCCGTAGCGGTAGCCGTCGGCGAATCGCGTCGAGGCGTTGTGGTAGACGCTCGCGGAGTCGAGCCCGCGCATGAACGTCGCGGCGCGGTCGTCGTCCTCGGTGACGATCGACTCGGTGTGTTTCGAGCCGTGGGTCGTGATGTGGTCCATCGCCGCCGACAGCGAGTCGACGACCGCAATCGAGAGCTCGAGGTCGCCGTACTCGGTGTCCCAGTCTTCCTCGGTCGCCGCGTCGACGTCGACGACTTCGCGGGTCAGTTCGTCGCCACGCAGTTCGACACCGGCCTCCTCGTAGCGTTCGACGATTCCGGGGAGGAAGTCTGCGGCGACGTCCTCGTGGACCAGTAGCGTCTCGACGGCGTTACAGACCGCCGGATACTGGACCTTCGCGTCGAAGGCGATGTCTTCGGCCATCTCGAGGTCGGCCTCGCGGTCGACGAAGACGTGACAGATCCCCTCGGTGTGGCCGAGTACGGGGATGCTCGTGTTGTCCTGGATGTAGGAGACGAACGCCGAGCTACCCCGTGGCATCAGCAGGTCGATCGCGTCGTCCATCTCGAGCATCGCGTCGACGTCCTCGCGGGCCTCGATCTGCTGGGCCCAGCCGGTCGGCAGGTCGGCGGTGGCCTCCTCGATGATTTCGAACAGCACCCGGTTGGAGTGGGCGGCCTCGCTGCCGCCCTTGAGGATGACGGCGTTGCCGGATTTGAGCCCGAGCGCGGCGATCTGGACCAGCGCATCGGGTCGGGACTCGAAGACCGTCCCGACGACGCCGATGGGGACGGCGACCTTGTACAGTTCCAGGTTCTCGTCGAGCCGTCGCGCCTCCAGGGTCTTCTCGAGGGGGTCCTCCTGGGCGGCGACGCTTCTGACCATCTCGGAGATGTCCTCGAGTTTCGACTCGGAGAGTTTCAGGCGGTCGACGAGTGCCTGCGTGTACTCCCCCTCCTCGAGCATCCGCTCGCCTTCGGCGACGTCTTTCTCGTTTGCCGCGAGGATCTCCTCGTGGCGCTCGTCGATCAGGTCGGCGACCGCCTCGAGGCCGGCGCGGCGCTTCTCGTCGGGAAGCGTTGCGAGCTCTAAGGCGGCGCTCTCTGCCTCCGCTACCTTGGTTTCGATCGATTTCTCACTCATCGGTGACACCGTTTATGGGGACGAATAGCGTCCCGACCTCCTTGCCAGTAGCGATTTGCTCGAGCACGTCCGGCTCGGTCGACCTGGCGATGATCGCCGGGATGCCGTGTTCGCTGACCTCGCGTGCGCCCTGGACCTTGGTCTGGATGCCGCCGAAGGTCGAACTCGAGCTCTCGTCGATGATGGCCTGGACCTCGTCGTAGTTGTCGCCGACGGCCTCGATGCGTTCGGCGTCGGGGTCCCGCTTGGGGTTGCCCGTGTAGACGCCGCCGACGTCGGTCAGCGTGACAAGCAGGTCGACGTCGACGCCGATGGCGACCGACGAGGAGAGCATGTCGTTGTCGCCGATGCGGATCTCCTTCGTCGCGACCGCGTCGTTCTCGTTGATGATCGGGACGACGCCCCATTCCAGCAGCGTCTCGATCGTGTTCCGGAAGTTCGTAAAGCGGTCGGTGTTCTCGAGGTCGTGCTGGGTGAGCAGGAGTTGGGCGACCTTCCGGTCGTACCGTTCGAAACTCTCCGTATAGCGACGCATCAGGTGGCTCTGTCCGACGGTCGACAGCGCCTGGGACTCCTCGACGGTCTCGCCGGTGTAGTCCACTCGTCCCTTGCCGGCCCCGATCGCACCCGAGGAGACGAGGATGACCTCCGTGTCCCGTGCGAGCAAATCCGCGAGGTCGTCGACGAGCTTGTCGAGTTTCTCGTCGTCCAAGTTCGAGTCCTCGTCGGTCAGGGAGTTCGTGCCGGCCTTGACGATGACGCGGTCGGCGTCGGCCGCGAGCTCACGTGCCCGTTCGATCGCGTCCGGGGCGACTGTCTCACTCATCGTCTCCCTCCGCGAGTTCCCTGGAGCGTTCTGCGGCTGCCATCACTGCGTCCGTGACCGCCCGGTCCGCGTCGCTGTCCCACAGGACGTTCATCCCCTCGATGGTCGTCCCGTTTGGCGAACAGACCGCGTCGATCATCGCCTCGAGGTCGTCCTCGGAGCGCAGGACCGTCTCGGCGGCCCCCTTGAACGTCTGTGCGGCAAGAACCCGGGCCTGTTCGGGCTCGAGACCGCCCTCGACGCCGGCCTCGGCCATCGCGCCCAGGAGGTGGTAGACGAACGCCGGCCCGCTGCCGTTGACGGCGGTCGCGATGTCCATCTGTGCTTCGGGGATCTCGACGTACTCGCCGACCGAATCGAGCAGGTCCCGGACCTCGTCGGTCACGCTGTGTTCGGTCACCGCCGCGGCCATCGTTCCCGTCTCGGCAGCGAGGTTCGGCATCACGCGCACGACCGTCGCGTCGGTGTGCGCTTCGAGGGTGGCCGTTTCGACGCCCGCCGCGATCGAGACGAGCGTCTGCTCCGGCGACAGCTCGAGGTCCGCGAGGACGCTCTCGATGACGCCGGGTTTCACGGCGACGACGACGACGTCCGCTTCGGCCGCCTCCTCGAGGTTCGACGTCGTCCGCGAGCTGTATGCGGACACCGCCTCGAGGGCGTCCGGATCGAGGTCACACGCCGTCAACGTGTACTCACCCGACGCCGAGAGCCCCTCGAGGAGGGCACTCCCCATGTTTCCACAGCCGATGACGCTCACATCTGTCATCCTACTTGCTTCGAGGTGGCGAGACGGACATACACCTTTGGATTCGACTGCTACTCGCGGTCGGCGAGTAACTCGCTTGCTGTCACGAGTGCGTCCATCTCGACGTCGGCGTCCTCGACGTTCTCGCGACCGCCCTCCTCGCGGTCGACGACCACGAGCGCGCGGTCGACGGTCGCACCCGCCTCCCGAAGCGCTTCGATGGCCTCGACCAGGCTCGTTCCCGTCGTGACGATGTCCTCGAGTACGACGACCTCTTCACCCTCCTCGAGGCGACCCTCGATCAGGTTCCCGGTACCGTACTCCTTGCGCTGTTTGCGTGCGATGACGTAGGGGACGCCGGCGGCGACGCTCGTCGCAGCTGCGAGTGGCACCGCGCCGAGGGCGACGCCCGCGAGTTTCGCGTCGTCGTCGACCCGCTCGGCGAAGGCCTCGGCGACTAACTCGAGACAGCGCGGGTCGGTCTCGAAGAGGTACTTGTCGACGTAGTACTCGCTCGTGCCGCCGTGGACGAGTTCGAACTCGCCGAACTGGACGGCCTCTGCCTCACGCAAGGCGTCGATGAGCTTCTGGTTCGTCATTGTTCCGAGAGGGGCGACGGATCGGCATAAACGGTGTGAAATCGCGCACCCACCGGAACCGTCCCATTTAGGATGGCCACGCCCCGAGCCTCGAGCATGACGCCACCGCTCGTGCTGGACATCGACGGCACGCTCACCCGCCCCGACACATGGGGGATCGACCCGCGCATCTTCGATCCGCTTCGTGCGTGGGACGCTCCCGTCGTTCTCGCCACCGGGAAGGCCTTTCCGTACCCGGTCGCACTCTGTCACTTCGCCGGCATCCCCGAACTCGTCGTCGCCGAGAACGGCGGCGTCGTTTACACCGGCGAGGAGGTCCACTTCACCGCCGATCCCGACGCGCCCCGAGCGGTCGCCGAAGCCTACGAAGACGCCGGCTACTCGCTCGGGTGGGGGCCAGAGGACACCGTCAACCGCTGGCGGGAGACCGAAATCGCCGTCGAGCACTCCCAGCCAGAGACGCCGCTGCGAGAACTTGCGGCCGAACACGGCCTCGAGGTGATCGACTCCGGCTACGCCTACCACGTCAAGGATCCGGCCGTCGACAAGGGCGCGGGCGTCGAGGCCGTCGCCGACGCGGTCGGATTCGACCTCGCGGAGACGGTCGCCGTCGGTGACTCCGAGAACGACGCCGCCACCTTCGAGGTCGTCGGCCACAGCGTCGCCGTCTCGAACGCCGACGAGGTAGCGAAGGCAGCGGCCGACGAGGTCCTGGAAACGGCCCACGCCGACGGGACCCTGTCGGTGCTCGAGCGCGTTCGGGACGGTAGCTAATACTGCCGGACGGAAGTCGTGAAAGATTCTCGCCGCACCGGGGTGGCGAGAATCGTCACACAGTTACGTCCGATAGTATAACGCGGTCGCCCGTCTCGGTCGGGCGGCCCGCCGGTCCGGTCTCTAGTCCACCCGTTCCCTCGAGTAGTAGACCCAGAGCAGCGTGACCAGTCCGAGAAGCACCAGCGTGTACGCGCCCGCGGCCAGCATCGCGTCTTCCGTGGTCGGATACTCGCCGGTCCGGAACGTGATAGCTTTCCGGACCATCGCGACCTACCAGCGGACCCGGAGTCGTCTGCATGGTGTGGTATCGATCAATGTGGGGGCTTACGGGTCTGTCGTCGACGGGTGGCGTCGATTCTTTCCGCGTTGGGCGGATCCAGTTCCGACGATCAACACCACACGCCTTTTGACGATCCCTGTCCAAGCGAGGGCAACATGAGCGACTCCGCCGATACGGGCGTCGGTGCGGGCGTCGACACCGACGACGAGGACGACGACGGCGGGCCGATGCAGGTCTCGAACCCGGACTACCACAACGAGAACCACACGGCGGCCCAGACCTGCGGCTGGACGAAAAACGCCCTGCGGGGCGAAGGGAAGTGTTACAAGAACATCTGGTACGGCATCGAGTCCCACCGCTGCATCCAGATGACGCCGGTCGTCCGCTGTAACGAGCGCTGTGTCTTCTGCTGGCGCGATCACAGCGGTCACGCCTACGAGATGGACGACGTCGAGTGGGACGATCCCGAAGCCGTCGTCGACGCCTCGATCGACCTCCAGAAGAAGCTACTCTCGGGCTTCGGCGGTAACGAGAAAGTCCCCCGTGAGGTGTTCGAGGAAGCGATGGAGCCACGCCACGTCGCCATCAGTCTCGACGGCGAGCCGACGCTGTATCCCTACCTGTCCGAACTCATCGAGGCGTTTCACGACCGGGACGTCACCACGTTCCTCGTCTCGAACGGCACCCGGCCCGACGTGATCCGGGAGTGTGATCCGACCCAGCTCTACGTCAGCGTCGACGCTCCCGAGCGTCACACCTTCGATCAGGTCGTCAAGGCCACCGAGGACGACGCCTGGGAGAAACTGCTCGAGACGCTCGACGTCCTCGCGGCGAAAGACGAGACTCGCACGGTCCTGCGGACGACGCTGATCGACGGCGAGAACATGCACAGCCCCGGCTGGTACGCCGGACTCTTCCGGCGGGCCGATCCCGACTTCGTCGAACTCAAGGCGTACATGCACGTCGGTCACTCTCGCGGCCGGCTCGATCGGTCGTCGATGCCCGACCACGAGGCGGTCGTCGAGTTTGCCGAACGCGTCGGCGAGTACATGCCCGACCACCCCGAACTCAAACAGGTGCCTGCCTCCCACGTCACCCTCCTCTCGAAGACGACAGACACCTGGGTCCCGAAACTGAAAAAAGACAGCGACTTCTGGGAGCGCGATCCGGTCGTCGGGGACTAGCCCGTCGGAAGCTGGCGACGAGCGACGTTAGAACGTCTCGAGGTAGCGCCCGAGTTCCCACTCGGAGACCTCGACGATGTACTCCTCGAACTCCTGGGTCTTTGCTTCGACGAACTTCGGCGCGACGTGCTCGCCGAGTGCGCCGTAGATCACGTCGTCGTCCTCGAGGGCGGCGACGGCGTCGCCGAGGTTCGCCGGCAGCGTGTCGATACCGTACTCTTCGCGTTTTTCCTCGTCGAACTCGTAGATGTTCTCCCGGACAGGTTCGGGTGCCTCGAGGTCGCGCTCGATGCCGTCGAGCCCGGCGTGGATCATGGCGGCGAAGGCGAGGTAGGGGTTACAGGAGGGGTCGGGCGAACGCAGTTCGACTCGGGAGGCCGCAGGCACCCGTGCGGCGGGTTTGCGGATTAGCGCCGATCGGTTGCGATCGGACCAGGCGACGTAGACCGGCGCTTCGTAGCCCGGCACCAGGCGCTTGTAGCTGTTGACGGTGGGGTTTGCGACCGCCGTGATCGCGGGGGCGTGCTCGAGAATCCCCGCGAGAAACGAGTGGGCCGTCTCCGAGAGGTCGAACTCGTCGTCTTCGTCGTGGAAGGCGTTTTCGCCGTCTTCGGTCAGCAGGGACATGTGGGTGTGCATGCCCGAGCCGTTGATCCGCGGGATCGGTTTCGGCATGAACGTCGCGTGGAGGTCGTGTTCGGCGGCGATCGCACGAACGACGGTCCGGAAGGTCGCGACGTTGTCCGCCGTCGAGAGCGCGTCGTCGTACTCGAAGTTGATCTCGTACTGGCCGCGGGCGACCTCGTGATGGCTGGCTTCGATCTCGAAGCCCATGTCCTCGAGCCCGTAGATGATGTCCCGGCGGACGTCACTCGCCAGGTCCTTGGGTGCAACGTCGAAGTAGCCGCCGTGGTCTGCGGTCTCGGTCGTCGCCCGACCGTCCTCATCTTCCTCGAACAGGAAGAACTCGGGTTCGGGCGCGGTGTTGACGGTGTAGCCGAGCTTTTTCGCGCGCTCGAGTGCCTGTTTGAGGACGTAGCGTGGATCGCCCTCGAAGGGTTCGTCCGTGGAGGTGTCGTAGACGTCACAGATCATCCGCGCGGCGGCGCTCTCGCCGTTGGCCCGCCAGGGCAAGACCGCGAACGTCTCCGGGTCGGGGACGAGGCGCATGTCCGACTCCTGGATGCGGACGAAGCCCTCGATCGAGGAGCCGTCGAAGTAGATCCCCTCGGTGAACGCCTTCTCGGCCTGGCGAGCTGGGACGGAGACGTTCTTGACCGTCCCGAGAATGTCCGTGAACTGGAGACGGAGGAAGTCGACGTCTTCCGCCTCGATCGTTTCGAGTACGTCGCGTTCTGCCGTAGTCGGGTTTCCGTTCGTCATCTTCTACTCACCTATCCCAAACGAACGCTGTACTAAAGCGTTTGTGTATAGAGCAAGTATGATCTTTTGGACCCGATATCGACACGAATGTCCTTTTCTACGCTCTTCCGAAGAGACATTATCGTTGGTGTGTACACAAAAGTCGGGGCATGGCGGACGAATGGTCAGCCATACGGAGACCACGCGTCCGGTTCGCACGCCGGAGTCGGCCGGCGATCAGCCGACGGTCACCACCCCTCGTCCCGAGACCGTCACTCGCGACTTGTGACAGCCGCCGCGGCATGTACGGACGGCCCTTTATTTCGGTGGATGTCGTACGATGGGCGAGTATGACGGGCACCCTCCGGTTCGGTCTGACGGGCGACGTGATGCTCGGCCGACTCGTCGACGAACGGTACCGGACCCGGGACGTCAGCGAGGTCTGGGGCGACGTCCGCGAGCGGCTCCGGTCGCTCGACGCGCTGGCGATCAACCTCGAGTGTGCTCTCTCGACGCGGGGCTCGCCCTGGTCGCGAACGCACCGGCCCTTTCATTTCCGTGCCGATCCGTCGTGGGCCGTACCCGCACTCACCGACGCCGGCGTCTCGTTTGCGGCGCTCGCGAACAACCACGTGCTGGATTTCGAGGAACCCGCCATGCGTGATACGCTCGAGGAGTTGTCCGAGGCGGGGATCGCCCACGCGGGTGCGGGTCGAACCGAGGGCGAGGCGTTCGCGCCGGCGACGATCGAGGTCGATGGGGTGACGATCGCGTTCGTCTCGCTGACCGACAACACGCCGGAGTACGCGGTCGGGCCCGACGAGCCGGGGACCGCCTACGTCCCCATCGGAGACGACGACGACCTCGCGAGAGAGCGAGCGGGCGAAGCGATCGCTGACGCGAACGCGACGGAGCCGGACCTGCTCGTCGCCTCGCTACACTGGGGACCGAACATGGTTACCGAGCCACCACCCGAGTTCCGCCGGTTCGCCCGGTTTCTCGTCGACGAGGGCGTCGACCTCGTCCACGGCCACAGCGCACACGTCTTCCAGGGGATCGAGGTGATCGACGACGTTCCCGTCCTGTACGACTGTGGCGACTTCGTCGACGACTACGCCGTCGACCACGAACGTCGCAACGATCGGAGTTTTCTGTTTACGGCCACGCTCGAGTCGGAGACGGGATCGATCGAGACGCTTCGACTGTTCCCGACGATGATCGAACGCTGTACCGTCTACCGCGCTACGGAGCCGGCGGCGTCGTGGTCGCGCGATCGGATGCGCGAACTCTCCGAACCGTTCGGGACGAGCTTCGAACGCGACGGCGAGGAACTGGTCCTCGACCTCCGGGGCTAATACCAGCCTATCCGAGATCGGCAGCCGCCCGCTCGAGTTCCCCGCGCGTGTTGACGTTTCGAAACGTCTCCAGAGTCGCGTGCTCGCGAACGTCGGGTTCGTCGAGGACGACGTAGTCGAGTTCGAACAGCGGCTCGATGATCTTTCGCTCGCCGTCGTCCAGTGCATCCTCGCAGGCGGTCGCCATCGCGTCGGCGTGGTAGGCCGCCTGGGTGGTCTGGAACCACCGATCTTCGAGTCGTGGGACGGCGGCCTCGTGGCCGGCGACGCGCTCGAGGAGGTACTGGACGAACGCGGGATCGACAAACGGCATGTCACAGGCGACGACGACGGCGTACTCGCTGTCGACGGCCCGAAGTCCCTCGTAGATGCCGGCCATCGGACCGCGATCGGGCTCTTCGTCGATCGCGAATCCGACGTCGTGGGGATATCCGTCCATCGCCGCCGCGATCGATTCGCACTGGTCGCGACGGCAGTTGATCACGACGGCGTCGACCGCATCAGCGAGCCGCTTTGCGACCCGACGGATCATCGGAACGCCAGCGAGTTCGGCGACTACCTTGTCCGTCTCGCCGAATCGGGTCGACCGACCGCCAGCGAGGATGACACCGGTTGACACATGAGACGATTCGAGCGGATACCCAAAAGCCGTTTTGGGAGCGCGACTACCGCCTGCCGCCGCCGCTTACCGGCGGGAACAGCGCTAACTCGTCACCGGCGTCGAGTTCGGTTTCGAGACCATCTTCCTGGCTTCCGACGTCTGCGCCGTTTCGAAGGACGTTGATCTGGGATCGTAACTCGCCGTCGTCGTCGAGAACCCGGTCTGCGAGCGCCGGACGGTCCTCGAGCAGTGCATCGAGGGCGTCTCCGACCGTCTCACCGGAATCGACGTCGACGGTCACGTGTCGGTCTCCCGCGTGTTCTGCGAGGTCGGCGAACAGCTTCCACTCCATGTATGGCGCTTTCGGTCCCGACGGCAAGTAGCTACCGCCACGGGCCCGTCTCTCCGGAGGTCTCCGTTCGTGGTCGCTCGAGACGTTTATCATCACGGCCACACACCAGCCAGTATGGCCGACGAGCAGCCGGGCGAAGAGCTCGCGACGAACTGGCGACGCGTCCTGACGACGCGGGCGACCGTCGCGCTGGCACTTTCCGTCGCCTTGCTGTCGGTCGTGACCGGGATCGTCAACCTCGACGTCGACGCCGTCTACGGCCCGCTCGCGCCACACGTGCCGGAGCCGGTCCAGAACACGGCTGGCTTTACCGGCGCGTTCACGGGCTTTCTGATGGTCGCGAGCGCGCTCGCGCTCCGGCGTGGACTCCGGGTCGGCTGGTGGGCGACGCTCGTCCTGTTGCCGATCACCGCCTTGCAGGGGCTGTTGCAGGCGAGCATCTACGCCCTGCCGCTGGTCGTCCTCTCGGTGCTTGCTATCCCCTCGTTGTTTCTCACCCGCGGCCGGTTCGATCGGTCGCTGTCGCTTACGACGACACAGCTCGCGGCAGGGGCTGCCCTCGTGGGCGTCCAGGCCTACGGCACGTTCGGCGCGTTCGCCCTCCGCGAGGACTTCGAGGGGATCGATACGCTGCTCGATGCCTTCTACTTCACGCTGATCACCTCGAGTACCGTCGGCTACGGCGACGTGACGCCGGGCAGCGAGGAAGCGATGCTGTTTACGATGTCGGTCGTCGTCCTCGGGGTGGCCAGCTTCGGTATCGCCATCGGGGCACTCGTCGGGCCGGCGATCCAGGCCCGGCTCTCGAAGACGCTCGGAATCATGACCGAATCAGAACTCGAACTCCTAGACGACCACGTCCTCGTGCTCGGCCACGGGAACCTGACCGAACCGATCGTGAACGCACTCGACGCCGCCGACGTCCAGTTTCTCGTCGTCACCGACGACGAGCGGGCGGCCACACAGCTCTCCGAACAGGACGTCCGCGTTCTCACCGCCGACCCGAGCGACGAGGAGCCGCTCCGGCGGGCGAAGATCGCGAACGCACGGGCGATCCTCGTGGCCACGGACGACGACGCACAGGACGCACTCGCCGTGCTGACCGCCCGGGAACTCCGGCCCGACGCCCGGATCGCGACCGTCGCGAACGACCGGGAAAACACCCCGAAGCTCAGACGCGCCGGCGCTGACGACGTCATCGCGCTGTCCGAACTCGGCGGCCACCTGCTCGTGCGCTCGGCACTCGGCGAGGACGAGTCCCCGGTCGTCGACCAGTTGCTCGGACAGGAGTGACGGTTCGAGCGTGATCAGGGGTCGCTCTCGGGTGCCCCCTCGAGAATCTCGGTCCCGCTGGAAGCGCCGATCCGCTCGGCTCCGGCGTCGATCATCGCCATCGCCTCCTCGTACGTGCCGATGCCGCCGCTTGCTTTCACGGGCAGGTACTCGCTCATCAGTTCGACGTCCGAGACGGTCGCGCCGCCGCTTGCGGCGCTGTCGTTTGCACGTCGTTTCTCCGAACCGACGCCGTCGGCAAACCCCGTCGCGGTCTTGACCATCGCGGCGTCGGCCTCAAGAGCTGTCTCGCAGGCCCGCCGAATCTCCGCGTCGGAAAGCAGCGGCGTCTCGAGGATGACCTTCACCGGGATCGGGACGGCGGCGACGAGTTCGCTCAGTTCGTCGGCGACGGCCTCATCCTCGCCGGCTTTCAGTCGGCCGACGTTGCAGACGGCGTCGAGTTCGTCCGCGCCGGCCTGCCAGGCGAGGACGGCCTCCTGGAGCTTCGCCTTGGTGGCGTGTTGACCGTGGGGAAAGCCGATCACTGTCGCGACTGTGACGTCTCCCTCGTCGGGGACGTGCTCGAGGTAACACGGCGGAATGCAGGCGTTCGTGCCGTACTCGGCCGCTTCCTCGAGGACCCGGTCGACGTCGCTGGGAGTCGTCTCGGGACCGAGCACGGTGTGGTCGATCATGGGCGCGAGTTCGGTGCGGTCCATGGGTACTCGAATCGGCGAACCATCAAAAAGCCGCCCGTCGTCGGTCGGCAACGTCGCGCCGGGGTACGACCGCCCACGTTCCTTTTGGTCTGCGGGGACCAACCACTACCCATGACAGCGGACCGCCCGGCCGTCGCCCCGGCCGTCCTCGAGACCGCGACCGCCATCGAGTCGATGGAGACACGGGGCGCTGCAGCCATCGCAGACGCTACCGCGGCGGCACTCGCAGCCCAGGCCGAGGAGTCGGACGCGACGACGCCGGAGGCATTTCGCGCGGAGTTGCAGGCCGCTGCGCGGGAGCTGTACGAGACGCGCCCGACTGCAGTCAGCCTGCCGAACGCGCTCCGGTACGTCTTTCGTGGCCTCGAGGGCGAGACCGTCGCCGAACTCCGGACGGCGACGATCGACCGCGCCGAGCAATTTCGCGGCGACCTCGAGCAGGCACAGGATCGACTCGGCCAGGTGGGAGCAAACCGGCTGAAAGACGGCGACGTCGTGATGACTCACTGTCATTCCACGGACGCGCTCGCGTGCGTGAAGGCGGCAGTCGAGTCGGGGAAAGATCTCGAGGCGATCGTCAAAGAGACGCGGCCGCGAAAGCAGGGCCATATCACGGCCGGTGAGTTGCGGGGGTGGGACGTTCCCGTGACGCTGATCGTCGACAATGCGGCCCACCGGTACCTGGACGCGGCGGATCACGTGCTCGTCGGAGCCGACAGCATCGCGGCCGACGGCAGTGTCATCAACAAGATCGGCACGAGCGGGCTTGCAGTCAGCGCGCGCGAGCGGGGCGTTCCGGTTGTGGTCGCCGCTCAAACGATCAAGCTCCATCCGGACACGTTGACCGGTCACACCGTCGAGATCGAACGCCGTGCGGAGACCGAGGTGCTGTCGACAGCCGAACGCGAGGCGATCACCGACGGCCGGCCGGACGATCCGGGACCCGCCGTCGAAAACCCCGCGTTCGACGTCACCCCGCCACGTCACGTCGACGCGATCGTCACCGAACACGGACAGTTCCCACCAGAGAGCATCGTGATCCTGATGCGCGAGCTGTTCGGCGAGACGACGGCCGAGCCGTGGGAGAGATGATCGGCCGCGTTTTCCGAACGACACACTCCTGCGACCGTTATTTATTGTCAGTTTCAGACGGAATATAATAGCAGGTCATATAAGCCACGCCCGCGTACTAGCACCTGAGAGAACTCCCCTTTCCATCCATGTCAGAGGAATCCAGACACGTATATCGGCTCCACTCGACGCTCGAACTGCCACTCGATGACCTCCACGACCACATCGAGGCGATGACGTTCCCGGACGGGATCGACGACGTCGAGATCACACGACGAAACAACACGCTCATCCTTAAAGCCGTCGCCGAGGACGAGGACGTAAGCAAGTACACGCCGACGGCACAGTTGAAAGCGAGCGTCACCGAAAACCGGGTCTACGAAGAGGATCCGGACGAGCGACGCAACTCCTTCCGCTGGGACGAAGAGGAAGAAGAGGAGATCGAATCGGAACTTATCGAGTTCGCCGCGTTCAAAGGCGACCGCGAGACCGTCCTGCAGAACTCCCTGCTCCAGTACGAAATGTTCCTCGTACTGTGTGGGATCGCCGAACAGACCGAGAAGGGAACCCTCACAGCGATCTCAGAACGGGACGGCGAACTCGAGGCGACTCGCATCGTCGACGGCGAGCCTCGGCCGGCGGACGTCGAGGTCGTCGAGGGACCGCGCGATCGCAATGACTCCGAAGGTGGGGTTAACTGGCGGGACAACAAGTTCATCAGCGAGTGAACTACCCTACCCTACCCTATTCGTTCACGGCTGACGCCGTTCGCTCCTTGAGGGTAGGGCTTCCTGCTTCCACGACGCGCTTTGCAGACACGACGGTGTCCACAGCGAGCGCAGTCTCCACAGGCGTTGATTCGGAGTATCCCACTCCTACATCTTCGAGGCCGCGAGAAAGAATGTTCCACGCCGCGTTCGCATCCCTGTCCGCCTCAAACCCGCAGGCAAGACAGGAATGTTCACGGACCCACAACGGCTTCTCCGTCGAAACGCCACACGACGCACACTCCTTGGTCGTCCCTCTCGGGTTGACCGCCACAAAGTGTGTCCCCTCCCGCTCACACTTGTATTCAAACAACGAGAGGAACGTCCGCCACGCCGCTGATGCGGTGTTGCGGCTGTTCGACGGCGATTCCATCATCCCCTTCACGTTCAGGTCTTCGACCGCCACGAGGTCGTACTCCCGAGCGTAGTAGTTCGAGAGTTTGTGCAAGAAGTCGCGGCGCTTCCGTCGGAGGTTGGCGTGACACTCCGCGACGCGCTGATGTTGTTTCTCCCAGTTGTTCGAGCCGTGTTGCTTCCGCGAGAGCTTCCGTTGCTCGCGCTCCAAGCGTTCACGTTCGTTCGAAAGGTCGAGCGACCCGACCGCCGTGCCGTCCGTATCATGGGCGTACTTGAGAATCCCCACATCGATTCCGACGCACTTCTCAGGATTCTCGGGCGGTTCGGGCGGTTCGCGGTCCATCTCGAGTGATTCAAACGCGACTAGCCACTTGGTCCGATATGGACGACGATTCGACCCGGGACCACGTCGTACCCGGCAGCGACGAAACGCTTGAGACGGCCGACATCCGCGGACACGATTTCCGCGGTGAAACGACGCTCTCGGACCTGCTCGCGACCTACGAAACCACGGGCTTTCAGGCAACGCACCTCGCCGAAGCGATCGACATCACGAAGCGAATGCAAGACGAAGATGCGACGATCTATCTCACCTTGACGTCGAACATCATCTCGTCGGGGCTGCGTGAGGTCATCGCAGCACTCGTTCGCGACGGTCACGTCGACGTCATTATCACCACTTCCGGCTCGCTCACGGAAGACGTCATCAAGACAGCCAAGCCGTTCAAACTGGGAGAGTGGGACGCCGACGAAGCCGCCCTCCGCGAACGCGGAATCAACCGCCTCGGGAACATCTTCGTCCCGTCCGATCGTTACGTCTGGCTCGAGGAGTACCTCTATGACTTCTTCGACGAGTTCTTCGCCGAAGAGAAGGTCCGAACGCCGACCGCGTTCGCTCGAGAACTCGGCGAGACGCTGGACGATGAGGATTCGGTGCTGAAACAGGCGGCGGACAACGACGTCCCCATCTACTGTCCGGCACTGACCGACGCGGAAGTCGGGAATTTCCTGTATTACTACAGCCGCGGACAGGATGCAGATGTGGGTATCGAGATTCTCGACGATTACACGTCGCTCATCGAAGACGGTATGCTCGCGGAGAAGACCGGCCTCATCGCAGTGGGTGCCGGCGTACCGAAACATCACGCGATCATGACGAACCTGTTCCGCGGCGGTGCGGAGTATGCGGTGTACATTTCGACGGGAATGGAAGGCGACGGCTCGCTCTCGGGCGCCCCACCGAACGAAGCCGTTTCGTGGGGAAAGGTCAAAGACGATACCGAGACCAACTTTACGCAGGTCGAAGCGGAGGCCACGCTCGTGTTGCCGCTGCTCGTTGCTGAAGCGTTCTACTAGAAGGCTGTCGTTTCGTCGACCACCCTCGGCGTCGAGACACAGCCGTCGCTCGACCCGAGCTGGATCGCAGAAAAAGCGGTTACAGCGGTTCGTCCGGACGAACGACGAGCGTTCCGACCGTCGTACGCGCTTGCATGTCGACAGTCGCGACGAAATCGACGACCCGATCGTCGCCGATCTCAACGTCGAACAGCGGTCCTGTTCGAGACGGCGTCCACGGGTCGACGTGTGTATCAAGCAACTCCGAGCTGTCGAATCGTCAGCTCGAGCATGGCGGCCGCGCCGTCGAGAACGGACTCGCGTTCGACGAACTCGAGCGGTTCGTGCGAGAACGCCCCGGCCGGACCGTACTCGACGATCGTCGGCAATCGCGTGGCCGAGTAGATCGAGGCCGCGTCGGTTACACCGGGGGCGACCGCCACACCAGGGTCGTAGCCGACGGTCGACCGTGCCGCGTCGATCGCCCGTTCGACGAGCGGGTGCTCCCGCGCTGCCTCGCGGGACCCCGCCAGGGCGACCGGCGGAAAGTACTCGTCGGGGTCGACGGTCGCGGTCACGGCGACGTCGCCGGTCTGCGCTTCGACGTGGGCCTCGATCGTCTCCTCGAAGTGGGTCCGGATCGCGTCGGGGTCGTCCGGATACGTTTCCCATCGGGGAAACCGCACGTCGAAGGTCGTCTCACACCAGTCGGGGACTGCGTTGACGCCGGCACGCGCGAGCGTTCCGTTCCGGTCTCGTCTGACGTCGCCGCCGACGATCGTCGTTCCGGCGGCCACCGTGAGTTCACCAAGCAGCGTGTCGTCGACAAACGGCGACGCAATCGCCTCGCGAAACGACGCGTCCTCGACCGCAGCCAACCCCTTTGCCGTCTCGAGCACCGCGTTCGTCCCGAGATGCGGCGTCGAGGCGTGGGTCGACTCGCCCTCGGCTCGGAGGGTGACCCATGCGAGTCCGCGGTGGCCGACCGCCGGCACGAACCCGTAGGAGCCGTCCATGACGACCGCCGCACCCTCCGGGTCGGGGAACCGTTCTGGGAACCAGCCGGCCCGGTCGCCCCGACCGACCATCGCCTTCGCGCCGACCTGGGCGATCTCTTCGCCGACGAGGTGGCCGTGGACGAGCGTCCCACCGAGCCGTCGGTCCTCCTGCTCGAGGGCGTACTCGAGCCCCAGCAACGCTCCGACGAGACACGCGACCGACGCCTTGTTGTCGTAGGTCCCACGACCGACGAGCACGTCGCGTTCGGTGGCGTCGCGACGATCCCAGACACGATCGTACGCGTCGCGAATGGACCGTCGTTCGACGCGGCCGTCGACGGAGAGCTCGATCGTTCCCGGCTCTATCCGGCGAACCGTACCCGGGGATGCGTCGTAGGGGTCGTTCCCTGGCCAGTCCGTTTCGTCCCCGGGCGCGACCGTGTCGGTGTGGCTCGTACAGACGAACACCTCGTCGGTCGCGCCCTCGAGAACCGCATAACAGTTCTCTCGTGGCCCTCGGTCGTCGTCGGGCACGCGCTGGACGTCGAGAATCGCCCGGTCCGTCCGCTCGGCGAGGGTGGCATAGAGGGAGCCGACGACCGACTCGGGATCGTCGTGTATCCCTTCCCGGCCAGTCACGCTCGGACGGGAAACGAGGTCGGTGAGGAACTCGAGCAACTCGGATTCGTGTTCGCGGATCCACGCCCGGCCCCGCTCAAGGACCGCCCGTTCTGCCGGATCGAACCCGTCGAATGGCTCCATATCCCGTCGTGTGGTCTCGCTTCAAATGGACCTTCTGGATCGATTTCGTCGCTCTCGTCGATCCGACAGCGCCAGCACAGCAGTCTCAACAATCGATTACAGAGCTGTGGATGTGTCTCCTTGATACTGTCGGACAGAAGTACGTAAACGAAAGAAGACGG